>JAEVYT010000020.1 GCA_023392615.1 Bacillota bacterium | reverse complement strand
AGCATTTGCATAGTTCTTTGTTTCCAATATCATTTGGCAGAATTCAAGAACCGTATCCCATTCATATTCCAGCCAGGCATTATATTCCAATCCTTTGTCGAACCAGTCCGGTCGTTTGAAACCATATTCTGCGGGGTTCGGTAAACCGAAATTTTCGATCTGCTCGCTAAAGCAGGCTCCATCATGTTGCCAGTATACACGGCTTCGCAGTTCTGCATTCTTCAACATGCGGTTATAAAAATCAAACTGGGAAGGCATCATATCAAAGTCTCCGCTTTTCAGCATCGGCCAGTATACTAAACGTTGATTCTGTGCAGTCATCGTACCACCTCCCCATTTCCGGTAGTCGGGGGTAAAAGATTGTTTTTCATCGACATGGCAAGGATCAAAGGTAAATAGTCCACCATTGAATTTAGTCGGTACGCTGCCATAAGCATTACATCCCAGCATATAGCGGAAAAGGGTGTAGTTTCTAGTTATTTCTTTTGCTTCACCATCTGCTTCGATAAAACTGCGTTGCCAAAAGGAATTCCACCACGAACGGGTCTGTTTTTTATCCTGTATGATAGTCTTCGATGAAACTTTGCCTTTGGGGGCTATTCTATGCAAAGCTGTTTGTATTCCCTGCTCCCACTCTTCTATTGTTTCTGTCTGGTCTGTATGTAACACAATACAGATATGTGCTTTCCGGGCTGCTTTGGAAGAACGGAATTTCCAGGCACGGTAGTCTGTTCCGGCATATACATCATTTGTGGTACCGACAAATTCTAAGTTTTCACCAAAAAGAGTTCCTCCGAAAGTTAAGTTTTTCAAAGGATTCATCATTTGAGATTTTACTTTGTTCATCCCTTGTTGAGCTACAACTACATCAAAAACGGTCTGTTCGGGATTGCGATGATAGAACAGAAGTTGATTTGTATTTACGGAAACACAGTCGGACTCCGTCACAGTACCTTTCGGGGGAGCCCATTTGTAGGAACACTGTTGCCCCTCTCCTTTTCTGACAGGCCGTTCCTGATAGCGCCAATTTTCATAAAAGACTTCAGTCTGCAACGGTTGTGCATTTGTTACCTCTACATGTATAATCGGATGAGAAACATCTACCCAAAATTGTATCTGCGTGTTTCCTGCCGCGATTTCTACATATCCGTCTTTTAGCTTCAACTCCTGACGAAAATCTTTAGCGTCTTTGAAAGGATTGGGCGACAGGCGGAGACGTACACGCCCTTGCTTTAACTGGCAGTTGTTTTCGTCGAATGTACCGCTACGGCTCACATAGAATATAACATCACCGTCTTCTACCCATATATTCATCCCAATATCTCCACCACCACAGGGCATAGATTCAGAAGAATTACGACTGGGAGTATTCCAAATGACATTGGCATGCTGACTCCAAAGAGCCGACACGCCAACAAACAGTATGGTTATAATCAGATAAAATCTCTTCATATATTTTTCATATTTTACCTTGTCTATTTGCGATTACCAATCATCCGAACGAAAAGACCCTAGAGGCAATCCGTCGCAATATACATCTCCTTCCACATAGTTTTCAAAACAATATCGAACAGCTACCGGGTGCGGTACTTTATCGCTTTTCACCAGCATCTTACTACGTTCTATCCATGCTTTGGCCGGGTAAAAAACTTTATCTTCGCCGGCTACCTGAAAGTTTTTCGATTCGAAACAGTTCTTGCCGCTAATCCACATATTGGCACGTTCGAAGCTGACAACTACGGTGTCGTTCTTTATTTCAATGCTTTTATAATAAGGACTTTCGCCATTTACACCTTCCACTCCATACGTTTTAGTTAAAGCCAGAAGAGCCAGACGTTCGCCTGCAATCTGTTTCTTTGCGGGATGAATACCTTTTTCCATTCCTGCATCCAATAATACAGCCATACAGCTGTTAGCTACACGATGTTCAACTTTTGCCTGTGCCTCCCGGAGATATGCCGAATTTATCACTTCCTTTCCTTTTTCGGTAATAATCCCGTAATCATACGGAGCTATCTGGCAATAATAAAAGGGAAAATCACCCTGTTTCCATTCGGCACGCCAACCGTTAATCAATCGGGTAAACATATCAGCATATGTATGGGCACGATTCCAGTTATCTTCGCCCTGATACCAAATCACTCCTTTCATTGTCATACCGATTAACGGATGCAACATACCGTTATAAAGCACGGTCGGAGTACGGTTTTTAGATTTTATGTCGGCTTCCGTTTGAGGAATCTTCGCTTCCGGGAAGGCTTTCAGCCAGTCCGCTGTCATCCATGCTTCACAGGCGGAACCACCCCAGGCTGCTACAACCAACCCAACCGGAACATCTAATATTTCATTTACCAGTCTCCCGAAATAATAGGCTGTTGCGCTGAAATCACGGACGTTGGCCGGGGTTGCTTCTTTCCACGAACCGATAACGTCATTCTGCGGAGTGAATGTAGAAGTACGTTTCACCGTAAACAGACGGATTTGTGGATTCTTGCTGTGAAGAATGTCCATATTGGCATTTTCTACCGGTTGGTTTTTGAAGCCTTTCATCGGCATTTCCATATTACTTTGTCCGGAACAAAGCCAAAGTTCGCCTATCAGAATATTATTCAGTGTCTTTTTGGTTCCATCATCAAAGGTCACAGTATAAGGACCTCCCGCTTCGGGAGTAGCTACTGTCAGTTTCCATGCCCCATTTTTATCTGCTGTTGCTGCATATTGTTTTCCATTCCAACTAGTGGTCACTGTTACTTTTTTATGAGGAGTCGCCGTCCCCCAAAGGTTTGCATTGGTCTGTTGCTGCATCACCATGCCATCAGAAAAAATAGCCGGTAGCTTTACTTCTGCGTGTGTTGACAGGCAGGCAGCAAGCAGAAAACCTGCCAACATTGTACCTGTTTTAATAATTGAACTTTTCATACTTTAGCTATATTATAATGAATTGGGCACGGATTACATGGATTGCGCTGTTACTTTATGTAATACGATTCTCATAAACCGTGTAATCCGCGTAATCCGTGCCTTAAAAATCTATTTTATTCTGTGGTAGAAAAACTTAAAGGTCCGAGCAATCCTGCCGGAAGCAACGTTTTCTCTGCCCTGCGATATTTTGCATTAGTCCAAATGCCATCAAACGGTGCTTTTCCTTCATCAGCTCCTGTCAGTGCATTCGCCCAAGTATTTGTAACCTCTATTTCAAGCTCATTAATTCCTTTTTTCAAGGCACCTGTAATATCTGCACGATAAGGAGCTGTCCAGATTGTGCCACAATCTACACCATTCACACGAACAGTTGCCAAATTATAAACTGTTCCCAGATTCAGATAAATCTGTTGGTCTTTATTCGGTTTATTTTTCCAGCGAAAAGTGGTTTTATAGGTCGCTGTCCCCGAATAATAACGTATCTGTTCGTCCGATTCTTGGCTCCAGTCGAAGAGTTTTTTTCGTGTGAGCGTTTTTTGGTTAGCTGCAAAAGTTATAGTATATTCCTTTGCTTCCAACGCTATGTTTAAAGGCTCTTTGGCTGTATCTTTTTTCTCCTTTTGCAGTTGGAGAGAGGATTCTCCATAGCCTTCATGTACTCCCTCCGCAGGATATACGATGAATACGGACTCGTTAGGAGCCAATGTGAGAGTAACTTCCGTCCGGTTTCCGTTGATACGATAGGAAGGATGAATATTCATCTCACCCGTCACCGGGTTCCAACATT
>JAEVYT010000039.1 GCA_023392615.1 Bacillota bacterium | reverse complement strand
GGTAGATAGGACAAAGGTGGAAGTGCGGTAACGTATGTAGCTGATTGTTACTAATAGGTCGAGGGCTTGACCTAAAAAGGTTTACAGTAAAGTTAGAATAGAGATATTCTTTGGATGGAACATTTTCTAGTGTAGGTAAAAGTCAATTGAATAAGAAACAACTCAGCTCAAAGCATAATGCTTTGGGTTTTTTTGTTGTTATTAACTACAAAATCAATTCTGGTATCAAGTAATTCTATATTTATATATTCTCTTATTTATAGCGACTTTATAGATTGGGAAATTGCATTACATATGGTTTGATATGTTAATAATAGACAAAAATATACAAAAAGTCTGTTAGTTTTTAATGTTATAAAAATGTTTACAAATATGCAGGCTTAATTTATTATAGAAATAACTTCTAAAAATATCTAAATATTACATTTCATAGTAAATCACAACTAAATCCCATTAATTAATTTGTAAAGGAGGTTATTATTTGAAAATAGCATTTTGGAGCATTGCGAATGATAAGTGTAATGTGTCTGCTAACATGGCTGCTATCTCAGTAGCTAGTGTAATACGTTATCCATATTCAGTAATTGTATTAGAAAATCATCTACGTAACTCAAACTTAGGGAGAGCATACTTAAGAGGTGAGAGAGTTGATTTAAAGAATGAGGTTGGCACCAATTATTACGATGGTGGAGGAATTGAAGGTCTATTACGAAAAATATACAGAGGATCTATGAATACTGATCTACTGAAGTCACATTTGAAAGAGGTTATACAAGAGCATCTTTACTATATTCCACAAACAAGAGTAATTCATAGTGAAATATTTGATTATGAATTTAACTATTGCGTACAGACATTATTCCGGCTGGTTGAGGAGAACGCGGATATATGTTTTATTGATACAGCCAGCAGTAATAATCTTAGTACAAAAACTATCTTAGACGAATCAGATCTTATTGTAGTGAATTTATGCCAAGACCAAGGAGTCTTGGACGATTTTTTCCTTAACTATTCATCATTATTCTCAAAATCTGTCTTCATTATTAGTAATTATGATAGCCGCTTATACTTAAAATATAAACGGATTGCTCAAATGTATCAAGTTCCAATTGAAGACATCATCCCTATTCCTCCAAATAATTTGTATCAAACTGCATATTTAACTGGATCAGTTGTAGAGTTTGTTTCTGGTAATTATTCAAGCATAAAGGAATCTCCGCACTATTTCTATATTAATTCAATAAAAAAAGCCACTTACCTAATTATTAAAAAAGCCGCACATTTATTAAAGGCGAAAGAAAATGCTATGATTAGCAGGTTTTTAGTACCATTTTCAATTTTATATTCCTTAGGGGAATACTGTATTTAGAGGAAGGGATAGACCTTTACTAAATTACCTAGTAACTAGAGAGGTATTATAATGATTAACGATATAAATACAAAAAAATCATGCGATGAAGAGCAAATATTAGAAGATCTAATAGAATACTTTACTAATGTTGATACAAAGTCATTGAATTTAGTGAATCGCGGCATTAAATCAAAGGAAAAATTTCAGACAGATGTGATTGGATTTTTGAAGTCACGTCATGTTGAGCCATCATTATTACAGAGAATTTGGGAACATTATGAAAAATTCTTATGGGGATATTATATCTTAGACGATTTAATTAATGATCCCTCTATTTCGGATATAAAAGTAATAAGTGAGAATAATGTGCGTATAAAAAAGTTAGGTAGGCGTACGGATTCTAATGTTAAATTTAGAAGTAAATATGATTACAAGCGATTTGTAGATATGGTAGCTGTGAAAAACAAAACAAATTTAAGTGACATCAATGCAATACAGGTATTCACTGATATAGAAAGTAATCCTAACTTCATACTTCGTTTTAATATTTCTACTTCATTTGTTAATTCTACGAATACTCCGTATTTACATATTAGGAAAATACCTAAGACGAAATTATTGCTATCCGATTTGGTTCGCATGGAAGTTCTGACGGAGGATATTGCCTCATATCTTAAGGATGCTGTCATTCAAAAGCAAGGTATCGTCTTTTGTGGAAAAGGTGCCTCTGGAAAAACAACTTTGATGAATGCTTTGTTAGAATGTATTCCTTATGATGAAAGTGGGTTAGTAATTCAAGAAAGTGAAGAGCTTTATTCTAAGGCACATCCTGATTTAATGTTTCAAAAAGTGATTATCTCCAAAGGAGAAGGGAAAATCCAATATACACTAAAGGATTTGGCGATTAATGGCTTGTTGACCGATTTGGATTGGTTCATTATAGGAGAAATCAAAGGAGGAGAAGCGCTATATTTTCTTAATGCCAGTTATACCGGACATAAAGTTATGTGTAGTATACATAGCAATAGTTCGCAACAGGCACTTGATAAGCTTGCTGATTTTATAAAGTACGAGAGTGATTACACGAAAGAGGATGCATTGAAAATGTTAGCATCGTTATCGGCTGTAGTTTTTATGAAGGACTTTAAAGTGACAGAGATATCAGAAATAATTGGATGGGATGACAGCGTACATAATATAAGTTATCAGAAAATCTTCTAGAAATTGTTTTATCTAAGAGAGGAGATTAATTATGCTTTTAGCATACAAGTTTGTGCTTCTAATACTAATCTATCAGGTTTGTAGTAAATCCTATGAGATATTTATAGAGCAAAAAATTCCGCACTTAACGATAAATAAGTTATATAGTCGTACAAAGAAGGAAGCATTATTAAGAGAGGAGGAAGAGAAACGACATCGAGAAGAGGAAGGTAGAAGAGAAAAGGTATATTTTCTTAGAAGGATGGATTTGCTCATCGAGCGGAGTGGAATTACATCAAAAATCCCTTTTATAAATACAGGGACGTATTTAATGATAACATTTACTTTGATACTGGTATTTACGGGAGGGGTTCTCCTGATTACAGATTTACCAATCATGTCTTTAATGATGGGGTTAATCATATTATTTCTATCATATCTAATTCTATATCTTATGTCCGGCATCAATTACAGGGCAACTGAAAAGAATATTCTAGAGTTCACCAATCTTCTTGAAAATTATAGCAAAACAAATCATGATATTATCACAATACTGAATAAAGTTTATCCCTATTTGAACAATCCGTTACATGATGCAGTGGAAGCATGTGTTATAGAGGCTCGTTCATCCGGGGATGTATCAAAGGCATTATTAAATCTAGAACATAAAATTGAGTTAGAGAAATTCAAGGAAATCATTAGAAACATTGAAATATGCTCACGGTATGAGGCAAATTACGAGGAAATTATTAAAGATAGCCGCAAAATGTTACGTGAGTATATTGCTGCAAGAGAAGAGCGAAGAGCATTAATTAAAAATAGTAGAATTGAAATGGTAATTATCCTATTTTGTGGCATTTTTATTATCAATATGTTAGATAACTTTAGTGAAATTGGAATCTTTAATGTTTTAATACATTCACTAATCGGAAATATGATATTAGCATATTGTATTGTGGTATTGTTTCTAGGGTTTTGGGTTTTGCTTGCGATTGATAAATAGAGAGGAGGGTTAATCTTATATCAATATATTTTTTATAGTAAAACAATGATTACAATCATCATTGCTCTATTAATTATTCTTTTTTTTATTAGATATCCAATCAAAGAAAAGTCTATAAATCTTCAGAGACTCGCTAGAATAAAATTACAGAAATCTATGCGAAAAACTTATATTGAATTTTTTAATTATGATAGATTGGATACTTATTTGACGCAATATGGTGTAGGGTTCATGTTTCATGGAAAAGTGGACCCAATCAATTATTTAGGAATCAAATTAACATCAGCATTCTTACTAATGATAGCTGGATTAAGGACTGGAGGGGTTATAGCCGGATTAGGTTTATGGTTTTTAGGTTTTGTTCTATTTGACTTACTTATTAAACTTTCGAATAATCAGGATAACGATAAAATGGAGAAGGACATACGATCAATATATGATACATTACGTCTACAGACTAAAGCTAATGTTTATTTAGTACAAGCATTAGGGGAGTGTTATCTTTGTGTCCAGTCAGATCGCTTAAAATCAGCATTATTAAAACTTACCAGCAATATTATTGCCAATGCGGATATTGATGAAGCCATTAATGAATTTAACATGCAGTTTAAAAACAGTTATATCGATTCCTTTTGCATCATTATTAAACAATCATTGGAAAGTGGGAAGAGTATACAAATATTAGAGGATATGTCTAATCAGATTATCGATGTTCAAAAATCAATTAGTATGAAAGAGAGACAAGCGTTAGAACGAATAATACAGTTGTTTCAGCTACTCTTTTTTGTGGGTATGATAAGTATTTGTTTGTATTATTTGTGTTTGGAGATAGGAAATGGAATCTCATCCTATTAATTAAAATCATGAAAGGATTAAAATTATGTACAAATTGTTAGTTATGAAACAGAAAGCAATTGAGGGGGCTACAAGTTATGTTAAAGTTTTTATGAAAAAAGATCATGGTGGGAAGGAAATTATCGCAGAAATTGGACTTGTGGTGGTGGCAGTAACGTTATTATTAATTTTTCGAACGCAGATCTCAACTATTATCTCAACTATTATGACGAAAGCTAGTAATGAAATAGATGGATTGTTCAGCTAATGCCTGAGACTGACTCTGGAGATGATGATGAAAAAAAGTAGGTATAAATACTTATTAAAAAAAGATCAAGGCAGTATGATTGAATTTGTGTATGTTATGGTTACTTTGGTTGTTGTCTGCATAATATGCATAATCATGATGAACTGGTATTCGGATCTGGATAAAAAGACAAAAATTGAGATGATAGGCAGAGAATATATTTTAAGAATGGAATCGGTCGGATATCTTGGCGAGGAGGAACAAGCTAATTTACTGAACGATCTGACAGAACAAGGACTTACTGACATATCTTTAACAGGGACCACTAAGGATCACGTTAATTATGGGGATAAAATTCTGTTAAATATAAGTGGCAGTTTGGAAATTAGAACGTTTCAATTTGAAAATTATATGCATGTAGCTAAAGATAGTAAAAAGATACCGGTAAAAATACATAAGTCATCAACAGCGAAGAACTAAGTGAACAAAGAGTGGTAAGTGTGATTGTATGAAAAAAGATAAGGGATCGGGTATACTTTATTATATATTCTTTCTAGCACTAATTGGTTTGGTGTGTTTGGTGGCATCCTATGTAATCAAGATGAAGTATATCGGAATAATAAATGAAGACATACAGGATGCAGTATCACTATCCAATTTGGCAGCAGCACAGATTGATAAAGAGATATACAATAGGAATGGAACGATTCAAGTAAAAGATTTTAATGAAGCTTATTATGCTTATGAGGAAGCACTGATAGATAACTTAAACCTATCAATGGATAGAAAACCGATGAATAATGAATATATTCAGACTGGCATTGATATCCTTGAATTCTCAGTTTACAATGTCGTGGATTTAGATATCACACAGATTCGAAGGAGCTTGATTAATGGAATAGCGGTGACTGAGACAATTGATTGGAGTGGACAGTTAGGTGAACTAAAAACTCCGGATGGGGTAAATATAACGAATACAACTGTATATAGTCGGGTGGGTTTTACGTTAAAAGGATTTATGAATGACTCCCGTTATGTTTATAAGGAGGGATGTATAGATATTGTTGACCAAGAATGATGAGAAAAGGGGGAATCGTAATATTTCGCAAAAGATTAAAGAAAATCCATAAAAGTAAGGGAGATAAAGTTACTTATTCAATTAGAAAATTTATATTTAGCCTTCTACTAGCAGTGGTAGCATACATTGGATTAATCAATATAGAAAAATCAATGTTAAATGATTATAAGCATTGTTCACTTTTGAGAGCAAAATGTAGTATTGATAGTAATACAGAATTTACAAAAGATAACATAAAGAAATATTTTTATCTAGATGAAATACCGGCAAGGCTCAAATCGGATGATACATTGGATTCCTATGATAATCTAATCGGAACTATATCAAGCAGTTCATTCCAGGAGGGAGAAATAATATCCAAAGCACGTCTATTGAAAAAGAGTGATATATTGAAAGATATTAAAAACCCAGTTGAAGTAAGTTTCGAGGCTGCCGATCTTTCTCAAGTGGTTGGGGGGATTATACGGCAAGGTGACATCATACAGATATCTGTGGTAAACAGTACGAAAAGAACAACTACTAATGTACTTGATTATGCGTATGTAGAGAAGGTATTTGATACGAATGGCCAAAGTATTGATAAAACACAGAAGGAATCCTCTGCGGTTATTTTAAATATCGTTATTGACCGAGATGAAGTAAAAGAATTTAATGAAAAAATAATATTAGGAGAGGTTCGTGTTAGCAAAGTAAACAAGTTCAAATTGTAAAATAATGCTTCTGATATTGAGCAAAAAGCATAAATTAAAGCGTTATAATTAGTATTAACGTAGAAAATTGTCATTTCTAGTCAATAATAATTGATTTTACTTGAACATCTTTCTGGAATTTATTAGAATATATTTACAATAACAAATGAAAGTAGGTGTAATATGGGTAAAAAGATATTATCAACGATATTAGTGTTTTTCATGGTCGCATCCTTATCTTTGGATAGTGGTAGCGCACAAGCATCCGTAAAGATTACTAAAAAAAATGATAGCGTATATGTAACCGGTACGTCATATGTACGTGCGAGTTACTCCACAACAGCGAAAAAGTTAGGAGTAATAAAGACAGGAAATGTGTTAAAAAGGACAGGTGTTATAAACAAAGGATGGACGAGAATTACATATAAAGGCAAAACGGCTTATGTATTAAGCAAATATGTAAGAGTTATTATAATTACGAAGAAAAATGATACTGTTTATGCAATAAATGGGGTTAACGTAAGATTAAGCTATTCTAATAGCTCAAAAAGCCTAGGTAGCTTCAAGAAAGGCGATAGTGTCAAACGAACAGGTGTTGTCAATAATGGATGGACAAGAATTAAATACAAAGGGAAAAACGCTTATGTGTCTAGCTCTTATGTAACTACTAAAAAACCTATCCCTATACCTACTCCTAAGCCAGGGAAAAAAGTTTCGGTGAAACAGTTTACGAAATATGATAATGTATTATCTGGAACCGTTAAAAGTATTGATGATAATGGAGTTGCTGTTAAAGATGCATTAACTTACATAAATAAAAAACGGACGAAACCATTGGTTTGGAGTACTTTTTGCGAAAAACGCGCTTTTCAAATTGCCAGAGGAGAAATAGATAAAGAAGGTGGTAGTAGAGAAGGTGAAGTTCTTCTTAGAAGAACATTATCAACAAGTGAAGCATGTGATTACCGCTTCAATGTAATGGAATTGGACAAAGACACTTTAAAAGAGTTTGCTTTGGTAAAAATCAACTATACAGATAATTGGAATAACAAAAAGACAAGGTGGGTATTTGTGGTAAGGTAATAAGGTTTTAACCATAATGGTTTAAATATTTAAAGAAAGGAGAAAAAGGTGATTAACAAACAAGAGAGAAGATTAAGAAAATCCCTTTTCTTTTTGATGGTTTTTTTCGTCACGTTTATAGCTGCTTATAATGGAAAATTTGCTCATGCAAGTGTAACACAAGAACCAGAAAATTTTTACAACCAATATTGTCAATCTGGTGATATCGTAATTTATCAAGAAGGATTTTTCTATTTTTGTACTAAAGCGAAAACAGCTACTGGCGGCACAAAATACAGAACAATTGGATTTAATATTAATATTAAATCCAATTCATATAGTATAGGATGTGCTACAGGAAATACTATTTACACTGTGAAGTCGGTAGCTAACCCTAACAGCGGATACACCTTTACTTTATTTAAAGTTGATTATATGGACATGATTAATCGCTTTATAGATCGATATGGTAATGATGGTTATTTTAATAACTTACTATTGCAATCAATTAGTCCGATATTTGTTTTTAACGCAATAATGACAGTAACCGAAGATGGAAAACAAAAAGGGATTATAGACGAAAATTCCAATGGAACTATTTCATCAAGTGGTGAAGTTTATACAACACTAGGGTCAAAATATCCGGGATCTGGTATTAAAGGAGCAAGAAATTGGGGAACCCCTGGAGATTTAGACCAATATTTTAATATACAACAAGATGTACCGTTGACAAAATTACCAAAGATCGATACATTACCTGTTAAACCAATAACGTCCCCTAGTATTACAAATGGATGGTATTATAATTCATCTACGAAAATGTACTATAACCGATTAGGAAAACCATTTAACATTGAATTAAAAGGGGTGGCTAATTATAATTCTAGCAAATTTCAAGCAAATATGAATTGGCTACATATTGTCGATAATAAGAATGGTACGTGGTTAGGGAATATTCATTTTATGCTGCCACAAGGACTTAATGTAACCAATACGGGATCATATCATCAAGTTGTACTTAATACCGCGGCCGGAATTAAAGATGATAGAATTGATTTAAAATCATGGACGACAAAAAGAACAGACTATAATATATTAACAACTACTGCAACTATCCAACCGACCACAAAGGATGATGTATTGAAACTCCAACCAAGGTCAAGAGTATATAATGGAAATAGTTATTCAAGTACAACAACAAGAGCGGATTTTGATTATGTTGTAGCTGATTCTAATCCGGATGATGTCTTTAATAATTCGGAAAGTATTATCGTCACAGTGGATGGAACTGCTCCAACGACTAGTATTAATCCAAATTATTCAGAATGGACGAATAAACCAATAAATATCACTGCTGTACCAACGGATTCACAATCCGGGGTTGATACTTATGCAAGAATAGGTCAAACAAGTCCAGATGGCGGTACTACATGGGTAAATAATGCTACAACGAATAGAGAATATAGCAGTTACCCAACCGATAGTTTCACCCTTAGTGCGGAAGGGTACCGAAGAATCATGTATACATTATCGGATAATGTCGGTAATACTGGTACTGTTACAAGTAAAATATATAAGATCGATACCACAGCTCCGACTGGTCAATTTGAGGATGAATATGGAAATGCAAAAGATAGTTTGGAATGGAGTAACGCAAGTGTATATAATGTTTATTTTGATCCGCATGATGCATTAAGTGGTGTTGCTAATGTACAATATCGTATCTCTAGGAATGATTCACTTGAATTTGGTTCTTGGATAATGAATTCAGGGGATGGAATTGTCAAAATCCCTCTCAGAATTCCCGACCGATTGAGTGAGATTTACAGAATTGAGTGTCAAGTAACTGATAAAGCGGGTAATACATCAAATTATATTAGTGGCAAATACTCATTTGATAGGATTAGTCCCAGAGGTTCTATGACTCCCAATAGTTGTGTATGGAGAAATACTAGTATAACGGCTTTATTTACTCCAAATGATAATGAGAGTGGAATATTAAGTTACAGGTATCGATTATCAAAGGATAATGGAAAAGTATATGATGAATGGAAGAACAAAATCGAGGGAAAAAAATCCACAAATATCACTTTGAATACGGAAGGTTATAATGTAATTCAGGTAGAAGTTACTGATAATGCAAGAAATGTTACGTTACTTACATATGGTAATTATCTAATTGATAAAACAGCTCCGTCTGCCAATGTTACGAAGGAGAGGGAAGATTCCATATTGAAGATTAATGTGTTTAATGTTATTGAAGAATTATCGGGTATAAACCAAATCTATGCAGATGTGATGGATAGGAATAATCCTAATAGTCTTATTCGGAAAAATCTTCAACAAATAAGTGACAGTACTAGTTATGAGGGTAGTATTTCACTAACAAATGGACTAATTAATGCATCGATACTTGATTGTTTTATTTATTTAGTTGATAATGCTGGAAATATTAAGATACTATCGGAAGATGTAATTTCAGATTTTAATGTATCGGCTATTACAAGAAGTCTGGAAGAGCCCTTTGACCCAATATTTTTCCCAGGGCAGCAGGGAAACATTTTGATATCATTAAGCGGGTATGTGGATAAGGTTCATATCACATTTGACAATATGTTCAATGAGGATGGTACAATTAAAGAAGACGAATATACGTTAATACCACAATCATTGGATAACATAACACATTTATTTGAAGTTCCATTAAGCTGCAAGCCAGGACGATATCAGGTCGAAATAACTGCTTATCGAAATATGGAATCAAAAACTGTATATTCGGAACTAGAAGTTAAAAAAATGTTGAACCTTCATAATATACATACCAGAATTCGATCGCACTAAATTAAGTATCTGAGGTATACTCTCTATGAGAACTATTCTGTTAATCATATGTTTATTAGCATTTTTATCTACAGCTCTTTCTTTGTTAAGTTACTACTTACTATATGTTATGAATCAACTTGATAACGAATTATCATTTCATTTTAATCGTAAAGATAGTATTCTATTTACTGTTTTTCTTTTTTTCTCAGCTATTCTCTTGATGTATAAAGATCAAGGACTGTTCACTCCCCATCTCATTTATAGCACCATATTCTTAGGTTACTTATATATAACGGCATGGATTGATTTTTATACAATGAGGGTTTACCGAATAGTCTGTTTTATCTTTTGTGGTGTAGGCCTTGGTAGTTTCATTATTTCAAAACCTTCCACTGAGACTATCTTTGGAATCATCATATACTTCGCGTTCTTATTTATACTTAGTATTAGCAATATATTCGGGTTAGGGGACACATGGATTTATCTTTCCGTATCCTTTTACTTGGTAACTCTTAATTATCAGGAATGGACTATTATAATACTGCTGATTCATAATGTATTATCTTCTTTCCTTTTTTTGTCATTGAACGTGAAAAATCTTGAACTAAAGAAAATGAAGATGAAAAATGAGATAGCATTAGCTCCTAGCATAGGGATAGCTACATGGATTATGACAATGTTAAATTATTAAAGATTTAGTACTTTTAAAATTGTAAAAGATCGAAGCATTCTCGAACAGAATTGTTTGGATCTTTTATAATTTATCTGTTCTTCGGTATTTGAATAATAATCAGTCAATAAATATAATAATAAATGTAATAAGGTACTAATTATAAGATTTAATTAAACAATTTCTAAACAATTGGTAAAAATGGTATTAATATAATCTTTTTATTTACTTGCAAAAATGTACAAGCTGTACTATAATATGGTTGGGAAAAATCCTGCCTTAATTAAATAGGTTCGATATATCGCTGACGTTTATGGGTCGGCAGTTTCTACCGGGTAACCGTTACTTACCCGACTATCGGATTAGAATTCAGATTTCAGATTCCAAGACTGAAGTTTTGAGTTCGACTCTACGATAGGTTGAAACTCTGTTTCAATCTATTTTTTTGTTGGTAGAGGTTTTTCATAATAATTCTATTAGGAGATGTAATCATGGAAAAATTCTTTAAGCTAAAGAAATACGGTACTAATGTTCGTACTGAAGTAATCGCTGGTATTACTACTTTCTTTACAATGGCTTATATTATTTTCGTAAATCCAAGTATTTTAAAGTTAGCAGGTACGGAAGCCAATCCATTTGACCCAACAGGAATTTTTGTTGCAACAATTATTTCTACCGTAGTTGGTACTTTAGTTATGGCGTTGTTTGCTAATGTGCCATATGCACTCGCACCCGGTATGGGGTTAAATGCATTCTTTACCTTTACAGTATGTGGTGTTATGGGCTTCACATGGCAACAAGCTTTAGCTATGGTATTCATCTGTGGTGTTGTAAATATTATCATCACTGTAACTGGACTTCGTAAAATGATTATCCGTTCCATGCCATCTGTATTGCAAAAAGCAATCGGTGGTGGTATTGGTTTATTCATCGCATACATAGGTATTAAGGATTGTGGATTATTAAAATTCACAAGTGATCCTGGTACTTATCAATTTTTTGGTAAAACACCGGCTGACGCAACAGTAGTTGCTAGTTCATCAGCGGTTCCTGCTCTTGTTAACTTTTCTAATAAGGCAGTACAGTTGGCATTAATTGGTATTGTTCTGATTCTGATACTGATGGTGTTAAGAGTTAAAGCGGCTATCTTAATAGGTATTGCAGCAACAACAGTAATTGCTTGGATTGAAATGGTCGTTTTTAACGTTTCACCAAGTGAATTAGGTCTACATGGAAAGAGTTGGCAGGATTTAATTGCGGCTGTAGTGAACGGACCTAATGTTTTAGACTCAATTGCTTCGGTAAAACATACTGCATTTAAGATGGATTTTCCTGGATTATTTGCAAGTGCAGATAAACTTATTCTTGCATTAACAGCTATTATTGCATTTGTACTTACAGATATTTTTGATGCACTTGGTACTTTCATCGGTACCGGTCGTCGTTCGGGTATCTTTGATGCAGAAGATGAGAAATTAATGTTAGAAGGGAAAGGAATTAAATCCCGTTTGGATAAGGCGTTATTTGCTGATCTTAGTGCAACAATCGTTGGTGCGTTCTTTGGTACATCCAATACTACAACCTATGTGGAAAGCTCAGCAGGTATATCTGTTGGTGGTAGAACTGGATTAACATCAGTTGTTACAGCATTTCTTTTTTTATGCTGTCTTGTACTTTCTCCAGTACTCAATTTAGTTCCTGGTGTTGCAACAGCTCCAGCACTTGTAGTTGTTGGTATCCTAATGATGTCTTCTGTTGGTGAAATTGATTGGAAAGATTTCAGCGTTGCAGCAGTTGCATTCCTTACCATTGCATTAATGCCTTTTACTTACAGTATTACAACCGGTATTGCATTCGGTTTCATCAGTTATGTAATCATTGCTGTTCTTAAAAAAGAGGTAAAGAAAATACATCCGATTATTTTCGTATTCACTGCATTATTTATTCTTAATTTTGTATTATTAGCAGTAAGAAATCTGTAATTAATAATAGAGCAATAAAAAGTTATAAAAACTATAAAAGCGCGTCTCAAAATCCATTTATTGATTTTGGAACGCGCTTTAGCATTATTTATAACTTAGGCTCTTTGTCAAGAGTTGGGGTGAAAATGTTTTAATCCAGGAGTTAATCTTAATCCAGGAGTTAATCTTAATCAAGAAGTTAATCTTAATCTAGATCAAGAAGTTTATTTTAAATCAATTATATCAAACTTTATGATAGAATGATTCTTTCTAATTTTTATTTATTTCAAAATTACCGTTTTGCATAAGAAAATGTATTAATAGATAAATGTATCTCTGCGTAAAATTAGATAGATTAATAACCGTTTCAAATGAAAACGCTTGATTTCATATGGTTTACTGGAAGGGAGAGATGCAGCCGTAAATTATGGAGAGTATATTTATGAATTTAATCTAGAGGGTTGGAATGGCGTATCAAGCTGTACTTATTTCATTGAGGCTACTGCGAATAATGTTATATATGTAGAAGCAATTATTTCAGCAATCAATTCATGGATGAAAGCAACAAAGATGAATAAACCACAAGCAATTATTAAGTTTATTAGGGTATATAATAAGTCTGATGCCACTATTACTTTTACAGTATTACAGTCATTCCCAGAACCAATATCAACAACTGCGCTAGCTTATACAATGTTTTATAAGAAAATAAATGATATTCTGACACTGGCAACTGAGGTGGGAGATCGACCTTTTTGTAATTGGACAAATTGTATTGTTACTATGAAAACAGACTTATCATTACTGAGTGCCACCAGAACTGCCTGTCATGAGATAGGGCATTGTCTAGGGCTTGATCATCCAATTCCCGGTCATATCCTTACTATGGGAGATCATAAAAGTGTCATGTATCCGTATAATTCAGAGATACCGAAAGATTTTATAGCGTACTATCCTACTGAGAATGATCGATTACAAATAGAAAGAAAATATTCTATTAAATAGTTATAAATTGCTGTAGTATTCAGTAACTCACATTTTGATATATATTTTGGGAAAGAAAATTAATCGATATAGAATAATTAGTTGAATCAAATTCACTCACTCACTTATCAGTATAAATCATAATTCAGAAAAGAAAAAAGATTTACAACTGCATGAACTCATAGTAATATCAGTTATAGATGAATTGGTATTAAATTATGGTATCATTTGCAAAGGAGGAACTCCCATGGAAAGAAGAGATAAGGCAAATTATTATTTGGATTTAGCGGAGGTGGTTTCAAAAAGAGGAACCTGTCTTCGTAGACATTATGGAGCGGTTATCGTAAAAAATGATGAAGTGATTTCAACGGGTTACGTAGGCTCACCAAGAGGAAGAAAGAATTGTTCTGATCTTGGAACCTGCGTGCGTGAGGAATTGAAAATACCCAGAGGGGAGCGATATGAGCTATGCCGAAGTGTTCATGCGGAAGCAAATGCTATTATTAGTGCCTCAAGGGATAAGATGATGGGTAGTACACTTTATCTCGCTGGTACCGAAGTGAAAACTGGAGCTTATATTGAGAATTCATGCTGTTGTTCGATGTGCAAACGTTTGGTAATCAATGCCGGGATTGATAAGGTGATTATCCGAGATTCGAAAGATGAGTTCCGTGTAATAGAGGTAAATGACTGGATTGAGAATGACGAATCATTACTTGGGTCATTCGGTTACTAAATCGATTATAAAGGGTTTATAGGGATATAACTTTAGTAGTAACTAAAGTTATATCCCTACTTTTTTGGCTCTTAATATTTTTATCACAGGGGTAGAAAGAAATGATTGTCATATGAATTTGATTGGTGCTGATATATTGGTCTACGATAAATGATGTAAAGGATGGATTATAGAATATGATTTCTTCCAATCTTAATGGGCAATATGCTGTAAATTTATAGAAATATTAATGTAATATTGTGAAAAATTAATAGTTTTTGAATATATTTGCTTGGTTATGTGGATAATAATCTTAGATAAAATTTTGGAAAGGGATGAATGATATGATTAAAATTATGGATATTAAATCGGAAGTAGATCTTCAATCAAAACATCCACATGTCAAAGCACAGTATAAGTCAGATGATAGACCACAGGTTAAAAATAATATAGAACATGAATTGTTTTATCAACAACATGGAAGATATCCGGATGCTGATGAGGATGCCATTCCCGAGGAGATTAGTGATCGAGCCATGGAAATTGAAGAATATTTGTCAAAATGATGATTTAGATACTCCATAGAATATGAGAAACAAATGATAACGCCAAATTTATGACAGAATATTAATAGTAAGTCATAAATGAAGGGGCAGTAGTTGAATTATACTTTAACTACTGCCCCTTTGGTTCGTTCATACTTATTGAAGCATTTTTAAATCGCTATAATAATTTGGATAGGAAATGTCAACGCACTCTGCTTCGATAATATTGGTTTCACCATCTGCAAGTAAGCTTGCTATCGCAAAGCTCATAGCGATTCGATGATCTAATTTGCTTTCAACTGTCGCTCCATGGAGAGGATTTCCACCGGTGATTATCATACCATCATCGGTACCAAGAATGTCGGCTCCCATGCTAGATAGATTTCCTACCATAACATCGATACGGTTAGATTCCTTGACTTTTAGCTCCGTTGCATCTTTGATAATGGTTTGGCCCTTAGCAAAGCAAGCGAGTACTGCAATAATCGGTATCTCGTCAATTAAGGTAGGAATAATATCGCCGCCAATCTCGATACCATGAAGCTCACTATGTTTTACAACGATATCAGCGACCGGTTCACCACCATTATCAATCACGTTCTCCAGACGAATATCTCCGCCCATCTGGCGACATACACGAATAATACCGTCTCTGGTTGGATTAATTCCAACATTTTTTATAACAATTTCTGAGTTTGGAATGATTAAGCCGGCTACGATAAAGTAGGCTGCAGAGGAGATGTCACCGGGGACATTGATTTTTCTGCCGATTAAACTCGGATTTGGTTGTATCGTGGCAGTATTTTGGGTTGTAGTAATATTAGCTCCGAACTCAGATAACATAAGCTCAGTATGATTTCTGGATAGTGATGGTTCCGTGACGGCAGTTTCCCCTTCTGCGTATAATCCAGCAAGTAACACACTTGATTTAATCTGAGCAGAGGCAACAGGAGAGATGTAATGAATCCCTTTTAATACGGAAGATGTGTCAGAGGATGCATTAATGATAAGAGGGGAACGATCATTTCCGTTAAGGCTCTTAATATCTGCACCCATCATGGTGAGTGGATTCATGATTCTACCCATTGGGCGTTTTTGAATAGATTCATCGCCGTTTAACGTTACGGAAAACGGTTGACCGGACAGGATACCGGAGATGAGTCGCATCGTAGTACCACTGTTTCCTACATCAAGAATATCTTTTGGCTTAGCTAATCCGTGAAGCCCTTTACCATGTATAATTACTTGACCTTTGGATGTATCATTGATGATATCAATTCCGAGTTGGCGAAAGCAACGTATTGTTGATAAACAATCTGCACCTTGAAGAAAATTAGTAACTTCGGTTGTACCTTCTGCCAAGGCACCGAACATTACAGCACGGTGCGATATGGATTTGTCTCCTGGTACTGTAACTGTTCCTTTTAAGGGTCCGCCTTTATGAAATATCATCTTTTATTCTCCTAACATTTATTATTGATAGAGGCATATTGGTTCAAATACTTATTTGAGTTGCATATTTTAAATAAATTAATAAAATCTATTATAAACAAAGAAATCTAATATTTTAAGAATTCCCCATGTTTATACATGTGCTATCTTACTAATATTTTATAAATTCTCTCTGTTTATATATGGTATATCTTACTTTCGCTCGTAAATATGATAATTATATCGTGAAAGAAGAGTGATCGCTTTTGATTGTGCATCTTCACCATAGAATTCAATTCTAAGAACGCCCTCTTCGAATTCTCTATTATGAATAATTCCAATATTCTTAATGCTGATTTGGTTGCTAGCAAGTAGAGTGGCAATTGTTGCGATTGCACCAGCCTCATCCATAATATCTAGATAAATTTCAAACATCTTTTTCATCAACCCAATTGATTTGTTAGGAATCGCACTGCGATATTCTCCGGCTGAATCAAACATCCTGTATAAATAATCTTCATCCATAAAGACCAGAGCGTCTGATGCCTCCTGTAATGAAGTAATATAGCGATCTAGAAGATGCTTTATATCGGTCGCATTAGTTAAACAGATATTCTGCCACATGATAGGGGAGGAGGAAGCGATACGTGTAATATCCTTAAATCCTCCGGCAGCGAGAACTCTCATATTCTCCGTTTCATCATCAGAATCTCGAACTAGATTCACAAGCTGGGCAGCGATGATATGTGGAACATGGCTGATGGCAGCAGTGATCTTATCGTGTTCATAAGGATCAAGTAAAATTGGAATGGAGCCCATTTTTTCTACTAAACTGTGCAACTTAGTTACCATTGCCTCCGGTGCAGTTTGGGAAGGAGTTAGTATGTAATAAGCATTTTCCATCAGTAAGGCATAGGAGTTTAGGTAACCAGTCTTTTCAGAGCCTGTCATCGGATGTCCACCAATAAATTGTGCATCCATACCGAGATCCTTAACGGCGGTATGGATATTACCCTTAACGCTACCCACATCAGTTAAGATGCATGTTGATTTTAAAATGGGCTTTAATTGCTTTAGGTAATTGATATTAGATAGAACAGGTGCACATAAAAACAGAAGATCACATTCAGGAAAGTGTTCGTCCAGAGAACTGGTTATTGCATTCAGAACTCCATCAGATTGAGCAGCCAATAAATCGGTGCTTGGTTTGTCTTTGTGGTAATCATAGGCGAAAAGATAGAAACTATTGTCTATCTTTTTTAATGCCCTGGCGATGGAACCACCGATTAATCCAAATCCAATAAAACCAATTTTAAATTCGCTCTTAAAATCACTTTCTAAATCGTTCATGAATACCTCCTAGTTTTTATAATTTGTAAAAGAATATTATTGCAATCAATCACTAAACTTATAAAAGATATCATGTTTAGTGATTGAGCACAGTTAAAAATATATTATTTTTAATAGAGATTATGTCGTGTTTAAATACTAAAATTTCTTACCCATAAGATCCACAAGAGGTGATAACTCCTTCATCAATTTTTCGAATTGATCAAAGTTAAGAGATTGAGGACCGTCCGATAATGCGACCGCTGGATTAGGGTGAGTTTCAATCATCAAACCATCAGCCCCGACAGCGATAGCACTCTTAGCAAGAGGTTTCACATAAGCACGAACACCGGTTGCGTGACTAGGGTCTACAATAATCGGTAAATGGCTCTTTTCCTTAATTACCGGAACAGCACTGATGTCTAATGTATTTCTGGTCGCTGTTTCAAAAGTACGAATACCACGTTCACATAATACTACATTTGGGTTACCTTCTGCAATAATATATTCGGAAGCATTTAACCATTCATCGATAGTTGCGGATAAACCGCGTTTTAATAATACCGGTAGGCCAGACTTTCCGGCTTCTTTTAATAGATAAAAGTTTTGCATGTTTCTGGCCCCGATTTGAAGCATATCTACATATTTAACAGCTGCCTCGATTGCATTTAAACTGGTCACTTCACAGATTACAGGAAGACCGGTTTCTTCTCTTGCTTCCTTCATGTATTGAAGACCTTCTTCCTCAAGTCCTTGGAATGCATAAGGTGAGGTTCTGGGTTTGAATGCACCGCCTCGAAGGATATGGGCACCTGCTTTTTTGATTGCATGAGCGGTGGCTAGAAGTTGCTCCTTGCTTTCTACCGCGCAGGGGCCTGACATCACTATCATAGAATCTCCACCAATGGATACATTACCAACCTTAACGATGGAAGGTTCCGGGTGGAACTTCTTATTCGCTAGTTTATAGCTCTCTGTTACAGGAACAATACGCTCTACATCTTCAAATATTTCAAGGTTCTGATCCAAAAGTTTAGACTTGTCACCAACAACTCCTATGATGGTGACTTCCTTACCAGCGGAGATGTGAGCATCAAGTCCATTCGATTCAATAATATTTTTAATTTGTTGGATTGACTCTGCTTTCGCATGAGGTTTCATAACAATAATCATACATTTCATCCTTTCTTGTTTCACTAAATTGATATGTATCGGGATATTTACTTCGTTGTAAACAGTACTCCGAATTATAGTTTATGCTACATAAATATATGAAATCAATTACTAATCATTCTTTTGTAGCACTGATATCTTGATTTGAAATTATACTCTGAATGATTCGTAGTGTCAATACTCTATTACTTTAAAGTGTTACGGTTTAAAGTGTAAAAGAAAGGAAAATGTCAATATTTCCAAAAAACTATTGTAAAACAAATTCAGTTCTAGTAAAATATACTAAGAAGTATTTATGGGTGTTTATATGTATTTACTAACAAATTCATCGAATTTTCAGAAAATTTGTTAACCCAGATAACCTACTTACTATTCGCGTATTGGAGGAAAGCTTATGAATGTTTACACTTCAGAAAAGATCCGCAATGTTGTTTTGTTAGGCCACGGTGGCTGTGGTAAGACTACTTTAGTCGAAGCCATAGCGTATACAACAGGAATACTCAAACGTCAGGGAAAAGTAGAAGAGGGAAATACAATCAGTGATTACGACAAAGAAGAACAAAAGAGATTATTCTCCATCAGTACTACAGTAGTGCCAATATTATTTGAGGATATCAAGATTAATCTGTTTGATACTCCGGGGTATTTTGATTTCGTCGGAGAGGTCGAGGAAGCTTTGGCAGTTGCAGATGCAGCAGTTATTGTGGTTTCGGCAAAAGCAGGAGTTGAAGTCGGAACAATGAAGGCATGGGAGTTTTGTGAAAAGTATAATTTACCCAGAATATTTTTTGTAACAGATATGGACGATGATAATGCAAGTTACCGTGAAGTAGTGGAGAGGTTAACAGAGCTTTATGGTAAGAAGATCGCACCGTTTCATATTCCGATTAGAGAAAATGAAAAATTTGTAGGTTTTGTTAATGTTGTAAAGATGGCAGGAAGAAAGTTTACCGTTGCCAGTAATTATGAAGAATGTGAGATTCCCGATTATAGTATGGAAAATCTTTCGAAAACCAGAGAAGCTTTACTGGATGCAGTTGCTGAAACCAGCGAGGAATTGATGGAAAAGTATTTTGCAGGTGAAGAATTTACACAGGAAGAGATCTCTGTTGCACTTCGAAATAATGTAATAGATGGCTCCGTTGTACCTGTTATGATGGGCTCCGGTGTTTATGCCCAGGGAACAACAATGTTATTACAAGCGATTGATAAATACTTTCCAGATCCAACTAGGATGAAGATTATTGGAACCAATACAAAAACCGGTAATGAGTATGCGGGAGATTATGATTCTTCAAAACCGTTCTCGGCGAGAGTATTTAAGACAATTGCCGATCCATTTATCGGAAAGTTCTCATTATTCAAGATATGTTCGGGTGTTATAAAGTCTGATTCTCTTATCTTTAATTCGGACAAGGAGACAGAGGAAAAAGTCAATCGTCTCTATATGTTACGTGGTAAGGAGCAGATTGAAGTTCAAGAGCTTCATGCAGGTGATATTGGAGCACTCGGAAAGTTAAGTGAAACCGTAACTGGAGATACACTGTCAACTAAGGGTAATCCTATTCGTTATGATAGAATATCAGTTGCCACACCTTATACCTATCAACGTTTTAAGACGAAAAACAAGGGCGATGACGATAAGGTCTCACAGGCACTTAGTAAGTTGATGGATGAGGATTTAACCTTAAAATTAGTAAATGATAAAGAGAATAGACAAACTCTATTATACGGTATTGGAGATCAGCAATTAGATGTGGTTGTCAACAAACTCCTAACGAAGTATAAAGTAGATATCGAAGTGATGAAGCCAAGAGTACCGTTCCGTGAGACGATTCGTAAGAAGGTTCGCATACAGGGCAAGTATAAAAAACAGTCCGGAGGTCATGGTCAATACGGTGATGTTCATATTGAGTTTGAACCTTCGGGTGACAGCGAGAAAGCATATATCTTTGAAGAGAAAATCTTTGGTGGTGCCGTTCCTAGAAACTTCTTCCCAGCTGTGGAAAAGGGAATTGCAGATTCTGTATTAAAGGGACCGGTGGCCGGTTATCCGGTTGTTGGGCTAAAAGCAACCTTAGTGGATGGTTCTTATCATCCGGTTGATTCTTCAGAGATGGCGTTTAAGATGGCGACGATACAAGCATTTAAGCAAGGGTTTATGGAGGCGTCTCCTGTACTCCTCGAGCCAATTGCTTCTTTAAAGGTCACTGTTCCGGACAAGTTTACCGGTGATATCATGGGTGATCTGAATAAGCGTCGTGGTAGGGTTCTGGGTATGAATCCTATCTCAGGAGGCAAACAGGAGATTGAAGCAGATATACCGATGTCTGAATTATACGGTTATTCTACAGATCTACGTTCTATGACTGGCGGTAGTGGTGATTTTGAATATGAATTTTCACGTTATGAGCAGGCTCCATCCGATGTTCAACAAAAAGTTATGGAAGAGAATGCGAAAGAAGAGCAAACCGAAGGTTAATATATGAGTGAGTTTGTTTGATATCCGAGTGCTTCGGATTATCAAGTGAAATATCTTTAAGATATAAATGAGCTTTTGCTTATAGAGAATAATCTATTAGGCAAAAGCTCTTTTGTTTGTAGGTGATGAGAGCTTTATATTAATTCGATAAGTGATAATTGAGATATATAGAAGATTAAGTATAGAATAATACCATTATGGCTGTTTTTGAGAATGGTCTGAAACGGCGAAAATAGGATATAAATAGGAGATTTTTATTTAACTCTATATTGTTTTTTACAATTGACAGATAACAGAGTATATTGTAAACTAGTGACATGAGAAAGACTAGCATAGCATAGTAAGTTAGACATCAAAGTTTAACCTGAGGAAACTCAGGTTTTTTCATTGAGAACGCATCCACCACAAACAGAGAATTCCCCAGTGGTTTTTTCTGCAGTGCGAGTATAACTTATGCTGGTCAGGAATGATTTATGATTTACAGAGATTTATTCTTATATTTGGAGGAGAAGATGATATGAAAAGAAAATTATCATTATTAATTGTGCTTGCTATGTTTACAACAATGATTGCAGCAGGTTGTGCAAAAAAGGATGACAATACGTTTAAAGTAGGGATGGAAGCAGCATACGCACCGTTTAACTGGACTCAGATTGATAATTCAAACGGTGGTGTTCCAATTCAGGGAACAAAAGAATATGCAGGCGGATATGATGTAGAGATAGCGAAGAAAATCGCGGACAAGTTAGGTAAGAAGCTTGTGATTGTAAAAACTCAGTGGGATGGATTATTACCAGCGGTTCAATCCGGAAAAATAGATGCAATTATTGCAGGTATGTCCCCGACAGCTAAGAGAATGAAATCAATTGATTTCTCAGATAAGTACTATACTTCCAATCTTGTTATGGTAGTACAAAAGGGTGGCACTTATGAAAAAGCAACCTCTATTCAGGATTTTAGTGGTGCAAAGATTACCGGTCAGTTAGGAACCTTCCATTATACTGTAATTGATCAGATTAACGGAGTTAAAAAGCAAACAGCGATGAAAGATTTCTCAGCAATGAGAGTATCTTTGGAAGCCGGCAAAATCGATGGGTATGTATCTGAGTATCCGGAAGGTGTAAGTGCATCCACAGCAAATCCGAAGCTTGCAATGGTTCAATTTGGAGACAAGGGCTTCAAAGCTTCACCAGGAGATGTTGCAATAGCAGTAGGTCTTAAGAAAAAAAGTAAGTTGACTGCAACGATTAATGAAGTGCTAGCAGGTGTATCAGAACAAGAACGTAAAGAAATCATGGATACAGCAATTAAAAATCAACCATCAGGAAAATAATGATGTAAATTCAGAGGCTGTCCCAAATTATATTACATCTTTGGGTCAGCCTTTTTTCTGTTAATTATTCGATACCCATAGAAAGAAAGGTTTGGTAGTTATGGTATTACAAAAAATGTATGAAACATTTGTGAATTATTATCCGTTGTTTTTTCGAGGTGCTGGGTTAACCTTGTTCATATCGATTATCGGTACGATAATCGGATCAGTGATCGGCTTAGGTGTTGGTACAATAAGAACAATACCGGTTCCGGAGAAAGGTGTAAAAAGATATGTCTTAAAGTTCGTGTTTGCAATTATTACGATATATGTAGAGCTGTTCCGAGGTACACCTATGATTGTTCAGGCGATGGTAATCTTCTACGGTTCCGCCATGATGTTTGGCATCGATATGAACACAACGGTTGCTGCATTATTTATCGTATCTGTTAACACTGGTGCATATACCTCAGAGATTGTACGTGGCGGAATTATTTCAATTGATAAGGGACAGTTTGAAGCAGCTCATGCGATTGGTATGAATCATGCTAAGACGATGATGAATGTAGTGTTACCTCAGGTTTTACGTAATATCTTGCCGGCTCTTGGCAATGAGTTCGTTATTAATATTAAGGATACTTCCGTATTAAATGTTATCGCAGTATCCGAGTTGTTTTTCCAGACAAGCTCCGTCGTAAGTAATACCTATGACTTCTTTATACCGTTCAGCATAGCTTGTATTATTTATTTAATCATGACTCTTACCGTTACCCGTATTCTACGTCTGATTGAACGTAAATTAGATGGACCAGACAGCTATAAAGTAATTCCGGGCAACCAGATGCAGGTATAATAGAGGGAGGGCAATATGGAAAAAGTAATTGATATCAAACATTTAAACAAATCCTTTGGTCAAAATGAAATTCTTAAGGATATTGATTTTTCAGTAAATAAGGGTGAGGTTGTTTGTATTATTGGTGCTTCCGGCTCCGGTAAATCAACACTTCTGCGCTGTATCAATCTTCTCGAGAAGCCGAGTGGCGGAGAGATTGTATATAACGGTGAAAATATTCTGGATGACAGACATGATATTTATGAGTATAGAACAAAACTTGGTATGGTGTTTCAACAATTTAACCTCTTTAATAATCATGATGTACTTAGCAATTGTATGGTAGGACAAATCAAGGTATTAAAACGATCCAAAGCGGAAGCGGAAAAGGTTGCCATGAAGTACCTTACCGTCGTTGGTATGGATAAGTTTATTAATGCCAAGCCGAAGCAACTATCCGGTGGACAAAAGCAGAGAGTTGCAATTGCTAGAGCATTATCTATGGAGCCTGACGTATTATTATTTGATGAGCCTACCTCTGCTCTTGATCCTGAGATGGTTGGGGAAGTATTAAATGTAATGAAGGAATTGGCTAAAACCGGTTTAACTATGCTAGTTGTAACTCATGAGATGGGATTTGCAAGAGATGTCTCAAATCGTGTTGTATTTATGGATAAAGGTGTTATCGCAGAAGAAGGAACACCGGTACAGATATTTAACAATCCAACACAAGATAGAACAAAGGAATTCTTAAAAAGAATATTATCTGAATAAATGACTTAAGAATCAATATGGGATGCTGCAAAATAATAATTCTATGAAGAAACTATGTTAATTGCTTCACACATAGGTTGGACGAACAATTTCATGTTTTGTTTCCAAACTAATATGATGGCAATATAACATTATTCCCACGAATTAATTATTTTATAGCATCCCTTTTAAGTTGGTGATATTTAAGCGTATAACAGGAACGAAAAGAGTTGGTTATACGGAAAAATAGTTATTATGTCTCCCCTTGAATAAGAAAATTTGTATAAAGGTTTATGAATATGGTGCCGATATCTATAATGTAAAACTATAATATGTGATATACATACATTTCCTTTTTCCTATTACCTAACACTTTACAAATACGGAGATTGACACTATAATGAATTATACGGATTTATGTAAATTATAATCAAATCGTGACGAAATGAGCAAATATCCTTAATTTGGAGGGGAACTTATGGAAATGGATATAATGAATGAAAGTGCGTTAAAGGAAATAGAGATTCTTGAGTTTAGAGCAGGTGACCAAAAGTATGGAATCGGTGTTGATGAGATTAGAGAAATCCTATCTTACACATCAAAACCCACCCCGGTACCACATGCACATCCTTTTGTTGAAGGAATCATTATGCCAAGGGATTTTATTATTACAGTTGTAGATTTCAATAAGTGTTTTGATTTGGTTAGTGATGCAGAATTAAAAAGCCAAATGATTATAAATACCGGTTTTGGAGATAAAAATATTGCAATTCATGTGGATGGAGTGAATGGAATCCACAGACAATCGGAAGCGAATATTATTACATACACTTCCGAAGAAGAACATTCTGAATTTGTATCAGGCTATATATTAAAGGATGATAATAAGGTTGAACTGGTAGATTTTGTTAAACTATTTCAATCTATTAATCCGGATTAATACTAATTATATTATTAATTAAGTGGACGGTGCTTGAATGGCAAAATGTAAAATGTGTGAAACAGAAATACAAGATGGAAAAAAATATTGTGATAGCTGTCAACAGAAAGAGGATGCTAGATCCAACGAAAGTTATTTGGACAGCTTATTAAATTCCGTTAAAAACACCGAGCCTAATACGGAGGCGATTTATAGTAAATCGCAAGATACTTCAGCACAAGATGCGGGTTCAGATTATACTACTTCCGAATATGCTGGGGATAAGAGAAATGATGGGTTTGATCTGGATGATTTTGATCAGATTTCTTTTGATGAAGATTTATCTGATTTTGATATGAATGATATCATAAGTGATAAAGATTTATTCGGTTATTCAATTCCTAGTCATGATCAGTTACGTAAGGATGGAGCTTTTATCGGTTTACCTTCAGAGGATGAAAGTGAAGCTGGTGATTCGTCAGAAGAAACTTTATATAACAATACAGAGATAAACACAGAAGAGGTTACGACACAAGAGTATGTTTCTTCCGAAGACGATGTAACTGTTAATAATGACAGTTTTTCAAAAGATGATGTGTTTTCTGAAATAGCAGTAGCTTCCACCGTTGATACAGATAAGGAAGAAGATTTTGAGGAGGGAGCTCTCGAGAACAAAGTACAAGGGGAAGACCTTTCTTTTGATAATAATGAATTCCTTAATGCTGGTAATATAAATGAGGAAGAAATAGAAAGTTTTAATCAAGAAGATAATTATGATGTAGAGTTCAATGATTTATTGAATGGGTTAGATACCTTCTCTGGTGATCAATCAATAGAGGATAATAGTAACGATATTCCTGATAATATAGATATGTCGGGAATGCTGAATGAATTAGAGAATAATGAGTCGGAGAAGGATTTGGATCAAGAAAATGAATCGGATGACTTATTATCTTTGTTAAATCAGATTTCTTCAGACGATCCGGTTGCAGAGGATGTAAAAGCAATTGAAGAATTAATGAATAGCGATTTGGTTAAGTCTAAAGAGGATGGACCTTCGGATGTGGGAGAGGTATTTTCTGATGCGTTAAAGGCGGTGTCAGGTTTAAATGATCCAAATCTGAACGAAGATGATATATTAGGGAATTTAGAAGAAGAGAAAGATAAAAAAGGCAAGAAAAAGAAAGAAAAGAAAAAACGCAAAAGTGAGAAACAAGAAGAAGCGGAAGCAGACGCTTTAGATGAAAAGCCAAAGAAAAGTTGGATCCAGCGATTATTTGGTAATGTTAAGGATGAAAATGCTAAGACAAATGAGAACGAAGACGATATATTTACAGAAACTCCAGGGTTAGAACGATTCGAAGATAAACCCAAGGAGGAAAAGGAGCCCAAGGCTAAGAAAAAATCAAAAGGTAAGAAAAAGGCCGAAAGTGACGATTCCGAAGAGGGTGAAGAAGGAACCGAGAAAAAAGAGAAGAAGAAAAAGGAAAAGAAGCCCAAAGAGAAAAAACCGAAGGAATTAATGCAAGTAATTGATGAAATCGATGAAGATGTCGGAAGGATTAATCGCATGGGTGCCGCAATAGTTTTTATATTCTTCGGATTGTTGGCTTTGCTATTATATGTCGGTTCTAATACAGTGAATTATACAATTTCTATAAAGCATGCATCAAATTATTTTGAAAAGCAGAAATATACTCAAGCATATTATGAAGTGTATGGCGTAGATATTAAAGATGAGGATATCCAGCTCTACGAAAAAATAAAAACGGTTATGTTTGTAAATAAGGAACTAAACTCTTATAATAATTATTATATGATTAAGGAATATCCGCAAGCATTAGATTCTTTGTTAAAAGGATTGAAAAGATATGATAAATATATTAAACTTGCTGATATGTTAGGTATTAAGACCGATATGAATTATGTAAGAGTTCAGATTCTGGCAGAGCTGAAAAGAGTATTCAATCTATCTGAAAAGCAAGCTATGAGCATGATAAAAATTGAGAATATGAAGGAATACAGCTTAAAAGTATATGATGTTGTTTTAGAAAATAAAGATAATTTGCAAAGTAAAGGGATGAAGAAGAATGATAGCAATAATTGATTATGATGCAGGTAATTTAAAAAGTGTTGAAAAAGCTTTAATTCACTTAGGAGAAGAAGCGGTAATAACCAGAGATAAAGAACAGATTCTGAATGCTGATAAGGTTATCCTTCCCGGTGTTGGAAGCTTTGGTGATGCGATGAATAAACTACATCATTATCAATTAGTTGATACAATTAAGGAGGTAGTCTCCAATGGAACACCATTTCTTGGTATTTGCTTAGGTCTTCAACTTCTTTTTGAACGAAGTGACGAAAGCGAAGGGGTAGAGGGATTGTCCATTATCAAGGGTGACATACTACGAATTCCTGATTGTGAAGGATTAAAAATACCTCATATGGGATGGAACTCCCTCTCGTTTAGTCCGGAGTCAACCTTATTTAAAGGAATTCCGGATGGATCTTATGTATATTTTGTACATTCCTATTATTTAAAAGCCAAAGACGATGCAGATGTTACTGCAACGACACACTACAGTACATTGATCCATGCATCTGTGGAAAAAGATAATGTATATGCATGTCAATTTCATCCTGAGAAGAGCGGTGATATTGGACTTACAATACTGAAGAACTTTGCTGCTTTATAATTTGGAATGGATACGCAGATATGCGTAAGAATGGAGGGTACATGTTTACAAAAAGAATTATTCCGTGTTTGGATGTACATAATGGTCGCGTCGTAAAAGGAATTAATTTTGTTAATTTGCGAGATGCGGGAGATCCTGTTGAAGTTGGTGCTGCTTATGACAAGGCTGGCGCCGATGAACTAGTATTTTTAGATATCACAGCTTCATCAGATGCCAGGACCATTAAGTTAGATATGGTACGTAGAGTAGCAGAAACCGTATTTATACCTTTCACAGTAGGTGGAGGAATCCGAACGGTGGATGATTTTAAATTGATTTTAAGAGAAGGAGCGGATAAGATAGCTGTAAATACTGCAGCCATCCTAAATCCGACTTTAATCAGTGAAGCAGCCGATAAATTCGGTAGCCAATGTGTGGTACTTGCAATTGATGCGAAGCGTAGAGCGGATGGCACCGGTTGGAACATATATAAGAACGGTGGACGTGTTGATATGGGAATAGATGCCGTTGAATGGGCGATGAAGGCTTGTGAATTAGGCGCTGGAGAAATTCTTCTTACTAGTATGGACTGTGATGGTACAAAGGATGGATATGATCTGGATTTGACAAGAGTAATATCAGAAAATGTACCGGTTCCGGTTATCGCGTCAGGTGGAGCAGGAACGATGGAGCATTTTTATGATGCTTTAACGGAAGGAAGAGCAGACGCAGCTTTAGCTGCTTCCTTATTCCATTATAAAGAGATGGAAATCATGGATTTAAAACATTATCTTAGCGGTAAGGGAGTCAGCGTTAGAATTTAAATGAAATGAGGATATAACTTGAGCGAAATCAATAATGATTGGCTTACGTCAATAGGCGAAGAATTTAAAAAGCCATATTATACGGAGCTTTATCAATTTGTTAAATCGGAATATGGGCATACTATGGTATATCCAAGTTCAGATGATATCTTTAATGCCTTTCACTTCACACCGTTAAGTCAGGTAAAAGTAGTGATACTTGGCCAAGATCCCTACCATAATGAAGGTCAGGCACATGGATTATGCTTTTCTGTAAAGCCACAGGTGGACATTCCACCTTCGTTGGTAAACATATATAAGGAATTGAATCAGGATGTTGGGTGCTACATACCAAATCATGGCTACTTGGAAAAGTGGGCCAGACAAGGCATCCTGTTATTGAATACAGTACTAACAGTGCGTGCTCATCAGGCGAATTCCCACCAAGGCAAAGGGTGGGAAAAGTTTACCGATGCGGTAATCCAGGCTGTTAATGCACAGGATCGTCCGGTTGTGTTCTTACTATGGGGCAAACCCGCACAGATGAAGAAGTCCATGTTGACCAATTCAAAACATCTGATCTTAGAAGCACCACATCCGAGTCCATTGTCAGCTTATCGAGGATTTTTCGGTTGTAAGCATTTTAGTAAGGTGAATGAATTCCTGAAAGAGAATGGAATCGAGCCGATTGACTGGCAGATTGATTAATAAGTAAAATAATTTTTCGAAATTTATTCATAATGATATGTTAATAGAGAGTGTGGAATTTTAATTCCACACTCTCTATTTGAATGTTATTTAAATTGATTACAAAAATTGTATTGAATAAGATCTGATTTTTTTACGTTGCTAAATTAGATGAGCATTTGTACTTTTTATTAGATATGCTAGTTTTGATGAATCCTAGTATTTTATACTATCATAAATAGTTGTCATAATATAGCAGTACACAAGCAGTATTTAATTTATAAATCAAGGAATAATAACGTTAATAAAGCTTTTAATTACATTATTTATATAATATCCGTATCTTTGGATATTATGAAATTTACTGATATGTTTCTTATGGTTTATAGAAAATATAGCTTGGAGGACACAATATGGAAAAGCATGAAAAAGGCTTGTCGGCTTGGCATCTTACCATGATGGCTTTGGGGTGTGTAATTGGAGGTTCTTTTTTTCTGGGTTCTGCGGTTGCAGTAAAAGCGGCAGGTCCGGCTATCGTGATATCATACATTTTAGGTGGTGTTTTGGTTTACTTTATTCTGTTTGCATTATCTGAGATGACGGTAGCTAATCCAAAATCCGGTTCGTTCTATAGCTTTACAGCAAAAGTATTCGGACCAGGAGCCGGATTTGTAGTTGGTTGGGTATATTGGATTGGAATGATATTTGCAATGTCCAGTGAAGCAACAGCTGCATCAATTCTTATTAAAGAATGGTTTCCACGTATTTCAATTCCATTTATGGGAACGGTAATTATCGTCGCGGTAACGCTTCTTAATCTGTTGGGAGCAGATAAACTTAGTAAATTAGAAAGCAGCTTATCCCTAGTCAAAGTGCTTGCAGTAGTAGCATTTATTTTACTTGCCTTTTTACTTATAGTGGGTGCCATCGGTAATCACGGAGCAATAGGTCGTGGAGCGTTGGCAACAGAATCTTTGATGCCGGGTGGTGTTAAAAGTATAGCAGGAAGTATGTTGATTATTATCTTTTCCTACGCCGGATTTGAAATTATCGGTCTTGCTGCTTCAGAAGCAAAGGATCCACATCGAACAATTCCAAGAGCTATTACTTATACAGTTATCAGTTTAGTTGGATTATATATTTTATCTGCAGCTGTTTTACTTCCGCTGATACCAACATCTCAGGTAACTACAGATGTGAGTCCGATGGTAGCAGCGCTAAGCCGTTGGGGCATGAGTTGGGCGGGTCAGATTATAAATTTTGTATTAGTATCTGCAATTCTGTCTACAATGTTGGCGTCAATGTTTGGGCTTGGACGTATGATGAGATCGATAGCGGATGATGGAAATGCACCGAAATGGGTTAAAGATAATAAAGATATTCCTTATCGAGGTATTATATTTTCAGGTGTAGCTATGCTGGTAGGATTGGGACTTGGACTATTATTTCCCAATGCGTATCTATTTCTTATTAGTTCAGGTGGATTTGCCACGCTTCTTACGTATGCAGCCATCGTTGCTACCCATATTCGTTTTCGAAAGAGTAATGGATGTCCGCCGAATGGACATTGCCAGATGCCCGGTTATCCGTATACATCATGGATTGCGTTAATTAGTCTTATTGTAATTATAGCAAGCATGCCTTTTATCTCAGGACAGGCATCGGGCTTAATCGCAGGAATTATAATAACAATAATATTTGGAGTGATATATTTTATCATGAAGATGATGGGAAAAACACAGAAGAGTGAAAAGTCAAAGAAAGCAATAAAGTTTCGTGAAAGATTTTCCACTGAATTTTCTGAGGAGTTAACGAATGGGGAAAATAATAATGGTTCTTCAGAAGAGGATAGCTGTGGCTGTAATAAGAAAAAATAAATCGTGGTAATTCATAGCATAAAACTGAATATCCAAAATGATAACCGTTGTAGAGTTAATGTAATAATTAAACTTTACAACGGTTATCATTTTGGTTAGATATGGATCTTCTATTAGTTATCATTCATGTGAGTGAACAAGAAGTTTTAATAAGTAATCTTGTTCCTGTACATTAATATTTATATGTATGTTTATTTTGTAAGCGTTGATTCGGCTGCTGCTAATTCGCGCTTATTAACAATTTTATCTGAAGCGATGAAATCAAACGAACAGTTTCTGTAATATCGTAAAACAAAGAAAACTCCCAAAAGAATGATTACCGTAACAAATAAACCCCCTTCGGGTCCGAACGCCCCACCATTGAATAAATTATTACCAGGGTAATCGGTTGTTAGGATTCCTTTTGTTGTTTCGCCACTCACTTTAAATCCATATATATTACCTTGGAAATAATTCCAGGTAATATGATAACCGATGCACATCCATATATTACCTGATTTTAGATACATAAGGGCAAATAGGATGCCGACTAAAGCGAGATTCAGATAAGCTAACGGGCTTACTCCGGTATTCATACCATGCATTAATGCAAATATAACTGAGGATACCAGCACAGCTACAGTAGCACTTCGGGTTTGGCGAAGAGTGCTCATTATATATCCACGGGTAAAAATCTCTTCTGCAAACCCAACTGAGATAAAGATGGGAATATAAATAAGCTGTTCCACTGAAAAACTAGGAGCCCAAGTAGCTACTTTTGCATTCCCGGTTAAGATAAGCAATACAAATACGAAACTGATGGACACGATACCAAACAGTAACCCTACAATTAAATCCTTGTAATTCTTCTTTATTGAGGTAAGACCCATATTAGAAAGTGGGCGTTTGATGAAGAATCGCCATATAATAAGTGGAACTAGGATAAACAAGATTTCTTGTAATCCCATGGTAATCATCTGTGAGGTATAGTCTGATTTAATTAAATTGGTAAGCTTATCCATATTGACCGAACCATCAACTGTTGCTTGTGAAATAGATCGAATTGCTTGAATCATGTAAACGATTACTCCGCTTATCATAACCAGAACTATAGTGATGAGCATCATAATTGTGATTTTCCATCCGGATCGCAATTGACCATTACGATTTTTAAACATATAAACAATCCCCCTTGTTAATTTATATTTATTTATAAACAATATAACTCATAGAATCACTTACAGGGTAGATACAAGTTTCATCACCAAAACGATGAGGACGGGGGTTTCTGTCGCGTCATATTGTATCTACCCTGCACAAATTATAATAGAATGACTTCTAATTACTTATTCATATTTTTTACTGCAGTGGAAAGCATTAATTTAATTCTGTTTAACTGATTTACTTCACTGGCACCTGGGTCATAGTCTACTGCTACGATATTGGCCTCGGGATGTTGTTTGCGTAATTCTTTGATTACACCCTTTCCAACGATGTGGTTCGGTAAGCATGCAAAAGGTTGAGTACATACAATATTATTTACTCCACTATGAATCAATTCAAGCATTTCACCGGTTAAGAACCAACCCTCGCCGGTCTGGTTACCCGTGGATACTACCGGTTCAGCATATTCTGCAAGGTCTTTAATTGGAACCGGAGGGGTAAAGCGTTTACTCTTAGCTAACGCTTTTTTGGCCGGATTACGAAGCTGTTCCAGTGCCCAGATAATCGTATTGCTAATATGTGCGCTTGATTTTTTCTTGCCGAGGTATCTGGCTTTAAAGTTGCTGTTGTAAGCACTGTACAAGAAGAAGTCAATTAAGTCTGGGCAAACGGCTTCTGCACCTTCTGCTTCAAGTAGTTCTACCAAATAGTTGTTCGCAGCAGGAAGGAATTTAACTAATATTTCACCAACAATACCAACTCTTGGCTTCTTTAAATCTTCATGAAGAGGGAGATTATCAAAATCATCAACTATACCACGAAGATTGCGTTTGTATTCGCCCCACTTACCTGTTTTTAGGCTCTCGATACACTTTGAACGCCATTTATCATGAAGCTCATTTGCGGAACCGGCTACCTTTTCATAAGGTCTGGTTCGGTAAAGAACTCTCATAAACACGTCACCGTATACTAATGCCTGCATGGCTCTCATAAGAAGCTTTGGTGTAATTTTAAGACCAGGGTTTTTCTCTAGACCTGAAGCACTGAGAGAAACGACCGGAATCTGAGGCATGCCTGCCTTTTCTAATGCTCTTCGGATGAATCCGATATAGTTGGTAGCGCGGCAACCGCCACCCGTTTGTGTGATCATAACCGCAACTTTATTTAAGTCGTATTTTCCGGATAATAGAGCGTCCATAATTTGACCGACAACCATAAGGGAAGGAAAACATGCATCGTTATTTACATACTGCAGACCTACATCCACCGCATGACGGTTATCATTTGGCAGAACAACAACGTTATAGCCACCGCTTCTTAAAGCAGGCTGTAATAAATCAAAATGAATCGGAGACATCTGAGGTGCCAGTATCGTGTAGGTTTCTCTCATCTCTTCGGTAAAAATTACTCTATGGTGAGCTGAGGATGCCTGATGTGATTCGATATGCTTTGTTTCTCGTTCACGTACAGCTGATAAAAGTGATCTGATACGTATTCTTGCAGCACCTAGGTTATTTACTTCGTCTATTTTTAATACTGTATATATCTTACCGGATTTTGATAAAATATCGTTTACCTGATCGGTTGTGACAGCATCCAGTCCGCAACCAAAGGAATTTAATTGTATTAATTCAAGATTCGGCTGTGTGCGTACATAAGAGGCAGCAGCATATAATCTAGAATGATACATCCATTGATCAATAACAATCGTAGGGCGGTCAATTTCGCCAAGGTGAGATATGGAATCCTCGGTTAGTACAGCAACACCATAGGAATTAATCAATTCCGGTATACCGTGGTGAATCTCGGGATCAATATGATAAGGACGACCGGCAAGCACGATGCCTTTACGGCCGGAGGCACGTAGATATGCCATGGTTTCCTCACCTTTTTTCCTCATATCCTGTCTTGCAGTGCTTAACTCTTTCCATGCACTGTTAAATGCCTCTTTTAATTCAGAGGTACTGATATCGGATTTACCAACGAATAATTCATGTAAGCGGTTGTATAAAATGTCGCTGCTTTCAAATGACATAAAGGGATTCTCAAATTTAATCTTTGAGTCTCTGAGTTCTTCAACGTTATTTTTAATGTTTTCCGGATAAGAGGTAACTATCGGGCAGTTAAAGTGGTTATTTGAACCATCTACTTCCTTTCGCTCATAAGGTATGCTTGGATAGAAGATATAATTGATTCCCTTATCAATCAGCCATTTGATATGTCCGTGTGCAAGCTTTGCAGGGTAACATTCTGACTCACTTGGAATTGACTCGATACCCATCTCATAGATGGAATGTGTAGAGGTAGGAGATAGTACCACACGATATCCCAGCTTTGTAAAGAAGGTATGCCAGAACGGGTAGTTCTCATACATGTTAAGTACACGGGGAATACCAACTTCTCCTCGCTTTGCTTCCTCAGCAGTAAGGCTTGTGTAATCAAAATAGCGTTGTAATTTGTATTCAAAAAGGTTTGGAATATTATCTACATTCTTTTCCTTACCTAAACCGCGTTCACATCGATTACCGGTGATGAATTGTCTATTTCCGGTAAATTTGTTAACCGTTAATAAGCAACTGTTCGTACAGCGTTTGCATCTAGCTAAAGTGGTTTCAAATTTAAGCTCATTAATTTGGTCGATTGTCAGCATTGAGCTGTCTTCACCATCAAAATGTTCTCTGGCAATTAAAGCAGCACCAAAGGCTCCCATAATTCCGGCTATATCAGGTCTTACTGCGGTGCAACCGGATATGATTTCAAAGCTTCGAAGTACGGCATCATTATAGAAGGTGCCTCCTTGAACAACCATCTTTTTCCCAAGATCTTTCGGGTTTGTAATCTTTATAACCTTATATAATGCATTCTTAATTACTGAATAAGCAAGGCCGGACGATATATCAGCAACTGTTGCACCTTCCTTTTGTGCCTGCTTTACCTTGGAATTCATAAATACAGTACAACGGGTACCAAGGTCAATCGGATTTTTTGCATAAAGGGCAACCTTTGCAAATTCCTGAACTTCATAATTTAGAGATTTTGCAAAAGTTTCGATAAAGGAACCGCAGCCTGAGGAACAGGCTTCATTCAAGAGGACATTATCTACGGATTGATTCTTGATTTTAATACATTTCATATCCTGTCCACCGATATCAAGAATACAATCTACATCAGGTTCAAAGAATGCTGCAGCATGGTAGTGAGCAACTGTTTCTACTTCACCTTCATCAAGCATCAAGGCTGCCTTGATAAGTGCTTCTCCGTAACCAGTAGAGCAGGAGCGTACGATTTTGACACCCTCTGGCAAAAGATCATAGATTTCCTTAATGGATCGGATTGCTGTTTTTAACGGACTGCCGTTATTACTGCTATAAAAGGAATAGAGAAGGGAACCATCCTCCCCGACTAATGCAACCTTTGTAGTAGTTGAGCCGGCATCAATTCCAAGGAAACAGTTGCCTTTATAATCGGCTAGATTTCCCTTTTTCACGCTATGTAAGGAATGTCTCATTTTAAATTCTTCATATTCTTCTTCATTGTTAAAGAGAGGAGTCATTCGGTGTACTTCAAAATCCATCTCAATGCCCTTTGAAAGTAATTCGTGTAGCTCGGACAATGTTTTTGAAATCTCCGGTTTTGCGTTCATTGCAGAACCGATAGCTGCAAACAGATGGGAATGTTCCGGTGATATTATTTCATCTTCTGATAAATTCAATGTACGGATGAAAGCTTGTTTTAATTCGGTTAAGAAATGGAGTGGACCTCCTAAAAATGCTACATTTCCACGAATTGGTTTACCACATGCGAGACCACTGATTGTCTGATTAACAACCGCTTGGAATATGGATGCAGATAAATCTGGCTTTGTAGCACCTTCATTAATTAACGGTTGAATATCTGTTTTTGCAAAAACACCACAACGGGCAGCAATTGGATAAATCGCCTGATAATTTTTTGCATATTCATTTAATCCGGCGGCATCTGTCTTTAATAAGCTTGCCATCTGATCAATGAAGGAACCGGTACCACCGGCGCAAATACCGTTCATACGTTGATCAATTCCGTTCGTAAAATATATGATCTTTGCATCTTCACCACCTAACTCAATTGCTACGTCTGTCTGTGGAGCATAATCTTGTAGTGAAGTGGATACCGCAACAACCTCTTGGACGAAAGGAATGTCTAGATGCTTTGATATAGTTAATCCGCCGGAGCCGGTGATAACAGGATGTACTGTAATCTCTCCCAGCGAATCAGAAGCTTTTTTAATTAAACTTGCCAATGTTTCCTGGATATTAGCGAAGTGGCGTTCATAATCTGAAAAAAGAAGTTCTCCATTTTCATTCATTATGACAATTTTGACTGTGGTTGAACCGATGTCAATTCCTAATTTATTTAACATTATGACCTCCCAAACCTAAATTGGCATCATATATCCATGCTGAAAAAGTGTAACGTTACACTTATACTCATTAGATATTTTTGTGTATACATACTTATATATTATACGATACATGGTCAGGAAGTTCAACATTTTTAATCCTTGAGTCAAGAAGAGTTGTAAAAATATACATTATATTGGGTTGAGTTTAGAAATTAACCATATATGTATTGCATTAATATAATATAGTAAGAAACGGCAAAAACTAAGTATTTAAGCTGATTTAGGAACTGTCAATATTTTACCAGCTGTTTTGTTTGACAAAGGATATAGAAAAACATATAATTAGTTTGAATTATTGGTAATTAAATTTGATTTGTTAGCAAAATGATTAAATACAAGAAAAAAGGATGTGGTAAGGATGGAAGCCGGCCCCGATAGTCGTAAGAAAGAGAGTAAAAAAGAAAATTTAACAGATACTGCTATCAGCAGTGGTTTTGCTATGCTTACCGGTGAAGATTCCACCCTTTGATTGTAATGCATATATTTCCACTGCTGTGCGCAGGGGAAAGGAGCTATTATGATCGACATTTTTAAAACTGCAGATGGATCATTAAAGAGAATGACAGAAATTACTGAGGGTAGCTGGATTGCGATGACGAATCCTTCAGCTACAGAACTTTTAGAAGTAGCGGAAGCAACCGGAATTGAGATTGATCATCTCAGAGCTCCACTCGATGAAGAAGAGCGTGCGAGAATCGAAGTGGAGGATAATTATACTTTAATTATTGTAGATATTCCGGCTTTGGAGAAAAGAAATAATAAGGATCGATATGTCACAATTCCTCTTGGTATTATTGTTGCGAAGGAGTGGATTATTACAGTGTGTTTGGAGGAAACACCTGTATTAAAATGCTTTATTGACGGACGTGTTAGAGATTTTTATACCTTTAAGAAAACCCGTTTCATTCTTCAGATGTTATATCGGAATGCGTCAACCTATCTACAGAATCTGAGATCCATTGATCGAAAGAGTGATGAGATAGAAAGAAAATTACACATTGCTACCCAAAACAGTGAACTGATTGAACTTTTGGAGTTAGAAAAGAGTCTTGTATATTACACTACCTCTTTACGTTCGAATGAAGTGGTATTTGAGAAGATGTTAAAGCTTGAAAGTATAAAGCATTATCCAGAGGATGAAGATCTTTTGGAAGATTTGATTATCGAGAATAAACAGGCGATTGAGATGGCTAATATATATAGTGGTATTTTAAGTGGTACGATGGATGCCTTTGCATCAATCATATCGAATAACCAGAATATCGTAATGAAGTTCTTAGCAGCAGTTACGATTGTTCTATCAATACCTACGATGTTTGCAAGCTTTTATGGTATGAACTTTGATGTTATTCCGGGAATGCACAATCGATTAGGGTTTTATATTGTAGTTTGCTCGGCTCTCTTGGTAGCTGCTATCATTATCTTGATATTCCGAAAAAAGAAGGTGTTTTGATAATACATTGAAGGATACAAGTGGTGTGAAGTAACAAAATGGAGGTTAGGAATGAATTTACTTGATAGATTAGAAAGAAAATTAGGACGTTACGCGATTAGAGGCATCATGAGATATTTAGTAGTTCTGTATGCTGCAGGATTATTTCTTGGAATGCTTGCACCGGGTGTTTATGACAATTTACTTGCGCTTGATTTTAGTAAGGTAGCAGATGGTCAGGTATGGAGATTGATTACATTCATTATACCGATTTCCTATATGAAAAGTATCTTTTGGACTGCGATTACTGTATATATTTATTATATGTTCGGAGAATCTTTGGAGAATGCCTGGGGTCCTTTCCGTTTGAATATGTATCTCCTTGTTGGTGTTTTGTTTAATATACTGGGTTACTGGATTCTTTACATGCTTGGGATTACGGTAGCATGGCCTTCCTGTGTGGACGTAATTTGTCAAACCCTGTTTTTTGCGTTTGCGTCAATCTATCCAAACTCACCGATTTATTTGTACTTTTTAATCCCACTGAAAGCAAAGTACGTAGCCTGGTTCTTCGGACTATTTTATATTTTTAATATTGTAACGAATATACTAAGTCATCATTATTTGATGATAATTCCGATGGTAGCATCAATTGCAAACTTTTTGCTTTTCTTCTTTGCATCGAGAAATTATCACAGGATTTCTCCTGGCGAGATAAAGCGCAAGGCAACCTATCGCAGACAAGTGAATAAGGCAAAGAGTGATGGGAATGTAGTACAGTTCCAGGGGCGTAATGTCGTAACCAGACATAAATGCGCGGTTTGTGGAAGAACGGAGTTAGACGGAGAAAATTTGGAATTCCGTTTCTGCTCAAAATGTGACGGAAACTATGAATACTGTATGGATCATCTGTTTACCCATGAACATGTTCATAAGGATTAATGTGAATTATTGAAAAGCATAATTCACATACGAAGTTTGTGCCTGCGAAATCCTCAGCACAAACTAACACAAAGAGATGTGTTTATTAATGTGAATTATTGAAAAGCATAATTCACATACAAACTAACACTTTGATACGCATATATTATAACTTTGAAATGAATAACATATAGATAGAAATTGTAGGGGTCGCTTCAAGATATATTTGAAACAACCCCTTCTTTACTCAATCTATCATAAAATATGTCAAATTGCTGGTTTATTTAGGAATTAGCTGATATAATAAAGAGTAATTCAGATGATAGTTAAAGATTAGAAATGATATAGGAACAGGATGGTAAGTATTATGGACAAAAGAATCAAACAGCTTAGTCAGGATATTCTAAAGGGAAAATCCCTAGAGGAGAATATTCCACAATTATTTAACAACATGGCGAATCAATATCATGAGTCAGCGCAGGTCCGTCTTGCGATGCATTATTTTACACTCTATGAAGCGTATTATGATGATGAAAATACTTGGAGTAAAGATGCGCTATCTTATATCGACCAAGTGAATGGAATTATTAATTATAATATTGTAGGGACTTGTGCAGGCAGTGAACGAGAAAAAGCGATTGTAGCACTCGATATGATCCGTAATAATATAATGAAGCACATGGAGGCATTAACTACCTATGCGGATTCTTTTCAAATCTATGAATACGTTCTAAACCGCATTGAATACCGGTTTAAGGAAGAGGTTGAGTTTATTGATGAAGATGAGCTCGCAAGAGAAATCCTAAATTTTATATTTGATACTGAGGATAACTTCATCATCAATGAAAAGATTAAAGAAATGATTGGCCAATTGCCGGTACGAATTACAAAACAAAAGTATTTTGATATTATAAATGATAGTATTAAACCTTATTTGGGAGGGGAAGCCTCATCCTTAGAGTCCTATTTATATATGCTTCGTACCTCAGCTATGTTATATAAAGTAGAAAATATGGACAGCAAGTACCCTGAACTATGGGAGAAGAAGGAGCAGTTAGCTCATTTGGATTATCAAAATCTTACTCGTGAGATGTTTGTCAGTGCGAAGAATACACTACAACTTGCAACATTAATACTAGAGACAGAAACAAGTGTTTATTATGCACTACAAGAGATAGTGAATGATGTCTATACATCATTGTTGTGTTTCCCTTATGCCGGAATGGTACAAGTGGAGGATGAAGTTCCGGATGATGCCCAAAAAGCCGCACTAAAAATTATCAGTGATATTAATAGTGTTTTTGCTACCAAAGAGAAGAAGGACATTTTTGATGGTATTTTGGACGTGTTCGGTGAATTAGAAGGGGTTCAAGAGCAATTATTATATGAAACTGATAAATTAGAAAGTGCATTCTATGATGTGACTCAGAATCATGTTGGTTTAGTGGAAAGTTTGATGCTTAAGACCACAATGAATGTTCTAAAACGATCTCAAAACCTTCTATCTAATAGTTTGTTTGTTGATCTGGAAGAAAAAAATGAAGTTGTAATCATTGATGAAACGATGATGGCCAGTGAGGCTCGTAAGCTGGAACAGGAGCTGAAGGACTTATTCAATGGACAGGATCGAATTATTACCCGTGCGATTATGGCAAATACAATCAATAAGGTTCCGGTTTTCTTTAGTAATCATAAAGAGGTAATGGATTATGTTCGATATAGTTTAGAGAGATGCAGTGATATTTTTGAAAAAGTAGCATGTATGGAAATAATTCGTGAGATAATGTCTGAATAGGTCTGTATTAAACATGGTAATTTGTGGTATACTATGCTTAACGGAAATTGTATGATAAAGGTAAGGGTATCGAATGATTTCATGGACTTCACGCCTGTATATAGGCGATAAAATGAAAAAGAAAAAAGATAAAGTGATTTCCTCAATAAACAACAGTGAGGTCACCTTTGACGTATACTGTATTACTTTCGCTTCTCAACAGGACAATCTATTTGATATTTTGGATGCAAATGAACTTTTGTTTCCATTTTATAAAAAATCTGAGATTCGTATTGTGGGTCTTGCAAGAGGAAGAAAGGAAGCACTTTCATTAGTAGAGAAGATGCTGATGGAGGTGTATCACAAGACCGGAGAGTTTAATGTAAGAGCTTATTTTACATAAGAATGTAATCCGGATAATGCTGCACTATCATATGATTGTATCGATTATTAAGACAGGCGAGGGTTGATGAATGCTTTCTATAATCCTACTGATATTGAAAATAATCGGTATTGCACTATTGGTTATCATCGGTTTGGTTTTACTAATCCTGTTAACCGTATTGATTGTACCGATTCGATATCGTGTTCTAGCAGAACATGGAGATGAAAAATTATATATTGTAGCGAGAGTGAGCTGGTTACTGCATATCATACGAGTGAATGCTTCATTTATTGAAGGTGAACTTCACCTACGTATGAAGGTGTTGTGGATCACTTTGTATGATAATCTGAATCCGAAAGTGAAAAAGAGCGGGAGCAAATCACGCAAAAAATCGCGGAAGAAAAAAGCTATGCCTATATCTAAAAGGGGCTCAGTACCGAATGGCCAAAGCGTTGATGTTGCACGCAATAATAATCCGAAGGAAATAACAAATCCAAACTTAGGAGATTATAATACATCAACACCGAAGCTTATGGAACCGAAATCTATCTTAACGGAGCCTATGGCATGGGAATCTGATCAAGACATCGACCAAAATCAAATTGAAGAAAAAGAGAAGGTTGAAAAAAAATCTATCTTCAATAAAATCAGTGATTTCTTTCTTACTATAAAAAATAAATTTATAGCGATAAAACAGCGGATCGTTGCATTATTTAAAGGAATAAAAGCAAAAATAATAAAGTGGTATCACAAGATAAAAGATATCACTCATAAAGTAAATTTAATTATAGATTTTTTAAAAGATGAATTGAATAAAGAAGGATTTCGTATAACATTTACAACAGTAAAAAAGTTACTAAAACATATCTTACCGACGAAGCTGAAATCCAAAATCGTGTTTGGTACAGGTGATCCATGCAGCACAGGTCAAGCTTTGGGCTCAATAGGATTTTTGTACAGCCTCTATGGGGATAAAGTACAGATTATTCCGGATTTTGAAAATAAAGTATTTGAAGGGAAGCATGATGCCAGAGGAAGAATAAGATTAATTACGGTACTTATATTAGTGATTAAGCTTATATTGGATAAAAGGTTCAAGCAGTTAAAAAATAATTTCCAAATATTAAAGGAGGCTTTATAAATGGCAGATAATAGTTTTAATTCAACCGTAGAATCATTGTTTCGTGGAATGGACAGCTTTATTACAACGAAAACAGTTGTTGGCGATGCAGTTAAAGTAGATGATAGTACCATTATACTTCCACTGGTGGAGGTAAGCTTCGGAGTGGGTGCCGGTGCCTTTGCAGGAGAAAAGAAAAATAACGCTGGCGGAGGTATGGGTGGCAAGATATCTCCGAGTTCAGTACTAGTAATTCAAAACGGAAGCTCCAAACTTGTTAATATTAAAGAACAGGACAGTGTTACGAAGATCCTTGATATGGTTCCGGACTTAATCAATAAGTTTACTGGGAAGATGAATAAGAAGAAGGATGACATTGACGATAAGGTTGAAGAGGCTATAAAAAACCAATCAGACTCCAATATATAGTGTTTTTTTACTGTTTGAGTTGACAAATAAACAAAATTCTGCTTGCATTATATTTTATATTCTGATAGAATATTAATGTTTGTAGGGCCATTTGGTTCTATATTATGTATCTAAGGAGGTGCTTTTGATGGCTAAATGTTCAATATGTGATAAAGGTGCTCACTTTGGAATCGCTGTGAGTCATTCTCATAGAAGATCTAATAAGATGTGGAAATCCAACGTAAAATCTGTTAAAGTTAAGGTTAACGGTGCAGCAAGAAAAATGTATGTTTGTACTTCCTGTCTTAGATCCGGTAAAGTAGAACGCGCATAAGGAAAAACGATGGGTGTCAGGGGATCTTGACACCCGCTTTTTTTTTCCGGGGAAGCACATTTGGTATGAAATGTGCCCGGAGGTTGTTCTATTGGACAAGAGTAAGAATTGATTGTTATATGACAAGGATTGAATGAGTATATTAGCAGCAGAAAAGATTATAGCCAAGAAGTAAGCATAGAATTATAATACATATTGCTAAGATGCCGTTTGTAATAAACAGCATAATAGTCATGCCGATGGCAATCCAAAACAGGATGAAACCAAGCATTCTCTTCATAATTGTCACTTCCAATCAATGATATTAGTAATATATACTATGCAAGAGGTTCTTTGCTTAACACGAATTATGTATTATAATTGATTTATAAAGAATGAAATAATAAGTTTACTGTATGGGTGCTTACGAAAACAAACCAATTGTTTTTCTTCGGTACAATTATGGGTATACTATAATAAGACATAGGTATTAGATAGGAGGGTTAATATGAAAGGACATATGAACACAAAGATTGGTGAGATATTAATTGATAATGATGTATTGGCAAAGTATGCCGGAGCTTCAGCTATCGAATGCTTTGGTGTTATAGGAATGGCGTCCATCAATATGAAGGATGGCATCGTAAAATTATTAAAACGTGATAGTTTAAGTCACGGTGTTAATGTATTGATTGATGATAATAAATTGACGATTGACTTGCATATTATCGTATCCTATGGTGTAAGCATTTCTGCAGTTGCTGATAATTTAATTAGCAATGTGAAATACAATGTTGAAGAATTCTCAGGCCTTGAAGTGAAAAAGATTAATATTTTTGTTGAAGGCGTCAGAGTAATTGACTGATTTTGAGAGGAACAACGTTTAAGGAGGAAAAACCGGTGGTAATGAAAACGATAGATGCAAATACTCTGAAGAAGATGTTTCTTGCAGGAGCTGCATCCCTAGAAGCAAAGAAAGAGATTATTAATGAATTAAACGTCTTCCCTGTACCGGATGGAGACACAGGTACTAACATGACCTTAACGATCATGTCAGCAGTGAAGGAAGTTAATAATCTTGTAAATCCTAATTTAGAGGAACTTGCAAAAGCGATATCAGGTGGATCTCTTCGCGGAGCAAGAGGTAACTCGGGTGTTATTCTGTCCCAGTTATTCCGTGGTTTCGCTAAGGAAATAAAAGAGTACGATGAAATAAATGTTACTATTATGGCAAATGCATTACAAAAGGCAACAGAAACTGCTTATCGTGCAGTTATGAAACCAAAGGAAGGTACGATCCTTACGGTAGCACGAGGCGGTGCAGAGAAGGCAGCAGAACTTGTATCTGAGACAGAAGATTTAGTGTATTTTTGCAAAGCAGTAATTGATCATATGGAAGAAGTACTAAAGAGTACACCGGATATGTTGCCGGTTTTAAAAGAAGCAGGAGTAGTTGACTCCGGTGGTCAGGGATTATTAGAAATCGTAAAGGGTGCATATGATGCATTAATCGGCAAAGAGGTGTCTTTATCAAATCTTGTGTCCGGTGGCACAGCCCCAGTTGGTTCAAGTAGAGATCGTATATCAACAGACGATATTAAATTCGGGTATTGTACAGAATTTATTATTAATGTAGAAAAAGAATATAATGAAAAGACAGAAGAAACGTTCAAAGCGTATCTTGAGTCAATCGGTGATTCTATTGTTGTTGTTTCGGATGATGATGTTGTTAAAGTACATGTACATACGAACGATCCTGGTTTAGCAATTCAAAGGGCGTTAACGTATGGATCGTTATCCAGAATGAAAATCGACAATATGAGAGAAGAGCATAACGAAAGATTAGCTATGGAGGCTGCAAAATCTACTAAGACAGAGAAGATGGAAGAAAAGGCTACACCTAACAAGCCCCGTAAGAAAGCTGGCTTTATCGCGGTATCTATGGGTGAAGGCCTAGATGAGATTTTTACCGGCCTAGGTGTGGATTATATCATCAAAGGCGGCCAAACCATGAATCCGAGTACGGAAGATATGTTAAATGCAATTAATGAAGTTCATGCAGATAACATATTTGTATTGCCGAACAATGGTAATATTATTCTTACAGCAGAGCAAGCAAAGCATTTGACGGAAGATAAAAATATCTTTGTTATTCCATCAAAGACTATACCACAGGGTATCACAGCGGTGATTAACTTTGTTTATGATAAAACTCCGGAAGATAATGCTGCCAGAATGACAGAAGAGATGATGAGAGTAAAATCCGGTCAGGTTACTTATGCAGTACGTGATACCAGCCTTGATGGGAAAGAGATAAAACAAGGTAATATTATGGGTATTGGTGATAAAACCATTCTAGCGGTAGGGGAATCCGTTAATACAACTACAGTTGAATTGATAGATTGTCTAGCTGGTGAAGATTCCGAATTAATCAGCCTTTATTATGGTGAAGAAGTGAAGGAAGAGGATGCAGCTTCACTTGCCGAGGTAATTATGGATAAATATCCGAATCTGGATGTTGAGGTTCATTATGGTGGACAGCCGATTTATTATTATGTTTTGTCCGTAGAATAATTTAATAACAGTACAGCACGACAAAGGGTACTTCTAGATAGTGGTTCGATTAAAAGCGAGCCACTATTTTATCTTTGATTTCTAGATTTCGATTATGCTATGTGGATAAGAGGCAGGTACTGTTCTTAAGTGTTAAATAATTGTGGATAAAGCAAATAGAAAAGAACAGTTTTGTTGATAAAAGATTAGAATGCCCCACAACAAATAATGGGAAAAATTATATATTAGTGGGAAAGGATGAGAAGCATGGAATTAACGCGCATGCCAAAGCCGGGCGAAATATATCAGCATTTTAAGGACAAACTTTATCAAATTATTACAGTGGCTATTGATAGTGAGACAGGTGAGCGGATGGTTGTTTATCAGGCGCTCTATGGAGATTTTAAAACATATGTAAGGCCTCTGGAGATGTTTGTAAGCGAAGTGGATCATATTAAATACCCTGAGGTGAAGCAAAAATATCGTTTTGAGCGCAGAAAAACGGAAGTGGAAAATGTTGAACCTCAGACGAAGGTTGAAGTTGATCACGAATATGGTGGTCAGGGTGAGAACCATCTTAGCAGTCAGAATTCATTGACGGAAGATACAAGAAATTACACTGTATTATCCATGGATAATTCTGGATTGGTCGGCTCTGAGAATATTGCAGATCGAGTTCCTGAAACAAACGAGTCTGTTAATTTATTATTACTTAAGTTCTTAGATGCATCCTCCTATAGCAAAAAACTTGAAGTATTAACCTCGAACACGAAGCATCTAAATGACCGATTAATTAATGATATGGCAGTTTCGCTTGATTGCTCGGTAGATGATGGTCCGCTAGATAAACGAATAAGTGAGTTGGTCTATTGTTTACAGGCAATGAGTCGCTTTGAAGACAGAAGATTAAGATAAGTTCCAATGATAAAAGGGATGTTGTAAAATAATAATTCGTTTATGGAACAATGTTATATGTCATGTACTTGGTATGGAGAGCAGTGTATATGGCTAAAAACATTATTCCGACTAATTTTTTATTTTACAACATCCCCTTTTTGAGGAAGTAATTATGTCTGTTGATAAAATTAAATATTGTTTTCCAAGATAAAGGTAGCTTCATTCCCATCTGTCGAAGAAAATATTGCGCCTCCACTTCCTTTTACATTTGATATGATGTTACATATTCTCCAACCTTCTTTTGCATAATCATTTAAAGTGTCTTCTAATTCTTCAGAGCTGTTTAAATCAAATCTCCAAGTAAAAACTTTATATTTGTGCATTAACTTTTCCTCTTAATATTTCGTTATGTTTTGTTGTATAAACTTTGGATTACCACTTAAAAGTGTAACTACCGCGGTGCTTCTTTGCAATAACCTTTATTGTGTAGGTACCTGGATCTTTAAGCGTTATTTTTGAAGAGGTGCTTGCAAGTGCATGACCTTCGTATTGATTTTCATTTTTATCCTTGTAGATGAGAACATCAATAGACCCTTTCTTAGTAACGATAACCATAGAGACATCTATCGGTTCTCCTTCTTTCACGGTAACGGACCTGGTTTTTGTTCCATCTAGTTCATAATAGGAAGCATGCATCTCATGTTTGGAGTTGGTTTCGATCGCTCCAATTTGAAGGGAGCCGGAACATCCGGTAAATAATAGTACAAGAATAATTAAACATGGTAACAGAACTTTCTTCATATGGCGTCCTTTCTTAATAATAAATCATTTTTATAAAATATTATTCTTTTCGCCGACTTATTTACTATTCTAAGTTAAGCTTTCTTCTAAAGATCAAATTGGTTACAAAATAGTAAGCAGCATTGAGTAATAAAGTTATTACAATAATACCCGGTAAAATCATATGTGGTATTATGGTAATTGTTTCGAGGGCATCCTTAAATATAACACCAAGAATAGCCATTAGTACGCTGGATAATATTTGTAATCCGATATTGATACTGATAAAACTAACGATGGAACCTAATAATTTATGACCATTAAATAATTGACCTAAGGCTATGGAGACATAAACTAGCAGGATGTTATTAATCAATCCGAGAAGTAAAATAACAAAAAATTCTATAATCAGTAGAACGCCATCGCCATCTAATTGCAGGAAGAGTTCCCTGAAAAATGTGTGAAACCCGGTAGCTATTTCGTCAGGATTTACTTTAAAGGTAGCCACAATAAAGATTGCTAATCCACATGCAAGGATACTTGCAATGCTCCATACCGTAGCAACTATCAACTTGGAAGTGATTAGTTGACTTGGATTGGTTGGCAGGGTAAACATGAGATAGCCTTCATCCTTAACGAGGTTTTTGTAGAAACGAATTACAATAATTATAAAAGATACTACAATAACGCCGATAATACTTAGTACAAACACAAAGGTTATAATTCCGGGGATAAATGCTAATGCTCCATGGAATATATCAAGGCTTAATACGATTCGATCCATTAATGTAAATACAGCTAAGATTAAAAATACAGGTAGCAACAATCTTGAGGTTGCCTTAAATTCATGTTTTAATAATTTTCCTAACATTTGAATACCTCCCTAAATAATGCATCTACGGATTTACCTTCCTTGGAACGAATATCGTCTACAGTTGACTGAAGTGTGATTGTTCCGTTTTTGATAAATACTACTTCATCAAGCACCTGCTCTATATCAGAGATTAGGTGAGTGGAGATTAGTACGGTAGCATTCTCGTTATAGTTGGAGATGATAGTGTTAAGGATATAATCTCTTGCAGCCGGGTCTACACCGCCAATGGGTTCATCCAGACAATAGAGATCAGCATTACGGCTCATTACCAGAATTAACTGTACCTTCTCTTTTGTACCTTTGGATAATGTCTTCAATCTACGATTTGGATCCAGTTGAAGTCTTGATAGCATATCATATGCTTTCTTCTTATCAAAATCTTTATAAAAATCTTCGAAGAATTCGATGGTATCGGACACTTTCATCCATTCCGGTAAATATGTTCTTTCCGGTAAATATGATACGATTTTTTTACTCTCAGGACCGGGTTTTGATCCTCCTACTAGAATCTCGCCCTCATTCGGAACTAATAGTCCGTTAATTAATTTGATTAGTGTTGATTTACCACTACCATTTGGTCCTAATAATCCAATGATACGTCCTCGTTCAAGTGTGAGGTCAATGGATTTCAAAGCTTTTAGGCCGCCAAATTGTTTGGTTAATGCTTTACATTCTAAAATTGCATTCATTTTACATTCTCCCATCTGCTTAATCGCTTATTTTTCTTTTTGAATCACTTCAGTTACGAGTGTTAAGGTTTCTTCCGGTTCATAGCCTAGTTGCTTCATCTTTGTGATGAACTCCTCTACGAGATCTCTTGCGGATAATCCTTTCAGTTGTTTGATCATGGTGTCATCAGAGGTGATGAATCTACCGCTGGTTCTGTTGGTATAAATTAGCCCGGTTCTTTCGAGCTCTGACAATGCTTTTTGCATTGTGTTCGGATTAACCATGGCTTCTGCTGCCAAATCTCTAACCGAGGGGAGCTTATCACCTGGTTTAAAATTTCCTGATATGATGCCTGCCTGAATCTGTTCGATTAATTGAACATATACAGGTCGTTCAGTATTAAGTTCCCATTTCATAATTTTTAGCTCCTTTCTATATTGATGCTGTATCACTGTACTACTGTATTAAGTTGTTAATACAATAATACAATCAAATATTTGGAAAGTCAATAGGTAATTTAAAAAATATTTACTTTTTTTATGAAATGGTATCGTTTATAATAAAAGCAATGTGAAATAAGCTAAAATAGTGATTTATTAATAATGGAGGTGAGAGCTTGGAAGCGTTTGAAAAGATAACTGTGATAAAAGGAATAGGTGAAAAGACGGAAAAGCTCTTTTATAAGCTAGGAATAGAGACGGTACAGGATTTGGTAGAGCATTACCCGAGAGGTTACGAGGAGTTTGAACGTCCGGTGGCGATCTCTGCAATTAATGAAGGAATGACAGCAGCAATCGAAGCATCATTAACTGCTTCTCCTAAGATAAAGAAGATAAGAAATCATCAGATTTTGAATGCACAGGTGAAGGATTCCTCAGGAGTAGTGAATTTGACTTGGTTTAATATGCCGTTTTTACAGAAGACACTCCGCTCCGGGTTTCATTACATATTTCGAGGGAAAGCAATACGAAAGAACGGAGTGGTAGTAATAGAACAACCAGCCATATACCAAAGGGAAGATTATTACCGTCTCCTTAAGATTTTACAACCAATTTATCCACTTACGGAAGGGTTAACGAATACGTTGATTTCAAAATCCATGAAACTGGCCTTGAGTGAGCTGACTTTTGCTAAGGATTACATCCCGAAGCCTTTGGTGAAGGAACTTGCATTAATGGAACGAACAAAGGCATTAAAAGAGGTGCATTTTCCAAAGGATAGAGAAGGAATGATGAAGGCTAGACAAAGACTTGTATTTGATGAGTTCTTTCTATATACATTAGCTTTACGTAAGTTAAAGGATAAAAAAACTGTTCAGTTGTCAGATAAACAAATGAGAGACGGGGAGGAATGTAATGAACTGATTAGGACACTTCCCTATCCGCTAACGAATGCACAGCTGCGTGTATGGAAGGAAATTCAGAAGGATCTGAAAGGCGAATATGTGATGAATCGTTTAATACAGGGTGACGTTGGATGTGGTAAAACCATATTAGCGATACTGGCGCTATTAATGGCGGTAAAGAACGGTTATCAGGCATGCTTTATGGTCCCAACTGAAGTATTAGCAAAGCAACATGACAAATCTTTACAGGATATGCTATCCTCCTTCGGGATTCGTGTCTGCCTGCTGGTCGGTTCCCAAACTGCAAAGGAAAAACGTCTCGCCTATGAAGAAATTAAAGCTCATAAAGTGGATATTATAGTAGGCACGCACGCATTGATTCAAGAGAAAGTGGAATATGATAATCTTGGACTTGTAATCACGGATGAGCAGCACCGCTTTGGTGTGAAACAAAGAGAGACGCTTATGAACAAGGGAGGGAATCCACATGTACTGGTTATGAGCGCGACTCCAATTCCAAGAACGTTAGCGATCATATTGTACGGAGATCTGGATATATCAGTGGTGGACGAGCTTCCGGCTCAGCGTTTACCGATTAAAAACTGTGTAGTGGATACGAATTATCGTCCGAGTGCATATCGATTTATCAATAGCCAGGTTTCGGAAGGAAGACAAGTTTATGTAATCTGTCCGATGGTGGAGGAGAGTGAAGAAATCGAGGCAGAGAATGTGATTGAATACACAGAAACGTTAAGAACATCACTTTCTCCTAGTGTAGTGGTAGAATATATTCATGGTAAAATGAAGCCAAAGAGTAAAAATGAGGTGATGGATCGCTTCGCTAGAGGAGAGATTCAAGTGCTTGTATCAACAACGGTAGTAGAAGTCGGTGTGAATGTTCCAAACGCCACAGTAATGATGGTGGAGAATGCGGAGCGTTTCGGACTGGCTCAGTTACATCAGCTAAGAGGGCGTGTTGGACGAGGAAGCCACCAGTCTTACTGTATCTTCATCTGTGGCAGCAGTAGCCGTGATGCATGGGAACGACTAGGGATACTGAATAAATCCAATGATGGTTTTTTTATTGCCAGTGAGGATCTTAAGCTTAGAGGACCCGGAGATATCTTCGGAATAAGACAGAGTGGTGATATGGATTTCAAATTAGGCGATATTTTCACTGATGCAAGCATATTAAAGGCTGCATCGGATGCGGTGAAAAATCTATCAGACAAAGAAGTAGACAAGATATTTCAGGAAAATCCATCACTCGAGGAAAAAATATTAAACCGTAATAATAATACATTATAGCTTTGTGTCCAAACTGTGTAAATTTATTAAAATATTACAAAAACATGGTAAATGTAAAGGAAATCATGTATAATAGGAACAGCGATTTAGCTAAATGTTGATAAAGAAGGTAATGTATGGCAACCAAAATTTATAGCACAGATATGGATAGAACGCATAATTCAAAATTATCTTTGGTTATTCCTGTATATCAAGAGGGAAGCCATATACGAAGTTCTATCTCTGCAATCAGTGAAATTCTAAATAAAAATAATATCATACATGAATTTGTTCTGATAGATGATGGGTCACGGGATAATTCATGGGAAGAGATGAAGAAGCTCACAACGGATATGACGAATGTAACAGCACTCAGGCTTAGTAGGAATTTCGGTAAGGAATCCGCATTATGTGCAGGGCTTGAATATGCGGATGGTGATATGGTATTAGTTATGGACGCAGATTTGCAGCATCCACCGGAGATTATTCCTGAGATGGTTAAAGCTTGGAGAGATGAGGGATATGATGTTGTGGAAGGCGTCAAAAGCTCCAGGGGGAAAGAGAATAAGTTCTATAAAACATGTGCAAAATTCTTCTACTATATTATATATCGAACCTCTGATATTAATCTGGGTAAAGCATCAGATTTTAAATTAATGGATCGTAAAGTGATTGAAGCTTGGAAGGAGATGCCGGAACGCGCACTGTTCTTTCGCGGAATGACAGCTTGGCTGGGATTTGACCGGAAACAGATCGATTTTGATGTGGCCGAGCGTGTTAACGGCAAGACAAAGTGGTCGTTAGTACGATTGATTCGATTGGCAGTGGATGCCATAACCTCATATACTTCCGTACCACTTCATTGTATTACTGTTTTAGGGTTAGTGATGTTTTTCGGTGCAATTATTCTTGGTTTACAGACACTTTATATGAAGTTTGCAGGAAATGCTACCAGTGGTTTTACCACGGTAATCCTGTTGTTGTTAATTATAGGAAGTTCAATTATGATTAGTTTGGGTATGATTGGAATTTACTTGACTAAAATATATAAAGAAGTGAAAGGAAGACCAAGGTATCTGGTTTCCAAGTGTGTTAAAGGAGATGACAGGCATAAGATAAATCAGGACAAGTTCTTACATGACAGTGAGAATGATAAGGAAGGCAAGGTGGATTGATTATGCTTGGATTATTTTACCTCTTTTTATGTTTTACAGTTGGTTGGGCAATCTGTACGTATGCATTTCCGAACTTATCAGTGCTCACGAAGGAAGATTATGCTGGACGAAAGATAAATCTTAGTCCATATTTATTACTTATTCCTGCCTGGTATATAACAGGAACACTCGCAATGACCTGGCCTACTTATTTGATCGCATATCTGTTTGGTGACAGAGCTGAACCATTATTATATGCCAATTGTATTGTATTACCAGTTGGCTTGTTTGTTACAGCAGTTGCATTATTTTATCAATACAAAAAGAATAAAACTTTTTCCATGTTATGTGATAATAGAAAAGTATTAAAGATTGAAATGGCGTTAGTGATAGCAATAACATTGCTTGCCGGGATCTTAATGTGGACTACTTTTTTTGTGAGCGGACATAATCTTTATGTGGGTGTATCCGTATTTAGTGACTTTTCTCCCCATGTCGGAATGATTCGATCCTTTTCCTATGGGAACAACTTTCCAACGCAATATGTTCACTATGCTGGTCAGGACATTAGATATCATTTTATGTTCCAGTTTTTGACCGGTAATCTAGAGTACTTAGGTATGCGGATCGATTTTGCCTTTAATATTGAAAGCATGATAAGCTTTATCACTGCTTTTATGCTGTTGTATGTATTAGCAGTTAAGATAACAGGTAAGATAACAGTAGGTATATTGTCTTGTCTATTTTTTGCATTCCGAAGCTCAAAGACGTTATTTACCTTTTTGTCTAATATACCTCAGGGAACGGATGTATTAAAAACTTTATCGGAAAATACTGATTTCATATCTGATACACCAAATGAAAATTGGGGCTTGTGGAATCTGAATGTTTATTGCAATCAGCGCCATCTTGCATTTGGATTAACGGTAATGTTTTTTGTACTCATACTATTTATGCCACTTTTATTTGATATGTTTCACGATTTGAAATCACAAAAAAATGAAGGCAGTCAATCTGCAAAGTGGATAAACAAATTTAAAATATTATTTTTTACAAAGCAGGCGTGGATGGTTCGCGATTTACGAACTACTTTATCACTAGCAATAATGCTCGGAAGTATTGCTTTCTTTCATGGGGCAGCGCAAGTATGTTGTTTGCTGATTTTATTTGTGATGGCGATTTTATCCAAAAGAAGAATGGAATATGCGATTGTTGCCGTAGTAACGGTATTAATGGCAGTCCTTCAAACAAAATTATTTATCCATGATGCACCTGTATCAACCAGCTACTTATTTGGTTTTATCGCTGAGAATAAAACGATATTCGGAGTGGCATCTTACCTCGATAAATTACTTGGAATTCTACCTCTTGTGATATTAGGTGCACTTTGTATAGAAAGAGGAGCTAGAAGATTTCTTATTTTAGCTTTTACGCTACCATTAATATTCGCATTCACGATATCACTTACTGTAGATGTGACAGTTAATCATAAATACATTATGATGAGTTGTATTTTGCTTGGTATATTTGCCGCAAGTTTTATAGTAAAAATACTCAACCAGAAGGACGTTATTGCTAAGATGGTTGGCGTACTTTTAATTATTGCTTTGACGGCAACCGGTATTTACGATTTTTATACAATTCTGAATAAGAACCGCCCTGATACAGCAATCGTTCTTGATCTGGATTCTGATCTTACAAAGTGGATTAATACCCATACAGATTCCAAAGATTTATTCCTGACATCTAATTATTCCTTGAATCAGGTGGTGTTAGGAGGCGCGATGCTTTATGAAGGATGGCCATATTTCCCTTGGTCGGCCGGATATGATACGGATACTCGTACGCATAAGGTAAAGCAAATGTTTGAAGCTACTTCACCACAAGAATTAAAGAAATTAGTGGAAGAAAATCATATCAACTACATTGTTGTTGATGCAGAATGTCGTAACAATGAGGACTTTACTGTGAATGAAGAAAATATTAAAGCGACATATCAAATAGTATATAGTGTCGGAGATGGAAAAGATGCTACAAATATCTATGATACCAGCAAGCCAATAAAATAAATTAAACATAGCATGATAATATATATCAAAATAAAAAAATAGATGATTGCTTGATTATGCCGATATGGCAGAATGGAGGAAGGGAAAGTGGATAAATTATATATCGTGATCCCGGCTTATAATGAAGAAGCTAATGTAAAATCAGTGATTAGTGATTGGTATCCAATTGTTGAGAAGATCGGCAATGGTAGCAAGTTAATAATTATTGATGATGGCAGTAAAGATTCTACGTATCGAATCATGCAGGAGGAATCGAATAACCTGGAAGCGTTTGAACCTATTACCAAACCAAATGGCGGTCATGGCGCAACAGTTTTGTACGGATACCATTATGCTCTGGAAGCCGGAGCGGATTATGTATTCCAAACAGATTCTGACGGACAGACCTTGCCGGAGGAATTTTGGCAGTTCTGGGATTTAAGAGAAGAATATGATATGGTTATAGGTCATCGAAGAGGAAGGCAGGATGGCTTTTCCAGAGTCTTTGTAACCAAGACGTTAAAAACAGTGTTAAGACTCTGTTTTCATGTGAATATCAAGGATGCAAATACTCCGTTTCGACTAATGAAAGCTACAACTTTAAAAAAGCACATTGATATGATTCCAAAGGATTTTAATCTTTCGAATGTTGTACTATCTGTTATTTACGCTAAGAAAAAGCTTGAAGTAAAATACCTTCCGGTAACATTTCGACCGAGGCAGGGTGGTGTGAATTCCATAAACATGAGAAAAATAATTCGCATCGGCAAAAAAGCGTTCAGTGATTTTAGAAAGATAAATCAATTAATTAAGTAATTAAAGAGGTGTGTTCATGATTAAGAAAATTATCTATTTGATAATCGCAGGGTTTTTATTCGTGCTGGGGAAAGTACTTCTTCAAGGTGATTATAGTGCTTTTTTACAATGGTGGGCAGTATTAGCAGCTATAGGAATTATCTATATTCCGTTTGCATCAATGTTGTTTCCGTCATTTCATGACAAAGGATATCTATTTTCAAAAGCAATAGGCCTTGCATTGACAGGCTATATATTATGGTTTTTATCTTCTTTGCATATATTAAAATTCACGCCGCTATCATGTGTGATTAGTTTGATCATTGGATTGCTCTGTAATATCGGACTTCTGCTTCTATTTATAAAGAAACAGCGAGGTGATAAATCCAAATATTATGCTATATTTGATATTAAGAGTAGAGAATGGGATCATATTATATTTGAGGAGTTATTATTTTTTGCATTATTTTTACTATTTACCTATGTTCGCGGATTTAAGCCGGAAGCGTATGGTACTGAAAAATTCATGGACTATGGCTTTATGACAAGTATGATGCGTAGTGATTTCATGCCTCCTCAAGATTTTTGGTTCTCAGGTACAAAGTTAAATTATTATTATGTCGGACAGTTTTATGCAACCTTTCTTACAAAGCTTTCCGCAGTTAAGGTTGCACTTGGGTATAACCTGATGTTGATGATGGTTGGAGCATTTGCATTTGTGCTTCCGTATTCATTAATTTATAATGTGATTAGCCAATTTAGTAAATTCCGTGGTAAAGTGAATTCCGCTTTCTCTTTCGTAAGCGGAATGGTTGCAGGAGTCGCGGTTTGCTTTGCTGGAAATATGCATTATCCGACATATCATTGGTTCCAGCCATGGTTTCAAAAGTTTTTTGGTTTAAAAGTAGACAAAACACCATATTGGTTTCCGGATGCAACCAGATTCATCGGGTACCATCCTGAGACACATGATAAAACGATACATGAGTTCCCGGCTTATTCTTTTGTACTGGGAGATCTGCATGCACATGTAGTAAATGTTATGTTTGTTGTAACCATACTAGCTATTCTTTTTGCATGGATGTGTGCAAGAAAAGAAAAGCAGAATGAATCTCTCACGTTAGTACGAGAGATATGTAACCCATCTATCCTTATGGTTGCATTTTTCATCGGTCTCTTCCATACTACTAATTTTTGGGATTTTCCGATTTATTTCATCGTATCGGGTTCAATTATTCTATTTATGAATTTGGTTGTATATAATTTTAAAAGAAGAGCATTGGGTATCACTGCTCTTCAAGGTATATTAGTTGTTGTATTATCGGAAATAGTTTCTCTTCCGTTTACCTTGAATTTTGATCAGATATCAACCGCCCCGATGTTATGTGTGGCACATACCCCGCTTAATCAGCTGATTATTTTGTGGGGATTACCGGTCTTTATGGTATTTACATTCTTGTGTATTGCTGTTTCGAATTTTAGTAGAAAAAAAGCGAAAGAAAAAGCACAGAGTGATACAAAGGAACATACAGGGGAAAAGATAGAGGATAATTCAAAACAATCTACACTAGCGCAGTTTATGAAATCACTTCCTGTTTCTGATTTGTTTGTTATTACGATCGGTTTATGTGCTATAGGTTTGGTTCTTCTTCCGGAAATTATCTATATTCAAGATATTTATAACGGAGATTACAAAAGAGCAAATACCATGTTTAAGTTAACCTACCAGGCATTTATTATGTTTGGATTATCTTTTGGTTATATATTTACAAGACTAATTATTTACGGCGAAAAGTGGAGACAGAGGAAGGTTGCCATCATTGGTTTTATATTATTCGCGATGTCAGTATGTTATATACAGAATGCTGTCCATTCCTGGTATGGTAATATATTTGATAAAAAAGGATATAAAGGGATTGATTGTACGACCTTTATGCAGACAACCTTTAAAGATGATGCTCGCGCGATTGACTGGTTAAATAAACACGTCAAAGGAATGCCAGTTGTACTGGAAGCGAATGGTGACAGCTATACAGATTATCAAAGAGTATCAGTTATGACCGGGCTACCAACGATATTGGGTTGGAGAACACATGAATGGCTATGGAAGTCCGATACTGATAAACTGGACGAAAGAGCGGCGGATATTGAGACAATCTATACCTCCACTGATAAAAATACAATAATGAGTTTGTTGAAACAGTATAATGTATCCTATCTCTATATGGGTAAACTGGAGAAGGAGAAATTTCCGAAAATCAACGATGAGTTACTCAAGAGTCTAGGTGACGTAGTGTACGATAATTCTTCATCAAAGGATAAAGCTTATGAGACATACATCGTAGAAATTAAATATTAATTAGGAGCCAAAGCCTGTTATTAATGTGCAAAAATTAAAATTTAAATAGAATCACAAAGCATATTATCAAAGTAATATACACTTCTTTGTAAGTTAACGACGTTAGAATTGCTTTTAAATATATGCTTTGTGATTCTCATGTTTACATAGTCATATGCATATTGAGAAGATGATTCGTGATAAGGGCTTTCATAATTAATTAAAACTACGGGTGTACATCAATTAGTTACTAACTTAAGACTTAAGGAGTGTTAGTATGCATCAAATTATTAAAAAATTACGTAAGTTACACATGCTTGTGTTGATTGTGGGGATACTTGTAACAATTGTATTCGTTGGAGCACACAGATCATATGCTGCACAAAAGAAATATCCATACCAGATAAAGATAAATCGATATTATAATACTGTAACGGTATATGCAAAGGACAGTAAAGGAAAATATACAAAACCAATCAGAGCGATGTTATGCTCGGTTGGAAGAGATGGAAAGACGATAAAAGGCACCTATCGGACAAAAGCAAAATACCGATGGAAAATACTTATGAATGACGTGTGGGGACAATATTCCACACGAATAGATGGAGGAATGTTATTCCATTCGGTTTACTATTATGATAATAATCCAGCAGATCTTGCCACTAGGGAATTCAATAAGCTGGGTTCCTCAGTTTCACACGGATGCGTTCGGCTTATGGTGAGAGACGCCAAATGGATTTATGATAATTGTTCGGTAGGAACAACGGTCGTGGTATATGACGACAAAAAAAGTCCCGGTCCACTCGGAAAACCAACACCAATCAAGATCGCTTCCAATGTACGTTGGGATCCAACTGATCCGGATAGAAAAAATCCGTTTTTGAAAAAAACGCCAGTGATAACCGGCGTTAAAAATATGCTTATTAAATGGAATCAAGGTCTGGATCTATTAAAGAATGTGAAAGCAGAGTCTTCGGTAGGAGTAAATATTACAAAGAAGATTAAAGTATTAGGTAATGTTGATGTGAGTACACCGGGAAGCTATCGAGTTAAATATTCTGTTATAGATGATCTGCAAAAAAGCATCTCAAAAACAATAACTGTTACGGTGGATAAGAATAAAGTAGCACCGACATTTAAAGGAATAACGGATGCGGTAGTTGGAACGAATGTTAACATTGATAAAACATTTGCACTCAAGAATGTAACTGCCTATTGCTCAGGATTGAAATTAGATAAAAAATTAATTAATGTTAAAATCACAAAGGAAAATAATAATTTATATTACATAGAGTATAGTGCAAGTGCAGGGAAAGGTCCAATAGCCAAGAAGATAGCAAAAATTAATATTGATAAGACCCCACCTGTGATTGTAGGCGCTGTAGATGCGGTATTAAAACCGGGTGAAGTTCCTACCATTGTGAGTTTGCAAAAGAGAATTACTGTAACTGATAATTATACGCCATCGGATAAAATCAAACTCAAAGTTACATTCGTGGACAATAAGGATGGAACCTATATTGTGACTTATGAAGCTACAGATTCAGTAGGAAACAAGTCGACAGTGAAGTGCAAACTTACTGTTCCAACTCCGACACCGTCACCAACCCCAACACCGTCACCAACCCCAACACCGACCCCGACATCGTCACCGACCCTTACCCCTTAGGTAACATCATTTATATTGTAATGAGATGATTGATGAAAATTTTGGATTAAAAATCGACATATAACCAAAAATTACAATTAAAAATTTTATAAATTACGTGTATTTTGATTCTTTTTGCACATAATATTATCGTAGTTACTTGATGAAATGTTTTATTAAAACAATTCAACGAGATGATTACAATAACACAAACAACAACACAACTATTTTGATGGATTTCAAAATATGAAATGGAGGAGTTTATATGTCAAGAAGAAATAGTTCAGTACCCGAAGCACAAGAAGCATTAAATCGTTTTAAGTATGAGGTTGCTAACGAAATTGGTGTGCCTTTAAAACAAGGATATAACGGCGACTTGACATCAAAACAAAACGGTTCAGTTGGTGGCTATATGGTTAAAAAAATGATTCAGGATTATGAGAACAGAATCGCAGGAAAATAATAAAGTAATAAAATGAAGTAATTAGATAAAAGGATATTAAATAAGAATGCGTCGCGATTAAGCGGCGCTTTCTTATTGCTCTTACCACTCGAATCTAGGGATAAGAGGAAAATATAATTAATTTAGGAAGAAATGATAAAGAAGCTTGCATAAAAAATATAAAAAAACATTGAAATATTCGGATGGATAAGATAAACTTACCTTATTGATAAAAACTTCAAATATTTATAATTTCGGAGAAAAGTATGAGAGTAATAGCAGGTAAAGCAAGGAGATTACAGCTTATTACACCGGAAGGTTTTGACACAAGACCGACCACGGATAAGACAAAAGAAACATTATTTAATATATTAAGCCCGTATCTTACAGACGTAGATTTTTTAGATGTCTTTTCAGGGAGCGGAGCAATTGGAATTGAAGCTTTATCAAGAGGCGCAAAATACGCGGCTTTTATAGAGGATAATAAGGCTGCGATAAATTGTATAAAAGCAAACTTAAAAACAACAAAACTGGAAAAGGATGCGGAAATATTCCCGTATAAGGCAATTGAAGCAATCCGCATGTTGGAGATTAAAGGCAAAGTGTTTGATGTGGTTTTTATGGATCCTCCTTACAATAAGCTTTTAGAAAAGGACATGCTTCTCGCATTACAGAATTCGTCGATTATATATTGTGATACTATTATTGTAATAGAAGCATCTTTAAAAACTGAATTTGATTATTTGGAGGATACGAAATTTCGTATCTTCAAAAGAAAAGAATATAAAACAAACCAACATGTATTCCTTGAGATGAGATAGACCTTATTTATTTAAAAAATAGATTGAATGGTCTATTTATTTCAGTGTTGTTTTATGGCATGATGGAGGTATCTATGAAGATAGGAATTTATCCCGGTAGCTTTGACCCGGTAACGTTGGGACATTTGGACATTATCAACAGGGCATCCGGATTATTTGATATATTAATTATAGGAGTGTTAAAGAATAGTTCGAAAAAACCTCTGTTTACATCGGAGGAACGGGTGGAGCTGATTCAAAAGGTAATACGTGAACAATCAGATGCTACCAATGTACAAGTAGAAGCATTTGATGGGTTGCTTATCGATTTTGTAGCGAAGAAGAATGCTTCAATTATAGTAAGGGGACTTCGAGCGATTACAGACTTTGAATATGAACTTCAAATTGCACAGACAAATCATAAATTGAACGAAGCAATCGACACTGTATTCTTTACAACGAGTGTGGAATATTCCTATGTTAGCTCCAGTACGGTGAAGGAGGTAGCAACCTACGGTGGAGATATCAGTCAGTTTGTGCCAACTTGTATTAAACAGTCAATATACGATAAATATAAAAAATAAGGAGTGTTTGAAATGGGAGCTAGCAGAATTGAACAGTTAATAGAGGATATTTACGAATTTGTAGAAAGTTGCAGAATGCAGCCTTTATCAAGCACCAAGGTAATAGTGCCAAAAGATGAGCTTTACGATTTGCTGGACGAGCTTCGACTTAGAACACCGGATGAGATTAAGCGTTATCAAAAGATTATCTCAAATAGAGATGCTATTATTGCAGATGCAGAAGAGAAAGCAGAAGGAATCCTCTTTCAGACCAGAGAGCAGGCTAAAGATTTGCTCAACGAGCATGAAATTATGCAACAGGCATACTATCAAGCTAATGAGATGATTATGCAGGCATCAGAAGAAGCAGATCGCATACGAAGAGAAGCTATTGAAGAGGCTGAGCAGCTCAGAACGGGTGCATTAGTATATTCAAACGATGTATTAGCTGATGTCGAGCGTATCTTGGCTGCGGCTTATGAAAGTTCAGCTTCCAAATATGATAGCTATATTGGAACGTTAAAGAATAATCTTGAAGTTGTAAGTAGTAATAAGAAAGAGCTTAATGATCAATTATATCGACTCAATAATGTACAAGCCAGCCCTGTAGAACAGGAAGAACAAGAGCAGGAGGAGTTTGATTTTGATGAGAATACCTTCCTAAAAGATGTAGAGTAACTAAACAACTGGATACATAATCAGATAGAACCATGCAAACAGCATTGCAAACAATGCACTAAGCAGTTTCACAATTAAATATGAACTTATAGATAGTCTTGTGTTTCCGAGTACACTTTTGGTCTGAGCTAATCCAGATAGACCTCCGAATGAAGTAAGTGCCGATACCAAGACTATTTTTGTATTAATGTCCAAATTTGTATTACATATTTGACTGATGCCTGTCGTGATTTCAAATATACCAACGATAAAAGCCTTAATAAATCCAGTATCTGGTCCAAATCCTTTGATAATTTGTGCAAGGATGGAGAATAATATGATATAGCCACCGATTTTGGTAACAATTTCAAATCCGTTCATGATGGAACTGTCTAAGATTGCAAAGGAGAAGCGAGATGGGCTGGATTTGGCAGAGGCGATCTTGATCGCGTTGTCAGTCAATTTAGACTCTTTTTTTGATACCAGCTTAGATATAAATCGGCAGATTACTGCACTCGATATTGCCGATCCATAAATAATTGCAAAAAGTGCATAGTTCATCTGAGGCTGTTTTAATTGAGTAATTGAAATATATCCGATTATAAACATTGGACTTGCGTTATTACACATGGAAAATAGAAATTGTCCTTCCCTCGTTGAGATTTTTCTCTCATTTACTAAGTCGGCGGTGGTTTTTGCTCCCATGGGAATTCCAGAGAGAAATCCAATAATGATTGGATAGCATCCTTCACAGCTGATGCCAAATATTCTTCCAACAATTGGATGGAATAGTCGGCTGATCTGTCTCGTGATATTTAATCGAACCATGAGGTTAGATAGGATGATAAAGGGAAGAAGATTCGGTAATACATTATGAAACCACAACAAAAGACCGGAACTAGCTCCTTGAAAGGAGGCACCGGGAAATAATAACATAGCAACTAAGAATAAAAGAATTAATCCTTTAATTAAATTGTTTTTGTTCAATTGTATTAATTTCATAGTAATTGCCAAGCCTTTCATTAAATCTGCAGATTCTAGTTCAGAAGAGAAAGTTACACGGATTATATATTTTTATCAAAGTCCATCCAATTTAATTATTTTCTTCTTGAAGACAAGAGTTGAGTTTATTATAATCTATTGAAAGGATATCCAATTTATGATAGAAAAGGAAAAAGGAGATTTGTCGATGAACACAAAGATGGGATTACCAAAGCGCTTAGAAGTAGATCAAAAGTATAAATGGGCGATTGAAGATTTGTATGCTTCAGATGATTTATGGCAATCTGAATATGACCAATTGAAGAACTTGGTTGCGAAAGCATCTGAATATCAAGGACGACTTTCAAAATCTGGTGAGTTATTATTGAGTTTTCTACAATTATCTGATGAGATTGGTAAATTATTAGAGCGTGTTTATGTATATGCCAATCAGAAGAGCCATGAGGATACAGCAAATGCAATCTATCAGGATTTGGCGAATAAAGCAAATGCTTTATCCATTCAAGTAAGTAGTGCATTATCATTTGCAACTCCGGAGATCTTATCAATACCGGAGGATGTACTGGTACAATTTTGGCGTGAAAATGAGGAGTTAAAGTTATATGAGTTCTATTTGAAGGATATTCTTCGCTTAAAGCCACATATTTTATCGAAGGAGATGGAAGAATTATTAGCTGATGCCGGTGAGATTGCAGAAGCCTCTGATCATATCTTTTCGATGTTTAATAATGCCGATATCAAATTTCCCGAAATACAGGATGAGAATGGGGAATTGGTGAGAATTACACATGGCAGATATGGTCAAATGTTGGAAAGTCCTGATCGAAGAGTGAGAAAGGATGCCTTTGAAGGGGTATATGCAACGTACAATAACTTTCGAAATACGCTTGCTGCTTCCTTTAGCTCGAATGTAAAGCAGGAGGTATTTTTCGCTAAGGCACGCAAGTATAACAGCACGCTGGAGAGAGTTTTGGATTCTGCCAATATACCAGTTGATGTTTATAAAAATCTTATCACAGCTGTACACGAAAATTTGGGATTGATGCATCGCTATGTATCAATCCGTAAGAAGCTACTTGGTGTAGATGAGCTTCATATGTATGATCTATATGCGCCCCTGGTAGCAGATGTGAAAATGGAAATCCCGTTTGAAGAGGCGAAAGAAATTGTTGCAAACGGCTTACAGCCGTTAGGAGCCGATTACCGGATAGTATTAAATGAAGGATACAATAATCGATGGATTGATATCTATGAAAATGAAAATAAACGAAGCGGTGCATATTCCTGGGGTGCATATGGAACGCATCCATATGTGTTATTAAATTATAATGAAACTTTGAGTAATGTATTTACTTTGGCGCATGAAATGGGTCATGCAATTCACAGCTACTACTCAGATAAAACACAGCCGTTTGTCTATGCGGGATATAAAATCTTTGTAGCAGAAGTGGCTTCCACTTGTAATGAATCACTTTTGATTGACTACATGCTAAAGAATACGAACGATAAGAAGGAAAAAGCCTACCTGATTAATCATTTTCTTGAAAAATTCAAAGGTACTTTGTTCCGTCAGACGATGTTTGCTGAATTCGAGATGATTACCCATAAGATGGTGGAAGACGGAGAGAGTCTAACAGCGGATGCCCTCTGCAAGATGTATCATGATTTGAATATAGCTTACTTTGGTGAAGATATTGTAATTGATACTGAAATTGATATGGAATGGGCAAGAATTCCTCATTTTTATAATGCCTTCTATGTATATCAGTATGCAACTGGATATTCCGCAGCAATTGCACTGTCCAGAAGAATTCTAAATGAAGGAGAGCAGGCAGTTAAGGATTATATCCAATTTTTAAGTGGTGGTAGCTCTAATTATCCGATTGAGCTTCTTAAGGGAGCCGGAGTGGATATGAGTACAAAAGAACCGGTTACGCAGGCGCTTAAGCTTTTTGAGGAGTTGCTTACACAAATGGAGGAGCTTTTGCAGTAGCTTTGTCGGGGGGAGTTAGGGCTGGTTCAGGGAGTGTCGAGGGAGTGTCGATGGAGTGTCGAGGGAGTGTCGAGGGAGTGTCAGGGGAGTGTCAAGGAGTGTTCAGGAAGTGTGTTCGAGGGTAGGCTGTGAGGGAGTTCAGGGTATGTGTTCAAGGATAGGTTGTCAGGGAGTTCGGGGTAGGGAAAGGTATGTTTTTCAGATGCCGCTTACATCCTCTCGTCTTTTGTCCACAAGTAGGCGGACATTTTCATGTCCGACTATCGTGGACAAAATAACGGAGGCTGGCAGCATATGAAAAACATATTCCTTTTCCCTACCCCAACTCCCGCACTAGGACAATAATTAAGACCAAAAATCAAGATCAAAAAGCGTAAGGACAAAGACCAAGGACAAAAGCCAAGACAAAGACCAAGGACAAAAAGCTAAGAGCAAAGCTAAGTACAAATCCTTTGTACATAGCTTCGCGCGAAGATAGATGCCAAAAGCCAAGCTAAAGGCTAAGGACAAAAGCTAAGGACAAAAGCCAAGTCAAAAGTAAAGGATAATAGCAAGTGCAAAAGCTAAGGAAGTTATGGATATACTATTTTTTGTTATGACATGAGAGGAGAACAGGATGGAGTTTAGAAAGGCGAATAAGGCTGATATTCAGGAGCTGGTGGGGATACGTTTGGCATATTTGAGTGAGGATTTTGAGGGAATGACGAAGGAACAGATGGATGCTTTATGCGAGCAGCTACCATGTTATTATGAGGAGCATTTGGAGAAGGATTTTATTGCATACATAGCAATGGAGAAGGAGAGTATTGTTGCAAGTGTATTCCTGGTTATACTGGAAAAACCTGCGAACCCAACCTTTTTAACAGGCAAGATTGGAAATATTCTTAATGTTTATACGAAGCCAGAGTATCGGATGCGTGGTTTAGCCGGTAAACTGATGGATATGGCGATGAAAGATGCTAAGGGTTTAAATCTGTCATATCTCGATCTTATGGCTACTAAGGCAGGTTATCCGTTGTATATAAAGAAGGGATTTAGTGATTTTGAGAGCAAATCAAAGCAGATGAGAATAGATATAGCAATGGATTAACAAGTAAAATTGTATAAACAATTTTAAATATGTTGTTGATTTTTTACGTTTTCATGTATTGCAAATCCAAAATATGTAATGTATGATTATGTATGAACATTAGTTGTTTCAAGTCAAAACTGTAACCTATAATATAAAACCATAATTAATGGCTTTCTTATCTTTCGATGGAGAATAGACTATTGTTATGGTTTGTTTTTTTATATGGAGGATTGCCACTATGATAGCAGTTTATGTGAATGAGGAAGGGGTTACCGCTTTACCCGGAGAAAAAGGGAACGTACGTATCTACGATAAGAAGGAGAATGATTGGTTAGTTGTCAGAGAAGATCCGTTTGAGCTAGGCGAAAATAAGAGCATATCCGGGATTAGGAGGTATATGCAGGAGATGGTACAAAGAATTGAGGGGTGTAAGGTTTTTGTCGGAAAGGCAATAGCCGGTCAACTCTACTATGTTCTGGAAGCGAATGGGTTTGAGAGCTTTGAAGCGGATGGTCACCCTGAGACATTTTTAGATTCGATTTTAAAGGATATGACAATGGAGCCTAGAAAGACTGCAGAAAAGAAACTATCTCCTGATATGTACATTAATCCTACAGAAGAGGTTGGAGTATATTTTCTTAATTTGAAAACTGCGCTGAATTTAGACTGTTCTCTGACTTCAAAAAAGCTATTAATGCCTTTTCTGAAAAAGAGAGAATTTCGTAGTCTGGAGATCCTTTGTGACCATGTTCCTCGGTGGTTTGATACGGATTTAATTCCGATGAATCTGCATGCAACTGTGATCAGATTAAATGATTATGAATACCGTGTATTTATAATGCCAATATAATTTATTAGTTAATTTGTAAAAAGGAGTTGAGTTTATGGGCTATACTACAAAATACGGTGAATTAAATTATGTGAGTGATCTTACAAGATATCCTAACGGTAACCTAAAAGACTGTACGATTGAGGATAAGATAGAGATTAATACGGACTATGGAGTACTAATTCCGCAGTATGAGTTTACCAATCATAGGAAGAAGTACATCTCATCCCTATCATTTTTTGAGAACGGAACAATAAGAAGGATAGCGTTGAATGAACAAATGATAGTTAATACACCGATTGGTAAAAGAAAGGCAGAACTGATCACTTTCTATGAATGTGGAGCTATGAAACGATTATTTCCACTAAATGGACACCTGACTGCTTATTGGGAGGAAGAAGACGAGTATCAATTAGCTACAGAGGATTCATATGATTTAAGCTGTGGGAATATTGTTACGAAAGCTATCTCGGTATATTTTTATAAAAATGGAACAGTTAAAAGTTTAACCCTCTGGCCAAGAGAAATTGTTCAAATTCAAACTCCTCTGGGCGGGATGGCAGTGAGAATTGGGATATCTTTTTATGCGGATGGTTCCATACAATCGATTGAACCGGCTACCCATACCCTGATTCATTCACCAATTGGTTCGTTGATCGCTTATGATGAAAATGTGAATGGAATATTAGGTGATCAGAACTCCTTGATATTCACTAAGGAGGGAGAATTACTTGCCTTGGCTACCTCTAACCAGAAGGTTATTGCTAAAAATATTCACACGAAAGAGGAAATAACCTTTTCTCCACATCAAGAGCTGGACGACGACCAGGAGGAAGTTTGGTTTCATCCCCTAAAGATTGAATTTGAAGAGGGCTATATTCGATTTAATGAAGGAAACCGATTGGAAATCAACCAATATGAGTTTAAAATAAAACCTTATCGTAAATCAGGCATCAACCCTTGTGCAAACTGTGCCAGCTGTAATGGGTGCAATATGGAGCAAAGATTGGAAGGGTTTAATGCCTAATTCTTATAATAGAACAATACCACGTTTGTATTCGTTGAGATTCGTTGTTCCATATTTTGTATATACCGCTTGGTTATAAAGATGAGCTGCGAACAAATCCTCACTTAACATTTGTTTGCCCAGAGTGGTAAGCTCCCTGTCGGCCTTCGATACTTTTGTGATGATCGGAATGTTTTGCTTTTTTTCTATCCTTCTTAGTAGATGCGATGCATTCTTCTTGACTCCGAGAACTCTGGCATACTGAACATATCCATTGGTGTTATATTCGTTTAGTGAATTTGTTTTAATACCCAGAAGCAGATGGAGTATTGCTCTGTTTATTCTGGTTAGTGTCATATTTTTGGTTTTGATATCACTGGTCAACGAACGAAAGTTTTCGTAATAACCGGATAAGTTTTTGATACGATCGGCAAGATCACTTGTGATATCCAGATAGGTAGTGAGCGAAGAGGAATCCTCAGACATTAATTTATATATAATATTACTTAAGAAGTCATCCTCAGTGATTGGATATGCTTTCTGGTAATTTTCATTTAATATTCGATAAACATTGACAGGTACACTATTCTTCATTTCATTAAAATTATTGATATTGTCAGCATCATTTTGAATCGCTTTTCGAATTGCGGTAGCTGAACTAATGATATGGAGCGGAGAGTCCGAATCCACCTCGGGTACACCTGCTAATGAATGAGGAGCGAGGGTACTATCACCCAGATTTTCGTCATGATAGTGAGCAGAAATACGCTGTATTGTGACAGGGGTTATGCTTGATTTCATACGCAATAGAGCCTTCATATATTCGATTCCGAGGATGTTGTTCGGTTCCGTTAACACTTGTGACAGGGCGTCAGCATTGGGTAACTGTTGCTCTTTTAGATATAGCTTTAATGCTTTTAAACGAGCAGCTGGATAGGTTAAGCCATCCTTGATATAAGCCTGAAGATATTTTTCAAAAGTTTCAGGGGTATTCAATAAAAAGGTGGCAGCCTCCCGGAGTAAATTGATATCCCCACATTCACTTCCAAAGCAGATATAATCCACGATTCCCAGTTTGTCTAATAGGGATACGGAACCATGAGCAAAATATTCTGCGCTTGAGGTAGCATAACTGACCGGAAGTTCGAATACAAGATCAACACCATTGTGAAGCGCCATCTTGGCACGATGGTATTTATCAATAATGGCAGGAACTCCTCTTTGGACGAAATCGCCACTCATAACAGCTATGACATAATCTGCTCCGGTAACACGTTTCGCTTCCTCGATATGATATTGATGACCATTATGAAATGGATTGTATTCCGTGATTAAACCAACTATTTTCATGAAAAGAATTACTCCTTTTTTCGTCTACTATTCTTATATTAGCATTGTTATGAAATACCGTCAATTCAACTGTTTTTGTTTGGTATAATCAAAATATAAATGAGTATGACTAAACACTACTGATTGGTGAAATAATCTAAAATATAAAATACAGGTTTCCTATCGTTAAAATGACTAAAAATACTGAAAAAAAGTTCAACAATTTTCAACATTCTGTTCTTGTATCTGCAATTAATTTGTCATATAATTAGAATGATTGGGTTTAATATTGGTTCATGTGATAGGTTTATTATGTGGCAAAAACAGATCCCATATGTCGTCGTGATTTTATGTCCTTTTAACATATGTTATCTGCTTTGACCACAGTGTATTTACACTAGAATCACTATTAATCAGATAAAAAATATAGATGCTTAGGAAGGAGTTTCAACATGGGTTTTATTGACACGATTAAAGAAAGAGCGAAACAAAATATTAAGACTGTTGTATTACCAGAAACTGATGACAGAAGAACTTTAGAAGCTGCTAGTAGAATTTTGGCAGAGGGTGTCGCTGAGATTATCTTAGTGGGCAACAAAGAAGCAATTGAGAAGGTTGGAGAAGGATTAGATCTCTCCAAAGCGACGATTATTGATCCAAATAATACGGATAAACTTCAAGGCTACATTGATCTTCTTGTTGAAATTAGAAAGAGCAAGGGCATGACACCGGAGCAGGCAAAGGAGTTATTGACTAAGGATTATCCTTACTTTGCTGTAACTATGGTAAAGGCAGGAGATGCAGATGGTATGGTTTCAGGTGCGGTTCACTCCACAGCTGACACACTTCGTCCTTCTTTACAGATTTTAAAGACAGCTCCAAACACAAAGTTGGTTTCTTCTTTCTTTGTAATGGTTGTTCCTGATTGCGAATTCGGTGAAGGCGGAACCTTTATCTATTCCGATTGTGGACTAGTACAGAATCCGAATGCTGAAGAATTAGCAGCAATTGCAGGCAGCAGTGCAAAAAGTTTTGCAACTTTAGTTGGTACAGAACCTATTGTAGCAATGCTTTCCCATTCAACAAAAGGAAGTGCAGCACATCCGGATGTTGATAAAGTAGTTGAAGCTACAAAGATTGCGAAGGAATTATATCCAGACGTTAAAATCGATGGTGAGTTTCAGTTAGATGCGGCGATTGTACCTAGCGTTGGCTCCTCCAAAGCTCCTGGTAGTGATATTGCCGGTAAAGCGAATGTTCTTATTTTCCCTGATCTTGATGCCGGAAATATTGGCTATAAGTTAACACAGAGACTTGCAAAAGCAGAAGCATATGGCCCAGTTACTCAGGGTATTGCAAAACCTGTAAATGATTTATCCAGAGGTTGCTCCGCAGACGATATTGTAGGCGTTATCGCAATTACAGCAGTACAGGCAGCAGCTCAATAATTTGCTCTATAAGCAAATAAATAGATAATAGGCATAGTGATATAACATGGAAGCATTAACAATTAACATGTTAATAATAGAAAAGAGGTAAGTATTCATGAAAGTTTTAGTTATTAATTGTGGTAGTTCATCATTAAAGTATCAGTTGATCGATTCTGAAACTGAGAAAGCTCTAGCAGTTGGTATTTGCGAGAGAATTGGCCAGGAAACCGCTTACTTAAAGTATGCTCCTGACGGTGGAGAAAAAATCGTAATTGAGAAGCATATGGAAAGTCACCAGGATGCAATCAAATTGGTTCTTGATTCATTAACAAATGAAACATATGGTGTAATCTCTTCTTTAGAGGAGATCGGTGCTGTTGGTCACAGAGTTGTTCATGGTGGTGAGAAGTTCGCTACTTCTACAATTATTGACGAAGAAGTAATTGCAGGTATTGAGGCTTGTAACGATTTAGCACCTCTTCATAATCCAGCTAACTTAATCGGAATCCGTGCATGCAAGAATTTAATGCCAAACGTTCCTATGGTTGCAGTGTTTGATACATCATTCCATCAGACAATGCCTCCGAAGGCTTATTTATACGGACTTCCTCAGGCATACTATGATAATTATAAAATCCGTAAATATGGTTTCCACGGTACAAGCCATAGCTTTGTATCAAAGAGAGCAGCAGAGTTCTGCGGTCTTGATATTAATAACTCTAAAATTATTGTTTGCCATTTAGGTAACGGCGCAAGTATCTCTGCAGTATTAAACGGCAAATCCATTGATACCAGCATGGGATTCACTCCTCTTGCAGGTCTTGTAATGGGAACCAGAAGTGGTGATATCGATCCTTCTATTATTGATTTCATTGCTAAGAAGGAAAATAAAACAATTGATCAAATCATGAATGTATTAAATAAAGAATCCGGTATCCAGGGTATGTCTTCCGTATCCAGCGATTTCCGTGATATTAATGATGCGATGGATATTGGTAACCAGAACGCGATTGTTGCATTTGACGTATTTACTTACCGCGTAGCAAAATATATCGGTAGTTATGTTGCAGCAATGAACGGTGTAGATGTAATTGCATTTACAGCAGGTGTTGGTGAGAATGACTGGAGAGTAAGAGAATGGGTTTGCCAGTACCTTGGCTACTTAGGTATTACAATCGATTTAGCTACAAACTGCACAAAGAGTAAAGAGACTATGATTACTACTACCTCTTCTAAAGTTAAGGTTTGCATCGTTCCTACCAATGAGGAATTGGCAATCGCACGTGAAACAGTGGCGTTAGCAAAATAAAAAACTATAAAATAGAATCTGGTCAAATTGTACAGAATTCTTATTTTATCGTTGACAAATAATAACACAGTGGGTATAATACAAGAAGTGCGTAAAGAACTCACCCACTGAGTTCTTAATCATGCAGTGAATATTCGGAGAGATTAAATGCTAATATCTTTGTCAGAAATAATGACTACTAACGATAAGGTAGTACAAATCAATGCCCCTATAGAATTGGAAGGTTTCGATTATATGGGAACGACCTATGAGTTCGCTCATAAGGAACCTGTGAGCCTAACAATTACGAATCTTGGTAGCAAGAGAGTTTTAATTGAGGGCGGTACGAATATTTCTCTGACCCTGTTCTGCGGTAGATGTTTAAAGGATATGATATATCCAATGAATATCGAGATTCAAAAAGAGGTTGATTTTAGCCTCTCAGATGAGGAAAGAGCAGAGGGTTTGGATGAAACAAATTATATTATTGGATACAATCTGGATGTAGACACATTGATTTATGATGAAATCTTAATTGGTTTTCCCATGAAGCTGTTATGCAGTGAGGATTGCAAGGGAATTTGCAAGAATTGCGGAACTAATTTAAATGAGAAATCTTGTGACTGTGATACTTATAATTATGATCCCAGAATGTCAGTAATCCGAGATATTTTCAAGAATTTTAAGGAGGTGTGACAATGTCTATTTGTCCTAAGGGTAAACATTCAAAAGGTAGAAGAGATAGCCGTAGAGCTAACTGGAAGATGACTGCTCCTAACTTAGTTAAATGTAGCAAATGTGGAGAGCTTATGGTTCCTCATAGAGTATGTAAATCTTGTGGTTCTTACAACAAGAAAGAAATCATCGCTTCTGCAGAATAATTAAATTAACCAAGGCCTTTCGGGATTTCCGAAAGGCCTTTTTTCGTGAAGAAAGTTTAAACATCTATTCATGCTAATGAGCAGATCATTAAGATGTTGCAAAATAAATTATTTGTAGGAACAATGTTATATTGCCATAATGCACTGTTTGGAGGCTGTATGCATAATTTTGTATTTTAGAAGGCGTACTTTTATGTACGACAGCGAAATACAATACTGTCCTTCCGGCCTGTGTGTGAGGCTATTAACATTGTTCCTAAATAGAATTTTATTTTGCAATATCCCTTTAGTGCGATAGTAACGTGTCATCGCTTATGTTAATTATATTCTACCAGATTCCCTGCGCCATCATTGCATTTGCTACTTTTTCAAAACCTGCAATATTAGCTCCGACTACATAGTTGCCGGCTACATTATATCGTTTAGCAGCGTTATCCATGCTATGGAATATGTTAATCATAATTTGATTTAACTTTGCATCAACTTCTTCAAATGTCCAACTTAATCTTTCGCTGTTTTGGGTCATCTCCAATGCTGATGTCGCAACACCACCTGCATTAGCAGCTTTACCAGGAGCAAATAATACCTTGTTATCTAAGAAGTATTTTGTGGCTTCTAAGGTAGTAGGCATATTAGCACCTTCCGCTACTGCGAAACAACCGTTTGCAACGAGTGCTTTCGCATCATCAAGATGAAGTTCATTCTGAGTAGCGCAAGGAAGGGCAATATCACACTTTACGGTCCATACGCCTCTGCCTTCGTGATATTCTGAATTAGGTCTATATTTTTTGTATTCTGTTAATCTAGCTCTTTGTACTTCCTTGAGTTCCTTAAGTACAGCTACATCAATACCATCCGGATCATATACCCAACCATTCGAATCACTGCAAGTTACGCATTTGGCACCTAATTGAGATGCTTTTTGGATCGCATAGATTGCAACATTACCGGAGCCGGATACGGTGCATATTTTATCCTTCATGTCTATTCCGTTGCACTTTAACATTTCTTCAACCAGATACAGTAATCCATAACCGGTTGCTTCAGTTCTTGCTAAGGAACCACCATATGTTAATCCTTTTCCGGTTAATACACCTTCGTACGCCCCGGTAATTTTCTTGTACTGACCATACATATAACCAATTTCTCTTGCACCCGTACCGATATCGCCTGCCGGAACATCAACATCGGCACCAATATATTTGTATAATTCTGTAATGAAACTTGTGCAGAACGCTAATACTTCTCGGTCAGATTTCCCTTTGGGATCAAAATCAGATCCGCCCTTACCGCCTCCAATTGGTAGGCCGGTAAGTGAATTCTTGAATATTTGTTCAAATCCAAGAAATTTAATAATGCCGATATTAACGGATGGATGTAATCGTAAACCACCCTTGTAAGGTCCAATCGCATTATTAAATTGTACACGGTAACCGGTGTTAACTTGTACCTTACCGCTGTCATCAACCCAAGGCACTCTGAATTTAATCTGTCTGTCAGGCTCTACTAGTCTTTCGAGAAGTCCTTCTTTTCGGTACTTCTCTTCATTCGCTTCAATTACAGTGGCTAAAGAATCTAACACTTCTTTTACTGCTTGGTGGAATTCTGGTTCTGCTGGATTTTTTTTAACCACCAGATCCATTATCTCGTCAACGTACTTCATTTTTTAATCTCCTTTGATTAAATAGTTTATAAATAGCAAAATAGAAGATACCCCTTTGTATCTTCTTACCATTTACCTAATTCATAATATAGGTCTTGATTAAAATAGGCAATAGTTTTACGATATATTTTTTCATTTTATATCTAATATATCCATATACGTCCACCATATGTGGGATTTACTTAGAATAAATTCGTACATTTAGTAAGGTATTATCTGTTTATATTCGTTTTTTAAATAATTATCAGACAAGACTTATATTGATAAAGAGAAAATTATTTGTAACATAAAGAAAAACCTTGCCACGTTAAGTGCAAGGTCTTTCTATTTTATCAAAATTTACACATGTCTGAGGTACACTCATGAAAATGAAGTACTTCGGTTTTACCAATTTGATTTAGCACGAGGATATGCTAATGTACATTCTGTAAAATTATCAACTTTAAGATTAACAGAAAAAGCAACAACAACGTCTTCTACGTCTACGTCTACGACAACAACACATATAAATACCTCCTTTCATGTCTTATACTAACCAGTATATTCAAAAGAAGCAGATATGTGTTGAACCGTGTCATGATATGTTATTATCACTAGAAAATCCGCAATAGATGGGATTTACTGTAACTATTTATTCAACATCCATCCCATCATACCTTTTACATACAGTTCTAAATTCTCCTCCTGTAATAAAAAGTCAGTATGAACCTCAAGAAAGGACAATTTATCCTGATGTTTAAATTTAAAATATGGTGTAATTAAATACTCATATTGAGGGACAAAGATGCCTTCTTTTCTAGTATAACATGTTGCGGGCTTTGCCTTAACGCGATAATCCTTGTCTACGTAAGTAGCCAGACTTTTGTGAATCGCATAATCTTCAGCCGGTAGATAATAGTAATCCTTATAGTCCTCATAAAAGTGCTTTAGTTCTCCCTCATAGATACGTACCTGAAGCACTGCTTTGTTTTGATTTGCTGCTAAGTGAGCAAGATCTGTGCCAAAGGTAATCGGTACAGGAAGGGTACCGGATATTTCATAATGAATTTTTAAGATATCACCTTCCACTCTAGCTTGATAAACATGGATCGGTTTCTCAAATAAATCGGTATAATATATAATTGTACTAATGTTAATTAATCCTTTAATATCATCCTCATTATGAAGAAGTAGTTGATTTAACATTTCCTCTGATTCGGTTGGAACAGAGAGGGAAAGTTCAGGGTTACGCTTTCTCCAAAGATTTTCAAAATTCCGTTTTCCAAGGAAGCTAGAATATACCTGGATTAAATCGCCCCCATCAAAAGTATCTTTACGTGAAATATTTAGAAAATTTTCAATGGATTTTAATTTAAAGCTTTTCAGCCCAAATATCTTTTTATAAGGAAGAATGCGTTTGTATAAATCGATGCTTGTTATATTATCAAAGGAATATTCAAGGTGAAGGGCTTCACATTTTCGTTGTAGATAAGGGATATCAAATCCATTACCATTGTAGTGGATTAATATGTCATGAGTCTTTATAAAGTCAAAAAATGCATGTAGCAATAGGGGCTCATCCTTTATTCCTTCTGAAAACCACTGTACGAGATAAAAGGAAGAATCCTGATAATAAGCACACCCTATTAGGTATAGATAAGTGGTATCCGCAGCAAAACCTGTGGTTTCAATATCAAAGAAAGCAATCCTATTTATATCATACTGCTGTTCGAAGGGATACAGAGGAGTTTGATTTATCGAAAATTGTCTTGTTATCAAGGGTTTTCCTCCTATCCTTTTTGTGTTAGAATGTCAATTAACAATAAAATTGACTATAATTGATTGAAATTATTTCTTCTACTTGACCAATTGTATCATAAGTATGTTAAGCTGGAAAGAGATAAGAAGATTGAAACGAAGAAGAACGATAATGGATCAAAGTCTGGCATTACAATGGGGGGATGTTAGAAAATGTGGAATTACAGACTGTTTGGTATTGATTTGTATTATATTTTTTATATGTTTCTAATGTATGGGGTAATTGGTTGGGTTTATGAAAGCATACTTATGTCTGTCCAAAAGAAATCATTGATTAATAGAGGGTTTTTGACTGGACCTATTATTCCAATCTATGGATTCGGGGCTATGTTTGTTTATCTTAGTTTTTGGGACGTCAGGGAGAACTGGATATTTATATTTTTTGGGGGAATGTTCTTAGCGACCTTTCTAGAGTATATTACCTCTATCATTATGGAACTTGTATTTCGAACCAGATGGTGGGACTACAGTGGGATTCCATTTAATATAAAGGGTAGAATATGTCTTCCGGTATCTTTATTCTGGGGAATGCTTGCACTTATTATGATACATATTTTGCAACCTTGGATTAATACAATGATTGGAATAATTCCAAGAGAAATCGGTGAAATTATTGGATATGTGTTGGTAATACTCTTACTTATTGATGTTACCTTTGCAATTACGTTTACAGTTAAATTTGATAAAATACTTACTAAGATACTTAGTTTGAGACAGGATGTAACAGAATTTGTCGGTTCAGTGAAATTATATGAAACACGTGAGGAACTAAGGGATAGAATTTCTAACCTAAGAATGTTAGGAGTATTTAATGAAGTAAAGGAAGCACTGGAGAGCAAATTAAGTAATGTAAAACCAAGCAAGCGACTTAGTGTAGCGGAACTAAAGATATCGAAACGTGAGATTGATCAAAAAATGAGAGAGTTTATCAAACGATATCAGAATATAAAACTTCACAAGTCTCATATTCGTCTCTTAAAAGCGTTCCCTACAATGAGAATTAGCAAGATGGAAGAGGCTTTAGGTGATTTGCGTGAGAAGATGAACAGAAAGGGAGTACTTGAATTGGGTAAGGACATAAGAGATGAAGTAAAGGACATAAGAGAGGAAGTTACAGGCAGAATTAAAAGCTACTTGAGTGGGTTCTTTCGTGGTGCGCTGGTAGGATTACTGGTATTAGTCCAGTTTACATTAATAATCTATTTAACTCTTGTGGTTAGGGAATACACGTTATATATATATACAGCTGTGCAGATTTTAAGTATTATCATTGTAATTGGTTTGGTGAATGATAACAGAAATGCTTCTTATAAAATTAGTTGGATATGTATTATTGCAGCACTACCCATTACCGGACATATCATGTTTGTGTTATGGGGTAATATGCGTAGAAAAAAAATCGATCAATCCATACTAAGTAAGATACAAAGAGGAAATAAGTTCATTGAATATAACAATGAAGTGATGGAGGGTTTTTCAGAAAAATATCCAACAAAGAGTAGAATTACAAGATATCTTGAGTCTAATGGATATCCGCTTTATAAGAATAATAAAGTGGATTATTATCCAATGGGAGAGGATGCGTTTGCAGCAATTGAAAATGAAATTGATAACGCGGAAAAATTTATTCTAATGAACTTCTTTATCATCGGAGAGGGAGTATTATGGAATCGTATCCATGATAAGCTTGTCAGAAAGATTAAGGAAGGCGTAGAAGTTCTCTTTATGTATGATGATTTCGGTGCGATGCTCAGGACGCCAAGATATTTTAAGAAAAGTTTGGAAAATGAAGGGTTTAAAGTTCGTGTATTTAATCCGATATATAGGTATACGGATCAGCTCTATATGAATTACCGCTCCCATCAGAAGATTATCGTTGTCGATGGTAATGTTGGATTTACCGGTGGAATGAATCTTGCGGATGAATATGTAAATCTGGTACAACGATTTGGAACATGGAAGGATAATGCGGTTCGAATTGAAGGGGATGCAGTGTGGGGATTAACGATAACCTTCCTTCAGATGTGGGAGGTTTGTGCGGAACAACCACCAATGGATTATAATCCATATCGTCCTACTGTTCAATTTGAACAAAATGAAGTATATTGTCAGGTCATTGCTGATGGTCCGGCGAACAATCCCAAAAATCCGGTGGAGAATGCATATAAACAAACCATTTATTATGCGAAGAAGATATTGTACATTACCACTCCATATCTTATAATTGAAGATGATATGCGTGACGCATTGATTACTTCTGCAGCAAGTGGAATAGATGTCCGTATCATCACTCCATTCATCCCGGATAAGAAGAATGTAAAAGTACTTACGAATTATAACTATGGCAGGTTACTGGCGGCGGGTGTGCGTATTTTTGAATATACGCCAGGCTTTATTCATGCGAAAACAATTATTAATGAGGACTGTGGTATCGTCGGTACCATCAATATGGATTATCGCAGTTTCCATCTTCATTATGAATGTGGTGTGTGGATGTGTGATAAGGATACTATAAACACCATTAGAGAAGATCTGTTGGCCACAATGGAACAGTGTCATGAGGTTACTTATGAGGAATGGAAAAACAGACCATTTTATATCAAGTTTTATCAGAAGATATTAAATGTATTTTCTACGTTGATGTAACAATTACATTTTATCCGGAAAGGAGTTTCTTAATGTATAGGAATGTATGTAAGCATTGCCACAAAATTTTTATGTCACGCCTTAGGGCTTATAGTTGTGAAGCCTGTAAACAACTAGACAATGACCATTTTGATGATATCGAAGCGTATCTAAAAGAATACCCAAACAGTAATGCACTACAGATATCGGAAGCATTGGGGATAACTGCTTTTGAAGTGCTCAACTATATTCAGGAAGGAAGATTGAATATTACAAGAGGGCACTTTGAAAGGATAAAGGATTAATTCGCAAGGGTGATATCCTGAAAAACTTAGGATAAAGGTTTCAAAGAATAACGATAGATTGCCACAGGGGAAAGCTCGAATGAGTTGTTTTGCTGTGTGTAAATTGATAAGTACATAGAAGAGGTGCAATATGATAGGATATCTAAAAGGTGAATTAGCACAAATAAAGGAAAATTATGTTGTACTAGAGGTGGGGAATATCGGTTATGAAGTTTCATTACCCTCATCCGCTATTATGCAGCTGCCATCAGTTGGAAGTACCGTAAAGGTATATACGTACTTACATGTCAGGGAAGATGTAATCGGACTATTTGGGTTTCTGACAAAGGATGATTTAGAGATGTTTAAGCTGTTGATAACAGTAAATGGGATCGGACCCAAAGGAGCTCTTGGAATTCTATCCTTTATCTCAGCGGATGATATACGTTTTGCGGTACTTGCGGATGATGTTAAGACGATATCGAAAGCACCGGGAATCGGAAATAAGACTGCGGGCAAATTAATTCTAGAGTTAAAAGATAAATTTAAGCTGGAGAACGCTTTCGAACAAAAGTTAATTAATCAAACCATGCAATATACCGGCTCCACAGTAATGAATTTAAAGGACGAAGCTGTTCAAGCATTAACGGTGCTTGGATACTCTGCATCGGATGCACTAAAGATTGTAAATAAGGTGGAGATTGTGGAAGGTATGACTTCAGAGGAAATACTAAAGCTTTGTTTGAAAAAGATGTAGGTTGATAGATAGCTAATATAAAATATATAGGATAAGTCACATTGGAGAGATTATGGCAAAACGATTGATAACAACTGAATTTACCGAAGAGGATAACCGATTTGAGGGATCACTTAGACCGCAGATGCTGGAAGATTATATTGGACAGGCTAAGGTTAAGGATAATCTGAAAATATATATCGAAGCGGCGAAACAACGTAATGAGAGCTTAGATCATGTATTGCTCTTTGGACCTCCCGGACTGGGTAAGACCACACTGGCAGGTATCATTGCTAATGAGATGGGTGTAAATATTAAAATTACTTCCGGACCCGCTATTGAGAAGCCAGGTGAGATGGCAGCTATATTGAATAATCTGCAGGAGGGGGATCTCCTGTTTGTTGATGAGATTCATCGACTCAATCGCCAGGTTGAGGAGCTTCTATATCCCGCAATGGAAGATTTCGTAATTGATATCATCATTGGAAAAGGATCTGCAGCAAAATCCATACGAATCGATTTACCGAAGTTTACACTGGTGGGTGCAACTACAAGAGCAGGTATGCTTACACCACCTCTTCGTGATCGTTTTGGTGTTGTAAATCGCATGGACTTTTATACAATTGAAGAATTAACTCATATTATCATTCGATCTGCCCATGTACTTCAGGTTGAGATAGATGAAGAAGGTGCGCTTGAATTAGCACGTCGTTCCAGAGGAACACCGCGACTTGCTAATCGATTGTTAAAAAGAGTACGTGATTTTGCACAGGTGAAATATGATGGTAGAATTACGAAAGAAGTGGCAGGTTTTGCTCTTGATTTATTAGAAGTGGACAAATTGGGTCTGGATCATATCGACCGTGAGATATTGGTTACTATGATTGAAAAATTCAGTGGTGGTCCGGTTGGAATTGAAGCGGTGGCTACTACCATTGGTGAGGATGTAGGTACAATTGAAGAAGTATATGAACCTTTTCTAGTACAAAATGGATTGATTCTAAGAACTCCGAGGGGAAGGGTTGCTTCTGATTTGGCATATAAGCATATGGGGCTTCCAATGTCTTAGTGTAAAAAGCCTTTATAAACTTTCTATAACAAACTTGTCAACGAGGTTAACATAAGTTATAATAGGTTTGATTATTTATTTTGTAAATTCCTATCAGTGTAGGGGGAAAAGGTTTATGGATCAGTATCACGATATTGAAGTTATTATTAATAACAAGAGATATACCTTAAGTGGATACGAGGGGGAAGAATATCTGCAGAAGATTGCTTCCTACATAAATAGTAAGCATATGGAATTTCGAAATAAAGACGCTTATCGGTTTATGGATGCAGAGCTTAAGAACATATTAATGCAGATTAACATAGCCGATGATTATTTCAAAACTGTGGACAAAATGAAGGAAATCCAAGCAGAATCAGATTTAAAGAGTAATGAGATATTTGATTTGAAACATGAAGCGATCGCAATCCAGTCAAAGCTTCTTTCTACTGAAAGAGACTTGGAGGAATTAAAAAAAGAGCTTTATGAGGCGCAGAAGAAGATGATTCGTCTGGAGACCGAGTTAGGAGATGCAGATAAGAAAAGATAATGTAAAAATAAGGCTGTCCATATAACTACTGAAAGTACTGCAACAAGCGCTACTAATCAGGAGAGGACAGCCTTTTATATTTATAGAGCTGTAACAATATTACTGACGAGAAATATCCGGTAATTTGGCAAACAGATATCAGCAAGCATAATTATTAATTTAAGTGTTATAATTTGATAAGATTATAGATATTACACAGAGTTTATAAACGATTACCAAATAATACTATTGTAAACGAAAGATTAGTAAATAGTATAGATTGATATAAAAGGAAAGGCATGCATATCATGAAAAATAAAATAGAAATACTTGCACCGGCCGGCTCTTATGAAGGCATGAGAGAAGCGATGAATGCCGGTTGTGACGCCGTCTATATTGGGGGCAGCAGCTTTGGTGCAAGAGCATATGCGAATAATCTGGATGAGGATACTCTACTTCATGCAATCGATGAGGCGCATACCAGGGACAAAAAGTTATATCTGACAGTGAACACATTATTGAAGGAGAAGGAATTAAGGGACAAGCTATATCATTATCTTGAAAGATTCTACCTTCAAGGGTTAGATGCCGTAATCGTTCAGGATGTTGGGGTAATGCATTTTATTCATAAGCACTTTCCTCAGCTTCCGATTCATGCTAGTACACAGATGACATTAACGATGGCACAGGGTGCGAATCTATTGAAAGATTCTGGAGTTACCAGAATTGTGACCTCTAGAGAACTGAGCTTAAAAGAGATTAAGAAGATTAGTGAGAATACGGATCTTGAGATCGAGACCTTTGTTCACGGAGCGCTTTGTTACTGTTATTCCGGTCAGTGTCTTATGAGTAGTATCATAGGAGGTAGAAGTGGTAATCGTGGTAGATGTGCACAGCCATGTAGAATGCCATATAGTTACTATACGGATCAAAAAAAACTTTCTTCCAGAGAAGAAAAGTATTTACTTAGCCCGAAGGATATTAATACAATCGAGTTAATCCCGGAGCTTGTACAATCAGGAATTCATTCCTTTAAGATTGAAGGGAGAATGAAACGACCGGAGTATGCAGCAGCGGTATCAAATCTATATCGCAAATATACCGATCTTTATTTTGAACTGGGTAATGAAGGGTATCAGAAGATATTAACAGGAGATATGTTCCGCCAGGATATGATTATGCTGCAGGATGTATATAACCGTGGTGGATTTTCCTCGGGTTATGGAAAAAACTATCATGGGAAGAATATGATGTCGTTGTATCGTCCCAATCACAGCGGTGTATATGTTGGTAAGGTATCTCAGATTAAGGGTAGCCAGGTGACGATCAAATTGACGGAGGATATCAATGCACAGGACATTCTAGAGATTCGTCATACGCAGGAGGAGGGCTATGATTTTACCGTGAAGGATTCGCATCATTCAGGGGAAGTCTTAGTTACGAACGTAGGACGAAGATTTGATAAATCAAAGCGAGAAAAGGGTTCGAGAAATCCCGAAGCAGGAAGATTACCGGTCATGTCGGTAGGAGATATGGTATATCGAACAAAGAATAACGCCTTGTTAGAGAACCTATCAAGGAATTATGTTAACGACGATAAAAGGATTGGAATAAAAGGAAGGCTGACTGCAAAAATTGGTCATAGGCTTAAGTTAACTGTATCCTATCAGAACTTTTCTGCATCCGAATACAAAGAAGTAGTGCAAGAAGCGATGAAGCAACCAATGACGAAGGAAAAATTGGAGACACCTCTGATGAAGACAGGGGATACCCTGTTTTATTTTGAGGAATTACAGATAGATCTTGAAGATAATATTTTTGTACCTGTAGCCTGGTTGAATGAGATACGCAGGGAAGCAATCAGTTCACTAGAACAGAATATAATTCATAGCTATCGTAGGAATCAGGATACTTTGATTAATGCTGATCAAATATTGGAGCAAACGGCATATAAGGTAAATTCGTTGCCAAGCAATTATCCGTATCAAGTAAGTGTCACAGTGCAATCATTACAACAGTTTCATAAAGTGTTACAGGTACCGGAAGTAAATCGGATTTATGCGGAATATGATTTTCTTACTATGGATTCCATACTAGAAATGTCCAAACAGTCAAGTCTTGGCGGAAAGCAATTTTACCTTGCCCTGCCTCATATTTGTAGACAAACAGTTTATGATAGATTAAAAGAGGAAATAAATGGAATAATAGAAAGTGATCATATTGCAGGATATGTTGTTAAAAATCTTGAAGAAATTGAGTTAATTCGTTCGTTATTGATAAATAGTGGTTCGACTAAGAATCTTATTCTCGATCATAATATGTATATTTTTAATCGGGAAGCGAAGGATTTTTGGAGAGAGACTGGAATTACTCGAATGACTGCTCCACTTGAATTAAATTATCAGGAATTAAAGCAATTAGGGATTGAGGAGTGTGAGCTCTTGGTATACGGATATCTGCCGTTGATGATTTCTGCTCAGTGTCTACATGAAAGTACTTCCGGCTGTAAGAAAACGAAAAACAGTAATAAGGGATATCTGGTAGATCGACTGGGGAAGAAGTTCTTACTTCAAACAAATTGTCCCGGGTGTTACAATACAATATATAACGGTCAACCGACGTCGCTTCATAAATATCAATCGGAAATAAAGAATTTAAATCCTTCTTCCATACGAATTGATTTTACATTTGAATCGGAGGAGGAAGTGGCTGCGGTGATGCAATGTATGACGGATACATTTTGTCATGGGCTACAACCTAACGATAATACGATTGGTGAGTATACGACCGGACATTTTAAACGCGGTGTGGAGTAAAAATAGTGACAAAATACGATGAGAAAGGAAGGTGATGCGATGAGTCTGATAGTAGAGCTGATAAAATATTTTATGCTGGTTTTAATCTGTGTATATACATTTTACTGTTTTCGGGTATTTGGTTATAAAAGCAAAGAAGAACAGGGACGAGCATATCACTTTATGTCCTTTATGATAATAATGGTACATTTTGTCGGATCTGCAACCTTAATTGTTCAGGAGAATTCGTTAAAACTGATTCAGTTATATGCGGTTGAAGTATTTATGTTTGTGATGGTCTTATTAATCTATCGCATACTCTATCCTAAGATATCAAGATTACTAATACGTAATATGCTGATGCTTTTGGCAGTAAGCTTTATCGTATTGACGAGATTATCCTACGAGGATGCGATAAGACAGGTGATGATTGTTGGGGCATCTTTAATCGCCGGACTGATTGTTCCCTTTGTTATATTTAAGATTACAATATTAAAAAATTTAGGATGGATATTTGGGATAACCGGAATTGGTATCTTATTACTTGTATTAGTTTTGGGTACAACAAGCTATGGCGCAACAAACTGGATTACTGTGTTTCATGTTTCGATTCAGCCTTCCGAAATCGTTAAACTTTTATTTGTATTTTCTATAGCCTCCTTATTGCGTAATGACATAGGAATTAGGAAGCTCTTTTGGATATCTGCAATGGCAGGAGTGAATGTAATTATATTGGTTTTACAAAGAGATTTAGGAGGTGCCTTGATCTTTTTCGTAACTTACTTATTCATGTTATACGCTGCAACTTCAAGACCACTTTTGTTAGTGTCGGGACTAATCGCAGGGAGCGGTGCATCATATGTAGCATATCAACTATTTAATCACGTGAGAGTGCGTGTTATGGCATGGCAGAATCCTTTCCGCTATATTGACAAAGAGGGATATCAGATTGCTCAGTCCCTATTTGCCATAGGTACGGGGGGATGGCTCGGAATGGGTATTAATCGTGGACTTCCGACCTCAATTCCGGTTGTAGAAAGCGATTTTATCTTTTCTGCAATCTCAGAGGAGCTAGGTGGTATATTTGCTATCTGTGTTATTCTGATTTATATTAGCTGCTTTATGATGATGATAAATATTGCGCTTGAGCTGGAGGATTCATTTTACCGTTTGTTATCAATCGGTTATTCTGTAATGTTTGCCTTCCAGGTATTCTTATCCGTGGGAGGTGTCATCAAATTTATTCCTTCTACAGGAGTTACCCTTCCTCTGTTAAGTCAGGGAGGAAGTTCCGTATTTGTTACAGTTATCATGTTCATGATTCTTCAAGGGATCTATATAAAGAGCAAAAAACGTAGGAAAAATCAAGAACTTGATGATGACGAAGATTCAGAAATGGAGGAGATGGAATGAAAATAAACGCAGATCGAGATCCCAAAAGATCAGTTTATATGATCATCTATATCTTTCTCGGATTATTTGTATTTATGATGGGATATTTCGTATACTTCATATCTTTTCGTAGTTCAGAAGTAATAAATAACTCTTATAATAAACGTCAGGATATTTTAGCAAAGAGGGTGGTTCGAGGTGACATACTGGCGTCTGATGGAGAAGTGCTGGCAAAGACGAAAATCGACAAGGAAGGAAAAGAAAAAAGAGAGTATCCTTATGGAGATGTGTTTGCTCATGTGATAGGAAGAACCTCCAAAGGGAAAACTGGAATTGAAGAGTCGGAGGATATTCGTCTACTAACCTCTAATGTTAATGCATTTGAAGTAATGTATAATGATTTGGTCGGAGATAAAAGCCCTGGAGATAACGTGGTTACAACCTTAAAAACAGACCTACAGCAGGTAGCATACGATGCTTTGGGCAGTTACCGAGGAGCTGTTGTGGTGATGGAACCCTCCACCGGTAAGATACTTGCGATGGTATCAAAGCCAGCATATGATCCCAATAAAGTGGATCAGGATTGGAAGGAGTTAATCGCAGATGAAGATACGAAGGCATCTTTATTAAACCGAGCTTCCCAAGGGTTATACCCACCCGGTTCTACCTTTAAGATTTTAACTTCGCTAGAATATATGAGAGAGAATCCAAAAGACTATAATAAATATTCCTATCACTGTACCGGAGACATTGAATATGACAATATGGTAATTCATTGCTATAACGGAAAGGTACATGGAAAGGTGGATCTTTTAGAATCATTTTCAAAGTCATGTAACACCTCATTCTCCAATATAGGAAAAGGTTTGAACTATGATTCATTCTATAACCTGTGTCAAAGCTTGCTGTTCAATCAGAAACTACCAGTGGAGATGGAGAGTAGTATCAGCAAGTTCACCCTAAAAAAGGGGGTATCGGGGGTAAAAGAAGGAATGCAGACCGCTATCGGTCAGGGCAATACACTGATTTCTCCACTACAGAATGCGATGATTACTTCAGCGATTGCTAATGGTGGTGTCATGATGAAGCCATATGTCGTGGATCGTATTGAGAATGCAAATGGAAACATTGTAAAGCATTATTCTGCTCAGTTATATGGAAAACCGATGACGCCCGAAGAATCAGGCTTTATCGGCAAAATGATGAGAAGTGTGGTAACAGATGGGACAGGTAAAAAACTTAAAAATATAAGTCAGAAGGTGGCGGGTAAAACCGGATCAGCCGACAATAGCGGCGGAAGTGCGCATGCATGGTTTGTGGGATATGCGCCATATGATAATCCACAGATCGCGGTCAGTGTAATCGTAGAAAATGTAGGAACAGGAAGTGAATATGCAGTACCTATCGCAAAAAAGATATTTCAAGCATACTTTAAATAGTGAGTATTACCGTGTGCTATTAGTGATGTTTGTTGGTTTTCAATAAAAATGCCTTGAAAACTTATGCAAATTGATGTATACTGCTAATTAGTATAGATGGTACACCGAATAGCAGGAGGAATTGCGATGGTAGAAGCAACGAGCTGTGGTGGTGTAGTTATATTCAGAGGAAAGATTTTATTACTGTATAAAAATTATAAGAACAAATATGAAGGGTGGGTTTTACCGAAAGGAACCGTTGAAGAAGGAGAAGAATATAAAGAAACCGCGATGCGAGAAGTTCTAGAGGAAGCGGGAACGAATGCTTCCATTATCAAATATATCGGGAAAAGTCAATATTCTTTTAGCACACCTCAGAATACAGTATTAAAGGATGTTCATTGGTATTTAATGATGTCTGATAGCTATTACAGCAAACCACAACGGGAAGAGTTTTTTATGGACTCCGGTTACTACAAATTTCATGAGGCATATCACATGTTGAAATTCGCAAATGAAAAACAAATATTAGAGCGTGCTTATAATGAATATTTGGATTTAAAGAAAAGTAACCTGTGGGGTAATAAGAAATATTTTTAAGAGGAAATGATTAAGTGGCTGTTTTTTCATTCGCGATTCGTAAATGAGAAAGCAGTCACTTTTTATTTTTTAGGATATGATCTTGTTACACCGAAAGCTTTAATGTAAAAAAAAAATTCCCTAAACTCTTGAAACAAGAATTTAGGGAACTTCCTTAGTTAGTGCGGATAGAGGGACTCGAACCCTCACACCCTCGCGAGTGGCAGATTTTGAGTCTGCTGCGTCTGCCATTCCGCCACATCCGCATCGGTAACGAAGTTCATTCTAACACAATATATTTTATATTTCAAGTATGAAAATGGATTTTGAGAAGAAAATAATTTGTGGAAAATGTTCCTAATATATGGAGTCATACTTGGAGACTATCACTATATTTATAGATTACACTGGATTTTTTATCTACTTTCCGTTATGCTGATAAGTAAGAGGTTTGTGGTAATGTAGTTAGATATATCCATATGGACGATGTTACATTGCTTATCATAATACAGAGAGTAAGAAATCATTCATTTTAAGTAAAGAGGAAAGCAAGAGATTAGTATATGATAATAAAGATAAACGAGAAGGCAAGATAGATGATAGGATACAATGTGTTGAAAGAGAAGAAGGATAGAAGGTTAAAGTAAAGATATATGAACTGTGAGGACAAGTTCTAGATGTTATATAACGATTAAAAATTATATAGTTTGTAGATATGTAGAGGAAGGAGGTCTCGTCGGACAAGCATTTTATCTGACGAAACACAGAATGAATAAGAAGATTGTATTAATTGATGGACACAGTATATTGAATAGGGCATTTTACGGGCTGCCGGATTTGACCACCTCTCAGGGTGAGCATACGAATGCGGTACTTGGGTTTATTAATATTATGTTTAAGATACTTGAGGAGGAGAAACCGGATTATCTAACAGTTGCATTCGATACTAGCCATCCGACCTTCCGCCATGAGATGTTTGACGCTTATAAGGGGACCAGAAAAGGTATGCCGGATGAACTGAGAGCACAGGTTCCGGTGATGAAGGAAGTGCTAAAAGCGATGAACATCACCGTGATTGAGAAACCGGGCTTTGAAGCAGACGATGTACTGGGGACCTTGGCAGTACAATCCGAGAAGGCAGGTAATGACGTATCATTAGTATCCGGTGACAGAGATTTATTGCAGCTTGCAAGTGAGAAGATTAAAATTCGCATTCCTAAGACAAAGAGAACCGGCACGGAGATTGAGGACTACTTAGCAGCTGATGTATATGAAAAATATCATGTTACTCCAAAGCAGTTCATTGATCTTAAGGGCCTAATGGGTGATACATCAGATAATATTCCAGGGGTACCGGGAATCGGTGAAAAGACAGCAGGAAAATTAATTGAAGCATACCAGTCCATGGAAAATATTTATGAACATATAGATGAGATGCCTGCAAATAGAGCCACCACGAATCTTAGGGAGAATAAAGAGCTCGCATTCTTATCAAAGAAGCTGGCCACCATATGCACCGATTGTGATATTGATTTTAATATAGAGAACGCAGACCTAAACAATATCTATAATGAACAGGTTTATCTTTTGTTTAAACGTTTGGAATTCAAAAATCTGATTTCACGTTTTCAATTAAAACAGGATGAAGAGGTGAGTCATACCACTGGAATTGAGGAAAGCTTCAGCTTTGTGGAAGACTTGGGTGAGGTGGATCAGATCTTTGGTCTGCTTAGTGAGAAAAGTGATACTGCAATCGGGTTGAAGATGGTGGAGGAGCAGGGGAACTTGCTTGGTATATCTGTTTGTAAATCCGAAGATAAGGTTTATTTTATCAAATGTGGTGGTTTTATGACGCCTGAGTATCTATGTAACAAGGCGGCAGAGCTGGCTTACAGTGGACACAAAGTCGGTGTAATAGGACTAAAGGAACAACTTCCTTACTTAAAGGTCAGTGAGAAGGATGATATATTTGACAGCGCAATTGCAGCTTATTTATTAAATCCCTTAACCGATACTTATCACTATGATGATATTGCTAGGGATTATCTTGGAATGACAGTTCCCTCCAGAGAAGATCTGCTCGGTAAAACTTCCTTAGAGGTGGCCATCGAGGAGAAAAAGGATGCATTTCTTCAATTTGCCTGCTACAGTGCTTATATTGCACATCGCGCAACCCAAGAGCTTCGGATGAGAATGGATGCCACAGGTATGTCGGAATTATTTGATAACATTGAGATGCCATTAATCTACTCACTCTATGATATGGAGGTTAGAGGAATCCATGTAAATAAAGAAGCACTAAAAGAATATGGTGACAATCTCGCAGTTGGAATCGAACGCTTAGAGAAAAGTATCTATGAGCAAGTAGGTGAAGTATTTAACATCAATTCTCCGAAACAGCTTGGTGTGATTTTGTTTGAAAAGATGAGACTTCCCTTCGGGAAAAAGACAAAGACCGGTTATTCTACCTCTGCGGATATCTTAGAGAAATTACAGGCGGAGCATCCGGTTGTAAAGATGATATTAGAATACCGTCAGCTGACTAAGCTAAAATCTACCTATGCAGATGGACTTGCCGGCTATATTGGTGAGGATGGGCGAATTCATGGAAAGTTCCATCAGACGATTGCGGCGACCGGTCGTATCAGCAGTACTGATCCAAACCTTCAGAACATCCCAATTCGTATGGAGCTTGGAAGACAGATACGTAAGGTATTTATCCCGGAAGAGGGATACGTATTTCTAGATGCCGATTATTCTCAGATCGAGTTGCGCGTGTTAGCTCATATGTCGGAAGACGAACGACTAATTAATGCATATAAACAAGCTGAGGATATTCATCGTATTACCGCGTCTGAGGTGTTCCATATCCCATTTGAAGAGGTTACTTCTGCTCAGAGAAGCAGCGCAAAAGCCGTTAACTTCGGTATCGTATATGGTATCAGCTCCTTTGGACTAGGTCAGGATTTGAACATCACCCGTAAGGAAGCGGAACGATATATAGAAAAGTACTTTGAAACCTATCCTAAGGTTAAGGCATATCTGGATCAGTTGGTTGCGGATGCAAAAGAACAGGGCTTTGTAACGACTTTGTTTGGCCGAAGAAGACCGATACCGGAACTAAGCTCCAGCAACTTCATGCAACGTTCTTTTGGTGAGCGTGTTGCAATGAATTCCCCGATTCAGGGTACGGCAGCAGATATTATCAAGATTGCAATGATTCGAGTAAATCAGAGACTGAAGGAAGAAAATTATAAATCAAGATTGATCCTTCAGGTACACGATGAGCTTTTAGTAGAGACACATAAGGATGAAGTAGACCGTGTTTCAAAAATAATCGTGGAAGAGATGCAGGGTGCTGCAGAGCTCTCAGTGGTATTGGAAGCAGAAGTGAAGGAAGGCAAGAACTGGTTTGAGGCGAAGTAGGTGATTACCGATTAAGGTAAGTTTAAAATGAGTATTGTGTAAAGTGATTATGAAAAACCTCAAATAACATAAAGGTGACATATTATGAAAGTGATTGGATTAACAGGAGGAATTGGTAGCGGTAAATCCCTGGTTGCCGAGATCCTAGAACAAAAATATAAGGCATATCTATTGAATACGGATGCAATCGCAAAGAAACAGATGGAGCCGGGTGGAGAAAGTTATCTTGAGGTGGTGGATTATATTGGGACAGAGATTCTCACAGAGGATAAATCGATAGACCGATCAAAGCTAGCAGCTATCATATTTGATGATAGTGAAAAACGTCTTAAGATAAATCAAATCACACATCCTAAGGTATTAAAGACGGTGATTGAAGAGATAGAGAACATTCGTAAGCAGGAAACACATCCCTATCTTGTAGTCGAGACGGCATTGATGATTGAAGCAGGCTATGACTATATCTGTGACGAAGTGTGGTATGTTCATGCTCCGGAACACGAACGAAGAGCCAGACTTAAAAGTAGTCGAAGCTACTCGGATGAGAAGATTGACTCCATCTTCTCCAATCAGAGCAAAGAGGAGACCTTCCGTGCAAGGTTTGAGAAGGTAGTGGAGAATGTAGGAGATGTGAAGGATTTAGAGAAACAGATTGATACTTTACTATGTGATTAAAGTTTAGTCCAAACCTAAGAATATTTAGCTGACGACTATAATGTTGATCAATTTAACATGTTTTTGAAGATATCTTACAAGTATTTGTGAACCATTTGATATAAAATGAAGCCTGAATTTGCGATATTTCATATAAGAAATATAATAATTAGAAAGAGGGCGAAAGAATGGATTTTCAAAAAAACAAATGTGTTGTGGTGATTGATGAAGAACTACCGATTGGTTTGATTGCAAATACAGCTGCAATACTTGGAACGACACTCGGAAAAAAGAACCCGGATATCGTTGGAGAAGATTTTAATGATCAGGATGGTAATGTTCATTTGGGTATCGTGGCAACGCCGATTCCGATATTAAAAGGAACAAAAGAATTGATTAAATCAATCCGTAGCAGATTATATGAAGAAGAGTTTATGGAATTGCTTGTTGTAGACTTTACGAATGTGGCACAAAGCTGCAACTCCTATCCGGATTTTGTGTCCAGAATGTCAGCCACGCCGGAGAAAGAGTTATGTTATATGGGTATTGCAGTCAGTGGAGACAAGAAGAAAGTAAATAAGCTGATGGGGAGTATGCCGTTACTTCGTTAAGATGTATTTATTAGGCGAGTAATGTTCTTTATGAAGTATGGAATTGATGTGTTGGGAGAATCACTATGAATAAGATTGCACTTGTTGAAGATGATACAGGGCTGAGAGAATTAATATCAGATATGTTGCGAAGATATGGCTATATCGTATCAGAACTGATAGATTTTAAGAATATTGTTCATGCTTTGCTACTAGAAAAACCGGACATTATAATTCTCGATATAAATCTTCCCTATATGGACGGTTTTGAGATTTGTAAAAGGGTTCGAAAACAGAGTAATGCTCCAATTGTTATCCTTTCCGCTAGAAATAGTGAGGTTGAGCAGGTGATGGGAATGGAATTCGGTGCGGATGACTACGTGACAAAGCCTTTTAGCATGGAGGTATTAAGAGCAAAAATATCAGCTTGTTTAAGACGAACTTATGGAGAATATATCGGAGATAAAAATGTAGAGGTATTCGGAGAGTTCTCACTAGACCTTGCAAATATCAGAATGGGCTATAAAGGACAGTATTGTGAACTTACGAAGAATGAGTTTAAAATATTAAAATGTCTCACAGAACACATCAATTGTTTTGTGGAACGTGAGACACTATTAAGGGAATTATGGGACGATGTTGAGTTTATCGATAATAATGCGTTAAACGTTAATATATCTCGAATCAAAAGTAAATTAAGCCTGATTGGTATATCGGATGCAATCAGTACAAAAAGAGGCTTCGGATATATGTTTATTACTTATTGGATGGAGGCTTATAATGAAGCTGAAACTTCTTAAAGAATTTCTTAAGGATGTTTTTTTATACGCCTTCTTTTTTTATCTGGGTGTGTTCTTATTTTTATTCGCACTCTATCTGGAGTCTGGTAGAACAACAGACATTCTATATGCTGTTCTTCTATCTACCTTCGTATTTTTCATCTTTCTTATTATCAAACTTATTAATTATATCCGGTTTCATTCTGTGATAAATGCTCTAAAAGCTGGTGCCCCGGCAGATGCCATATTGGTTATAGGGCTAACTCATCAACAACGCAATACAGTGAAAGCTCTGATAGAGATCATGAGAAGAAATACACAGAGGGAGCATGAGCTACGACAAAGTAATGACGAAAAGTACAAAATCATCTCTCAAATTGTACATAATATTAAAACACCATCATCAATTATTGATCTGATGCTTCAAGATTATAGGAACAATGGAGAGAGCAGTATAGAGGTTTATAAGAAAATTGACCACCAAAATAAAGCAATTAACGAAAATCTGGATCAAATCCTAAGTTATCTCCGACTTGATTATTTTCCAAATGATTATAGGATTGAAGAAGTAGAACTAATCTCTTTGTTACGGGATAAGATCAATATGAGAAAAGATAGCTTTATACTCAATAACGTATATCCTAAGATAATCGCCGACGAGCAAGAAGTCTATATCTTAACGGACAGAAAATGGAACGGCATAATCCTAGAACAGATTTTATCGAATGCAATTAAATATAGTGCTCATGATGAGGAGGAAGTTATTACATTCCGAATTGAAAAGAGAAAAGATAACGTGGTATTAGAAATCGAGGATAATGGAATTGGTATTCTCCCGTCAGATTTAAAAAGAGTCTTTGAACCCTTCTTTACCGGAGAGAACGGAAGACAGGTGAAATCAGCATCAGGTATCGGGCTATACATTTGCCAAAGAATAGCGAAGGAATTAAATCATAAGATTGAGATTAACTCACAAGTAGGTAAGGGCACAAAGGTATCAATCACTTATCTTACAAAAATGTAATTTTATCTTAAGCTGGAGTTTTTGTCATTCTCTTTTGTGTGATCTATAATTTGAATAGAATTCGGATTATGATAGGAGGATAACTACATGATTTTATTAAATGCTGAGAATATAGGCAAAGTATACGGCGGAGGCATGGATTATGCAGAAACAGTTGCATTGAATCATATTGATTTTACATTGGAAAAAGGAGAGTTTGCAGCAGTCATGGGGCCATCCGGCAGTGGAAAGAGTACTCTGCTGAATATACTAAGTGGTTTTGATAATGCAACATCAGGAAAAGTATCGATACGAGGTACGAACATCACAGAGTTGGAAAAAGATCAATTATCCATCTTTCGACGCTCCAATATCGGTTACGTCTATCAGGAATATAATTTATTAGATAGCCTTACGATAAAAGAGAATATCATGCTCCCTATGATACTAGATAATAAAGAAGTAGATGATATGAATAAGCAAGCGGATCAGTTATTGCAGCAGTTTGAAATCGACTTGGTGAAGGACAAGTATCCCTACAGTATATCGGGTGGACAACAGCAGCGAGCGGCCATATGTAGAGCGTTAATCAACAAAACTTCCATATTATTTGCGGATGAACCAACTGGAAGTCTGGACTCTAAGGCGTCTAGGAATGTCTTGGAATGCCTCAAACGAGCAAATAAGGAGAATGGTATCACGATATTAATGGTAACCCATGACCCGTTTGCTGCAAGTTATTCGGATAAAGTATCCTTTATCAAGGATGGAAGGATCAAAACACAGTTGTATAAAGAAAACGAAAAATCATATTTCCAACAGATAATAGACAATTTGGCTGTATTGGAGGAGAATGATTATGACGTTTAGACAAATGGTTTTAAAAACCTTTCTCGCTAATATTCGAAGATACCTAGTATATTACCTATGTGTTTTTTTCTCGATGACAGTGTTTTTTCTGTTCACCTCAATATGGTTTACTCCGGATTTTGACCGGCAGACAACCCCGGGCGTAAAACAAATTATTATGATTGGGTGGATTCTTACTATAATTTTTGCTTTTTTACTGCTTGGTTATTCTCATAATCAATTTTCTAAAACTAGATTTCGTGAGTTAGGAATATTATTATCATATGGACTACTTTATAAAGACGTTAGAAGAATGGTATTATTTGAAAATAGTATTATCTATCTGGTATCGTTGTTCAGCGCGTTTATTACGGGAGGTATCTTTTCAAAACTATTCTTCTTGATGACCACCAGCATACTTGGAATAGAAAATGTTAAATTTGCACTCACCTTAAACAGTTTTTTATTAACCTCAATTTGCTTTGTTCCTGCTTTTTGCATGATTATTCTTATGACTTTAATTAAGACACGTAAGCTAAGTATAGTTTCTTTGGTAAAGGAGAGTAGACAAAGAGAGATGAAAGCTAGCGGGAGCTTGCTGTTTGGAATGCTTGGAATGGTTGTGATTCTGTGCACCCTAACGGCACTTTATTATTATAATAATGATCCGTGGCATGTCACCAATATGAAAAAGACAAGTCTAATTGCATTTGTACTTTGTCTAATCGGTATCTATCTCCTAATTCATAACTTTAGTATCCTGCTCTATTCGTTTGTGAAACGAAAAGCAAAGAGCTACAACAAAAATCTGATCAACCTAGCTGAATTCTCACACAGATATAAACAGAATCGTACGATGATATTCTTGTTATGTATCTTAAGTTTTGGTGCCGTAATGTTCACCTCCATGTCATACACATTATATAGTCAAAGTTATCTGATGGTGGAAAAAGAGCAAAGCTACGATGTGATGCTTAAGGAATCAGAGGGTCTGGATTACCTTAAGGGAATTGATTACGATAAGATTCTCTCAAACACCGAAGCAAAGATAGAAAAAAAGGCCACTCTCGAAGTTATATATCTGACAGCAGAAAATATAGTGCCTGAAAGTCACAGACCAAATCGCTGGGTGCCTATCGCATCAGTTGATGAATACAATCATATCTTTGGACAGAATTACTCAGTAGATTTAGGAAGCTCGGTTGTGGTTGATTATAGCGGTCAAGCGAGTGCTCAGGATCTATTTAAGAACACAGTACAACTTAAGGATGATCAACATAAATACTCATATAAGAAAGTGGCTACTATTCAGGATAAGATATTTTATCGATATGCTTTTGGACAGCCGGTATTAATTCTTGTAAATGGAAAAGATTTTATGAAGCTTTTGGGTGAATCTGAGAAGATGAACCAAGGTAAGATTCATATGGTACAATATAATGACTGGAGAGATGGCAAAAATGCAGTAGAGAAGTTAACAAAAGCGATTGGAGCCTCTTATCTGTACTGGAATAAACTTCAGCCAAAGGTTGTAAGGGAAATTAATCAAAAGTATTATGGGTTTGAGTTAATATCCAAATACCAGCAATATGAGCATAATAGACAAGTGGGAGGCTTTGCTCTATTTGTTATGTCCTTTATTAGCATGTTCTTTGTAATTGCAATCTGCGTGCTGGTGTATTTTAAGGTGTTATCGGATCAGGAGGAGGACAAGAAAAAAATATTTACATTATCGACAGTTGGAATTACATCCAAACAAATTAAGAGATATCTATACACAAAATTGAAGATGATTATGATCGCACCAATAATACTTGGTAGCGTGATAGCGATTGGGTTTGGTGTTTCAATCAATATTGGTAACACTATGGAGTGGGATATTACGGTTTTGACGGTGCTATATAATTCGGTGGTAGTAGCTCTGTTATACTGGGGGATTATACTAATTTATTATATTGGGTTAAGGGGTCGGTTTTACCGACGTTATTTATAAATAATATTTGCACCTGATAAATTCTATAGAAGAATGAAGCCTGCGATTGGCAATGAAGGAAACACATTTTACGCAAAATGTATACATGCTTATCATATTAAAGGAGGGGATATCATATGAAACAGAAGATACCTTATGGGGTTCAGAAGGATTTTTCGGTTTTTAAAGAAACAATGGTTGAAATGACTTGGCAGGAAGTGCAAGCAGAAGCAGATCAAGGCGCGGTTGTTTTGCTGCCGATTGGTATTGTGGAAGGGCATGGGCCGCATATGGATTTGACTGCGGATTTTTACCTCAGTACAATTTTTTGTCGATTCTTAAAACAAGAATTAGCAGAGAGAGGAATTTCATCTATCATAACTCCTCCGATGTATTGGGGAATCAGCAATGATGTAGCCGAATTCGCTGGGACATTCTCGGTTCGCCCTGAGACGATGAAGGCTTTACTAATCGATATATTGGCCTCGTTAAAAAGCTGGGGCTTTCGAAGAGTATTTATTCAGAATGCGCATGGAGATCCGGTACATATACAGATGATTAAAGATGCGATAACCGAGGCAAATCAGGCTACGGATTTTAAAGTATATTTTATGTGGGAATTGGGTATAGAGGTGGATCATGATATCATATATCCACCTACAAGAGAAACACGATTCGAGCCTGATTACCATGCGGGTGCGATAGAAACCGCTCAAATGGTGACCTTTTTCCCGGAAAAAGTACGTACAGATGTTGCGAAAATCTTGACACCTCAGGATAGCTTTAAGCCCTTTGCTTATTATGGTGATCCTGCAAACTATGATTTGGAATATAACATTGCAGAAACGGTGCAAGCGGACACAATGTTGGATGCACGAAAGATTGAAACAATACTAATAAGGGATGGTTACTAAGGACGGAAAAATTGTATTGTTCTTACATGACTATCGGATAATTCTATCAGGAAAATGTTTTATAACGGTCTGATATAAAAGTTCCACAGTCTCTTCGGTACCTAATAAACTGGAGTCAATCATGATATGCTTTGTACGGTGATCTCCACGGCTATGACCAGTGATATACTTATAATAATTATCTCGTTGACGTTCAATCTGTTTAATCATATTTTCCGCCGCCTTATGGTCTAGCTCATAAGTCTCCATAATGTGCTTTATTTTGTATTCCAGAGGTGCAAAGATATAGATATTCACAAGATATTTATATTCCTTTAATACATAATCGGCACAGCGGCCGGCGATGATACAGGATTCCTTTGTAGCTAAGTCTCTTATGATCTTAGACTGTGCCTGAATCACCTGCTCTGCCATTAATGATGCGTTATTACTATAACCAAGTTTAGTGAGAAAATAGATTTCTTTCTTCTTCATGATGTTCTCTAAATTCTCTATTTCATTAAGATCTAATCCGGATTCCTTAGCAGCGAGCTCAATAACTTCCCGGTCGTAATATGGAATATGTAGTTTTTTTGATAATAGCTGACCGATTTCACAGCCATTGCTGCCGAATTCGCGCCCAATCGTAATTGCATAGGTATTCATGTAATTCCTCCTTTATTAGTGTTGATGCTAACGTCCGATTTTTGCATCGGAGTCAATATTCATTATGATTTTGTAATTCTTTAGCCAAACACTATCGAGTGCATATTGACTACGTCAAAATACTCTTCGTTACTGGAACATAGGAATCTTGAGATTCGATTTACCTGGTACAGATGTTTCGTGCTTCTCCGTTCGTGTATGCTTTTATGTTAAGGTATATCTCTTCAATCGATTTTGTACGAGATTCTACGGAAGCCCATCCCATATGTGGTGTGATTACTAGCTTTTGGCTGTCCTTAAGATCTTTAAGAGGACAGGAATCAGACATCGGTTCTTCCACTAGCACATCAAGTCCGGCTCCGGTGATTTCGTGATTCATCAGTGCATCAGCCAGATCTTGCTCGTTTACGATGGCTCCGCGTGCACAATTGATAAAATAGGAGCTAGGTTTCATTTTTCGGAAGGCCTCTGCGTTAAACATTCCCAGTGTTTTTTCATTAAGAGGGGTATGAACGGAGATGACGTCACTTTGCGCTAATAGCTCATCAAAGCTTACATGGGGGTAATCATTGTTGTAGCCAACCCCAGAAGTGGAGTGATAGATTACGTTACAACCGAAGGCAGATGCGATTTTTGCTACCTGAGCACCAATCTGACCCATACCGACGATTCCCCAAGTTTTATCAGAGAGATCATGGAAGCGTGTCTGGAAGGAAGAATTCTCTGTATCACCGAGATATTTACCATCTTTTACATATCCATCAAAGTAGGAGAGCTTTTCATATAGATAGAGAAGTAAGGCAAGGGTATGCTGTGCCACAGAATTGGTGGAGTAACCACGGATATTAGCAACTGCCACCTTCACTTTGTTGGTATATTCGAAGTCAACGAAATTCGTTCCAGTTGAGGTCATTGTAACTAATTTCAGTTGTTTCGCATCCCCAATGCTTTGTTCATTTATTGGAAATTGATCAACGATTACAACATCGGCATCTCTCAGACGTTCTCTCGCCTCTTCATAAGTGTTTGTTTCATCATAACCGACCACTTCACCAAACTCTCTTAAGCATTCATAAGAAATATCCGATCCGAGTCGCAGGGTTTCCAGCAAGACTATTTTCATAATGTGCTCCTTTCACGTTGAATTGCTCTCATTATAGCTTGAAAATTGTGCTTGTCAATGATATTTGTAGGAAAATTTACAATAATGTATTAAAAATAATTTATATAACAAAAAACTATGTGCTTAAAGCACAATTGGCAAGAAAATATCCTATGCTGGGCTATACTTGTTGCAATAGAAGGAAGGTGTTAAGATACTGTCATACGGCAAGGGCGCAATCGAAGGATAGCGTCCTCTTTTTTATTCTTATATTACTGATGGCTCTTAGGAACCAAATCATTGTCGAGGGTGACGATGAAAAAGTAGTATAAGAATTTTCGTTTTAAAAGGGCCCTTTTAAAAAGTGATTAGCCGGATGAAGCCAAGTGAGATTGATTATGAAAGGAAGAGAAAATTATGATTAAGAAAGTTGCAGCATTAGGTATGGTACTCGTATTAGCTATATCATTGGTTGCTTGTGGAGGCACAAGCAAAGAGAAGGGCTCTAACGCTTCAGCAACACAGCCAGCAGGAAGTTCAACTAAAACTACACTTGCAAAATGTAAAGAGAGCAAATCTGTTACAATCGGTTTTGCAAATGAAGTGCCTTACGCATACAAGGATGAGAAGGGGGAACTTAAGGGTGAAGCAGTTGATATTGCACGTGCAGTATTAGCAGAAGAGGGAATTACAGAGATTAAAGGTGAATTAGTAGAGTTCTCTGCTCTGATTTCAGGCTTACAAGCAGGAAGATATGACATGATTGCAGCAGGTATGGCAGTAACTCCAGAGAGAGCAAAGGAAGTACTTTTTGCCACACCGGAGATTAGTTATGGAGAAGCATTATTAGTGAAAAAGGGTAATCCAAAAGGCTTAAAGAGCTATGGGGATATTGCAAAGGACAGCTCTATCACAGTAGGCGTACCTTCCGGTGTAATTGAATTAGAATATCTGAAGGGTTCCGGTGTACAAGACGGACAGGTTAAGATTACGAATGATCTTTCCTCTGCAATCAAATCCTTAAAGACCGGTCGTATTGATTGTGTCAATGCAAGTAACACATCATTAACCTCTGCATTAAAAGATACCGGTTCCGATGATCTTGAATTAGTTGGAGATTTTAAGCAGGAAGTTATCAACGGTAAGAATACAATCATGTATGGTGCAAGTGCATTCCGTACCGAAGATACTGACTTCCAGGAGATGTACAGCAAGGGTGTTGAGAAGTTAGAGAAGTCCGGCAAATTAAAAGAAATCTTGATAGCAAATGGCTTTAATGAATTCAACTTACCAAATGGAATGACAGTAGATAAGCTTATTAAATAAAGAAAAAAGTAAACAGCAGAAAGGGTGTAAATTATGTCAATTGGAAAGATCACTTTATTTTTAATGAATGGGTTTTGGATTACGCTAGTGACAGTGATATGTTCCTCCATTATTGCACTGATTCTTTCGTTTTTGGTCGGAATGCTAAGGACTTCAAGACATTCATTTGTAAAGATAACAACAGGAATTTATGTGGGCTTCTTTCGAGGCTCCTCATTACTGGTTCAATTGTTCTGGCTATATTATGTAATGCCATTCTTCGGAATAAGATTATCCGCTTTGGTTACTTCCATATTGGCGATCAGCCTAAACTATGGAGCTTATGGCTCGGAGGTAGTAAAGAGTACAATTGAGTCAATTCCGAAGGCTCAGACAGAAGCAAGTATAGCACTTAATTTTACACCTTTTCAAAAATTAAGAAGGATTATTCTTCCCCAGGCATTTGTAATGATGTTACCTTCCTTCGGAAATCTACAGGTTGAGTTGATTAAGGCAACTTCATTGGTTTCTTTAATCACGCTGGCTGACTTTTCCTATTATGCCATCGTATTAAACAATCGTACCATGCAGACCACGCAAATATACATAATTCTTTTGGTGATATACTTTCTGTTTTCCAGACCGTTCACAATGGGAATTAAGTATTGTGAGAAAAAATTATCAGTTTGGAGGGGTTAAGTATGTGGAAATGGGATTATTTATTTGAGATATTGCCCCAGATCGCCAGCTGCCTAGGAGTAACGATATCGGCGGCACTCGGTGGGTTTGTACTGGCATTACTACTTGGACTATTATTTGCAGTACTTTTGAAAGTGAAATATTGGTTTGTGAAGAAGCCAATCGAGTGGTTTATCGAGATTGTAAGAAGTACACCACTGCTCGTTCAGTTATACATACTCTATTATGTTCTTCCGGAGTATGGGATATTACTTAGCTCCTTTGTGACCGGTGTGATAGGATTAGGAATTCATTATAGTACCTATCTGTCAGAGGTTTATCGATCCGGTATCGAAGCGGTACCCAAGGGACAGTGGGAAGCAGCGGATGCAATTGGATTTTCCAAAGTCCAGACCTGGATTAAGATTGTAATTCCACAGGCAGTGCCACCGATCATCCCGATTATCGGTAATTATCTGGTTACGATGTTTAAAGAGACACCGATTTTATCTGCAATAGCATTGGTGGAGATTATGCAGAAGGCGAAGCTGTTAGGAGCAGTTTCATTCCGGTATATTGAAGGCTTTACGGTGGTTGGTGTTATGTTTATCATTATCAGCTATGTAGCAACACTTCTGGTGCAATGGGTTTCAAGAAAAGCATCCAGAAGATATACCATATAGATGAATATGAATAAAGTACACACGAATTTATGGCTGTGACGAAAGAATATAGGTTTTGAAAGGCATGGTGATGAGTATGAGTGAAACACAAACACCGATCGTAGAATATAAGAAGGTCAGTAAAGCATATGGAGATTTAATCGTACTAAAGCAAATCGACTTTAAGATATATCCGGGAGAGAAGGTGGTTTTAATCGGAGGCAGTGGCTCCGGCAAGACCACACTGGCCAGATTGCTGATGACATTAGAGGAGCCAACCTCCGGAGAAATCCTTGTAAATGAAGAGAAACTTTATCCAGTACCGATCAAGCACAGACACAAACAGTTGTATCGACTGAGAAATGATATCGGAATGGTATTCCAGCAATTTAATCTATTTCCCCACATGACAATATTAGAAAATGTGATGGAAGCCCCGATTACTGTGAAAAAGATGAAGAAAGCACAGGCAAAGGAACTGGCAATGGAACTGCTTGAGAAAGTGGGAATGGGTGATCGAATAGATTACTATCCATCTCAGTTATCCGGGGGGCAGACACAACGTGTTGCGATTGCAAGAGCACTTGCGATGAAGCCAAGGATATTGCTCTTTGACGAACCAACCTCAGCGCTTGATCCGGAGCTGGTTGGGGAAGTGTTGAAGGTCATTAAGGAGATCGCACAGGAAGGTAACACAGCGATGCTTCTGATTACCCATGAGATGAGATTTGCCAGAGATATCGGTGATCGGGTTTGCTTCTTCGAAAAGGGAGTAATTGCGGAAGAAGGAACACCGGAGAAAATATTTACAAACCCGGAGACAGACCGATTAAAGGAATTTTTATCTGGTTTTCTCGACGAAAGTAAGAAGGAGTAATAAGGAGGTTAATGGAATGAATGATTTATATTTTACCACTCAGGAGTATCAAATCAGAGTTGATAACACAAAGAAAAGCATGCAGGAGAAAGGGATAGAGGTCTTAATCGTAACCGACCCTGCCAATATGAACTATCTTACCGGTTTTGATGGTTGGTCCTTCTATGTACATCAAGGTGTAATCATAGCGTTGGAGGAAGAACAGCCTATCTGGTTCGGACGTGGACAGGATGGTAATGCAGCAAGGTTGACCACCTATCTTAACGAAGAGAATATCTATCCCTACACCGATGATTATGTACAGTCAACCGAGAAGCATCCCTATGAATTTGTAGCAGATATTCTGAAAGAAAGAGGGCTGGATCGAAAGAGGATTGGAACAGAGAAGGACGCATATTATTATACCAGTAGCTGTCAGGAAAGCTTAGAGGCATCCCTTCCGAATGCTACGTTCGCAAGCGGTCATAATCTTGTTAACTGGGTTAAAATTATTAAAAGTCCTGCTGAAATTGAATACATGAGAAAAGCTGCCGTAATCGTTCAGATTGCGATGCAGACCGCTTATGATAATATCTCTATCGGAACCAGACAATGTGATGCGGCAGCCGAGGTAATGCGTGCACAGATCAAAGGGACACCGGAATTCGGCGGAGATTACACCTCCATCATTCCACTTATGCCAAGCGGCGTAAGAACCTCAACACCACACTTAAGCTGGACGGATGAATCTTATAAGGATGGGGATACTGTAATTCTTGAGCTTGCCGGCAACTATCGAAGATATCATTGTCCTCTCTCTAGAACGATGATTTTAGGAAATGCTTCGGACAAGGTGAAAGCACTTGGCGCTACCGTAGCCGAAGGATTGACAGCGGCGCTAGAAGGAATTAAGCCTGGCATGACCTGTGAAGAGGTAGAAAGAATCTGGGCAAAAACAATCGCAAAGAGTGGTTTTATCAAGGATTCCAGAATCGGATATTCAATGGGACTTAATTACCCACCAGATTGGGGCGAGCATACCGCAAGCTTAAGACCGGGAGACAAAACTATATTACAGCCGGGTATGACCTTCCATATGATTCCCGGAATTTGGTTGGACGATTGCGGTGTGGATATCAGTGAACCGTTCGTGGTAACCGAAAGCGGAGCGGAGCCCTTCTGTAATTATCCTCGTAGATTATTGGTAAAATAACAAATTAAGGTGATGGGATGAACATAAAAGAAGAAGTAAATGAGGTTAGGGAAGAAGTAATCCGGCTGAGAAGACATTTTCATGAGAATCCTGAGCTTGGTTATGAGGAGTACGATACCGCTCGCTTCATTAAGCAGTACCTGGAACAGTTAGGTCTGGAGTGCTGCACAGTTGCCAAAACCGGGGTATGTGCAGTGATATATGGAGACAAACCGGAAGGGAAAACAGTGCTGCTTCGGGCGGATATGGATGCACTTGCTGTGAAGGAACAAACCGGGTTACCCTTCTCATCTAAGAATTCAGGAGTGATGCATGCCTGCGGTCATGACAGCCATATCGCAATATTGCTTACCACAGCAAAGCTACTGGTGAAACATCGACATCAATTACAGGGCAATGTAAAGCTGATGTTTCAGCCAAATGAAGAAGAAGCCGGAGCACTGGATATGATTATGGAGGGCATACTGGAAAATCCCAAGGTCGATAGTGCGTTCGCTCTGCATCTTTGGAGCCCGATCGCATCAGGGCGTGTAGGGCTAAGCAGCGGACCGGTGCTTGGAACGACTGAGGAATTTGAACTCATTCTTCACGGCAAGGCAGGTCATACCGCGATGGCACATGAAGCGTGTGATACGTTGCTGGGTGCGTGTGAACTGGTTAGTGAGATGCAGCTGTTAATCAGCAGGGAGTTTAATCCGCTCTGGCCAATTGCAGTGGTATTTGGACGTATTCATGGTGGAACGGCAAGAAATGTCGTGACGGACACTGTAACATTGAGCGGAACCATCCGATTTCTCTTCCCGGATGAGAAGACGAATAAGCCAATTGTATTAAAGGCATTTGAACGAATTATACAGGGTGTGTGTGACACGCATAAGCTTACGTATGAAGTGGAATATATTCCAAGCAATCCATCGTTGGTTAATGATCCCGGACTTGTTGAACTGGTGAAAGAGAATGTGAAGGAAGTATACGGAGCAGGAGATATCATCGAGGAATTTCGAAGCTTGGCAGGAGAGGATTTTGCCGAAGTCTCGCAGAGAGTTCCTTCCGTTATGACCTTCTTAGGAGTTTATAACGAAGAAAAGGGCACCATCTATCCGCATCACCATGCAAAGTTTGATATTGATGAGGATGTGTTGACGCTTGGTGTTGAATTGCAGATGAGAAATGTTTTTTCTTATCTGAAGGGTGAGTGAGGAGGAGAACAAGTGAAGGTGAAGAATATAACCTCCAGAGAGATCTGGAAGGCGAAGCAACGAATTAAACCTTATGTAATTAGGACAGCATTAACTTACTCCCATGAACTGTCGGAACTGACAGGAAGTAATATTTATATTAAGTTTGAAAATCTACAGGAAATCGGAGCATTTAAGATACGAGGAGCAGCGAATAAGATACTTAGCCTGACTGCGGAACAAAAGGCAAAAGGAATCTCAACCTTTTCCACCGGAAATCATGGTTTGGCGGTAGCTTATATGGCAAACAGGCTTGGGATGAAAGCAACGGTATGTATGTCAAAGCATGTTCCAAGTGTCAAAGTAAATAAAATCAGTCGTTATAATCCGGTTGTATTGCAGGAGTGGGATTCGCAGGATGCTGCGGGAACCTATTGCTTCAAACTTCAGGAGGAGGAAGGTGTTACTGTGATACCCCCTTACGATGATAAAGAAATAATATGTGGTCAGGGAACCATCGGGCTTGAGATTGTTGAGGATTGCCCGGAGGTGGATATGGTACTCGTTCCGCTATCCGGCGGAGGGCTGATGTCCGGAGTTACCCTGGGATTAAAGATGACGATAGAGGATGTAAAAGTGGTGGGGATTTCAATGAAGGAATCCGCCGTGATGATTGAAAGCTTAAAGGCAGGTCATCCTGTCGAGATGTCGGAAACTCCAACCTTAGCAGATAGCCTCTTAGGAGGCATCGGTTTGGATAATCAATACACTTATGATATCGTGAAGGATTATGTAGACCAAACCGCACAGGTATCTGAAGAAGAGATCGCGGAGGGAATCCGGTATATTATGAGAAATCATAAAATGATCGTGGAGGGAGCCGGAGCAGTGGGAATAGCCTATGCGCTGCGCCAAGATAACCTTCCCAAAGGAAAGAATATTGTAATCGTAGTTACTGGCAATGGCGTCGGAATGGAAACAATCAAAAACATCTTAAATGATACAGAGAAATTATGAGAACAGAAGAGATTCAATGAAACTTATTATAGTGAACTAGAGTTTAATAAAAAAGAGGTGGCAAGATGAAACAGGTAATATTCACCGAGAAGGCAACAAAGCCAACAGCATGCTATTCCCAGGCAATTAAGGTCGGTAATATGGTGTTCTTTGCCGGTGTATGCGGAGATGATCCAAAGACGGATCAGATCGTGGGAGACGGAGATATTCGCATCGAAGCAAAATACGCGATGGAGAATTTGAAGAATACCGCAGAGGCAGCAGGCGTAACGATGGATGATATCGTGAAAGTGGATGTAGTTGTAAAAGATATCGGAATGATGAAGGAATTTAATGAAGTATATTCCGGGTATTTTCCGGAGAATCCACCCGCTAGAATCGCGATGGAAGTAAGTAATCTGGCAGGGGGAGCAAATATAGAGCTCGACGCTATCGCAGTGATATTATAAAAAATGAGGTGATCAGTTGTTAGAAGTAGTGCATCTTAAAAAGAATTTCGGTGATGTAGAAGTATTAAAGGATATCTCACTTACGGTCAAGGAAGGGAATGTAATCAGCGTCATCGGCCCCTCCGGTTCGGGGAAAAGTACGATGCTTCGTTGCTTGAATCTATTGGAAAGCCCAACAGGCGGAGAGATATTTTTGAATGGAAAGAACATATTGGAACCCGGTGTAAAAAGACGGGATGTACATACGAAAGTGGGTATGGTATTCCAGCGATTTAATCTATTTCCTAACATGACGGTATTACATAACGTGATTGAGGGACCAATCTCCATCCTTAAGAAACCGAAGGATCAGGCAAAGAGAGAAGGAATGGAACTGCTCGCGCAGGTAGGACTAGAAAGCAAGGCAGATTGTTACCCCAGCACCTTATCCGGAGGGCAGCAGCAGCGTGTGGCAATTGCCAGAGCTCTTGCGATGAAACCGGAGATTCTATTATTTGATGAACCGACTTCCGCACTTGATCCAGAGCTTGTGTCCGAGGTACTTACAATTATTAAAAAGCTGGCACTGTCCGGAACAACCATGGTGGTGGTCACCCATGAGATGGAGTTTGCCAGAGATGTATCAAACCATGTCATATTCATGGATAACGGTTATATCGTTGAAGAAGGAGAGCCACGGAGCGTATTCGGGAATCCGAAGCAGCCACGTACACAGGAATTCCTAGCCAGAATGATGAACTAATGCAATTAATGGTGTATTCAAGCAGGATGAAGGTACGAAAGCGATATACGGTGATATTATTTGGAGTAAGGAACGAGACTCCTTAAGTATTCCTACTCAAATCCATATACTAAGGATCTTAGAAGGTGTTCTGGATATGGTAGGCCAGTAGAAGTAAAAAACGGGTCTCCGGTGAGGACAGATCCAGCTGAAAGATTGTTTTAATCTTATGAATTCGGTTGTTAATGGTATTACGGTGAGTGAACTTAATATCGGCAACCGCTTGAATACTGGAGTTATTCTCAAGATAGAGCTTTAAGGTTTCCAAATATTCGGTATTATGCGCTTTGTCATAATCTGTGATGGAACCAAGAATATCCCGGTACACATCGGTTAATACAGAAGAATCCTTTACCGAGAGCAGGAGCTTATTGATTGGAGAAGAGTCAAACAACAGATAGGATAAGTTTTGCTTCTTCGCCAGCTCTAAAGTGGATACCGCTTGCTCGTGGAGCAATGGAAGAGAAGAGATATCCTGCTTAATGGAACTGCATCCAATATGGAATTCATAATTGGTATGACGCTTGGAATTATAGGCGTTCAACTCATCAATAAAGTGAGTGAGACGCTCCTTCGTAACCTGATTCAGTATGATGTGAAATGTATCATTTTGAAGATAGAGACACTTGTGAGGAAATTCCTGCGACAAGGATAACTGCAAATAGAACATATATTGACTGTTGAAATTATTATATTCAATACTTTTTGTGGTTTGAATTGCCTGAATGTGTAGGATGACAAAGGAGTCGGATAACACATAGCCATCGCGCTCCAGTGAATGGTGGAACAATTCGGGCATATTTGGATAGAAGATCGCATTCTTAAAGGCTTCGGCATTACTAATCTGAGTTTGGTCGTCCGTAAATAAACGGTTACAAAAATCACGGATGATATCCGCGATATGAACCTGCCACGGGATGGTGAAGATCGGGAAATCATTACGATTACATAGGTCAATCACCTCTTCATCAATTTCCTGAATAAAGGGACCAAGATTGACTACCAGGCCGCTAACACCCTTATGAATTAATCCCAAGGTATAATTTTTCAACCAGTCATCGGAATTCTTACCGATGCCAGTGGTAAAGATTAATTCATTGCCGCTTAAGAAATTAATCGCTTCAATATTCTCTAATACATGAGGCCATACAAAATACTTTGACAGTCCTTTCACACCGGCAACCGGAGTTATGGAGAACGTATTGCGGGTTTCATGAAATACATATTGTAATTGAAGCGCCATATTTACCACTCTTTCTCTAATATAATTTGTAATGCAATAATTAAACCATATGAAATATCAGATAGTCAAGATGATTAACAAAAGGAGAGATGATTTATGTTAAGTAAAGAATTACCTAAAATAGTGAGTGCAACCGTGCCGGGTGTAAAGGCACAGGAAATAATCAACCGAAGAGGAAATACCGTACCGGATGCGATCAAATGTGTGTACCCGGTGGTTATGAAGGAAGCTTCCGGCGCAATCATTGAGGATGTGGACGGCAACTACTTCCTTGACTGGGTCGGAGGGGTAGGCGTATTAAACGTGGGTCACTGTCACCCGGACATCGTGGCAGCTGTTAAGGATCAAGCGGACAAATACCTTCATGGCATGTTCAACATCGTAACCCACGAAGGATACGTAGAACTTTCTGAAAAGTTGAGCCAGGTGGTACCGGTAAGAGGCGAACACAAGAAGACCTTCTTTGCAAACAGCGGTGCTGAAGCAGATGAGAATGCGGTAAAGATTGCGAAAGCATATACTAACCGACCGAATATCATCGTATTCTCCGGTGCCTTCCACGGAAGAACACAGCTTACGATGGCAATGACTTCAAAGAAAGCTTATGCAGCGGGAATGGGCCCATTCCCGGATGGAATTTATCGTGCAAGATATCCATACCTCTATCGCAGACCGGAGGGCATGAATGAGGATCAGGCAATTGAATTCTACATCAATGATTTAAAACGCATCTTTGAAGAGGGTTCACCTGCGGATTATATCGCTGCGGTGGTACTAGAGCCGCTTCAGGGTGAGGGCGGCTTCGTCCCTGCTCCGATTGAATGGGTGAAGGCAGTACGTAAAATCTGTGATGAGAATGGCATATTAATTATCGCAGATGAAGTTCAAAGTGGTTTTGGACGTACCGGCAAGTTATTCGCTTCGAATTACTGGTTGGAAGAAGGCTGTGAACCGGACATCATCGCAACCGCTAAATCCATCGCGGGCGGCGTTCCACTCAGTGCAATCATCGCAAGGGATGAGATTATGAATTCCGTAAAAGGCGGAACCATCGGCGGAACCTACGGCGGTAACGCACTTGGCTGTGCTGCAGGACTCAAAGTATTAGAAGTAATCGAGAGAGATAATCTTCTGGATCGAAGTGTGGAAATAGGAGAAAAATGCTTTGCAAAATTCAACGGTTGGAAAGAGAAATACGAAGTAGTAGGAGATGTTCGTGGTCTTGGTTCCATGATCGGAATCGAATTCGTAAAGGATAAGGCGAGCAAGGAGCCAAACGGAGCGATTGTGTCTGCACTCGTTCATGAATGTGCACAGAACGGATTAATTATTGAGGCAGCAGGTACTTATCTGAATGTCGTTCGCTTTCTGGCACCACTTGTAATCACAGACGAGCAGCTTGAGGCAGGCTTTGATATATTGGAGCAAGCAATTGAAAAACTCATGTAAATGAGAGAGGGGAGAGGATCGTTATGAAGCAGTTTCGCATCATGCCAACCATTTATCAGGCATTAAATTGCAAAGAATTTGTACAGGGATTTGAGATTGGCAAGAAGGATTTAATCCTGACAAATGAGCCTTATTACAGCAACTATTTTTCCGAATTGGTGAAGGATGCTCATGTGGTTATCCTTCAAGAATATGGTCAGGGAGAGCCAACCGACCTGATGGTGGAGGCGATCTGGAAGGACATTAAGGAGCTAGATTTTACCCGCGTAATCGCAATCGGCGGAGGAACAATCATTGATATATCAAAGCTATTAGTGCAAGAAACCGTATCGCCGGTTCTGGATCTCTACGACAAGATCATCCCGACCAAGAAGGTGCGAGAGCTTGTGATTGTTCCGACCACCTGTGGTACGGGAAGTGAGGTTACCAGCGTATCCGTCATCGAACTGGTATCCCGCAACACGAAGATGGGCTTGCAGACGGACGAGGAATTCGCTGATTGCGCGGTACTGATCCCCGAATTACTGGAAAACCTTCCCTTCCGTTTCTTTGCGCCTAGTGCAATTGACGCATTGATCCATGCTTGTGAATCCTTCCTCTCACCAAGAGCGAACGCATTCACAGAGCTATTCTCCAAGGAAGCAATCAAGCTTATTCTCACTGGATTTCTTAAGATTCGGGAATCCGGCGAGGACGCCAGATTAGAATACATGGATCAGTTCCTTTTAGCCAGCACTTACGCAGGAATCGCTTTCGGTAACGCCGGCTGTGCTGCCGTGCATGCGATGAGCCTCCCCTTCGGCGGAGCGCACCATGTTGCACATGGGGAAGCAAATTATGCGCTGTTCACTGCAGTATTTAAAACCTACCTAAGACTAAAGCCTGTCGGTAAGATTCAGATACTGAACCAGTTAATCGCAGAATGCTTATCCTGCGAAGAAGACGAGGTATACCAAAATCTTGAGGATTTATTGGACTGTATTTTAATCAGAAAACCCCTCAGTGCCTACAGCGTAACCCAGAATGAAATCATCACCTTTACCGAGAATGTCATGAACAAACAGGGCAGACTGATGGCGAACAACTATACCGAACTAGATTCCAAGACAATCATGGAGATCTATGAAACAGTGTATTATGCGTAATAGGTTGTATTGGAGTGTTTAGCGTAAGAGGTTTTGTTGTTGAGGTGAGCGTTAGGGAGTTATGAGAGGCGTAGTTGCATGGTTCTATACCATTTAGTGAAGATTATGGAGCTTTTTCAAAATAGCTAGTTAAGCTTTTTGCAAAAGCTCCTTTTCATGCCGTTAATGGAAATTAATTATCAAAAATTGTTCCGCCACTATTTGAAATATCGAGTTTGGTGACGTGATCTGTTTTGACATCTTCGAATCTTGAACTAACATTCTTAGAAATTTTATGGTCATTGTACTGATTGTGTAAGGTAAAATCTATCTTAGCTTTTTTTATTATCTTTATAAGCTCATCGTTCGTTTTATCTTTTGACATTCCATAAACGGCTATAACATAGACCCTCGTTGACTTGCCATCTTCGGCATCACTTAGAAATCCACGGCTCATAAAGAAATTATTTTTATAGTTGTCATCCACTTTTAGGGTATAACTAAAATTGCAATCATCTAAGTTATAAAAGGCGGAATAAGGTATAGATATATTATATACCGCACAGATCAAGTTGCCATACGATGTATTTTTATCGTATTTTTCCTCTAAGAGTTGCGAATATAGATCCTTATCCTTCGAAAAATATCCCGAATTTAATTTTGTAATACATTCTTCTGTTATTGGATAGTCATAAACATCTAACCTAACTCTATCTATGTGAATGTCTTTTCCTAAAGGGTTGGAAGAAAAAGTAAGCATGATAATGATACATAAAATAATGGATACAATCATAATCCATAAGGTCGGTTTTCTAAAATTAAGGATGTTCTTCACCCTATGTTTTACACCAATTTCTCCAAAAGCTAATGGGCATAAAGCTATGCTACTTCGTTTTAATGTACAAGCCAATAACGTAGTGGAATATGATTTTTTTTCCTGAGAACCTATTTGCATTAACACTTTTTCATCACAAGCTAATTCAATATCTCTGCAAAGCAACATGTAAGCAACCCAAACGAGTGGATTGAACCAGTGCACAGTTAGTAATAGGAAACCAATGGCTTTAAACCAATGATCTCGTCGTTTGATATGTGCTTTCTCATGAGCTAGGACATAATTCAAACTAGAAGCTTCAATTGAAAAGGGTAAATAGATACGCGGACGAAACAATCCAAATACAAATGGGCTTCCAATTATATCGCATTGATATATGTTATCCTGCATCGGCACGGCAGTAGCCACCTTACGCTTTATTTGAATAATTGAAAAAAAGCTATATAACATAAGTACAATTATGCCTATAATCCAAATGATTGAAGAAGCAAATAGAATCACCTGTATTGGATTTGTATTCTCTGCTTGATTAGGATTCAGAGATTGAGGAGTTTCTGAATCGATGATATTGTTGTTATCAGTACTTAATCCATTATTAATATGCGTCGAATCTTGATACAGAATATCCTCTTGTATTGTCGTTGCGGTAGGCAATAAGCTTGTAGTACTTTCAAATGAAAAAGGGATTAATAATCGGATTGCAACCAGTCCCCAAAGCAAACAGATCATATTTTTAGGTGCTTTTTTAAAAAAGTAGCGGATAATAATCACTGCTATAATTAGATAACTGGCATTGATACTCATATTGATCAACTTGATAAAAAGAGCTTCCATTATTATTCCTCCTCATATAACTCAATCATACGCTTGATTTCAACAATTTCGTCAGGTGATAAAGTCTTCTCTTTGGTAAAGGCTGCGATAAATTGTGGCAAGGAACCATCAAAAGTCTTCTCAACTATCTCATGGCTTTCTGCAGTTTGAATGTCATTCTTCGATACCAAGGAGGTTACAATTGAATTTTCATTCTTTAAGACTCCACGGTCGGCAAGTCGCTTTATTACGGTAAAGGTAGTTGACTTTTTCCACTGAAGCCTCTCAGCACATAATTTAACTAGATCGTTACTTTTGATCGGTTCATTCGCCCATAGAATTAAGCAAAAGCGATACTCGCTTTCAAAAATTTTAGGTATATCCATATAAATTCACTTCCTTTGGTCTAATGTATTAGATTTATTACATTAATCTAACATATTAGACCATAAATGTCAATAGTTTACTGTCTATAAAATGTTAATAAAACGGTCTATGTTATATACTTTAATGTCATAACTTCAAATTTAATGTTATACCTCATTATTGATTAGTGTAGTTAAAGTTTGCAAAATTGATAGAGCTAAAGGTTTGTTATATACAAAACTTTACTAAACTTTTAGTTCTGTTTTTTACGCCATTTTACTGTGGATTTGATAAAATTCATAAGGAATAATATGGATTTACGGTTATGATTGTATTATAATGTAAAACAAAGATATATAATTTACGAAAATTGGATTGCTTATTATACCAATGGGAATTCCCTAACACATGTTTTTGACTATTATATTTTTTGTTATAAGCAAAGTAACTAGTGATGGTAAGCTGTTGAGTAATAAAGATTGTATAAAGATTCTTTTGATTTTAAAGCTCTTTAGATTGAAATTGTGAATTAAAATAAAGTGATGGAGAGAGGAATAATAAAGTGGAAGAAGAAAACAAAAGATTAAAAAACAACAAAGGGTTCAATGACAACAAACAATTAATTAGCATCAAGAAATGTATGAAGGGAATTGTAATGATAGATGAAAATTCTTATATATTAAATACTGATAGTAAAACAGATATTGAAATAGAAAAATACTATTCAACATTAGAAATACTTATCACAAATATGTATGATAAATTTTATCTAGATCTAATAACAAGAAAAAATCAAAGTTCCTATTCCAATAAAGGAGATGATAAGAAAGAGATAATATTACTTTTTGAAAGAGTAATCAAAAGTCTAAGATATTTATTCATAGGAAATAACCAAGTCTATAAAGATATTACCGACCCATTAGAGCTAATAGCACAACTATGTGATATGAATAATATAGATGATTTGTCAAATGACTTGATAAACAAATATGTAAACTATTACGATAAAAGTATAGAAATGTGTACGATAAAAAATAAGACATATAGAATAGAATTACTTTAGAGGAGGGAACGAAAGTGGGAGTTATTCGATTAACAGAAGATATGTTTAAAGCGAAGGAAGAAAATTTGTCACAATTCAACAATTCAATCTTTAAAGATTGCTATATACAAGCAAGTAAAGTACTATTAGAAATTGTTCAAAATAATAAAGAAGCAAAACGAAAAATAAATGAAAAAAACAATGAGTCAATTAATCAATCTGTTGAATATCACAATAACATCATAGCGTTTTCAGGAGAGCGTGGAAGTGGAAAGACTTCTAGTATGGTAAGTTTTTATAAAAGCTTAAAATCTTGTGATTATCTTGATGATGATTCAGATCTTAAAGATAACTATAACAAATTAAATAAATATCATTTTCATTTACCTAGTATCATTGATCCATCCGTTTTGACACATAAAGACTCAATAATCGAAATTATTGTAGGGCGAATGTTTGAGGAGATAAGCCAGGAGAAACATTTTGATGATGTGGCAAGCAAAAGAAACCTGATTCAAAGGTTTGATAAGGTATATAAAAATATAAGAATTATCAATGCTGAGCAAAATAGCATCTTTGAACAAAATCAAGATAATCTTGAGGTTTTAATGGATATGGCGTCTATTGTGGATTTAAAAAATAACTTATACCAACTGTTCAATTGCTTTTTAGAGTATATGAATAGAAATTCGTCAAATAAGGATAAATATTTAGTAATAGCCATAGATGACTTGGACATGAATATGGATTCTGCCGATAAAATGATAGAGGAAATAAGAAAATACTTAATTATTCCAAATGTAGTAATTCTCATTGCATTAAGAATGCCTCAAATGATACAAGTGGTGAAGCAAAGAAACATGGTGCAATTAAAGGAAACAACAGAGTTTTATTCCAAACTGCATGACAATGAATTTATTAAAAGACTTCACTATGATATAAATACAAAAACGCAAAAATATTTAGATAAGATTTTTCCTGAAACGCATTTGATTAATATGCCTTATATATGGAGTGAGAAAACTAAAGTATCAATAGAAGCTACAATGGAAGATATTCCGATTTATAAATTAGTAAAGGACATATTTATGTATAGCGCAGGCTATGTAATTGGTTCAGATATTCACCTAAGAACGATATTACCAAGAAGTTTAAGAGGATTTATTGAATTAATAGCACTATTAGATTACAAAAAAGTCTATAAACTCGAAAATGATAGAGCGTCTTTGAGCAAAGAAGAGATAGTCAATAATATTAATAAATTGAAAAGATATTATGAAGAAAAATTTGTAAATGTTATGATAGATAATCAGAAACAAAATATTTTAAAAAGTATATTTGAAGAAGATATATCTACGTTGAATAAGAAGTTATTAATTGATTTGCATTCAATAATAACAAAAAAAATCAATTTTGTAACAAACGAAGTTAATGCAGGGTCAGTTTTGGAGTTTGATGATGAGAATAATAGCAAAACTATAGAAATATATTCAAATAGAAGAATAAATGTAAAAATATTTAACTATCTTGATAAATTAAATAAAAATAAATTTAAGATATTAAGTACTTCGGTTAGCATAGGGGATTTGATATGCCTATTAAATATATATGAAGGTACTGATTTAGATGCAGATGAGCGTAATTTTTATGAATTATTCAAATTGTTATATACATTCAGATTTATAGAATTTATTTGTATAGACAATATAGAAAACTCTGATGCTAAGATGCTATTTCCATTTAGGTTACAATTCAAAAGTAAATTAAAAAAGCAGGAAATCTATAATAATTTTGTATATGATATTATAGGAAAGTATTTTGACATGTCTGATAGTAGATATAGGTTGTATCTTAATTGGCCAATTAGGATAGAAGGTAATAAAAATAATAGATATAGTGAAAAGATAGAAAATGTATTTGATACACTTTATTATCCGAGTAAAAATAATCCTTCAATTTATATAAAAGGATATGAATTTGATGACAAATCTCTTAAAGAAGAATATGGAAGTTTATTTTATCAATTTTTACAACCAACTTTTAATAGCACTGAAGGTATAAAAACAATACGAAATAAAAGGACTATAAGAAAAATCAATGCTGCAAATACAATAAGCAAGCTGATTTCCCAATTTGATAATAAAGAAATCTTCGGATATCAAAATTATTATTACGGACCATTTAGAATGATGCAAAATAGATTTTATAAGTTTAATACCAATTTTAATACAAATGAAGAGTTAGAAATAAAATTTTTGCAGTTATTAAGTATTGATTTTTATATGTTATTACTAGAAGATTTTTTATATTATTTAAAAAACAGAAGAATAGATAATGACAAAGATATGCTAAAAGAAATAGATTACTTTATTACAAATTATATGGACGATGAAAGGTATTTAGATGATAAAGATATTGATTTTATTGCATATAATGTGGAAATGTTTACAAAAACCGTCTTACCAAATATTGAAGATATAAGAAAAGTTATTCAATTATTAAATATAATGCAAAAATTTATACTGTCATTTGATAGTGGAACTGAAGTTGAAAAAAATTATAAGAGTATGAGTCGAAGATACTCTATTTATATTAGCAAAATCAGAAACATTGATTTCGATGATTATCCCAAAAAAAATGATGTTGATAATATTCTTAAAGCTATGGAAAAGGCATTTATTAAATACGGAGAAATAGATTGGAGTGCCGAATATTCAGACAATGTATCTAAAATAGTAGATAGTTTGAAGATAGTTGTAACTAAAATTAATGAATTAAGTCAATTATTAATAGAAGATATCCCAGAAGAAGGTGAATAACATGGACGTGCTAAAATCGGCTCTTGTAACAATATTTAAACACCAAAATCCAATACGAATCCTTCAAAACTATTATATTTTAACCAGTCACAAAGAGGATAATCATACATACTTGAATCAAAATATATTTGTAGATATTTTTCAGCAAGAGGAAGTACAATGCTCTAAGAATGAAGCAGAGAATATGTATTATTATATCAAGGAGAAGATGGCTGAATCTAAAAACAAACGACTCTTAGACAAATCAGTCTTTAATTTGATTGTGAATTATGCCTCGGAAAGGCTAGAAAATGAAGGAGATAATGTCAAGTGTAGATACAAAGATTTGTTAAAATGGAGAATGCTAACATTAGAACTTGATCAAGATATGTTTATATGTTCGTATCTTGCCTATGAAGACACATTAATTCGTAGAAGTCGAAACAATTATGATTGGGATACTGTAGTAAAAAGTAATAACAAAAGATTGCACCATATGCTATCAGAAGGTATCGCAGAAAATCATTTTCATTTAAAAGGTTCTGCACCTATCTTTAAACTAAGCTGGGTATCACTTATGAATTACTTAGAATGTCGTAAGCAATGTTGCATAGTTACACATGGTAGTCGTTTAGATAAAGATATGGACGGAAATGTGGAGATTGAAAGCCTTATCTTTATTGCTGCTTTAATTAGAGTAATCTTATTTCACGTTATCATGGAGAGTCACTCAAAAAGGGGGGGAGATGCTGAAAAAGGAGATTTAAACCAGTTGCTATATATTTTGCAGCAAATTGTAAATCCAAAAGATTTTATACATAATGGTACCAATAATTTCTTTGAAGTAAGCAAAGAGTACATCTCAATGTATTCGAGTAAGTTGCAAGAAGAAATTCGTGCCTTAAAATATTTGTATGGTACAAGCGTACGTTACAACAACCATGATGTAAGGACAGACTATGCAATGGGGACGAGAATTTATAAAGAGGACAAATCAACCCGTTTATTCTCTGGAGAACGCTGGTTTATGTACGAATGTTTTCAAGGCATCTATAGTGGTAATGAAACAATGTTAAAATATGCTGACCTTTTTTATTCATACTTAATTATCAAGAATAAAGTGAGAGCGGAATTAGTTCAGCAAAATGGACGTGTCGGATTTGCAAACTTTGCAGATTATCAAGATAGAAAAACAAAATATATTAAGAAGAATACAATTCTATCTCAAAGTGTGGAATCCTCTGCTATTTTAAATTCAATCAAAAATCAAAATGTTGTTTCGCTAGAGGCAAGAGTGATACCAGAATATGATTATTATAAAAATGTTGCGGATATCAAAAGAATGGATGATTTAATAACCAATCAAATTTTACAAGACCGTCATAATTCGTGGTCAAGCGAACTTGATAAAGACAGATTAATTAAAGATGAGCTTACTAATCTAGAATGGAGCTTGCTTCAAAAAAAAGATAATAAGGAAGGTCATAATCTGTTTGAAAAGTATTTTTATGTATACCATTTCCCCAAAGAGGAGGATGAAAAGCTAATAGACATTGAACAATCCGATGGTGATAGGGCAGTATTTCTAACCAGTAAGTGTAGGCATTATACTTATCGTCAAAAGTTGAGAAAATGGGCGAATGCGATTTATCTTTTGAGAGAAAACAACCAAGAAATTGCAATAAGACTTAGAGGGATAGATGCTTGTTCGAATGAATTGGTTATTCGCCCTGAAGTATATGGACAAACCTTTCGCTATTTAAAGGGACATATTCCATCTAGAGATTTTTATAAACTATTTAATATTGGACATAGCTTGCCACGTCTAAGAGCTACTTATCATGTAGGAGAGGATTTTCTAGATGTTATAGACGGATTACGTGCGATAGATGAAGCTAGAATTTTCTTAAATTTAACACATGGAGATAGGCTTGGACATGCGATTTCTTTGGGAATAGATGTGGAAGGTTGGTATAAGAATAAAAATAATCGAGTTTATCTCACTAAACATGCAGTCTTGGACAATGTTGCATGGCTTATTCACAAAGTCAAAGAATATGCTATTCCAGACACAGCAGAAATTCTTGAAATCTTAACAGGTATTTATAATGATTATTATGTTGATATATATATTGATAAAGGAATAGAGGAAGTAGAAAACTCTTCTAAAAAATATTCACATTCATATGTCGTACCAGTTGATACTTACATGAAAGCATGGGAATTAAGAGGGGATAATCCAGAGTATTATTTTGGTGATAAGGTAATCCAAAATGAATTGAGTTACTGGGATCGTTGTGCTAGAAGAGAAAATGTTACAACACAAAGGAGTGGCTTGATAATTGAATTATACCGCAGATATCACTATGACTACAATGTTAAGTATCGTGGGGAGCTAAAAGAAGTATTTAAAATAACACCTCAAATGATTCGTATTATAAAGCAAGTTCAGAAATATATGCAAAGACAAATTCGTCAATGTGGTATTGGTATTGAGTGTAATCCTTCCTCCAATGTTCTGATCAGCAATTTTAAACGCTATGACAAACACCCGATTCTAAATATGTATAATAAGGATTTATATTCCTCTTATGAGAATGAATATGATCAACTTTTTGTTTCCATTAATACCGATGACCAAGGAGTATTTGACACATTGTTAGAAAATGAATATGCTTTGATGGCGATTGCATTGGAAAAGTGCAAAAATGAGGATGGCAAAAGTATCTTCAATCAAGCAGATATCTATAACTGGCTGGATAGTGTAAGAAGAATGGGCATCGAGCAGAGTTTTCATTTGAGTAAGAACTAAAAGAAGATTTTTGAGTTATAATTGTAACCAAATAAATGGAGTGTTTTCTTCCATTTTTCCAAATCTATCTTGGAAGTTGGAGTATTTCACAACGAAAAAACTTTTAAAAAATCTCATAAGGGATAAACCATTAGAAAATGAAATGCGGCTACTTTATTATACAGACATGGAGTTCCCCAAATTTAATGATGCGTAAAAATCACAAAAACATGTAACAAATAGTCGTGAAGAACCTGAAGTTTCATTATTAATTATTCAACCATAGAAGATGTGAAGTACTATTGGTATTTTGATTTTGCTATAATGACACAGTCTCCAAATTACACCTAGAAGTACTGATTTTATTATGAATATATATAATACTTTTAGAGTGTTAACGATGTGTAATATGATTTATCTATCAAAATAGTGCTATTATAAGTTTGAATTTAAGCCTTTACTACCCGTTATGTTTATTAATAAGATGGAAGGTGTATAAAAATTTATATCTACGGAATCGTTTACGATAGTAAAATATTTAAGGAGATATTTAATGATTAATTTTTCATGTAAATTAACTGATCATGGATGGATAGATGCGACTCTTAATGATGAAAATGATAACATGATGATTATTACAGCATCATATTTGTCAGATGCGCCTTATGACTTGATTATGGCATTAGCTTTGATATGTGAAGGAGTAAATGAAACTATGTGTTTATGGAACGATGAGCCTGGAGCATATCAATGGATTTTTAAAAGACAGAGTAATCTTCTTAAACTTGAAATAATTCAATCAGAACAGACCTTCAAATACCCAAGTATCGATAAATCTCATATTGAATTTTCGGGTTATGAGAATTTAGGTAAATTTGTACATAGAGTGTTACGTGAATTTAGTATGTTAAAATCTGAATACTCCACTGATGGTTATCAAAATTTATGGGGACATGAATTTCCTTTACAAGCATTAACCCGATTAAGTATTGGTGCAAAGTCTTTAAAGTTCTGATACACAATCTTTCACAAAAGCGAAGAATCCAACTTCCCATTATGTTTATTATGAATATAAATAAATTACAAAATATTTAATTTGCAATAATTTACTAAAGCAAACTATAAAATATATATTTATATGAAATGAGGTTTTGTTAATGGAATTTGAATATGAGTTAATTGAAAAAATAAAACCAAGACCTGGGGTGTTTTTAGGTGAGCCAAGTATTACAAGATTACAGTCATTTTTGAATGGATATGCTACTGCTCTTTACGACTACGAAATTTCAAATGAAATAGATGCTCTATTACCACTTCCATTTTGGTTTTTTCATGAGTATGTGGCACGACGATATAATTTTAACGGATCAATTTCTGGCTGGAGGAACATGATACTGAAACAAGTGAATAGTGAAGAGGAAGGATTAAATCTTTTCTTTGAATTGTTTGATGAATTTAAGCAACTAAAGGCAGAAGCATTACAAAGATCAGTTATAAATCAAGAATGTTTAGATTTTCATTATAGTAACAAGTACGCTCCAAAACGACTAACTGGAAGTAGTTTTGATAAAGCAGAGCCCTTATATAAAGATGCTATTGAAATCTACTATGCTAAGTTATCAAGAAATATTGGATATATTGGACTTGTACGAAATGAAAAAGGAATTGAATTTATTAGAGAAATATATAAGACGGAAAATGAAATCCTAAATTACTTTGAAATCTGTTTTGGCAACTTAATACATTGGCAAATACAAAAATTCAACAATATTTGTTTCCAAAGTAAATATATAGTATAAGCATAATCTTCTGTAAAAGTTTAACACAATATTTCACAATAGTGAAACTTCCTATTATATTTATAAAGTAAAGTCAAGTACATAGGCAATTTTGAATTTGTCTTAGCAGGCGGTGATAAAATGGAATCCTTACAATATCAAGGTTGGAATTTTGAATTTGACAAGGCAGCAACACGCGAGTATTATGCGTCTCACCATGACAAATGTACATGTGCTTCCTGCCGTAATTTTCATAAAAATATTTACGAAATGCCTTTGGATGTTAGAGCATTTCTTGAAGGGTTTGGCATTGACGTTAACAACCCCATAGAACAGATGACGGTGATTGCGCTCAAAGAAGATAATTTAGTCGAACAGGAGGTTATATATTGCGTAAAAGGGATCGCATCTTCGGATGAGGGGTATGAAATCGACATTGGGCCGGTTCAAATTTGTTTTCTTAAAAAAGAACACATACCAAATCATGAGATGGAAGAACCTTATTTTGGTTTCACATTATATAATATGTTTTTTCATTGGACAGTAGATGCTGATATCAACGAATGTTATCCTGAGCGGCAAAGCCTGTTGCAAAAAATCAAAGCTTTCTTGTCTCGGGCAAAATAAGCATAGTATGAATCTGCAAATTCCAATTTGTATTATTACTTTATTTCGCATTCGTCGTAACAATGTACTTCCCATAATTTTTATTAGCCGCCTTTATCAAGGCTATGTGAAATTCAAATTATCTATATTGTAGTATTTTTGAATTAAAGGAATTTGTCATATTAGAAATATTAAAAGGTATCTAGGAGGCTGAGAAGTTATGGGCAATAAGATATATGTTAGTGTAGAATCGATGAATTACTGGTGGGGTATTTATGGACTGACCGGAAAAGTGGCTTGGGAAGACATTAATCTATTTGTTAAAAATAATCATAAATATTGTAAAATTGCACATACCTGTATTTGTTCAAGAACTTATTTAGAGAATTGTTTAACGGAATTGGACACACATCTTGTATTTGCACCAAAGTATTAAATCCTATAGTATAAAGGGGTGGACGATTAATGGATCAAGAAGGGCAAGGTTCAGAAGACTTACAAGTAATAGAGGATATGAAACTAATAAAAGTAGCGCAGCAAAGTGTAAATGCAATACGACCATCGCTAATCAGTCCGATTTTTAGTACGATGGTAGCGTTGGGACCAATATTAGGCCCAGTTTACTATTGTATGATAGAAAATGAGAGTATTGTTTTAATTAAAGTAATAGGCTTTGTAATAGGATGGGTATGGATAATTTTATCCTGGCTATTGTATATTAAGAACAAAAAAGAGTATCAACATTGTTTGAATGAATGTAATAATAAATTAAAGGAGATGAATATTGATTTTCAAATATCATCAAAGAAAGATAGAGAGGATATAATTATTGATGGATTAGCTATAACAGCGATTGTTTCTTTGGGGTGTTTTTTTTCTTCTGCCATTTTAGCCAATATATATAAAGTGCCATATTTAAAATACTTCGTTCTATGTTCAGCGTTTGTTTTTATTATAGCCTTGATTGTGCTAACGATAATAGAAATTTTTCACTGTATATGGAATGTATTTGAATATTTGAAAGAGAGAAAGAAAGCTAGGGAAATAGTTGGGGTGGACGATTAATCATCGTTTAAATATGTTATTTGTCAAGAAAAAAATAAGTATTTTATAAAATGCAGAAGGTGGAAACAATATGAAAGTTATAATTTTTCAGGGTAGTCCGAGAAAAAACGGAGATACAGCAACTCTTATAAAACCATTTTTATCAGAATTAGTTGATAAGGGAATAGAAGTTAAAACAATTTCGCTGTATGACAAAAAGATTTCGCCATGTATAGAGTGTTACCAATGTCAAAATAGACTGGGTGAATATGGTTGTTCAATCCATGATGATATGTATGAAATATCAGATGAGATTTTAATGGCTGATTGTTTTATTTTGGCTACTCCAATATTTATTTGGTATTGTACCGCACCAATGAAAGCAATGCTTGACCGATTTTATGGGCTACATAAGTATTACGGGGAACAACGAGGACCAAGTCTGTTGGAAGGAAAAAAGTGCGGGATAGTTGCTACCTGTGGGTACGATCTCGAATATGGTATAAGCCCTTTTGAAGATGGAATTAAGCGATTTTGTGAGCATTTCAAAATTGAATATATTGGGAAAGCAGCTGTATCTGATGATGCAGGAGACCGTGTAAGCAAATTTGAAACTGATGATTCAAAAAAGGTAGCCGTTGATTTTGCTAAAAAAGTTATCAGTTGTTGTACAGTATAAGCATAATATGAAGCTTGCCAAATTCCATTTTCAGCGAGGTGAACTACGCATTATGTTTGTTATTTTATATATCCGTTGAAAATTATAAAAACTGGAGTGGTAAAATGAAATTTTGTATTTTAATGGGTAGCCCAAGGCTTAATGGTAATACATCTGAACTATGCAAACCGTTCGTGCAATCGCTGATAGAGAATAAAGCAGAAGTACAGTATATAACTCTAGCTGACAAAAATATTTTGCCCTGTAAGTCATGTTACGCATGTCAAAACGTAAGCGATGATTATGGGTGTGTACAAAAAGACGATATGTATAATGTCGTTAAAAGCGTAATATGGGCAGACTGTATTGTTCTTGCAACTCCAATTTATACATGGTATTGCCCCACTGAAATGAAGTTATTCCTTGATAGACAGTATGGGCTAAACAAGTTTTACGGAAGTGCAAGTAGATCCTTTTTGACTGGTAAAAGTATAGCTATTATCACAACTCATGGATATGAGAGAGAATATGCAACGCAACCCTTCGAAACAGGAATAAGGCATTTTTGTGAGCACTCCAAAATGAATTATTGTGGAATGTATTCCGTTCGTGATATTAATAATTTAGAATCTTTTCAGACTGAAGATGCTATAAATGGAGCTAAGGCATTTGCAGTGTCTCTGTTATAAGCTTAACGTGAACGAAAATCATAAGCAAAATCCAAAGCACGAAAAGTCAATGCTAACTTTCTATTATGTTTATAAATAGATATACAGAAGTGAACCAGACGTCTTAATGATATGGGGTATCTGGAATAAATGACGTTAGATGATTATGTACGATGAAGAATATCAAATCTTTTATTAGCTGAGGTAATATATGAGAATAATGAACTTGAAATATTCCAATAAGAAAAAGGTTCGTGGAGGCAAACGAAAATCACGTATCATGGTAAGCGAGATAGAAAAACTTACTGCGAATTTTCCAGAACTAGAACTGAATTATGGTTATTGGCATATGCATCTTCCTGTATCACAGGTGTTTATTGATTCTAAAATTACACCTTCATATATAAGGACTCTATGTATCAAGACATTAATTAATAGAGCAATTTTTCTTTCTAATATGAAGCCTAAAGTACCAACAAAAATAAGGGTTGTTGCGTGTATTAAATTACCTCAATTATGGGATTCTCAAATAATAATATTTTTTGATGACGAATATTTTAAGAATTTTTTTAACAGAGATGACGATTACCAGAGATGGTCTTTGATAGATACTAATCGAAGTTTATTAAAGGTCTATGATTTAAATATACCTGATAATTTTATTGAAAGAGGTTATTTAGAAGAGATATTCGATGATAATTTTAAATCAAAAAGTGAGATTTGGTTTATAGGAGAACTTTAATAGAATTATTAGTAAACCAACTTACCCTAATGTTTATGAAGCAATCATTTTAAAGATAATACGAAATGTTAATTATAAAAATCATATATAGACAGATATGAATATTAATTGCATGTAATTTATTATATCTTACTTTGGAGGGTGAGTAATATGTCAGAGGAATACATCGTTAAACTGATACAAAGAATGAATATAAAAGAAGAAGTTAGTTCATCAGATACATCAATCAGTTGGAAAGCCCATCGTGAAGCTGAGATGATTGCCGATGCATCTCTTTATCCGGCCTTGAGAAAACTAATTTTACTCAACTTAAAACCGAAGGACAAAAAATATCGTGATGCAGCATATTTCATAATGGGGAAACTCCTTAAAAACTGCCCAGAAAATGAATACATTAGTTTTTATTTGCAGCAGATGGAAGTGGAAACAGATAAGTACGTTCTTTCATCTATGTTAGACAGAGTGTCTGATATAACAATCCCAATAAACATTTCCATTGAAATAATAGTAGCCCTCACTATGAGTGAGAAATGGCTAATTCGACATAGTGCGATTAGCGCACTTGGTTCTTCTACTACATCAGAGAGTAAGCAAGCACTGTATTATTATATCAATCAAATGGATGAAAAAGCCTATAATTACGAAATTACATATGCGAATGCATCGCTTGGGAAAATTGGTTCAGTAGAAGATATTCCAATTTTGGAGCAGCATATCAAAAGCAAAATTCATGATATACGTGACAGCGCAGAGTTTGCCATTCATCGTATTCAAGAGCGTGTAAAATGAGCAAGATATTCAAACATATTCCAACTTGTCAATTAGGTAAAGAGTATCTCAGGAAAACGGGATAAGCGGATAAACTTCTCATTATATTTGAGCGGAGATTGAACTATTTGAGTGAAATACAGTGATCATGAATTATTTCAAGATATATTATTTGTAAAACGTCATATAAGAAAGGATAAAAAGAATAAATAGATGGAAAAGATATTTTATGAAAATGAATATGTATTATGGATAGAATTTGATGAAAATATCAATGCATTTTTAAATAGTAAATGTGAATTATTGGATTAATATAATATACTAGCAGGTATAAGACCTCCGCATTTAACAATGACTTTTGTGCGATGTGACAACGAAGAAGAATTAGGAAAAACTGTAATTAATTTTTTGAAAAAGTAAATGAACTTTCATTTATATTTAATTCGATTGGAATATTTACTGGTGGTATTGTATTCTATGAGCCAAAAGTAACAATAGAATTATTAGAGCTACATAAGGAGTTGTGTCAGACATTATCGGAAGTTGCAAATTTGTCTTGGGATTCCTATATACCTGACCGTTGGACTCCTCATATAGCTTTGACAGGTGCACTTACTGGTAATGATTTGAATACTGCAATTGCAATAATGTTGGATAAATTTATTAAATTTAAAACAGATAGGGTGATTATAAAACTTAAGAAATGTTTTACAGGTAAGGAAATAGTAAATTATGAAATAGGAAAATAATTATTAATTTGCCCAAACTGAATGAGGATTTACATTCTTTATAAATTGAGAAGTGAACCAACTTCCCATTATGTTTATAAAGTAAAGCGTTAATCAAGACGAATTTGAATTTGTGGAGGTATATTATGAATGTTTTATTGATAAACTGTAGCCCTGTAAAAAATGGTGCTACAGCAGAAATAATAAATGTAGTCAACTCATTATTGGAAACAAAATATAATATTGAAAACATTTGTATTGATGACTATGAATTTAAATTTTGCAAAGGATGCAGGACATGTCATACAACAGCAAAATGCATACATAACGATGATGTTCTGAAAGTTATCGAAAAATATTCTTGGGCTGATATTATTATTTCAGTAGCACCTTCTTATTGGGGTGATATTCCGGGACAATTTAAAGCATTTATAGACAGGTGTACCCCTTGGTGTAATACACATGAACCGCATGCAACTATTAGTCGTGGGAAAAAGGGGTATTGTATTGCGTTACGAACAGGTCCAAGTATGAAGGAATGTAATAGAATAATTGAAAGTATTGAACACTTTTATGGGCACTTAGAAATAGCATCCATGGATAGTTTGGGGCTCTGTTCTATCGAATATAAAGATAATGTTGAATACAGAAGAAGTGAAATTGCTGAGTTTTGTAATAAAATTATGAATAATTAGTTTTACAAATCCCAATTTGTAAGTATTTCCAAGGGGTGTGAAGATGACAAAAGCAGTATTTTTTGATTTGTTTTTTACGTTGATTTATCCCAAATACTCAGAGATTAATGAATATGATGTCATAGGTATATCAGCCTCGGAATGGGAAAAATATTCTGAAAATGATGTCTTATATTATGAAAGAGCAATTGGATGAAAAAATAGTAAGATCAAAAAATTGTGATAACGGAGATTTAGCCCAATGTTTTGAATCAATTATATCTGCATTACTAATAAGGCCTATGTTTATTCCCATATCCTGAACTTTCCTAAGTGTAAAAAGAATGAAATGTCCTTATTGTAATGAAGAAATGGAACAAGGATTTACACAAGGTGGTATGGCAGGTGCAGGTACATCTTTATTGTGGACAAAAAGACTACATAAATTGCTATTAAAACCTAAAGCTGATGAAGTATTATTAGCTAAAAACATCTGGGGATATGTTACTGCTGAGACACATTTATGTCGAAAATGTAATAAATTTATAATCGATGGAGATGTTCTAAAAAAATAATAATGCGCAATCATTTGCACTTTCATTGACATATTCCGGGTTTATTGACACTTCTAGGTTCCGAAAAATTGGAATGTGTCATATGTTCCAAAATAAGTAATTACACGGATATATTCAGCAAATTATATTAGTGGAGGAGAGTTATTATGCAAGAAGTTTTTCCTACAAATCAAGAACTTAACGAAATGCTCGGTACTGAGAAATATCATGTATGGGCAGCTGTCTGTAATCTTGTTGAGAATTTATATGAAATGGATATCTTACGTAAAAACACCAATTGGAACAATTGGAGATACGAACATAAATATCGGCGTGGTGGCAAAACCTTATGTACGTTGTATGCTAAAGAAAATTGTTTTAGCATACAGATTATTTTTGGAAAAGATGAAAGAGCAAAATTTGAAAGCGAGCAAAATTCTTATACTGATGAAATCCAAAGCATCTACAAAAATTCAACAACATACCATGACGGCAAATGGATGACTTTTGAACCAGTCAATTCACTACTAGAAGATATTCAAAAATTATTAATTATTAAAAGAAAACCAAATAAAAAGTAGATAATAAGCAAAATATAAAGCCGATAAATTCCGATTTATAGTGCAGCTGTAATGAACTTCCTGTTAATTTTTTTAGGGAGATACATAAATTAGTAGATATTTGATACGCAAAAATTTACAATTGAGTACTAGGATTTTATATAATGTGTAGGATGAGGTGTTATATGAGAGATGTACATATTCACATTGAAAGAGGTAACTATACCAAAGAATGGATCGATAGATTTGTTGAACAGGCAATGAATATGGGTCTTGAGGAAATTTATCTTTTAGAGCACTCCCATCGCTTTAAGGAATTTGCACCTATGTATTCATCCGTTTGTAAATTTAGTGAATATCAGCAAGCTTGGTATAATAGAAGAACAGGACTTACCATTCAACAATTTACGAATCTAATTGATGAAATGAGATTGCATCAGTTTCCTATTAAAATTAAATGGGGTCTTGAAATCTGCTATTTCCCTGAGTATGAGCAACTAATATCTGAAATACTTAAATCATATAACTTTGACTTTGCGACTGGTTCTATTCATTGGGTGAATGGTTTTGGATTTGACCATAAGATAGAATTTTGGAATGGCGTTGATGTTGAATCGCTGTATAATCAATATTACGAATGTATGATAAATCTTGTTAAGAGTGACTTGTTTACTGGACTTGCTCACCCAGATTCCATAAAATGCTTTGATTTTTTACCACCACAAAATTTATCAAATGTATATTCTGAATTAGCTAATCAATTAAACTTACACAATATGTATATAGAACAAAATGGTGGTCTAGCACTAAATTATAATTATCACGAAATGGGCATGAATAAAACGCTATTAAATATTTGTAAGAGTAAAGGTGTTGACATACGTTATGCTTCAGATGCTCATAGACCTGAAGATGTAGGAGCAAATATTAAAGCTATGCAAGATGATTTTACATAGATAATAAGCATAATCTGCAAGAAACTTAATAAACAATCTTTCGCAATCGTGAACTACCCATTATATTAAGTTGAGTTATATAAAACTAATAACAGACAAATAGGACTTTGATGAATATATACCAATAGTAACTTATTTTAGCGGAGGAACAACAAAATGCCAATAATCATAGATGTATTTCCTTGAAGTGCTTAAAAAAGAGTATAAACCGAGCCAAGAATCATTTTACATTTATAGTAAATCCAGAATTAGTTGATAGATATGGATAATTAACCCACAATATAGATTTATGCTTTTAACAATACGGAACAAACCGATCTAAAATAAACTAAGAAAGAAAAGATATACTGGAAATTGAAGTATAGAGTAGATATTAAATAGAAAGGTTATGATACTATGATTGAATCAATAGCGGGATTTGCGTATGACTGCAAAAATGCAGATGAGTTAGCGGATTTTTATGTCAGTTTTCTTGGGTGGGAGAAAATACTATCAGGTGGAGGATGGGCAGGATTACGTTCCCCACAAGGGTGGATATTGGCTTTTCAAGAAGTAAATGAGTATATTCCGCCAGTGTGGCCGTGGAGAGTTGGAGAACAACAGCAAATGGCACATATTGATTTTAAAGTAAAAAACTTAGATGAAGCAGTTTGCCATGCATTGAAATATGGTGCGAAAAAATCAGAAACACAATTTTTTGAGAGTTCAACAGTCATGTTTGATCCTGAAGGGCATCCATTCTGCTTAAGTACAGTAGAACAATAACCTTTGCTTAAGTCATTATGCAAACGGAAGACTTTTACATTAGGGAGGTTAAAAATGCTTAAAGCTTACACTAAGTCCGAAAAGTTCGTGATAGCATTGGGTATACTTGGATTATTTATGATAATTCTTTATATATTTGTTAGTTTATCAATGTCATTCATAAGGTCATACTTTGCAAAAGCAGATTGGAACGATATTTGCAACAAGATCAAGAATAAACAAGTAGCTGAGGTGTTAATAGATGATAAGCCAAGCAATATTGATGTTACTTATTTTGTTAAATCAGATTTTAAGAGATTGCTTCCTAAGTATGTAAGTCCACCTACAGCAGAAAATATTATCAACATAATGTTTTCAGACGGCTCAAAAGCTACTCTGGAAAATTGGGGGTGTAAAACCTTTGATGTTGAATACAAGGATAGCTATTATGAAATTGATAACTTGAAATTATTTGAACAACTTAAATCCCTGAGTAACTTACCATAGCATAAGATCAATTTAAAATATAAGAATGAAACAAACTGATAAGAGATAAGAAAGGGAGTATATGGAGATTTTTTGCTTAAAAGGCTATGAGAACGAAAAAATTTCACTTGAACTTAATGAAGTGCTAGGCTTTTGGTTCCTGAAACTGCCCATCATACTTATCAATTAAAGCCTTGTGCATAGACTAATTCGAATTCTATAGTGAGGAGTAATAATGATAGTTAAAGAATTTTATAGCATAGAAGATAAAGAATATTGGTTGGATCAGCTTAAAAAGAGCGATTGGGAAGCAGGACAATATTTGTATGAATTATTGAGTAAAAATGAGTTGAAAATGTTATGTGGGGAGACAACAAAAGTTTTTCTACTGACTGATAATCGGCATTTAGTGTCATATTGTATTTTAGCGGAGGTAGATGAAGTCAGAGACACTGAACTTAGTCCTTGGATAGGATTTGTATATACGTTTCCTCAATATAGGGGACATAGATATGCGGGAATACTTTTAGATTTTGCTTATTCTACTGCCAAAAGGGATGGAGCTACACAGCTTTTTATATCGACTGGTAAGACGGGGCTATATGAAAAGTACGGATATACTTACTATCAAATGATGAAAAATATGCATGGAGAGCATTCCAGAGTATATAGAATAGATGTAAAGTAAGATATATAAAGTAAGATATATATAGTACATATACATAGCAGTTACATCCGAGAAGTTGCATTTCCATTATGTTTATACCAATAATAACATAAGTAGATAAGCAAAGAGATAATTATTATATTTGTGAAAGAAAATAGGTGAATACGGTGGTTGAGACGATTTATTTTGCTGGAGGCTGTTTATGGGGAGTACAAGCTTTTATTAAAACACTAAAAGGTGTAATTAATACGCAAGCAGGACGAGCAAATGGTTATTCTGATACGCTTGACGGCGAATATGATGGATATGCCGAATGCGTGAAAACGGAATTTGACCCTGATACAGTAACCGTTTCTCAATTGATGGATTATTTTTTTGAAATAATAGATCCTTACAGTGTGAATAAACAGGGCAATGATGTAGGGGAAAAATACCGTACAGGCGTATATAGTAAAGTGCCTAGTCATTTGGAGGATGCCAAGAATTATATAGCAAAAAGAGAGGATAAGGATAAAATCGTAGTGGAAATCCTTCCACTTATGAATTATGTTAAAAGTGCGGAAGAGCATCAAGATCGACTGGATCGGTGCCCGAATGACTACTGCCATATTCCGAAAGAGTTATTACACAAATACGTAATCCAAAGAAATTGTGAATAGAAGATAGACTGGGTAGTGGTTCAGCGAATCAAATAATATAATTAATTATTTTGGCGAGGTAAATATATTGAAAACAATATGAATTGGCAAATTTCAATTTGCAGAAAAGGATGTGAATCTTGAAAGCAATTGTGTTAGATATGTATGGAGTAATAATTAAACAGACAGGAGAAGATTTTGTTCCATATGTCCAGCGTACATTTCCTAAATTAAAGCCGGAAGAAATATATACACCTTGGTTTAGAGCCGATGTAGGAGAATTAACCTCACTAGAGGTATGGGAAGCAATCGGATTTCAAGGTGATCTGGAGAGAATCGAAAAGGAATATTTGGATACAATGGAATTAAACGATGGTTTTCTGGATTTTATTACTGAGGTGAGAAAACAATATGGATTGGCTATTATATCAAATGATTCGAGTAGATGGAGTAAATATCTTCGAGAAAAATTTGATATCAATCAATATTTTGATGTGATAAGCATCAGCGGTGATCTGAAGATTCAAAAACCGGATGAGCTTATATTTCAGCTTACGATTGAACAATTAGGATGCAATGCAGGAGATTGTATCTATGTAGATGACAGAGAAGGGAATTTAGAGGCTGCGGGGAAGTTGGGAATGAATCCGGTTTTATTTAATAGCAGAGATGTTCAATATAACGGTAAAGTGGTTAATGATTTTGTGGAACTTGCGAGTATGATGCATGATATCGTAAATATATAAACTCCTAACTATACATATTATAACTATATTGCTCCCAGAATAATTTTGATAGGGGAATAGAAATGAATGATAAAAAAATACTTGAAGTAAGCAAATATAAAGTGGAATTAATTCTTCCGGATATAAGTAGAGACTTGCAATATTCGAAAAGTAATAACATTAATGTATATAATGAAACTGGCCTTTTGTTATATAACATTTCTGACCTACTTAAAGCTTATTCGGATAAAAAAGGATTACAGTATTATGAAGATATGTATTTTGATATTCGAAAATTAGATGATGAACGAATATACTGTGTTGGTTTTACAAATCACTGTGAAATTGATTTGCATTACGGCTACATATATAGAATTATCAATAATAGGTAATATATAAATTGTCATTACAAGATTTCAATGCTATATGCCTGATGTAGAATCTATTATTTATAGTGTATATTATGGAGGATTATAATGAATATTGAAACAGAGCACTTGCAGCTTCGGGATTATGAAATGGGCGATTTGGAGAATTACTTTAGATTAAAAGTATGCGAAGAAGTTTGGACATATTCTACATATATTCCACTAACCGAATTAACTAAATAAAGGTAATATGGAGGATGTATGACGCAAAAACAGTTTAAGCAAAGTCTGCTTCGTGGACAAGGTCGTTGTATTTAAGCAGCCAAACTTGTTCCACAAGTTTAGAATATAAAGAGATGATTAATTCTTGATTAAAACCACCTGGGAAAAGTTGAATATTGTTTTTTAATATGTTATTCTTTTCATAAATATTTCCAATAAGAGGGAGTTTAGATATGATAAATGATGTAACAGTGGAGGTCAATGACCTGCGTATGTATTATGGTTCAAATCAGGTACTTAAAGGGATTAATCTTAACATTCATAAGGGGGAAATCATCGGCTATATTGGTACGAATGGAGCCGGTAAAAGTACAACAATAAAGATTATCTTAGGTATCGTTGAGGGGTATTACGGAGAGGTCAAGGTATTAGGACAGGATATCTCAAAGGATAGAACGGAGTACAAGAGAAAAATCGGATATGTTCCTGAGGTAGCAGACATATACGATAATTTGACTGCAAGAGAGTATCTTACCTTTATTGGTGAGATGTATGGTTTAACGTTTGAAAAGGCGGACAGCAAGGCACGACGCCTCATGGAGTTGTTCGGGATTTCGGATGCATATGATTCGAGGATTAACTCTTTTTCGAAAGGAATGAAGCAAAAAGTCTTAATTATCTCAAGTTTAATACATAATCCGGAGATTTTATTCTTTGATGAACCATTAAGCGGATTGGATGCGAATAGTGTCATGGTCGTAAAAGAAATAATGTCACAGCTATCCAGACAGGGCAAGACCATATTCTACTCCTCCCATATTATGGATGTGGTTGAAAAGATCAGTAATCGTATTATCTTATTAAATAATGGACAGGTAGTAGCGGATGGAAGCTTTAATCAACTGAAACAGTTCTCACATGAGAATTCACTTGAACAGATCTTTAACCAGATTACCGGTTTCGACAGCTACGATGCAATTGCAAAAGATTTTGTAGCAATCGTGGAAGAGGTATAATACTATGAAAGATTTTAGAATTCTTAAGTTTATGGATATATTTCGCACGGTTTTTGAAAAATGTGGTCATAACTACAATGTTTTGAGAAAGATTTTACAAGTGAAGCTGACGATGGACGGTAGAAGAGTATCAAGTGTATTTAATAGCAATAAGAAAACGGCGAATGAAAGCAATAATAATTTTCTTAAATCCTTGGGTATCTATCTTTTTATGGGAATAATCATGATTCCATTTGTGCTAATGAACAGCAGCTATATCTATCAGATGAGTATCGTATTTGCGATTATGATGTTTTTTATTATGTCCTCGTTAATATCGGATTTTTCGTCTGTTTTATTAGATATAAAGGATAGAAATATTTTGGGGACAAAACCGGTGAATTCCAAAACATTAAGATTAGCGAAAACACTGCATGTTTCATATTATATGTTCTCTATATCCTTTGTCTTAGCAGGTCCGGCACTCATAGTTAGTTTATTAAAACATGGGCCTATATTTTTCCTGATATTTATTGTATCCATCATATTTCTGGATATGTTTTGCATTGTAATTACCTCTTTCATATATTTTCTAGTTCTTAGATTTTTTGATGGAGAAAAGCTAAAGGACATAATCAACTATGTTCAGATTGTCCTGTCCTTAGTCATTATGATAGGTTATCAGTTTGTTTCAAGGTTATTCAATATCGTAGATCTTCATATAACCTTCGTTCCGAAGTGGTGGCAATATTTACTTGTTCCCGTCTGGTACTCAGCACCATTCGAGATGTTAAAAACATCAGAAGTATCAAATACGTTTATTATTTTTACGGCTTTAGCTGCTATTGTTCCGATCTTGGCGCTTATATTGTATGGCTCCGTATCATCACATTTTGAAGAATATCTGCTTAAGCTAAGTAATTATTCCACCAAACATAAAAAAGAGACGAAAAAACCTGGCCAATTACTAACTAATATATTTTGCAGAAACAGGGAGGAAAGAGTCTTCTATCGCTTTGCATCCGATATGATGAAAAATGAAAGGGAGTTTAAGCTAAAGGTATATCCTTCCCTAGGCTTTTCCATCGCATTTCCTTTCATCTTTCTATTCCAGCAAGTTATGGATTCTGGTTTAGGGGAAGTTTCAAAGGGAAAATCCTACTTCTTTATCTATTTTTGTGGAATGATGCTGCCATCTGTATTACTTATGATACGATATTCCGCCGCCTATAAAGGAGCATGGATCTATAAGACACTTCCAATCAGTAATGTAACACCGGTATTCCGTGGTACGATGAAAGCTTTACTAATACGGCTATTTTTGCCTTTCTTTCTAGTAGAGGCGATTGTCTTTACAGCAATTTTTGGAGTCCGAATCCTCCCAGATATGCTAGCTATCTTGTTAAATATGCTGCTTTTTAATATCGTTTTCTTTATGATTAATGATAAATATCTGCCTTTTTCAGTATCCTTTGAGGATGCGAAACAGGGTAATGCTGTTTTAAATTTGTTATTGATGTTCGGCTTAGCTATTCTGGCAGGGCTTCATTATTTATCGCTGTTAATAAATTATGGAATATATTTTTATATTGCGATTGCTTTGGTCGTGAATGTGGTACTTTGGAAAAATGCATTTAATATCAGTGTTGAAAAGCTTAATAAGAAATAAAGTACTTTCTTATAATTATTTCAAAACAATTTGTAGGATTTAGATATTATATTAATTTTTACAGAATTGGTTAGAAAGGAAGTGCCAAGTGGTTACCATTTATGATTGGTTTGGTTATGAATTGCCCATAAAGGATCGTTATCGGTTAATTAAGGAAGCTGGTTTCGATGGCGTGTTATTATGGTGGAGCAACGGGTTTGGTCGAGATGCTTCCGGACATAATGACTATCTCAATGGACCTATGTTAGCAAGAGAGGCAGGGCTTTTTGTCCAGAATATTCATACTCCGGTTCAGTACCAAAATGATCTATGGAAGGACAATCTAGATGGTAAGGATTTATTGGAATGTTATGTGCAATGCATCTCTGATTGTGCTAAATATGAGATTCCGACCATGGTGGTACACCTGCCAAATGATAATTATCTATATAATACAGTTGGACTAGACAGAATGAAAAGAATAGCAGAGAAAGCGGAAAAGCTAGAAGTAAATGTTGCTTTGGAGAATTTGAGGAACCGAACTAATTTATCATATATATTATCACAAGTGGACTCTAGTCGAATTGGGTTTTGTTATGACTGCGGTCATCACTACAACTATTATCCAGAAGAAGAGTTCTTATCGAAATATGGTTCCAGAATGATGGCATTGCATTTACATGATATTGGTGGGGAGTATGGTCAACATCAGCTTCCTTTTGACGGACCAATCGATTGGAATACGGTGATGAAGAACATTGCAGAGATAGGCTATTTAGGAGCAATTGCGATTGAGGCAATGAACTGGGATTATAAGGATTTGACGGCAAATGAATTTTTACATGAAGCATTTGTACGGGCAAAAAGGCTAGAAGCATTAAATTCAGTAAGTTGAATTTCTTTCATAATAGGTTATTTAAGGGGGAAGCGTTGTATGGATATAAAGCTAAGCCAAGATGAAGCCTTAATATTATATGATTGGCTAAATAAGATTGCTAAAGATGAAAATATATCTACGGATATAGCCGAAAGACAGGTATTATGGAGGGTTGAGGCACAGCTGGATAAAGATTTAGATGAATCCTTTATATCAAACTATATAGAACTCGTTGAGAACGCAAAAGAAAGAATCAGAGAACACAACCAGATTGATTTACAATAATATTATGTTTGGTAGTAAATCATTTCGTAAAAGAAGGGATCATTGAAATGAAAAGAACTTATATTAACTTTGTTTTGATATTGGTTTTTATAATGATGATGGGGTGTGACTCAAAGAATTATTCAAAACCTGTAAGGGACGGAGAATATCTTATGGAACTAGCAAAGGTTGGATTACCTTATATTAAAATTATTGATGGGAAAATTGACTTGGGAGATATGACAAGCAGTATGTTCCCAAATGGAGTTTCAGGCACGTATTCAGTTAATAATAACAGATTAACCATGATAACAGATAGTAAGTGCATTTATGTATTTCAAATAGATGGAGACAATCTTATCTTCCTGAAAAATGAGTCGTCACCAGATGAAAGTATCAGAATTAAGATAACAGATAAAGCTAAATTTCACTTGAAATAATAAATATATGACTTGATTGACGGAATAGGAGGCAATATGCAAGGATATAACTGCATTATGGTATTTAGCCTGAATGGTGAAAAGTTACTTTGCTGCAAACGAACAAAGAATCCCTACAAGGGACTATACAACCTGGTGGGTGGAAAGATAGAGCTGGATGAAGATGGTTTTGCGGCAGCATACCGTGAACTAATCGAAGAAACAGGAATTGATTCTACCTCGATTCAGCTAAGTCATATGATGGATTTTACATACTATAATCAAGACTGTTATGTTGAAGTATATGTCGGCAATATCAGTGAAGACATCGTATTAACCGAGGAAGCACATCCACTCGAGTGGTTGTCCGTGGATGAAGATTATTTTGATAGCAGCAAGTTTGCAGGGGAAGGTAATATTGGACATATGATAGAGCAGGTAAAGATATATGGAATGGGATCAAAGCAACCTGACTGGCAGACTCCAATTATAAATATCAGTGATAGCGTCATAAGCATCGGAGTGGATGGATGCAAGGGAGGCTGGATCGCTGCAATTATTAAATATGGAACATTAGTGTTACGTAAATTCAATAATATTAATGATATAGTAAAGGAATACCCTGATTTTGATGAGTTCTTCGTAGATATGGTGATTGGGTTACCAAGCAATAAGGATCATGTTCGACCGGATACGTATGCTAGACGGATTATTAAAGAGAGAGGCGCAACGATTTTTCCAGCTCCATGTAGACAAGCCGTATATGCTGATACGGTTGGTGAAGCATATGAGGAGAATGAGAGGATATTGGGAAAGAAGTTCACACCTTTGACGGTTGGAATTATTCCTAAAATGAGAGAAGTGGATACATTCCTTCAGAATAATCCGGGTTTTAAAAATGTTATAAAAGAAAGTCACCCTGAAGTTTGTTTTGCAAGGATGAACGGAAGAACTATGCAATCTAAGAAATCTGAAATAGATGGTATGGAAGAACGTATCAATCTATTAGCAGGTTATATTTCGAAAATATCTTCAAGCAAAATTTCAGCGATGGCGAAAAGTATGAAATGCAATGTTGATGACATATTGGATGCAATCTGTTTAGCAGTTACCGCAAATATAGCGGCGCAAGGGTATGTGGAAAGCATACCTGAAAATCCTATGAAGGATGAAACAGGTCTGCTAATGCAGATGATGATTCCATCCATTGATAACAATAATGAATGATAGTGAAGAATGTCTTTCATAATTATTTAATATTTCATTGTATTGTAAAACGAGGAGGGGTGTATTAATGAAAAACAAAACTTTAAAAATAATTGGATTAGGATTAGCCTTAATGTTAGCTGGAATTTATATTAATCTAGAAGTAGGGTTGAGTCAATATTTTAATGGTGGAGGTGAATTTTTTATTGTATTAATTGGGTTCATTATGGTTTTGGTAGGTGCTTTTATTAAGGAATAACACTACATAGGGTAAGTGAACTTTCGAAAGGAAAATTTGGAGGAAATCTATATGAATGAAGATATAATCTCTAAAGCTGCAGAAATAGTGGCAAGTAAAACTGGGGGAGGCAACGAGTGTTACTGTGTATTAGCAGTGATTGACCAAGATGGCTATCCAACCACTTCAACGATATCTGCGTCGAAGGCAGAAGGATTAAACTGGATTACATTTTGTACCGGACTTGGCAGTGATAAAACAAAGCGGATCGAGCAGTGCAACCGAGCAAGTGTTTGCTTTGATGCAATAGATTATAACATTTCATTAGTAGGAACAATAGAAGTATTGACTGACCCGGAGATAAAAAAAGAGATGTGGTATCCGGGACTTCAAGGTCATTTCAGCGGCTCTGACGATCCAGGTTATTGCGTATTGCGTTTTAATACAAAGAGATACAATCTTCTTGTGGATTGGCAAGAAGCTAAGGGAGTCTTATAAATTCGAGCAAATACCTTTGAAAGTATTGGAGGAAACAGTATGAAACTAGATGGTTTTGGAATATTTGTGAAAGATATGCCAACAATGGTTCGATTTTATCGTGACGTTCTAGGATTTGAGATAAAAGAAGATGAGAATACATCTAATGTGTATTTGGTGAAGGATGGTACATTGTTCTTACTATACGGAAGAAAAGATTTTGAAACGATGACAAAGAGAAGATATAATTATGCAGACGGAATTAATGGGCATATTGAGATTGCTTTGAGTGTAGAAAATTTTGCAGCAGTAGATGAGGCATATAATGAAGCTATTTCCAAAGGAGCTGTCGGGGTACTTGAGCCCACAACGGAACCTTGGGGACAGCGCACTTGCTATATTGCCGATCCGGAAGGAAATTTGGTAGAAATCGGCTCGTTTCAAGAGTAAAGTTCTGTTTTATTTTGGAGGAGGTTATGAATAAAGTTCTGAGCACCCAAACCTATTCTATAAATAAATCGGAATTCACAGATTGGGAATCCGTTTTTAATAACCCAGCGCCGATAAGGATTGAAACCCTGAAAACCGGCAGTATTATAAGCAGATTATCGGGATTGATCAATCTTAAAGACTCTAAAGCAGCACAACTGAGTGATGGATTCGTAAAAATACCTGTTTTAGCACATCTAATTAGTCATGATAAGTATGGTGATTATCTAATTGATACTGGTTTTGATAGTTCATTTTCTCAAAAACCAGGAGGAAATTTCAAGGGATTTTTAAAGGGGGTGTACTTTAAAAATCATTACCTACAGGAATATACGAAGGAAGGTATTGAGATACAGCTAAAGGACAAGTCGATATGTTTAAATGGAGTGTTTTTAACACATACGCATGAGCATGCATCAGGTGCTCCATCGTTGTCGGATGATATTCCATTTATTTATGGCAGTGGTGAATGTGAGAGCGGGAAATTTCCTTTTGTATACTCTGCATTTTTAGAAAATAAATCAAAGTTATTTGAATTTGATTTTTCATCAGGAAACAATATGCCCATACTGGGCAAGTGCATAGATATATTCGGAGATGGTTCATTATGGGCTGTGAGTACCACGGGACATACAAAGGGACATACATCTTATATAATCAATGGAACAGAGATGCAAGTACTTGTTATCGGAGATGCCTGTAGCACATGTAAAGGCTTTGAATTGGGTGTGGGAACAGGTTCTTATTCAGAAAATTCTGTTAAGAGCCATGAAAGTTTTTTGAAGTTGCAAGAATTTTTATTAAAATATCCCAATGTAATAAAAGTTTTTGGACATGAGACGAATGAATATAAAGTAGAATATCTATAATCTGTTTAATAGATAAAAGAATCGGGGAAATTAACGTGAGGGATGAATTTAAAGTTATAGTATTAAGAGAAACTCCCGAATTAAGTGAACAGGCTGCAAAATGGTTTTATGACAAGTGGCAGGTTCCACAGGAATTATATTTAGAGAGTATCCAGGAATGCCAGAAAAAACAAGCGAATATACCACAGTGGTATCTTGTTATGAAAGAAGATACGATCATCGGCGGAATGGGAGTGATAGAAAATGATTTTCATAAAAGAACAGATCTAACTCCTAATATATGCGCCGTATACATAGAAGAGAAATATCGAAAGCATGGAATCGCGAAGGGGATGCTTGATTTTGTATGCAAGGATCTGACATCGATGGGCTGCACTGAGGTATACTTGATAACCGAACACACGAACTTTTATGAAAAGTGTGGGTGGGAATTTTTGTGCATGGTAGAAGAGAACAACGGACACATGACGAGGATGTACCATACAGCGTTGGTGTAAGTGCTTTTATATCTGCTAGATGCTACCCAGTCCATATACTGTGCTAAGAAAGGAACACTTATGAGTAAGATTTTGATAACTGGTGGAACCACATTTGTAAGTAAATATGTTGCACAATATTATGTGAATATGGGTGATGAGGTTTATGTATTTAATAGAGGAAATCATAAGCAGATACCTGGAACTATATTAATTAAAGGTGATCGATTACAAATAGGAGATCGATTAAAGGGTTATAATTTTGATGTAATTTTAGATATTACTGCATATAAAAAAGAGGATGTAAAATGCTTAATGGAGGCACTTGACAGTATAAACGATTATATATTACTGAGTTCTAGTGCGGTTTATCCGGATACATCCCAACATCCTATTACAGAAGGACAGAAGGTAGGAAGCAATATTTACTGGGGAAGTTATGGTGTGAATAAATTCCAAGCGGAACAATACTTATTAAAATATGTTCCTCAGGCTTATGTCTTGAGACCTCCATATCTATACGGCCCGATGAACAATGTTTATCGAGAAGCATTTGCTTTCGAATGCGCAGATAAAAATAGACCATTTTTCGTACCAAGAGATGGGAGTATGCATTTACAGTTTTTTTATATAAACGATTTATGTAAGTTTATTGATGTTATACTTCAGAAGCATCCTGAAGATCATATATTTAATCTTGGAAATGATGAAGTTATAACGATAACTGATTGGGTAACAATGTGTTATCAAGTAGCGGGAAAAGAGGTTAAGTTAATCAATATTGAGAGTGATTATAATCAACGTGATTATTTCAGTTTCTATGATTATGAGTACAAGTTGAATGTTTCAAAGCAAAATAATTGGTTGAAAGAAACAAAACCGTTAATGGAAGGCATATTGGAATCTTATATATGGTATAGAGAGCATTTTAATGAAGTGAATAGAAAGCCATATATTGAGTTTATCGATGAAGATTTAATTGAGTTTTGGAAACTAGAGGTAGGCGCAGACTAACAAATAGAATGAAAAATACAAGAGAGAGGTGATTTATGTCCGAATCCAAAGGGCTGGAAACTACATTCAATAAAGTTTGCATAGAATATGATAAGTGGCGACCCAATTATCCAAAAGAATTATACGATGATATTTTTCGTAAAATCGAGATAAATCAATATAGTGATGTTCTCGAAATTGGGATAGGAACCGGACAAGCCACGAAACCAATACTGGAAACTGGTTGTAATTTAATAGCTATCGAGTTAGGAGATCATTTAGCTGAATTCTCAAAAGAAAAATATAATAAGTATGATAGATTCAGTGTTAAGAATATGTCTTTTGAAGATTTTGAAACTACTCCCAATTCTTTCAATCTTATCTATTCAGCAACTGCATTTCATTGGATTCCAGAAGAAGTCGGATATCCTAAGGTGTATCATATGTTAAAGAGTGGTGGAATTTTTGCACGATTTGCGAATCATCCGAACAAAGATAATGAAAATCATCACATACATATTGCACTTGAAAAAATATATGCGAAGTATATGCCTGGTTCAAAAGACCCCGGTGAATACACAGAAGAAAATGCGAAAAAGATAGCAGACCTTGCGTGCAAATATGGGTTTGACGATGTTGGTTACAAACTTTATCACAGAACAAGAAGCTTTTCTGCGGAAGAATATATCCGATTATTGGGGACATACTCCGATCATATAGCGCTTGAAGAAAGAAAAAGATTAAAATTATTTGATGAGATAAAACAGACTATACATGACAACGGTGGTATTATTACGGTTTATGATACAATAGACTTAGCACTTAGTAGAAAACCATAATAGTGCTTCGTGGTAATTAGCAGCAGAATGGCTCCAATTTGAAGTGGGTATATAACGCATAGGAGAAAAATGATGATCGAAACTAAGAGATTAATTTTAAGAGAAATGTCTCAAACTGATTTTACAGATTTATGTAAGATATTACAGGACGATGAGGTGATGTATGCTTATGAAGGTGCATTTACACTGGAAGAGATTCAAAGATGGCTGGATAATCAGATCAGGCGTTATAAAGAGGATGGATTCGGGTTATGGGCAGTACTACTGAAGGAACCCGGTATTATGATTGGACAATGTGGACTGTCAATGCAGGATTATAAGGAGAACAAGATTCTAGAGATTGGCTATCTGTTTCAAAAGGAACACTGGCATCAGGGATATGCAAGCGAAGCGGCAATAGCTTGTAAAGAATATGCATTTGATAAGTTGAATGCAAAGGAAGTATATTCTATAATAAGAGATACCAATATTGCTTCACAAAATGTAGCCATACGCAATGGAATGACTTGTGTTGATCAGTTCGTGAAACATTATAGAGGCTTGGATATGCCACACTTATTATTTTCAGTGAAAAGTTAGGACAAGAAAAGCGAAAGCGAGAACAAGGAGTGGACATGAATAAATACACCGAAAGCGAAGTGGAGTATTCAGTTGCAATAATAACGTCAACTATTACAAAATGTGAAAAGATGCAGTTGAAATTCTCAGAAGGCTCATCACAGCATTCTCTACTCAAGAATAGAATAAAAGCACTCTATATCTCTAAAGTACTTTTGAACGGTGATGATTTGAGTTTATATACTAAGAAAGAGATTGAAGATGCACTACCGCCAATCGTATCAATCATAAGTAAGACCACGAAAGCGCAAGCGAAATATGAAAAAGGAAATCCCTATTACACTCGCCATGAACCCATGCTTCATGCAATGAAGATGGCAAGAGCATGCCTCGAAGATAGAATTGAACGAGATATATACAAATAAAATAAACAATTCATTACTTGATTATTAATACCATTTTTTCATAAAGGAGAGCGCACATGGAGAAACCACGTATATTTAAGATGACATTTGCAAGTGTATACCCATTATATATTCAAAAAGCAGATAAAAAAGGGAGAACGAAGGAAGAAGTGGATGAAATTATATTCTGGCTAACCGGTTATGATGAGCAATCACTACAGCAGCAAATTGAAAGAGAAGTGGACGTGGAAATGTTCTTCCAACAGGCACCCCATATGAATCCGAAAGCCTCACTGATCAAAGGAGTAATCTGTGGATACCGAGTTGAGGAGATAGAAGATGAAACCATGAGAAAGATTCGGTATCTTGATAAATTAGTCGATGAGTTAGCAAAAGGAAAATCGATGGAGAAGATACTAAGAGCTTAACTAGAGTTGGTTTGATATTTGCTTTCAGAATAATATATAATACGTTGTAAGTTGCTTAGGTTAGTATATAAAGCAAAAATTATTATATGAAAACAGAAAAATAATTTATATAAATCAAGCAACAAAATATGAAAATAGATATTATGTAAAGTAAAATTATTATAAGAATGACAGTAGTTTTAAATCTGATAGGAGTTTAATTGATGAGTAATATATTTGTACTTCCCATATCATTTCATTTGGGTGATACTGAAATTATAGTATACCCTACATTACTTAAGGATGAGAATGAATTAATTATGGTGGATTGCGGTTACCCGGATTCCGTACCTATGTTAGAAGAAGAGATGAATAAAATCGGATTATCGTTAAGTCAGCTTACCAAAATCATAATTACGCACCACGATCACGATCATATGGGGGCATTGCAGGAGATAAAAGAAAGATATCCGTATATTGAAATCCTGTGTTCAGAAGAAGAGGCTCCTTATATAACCGGCAAGCAGAAATCATTACGTCTGCAGCAGGCTGAGGATATTCAGAGCTCATTACCTGAAGATGAAAAAGAAGGCGGTAAGATGTTTCAGAACTTTTTAGCTTCCATTCGAAATGTTAATGATGTAACGGTCATAAATACCGGAGATATTCTTCCTGTTTGTGGTGGGATTACGATTATAGATACGAAGGGACATATGCCGGGTCATATTTCATTATACGATAAAAAAGAGAAAATACTTATTACGGGAGATGCTTTAGTTATAGAAAACGGAACTTTATGCATGGCTATGCCACAGTATGTACTAAATACGCAGGATGCACAAGATTCTATACGTAATCTCCAAAACTATGATGTTGAAAAAATAATCTGCTATCATGGTGGAGTTTTTAATACAAATGTTAATGGAAGTATAAAAAAGGTTGTTGAGAGATTTATGTCTTAAAATCTCATTATTTCTTAATTATGAATAAAAATAATATGATGTAAGTAGACATTAAAAATCTGGAGATGATACCAAATTGGAAGAGGTGAATCATGCTATTAGAAGATATAAAAAGATACTGCATAAGTAAATATAAAGCATATGAAGATTATCCTTTTGGAGATATCCCGATCTGTTATAAACTGAATAATAAGTTATTTGCTCAGATTTATCCATATGAAGATGATTTTAAGATAACATTAAAATGTACCGCGGAGGCAGGTCAATTTTATCGTATGGTTTATCCGGATCAGGTGGTTAGAGGCTATCATTGTCCACCGGTCCACCAACCGTATTGGAACACGATATATCTGGATGGTTTTCCGGAGGAAGAGCTTTGGAATATGATTGATCATGCATATGATACGGTATTACATAGTTTTAGTAAAAAGGTTCAAAAGCAGATAATAGATAAAGGTAGATAAAGTCCCATTTGTGTTCTACTATAATTCAATGCCAGGAGAATATAACTTTCTTGATGAGAAAGGGAATGTGTTATGATGAATGGAATTATCTTTGATTTCAACGGAACAATGTTTTTTGATGAAAGATTTCAGGAGTTGTCTTGGAGGAAATTCATAAAAGAAAAAACAGGCAAGGATGCTTCGGAAGAAGAATTTCAAGAATATGTTCATGGAAGAAATGCAGAGATTACACTTCCGTATTTCTTGAAACAAGAATTAACCAGAGATGAAATTGACCGCTATGAAGAAGAAAAAGAGATCATATATCGTAAATTATGTTTAGAAAGTCCGGATTTTAAATTGGCTGAGGGTCTACCGGCATTTTTGGATGAGCTGGTATATAGAAAGATACCGATTACGATAGCAACCGCTTCTGCACGTAATAATGTTAAATTCTTCTTCGATAATCTTCAACTAGACAAATGGTTTGATATGGAGAAAGTAGTATATAATGATGGAAAACTCCCGGGGAAACCGGAGCCTGATCTATATCTACAGGCGGCAGATAATATCAATGTGGAGATAAGAGAATGTGTTATCTTTGAGGATGCAAAATCTGGGATAGAAGCTGCAAAGCGTGCGAAGGCCGGGAGCATCATTGGTGTGGCTTCCATGTTAAGGAAAGAAGAACTAATAACATTAGGTGTAACAAAGGTAATCGATAATTATACTGATCAAGATTTGCGGGAACTTATCAGGTTGAATAAAATATTCAAAATGTAAACGAGGAGATTTTCATGATACTAGAACAATTTGACGCAAGTAAAACAGCAATTATTAATCCCTTTGATATCATCGCACCGATTGATGGTTTTCCAAGGGTGGGAGTAACTTGTTTCGCCAACTTTACATTTGACAGGCTGATTAAGGAACTACGTGCGACTCAAATTACTTCAACCTCACTGGCCAATATGCATATTCCTATCTATAAGGCAATCTACCAGGGTGTTGAAATCGCACTGTTTATGTCTTATGTGGGTGCTCCAGGATGTGTAGCCGTTATTGAAGACGTATTTGCAATGGGGTTAGAAAAATTAATTATATTTGGAACTTGTGGGGTGTTGGATGCCTCTATAAAGGATTGTTCGATTATTGTCCCTAATATAGCGGTGAGAGATGAAGGAACAAGTTTCCATTATGCCCCTCCTGCGGATGAAATCGCAGTAAATTTAAAGTACATAGAGGTATTTACTAAGATACTAGAGGAACATCAATGCACCTATAATATCGGGAAGGTCTGGACTACAGACGGAATATATCGAGAGACGCGTGAGAAAGTAAATCTCCGAAAGTCACAGGGGTGTATCTGTGTAGATATGGAATGTTCTGCAGTAGCTGCCGTCGCTCAGTTTCGACAAAAAGAGGTTTTTCATTTTTTCTATGCAGCGGATAATTTGGATAGTGAGCTATGGGATGCGAGAAGCTTATCGAATGAGAATAACCCGATAGAGAAAGATAGAATAGCAACGCTTGCATTAGAACTCGCCATTGCGATTCAGAAGTAGAGAGGAACCGAAGATGGAGAAAATATTCTATGAAAATGAATACGTGTTATGGCTGGAATTCGATGATAATACGCATTAACAGGTCCACTTGAAGGGGAAAAGCTTAACACTGCGATATCAATAATGCTGGAGCAATTTACCGGAATAAGGACGGAACACACGATAGTGAAATTAAGGAAATGTCTTACCGGAGAGGAAATCGTCAGTTATCAATTAGGGGTGTAAGAATTGATGATTATGGGGGAGTAGTAATTTGGGAAATAACAAATTCAGGAAGAAAAAAGTAATAAACTATATTATATATTTTATGCTTTTTGTTAGCTTGTTATTTTATATTTTCACAGAAGAAGTAGACGGTAAATTCGCGTTATTTACTAAGGCATATTTTCCTTTTCTGTATTTCATTATAGGAATATGGCTTCTTTTAACTGTATTTGGAATAATTAAAAAGTTAATATTTGGGAATGTCGGAATTAAAAAATTATCCGAAATCGTTTTTGTTCTTTTCTTAATTGTAATAGCTGTATTTCCATTGTTTCATGTGGGGAAATATATCGTAACAATAAGTAGAGATATAATAGATGGACCAAATACCACATCATTAATGATTTCGGATCGTTCTAAAGTGGTTAAGAAAAAAATAGGCTACGGTCAGAAAGCATATATTACAGGTACAACAGAAAGTGGATCGGAGATAACACTTGAGGTAGATCCCCTTACATATGCACAAATTATAACAATTCAACATGCCAAAAATATTGATATAAAATATTGGAAGCATAGCAAGATTTTGCGTAATTGGAAGATAGAATAAGAATTAAATCTGTTTATAAAGTAAGGAGATATATGTTAAAGATGATATATATGAGGGATTATAACATGGCGAATAAGATTTATCATAATAAAATTGCTACCGTTGCTGCGGGGTGTCGCCACACCATATGCCTAAAATCAGATGGTACTGTGATTGCATCTGGTGATAATAAATATGGTCAATGTGATATTAGTGGATGGAATGCTATTATGGAGGTAGCAGCAGGTAATGTTCATGTAGCCACGAATACAGGTAATTCGCACTCAGTAGGACTAATATCAAATGGTTCAGTTGTGTCTGTGGGGTGGAACAAACATGGACAATGTAATGTAAGTGACTGGAATGATATTGTAGCTGTAGCAGCTGGTTGGTGTCGTACAATTGGACTGAAATACGATGGTACAGTGTTGGCAGTAGGACGAAATAACGAAGGCGAATGCAATGTGAGCGGATGGAGCAATATTGTGGCAGTAGCAGCTGGTGATTGGCATACCATTGGTTTGAAACAGGATGGTATGGTTGAGGCTGTGGGTAATAACCGTTATAACCAATGTGATGTAAGTGGTTGGCAGGATATTGTGGCAATTACGGCAGGATATCTTCATACTATCGGCTTAAAATCAGACGGAACAGTATTAGCGGTTGGAAATAATGGATATGGCCAATGCGATGTAAGTGATTGGAGAGATGTAGAGGCAGTTTCCGCAGGTTGCGGTCATACAATCGGATTAAAATCGGATGGAACGGTAATTGCGGTTGGCTGGAATGAATTTGGTCAATGCGATGTTAGTGACTGGAACGATATAATTGCTGTTGCGGCTGGTAGCAGTCATACCGTTGGCATAAAAGCAGACGGAAGCGTAATTACGGTAGGTAGTAATAAGTATGGTCAATGTGATGTAAATGGCATAGTATTAACATAATTCCTAAGTAGAAAGAGGTGTACGATGGAGGATTTGATTAAGCAGCTAGTTCTATCCTGTGGGGCAGATGTATGCGGAATCGGACATATCCGTAGATTTGAAGATGCTCCAAAAGGATTTTCCCCGATTGACATTTATAAGGATTGTAAATCAGTAATCGCATTCGGTATGGCTTTACCGAAGGGATTAACCTATGTGGAATCTCGTTTGATTTATGGTCATTATAATACATTCGTATGTACAGAGGTAGATCGAATTACCTTAAAAGCTGCGAAGCTCCTTGAAAAAGAATGCAGTGCAACAGCGATTCCATTGCCATGTGACTCTCCATATGAATATTGGGAGAAGGACACGTTAACAGGAAAAGGTATGCTTTCCATGAAGCATGCTGCTGTTTTGTCCGGTCTTGGAGTACTTGCTAAGAATAGCTTGTTGATTAATCCTCAATATGGAAACTTACTGACAATCGGTGTGATTTTGACGGATTTAGAATTACAATCCGATGAACTGTGTCAGGAGATCTGCTTAGAAAGCTGTATGAAATGTGTTCTTGCTTGCCCAGTGCATGCAATCGAAGAGGGAACGGTTAACCAGAAGCTCTGTCGTCAGCATACCTATGGAAAAACAGAGCGAGGATTTGATACCGTTGACTGTAATACATGTAGAGTAGTCTGTCCGAGAAAGTACGGAATATGAGCAGATAGCCACATATAACTGAACCAGGAGGTGTTCTGTTGTCGTATGTAGATTTACATATTCATTCCTATTATTCAGATGGTACCATGTCGCCCGAAGAGATTATTCAAGAAGCTATCAAAAATAATGTTTCGGTAATATCGATTACGGATCATGATATGTTAGTTGGTTCAAGAAAGGGGATAGCTCTCACAAGTAATACGAATATTACTTGTATTCCTGGAGTAGAACTGAATGCGAATCATGAGGATGTTAATTATCATATATTAGGTTATGGGATAGACTTAAATGATGAAATATTGATTGGTAGAATATCCAATAACCGTGATTTGCTTGAGGAAGTAAATATTAAATTAATTGAAAAAATGGAATCCGATTATCAATCCGTGTCTGTTAAAGATTATAAGGCTTTTAATTATGATCGTGCTTTAGGTGGATGGAAGGCACTACATTATTTCGTTCAGAAGGGCATAACTAAGAACTTGTTGGAAGGATTTTTGTTATATCAAAAGTATAATCACAAATACACCTGCGTAGCATTTCCTAGTATTGAAGAGGTGGTTGAATGGATTCATGATGCCGGAGGAAAGGCTGTATTAGCGCATCCGGGTAAAGTAATAGAGTCTGGTAATGATCAAGAATTCAGAGAAGAATTATTAAAGATAGTACAAATGGGTATAGACGGAGTAGAATGTTACTATCCGTCTCACTCCAAGGAGATTACAGAGGTATGTGAAGAAGTATGTAATGAAAAGAAACTATGTATAACAAGTGGATCGGACTGCCATGGAACATTTGAAAATACAACAATCGGTCAACTTTGTATAGAAGCAGGTATGATTCGATTATAAGATGGGGTGATACCAACTAGTTCTATCAAGTAGGTACCGATTATAAGATTATATATGAATATATATTGTGAAAATATGTGGATATAAAGGTAAGGGGATGTTATGAAACAAAATACTTATGTAGATATTCTTATCGACCAGATAAAAAGGGCTTTATGGGAAGTTCGGAATGTCATTGACTGTATTCCGGAAGAACTATGGAAGAAAGAATATTGTCAGATGCCATGTTGGAAACATATCTATCATATGCTTCATTCCCTTGATTTGTGGCTTATCAATCCACAGGATGAGAATTATCAGGAACCCGATATTCATGAGAAAGACTTGAATAATTTAGATGTGATCTCAAAAAAAGTATTATCACGGGAGGAGATTATTGATTATTTCAATCGCATTGAACAGAAAATAAATGATTATCTCTTAACGATTACCGATGAGCAATTGTTGAAGTATCCTGATGGATGTGAATATACAAGGTTTACTTTAATCATAGGACAAATGAGACATTTACATAGTCATATGGGGATACTTATGGGATTTATCATTGATGATACGGGAATGTGGCCAAGAGTTTTGGGGTTACAACACCCATTTCCGAAAGGGGAATATGACAAATACTTCTAGGTAAAATCATCAAAATGGTGTTACAAAGTGGTTATTGGAAAACTATTCGATTTAAACGAAGACAAAGAGTAACCCAAATAGCGTGACATAAAATTTATTAAGTAGTGGAGGGGTATGATGCAGGAGATAAAACAGATAAAGGTTGAAGATATTGAAAGTAAGCATAAAAGCGAACATGAGGGATATGAATATTACAAAAAAGAGGTTGTAACCGGCGAGAATTCAAAACAATGTAAAGTTTCAATCTATGAGATTCCACCTGGCAAATCGGCTTATCCTTATCACTACCATGTAAAAAATGAAGAAATATTCTATATCATTAAAGGGACCGGAGAGCTAATTACACCTTCAGGTATAAGGCAGGTTTCACCAGGTGATTTTCTGTTTTTTCCGGCCAACGAAAAAGGAGCCCATAAATTAACGAACAATTCTGATGATATGCTTGTATATATAGACTTTGATACAGAGAATGATATCGATATTGCTTTTTATCCTGAATCAAATAAGGTAGGAGTGTTTGGATTAGGTATCAATCAAATCTATAAGACAGAGGACAGAGTGGACTATTATAAGGATGAATGATCCCTATACATAAATTATGATCTTTGGAGGGGCGAACATGATTGGAGAAATCGTAACAGTAACGGTCGATCGAGCAATGGGAACATACCATCCGGAGTATCCGGATATGTACTATCCAATTAATTATGGTTATATAAAAGGAATTATAGCGCCTGATGGCGAGGAACAGGATGTATATATATTAGGTGTTGCAGAAGCAGTTCCTGAATTTACGGGTAAGATTATTGCCATTGTTCATCGGAAAGATGATATTGAACAAAAATGGGTTGTGGCCCCGGATGGAGTTGAATTTACGAAAGAAGAAATTATGGACAAAATACATTTTCAAGAACAGTATTTTGACTCAGAAATTATTATGTAAAAGTTTGTATGACCAATTTCACATTCAACAATTCAAATTATGGAGGATAGATAATTGAGATATCTTACAAAAGAATGGTATACGTTATGCCAGAATACTTTTCTTCATTTTGGTTTGAGGGTTCATCGAGGTGCAGCGGAATATAGTGATGAACTTTATTCACGACTATATAGAAGAAAAGAACGAGAATTTATAAAACTACAACGAGAAATTTATAACACAGATCCACGTTTTATGCTGGAAGAGGATGGTGAAACCTTCATTCCGGTTGACCAGTTTTTAAGTGGGGAGAGTATCTGCGAAGAAGACAAAATGATTTATCATATGACGATAGAAGAGAAAGAGCGTATTCATAAATTAATCGAGGAGTTTGATAATCGATTACCCTTTGACGAGAATGAATGCAAGAAGGAATTTAGTGCACAAAATCAGAACGAAATAATGATGGCAGTAGAATATAAGCTTCCACACGAACTATTAAATCAGATTGCAGATATTCGAGTTTTTGCACTTGGTTATTGCACAAAAGATGTTTTGAGTGAACTGAAAAAGTTGAGCAAAGAAAATGAAGAGAAGGTAAATCAAGTGTTAAACGAATATACGGAAGCTCAGAACAATGAGAACATCCCTTCTGAAATACATAAAAACTTCCACTTTCATGATTGTACAGTAAACAAAATCAATTTGGATAACAATATAACCGTATACCTTGACACGCAAGGTGGCTTTACAGAATTTAATAAAATTACATTCATAGTTCCTGAATTAATGAAGCAGGATGGAAATATTGTAGGAAGTTATTGGGTATATGAAGAACTTTACCGAACAGAAACAGGTTATGAAGCACATATTCTGCTTTCGGGGGAAGATATGATAGACCTTATTATTAAATGTGAAGATGTATTGATTGAAAAAGTGTAATAAATTAGTCGAGCAAAGAGGAGTATTTGACCAACATAGTTTATATGAACAGCTGGGCTATATCTAGAAATAATTTTGTTATTGTATTAAATAAATCGATATATTTTCAAGTACAAATTCTTCCGGGTTATTATATAAGAAACTATTTTACTTTTATATGAGGTGATTTATGCTAATTATCCGTAAAACATCAGTTCAAACAAGTGAAGCGATTTTGCTTATTCAGGAGCTGTCTGAGGAGTTGAAAAAGATCAGCAGTTGGATGTGGCGCAATACGGGAGTATACCCACGATATTGGAGAAATAAAACGGGTTTATTCCAGAATACGTGGACAAGGGGTTGGAAAGGCAATTGTATCCGCACTTGAACAGGAAGCACGAAGCTTAGGATATACTTCTGTAGTACTAGAGACTCGAAAAGTAAATGAAACGGCTGTACAATTTTATCTGAAGAATGGATATACAATTACTGAGAATTATGGAAAGTATATGGAAAAGGACAAATCTATTTGCTTTGCTAAGAATGTATAAGGTATTATCTCCAAAATCGGAGTTTTACTGGGAATTAAAAAATTTTACATAAGAAAAGAGGAAGTAGTAATGAACATCAAAGAAGAACTTGAAAAAATGTATCGTCACACCATTCGTCTAGACATCTCAAAGAGAGCGGAAGTCGAACTAGGAAAGTCGCATTTTGGTGGTGTACCGGATGTACCCAGTGATTTTGTGTGGCCGGAGTACGAAACCAGTACATTTGATGATGACACAGTTAAGTTAAGACCATTGAGTTTTATTGCGCAATTTAACTGTGCAGAGATATTACCCTATGACAAGGATGGACTACTTCCAAAATCAGGCCTTCTGTTATTTTTCTATGAGGTAGGTTCTATGTGTTGGGGGTTTGATCCGGCAGATAAGGGTTGTGCAAAAGTGTATTATTTTGAGGATATTAAGGAGTTGTCTTCTGTAGAATTTCCAGAGGAACTTGAGGAAGATTATCGTTTTCCAACATTCGAGATTAATGCAAGTTCAGAACATGGTTTACCTTGTATTGAAGATTTTATGCTAAAACACAAAAAGGTTGATTGGGATGAATTTGACGAAGTAAGAGAAACACTTGGCTGTAAGTTACCTGATTTGAGTTCGAAGTTACTGGGATGGCCGGATATAATTCAGAATAATATGACACAAGAATGTGAATTGGTAAGCAAGGGTTATTATACGGGGAATGGCTTTGATGAAATTCCAAAGCAAGAAGTTGAATTAGCAAAAAGAAACTCTCTAGATAACTGGCTATTACTTTTTCAGTTGGATATAGTATCAGATGATGATTTTGAATTAATGTTTGGTGATTGTGGCAGATTATATTACTATATTCGTAAAGAAGATTTGGCAGCAAAAAAATTTGATAACATATGGCTTGAATCACAATGCTGTTAATTTTTTCCGGTTGGTGAATTTGCCCAATATTATTGGCTTTCTTTGTGATAAATCACATATAGAAATAGAGTTATTCGGCTATATATTCGACTACAAAAGGATATTTTTGTCCATATTTATACAAGGTAAATATTTACGGAAATCCCAAAAAGTGATAAAATGGTGAAAGGAACCATTTTATACACGATATAAAGAACTGGGAGGGTAATTATGGAGTGCAAAATACGTAGATGGAGAATTTGGGATGCAGCTAGTCTTGCAGAGGCAGTGAATAACAAAAATGTTCTTGATAATTTGAGAGATGGAATACCATATCCATACACGGAGGATGATGCAAGAGCTTTTATTATGGCGATGCTGAATGCAGATGATGATACGACATACTCATTTGCAATAACTGTTGATGATAAAGCCGTAGGGAGCATTGGGGTGTTCCGTAAGGATAATATTCATGCAAGAACAGCAGAGTTGGGTTATTATATCTCAGATCGCTATTGGGGAAAAGGGATTGGAACAAGTGCAGTGAAACAGGTTTGTAAATATGTGTTTGATAATACTAATATTATTCGTATATTCGCAGAGCCATTTGCGGATAACGTAGCCTCATGCCGAGTTCTTGAGAAAACTGGTTTTGAATTAGAGGGAACCTTGCGTAATAATGCAGTGAAAAATGGAGAAGTACTTGATATGAAAATGTACTCTCTGGTAAGAGCATAAATTTAGATTGATATTTGAGACGAATATGGGTTGTTGCAAAATAAATAATTGTTAGGGATCATGCTATATTGTCATAATCTGGCCTATGTAAGGCAATGTATCTTCCTTCCTAAATAGTATTATTATTTTGCAACAGCCCATATCTTTTATTAAGGAGAACAATAATAATGAAAGAACAAGTATTAAAAAACTGTTCGCTATTACTAGAGAATCGGGACTATTTATACCTTATCGGTCTATAAAATGCTCGGATATCTTCTGCAAATTGTTCCGGTTCTTCCATCGCTGTAAAATGTCCACCGCTTGTGATCGTACTCCACTGGGTAAGATTGAAATTACGCTTAACCCATTCCTTCGGTGGGAGTAGAACATCCCCTGAAAAGAGTGCGATGCCTGTCGGTACATCGATTTTACCAATCGGTGGCAAGGAGGAGTTATCATAGTATCGGTTCGCTGATGTTGCGAAGGAATTCGTAATCCAATAGAGCATAATATTATTAAGAAGTTCATCCATTGTAAACCGATTGGATAGATCATCTTGACAATCGCTCCAGGCATGGAATTTATCTAAAATCCAGCTTGCCAAGCCGATAGGAGAGTCGCTGATTCCATAGGATAAAGTCTGGGGCTTTGTTGATTGTATGGACATATATCCGCCTTCTTTTGCAATCCAGTCCAGAGCATTTTTTTGATATTGTAATTCTTCATCTGTTAGTAAAGAGGGAGTGTTCGAAGTCATAAGTGAACGGATGATTCCAACATCGGTTAAGTGTATTCCGATTAGTTGATCTGGATGATGATAGGCCATGTATCTTGTAATACCAGAGCCCATGTCCCCTCCTCCGGCTGCAAATTTATAATATCCAAGTTCTTCAGTCATTAATTTCACCCATAATTCTGATATGGAATCATTATTCATTCCTTTTGTTGAAGACTGACTTGAAAAACCAAAGCCGGGAATGGAAGGAATAATTACATCAAAGGAATCTGCTGGATCTCCACCATATCGTGCAGGGTCAGTTAAAAGTGGGATGATTTTCTCATAACGAAGGAAACTATCCGGCCAACCATGTGTTAATATAACTGGAATCGGATTGGGACCACGGCCACGCTCGTGTATAAAGTGCACATCAATCTCATCAATATTACATATAAAATGATTAAGAGAATTCAACTTTTTTTCTTGTTCTCTCCAGTTATATATATCCCTCCAGTAGCATAAGAAGGATAGCAGATATTCCGTATCTGTACCTCGCTCCCATCCATTAAGAGTGGATTGCTTAGGGAAACGAGTATGTTTTAGTCGGTCATTAAGATCTGCCAGTGCCTCATCGGAGGTTTGAATCGTAAATCGTTGCACAGCCATATTAATACTCCTTTCAAAATGTATGAATAATAGAATGAATGTATAATAGTAGTGTATCATTAGGAAGATATGTTACAATGTCATAAATGAAGCATTTCACTATACTATCTGTTGAAAGGAGACAGCGATGCCTCTGTTTGACTGTTTTAAAAAAAGAATTGTAAATATTGAATTTATTCCTTCTGACGATCTGAGTTCACTTCCGTATCAGGAGAGATTTTCACTGATTTTTATCACGAATGGAACGGTAAATGGGACATTGAATCATCGTCCGTTCAAAGTGGTGGCACCCCAGATTTTATGCTTATCTATGGATGATAAGATAACGATATCAGAGAGTATCGATGTGCGTGCACAAGCATTTTGCTTTCATACGGATTTTCTAAATAGTATAAAGATATCAGATATGCGATATGATGCATCCACTGCACTAAGGATACAAACCGGGCTCTCACTATTTCGAAGAGATAAGGAGCAGACAGGTATTCCATATGTGTCAGAAAAAGCTTACCCGCAACTATTTGAGTGGTTTTTTGTACTTGGGATGGAAGTAACCGCACAAAGTGACGGGTTATGGGCATGCCGAGTCAAAAAATATCTGATACAGATTCTGGGGATGCTCGAGAATCTAAATCGTATTAATGAAAAATCGCCTGTTGATTTAGTAATTGATTATATATTTACCAATTATTCAAAAAAAATCACCTTAACTGATTTGACTAATCATGTACATTTGAATCGGGTATCGCTTAACCAATTATTCAAAGAGAGATGCGGATGCACGGCTATGGGATATCTGCTACGTTACCGACTACAGGTGGCGGGAGATCTCTTGATTCATACGGACATGAGTTTAGATGAAATTGCACGCTCCATCGGCTTTGAATATGATACGTATTTTATTAAGCAATTTACTGCAAAGAGAGGGATGTCTCCAACGGTTTATCGGAATATCTCACGCGAGCATGCTGCTTCTATATAGTATAAAAGAGAATAGAATTGTAATTGATTAATCAATGCTCATCAACAGTATTCATAAATTGGTTGACAATAATATAATTAGTCTCTTAAGGAACTTTGTCTTGTCATTGGTACAATAAAGAAATAATATAAGGACAATTGATTGCAAGGTTAATACCCTATCTTTTTTACAGGTAGATATAGCAAATATTATAATTCAAAGGAGAAAATATTTGAAACTATCATCTTTTTTTACTTTGCAGGTTTTGGCATAAAGACAGTTTTGTTTAATAAGAAATTACCGATTTTAGGCACAATCATCCTAACGGATCAATGTAATCTAACTTGCAAGCATTGCTCGGTGAATAATATCACTGGTGTAATTCACCCTTATGAACAGATTCAGTCAGAGATGAAGCAGCTCTATGATATGGGGGTGAGAATCCTGTTTTTCTGCGGAGGAGAGACATTTCTATGGAAGGATAGTGGCAAAACACTGAGGGATCTGGTGATTGAAGCGAAGCAGATGGGTTTTCTGATTGTCAATACAGTCACAAATGGAACCTTTAAATTGGATTTGCCGGAGGCTGACCTGATTCTTCTTAGCGTTGACGGGAATAAAGAGAAACATAATGATATTCGCGGTGATACCTTTGATTTGATTATGAATAACATCGAGCAAGCAACCTCTGATAATATCTGTTTTTATATGGCGGTAAATCAGATCAATAAGGATTCAATTAAGGAGGTTTGTCAACTCGCGAAAAGAAAGAAGAATGTAAGGGCGGTGTCATTTAACTTTCATACACCGTATCCGGACACGGAAGAGCTGGTATTATCAAGGAACGAGAAACAGGCATGTTGTGATGTGATCGCAGAACAGATGAAGGAAGGTGCCCCTGTATTTAATCTAAAAAGTGCTTTTCCTTATCTGGTTTCGAATAGCTTTCCCACACCCTGTCACCAATGCGTGGTCATGGAGAACGGTAAGCTCAGTACCTGTGGAAGATGTATTGATATACCGGGTTTATGCGAGAAATGTGGGTACTTTTTTGTGGCGGAATATACCTTGCTGTTTAGCGGGAATATAAAGATAATGTCAGATATGCTAAGAACATATCTGAGATACATATAGGGGGATTATGAGTATAATAACTACACTAACGAGAATGTGGCTAACAAGAACGACAAAGCCGTTTATCTTTACAAATGAATTCGATACGCAGTTGGAATATCAGAATTGTGATAATCTAGGGTTATATGTTCATATCCCATTTTGTACTAGGATATGTGCCTTTTGTCCTTATTGTAAGGAGCTTTATCAAGAGGAGAAATGTAATCGTTACATTGATCACTTGATTGAAGAAATCCATATGGTCGGCACCGGCATGAGTGAGAAAAAGAAGGTAACCAGTCTGTATTTTGGTGGAGGAACGCCCGCCCTTGCAGTGAATAGACTGGAGGAGATTATTAAAGTAATTAAGGAGCATTTTATCATCACAGAGGGGATTGGACTGGAACTTCATCCGGATAATGTTACGGAGGAGTTATTACTTGTATTAAAGAATTCCGGTGTTACCAAGATTAGTATCGGGATACAATCCTTTCAAAACAAGTTCTTGTCTATTTTGGGCAGGAGTGTTTGTGATTATAAGAAGCTTTCAAAGGCACTGGAACAAGTGCCATTTGAAACGGTATCCATGGATTTTATATTTGCACTTCCGGATCAGAACTTTGAAGATCTAAAGGCAGATATCGATACTGCATTTTCAAGTGGAGCGAATCATATTGCGATTTATCCGTTTATTGATTTTACCTTTACCAATAGTACGGTGACAACGATGGCAAAGAAGGACAAACGCAAGTTACTGGATCAGATTACATTATACTGTCAGGAGAAAGGTTATAAGAGGGATTCTATCTGGACATTCTCAAAGAATGAACATGCAAAGTATTCCTCGATGACGAGGGATAACTTCTTAGGCTTCGGCTGTTCGGCAACTACGTTACTAAAGAATCAATTTAAGGTCAACACCTTTGATGTTGAGGAATACCAAAAGAGGATAGAGAATAAGTTGATTCCTACCTCACTAACCATACGCTTCACTCCGAGGCAGCGTATGATTTATTACTTGTTCTGGACTGCCTATAGTACCCATGTGAATGTAGATGACTTTGAGAAATTTTTTGGAGTACCATTAAGGAAGCGGTATGGGTTTGAGTTTTGGATTGCAAAAGTGTTGGGTTTTATCACGGTGGACAAAGGAACTTACCGAATGACACTTAAGGGTGCGTTTTATTATCATTATTATGAGAATTATTATACCCTATCCTACATCGATAGGATGTGGAGCATTATGAAAGAGGAGGCCTTCCCAAAGCGAATTGAGTTTTAAGAAAGAAACATAATCCTTAGGTTTATTACTTTTATTTGGTTTGTAGTAATATGTCGAAAATTAGAAGAATTAAATGGAAAAATGTTGCAAAATATCGAAATAAGAGATATAATGATTATATTATATAAATTAAAATTTATGATTGTAATGAACGGGTGGTTAGTACCAGAGTTAAGGAGTAAGAACATGTTTGAATGGAAGAAAGAATTAGAACTAGGGATTGGATCCATAGACAATCAACACAAGAAGTGGGTTGATTTAGCGAATCGAATTTATAGTATGATTGAAAATGACGCTCACTCGGATAGTGATATTTTAAAAATTGTAAAAGAATTGATTGATTATACCGATTACCATTTTCAAACGGAGGAAACACTTTTTCAAAAATATAATTATCCGGATTACGAAGTACATAAAGAAGCACATGATAACTTTAGAAACTACTTACTCTCGATTAATTTTAGAGAGGCAAAAGAAGATAGGAAAAAGTTTCTTGAGCAATTGTTAGTTAAAATGGTTCATTGGATCATGAACCATATTATCACACTAGATTACTGGTATAAGGATTTTTTAATCGGATTAGGTGCTAATAAAGAACCAGTAAATGAAGTATAAGATTTCCCCAAACCCCATATAGATATAGTTAGGCAGAAACGCCATAGTTCGGTTTCATATAACCGAACTATGGCGTTTCTAAATTCTTAATTGTCAAGTTGATAATAATATTCTTAAGGGAGGTATTTTACAAGCAATTGATTATATGCCAATACCTTGCAAAACCTTTTGGATTAGTTCTTTTATATAGTTTGAATCCAATGGTTCGCCCGTAATCAATAGTCTGTAGAATAAAGGAGCGAATAGAATGTCGATTCCGAGTTCAATATCTAAGTCAGTACCAAGTTCACCTCGTGCAATACCTCGTTCCAGTATAATTCTAGCTAAGGAACGTCTTGGGACAAAGAAACGTTTGCGATATTCTTCTGCAATAGCAGGATCAAATTGCCCTGCGCCAATCAGTTCCGTAATCATCTTTCCCTGGGTTCCGGTTATAAAGTTAGATAGATTAAGAGCTTGGATATACAAATCTTCTTGGACAGAGCCAGTATCAGGAACTGGCATCACCAATTGAGTGGCAGCGAAGTAACCATCTAGTACAACAGATGCTTTTCCTGGCCACCATTTATATATGGTAGCTTTGCTGACCCCAGCACGAGCTGCAATCCCTTCAATTGTAATCGCATTATAGCCATTTTCTGAAAGTAGCTCATAGGCTGCCATTAGGATGGCTTTTTTTGTTTCTTCACTTCGGGGCCGGCCTAATTTCTTATCCATATACTTCCTCCTATTGTGTTATTGGTAATTTGTAAATAATTATAAATAATAAATCTATTATATAACAATATACACGAAAAAAAAAGTATTGACATTTCTAAACGGTACGTATATTATATATTTAATAAACGATGCGTTTAATAATTAGAAAACACAAAGATCACTATACGAAACAGTGAAACGAATGCAGGTATCTTAGTGTAAGGAAGGAAGAAGTAATTATGAAGAAATTGAAAGAAGATAATAAGACTTTATCGCGTTGGCTGGTATTCTTTTTGGCAGCTGCCTGCGGAATTATTGTAGCGAATCTCTATTATGCGCAGCCATTGGTCGGACCAATCAGTCATTCCACCGGAATAAAAGCGGGGGTAGCGGGATTTATTGTAACGATGACTCAGCTAGGATATGCTGCAGGATTGCTGCTTATCGTACCACTTAGCGATTTGATAGAGAATAAAAGATTAATAGTGAGTATATTAATTGTCGCATTGATTGGACTGATTGGAGCAGGAATTGCCACGAATTCTATCATGTTTTTTACAGCAGCAATATTAATTGGGCTTGGATCGGTAGCAGCACAGATTTTAGTTCCATTAACTGCACATATGACGCCCCCGGAATTAAGAGGAAGTGTGGTAGGGAAAGTTATGAGTGGTTTACTCCTAGGGATTATGCTTGCAAGACCTGTGGCAAGTATGGTAACAGGTCTATTGGGATGGAGAGCGATATTCTTTCTATCTGCTGGATTATTGGTAGTGTTAATGTTATCGTTGATAAAATTACTACCAAATAGAGTCCCGAGTTCTGATTCAAAAGATAGCTATCCCGATATTCTAAAATCATTGTTTATACTTTTTCTAACGAAGCCGATTTTACGAAGAAGAGCTTTATATCAGGCGGCATTATTTGGGAGTTTCAGCTTGTTTTGGACGGTTGTACCATTATGGCTATCTGAACATTTCAGCTTAACTCAAAAAGAGATTGCTATCTTTGGATTTGTAGGGGTAGCAGGTGCTATCGCAGCACCGATTGCAGGCAAACTAGCCGACCGGGGAATGAGTCATAAGCTGACAGGGTTTGCTTTCCTATTTGCTGTAGCTGCCTTTGGGTTAACCCATGTTGCTTCAGGTTATCACCTTATATCTCTTGTGTTGTTTTGTGTGTCGGCTGTAATTCTTGATATGTCCGTGTCCGGTAATTTGGTTTTAGGGCAACAGGCAATATATGCATTAGGAGATGATATAAGGGGTAGGGTGAATGGCATCTTTATGGCGGTATTTTTTATCGGTGGTGCGGTAGGCTCCTCCTTGGGTGGATGGGCGTATGCACAGGGCGGTTGGAATACAGCTTCCGTTATTGGAGTTATCTTACCGTTATTAGCATTAATCTATTATTTTACTGAGAAAAATAAGGGTAAGAACGTATAATATGAAAGAACAGGGGATGTTACAAAACATAATTCTATCTAGGAATAGTGTAATATAGCAGTAAAAGATGGTTCCCACAAATTAATTTCGGCAACAGCCCTTGTTCTTAATACAATCACTGATAAGATCACACATCAACAAATTGGGAGATACACGATGCCTTTCGTACAAAAAAAGTTTCAACTATTTAACATTAATAGGATTTCCTTCTATATATGCAAGGGCATTGTCTATCGAGGTTTGAATAATACGCTGCATAGCTTCCTGGGTAGACCAAGCCATATGCGGTGTGATTATACACTGTGGTAGACCGAGTAATGGATTACTGGGCTTTGGCGGTTCTTCCGATAGTGTATCAAGTCCTGCGGCATAAATCTTTCCATTATAAATTCCCCGAGCAAGTGCCTCTTCATCAATCATCTCCCCTCGTGCGGTATTCAGTATGATGACACCCTGTTTCATGAGAGAGATGGTTTCATCATTGATAATTCTGTAAGTATCTTCTGAAAGGGATGCATTTAATGAGATAACATCTGAGCGGGTAAAGAGTTCGTCCATTGTTACATATTCTATGGAACTATTTTCATACGCTGGATTATTATACCGAGAATAGGCGATTACATTCATACCGAAGCCCTGAGCCATCTTTGCAACAGCAAGTCCGATGTTACCTAAGCCGAATATTCCCATCGTCTTTCCTGATAATTCAAATTGGCGTCCAATACGGAACATAAAACGGTCTTCCTCCTGCCAGAATGTTCTTTTTACCGCTTCATTATAAAATCCCACTTTACAGCAGATCTCAAGCAATAAGCCCATTACATGTTGTGCTACCGACATAGTCCCATATGCAGGAATATTAGTTACTGTAATATTATTCATATGTGCCAGATCCAAATCAACATGGTTGTAACCAGTGGTCATAACCCCCAGGTATTTTAGGGAAGGTAAGGCTGATAATGTTTCTGCTCGATACGTTCCGCAATTTGTGATGACCATATCTGCATCCTTCGCCTTATCTATGATCTCGGACTCTGTTACATTGACATGTTTCGTAAAAGAGGTCACAAGTGGATGATTTTTTAACTTTTCCCAATCCGTTTCCTTTGACCCTAATAATTCTACTTCAAATACAACTATTTTCATTAAAAACTCCTTACTTCATCGTTATATGGGTAAATTTTGGCGCTTTACAAAAACAATATTAAGTATATAGAAAACAACAAGAACCTGCAACTGATATGGTTGCAATTAGGGCTTTATATTGTTAGGAGTTTGAGAGGAAATACGGAATAATTATAACTTAGGAAAGACTTTAACTTTACATAATAAATAAGTGGAGATAAGAATTGATAGAAAAAATTTTTTGTTTTAATAAAAGAATATCTAAGCTAAAATAATAGCATTTTTTTCTGATTGGAATATTATATTGTATAGTAAATAACTATGAAAAGTAGGAAAAACTATGAATAAGACCAATCATCGAATGTACGAATATAGTTTGAGGTGTTGTTGCAGGGCAAGAAAACTTAATAAATCTTGACCTGTTTTCGAATGTTTACGAAATAACTCTTTCGTAAACGAAATAACTATTTTTCAAGTTGAAATAAGTAAACAGGTGCATGTTAGGTACCTGTTTTTTTATTAGTTATAGTGAAAATAAAGTATTCAGAAAGGAGAAAGGTATGGGTCAGTATAAGAGCATTTTAACAAAGATAATTCATGGTGGTAAGGATGGAGATGAAACAACAGGTGCAGTAAATGTCCCCATTTATCAAACTTCTACCTATAAGCAGATTCGTTTGGGTGAACATAAGGGATATGAATATTCGAGAACGGCCAATCCGACGAGAGAGGCATTGGAGAATTTGATAGCGGAACTAGAGGAGGGTAACTTTGGATTTGCATTTGCCTCTGGAATGGCCGCAACAACTGCAGTACTTCAGTTATTTGAATCAGGAGATAAGGTGTTGATATCTGAAAATGTATACGGAGGTACATTTCGCGTTATTGATAAGATCTTTCGTCCTTTTGGATTGACTTATGAGATTGTGAATACGACTGACCTGGAAGCTCTGGAACGGGCAATAACGAAGGATGTAAAAGCTGTATTTATTGAAAGTCCAGCCAATCCATTGATGACTGTGACTGATATTCAAGCTGTTGGTGAATTAACACGTCGATACAACAAATATTTAATTGTAGATAATACATTTATGACGCCTTATTTACAAAAGCCTTTAACACTCGGAGCGGATATTGTTGTTCACAGTGCAACAAAGTATCTAGGTGGCCATAGTGACTTGATAGCAGGGCTTGCAGTGGTTAAGGAGGAAGAACTTGCGAAGAGATTATATTTTATTCAGAATGCTACTGGAGGGATACTTCAACCGTTTGATTCCTTTTTGCTGATACGTGGTATTAAAACATTAGGGGTGAGGATGGAGCGCCATCAAGAGAATGCGATAAAAATCGCAAATTGGTTGGAACAAGATACTGACGTTAAAAATGTATATTATCCTGGACTACAAAGTGACCCAGGATATATCATTCAACAAAAGCAGGCAAATGGACCAGGCGCTATGATTGCATTTGAGCTTAAAGATGGGATAGATATAGGGAAGTTCTATGAGGGACTTAAGCTTATTGCATTAGCAGAAAGTCTTGGCGGGGTGGAGTCGCTCATCTGCCATCCTTCCTCGATGACGCATGCATCAATTCCAGAAGAGATACGAAGAAAGGTAGGGATAACGGATGCCCTAATTCGTTTATCGGTCGGAATTGAAGACGGCGATGATATTCTGGAGGATTTAAAGCGTGCGATAGAGCTGGCAAAAGGGAATGTTAATGATTGAGAGGGGAGGTGTATCGGAATGTATTATGAAAATATTCAAGAATTAATTGGAAATACCCCATTAGTAAAGCTTAATCATATGGATGTACCAAAACGAGTTTCGTTATTAGCAAAATTAGAGTATTGGAATCCTTCGGGTAGTGTCAAGGATCGAATTGGAGTATATATGCTTCAAGATGCACAACGTAAGGGGATTTTAAAGCCAGGAGGAACAATTATTGAGGCAACCGCAGGCAACACTGGTCTGGGAATAGCAATGGCTGCGTTGAACCAAGGATATAAAATCATCTTTGTTGTACCAACCAAATTCTCAGAAGAGAAACAGGTATTACTTAGGGCGCTTGGAGCTAATATCATTAATACACCCAGAGAGAAAGGAATGCTTGGAGCAGAGGAAAAGACAGGGGAATTATTAAAGGAAATCCCTGGGTCGATCTCTTTCAAACAGTTTGAAAATCCATCAAACCCATTGGCACACTATGAAACTACAGGCAGGGAAATATACCAAGAGTTAGATGGAAAGATTGACTACTTTATCGCAGGAGCAGGAAGTGGGGGAACATATTCAGGCATAGTTAAATACTTAAAGGAAAAGAATCCAAAAGTAAAAGGAATACTCGTAGATCCAATCGGCTCCACAATGGGAGGCGGAGAACATGGTGATTATAATATAGAAGGAATCGGTAATGATTTTATCGCCGATACCATGGACATGGAGCTAGTGGATGAGGTGATAAAAATATCGGATCGGGAGGCATTCGAGGGTGCACGTATCATAGCGAGGAAGGAAGGGATGTTTGTTGGATCCTCCTCAGGGGCAGCAATTGCCGGAGCAATAAAGCTGGCTGATAGAGTAGGGCAGGGGACTATCGTGACTTTGTTTCCGGATCGGGGAGATCGATATTTCAGTAAAAATCTTTATAGTTCCTAATCAAAAAGACTAACCTGAACCACAATGGTACTATTTTATTTCAATGTAAAAGGGTCATCAAAAGCATAATTCAGAAGGAATATATCCTATGTAGAATTGATCTTTTGTATCGACCCTTTTTCTATTGTGAAGAAACAGGAATCCTAATTTTGCAAAGCCAGAAAGATATTGAGACCGGATACAACTACAAAAACTACAATGTATTACTTAATATTTTTAGTTTCGACTAAATTAGTTATAAAATAGGAATTAATAATTCTAAAAATATAATAAAAAAAGTATTGACAAAAAGATAAATATAATTATAATAAATTACATAATACATATATGATTTATATGAATTATATGAATAGTTGGTTTGCAGCTGCTAAAACTAAGAAAAAATTCTGAATCATTTTTATTAAACTAAAAATTGAGGTAATATGTATGCAAATTCACAGTGTTTTTGATATGATTCCTATTTTCGCAAAAGCATCATTAGTAACTGTTGTTATTGCGTTAATATCCATAGTTATTGCATTTACGATCGGATTATTATTCAGTATCGCATTGTTTTATAAAATACCCGTTCTAAAAACCGTCATACATGTTTATGTAGAGTTTTTTAGAAATACACCTTCTTTGATACAGGCATATTTTATCTTTTATGGATTGCCAAAAATCTTTGTACAGTTGGATAGTTACATGTGTTCCATAATTGTATTATCTCTATTGGGAGGAGCCTATATGTGTGAGGCGATTTATTCAGGAATAAAAGCAATTCCACGAAATCAGAGGGAGCTTGCTTCTGCAATTGGGCTATCTAAGTTTGACACCATTGTATTTCTGATCATACCTCAGGCGATTGTAATTTCAATAGCGGCTCTTAACAATAATGCAATCTTTTTGACAAAGGAAGTTTCTGCTATGAAGATTATCTTGTTGCCGGAAATTGTATATCAAGCATTTGCAATTATTAGCTTAAGAGCTGATTTAATCATGCCGGTAGCGGCCATGACAGTCATTAGCTATTTAATCATTCTGATACCAATGTCTTATATATTCTCCAGATTAGAAAGGAAGGTTCGCTTTGCAGAATTTGGGTCTTGATTACATAATTAAAGCCCTTCCAAGATTAATGGGGGGTATGCTGATTACGATTAAAATAGCAGGTATTGCATTAGTTTTATCAATTATATTTGGTTTCATCTTAGGGATTCTAATGACCACTAAGAATAAGTTCCTCAATATCATTTTGAGAATATTTTTGGAAGCCTTCCGATTGATACACCCACTTATCTGGCTATTTATATTTTTCTTCGGTTTGTCTTATATATTTAAAATTCAAACCGACAATGTAGAAGTTTCATTACTGGTTTTTACCCTATGGGGTTCCTTTGAAATAGGAGATTTGGTTCGCAGCTATATAAAGAGTCTTCCAATTAGCCAGTTTGAATCAAGTATGGCGATTGGTTTATCAAAAAGACAAATGTATACGTATGTTTTAATTCCACAGATCATCATTAGAGTTACACCATCAATTGTTAATTTGGCAACACGCTTGATTAAAACAACGACTCTGATATTCCTAATTGGTGTTCCTGAGCTGTTAAAGGTTTCGCAGAGTGTGATACAGGTGGTTTATTACAACAATCCGAACAGTATCATTTCCTTTACAATGTATTTGTTCTTGTTGATATTATACTTTTGCCTCTGTTACCCGTTATCACTACTTGCAAGATTTTTGGAGAAAAAAGTTTCAGTGATTTCATAATTGAATAATTCAAGGAGAAGAAATATGCATTTGAAAATAAGAAATCTAAAAAAATCGTTTGATCAGAACCTGGTATTAAATGATATCAATTACGATATCAATAAAGGTGAAATTATAGCTGTTCTAGGCCGTTCCGGATGCGGAAAATCCACCATGTTACGATGTATCAACGGTCTGGAGAAGATAGATTCCGGAGAAATCTACTTAAATGACGAATTGATTACCAAACCCGGAGCCAATTATTCGGATTGGATTAACGTAAGAAAAAAAATCGGGATGGTATTTCAAAGTTATGACCTTTTTCCACATATGACTGTTCTTGATAATATTATTCTGGGACCGATGAGAGTGGAGAAAAGAAGTAAAAAAGAAGCGACGGAAGAAGCGCTAAAGCTTCTTGAGCGAGTAGGCTTATCAGAAAAAAAGTCCGCATATCCAAGGGAACTGTCAGGTGGTCAAAAGCAAAGAGTTGCAATTTGTAGGGCTTTATGTATGAATCCGGAAATTATTCTGTTTGATGAGGTTACAGCAGCACTAGATCCGGAGATGGTTAGGGAAGTTCTGGATGTTATCAAGGGTCTTAAGAATCAAGGGCTTACCCTTATTATAGTAACCCATGAGATGGAATTTGCGGAAAAGGTTGCAGATCAAATTGTATTTATGGAAAATGGAAAAATCCTTGAAGTAAATACACCGGATAAGTTCTTTAGTGCACCAGAGACGGAGGAAGCGAAGAGATTCCTTAATATTAATCAGGATTTTGTGCTTTAAAGATTAAGTAGAAATATTTTATATGTAAATATTTAATATAAATTAATTAAAAGGAGAGATAGGAATGAAAAAAGTTTTAGTATTACTTATGAGTTTGGTATTAGTGGTAGGCCTTGTAGGCTGCTCTTCAAAATCGGATGATAAGAGTGCACCAGGTTCTATTGATGCAATTAAGAAAGCAGGCACAATTAAGATCGGTATCTTCTCTGATGATGCTCCATTCTGCTATCAGGATGCAGATGGTACATTTAAAGGTTATGATGTTGAATTAGGTAAGAGAATTGCAAAAGAGCTACTTGGTGATGAGAAAAAAATTACTTGGGTAACCATGAACCCTGGTGATAGAATTGCATATCTTCAGACAGATAAGGTTGATTTACAGCTTGCAGACTTTACGGTAACCGAAGATAGAGCAAAAGATGTTGACTTTACACTTGCTTATGAGAAGGTTTCAATTGGTGTGGTTTCAAGTGACAAAACACCGATTACTTCCGTTGATCAGTTAAAGGGTAAAACACTTGCTGTTAATACCGGTACCACTGCAGATGCATATTTCACTAAGAATGCACCTGATGTAAAATTACTTAAAATTGATGCAATTACAGACGGATACCAGGCATTGACCACAGGTAGAGCAGATGCATTTGCACAGGATAACACCTTATTACTTTCATGGGCGAAAAAGAATGCCGGTTATACAGTGGGTATTAAAGAGTTAGGAAACAAGGATTTTATCGCCGGTGCAGTTAAGAAGGGTAATAAAGAATTATTAGATTATGTAAATAATCTGATCAAAGGAAAGTTAAATGATGAGCAGTTCTTCCACAAAATCTATGATACTACTTTAAAGGATAGCTTCCCGGCTGATCTTACAGCAGATCAGATCGTGGTTGAAGGTGGTAAGACCGAGTAATAGCGGATTAATTCATCTTTATAATAGAGTATTTCCTCCCGTTTTCACAAAAATAGGGCTTGCATAAGGCAAGCTCTATTTTTATATGTGGTCAGTAAAAAGCTAATTGTTCGTGTCTTATGCTAAAATTAAGTTAATAATTGAACAGTATATTAATGAATAAAGTGGGATATATAAAGCATATGCGTAAAGGGTAATCAGTCTAGAGAATAGATATGGCGATGAAAGCGAGGATAATTTTTATCATTTCTGTGTCCTTCGTAAACTTTGCGGCCGGAGGAGGGAGATGAAGTATGGAACATGTATTTCGTATGCTGTCATCCTAAGCATAAGTCCGAGACAGGTTGACATGTTACATGTCATAAATGTCGCGGACGAAAGCGCAAGGATGTTAACGGCATCCGAAATACATGCCAACTCCATCTCCCTCCCCCTGCCTCACTACTTTTCCCCCACAAGTGTAATTAACAACTTCTTCAAATTTTCTTGACAAAAATCATGAAATGAGCGATACTCATTTAGATAATAATTAGTATTAGGCTGCACTTTTTAGCCCATATAGATGAGAGTAGGAAAATGACATGAAATTATGCAGTATTGCAAGTGGCAGCAGCGGAAACTGTATCTATGTAGGAAGTAATCAGACAAACCTTTTAGTGGATGCCGGTGTAAGTGCAAAACGAATAGAGAATGGATTAAGTGGGATTGATATAATGCCGGATACAATACAAGGAATCTTGATTACTCATGAGCATTCGGATCACGTTCAGGGGCTTGGTATCCTTGCACGCCGTTATCACATACCAATTTATGCCACTTATGAAACCGCGAAAGCAATTCAGAACATTAAAAGCTTGGGAGCAATTTCGGAGGAGTTATTTCATCATATAGATCCAAATGAGGCCTTTATGATAAATGATATTGAGGTAGAGCCATTTTCTACTTCCCACGATGCTTCAAATCCGGTTTGTTATACGATGAAGTCAGAAGGACATAAGATTGGATTAGCCACTGATTTGGGAAAATATGATGACTACATATTATCTAAACTTGACTCATCCGATATTTTATTTATAGAAGCAAACCATGATGTGAATATGTTGATGGTTGGTAAATATCCGTATTATTTAAAACAAAGAATCTTAGGGGATCGTGGTCATTTATCCAATGAAACTTCAGCGGATTTAATCAGCAAGTTGATTCATCCTAATTTAAAACATATTTTACTAGCCCATCTTAGCAAGGAAAATAATTATGAAGAATTGGCATATGAGACAGTATGCTGCGAATTAATAAATCGCGGCACCGATTTTTCAGCACAAAACGTAGTAGTTGCACATAGGGAACAGCCTTCTCAGATGATTTTGATTTAGGTTGACGAGGTTGTGGCTTAGGTTGAGTGGGTGGTATCATGGTATGGTATGTATTTCGGATGCTGTTTACATCCTTTCACCTTCCATCCGTGACGATTAAGACATTTAAATCAATGTCTTCTCATCTCGGATTCCTGGTGAGGATGACAGCATCCGAAATACATGTTCCATTACCATGATACCACCCACCCAACCACGATTCACATTTCATAAGGACGAAAGATCAAGGACTAAGATCAAAGACTAAAGATCTAGGACTAAGTACCAAGAATTAAGGATCAAAGATTAAAAGATAAAGATAAAGACTAAATATTAAAAAATAAATAACAAGGAATAAATAATAAAGGATAAAAACAAAATCATAATTTAACGAACAAATAAAAAATTTATTAATAATAACGAATAACAAAATATAAAAATAACACTCGTTTTTACGAAATATGTTTATCTTGGGTAGTGTCGTTCGAAGGAATAACAATGTTTTTTGTTTGGACGCTTTGTTGGGAGATGGTTTTCGAATAAAATTCATCGTATTTATTCAATAATATACGATGTGGTTAAGATTTAACTTATTTGGTACTTTCTATTATAACGATAATCTGTTATCATGTATGATTATGGATATAATTGACTATAGATTTTTTACATTTTTATTACTTGGATAAAACGGACTGCGTTAAGGTAATGGCTCAGTTCCTAATATAAAGGAGGATTTCTCGCATGAAGAGAGTAGTAGTAACAGTAGTAGGTAAGGATACTGTAGGAATTATAGCGAAGGTTTGTACTTATCTTGCTGATAATCGTATTAATATTTTGGATATATCCCAGACAATCGTACAGGGGTTCTTTAATATGATGATGATTGTGGATTTAACAAATGTTGATAAGGAATTTGATGAAATATCAGATGAATTAGGTAAGATGGGTGAAGAGATCGGCGTTATTATTAAAACTCAACGCGAGGATATCTTTGATAAAATGCACAGAATATAATACAACTATTTGACAAATAGGACGACGTGATGTGACATTTATGTGCTAGGTTTATAATCGAATAGTAATACTATAGATTATTGGAAAGAGAGTTCCCCTACACAGCACGTACTGAAATGGAGGAAATATGATTAATATACATGAAGTCATCGAAACCAATAAGATGATTGAGCAGGAGAATCTGGACGTTAGAACAATAACCTTGGGTATTAGTCTACTTGACTGTGCCGATCCTGACTTAAACGAGTTAAATCGTAAAATATATGATAAAATCACTACAGTAGCGAAGGATTTAGTCTTAACTGGTGATAAAATTCAACGAGAATATGGTATTCCTATTGTAAATAAAAGAATTTCAATCACCCCAATTTCCTTGGTGGGTGCATCCGCTTGTAAGACTTCTGAGGATTATGTTACGATTGCTAAAACGCTGGACAGAGCAGCTAAAACAGTTGGTGTAAACTTTATCGGTGGCTACTCTGCGCTTGTTAGTAAAGCGATGACGGTAAGTGATGAGCTCTTGATTAAATCAATCCCGCAAGCACTCAGTCAAACAGAGCGTGTTTGTAGTTCAGTTAACGTCGGTTCAACAAAGACCGGTATTGATATGAATGCGGTTAAGCTTCTTGGTGAGATTATTATTGAAACCGCAGAATTCACCAAAGAAAAAGACTCCATCGGCTGTGCTAAATTAGTTGTATTCTGTAATGCTCCTGATGATAATCCATTTATGGCCGGTGCATTCCACGGTGTAACCGAAGGGGATGCGGTTATTAATGTAGGTGTCAGCGGACCGGGTGTTGTAAAAGTTGCATTAGAAAGTGCTCGTGGTGCTGATTTTGAGACTCTCTGTGAGACAATTAAGAAGACCGCATTTAAGATTACTCGTGTTGGTCAGCTGGTAGCACAGGAAGCTTCGAGATTATTAAATATTCCGTTTGGAATCATTGACCTGTCCCTCGCACCGACACCAGCTATCGGTGACAGTGTGGCAGAGATATTGCAAGAGATCGGATTAGAGTATGTTGGTGCGCCCGGTACAACGGCAGCTCTCGCTTTATTAAATGATCAGGTGAAAAAGGGCGGTGTTATGGCATCCTCCTATGTGGGTGGCTTAAGCGGTGCTTTTATTCCAGTCAGCGAAGATCAAGGAATGATTGATTCAGTTGAGATCGGAGCATTGACGATTGAAAAATTAGAGGCAATGACCTGCGTATGCTCCGTTGGTTTGGATATGATTGCAATTCCTGGAGATACTAAGCCTACAACAATCTCTGGTATCATTGCGGATGAGATGGCAATTGGTATGATTAATCAAAAGACAACAGCAGTACGTATTATTCCTGTAATAGGAAAAAGTGTTGGTGATCGTGTAGAATTCGGTGGTTTATTAGGTTATGCACCGGTTATGAAAGTAAATCCGTTTGGATGTGATGCATTTATAAATCGTGGAGGAAGAATTCCGGCACCAATTCACAGCTTTAAAAACTAAAGATTTATAATATAAAACAAATGAACCGGGCTAAAGGCATGTCGACTAGAGATTTATATTTTTGACGATATCTTTAGTTCACGGTTCTTTCACAAGTATTCAGTAAAATAACAATATTAATTAGAAAGGCATGTGTTTCAATGGACGATCGCTTAGCACAGATGGACTATAAAGGAGTATTTAAGTATTTTAGTGAGGTTTCAAAAATACCGAGGGGTTCAGGGAATGAAAAGGCAATCAGTGATTATATGGTTACCTTTGCAAAAGAGCATAATTTAGAATATACACAGGATGATGCGAACAATGTTATTATTATTAAGAATGCTTCTTCAGGATATGAGAATGAGCCGGCGATAATACTTCAGGGTCATATGGACATGGTGTGTGAAAAGCGAAAAGAACATACTCATGATTTCTTAAAGGACGAAATAAAACTAGTTGTGGAAGGGGATCTTCTGCATGCGGATGGTACAACGTTAGGTGCTGATAATGGAATTGCAGTTGCCTATATTATGGCAGTGTTGGCTGATGAAACAATAGAGCACCCAAGAATTGAAGCGATTCTTACAACCGATGAAGAAGTGGGGATGTTTGGGGCGAAGATGCTTGATTTGTCCAAGCTTCAAGGAAAATACATGATTAATCTTGATTCAGAAGAAGAAGGTTATCTGCTTTGTAGCTGTGCAGGAGGACTTACCGGAACGAGTACTCTTTCAATTAAAAGAGTATCCGATTACGGTAAAAAGGTTAAAATCAATATCGGTGGTTTAAAAGGCGGGCATTCTGGTATAGAGATTGGTTGTAATCGTACCAATGCCACAAAATTATTAGGAAGATTATTATTTGACTTGCGCGAAATGCATGCCTATGGATTAATCAATATGCAGGGCGGTTTTAAGGATAATGTTATTCCACGTGAGGCAAATGCAGATATATTAATACCTGTTAAGGATGAGGATCCTGCAACAGATTTAAACACAGAATTTGAGTGCATAAAAAAGGATATTACTGAGCTTATGCAGCAATATCAAAAAGAACTGGCGACTAGTGAGCCGGATTTGAATTTCACGGTTGAAGATATGGGAGATGACACTGTAGATATATTGCATCCGGTTTCTTATGAGAAAATGTTGTTTTTCCTAGTTAACATGCCATATGGAGTTCAAACAATGAGTTCGGATATTGAAGGTTTGGTGGAAAGTTCATTAAATCTTGGTATATTTAAGACATCAGAAGACAGTGTGGAATTCTGTACGTCGGTACGTAGTTCCAAAAGTAGTTCCAAACATTTTATTAGTAATAAATTGAACTATATGACCAGTTTTCTGGGAGGGGATTATATGGTTCGAGCGGAATATCCCGCTTGGGAATTCCAGAAGGACTCGCCTCTTCGGGATCATTTTCAGAAACTTTCTATGGAATTGTATGGCAATGATATGAAAGTGGAAGCTATTCATGCAGGATTAGAATGTGGATTGATCTATGAGAAGATGCCTGGAATTGACATTGTTTCCATCGGTCCTGATATCACTAAGGTGCACACGATAGAGGAAAGTGTAAGTATTTCTTCAACAATCAGGGTTTATCAATTCCTGGAAAGAGTTTTAAAGGAAAGAATTATTGCATAAATTTCTTACGCTTAAAGTTACTATAATGGGGTTGCTCGGGGATAAGTAATAATATAGGAGATGAAAACATGAGTAAGGATAATTCCAAATTTGACTTCGATGATCAGCAATTCAGTGAAAATTTTAGTAAAAATATTGAAAAAGCATTGGGGGACACAGATGCTTTTACCCAGGAGAACATGCAAAAGCAGGTAGAGGATATTGGAACAGAAGTGAAGAAAGTAACAAATGATCTACAAAATGGATCGGAATCAACTTTAGTAGGAACACCTGATGGAATGGAAGATGAAGAAATTGAAGATGAGTTACAGGATATCAAATCTTCTCTTGCAAAGCAGGTTACGGATGAAATCGTGATATCAACAGAACAAAGTAAAAAGAAAAAGAAATGGAAAAAAGTATTAATTGGCTTCGGTGCTACGATACTTACGGTTCTTTTACTTGGGGTATTCCTAGTATTTACTCCACCAGGTAATAATCTATTAGTAAAAATGGGCGTTAATTTTAGTGGCGCATTATGGAGCGGAATGACACATAAATTTAACGACAATTCAGATGTAGCATCCGACGAGGACTATATTGACGAAGATGATAAAAAGTCTGACGCACCAGAGGTTGATCCTGCAAAAATCACTTGGCCATCTCATCCGGGTGCAGGAAGACATGAAGATGGTGTGTATAACATCCTTTTACTAGGTGAGGAAGCAATCGGTATGGGCGATGGACGCGGACATACGGATGTAATCGTTATTGCCACAATGAATACTAAGAATAAGACAGTCAAGTTAACCTCATTAATGAGAGATACTTATGTTCAGATTCCAGGTTATAATGATAATAAATTAAATTCAGCCTATGCAAAAGGTGGTTTGGATCTTTTATATGAAACAATTGCACTAAACTATGATATTAAGCTTGATGGCTGTGTAAAAGTAAACTTTAATAATTTTGAAAAAATAATTGATCGTCTAGGCGGTATCGATGTTACTCTTAAAAAGGTAGAAGCGGATTATTTGAATACCACAAATTATATCTCAAATAAGAAATATCGAAATGTGAAAGAGGGCTTCAATCATTTTAATGGTAATCAGGCTCTTGGATATGCTCGAATCAGACATATTTCTACCATTACCGGAAATAACAATGATTATGGCCGTACAGATAGACACAGAATTATTCTTAATGCAATTTTTGAAAAGTGCAAATCAAAGAGTAAGACGGAACTGGCAAGTATGATGCTTGATTTCCTTCCGATGCTTACAACAGATATCAACAAAGAGACATTCCAGGGATTATTAAATGCCTTTATAGATATGGGTATGAATACGAAGACGATTGAACAGCTGCGCCTTCCGGTTGATGGCACCTTCCAGGATAATATCAAGGTTCGTGGCATGTCAGTTGTAATAGCGGATTTGCCTAAAAATATTGCAGCACTTCACCAGTTTATTTTTGCTGATCCTACTCCAACACCTGCATCAATAAGTGCTGATAAAACAGCAACGAAAAACTAAACTGTTTTATCAATGAATTAATATTTAACTGAAAATATCAATAGTTTCATGCGTTTTGTTATATTGCAACTCATATTACCATATAATTAGGTGTCCAATTATTCCGATATAATATACTGCAGCATAAGGGATAGATGGAGAATTAGAGGAGTGTGAGACGATGATAATGAAACGCATGAAGTATGATAAAAGATCATTACGAAATGAATTCCTGTTTATCTTTGCAATATTAAGTATCGTTTTAGTGATATTTGGTTATGAGCTGAGATTATTAGATTCAGAATATAAAATCAAGGGAATAACTTCACAGAATATTGACTATGATAAATATCGAAGTTATTATTTAAATGAGGAATTATTGAAACAGTCAAAAGAGAGAGCCGAGGATGTAATAAAGAAACATTCGGTTCTCAAAAATAATGAATATGTGAATCAAATCGGATACCTTACCTATAGTATGATGGGTAACAAATATCAGCTGAAGAAGCATGATCTGATGGATGAGTATACCTTTTATCGAGGTATCAGTAGAGTAGCACAAGATCCAAAATTTTTAAAATTATACAAATTCAATCAGGCAATTTTATCAGATTTGGTATATTTTCCGGTTCCTAAAATAGAAAATCAAAGCGCCGATATCTTTTATGTGGATTCATGGAGTCAACCTAGAACGTATGGTGGCAAGCGAACCCATGAAGGTACAGATATTATGGCTTCTAATAATAAAAGAGGCTTTTTCCCAGTGGTAAGTATTACAGACGGAGTAGTTGAGAAAATGGGATGGTTGGATAAAGGAGGATACCGAGTCGGAATTCGATCTCCCAATAATGGATATTTTTATTATGCTCATTTGGATTCTTATGCTCCGGAATTAAAGACAGGAGATAAGGTCATGGCCGGACAATTGCTGGGGTTTATGGGCGATACAGGGTACGGACCCGAAGGAACGAAGGGGAAGTTTGATGTTCATTTACATCTTGGTATCTATGTCAACACGGATACAAAAGAGGGAGAGATGAGTGTCAATCCTTATACTATTTTAAAAATCCTTCAAAAGAAAAGAACAAAATGGCAGAATGGAGTTACAAATGGAAGTTTACTTAGATAATTCAGCAACTACGAAAGCAACGGATAAAGTTAGAGATCTTATGACGAAGGCACTTTGTGAGGATTATGGCAATCCTTCTTCCATGCACCGTATGGGGGTTAAGGCTGAACAATATATGAAGGATGCATCTTCTATTATTTCAAATTGTCTTAAGGTTGATGCGAAGGAGATACTTTTTACTTCCGGCGGTACGGAATCAAATAACTTGGCACTGATCGGTGTAGCGATGGCAAATAAGCGACGTGGTAATCACATTATTACCTCCAGAATTGAGCATCCTTCCGTTCACCAGACATTAGTTTATCTGGAAGAGAATGGCTTTGAAATTAGCTTTGCACCTGTGGATTCCACAGGTAGATTGATAAAAGAAAAGCTGTATGAACTGGTGAAAGAGAATACAATACTCGTTTCAACGATGTATGTGAATAATGAAATTGGATCTGTGCAGGATGTAGAAGAGATTGTAACGCAGCTGAAGTTACGTAAAAAAGATATCATATTTCATGTGGATGCGGTTCAAGCATTTGGTAAGTATAGAATTCATCCAAAGAGAATGGGAATCGATCTCTTATCGTTGAGCGGGCATAAGATTCATGGCCCCAAAGGGGTCGGTGCTTTATATGTGAATGAAAAAGTAAAAATAAAACCGGTGTTATTTGGTGGTGGGCATCAAAGAGGACTTCGTTCGGGAACAGAGAATGTATCAGGTATTGCTGGTTTAGGACAGGCGGTAAGTGAACTTTATCAGGATTTCGACACCAAGATAGAAAGAATGTACCACCTAAAACAAAAGTTTCTATTGGGTGTATCCCAGATAGAAGGTGTTACGATCAATGGTCTTCCAATAGAATGTACAAAGGATTTTGAGATGGAGCAACTAAAATTAACAGCTCCACATATTATGAATGTATGCTTTCAGGGTGTACGTAGTGAAGTGTTATTACATTCACTTGAGGATAAAGGAGTATATGTGTCCTCAGGATCGGCATGTAGCTCTCATCACCCTACGCCAAGCGTTACATTAACCGCAATAGGTTTGGCTAAGGAGTTAATGGAATCGACGATAAGATTCTCCATGTCAGAGTTAACTACAGAAGAAGAGATTGATTATACATTGGAACAACTTCGTCAGATTGTTCCGATATTAAGAAGATATACCAGAAAATAATATAAGACACAAAGCTCAAACAGAGCATTAATTTACACTGGAGGATAATATGTTTAAAGCATTTTTAATTAAGTACGCAGAAATAGGGTTAAAGGGGAACAACCGTTATCTCTTTGAGAACGCTTTAAGGGATCGAGTTAAGGAATCATTAGAACCATTGGGTGATTACATCGTAAGCAAAGAACAGGGAAGAATTTTTGTAGAATGTCCAGATGAATATGATTATGAAGAGACTGTTTCAGCGATATCAAAGGTATTCGGAATCTCTTCTTTCTGCCCTGTGGCCGTGATTGAAAGCTCTGAATGGGAGAATTTAACCAAGGGAGTAGGCGATTATGTGGAGGCAATGTATCCAGATCGCAAAATAACCTTTAAGGTGGAAGCAAAGCGTGCTGATAAGAAGTATAAGCTGACATCACCGGAGATATGTATTGAGATGGGGTCCTATCTTTTAAAAAGATTCCCTGAGATGAAGGTTGATGTACATGATCCTTCTGTTCGTTTTACAGTAGAAGTACGTTCTAAGTGCTATGTTTATTCAATTGTAATCCCAGGTCTAGGTGGTATGCCGGTTGGAACAAACGGTAAGGCTATGTTATTATTATCTGGAGGTATTGATAGTCCGGTGGCTGGATATATGATCTCAAAACGTGGTGTATCCTTAGCGGCAACTTATTTTCATGCGCCGCCTTACACCAGTGACAGAGCAAAGCAAAAGGTGGTTGATTTAGCAGAGAAAATCTCAAAATATACTGGTAAAATAAAGCTTTTTGTAGTGAATTTTACTGATATTCAATTATATATCTATGATCAATGCCCCCATGAGGAGTTGACTATTATCATGAGAAGATATATGATGAAGATTGCGGAGCGTTTAGCAGAGCAGGAAAACTGTCTTGGCATGATTACAGGTGAAAGTATCGGCCAGGTAGCAAGCCAGACCATGTACAGCCTTGCAGCAACGAATGAAGTATGTAACATGCCAGTATATCGTCCGTTAATAGCATTTGACAAAAAGGATATTGTAGAAATCGCTCAAAAGATTGATACGTTTGAAACCTCGATACAACCTTTTGAGGATTGTTGTACGATTTTCGTGGCAAAGCACCCGGTAACAAGACCAAGTGTTAAGGTGATCAATAATTCCGAGAAGAAACTGGATGAAAAGATTAATGAAATGATAGAAACTGCTTTAAATACAGTAGAAGTGGTACAAGTAGGATAGACAAAAAAGATTTATTGTTAAATAAAAAAAGGACGCCCATCACTGGGCGACCTTTTTAAAAAACAATTAGTCAACGATATAAGGTTTTAAGATTGCAAGGACGGAATCTAAATTCTCGTCGCTATGGATATTTAAATCAATATGTTTAGATAAGTCAAGAGAGAAAATACCCATAATGGACTTTGCATCTATTACGTATCTACCGGATACTAAATCAAAATCAGTATCGAATTTTGTAACATCGTTTACGAAAGCTTTAACCTTGTCAATTGAATTTAATGATATTTTAACTGTCTTCATAAAAAATCCTCCTTAAATTAAATATATGTATATACTATAATTTAGCAAATTAAAAGTCAATATACAAAGTTCATAAAAATATGAGGAAAAGTTGTATATGACAGGAAAGAATTTTTAGATAAATCGGAATGAAACAAAAGTTTTTGATTTTTAGAAAGGAATCACACATACATGAAGAAAACGGCAGCATTTTTAAGCCTTGGATGCAAAGTAAATTCCTATGAGACAGAAGCAATGAGAGGAATGTTTGAGGCAGCCGGTTATGATATAATCGAATTTAAAGAAAAAGCAGATGTTTATGTAGTGAATACCTGCACTGTAACCAATATTGCGGATCGAAAATCCCGCCAGATGTTACATCAGGCGAAAAAGCGAAACCCTGAAGCGATTATCGCAGCGGTAGGCTGCTATGTGCAGGCATCGGAAGAAGCATTACTTGCTGATAGTGCGGTAGATTTGGTAGTGGGTAACAATAAGAAGGGTGACATCGTTCAGATGGTAGAACGCTGCAAGAATACCAATGAGAAGGAAGAGCTTGTTGTTGATATTAATGAGCAGATGGAATACGAGGAATTGAATGTCATTACTACCATGGAGAAGACCAGAGCTTTTATTAAGATTCAGGATGGATGTAATCGTTTTTGTTCCTACTGTATTATCCCTTATGTAAGGGGAAGAGTGCGCAGTAGAAGGGAAGATGAGATTCTTAGTGAAATTAGTGAGCTTGTTAAAAAAGGTTATAAAGAGATAGTACTTACTGGTATTCATATCTCTTCTTATGGAAGTGATTTTGGTAATGAGAAACAGGAGAATGAAACAGAAATTAAAAGTGAACCTCTAGCGGAGCTGATTCATAAAATCGGAATGATCACAGGGATAGAGCGAATTCGTTTAGGTTCCTTAGAGCCCAGAATTATAACAGAACAGTTCTTAGAAGTGATTAGTAAGGTGAAGCAATTCTGTCCTCATTTTCATTTGTCTCTACAAAGTGGTAGTGACACCGTGTTAAATAGAATGAATCGCAAATACAATTCAGAGGAATACTATGACCGAGTGCAGCTGATAAATCGCTTCTTTGAACTTCCGGCTTTTACCACGGATGTAATTGTAGGATTTCCGGGTGAAACAGATGAAGAATTTGAACAAACGAAGAATTTTGTACGTCAGGTTGGCTTTTATCAAATTCATGTATTTAAATATTCAAAAAGAGCAGGTACAAAAGCTGCTGTTATGGATAATCAGGTTGCGGAAGATATTAAAACAATAAGAAGCAACGAATTAATTTCAATCGCAGAACAGATGTCTAACGAATATAAAGCTAATTTTATGGGCAGAATGGAACGAGTACTTTTTGAAGAAGAGGTTACGATAGAGGGTAAAAAATATCAGATAGGGCACACCGAAAGATATTTGAAAATGGCTGTAGAATGTGATCAGGATCTATCGAATCGAATAAAAAAAGTCAAGGTATGTAATAAATTAACAGAAGAAATTCTGCTTTGTGAAATAATACATTGAATTTTTTCCTTAAATATATTAATATAATAATAACAATAGACGGTAAATTGTAGCAACTGTATTTGCAGCAGACTATCGGTGAAAGAGGAAGTGATTCAATGCAAAAAATAAACAATACTCAATATTTTAGAGTTCATAAAGATAAAGAGATCGTTGTAAGTGATGTTATAAGGACGGTATACGCAGCTTTGACTGAAAAAGGATATAATCCGCTAAATCAAATCGTAGGATATGTTATGTCTGGAGATCCAACCTACATAACGAGTCATAAGGGTGCGAGAAGCCTTATCATGAAAGTAGAACGTGATGAAATTATTGAAGAATTGTTACGTTATTACATTGATAAAGACATTAGTTCAAGTAAATAATAAACAGAAGAAGGCATGAAAAGAATTTCATGCATTAGATTTTACAGTTACATGCATAGATTGGTGTAGCAGGAATGGAGATTTTTAGTGAAAAGAATTATGGGACTGGACTATGGTTCTGTTACAGTGGGCGTAGCGATTAGCGACGCACTCTTCTTAACTGCGCAGGGTATCGAAGTGATACGCCGTAAGCAGGAGAACAAATTACGTCAGACTTTAGCAAGAATAGAAGAGTTAATAGCACAATATGAGGTTGGAACGATTGTTTTAGGATATCCGAAGCATTTGAACAACACGGTCGGAGAGAGAGCAATAAAATCAGAAGAGTTTGCTGAAAAATTGAGGCAAAGAACAGGGCTTGAAGTAGTTCTTTGGGATGAGAGACTTACAACTGTGGCAGCTCATCAGGTATTGTCACAAACCAGAATGAATTACGAAGAAAAAGCAAAAGTAGTCGATAAACTTGCTGCAGTATTAATTCTGCAGGGATACCTTGATAAATTGAGCTTTGAAAAGAAAGAGAACGATGTGGATATGCATCAAGGAGGAGAATATGAGTAATAGACCCGATGTGATTGTTTTTACTACGGAGGATGGGGAAGAGGTTACATTTCAAGTGATCGATCAGACTCGACTTGGTGGAAGTGATTATTTACTGGTTAGTACAGACAGTGAAGAGGAAGAAGATGCAGAGGCGCTAATTCTGAAGGATATTTCGAAAGATACAGATGAAGAAGCGATTTATGATATAGTAGAGGATGATCACGAGCTAGAACTCGTGGCTGGTATTTTTAAAGAGTTATTGGATGACATAGAATTATCATAATTGCATAGATATGATTAGATGAAAATAGGTGATGAGATGCCTGATACACAGGAACAATTCAAAGCGTTATTAAAACAGAACGGACTCAAGGTGACTATTCAACGAGTGGCCATATTGGAAGTTTTGAGTAGCAGACCAGGGATACATTTGACAGCTGAAGAGATATATGATTTTGTTAAGGAGAAATATCCCGATATAGGAATGGCAACCGTCTACAGGACAATTCAAATGTTATCAGATTTAAATTTGATTGATAAATTAATTCTGGATGATGGCTATGTGCGGTATGAAATCAGTAAAATGAATGAAGCGGATACTAGCCACCATCATCATCATTTGATATGCCTGGACTGCGGTAGCATTTATGCTTTTCAAGATGATTTATTGGAGATTTTAGAAACTCGAATCAAGGATGCTTTGGGATTTGAAGTTGTTGACCATAAGGTGAAATTATATGGTCATTGTAAAAATTGTTTAAGTAATAAAACTATTAAATCTAATGAATGAACATAAAACCGTTTAAGCGGTTTGGTTTACATGCGATTCAATTTGAACATAGCTGTATATTTATATGGCATATTATTGAAATTGCATCATATCGTATGCACTTAGTTAATGGATAAATTAGTACATATTAAACCATTGGAGGTGCAATTTTTGAAAGAAAAACAAAAAGACAAGGAACAGGAACAGACAGTTGAAGTAGCAAGTACACCGACTAATATAAACGGTGTTAAGATTATTCCGCTAGGCGGATTAGAGCAGATTGGTATGAATATCACTGCAATTGAGTACGAGGACTCCATAATTGTTGTAGATTGTGGTTTATCCTTTCCAGAAGAAAATATGCTCGGAATCGATTTAGTAATTCCGGATGTAACATATTTAAAAGATAACATCAGCAAAGTAAAAGGTTTTGTTATTACTCATGGACATGAAGATCATATTGGCTCATTACCTTATATATTAAAGGAGATTAATGTCCCAATATATGCGACTAGACTTACTACAGCAATTATCGAGACAAAACTAAAGGAACACAATCTGTTAAAAAATACAAAGCGTAAAGTGATTAAATATGGTCAATCTATTAACTTAGGATGTTTTCGTATCGAATTTATTCGGACAAACCATAGTATTGCAGATGCAGCAATGCTTGCAATCTTTACCCCTGCAGGTATTTTATTCCATACAGGAGATTTTAAAGTAGATTATACACCGGTTTATGGTCAACCAATTGACTTACAAAGAATCGGTGAGATTGGTAAAAAAGGAGTACTCGCATTACTTTGTGATAGCACTAATGTAGAGCGCCCCGGTTATACAATGTCAGAAAGTACAGTAGGTAAGACATTTGATACGATATTTTCAGATAATGCAAAGCAAAGAATTATTGTTGCTACATTTGCTTCCAATGTTGACCGTATTCAGCAAATAATTAATTCAGCAACAAAATATAATAGAAAATTAGTAGTTGAAGGCCGTAGTATGGTGAATATTATTACGACCGCGGTGGAGCATGGATATATCAAGATGGCAGACAATATGCTGATTGATATCGAACAGATGAAGAATTATTCTGATGATCAGCTAGTTCTCATTACGACGGGAAGTCAGGGAGAATCCATGGCAGCATTACCTCGTATGGCAGCTTCTATTCATAAAAAAGTTACAATCAAACCTGGAGATGTCGTGATTTTAAGTTCAACTCCGATACCGGGCAATGAAAAAGCGGTATCAAAGGTAATTAATGAATTATCCATGAAGGGCGCCAAAGTAATCTATCAGGATACTCATGTATCCGGTCATGCTTGCCAGGAAGAAATTAAATTAATTTATTCTTTGGTTAAACCAAAGTATGCAGTTCCTGTTCATGGAGAATATAAACATCTGATTCGCCATGCTGAACTGGCTCAAACATTAGGAATTCCGAAGGATAATATCTTTATTCTATCCTCTGGTGACGTTCTGACTTTATCAAATGAGAGAGCAGGAATAACCGGTGAAGTACCAGCACAAGGTATTCTAGTTGATGGACTGGGTGTTGGTGATGTAGGCAATATTGTACTACGAGACAGACAGCTTTTATCTGAAAATGGCTTGATTATCGTAGTGATATCTTTAGAAAAATTCAGTAATCAGGTTCTTTCAGGTCCTGATATTGTATCCAGAGGCTTTGTATATGTAAGAGAATCAGAGAACCTCATGGAGGAAGCCCGTGTTATTGTGGAGCGTGCATTGGAGAAATGCTTAAGCCGTAATAATGCAGACTGGAATAAAATGAAGAATGAAATAAAAGATTCGTTAGGTGATTTTATCTGGAAGAAGACGAAGAGAAATCCTATGATTCTGCCTATTATTATGGAGATAGAATAAAGCAGAAATCATAAGTAAGAGAGGCGATTTATGGCGATTAAAAACACATCGGAAAAATTATCATTAAAAGTAATAGGAAATATATTTAAATTACTTTTAAATCTTGGATTTTATGCGTTAGTGGCATTTTTAATCATAAATGTCAGCAAGCTTACGTATGATTTTACTTATCAGTTTTTTGGCCCCGTAACGGTTCAGGAAACCCCGGGTACGAATATGACTGTAGAGATCCAAAAGGGTGACTCATCAATGGATATAGCATCAAAACTTGAAAATGAGCGTGCCATTGAGAATAAATATGTTTTCTATCTGAAAACTAAGCTTCAAGAAGCAGTAATTATGCCTGGAACCTATAAAATCAATAATTCCATGACTTATGATGATATTTTGAATATAATTACTGACATTTCAAATTCTACGACGAAAGAAAAGAATGTGAAGAGTGATAAGGGGAAGGGTACGACTTCCACGCCAAAATCTACTAACCAAACCAAGTAAGTTGGAAAGGCATAGGAAAACATGATAGTAGACGAGAGAATCGCAGCTTATATTAATTCATTAGCAACGGAGATTACTCCGCAGCTTCTTGAGTTAGAAAAAGTCGCATTAAAAAACTATGTTCCTATCATTAAGAAGGATACACAAGGAATATTAAAGTTTTTGCTACAAATGAAACAACCAAAACGAATTCTGGAGGTCGGAACTGCCATTGGCTTTTCCGCCCTCTTTATGAGTGAATATACTTCGAAGGAATGTGAAATTACTACAATAGAGAAGGTTGAGATGCGCTTAGTTGAGGCGAGAAAGAATTTGACCGACTCCAACTTCCCGAATAAGGATAAGATTACCCTACGTGAAGGGGAAGCACTTGATGAACTGAAGGCATTAACTAATGAAGGCAAGCAATATGATTTTATCTTCTTAGACGCTGCTAAGGCTCAGTACATGAGCTTTCTGCCTGAGCTTATGAGACTGCTTGAGATTGGTGGTCTACTTGTAACGGATAATGTATTACAGGATGGAACGGTTACCAATTCAAGATATAGCATTACCAGAAGGGATCGAACGATTCATTCCAGAATGAGGGAATATCTATATACAATTACCCATATGGAGGAACTAGAGACTGCGATTTTACCAATCGGTGATGGCATAGCGCTTAGTCATCGACTAGGATAGATTTACTTAGGAATGAGGTATAAAATGCTTGAAGAAATAAAAAAACCGGAACTGTTGATACCTGCCGGAAATCTAGAAACATTAAAGACTGCAGTGATGTACGGAGCAGATGCGATTTACATCGGAGGTGACATGTACGGACTTCGTGCTAAGGCTAAGAATTTTTCGTTGGATGATATGAAAACCGGAATTGAATTTGCCCATCAGCATGGTAAGAAAGTGTACGTGACCGCAAATATCACAGCGCATAATCAGGATATTGATGGGATACGTAGGTATTTTAAAGAATTAAAGGAATTTGGAGAGCTTCGTCCGGACGCTTTAATTATATCTGATCCGGGCGTTTATAATATAGCCTTGGAGGAGTTACCTGGGATTGAACTTCATATCAGTACCCAGGCTAATAATACGAACTACGAAACCTATCGCTTTTGGCAAAGACTGGGAGCTACCAGGGTGGTATCTGCCAGAGAGTTATCGATGGAAGAATTATCGCAGTTAAGAGCGAATATTCCACCGGAGATGGAGATAGAAACATTTATTCATGGTGCAATGTGTATTGCATATTCCGGAAGATGTCTTCTTAGCAATTATTTTACCGGGCGAGATGCGAATATGGGAGCTTGTACACACTCTTGTCGTTGGAAATATCATATCGTAGAAGAAACCAGACCGGGCGAGTATTTACCGGTGGAAGAGAATGAACGTGGAACTTATATCTTTAATTCAAAAGATTTATGTATGATAGAATATATTCCGGAACTTGTCAAAGCCGGAATTGACAGCTTTAAGATTGAGGGTAGAATGAAGACTGCGCTCTATGTTGCTACGGTTGCTAGAACATATCGTAAGGCGATTGATGATTATTTTAAAGATCCGGCTATCTATGAGGCTAATAAAGTAACATATATGGAGGAGATTCGTAAGGGTGTAAATCGTCAGTTTACAACCGGCTTTTTCTTCGGAAAACCGCAGCATGAGGATCAAATCTACGATCACAATACCTATGAGAAGGCCTATACCTACCTTGGCACGATTGCAGGGGAGAAAGATGGTCTCTATGAGCTTGAACAGAAGAATAAATTCAGTGTGGGCGAAACGGTAGAAATCATTAAACCGAATGGAGATACTATCACAGTTATCGTAAAGAGAATTATTGATAAGAATGGGAATGAGATGGAGAGCTGCCCACACCCAAGGCAGATTATCTATGTTGATTTTGGAACAAAGCTTGAAGGATATGATATTATTAGGCGGAAAGAGTAGCTCTTTCCGCTTTTGCACATAGTTTAGTAAGATGGGAGAAAATAATATGAAAAAACATTTGGGATTAATTGGACTTTTGACAGTAGCAATAATGTGGGGATTTGGTTTTGTAGCCAATGCGGTTGCATTAAATGATATGTCCCCTCTTCAAATTTTGTGCGTGAGATTTTTTCTTGCGGCAGTCATTATGGGTGCATTTGCCTTTAAAAAATTAAAGAAGGTGACAAAAGGTACCTTATTTGCAGGTTTGATACTAGGGCTCTTTTTGTTTGTTGGCTTCGTCTTGCAAACTGTAGGGTTACAATATACTACTCCTTCCAAGAATGCATTCTTAACAGCTACTAATGTGGTGATTGTGCCGTTTATTGCATTTGTTATATATAAAAAGAAGGTGGATCGATTCAGTGTATATGGTGCAATTCTGGCGATGATTGGATTTGCTGTATTGTCTTTGCAGGGAAATCTGATGTTGGGGTATGGTGATGTTCTTACTCTATTGTGTGCGGTAGGTTTTGCTCTACATATCTTCTTTACCGGTGAATTTGTAAAAAGACATGATGCTATGGCTCTTACAGCAATCCAGATGATTGTGGCATTTGTGCTATCAATGATATCGGTTTTCGCTACAGGAGATTATCATATTAGTGCTGTCTGTAATAGCTGGATTAGTGTAATATATCTTGGTGTATTCTCTACCTCGGCTGCTTTCTTTCTTCAATCTGTATCACAGAAGTATACAGATGAAACAACAGCAGCTGTTGTGATGTCAATGGAATCTGTATTTGGAAGTGTATTCTCCATTCTCATTGTACATGATCCCGTTACAAGCAGAGTAGTAATAGGATGTCTTCTTATTCTTTCGGCTGTTATCATCTCTGAAACAAAGCTAAAGTGGCTGTTTAAACCACGTTTAAATCCGGCGGAATAAATCTTGACATAATTGTAATATTAAAATATTTATCTATGATTTGCTTAAAAACTGTAACCTTTTTGTAACCCTCTTTTGAAAAATTTTATATATACTCTATTTATGTTTATAATAAATAGCAGGAAAGGAAATTAAAAATGAGGATGAATAAGAAATTATTAATCGGTCTGTTTGCGGGTGTGTCACTTGCCTTATCCGGTTGCGGAAGTATGGATGATAGTGTTAGTTTTATTAATACTCCAAAATTATCAAATCAAAAGCAAGAAAATTTAAAGGAGACACTAAATCAGATTTTGCCAAAAGGATTCGAGTTTGCGACAGCTAAATTTTCAGAGCCAAAGCAGTCAATCTTTACAGAAGATCTAAATCAGGATGGATCTCAAGAGGGTATCGTGCTCTACCATGATATAAACGAGAACAAGCCTGTGCACATTATGGTTTTACAAGAAAAAAGTGGAGTATGGAAAAAAGTCAGTGATATGTCTACAAATTTAACATATGTAGATTACTTTAAAATCAATGATTTAAATAAAGATGGAGATAAAGAATTGATAATTGGAGCGGGTATCACTGATATGGATGCAGAGAAACAGATCCAAATTTATGAATTTAAAAATAATCAATTATTTACTAAAGTGGATGATAGTTATGAGTGGATTGACATCAATGACTATAACGGTGATAAAAAACCGGAGATCTTATTACTCAGCGGAGAAGTTGGAACTTCCCAAAAAGCGACACTTTATCAATATGATAATGGAAAACTTAAAAAGCTATCCTCTATAAACATTAGTCCGGATGCTCATCATGAGAATATTGTAAATGGAAAATTAGCTGATGGCAAGAATGCTGTATTTATTGATAGTGGGGTGGGTGCTCACTCCATGCTTACTGAAATAATATCTTATGAAAATGGAAAACTTGTATTAGTAGGTAATGAGTTTGATGGAGTTCTTCTTAAGGAATATCCGCTCTATAGCAAAGATATTAACCATGACGGAGTAATAGAAGTAGGTGGAATGTATATTCCTAAGGGTTATGAGGATGCTGCAATGGCAGAGATTCCATTTATTTATACTTACAATGATTACAAGATAGATGGAACGAAACAGACGATTGCACAAAGATATAATAATGATATGTACCACTTCTATATCAACATTCCGAAAGAATGGCATAATAAGGTTACCATTAAAAAGCTTGATAATGGAATAAATCTATTATCAACTGAAAATCAGGAAATCGTATTCAATGTGAACTGGATTGATAAAGAGAAATATAAGGGAACCGGTACGAAGCTTGGAGAAAATAAAAACTTGGTTTTTTATACAGAGAGTAAAGTGGATACGCCAATATCAATAGAAAATTTCCATCTATTTGCAGAAGATTTGAAATAGAAACAGACTGGAGTAAGTCATGAAATCGATACTTGTAGTTGAGGATGAACTATCGATACGTAGTTTTGTATGTCTTAATTTAAGAAAGAAAAACTATAAGATCTATGAAGCGGAAAGCGGTGAGGATGCGTTAGCATTATTTCGAGCGAAAGATATTGATATCGTACTTCTTGATTTAATGCTTCCGGGTATCGATGGATATAAAGTATGTGAAGAGATAAGAAAAATCAGCGGATCTGTCGGCATTATTATGCTGACAGCCAGATCACAGGATGAAGATAAAGTCAAAGGGCTTATACAGGGGGCGGATGATTATATTGTAAAACCCTTTAGTATGGTGGAATTAGATGCAAGAATTATATCATTGGTTCGTCGCATTGAATATGCACAAAAGAAAGAGGAAATTTCTACGATTCAAATAGGAGCCTTGCAACTGGATCAGAATAATAAAAGTTTGATAAGAGAGAATATAGAAATTAAACTTACCCCAACGGAATATTCCATTCTTTATTTGTTTATGACAAATAAAGACCGGATATACACAAGGGACGAATTACTTGATGAAATATGGGGAGTTAATTATGTTGGTGATCTTAAGGTGGTTGATGTGAATATTAGACGGATTCGTACAAAAATGGAATCCGATCCCTCTAATCCTGAACATCTTAAAACTATTTGGGGATATGGATATCAGTGGAAGGATTAACTCTATGAAACGAAGAATCACATTATATTTTATGATGATAATATTATTGACGTTAGGTCTGGTTATGACTATCTTTTGGATGGGATTAAGGCAATATTATTATCATGGAATAGCGAATACATTTCAAGCATATTCTGAAGTGGTTGATCCAGTGTGGAGCAACAAAGTTGATTATAATGGGACGGAACTGAGCACATATAGTGATGAGATTATTCGCGAATATCAGTATAAAGATGCAGAACTGAGCCTCTTAAATAAAAAGGGCGAGTTAATACAATCTTCAACCGGTTTTTATGGAGAAGTCAAATATCGCATTGATCCATTCATTTATCGTTATAAAACAGTTTATCATATTGAGGATAATACAATAACAGGGGAAAAGATTCTTGCTTATTATACGCCGTTAATATACGGAGATCAAGTGATTGGGATACTGCGATACAGCACGTCTTTAACAAATGTAAATAAACTGATACGAAATTTGGTGGGTTATGGTCTCATTATCTGTATGGTGGTTGCAGGTATCGTGTTTTTTATAAGTATATATTTGGGTAATTCAATTGTAAGACCACTCAAAGATATTGTTGGATTTACCCAAAAGATGGCTGAGGGGAAATACAAGGATAGAATAGAAAAAAATTACCCTTACGAATGGGGTGAACTTGCCAGCAGATTAAACTATATGGGGGATGAGATATTAAAAGCAGATCGCTTGAAGAATGATTTTATATCATCGATATCACATGAGCTTAGAACACCACTTACCGGTATAAAGGGATGGATAGAGATTTTGCGCAATCCTGATGAGATAACGAAGGAAGAATACCAATTTGGTGTGTCAATTATAGATTCTGAATCCGAACGGTTAATAAGTCTGGTAGAAAATTTACTGGACTTTTCCAAGTATCAATCGGATCGAATGAATTTGAATTTTTCTAATGTAAAGGTCGATGACTTAATCCGTGAAGTAGTATTTCAATTTCGTAAAAAGGCGGAAGAAAAAGACATACAATTAAATTTGGAAACCTTTCAGATTGTAATTCAAGCGGATGCAAATAAACTGAAACAGGTATTGATTAATATAATAGATAATGCAATAAAATTCTCTAACAAGAATGAAGTGATTAAGGTGATTCAAACGATCAATGAAGAAGAAGTGATGATTACTATTACAGATCAAGGAATAGGGATCGCAGCAGATAACCTAGATTATATCATGAATTCCTTCTATAAAATCGATTCAAAATCAATTGGGAGTGGATTGGGATTAGCAATCTCTAAAAATATTATTGAAATGCATCAAGGTTCCATTCAAATTCAGAGTGACCTGGGAAAGGGTACTTCGGTAACCATAACACTTCCTCTCTCTGTCCATAAATAGAAAAAAGTAAGTCCTTCTGTCCTTTTTTAAGAGGGATAGGCACTTTATGTCAATTACCTTCATATTATATAATTGAATCCTTAGGCATTGAGGTGCTTATCTTCATGAAGTCGTTTCCAAAACCGTTAAGCACCAAAGAAGAATCTGACTATCTACGACGGTGCAAGGAAGGCGATAAAGAGGCCAGAGATAAATTAATCGAGCATAACCTTCGATTAGTCGCTCATATTGTTAAAAAATATAATATGGCTGATAAAGAAACAGATGATTTGATATCTATTGGTACAATTGGATTAATAAAAGCAATTGATACCTTTGATGACGAGAAAGGAATTCGTCTTGCAACTTATGCCTCCCGGTGTATCGACAATGAGCTATTAATGATGCTCAGAAGCGGTAAGAGATTAGCAAAAGAGGTTTATTTGTATGATCCAATCGGATCTGATCGGGAAGGTAATGAAATTAATCTATTAGATATCATTGAAGAAACAGATGTTGACATTGTAGAAAATATAATGTTAGAAGATGATATTAAAAAACTGTATCATATTATCGGGAAAGTTTTAACGGATAGAGAACGTGAAATAATCTGTTTACGCTATGGATTAAGTAATCGAAGGGAAATAACCCAGAGAGAAATTGCAGGAATGCTTGGCATATCAAGAAGCTATGTCAGCAGAATTGAAAAAAAAGCGCTAAAGAAGTTAAAAGAATGTTTTGATTTATAGTTTAAGCCGGCAAACCTATGGGGTGCGCCGGCTTGATTTATATCTAAACTGTGATATAAAGGGCACTACAAGATAATGATTTTATTTCCAAAGAATTTATTTATCTCATTCATGAGATTATATAAAAAATTAATAGAATTTTAATGTTAAAAACGTGAGTTCTATTGTATGATTAGTGATACCAATAATTAACGAAAATCATTTATTAGGAGGATCTATGAATCAATTTAGACGATTTATGTATGGAAGATATGGCTTTGATCAGTTAGGGAGAGCACTTATTATATTCTCGTTGGCTATATCTCTGATTGCATCATTTACAAGGTTTATCCCACTGTATCCATTATCTTATATTTTGCTTATAGTGGCCCTGTTTCGTATCCTTTCTAAAAACATTCAAAAGAGATCACAGGAAAATATGGTGTATTATAAAATGACCTATGCTTTTCGTAACAAGATGAAGCAAATCAAGCTATCCTTAATTGGAACCAAAACACATAAATATTACCATTGTCCCCAGTGCAAACAAACTATTCGTGTACCAAGGGATAAAGGGAAAATATGTATCACATGTCCGAAGTGTAAAAGAGAATTTGTAAAAAGAACTTAAGCATTAGGAGGGAGAATAAGAAGGATGATAAAAACAGGGGAAGTAATTGATAAGATGATTACCTATTATGCCGGTGACCCCAGAAGAATTCAACACTTTCTTAAGGTATATGGCTTTGCAAAAGCAATCGGCGAAGTCGAACAGGTGGATAATGAGCTGCAAGAGATTATAGAAGCAGCAGCTGTAGTGCATGATATCGGAATAAAAGTAAGTGAAGAAAAGTATCAAAGCAGTGCAGGTGAGTACCAACAGATTGAGGGGCCACCAGTTGCTAAGGACATGTTAACCGAGTTAGGATATGATGAAGATTTTATCGCTAGAGTATGCTACTTAATCGCACATCATCACACCTACCATGATATCGATGGTTTGGACTACCAGATCCTTGTAGAAGCTGATTTTCTTGTCAATATTAGTGAGGATGAGATATCTGCAGCTGCGATAGAAAGTATTAAGAACAAGATATTTAAAACAAAGACGGGGCTGGAGTTTTTGACAATGATGTATCAAGTATAATTCTATGAACATGAGACTAATACGTAAAGACATTAATCATTACATAGGTTAGATATATAGTTTGCTATTTGAATTACACTTGTATTAATAGTTTATTGTGAGATTATTTATAATAAAAAATTTTGTTTTGTAATCAGCAATTACTTTAGAAGGCTGAATCGTATGTTGGAAGGATGTAAGTAATGTAATATACTGCAACTAACTATTCAAAAGTATATTATATAACTTACATCCTTTCAGCATCTGTCAGCACTTATATTTATTTTTTCGTAGACCACTTAGAACAATCCCATACTTGGGTTGCAAGGCCTTCGTAAAATTCTGGTTCATGGCATATAATTAAGATGCTACCCTTAAATGCCTTTAAAGCTCTCTTTAATTCTTCTTTTGCTTCCACATCCAAGTGGTTTGTGGGCTCGTCGAGTAATAGAATATTGGTTTCGCGATTGATTAATTTGCAGAGGCGAACCTTAGCTTGCTCACCACCACTCAGTACTCGAACCTGACTTTCAATGTGCTTAGTTGTAAGTCCGCATTTTGCTAAAGCGGAACGGACCTCGTATTGTGTATAACCGGGGAACTCTTTCCAGATTTCTTCGAGACAGGTACTGGTGTTGCCAGGAGCCATCTCCTGTTCAAAATATCCGATATAGAGGTAATCACCTAAGGTTACTTTCCCGCTAAGGGAGGGGATGAGGCCTAAGATACTCTTTAATAGCGTGGTTTTACCGATACCATTCGCTCCGACCAATGCAATCTTGTCTCCGCGCTCCATGGATAAGTTTAATGGAGAGGAGAGAGGATCTTCATATCCAATCACAAGATCTTCGGTTTGGAAGATGTAGCGTCCGGCTGCACGCGCCTCTTTAAAGTTAAATTCAGGCTTAGGTTTATCCTTTGCCAATTCGATTACTTCCATCTTATCTAATTTCTTCTGACGTGACATAGCCATATTACGAGTGGAGACACGTGCCTTATTACGGGCTACAAAGTCCTCAAGCTCTTCGATTTCCTTTTGCTGGCGCTTGTAAGCGGCCTCAAGCTGTGATTTCTTCATTTCATATACTTCCATGAATTTATCGTAATCACCAACATATCGATTTAATTCCTGATTTTCCATATGATATATGATGTTAATTACACTATTGAGAAACGGAATATCATGAGATATTAGAATAAATGCGTTCTCGTACTCTTGAAGGTAACGTTTCAACCATTCTATATGCTGTACATCAAGATAGTTGGTCGGCTCGTCAAGAAGAAGAATGTCAGGTTTTTCGAGCAAAAGCTTGCCAAGTAATAATTTCGTTCTCTGACCGCCGCTTAGATCAGTAACATCGCATTCCAAACCGATGTCGTCAAGGCCAAGTGCATGAGCAATTTCATCCACCTTACTATCGATGATATAAAAATCATGCATCGCGAGGATGTCCTGAATTTCACCCATCTCATCACACATGGCTTGAAGTTCGTCACCATCTGCAGTTCCCATGGCATCGCAGATTTGATTCATTTTCTCTTCTAATTCAAATAGGTGAGCAAATGCAGATTGAAGAACACTTCTAAGTGTCATTCCCTTTTCTAAAACGGCATGCTGATCTAGATATCCGACACGAACATTCTTTGACCATTCTACCTTGCCCTCATCTGGCATTAATTTTCCGGTAACAATATTCATAAAAGTAGACTTGCCCTCACCATTTGCACCGATAAGGCCGATGTGCTCGCCCTTCAGCAAACGAAAGGATACATCATGAAAAATCGCTCGATCTCCGAAGCCGTGGCTGAGGTTAGTAACATTTAATATACTCATTCTTTAAGAACTCCTTCTATTTATAAATCTATTATCTCAATTTAAACCGTTGCGATTTATTATTTTACACGATATTATATGAAATTACAATTTAATTTCTTGGTTCTCAATAGAATAATTATTAAAAATGCGAAGATCCCAATATGTAGAACGCCGAATATTTATCAATTAAAACATCAATCCATTTGAAATTATAAGAAAGTGAAATACATATGATAGAAATATAAAATATATGTTTGATTATTGACATAAATCGTTAATCCTTTATAATAGAATTAAACAATATATGATACTAATTTACTATGGAAATTCGACAAAATATACAGAAAGAAGATAAAAATGGATAATAGAGATAGAAAAAGGAAGAAGCTGGGCGATTTATTGGTCGATGCCTCGGTCATCACCCAAGATCAGTTGAAGTCCGCGTTGGAGAAGCAAAAGGGAAACCGTGGGAAGAAAATTGGTGAGATGTTAATCGACCTGGGGTATACGAATGAACTTCAGATTGCATTTGCGTTAAAAGATCAGCTTCAGTATGAAGTGGTTCAGTTATCTGCCATTCGTATTCCGGATGAGATATTAAAGCTGATGACGGATAAGTCCGTGCTTAGAAAATACTCACTTATTCCATTTGCATATAACACGAAAAACCCGAATGTTTTAAGAGTTGCGATGGCTGATCCGATGGATATTATCGCGATTGATGATTTGGGAATATTGACTAATCACGTAATTGAACCGGTTATAGCGACACCTACCGATATTGCGGCTGCGATTGATAAATATTATGGTCAGGAAGAAATTCAAAAAGTAGCAGACCAGTATTCTCAAACAAGACAGCAGACGATTCAACAAGAGGAGGAATCAAATGCAGCTTATGAAGCAGATCTGAATAATTCTCCTATTGTTATTTTGGTGCGTTCTATTATTGAGCAAGCGGTTCGTCAACGTGCAAGTGATATACATATTGAAGCACTTGAGAATAAAATAAGAGTTCGTTATCGTGTGGACGGTGTGCTTGCGGAAGCAATGACTTATCAAGTAGAATTATTACAGGCAATTGTTGCAAGAATTAAAATCATGGGAGAGCTGGACATATCCGAAAAGAGAAAGCCCCAGGATGGTCGTATCACGATTATTGTAGATCGAAGAGAATATGACATTCGTGTATCCATACTTCCTACCGTATATGGTGAAAAGGTTGTTATGAGAATAACGGATAAGAAGACGCTTAATAGATCAAAAGAAAAACTTGGACTAAATCAGGACGATCTTAAGAAATTCGACAAGCTTTTGTCGCATCCTCACGGTATGCTTCTAGTAACAGGACCAACCGGTAGCGGTAAATCCACTACATTATATACAGCGATTAGTGAATTGAATACGAATGAAGTAAATATTATTACAGTTGAAGATCCGGTGGAAGCCAATATTGATGGGGTAAATCAAGTACAGGTAAATGTAAAAGCAGACATGACATTTGCGAATGTATTACGTTCGATTTTAAGACAGGATCCTGATATCATCATGATAGGAGAGATTCGAGATTCTGAAACAGCCGAAATCGCTGTAAAGGCATCCATTACGGGACACCTTGTAGTAAGTACCCTTCATACAAACAGCGCGGCTAGTACGGTGACCCGTTTGGCTGATATGGGAATTGAACCGTACCTGATAGCAGATGCTACGATTGGAATTATTGCACAACGACTTGTGAGAAGATTATGTGAATGTAAACAGTCACATATTGTTACAAATTTAGAGAAACAATATCTTGGAATCGAAACAGAACAAGAAGTTCAGGTATACGAACCATGTGGGTGTAATCTGTGTAACGGTACAGGCTATCTCGGAAGAATTGGTATTTATGAAATAATGCCAATTACCAATAACCTTAAGGATATTATAAATAAGAACGGATCTGCGGCGGAGATTCAGGAAGCTGCATTAAATGAAGGAATGCATACATTAAGAGAAAGTGCAAAAACATATGTGCTCCAAGGTATCACAACGATTTCTGAGATGAAGAGATTGACCATGGACGAGCTATAATTGCGAATAGAAGGAGAGACATAGGATGCATATCAATGATTATTTAATTCAAGCAAAATCGCTTGGGGCTTCCGATTTGCATATCACGGTAGGTGTAGCACCGACTTGCCGCGTGAATGGCAGTTTGGTACCGCTATCTGAGGAATTATTAAAACCGGCAGATACCGAAGAATTGATTACACCGATTTTACAAGAATACACGAAGAGTGTATTTATGGAAAAAGGTGAGGTGGATTTATCCTATTCTATTCCCGGAGTAGGACGTTATCGTGTAAATGTATTTCGTCAGAGAGGATCTTATGCGGCGGTTATTCGTTTGGTAGCAACCAATATTCCAAAACCTCAGGAATTATCCCTCCCTTCTTCTGTTATAGAGCTGACCAAGAAGAAAAAAGGATTGGTTTTAGTAACTGGACCTACCGGAAGCGGTAAATCTACCACACTGGCATCTTTGATTGATATTATAAATGCTAATTATAACTCGCATGTAATTACATTGGAAGATCCGATCGAGTACCTTTATTCTCATAAAAAAGCAATAGTAAATCAAAGAGAGATCGGTTTAGATTCCCAAAGCTTTTCAGCAGCAATTCGCTCGGCTATGCGTGAAGACCCCGATGTTATCCTGGTAGGAGAGATGCGTGATCTGGATACGATATCAATTGCAATTACAGCAGCTGAAACAGGACACTTGGTATTCTCGACACTCCATACAACAGGAGCGGCGAATACAATCGATCGTATTATCGATGTGTTTTCTCCTCATCAACAACCACAGATTCGAATTCAGTTAGCTTCAGTACTCGAGTGTGTAATCTCACAGCAATTAATACCTACCTTCGATGGCAGGAGCAGGGTGGCTGCTTTTGAAGTGATGCATGTTACACCGGCGATACGTAATTTGATTCGAGAACAAAAAACGCACCAGATCAATTCCATTATTCAGATTAATAAGAAGATGGGGATGCAAATGATGGATGATTCCATATTAGAGCTTTGCCTAAAAGGAATTATAAGCTCGGAAAAAGCATTATCCTATGCGACAGATAGTGCATATCTGGAACGAAAAATCATTTAAGTTGACAAGTCAATAGGAATATAGTAGGATAAATAGCGTAAATGGAATATAATATAAGTATAAACCAATTATTGACAATAAATGGAATATGATGTATATTATAAAGACGCAACAGGGTTTGCTCCTACAAGATTTACAAAGAAGATGAGGATTAGTCAATGGCCAATTATCAATATACTGCTATAAACGATAAAGGGAAACAGATTAAGGGCTCCGTCGAAGCTAATTCCAAAGAAAGTGCTGTACTTTCATTAAAGGCTGAGGGGAAGCTACCACTTAAGGTGGTGGAAGAAAATCTGTTGAATAAGGATATTAGTATTGGATTTAGTCCAAGGATAAAAACGAAAGACATTGCGGTGTTTTGCAGACAGTTTTACAGTATAATCTCTGCAGGTATTCCAATTATCCGTGCATTGGACATGCTAGGAGAACAGACAACCAATAAAAAACTGGCAAAGGCAATCATTGAAGTGAAGATCTCGATCGAAAAGGGTGATACCTTAGCACATGCAATGCAATCAAAGGACGAAGTATTCCCACCCATATTAATCAGTATGGTGGAAGCAGCAGAAGCGTCCGGTAGTTTAGAAACCTGTTTTAACAGAATGTCTACATATTTTGAGAAAAGCGCTAAATTAAAGAGTGTAGTTGCAAAGGCGATGATATATCCGGCCTTTGTATGTGTAGTTGCAATCGGCGTTATTGTAATTATGATGATGGTAGTAATACCAAACTTCATTAGCATGTTCAGTGATATGGGAACGAAACTCCCACCCCTGACTGTTGGAGTTGTAAATGTTAGCAATTTTTTTGTACACTATTGGTACATATTATTATTTATTGTAGTACTGGCGGTGGTGGTTTTTAGAATTTTTGCCAATTCCGACCAGGGAAGTAAGTTTTTATCTGCATTAGCTTTAAAAGTACCATTGTTCGGTGCACTTACTGTGAAGTCCGCTTGTGGTAACTTTAGCAGAACAATGAGTTCCTTAATTTCATCCGGTATTACTTTACCAAGTGCTGTAGCAATAACAGCAAGAGGGATCAAGAATGTGATGATTCAAAAGGCGCTATATGATGCAAAAGCAGAAATAGAGAGAGGTATCCCTCTGTCACAACCACTTGAGAATTCCGGTGTGTTTCCGCCACTGTTGTATAATATGACAGAGATTGGGGAAGAAACCGGTAATCTAGAGAAAATGCTTGTCAAAGCAGCAGAGTATTATGAGGAAGAAGTGGAGACTGCAACTGCGAGTTTAGTCGCTGTTATGGAGCCGCTAATGATTATTGTATTGGCATTAATCGTCAGTGTAATACTGGGTGCGATCTTCCAGCCTATGCTATCGATTTACAGTTCTGTTGAGAACTCGTAATTAAATGAAATTATTAATTGTGGAGAGCAATTACTAATATACCAAGGTTTTAAAAAACATATCAAAGAAAAGGGGATATTTTATGAACAAGAAGAAGAATAACAAAGGTTTCACATTAGTCGAATTAATCGTAGTTATGGCGATTATGGCAATCTTAATCGGTGCATTAGCACCACAGGTAGTTAAATATGTAGAGAAGGCAAGAGAGTCAAAGGATATTCAGGTAGAGCAGACTGTATATACTGCAGTTAATACAGCTATTACATCATCTGAGGCGACTATTGAAGCATTTACTGCTACAGATTTAGCTGGTCTTAATGATACTTATCCTGATTTAGTAACAGAAATAAAAACATTACTTGCAGGTGACATGCAGAACGATGGTGCCATTTTAGGCAAATGTTCATCTAAAAAAGGAAAAGATGATGCAGGATTACAAATTTCATTTGACGGTAGCAAAGTAACTGTTCAAATTGGAACACTTAAAGCAGTTACAAATGACTAAATAAAAGTTGGTTTATATAAAATAGTATTCTCTACAGGAGCATTCCTGTAGAGAATACTTATCTTTACCTTTACATAAACCTATTTACTACGAATAAACTCAGAAAGTGAGAACCCTATGACTATTAGCATAATAATTACTGCTATCATATTAATATACGGTATTCTCATAGGAAGCTTTCTTAATGTATGTATTTACAGAATACCTCAAGGGGAAAGCGTTATTCAGAACAGATCCCATTGTATGGGATGTGGCGCGAATTTAAGAAGCCGGGATTTGATTCCGGTATTTAGTTATATTATATTAAAAGGGAAGTGCCGAAATTGTGGTGAATCAATTAGTATGCAGTATCCACTAATTGAGTTTTTAAACGGAATTATTTATGTTTTTATATTTCTTATCAGAGGATTGCCGGGAGTGGCAGAGAGATCACTCAGTTATCATATGACAAGTGTACTATTCTGTTTGGTCGCATCCGCACTTGTTGTACTAAGTGTAATTGATTTTAGAACATATGAAATACCCGAAAAAATAAATTTATTTCTGTTAGTGGCAGGGCTGATAAGGGTTGGACTGGATTACCGCAATTGGGGACTATACTTTATTGGCTTTTTTTGTGTTAGTGGGATATTATATCTTATTTTTATAATAACCCATGGGAATGCCATAGGTGGTGGAGATATTAAACTTATGGCAGTTGCGGGAGCAATCCTTGGATGGAAGAATATTTTATTAGCATTATTCCTTGGATGTCTAGTCGGATCAATCATACACATAACGAGAATGAAAATTAGTCACGCAGATCGAATGCTTGCAATGGGACCATATTTATCAGCTGGGATCCTTATTGCGATGCTTTATGGAGACCAATTAATTCATTGGTATCTACGTGCATTTATATAAATGTATGTTAAAAAGTACAATCAGATAATTTAAGAATGATACAATTTAGATATGGGAGCTGCCAAAGTGCAGAATGGAGGCTTTATGGGTACAAAAGTGTTAAGCTTTGAGATTGGGGCAAAGATTACAAAAATTTGTGTCGCAAATTTAAATCAAAAGAATCCGAAAATCTTTCAGACAATAGTGATTGACACACCTGCGGATGCTGTAGAGGATGGATATATCAAGGATATTGAAGCAGTAGCTTCTGCAATTGGTTCGGCTATCAAGAAGGAAGGGATACACCTTACACAAGTAGTATTTACGATATCTTCATCCAAAATTGTGAATCGTGAAGTGATTATTCCTTTTGTGAAAGAAAATAAGATTAAGGATGTAATAGAAGCAAATGCAACGGATTATTTTCCGATTGATGTGAAGGAATACACTCTTTCCCATATTATAATGGAGAAAGTAAATACGAAAGAACTTAAAAATTATAGACTATTGGTTTTAGCGGTACATAGTAATTTGTTAATGGCTTATTATCGATTAGCAGAAATACTTAAGTTAAAGGTAGCATCCATTGATTATGTTGGTAATAGTGTTTTCCAAGTTTATCAACATGAGGCAACAAATGACACAAGTATGTTTATTCACATTAATGAACAGAGTACGATGGTCAATGTAATGAAAAAGGATGTACTCGAATTACAAAGGGTAATTCCTTATGGGTATGATTCAATTCTTACAGCGATCAGTGAAAACGAACAGTTAAATATTAAACCGGAAGATGCATTTACTGAGTTGAAAGAAAAATCCTATATTAATAGTAATTTTTCCGAGAGAGAGATTTATTATAATCCGAGTGAAGATGGAGAGGTTGCACCGTTGGATCCGTCTGTAGAGATTACCGAATCCTTACGTTTTCTCATTAGTAATGTAGTACGTGTAGTGGATTATTACGGTACCAAGAAAAAGGATGACAGGATCAGATCAATTGTTTTAACCGGACAGGGTGCACAGATTCTTGGTTTAGAGAGATTGTTTGGGAATGAGGTTGGAATAGAAGCCAAAACGATTCTGTCATTTCAAGGTGTTACCTTTGCAAATGAAAAGGCGGCAGATGATTTTAAAAAGTATGATTTTATAGCAGTGAGTGGTGCAAGTATAGCACCGATTGGAATGGTTGCTAAGAAGTATATGGAGAAAGTAACCAGAAAAAATGATATGGTTGCTGTTATAACGATAAGTTCGCTCGTGGCATTAACTTCTATCGTTCTTTGGCTGGTTTCTGCACAACAACTATTTTCGGCACGATTTGAACAAGCGAGATTAACAACTGAAATTAATAAAATGAGCAGTATCAATGGGATATATTCGAAAAACCTGGATCTAAAAGATAGGATTACCGGATTGGGTGCGCTCAAAATCCTATCCTATAGCAGTAATGAGCAGTTACTTCCGCTGATCAATGAATTAGAAGCAAAGCTGCCTACACAAACTACTGTTCATTCCATTACGGTTACTGGGTCTGAGGTTACGATTAATTTTACTGTAGATTCAATGGAGACCTGTGCGATGACGTTAACTCAATTAAAGTCCATAAATCTGTTGGAAAATGTAAGAACTGCCGGTGTTACTGAGGATAAAGATAACGTCGGATTACCAAAATTGAGCTTTTCTGTGACTGCTAATTATACAGTACCAAAAGATATTACAGAGGAGGCGAAATAGTATGAAGAATATTAAGATTTCTAAAAAAGATATTAAGTTGTTGTTAATCGTACTATCTCTGGCATTCCTTTGGGTAAGCTATTATTTTGTTTATAGCAGTAATATGAAAAAGGCGGACATCATTAATAATAACATAGATAAATTAGAGATAAGACATGATGATCTTCAGAAAAAAATCAATGATAAGGATAAAATAGTTAAAGAAAATAATGACTTACAGCAGCAATATAGTCAATTACTTGCCTCCTATGGCAATGGAACAAGTGATGAGAAAAATGTTATGTTTGTTAAAAATCTTGTAGATAATACAGGACTTGAAGTTAATTCTGTAGCTTTTAAAAATCTGGCATTTCTCTTTAATGGAACAAATATGGTAGAGAAGAAATCGGATGATACTAATGTAAAAGATGCTGATAATGAATTATCAAAGGCAAATGGGGATAACCCAACAGAAGCAAATCAAATTAAGGTGAATGCAAAAAAACTGGAAGCATTAAAAAATCTTGCAGGATATAAGGTGACTTTAAACCTAACCTTTCGGTCTACATACGAAAGCTATAAAAAATGTTTGGAATATTTGAAAAACTATCCTGAGAAATGTAATGTAGGAGATGTTTCATTATCATATGATACAGAGACGGGTAATATATCCGGTACGATGTCAATTAATATGTATCACTTGATAGGTGAAGGTGTAGAATATAAAGCGCCTGAAATCAATAACCTTAGCATAGGATCAAAAAATGTATTTGGAACAATAGAGGTTCCTTCTAAGCAGAAGCAGAGTGAAAACTAAGAATAGACAATGATAAGTCAATGTGCAACAACTTTATCATGATTAACACAAGATATGTTGATTTTTGATAAAAGTAATGGGAGGTGTGAAAGTGAAATTGCAGAATAACAAAGGATTTTCTTTGGTAGAAGTGCTGGTAAGCATCGTAATTCTGGCAATATTGTTTGTTACTGCTATGAACACTTTTGCCACCGTTACCAAAGTGAACGCGAAGACAAGCAAGGATCAGAAAGCTTCCACACTGGCTCAGAACATACTAGAATCACTGGATACCATGTCCTTAGAAGATACAATTAATCAATTTCATGGAACTGATTTTAAGATAATCAGCAGTAATCTGAATGATGGGGCAAATGGTTATTATAATTTACAAAATAATAGCTATGGGGAATACATGATAAGTGATTCCAAATACAAACCGGCGACTCCGGCATACCTAACAACTCCGAATCGAACTTCATATTATTTGGCAATTGAGAATGTGAAAGATCGCGGAACGTCTTTTGATGTAATGATTAAATTGGACACATCAACATACAGTGATTCAAAATACGATAAAACAATGAATAATTACGAGATGCCGAATCTGATGAAGCTAGATGCAAGCAAAGTAACAATTGTTGACCTAAAGAATGATTATGATTCAATCGCATATACCAATTTTATATCTCAGTATCTTGGATTTTTAGGAGGACTTGCAACTCCTGTAGATCCTGCATCATCCTTAAGTGATGATATAAAGTATGCTACAAAAAAATTAATTACATTGGATATACTTAAGGATAACTTAACCTCTTCGTTGAATGTGAAATGTAATGTTGGCTATAGTGCTAAGATAGGAAGTGGTTCACTTGAGAAAACTTACACGGATTCAACCAGTGTATTTAATGGATCTACTTTAATTCCTGAGGGAGCAACAATCGATGGAAATGTTTATTTCTTTTACACTCCTTCCATGTTTACAGGCAATGATGTAATTAAAATTAATAACAATGGTACAAAAATCAATTTTTACTTGGTCAATCAAAAAAGTAATTTAGCGACCAATATAAATGTTACAACGAATGATACTAACAGTGGAGTATCCACAATATTTACGAACTATCAAGGGACTTTGATAAACAGTGTGGCTGCTTCCAACAAAAATCTTTATACTCTGCAGAATAAAAATCACAGGATTTATGATATAAGCGTATCCATTTATCCTGAGGGAACCCTTGCAACACAAGTCCTTGATAAGGCATATGTAACCTTTCAGTCCGCAAAGGAGAATTAATTATGAAGCAATCGAAACGTGTTCGGTTAAATAATAAAGGTGCGTCATTAATATTTGTTATTATTAGCTTTGTCTTTATCGCTACCTTAGGTACGATAGTGATTTCAGCTGCGCTTACCAACGTTGAGATGAAAAAGATCAGCAGGCAATCTAAACAAACTTTCTATTCAGCGGAACAGGCACTGAATGAGGTAAAGGTAAGCCTGACAGAAGACGTAGCAGCCACAATTGCTACAGCCTATGAAACAGCACTTGGTAAATTCTCGTCAACGGATGATTCAACAAGAGAAGCATTATTTCAGAACACCTTTGTGGATGGGATGAAAAACAAACTGAGTGTGGATGATTTTAACGAAATGCTTTGTGATCGATTCAATCAAGTATATCTGAAAGAAATGAAATTTAACGATGTAACTGGGAATGGAGCAAAAGTAATCTCCACCAACGAGAATGGTAAGTTGGGCTTTGTCGTTGCAGAAGGTAAAAGTATTACGATCACAGGTTTAAAGGTCATCAACTATAATAAAGGATTTGTTACTTCTGTCTCTTCTGATATTAAGATTGCAATGCCATCTTCCTCTTTGATATCACCTTTACTGGCTGTTGACAGTAAACCGTACATAAATTATTCAATAATTGCAAATCAAGGTTTATGGGCTACTACGAGCTCCCATGTAATTACAGGTGGTGTTTATGCCGGAGCAGACGGAATTAATGTAAGTAATGAAACGAATACTTTATCAATTCAAAATGGTAATGTGATCTCGGCCGGAGATATTACGATTAAGGATAAAGCTAGGTTAAATATCTCTTCTTCAGCAAATGAAATATGGGCCAAGAACCTGGTGACTTCACAAACAAGTAAGATGGATCAGCCTAATATTTATACAGAATTAAATATAACTGGTAAAACCTTTGTTCAAGATGATTTGGTGGTTGATGCCTATAACAGCAATATAAGTCTAGCGGGAGAATATTATGGTTATAGCCGTGGTACTACTGCTAATACAAACAGTGCGATTACCGTAAATATGGCGAATGCAAACCTAAAATTAGATTTGCTAACGAAGCTTTCGTTGGCTGGAAGAGCTTACATCAGTTTTAATAACGGATATGTCTCCTATGATCCTGATGATGCTGTAGGTGCGTCAGCCGGAGCAAATCAGGATGTACAAACTGGTGAATCTTTATCGGTAAAAGGTAGCCAAACCGCTTATATGGTACCCTCCAATTTATTAGCTGTCGGACATAATCCGGTTAGTTGGAGTGAGTATACAAGTTATTATAACAACGGTACGCCCATGTATCAGATCAGCTCAGATGATATCATATTTAATAATGAGTCAATCAGTGGAGAAGAAAGTAAACTATCCTATTATGTGGATTTGAATGATCCGGTTACCTGCGTGTTCTATAAGTTTGGTAATGATGCCAATGTAGTGTATTATTACTTAAAGTTTAAGTCGGACAGGCTAGCAACAACATATTTTAAGAACTTCAATTTGTGCTATCCGGATAAAATATATAATAATTTCCCGATAAGGAAAATCATTATTAATTCTGTTCCTGGAACTTATATCTCAGCAGGTAATTTGATTACATATAATGATGATGCAAAGGTGGTTAAGGGCAGTAATATTGAATACGACAACACCTATGGTACACAGTACAATAATTTATCACATACCTTACAAAAGAATGTGATTAGTTCAAAATCGGTATTTGAAAATGTGGTAAATGTAAAGAAGGTAAAAAAGGATTCAGATAATGGTACCTTGAAGAATATACCAAACGGTATATTGCCAGATGGAATAACACAATACAGTGTTACGCTTGTAGATGGCAATTATTCGCTGAACGATATGGGGAAACAAGGTATAATTATTGCCACAGGAGATGTTGATGTTAAGTATAACTTTACCGGATTAATAATTGCGGGTGGTAAAGTTAATATGTTGTCAGGTGCGAATGTAACATGCAATCCAAGCCTGATCAATATGATATTAGATGCGAATCCTGACTTATATGACTATTTTATTGATCTCAACAAATCAGATGATGTACAAGAAGATTGGGGTGCACTTAATATTGCACAATTAATATCTTATGAAAACTGGAGAAAAAATTAATCAGACCGGAGGAAGTGGGCATGAGGGATAACAGAGGCGTTACGTTAGTTGAGCTCATCGTAGTTATTACAATTATTGCTGTTCTTACGGGTGGAGCTACAATGTCTCTTAAGTATTTATCACATGCTAATGTAGATAAGGTAACCGAGAGAATTGATTCATCATTAAGCAAACTACAAGCAGAGACAATTAGTAAAGCTTATCCATACGGATATCTTGCCATAGAATGGGATGCAATCGATGAAGCATATATGATGTACCTTGTTACGTCCCCGATTCAACTTACACAGAGCAATTGGACAAGTGTGGTTAAGACTATAATATACGAAAAGAAGCTTGGGGATAAAGATATCTCAATCACATATTCTAATCAATCAGATGGTACGGATCAGGTTACCATTGGTGAAAGTAACCCGGTATTGTTGATTAACTTTAACCCTGCATCCGGTGCATTCTCAAGCCAATGTAAACAGATTGTAGTGGGTAATGGAGTCAAGAATAGTACGATTTACCTGGTTTCAATGACAGGGAATCATTATATAGAATGATTTTAACATTGTAACCAGTTGGATAATAATCATAAGCATATGCATTGTAATGCAAAGAGGAGATGTTGTTGATGGGAACAGCAAAAAATACGGTAAATACTCCTGTCAATCAGACATGGAATCATTCACCATCATTAAAGAAGAGTTTGAAGATGAACAATAAAGGGTTAACCTTGATAGAGCTTATGGTAGCAATGTTGATATCAGTGATTGTGATCTCTATGGTAGGAATGTTTATCTCTGTAGGGTCGAAAAATTATAAATTTGCTTCAAAAGAGATTAAGCTTCAGATGATTTCACAGACGGTAACAAATCAACTTGATGATATTATTATTGAGAGCTATTGGATGGAGCAAAAAACACTTTCAACTGATATTACAGCATATATTATCTATTCTGGTTCGGATATTACCGTTATCTTCTTTGATAAAACCGCTCACAGCCTCTATATTAAGGATGGGTTTACCAAATCACAGATCGGTACTTTGAACACATCAGACTTTAACGTTAGCGACAATATTATGTCCTCATATGTATCGGATTTTTTGTTGACTCAAAATCAAACAGAGAATGAAATTCAGCTTAAGATTAATATGGTGAATGATACGTCTAGTTATACCTCTGCACATACGATAGCACTTCGTAATAAAATGCATGAGCCGGAGTAAAATTGTGAATTAACCGTTGATTTAAATGATAGAAATGAGGGATTTGATATGAAGAAAATCATAATCGGGGTTGGAGTTATTGTAATTTCTATAGCATCATTGGTTATATGGAACCTTTGTTTTCAATCTGCCTCTAAGAGTGAGCCGCATGCATCGGCAGCAGCCATATTAGGATCGGATAAACAAATTAATTTACCATCCGGTGAGGGAGCGAAAGGGACTGATTCTAATCCGTTTATTATTCTAGAGATCGTTCCTTATGAAGGATATGCAGAAATCGGTTATACAATCGGCGGATGTGAGCCGGTGGATATGGATAAGTTAGCCTATAATCAGACATATGGTAACATCGGGGGATCTACATACACTTATGATACTCAGTGTACAACACAGTTCTCTTTCGATGAATCAGATTCAAATTATGGATGGAGATCGAATGGACAGGCTTCCTTGTATGGCTACTTTGTAAAAGTTCCCAATGGAACAGGTAGTTTTATTGTTACGCTAAGTAATGGAAAGGTTACGTCCTATAAAAAGGGAAAAGGAGACTATAACTGGGTAATGGCTCAGAATCCAAATGACTCCAAATCTTTGCCTGTCAATTATCAAGCAGGGCAGACATATATTCAGTATTTTCGTTCTGAAACTATTAGTTATGTAAGAAATTATTATTCTAGTACTAATTATGAGTACTTTAAAAAGAATGTTCTTGGTTTAACGGATCCTACTCAGATTGCGAATTACAAAATTACGGTAATAACGATTACCCCGCAAAATCTTAATCTCGATTGTAATTTTGGATTGATCGATCGTTCTGACCTGATTTATTTTTCACCTAAATCGCATGTTGGAAACTTACCAGATATATGGGAGAATATTAATAAGATCACAAAGACCAGACCAACGGATGGTTTTTTAAATAATGATTTAACCTGGAAGACAACAGCTGAAATCTTGCGTAAAGCTTCTGTTGCTGATCATATCGCTCCGATTATATTTGATCCGACGCTTTTTACAACGGATGGGGGGAATGTTACACCGGTGAAGAAATATTTAAAAGGTGAAACGGTGGGAGATAACCTTAGCGCAAGTGGATATTTAAACAATGTTGCAAAATTATACATGGTTATGCAACAAATGCCTCCGGCGAAATTCTATAATGAGTATATACAATCAGGATTAATCAAAGCAGTACAAGTTACGAGTGGTGGTAATAATGTAAAAAACGGAACCGTTAATATGACGACCGGCTATTATATAAGCCAGGATAGTAATTATAGCAGTACTACTGTCTTTAATAAAGGAACGAGTAATTCTACTTACAGAGCGGCTGCAATATGGAATAGAAACACATTTTTACCATATGAGCTCTTTGCCAAACCGAACGGATCACTAGACAGTTCTGTGTGGAAAACAGTAGGTATCGATAATTATAATCTTACGTACGGGGAGAATAATGTCTCGGTTAGGCATAATTTGTATTCCTATAACGGTGATTGTTCTATCACACAGAACTTTATGGATGGTGGTAAAGTTCCAAGTAATTCATTTACAAAGGATGCATTTGATTACTACAACATGTCCTCTGGAAGCATCTCTCCATCGATGGCAATTCGTTTTCTTATAAATAACCAAACATCAATTACTAAAACAACGCTTCGGATTTTGGAAGTAGAGCCAAGTAAGGATTTTGTGTGGGACGGAAGTGCTTATGCTAATCAATATTTTAAGAAGTTTTTCCCTAATTTTAATGGCACGTTCAGTGTTACTTCTATGACATCAAGTGAGTTCATTGGTAAAATCGAAGATCTGAACACTACATATGATTTGATTTTCTTTGGTTTAAGAAGTGGTGGAATGAGAACTTCCAATGGTTCTACTATTTATAATGATCAAAATAATATGAATGGAAGAATTTATAGTCACAATGGTGATACAATTAAAATGGCAAGCCAGAGATTTCGTGGGCTACCTGGAACGGACAACCCTATTGATGTTTATCGTTTATCGGGTAATGATATTACTAATAGAAAGCTAAATGAACTAAAAAGTTTTATGAATGCAGGAAATCCAGTTATATTAGATGATGGTTTTTATACTTCTAGTAGTAAAGCTACTATTAATACTTCGAAGATTGATCCAAATTCCTATATGTATGATCTGGCAGACTACGGGAAATCCTCCAGCTCGAAGGTATTCTATGCAGATGGATTGAATACGAATCAGTTAGCGAGTATATTAAATCAAATTACATGTAAGATTGTTTTTGGGAATAGCAAGAAAGCAGTCGATTTATCAAGTTGCTATCCTGTTATTTATAAAGATAAAACAAAGGCTGGGAACGAAAATTTACCGGACTCCCAAATATATATTAATGGTAATAATATGGACTATCGGACCTTAAAATATAATTTCTATATCAGAGATACCGATGACTCCACTGCAACCTATACGCTTAAGTTGTATATCGATGTGAATGCAGATGGTCGATATGATCCTTCCAAAGAGAATATTACTAATCTTAGTATAAAAAATGAGCAGGGGCAGGATGTAGATTTTGATTCTCTAAAACCGGGTGTGAATTATACAGTGACACGTAATCTTGAGATGAGTTATACAGGTATCGTGCCTTGGAAGTTGGAGATTACTTCAAATAGTTATCCAGACGGAGAAGTTAGAGATTCGGTAATTAACTACAGTGCAATTAAGCCAAATGCAAAAACTCGTTTGAATATATTGGAGATAAAATCCTCTTCATCGGATGGATTGGACCTGAATAATTCTACTATAAAAAAATATATATCCGGACTTAATAATTTTGATATTAATATTAAGATGGTAACAATATCATCATTTTTAGCTGATCTTAAGGCTACTAGTAAGTCGATTCCGTATATTCTGTCAGATGATGACGATGATGATGGTTTACCATCCGGTGGCATTGACGGATTTGATGATGATATGGATGGAGTGTATGACTTTGATATGATTGTGGTTGGTTTTGCAGATATGTATAATGATATAAGCGATCAATACATACTAAGTAATATCCAAGAGTTTATTAATCAAGGACGAACAGTGTTGTTTACCCACGATACAACTTCATATATTAATAATCCTAACGCTGATAGTCTCAGAGGGTACAATATTAATCGATATTTTAGAGATTTTCTTGGTATGGATCGTTTCGGTGCCACGAAGGGATATAGTACAGCACAAAGTAGAAAAGATGCTCATAAGGATTATGCATCAGATAGGAATGATTATTCCGGTTATATACAGGGTTATTCAAATGGAGCTTTAGATCGTTATGCGCAAAGTGGTAGCCAATATGCAAGCAATAAAAATGCTACAGCAGGACAAGATTGGCAAATAGCAGATGTTGTAACAAAAACGAATGACGGACAGTTAACACAATACCCTTATGAAATACCGAACAGCTTTAAACCAGCGGATACTCACTCACAGTATTATCAGCTTGATTTGGATAATAAAAATATTGTTGTATGGTACTGTTTAAATAACAGTGTGGCCGATAAGTATTATAGTACCGCTTATAATGATACTCGTAATAATTATTATATTTATAATCTTGGTAATGTCACATATTCGGGAATGGGACACAGTAAATCCATCTCTGATGTTGAGGCAAAACTATTTGTGAATACGATGATTGCTGCTTATAATGCATCTGCAAAACCGATTAGTATTGAGATAACCAATAAAAATATTTCAAAAGACAGTAATAATGTGAATTATGTTTATGTGGATTATGATATCTATAATACAGCCAGTGCTGTCGGGAAAGATGTACAAAAAGGGAATGATAACGCTGAGTTCCAGAGAATAAAGTTCCGTGTTTATGATAATAATGTTCTTTTGAATAAGACGATTACAATGAGTTATTATGCTGTCAATATGGTTAATGGTCTTCCGGCTGAGAGCAGGCTTAATAATATCGTCGCTCATAGAGCTAGTAATGATGCAGTGGTTAGTACAAATTCGTTAGGAGATATCGTAAATAGTGGTACAGAGTATTATATCGATATTCCCTTATCTGATATGCAGAATAATAAGATGTTATCTAGCACAAACTTTGCTACGAAGCTCAGCTTACATGCCACTTTGACTTACGGTACGGGTGAACCTAGAACAATATCATCAAAGCTTGACTTTATTTTAGTAAGAAGAGGATTGTTTGATTTGGATTAGTGTGCTAAAATAAATAAAGCATATTTCTACGGTACTAAAATTGGAGGCAGATATGAAGATAAATTCCTCAGAAGGACTAATCGGTAAGCTTTATAAAAAGCTTGTAAACCGAGAGACGATAACTTATATAATTGCAGGAGGATTGACAACTGCCGTAAATTTTATCAGTTATATTGGCTTATGTAAGATGGGTATGCATTTTCTAACGGCCAATGTATGGGCTTGGGTGATAGCGGTTTCATTTGCTTATGTTGTGAATAAGTTGGGTGTATTTCTAGCAAAGAGTTCAGGATTATTAGATGAAGCAATTAGTATCATCAAATTCTTTGCTGCAAGGTTGATTACACTTGGCGTAGAGCAGCTTGGTATGTTTTACTTTGTTAAGAAGTTGCATTTTCATAATCTTGCGGTAAAAGCATTCTTGGCAGTATTTGTAATCATTTTGAACTATGTATTTAGTAAGTTGTACATTTTTAAAAAAAATTCACATAATGAAGTGGAAGTTTAATAGAATAATGATTGGGCGTGTCAAGTACATACGGCACGCCCTTCTTTGCGCTCGACGCAAACTTAGGCAGACATCATAAGTTATATGTGATATAAAAGAATTGAACTATGGATAGACTCAGGTAGATAGCTATTGGTCAAAATTATAATTTTGGAGGCAACTATGAATAATAAAGCAATTGTAAAAATAAAAAAGGGACAAGCAAGATCGCTAAAAGGCGGTGGTCTATGGATTTTTGATAATGAGATTGATCAGATTATCGGTGATTATGAGAATGGAGATTTGGTCTATGTTCATGATTTTGACGATTACTATTTGGGATGCGGATTTATTAACACAAATTCTAAGATAACAGTTCGAGTTATGTCTAGAATAAAAGGGCAGGAGATTGATCATGAATTTCTTGTGAAGAGAGTAAAAGCCGCATGGGATTATCGTAAGAAAACAGTGGATACGGACAGTTGTCGTATTATATTTGGTGAAGCTGACTTTCTTCCCGGTTTAGTAGTGGATAAATTCTCTGATGTGTTAGTTGTTCAATCACTTGCACTTGGAATTGATCGAATGAAAGAAGAAATTATAGAGATTTTAAAATCTGAATTAACACAGGACGGGATTGCGGTACGCGGCGTATATGAGCGAAGCGATGCAAAGGTACGAATCAATGAAGGAATGGAACGAATCAAAGGGTTTATTGGAAAACCCTTTGATACGAAAGTCCTTATTGTAGAGAATGGCGTTAAATATTATGTTGATGTAGCTGAAGGCCAAAAGACAGGCTTTTTCCTCGATCAAAAATATAATAGAGCTGCAATAGGCAAGCTTTGTAAAGATGCGAGAGTGTTGGATTGCTTTACACATACCGGTTCCTTTGCATTAAATGCCGGACTTGGAGGAGCGAAGGAAGTCATTGGTGTAGATGCTTCTGAGCTAGGTGTAAAGCAGGCCACAGAAAATGCGGAACTCAATAATTTGTCTTCAACCGTTAAATTTGTCGCTGCCGATGTGTTTGATTTATTACCTGATTATGAAAAAAAGGGAGAACTATTTGATGTAGTAATACTTGATCCTCCAGCTTTCACGAAATCTAAGAATTCTGTAAAGAATGCGATTAAGGGATACCGTGAGATTAACTTAAGGGGGATGAAACTGGTGAAAGATGGTGGATATCTTGCTACCTGTTCCTGCTCCCACTTTATGACGCCGGAACTTTTTACCGAAACAATTGGTCAGGCTGCAAAAAATGTAAAGAAAAGAATTCGTCAGGTGGAATATAGAACACAGGCTCCGGATCATCCGATTCTATGGGCGGCAGATGAATCCTATTATCTTAAATTTTTTATCTTTCAAGTAGTGAACGAGAAATAATAAAATTGGAGTGGCATTATGACTTATAATGAAGCGAGAGAGTTTATCAGCGATTCAAATCAATACGGTAGCAAACTGGGGTTAGATACGATTATCGAGCTATTAAAAAGGTTAGGCAATCCTCAGGATCAGCTTAAGGTGATTCACGTTGCAGGAACAAACGGTAAAGGATCAACTTCCGCATTTATCGCAGGTATACTAGCTGCACAAGGGTATCAAGTTGGACGATATCATTCGCCTGCAGTATTTAATTATCTTGAGATGGTGCAGATCAATCGTCCGCTAAATCAGCAGAGATGGAGCATTGAATTACTGGCAGAACAGGGAGTTACAAAAGGAATTGAATGCATTAAACCGGTTTGTGAGGAGATGGTTCGAGAGGGTATGTCACATCCGACTTCTTTTGAGATAGAGACAGCGATGGCTCTACTTTATCTGTCTTGGCAAAACGTAGATTTTGCGGTGATAGAAGTGGGACTTGGTGGTAGATTAGATGCAACCAATGTATTTCGTACTCCTTTATTGAATGTAATTACTTCAATCAGTATGGATCATATGCAGTATCTTGGCGACACCTTAGGACAAATTGCTTATGAGAAGGCGGGTATTATAAAAAAAGGAGCGAAGGTAATTACTTGCAATGACAACCCCGAGATTATTGATGTAATCCGTGATGTTTGTAAGATATATCATAATGAACTGATACTATCTGATTTGGGTGAGGTCTGTGATGTTCAGTACCTTCCTGAAAAAACAAGCTTTACCTATCATGGTAAGCAATATGAGATAGGTTTGCTCGGAGAATATCAGATTAAGAATGCCATATTGGCAATTGATACAGTGATGCAACTTTCACAGAGTGGATATCCAGTTGAGGAAAGATCCATTCAAAGTGGTTTACTTTATACTGTATGGAGCGGTAGATTTGAGGTAATTAAAAAATCACCATATTTTATACTGGACGGTGCACATAACGAAGAGGCTGCGCTTGCTCTACGTAAATCTATCATGAGTTATTTTCCTACACAGAGAAAAATATTTATCATAGGTGTACTGGCTGATAAGGATTATAAGAAGATATTAGAGGTAACAGCGGATTTAGCTGATGTTGTAATAACACTGTCACCGAATAATTACAGAGCATTAGCCTCCTCGCAGTTGGCGAAAGAGGCTAAGAATTATACCAATGGGAAAGTGATTGATGCAAGTACAGCAAGAGAAGCAGTGGATTTGGCATTGAAACAAGCAACCCATATGGATATTGTTCTGTCTTACGGTTCCTTATCCTATTTGGGAGAGATACGATCCTATGTGAATCACGAGGATAACAACTAATTATTTGGTCGGAATTAATTCCGAGATATCATTCCCGCCATCTGCTAACAATTTATAGATTTTTGTATGTTTTGAATTATTTAGGAATACGTAGTTTGAGGTAATAAATATGTTTTTATAATCACCTTTCAGTACAATTTCCTTATTCATGGTTTCTAAATTGATTCGGCCGATTTTATTACCATTATTAGTCTTACCCTGATAGTACAGATATTGTCCGGATTTAGTGATATTATAGGTGGAGCAGGACTCATTAATTATTAATTCGGGTGTTGTTCCATCTTTTTTCATGCGGTAAATGTTGTTGTTTTTGGATGGATTAATGTAATAGATATAATTGCCGGAGTAAATAGGATATTTATAAGATCCTTTAAATTTTAGGTGTGTAGTAAAACTGGATAAATCAATACCCATTATTTGATCATTCTTTGCAGCATCATAATAATATAAGACATTATTGCTAATTGAGAAAGGAATTGCCGGTGTATGGGTCAATATCCGCTCATCTTTCTGATCAAGCTTGGCACGAGCCATAGTAGTTCCTTGATCAACATTATATTGCTGATAATATAAAAAGTTACCTTTTAACATCAAATAGGAACTTGGGTTAGCCGTATAATTAATTAATCCTTTACCGTTGTTGTCTATGCGGTAAACTCCTCCATTATTATATCGGATCAGTGCGTTGTTATTATTTTCAATATTACTATCTGCTTTGATAAAATAAACATAATGTTTATCAGTGTTAATATAAACAGCAGGATCGTCTGTGATTTTCTTAATGTTCTCGCAAACATCGTTCATACTATATAGAGCTCCGCGGTCATAGTCATTACTAAAATATATACTATCTCCCACTTGACTAAATAATCCCCCATTATAAATGTTACCGGAGGTATTACCGATGTGGGTATCCTTATTAAAATATGTATGATATTTTGTAAAGATATAGGTTCCCAAAACAAACACAACTGTGAGCAGGAAGAGTACGATTAGTACTCGTTTTAACGATTTAAGCATTGCTACCTCCTTGTATGTGACACTTTTCTCCTTGATTTTTATATTACTCTAAAACTACGAATATTTATGATAGTATCCAAAGTTTAGATCACTATTTGCTATCGTCAATCTCAGTTTCATTATGATATAAAATCTTATTTTTAATTATATATCGACCTAAATAAATATGCAACCAGTAAGATAGCGGTGAAAAATGCCTATATATTACATACTCTTTCTTGCATCGTCTCATTTATGATAGTATAATAAGGCAAATGATTTGTTCATAAGTCGACAAGTTTAATAAAGAATGTTCGATACGGATTCAGTATTTTATATTGAGTTAGCGTGCGATGATGAAAGGCATGGTATATACAATGGTTATTGATTTGCTTGAAAGCAGAAAGAAGATTGATGAGGTAGACAAAAAAATTGTAGAATTATTTGAGACGCGTATGAAGCTGGCAATGGATATTGCGGATTATAAAAGAAGCGTAGGTAAACCCATCTTTGATGCAGCCAGAGAAGAAGAAAAGATTGCATCCCTCACATCATTAACAGATAATGAATTTAATAAGAGGGCAATTGAAGATTTATTTAAACAAATTATGTCATTAAGTCGAAGATTACAATATACATTGCTAGATAATTTGGAGAACTTAGGTGCGAAGGAGACGAACTCTTTCATCTCTACAGAGGATAGTAAAGTGGCATTCTTTGGTGAGATTGGATCCTACACAGAGCAAGCTATGCTAGAATACTTTGGAAGCGAAGTAGATGGAATATCAATGAAAACCTTCAAGGAAGTTATGCAAAGTGTGAAGGATGAAGAAGTGGATTTTGGAGTGTTACCGATTGAAAATTCATCAACCGGATCGATAACAGATATTTTTGATCTTCTGGCAGAGTATGATAATTTTATTATTGGTGAGCATGTCGTAAAGATTGAACATTATTTATGGGGGTTACCTGGCGCAAAACTATCAAATATCAGAAAAGTATATTCCCACCCGCAGCCACTTCTTCAATGTTCGGAATTCTTAAAGGGATACCCGGAGATGGAGAAAATTGAATGGGGAAGTACTTCAGAATGTGCAAGACTTGTTCTTGAGGAACAAGATATTACACAAGCAGCAATCGCGAGTAAAAGAGCGGGGGAAAGTCTTGGGTTAAGTGCACTTTGTACAAATATTAATAATGAAGATAGTAACTCTACCAGATTTATTATTATTTCAAAAAAGAAGATGTTTTTAAAGGAAGCGGAAAGAACCAGCATATGTCTTGAGTTATTGCATCCTGATAAGAGCGGTTCCTTATATCATATCCTTTCACATTTCATTTATAATAATGTGAACATGACAAAGATAGAATCAAGACCAATCCAAGGGAAGGCATTTGCATACCGTTTTTTCATTGATATTGAAGGAAATCTAGATGCCCCTTCCATAAAAAACGCCATTTACTGTATCAAGGAAGAGACTATAGAATTGAAAATACTGGGTTGTTATATTCCCGTTAGATAAAAAACATAAGTTTTCTTCAAAAAGTTTTCAAATTCTAAACACAAAGTGAACATAATTTGTTGATAAACTGTTCTTATCAAAACGAGATAATAATTATTTAATAATAAATCTTGAGCATTTGAAAGGAGAGTTTTTACATGAATAACGAATCAAACAACAATCGCCCTGATGATTTTGCTGGAAGCAATGAATACCCGGTTATCAATAATCATGATCCATATATAGAGCATTATCAGGGACAAGAAATTGGCCAAACGCATAATAATGTAGAAGAAAAGAGTATCAAGACTAATAAGTCAAGAAAAAGAGGTAAACTTTTTAAATCATTTCGATTTATTGCCGCGTCAATGGCATTTGGACTTTTAGCCGGAGTGGTTTTTCAGGGATACTTCTATGTGATGGATGCTACCGGTCACGGATTGAATATCGGTTCGAATAAAATAGCAGAGGTAAAAGAAACAACAGGAAATAAAGATACGATTGTACCATCCAATACCTCCACGAATGGGGCAGTAGTTACCGATGTATCCGGTGTGGTTGCAAATGTAATGCCTTCTATCGTTGCGATAAATGCTTCATCTACTCAAACCGGTGTAGACTTTTTTGGCAGAGAAATTGCTCAACCTGTTCAAGGTAGTGGCTCTGGTATTATTATTGGACAGAACGGTTCCAAGCTATTGATTGTAACAAATAATCATGTTATCAATGGAGCTACAACTGTACAAATCGTGTTCTCTGATGGGAAAAAGGCATCAGCAGCAATTAAGGGAGCAGATGCAAACGCGGATTTAGCAATCCTATCAGTTAATACGAATGAATTAACTGCTGAAACTTTAAAAACGATAAAAGTAGCAGTGCTTGGTAAGTCAGATCAGGTTAAGGCTGGAGATATGGCTATCGCTATTGGTAATGCATTGGGCTATGGCCAATCTGTTACAGTAGGTTATATCAGTGCGGTAGATAGAAAAGTAACGATAGATAATAACTCCATGACATTGCTTCAAACAGATGCAGCCATTAATCCAGGCAACAGCGGTGGAGCTCTTCTTAACACAAAGGGTGAAGTTGTCGGTATAAATTCCGTAAAATATGCATCCGAGGATGTAGAAGGTATGGGTTATGCGATTCCGATTTCTCAAGCTGTTCCAATGATGAATGAATTAATTAACCGACAAGCAGTATCGGCAGATCAGAAGGGTTTTCTTGGAATTAGCGGAAAAGATGTTCAAAATGTATCCGAAGAGGACGCAGATCGTTTTAATATGCCAGTCGGTGTTTATGTAAATGCTGTAATTAAAGATACGCCAGCAGCAAAAGCAGGATTACAACAGGGTGATATCATTACCGGTGTAGATGAGATAAAAGTTAAGACAATAGATGATTTGGCAAATGTACTGGGATATAAGAAGGCAGGCCAAACTATTGATTTGAAAATTCAACAAAAAACAAACGGAGCGTATAAAGAAAAAGTATTAAAGATTACGCTGGCTAAGAAAAAATAAAAAAAGCAGAAGAGGCAAGATATATTCAAGATATGAAAATTAGTAATAACGTGGATATTGGGTAGTATCCTGTTGTGAAAATTAGTAGAGCTAGAATATTAATCTCAGTATAAGTAGTAAAAGAGTAAGTAAATCAACTACCTTACTTTCTAAAAATAATTAGTGACACGGATAAATTAATCGAGTTCAAACGTACAAAATGTATGTCTATGAATTCAGTAATTTTAACCGTGTCCTTTTTTGTGTATATGAAAATAGCAATGGAATTAAAATATTCCATACAAAAAGTATAATTTAATATGAATTCTCCTATAGAAATTCAGTATACGCAATGACTATATTTGACACGTAAGGAATTGTCCTTGAATATATTGTAGAGAATCAAAACTCAGAAGGTGGAACAGAGAAGGAACAGGGAGAATTGACTGCTGTTAATTTGTTTCATAAAGTTCCTGCACTATGTATAAATATGTATCATCATAGTAGTGATTAATCATATCACAATCTGGACTGCCGGATGGCTACTGGGAGGTATTTATGAAGAGAAAATTGATAGGGTTACTGATTATTCTTGGTTTACTTTCAACATTATTTACCGGTTGTGGGAAAAGTAATGGATTAAAAGAGATTACGTTGAATGAAGTTGCACATTCTATTTTTTATGCTCCAATGTACGTGGCTATAGAGAAGGGATATTTTAATGACGAGGGACTAAAAGTGAAACTAGTTAACGGACTTGGAGCGGATAAAACAATGACTGCTGTACTTAGTGGGAATTGTGATATCGGATTCATGGGGCCGGAAGCTACTGTCTATGTCTATAATGAAGGGCAAAAGGATTATGTGGTAAATTTTGCACAACTGACACAGAGGGCTGGGAATTTCCTCGTATCCAGGAATAAAGATGAGAACTTCGCCTGGGGAAATATAAAAGGGAAGACAGTGATAGGAGGCAGGGCAGGTGGTATGCCAGAGATGATATTTGAGTATATCTTAAAGAAAAACGGAATTAATCCGAAATCAGATCTTAAGATTATTCAAAATATTGATTTTGGCTCAACGGCTCAGGCTTTTTCCTCCGGTCAGGGCGATTATACGGTTGAATTTGAACCAGCAGCAACCGGCTTGGAATTGCAGGGCGATGGCAAAGTTGTTGCATCACTTGGTGTAGAAAGCGGAAAAGTACCATATACCGCATTCTCTGCAAAGAAGAGCTATGTTGAGAAAAATCCCGAAGTGATTCAGAATTTTACCAATGCAATACAGAAGGGACTTGATTATGTCCAGTCTCATACGCCGGAAGAGATAGCAAAGGTTATTCAACCACAGTTTTCTGAAACAAAATATGATACATTAGTTAAGATCGTAACAAGATATTATAATCAGGAAACCTGGAAAGATAATCTTGTATTCGAAGAAGGTAGTTTCAACTTGTTACAGGATATTCTGAGTGATGGTGGCGTGATCAAAGAGAAGGCACCTTATAACGCAATTGTGAACACTGATTTTGCAAAAAAGGCGGCGAAGTGATAAATAATAAAATATATTCAGGGCGCCTGGTATAGGTAGTGGAATTTATCGATATAGGTAACAAAGAATCGTGTGTGCATGTTTTACAACGAATAGATATGTGTTCGATTGGGTGAAAAAGAAGCTGTCACATCACCGGTTATTCACCGATGATGTGACAGCTTCACATATTCCTGTTATGCTTCTGAACCGGAATCATCATCCCCTGCAGTATCGTCTGCATCATCTTCGTAATCATCAAAATCGTCGTCGAAGTCCTCCAGATAATCCGGATTCATGTATCTGTATACCGCATAAGCGATTGCAGCTACAGCAGCTACAGCTCCAATGATTGCGAGGACATACATAGTAATATGCCTTCTTTTCTCACAAGGATCTTTTCTGTGCATCAGTTCACCTAATTTCATAGCGCTTAAGAATTCATCAAATTTATTGCTCATGATAACACGTCCCTTCTCGTTTATTTTGACAAAACTCCATACTATAACAGTATCGCATAATAGAGGAAGTTTCATTCGTTTTAGTGCTAATTATCAATTATCGTGATAGGTAATCACAATTGGTAACAATATAATATTATAATAAGCATTATTGAGAGAATTATGCAATAATGCAAATTAATCAATTTTTTTTAGATTTGCAAAGGTAGATAATAGTTTTTTGGTACCGAATTTCGGGAAATCAACGGTAACTTCATAATCCTTACCGCCCTTTGTTAAATCAGTAACCAGTCCAACACCGAACTTTATATGTTTTACTGTATCACCTATACCATAATCCAAGGTTGCCATCTTATTTCCTTCAAACTGCTTTGTGGTTGGAGTGATAAATGGCTTATGTTCCCTCTGAGGTTGCTTATAACTACCCGGTGTTGGCTTATCAAATAAGTCAGAGTCACCAAAATTTTTACCAAAGGAGGGAGTTGGAGCAGTTTTCGGAGAAGAATCCGTAAAGGAATAAGAGGATTTTCTTGGTCCTGGCAACTCCATTTTAAGTAAATAACGAGGTATTTCATTAATAAATCGGGAAGGTCGGTTAAATTGAGTTTCACCACGAAGCATACGTTGTTTTGCAGCAGTAAGTGCTAACTTTTTCATTGCTCGCGTAAAACCTACATAACAGAGTCTTCGTTCTTCTTCAATCTCTTCCTGTGGATTATCGGAAAAGATGGACATATAACCTGGAAATACACCCTCTTCCATACCACATAGATATACATATGGGAATTCCAAGCCTTTCGCACTATGAAGAGTCATAAGTACAATTTTATCTGCATCTTCATCCAAATTGTCGATATCGGACACAAGTGCAACTTCTTCTAAAAACCCACTGAGGGTAGGTGGTTCCGAGCTTTCCTCTTCATATGAAACCATTTTATTCACAAGTTCGTTAATATTTGCGATTCTATCCTGTGATTCTTCGGCACCTTCTTCTTCCAGTTCTTTCAAATAACCGGTAGCATCAAGTATATCATCAATTAAATCTTTCAGAGCATACCCATCTTGATTGATACGAGATTTTAATCCTTCAATAAGGCTTACAAAAGGAGTAAGTTTAGAAGCAGTTCGCTCCAATCCTGGAATAAACGGTGCGCGTGTAAGTGCGTCATAAAAACTGATCTCATTATTAATAGCATAATCATTCACTCTGTCCACCGTCGTAAGGCCAATACCGCGTCTTGGTACATTAATAATACGTTTAACTGCAATATTATCCAAACCGTTATCAATGGTCTTTAAGTAAGCTAAGATATCCTTAATCTCTTTACGGGAGTAGAAGTTCGTACTACCAATAATCTTATATGGGATATTTTTTCGTACAAGCTTTTCTTCAAACTGTCTTGACTGGGCATTCGTGCGATAAAGTATGGCAAAGTCATGATAAGAAGCATCACCATTTTCGACCGCCCTACGAATTTCAGAGGTGATATAATCTGCTTCTTCGAAGTCATTATCAAACTGTGTAAAGAAGACAGGATCTCCATCTTCATTATCAGTCCATAGGGATTTTTCTTTACGTCCTTGGTTATTACAAATAACCTCATTTGCAACACTCAGAATATTCTTAGTGGATCTATAATTCTGTTCCAGTTTGATTACGTTCGTGTTCGAAAATGACTTTTCAAAATTTAAAATATTATAAATGTTAGCTCCACGGAATTTGTATATGGACTGATCGTCGTCTCCTACAACGCAGAGATTATATTCTCGATCACCATAATCATTTAAACCGGAAGCAAGTAAGCGAATTAGGTGGAACTGTACCGTATTGGTATCCTGATATTCGTCCACCATAATATAACGGAAACGGTTTTGGTAATAGGTCAATGCTTCTGCATTGGAGCTAAAAAGTTCGACGGTTTTCATGATAAGATCATCAAAATCCATAGCATTACTGGCCTTAAGTCTCTTTTGATATTCAGTGTATGCCTGGGCGTATCTTGCCTGTTGAAAATCGCCTTGTGAGATACGGGAAAATTCCTCCGGTGTAACCAATTCGTCTTTCGCTTTAGAGATAACGGATAAGATACTACGTTCATTCATCTTCTTTGTATCAATCTTCAAATACTTACAAATCTCTCGCATCAAGGTTTTTTGGTCATCGGAATCATATATGGTGAAACTTCTGGAATAACCGATAAGATCTGCGAATCTTCTTAAAATACGAACACATGTAGAATGGAAGGTGCTTACCCAGATGTTTTCAGAGCCATTGCCGACAATCTTGTCCACACGTTCCCTCATCTCACGAGCTGCCTTGTTAGTAAAGGTAATCGCAAGGATATGATAAGGATTTACCCCTCGTTCCTCAATTAGATATGCAATTCGATGGGTTAAAACTCTGGTTTTACCCGAGCCAGCACCGGCTAAAATTAAAAGTGGACCTTTATCGTGAAATACTGCCCGTTTTTGTTCGGGATTTAATGTATCATAAATACTCATTATTTTACCTACCTATCTTGTGTTATCAATGGGTCAATTACCACTATTTTCATGCTGACCACAAACATATGTTTATTATAGCATGAGAGGTGGGAAGTATCAATCCATGAAAAATAACCAAAAGTTAAGAATAAAATTGAAATATTATACCAGTCACCTAGACTGTTTAACCCTTTACCTAAATATTTTTACTTTGACATCTAGTTTCTAGTACTATATAATGTAACAGAGGTGATAGGAGTGGAAACGACGAAAGAAGAGTATATCAAAGATTTAATTAGCAGTTTAGAGAATGTAAAATATATCATGCCGGACGATATTCCGAATATCGATCTGTACATGGATCAGGTTACTACGTTCATGGACAAGCATCTAAAGTCCTCAAAACGTTATAGTGAAGATAAGCTTTTGACTAAAACAATGATAAATAACTATACAAAGAATGAACTGTTGCCTCCGCCTAATAAAAAGAAGTATTCTAAGGAGCATATGTTCCTTTTGATATTTATCTATTATTTTAAGAATATCTTATCCATAAGTGATATACAGAGTATCTTTAATCCGTTAACGGAGCGCTATTATAAGGAAGGATCAAGCGTCAAACTTGAGACGATTTATGAAGAAATATTCCGATTAGAGAAAGAACAAACGGAATCATTGACAAAGGATATCGTACGTAAGATGACGAAGGCACAAGAGTCTTTTGCGGGTGTAACCAATAAAGAGGATCAGGATTTCCTTACGACATTTTCCTTCATCAGCATGTTATGCTTTGATGTGTACATGAGAAAGCATATGATAGAAAAGATGATTGATGATTGTTTAATGGGAGGTACAAAACAGGAATTAAAGAAGGAAACTGCTAAGACAGCGAATAAGGATACGGCTAAGGCTTCAAATAAAGCTGAGAAAAAACCTAAGTCCGATGGTGGAAAATAAGATGTAGTCAAGAAGGTATTGCTAATTTACAGAATATGAAGAATATTATTGAATTTAAAGAGGGCTTTTGCACATTCCATTCTAATTATAATGGTTTGTTGCAACAGCCCTTTGTTATCTTATCAAAAAGTTAATTATTCTTGTTCAATGTTTTCCGATTCCGAATCAGCCATTCTGGAAAATACCATATCGTAACCATCATTGCCATAGTTCAATGAACGATTTACACGACTGATCGTTGCAGTAGAAGCACCTGTTCTCTCGGCAATTTCCAAATAAGTGTTATGATTGCGAAGCATTTTTGCTACTTCAAATCTTTGTGATAATGATAATAGTTCATTCACAGTACAGATGTCTTCAAAAAATGTATAACATTCTTCCGGATTTTTTAAACTTAAAATAGCTTCAAATAAATGGTCAACGGCTGTAGTTTTTATATTCTTGCTCATCGGTAGGACTCCTTTCATAGCGTCGTATTACTAATAATATATATCAAGATTTTAACACTGTAGAGTTGTAAAGTAAAGAGAATTTTGTATCATTTGACGTATTTTCAAACAATATTATCAATTGATTCTACATTTTGGATAAAATTAGATAAAGTTTTGTAAATGAACCGATTAATATATTGTTACGTGATAGAATTGTTTCCTATTATCAGGGAATATTATACAATAACTTTTGTTATGATAATTTTTATGATATATTACATAAACAAACAGTATCAATTATAACCTAAAAATACAAAAAATACAAGTTCTAATCAAAATCCAATCTAATTTTATTTATGTTTTAATGCTTAATCATACGATGTGTGGTAAAATATAGAAAAATGAGCGACGAATTATTGTATGTAGGAGGAAGAGGGAGAAGGAATGTATAATTTGATTAGCCAACAGGTGCGTGCAGCACAACAAGAAGTATTTCAGATGCAAAAAATTGAATCAAAGTTAACTGAGTTAAAGCAACAAAGAAAAGAAATTCACAGCAAGGTAGAGGAACTGACAGAGATTCTAAAGAAGGAAGATATGGATGTAGATAAACTGGAGGGGAAGGGCTTAGCACATATTTTTCATTCGTTTTTAGGTAATATAGAGGAACGGTTATTGAAGGAAAGACAAGAGGCATTGGCCGCAAGGTTAAAATATGATCAAGCTATTGCTGATCAGGAATTAATTGAGCACGAGATTTCACATCTGGAAGATGAAATGTTAAAGTATAGAGGTTGTAATACTCGTTATACTAAGCTCTTGGAAGAAAAAAAAGAAATGCTTATGTCAGATAATTCATTGACAGGACAGAAAATTCTTGATATGAATACACGGTTAAATATGTTAAATAACCAAATGAATGAAATGAATGAAGCGATTGATGCAGGCAGACGTGTATTGTATTATTTGAAAAGTGCAGCGAAGAGTCTTGATAGTGCGGAAGGTTGGGGTACCTGGGACTTAATTGGTGGTGGATTGATTAGTGATATGGTAAAGCACTCCCATATTGATGAGGCGAAGGATGCAGTCAGTGAAGCACAGTCAGCAATAATCAAGTTCCGATCTGAGTTAGCTGATATTCATATATCAGCTGAAATTAACATCAATACGGATGGATTTGGAAAGTTTGCTGACTTTGTATTTGATGGACTGATTGCCGATTGGTGTATGCAATCAAAAATCCATGACTCACAGGCAAGTGTGCAAAATGTGTTGGATAAAACCGAGATCGTTCTATCAAAGTTAGAAGCAATGATGCAAGATATCAAACTTCAGAATGTGGAGATAAGGAAAGAAATTGATGAAATTGTAACGAACGCATAATATTTATACATAGATGAGTCTTCTTTGTAAAGATAATTCCTAAAATTAGTAATACTTAATCGAAGGTAGACAAACAAGGCATTTCTCTTTATAATGATACGAGGTACAAACAAAGTAATTGATTATAAGGAGGAACGGTTTGTCTATTATGGCAAATCAATAACATAGATGAAAAAAGGGCAGATATACGAAGGTGTAGTAAGCAGAGTGGATTTTCCTAATAAGGCGGTTCTGGAGGTCGAAGGTGAAAAGGTTATCGTAAAGAACGGTATGCCGGGCCAAAAGATCTCTTTCGCTATCAACAAGAAAAGAGCTGGTAGAGCAGAGGGCAGGTTACAGCAGGTTCTGGAAAAATCACCGTTGGAAAACAGAGACAAATCCTGCAAGAACTTTGGTGATTGCGGTGGTTGTACTTATCAGACGATGTCCTATGATAACCAGCTGGATATGAAGATGAATCAGGTGAAGCGCCTAATTGATCAGGTTTGTGAGGATTATAATTTTGAAGGAATACTCGGGAGTCCCACGGAGTTTTGCTATCGCAATAAGATGGAGTTCTCCTTTGGTGATGAATATAAGGATGGTCCATTGGCGTTAGGGTTACACAAAAAAGGAAGCTTTCATGATATTATTACTGTAAGTGATTGCCAAATTGTGGATAAAGATTTCAATTTAATCCTTACCTGTGTATTAAATTATTGTACGGAAAAAGGGTTCAACTATTTTCATAAATTAACCCATCAAGGTTATCTCAGACATCTCCTTGTGAGAAAGGCTTCAAAGACCGGTGAGATATTGGTTAATATCATCACAACGACGCAGGAGGATGGACTAAGATCACTGAGTGAAGGTTATAAAGAAGAAGCAGGCGATATTTTTGCACCGTTAGCACTTAAATTACTGGAATTGCCATTGTCAGGAAGCATCGCTGGAATACTTCATACTTATAATGACAGCCAGGCAGATGTTGTAAAATGTGACCGTATGGTGATGCTTTATGGTAGAGATTATATCTATGAGGAACTGCTAGGATTGCGTTTTAAAATTTCAACCTTTTCCTTCTTCCAAACAAATTCTCTTGGTGCAGAGGTGTTATATTCCAAGGCAAGAGAATATGTGGGAGAGACAAAAGAACGTACAATATTTGACTTATACAGTGGAACAGGTACGATAGCACAGCTTCTCGCTCCTGTTGCGAAGAAGGTAACCGGTGTAGAGATTGTTGAAGAAGCGGTCGAAGCGGCGAAAGAGAATGCATCACTAAATGGACTAAACAACTGCGAATTCATTGCAGGAGATGTTCTTAAAGTAATCGATTCCTTAACGGATAAACCGGATATCATCGTCCTTGACCCACCAAGAGACGGCATTCATCCGAAAGCATTGGATAAAATTATCGACTTTGGAGTGGATCGTATCGTATATATCTCATGTAAACCAACTTCGCTGGTGAGAGATCTCGAGGTTTTGCAGGCAAAGGGATATAAGGTGGACAAGGTATGTGCGGTTGACATGTTTCCTCAAACCGTGCACGTGGAGACGGTTGTTCTATTGTCCCAACAAAAACCGAGTGATAGGATTGCTGTTGATTTGGACTTGGACGAGTTGGATGTGACAAGTGCGGAGATGAAAGCTACTTATGCTGAGATTAAGGATTATGTGTTGAAAGAGCATGGATTGAAGGTTTCTAATCTGTATATTTCACAGGTAAAAAGAAAATGTGGAATTGAAGTTGGAGAGAATTATAATTTGGCGAAGTCGGAGGATGCGAAGAAACCGAATTGTCCAGAAGAGAAGGAAAAGTCTATTGTGGAAGCGTTGAAACATTTTGGGATGATTGGCTAAGGCTGGAGGTGGAATGGATGGATTATAATTTGTATTATTATGATTCAATTCTAGATGCAGTAGTTATGAAAGATAAAGATGATAATGAATTAGTAATTGAATGTGCCAAGGCAAATGCACAGGTTGTATTTGATGAGCCAGAAGATGAAGGTTATCTAGTAAGACTGGCAAGAGAAGAGCCTGCAAATTATGTGTCTTATGCTTTGAAACCGAACGGGTTACAGGGGTGTGTGGATGCGATGAATGTGTTTAATTAACGAAGTTAGTTTTGAGAATTATGAGCTTTTTACATTAAATTGAGTTTGATTACGGAATAGAGTTATTTTTGACTATGAATAAATTATAAGTGAATTAGTAAAATACGGTTTTTCTATCTCACCACTCTTAGAAATTTGACACTAGAATACGGTAAAAATCAAGTGTTTCAGCAGTTATTAATTCTAAAATCCTATTACTATATTAATACAAAAACCAATAGGTATTTTAAAAGTCAATGTAACAAGATATATTGATTAAGATAACGACTGTGACAAAACATAAAATAAATCATGAGTGGTGGCATGCATTTGATAAATATGCATTAGTCTTAATTTCTTGATTAATACAGAATAAGTCTAGCAAGAAATAGCAAGATTACCAGGATGAATTTAATGGTTAGGTTTGTTCTATGATGTAATGAAAAACGTAATTTATTATAGAGTTATCTAATAGAATTAGTGTATAATTATAGAAATATAAACTAATTATGTATAAAAAATAAGTTTGGAGAGCGGGTTTTATTTCTTATAATTAAATGATGGGAGAAAATACATATTGAATATCATAATAGATTCGGATGGTTTTTTTTGGCCTCATGACATAGATAAAAAATATATGAGAAAGCAACGTAAATTAATCTCTTTTGAAAATGAAGTGGTGGAATGGTATGATTTATTTGAACAATACTATTTAGGTTTTCGATCTGCGATGTACATTTGTGAAGATACTATTAAGAATAAACAAGAAGCTGACAAAGCCCTACAAGAATATCGTGAAGGATGTGTAAATAGTGCGGCAGCCTACATGAAAAATCATCTTGAATCTGGACCCTCGTTGCCAGTTGATTTTATGTGGATTGTTAGGGATGCCATAGTAAGCGTCCTTAAGAAGGAATTTCCATCTGTTAATAATATTCAATTACGACTATCAATGAAGCCTAGATTGTCAGCTAGAACTGTTGATCAAAACACAATTATATTTCCGGCTTTAACTAGATCAGTATTAATGCATTGTAATCTTGTAATAATTAATTCAATTTATGATGTTATAAACGAAGATGGAGAATGGGTAGGGGATATAGATCGTAAACAAGTTGCTCGTTTTATATTTCCGTATTTATTATACTGCCACGATGAATTTTCTGTAAAAAATCTTCCGATTATTGGTGGACGTTCGGAAAGTTCTATTAAAACTGCATTTAATTTTACAAATTTACAATTAATATTTATTTTTGCACATGAATATGCACATATTATTTTGAAGCATTTTGACGATAGTAAGGAAAATTTCACTAAAGAAAATGAAGCTGATTCCCTTGCACTTCAGATTGTACTTGCTTATGTTGAAAAAGATAATTCATATTCAAAATATGATGTATTAGCAGCAATTAGATGGTTATTTAAATATCAATTAATTGAAGAGAGCATAGGTTTATTAGCTCGAGGAAAAGCAGTAAAATACGCGGAGTCGAATTTCGAGGAACGGCGTAGTAGGTTTCAATCGGAATTATTTGCAAATTCGGAGCTGAATGGTAGTACGATATTTGAATCAATTGGTTTTACTATGATTGTTGAGCTACAAAGCATTCTTTATGAGTCTGGTTCAGAATTAGTTAATGATATGATAAATATATTTCATAAATCAAATGAAGAAGGGATTGAGCCATGGTGGGAAAAAATAGCAAAGAAATAGTTTGTGTAAAAATCGAAATGGAACTTGAAACTCTGGAGAATATAAAAAGCTTATTTGGGAGTATTGATGAAGGGTGCTCTATTCAACTTTGTGATGGAGATGCGGAACTTAAATTACTAACAGCAGGAAATGTTTTGTCATTTGATGGTGGGCTGACAGCCGAGATTCTATTATCTTTTTCTGTCGGTGTTGCTTCTGGCGTAGTGGGGAATTTTATATTTGCATCTTTATGTAATGGAGTAAAGAAACTTACATTAAATAATAGACGTACACGAATAACGGAAGAAACTATTACACAAGTAATAGAAACAACAAAAGTTACGGTTGTCAAAGAAAAATATAATAGAAAATAAAAATTTACTAACTTAATTAAATAAGAAATGCAATCATTCATTGTTAACCAGATTAACAAAATCTTTCATAACTACTGAAATTTGGAAGTGTATTATTTTTTTTATTCTGATTTCCTGTGTGGATATTGTTCTTACAAAATAATTCGATAACTAATTTTTTAAATCTCATATCTGGGAATGGATATTTCTGTGGTACACTTTAAAAGGTTTTCAAAAAAATATGGCTGCATTTTTTACAGCCATTGGCTTCAATTAGTACAGCCAAATATGTATTTTGGCAATAGATAGTGTAGCCAATAGCACAAATCCTTGTATATTTCATTTTATCAGTAAAAATAATGACTACAACGAGTATAGCCATTTTAGTAATTTGGCTATAGAAAGTACTGCCAGCTCGTATAATTGGCTACAGAAAGTGTAGCCATATGAAATATAAGGGGTTAAGGGGATTTTATCCCCTGACAAGTTGAGATAGGACGGCGACGTCGCTATTGCGTAACTTGCCGTACATTATCTCACATTTAAAGTGTTCATCACGTATTGAAGAATGTACTATCAGCAAATCACTTATAAAACAAGAATCAGAATTATTAAACTCCATAGTTGTTAATGCATAGAAGCAAAGTTATTACCACTTATTATTAGAGTAAGTGTAAAGCAGATGAACTTTGCTTTTTTTATTGTAAAGAAACTGAGGTTTTTTATCATCTGAATTCTGTGAAAACAGAATTATCAAAATTTGGTTTGTAAAAGAGAAAGTACACAGGCCTAGTTTCTATCTATCGGAAAGTTTGAAATGCGATTAATATATTTATACTTTAAAAGGATCAATAGATGAAGTCATTTTAAAACAATATGAGAAGCCTGATGAACTGACCCAATTGATAAATGAAATAAACACCAAACAGGCGATTTTATCTCTTTCACAGATACAGTGCTTGAAAAAGTATTCGCAGGCAGGAGGTGAAAATCTCTCTTGATGTAATGACCGCATCATGTCAGAAAAAGAGAATGTGAGTAGAATAAAGTTACGTTCACTAGGGATAAGCTTCGCAAATACTTTCAAAAGTCTGATAAACAACTAAAAATTGAAAAAATAATTTTCAAACTGATTGAAAACTTGGAAAAAAAGGCATCTAACCGTATGAACGGTGAGTTTAGTACAAAAAAGACAGAAAACAGTTGGACATTCATTGAAAACGAATATAACATATGCTATAATTATATAACATTTGTTATAAAGGAGCGAAATTATGACATTCTCACAACAAGTTAAATATGTACGTGTACAATTACGATTAAGTCAGCAGCAATTAGCAGATGCACTTAATGTTAGTTTTGCGACTATTAATAGGTGGGAAAATTCCAAGGTAACGCCTAGCAATCTTGCACAAAAAACCTTTTATGACTTTTGCGAGAGCAATTTTCTGAGTGAAGATGATTTGAAGAAACGCTGACTGCTCAATATAATATTAAAAAATAAAGCTTGGAGGAAATATTATGGCAAGAGCAGATTTAATATGTGACTTAATTAAGAGCGGTCTAGCTGGTGATGAAATGAATTTTCGTAAAGCCGCAGAAGCTGTATGCGTTGAAGAACGTGCAAAACAGCATGAAATATTAGCAAAAAAATAGAGGAGTTATTAATAAACACTCGAGCTAACTCTCTACAGAGAAGAGAACCACAATCTCAACATCAAAGTGTGAATGGCAATGGAGTAAATCTTTTTCAAGAGATTGTACCTGAAAAACAATTATCACAATTAATTTTACCAGATACGCATTTACAATCATGCAAAGAGTTGATTGAGGAACAAATGAGGGCGGATTTGTTACGTTCATATGGAGTTGAGCCTAGAAATAAAATTTTGCTTATTGGACCTCCAGGTAATGGGAAAACTACCCTTGCAGAGGCGATAGCAAATTCTCTAATGGTTCCTCTATATTCCGTTAAATATGAAAGTATTGTAGGCGCATATTTAGGAGAAACTGCATCAAAACTTGCTAAACTATTTGAATATGTAAAAACTAGACAATGTGTTCTTTTTTTTGATGAATTTGAAACATTAGGAAAGGAACGTGGTGATCAACACGAAACTGGAGAAATAAAACGTGTGGTTAGCTCCCTTCTATTACAAATTGATGCACTACCGAGTTATGTTGTTATTATCGCAGCTACAAATCATGAGGATTTACTTGATAAAGCTGCTTGGAGAAGATTTCAAATAAAACTGCAATTACCTAAACCATCTAGAAGAAATATTGAAATATGGTTCAGTTCTTTTGAAAAAAGGAATAAATTTAAATTTGGTTTAGAAGGTAGTACGTTAGCAAAAAAACTATTGGGGCTGAGCTATGCTGAAATAGAAGAATTTGCTTTGGCTGTCTATCGCCAATATATTTTGAATTTGCCAAAAGGTGATGTGAAGAATATTACGTTGTCCCAATTAAAGTTGTTTTCACATAAGCAATCTGCAAAGGCAGAAAGTGAGGAGGTTGATGAATAATGATTGATCGTCCACTAATTTTATTTGCTAATTCAAAATCTGCAGATAAAGCAAGAAGATATGGCGGTCCCCCAAATTTTCATAAGCCTCCTCGGTCTCAGCAAGTAACAAGGTTAGGCCCCAAATTTTCACAATTACAAAAAGCGTGGGATAGTAAAAATATTTCTCTTGCAAAAAATGACTCTGGAATAGAGCCAGAATATACTTTAGTTTTGGAAGCAACTGGAGATCCAAGAGATTTTGACAAAGCAGTACGTAAGTTAGACGAGGATACTCGAGGCGTTGAATGGTTGTTTGAAGTAGTGGATGAAAATGTTCCTAATGATGACGAATTTTATGTCCTAAAAGGACAAAAAAGAGACGATAGTAAGACTATGTCATTTAAGTACTTTTGTGTTCTTACGAATCATCAAGCATTACAACAAATATTATCCCTGTGGAATAACTACAAGTCAGATTTTAATTACAAATTTCCTCAAGGTAAGACGGGACTTCGAAATGTATTCGATGCTTTAAAAGATATTCATGTTTGGGGTGTTAAAGAGAGAATTGAAGAAACAGGCTTGTTGGAGGTATGGGAAGAAAATTTACAGTATGCTGAGAATGAATTTGTAAAATGCGAAATTGAATTGTTTTTTAGACGTGCTACAAAAGACCGATTATTTTCGCAACAAAGAATTACCGACTATATCAATTCCATAGGTGGCAAGATTATAACATTTTCTTGCATTGAGGCTATAACATACCATGCTGTTTTGGCTTCTGTTCCAAGAGCTTATGCGGAAAAAATTCTAAAACACGAAGAAGTCGAACTCCTTAATATGGAGCAAATAATGTTTTTTAAACCAACAGGTCAATCTATTGTTGTTGGTAGTACAGACTATTTTGAACTAAAAGAACCTATAAAAGATTCTTCAGACATATTAAATGACCCGATAATTGCTATTTTTGATGGGTTACCACAAGAAAAGCATACTCTATTAGATAATCTGTTAATAGTTGATGATCCCGATGATTTAGCATCATCATATCAAATTGTAGATAGAATTCATGGCACATCGATGGCGTCTTTAATTGCACGTGGTGATTTATCTGAAAACTGTGAAATTACAGCAAGAAAAATATACGTACGACCAATAATGAAACCTTATCCTGCAATTAGGGGTACACAAGAGTGTATTCCTGATGATATTCTTATTGTGGATAAAATTCATGAGGCTGTTATTCGACTGTTTGAAGACTACTGCCTTAAACATTACAACCCGTGCTACGGTTCGGCCGACTGGTCGACCGTTGCACTACCTATCTTCTAACTTTTTTATTTTATATTCCAACTCACCGATATACATGTATATTGCCAGCATATCTTTTTGTAACCCGTCAGGTAAATAATTTAAGATATATGCTAATTTATTAACGCTTCTAGGGTCCTCTGAAAATTGATATAATGTATAAGCTAATCTATGTGCTCTGCTATCATTATCTTCCACTTGCTAAATGCTCCTTTCTTTTTTATTAACCATATTATAGTTTCCTAGGGCTATCATAATTCAATTTCAAAGCTTAATGCAGTCTTATAATATTACATTAAGAATCATATACATCGGCTTCCATAAGCATCTATCACAGAGGCAGATTTTCAATAAGGTTTTATGTGCCTAAAAGCCTTTATTCATAAGGGGTTGACGGTATTTTAATATTAAATATGTACCTGAAGTAAAATGTTTAGTAACATACACTGACGAATTAGTTGATTAAGTATTTGAAAACATTAAAGTCTTTGATATAATACTTAAAAGAGGATAACACTCTGTAAGGATTGTATGGTAATTAAACTTTATTTAGTGACCATTGATGAGATGAAATTAAAGATGCTCAATAAATGTATTTCTGATTTGTAATTGTTTACGATTGTGATTTAGAAAGTTTATATTTTATGAAGGGTGGTGTATAGAAGACAATGTTTAAATACGCTGAAATGAAAAAGATTTTAGATGAAAATATTCCAGAAACCCTAACGTTGGACAAATACACTGAAACTAAACAATTTTGGTCAGACGAAGAAATACCAATTTATTGTTATTATGAAACGCTTGAGCATTTGTTTTTGAAACTGCTTAATAAAGAAATTATTAATGACGAACTACTAAATCGTGTTTTAGATTTCATGGAAGATATGGCTAATAGCGAAGATGTTGATGTTCAAAACCTCTTAGAGGTCCAAATTCTTGAAGCTCTTTTTGGACTCGACTATAACATTTTTCATAATATGGAAACAAAGCTTTTTCGCCCACGCACAAAAGAATTGTTTAATCACGCTAGACAATTTTTTAATGAACCCTTACATCCTTCTGAAAAATGAGTTTTAATATTTGCCATTTAAGATAAATATAAACTGCATTTGAGTTATATCATTTTCTTTCACAATTGTGAAGTATTTAAGGAGATATTAAATGATTAATTTTTCATGTAATTTAACTGGACGTGGGTGGATGGATGCGACTCTAATTGACGAAAATGATAACTCAAAGGTTATTACAGCATCGTATTTGTCAGATGCTCCTTATGACTTGATTATTGCATTAGCTTTGATATGTGAAGGGGTAAATGAAACTATATGTTTATGGAACGATGAACCTGGAGCGTATCAATGGATTTTTAAAAGGCTAAATAACTATCTTGAACTTAAAATCTTTAAATCAGAGCAGACCTTCAAAAACCCAAGTATCGAAAAAACTGATATTGTATTTTCTGGTCAGGAGAATTTATCCAAGTTCGCTAACGAGGTATTACGTGAATTTAATATAATTAAAGCTGAGCATACCACAGATGGTTATAAAAATTTATGGGGATATGAATTTCCTTTACAAGCATTAAATCGTTTAAATATTGGTGCAAAGTCTTTAAAAGGATGATGCATATTAGTTAACAATTAGATACTTAAGGAGGTATGGAAATGAGTAACAAGAGAATCAAAGAGATGATAGAAATTAAATCTGAAGAATTTATATCATTTGTAAAGAAGGAATATGAATTTTCATTGAGTGTATCTAAAGAAGGTTTACCTTTGTTTGAAGATGTTATTGATAAAGTAAAGAATTATTCAGACTCAAAACGTGAAGAAGCTGAAATTGGCTTAACTGCATTTTTAACTGAGGTTTTATTAGAATGCTATGAAGGAGAATTAATAGATAGTGAATATGGTTATTGTGTAAGATTGTATAATACATTAATGGTTGATGAAATAGATGTATTCCCTGAAGCATGGATTAAAAAAAGGATGCAAAATGGTAAAGGCGATTCAATCAGCTTTAAGATTAATTCTTTGTATGCAACAGTTAAAGTAGTTAAATATTCTGGTAAATTTGCATTCGATTTAAAAGAAGATAAAGAGTATGCCAAAATTCTTTCCAAGAGATTAAAAGTATCCTCTATTGATGAAATGAGGATTAATGAAGAAATTTCAAAGTTATTAGATATTTCAATTAATATTATTGATGAGATGTTAGTAAGTATAAGCAAAACTGTAGAATTTGAAAATAAGAATGAGCCAGCATATAAATACTTTGTGAGCCGTATTTTTAAGATATATTATTTTAATGCTGAAAACTTCATGAAATATTTTGGAGAAAAATTTAGTGATTCTTTTAAATCCTTATCCATAAATAAAGTTATATTTAGTGGCTTTGATTTTTTTGCTTTACTAGATTATGTTAGTAATGTACCATTCGGACCAAATAGTGAATTTTTTGATGAACTATTTGATATCGAGAAAAATTCTAAAATATTTAAATTTGCAAGTTTCAAAGAAAGAAATGAAATAATAATACAATTGTTGAAAATCAATGGACGTAAATTATATCATCATGATATAAAAGAATTTAAAAAGATTCTTAAAATGGTGGAAATTGATAATATGGAAGCAATCGATTTTCTTCTTAATTATAGGGTTGGATATAGACAAGGATGTTATAAAGCAATAGAATTCCTATTTGCACATGACTATAAAGAAAAAGATATATTTAAAAGGTTTGATAGAATTAAAAATATTATTTTTTGGCTAGACAATGCTAATGGCCGAGAACCTAAAAAGCCTTGGATAGATAAACTTTTAAAGTTAGAGCAGATGAGCTTAAGTGAGGACTTGAACGTTATTTGTAAATGGATATTAAGTAATAATGAGTTAAAATATGATGAAGAAAATTGGGTTGATTCGGTATTTACTCGCTTTCAAAAATCATCTAAGTTTTATTTGGAAAGTAGAGCATAAAACTCAATTTATTCAATGAATAGATTTTCTTAGATTTTAGCAATAAAATATATTTTAAAATCCATGTAATAGTTAAGGTAAAATGATTACCTCGACTATTACATGGATTTTTTAAATTATTGGTTAATAGAATGCTTTTGTTCAGCACTCCGTATTCATGGGTGCTATTAGTTATATCTTGTAAAGATATGCATATGATATGAAAACTTGTTTTGTCATAGTGTTTTTCACATTTGTAGCTAGCATTTACCGCAGTATCATAAAAAAAAGAAATGTTACTCATAAAGCGGGAACGCAGAGCTCGCTTCACGCCCCCTTACTTACGTTCAGGGGTTCGCTCTGCGTCACTTCGTTATGCAGATGGAATTGGTATCCCCACTCTCTATATAGCAAGAGAGTAGTCATACCAATTAGGATGCCTAACGGCATCCTAAATAGCTGATACGATAGTGTTATTGCAATTCTATAAGCAAGTTAATCCAAAGGAGGTGTAATTTAAAATGAGTAAAGGAAGAAAGACAAATTATATACAAAAACTAACCAATAAAGATATTGATATGCTAAAAGCATTTGCTAGGACGGGTTATATTACAAAAGACCAATTAAAAGAGCATTTAGGAGTTGTTGATAGAAGAATTATCAATTTTGAGCGAGATAAGTACATCGAGAAAGTATCATATCTAGATAAGAGTACAAAGGATTCTGCATTTGTATATCGGCTAACTCAGAAGGGACAATCATTATGTTATAACCAACTTAACATTGAAAGCTTATATCGAAGTTCTAGCCCCTTACATGATATAACGTTTGCAAACCACTATTTTAAGATTAAAGATGAAGTTGTTGAATGGATAACAGAAAGTCAGTGGAGAGACAGGATGGAGGACTATTTAATACACTTAAAAACAGAAGACCATGATAGATGGGCGGAGATAAGTGAGATGTGGAAAAATGAGTTAATTAGCCCGCCTGATGGGGGTTATGTCAACTCACAAGGTGTAGAGATAGCTTTGGAAGTAATAACTAGTAACTATGGTTCGGAAGAGATAGTTGCTAAAGAAACCTTTGTTGAAATACTGCAAGCTGAATATATCGAAATCAGAGCATAAAAGGAGGAGAGAATGATAAGAAACTATGAGAAAGAAAAAATTTGTAAAGAATATCAAGACTATATAAAATTAATATATTGGTTTGGCAAAGGTGTAATGATGTCAGTCCATCTACAAGATTATATGAAACAATTAAAAGGTAAGAATAAACTCCAGGTCTGGCAAGAACATCGCACATTACAATCGATGGATGTTATAGATATACACAAAATTCACAATAATAATTATGTAAAGCTAAAGAAGTATGCGTTACGTTACTTACTAAATAAAAACAAAGCTGAAGATATTAAGTCGGTTAGTTATGGATTTACAGCTATAAAAAGAACAGCTTTTATTAATGCTTTTATTTTACATTATCCGCTTATGGGGTCATCAGTAGATGAAATGATAGAGTATTACTATAACAATACAACTTTGATTGCTAAACATATGCAGAACACAGTGATTTTAGAAAGATATGCGATGGAAAACAAAAATATTAAAAATGAAATTAAAAACCTGGACGATATTAATGAAAAACAAATATGGAGTTTAAAAACAAAATCTGTATGTAAAAAAATAGATAAGCTAAGTGAATTTAATTTAAACAACATGCAGTATAGAAATATATATATAAGCTCTATTAAGGGTAAAACCATTAATGTGGCATTTTTTGATATATCTGATAATTATACGGCAATGTCGTTAAGTAATGTATTTGAAAAAACATATTATTATCTATCAATGCTTTTTGATGATATGAAATTTACATTTACAGTTGTTGTTTCGGATATTAGCAATAAGAATAGAATCTATAAACAGAAGGAATTCCTTTTTGGATTGTTAGCAGATAAACATATACTAGGTCAATTTTTAATAGGTGTCAAAAGTATTGATATTCGAGCAAAAGTTTTTTCTAATGTAAAAATATTGCTTTAATGTGGAATAATCGACCTTTTAAATAAGTTGGGAGCTATTGAACGACACAAACTTATTATAAAAGGTTTTTTTAATGAATAATATAATGCCAAGCTGAAAAAAATAATCAGTGGTAACTATAGAAAAATTTTAGTGGGAGCAATCATAATGAGAAGAATACGTACAATTGAAGGATTTTATTATTTGGCTAATGGGCGTTTTATACCTATTGAACCAGTAGTAGATTTGAAAAAAAGAACCTTTATTAAATGTAATATATGCAAGTTTCATAATTTTAAAAGACCGTATGATATATTTACTACAGGAGTTGATGGATTTTGTATGGCTTGCAATAAAATAAAAGCTAAAAGAAAGTCCTGGGTTTACGCAGATGAAGTGTTTAGTAAAGTTATTCCCAAGTTTGAAAATCAACTCTTAATTGCGGCCGAAATATGGAGGGAAGACTTGCCTGGTTATAAAAATACAAACAGAAAACTTACAGTTGATGCAGGAGTTTTTTATATAAATAAGATTCAAATGCCAATTGCAGTATTTGAATTTAAAACTTCAGAGCCAGCAAAACAAGATAATGGTGCTGATTACTATAATGACAAAAGAAAATATTATAAATCACGTAAAATCCCGTTTTTTGTTATTAACTATTCAGCAGATAAAGAGGCTTCAACCATATGCCTTGAACGTGTATTACAAAGAGTATTAGATTTCTATCTAAACGAAATAAATAAAGATGAAACTTTTGAAGAATGGTTTCCGTATGAAAATATTTTATTATACTAAAAAATAGAAAATGTATCATGAAGTATTAAAAAAACATCTTATATTCATACATATAAAACTATGCATTTGTTTATAGACTATAAACCATGAATAATAAAACACTGAATATTGACAAAAATTATTGGCTTTACTTTTAATGTTAAAATGTTTAGACTATATTCAAAACATGTATCGGGAAATTGGTATTTAATTAAAACCTAATAAAAGATATAGAATGATAATTTATAAGGTAAACTTCACAACATCTCTTATTTGTTATTTGCTATCGTCAGCACTCAGTACATGTGGAGACGGTGGTACTACTACACAAGAAAGATATGTAAAATTACTTATTTTAGGCACTTTGAGAAGCATTTTGGGTTTTCTAGAAAAGGACAAATTTCAAGAAAAAAGTCCATTTCGTACGGTGTAAATGTGTCGGTAGTTCTTGATATGGTTTCTGGAAACACACCGAAGTAGAGTTCATAATTTAGATTTATTAGACGTTATTTTTATCATTCAACAGAATATTTAAAAGTCGTAAAGACCGCTTGTTTTCGAGCTTTTTGAAGATGGGAGGTCTTTTTCTGTGCTACATCAAACTGATGTAAAAAGTAAACGAGGAAAGGATGTTAAGAAAAATGAGTAAAAATGAAGAAGGGTATTCTTTTTGGCAAGGTGCTTACGATGTACCTAGTGAAAAGGTCAAAAATGTGCAGGAAATTAAGGGGATTTCAGTCACAAAGGTTCTGTTTCAGAGGAATATTATCAAACTGTTTTATGGATTTTTTGCATAAATAGAGCCACGGTTGATTTGCAGTGACCCTATGGCGATATGGAATTCTTGTTGCTATGGCAAAACCGTTATATAATCACCTTTTTTACGAAGTCATTAACAACGGCAAGCTGTTTGTTGGTCAATTCGATAAAACCTTTATGGACAAAATAACCATGATTGCGCACACCGAGTTTCATAGGCAGGGTTTCGCCATGCACAGATATCCCTTTCTTCTTAACGATAGAAGCAATTTTTATTGCTCCATCCATAGCTCCGGCAGTGGAAAAAGCAGCCACGACTTTGACTGATGTCGCATCTAAATTTTCCAAAAAACTTTTTAGGGAATCGTCTAAACCATGTGCATATACGCCGCCACCGATAAATAAAAAGTCAACCGGCTCATTAAGCGGTACAGTAATCGGCTCTGCTTTAACACCGACTTTATAGGCGATAGCTTCCGCTACTGATTTTGTATTGCCTCCTATGGACTGATACCTGACGGCTATTTTCATGTTGATCCTCCTCACATCTTGACTATAAGACAACGTGTTGTATAATGAATTATACGACTTTGTTTCAAATTCATCAACCAACAGATTTATTTGGTTTGTTGGTTGATATTTTGCTTGCGAAAGGGGCAAGAAATGAAAAAACAGCCTGAAATAACGAAAAAAACAAGACAATCACTTATCGGCGCTTTTTGTGAACTTTATTGCCAAAAACCGATTGAGAAAATCACAGTACAGGAAATTACAAACAAGTCTGGATATAACCGAAGTACCTTTTATCAGTATTTTACCGATGTTTACGATTTGCTTAGCTTCGTGGAAAACGATATATTGGATTATATCCGGGAGAAGATAAAAAACAAAGAGCAAGCCGAAACACGGGATATACTCCTACTTTTCGAGGAAAAAGGAGCATGCCTAAATGCTTTATTAGGTGATTATGGTAATATCCGCTTTAGTGAAAAGTTGAAAGGTGAATTTTTTTCTGATGCACAGAAATATTGTTTCCCTAAAGATAATTCAGTAACACCATATTTATTAGAGTTTCAAGTCTCAACTGCATTTTCACTGCTTCGTCTCTGGCAACGCAGGCAAAAAGATTTGCCCCCAGATGAATTATATAACTTGATAGATATGCTGTTTACTTCGGGAATATCGTCTATTATATAAAACGGTATTTAATGATGCTTTCAATATGGAAGTGCGGATGTGGAAACTTAAAAATGAAAGGTTTTTGATTGATCTTTAAGAAAAAGAGCCTTTCGCCAAGGAACTACCAGGTTCTGACGACATCATTATTGTCGCTTCAAGGCATGCGGAGACGGTAGTTCTACTACAAGTATCGGAACCAATGATTTAACACAATATACCTTGGCAATTGATAGACAAAATAAAAATGTACAGTGGTCAAGCTTAATTGTAACACTTTGACCTAAAAGTTTTTATATTGTTACGAGCTTGATTTGGCATTCTTCATAATAATTTTTAATCCATATTGATTTTTAACCAAAGACATGATAACATAACAGTGTTATGTATCTACTGCTATGGAGGTGATTTTTTGAAGAACGAAAATGAAACAAAGGAAAAGCTATTAATAAGTGCTAAGAAAGAATTCATGGAAAAAGGATATATGAAGTCTTCTCTGAGAAGTATTTGTAAGGATGCTGGGGTAACAACAGGTGCGCTATATTTCTTTTTTAAAGATAAAGAAGATCTTTTTGCAAGTCTGGTAGATCGGCCATTAAATATGCTTTTTGAAATGTTAAATGATTACTATAAAAAAGGGTTAGAATCAAAAGAGGTGATGATAGAAGTTTTAAATGGAAACTATGAAGAAGATCTAATGGCTTCGAAAGTAGTCATTGCGTTCATTTATCAATATTATGATGAATTTATTTTACTAATACAAAAAAGTCAGGGGTCAAAATATGAAAATTGTTTTGATGAATTTATAGCTTTAGCAGAAAAGCACTATCGCTTATTAGCAGATGAATTTTCAAAAGCAAAAGGTCGACAAAAAATTGATGATCATATCATTCATTGGATCTCACATATGCAAATCGAAAGTGTTATACATATGCTGGTACATGAGAAATCAGAAGATGAGGCAGTTGAAAATTATGAGTCAGTGACTCGTTATATAATTGCAGGATGGATGTCACTTTTTTGAAAAATACAATAATTTAACTGAATAAAGAACTATGCAGAAGGCGTGCATAGTTTTATTTTTAGATTAAACATAACAGTGTTATGTATAAGAAAAAAGGTGAATTAATACGTTTCTAAAAATCATTGATATTAAAAAGTTAAGGAGATGGAGGACATTATATGAAGGTATTAAAAAGAGTTTCAACGGAAATTAAAAATAGGCAAAAGCGGCAGTATATGTATCATTTAATGAAAAATTTAAGGAGGAACAACGTATGAATGTAGATAAAGAAATCAGAAGCATAAGGAAACTTATATTTCTTCATTTGTTTCCTGGAATTGCGTTAAGTAGTATGTATATATTTTTTTCGAAAGTGGGGATTTTAGCAGGATATCCCAAGGTAGTTATATTAGGCTTTTCTATGATTTTCTCAACAATTCCTATAGAACTTGGATACCTATTTTATGTAGCAAAGAAGGAAGAAGGAGCTTCTAATATATTTAAAATACTAGGTTTAAATGGTAAGTTGAAGGTTAAAGCATGTATACTTTACTCACTTTCATTGATTATAGTAGGTGTAATACTTTTAATTGCTTTAAAGCCACTTTCTGATTTCTTATTAAAAACTGTATTTAGTTGGATTCCAAGTTGGTATAATTTTGACCAAGATTTGAGTCTGTTCAGTAAAAAGTATATCATCATAGCAGTTTTAGTAAGCTTTTTCATTATGACACTTATAGCACCAATAATTGAGGAACTTTACTTCAGGGGATTTTTACTAGCTCGAATGAAGTGGATGGGAAAATATAGTGCTCTATTTAATGTAATATTATTTTCGGTTTACCACCTTTATACACCTTGGCTTATTATTACAAAGATTGTTACAATGTTACCATTATACTATTTTGTATATAAAAAAGACTCTCTAAAACTAGGAATATTTGCGCATTGCTTAGCTCAATTTGCTGGTGTGGTGTCATATGCGACACTATTGATGTAAAAGAAATTAGAATTATAATTGCAACTCAAATACAAACATTTTATAATGGTGACATGTATAGTCATATATAAACAATGAAAATTTGAAGACCTTGATTAGTGATTAAGGATTATGTGTTGAAAGAGTCAGTTGATATCAACTGACTCATTTTGAAAATGCGTATAAAATATATTAGATTTATATATAGCATAGAAATACAAGAAGAAGTACCTTCCCTCGGGAAATATAACTCTATAATAGTTTCAAGAATAAACTAAAACTCAAAATTAATATTATCATATTCGGTTAATTCAAATGGACCTGAGGTGACATTTGCATCAGGTCTCTTTATTCCAAAAAAGTCGGAGTCAAAACAATATGGAGTACTGTCCGGTTGCTCATATTTCATATCAGCGTGATAAGCCTTACCAAGGAGGTCGGTGTTGACTGACAGGGCAGAGGCTCCACGAAGTAATTTGGGTTCATTGACCATAAAACCTCTCCTTCTCAATACCGTGATAACTTGTCGACTTTTTCGCTATCCAAAGCAAATAGTAACATACAAGACCATATATTATTTATTATATAAATGATTGAAGTTTATTACAATCTGAAGAATAGCCAAGTTCCATATGCACTATTTTGCAGATGTTCTCTGACGGTTTATTTGGTTGCTTCTTCCTTACCCGTCGATATGTAAAGATCCCTCTTGAAGTTGATTGGTTTTGTTGAGTAATCTTTTTGATATTTTTTAAGTTCGTCAGAAATATTTTGGTTAGTTACTAAAAAATCAGTTAAAATATTTATTTCAATCAAGGTGTGAGGATTTATGTTGTGCTCCATTAGTTCTGTCTGTTGTAATAAATCATCCTCACAACGGATTATCTTTAGAAAATTTTCTATGGTATGGTGACGATCCAAAAGATATTCACCAATTTTCTCACCGGTATCACTCAATATTATAATTCCGTATTTCTTATAATTTATTAAGCCCAATTCACCTAGCTTTTGAACCATTCTTGAAGTGGATGCTGCGCTTACATGAAGAAGCTCTGCTAGCTGAATAATGCGAATATATCCATTCTCTAAACAGTTTCTGTATATCATTTCTAAATAATATTCCATCGCTGATGTTAATTTGTTTTTATTCTGTTCGAGAAGTTGATAACCTCGAACAGTATAGAATTCATTATTAATCATTATCTTTACTACCATAAGATTTATTAATTTTATTATATGCTGTAACGCATGAATTTATTTTACATATGTTAGTGTAGGGTAATAAATTTAATCGCGGCTAAATAGGAGCTAGTTATTATAGTAATATTGGAGGAATATCCAATGGATAAAAAATTAGTACCACTAAATAATCTACCACTAGGGGAAAAAGCAAAGGTAAAAGAGTTGATTTCAGACGGAGAAACACGAAGGAGAATGCTAGATTTGGGTATCATTGCGGATACCGTAATTGAAGCATTGCTACGAAGTCCGTCCGGTGATCCCATTGCATACGCTATCAGGGGCGCTGTGATAGCATTACGATCCGAAGAGGCTTCCCTAATATTAGTCGAAGCTATGTAATGATGATTAAGAGTAAGTTTAAGAATGCTTTAGAGTTATGGGTGGGTACAAGGAAAACCCACTCATAATTTATTATAAACTTATTTATAGGAACAGCAGATTTGCAATATAAAATCGATTGTCATTTTAGTAAAGGAGTGATCAAAACATGGGCTTAACAAGCCAGTCAACAGGAGCAGGGGTATTAGATGATAATCTTAAGATTGAACGCTCAAGCTCGAATGATATCGTGATTTCTCTTGCTGGAAATCCAAATGTAGGAAAAAGTACGGTATTTAACGGCTTAACAGGTTTAAATCAACATACAGGGAATTGGCCTGGCAAAACCGTTACAAATGCGCAGGGTAAATATAAACATAAGGATAAGAATTTTATCATAGTTGATTTGCCAGGTACTTATTCCCTTATGGCTAATTCAGTGGAAGAAGAAATTGCCCGTGACTTCATTTGCTTTGGAGATACTGATGCAACTGTAATTGTTACCGATGCAACCTGTTTGGAAAGAAATTTGAATCTTGTACTCCAGACGATAGAAATAACTCCCAATACTATTGTCTGTGTGAATCTACTGGATGAAGCAAAAAGAAAAAAGATCAATATTGATCTCATAGAACTAGCAAGTCTGCTTGGAGTTCCTGTAATTGGTACCAGCGCAAGGAGTGGCAACGGACTAGAGGCTTTAATGGAGGCCGTATATAACAATACAACTAAGAAAGAAGCGAATACTCCGTTACTTATAACTTATGATGATATTATTGAGGAAGCGATAAATGTAGTGGAGGCTAATTTAAATGAAATATTGAAAAATAAACTGAATAACAGATGGGTTGCTTTAAAGCTAATAGAAGGAGAAGAATCTTTAATATCGGCACTTCAGAAATATCTTGATTATAGCCTGATAAATGATGAAAAAATCCAGCAGAAAATTACAGAAGTATGGGAGAAGCTGAATGATCATAATATAACAAAAAATGAATTAAGAGATAGGGTAGTAAGTAATATCATTCATAAAGCCGAAGAAATTGGAAGTGAGACGATCTCATATGCGAATGAAAACTATAATAATGCAGATCGAAAGATTGATCGTATCCTCACCTCCAAGATATTTGGAATACCGATTATGATTGGACTTTTGGGTATCATATTTTGGCTCACCATCACGGGAGCAAATTACCCATCTCAAATGTTAGCAAAATTTTTATTTTGGATAGAAGATAAGCTGACATACTTCTTTACCTGGGCGGGGGCACCTTCTTGGGTTCACGGAGTACTTGTGATGGGAATTTATCGTACGCTAGCCTGGGTGATATCAGTAATGTTGCCACCAATGGCAATCTTCTTTCCCTTATTTACACTTCTGGAGGATCTGGGTTATCTACCTAGAATCGCTTTTAATCTTGATAATTTCTTTAAAAAAGCATGTGCACATGGTAAGCAGGCTCTTACAATGTGTATGGGATTTGGTTGCAATGCCGCAGGAATTATCGGATGCAGAATTATTGATTCACCTAGAGAAAGACTAATTGCAATAATTACAAATAATTTCGTACCTTGTAATGGCCGATTTCCAACACTGATTGCAATAATTACAATGTTTTTTGCAGGAATCGTATCAGGTCCTTTTCAATCGGTTATATCTACTTTGTTGTTAACTGGAGTCATAGTATTGGGTGTATTTATGACATTACTAATATCAAAAATGCTCTCTAAAACAATACTAAAAGGTTTGCCGACTTCCTTTACTTTGGAGCTTCCGCCATATCGAAAACCACAGATTGGCAGAGTGATTGTAAGATCTATTTTTGACAGAACCTTATTTGTCCTAGCTCGCGCGGTAGTGGTAGCTGCGCCGGCAGGATTAATCATATGGGTTCTAGCAAACATTTATGTTGGCGATATAAGTATTTTATCCCACTGTGCCGGTTTTTTGGATCCATTTGCAAAGCTACTAGGTTTGGACGGTTATATCTTAATGGCATTTATTCTAGGGTTTCCCGCCAATGAGATTGTTGTTCCGATAATAATTATGAGTTATATGGCTACAGGTAATATTTTGGAGCTAAATAGTATGAGTCAATTAAAGAACTTATTAATTTCCCATGGTTGGACTTGGGTCACAGCTATGAGTACAATGCTTCTATGTTTGATGCATTGGCCATGTGGAACCACATGTTTAACTATTAAAAAAGAATCCGGAAGTTGGAAGTGGACGGCAGTATCATTTCTTGTGCCCACATTAACAGGATTTGTGATATGTTTTATTTTTGCCAATATAGTTCGCTTGATAGGCTTCTAATATCAAGGAGATAATTTTGTAACAGTAAGGCACAGCAGTAGTTCTATATTAGACACTAAATAAGACCGTACATTCTCAAGTTATTAAGTATGTACGGTCTTCTGATTAAGTAAAGAAACAATATATATATATTTAATTTATTGCAAAAATACCTTTGATATTTCTATGTTTCTCACTTTTCTAGATATGAAAAATAATCAAAATCGGCGTGTTTACTAGTGCCACCAATATCCTGACAGGCAATTCCGACAAACGCTCCGGTAAAAGCCCATGATCCTTGGATCGCATCATCCGATATCGTACTGGCGTCATAAACTTTACCGATTGGCTTCCACTCGTTTTTGTTAAGGGCATAGAAAAATCTAAGTTCGCAGTGGTCAACCTCTGCTTTTAAGTAGACTTCTTTTGCACCTTCGATCAGTATATTATCATCCTGTTGCATGGATTCTGACAAATTATTGTTGATGCATGCCATTACTCCAATACACTTACCGCCTAACTCTTCATCATAGCTTACTCTTAAGTAATAGAAATTCTCTGTATTGTAATAACAGATAAGTCCTGCTAGTTGAAGAGTGGTTTCCGGTTCAAATTCCAAACAGGTTTCTGCGGTATATACAAAGCTTTGTTGTCTTCTTGCGATCAAGCTTTGTGAGAATTTTGAGAAGAAGGATTCCTTACCATATAGTCGAAGAAAACCAGGTCGTTCGGTTAGTGACATAAAGTTTTGAGCAGGTATTCTTAAGGATTGAAAATTGATATCCAATGTTGGGGAATCAAAATCATCGTATTGAGAAACCAAAGTATTTACTTCCTTCTCTATTGAACCATCACCATCAATCACAATATCCCATGCAGGCAATTTGTCTTCGCTGTTTGATAAATATAACCAATTATCTTCGCGCCATTCGACCTTCTGTATAGAGGTTTCCCTACCAAGGATGCAGCGGTTTGTTCCGGGAAGTGGTCTTCCGCATAAATGTACCATGTACCATTCGTTATTTGGACCCTCTGCGATACTTGCATGTCCAGATTTTTGTAGGAACTTGTGTATATCGCTACCTGTGGCTGTAAGTATGGGATTATAAGGATGAACTTCATAAGGCCCGGTGATGGACTTGGAGCGTGCCAAAGTTACAGCATGAGCATAACTGGTACCGCCTTCCGCTACCATTAGGTAGTAGTATCCATTCCGTTTGTAGAGATGTGGTCCTTCACTACAGCCTAGAGATGTACCTTTAAATATATTAATAATTGGTCCCACGAGACACTTTTTCTCTTCATCATATTCCTGCAATAAATGACCGGCAAAAGGGTTTTTGCCAATACGTGTATCCCATTTCATATTAATGAACCATTTTCTTCCGTCATCATCATGGAATAAGGATGGATCAAAACCACTTGAATTCATATAGATCGGTTCGGACCACTCACCGATAATATCTTTTGAAGTTACCATATAATTATGGGTATCTTTGATATGTCCGGTATTTTTTACAATTGTATAGATCAAGTAGAAGGTATCATTGTAATAGGATAAACATGGTGCCCAAACTCCGCCTGAATCAGGAACTCCAAGCATATCTAATTGGGATATTCTGTTTAATGGATGAGCCACTAATTCCCAGTGAATCAAGTCCTTGGAATGATGAATTTGAACTCCAGGAAACCATTCAAATGTAGAGGTTGCGATATAATAATCATCACCTGCTTTGCAAATGGATGGATCAGGATTAAAGCCCTTTAGAATTGGATTTTTTACTACAGTCATTATAGTCCTCCTTGTTAAGTAGTTGGTTCTCACGATGAAAACCTAATTATGCTTCGTTTGAAGTAGTGTTAATATCTGTGTTATTGACTAATATCATATTTTATCATAACTAGATTAATAAAATCAACGCGAAAGATATTTCTCTGCGGAATTGATGAGATCATTATATTTAAAAGTATCTTACTTATTGCATTCTGTAGTAGAATGAGGGAATTACATGCATTTACATAATAAGGATAATCTGATATAATAAATAGGAACTTACTTAATAATTATTCTATACGAGAGGATGGAAAGGAGTATTATGAATAAGAACAGAAAATCACTTGTTTTCACCTTGGCGGTTGTCATCGTTATATTAATTATGTTTGTCACAATATTAAATAGAAAACAGTATTATCCTACTAACATAGACACCACATATTCACTCGCTTCCGGTATCGACTTTTCAGCAAAATTTGAGGATAAAAGTCTTGCTTGTACCATCGTAAATCATAATAATAGTGAGATGATCTATGGGGAAGCATATTATCTGGAAAAACTGATGAAAGGAAAATGGTATGAAGTAGTTGATGCGATGGGTGAAAGAGCTAGTAAAAAAAGTTGGATCGCTATCGCAAATTCAATACCTGCTAATGGGAAAAAAGAACTGACCATATCACTAGATGACTTTCGGAAATTAAAACAAGGAAAGTATAGAATCGTTATTCCGCTTGGGGGAGAAGTTATGTCAAAGAATATTATAATTGCTAATTTTCAAGTGGGGAAATAACATAGATATTTTAAATCTGTTGTAAAAAAGCAGGCGAATACATGGAAATGCTATGTAATTGCCTGCTTTAATATAATATAATGTTTTTTGTGAGTATGAAAGAAACGTTCTATTTATATCTAAAGATATATCCAATATAATCATTTGCACTTTGTTCTACCTCTTCCCTACTAATATGAAACGAAGCTCTATAAACAGAGAAGAGTGGTAGGACATTTGCTCCAATATGCGCCGCAGTAGCTTTAAAGGGTGTTATTGCCTCATCAACCGTAAAACCTACTGAACCATTTGATGTGTAGTTTTCTTCCTTGTCACCAATCGATATCGCTAAGCCTAATTTTTTACCTTTCATTTTATCCCCTTTGGATCCATATGCCCATCCATAGGTAAATACATCATCAAACCATTTCTTTAATAAAGGTGGATAGCTGTACCAGTAAAAAGGAAATTGAAAAATAATATAGTCATAGCTTTCTAAGAGTTGTTGTTCCTTATCAATATCAATGTCCCAGTCAGGGTATTCTTTATAAAGCTCATGAATCATGATATCATTAGGGTGTTTCTCTAATTCTTCCTTCCATGTTTTATTTACATTTGATTGTTCAATGTTAGGGTGTGCCAGCACAATAAGAGTTTTCATATTAACCACGAGTCCTTTCTATTCCTTAGGTGTAATTCAACAGTTAGGTAGTTAAAACTGTATTACATTACTGATATAAGTACAATTATGTTTTTGTATGAATAGATTATTATCCAAAGGATATCTTTTGTAAATACACACAATGAAGTCAGTATATACTTACCTGAAAGTATGTATTCCAAGATGTTGATTATATAGTATAATAATATTGGAGGTGGTATATATGAAGGAATATAATTTGGGAATTGAAGCTACACTTGAAATCCTTGGTGGTAAGTGGAAAGCCCTAATCGTATGTTTACTTATGTCGGAAGCCAAACGAACGAGTGAACTAGAACGACTCATTCCCGGCATATCTCAGAAAGTACTGATACAGCAATTACGTGAATTGGAGAGGGATGGTATTGTGGAAAGAATCGACTATCATCAGATGCCTCCTAAGGTAGAATACTACGTAACAGAATACGGAAAAACAGCAAATGAAATTATTGATGTAATGTGTAGATGGGGTAAAGAGAATATTAGAATAAGAAAAAATCATGGTGAGGAAATTACTCTTATGGAAGATAAGAATTAATAATTAAGCTGACTTGGCATTGACATATACAAATAGAGGATAAACATAGATTCTTAAGAGATAAGGTGGGAGTGATATTATGATATATTTTATTATGATGGCATTACCGTGGATAGTAGTAGGCATAACAATTGCTATCGTATTAACTGTAATGGCCAAGAGAAACAAAAAGATAGAAAACAATCAGATTCAAGAGAGAAATGCAGAAAAAGATGATGATCAAACTGAGAATTATATGTCATACGGTATGAGTTTGGGTATGTGTTTCGGAGTAGCGATTGGATCAGCTTTTATATCGACTTTCGGAGCTGTTTCTTTGACCTACGGAATCTGTTTTGGTATGCTGATTGGAATGATAGTGGGGCTTTTCATAAAGAAAAAATAATTGATAACATTCATACAGGTGTACTGGTATCTGCAGTTTACTATCGAATTAATATGGTACATTTAGATGCAAAGAAAACTACTCGTCATTAAATTGGATGATTGACATCCTACTTAATGACGAGTACAATAGAATTGAACCTGTAATACAGGTACACAACTAACAAGTATAAGTGTTGAGAGGGAGATTCAATGGCAATACGGAAAATTACTCGTCAAAGTGTAAGTGACCAAGTGTTTGAGCAATTAAAAGAACAACTCCTTATGAATGAATGGAGAAGGGGAGAAAAGTTACCTTCAGAAAATGAATTGGCTACATCCTTTGATGTGAGCCGTGTTACTGTGCGTCATGCACTGCAAAAACTTACCGCATTAGGCTTGATTGAAACTAAGTTAGGGGAAGGTTCTTTTGTAAGAGATGTGCAGCCTGGTATCTCAATGAACCAATTAATTCCGATGGCTTATCTTAATGAGAATTCTTTGCAGGAAATTATAGAGTTTCGTAGAGTGATTGAAGGAAAAGTAGCAGAGCTTGCTGCGATGAAAGCAACATCTGAAGATATTGAAAAATTGGAGAAGGCATTTGCTACGATGGAACAAGTTAAGGAAGATTTGCAGCAGTTCTCAGAGGCTGATTTGAATTTTCATCTTACGGTTGCCGATATAGCGAAGAATTCCATCATTCTTCAGATTTATCATATTATTAATGATGTTTTACGCAAAGCTTTTTCTGAGATTGTTCTGAAAAGGGGCAATAGAGCAGGCTTATATTATCATAAGTTACTGTTAGAAGCGATTAAAAGTGGTGATGCCACAAAAGCAAGAAGAATTATGGATGAACATATGGAAGATCTCTATGATTCATTTCAAAATAACAAATAGGAAGAAGTGAATTGATATGGAACATATAAAGCAAAAAAGTGCTTCAGAACGATTACTTTGGGCTCAATTTGATGCATTACAATTGGGGTCAGGATGGGATGAGGAGGATATTAAAAAACCTCAGATTTTGATAGAAGATGTATACGGGGATAGTCATCCCGGTAGCACACATCTTAATCAGCTGGCGGAACAAGCCAAATACGGAGTGTTTGAGTGCGGTGGTTTTCCAGCGCAGTTTCACGCAACGGATGTATGTGACGGGTGCGCTCAAGGGCACAATGGCATGAATATTATATTGGCATCACGTGAGGCAATCTGTGATATGGTCGAGGTACATGCAAGCGTTGTTCCTTGGGATGGGATGATTTTGTCCTCTTCCTGTGACAAATCGATTCCCGCACACTTAAAGGCAGCAGCTAGGATGGATATACCGACGATATTTATACCTGGTGGAAGTATGAGACCAGGACCGAATATGACAACATCGTTGATGGCAGGAGATATTTCACTAAGGCAAAAGCGCAAAGGAGAAATCAGCGATCAGGAAATACGAGATTATAAGTTGACGGGGTGTCCGTCTGTAGGAGCTTGTACTTTTTTAGGTACAGCAAGTACCATGCAGTGTATGGCTGAGGCTCTGGGTATGGCGTTGCCAGGGAGTGCTTTAGTACCTGCAACCATGAGGGATATTTTATCCTATTCCCGAAGTGCAGGCAGAAAAATTATGGAGCTGGTGGGTAAGGAGTTGACCCCAAGTAAGATTATGACCAAGGAAGCATTTGTTAATGCAATTATTGTTCATAGTGCGATAGGTGGATCTACCAATGCAACAATACATTTACCTTCTATAGCAAGAGAACTAGGAATTATACTGACTCCGGATCTCTTTGATGAAATTAATCATAAGATTCCTCACTTGGGAAATATTTATCCGGGAGGCGTACAATTAACAGAATCCTTCTGGTTTGCAGGAGGTATTCCTATGATTCAATCTATGTTAAAAGAGTTTTTAAATTTGGATGTGATGACAGTAACTGGAAAGACTTTGGGAGAGAATCTTGAAGAGTTACAAAAAGACAATTTCTATAATCGTAACTTGGGTTACCTCGCAAACTATGATTTGAGAAGAGAGGATGTTATTATTCCGATGGAAAAAGTAAAAGAAATCGGTTCGATTGCAATATTAAAAGGAAATATCGCACCAGAGGGTTCGGTGGTGAAATATTCCGCATGTGCGGAGGATATGCGCAAGCATAAAGGAATAGCAAGAGTATATAATGCGGAGGAAGATGCATTCCATGCAGTAGTAAATGGTGAGATCAATCCTGGAGAAATTATAGTAATACGCTATGAGGGACCTAGAGGAAGTGGAATGCCTGAGATGTTAATGACGACGGAAGCGATTGTTTGTGACAAGAGATTGAACGGAACAGTTTCATTAGTGACGGATGGAAGATTTTCAGGAGCAACACGTGGGGCGGCCATAGGACATGTATCACCGGAAGCAGCAGCGGGTGGACCATTAGCATATGTAGAAACTGGAGATATCATCGAGTATGATATAGGGAATCGAAGTCTCAATGTAATTGGGATAGCAGGTGCTGAGACCTCACTTGAAGAGGTGAAACGTGTTTTTGAAGAAAGAAAATCAACAAACGGCATTATCCCAAGACCTGCTAGAAGAGGGTTGTTTAAACGGTATACTGATTCTGCACTTTCAGCGATGGAAGGTGCAGGTTATTAATAATTAAGAACAGGAGAAAAATTATGAAGGCAAGTTATATTACCCCTGCAGTAACTGCGTTTGATAGCAATGGATATTTGGATCATGAAGCTCAAAAAAGTCTCTATGATTACCTGATACAAGGTGGCGTGAATGGAATTTTAATTCTGGGAAGCATCGGGGAATTTTTTGCAATTCCGATGGATCAGAAAAAGGAGTTAATCAAAGTTGCTGCCAGCCATATTAATAAACGAACCCAGTTGTTAGTCGGTACCGCCAGCATGGATGTAAATGAAACCATAGAATTGTCAAAATACGCTTATGATTTGGGAGCAGATGGTGTGGTTGTTGTATCACCCTTTTATTTCGGGTTGACGGATCAAAGTATTGAGGAATATTATGATTATTTGGCAAAGGAATGTCCGATTGATATGTATCTCTATAATTTCCCTGATCGTACAGGATATGAAATCACGCCAGTGGTGGCACTGAATCTTGTAAGAAAACATAAAAATATCGTTGGGATTAAGGATACAATTGCCGGGATGGATCACACAAGAGAATTAATTAAATTAATCAAGCCGGAATATCCCGATTTTAAGATTTATTCCGGATTTGATGATAATTTTGCACACAATGTCATATCAGGTGGAGACGGGTGTATTGCTGGCATATCAAATCTAGCACCTGAGATCTGCAGTGCTTGGGTTAATGCTTTTAAGGATAACGATATGAAGCTTGTTGCTTCCCTTCAGCAAAAAATCGATCGCCTAATGGGAATTTATCAAGTTGGCAAGCCATTTGTCCCATATATCAAGAAGGCTATGGCCATACGAGGGATTCCTATACAAGATTATTGCACATTTCCGATGCCACATGTAACCGAGAATGATGTAATGGCACTAAAACGTTTAATGAAGTATGAAAAATTAATATAATTATTAATCCGGGGTTACTAAGTAACTGTCGAATTTTCCAATTTATACTTGCAGATTAGTAACTCTGGTTCTATAATAGTTCCATATTAATTTTACTAAGGAGCCGGGGTAACCGGAATAACATTGATGTATAACAACAACCTGGATAAACTTGTTATTGAAGAAATTAGAGAAGAGTATAAAAAGATCGACAACGATTGGCTTGTCTTTCAGTATAAAATATCAATAGGGTTATTTGTATTCGCTATTGTGGTGGAATGCATTATGTCGTTACTATTGACAAATTCAGATATGCTGACAACGTCTATAAATCGATATATTCTAAAGTTCATTATCGCACCAAGTTTAGTAAACTTTTTCTTTATTATTGGTGATACTCTGATTATAAGATCGAAGAAATTAACTCAGGATCAGAAGATATTTGGAATATCAATTAATCTGGTTTTATTATGTTTTGTTCTGTTCACAGTACACAATGCATTTATAGCAACATATTTTCTATTTGTATTTGCGATAATATTAACGACGATTTATGCAAATATTCATCTGACCGGTATCACTGCGCTACTGAGTTTGGTAGCATTAATTATATCTGAATTATTTATCAAATGGGATGCTGATAAGCCCAGTGTATTCTACAGTATACAGCGGTTAAGTGAATTTCTGATTTCCCTCTGTATCATAATCGCAGCGTCTGCTGTTTGCCTTGTGAAAATTAGTTTTATATATAAAAAAAATGAGGCCAGTATTCAAAAAGAGATGGAGAGAGTGGTTCTTGAACAAAGGCTAAAAACCGATGAACTGACTGGGGTCCTTAATCGTAAAGCTTTACACGACGCTATGAGAGATTTGGAAATGAGTGAGTCAACAACCAGTTACATATTTGGAATTGCAGATATTGATAATTTTAAAAGTGTAAATGATCAATTGGGTCATTTGGTCGGAGATAATTGTTTATTCGAATTTGCAACCATGCTGGAGGAACGGAGCAGGGGTGCTTCTGTTTTTCGATATGGTGGAGATGAATTTTGTCTGATCTTTGAGAATGTTAATATGGAAGAGGCGGTATCAACCTGTGAAAACATTCAATCAGAATTAATAGAAGTTTATTCTAAGAAATATCCTACGTTGGATATCAGTGTTAGTTTCGGCCTTACGCATTATCTGGCGGATGGAAACTCTGCCCGGTTATTTATTAATGCGGATCAGGCTTTATACGATGCAAAGGAATTACGAAATACAATTCGCATTTATGAATAAACACGATATGTTTAAATAGAACTATACGCTAATTGAACTGCAAAAATGATAAAGATCATTCCGAGTATTTTTTCCAAAATTGATAATCTCTTTGGTGAATTCATAAAAAACATATTCGAAAATCCTGCAAGTAATCCATAGCCTATGAAGATTATTAGTGAAAGAAACATAAAGAGAAATCCATAAAACAGACACTCTGCTATATAGTTGTGGTTGGTTGCTTTCGCATACTGCGGTAAAAATGAAAAAAAGAATAACGTTAGCTTTGGATTAAGCAAATTGATTAAAATGGCACTGCGAATAATCGTACTGGTTTTCTCTACCTTGGGCTCAGACAGTTTTAATCCTGAAGTTGATCGTATCATATTTATTCCTAGATATATTAAATATAGTACTCCAATTAATTGAATGATAAGAAAAGCAACTACATTCATTTTCATAATTAACGAAGAGAGTGTAATGCTCGCACCTAGATGCGGAATAATACCAAACGTACAGCCAAGAGCGGCAATTATGCCTGCTCTTTTCCCTTTTGTCAATCCGATAGAGATGGTATATGTAACACCGGTTCCCGGAAGTAGAATGATAATAACGGATGTTATTAGAAAGCTAATTGTATTCATAGATTCTTCACCTCAAAATGTATTTTATTGACTGATATGGTATAATGTATCATGATAAAGCGGTAGAATGAAGAGCCACATTCCGTGTATTTTTAGGGGACCGCTTCAATTTATCACAGATTTGTGTTGGTGTTCAAACCGTGAGATTGGTAGTAGGGAGGATTGATATGAATTTTATTAATATTAAAAGGAATTCTAAAACATCGTTATCCAAGCAATTATATACCCACTATAAAGAATTAATATTGAGCGGCAAATTAAACGCTGACGATAAGCTTCCCTCGACCCGTGAACTGGCAAGAATGATAAATGTTTCCAGGAATGTAGTGCTGGATTGTTATGAACAGTTAATAGCTGAAGGGTATGTATATACAAAGAACGGTTCCGGTACTTATATATCAAAAGGGATTCGTTTTGAGCAAAAGAATATCCGAATAAATGCTACTGAACAGATATGCAGGGATGAAGCACAGACCATATCCTTTCGTACCGGTGTACCTGATTTGGGTAGTATCCCTATTAATAAATGGGCACAAATCTATAAGGAAAGTATTCTGAATTTGAATACAAAGATGTTGGACTATCAAAATTCTTTTGGAAATTATGAGTTGCGTACACAACTGGCGTTATATTTGGAAAGGGTCAGAGGGGTGTGTGCATCACCTAATAATATATTAATTACAAATGGTGCAGCACAAGCGTTTTCATTGTTATGTAAAATGGTACAGGAGAGAGAATATGTTCTTGTTGAAAATCCGCTGAGTCATGGAATTCTTCATACATTATTGAGCCACCATGTTATGGTGAAGTCAATTCGGGTTGATGAGTCAGGAATGGTTACTTCTGAATTACCGAACGACGCCCCAAAATTAATATTTACAACACCCAGCCATCAGTTTCCAACGGGAGTAGTACTTCCGATAAATCGTAGGATTGAAATGATACAATATGCTCAAAACCATGAGACCTTTATTGTGGAAGATGACTATGATAGTGAGTTTCGCTTTTCTGGTGATCCTATACAAGCAATGCAGTATCTGGATCCGGATAAGGTAATCTATGTAGGGACATTTTCAAAAACATTAATGCCTTCATTAAGAATTGGATATATGGTCTTACCCGATAAATTACTTCAGACAGCAGAAGATATCAAATATGTAGCAGACTTGCATTCTCCTAATTTTGAGCAGATTGCATTAGCGAACTTTATAAAAATGGGTTATTTTGAACGACATATCAGTAAAATGAGAAGGCTATACCTTAAGAGGCGAAATTATCTGATGCAACAACTTAAGAGAACCTTCACAGATCAAGTTATAATTACCGGCGCACAGGCTGGGATGCATCTGGTAGCAACATTTAAGGATATTATCTTTGATGAAAATAAAATCAATCAAATTAATAGGGCGCATATTGATATATCCTCAATAGATAAGCATTATATTAAATCTGATTTTGATGATAGGATAGAGAATACATTGTTATTCGGCTATGGTAATACCGACATGGAACAGATAAAAAAAGGGATTGGGTTACTAGCCGGTATTCTAGGAGTTAAACCATAAATACAACTATAATTAGTGGTTGATATAAGTCAGGTAGATGGTATTTATAAACCCTGAACATTTATCTTATCAGGGTATAATTAAAATTACATGTTAGGAAGGTGAAATATGGGACATATTACAAGTAAAGATGCCTATAAGAATTTAGAAGAGAGAATAAATTGGTTTACTCAAGGAGCACCACCCACAGAAAGCTTATATAAGATATTACAGGTTCTGTATACTGAGCGAGAGGCAAAATGGGTTGCATTATTACCGGTTCGCCCCTTTACTGCAAAGAAGGCTGCAAAAATATGGCATACCAGTGAAGGAAAGGCAGAGACTTTCTTAGAGCGTCTTTGTGAGAAGGCATTACTGGTGGATTCCTATCATAATGGGGAACGTCAATTTGTTATGCCACCACCGATGGCAGGCTTTATCGAATTCGCTCTGATGCGAACACGAGGCGATATTGATCAGAAATATCTAAGTGAATTATATTATCAATATATGAACGTGGAAGAGGAGTTTGTGAAGGATTTATTTTATGCGACGGAGACACATCTTGGACGAGTATACGTACAGGAGCCGGTTTTAACAAATGATAACACAATTCACATCCTTGATTATGAAAGAGCAAGCCATATCATTGAGGAAGCATCTCATATCGGACTTGGAACCTGTTATTGCAGACATAAGATGTTACATGCGGGTCATCCCTGTGAGATAGATGCTCCGTTAGATGTTTGCCTTACATTTGGCAATGTTGCCCGTTCACTTGCAGAGCATGGTCATCATGCAAGATTAATCGATAAAAAAGAAGCAATGGATGTTTTAGAACGATCTTATGCCGCTAATCTGGTGCAGATTGGTGAAAATGTTAGAGAAGATCCTGCATTTATCTGTAATTGCTGTGGTTGTTGTTGTGAAGCTTTGCAAGCGGCCAGAAAGTTTAGTCCAATGCAACCGGTAGCGACAACAAACTATATTCCAAGAATATCTCATGAATGTGTTGGTTGTGGTAAATGTGAAAAGGTCTGTCCGGTATTAGCAATCTCGATGAAGAAAAATAAAGATGGTAAGAAATTAGCACAAGTAGATAAAGAAGTATGTCTTGGTTGTGGTGTATGTGTAAGAAGCTGTCATAAGAACGCGATTGAATTAGAGCGTAGAAAGATAGAAGTTATCACACCGGTGAATAGCACCCATCGTTTTGTACTGCAGGCGATTGAAAAAGGAACTCTACAAAACCTTATCTTTGATAATCAGGCTTTTGCAAATCATCGTGCGATGGCTGCAGTGTTTGGAGTAATTCTTAAATTACCGCCGCTTAAGCAGGTTATGGCCAGCAAGCAATTCAAATCGATTTATTTGGATAAGTTATTATCAAAGTTAAGCGAGAAGAAAGCATAAAAGAGTAACTTGTTATAATTGAAGATAAGTACGGTTATGACGTAGAAGATAGCTTTGAAATATTATTTTTGAAATATAAATATATCGCAAACTGAAGTTGTTATAACGATATTACTTACTCAGAATAGTGATGAGTAGTTAAAGTGTTTCGATAACAATTGATTACCAGTATAATTAAAACACCTTACAGAGCAAAAAATAGGCTTTGTAAGGTGCTTTTTATGTTATAAACTTCGGTTTGAATGATTCGACTGTTCATTATTATCTATTCTCCGACTTTTAATTGATCTCTTATCTAACAATAGGTTATAGGTGAACCCTGCTACAACAAATAGGCTTCCGATCATTTTTCCGTAAGAAAAATCCTTGGTAAACATCCAATCAATCAAAATACCCACGCTAAGCTGTCCTAGGAATACCAAAAGAGTAAGGTAGAATACCGGAACCCTAGGTGTAGTATAGTTGGAAATCATTATGACAGCAACTCCAAGTATTCCGCCGCAGTATGCCCAAAAGGGAACTGATGTGGAGGGGGCGAAGTTATGAATGCCTTTACTAACAAACATAAAGAAGATAAAAGAAAAGAATATTCCAACGACATAATTTATCACTGTTGCCTGTACCGTTCCTATCTTTTGTGCAAGATTCGCGTTAAGAATTCGTCCAAGAACGACAGTAACACCGGCAAGAATAGAAAAAATAGAATATATTAATAACATATAAAACTCCCTTCAAATTTAATAATGTTTATATTATCCCAAAGCCATAATACAGATTCCAATGCCGATAATTCCAAGTCCGATTAGCTTTTTGGGATTCATTTTTAATCTTTTCATACCAAGTAGACCAAAATGATCAGCAAGTAATGAGAATAATGTCTGCCCGAGAAGACCAAGTGCGAGAGAGAGAGATACGCCCAACTTTAGGTAAGACAGATTTGTTAACATAACGGTTCCGATTCCTACGAAACCGGCGCTGTATAGATAGAGGGGGATTCCCTTTGGCGGTTTTATACGGGATTTGGTTAATGTAAGGATAAGAATGATTGCGATTAATCCAGACAGATGAATTAGCACTGTTGATAGTGGATTTCCATAGATGTCCGACAGGCTTCCGTTAAAAAATATCATAATTGATGTTAAGGCACCAACGAATAGTGAAATAATATAGTTCATAAATCCTCCTCGATATATGTTTCATTTATATGTAATACGTCAATGTGTTATTTCGCGTTTACTATAACATGAAATGTTTGAAAGATAATATGACATATGTCATACTAAGGAAGAGATGCAGATTAAAAAATTTAATAACTATTAGACATATTAATAGTCTTTGATAATGAGATAGAAGGTTAACGGGAGGAGTAGAAAGTGATGATTAAGGTTAAAGATGCACAGAAGCTTATGCGGTACATGAATCAATATAATATAAACGATATATTTACGAAGGATATGATTCCTTTGATGGAGCTACTTCTGTTTAAAAAGGGCGAGTTCATGTTGAAGGAAGGTGAGAAAATTCCTTACTTATTATTTCTGACAGAAGGGAAAGCAAAGGTATTTACGTCATTAAGTAATGGAAAATCTCTTTTATTATGTTTCTACCAGGGGTTTAAAGTATTGGGAGATCTAGAAGCTGTGGATTCTATCAATGCTGTGACAAATGTGCAAGCAATAGAAGATACTTACTGCATTGGAATCTCTTATAACAATGTGAATAAGTATTTACTTGAGGATACAAAGTTTCTGCGATATATCTGTTCATCGTTAGGCGGAAAATTAAACCGTTGCTCGAATAATAGCTCGATAAATCTCTTATACCCATTGGAGAATCGACTGGCTAGCTATATCTACACAGCGGGTGAAAGAGAAATAATAAAGTCATCCAATATTAACCAAGATAAGACAGTGATACGGTTTGATGAGAATCTGACAGAGATAGCTGAATTACTTGGTACAAGCTATAGACATTTGCTTCGGACACTTTCAGAATTATGTGAAAAAAACATAATTAATAAGGACGGTAGAAGATATACGGTAATCGATGAGAAGACTTTAAGGGAACTGAGTGCTGATTTATATCAGTAAATTATTCAAAACACTTTAGGAATAAGAAATATTATAATAATGGTCAATTGATAATGTAAGCTCCCTGTTTCCCGAGCTAAGCAGAGGATGGAATTTACTTTGGCAATTTACTCAATTTACTTAATTTAAAATAATTTAAGAAAATATATTTACCAACTATAAAAATATTGATTTTACGAGTCTAATATATGTAATACACCTAAATAGCTATTTAGAAATACACGAAAGAAGGGAGGAATGTAATGGAAGGATTATTAAACTTACAAGAAGATGATTTGGACATGACCCATGAAAAAAGGAATATAGACGTTGTTCGTATAGAAGAACTATATCAATTTCATAGTGATGAGATTCTTCGTTTATGTTATTTGTATCTGAAGGATTATCAATTGGCAGAGGATGCGTTGCAAGAGACCTTCTTTCGGGTGACCAAAAGTATTCATCAATTCGAAGGAAATTCCAGTGCGAAAACGTGGTTAATACGAATTGCAATTAATGTTTGCAAGACAGTTATTTTATCACAGAAGAATAAGCCTGTGGAATTTGCAGCAGAAGCATCATTTCTTATGGTTAAAACAGCGGATGAGATTGAACAGTTAATCGATAAAAGTATTGTATCGCAAGCCATTATGAGATTAGATACTCCATATCGAGAGGTGATTCTTCTGCATTTTTATCAAGAACTAAAACTTCGAGAAATTGCTAAAATAACCGGAGAGAGTATAACAACAGTCGCTTATCGGCTTCGTCAAGGTAAAAAACGATTGAAGGAATACCTCTCCTCAAAAAAATAATAGTTAATATAAAGGTAAATCTTTGAGAAACAAAGTTTGTGCCGGAGTGAACATCAACTCAAACTTTATATGTACAAAAAGTGCACAGGGATGGAGGTTAAGATGAAACAAAATTTTAAGAATATAATTAATCACGAATTAAATGAAATGAAAACTGACAAAGTTTATGGAAAACAGACCCTTCAAAAGTGGCAGACAACTCTGTTGAATGATACAAATTCTATGCATTTCGAAACAGATAAAAAACGACAACGAAAATTCACATCAACTATCTTGCGTTATGGAACTTACGTTGCAGTAGCTTGTCTAATAATGGTGATTGGGTTTACATCCATTTCAGTTGCCTCCGGAAAGGTTGGTTGGAATATGTGGATGAATCAATTGTTTTCGGGAAAAGTAGGAGATACAGATTCGCAAGAGGCTAAAGTAATCGAAAAACATAAAGAAGAGATGCTAAATCAAAATAAATCGATTGCACTGGGGAAATACCGAATTCAGGTACTCGAGTATACGATGGACAACAATGGGTTTTTCTATCTATTGATATCGTTAAAAGATGATACCGGTGAAAACGTCATGCTAGAAAATGATCAACTTACGCTAAATTGGAAGGATGAAAACAAATATCATTCCATAGATAATCTATCAGTTAGTTTAACACGTGATAAGAAGGATATGAAAGAAATTACGAAACCTTATGGTTATTCCATTTCAGGAATATGTCCTGCTTTGATTGACCCAAAGAATACATTAGTGGTCGAGGTGGAGGGAGCGCATGCTGAGATTAATGCAATAACCGTTACAGAATCAGGAAATTATAAGTATTCTGATAAAAAATCTTCGGTATCATTTAGCCCTTATGGTTTTCTGATGAAAAAGGAGAGTTTGCTGTCTGGTAGAATGAATAAAGCGTTAAGCCATCAAGACGAAACGATACCAACATTTATTGCAACCTACGCAGATGGAACGAAGGATAAGTTGCAAGTATCAAATTATGGCGGAATGAACGACTCCAGTAAGTATGATACTTATCTACAATTCTCGCCTATCTTTCAGTATCAGAAACATACTAATCAACAAACGGTTTGGGATGAAGAAAACTATAATAGTTTAATGCATTCTCTAACTAATTATAAATTCGATGTAAATCAATTAATTAATATAACTTTAGAGGACGGTACTGTTATCTTTGAAAAAGGAAAAATGTAAAATAAATTCTATTTGAAGTTATTATGTATAGGTAGTACCATAATCGGAATTTACTGATTTGAATGGCTCTTATAAAATCTTATTAAAGAAAGCATGCATCTTTAGTGATGACATGCTTTCTTTAATGATTTTATGAATTGCGGTGGTGAGTGTATTCTATTGTAAAGTTGCAGTGAAATTTTGTGATTTTTATATCACTTCTTATTTTTTTGTGTTACATTAAAAATACGAAAATTCAATGATAATACTAAAATCGGTATTAAATTCGGTAACTTATGTAAATTGTAAAATTTGTACCATTACATGAGCGGATCAATTTAATGCTATATTAGAACTAGGAGAACAAAAGTTATGGTAAAACCAATCATGAGGGATATACTCTTCCTTAATCAGAAATCAGAGTATGCTACAGAAGACGATATGTATGTTGTTCAAGATTTATTAGATACACTAAAAAGCAATGAAGCAGGTTGTGTGGGTATGGCTGCTAATATGATTGGCATAAAGAAAAGAATTATTGCAGTAAGTATGGGTTTTGCAAATGTTCCAATGATAAACCCGGTTATAGTTAAGAAAGCAGGTTCATACGAAACCGAAGAAGGTTGTTTATCACTTGCCGGAGTTAGAAAAACAATCCGTTACAAAGAGATAGAGGTTGAATACTTGGATGTACAATGGAACAGTCAAAGGCAGAAGTATTCTGGCTGGATCGCTCAGATTATACAGCATGAGATCGATCATTGTGACGGTATTGTAATATAGATCAAAGAAGGGAAGTGGATTATGTTTAACAAAGAAGTTATTCTGGAACAGTCTAAACTCTATGATAGCTTTTATTTGTACGATGAAGGTGTTATCCTCGAATATACTGGGCGCTTAAAACGCGATTTTAAGAACGTTAAATTTCTATATTCCATTAAAACTAACTCAAATCCATTTGTTGTAAAATCTGTACTATCTGAGGGATTCGGGGTGGATGCAGCAAGTGCCGCAGAAGTTATGATGGGAAAAGAGAATGGTGTATCAAAAGATAAGATACAATTCTCAGCCCCTGGTAAAACCAAAAAAGATATAGAAGAAACCATTGAACTATCTACAATTATTGCAGATAGTTTGAATGAAATTATGCTAATAAACCAGGTGGCACAAAACATGAATGTGATAGCTGAAATTGGAATCCGGGTGAATCCTAATTTTTCGTTCTATACAGAGAGTGGGAATGCTTCGAAGTTTGGTATTGATGAAGAATTGTTATTTAAAGAAATGCCAAATATTATTAAGCTACAATACATAAAAATAATCGGATTACATGTACACATCCGAAGTCAGGAATTAGATGCGAGAGTGTTGGAGCGATATTATTCGAAACTTTTAAAGCTAACAGAAGCATTTCAAGAGGTGATAAATCAACCAATTGAATTCCTTAATATGGGATCAGGCATTGGTGTTCCGTACACAATTGAGGATACACCACTTGATACCGTTTCCCTAGGTGAAGTAACCTCTTCTATGATAGATGTGTTTAGGCTACGTTTTCCGAATCTAAAGGTTTATATCGAAACTGGCCGGTATGTTACTCTGAAATGTGGAGTATATGTTACAAAGGTGGTTGATAAGAAGATATCCTATGGGAAGACTTATATAATTCTAAAGAATACACTAAACGGATTTATCCGTCCATCCATTGCACAGATGGTTATGAGTTACCAAGAAAGCGGTATTTTGGCTTCCAGTGAGCCTCTATTTACCGGAGCAAATGCCTTAGAAATCATTGCACTTACTGCGGAAATAGAGACAGAGGAAGTAACTTTAGTCGGTAATTTATGTACCTCAACCGATGTTGTCGCTAAAGATATTCTGTTACCAAAGCTTCAATGTGGTGATGTGATTGTTTTAACTAATGCTGGAAGTTATGCAGCAGTATTATCACCGATACAGTTTTCTTCACAAGAGCCACCTAAACAACTATTTTTAAGTGGGCAAGGAAAAATTAGCATGATTAATGACTAATAGTTATAGTAAATAAGTGTTAGGGTAACATCGTGCTTATTCATTCGCATTTACGATTTCTTTTAAACTAATATGTTCATTACGAAAACGTTCACTACTCTTTTCTTTTTTATGATGAATTGCTTTCTTAGGACAATTCTGAATACATGCCAGACAATGTTGGCAATTTTGATTAAATACCGGCTTTTTGTCTACTGTTATGTTATTTACTGGACAGACTTTTTCACAAGTCTTACACCCATTACAACTGTCTTCAGTATAAAAATTTTTCTCAAAATCATCATGGTTCAACTTTGAAAACATCTGTTTGAGGGGAACCACGAGTATAGAATGTTTTTTGAGGTATAAACGTTTCATTTTTATGTCCTGATTAATCTTATTCAGGTTCTCCACAACATTCTTTTTACCTAGGGTTTCTACTTGGTTTTTCATCTCGAAGCCAGGTAGAAAGTTATCTACCATAACAAGTTCATTGATATAAGAGAACTGTATATTATTTCGCTTCCCGATTTCTAGGAGATGTCTTGTTACTCCGCCCGCATACATTCCGTAGGTGGGAATAGCAAAAAGATACTTGGCTTTCAGTTTTGCTTTATCCAAAAATTCTTCCACAAGTTTTGGAACACCTATATTGTACACCGGGAATACGATACCAATGACATCATCTTCAATGGTGAATTCCTCTTTTTTTAATAAAGTCGGAATAGAGTAGGTTTCTCCACCAAAGCTTTTTGCCACATATAAACAGTTTCCGGTTGCAGTAAAGTATAATACTTTCATATATTCCTCCAAAAAGTTATTTTGATTTAAATGTTACACTTGTAACATATAATAGAGCACAGTATAATGTATCTACATAGATTTATCAATAGATCAATAATCAAGTGTTACAAAAATGGAGAAAACGTATATGATTAAGAAAAACAATGTGCAAAGTACGATAGTGAAAGAAAGTATATTTATTGCGATGATGATCCTTATGGAAAAGAAAGATTTTAAGGAGATTACTATCACTGAAGTTACAAAAAAGGCAGGAGTATCCCGCATGTCGTTTTATAGGCATTATTCGATATTAGAAGATGTCATTAATAATTATCTGGATGAGCTTTTTGAGGATTATTCCAATGCTGTAGCAAAAAATGTACATGATTATAATAAAGACAGTATACGAATGTTTTTTGCATACTTCAGAAAACAGGAACGATTGGTTTCAAATCTAATCAAGTCAAATTTAAGTCATCTTATTTTAGAGAGATGTATTGAGTTTTTTTTATCATTATCAAGAAATATAGTTTGTGATACCGGTGAGTTTGAAGATAGAGGGAGATACTTAATTGAGTTTGCAGCAGGTGGACTATATAAAGTGCTAATCGAATGGGTAAAAGACGGTCTTAAGGAAAGTGATGAAAAGATGGCCGATATCTGTTATAGCTTAATGAGGCATTAATAAATATGCGGTCTTATCGCGCACTATACATCATATTACATCAGGGGAGTTTAATACTCCCCTTTAATGACAAAGAAAGACCCGCGGATGGTTCCGGCAAGCTTCGATTTTTGTCTGGCAAACTTGAATTTATCTTCCAATTCCTTCGGTATCTCCATTCCTTCAGAAAGCTTAAATCCAACTGCTCTTTTCTTCGGATCGTCGATTGTATACATTACATTTACAGCCAAACCGTCCTCATAAAAGACATAGGCCATATTGATATTTTCTACCTGAAAACGAGATGTTTCAAGGGGATTAGCTGCAAATTCAATATTACGCTCCGTTTTTAGAATATTATTTACATAATCAATTGTATCCTGACTCTCACTTGCCGGAACTACAGTGAATTCATGCTTGTATTTATTCATATAGTAACGAGCCTCATTCGCACGTAAACCAGCCAGAGTTTCTGCTACAGGAGAGGATTCTAAGCCAGCAGTGGATACATTTTTAAAATCAACAACGTAGGACATAATAGTACCTCCTTGTAATGTTCAATAATAAATAATTAAAGATTTGTAATTAGTAATAGAGTTATTATTCCCCTAATTATCAAAAATGATTCTACTAAAATTATAAATCATATAATGCAATAAGTACATGTCGATATTTGTAATAAAGTTAATTAGTGAAAAATTAATCTTCATAACATACAGAGGCACCGGATACCATTACGGTTGCAATATATTTTGAAACTTCTAGATGAACGGGATCAGACAAATAAGTTTCCATATCCTTCAAGGAATTGAATTTGGTGATTAATAGAATATCATAAGAGGATGTTCCTCTCCGAATATCTGTCTCTACTTGTAGGTACTTCAGGACCGGGATTTTTCCTTTCATACTTAATAGGGTGAATTTTGTTTTTTCTAACTCTTCATATCTGTTTAATTTAATGAGTAATGTATTAGTTATCATAGTTTTCTCCGTTTTTTGTAGTAGTTAACGAGTTATTATTTTTTATTATATCAATGATAACTTGACAACAGTGGGTCAGGTTTGTTTTTGTTGTTGACTCATTAGGAGAATACTGGTATGATAATAGAATATAAATAAGGGGAGCTTGCATGAAGCAGGCTGAGAGTAAGCTGTATCGCTTAGACCCATAATCTGATTTGGATAATGCCAACGTAGAGATATATTTAGCAAACTATGCATGTATACTTTTCTTGGTGTACGTGTATTTTTTTGTGCTTACATGTCATCATTACATACATTCTTATTTAAACTGTTAATCAAATTTCTATCTATGTGGGCAAAAAAAGCATCTGAAATATTATTATATTCCTAGACTTTCACCAAATCACGAAAATAAATAATTGGAGGATATAAGATGATGGAAAATTATGCTACACAGATGGAAGCGGCAAGAAAAGGGATTGTAACAGAGGAATTGAAAAAGGTGGCTCAAAAAGAACAGATGACTGTAGAAGATTTACTGCCCCTTGTTGGGTCAGGTAAAGTGGCAATCTGTGCGAATAAAAACCACAAATGCATTGATCCGGAAGGTGTAGGCTCTATGCTGAAAACTAAGATAAATGTTAATCTGGGAGTTTCAAAAGACTGTAAAGATTACGATTTAGAGATGAAGAAAGTAATGGAAGCAGTTAATATGGGTGCACATGCCATAATGGATTTATCCTCCCATGGTAATACGATTCCATTTAGAAGGAAGCTGACTTCTGAATGTCCGGCTATGATTGGAACAGTGCCGGTATATGATTCTGTCATTCATTACCAAAGAGATCTATCCACCTTAACTGCTAAAGATTTTATTGATGTAGTTCGCCTTCATGCTGAAGACGGTGTGGACTTTGTAACCCTGCACTGTGGTATCACACGTAAAACAATTGATCAGATTAAGAACCATAAGAGAAAAATGAACATAGTATCTCGTGGAGGTTCATTAGTATTTGCTTGGATGAGCATGACAGGAGAAGAGAATCCGTTTTATGAATACTATGATGAGATACTGGATATTTGTCGTGAATATGATGTGACAATATCACTTGGAGATGCATGCAGACCCGGTTGTCTTGCAGATGCTTCGGATGTATGTCAGATCGAAGAGCTCGTTAGACTTGGAGAATTAACCAAGAGAGCTTGGGAAAAGGATGTTCAGGTTATGGTTGAAGGACCTGGACATATGCCACTAGACCAGATTGAGGCAAATATGAAGATCCAACAAACAATATGTAATGGTGCGCCTTTTTACGTATTAGGTCCGTTAGTAACAGATATAGCGCCAGGGTATGATCATATCACTTCAGCGATTGGTGGCGCGATAGCGGCTTCTGCAGGAGCAGCCTTTTTATGCTATGTTACTCCGGCTGAGCATCTTGCATTACCAAATCTAGAGGATGTGAAGCAGGGTATTATCGCCTCCAAAATTGCAGCACATGCAGCAGATATCGCAAAAGGCGTAAAGGGAGCCAGAGATATCGATGATCGTATGGCTGATGCAAGAAGAGAATTTGACTGGGAGACACAGTGGGAATGTGCCATAGATCCTGAGACAGCCAAGAGAATACGCGAAGAGAGAAAACCGGAGCATGAAGATACTTGTTCTATGTGTGGTAAGTTTTGTGCCATCAGAAGTATGAACAAGGCACTTGCTGGAGAACATATTGATATTTTATAAAAGCTGTTGTAGTACATCCGATATAAGCTTGTTTATATAGAGTGGGACAGAAAGAAGCTATAATAATTGCATTTTCCACTTGAAGTCTTCATTGGATTAATAAATATAATTAATCTTATAAAAATAATCGGTATATCGGAAGCCCAGTCGATGCTTCCGATATACCGATTTTATTTGATACGATATAATCTCACTTCGTTTTATTAACCCTGGTAATCTAGTACATCCAGCCATTGACGAAGAATTTCTTTCTCTGGTTCTTTTGCCTTGGTTAGGTGCTGTGCTGCCACGATTGGAACCCATTTTTGAACATATTGTAAGGCGGTGTTGCTTTTAAAACAGAAAAGTTTTAAATATGAATCAGCAAGCTCTGGGTAATATAGCATCATTTTGAGATAAGTAGTTGCCACATCAGCACTTGCATTACCCTGAGTAGCATGAGACCAATCTAAGATAAAGGCGCCTGATTCGTTGATAATTATATTGGAAGGAAGAAAATCCCCGTGGCATAATTTGGTATGTTTTGGCATGCTGTCAAGCACGGATAATAATTCATATTTTGTTGTAGAATTCAGCTCATCCGTATTTTGAATGACACGTACTAATTTGTCTTTCAGTTTGTTAAGGAGAGGGGCTGATTTAGAGTGCATCTCTATCTGAAGATCAACAAACTGCTCTAATAACTCAGAGGTCTTCTCTGGGTTATCCTTAAGCTTTTGTTCAAGGGTTTGACCCGGTATATAATCCATACTGATGCTCCAACGACCTTCTATATTACTTACGGAGCGAATCTGTGGAATTTTCAAATTAGTTTCCTCTACACGGGTATGATTTAATGCTTCGTTTAAGACCGAAGATTTTGGATAATCCTGATCAAAGACCTTTATTGCCAAATCATTTTCCTTATAGATTGCTTTTTGGTTTCTTGTTGCTAAGACATGTTCAAGCTTCATTGTTATTTCCCCTTTCAAATTTTGCCATTGTTTGGTGTTACCTTTATTTTACTACATATTAAAAGAAAAGTATATGCATTTTCGAATAAATGTGACGAAATTTGCAGGGCTAGTTGTGCAAATTGTACAATGGTATTTTGGAAAAATGAACAATTATCACCTTAGCTTTATAGCTAGTAAGCATTAATTATCAGTAGATGCCTAATTGAAAGAGAGGATACCCTCTGTAGGACTGAAGATTAATTCAAATCCTTGAGGGTATCCTCTCTATGTGATTGGGTATTTCATTTGCTTAGGTACAAAGCATTTATATAATTAATTATTTACCGTAGTAAACTTTTAAGTACATCTCTTTTAATTCACTCATTAATGGATATCTAGGGTTAGCACCGGTGCACTGATCATCAAATGCCTGCTCAACCATCTCATCAAGAGACTCTAAGAATGCTTTCTCGTCAATTCCATATTCTTTAATTGTCTTTTTAATACCAACACTTTCTTTTAAGTCGCCGATAGCAACGATTAATTTGTTGAAAGTATCCATGTCATCCTTACCGGAGATTCCAATGAAGTTCGCTACTTCAACATATCTCTCTAATACATTAGGATATTCGTACTGGGAAAATGCACCCATCTTTGTTGGAGCTTCGCTGATGTTAAATTTCATAACTTCTTCAATTAATAATGCATTAGCAACACCGTGTGGTAAGTGGTGGAATGCTCCTAATTTATGTGCCATTGAGTGGCAGATACCAAGGAAAGCATTTGCAAAGGCCATACCAGCGATAGTCGAAGCGTTTGCCATCTTTTCTCTTGCCTTTACGTCTGATCCATTGTTATAAGCAATTGGTAAGAACTTGAAGATGTTCTTTAACGCTTTTAATGCAAGACCATCGGTGTAGTCAGTTGCTAACATGGATGCATATGCCTCAAGTGCATGTGTCATAGCGTCGATACCGGAAGCACTGGTTAAGCCTTTAGGTTGGCTCATCATATTATCTGTATCAATAATTGCCATATGAGGTAGTAATTCGTAATCTGCTAAAGGATATTTAACTCCTGTAGTCTCATCGGTAATAACTGCGAAAGGTGTTACCTCAGAACCAGTACCGGAGGAGGTTGGGATAGCTACAAAGTAAGCTTTCTCACCCATCTTAGGGAAAGTATATACTCTCTTACGAATATCCATGAAACGCATCGCCATATCTAAGAAGTCTGCTTCCGGATGTTCGTACATAACCCACATAATCTTAGCAGCATCCATAGCGGAACCACCACCTAAAGCGATGATTACATCAGGCTCGAAGGAACGCATTGCGTCTGCACCTTCTTTTGCACAAGCAAGTGTAGGATCTGGAGCTACATCGTAGAAGCAAGTATGAGTAATTCCCATGGAATCTAATTTATCAGTGATTGGTTTCACATAACCATTTTTAAATAAGAAGGAGTCAGTTACAATAAATGCTTTCTTCTTGCCCATAACTGTTCCAAGTTCATCAAGAGCAACCGGCATAGATCCTTTCTTGAAGTATATTTTCTGAGGGGCTCTAAACCAAAGCATATTTTCTCTCCTTTCGGCAACCGTCTTTATATTAATTAAGTGTTTTACACCAACATTTTCAGAAACGGAGTTACCGCCCCAGGAACCACAACCTAATGTTAAGGAAGGTGCTAACTTAAAGTTATAAAGATCACCGATACCACCCTGAGCAGCAGGAGTATTGATTAAGATACGGCAGGTTTTCATAGCTGCTGCAAATTTATCATATTTCTCTTTTTCGTTAGTGTTAATGTAAAGGGAAGCAGTGTGACCGTAACCACCGTCAGCAACTAAATGCTCTGCTTTTTCGATTGCTTCATCAAAAGTCTTTGCTTTATATAATGCTAAAACAGGAGATAATTTCTCATGTGCAAATTCTTCTGAGATATCTACGCTATCTACTTCACCGATTAAAATTTTTGTGCTTTCTGGAACTTCAACACCAGCAAGTTTGGCGATGGTAGAAGCCTTCTGACCAACGATTTTTGCATTTAATGCGCCGTTGATTAAGATGGTTTTTCTAACCTTTTCTATTTCATCCGGTTTTAAGAAGTAGCAGCCACGGAAAGCAAATTCTTTCTTTACTTCATCATATACACTCTCTAATGCGGTTACAGATTGTTCGGAAGCACAAATCATACCATTGTCAAATGTCTTAGAGATAATAATGGAACTTACTGCTGTTTTGATATCTGCTGTATCATCAATGATAACCGGTGTATTACCTGCGCCTACGCCTAATGCCGGTTTACCGGAAGAGTAAGCGGACTTAACCATACCAGGACCGCCAGTAGCTAAGATGATATCCGCATTTTTCATAACTTCATTAGTTAACTCAAGAGATGGAACATCAATCCAACTAATAATTCCTTCCGGAGCACCTGCAGCAACAGCAGCATCTAAAACAGTTTTAGCAGCAGCGATTGTACAGTTTTTTGCACGAGGATGAGGAGAGATGATGATTGCATTTCTAGTTTTTAATGAAATTAAAGTTTTAAAAATTGCAGTTGATGTAGGATTCGTAGTAGGGATAACTGCTGCAATTAAACCAATCGGATCTGCTACTTTTTTAATACCGTAAGCAAGATCTTCTTCGATAACGCCACAAGTCTTAGTATCCTTGTATGCATTGTAGATATATTCAGCAGCGTAATGGTTTTTAATAACCTTATCTTCAACAATACCCATACCAGTTTCTTCTACTGCCATCTTAGCAAGAGGAATTCTTTGTTTATTAGCAGCGACGGATGCTGCGAAGAAGATTTTATCTACCTGTTCCTGTGTATATGTTGCAAATATTCTTTGAGCTTCACGCATTTTTTCCATTTTAGACAGAAGGGCATCAACTGTATCGATTACGTTGTTATTATCTGCCGCGATATTTATTGCATTTTCTTTTTTAGCCATATGATTACCTCCATTTGAATTAGGTTAATTGTTAATTTTTTAACAATTTCATTATATTGTATCAAATAAATAAAGTCAATATCTATTTTTCTATTATACAGCAAATTTGTCGAGGAAAAAAGTGCTAATTAATAGAGAAAAACAGGAAGATTTATCTATTTATTATAAATATACTGATAAAAATTCGTTTTGTATTGTGAGATTTATGTAGTGAATCGAAGAGTGCCTTTTTAGTGAAATTGTGAGATTTGACTATAAAACGAAAAGTTTGAGTAAAATATTTGTAATACTATAGGAAAAGTCCCTATTCATCCATGAAGAAATATACATGTTTGAATGGGGACTTCTATACATTTTTATTCGATACTTTCTTGTATAATACTGTTTTGTTTCTTTGAATTCATACGAAGTAATGTTAATACTGCACCGAGTAAGCTGATTGCGCCCGCAACCAGATATACTATATGCATACCAAAGATGAAGACGTCGCTTCTGCCTGGTATGTAGTTTGTTACGCGTTCGCCGATTTGATAACTCATCATGCTGTATAATAGAGTAGTAGCAAGTGCGATTCCGCAAACCATACCGACATTACGAATTAATGCATTTATACTTCCTGCAACACCAAGCTTATCACGACTTACCGTTGACATTACCAAAGAGTTATTTGGTGACTGGAACATACCCATACCCACTGACATAATTCCAATGATGATAATTAAATATAGAAGCGAGGAGTTTGTTCCAATTGTAGCCATTAGGAATAAACCGATACTTCCTAATAATAATCCAAAGAAAGTAAGTACTTCTGAACCGATTTTATCAGAGAGATGACCACTTAATGGTGCAACAGCAGTTAATATTAATGGATATACCATCATAATCATACCGGAGAAGGAAGGAGAGTAGGCTCGCACATCCTGTAAGTAAAACGGTAGAAGAATATTATGGCAGAAAATCGCAACAAAACTGATAAAGCCACAGAAGATGCTAAGGGAAAACAATCGATTACTAAACATACTAAGCTGGACCAATGGTTCATTTTTTCTTCGTTCAAGTAAGAAAAATGCAACGAATGCAATTACGGAGATACCAAATCCGCTTAATATAAGGGGATTCGTAAATCCTATACGAATTCCTTCATTCAATGCAACAAAAAGAGGTACGATAGCAATAAGGAATAAGATAGAACCCGATACATCTAGCTTTTGATCAGCCTTCTTATTGGTTTTTGGTAGTAGCTTAATCGCCGCGATAGTAGCAATAATTCCAATGGGTACATTAATATAGAAGATATACTCCCAACCGATGGCTCCAACAATGATACCACCAAGGCCTGGACCCACTAATGAGCCGAGAGCAACTGCTGTTCCAACAAAACCCAGTGCTTTACCCCGTTCATTCGGCGGAAAGGCTTCTGTAACAATTCCTTGACTATTAGCCATTGTTCCCGCTGCACCGATAGCTTGAATGATACGAGAAGCAATTAAAATCGGAAAGGAACTGCTTAATCCACATAACAACGAACCAATTGTAAATAATACAATACCGAGAGTAAACATCTTAGTCTTTCCTAGCATATCACCTAACTTACCAAATACTAGGATGATACCGGCAATTACAATTAAGTAACTGGTAGCAACAAACTGTATCCCTGATGAGCTTACTTTTAGTGCTTTTGTCATGCTTGGTAATGCAACATTTACAATACTTCCGTCAAGTGTGGCCATAAACGTTGAAATTATAACAATGGAAAGCACAGTCCATTTATTAACTTTTTCTGTCTGATTCATGTCAATACCTCCTTACCCATTTAACTTATGGGTGTTGTTAAATACTTTATATAAGGAATTCATTAATTGATCCTTTTCTTGTTCAGTCAAACCTTCTGTCATAAGGTCAATAAGAATCGAGATTTCTGCTCTGACTTTGGGGATTACTTCTTTTGCCTTATCTGTCAAATATAACTGATAAGCGCGGTTATCATCCTCACTCTGCATTCGTTCAATATACCCTAACTCCATAAGCTTTGTAATCATACGAGTTGACATTGCTTTGTCATTTCCTATCTTTTGACTGACTTCATTCTGGGATATTCCTTCCTGTTTTTCTAGTACAAATAGATAACGAAAAGCACCACTACTAAGTTCGTATTTTTTTAAAGCTTTGTCTAGGTAAACCTGCGAGTATCTGAATATTTTATTATTCATCATAAGCAGATTCATTTGACTTATATCCATTATGAGCACCTCCTTGGTTGACTAATCAACTATATTATAAAGGTGAATGGTTGATTAGTCAACGTTATCCCTGTTGAAAATATTTAAGTAAAATGATAAAATTTATACATATTATACAAAGGCATTCAAAAGCGGTACTGCGATTTCTGCAATAGGTTTCAAAAACAGCAGTACAAAGCTGGGTTCCACATATGCCGGTGGATGAATTTAATGGAGTGATTTCTGTACAATCTTAGTAATTAGTGTTGCTTTGATATTTCTTGGCTATATTGGATACCAATCAAGGGATATGGTAGAAGGAGCATAATACTTGAACAAATAACAGATTACTTGTATAATACCTTCATAAGCAAGGGGGCTAATCATAGCCCCCTTCTTTTAATATAGGAAATTTTGCAATGTGGAGGATGTATTATGAAAAAGTATTGTACAGAGAAATCAAAAGATCTTCATATTAATAATAAACAGTATATTGTAGATGGTGTTGGCAGTTATTTTCATATGCCCTCCTACAGAGATTATCCGATTATAATGACGCATGGAAGCGGTTCAAAATTATATGACGTGGATGGTAATGAGTATGTTGATTATATCTTGGGGTTTGGCCCAATGTTACTCGGATTTTGCAATGAGGCGGTAAATGAGTCTGTGAGAAAACAACTGGAGTTAGGGAGTCATTTCTCAGCTCCGAACCCATCTTTAAATGAATTGGCAAAAAGGTTAACCGAAATTATTCCATCTGCAGAGATGGTAAGTTTCCAAAATTCAGGAACAGAGGTCGTAATGTATGCTATGCGTTTAGCTAGAGCTTACACCGGAAAATATAAAATTATTAAATTCGAAGGTCAGTATCATGGCTGGTCAGATGAAGAAAAAATCAGCATCGATGCAAAGAGTATAGAAGAGTTAGGTGATCGGAAAAATCCCAATAAAATCATACATACCAAAGGACAGAGATTGTCCTCCGCTGATGATTTAATCGTATTACCTTGGAATGATGCGACATTACTTGAGGAAGTATTAAAAAAGAATACAGATATTGCTGCTATTATAATGGAGCCGATTATGTGTGATTCAGGTCCGATTTTACCGAAAGAAGGATATCTTCAGAAAGTACGAGATCTTGCAACAAGATATCATGTTGTCCTTATCTTTGATGAAGTGATAACCGGTTTTCGGGTTTCGCTGGGTGGAGCACAGTGTTACTATGGGGTAACCCCCGATCTATCCACTTTTGCGAAGGCTATTGCAAACGGATATCCATTTGGAGCAGTAGTTGGAAAAAGAGAGATTATGGAATGTGGAATCCATTCATCAGGAACATTTAACGGTAACCCAATCGGTTCCTCAGCTGCTTTAGCTACGATAGCAGAACTATCGAAACCGGGCGTGTATGAAAAACTGGAGAGTTTAGGGAATATACTAGTGTCTGGATTTCAATCATTGGCGAATAAGTATCAGATTAAAATTTATACCAGGTTGGTTGGAAGTATCTTTATTCTTTATTTTGGTTTTGAAGATGACCCAGAGGATTTTCGCGATTGGCTAGTAAAAGCAGATGTAGAAATGTATGAAAGATTTGTTGAAAAATGTGAGGAATATGGGGTGCGATTTACTGATAATCGTGGACGTGAATACTTATCAACGGCTCACACGAAGGAAGATATCATAAGAACGCTGGAAGTGGCTGATTATGTATTAGGTGAGATGATAGTGAAAAACTAATATGGTCATCTACTAATAAAAACGCAATCGGCGTAAATGATAAAGGACTACTTAACGTAACATCCACAGGTAATTCAATCATTACAACAACGGATGGAAATTGAGCAAACGAAAAACGGTGGATACACATTAATCCCAAACAACACTTCTCATAAAAATATGAAAAGTAATATTCAAATAACAATTACAAAAGTAAAAAATTTTTCTTCTGACTACTATACATCAAAAAGAAGTTTATTGTAAATTTGGAGGAGTCCCTGTTTCGAAAAAACTGGTTTCTTTTTTATAATAGAAATTTAAAATTATGAATAGATAAAGGATCTATGTATGAAGTTCCAAACCCTATTATATATAGGGGGAGGAACTTCTATTTTTTGTTAATAGAGCTGGTTAAAATAGTCCTCAAAATTTCTTGTTATAAATGTTATAAAGTATTTAAAAATCTACATATGTTTTTCATTGACATAACAGGAATAATTTGTTATTATTTTACTAATACATAGTAAACATATAAATATAGTCTATATTTGTGTGACAAAGTAAATTTCAAGGAGGTAGTTTATGAAAAACAGGTTGATATCAGGAATATTATTTATTGTATTGGGGGTACTTATCGCTATTGGCCCAATTACTTTTATTCCGGTATGCGGTGTACATGCATTGGGTAATAGTGAGGATGTGTGCAAAACATCTGACACCAAAATGAATGATACAAAAACAGATGTAACAAAAGATGATGGTGATAAGTCTTCTATGGAAATGAGTTCAAATATGGTTATGACATGCCACTGGACCGCAAGAGCAGAACTTGGAATCGGATTTGTAATAGCAATTCTAGGTGTGTTACTAATTGTGTTACAATCTGCCCAGATAAGAATTGGAATACATATTTCATTGACGTTGAACGGAATATTGGCGTTACTGATACCAAACACATTGATTGGAGTATGCAAGCATCCACATTCTCAATGCCATTCTCTTACCTTACCGGCATTAACGATATTAAGTATAGTGGTTATTTTAGCGGCAATTATTAATGTTATATATCTATATAAATCACAGATTAAAGGAAAGGCAATCGCATGAAACAGGTACCATTAACTACAGGAAGACTAGCTATATATAATATAAGAAGAAAACATGTTCGGAGTATATGTCTTTGTGTTATTGTAGGGATTCTTGCATTTACTTTGTTTGGAGGTTCTATTCTTACAGTAAGTCTGAAAAATGGTATGAGCAGTACCCAGAAGAGGTCCGGTGCTGATCTGATGGTGGTACCCAAAGGGTATGAAACGCAGACGAAAGGAGTTCTGTTGCAAGGAGAACCAAGTTACTTTTATTTTGATAAATCAGTATTACAGAAAGTGGAGAAGGTGAAGGGAGTGAAGAAGGTGTCTTCCCAGTTTTTTCTTACCTCCCTTTCCAAGGAATGTTGTACCAGTGCAGTTCAATTAGTAGGCTTTGATCCTGCCTCAGATTTTACAATTCAGCCTTGGATATCACATACATTCAAAGATAAACTAAGGGATGGAGAATTGATTATTGGAAGTGAGATAGAGCCTGAGAAGAATAAAGCGTTAAAGTTTTATAATCATACATATCCGATTACAGCACGTCTAGAGAAGACTTCAACCGGTTTGGATTCTACAGTATTTATGAATATGAATACGATGAAACAACTTTTTTCACAAGCCAAGGAAGTTGGCATGCAGTTTCTTGAGGAGCAACAGCCTGGTAAGTCAATATCAACAGTTCTTGTTAAGATTGACAAAAATGCAGATGCAGATATCGTTGCAAAAAGTATTCGAGCTTCGATACCGAATGTTCAGGTAATTGTGCCACAGAAGATGCTATCAAACCTATCAAGTAATTTAGATATGTTGGTAATCTACATACAGATATTCTCTATTGCACTATGGATTATAACAGCACTCATCTTGTTAATCGTATTTTCTGTAACGATCAATGAACGAAAAAAGGAGTTTGCCGTTTTTCGGGTATTAGGTGCAACAAGAAAAAAATTGATAGGCATCCTTTTAACGGAATCAATCCTTATCAGCATAGCGGGCAGTGTTGTGGGTATCGGGTTAGCATCCATAAGTATATTTCCATTTAGTACTTATATAGGGGATAAGTTGAAGCTTCCATATCTTCAACCTCATTTCGGTATGATTGGTACTATCATGTTGTTGAGTCTTACACTTTCAATCATAATCGGGCCACTGACCTCCATTTATTCAGCTGTAAAGATCAGTCGGGCGGAAACGTATATAACGATGAGGGAGGGGGAATAGCATGCTGCTTAATATAAAGAATCTAACAAAAGAATACAAAAGAGGAACCTCCTTATTTCAAGCAGTTGATCATGCTGAAATATCCGTATCCACCGGAGAATTTGTAAGTGTAATTGGAAGATCCGGTAGTGGGAAAAGTACATTTTTAAATATGATAGCCGGCCTGATTGCCCCAACATTAGGTTCGATTGAAGTAGATGGGCAGGATATTCTGTTAAAAAATGATAAGGCTATATCATTTTATCGTAATTCTAAAATTGGTTATATTCCTCAAGGATTTAGTGCATTATCTAATCTTACGGTATTTGATAACGTTGCACTTCCATATTATTTTTATAAAAGAGAAGGGAATGTATCAGAAAAGGTGTTTGATTTGTTAGCGAAGGTAGGTATATTACATTTAGCGCAATCTTACCCAAAACAATTATCTGGAGGAGAGCTTCGAAGAGTTTCTATTGCGCGTGCGCTGATAAATGATCCATCTATACTGCTCGCTGATGAACCTACCGGTGATTTGGATAAAAAATCAACGGTTGATATAATGCAGTTGTTTCATGAGATAGCAAAAAATAATACAGCGATAATAATGGTTACCCATGAATTGGAAACTGTACAATATAGTGATTCTTTATATGTAATGGATTCAGGTTTACTAACTAGGCGAGATAAAAAGGAATATACCGATAATCAGTAGAGGATACATTTTAGTAATGGTTAAGTAGACGGATGAAGTTAGAATTTTATTATTCCATTTAAAAATTCCTATTGTTAATAATTTTTTATTGATTTGTGCTGGATAATATGATATTGTCATTTTACTGCTGTTAAATAGCACATAAAATTTAAAGTATAAATTGTTGGAAGACTGATTGAAAGGTTTTAAACCAGTCAATAGTGAGCCAATAGCAAAAATCCTATGTTTGGGATCTTTTTGTTATTGGCTCTTTTTGTGTTATTTTGTTAAAGAAGTATCCGTTGTGATTGTCAGAAATGAAAAAGAGATTGTTTATTATCCGGTTTCTGAAAATTATCATAAATATAGTTTGTTGATTCAATCCAAAATCCCTGCTGATATTACAGAGGAGGTTGTAAATAATATTCATCAAATCGGAAAGAAGATTGTAGAACAATTTGAGGATTATGGTGTGTTTTGCATCGAGTTTTTTGTAGATGATAAAAATAAGATCAATCCTTAGAAAAGGCGGAAGAAAAAGCATTTACAGCTATGAAATATATTACTATGCAAAGGAGCACATAGATGAGAAAAATACCCGTTAGTATGGCAACTCAACATCCCGATAATGCGGATAAATACATTAGAATTCAGAATGAACCCGATGAAGCGATTCTTGCACTCACTACACAGGAGCAGGGAGGACTAGGTATAGAAGAGATTATGATTGACTTTGAAGGGAAATTGACTCCTTACCACCAGACTTCACAAATCGCATTAGGGCTGATTAAACAAGGACTAATACCGGGTAAGGATGTATTTATTACCCCTAGAATTCCAAATGCGAAGAAGGAGCCGGTATTTCGTCAGCTGATGAGTATTATGTCCCTCGTGGAGACCAATATATTAACTTATAAACAGACAAATGAACAGGCAATAGTCGAAACGATCGTGCCTATGATTGAATCCGGTCATGAGTTGGTTCAATTACAGGATAGAATTAATTCTGTGATTGAGCTTGGTAACAAAAATTATGATATTCAATTTCCCTTAAATAGTATTCGTATTCTTCCTCTTGTTGAGAGTGTACCTGCACTTGTTAAAGTGGATGGGATTTTAGATGAATACTACAAGGATGCAATTCTAAAAGGGTTTTCTTTTGATGAAGTCAGAATTATGTTTGCACGTTCTGATTCTGCGATGTCATATGGTATGCTTTCCTCTGTAATGGCAGTTTTGATTGCTATCGATAAGGCGTATAAATGGGGTGAAAAAAGGAATATTAAGGTTGCGCCGATCCTTGGGTGCGGGGCACTTCCGTTTAGGGGTCATCTTACTCAGGAGAATCTTGAGGCATTAATGAATAACTATGCCGGAATTAAGACATACACAATTCAATCCGGACTTCGTTATGACTACGGGGAAGAACAAACCAAAGAAGTTGTTAATATCATTAAGAATAAAGCCAATAGTTTGGAAAATAGAACATTTTCGGAAGAAGAGATCGATTTAATGAAGGACGTAATCGGAATTGCTTCAAAGCATTATATGCAGACTTTCTTAAAGACAATCGAAACGGTTGAGAATATATCTCAGTACATGCCAAAAAACAGAGATCGATTATCTTCATCAAAGACGGGACTGGAGTATATTCGAGAGATTGCATGTATGCATGAATTATCTGAGCTAGTTAAGGACAACGAACTAAAGAAGGAGTTACAGGAAATCAATACAGATATCCAATGTTCCGTTCCCAGAGCAATCTCCTTTACGGCAGCAATGTATACTTTAGGATTGCCTCCGGAGTTTATCGGTATCGGACGATCTCTGAAAGAAATCAAAGGGAAATATGGGGAACATGCAATCCAAAAGTTAATTAAATTTTACCCTCTGTTAAAGGAAGATCTAACGTTTGCATCAAAATACGTAAATATTAAAATTTCAAAAGGTATCATCGATGAGAGTGCCAGACAAGAATATATTGAGGATTACGAGTTGGCATGTAGCATATTAAATATCACAATGGATGATGAGGAATTGAACGAGGATGAGTTTTATCACATGCTGTTAAAATCCATCCGTCCAATTTTACTTCATCTGTTGGGAAAAAATAAGGACTTATTTAATGATGGAGAAGAAGAGAAAAAGATACTAAATGAATGGATTGTAAAAATGGGTAAAATCAGAGGAAGTTTAGGCTGATAATTTTATTAGGAAAGAAGGCTGAAATGATAGGTAGGGAGGAAGCTTAATATGCAGCATAATATGAACAATAATACTAAGACATCATTGGTAGGAATCATCATGGGAAGTGATTCGGATTTAAGAATTATGAAAAATGCAGCAGCAGTAATGGAATTGTATTCAATTCCATTTGAAATTAAAGTGGTATCCGCACACAGAACACCGGACAGGATGTTTGAATATGCTAAGAATGCACATGACAGGGGTATTGAAGTGATTATCGCCGGAGCAGGTGGGGCGGCACATCTGCCGGGTATGGTTGCAGCTTTGACACAAATCCCGGTAATCGGTGTGCCAGTAAAGTTAAAAGAGCTGGACGGCATGGATTCCCTACTGTCAATTGTGCAAATGCCTGGTGGCGTTCCTGTAGCTACTGTTGGTATTAATAATGCAAAGAAAGCAGGTGTTTTGGCAGCAAGGATTCTTGGAGTTAAGTATCCTGACATCTATGATCAGTTGGTAAATAATACTGACATGATCAAAGACCATGTGGTCTATGATCTAGAAGAAAAACTTGAGGAGAGTTGGGAAGCAGATGATAAGAAATAAGAAATTTAATATAGAACGGAGTAATATTAACCGTTGGAAATTTGTTATATTAGGTATCGTTATAATGATGTTTCTGGGAACTGTATACTCCTATAGTGTGTTTCGACTACCAATAGAGAAGCAATTTGATATTGGATCAGCAGAAAGCGGATTACCATACATGATGGCGCTTGCATTTTATGCTCTTTTTATGTTTTTGACAGGTAGGTATCTGGAACGCTTTCATCCTCGCAAAATTCTCATGGTCGGCGGAGTACTTGTTATGTTGGGATGGATTCTATCTTCGTTTGCTACTAATATAATGTTACTTACATTTACATATGGATGTATTAGCGGTGCGGGTGTAGGGATTGCTTATGGTGTTCCTATGACCGTAGTGGCAAAATGGTTTCCGGAAAAGAAGGGTTTGGCAGTAGGCATGGTATTGGTGGGCTTTGGAATGTCTCCTCTAGTTACAGCTCCGATAGCGAGAATTTTAATTGAGAATTATAGTGTGACCTCCACGTTTCTTATTCTTGGAATATGCTTTGGCATTATATTACCGATATTGGCGTATTCATTCCGATATCCTACGAGAGAGGAATCAATTGATGCGAATAATCAAAAGGTAGCGATAAGCAGTTCAGCCGATTTTTCTACCAGTGATATGGTAAAATCAAAAAGCTTCAAGGGATTATATCTTAATTTTATCATCGGAACGATGATCGGTCTGACACTTATCGGCATGACAACGAGCATAGGGGTGGATTATATTGGAACTCGGGCAATCAAGGTGACAGGATTAATCACTATATTTGCGATCTTTAATGGTTGCGGAAGGCCGTTATTCGGATGGTTTACGGATCGATTTGGTACTAAAGCAGCAATGTTGTTGTCATATTCTATGATAACAGTTGCAGCCATATTGTTAATTCTGTTTGGAGAGAATAATATCATTATATATATCATTTCCTTTTCTGCTTTATGGTTCAATCTTGGAGGATGGCTTGCCATAGCCCCTGCTTCTACACTTAGACTGTATGGTATGAAGAATTACGGACAAAACTATGGTCTGGTATTTACTGCATATGGAATCGGAGCAATTACAGGGGTTTCAACCTCCGGATTATTGCTTGATTTTTTAGGCAACTATAAGTTTATATTTTACTACGTAATAGCGCTATGTCTTCTTGGGTTTGTCATTACCTTGTTTATGATTCAGAAATCAAGTTCTAGGATTAGAAACACAAAATAAAAGAAGATTTGAGTTGATTTTGAAAAGAAGTAACCACACCTCTTGTTTGTATCTTGGAATTAACAGTACAGGCAAATACAAAGGATAGGTATGTTAAGTGATAATCATATTCTCTAATTGTTTAATATATAAAGTAAGGTGGCAGAAATTCTATTCATAGGATTTCTGCCACCTTACTTTACTCCAATATATTGATATCCTTTTTCTTGAATCTTTGGCTTTTTAATATACTTCGTTTTCTTGTCATTTAACCAAAATAATATTAATGCAACTACAACCATTATTAAAGATAAATTCTCTAGTATACTTTCTGACTTTTTCATTTTCCCTCTACGAATGTTAGTCTGCACATTATAATGGTAATATTATACATGATTAATTCATACAAAATCAATTATTATATACATACTATTTAACTCGAGTTAGGATTTATTTGACATTTTCGCCTATTAGGGATATCCTTAATAGCAAAAAGTAAGGAAGTGTGTAAAATGGCATTTGAGAACGTAAAAAAGTACTTTGATCAAGTAGGAATGGGAAGTAGGATCAAAGTAATGGAACAGTCCACAGCCACGGTAGAACAGGCAGCGAATGCAATTGGTTGTGCACCGGAAAAGATCGCCAAGACGATGTCCTTTTTACTAGGAGAAGAGGCTATCTTGGTAGTGACCGCCGGTGATGCAAGAGTAGATAATAAAAAGTTTAAGACGACATTTGGGCAAAAAGCAAAGATGATACCCGGCGAGCTGGTAGAAAGCTATATTGGTCATAAACCGGGAGGGGTTTGCCCTTTCGCAATTAATTCTAATGTAAATGTGTATTTAGATATATCATTAAAACGTTTCGAGGTTATATATCCTGCAGCTGGAAGCAGCCAGAGCGCTGTAGAGTTATCACTTGATGAGTTGGAACATCATTCTGCATCGAAGGATTGGGTTGATGTGTGTAATGTGCCTGTGGCAGAATAAAGATCATAAGGAGAGAGTATTATGCTATTAGATATCTTAAAGGCTAGAAGAAGCATACGAAAATATCAGGATAAAAAAATAGAGCAGGAGATGATCAATCTTCTAATAAAGGCGGCGTTATTAGCCCCATCCTCAAGATCAATCAGACCATGGCAATTCATCGTGGTGACTGATACTCAATTATTACAGGAATTATCCCTGTGTAGAAATCCAGGACCCCGTTTTGTAGAGGGTGCACCTCTTGCAATTGTAGTAATTGCTGATAGGGTAGCAAGTGATGTATGGGTTGAAGACGCTTCCATTGCATCAACCTTAATTCAATTAATGGCACAAGACATCGGGTTGGGTTCATGCTGGATTCAGGTTAGAAATCGTAATTACTCAGAGCAGGAAAGTACGGAAAGTTATATTAAAAGACTACTTGAGATTCCGGAGCAATTCAGTGTTGAAAATATCATAGCAATTGGTTATCCTGCGGAGGAAAAGAAGTCTTATGATGAAGAGTCCCTTCTGTACCCCAAAATACACTATAATAAATTCTAAAATGTTCACGGTAATGTTTGTTGTCGAAAGACATAGATAAGGATTAGTAAGATGTATGGGTAAATAATAATTATTAGAACATGGTTCAAGTAAAACTCCTACTACACAAGATTTATCACTTTCATTACGTAAAAGTGAAACAAAAGATTACTGTTTCCATACTATGAATTAATAGATATTAATAGCAAGAAATGTGGAGGAGATCGATGAGATATAAAGCAGAAATCTTTGATAAGGTTCAATATATGTTTAAGGAGACAGGATATAATGATCATCAATTACATTCGGTGATTTATTTCGAAAATCAACTTAATTTAAATACCTTAAAGCAAGCGATAATACTTTTATTAAAAACAGTTCCAATTTTGAATTGTAAATTCTGTCTTAATAAAGGTAATTCTTATTGGGAAAGTAAGAGTAAGATTGATGTAGATAAAGTTCTGGAAGTGGTTCAGAGCAAAGAGGATCTGGAGATGTTTACTTGTTCAACTACAAATGAAAAAACAGGGCCACAGATTAGAATGTGTTTATATCGGGGACAAGAGGATACGTTATCGATTATATTAAATCATATGGTATGTGATGGGGCTGGATTTAAACAATGTGTGTACCTTCTTTCAGACATTTATTCCGGTTTAATGAAAAATCCAAATTATAAACCGGACTTAATTATCAATGGAGATCGTGGTATACATAAATTAACTTCTCAATTTAAATTTTATCAAAAGTTAAAACTATTATTTTTACAAAATGCTGAGAGTAATCAGAAAAATCGAAGTCAATTGATAGAGAGTAATAAGGAAAACACATCACCTTTTATTCTAAGACATGAGTTATTAGAAGATCTTTTTCGAGGGATTTATGATTATAGCAAACAAAATAATGTTACGATAAACGATACGATACTTACGGCTTATTATCGGGTTTTATCTAATATGATGAAGCAATATGGTAAACCATTCAATATTGCTATTATGATTGATATGAGGAAATACTTAAAGGAAAAACCTACTGATATTTTAACGAATTATTCATCTACCATCATCACTGAAGCGACTGTAAATGAGGTGGATGATTTTAAAACAACATTGTTTCAGATTAATCAGTTTATGAAAAAGAATAAAGACAAATTAATGGGTGTGAACGGATTTCTTAAGCTGGAAATTCCATTCAAATTATTTAATCAGAAAAAAAGTTATTCTATCGTGAAAAAGAATCTGAAAAATCCATATATTGGTATGACTAATATCGGAATTATTGATTCAAAGCAATTATATTTTCAAAGCACCAAGATCAGGAATGCTTTTATATGTGGATCAATAAAATATAAACCTCATTTCCAGATAGCATTAAGTACCTTTGAAGATAAGCTTACCTTTACCAGCAATCTGTATGGAGATGAGAAAGATAAAGAATTAATTATGAGTTGCTTCGCCATGCTTGATAAGGAACTGAAAGCCGCTGTGGCAGTGCAATAATTGTATGTTTCTAAGTACTTGCTATTATCTGGCTATTGTGTATAATCAATATAGGAATAGAAAGTAATTGACATTCGGAGGTTATACATGACAAGCAGAAATAAAGATTACCATGACATCTGTCTATCCTTATTGGGGCTAATCCAAGATGAAACAGATGCTTTAGCAAATATATCAAACAGCACAGCACTTTTATATCATAGTATGGGTGAAATAAACTGGGCAGGTTTTTATTTTTATAAGGAGAATCAACTGATATTAGGTCCTTTTCAAGGGAAACCAGCCTGCATCAGAATTATTTTGGGCAGAGGTGTTTGTGGCAGTGCAGCAATGAATAGAGAAACCGTATTGGTTCAGGATGTTCATGAGTTTCCGGGACACATCGCTTGTGATGCGGCATCTGCATCTGAAATTGTAATTCCGATTATTAAGAATGATAAATTGATTGGAGTGTTGGATATCGACAGTCCTGTAAAATCAAGATTTGATGAAGAGGATCGTATCGGATTAGAGAAGTTTGTAGAAATATTAAATGATTATATACAATGGGAAAATGTATTAAATTAAAGAATAAGAAAGGGAAATAAATATGAGATTATGTACTGCATATGCTCCATGCAGAGTCTGATGGCGGACATATTTGCATGGAGATAAATGGAAAAACAAAGATCACACACTGAGAGAAAAAAGTGTCGTGTCAATTAAAAAAGCTTTGTCCGCACAGATTTTGCAACTTACAATTTAAAATATAAGGAGCAAAATCGAATGTATAAAGAATTAAAAACATTTATTTTATTATGGTTAACACAGTCACTCTCTGCTTTGGGCAGTGCGATGACAAGTTTTGTATTGATTATCTGGGTGTACAAACAGCAGGGTTCTGCTTTAGATTCTGCATTGTTATCAATCTGTACTTATGCACCCTATGTAATCCTCAGCATATTTGCAGGATCATTAAGTGACAAATGGAATAAAAAAATAACAATGTTAGTTTGTGATAGTGTGGCAGCAGTGTGTACCGTTTTTATCGTAATACTGATGCACACCGGAATGTTGGAAATATGGCATTTGTACTTGATTAATTCAATTAACGGATTGATGAATACCATTCAACAGCCATCGTCCGAATTAGCAACAACACTATTGGTTCCAAAGAAGTATTATCAGAAGGTAAGCGGTATGCGATCCTTTACGAATTCATTGAACACGATAATGACACCTATTATTGCCACAGCAATTATGGCATTTGTAGGTATCAATGCAGTAATAATAATTGACTTGTGTACCTTTGCACTTGCATTTATATCGCTTGCAGGTTTCATTAAAATCCCTGAATCAGTGATTCAAAATGATAAGAAAGAAACGATACTGCAGGCAGCAAAATCAGGTCTTGGTTTTATGAAAAAGAACAGAGGGATATTGGAACTGATTCTCTTTTTGGCAGCAATTAATTTCATCGCGTCCATTTATCAATCGGCATTGCCGGCAATGCTTCTGTCTAGGAATGGCGGCAGTGATTTTGCACTTGGAGCAGAAAATGCTTGTGCTGGAATCGCAAATATTTTAGGCAGTATATTCGTTACCTTTAGCAAGGCTCCAAAGAGTAGGGTTCGTATGATATGCAATACATTACTCTTTTCAATGGGAACGGAAAACTTTTTGCTTGCTTTCGGTAATAATGTTCCCATATGGTGCTTGGGCGGCTTTTTGGGATGGGTTGTAATTCCGGTTATGGGTGCCAATTTGGATGTATTATTACGGAGTAATATACCGGTTCATCTACAGGGAAGAGTTTATTCGGTTCGAAATTCATTGCAGTTTTTTACCATTCCGATTGGATATTTCTTGGGGGGATTTTTGGTGGATCGTGTATTTGAGCCATTGATGCGACACGTGTCAGGAGATAGTATTCTCGTCCGCATATTCGGACAGGGTAAAGGAACCGGAGCGGCCGTGTTATATTTTGTTATTGGAATTCTCGGAGTGGGAGTGTGCTTGTTCTTTCGGCAATTTAAACATATGTGGAAGCTGGATGAAATTAATACGGTTATGGAATAGGATAGGAAAGGAATTGCTTTAAAGCAATCTATTCCTAAATAAAAAGAATAGGAGTTGAAGTGATTTTACTACAACTCCTATTTATATTTTATAACTTATATTTATAGATGATTTGTTTACATAGGATTGTTAGTTATGTAATTATCCTAGACGTCTAGTTATGATATCGCTGTTTAAAATTCTGATTACGCAGTTATAAGTGTTCCACTCTGTCCGGCTAAACATTGACGAGCATTATTTAGATGTCCAATAACCGCTTTTCGTCCTTCCTTCTTTGAGATGAAATCGATACTTGCCTCGATCTTTGGAAGCATTGAAGTACTAGGGAATTGTCCTTCTTCAATGTGTTTTTTTGCTTCAGATATGGATAAGGTATCTAAGGTTTCTTCTTTGTCTGTTCCGAATTGAAGTGCAACTTTATTAACTCCGGTTAAGAATAATAATATATCAGCATCCAACATGTCCGCTAATTTCTCACTTGCCAAATCTTTTTCTATAACAGCACTGGCACCACGAAGAACAGTACCTTGTTCCAATACAGGTATACCACCGCCGCCGCAAGCGATTACTAGCTGATCATATTCAACTAGAGCTTTGATTGCATCAATTTCATAGATGTCAATTGGCTTTGGAGTAGCTACTAGACGACGATAACCACCATCTACTTCTGTTACATAGTTGCCTTTATTAATCTCTTCATCCGCTTCTTCCTTTGACATAAGGCGTCCGATTATTTTAGTAGGATGTTGGAATGCAGGATCAAACGTATCTACGCGAACTTGTGTGATAATCGTTGATACCGGTTTAAAGATGCCACGTTCCAAAAGCACGGTTCGGATTGCATTCTGTAAATCGTAACCGATATATCCCTGGCTTAATGCACCGCAAACTGACATAGGGGCAACGGTATAAGTATCATCCAAACGATTTAATTCTGTCATTGCTCTATGCAGCATTCCAATCTGAAGACCGTTACTATGTGTGATTATAACCTTGTATTTATCCTCTACCAAATCGGCAATTGCCTGAGCAGCATTAATGATTGATTTTTTCTGTTCCGGAAAACTGGTTCCGAATGCGTTTCTACCTAAAGCGACTACGACAGTTTTTTTCTTCATACAAAATCCCCATTTCATCTTCCTATTATGATTAACCTTGGTTATACAGTTAATATACCATAGAGTGGCTTACACTGTCAAAAAACTTCTTGTGAAGATTGGTGTTAATATTTTAAACAATTATTTCTGAGGAGCTTCTATGCGGTTACGTTCTAGAAAAATTTGATATTCTCTTTCAAAATTATGCTTGTCCTCTGCGGTCATAGTTTTAATAAGAATGAGGTGGATCGTGACACCTGAAGCAACAACTAATAATATTATTTTAACCCAAACAATAGGGACGAAAATAGCTGATACAAGGATAGAAACCCATAATACAGTTAGTGCGGATACTTTTGATAGCAATGGGATTGCTTTTGTTATGCGATATTGGTAAATGTGTTTGCCGAAATACTTATTCGTCATAATAAAGCGATATGCCTTTTGGGAACTTCTTAAAAAGCAGGAAGCAGAAAGAAGTAGAAAAGGTGTTGTAGGGAATACAGGTAAAAAGAGGCCGATTATTGCGAGTGCCAAAAAGATACCACCAAATATCATTAGTACGATTTTCTTCACATGTTTCATGCTTGTTTTTCCTCCGTAAATAATCTTTTGCGGGCTAGGTAGTGTATTAATATGATAAAGAATAGTTATTGACGTTATATGATTTATATATACATTTTGTTTTATAATTTACTATTATATCAGTATTAATATAATAAGTTAAGAGTTTTGATCAATATGAAAATTTATTGTGCAAAACAGTAAATGTTTCTATTGACAGTTTGACAATCAGGAATCAAAAGGATACAATTTCAAAAAGGAACTTAAATCAGGTGGAGATGAGGGAATATTTATGAAGAAAATTGAGAAGGTAACCTTGATTGGATTAGGAGCAATGGGGGTCTTTTTTGCACCAAAATTAAAGGCATATCTGGGGAATGATTTTAGAGTGTTAGCCAACGGAGAACGTAGGGAACGACTGGAATCACAAGGGGTCACGGTAAACGGTGTAAAACATCACTTTAATATTATTTCACCTGAATTAATGGGGGATCCAGCAGATTTAATCATTATATCGGTGAAAGACACTGGTTTAACTCAAGCAATACAAGATATTCATAATCAGGTAGGAATTCATACACAGATTTTATGTGTAATGAATGGAATAGACAGCGAAGATAGAATTGCAAACGTATATGGTTGGGATCATGTGCTTTATTCCTATATGCGTGTGTCTATCGCGATGGAGAATGGGATAGCTGACTATGATCCGAACTTTGGTAAAGTTCATTTTGGGGAAGCAAAGAATGACGAATTAACAGATAGGGTAGCAAGTATTAAGGCATTATTTGACCTTTGCAACATTTGCTATGAAATTGAAAAAGACATGTTAAGAGGTCTTTGGTTCAAATATATGTGCAATATCGGAGAAAATATGACGTGTGCGTTGTTAGGGGTACCATTTGGAGCATTTCAGGTGAGTGATCATGCAAATGAAATCAGACGGAATATGATGTGGGAAGTAGTAAAAATTGCAAATTGTTTGGGTGTTGAATTAGGGCAGGAGGATATTGAATTTCAGGAGAATACCATAAAAATATTACCTCCGTTAAATAAACCCTCCACCCTGCAAGATATTTTGAGAAACCGCAAAACGGAAATTGAGATGTTTTCGGGTAAGGTTGTCCAGCTTGGCAAAGAACTCGGAATTGAAACCCCATTAAATTGGTTGGTTTACCACGGAATCCGAGTTTTGGAAGAGAAGAATGAAGGTGCGTTCGACTTTTAATAAGTTAACGAAAGCCATTCCCCAATCGATTGTGCCTCCGATATTACATCAGTTCGACTTGAAAGATCAGATGAATTTTTTAAGCCTCCTGTGAGTAGTACTTTATAATCTCCAAATCCCAATAGTGAGAGACTCTTACAGGTTGAATTAAAATAATTATGATATTGATCAAAGCTTCCACCACCGAAAGTGGCGATGAAAATCACTTTTTTACCAGGAGCAAGAAAACTGGTATAATCCTGCTTCATATATGCATAGAGGCGATCAATCACCAGCTTTGTTTGAGCTGTCATTTGCCAGATATAAACCGGAGTAGCAAAGATGATACACTCTGATTCTTCAATGTCTTGATATATTTCCTGCATATCATCCTTCAATACACAGACTCCATCCTTCTTACAGCCAAAACAACCTTGACATCCAGTGATTGATTTGGAATTGATGTGATGAATTTTGATGCTTATATTCTTATTACTAATCACAGATAATACTTCATTTACCAATGTCATTGTTTTACCAGCTTTATGTGGTCCGCCGTTTAATACAGTTATCTTATTCATAAGATTTCTCCTTTTAATTTAAATAATAGTTTATTGCAGTATTCACATATCAAATTTTCGATGTTAGCATAATTTTATCATTGTTTATTGATTAATATAGTGAAATGTTTACATATAAACATAAATATAGTAGAAATAATCTATATTTATGTGCGATATTGATGTTTTGAAGTATATTGACAAATGACAGTCTGTTCATGTATTATTCTATCAATTACTAGCACAATTTTATCATATGGAGTGAAGGATGGGAAAAAAATTAATCGTAAATGAGAATATGTTTGGACATGGTGAGGAGAATAAGTTAAACGTACCGATATTTGTGGAGCATTGTACCGTTACAGAAAGTGGTATGATATTCCCTCCCCATTGGCATGAACAGCTTATTTTGATGAATATTAGGTCTGGAAGTCTGGTTTTACAATGTGTTGGACAAGAATTTGTAGCAAATCAAGGGGATGTACTAGTTGTTAATCCAAATGAGATTCATTCCGGTTTAAATCCCGGACTAGAGCTAAATTATGATTTAATAAAGCTTGATCTAATATTATTGATTGGAAATCAAGCGGATTTACAGCAGTCAAAGTATGTAGAGTTAATCTTGAAAAATCATATGCTGTTTCAGAATAAAATTAAGAACGATAAATTGATACTGTCCTATATTGCTAAAATCATTCTAGAATATCGAGAACATAAAGAGGGGTATGAATTGGCGGTTCGGGGGTATGCATATCAGTTACTAACCTGTTTACTACGAGAATATATTAAAGTGATTCCGACTCAAAATGATATGGATATGCAGTATAGAAGAATAAAACAGATTAACGGAGCAATTAATTATATGGAGGAGCATTTGTCAGATAAGATTACGTTGAAGGATTTAGCTGAGATTTCAAACCTTAGTCTGATCCATTTCTCCAGAGTGTTCAAGTCCATATCGGGTTATTCTCCAATGGACTATCTAAATCGTTTACGTATTCAGAGAGCCACACAATTATTATTAGAATCGGATCTTACAATAATTCAAATTGCAATGGATACCGGCTTTAGCGATAGCAATTATTTTAGTAGAGCCTTCAAAAAAGTGCGTGAGCAAACACCTTCAGAATTTAGAAGAATATATACGAAGCACTAATTTATATCGCTTTTTCGTAACATTAATTAAAATTAATTGAGAGTGTGATATCAATTAACAGATTTTGAAGGTAATTATGATTTGATTACTCGAATTGTCTGACAGGGCTACCACATATATGTATGTGGTAGCCCTGTTTAAAGCATTTATCTTTGATAATCATTAAAGATATCACTAATATATCTTTCATAATTTTCGCGCTGTGTATGATTGTTGTTTGGATATATTTCTTTTGAAGTAACAACATTGTTTAATTCCCTTGCATTTAAAGACTTTATCAGGACAAAGCGGTTGCTTTCATACAATTCTCTTAAAATTTTACCAGTACCATGCAAGAATTCGTAATGCCTTCCATTTGAAAAACCTCTGATATTTACTCCTTTGGTATAGCGATGACCGAAGAATAAAGATTTCGCTAGCCAGCCTCTTTTTGCTCGACGGCTTCTGGTAGTATTTGACAAAACATAATTCAAGTATGGAGTAAATTCAGTAAAACTACCATCCCTGATTTTGATACCTACAATCGGATACCACAAACCTTTGATTTTGCCGTTATTTGTACCTGATGAACGATAATAAGCTAATGTTACCCGCTCAACTCCATAAGGATATCTTATACTTACATCTATTAGTCCAATCATTCGAAAAGGTTTCACATTATATATATTCGCCCTGAAACTTTCAGGGTATATTTTTACTAACTCAATCATTCTTGGCATAATATTTTCTCCAATGCAAAAAGTTTGCTTTTCGAAAAAAGATGCACTACAGACAATGATTTTGTCTGGATTAATACATCATTTTCAATTTATCCAGCTGTGTTCTGATTTCTTCACTATTACGATAGTATCCGTCCATTCCCATCAGTCTCTTTAAAAATTTAATTTCTTCGTAATTTAGATCAAGCTCCTTATACCAGGGTCTGTTCGTACGATTGTTGCCTTTAAAGTTTGTATAGTAAAGATATATTAGAAAATCACCTATATACCAGTAATCGACCTGTTTTGAATGTCTATCACTATCAATAAATCTTGCTAATCCGAAATCTATTAATGCTAAATCCTTGTCGTTTTTTAAGATAACATTAGGAAGCCTGATGTCACGGTGAATAATATTATTGCTGTGCAGTAAATCTGTAATATCAAGAAGCTGACTTGCAACAGCGTAGATATCCCTTCTTGTAAATCGATAACCAAGTTTCTTAACTAGATTATTAAAAACTTGACCTTCAATATATTCTAAAATATAACCTTCTCGATAATTATCGCGAAATTTTGAAATAAACTTTGGGAATCGTGGATCATCTAAACGTCTTAATATCATTTCTTCGTAGAACAACTTTTGTCTGCTTTGTGAGAGCATCTCTCTCTTTAATTGTTTCACCACACATTTTTCGTATCTATCGTTTATTGCCAAATACGCAATGCCAAATCGTCCTTCCCCGATTGTTTTCTGAATATAATAGCCATTTACATTATCGTTGACTCTAAAATATTTATCCATATTATTAAGCCTATCATAAGGTTATTTAATTGGCTTATTGGCAAAATAGTTTGATATAATAAGAGCCAAATCTGCACTAAGTGATTTTACATCTATGCCACTTACACCAGAAACGGAAGTGATATCGGAATTGCTACCCGATTTGATGGAAGAACCACTATGTGAACTGCTTTGAGAACCACTGTGTGAACTGCTTTGAGAACCACTGTGTGAACTGCTGTGTGAACTGCTGTGAGAGCTACTGTGAGAGCTACTGTGAGAGCTACTGTGTGAACTACTAACTGAGGATTTACTCCAAGGTTCACACGGCTTATGACACGGCTTATGAGATGGTTTGTGACAGCCGTGATGGCTCGGTTTACTAAAGGAACTACTATCTGATACATCAGATATGCTACTGTCAGAGCCAGAGGACTTACTGGAGGAGCTATCGCAAGGATTGTAGATGCTGCTGTCAGAGCCGGAGGACTTACTGGAGGAGCTATCACAAGGATTGTAGATACTGCTGTCAGAGCTTGAAGACTTACTGGAGGAGCTACCACAAGG
>JAEVYT010000018.1 GCA_023392615.1 Bacillota bacterium | reverse complement strand
CCGTGAGGAAATTCTCGATAGAATAGATCCCTTTGGATTCGACAACCAAACGGTCATCCGCTACATCAAGCATTTTGATGATTCGGGCAGAGCCGATGTTACCTTCCGTTACGCCTGTATAAAAGCTGTCGCGGCGAAGATAATCAAGTCGGTCCATATCCAGCTGACCGCTTACGAGTTGATGCAGAAAGCGTTTCGGATATTCGTCCTTGAAGATTTGAATGGCAAGACTTAGCTGGCCGTTCATCTCTTTGTTCATCCGTTCCATCAACATGAGAGAAATCTCTTCGTGCGAGACTCCTTTTACAATCGTGTCTTCTAGTACATGCGAGAAAGGGCCGTGTCCTATATCATGCAACAGGATGGCGGCCTGCACGGCTTCCGCTTCACTATCAAAGATAAAATTGCCTTTGGAGGCCAGTTGGATGATAGCTTCACTCATCAGGTGAAAAGCACCTAAGGAGTGTTGGAAGCGGGTATGTTGTGCACCGGGGTACACAACAGATGACAATCCTACTTGCTTGATGCGGGTAAGACGCTGCAAAAGGGGATGCCGTACTATATCGTACAGTAACCCCTTTGGAATATTGATGAACCCGAATACGGGGTCGTTAATTATCTTTCTTTCGTAAGGCATTCGTTTTCTTTAGAGATCCTTTTTCCCTTTTCAGAGAATTGCTTTGAGTTGTTCAGCCATTTGTGCTTGTACTTCTTGTGCGGCGGTGCGGGCAGCTTCTGCAAATTTCTCTGTTTTATCTACGTAGATAATACCACGCGACGAGTTAACAATCAATCCGCATGTACTGTTCATACCATATTTGCAAACTTCTTCGAGTGAACCGCCTTGTGCTCCCACGCCTGGTACGAGAAGGAAATGGTTCGGGACAATCTTGCGGATGTCCTCAAAAGCACGTCCTTGAGTAGCACCTACCACATACATCATGCGGTCATCGCCAGCCCATTCCTGTGATTTGCGTAATACTTTCTCGAACAGACGTTCGCCGTTTACGTCTTCTGTCAATTGGAAGTCATGAGATCCTTTGTTGGAAGTCAATGCCAACAGGATCACCCATTTGCCTTCGTAGGTAAGGAACGGAGTAACGCTGTCTTCACCCATGTAGGGGGCTACTGTTACAGAGTCGATATCCAATTCTTCAAAGAATGTGCGGGCATACATTGCAGAAGTATTTCCGATGTCACCACGCTTTGCGTCAGCAATGATGAATTGATCCGGATAGTTATCTTTGATATATTTTACTGTCTTTTCAAATGCGATCCATCCTTTTACACCCATGCTTTCATAGAAAGCCAGATTGGGTTTGTAGGCGATACACAAATCAGCTGTCGCGTCAATGATTGCTTTGTTGAATGCGAAGATCGGATCTTCTTCTTTCAACAGATGTTCCGGGATTTTCTTGATGTCAGTATCAAGTCCTACACAAAGGAATGATTTTTTGCGCTTTATGTTTTCAAATAATTGTTGCTTATCCATCTTGTTATTTACTATTTTGCAATTTACTATTTACTATTTTAAGAAACCGTTCTCAACTCTCAATTCTCAACTCTCCACTTCTCTAAAGTTCGCTTTCTTTCAGGCGTTCTGCATTTTCCGCTACGATCAGGTGGTCGATACAATCCTGGATATCCCCGTCCATGAAGGCTGCCAGATTATAGATTGTATAGTTGATGCGGTGGTCGGTGATACGTCCCTGGGGATAGTTGTAAGTTCGTATTTTGGCTGAACGGTCTCCGGTAGATACCATTGTCTTACGTTTGGAGGCAATGTCATCGATATATTTCTGATGTTCTTTGTCGTAGATAAAAGTACGGAGACGGGCCAAGGCGCGCTCTTTATTTTTCGGCTGGTCGCGTGTCTCGGTACATTCGATAAGGATTTCTTCGGCAATACCGGTGTTCGGGTTCTTCCAGATATAGCGCAGACGTACTCCGGATTCTACCTTGTTTACATTCTGTCCGCCGGCACCGCCGCTTCGGAAAGTGTCCCATTTGATTTCTCCTTCGTTGATGACTACATCGAACTCTTCTGCTTCAGGAAGCACGGCCACGGATGCGGCTGAAGTGTGAACACGTCCTTGCGTTTCCGTCGCAGGAACACGCTGTACGCGGTGTACTCCCGATTCGTATTTTAAAATTCCGTATACATTATCGCCTGTCACACTACAAACAATTTCTTTGAATCCGCCGGCTGTTCCTTCGTTCGCATTGGAGACTTCCATTTTCCAACCTTTGGTTTCACAGAATTTGGCATACATGCGGAAGAGGTCGCCGGCAAAAATAGCTGCTTCGTCGCCTCCTGCGCCGCCGCGGATTTCGAGAATAGCGTTCTTGCTGTCTTGCGGGTCGGCAGGGACAAGCATCAGTTTGATTTCTTCTTCCAATACCGGAAGGCGCTCTTGACTATTGTCCATTTCTTCTTTCGCCATTTCGCGCATTTCAGCGTCCGATTCATTGGCAAGGATATTTTTAGCTTCTTCAATATTACCCAGTAATTGGATATATTCTTTCCTTGCTTTCATCAAGTCGTCTAATTCCTTATATTCTTTAGTCAACTTGACATAACGTTTCTGATCGGCAATCACTGACGGGTCTGTGATAAGGGTAGATATTTCTTCAAAACGGGCTACGAGTCCGTCTAATTTTTCTAGTATGGTACTATTGT
>JAEVYT010000024.1 GCA_023392615.1 Bacillota bacterium | reverse complement strand
CCATATCAAAGACATAAATCAATTGGAACAGGTCATTGGCTACATTCTGTTTGTAAAGAACCGGAATATCCGATTTTGCCTTTAATTGGCTCATATCCTTTTGATAATCGAGAAACACTGGTTCAATCGGTTTGACTGCGCTTTCCTGTACCTCCACAAGGAACGGGCTGGTTACATCACGATTGGTTATGATAGGAGTAATCTCCGGTTTCGTCATCTTCTTTTCGTTCGGGTCTTTTCCTTGCTTTTTGTAGATAACGGCATAATTATCTTCTTTCAGGTATTTGTTGGCGAACGCTACGATGTCTTCTTTGGTCAGTTTGGCCATGCGGTCGATGGCAGTAACTTCATTTTTCCAGTCTGTGCCGTTGATAAATGAGTTGACAAACATATCGGCACGTCCTTCGTTGCTTTCCATGTTTTGCAGTTCACCGAGCTTGAAATTGTTGATGTTCGCTTCCAGCATTTTCTCGTCGAACTCTCCGGCACGGAGCTTCTTGATTTCGCTGAGTAGCAAGTCTTTTACCTCTTCCAGTGTTTGTCCTTGTTTAGGAAGTCCTCCTAGCAACAATGCAGAGTAATCTGCCAGTCCCATCGGGTAACCGTAACTATTCAAGACCTTCTGTTGCTGGTTCAGGTCAAGGTCGATAAGTCCTGCCTTTCCATTGTATAATACTTGCGAAACGACTTGCAGGATTTCAAAATCCTTGTCGGATACACCGGGGAATCTCCAAGCCAATGCGACGCTTTCGGCATCCGGACCTAACACCTCTTTTACAACAGGTTGCGTGATTGGCGCCTCTTTCGGAAGGTCCAGTTTCGGGAGTTCCGGATTGGGTTTCAATCCACCAAAATATTTATCGATTAATGCAATTGTTGCATCCGGGTCTAGATCGCCAGACATACAGATTGCCATATTGTTGGGCACATACCATTGTTTATAGTAGTTCTTGATATTCGTGATAGAAGGATTCTTTAAGTTCTCCTGTGTACCTAACACAGTCTGCGTTCCATAAGGATGCTTGGGAAAAAGAGAAGAAAAAATAGCTTCCTGTACTTTGCTGTTGTCACGGGTGAGTGACATATTTTTCTCTTCATATACAGCTTCCAATTCAGTATGGAAACCACGAATTACATTGTTTTCAAAACGATCTGCCTGAATCTTCGCCCAGTTTTCTATCTGGTTGGAAGGAATGTCTTCCTGATAGACCGTCTGGTCATACCAGGTATAAGCATTGCTGCCGGTAGATCCGATGGCTGCCATTAATTTGTCATATTCATTAGGGATAGCATACTTGGAAGCTTCGTAAGAAAGGCTGTCGATGGTGTGGTAGATCGCCTTACGTTCCGCTTCATCCGTAGTCTTACGATAAATCTCGAACTGTTGTTCGATTGCATCCAGTAGAGGCTTTTCGGTCGCGTAGTCTTGTGTGCCAAACTTGTCGGTGCCTTTAAACATCAGATGTTCGAAATAATGGGCAAGTCCCGTCGTTTCTGCCGGGTCATTCTTCCCGCCCACTCTTACTGCGATAAATGTTTGTATGCGCGGAGTTTCCTTGTTTACGGTGAGGTAAACCTTTAGTCCGTTGTCCAGTGTGTAAATGCGGGCTTTTAGCGGGTCATTGGGCACTGTTTCGTAGCTATACTTCTTTTGTGAGCTACAGCTGCAAATCACTAATGCCAGGAAGAGTGACAAGCAAGAAAGTTTCAATCGTTTGTTCATAATATGACAACATTTTAATAACAAAAACAAAGGTAGCAGAATTTTGCTTATCTTTGTCCCCGATATCTGAAATTTGTAAATAATAAAATTGTAAATCAAATGATTACTATTGAACAACTTAAAGACGTGAAAGAGCGCACTGATGCGCTGAGGAGGTATCTTTGACATCGACGGGAAGAAAATTCAAGTCGAAGAAGAGCAATTAAGAACACAAGCTCCGGGATTCTGGGATGACCAGAAGAGAGCCGAAGCTCAAATGAAACTGGTGAAAGACCTGCAAAAGTGGATTGAAGGCTACAACGAACTCAAGACATTGGCAGATGAACTAGAACTGGCATTTGATTTCTATAAAGAAGAACTGGTGACCGAGGAAGATGTGGACGCTGCTTACGCCAAAGCTAGTGAAGCGGTAGAGGCACTCGAACTCAAAAATATGCTTCGTGACGAAGCCGACCAGATGGATTGTGTGTTGAAAATCAATTCAGGTGCCGGTGGTACGGAAAGTCAGGACTGGGCTTCTATGCTGATGCGTATGTATCTGCGTTATGCCGAGACCAACGGTTATAAAGCTACCATTGCCAACCTTCAGGAAGGTGACGAAGCCGGAATCAAGACCTGTACTATCAATATCGAAGGTGACTTTGCTTATGGTTATTTGAAAGGAGAGAACGGTGTGCACCGTTTGGTTCGTGTTTCTCCCTACAATGCGCAGGGTAAACGTATGACCTCTTTTGCTTCTGTGTTTGTTACTCCGTTGGTAGATGACAGTATTGAAGTTAATATTTTGCCTGCCAATATCTCTTGGGATACGTTCCGAAGCGGTGGTGCCGGTGGACAGAATGTGAATAAGGTGGAGTCCGGTGTCCGTTTGCGTTATCAGTATAAAGACCCTTATACCGGTGAGGAAGAAGAAATCCTGATCGAGAATACCGAAACCCGTGACCAACCGAAGAATCGTGAGAATGCAATGCGTCAGTTACGTTCTATCTTATATGATAAGGAATTGCAGCACCGTATGGCAGAACAGGCGAAGGTGGAAGCCGGTAAGAAGAAAATCGAATGGGGTTCTCAAATCCGAAGCTACGTATTTGATGACCGTCGTGTGAAAGACCACCGTACCAACTATCAAACCTCGGATGTGAACGGCGTGATGGATGGCAAAATAGATGGTTTTATCAAAGCTTATTTGATGGAGTTTTCTTCACAAGAATCATAAAAAATAAAATTAGCAAGAATTATTTTTGGAAAGTTAATAGATTTGTACTTACTTTGTTAGCGTTGAACTTTAAAGCTAACTATTATGGGTAAGGTGAA
>JAEVYT010000014.1 GCA_023392615.1 Bacillota bacterium | reverse complement strand
TACCATATCAGGATCCATTCTGGAAGGGAAATCTATCCGAATACAAGCGTCTACTAACCGGAATTGGCTTAAATGTGAACGTTTTATTCGGTCCGGAATCTGGTGGTGTACGTGAGTGGGAATCTATACCGAAAGCTAATTTTAATATACTTGTTAGCCCGTGGTACGGAAAGCCAATCGTAGATAACTTACAAAGTAAATATAAGCAAGAGTATACTTGGTTTCCTCATATTCCAATCGGAGCGAATGAGACAGAGCGGTTTTTAAAACAGGTTGTAAAATTTGCTCTGGAGCAGGGCGCTGAGATCAACGAGGAAAAAGCACTCGCATTTATCAAACATGAATCGGATGCTTATTATGAAGAAATTGATAATTTGGCAACATTTTTATTAGAGTTTCGTTATGGACTTCCAAATCATGTACATATTTTGCATGATGCCGGGTATGTTGTTGCCCTAAGTAAATTCTTACTTCACGAGGTCGGTATCGTACCCAAGGAACAATTTGTGGTTGATAATACACCGGACCGATTTCACGAAGATATTCGTAAGGAGCTAAAAAGCACCTCAGATAAAAGAGAAATCCCGATTTATTTTGAACCGGATGCAGGAAAGGCACAGGATATCATTCGTGGGCTAAAGCACGATGGTAGGGGAATTATCATTGGTAGCGGATGGGATAAGGAACTTGCGAAGGAGAAGGAATATGATTATCTTTCAGCGGCGGTACCCACTCCATACCGATTGGTACTAACCACGAATTATGCGGGATTTTCAGGTGGGCTTAGAGTAATCGAGGACATCTACCATAATGTACTGGCGACTTACAGGTAATGTGAATTATTGAAATGCATAATTCACATTACAAAGGGCAGACACACAAACTAACAAAATGGGAGGCAAACATTAATATATGAGAGTGGCATTTGCAAGTTATGACAATGTCAGGGTAGATCAACACTTTGGTAGTGCACGTTATTGGCAGATCTATGATGTTGATACAGAGAGTATCTTTGTTGAAACACGTAAGGTATCAGTTTTATATCAGGAGCAGAGCTCTCATGAAGAAAGATTCAAGTCACTTCTTACATTGCTTGGTGATTGTGAGGCTATATTTGTTGTTCAAATAGGGGAGGTTGCTGTGGAATATATGATTCATCATAATAAACGAGTATTTGAAGCAACAGGAGAGATACCTAAGATAATTGAAGAATTAATAAAGAGTCAACTTTTAAGTGAATAACATTTGTAATTACTATAAAGTGTGTATCGTAGATCATTGATGTATGAAAGGCGGTGGGGTATATGTGTAGCGACTGTGATGGAAGATATTCAAATTTTTGATTGAGAAGGAGAGAAAAATAATGTCAGAAGAACAATATTTATTTGATACTCAAAGACTTAGAGTGGGTTATGAACCAAAGGATCATAATTATGCAGTTTCGCCCCCGATTTATCAGACTGCAGCGTATGATTTTCGAGATGTTGAGAATGCAGCGGGGTTATTCGGACTTCGTGAGGCGGGATTTCTATATACCCGCGTTGGAAATCCGACAGTTGGGGTATTGGAAGAACGGGTCAAGATACTGGATGGTGCCTCAGGCGCAATCGCACTTGCATCCGGTATGGCAGCAATAAGTTATACCTTACTAAATCTGGCAGAAGGAGGGGGAAGAATTCTTACTTCACCCTATCTCTATGGCGGGAGTGCGGATAGTTTCAAAAAGATATATCCGAAGCTTGGGATAGAATTTGATTATGCTAAGAATATTGAAACACCGGAGAAGCTTGGCGAGGAGATAAAGCCGGACACAAAAGCAATATATATTGAAAGTATATCGAATCCCAATACCGTGCTACTTGATATCGATGCAATTGCAAAGGTAGCACATGAACACGGAATTCCATTAGTAGTTGATAATACAGTAGCTACGCCATATTTGTATAATCCAATTAAGCATGGTGCTGATATCGTGGTGTATTCAGCGACAAAGGGGTTGAATGGGCATGGTAATGTAATCGCCGGACTTGTACTGGAGGCAGGTAGATTTAATTATCAAACAGACAAATTTCCTCAATTTAGTGAGAAATATTATACGTTGCGTGATATTGATGGGAATCACCGTAGTTTTCCGGAGCTATTTCCTGAGTTTCCGTTTACAAGCAGGATACGTTTTAACTATTTAAATTACTTTGGTGCTGCATTATCACCGTTTGATGCTTATCTTGCAATTATCGGATTAGAGACAATTTCGGAACGCCTTTCAAAACAGTCACAGAATGCGTTGGCCTTAGCAAAATATCTATTAAATCACCCTCAGGTTGAGTGGGTTCGTTATCCTGGTTTAGAGAGCAGTAAATATTATAATTTATATCAACGTGACTATAAACGAGGAGCGGGCGGTATCCTATCTTTTGGTTTTAAAGGTACGCAGATAGAGCGAGAAACCTTCCTAAATTCAATAGAACTTTTTCATTATCATGTGAATATTGGTGATGCAAGATCATTAATTGTTAATTCTCCGCAAACTACACATGGTGAATTATTAGCAGATGAGAAGAAGGTTGCAGATATACCGGAGAATCTGATACGAATATCAGCCGGATTAGAAGATGTTACAGATTTGATCAAAGATCTGGAGCAGGCATTCCAAAAAGCAAATGGATAAATTTTTTTTAGGTTAATACATACTAAACATATATATGAAAGATGTGGTGTATGTAAAAGGAACAATATAATAAGGAGGATTAATTTATGAAACATCGTAGTTTTTATGCAGTTTTATTAGTATTTGTATTAGCATTTTCCACATTATTGAGCGCTTGCTCCGGCAAACCAGTCAGTACCGAAGGGACTAAGCCTACCACAGGGGGGACGAAAGACACAACAACCGATACACCTTCAAAAGCTCCGGAAAAATACAAATTCGGTAAAATTGATATTCCCGGTAAGGATGGTGCTCTTTGTGGTGCACCGATTTATATCGCTTATGAAAAAGGATTTTTCGCAGAAGAAGGGTTTGATGTAAATCTCATCTCCGCTGATGCAGAAACACGTAAGATAGGTTTAAACAACGGTACGATTCCAATTGTAAACGGTGATTTTCAGTTTTTCCCTTCCATCGAAAATGATGTGAAGGTTAAAGTAGTAGACGGTTTACATAATGGTTGTATTAAATTTCTCGTGAAAAAGGATTCTAAGATTCAAGGAGTAAAGGATTTAAAAGGGTTAAAGATTGGTGTAGATGAAATTGGTGGTACCCCTCATCAGGTTGCTTCTGTATGGCTTGAGAAAAACGGGATTTCTGCAAAACCTGAGGATGGTGAAGTGAAATTCCTTCCATATAATGATGGTAATTTGGAAGTAGAAGCGCTAAATAAGGGTGATATTGATGTGGCTGCTTTATGGGATCCATTTGGCTCAGTGCAGGAGAAGACAGGAAAATATCGTGTAATCTTTGATTTGTCCACGGATCCTACCTTTGCCGGAAAATACTGCTGCTTCCTCTATGCATCCGAAAAAGTACTAAATGAAAATCCGGAAAAAGTAGCAGCGCTGTTAAGAGCTTATCGAAAAGCACAAGACTGGATTGCTAAAAATCCAGAGGAAACTGTGCAGATTATCATAGATGGTAAATACGCACAAATAGAAGACAAAGATCTTGCAGTATCGCTTATCAAATCATACGAGTATCCGTCAAAAGAAGATCGTGATTCGAATAAGCAAAATGTTGAGTCGGATGTGAATTATTTCTCAACAGAGCTTTATAATATTGGTTACTTAAAAACAAAGCCTGCGGATTTTGTAAAGAAAGCATATCAAAATGTTGACGTAACACTTGGTCAGTAGGAGGCAGAATCCTTGAGTATATTAAATAATTCTTCAGTTCCTCCCCTAATAAAACAGGGGAGGAACAATAAAAAGCAAGTAAGCTTTCAGAGGTTCTTACTTGCTTCCGTATTTACTATCGCCGGTTTTGCAGTTGCGATATTGGTAAATTTATTAGTAAGACAGGTCGCTGAAGTGAAAATTACTTCTTATGCATATGGCTCCCTAGTAATAAGTATTAACGATGCATATCGTATCGTGTTAGGGCTTTTAATCCTATTATATACAGGCATAGCCTTATACTCCAATTTTGATCAGGATAGAAGGATAAAGTTTGCAAAACGTGCACCATTTCGATTTGCTCTTGGTGTTGCATTAGCATTATGGGATGTTCTTGGAACAAAATTATTAATTCTGCCTCAACCTTTCTTTCCGGGACCGGCACGTATCATCGAAGCATTCCTGATGGAAGGCGACTATATTTGGACGAATACATTATATTCGTTACGTCTATTTGCGGTTGGGTTTATCCTTGGAGTTATATTCGGTGTAGGAACCGGAATATTAATCGGATGGTTTCCGAAAGTTCACTACTGGGTGTATCCTATCCTCAAAATAACCGGAGTCATTCCGGCGGTAGCATGGATGCCATTTGCACTAACTTTATTTCCTACTCCATTTGCTGCTGCGTCATTTTTAATTGTGATTTGTGCATGGTTTTCTATCGCATCACTCACAGCCCAAGGAATTCGTAGCACTCCGAAAACACAGTTTGAAGTGGCTAGAACACTTGGGGCAAAGACTCCCTATCTGGTGTTTCATGTGGCGATTCCGCATGCACTGCCACAGATTTTTTCAGGAATCACTAATGCAAACGGTTTTGCATTCACAACTCTTGTAATGGCAGAAATGATGGGGCAGCCCGGTGGACTTGGATATTATATTAATGCTTCCAAGGTGTGGAGTGCTTATTATAAAGTATTTGCGGCTATTATTGTCATGGCGGTTTTGTTTAGCCTAATTATGGAAGGAATTGGACTGATTCAAAGGCACGTGCTTAGATGGCAGAAAGGGTTGGTGAAGAGCAGTGAGCAATGATACGATAATTGAAATCAAAAATGTCAACCGAACCTACATCGACGACAAGGATAATTTTGTAGAGGCTCTACAGGATATTAATTTTACCATCCGGCGAGGAGAATTTGTATCAATTATCGGGTCATCTGGCTGTGGTAAAACAACCTTACTCCGCCTTATCGCAGGATTGGATCTCCCTGAATCCGGAATATTAACTCTAGATGGACAGGAAATTACCTCACCTAATCCTCAGAGAGGTTATGTAGTGCAACAAGGAGGGCTCTTTCCATGGTTAACGGTGGAACAAAATATCGCAACCGGGCTAAAGGCAACACATGTATATCGTGAGAATAAAACTCAAGTTGCACATTATATCGATCTGATCGGTTTAAATGGTTTTGAAAAATCCTACCCGCATCAGATTAGCGGTGGTATGGCACAGCGCGTAGCGATAGCCAGGGCATTGATTAATAAGCCGAAAGCATTACTTCTGGATGAGCCAATGGGAGCACTTGATTCCTTCACCCGTGCAGATATTCAAGATAAGTTACTAGAACTTCGTAAAGAAAATGATGCGACAATGATTTTGGTCACCCACGATGTTGATGAAGCGATTTATCTTAGTGACCGTATTGTAATTATGACTCCTCGTCCGGGAAAAATCAGTGAAATAAGGTCAATAAAATTATCTCATCCACGTGATCGTGGCTCAAATGAGTTTTTATCAATTCGTGGTGAAATACTTGAGAAATTACATCTGGCAAGTGCACAACCACAGGTGGAATATACGATTTGATTATTAATAAATAAACAGAGAGAGGCCGTTTTAACAGTAATCTTAAAAGAAATGCATTTGTATAAGAAGATTAATGTTTAACAGCCTCTATGTTTTTATTACCGAATGAACAAATATGTAAAATACTCTGAATTATAGATTTATTGTTTTGCTTCCACCTTGAAAGCTATAAATATTTGCAACAGCATTTTCCAATGAGAAAATTTCAAAGATATTATCATCAACGGAATACATTTGTTTTAATTGTGGCATTAATTCAAGCGCTTTCGTTTTTGATGCATTTGATGTAGTAAATACGGCAGTTCCGCTTAATCTTATCCATTTTCCATCCTTGGAGGCACTAATCTCCACGTTAGGATTAGTCGATAGCTGTTTAAAAATTGGCTTTTGATTGCTGGTCGCAAAACTTAACCTTCCCTCATAATTCATAACAAAACCGAATGGTCGAACCTTTGGTTGATTCTCTTCGATGGTAGAAATAAAAAACACGCCACAATCATTTAAAAATTCTAGTACTTCATTCATTTTATTACCTCCACATATTGATTCCTTTTTTTATATCATGTATTATTATATTAGTAGAATAGAAAAAAACAAGTATGCAGTTTATATATACTAAGGAAGAAAAATATGTGTATGGAGGTTTTGTGGTGAAAGAAATGATTACATATTCAATAGATAATGTAAATTGTCCGGTGTCATCAGCATTAAAAGTGATTGAAGGAAAGTGGAAATTACCGATATTATGGGTGTTGTCACAAAACGGTACTCTTCGATATAATGAACTTAGAAAGGGAGTTGTTGGTATAACGAATATGATGCTGACAAGTTCATTAAAAGAATTGGAACATAATAATATCATTAACCGTAAACAATATAATGAAATTCCGCCTCATGTGGAGTATTCCTTAACGGATGCCGGGAAAAAACTTATGCCGGTTCTTGATGAATTAGCAAAATGGGTGTGGAATTGAGAAAGTAAAAGGATAGATTGTAGTATAAATGATCATAGTTATCAATGAATATACCCTGATTCAGAATGAGTTGCTCTAATTTCAACCAATAAATGAGGCTGTTATTATCAAGATTTTTAACGATATTCTTCTCGTTAGAAATCTTAAGATTAATAACAGTTTTTTTGTGATGAATCATGGAACCCATGATATTCCAAACTTGTTGATAAGTGGTATCGGCTTTTGTTATGATGGGATGTATATATTGATTCCTGAATATTGGGTTTGAAAATCAAACTTATTATGAGATATTCAATTATTATATTGGATAAATAAGTTAGACATTATTATTAGATATTCGATGATACTTCGCTTAATTAATTGAATCCTTAACTGAAGTTCAACAATCTTTAAAAACTGAGTCAGATTTTGATAAGTTAATTCGAATTAATAGATAAGAGGAAAGAAAAGGGGGCCAGTAGATGAATGACATTGATTTGGTAACAGAACTTGCTGTAAATCCGAACCGAGCGATGGATTATATCATAAGAGAATATACCGGTCTAGTTTATAGTGTTATTAATTCAAAGATTTCCTCTGTTGGTACAGCGGAGGATGTGAAGGAATGTGTCAGTGATGTTTTTATGGAGTTTTATCATCATGTAAAAGAGATGAATCCTGAGAAAGGCTCCATTAAGGGGTATTTGGCTGTAATAGCAAAACATCGAGGGATTGACGCATACCGTAAATTATCAGGGAACTCCTTGCATTTAGTTCCGATGGAAGAAAATGAAGATAGATGGATTGATCGTAGACCAAATCCGGAACAAGAGTTCATTCACAAGGAACAACAAAATAAATTATTGGAAGCGATTGAAGCGTTAGGAGAGCCGGATCATGAAATCTTCATAAGAAAATACTACTTGGGACAGAAAACGAAGGAAATAGCAAAAGCATTATCTATGAGAGATAACACAGTAGATAAGAAGATATCAAGAGGGCTAAGCAAATTAAGAGTAGTGTTAGGAGGTGGCATTTATGAAGGAGCGTAGGAGAACAGATTTATTAAAAGAGATTGCTGTAGAGGAGGAGATCTATACAGTTATGGATGAGCTGGATAAAAAGGAAACATCAAGATTGTTGAATAAGATTGATTTAACAGAAGAACTTCCAAGTCAGGAATATATAAATGAGATTAAAGAGCTGACGTTTAAGAAACTTGATATAGAACCGATTTGTAAGGATTACTTAAGACATAGTGAGGATAAAAATTCTTATGGATCCGATAGGAAGAGAATTCACTGGAAGAGCTTTGTGGCTGCAGCTGCAGTAGTCGTTCTTGCACTATTTGCTGGAATAAATCATGAAAAAGTTGTGCTTGCAGTTCAGGATATGTTAACGTTAATTCCCGGTGAAGGGATTGTAGAAAATAATTCTGATGCTCAGTACAAATTAAAGAAACAGGTTACCGTTGAGAACAAAACAAGCACCATGAAGATACTATATGTTACTGTAAAAGATAATAAAATGATTATCCGTTTTGATTTAAATGGTATGGAGTATAAAACACTAGACGAGATAGAACAGAAAGAACCTGAGGTATATATACTTATTAATAATAAGAAGTTCACTAAAGTTAATTCTGGATACGGTGGTGGTTATTCAATGGACGGTACTCTAGTAACATTTTCTCATCAATGTAACTATTCCTTCCAGATTGATAATAAATATTTAAAAGAAAATAAAAAGATTACATTAGTAAGTAAAGACTATAATCTTAAAGCAAATTTTAAACTGACAAAAATTAAGGATTATAATAGTTTAACTGAGATTGGTGCAACGCAAACACATAACGATATCAGCCTAACCGCGGATGCATTTATGGATGGTGGTTTGCTGAATATAAACGTATATCCAACGAATAAATCAAAATATGAACTTATTAGCTATGTGAATGATTTTAATGACAATTATTTTAATAAAAAGATGGTTTTAAATACCGATAAGGGAGTAAAAACTTGCAATCCACCTACCTATAGCGGAACTGGTTTGAATGGAAGCTATCAGGTGGATGTCAGTGATGGTGCAAAAGATTATCAGTTATCCATCCCCTATGTCGTGGTAGGAACGAAGGAGGAAAGTGAGATAACTTTGCCGATCCCTAAGGAGGGGGAATCGATTGAGATGAATAAGGAAGTGAAATTTGAAGAGGGAACGGCTATCATTACAAAGGTTGAGAAATTACCAGCCCAAGGGGATGATAAATACGGTTATCTTCAAATTAATCTAAAATACAAGAGTATGAATGAAAAACAGCAGTTTGTCGGTGTTAATTTTACAAATAAGAAAGAATCCGGTTTTTATATGGAAAAAGATGACCAGAATCGAATTACAACCTTTAGTTATATATTGACTAAGGGGGATGTAAATAATGTGAAATTATATATTACAAATCCGAGATACGCTCTGATGGATCCGTATCTATTGAATATTGATTTAAAGTGATTTTGAAATGTCTAAGCAGTAAATTAAAACTATAAATTATAAAGGCTGTTGTAAAATCGCATTCTGTCATAGGAATTTCGTTTTCAACAGCTTTTTGTTATTCTGCATGCAGTTTTCCTATATATAGGTAATTTATCCGTACATAAATAAAACGTTTAGTAATATGGTTTTATGGATATGAAATTCATCCTCACATTTTTTACAATTCTTTTGATAAGTTTAAAAGAGTGGTATATAATGGAAATAAGAAGAATCTTTATTGAGCCTTAAAAGGGGTTGTGTACATGTATTCCATAGGAAAATTATGCGATGAGTTTAAACTTTCACGAAGTACCCTGTTATATTACGATAAGATTGGATTATTACATGCATTCAAGCGGACATCAGGTAATTACAGACAGTATTCGGAGGATGATAGGAATCGGTTAAATCAGATTTGTATGTTTCGTGAGGCAGGAGTTCCGTTAAATCAGATCAAATCAATACTGGATAAAGACAGTATGAAACACGAGATATTAGGAAAACGTTTGGATGAGATAAATCAAGAGGTTAGATATTTGAGACTTCAGCAAAAGTTTATCGTTGAGATGCTGAAAATGAATTACCCTGCCGATAAAAGAATACTTCTCGATACGAAAACCTTTGTTTCGATTTTAAAGTCAGCCGGTTTGGATGAAGAAACAATGGATCTTTTACATATACAATTTGAAAAAAATTCGCCGGAATCTCACCAGATGTTTTTAGAGTTTTTGGGAGTGCCTGATGAAGAGATTACCCAAATACGAGCGGCGAGCAGAGAATAATAAACCATTATAATTGATTAATATTTTCGTATTTCCTATTGACCTGACTATAAGTTTATAGTTTACACTTTTCTATAAAGGAATAGAGAGGGCGGAAGGATATGATTAATAGAAATTTTATGCTTCTTTGGATTGGAAGAATTATATCGCAAATTGGTGATAAATTTTACGCAATTGCATTAGCTTGGTGGATCTTGCAAAAATCAAATTCACCATCAATCATGGGCTTCTTTTTACTGACGTCAGTGCTTCCTGGCATAATATTGGGATTTTATGCCGGAGTACTGACTGATCGATTAAGACGTAAAAACATCTTAATTATAACTGATATATTACGTGGAGTACTGATTCTTATCCTAACATATTTATCCTGGGGTGGCTTTCTGATCATATGGCAGGTTTTCGTCATTGGTTTTTTGATGTCCGTCGTAACAGCCTTTTTTGATCCTGCAATACAGGCGTTCACTCCTGATATCGTTGAACATGAGAAGCTTCCGAAAGCAAATGGATTAAATCAGATGGTAGGTGGAGCGTGTACTTTCATCGGCCCATTAATGGGTGCTATCTCAGTTAGTATTCTAGGTGTAACCAGTGTGTTTTTTGTAAATGGTGTATCATACTTTCTTTCAGCCCTATTAACAGCGTTTGTTCATATTGAAAGAACTAGAAAACATTCGTCAGAAAATCAAAAGATTTGGACAGACATGAAAGAAGGAGTATCCTTTATCAAAAATCGAAAACAGATAAAGTTAGTTCTTATGGTTATCGCTGTTGTACATTTTTTTATAGGTGGATTAACGGTTGCAATTCCATTCTTGGCAAGATATTTAAATGGTAGCGGTGTAAATAATCTTGGTTACTTAGAGATGATGTTAGGAATTGGTTTGTTTGCAGGAGCAATAATCATTTCATTGCGAAAGAAACCATTAATTACTGTGAAGTTTTTGCTAGAATTTATTACATTAGTTGGAAGTTGCTTAATTATTGTGAGTATGATGATTTTATTGAACTTCAGATCTGTTCTTATCTATATGCCGGTTTTAGCTATCATTGGAGTAAGTATCGCTGGTGCATCGGTATTCTGGCAATCTCTTCTTCAATACTATACACCCAAGGAAATGATGGGGAGGATATTTGGTTTGTCAGCTTTAATTGGAAATACAACATTACCGGTCGCATATGGTATATTTGGAGTTTTGCTAAATTATAGTTCTGTAATGATTATGATGGCTATTAATGGTTTTTGTTTGGTATTTATTACATTTGTTATTAAACATCAGGGAAAAAGGATAGAAAATATAAGATGAATTAAGAACAACACCTTTATTTTTAGGATACAGTATGATTTAATAAAGTATACATAGGATAAAGGAGGCTGCTAATCTGAAAAAACAAGAATTTATGAACCGGAAAGTCGGTGTGATTGGGGAAGAAGATGCGAGACACTATGCTGTTTTGATTCCAATAATTCATATAGATGGAGAAGCGTATTTATTATTTGAGAAGAGAGCAAACCACCTAAAACGTCAGCCTGGAGAGATCTGTTTTCCTGGGGGAAAACTTGAACTAGGAGAAACAGTGATGGAATGTGCCGTGCGAGAGACGATAGAAGAGCTCGGAGTACTTCCGAATCAAATTGAGGTATTAGGGCCTGGAGATGTTTATATATCCCCATTTAATATTATGATTTATCCTTTTATCGGTAAATTGAATGAATATATGGATACATTTAGCCCTGAGGAAGTAGAAGAGACGATTAAAATACCATTAAGCTTCTTTCGTAATCGTAGGCCGGAGCGATATCAGAGTAAGTTAATGCATCAGCTTCCGGAGGATTTTCCTTATGAACTGGTTCCGGGTGGGAAAGATTATCCCTGGGCAAGCGGTGCTTATGATATATTTTTTTATCGATATGAACAATGTATTATCTGGGGTATGACCGCACATATACTTGCCTCTGCGATTAATCTAATAGACGAATATGGCTTAGCATAATGTTAAAAATGAAAAACATATATTCTTAGCAACGAATAAAGATTACTTCTGCGTACTTTCTGCATGTAAAAGCGTTGCTTTGAATATATGTTTTTCATTATAACTTTTTAATTCATGATATCAATAATAATTTATGCAATTCCTTCCGCGTTTGTACTCAGTTCACTTGATGGTGCCTGGCCGGATTTCTTAAGAAAGAGTGCTGGAATTAAGCCGGCTAGAGTTAAGCAAGATGCAATCAAGAAGATGTCATCCAGACCGTTGACAAATGACATAGCCTTGATTTGAGCAGTATGTGCTGCAGCATTGGTTCCAGCCAAAGCCATCTTTGTGGCAATATCAGTGGCATGATGGGATACTCTGTCGGTTAGTATACTGGTAAGTGCAGCGATTCCTAAGGAACCGGATACTCTGGATACGATATTAGATATCGCGGTAGCACCACCTACCTCCTCATTTGATACGGAATCCAAGGATGCTGCCTGTGCAGATACAGCGGCAAAACTCATACTGATTCCTCTTAAAACCAACCAGAAAGCAATGGTTGAATTACTGGTCTTAAGACCCATATTATGAAATAGAAAAGTGGTATATGCCAGAGTGATAATACCAAAGATTGCAAGCGGCTTCGGACCAACTTTATCATATAATTTACCAATGATTGGCATAAGAAGACCGGAGATGAGTGCTCCGGGAAGCATGATTAAACCAGTATCTAAGGCACCCATGCCTTTAATGTTTTGTAAAAATAATGGAACAAAGAATACACCGGAGAATAAACCTACCGTGGTTATAAAGGTTGTTATATTGGCTGCGGTAAAATTACGATAGCGGAAAACTCTCAAATTAAGCAAAGGATTGTGAAGTTTTAATTCAAGTATTAAAAATACCACAAAGGTTATCAAACTGATGGCTAACAGAAGAAGTGTTTTCTCAGAAGTCCAACCCCAATCACTTGCTTTGCTTAGTGCTAGCAGTAAACTAAAAAGCATGATAACGGAGGAGATAGCGCCGCCTACATCTAACCGATCCACTTTGGATTTTTCAAATTTTGGTAAAAACAAGATGGAAAGAAGGACACCGATGATACCAATTGGTACATTTATTGTAAAAATCCATTTCCAATCAGCATACTCAACCAGATAACCTCCGACAGTAGGCCCAAGTGCAGGTGCGATTAAAAGAGCGACACCGACCACACCCATGGCAGTTCCAAAGCTTCCTTTTGGAACTATTTTTTTCACCATAGTCATCATAGTTGGCATGAGCAGTCCACCGCCTAATGCTTGAATAACACGGGATACGATCAGGGTATTTACACTCCAACTTAGAGTACAAAGAAGAGAACCAATAGTAAACATAATAAGTGCAAAAATATAAAGGTTTTTGTATCCGAATTTGTCACCTGCCCATCCGCTGAAGGGGATTACAACGCCAAGAGCAAGCATGTAAACAGTGATGACCCATTCGATTTGATTAGCGGAGGAATTATAAACCTGCATCATTTTTGGTACGGCTACGTTCACTATACTAGAATCGAGTATAGACATAAAGCCACCGATTAGTGCAATAAATATGGGTAGAACCCATTTGGAGTTAGTTTTTGTATCAGTCATAATAATTTTCCTTTCAGTTAGCGTATTGTGATAAAAATACAATTTTATTTAGAATCGATTGCGTATTGTTTAAGCTGATCCTGTAAAATGATTAAATTCTGTTGTAATTGGTCAACGAATTCAGGAGAAAGAGTATCCAACATAGGCGTTAATCTTTGATCAGCTTTTTTAATAATAGTATCGATTAATTTTTTTAAATTCTCTGTACCTTGTATCAGGATACATCTTCGGTCTTGTGGATCGTGAAGTCTTGTAGTTAATTCTTTTGTTTCGAGACGGTCAAAAAGACTGGTAAGAGTACTAGCCGGTAAGCCTGTTTCCGAAGCAAAGTCTGTTATTTTACAGGGGCCTTTCTTATTGATTTTCCATAGTATAATTAACTCACTGACCGAAACTTTATATTCCTTTACCAGAGGTGACATAGCTCTTAATATTTGAGCATTTACCTTGGTCAATAATTCTAATAATTCAAACAATAGAAATCCTCCTTTATTTATTCCGAATATGAATATTACGAAATCGTAATAAATATAACTCCATAATTTTATTATGTCAAGTTAAGAAGGTATAAAGGAAGATATAAAAATAGTAGTAAAAGAGCATGGATTTACAAGAACAGAAATTACAAATCAGAGGTAAATAAGAACTGATAAGAAAAGATAAGAGGAAGAAGGAAAAATTATTAGTAATCGGTTATGGTATATGATTGATGAAATAAGATATATCAGAAGAGATGTTGGAATATAATTCATCAGGAATTGTTATATTGATATCCAAGCTGAGTGTGAGGATAATAACAATTATTTCATCGAATTATTTTTGCAACATCCCTTTCATCAGTTAATGTATTTATTGTGATATTATAAAAAATTGAGAGGTATAAAATCTAGAGATGTTTGATGACATTACTCAATAATCCAGGAAAGCGTTCCTCTAGGTCAGCGTACCGGATCGACAAGAAACGTTGTTTTCCATCTATTCGAACATTAATTAATCCAGCCTCACGTAATACTTTAAAATGATGGGAAAGTGCTGACTTTGTCATATCTATCTGACAAGAAGCACATGTGGTTTCCTGTTGCTGCGCAAGAGCCTTTATAATATTTAAACGGATGGGATCTCCGAGTGCGTTTAAAACAGATGATAAATTCAATTGATCTTTTGATGGATGAAATAATTCCCTCATAGTAGTTACCTTGTCTTTCTGTAATTTGCAGATTCTTTGTTGCAGGAAATAATCAGTCTGAGAATAATCGCATAACTAAGACTGATTTAGTAAGTAATTGGATAAAAATGATAAATACTACCTTGTATTATAACACAGCTTATGCTATATTGAAATAGTTAAAATATATTTGAACTATTGAACAGATGTAAGGAGATTTAACATGAGCGACGTATTAAATGTAATCAAAAACAGAAGAAGCGTTAGAAACTTTAAGCAGGAACAGATTAATCAGGAAAGTATAGATATAATTATTGAAGCAGGAATCTATGCTCCGACTGCACATAATGACCAACCTTGGCATTTCACAGTGGTTCAAAATCAAGAGTTATTAGAAAAAATTAATCTAATCTCGAAGAAAGGGATGGCAAACTCAGGGGTGGAGTGGATGCAAAAGATGAGTGCGAATCCGAATTTTCATTTAACCTATCATGCCCCAACTTTAATTATCGTATCAGGTAGAAAGGATGCACTTGCTTGGTCAGTAGATTGTGCAGCGGCAATTCAAAATATGCTTCTTGTTGCTGAGGACATGAATATAGGATCGGTATGGCTTGGACTAGTAAGATTTTTCTTAAATGATGAGGAAGAGGTTAAGAAATTAGGAATTCCGGAAGGTTATGAACCTTTTTATGGCGTGGCATTCGGCTATAAAGAGAAGGAACACGCACCTGCTCCGAAGAGAAAGTTAGATGTTGTAAACTTTATCAGATAAATTATAAATTGATATTTTATCGGAGGTTAATGTTATGAAAGTCATAGCGATCAATGGAAGTCCTAGAAAGAGTTGGAATACAGCAACCCTACTGAAGCACACGTTAGAAGGAGCAGCTTCACAAGGAGCAGAAACTGAAGTAATAAACTTATATGAGTTAGATTTTAAGGGCTGTACGAGTTGTTTTGCCTGTAAGAGAAAAGATGGTGAGCATGGCAAATGTGCTATGCGTGATGATTTGTCACCTGTACTAATAAAATTAAGAGATGCTGATGCTATTATCTTTGGATCTCCAATATACTACTCGAATATTACCTCGGGTATATTGGGGTTATTAGAACGCCTTCTGTTTTCAAATTCAATCTATAGTACTCAAACGCCAACGGTATTTCCAAAGAAAATTCCGAGTGCGTTTCTGTATACAATGAATGTAACAGAGGAACATGCGGTAAGTGTTGGTTATTTGGATAAAATGGTATACCATGAGAAGGCACTAGAAAGAATGCTAGGAAAACCTGTGGAGGCATTCTATTGCTTTAATACTTATCAATTTTCAGATTATGATAAATACGAATCATCTATGTTTTCCGAGTCGGCGAAAGCGAAGTATAAGAAAGAGCAGTTCCCGATTGATTGTCACAATGCGTTTGAACTGGGTGTTCGTTTGGTTCAAATTTAATAGTACTATTAAAAGCGATGATAAGATAAGCAATCAATTAAACTATGAAACTGATAAAGTATTTGGTATAATACAGAAATAACTTATTTATACTAAATTTTTGTTACAATAGTTCATGTAAAGATTGTAACAAATGAAGTACATTACCTTTTCAAGAAGGAATAAGATTGTGAGGGAGACTATGAATTTTACAGGACTTATCATTGGTGTTTGTACATTTCTTATTATTGGATTGCTACACCCGGTTGTGATCAAATCGGAATATTATTTTGGAGTAAAGGTTTGGCCGATATTCCTTGTATTAGGTATTGGATGTGTAGCATCTGCAGTATTTATTCATCATATTATTATATCCACACTTCTTTCTGTATTGGGCTTTTCTTTATTGTGGAGTATTCATGAATTATTTGAACAAAAGGAGAGAGTAAAAAAAGGCTGGTTTCCCAAAAATTCAAAAAGACAGGATTATGAATAATAGAAACTGAAGTAATTAATACATGTATTACTTAGAAAAAATATAAGCAGCTTGCACCCAATACGTTGGACTGCAGGCTGTCTTTTTGTATTAAAAAACTTTTCGAAAAACTCTGTATTATTTAAATTAAATTTAAAAATGTGGAGTAAGCTAATCCTATTAATAGTTAGTTGAATTCTATAAATATACTAGAGGAGAAAAAGATGGCAATTTTTTATGGAGTACTATTTATGTTGGGAGCAATCCTGTTATCTAATATAATTAATCGGGTATTGCCCGCATTCTCTGTCCCAATTGTTCAGATTTTCCTTGGAGTTATTCTTTCCCTAATTCCATGGATGTATCATTTTAGCATGGAACCTCAGCTTTTCTTGATCTTGTTCCTGGCCCCATTGCTATTCTATGATAGTATGCAATGTGATAAGAAGACGCTATGGCATTTAAAAAAGCCGATTATTCTCTTGGGTCTTGGCCTTGTTGTATTTTCAGTTGTTATTTTGGGCTATTTGATTCATCGCGTAATCCCTGCAATCCCTTTGGCTGCATCCTTTGCGCTCGCTGCGGCGTTGGCTCCCACCGATGCTGTGGCGGTGGGTTCCATCGGTAAGCGAATTAAAATTCCAAATACAATTACTGGTTTACTTGGAGGGGAAGCATTGATCAATGATGCTTCGGGTATTGTAAGTTTTCAGTTTGCCATTATAGCAATGCTTACAGGGAGTTTTTCGGTTTTTCAAGCAGGTATGGACTTTTTATATATGGCAATAGGTGGCATAGTGCTAGGTGCGATATTAACTGGCGCAAAATATCTGATTGTAAAATGGGTACGTGATTTTGGTATGGAAGGCGTAACGTTCCATCTTTTGATAGAAATACTGACTCCATTTTTGATTTATATGATTGCAGAAGAAGTGGGAGTAAGTGGTATACTGGCAGTTGTTATATCGGGAGTAATTCATTCTATTGAGAGCAGAAGGATTGATCCTGAGATAGCTACATTGAAAATATCTTCAAAAAGCATATGGTCTACCATTGCCTTTATTCTTAATGGATTGGTGTTTTTAATTCTTGGTATGCAATTTCCTCTTATCATTAAGACAATTTGGTTTGAGGGCTCAGTTAATATCTACATGCTTATCGCGTATATCTTTGTGATTACAGTCGGAATGATTTTTATTAGATTTTTGTGGACGTACTTAATTCTGGATCGAAATAAAAAGGTGTTTTCAACAAATCGTCGTCAAAAGTTATCGGAGAGTTTAATTATTAGTTTAGCGGGAGTTAGAGGAAGTGTTACTTTGGCTACCTGTCTTTCCCTTCCGTTCGTCCTTGCGGATGGGAGTTCCTTTATACAAAGAGATCTTATCATTTTTTTGGCAAGCGGTGTAATTCTTCTCTCCATGCTATCAGCTAATTTTTTATTGCCTTTGTTAATTAGGAGGGAGGATGTAACGGATACGGATGAAAACGAAAATAAAGCATATCTTGAAATCATGGAATTGGTTTTAAAGCAATTGGAAAGTGTCATTACAGATGAGAACCGGTATGATTTAAGTAATATAAGGATGAATTATTTGTTGCGCGCTGAACAGTTGAGGAATCATGGAATAAATCAAAAACATTTGGAGGATGAAGAGAATAGCTTGAAACAACTGGTGCTTCAATGGGAAGAAGAGAGTACGCGAAAGCTTGTAGATCAGAGAGAAATCTCAAAAGAAGCAGCGGAGCGTTATATAGCAAGATTAAAACAGATGAATAATCGAGGTAGAAACAGAAGAGTGAATAAAGGCTTAATAAAACATATAGTTCTTTTTGCAAAACAAAGGAACCAGAATCAAGAGCAAAGAGATATGTTTGAGAAAGAAAGACATCAATTTATGGAACTGAAAAGAAAGAACAATGAATATGTATTACAACAATTATATGATTGGAAGAGTAGAGATGGTTCCATAATAATTGATCGTAGGATTGCAGAACAGGAACAGATGAAAATACTTCTGAAAGAACGAATGATTTTACCGAGAAATCATATCCTATCGCAAAAAGAAATAACTTCGTATAATAGTGAATCTTTAAATAGTGGTAATGAATTAAGGGATGAAAATACTTACGGAATGATTGATTTAATCAGTATTTGCTTCCAAATCGAGAGAGATTGTATTCAGTCAATGTTTGAACAGAATAGAATAACTAGAGAGATGGCCAGAAAGTTTCGAAATAATGTAGCATTGATGGAGCTGCAGTTAAAAAATAATGAAGAATGATAAATACAAAGTAATACATTAGGTGTTCTGGAAAAATTAAAGCGGTTATCTATCACATAGGTATCTGCTTTTTTTCGTACAAATAAAATATCTTATTTTACATGAGTCCTTATGTAAGGTATAATATGGATAATTATGTTTGTTAAAGGGGAACGTTATGGGACAAGTTAATATATTAGTGGTGGAAGATAATGAAGATATCAACCGGATATTACGCCGCTACTTAGAAAAAGAAAAATATCAGGTAACTAGCGCTTATTCCGGTACCGAAGCGAAGCTTTTATTATCAATGAACATCTTTGATTTAATATTACTTGATTTGATGTTGCCTGGTATGAATGGGGAAGAGTTAATCCGGGTGATACGAAAAGAAGGAAATACTCCTATTATGGTAATATCGGCAAAGGGAGCTTTAGAGGATAAGGTCAACGCACTAAAACATGGTGCAGATGACTATGTGGTAAAGCCATTTGAAAGAGAAGAAATATTAGCAAGAGTGGAAGCACTGCTACGAAGGACGCAGACGTTTAAGCAGGTAGAAGAAGAGGATGTCGATTTTCAATTTAAGAATTTGAGCGTAAAGCCATCTGCAAGAACCGCTCTTGTAAGTGGAAACACAATCAACCTTACTGCATTTGAATTTGATATACTGCTTCAATTAATTACTTATCCGGATAGGGTATTTACAAAGGAACAATTATACCAGGAGATTTGGAAGAATGGATATTATGGTGAGGATAATACCATTAATGTTCATATCAGTAATATACGTAAAAAGATTAAGGATTACGATGAAGAATCCTATATAAAAACAGTATGGGGTATTGGGTTTAAGATGGATAATGAATAAACCGCATTTTCGATAATCGTTTAATTAAAAATAGATTTCTCACAGGAATATGTAATTAATATTTATCTTTATACTTTCTTTAAACTTTTTTAAGTACTTGTTAAAAGTATAACGCTATACTGATAGATGTTCAGAAAACAATCTAATGTAAGAAAGGAGCTTTCAGGTGAGAGATATAATTTTAACAACCAGAAACTTAAAAAAGTCGTATAAGCATAATTTGGTACTCGATGACATTAATATGGAGATCAAGCAGGGGGAGATATACGGATTAGTTGGCAAGAACGGAGCCGGTAAAACAACATTACTTCGATTGATAACCGGTCAGGCATTTTCGTCTGCAGGAGAAATCTCATTATTTGGTGCTACCAATGAGAATGAGATGAGTAAGGCACGAAAGAGGATCGGTGCTATCATAGAGACTCCAAGTTTTTATCCAAAATTAAACGCAAGACAGAATCTTGAATACTACCGAATTCAACGAGGAATTCCGGGTAAACAGTGTGTTGAGGATGCACTTGAAGAAGTAGGCTTGGCAAATGTGGGTAATAAGAAGTTTCAGAGCTTTTCTTTGGGTATGAAGCAGAGACTTGGACTTGCATTAGCGCTTATGAATAAGCCGGAGATATTATTTCTTGATGAGCCAATCAACGGTCTTGACCCATTCGGAATCGTTGAGATACGTAACTTATTATTAAAACTAAGCCATGAAAAGAATATTACAATATTAATTTCCAGCCACATATTAACCGAATTGACTAATTTGGTTACTTATTACGGATTTATTCACGAAGGAAAAATGGTGAAGCAATTGTCAAGTGAAGAACTTGCGCAGGAATGTAATAAGTATTTGGAATTAAAGGTGGATAAAGTTGAAACAATGACGGCTCTACTAGAAAGTAAATTGGGATGTAAAAATTACAAGGTTACGCCGGAACGCACAATTCAGCTGTATGAATATCTTGATCAGCCATCCTTAATCAGTAAACTTGCTGTCAATTCTGATATTGCTCTAAATGAGATATCTGTTAAAGATATTAATTTGGAAAAATACTTTATTCAATTAGTGGGAGGAAATAACCATGAGTAGATATATTAAAAGTGAACTTTACCGACTATTACATGTAAAAGGTACTTATTTATTTGTAATTATCAATACTTTATTATTAATTAGCTCCAGCATATTATTGGCTTCTATCAAGCTTTCAGATAGTAAATTTCCATATGCTAATACTGCATTTTCGTTTAGTATGGTTGTAACAAGTATGATTATGGTATTATTCCTATGTATTGTGGTGTCCAACAATATATTTAGTAATGAATATAATAATCATACGATGAAGAACAGTATTTCTTTTGGTATGACAAGAGGCACTTTGTATTTTGGCAAATTAATTGTTCAAGTAATTTACGCTTTAATCGCTTTTGTAATTATTATTGGCGTTCATATTATTACTGCATATCTTTTGCTGGATAATTCGGATATTTCGAATCTTAAGCTACTGATCAATGTATGTATAATTTGCCTTCCTTTATTCCTGTTTTCAATAGGATTGACGAATTGCTTTGCTTTTTTCTTTGAAGGTACCGGCGCTACAATTGGTTCTACTGTTGGAATAATGTTAGCACTTCCGTTAATGTCAAATTTATTGGCGATGAAATTTGAAATATTTAAAAAGTTTGCTGAAATATTACCATATAATATGATTCAGGCAATACATTTTGATTTTAAAACAAATACGTTCACTACACTTTGGGGAGCGGATAGTTATAGAAACTTTTGGATTATTGGATTAGTTGAAATGCTTGTATTCGTAATAATTGGCTATATTGCATTTCGTAAAAGAGAAGTTAAGTAAGAAGAAGGTATAAACTTTATAAATACCAATTAATGGGAAGTATAAGTTGATCATTTAGTCTTTGAAAGAGTACCATAATTACTTTAAAGAATAAGGAAAGGGGTGCAGTCGTTATGATATTTGTTTGTATAATTCTATTAATTGTCTCAATATTATTGGCTGCACGTCTGTTTTCCATACTTTGGTCTATTCGATATGCAAATAATCAAATGGATGAAATTGAATTATTGAAGGATTCAAATCGACAATTGAAGGCATTGAGAATGGGTCGAACGGTGGAACAACTATTTTACCGAATAAATGTAATCTATAAAAAGAGGCAGGAGGAAAGAATTGCATATCAAAGAAGAGAAGAACAGATTCGAAGAGAGATTGAGAATATTTCACATGATCTTCGAACTCCACTTACTTCAATAATCGGATATGTGGATTTGATGCAAGACGCTGAGACCACTCAAGAAGAAAAAAAAGAATATTTAGAGATTATCGGTAATAGAGCGAGGGTTTTACAGGGATTTATTCAAGATTTTTACGAGTTATCAAGAATTGAGGCAGATGACTATCCGCTTCTTCATGAACTAGTAGAGATTCAGCCCATACTGAAGGAAGTTGTGGTAGCACATTATCAGGAATTTGTTAAAAAAGACATTCATGTTGAGATACAAATCGAAGATAAACCAGTAGGTATTATTGGGGATAAGATTCAGTTTAATCGGATTATTAATAATTTGGTTCAAAACTCATTAAAATATGCAGACAACTACTTTTGCATCTCACAGTATACAAAGTGTGGAGTATGTGTGATAGAGGTACGTAATGATAAAAATCACATAAACGAGGAGGACATCAACTATATCTTTGATCGATTTTATACCGGGGATACAACTAGAAATTCACAGAGTACCGGTTTGGGTTTATCGATTGCTAAGGTTTTAACAGAAAAACTTAAGGGTACGATAGAAGCCAAGGTAGAGGGAGATCAATTTATCATTATATTACGATGGAAGATAAAGAATTCATTATAGTCAAGACATTCTAATAATATCAAGATTAGTGATTTGATAAGTTAATATAATAAAAAGATTATGGTATTATATGGTTAATGTTTCTGATGATTATCAATAGGTTAAAACTTTGTGTTTTGAAAAACTATGAGATAAGGAAATAATTATGAGACGAATGGTGATAAGAATGAACAATAGACTGTATCCAAAAAATCGAAATATCTCTGTACAAAAACTGGTGAAACGTTGTGCAGAGTAAGGAAAGTATTAAAATAGCGTAATGATTTATAATCTACTTAGGTAGATATTTTTTGTTACTCTGAATAGAGTATACCGTTCTAAGCTATGAGCAATGTTTTGCTTGTGGCTTTTTTTGTTATGCACTATATTTATATTATTGGTGAAGCAGGGTTTCGTAAATACTGCCAGTTATTCCGTAACCTGTGTTATGAAAAAAACCTTAGGATTTCAGAAAACCTTAATAAATGATACATTTACAGTAATGCAGAAACTATGATAAAATCAATATTAAGGTTTGGTGCATTTTAAACAATTATGTCATATCAAGTTATTAATAGTCACTTTACTGAATTTTATGAAAATGAGGAAAGAGATATGAATCACATTCTTAAGAGAAATAACGTTAATATAATTGGTTCGGGGGAGCAGACTATTGTACTTGGTCATGGTTTTGGATGTGATCAAAATATTTGGCAATTTATTACGCCATATTTTGAAAATAATTACAAGATAATACTATATGATTATGTTGGATCCGGTCATTCGGATAAAACGCAATATGATAAAAAGCGTTATTCTGATCTGCATGGATATGCTAAGGATCTGGAGGAAATACTCGATGAACTTAAAATTAATGATGCGATTTTTGTAGGTCATTCGGTTAGCTCTATGATAGGAGTGTTGGCTTCTATCCACAACCCAAAGTATTTTAAAAAAATGGTACTTATTAGCCCATCACCTCGTTATATTAACGATGGTAATAATTATTACGGGGGATTTGATAAACAGGATATCAATGAAATACTTACATTTATGGAAATGAACTTTTTGGGGTGGGCAAGTGCAAATGCTTCAGCGTTAATGGATAATCCGGATAAACCTGCTTTGGCCGAACAGCTTAAGGATACCTTATCTAGTGAAGACCCTGGTATTATGAAGGATTTTGCAAGAGCTACTTTCTTAACGGACTGTCGTAAAGAAGTGAGTCTGGTTACAATCCCAACTTTAATCATTCAATGTTCTGTCGATAGTATCGTACCGGTGGAGGTTGCACACTATTTGAATGATAATATAAAGAATAGCTCACTTAAAATAATTGAGGCACGGGGACATTACCCACATTTAAGTATGCCAAAAATTACAGCAGAATGTATTGTAGAGTTCGTGAGCTGAGTTTATTAGTCTGATTTAAAATAATTGTTAGATTAAAGAAGGGGAGAAGAATAGCTTGTATAACGGAATGCATCACATACCATGTGGATATTTACTTTTGAATGAGCAAGGAGAGATTCTTGAAACGAATGAGTATTTTTTAGAACTGATTAATTACCCGATGGAACAGGTGGTTGGTCAGTTTATTGATCAATACTTGTCATCAGCCAGCAAAATTATATTTCACTCCTTATTTCTTATGCAAATTATTCATGGCGGAAAGATGGAGGAAATCTACTTAACGCTAAAAGTAAAGGATATGGAAGATATTCCGATTCAGTTGAATGGGAAGCTTGATATCAAAGAAGGTAAAACCTATATTGAATGTGTACTTGTTACAATTACGAAAAGAAATCGTTATGAACAGGAATTACAATCAGTCCGTGATGAGCTTGAGGATGCATACCTTGTAAAAAATGAAGTACTGGCTGAAGAGAACCGACTAAGAGAACTTTTTGAGACTATACTATATTCGATTCATGAAGGAATTATTGTTACGGATAAACAAGGAAAGATTACAATTATGAATGAGCTCGCTCAAAGGTACACAGGATGGGATGCGAAGGAAGCATTAGGAAAGCCTTTTGGCGAAGTGTTTCATACCATTGATATTCAATCCAGAGTGGAATGTGAGCCCATTATCGGTAATGAATTGATTGCAAAAAGAGGACATGATTATATTCGAGATGTTATCCTTCTAGCTAAGGATGGAAGGGAACGTTACATACAAGGAACAGCAGCTTATATTACGCAGAATGAGCATTTGATAGGGGCTGTAACTACGTTTCGTGATACTACTAAAGAATATTTTCAGGAAAATGTTATCGACAGCTTTTTAAATATTAACATGGATATTCTATGTGTTTTTGATATGAATATGAAGATTCACAAGGTAAATCGTAAATTCCAAGAGATACTGGGGTATGAGGAAGAAGAATTACTAGGCAAACAACTGGCTGAATTTGTTCAAGATAGCGATCTTAATCAGATTAAAGAAGAATTTGATAAGATGCTGAATTTTCACGAGGTTTGTGAGTTCATCAGTGAGTTTCGCTGTAAGAATGGTTCTTATCGCATATTCGAATGGAGAATACAGTTAAGCATGGGGCAATATATCTTTGCATCAGCCAGAGATGTTACGATTAAAACGATTGAAAATGAAGTTTTAATAGAGAAAGCGATGAGGGATCAGCTTACCGGGCTATATAATCGTCATTATCTTGATCGTATGATTTTTGAAGAAATGACGCAAAGTGATATATTTAATCTGAACTTAACAATGGCAATTATGGATCTGGATTTATTTAAATTGGTCAATGATACCTGGGGACATCCAGTTGGAGATGATCAGCTAAAAACCGCTGCTCAAATTGCAGCCAGAAGTGTTAGAAGTACCGATTGGCTGATTCGATTTGGTGGGGAAGAATTTGTTATCATTCTACCGAAAACTTCTCTGGAAGAAGCGGTGAAGGTTTTGGAGAATGTTAGATTAAACTATGAGAACAATAATCACCCTGTAACAGGAAAACAGACCTTAAGTATCGGCGCTGCACAAAAAAAGTATAATGAAACGTTTCAGGAGTGGTATGAAAGAGCAGATGAAGCTTTATACAGTGCAAAGATGGAAGGTAGAAATCGTGTAGTGATAAGGTAATATAACACAATTACTTTAGTGGGATTGGAGGAATTATGAAGGACATTACTCAGATCTTTAACAATTATTATGTATATATCTATAATTATGCGTTAAAATTGTCCTGTCATCCGGATGATGCTGCCGATATCACGCAGGATACCTTTGTGAAAGCCTGGATGAATATAAACACATTAAAGGATGAGAATGCGTTATCAAAATGGCTTCGAACGATATGCTATCATGAATTTCTAATGAAGATACGTAAGAATCAAAGCGATAAACAGATGATGTTGGAAGACTGGGATAAGCTTGAGGAAGAAGGCCTACTCCTAAAGCAAGACATTCCGTTACCGGAGGAGGAAGTAATCGTAGCTGAGGAGGTAAAGAGCTTACAAAATGGATGCTTTTTGGCTATGGTAAGAAGATTGTCCTTGAATCAAAGAATTGCTTTTTCATTGGTAGATATGTTTGGACTTACAACAGATCAGGTAGCTGAGATTTTGAAGATTTCAAAAGGAGCAACAAAAGGCTTGCTTTACCGTGCACGAATGAATATAGATTCTTTTTTTTCTGATCACTGTGATTTAATCTTTGAGCACAACCCATGTTCATGCAAGGCTTGGATTGAATTTTCATCAAAGAGGGATCAGCAACAGCAAAGGACAAAGCAATTGATCAGGCGATTAGATTTTGAAAAAAAAGGTTATCAATTTGATGAGATTGTAAGGCGAAAGGTGTTGTATTTATATACGAACATGCCTGAGCAAAAACCATCTCAGGATTGGTATGATCATGTTATAAAAATCTTTGCTAATGAATTATAATGGTATGTAATTGGGTATTCAAATATAATATTCATTTTTTTGTGAATTAAATTATCAACCGCCCGTATCTTTGATGATTTTATAGCATCTTTATAGATGTAACAAATTATTATAGTTTGAAAGGTTGGTAAAAAAAATGAATGTATCAGATGGATTTGAGATGTTTCTAAAAGAGACGAATGGTGTTGGAGAAGCATTTATGGGGGCGATTTTTAAATTGTCCGAGCAGAGTAGTTTATCAAAGAAGGAGCATGAGTTAGCTTATATCTCCGTTCTTGTAACAGCAAAGATGTATGGAGGTTTACCGTTTCATATTGAACAAGCGAAGAAGCATGGTGCAAGTCTGGATGAGGTCAGAAGTGCTGTGCTTTTGCCAATGCCGGTGGTTGGAATTCAGGTGGCTGAGGCATTACCATATGTAAAGTAGAATAATAATAAAAACACTCATTTGTCATCTATTGTATCAAAATGATTAATAGATAGGGAAAAAATAATAGGGAAAAATAATAGGGAAGGGGAGTAAAGTGATGGATAATGTTATCAACAGATTACAGGATGAGATTCATAAAATCGGTGGAAAGATAAAAGTTCTTCCTATTAGTGTGATGCAGTCCCTTCAACTCGAATGGGATTATAGCTTGAAAGATTTATCAGGTTCAAAGATGTATCAACAGATGCTAGATCGATATTTTGATTTTAATCTGGAACATATCAACTCTCTGATTATCATTGCATTACCTTCTCCCCCAACCTTTATTGAAGTAGAAAAAGACGGGGTCATCATAGAAGCGGATATTCCGCCAATTTATTATAAAAGAGATCAACAGTTATGCGATATTAAAAATATCGTGGAGGAGATATTTGTACCCAATAATCTACATTCCTATCCGGTGGTACTGCCGAAAAAGATAATGGGTGGGATAAGTGGATTTGGAAAATACGGAAGAAATAATCTGTTATATGTTGAAGGAATGGGAACTTGTCATAGACTTACAGTATTTGCATCGAATTTGATTTCTACAGAGGAGGTTCCATTAGTCGGTACTATGAGGCTGGAACGCTGTGAAAAGTGTAGGGTGTGTATGACACAGTGCCCAACCGGAGCAATTAGAAGAGATCAAGAAAGAATTGACTGGGATCGATGCATTACATTCTATAATGAAACAGAAGGAGAATTTCCGGATTGGATTAAGGAAGAATTTCATAATTGCATCATTGGTTGTAATTACTGTCAAGTGAAATGTCCGGAGAATAATGGTCTCTGGAACAGAGAGCGTATTGGTAGGCTAACAGCACAAGAAACCCAAGAAGTATTAATGAATAAGAAGTTTGAGGAGCTGGCACAGCCGCTGCAAGAAAAACTGATAGAATGGAATCTTAATCGATATTATCCTATGTTATCAAGAAACTTATATTTATTATTATGACCGAATTATAATTTTAAATTTCAAGAGAGGTTTTCATATACGTTGTCATAAATATCCTTGTCACCATAAAATGAGAAATCATTTTTTTGAGTTTATATTTGTAATCATCTTGCTATGATTCTAATATACTTGGTAATTAAAAAAGATGACAAGTTATATTATATTTGGTAAACTGTTGTGTATATGTGATATTTAAACGTTGATAATGACATGAATGATATAACATCAAGGAGAGACAACAGATGAAAGAAAAGAGCAGAAGAATTATAATGACAGTGTTTGGTGTACTAATTGCAGGATTTAGCGTTGGTATGTTCAATTTTACTCGTTTTGGAATGGATCCATTTCAGGTTCTAGCACATGGTATATGGAACAAATTCTCGATTGGATACGGAACATTTTATTCCTTATTAAATTTATTAATGTTAATTGCAATCTTCTTTATTAATAAGAAGAAGATAGGACTTGGAACAGTAATTAATATCTTTTTATTAGGATATGTAGTACAGTTTTCCTCATGGTTATTTGACACTTTGATTCCAGAACCGACTCTATTATTAAAGATTGTATTTTTAGTTGTTGGAATTATAATTATGTGTTTTGGATCTTCCCTCTATTTTATTGGTGATTTGGGAGTGTCAACCTATGATGCGGTTGCTCTGATTATGTCAGAAAAGAAGATAGCCAAATTCCAATATTGCAGAATTGGTACGGATATTATATGTACTGCTGTAGGCTTTGCACTTGGTGCTACAGTTGGTGTCGGAACATTGTTTACTGCATTTTTTATGGGACCGATAATTGCAATATTCAACAGAAGGATCTCAATTCCATTCCGTTATGGCAAAGTGAAACAAGATTGATTTGTAATAAGTTGTTGATATGTACATAAAATATAAAATGATGATAAAAATAAAGATGCCTTGAATAGGGCATCTCTATTTTTATAGTATGAAGCTTTACTTCGAACAAACTTGTTACTTTCTACAAGTTTTGTTATAATAAGACAAAAAATATTTAATTCGTAGGGCAGTGTTTTAAAGAAGATATCCCTTATGTTTGTGCAAAGGAGGATTTTATGAGTTGGATTAAAGATAAATTTAGTACAAAGCAACATAATCCAAGATTAAGTGTGAAGGAATTGTTTAAATATATTGGACCGGGGTTACTGGTTACAGTAGGTTTTATTGACCCAGGAAATTGGGCTTCGAATATCGCAGCAGGTTCAGACTACGGATACAAACTTTTATGGATGGTAACGTTATCAACGATTATGCTTATATTACTCCAGCATAATGTTGCCCATCTTGGGATTGTAACAGGCGATTGTTTGGCGGAGGCTGCTACAAAAAACTTAAAACCGTGGGTAAGTAGAACGGTGCTTTCGACAGCAGTTATAGCATCCATATCCACAGCTATGGCTGAAATTTTAGGTGGAGCAATAGCACTTAACTTGTTGTTCAAAATTCCGATCAAAGTGGGGGCGTTAATGGTTCTCGTTTTGGTAATATGGATGCTGTTTGCAAATTCTTATAAAAGGCTTGAAAAACTTATTATTGGGTTTGTATCTATTATTGGTTTCTCTTTTTTGTATGAATTATCAATTGTTCATGTAAATTGGAATGAAGCAGTTCACGGATGGTTTACTGTAAGTATTCCTCAAAACTCCATCCCGATAATAATGTCTGTGCTTGGTGCAGTAGTTATGCCACATAATCTGTTTCTTCACTCTGAGATAATTCAGAGTAGGGAATTTAATAAAGAAGATGAAGCAGTTATAAAAAAGCAGTTAAAATATGAATTTACAGATACTCTTTTATCGATGCTGATTGGTTGGGCAATTAACAGTTCCATGATTATCCTTGCGGCGGCAACATTTTTTGCAAATCATCAGAAGGTTACCGAATTAGAGCAGGCTCAGAATTTATTAACTCCTCTCCTTGGTGGTGGGGCAGGAATCGTCTTTGGTGTAGCCTTACTTTTTTCCGGTTTATCTTCAACAATTACAGCAGGAATCTCCGGGGGCAGTATTGTTGCCGGTATCTTTAAAGAACCATATGATATTAAGGATTTCCATTCAAAAGTGGGAGTTGGGGTAACTTTAATTTTTGCTACTTTGATTATCTTCGTGATATCTAATCCGTTCCAAGGTTTGGTTTATTCACAGATGCTATTGAGTATACAGTTGCCGATAACAGTATTTTTACAGATTTATTTAACCTCTTCCAAAAAGGTTATGGGTAAATATAAGAATTCCTTACGGCACAATGTAGCACTATGTACCATTGGTGCCATTATATCAATACTGAATGTAATGCTGTTTGCTAGCTTTTTAAGTTAGTGAAGAAACATATAAAAAAATATAATCTTTATTAAAAAAATGCTTGCAATTCCCATAAATAGATGTATAATATAAATATAGTAATAATTACTATTATCAATATTAAACATATTATTATCTATTAGAATCAATAGATACATTTTTTGAAGGAGGAATTGCGATGAATAAGGATAATGTTAATGCCAGAATGAATGATATTTTAGATGAATTATTGGAATATTCTATTCCGGAAGAAGGTGCATGCTCAGCGGAATTCCCTAGTGGTTGTATTTTATGTGACGAATCATAGGAACTAAGCGATAAGCATTGACATAGGGCAGAAACCGCTTCAAATACGGCTATCTGCCCTATATTTATATTATTCGGATGACTAATTATTATCAAAGCACTAATTCATAAGTTATGGCTTAAGGGAAGGTACTAAAGGGATGTACTGAGGGGGAATTGGATGAATAATAAATTAGCAAGCAGAATGAACTTTATTTTTTCTTTTGCTATATTAATTGGTTTATATATGACAAGCATGTACCATTATCTTTTATTCCATAGCTTGGCTGAAATATTTAGCATTTTTATTGCAATAACCGTTTTTATCATAACATGGAATTCGTATCAGTATTTAAAGAATAATTATTTAATTGTAATTGGAATATCTTATTTGTTCATAGGAATAATTGATTTGTTCCATACATTATCATTTAAAGGCATGGGAATATTTAAAGATTATGATTATTATGCAAACCAGTTATGGGTAAGTGCACGTTATTTTGAAAGTATTGTATTGTTAATTGCATTTAACTCAATTAGAATAAAAAAGAAAATAGATTTATATATTGTTTTTGTAATAGGATTAATAGCAACATCCTTGATATTATTATCGATCTTTGTTTGGAGAATTTTCCCTGTGTGCTTTGTTGACGGGATTGGATTAACAACATTTAAAATATTCAGTGAATATATTATCTGTTTCATATTAGTTCTGTCAATTAGCAGTTTGATAAGACTGAAAAAGTATTTTGAAAAATCAGTCTTTATGTATTTGATTATATCAATGATTTGTGCCATTTTATCTGAATTATCATTTACATCATATACCAGTAATTATGGAATAACTAATTTGATTGGACATTTTTTTAAGATATTTTCCTTCTATTTTATATATAAAAGTTTTATAGTGAAAGGGTTAAAAGAACCCTTTGATACAATATTCCGAGAAATGAAATTGGCGGAGGATAAGCTTCAAGAACAAAACCACATACTGAAAAATCAAGCAATTTTAGATGGATTAACCGGATTGTTTAACCATAGATATATATATGAGTGTTTGGAAGCGGAAACTGAAAAGTGGTATGAAGAAAAGTCTACTTTTGTTATATTGATTCTTGATATCGATTTTTTTAAAAAGATCAATGATAGCTTTGGGCATGTCGTAGGAGATGTGATTTTGAAAGAACTATCACAGATTCTGAAAGAGAAGGTAAGCGAAAATGATATAGTTGGTCGGTATGGAGGGGAAGAGTTTTTAATTATTCTTCGTAATACAGAGTTAAAAGAAGGGTATCAAATTGCAGAACTTATAAGAAAATCAGTGGAAGACAAGGTGTTCATAGACAATATTCGTTTTTCGATAAGTATAGGTGTTGGTGTATATAGAGGAGAAACAGTAAATGAATTAATAGAAAAAGCAGATAGTAAATTGTATGAGGCGAAAAAAAACGGTAGAAACAGATCAGTTATGTAATGATAGATTTAGAGATGGATAATTTAGGAGGTGATGGGTATGTTACAAATAGGAAGTATTGCACCAGATTTTACGCTACTAAACCAAGATGGTGAAAATATTACTTTATCAAGCTTTAGAGGGAAAAAAGTAATTCTATATTTTTATCCGAAGGATGATACGCCTGGATGCACGAAGCAAGCTTGTGGATTTGGAATACTTCAACCGGATTTTAGGGAAAAAGGAGCAGTAGTTATCGGAGTTAGCAAAGACAGCGTAGAATCCCATAGAAAATTTGCAGACAAATACAATCTAACATTCACGTTATTGGCAGATCCAGAGTTGGAGGCTATTCAATTATATGACGTATGGCAAGAAAAGAATATGTATGGAAAGAAGACAATGGGAGTAGTCAGAACAACCTATCTTATTAGTGAAGATGGGGTTATTATAAAAGCAGTAACAAAGGTTAATGCAGAAAAAAATCCTGAAGATATGTTGAATGAGCTTTAATAATCAGCATGTATTCAGGTATATGGAATAATATATATAATTTAAGGAGGATGAATTATGCTAAACAAAAATGTTGCAAAATTACTTAATGACCAAATCAATAAAGAGTTTTACTCTTCCTATCTTTACCTTGATATTGCTAACTATTATGCAGATCAGAGTCTTGAGGGATTTGAAAACTGGTTTTTTGTACAAACTCAGGAAGAGAAGGATCATGCGCTTTTATTTCGCAAGTACTTATTAAATAATGGTGAAAAAGTGACATTTACATCAATTGATGGACCAAACCAGAAGTATAATGATTTCCGTGAGCCTTTGGTTGCATCTTTTGAACATGAACAGTTTATCACGGCATCCATTAATGAGATTTATGAAGAGGCTTATAAGAACAAAGATTTTCGCACAATGCAGTTCTTAGACTGGTTTATAAAAGAGCAGGGTGAAGAAGAGAAAAACGCGGATGATAATATAAAGAAATTTGACTTATTCGGCTCTGATTCAAAGGGACTTTATATGTTGGATAGTGAATTGAAATCACGTATCTATGCACCACCGTCATTAGTAATATAACGATGATAATTATTTGGTTGCTAAAAATGTTTATCCAATGGGAGATGTTTTTAGCAACCTTTTTTGTTATGTATTTCTCAAAAACTTATATTTATTTATGGCAAAATATTTTTTGAGGCAAGTTGTAGATTTTATAAATTGTTTATAAAGGTTTTATATGGAGTAGTTTGACGTAGAGGGGATTGCCATAATACAATGGTATTAACAACGTGGTTAAGAACGTTGATAAAGGAGCAATTAATATGTTGGATGTAAATGAAATTGGAGGTTAATAATTATATAGATAAGAAATCAATTGCTCGTAATTTAAATAATTGAATTTGTAATTTACATAATGCGAATTCAAAACCACACAACTTAATAAGAAAGGAAGGAAACTATTTGACAGTTTTTATCGAAAAATTTAAAGAAGTTTTAACTTCAGTACTCCCGATCACTATAATTGTGTTGATTCTGAATTTTACATTAACGCCTATGGCATTGCCATTATTAATTCGTTTTTTAATTGGTGCCGTACTAATTATTATTGGTTTGACTATATTTTTAATCGGTGTCGATATCGGAATTACGCCAGTTGGTAACAATATGGGAGCAACAATAGCAAAGTCAAATAAAATATGGCTCGTAGTTGTTGCAGGCTTAATTCTAGGTTTTTTTGTATCTGTAGCGGAACCGGATCTACATATTTTAGCAGGTCAGGTCGATGCTGTAACCTCAGGCTTAATTTCAAAAGGAAGTATAGTTGTTGTCGTATCAATCGGTATAGCGGCAATGCTTGCTATCGGTCTTATTCGTATCGTTCATAATTTTCCATTGTACAAATTATTAACAGCATTATATGGAATTATATTTCTTCTTGCTATTTTTACATCAAGGGAATTCTTGGCAATTTCATTCGATGCCTCAGGAGCAACAACAGGAGCATTAACGGTTCCATTTATATTAGCATTGGCATTAGGTGTATCAAAATTAAAAAGGGATAGTAAAGCTTCAGAGAAAGACAGTTTTGGATTAGTTGCAATTGCATCTACCGGTGCCATTATATCAGTTATGATTATGAGTATTATATCCAAAACAGATAAAATCACAGGAAGTCTTGATCAGGGGAAAGTTTCAGATACTATATGGGGACCTTTTGTTCATGAATTTCCAAAGATTACGAGCGAAATAATAATTGCTTTATTGCCTATTTTGGTATTATTTATAATATTCCAAAGGATATCATTTAAGCTTCATAAGAGAGAGGTAAGAAAAATACTATTCGGTATTCTTTTCACCTTCATTGGGCTTGTCTTATTCTTGGTGGGGGTGAATGCAGGCTTTATGGATGTCGGTACTACGGTAGGACACAGTATTGCATCCCTAAATAACAAAGGATATGTAATAGTGATCGGTTTCATATTAGGAGTAGTAACAATATTAGCGGAACCGGCGGTGTATGTCTTGACTCATCAGATTGAAGAGGTAACAAGTGGATATGTAAAGAGAAGTATCGTTATGGTGACTTTGGCTATTGGAGTTGGAATCGCGGTTGCATTATCCATGGTTCGAATTCTGATACCTGAATTACAATTATGGCAATACCTTCTACCTGGTTATCTTGTTGCAATAGCTTTAACCTATATCGTTCCAAAACTATTCGTAGGTATCGCGTTTGACTCCGGTGGTGTTGCTTCAGGACCTATGACAGCTACTTTTATTTTAGCTTATGCTCAGGGAGCAGCGGAAGCGATTGAGGGAGCGAATGTCTTAGTTGATGGGTTTGGAATGATCGCAATGGTGGCCATGACACCATTAATCGCATTACAAATCCTGGGATTTATATTTAAATTAAAATCAAGGAAGGGTGGAGGTGAAGAGATTGGATAATAAAATTTATATTAAGAACTTGGAATTAATCTATGTAATTGCCAGTTTTGGTATGGGTAGTAAATTATTAAAGGCGGCAAAGCACAATGGGGTACTTGGTGGCACAATCTCTTTGGCAAAGGGTACTGTTCACAGTCGAATATGGGACTATATTGGGCTAACCGATGTAAGAAAAGAAATATTATATATGGTTGCTGAAAAGGAAATAGCTTATCGTGCACTGGATAAAATGAATGAAGAGTTTAAGTTTTATAAACCAAACCATGGTATTGCATTTACTACCTCGATAACTTCAGCGGCAGGAACACGAAATAATCAATGTGACAGAATAAATAGGGAAAGAGGTGAAGAGAAGTCAATGTATCAATTAATTACTATTATTGTTGAAAAAGGAAAAGCAGAGGATGTTGTAGCAGCTGCTGAAAAATCAGGTTCTAAAGGTGGAACAATTATCAACGGTAGAGGGTCTGGTATACATGAGACAAGCAAATTATTTGCAATGGATATCGAGCCGGAAAAAGAAATTGTTATCATCCTCTCAGAAGTCAATCAGACCGATGCCATCGTATCTTCTATTATAAAGGATTTGAATATTGATCAACCGGGAAAAGGAATTATATACGTTCAAGACGTTAATAAAACCTATGGTATCTATCAATAATGTCGTAATCAAAGTAATCATATTATTAAATATATAGCTTCAAGATGCAATGTAATATAAATAGGCTGTTTCAAATATGTTTTAAGAGTTTTTATCTTTCATGAGTTGTATTGTAAGCTCCGAATGGATGAGATACTAAATCTTAAAGGTATGTGAAACAGTCTTTTTTTGTAATGAAATTTGGGTTAGGATAGTTGTGGGTGGAAAAATATGATATAATTCATATAAGTGTATTAGTGCATATATTTTATTAATAGAGGAGTTGTTATAATGAAAAGAACAACGGTATGGGCACATAGGGGAGCGTCCGGATATGCGCCTGAGAATACATTAGTTGCTTTTCAAAAGGCAATCGATATGGATGCGGACGGAATCGAACTGGATGTACAGATGACAAAGGATGGACAGTTGATTGTTATTCATGATGAAACAGTGGACCGAGTGAGTGACAGTGTAGGTTGGGTGAAGGATTATACTTATGAGGACATAAAAGGACTTAACGTAAATAGGAACTATCCGGAATATGGTTTAGTGCACATACCGACATTGGAAGAGGTTTATCAACTCGTTTATGATAAGGAATTATTGATAAATGTTGAATTAAAGAACGGAGTTATCTTTTATCCACAGATGGAGGAGAAGATACTTTCATTAGCGAATAAGATAGGGCTACAGGATCGGATTATCTATTCTTCCTTCAATCATTACAGTGTCATGAAATTAAAAGAACTGAACCCTGAGGTGAAAACAGGATTTTTATACGAAGATGGATATCTTGGGATGGTTGATTATGCAATAAGATATGAAGTGGAAGCGCTACATCCTGCAATTCATAATTTGCAATACCCTAACTTTATTCAGGAGTGTAAACAAAAGGGGATTAAACTTCGCGTATGGACAGTGAATGATATACAGGATATGAAACTACTATGTGAAAATGAAATTGATTCAATAATTACAAATTATCCAGATATAGGACGTAAGGTTGTGAATGATTATGGAAAAATCAGTTTGGTATAAAGAAGATATGATATTTCTAAAAGATGATGAGTATCAGGACAGAATGATTAATCAGGTTCGTAAGGAGTTAGAAGAATATTGTGAATCCGGCTATTTTAAAAGTTATGATGGTAGTCAAATTTATTATGAATGTTATCATCATCCCAAAGAAAAGGCACGAATTGTCATATCACATGGTTTTTGTGAATTTACTAAAAAATTCGAAGAGGTGATATATTATTTCTATAAGGCCGGATATTCGGTTTATATTCATGATCATAGAGGGCACGGATATTCCAGGAGAGTTGTGAAAGATAAAAGTAAAGTACATGTTCGATCCTATGATGAATATGTTTGGGACTTGGATCAATTTATTAACCAAATTGTATTAAAGGATTCACCACAAGCGAAGCTTGTTTTATATGCACATTCAATGGGAGGAGCAATCGGAGCATTATACTTGGAAGAACATCCGAACGTTTTCTCATGTGCAATATTAACGTCCCCAATGATGGAGATGGATTTTGGAAAACTTCCTGTATCAATAGCCAGAGTGGCAGTGAGGATATTAAGATCTATCAAATCCGATGAGGCCTATGCAATCGGACAGAGTGAATTTGATGGAGTGCCGGTTTTTAAAACAAGCAGCTGTTTGTCCGAGGAGAGATACAGATATATGTTTGATAAACGTTTAAAGGATGAGAATTATCAAACTTATGGAGCCTCATATGGTTGGGCTTATGCTAGCTTAGTTGCAGTTCGTAAACTTCATAAGAATGCAGGATTAGTTAAAACACCTACACTACTATTTCAGGCAGGTCTTGATACAACTGTAAAACCGGGAGGGCACACAAGATTTGTAAGACATTCGAATTGTACAAAATTGATTGTAATCCCTAATTCAAAGCATGAGATCTATAATGCAACATCGGATATAATTGAACAATACTATCCTAAGATCTTTGCGTTTATTGAAGATAAATTGAACAAGTAAATTGCTTATATTTTACATTGATTTTGCTTGCTTCCTGTTAAAATATGCTATAATAGGAGCTAGATTATTGAAGGGGGATACACTGATGAAATTAAGTAAAGAGGAAAGATCCTGGATTATGTATGACTGTGGTAATTCGGCATATTCCATGGCGGTTACCACTGCATTATTACCAATTGTTTACGGAATGTTTCATACCACGAATGGTAGTATGGGTTTAGGGTATTATAATTCAATTGCAAGTATTTTAATTGCAATATTAAGTCCAATTTTAGGTACTATAGCTGACTACAAGGATAAGAAAAAACGATTCTTCCTATTCTTCGCAATTCTTGGAATTGTTATGACAGGAGCTTTGGCCTTTGTACCTCCTTCCAGTGGCCAATGGCAAATACTGATTATTTTCTTTATTCTATCGACAATAGGCTTTACCGGCTCCTGTATCTTCTATGATTCATTTCTCGTAGACATAACGAGTGAGGATAGAATGGACAAGGTTTCTGCGAATGGCTTTGCTTACGGATATATATTCAGTGTAATTCCGTTTGGAATCAGCCTTGCGCTTATCTTTGTCTTAGGAATGGATAATGTGATTGGTTATCAGGTCGGTTTTATTATTACCGCACTTTGGTGGGGGCTTTTTACCATTCCATTACTAAGGCATGTAAAACAAAAGTATTATATTGAGCCGGAACCTAAGCCGGTAAGGAATAGCTTTAAGAGGCTTTTTAAAACTTTTAAAAACATTACTCATTACAAATATGTATTTATATTTTTGTTGGCTTACTTTTTCTATATTGATGGTGTGGACACGATTATTAAAATGGTGGTACCATACGCAACTTCGGTATTAGGCGGAGAGTCCTTAAGTACTTTTACTTTACTGGGAATCTTATTAATTATTCAAATTATTGCTTTCCCATGTGCTATACTTTATGGCATTCTCGCTAAGAAGTATTCTGCCAGAACTATGATTATTATTGGTATCTTAACCTATATCATATCCTGTGTTGCGGCTTTTTTTATCTCCTCTGTATGGCATATTTTCATCCTTGGAGCAATGATAGGTTCGGCGCAGGGAGGAATTCAATCCCTAAGTAGATCATATTACGCAAAGATTATACCAAAGGATAAATCCAATGAATTCTTTGGATTTTATAATGTTTTTGGCAAATTTTCTGCCATTATTGGACCGTCTGTTATGGCGTTTACAACACAAGTTACGGGGGATGCAAGAATGAGTATCCTATCAATCATACCTTTATTTATTTGTGGCTTTTTAGTATTTTTAATATTACCTAAAGATTTTAACAAAACTACTGTAGCGAGGGAGAGTTAGTTTGAACGATTCACAAATTGCAAAACATCTGATTGTAATATCATATGATGCATTTTCAGAGGATAACTGGGATAGAGCAATCAAGCAACCTAATCTAGCTCGCCTGCTTCAAGATGGGTCATATAGCACGAAATTAAAAAGTGTCTATCCTTCCTTAACCTATGTAGTACATTCTACAATGGTTACTGGAGTGTATCCGGATCGACATGGGATCTATCATAATAATCCTTTTCAACCGTTTGTGCAAGAGGAGGATCAACGTTGGTTTTGGTTCCGAAGAGACATAAATGTTCCGACTATATATGATGTAGCGAGAAGAAATAAGCTCAAAACGGCTGCCCTGCTATGGCCTGCTACCGGAAAAGCCATGATTAATCATAATATTCCTGAAATTAGAGCAATTAAAAATGAAAATCAGATTATCAAGTCATTAATGAATGGTACACCATTATATAGTATTGAAATGGAGTTGAAGTTTGGTCGAGATCGCAACGGTATTAATCAGCCATTTCTGGATGATTTTACGACAAAGTGCGCAGTTGAAACAATTAAAAAGTATAAACCTAATCTATTTATGATGCATATGATTGATTTGGATGATGCAAAACATGAACATGGTACTGATAGTATAGAAGTAGAACTGGTGATAGCACGCATGGATCGGAGAATTGGAGATATTATTAGAGCTGTGGATCAGGCAGGTATTAGGAAGGATACAGTATTTCTGGTTTTGGGAGACCATGGTCAAATAAATGTAAGATATAAAGTAGCCTTAAATACCTTGTTGAAAAAGAACGGACTGATTTATGAAGAAGATGGTAACTTAAAATGGAGAGCCTATTTTCAAAATGCAGGTGGAAGTGCATATCTGCATATTAAAGAGGGCGATGAGGAAGCGAAAAGATTAGCTCTATCAATTCTTGAAGATGCGATGATGGATGATAGACTAGGTATTGAGAAGATTATATCCAGAAATGAGTTGAATGATTTCCATGTAATTCCCTGGGTTCAATATATGGTTGAAGCCAAGAAGGGCTATAGCTTTGAAGATAATATAGATGATCCAACTGTTATAGATTTATGGGAACTTGGAGAGCAGTATGCAACACATGGATATTTGCCAACAAAACCGGAGTATCGATGTAATCTCCTAATGTCTGGTACGGGAATTAAGAAAGGTTATAATATTGGAGAAGTAGAAATGACCGATATAGCTCCTACGATGGCAAAAATACTAGGTCTTCAATTTGACCAATGTGACGGTCATATTCTGGATGAGATATTTGATTGGAGAGATTTTTAAAATATTAAAATATAACGCTGTTGAAAAGTACTAATAGATTAAATCTTTTCAACAGTATTTTTTTGTCATTTTACATTTGTTATAGATGTTTCTTCTACTAATTTGAAAGGTAAGGAACTCATTACTTCACGTAAACATAAGATATATGGAGAAATAGCATTGTTCATTTTTGATATAGTTTAACAACATGATATAAGGAGGATAACTAGGTGGAGTATTCTTTAGGAGATATAATTGCAATGCTGACGAAACGTTTAGTTCTGATCATTGTTTTCACTTTTTTAGGTTTATCCGTGTTCTATTTTATTGCCAGTCACGTAACAAAACCAATTTATACGGCAAGCGTACAAATGTATGTTAATCCAAATCAGTACGAATCTTCTGCGGATTTAACTAAATTAACTTATGCTCAACAGGTAACAGAAACTTATGTATATCTATTAAAAACAAAAGCTTTTTATAAAAGCGTCAGTTCAGAAGGTGATTTAACTTATAATGCTGATCAATTACAAGCTATGACCAACATCGAAATCGTAAATAATACAGAATTATTTCGCATAAGTGTGACCTCACTAAGCCCAGATGATTCTTATAATATAGCCAAAGCGATAGAAGAAGTTGCGCCAAGTTGGATAAAAAGTATAATGAGTTCAGCTAAAATATCAGTAGTTGACCCAGCGAGTCGACCACTTGGACCATCAGGACCCGACATTACCCGAAATACAATGGTGGGTGGATTCTTAGGATTTATGTTATCCATCGTGCTATGTTTCCTATTAGAGATCCTTAACACTAGTGTAAAAAACAGCGAGGACTTATTAAAAAAATATCAAATTCCCGTTATTGGGGCAATACCGAGTTACAGTAGCAGTTTTACTAACAAATTCCGATTATTAAAATTGATTTCAGGTCCAAATACACAGAATAATAGTGGGGTTGTTGATGATGAAAAGAAATTCGAAGTAAGTGAAGCTTACAACGAGCTGAGAACGAATCTTCGGTTTACAATTCTTAAATCCGGTTGTAAAAAAATCATTATTAGCAGTCCATTACCTGAAGATGGTAAGAGTACTACCAGTACCAATATTGCGATTACAATTGCACAAATGGGTGCGAAGGTGTTGCTACTTGATTGTGATTTAAGAAAAGGAAAAATTCATTCCTTTTTTAAAATTAAAAGTAAACCGGGAATCAGTGATGTGTTATCCGGGATGATGAATGAATTTGAAACGGTGCGACAAACCAAATATGAAAATCTACATGTGATTCCGATGGGTTCCATACCACCAAATCCATCTGAATTGCTTGGAAGTAAACAGATGGAAGAAGTAATTAGCCGTCTCGAGAAAAATTATGATTATATCATTATTGATTCTCCACCGGTAAATGTTGTATCAGATGCACTCAGTCTAGCGAAGGTTGTAGATGGCGTGGTTATTGTGGTACGAGAAAAGATTACATCACATCCAAATATTAATAAAGCAATGACAAAATATAACCTGGCTGAGGCAAATATTCTGGGTTTTGTAATTAACGGTGTTTCGACTGAACGGGGTAAAAAGTCAAGATCTAGTTATTATTACTATAAAAATAATAATGGTTGATCTTCATACGCATATTTTGCCGAATGTTGATGATGGAGCTCAGTCAGTAGAGGAATCAATGTTGCTAATCAAATCTCTTTTGAATCAAAATATCTCCACGGTAGTCTGTACTCCTCATTTTAATCCGACACAGCTATCACTTGAGGATTTCATCAAAAAGAGAGACCAGTCGATGTCTTTACTAAAGGATACTCATATATCATTAATACCCGGAAGCGAGACCTTATTGCATGAATATTTATTTCATTACCCCGATTTAAATGAGCTATGCATAGGTAATACAAGATATCTATTAACAGAATTACCGTATAGTAAATGGAACGAGAAAACATATGAGTTAGTAGAACGTTTCATGAGTTACTATAATATATACCCGGTTATAGCTCATATTGAGCGTTATCCTAATGTAAAGAAAAATATAAAAAGTATTAAGAGATTAATCGATTTGGGATGTGTGATACAGTTGAATTCGTCCTCCGTATTGGATGAAAATAATTGGGGACGTATAGTTCGGTATTTGAAGCGAGGTTATATCGACGTACTCTCAAGTGATTGCCATAATATGACAGTCAGGCCGCCAACTATAGATATTGCATATAAAAAAATTGAGAATAAATTTGGAAGAGATTATTGTGAGATTTTAATGCGCAATGCTCAGTCTATCGTAGATGGAGTTATATTAAGAGAAGAGAAAAACTATATAATTTAATAATAATATCAACAAGAGAATTCAATATGCGTGTGATGATTAGTAACGGAGTTGTTTTGATATGAACAAGAATTTAGATCAACTTCTTATCATTGGTGCCGGCGGACATGGTAAAGTATTAAGCGATATAGCGATGAATATGTACCAGTGGAAACGGATCGCATTTCTAGATGATAATTCATCAGTTCAATCAATCATGGGATTAGAAATTATAGGGAATATTAATTCCGTTTTTCAATATTGTAAAGATTTTGATATATTCGTCGGCATCGGAAACCAAGCAACAAGAAAAAAACTGATGGAAGAGCTTATGGGCGTGGGTGCTCATTTACCAACATTAATACATCCAAATTCTGTAATTGGTAGGGATGTGGAGATTGGTATGGGTACCGTCATTATGCCTGGAGTTGTGATTAATTGCTGTACTAGAATGGGGATAGGGTGTATTATCAATACCGGTTCTACGGTTGATCATGATAATGTCATAGGAGATTATGTTCATATATCACCGGGAGTTCATACGGCAGGAAAGGTAACCATTGGGAATAACACGTGGCTTGGGATTGGGAGTATTATTAAAAATAATATAAATATTTCGAGTGACTGTATCATTGGTGCAGGTGCAGTCGTTATAAAAGATATCGTAGCTTCGGGCACCTATATCGGTATCCCGGCTAGACGTATGGAGGTGTAATCATGTTTCAGAATAAGACACTTCTGATTACAGGGGGTACAGGAAGCTTTGGGAATGCTGTTCTTAAGAGGTTTCTTAACACCGATTTAAAAGAAATCAGAATATTTTCTCGTGACGAAAAAAAGCAAGACGATATGCGTCGTTATTATAAAGAAGATAAAATTAAATACTATATTGGAGATGTACGTGATATTCAGTCAATTAAAAATGCAATGCATGATGTGGATTATATATTTCATGCAGCTGCATTAAAACAAGTTCCTTCATGTGAATTTTTCCCGTTGGAGGCGGTAAAAACCAATGTTCTTGGGACGGATAATGTCCTTAATGTTGCCATAGATTATGGAGTTAAAAAAGTCATATGTCTCTCTACAGATAAGGCTGCTTATCCTATTAATGCGATGGGGATTTCAAAAGCTATGTTGGAAAAAGTATTTATCGCTAAGTCAAAGGTAGTAGAGCCTGAGCAAACATTAATCTGTGGTACCAGATATGGAAATGTGATGGCATCAAGGGGGTCGGTAATTCCACTTTTTATAGATCAAATCAAGAACAATCAACCTATCACAATTACAAATCCGAATATGACAAGATTCTTAATGTCCTTGGAGGAAGCAGTGGAATTAGTGCTGTTTGCATTTGAACATGCACAGTCGGGGGATATCATGGTTCAGAAGGCCCCGGCATCGACAATAGGTGATTTAGCACAGGCAGTAAAAGAAATATTTCGATCTGAGTCAGAGATTAAAATTATAGGAACGAGACATGGTGAAAAGCTATATGAGACACTATTAACAAAAGAAGAGTATATGGTGGCTCAGGATATGGGTAGCTTCTACCGAATACCTGCAGATAAAAGGGACTTAAACTATGATAAGTATTTTGTTGAAGGAAGTATGATCCTATCCTCACAAGAAGAATATAATTCCAATAATACAACTAGATTGAATGTGGTAGAGATCAAAGAAAAATTATTACAACTGGATTATATTAAACAAGAATTAGCCTCTTTCTCCGGGCTCTCAACGGGGCAGGCAATATGAATATTCTATTTCTATCCATTGGGGAATTATCCAATTTAGAGGAGAGGGGCATGTATCCGGATTTATTACGCTGCTTTACAAATCATGGACATCATGTATTGGTAATATGTGCTAGAGAGAGGCGTCATGGTTTACCTACACAAATAACGAAGGAATGCGATATCGATGTTCTTCGAATCAGAACCGGTAATATAACGAAAACAAATATATTAGAAAAAGGAATCACAACAATATTCATTGGTACACAATTTAAACTTGCAATCAAAAAGCACGTAAGGGATATAAAATTTGATCTTATTTTATACGCAACACCGCCAATTACTTTGGTCAATACAATCCGCTATATAAAAAAGAGAGATCAGGCCTGTGCATATTTGATGCTAAAGGATATATTTCCACAGAATGCATTAGATCTAGGTATTCTTAAGAAGAGTGGATGGAGGTGGATTGTTACTGCGTATTTCCAGTACAAGGAAAAGAGTTTATACCAGATCTCGGATCGAATTGGTTGTATGTCACAAGCAAATATAGAGTATGTCAAAACTCATTATGACTCTATCGATTGTAATAAGTTGGAGATTTGTCCGAATACAATTGATCCGAGTATAAAGCAGACTCCGAATATAATATATCTTCGTGAAAAGTATCAGATACCTTTGAATAAGATTATCTTTATCTGTTGTGGCAATTTTGGAAAACCTCAGGATGTTGCTTTTATTATTCAGGTATTAAAAAACAATAAAAGCAAAAATGATCGACACTTTGTAATCTGCGGATCGGGTACTGATTATTATAAATTGCAAGAGCTTGATAATGAAATTGATAAGAATGTTTCAATTTATAATTATAAGCGGAAAGAGGAGCTTGGTGAGCTGATTGGAGCATGTGATGTTGGGTTGATTTTTTTGGATCATCGTTTTACGATACCGAATTATCCATCCAGAATACTTGATTATATGAATCTTGGTCTGCCCATTTTTGCTGCAACGGATTGTAACAGTGATATAGGAGTTACTATTTTAGATGGTGGTTTTGGTTGGTGGTGTGAGAGTAATGATATCACAAAGTATCAAAATATATTAGATGACATATGCATCCGAAAAGAAGAATTGGAAGGAAAGAAAGAAAATAGCAGACAGTATCTGATTAAATATTTTAATACCGAAATTGCATATGAAAGAATTAAGTCCGCATGTGACGAAAGAGAAAAAAACAGAGAGTGAGTTCAACGATATTAATAATCTGAATACGGGCTGGTGAGTAAAATGAAAATTGTGTTATTAACAAATATATTATCCCCATACAGAAAAGTATTCTATGATAAATTATATTCCGGTTTTCGGGATATCGGTGTCGAATTTTCAGTACTCGTTATGGCTGAATCAGAACCTGGAAGGCATTGGCGCTACCAGGAATATAAGAGCGTTTATTGTGAGTTATTAGCATCTAGAACATTCACAATAAGCAATATCTGCTTTCATTATAATAAAGATTTTAAGCAGAAGTTGTTCGATTTCAAACCGGATATCTTAATAGTTTCAGGAAGTTATCTTTCACCCTCTGTACTGAGGGCGATTCAACTGAAGAAGAAACTAAAATATAAACTTATTTTTTGGTCGGAATCTCATCTGGATGAGAGTCGTAGTTATAATCTGTTCAAATTAAAAGTCAGAGATTCGATGAGAAGATACACTTATAAGCGGTTTGATGGATTCTGGTTTGCGGGTGAAAAATCGCTAAAACTAATTAATAAATATATCAATAAGAATAATAATTATCATGAAAAGAAAAGAATTAATTACTATTTTGTCCCTAACCTGGTGGATAATACGTATTTTAAGCAGGCCTACGATAAAAAGAAAGCGGATAGAAACAATATCAAAGAAATTTTAAAACTCCCAAAAGATAAGTTTATATTTACCCTACCGGCAAGATTGATAAAAGAAAAAGGAATCCTTCCATTTCTGGAATTATTAAATCAATCTCAGTATAAGAATTTAGTAAGTATAGTTATTCTGGGGGATGGAAGCTTAAGAAGCGAGATTGAAGCCTTTGCTTATCAAAATCAGATTGATGTTAAATTAACAGGTTATTTAGAACATCAAGAAATATTAAATTATTATGCAGGGGCTGATTGCTTTTTATTGCCTTCAATCTCCGATGCAAATCCATTGAGTAGTATTGAAGCATTATGGGCAGGATTACCGTTATTGGTATCCGATCATGTAGGGAACTATCCAGAGACCGTGAGAAATGAGTTAAATGGATATGTTTTCAGTTATGAAAGTCCACAAGCTGCAATTGAGATAATAAATAAAATTATTCATTCGGAGGAGGATTGGAGAAATGAGGCAGAAAAGATATCCCTACAGATAGCAGAAGAAGTATTTGAACCAAATCGTTGTGTGAGCAATCTGATTGTTGATATGATGCAAGATTATTACTGGGAATGACCTTCCAACCGTTGGGGGAATAAGAATGAGAATATTACAGATTAATTCAGTATGCGGAATAGGAAGTACCGGTAGGATAACCACCGGTCTTTATCAAGCATTGGTACAACAAGGTCATGATTGTTGTATCGCTTATGGAAGGGGTAAGGCACCGGAAGATATCCATACCATAAGAATAGGTACAAACCGAGATGTATATCTGCATGCACTCTATACCCGGCTAACTGATAAAACCGGCTTTGCTTCAAGAGGAGCCACCAAAAAACTGATCAAAAAAATCATACAATACAAACCCGATATTATTCATTTACATAATATGCACGGGTATTACATCAATATAGAGTTACTTTTTGAATATCTGAATACAGCCAAAATACCGGTAATCTGGAGTTTATATGATTGTTGGGCATTTACCGGACATTGTTGTCATTTTGATTATGTTGGATGTGATAAGTGGAAAACAGGGTGTCGTAAATGTGTACAAAAGAGGGAGTATCCAACTAGTTTTGTTATAGACAACTCGAAATGGAATTATCATGAGAAAAAGTCATTGATTCTTGATTGTGAAAAATTAATGATTGTAACTCCATCTATGTGGCTTGATAATCTTGTTAAGAAAAGTTATTTAAATAAGTTTCCTACCAAAATTATTCCTAGCGGTGTTGACCTTACTTCCTTCGCTCCGCTTCCGAATAATATTCGTAAGAAGTATAAAATTATAGCAAAATATATTGTTCTTGGACTCTCCAATGGGTTTGGTAAGTTCAAAGGAATGGAATATTTTATTAGATTATCAAAATACCTAAGTCAGGATTATCAGATAATTCTTGTTGGTGTAACAGAGGAACAGAAGAAACACTTCCCTTCTAATATTATGTGTATTCCAAAAACAAATCATTTGAAGGAATTGGCAGAATTTTATACCGCAGCGGATGTGTTCGTAAATCCGACATTACAGGAATCACAGGGACTGACTAACATTGAAGCATTAGCATGTGGTACAGGAGTTGTAACCTTTCGCAGTGGTGGCAGCCCGGAATGTGTGGACGAGAGTTGTGGAATTGTAGTAGAACGGGAAAATCTGAAGGAGTTGTATGATGCAGTGGTAAAGAGCTGTTTTCAACCGTTTGACATGGAGGCATGCATTAGAAGAGCTAGAAAGTTTGATCAATCGGGATCGTATAGGAACTATATTGAATTATATGAATCTAATGTGAATTAATGTGATGAATAATTCACATTATTCACTTTATGAAAGGATTAGAAATAGTGAAAATCTTATTTTTGGGACTGTTGTACCGAAAAGAGGAGGAAAAAAACGTATTATCGAAAAGTAAATGCGGATTACAAGCTGCAGGGAATGCTTATCAGTGGAATCTAATTAACGGGTTAGATGGACTCCTTCAAGATCCTGTTACAATTATTAGCTCATTATCTGTTGGTAGCTTTCCAGGGTGTTATAATCAATTATTCGTACCTTCAAGAAAATGGTCCCATACGAAGGGGGCGTCGGATGAAGAAGTCGGATTTATAAATATCCCAGTACTTAAGCAGTTACAAAGGTTGATTAAGGTTCGTAACAGAGTTAAGAAGTGGTGCAGGAAGTATGCCGATGATGAATTGATTATTATAACTTATAGTATGTATCTTCCGTATCTTAAGATTCTAAATAATATAAAAAAGCATTGCAAAAATATTAAAACCTGCGTTATTGTTCCAGATTTACCATATGCTTTTGGATATGAATGTAAACCGAATAGTGTAAAAGAATTCATTCGCAGGACGATCAAGAAATATCAATATATTTATGTAAAGGCTGCAGATACCTATATACTATTAACTGAGAATATGGTTGAGCCCTTGGGTATTAACGGAAAGTCTTATGTGGTGGTGGAAGGAATCTGTTCCCCTTCAATACAGGAAATGGAGTATCCATATGAGGAAGATCATCATATTTTATTCTATGCGGGTTCACTCAATCAACGATTTGGCATCGATAAATTAATTCGCGCCTTTCATGATATTAAGGTGGATGGTATACAGTTATGGATTTGTGGGATGGGTGATTATAGGGGAGAAATTGAAAAAGCAGCGACTGTAGATCGCAGAATTCACTACTATGGTTATGTGTCCGCAGAAAAGATTCAGAGCTTGATGAGACAGGCGACAATTCTTGTGAATCCAAGACCAAATACGCAGGAGTATACAAAGTATTCCTTTCCATCTAAAACAATAGAATATATGTTGACCGGAAAACCGGTTCTGATGTACCGTCTTGATGGAATTCCTCATGACTATGATGAGTATCTACATTATATTCGAGAGTTTACTGAAGACAGCATCAAGGAAGCAATTCTTATGGTAATTAACTTATCGAGAGCAGATATATATTCAAAAGGGTTACTTCAACGTGATTTTATTTTAAAACAAAAAACCCATGTGACACAGGGAAGCAAAGTTCTGAATATGTTGGTTAATATGGGGGTTAATAATGAATGTTTCAGTAAAGAAGCATTATTAATCCATCAAAACGTGCTAAGAATACTTCAAGTTAATATAACATCTGGAATTGGAAGCACGGGGCGGTTAGTGGAAGAGATTCATCATTATTTATTGAATAATGGAGTTCAAAGCTTCATTGCATATTCTGCTTTTTCAACCGAGACAAAAGAAGCCTTTAAAATCGAAACTCAAGCTCAGAACTATATAAGAAGAGCACTAAATCGTTACATAGGAAGAAAGAACATTCATTCTACCATGGGTACAAGAAGATTGATAAATAAAATAAAGCAACTTAAGCCTGATCTGGTTCACCTTCATAACATCCAACAAAATAGTATCAATTTTCCAATGCTTTTAAAATATTTAAAGGAATATAATAAACCGGTTGTATATACCTTGCACGACTGTTGGCCATTTACGGGGGGATGTTATCATTTTACCGAACTAAAGTGTGATGGCTATCAGTTTGGATGTCCGGATCATACTTGCAAATTGATACACAGAGATAGAGATATATGCAACAGGACAACAAATCAGATCTATGAAGAGAAAAGAAAGGCATTAACTGAACTTAAATTTCTTAATATTATATGTGTATCAAATTGGTTAATGGGATGTGCACAAAACTCCTTTATGAAGGAATTGACCTTACAAACGATTTATAACGGAATTGATCTTGAAGTATTTAAACCGATGAAAAGTAAGATAAGAACAGAACTTGGTATATCACAGGATGAATTTATAATTCTTGGAGTGGCAAATAATTGGAATGATAAGAAGGGTCTTTCTACTTTTCTCAACCTATCCATGATATTAAAACCACCTTTTCGCATTGTTATGGTTGGGTTATCAAATCAATGTGTGAATGAGAAGATAATTGCTGTAAATCGAACAGAAAAATTAGAGGAATTGGTTCAACTATATAGCTGTGCGGATGTTTTTTTTAATGGTTCTAAGGAAGAGACATTTGGTATGACAACAGCGGAGGCTATGGCATGTGGAACACCGGTTATTGTTTATGACTCAACAGCCTGTGCAGAATTATTGGGGGAAGGTACCGGTGTGGTGCTTCAGAATGATTCTTTGCAGGAGCTGGTCGAGGCGATTAATGTGATTTATTACAAAGGGAAATCAGAATATAGTCCAAATTGTATAGAGAATATAAAATCAAGATTTTCCATGGAAGATATGCTAAAGAATTATATACAGATTTATCAACAGATGATAGAAGAAGGAAGGGAAGATCATTAATATAAGTGTCTGAAAGGTAGGAGTTTGAATGAAAACCATAATCAACCAAGATGACTCATTTAAGTTATCCGTATTTAGAATTTGCTTTTATATAACAATCATATCCAATCTAGTGATATTCATCGCTCAACCTTTCGGTATAACAATTTTAATATCTTTAGCGAGCAGATGTTTTTTATTTAGTAACCTGATTGCCTTTCTGTTTGTTGTTTTTGATAATATACACTGTTACTTACCATACAAAACGAAACAAATAATAACAATTGCGTTTATGATTGGTTTTTCAATGATCTCGTATTTGGTGTCAAGCGAAGTCGGATTATATGATTATATTATTCGAATCTGGTGTTACTTAGCGTTACCATTTTACTTTTTATATCTGGATTATTTGGAACCGGAGAAGAAAATGATTCACTTTATATTTCTGATCAATATAGTGACCTCTGTGGTATATACCGCATTGTCTTTTACAGGATTAAGCTATGCAGGTTACGAAAAATATATAGGTACGCAAGGTGCTTGGCTAACTTTAGGCTATGGTAATCCAAATCAAACAGCGATGTATTTGATTATCAACCTAATCGTACTTCTTTGTGCTTTTCATTATTATAATAAAATGTATTGTAAAATAATGCTGCTTTTACTTATGGGTTATATGGGTTATCTATTGATAAAAACAAGCTCCAGAACATGTATTATAATAGCCGGAATCATTTTATTAATTGATTTATTTAAAAAGAAATATAGAATTAGTAAATATTTTGTGGTTGTAATATTGCTAATACCGGTAATTTTTCTAGCAGCATACCCATATTTATATGAACATAATTTACTGAATATCTTTTCGTTTCGTGGCAAATCAGATTACTCTTCCAGAGATTATATTTTCCAAAGTTCCTTACAAGAAGTTCAGAAACATTTTGTATTTGGAAAGTTTGGTGAATTTCAATTACAAAATCTTCATAATGGAATACTAAGTATATATGCATCGCTTGGTTTGGTGGGTCTGACTTTATTCTATCAATATAATATTCGGGCTTATCTAAACATCCTAAGTAGTAAAATCAAAAGTAAAGCAGCATTTATATCTTATATCGGACTTCTATTTGTATTTTTGCATGCCTGTACCGAAGGTGCTTTTTTTGTGGGTGGAACTGTGTTTGCGGGAAGCTTAAGCCTATTAATCTATTTGACCAAATTAGAGGGAAAGGAGGGCTAACCGATTAAGATTACATTTATTTCAAATTATTTAACACATCATCAGATCCCGTTTAGTGATGCATTATACCAAATTCTGAAAGAAGATTATACCTTTGTCACTACGAATGATATAAATGAGTGGACGAGGAATCAAGGATTTGAGTTTGATGAAAAACACAGCTATGAATTAGTTACAATATATGGCAAGGAAGAATATGAGAAGTCACTTATTCTTGCTCAGGAAAGCGATGTGGTAATCTTAGGGTCTGCTCCAGAACGATATCTATCTGAAAGAATGAAGTGCAATTCGATTGGAATTACGTTACGTTATAGTGAAAGGTTTTATAAAAAAGGGAGATGGAGATTTGTATCGCCCAGAGGAATATGGAACACATGGAATACCTATTATCGTTACAAAAATAGAAATCTATTTATGTTATGCGCAAGTGCATTTACCTCAAGTGATCTCTATTATCATCGTGCTTACATAGGGAAATGCTACAAGTGGGGATACTTCCCGGAATTGCTTCAGTATAATCAGGAAGATTTGATGAGGAAAAAACAAAAAGAGAATATCGAAATACTTTGGTGCGGCCGGCTAATTGATTGGAAACATCCGGAATTATCAATTAAGCTTGCGCATATGTTAAAAATAGAAGGAATTAATTTTATTATGAATCTGATTGGAACAGGTGACCTTGAAAACGAAATAAGGCGGTTGATTAACGAATACAATCTGAACCCTCAAGTAAAGCTATTAGGAGCGATGGAGCCTGATCAGGTAAGAAGATATATGGAAAAAGCAGATATCTTCTTATCTACCAGTGATTTTGAGGAAGGATGGGGAGCAGTAATCAATGAAGCAATGAATAGTGGGTGTGCGGTTGTTTCAAGTCATGCCGTTGGAGCTGCACCGTACCTAATTAAAGACGGAATAAATGGAATGATATTTCAGAATGGGAATCTTAAAAGCTTACTTAGTAAAGTATTGCTATTGGTTCACGATAAGAACTTATGTGCAATGATTGGGCGTAGGGCTTATGAAACGATATTACATGAATGGAATGCCCAGGAGGCGGTACGAAGGTTGTTATTAATAATTGAGGATTTGAATCAATATGGAGAGAGTAATAGATATCTGACCGGTCCTTGTAGTAAAGCAGAATTGATACGGAATAATTGGTATAAAGAGCCAAAAGTGGTTAATAAAATATGATTAGCAAATAATGACGATAAATACGGGATGGGTGATATTATTATGGAAACAGTTTATGATAATAAGGAGCATTGTTATGGATGTAATGCCTGCATGAATGTGTGCCCCATGAAAGCGATTACGATGGAGGAGGATGAGGAAGGTTTCATTCACCCGATGATTGAAAAAGAGAAATGTATTGATTGTTTAGAGTGTATTGATGTATGTCCAATATTTCAAGAAGAGAAAGTAGAAATATTCGAACAAAAAATCTTTGGGGTAAAACATAAGGATGAAGGAGTTCGGTTATCAAGTACATCCGGTGGCATGTTTACTGCAATTTCGGATCATATTCTTGAACAAGATGGTGTGATATATGGAGCTGCTTTTGACAATAATCTTAAAGTATGCCATCAACGAGCCGAATCACAAAAAAAGCGTGATGAGATGAAGGGTTCGAAATATGTTCAAAGTGATACAGGATATACCTTTACTAATGTAAAAAAAGATTTACGAGAGGGGAGACTCGTTCTATATACCGGCACACCTTGTCAGATAGCAGGGCTCAAAGGTTATTTGGCCAGAGAAGATACTTCCAATTTGGTTTTGTGTGATATTATTTGTCATGGAGTACCCAGTGATATGATGTGGAGAGAGTATAGACAACTGGTAAAGAGAAAAAAGCACGAGATTAAAATTCACTATTTTCGAACAAAAATAAACGGCTGGCATAGTATGACCTCTAAAAATGTGTATACGACAGGAAAAGAAGATTATAAAAGTGTTTTATCGCAAGTACATATGAATTTATTTTTGAAAGACCTAATATTACGCCCGTGTTGTTATCGTTGTAAATATGCTTCGATTAATAGAAATTCTGATTTCACAATAGCAGATTTTTGGGGTGTGGAGAGAGCAGCACCAGGGATTGATGATAACAAAGGAATCTCTTTAGTATTCCTCAACACACAAAAAGGTGAGGATGGTTTTGAATTGATCAAATATAATTTAGAAGTATTTGAAAGCAGCAAGGAATGTTGTGAACAAAATAATTTAAAGCAATCTACGAAGCGCCCTCCTTTAAGAGATAAATTCTGGTCGGATTATAAAAATTATGGTTATGAATATATCAGTAAAAAATACGCGGACTTAACGATTCAAAATCGTTTGAAAACTTACGTATATTATAAGACTAGAAGAGTAAAAGGTTTTTTGAAAAGTCTATTGATTTTAAAATAAAGGAGTGATGATTTGAAAACGGCCACTATTACATACCATAATGTATATAATTACGGAGCCGTATTACAGGCGTACGCTCTTCAGCAAGCTCAAAGAAATTTGGGGATCAATAATGTGATCATTAATTATTGTTCAGAGAAAAACAAGTTATATCAAAATATCAAGGGTAAGTCACCAAAGATTTTTCTAGTGAATACAATGCGATACACAGAATTTTTGATTGATTTACGTGTAATTCGTAAAAGAAGTCGTCATTTTAAGGAATTTACTTATAAAAAGCTTAACCTAACAAGAAAATACAATACTTTAGAAGAATTAAGAAGTGATCCACCAAAGGTAGATTGGTATATTGCCGGAAGTGACCAATTATGGAATGTTTCAACTATAATTCGAAAAGAGTTTTTTTTGGATTTTGGAGATTCAAATATTAAGCGTGCCTCGTATGCAGTAAGTATGGGATCAAGTTATAATAACGTGCAATATCAAAATCAACTTCAAGAATTGATATCACAATTTAATTCAATATCGGTAAGAGAGGCGGAGGCTAGGGAATATATAGAACAATTAGTAGAAAATAAACTGATAGTACAAAAAAATTGCGACCCTGTATTTTTGTTATCAAATCAAGAATGGACAGACTTTTCAAAAATCAGGAGGATACGGACCAAATATATCTTATGTTATCCGATGTCCGGTCACCCGATCATAAAGAAAGCACTAGAACGATTAAAACAGCTTACCGGATATCAGATTGTAGTAATAACGACAGAGTTGTTCACTCATATCAAAGGTGATATTAATATTAAAGATGCATCAGTTGAAGAGTTCATATATTTAGTACAGAATGCAGAGTATGTGCTTACTACATCTTTTCATGGTACAGCATTTTCCTGTTTATTTAATATAAAATTTTTTGCTCTTCTAGGGAATACGGCGCCAATACGCATTACTGGATTATTGAAACATTTAGGAGTAGAAAATCGAATTATTAGGAACGTTGAAGAAATTACCACAGAGGAGATAGACTTTTCGTATACAAACAAGGTGATTGAATCGGAAAGAGAAGCCGGATTGAGGTACTTAAGCTCATTAAGTTATATATAGTTAACTACTGAATACAGTAGACACGTATTCCTTATTAAATGGAGCATAAATATGAATATCTTATTTGTATCAAACTATTATCCGAGTAGTGATAGGCCTCAATTTTGCATTTTCATTCAACAGCAGGCACAGGCACTAATTAGTTTAGGACATAATGTAGAAGTAATTGTTCCTTTCAACACCTATAGATTGAATGAAAAGATAGTGAAAAAAGAAGTATCCGATGTGTCTGTATACTATTCAGAATATTTTACTCTTTATAAACAGATATTTAGTTACCTGGCGCTGAGAAGGAATGTTAGTATATTTGAGCAATTCTTTGATTTTACTCAATATGATGTTATCTCAATTCATATGTTTGATGAATTCACGCTAAGGATATTTACATGGATAGCTCAAAAATATAAAGTAAAGCTGGTAATACATTTTCATGGTTTATCAATTCTATATGATTATCCAATCCCATTATTAGTAAGGGTGCTACAACATCGAGGTAACCATGTGCTGAAATCTTTAATAGGAAAAGCGGATGCTGTGGTAGGAGTGAGTGATAAGGTATGTGAACGTGCAAAGTATTACTTGTCTAACGATAGAGTGTATACGGTATATAATGGAGTGAATACGAGTTTGTTTACTCCTTCTGCTCAAAAATATGATAATTATACGATTGTTAGTGTAGCAAGTTTCAAGAAAATAAAAGGGAATCATTATTTAATCAAAGCAGTAAAACTTCTCACGGACACATATTCGGACGAAACAATTCGTTTATACTTAGTTGGATATGGGCCAGAGGAGGAATCCTTAAATGCTTTGGTGAAAGAGCTAAATATGGAGAACATAGTACGAATGATCGGATATATCGAGTATGAGGAGGTTGCAAATATTGTAAGACAATGTGACGTCTTTGTTATGCCTTCCTATTATGAAGCTCTTGGTTGTGCATATCTAGAGGCCATGGCCTGCAAAATACCGGTAATCGGTTGTTGGAATCAAGGAATTGATGAAATTATTATTGACGGAATTAACGGTATGTTAGTACAACCACATAATGTTGAACAGATCTTTGAAAAGTTAAATTTTTTAAAACAATATCCGGATCAGGCAGCACAAATCGCCTTGAACGGTTATTACACTGTGACAAAACAATATACCTGGGCAGATTCTGCAAAGAGTCTAGCCCGCGTTTATAGTGAGCTTTAAACTAGGGAAACGAGGGTAAATAAATGAAACTGTTGTTTATTACATACGATTTTTACCCAAATTTTAGTGCAAATTCATTGATTATTAATAACCTTTCACAAGCGTTTATTAGAATGGGACATGAAGTTGATATCTTGACCCTAAAATCAGATAATAATAATCAAGATGAGGAACAATGGAATGATATTCGCATACACCGAATTAGAGAGACTTTTGATAAAAATCAAGTAAAAGAATATATTAATCAGCATAAGCTGATTCATGCAATAAAATTATTATCCGCCATTCTAGGCGACTATTTTAATCACAAAGAATATCTTAAAAATTATTGGAGCTATTTCTCTACCATTAGGCTGAAAGAAATTTTAGAAAAAAAACATATTCATGCCGTAATCAATGTATGCTATCCTTTTGAATCCTGTTTACCAATTATAAAATACCTAAAGATATATCCGAAGAATTTTATATGGATGATCTATATGCAAGACCCATTTGCAACGAATTATTACTATATAAATAAATATCAAATGGCTGATTTAATGCAATTTCAAACACAAGTACTTCAGATTACAGATAAGGTCATTGTTACAGCCCCAATTATGCGTGAGATTTTGGCGGACAATAGTGGTATCAATCTAAATAAATTTAAAGTACTTAATTTTCCGGTTGTTCAAAAACTAAGGAAAACGCTGGTTGAAGAGGATATCATCTTTCCTAAAAATTATGTGAATTGTGTATTTGTTGGAAGGTTTAACCAGGAGACAAGGAATCCCAGGGTTTTGTTTCAGATGTTTGAAAATCTGAAAAGGGATCATATTAGACTACATATCATCGGAGAGGACAAAGAAAGATGGAGCTCCTATCTTAGCGAAGGAGAAAGTAATATTTTTTTCTATGGTTCACGCTCAAGAGAAGTTGCGATTAACGCAGAGCTGAATGCTCATATCTTAATTAATCTGGGCAATAGTATTCCTAATCAATTACCAAGCAAAACGTTAGAATATATAAGTACCGGAAAGCCAATTGTGAATTTGTTTAAAGTGGAGAATTGTCCCAGTCTTGAGTACTTATCCAGATATCCATGTTGTCTGAATATATTTGAAAGTAGAATTGATCGTAGAACTTTGGATGATCTGGTTTATTTTTGTATAAGGTATCGAAAGGTAAATATTGAGTACCGGATTATTCGAAGAAGATATTATGAGTGCACAGTTGAATATGTTGGTAATGAATTCCTCACTCTCTGTAATGAATTACATGGGATTAATCAACAATTGATATAAAAAGCATATGTTATAATAACGCAGAGTAACAACATATGGTATAAATCTAGAGTTGTTTGAATGTCAAAAGTAGGATGGGAAGTGGATTATATGAATTATATCGATCGAATGCTTTCTAAACTCTTACCAAATAAAGTTTATAAAAAACGTTCCTATAGAAAGAAATACAAACATATAAGGAAGAGTAAATTAGGTCTTGCTCTGAAAAGGAATCGTAAACTTAAAAATATTCATAAAGGTTCGAGATGTTTTGTGTTGGGAAATGGGCCTTCCCTCTCGGAAGTGGATTTGTCGAAACTGAGCGATGAAATTACATTCACGGTAAATGATCTTTATTATAAAGAGGACTTTGAAAAAATTCATACAGATTATCATGTGTTTTCCGATCCATACTATTTTGGTGAGTTGGGGGATATCATTAATATTCTTACATCTAAAACGAAACTTAAGGGAATCTTTCTCGAGGGTAGCGGTTATCAAAACAAAAGCTCAAAAGGGTTAGAAGATGATTATCCAATCTATTATTTTACAAACGGGATTGAAATTGAAGATGTAGAATTTATGAATATGGATCTGTGTAAGCTTCTTCCTTATTACTGTACTGTAGTTCAGAGTGCAATATCAATTGCTGTTTATATGGGATTTAAGGAGATTTATCTCTTGGGTTGTGACTGCACAGGAATATTAAATTTTATTGAACGAAGTGAAAAGAAGGATATAACGAATTATGCTTACAAACTTCCAGATAAGGAAAAAGAAAAGCAAGAAAATATTGTAATAAGTTGTGAACATATGTTTTTTGAATGGCACCATATTTTTAAAAGTTACCGCTTGTTAAACAGTTATTTTAAACAAAAAGATATTAAATTAATAAATCTCACTGAGGGTGGAATATTGGATTGTATTGAGAAAGGAAATCTTAAGGATGTTATCCAATCAAAATAATGTGGCGAATACGGAAGATTGGACGATGGTCATTAAACCAAAAAACGGTTGGTTTGATATTAACTTAAAAGAGCTATGGCAGTATAGGGATTTGGTAAAATTGTTCGTTAGAAGAAATTATACCTCCATGTATAAGCAAACAATACTGGGGCCTCTTTGGTTTATCCTAAGTCCCTTAATCACGGTTTTAATCTTTACCGTTGTATTTGGAAATATAGCGAAGATACCTACTGATAATGTACCTCAATTTTTATTTTACATGGCTGGTAATACGCTTTGGTCTTATTTTGCATATTGCTTGAATACCACTGCCACGACCTTTACCAGTAATGCAGTATTATTCGGAAAAGTATATTTTCCAAGACTTACCATGCCTTTATCTACAGTTATTTTTGGGCTGATTAGCTTTTTGATACAGTTGGTTATGTTCGTAGGTTTTGTAATTTATTATGTTGTTATTGGTTCACCGGTTTATCCGAATTTATGGATTTTGATTACTCCGGTTCTGGTTATATTAGTTGCACTATTGGGATTAGGTTTTGGAATAATTATATCCTCCCTTACTACGAAGTATCGTGATTTAACAATACTTGTGACGTTTGGGATTCAGTTATGGATGTATGCGACTCCGATAGTCTATCCGATAACCGGATTGTCAGAACAATATAAATCAATAATCATGCTTAACCCGATGTCCTCTTTGATAGAGATATTCCGTTATGCCTTTTTGGGATCCGGAAGTTTGCCGCTATCTTACCTTATCTATAGTTCTGTTGTAACAGTAGTTGTTCTATTTATTGGGGTAGCAATCTTCTGTAAAGTAGAAAAAACCTTTATGGATACCGTTTAAGGGAGGGCTGAATATGAATAATACAGTTATAAAAATTGAAGATTTATGTAAAACATATCGACTTGGCTCAATAAATGGTAGAACGTTATCGCAGGACTTGAATAGTTTTTTTGCGAGAATCTTAAAAAAAGAAGATCCAAATCTAAAAATTGGATCGGTGAGCTATGATAAAAACGAGAAGTTATATGCTCTGGATAATATAAATCTGGATATTAAGGAAGGAGATACCTTAGGCATTATTGGATCCAATGGTGCAGGGAAATCTACGCTACTTAAAATTCTATCTAGAGTCACTGCGCCGACCACTGGAAATATCTATGTAAAGGGCCGTATAGCCAGTTTATTAGAGGTAGGTACTGGTTTTCATCCAGAACTTACTGGACGGGAAAATACGTATTTGAATGGTGCAATTCTTGGTATGTCAAAGAAGGAGATTGATAATAAGTTAAAAGATATTATAGAATTTGCAGAAATTGAACGGTTTATTGATACTCCGGTAAAGCGTTACTCATCCGGTATGTATGTAAGATTAGCATTTGCGGTAGCTGCACATCTTGAGCCTGAGATACTGGTAGTCGATGAGGTATTAGCAGTTGGTGATTATCAGTTTCAGCAAAAATGTCTCGGCAAGATGGGGGACATTAGCCAGGGAGGTAGAACAGTATTATTTGTGAGTCATCAATTATCAATGATTAAAGCACTATGTAATAAATGTATCTTACTCGATCATGGAAAATTAATAAAAGTCGGAGAGACTCAGGATGTAATAGAGGAGTATATTAGCCAGAAACAATCTCTTGATTTGGTTCCGAATGTTGAATATGAAAAAGATGATCAGAAAGAAAATGCGCAGGTTTATCGCGTGAGTCTAATAAACTCGAAAGGAGATATCTCTCCAATCTTTGAGATGTTCGAGCAGATGATTCTTGAGGTGGAGTATGAGATTAAAAAGCCTTTGGTTGGAGTGGCCTTGGGATTTTCCGTTTATAAAAATCAAGGGGCTGTGTGTCATAGCTTTGATACAGATGTCAATCGAGATTTGCTAAATAAAAGGGAGCCAGGTAGATATATTGCTAGGGTAAATCTTCCGCCAATCTTAAAGGCGGGCAATTATGTATTGGATTTTACAATTTGTCGCCCAGGTCTGGATGGTATCGATTATAAAAAAGGAATAATCACCTTTGCAGTGGAGGAGAAGACAATTGATACCAGTATGTGTTCTTATTCCACTAGGAGGGATGGACAGTTTGCTGCAAAGCAGTACTGGGTCTCAACCAAGTTAAAATAAAGGTACGAGGGGAGTGTATAGATGAATTTATGCTTGGGTACCGTTCAATTTGGAATGGACTATGGGATACAGGGACAGGGAAAACCAAGTAAGGATGAGGTGTTTACTATCCTTGATTATGCTTACCGACATGGAATAAAGTGCTTAGATAGTGCAAGCGGATATGGAGAAGCACAAACTCTTATTGGAGAGTATTTTCAAAATAGAAATGATCGATTTCAAATTATATCGAAACTCCCATATAACGTATTTGATCATGTTGATCAACGGGATTATAAAAAATATGCGGAAAAAACCCTGAACGATTCTTTGTTCTCGTTAAGATTAAATCAGGTGCAGGGGTTGCTATTTCATAATGCATCGTATCTTTATGATGAATATGCGATGGAAGCTTTGCATGCGTTAAAGGATATGGGATTAACTGCTAAGATAGGAGTATCGGTATATAGCCCAGAGGATGGTGAGTATGCAATCAGACGAGGACTGGATATTATTCAAATTCCTTGTAATATCTTCGACAGAAGATTTGATGAATTATTAAATGAGGAAAATACGAACCAGGACATCTATGTGAGAAGTATTTTCCTTCAGGGGTTATTGCTTATGGATGTGGAGAAGGTGGGGAAGAAGTTACCTATAGCTGAGAAGGAGATATTTAAATTACAAAAACTATGTGAACAATATCACTTTACAAGGCGTGAGGTGGCAATGAATTATATAAAAAACAAAAAAGGTATTCATAGTGTGATATTTGGTGTTGATAATATGGCTCAGCTTAATGAGAATCTAAAAGCATTTTATCAAGATATAGACCCCGTTATTATCAATACGATAGCATGTGAATTTGGGGATATCAAGGAAGAAGTTGTTTCTCCGCTAAAATGGAGATAATGTAATGCTTAAACTATATTAGTGCATATAAGGAGCAAAAGTATGACCGGTAAGATAGTAGCAATCATTCAGGCAAGAATGGCATCCACCAGACTGCCCGGTAAAGTATTAATGCCAATGATGGATAAGACAATTCTGGAACAGATTATTAATCGGGTTATAGCGGTTCCGTCAATTCAAGAGATAGTCGTTGCCACTACAGAGAATGAACTTGATACCCCGATAGAACTATTTTGCAAAGACAAGGGCGTCAACGTCTTTCGTGGAAGCGAAAGTAATGTGCTTGAACGTTTTTATTTTTGTGCAAAACAATATGAAGCCAAGATTATCGTTCGAATCACTGCAGATGATCCCTTAAAAGATCCTGAAGTAATCGAGAACGCTATATCCATTTTTCGAGAGAATGATTATGATTATGTAAGTAATACAATAAACCCGACTTATCCGGAGGGAATTGATGTTGAAGTGTTCTCCTTTTATGCACTTAAAAAATGCTTCTTGGAGGCAATGCTCTCATCTGAAAAGGAGCATGTCACTCCATTTCTCTATAAAAATCCACAACTATTCAAACTCCATAATTTTGAGAATGAAACAGATTTATCCAATATGCGTTGGACTTTAGATAAACCGGAGGATTATATCTTTATTCATAAAATATATGAGGAGCTTTATAAAAAACCAAATGAAATCTTCTCCATGCAAGAGGTGTTGGATTTAGTTGGGAGAAATCCAGAATTACTTGATATCAATGGGGGACATATCAGGAATGAAGGATATATTAAATCAGTAGAAGCCGAACGAAAAACAGAAGTAATAAAGCGTATCTACGGAAATGAGCTGAATTATGTTATGGAGGTTCTTGATACAGAATTTCGTTCTTCAAAAGGAGCACAGATGATGCAAAGGCTGGAGAATTCCTTGGCAGAAAAATTGGGTTGCAAATATTCAATTGCATTGGTTAATGGTACCTGTACTCTGCATGCTATATTGGAGGGAGCTGGAATTGGGGTAGGCGATGAGGTGATTGTACCTCCACTGACTATGGCTAGTACCACTTTTGCGGTATTACAGGCGAATGCAACACCCGTCTTTGCAGATGTTGATCCGGATACATTTTTGATTTCTTCGTCCTCCATAAAAGATAGAATTACTGCTAATACAAAAGCGATTATCACGGTATCACTGTATGGATTATCACCCGATATGGATGCGATCATGGAGATAGCGAAGGAACATAATATTCTTGTAGTAGAGGATAATGCAGAATGCATGTTAGGGACCTACAAAGGTAGAATGGTAGGAACGCTGGGTCATATAGCAAGCTATTCATTTCAAAGCTCAAAGCATATTACTAGCGGAGAAGGAGGTGTGGTGGTTACAGATTCATTAGAACTTGCTGAGGGAGTGAGACGCGTCAGTTCATTAGGGTATGCTGCCGTTGGAGCTACAAAAGCAAAAATCACAAAACAGACGATTCAAGATCCGGAATATTCCAGACATATCTCCATGGGATGGAATTATCGTATGCCGGAGCTATGTGCTGCAGTTGCTTTAGGGCAGCTAGAGAATGTGGAAGCACTTGTAGCAAGAAGAATTATTGTTGCTTCATTATATGAAAATATTATAAAAGGAAACACTTGGCTTAAGCCACAGTATGTAGGCAAGGATTATGAATGCACTTATTGGACCTATGTCGTTAAGCTAGAACATCCATCCATTAGTTGGAAGGATTTTCGTGATCAGTTTGTAGCATTTGGCGGAGACGGAATCTATGCAGCATGGAAGTTGACTTATCTTGAACCGATGATGAGTGATCAGAATTTGCTAGGAAGGGAGAAATTTATTTCACAGAAAAATCTAGACTCCTACCAAATAGGACTGTGCCCCGTAGCTGAGGAACTTCAGGGGAAACTATTGCAGTTTAAAACAAATTATTGGAAGATTGAAGATGCGATAAAACAGGCTGAGGTTTTAAAGAAAACGATAGATTACTTCAATGAGCGGGGGAATTGATTATGAATTCAATCTTTATAACCGGTATAGCCGGGATGCTTGGTTCAAATCTGTCCTTTTTACTGCGTGATAAATATCACGTGGCTGGGGTTGATCTTCATGAAATTGATATGGAGAAGGTATATGGTAATGTTTTTTCTGCACTAGATATGGAATTAATAAAAGAACAGTTAATCAAGCATAGAACGGATGTATTAATACATTGCGCTGCCTTGGTCAATGTAGATGAGTGTGAGGCAAATCCAGAGTATGCATCATTAGTGAATTATACAACGACGAAGAATCTTGCATGGATATGCAGAGAGTTAGGTATTAAGATGATATTTATCTCAACGGATGCTGTTTTTGACGGAACAAGTGATTCCCTTTATCTTGAAACTGATCCTCCTGGGCCAATCAGTGTGTATGGTAAAACAAAACGGAAGGCGGAAGAAGCGGTCTTAATGTCAGCGCCTTATAATTTAGTCGTAAGAACGAATATATATGGCTTTAATTACCGAGAAAAGAGTAGTTTTGGAGAATGGATATTGAACTCACTAATAAGTAATATCGAATTAAATATGTTCTATGATATCTATTTTTCTCCAATTTTAGTCAATGAGCTAAGTGAAATTCTTGATCTGTGCATAGAACAAGGATTAGGAGGATTATACCACATCTGTAGTACCGGATCAATTTCAAAATATGATATCGCAGTCGCTATCATGGAGGAGTTTGGAATTGATGGTTCTATTAATAAAGTTTCAATGGAACACTATAAGTTTAAAGCACCACGAACGAGGAATATGGGTATGAGCAATGAGAAAATCAAAAAAGAGTTAGGGGTTAATATCAGATCACCTAAGGAGAGTGTAACGGAGTTTAAGAAACTATACGAAGAGAATTATCCAGCTAAATTACGAGGCAAAATATAAATATAGAGATGGCCTTGATATTTCGATCAGATTAAAAACTGCAAGAGAGTTCTTACTACAGCTGTTTAATTACATTTAAATGGTCTTTAAAATGATCAACTTTTTGGAGGTTCAGGTAATGGTTGCTATCGGATCAAGAAATATAGATAAAAACAGCCCTCCTTATTTTATCGCTGATATCGCTTCCAATCATGATGGTGATATCGAGCGTGCTTTTCGTTTGATTGAACTTGCGAAGGAGAGTGGCGCGGATGCTGCAAAATTTCAGAACTTTAAAGCTTCTACAATTGTAAGCCGTGGAGGGTTTGAGTCATTGGGCGGGATGTTATCCCATCAAAAGAATTGGAAGAAATCCGTCTATCAAGTATATGAAGAATGTAGTATTCAACAAGAATGGACTGAGAAGCTTAAAGCAAAATGTGATGAGGTGAAAATAGAATATATGACTTCGCCCTATGATTTTGATTCTGTTGATCTGGCTGAACCGTATGTACACGCATATAAGATTGGATCGGGAGATATCACTTGGATCGACATCGTAGAGTATATAGCAAGTAAAGGGAAAACAGTGCTGCTTGCAACTGGAGCTTCCGATATACAGGATGTTAGACGTGCAGTAAAGGTAATCCAAAAAATCAATAAACAAATTATTCTGATGCAATGCAATACGAATTATACCTTGAGTCAGGATAATTATCGTTCCATAAATTTGAATGTATTAAAAACTTATTCCTCATACTATCCTGATTTGATACTTGGATTGTCAGATCATACACAGGATCACATTACCGTACTGGGTTCGATTGCATTAGGCGCAAAAGTAATCGAAAAACACTTTACAGACGACAATGGTAGAATGGGACCGGATCACCGTTTTTCGTTAAATCCGACTACCTGGAGAGAAATGGTGAAGCAATCCATGACAATGTGGAATGCATTGGGAGATGGAATAAAGAAGGTGGAGGAGAACGAACAGGAATCTTCGATGATACAAAGAAGAGCATTGTATTATACAAAAGATATGAATAGGGGTACCGTGATTAAGAAAGAGGATTTATATCCGCTACGGCCTATTCCAAAGGATGGAATTCCACCATATGAAATTGATCAAATTATTGGAAAAGAGTTATGCATAGATGTAAAAGGTGACACATATGCAAGATGGATAGATTTTTAGGAACAGCCATGTGAAACTCGGAGGTTTAATATGAAAAAGGGTGAGAAAATATATCTAACTGCTGTGGAGCGAGAAGATCTGCATTCATTTATGAATTGGAGAAATACTGAGAAGTTTAAAAAGAATTTTCGAGAATATCTTGAATTGAATATTGATTCCCAAAATCGATGGTACGAAAATAAAGTTTTAAATGATCCTTCGACAATCATGTTTTCGATTCGAAGAAAGAGTGATGATAAACTGCTAGGGTGTACTGGGCTCTGTTATATTAATTGGATCCATCGTCATGCAGATTTGTCACTATACATAGGCCATGAGAATGCATATATAGATGAAGAAGGTTATGCGGAGGAGAGCTGCAATTTATTATTCGAATATGGTTTTCTCCAATTAGGGTTGAATAAAATATGGACAGAAATCTATGAATTTGATTACAAAAAAAAGAAGTTGTTGTTACGTTTAGGGTTTCATCTGGATGGAGTCTTGCGGAAGAATTATTACTATGATGGTAGATGGAATGATTCAATAGTCTTATCACTCTTAAACGAAGAATGGAAATCCGAATTTATATGAAATGTTAAAACGATGAAAGGGCTGGAAATATACATGAATATATTGGTCACAGGGGCGAAAGGATTTATTGGTCAGAATTTAATCGCTTCATTAAGATTACTTGAGGATGTAACGGTTAATTCTTATGACCAGGATACGGACGTCCAGCTATTATATCAATACTGTAAGGATGCAGATCTCATCTATCATCTGGCAGGTACTAATCGTCCAAAGGATAATCAAGAATTTATACAAAATAACTCCGGGTTTACCGAAGTGCTGATAGAGAAGCTAAAAATATTAGGCAACAGCTGTCCGATTATATTTTCATCAAGTATACAAGCTACACTTGATAACCCTTATGGTAAGAGCAAAAAAGTGGGTGAAGAACTTCTTTTATCTTACGGGAAGGATACAGGTGCCAGAATTGTAATTCTTCGAATTCCGAATGTATTCGGTAAATGGTGTAGACCCAATTATAACAGCGTCATTGCGACACTATCCTATAATATTATTCATGATTTGCCAATTACAATACATGATCCTCACCATGTTATGAATCTGATATACATAGATGATTTGATAGATGAGATGATAAAACTTATTGAACTAGATAAATATGGATACCATGATTTCACAAATATTTATACAGTAACACTGCAGTATATTGTTGACTTGATGATAACATTTAAAGATAGTAGGGAGAATAAAAGGTTACCCAATCTATCAGAAGAGTTTAGTAGAAAGCTTTATAGCACATACATTAGTTATCTTCCAGATGTACAATTAAAATATGAGCTAATGACAAATATAGATGAAAGAGGCTCATTCACTGAATTTATAAAAGGAGAAACGTTTGGTCAACTATCTGTAAATCGATCGAAGCCTGGGATTATCAAAGGAAATCACTGGCATAAGTTGAAGCATGAGCGATTCTTAGTCGTATCAGGAGAGGGTGTAATTCGTCTTCGTAAAATTAATACAAGTGTGGTAATTACGATAAAGGTGGATGGAGAGATGCTAGAGGTGGTGGATGTCCCTGCAGGTTATGTTCATAATATCGAAAATATTGGATCCAGCGATATGATTATATTGATATGGGCAAACGAAATATATGATTCGAGTCATCCTGACACTTATTATATGGAAGTATAGTTGGGATAATAAAGAATGGAGTAAGCTATGAAGAGATTAAAAGTTATGACGGTAGTTGGAACCAGACCGGAGATAATTCGGTTATCTGCAGTGATTAATAAGTTGGAGGAATGTGAAGCCATCGAACATATCCTTGTTCATACAGGGCAGAATTATGACTATGAATTAAATGAAATATTCTTTCGGGACCTAAATATTAAAAAACCTGACTATTATCTTGATACAGCTACCGGAGCAACGATGGAGACAATTGGGAACATATTAATTAAGATAGATCGGGTGTTTGAAGAATGTAAACCCCAGGCATTACTTATCCTTGGAGATACGAACAGCTGTCTGTGTGCTATCGCTGCAAAGAAAAAACATATACCGATCTTTCATATGGAAGCTGGTAATCGATGCTTTGATGAAAGGGTGCCGGAGGAGAGTAATCGAAAGATAGTTGATCATATCGCCGATATCAATATGCCCTATAGTACAATAGCAAGAGAGTATCTACTGAGGGAAGGAATACCGGCTGATCGAATAATCAAAACAGGTAGTCCAATGTATGAAGTGATTTATAACAATATAAAAGGAATTAGCGAATCTGATATATTAGAACGCTTAAAGCTAAAAGAAAATGATTACTTTGTGGTATCGATGCATCGAGAAGAAAATGTAAATAGTGATAAAAATTTTTTTCATTTAATCGATTCTATTAATGGAATTGCTGAAAAATATAACAAACCGATTATTATAAGCACCCATCCAAGAACTCGCGCGATGATGAGAGAAAAAGAAATTACACTTCATCCCTTTATAAGGACTATGAAGCCCTTTGGATTTTATGATTATCTAAAACTTCAAACTAAGGCGAAGGCTGTATTGAGTGATAGTGGAACCATCAGTGAGGAATCTTCTATATTAAAATTTAAAGCAATTAATATTAGGCAATCACATGAGAGGATGGAAGCGATGGAGGAAGCGATTGTAATAATGAGTGGATTAACGAGGGAACGGATACTTCAGTCACTTGAGGTTCTGGAAGGACAAAAAAAAGAAACACTAAGAGAGGTTGTTGATTACACTATTCCAAATGTTTCGGAGAAAGTACTTCGAATTATTTTATCTTATACCGATTATGTTCACAGAGTTGTATGGGGGGTATCACCAAATAGACTATAAATGAAGGATTACTAATAGTTAGATATATAGATGAAAAAAACCAGGTGTATATTATGAAAATTTGATGTAATCATAATATACACCTGTTGCATATCAAAAATCAGATCATCAGTATATTAACTAGGTGTAATCTATTATCGTCTAATCCAGAAGAATAATCTTCTGATGAAACCTGCAATTGTACCAATAATGATAGCAATAGCAATAGCAAGTAATGCATATCTTCTGGTAAAGCTTAGGCAATTGAACTCAATTATTAATGCAGCAACAGTAACAACACCGTGGAAGAAATATAAACCGGTAATCATGATGATAAAGGTAAAAAGATCAATAATCAATGCAACTTTGATACTGATTTCTGTTCTACAGCGTGCTGCGATACTATATGCCAATGCTCCTAGGAAACCAGGAATTATCAGTACTAGAAAATATTGAAATAGGGTAAAAAAGTCCATGCAAACTCTCCTTTACAAAAATGTAATATTCTGTAATGTTATACGAAGCGCTGGGCAATATATAAAATAATGTCCATATTAAGAAGTGCTACTCAAAGTATGAGTTAGGCACTTTTTTAATCCAAAGTATAAATCGTATTCATATGAATAAAGATGTCTTTATTTTATAGAAGGATATTCGGTTCATGTTTCAATATCTTCTTAATGTTTTTCAGCTATATAGTTTTTAGATAAATGTTTAACATTTGAATCGAATCCTAAAATAATGATATCTTTTGTATTATAATATGATGAAATTCTCAATTCGTGCCTAAAAATATATTTAAAAAGGGCAAATTGTAGATTGGTGAAATATGCTAGAAAATATAAGAATTAAAAACATTATAATGGAAATATATGTTGTAATGTGATAAAATTGAAAATTGTAAAAGATATAGAACCATCAAGAAGATTTTTATTAAAAGATGAGGGATAGAAAATGACAGTATTGATTTTTACCGACTTTCTTGCAATAATCCTATTAGCGCTTACGATTGGACTCGCAAGAAAAAATATTATTATAAACAACAATAAAAATAAAGTATACATAACACTGTCTTATGTTGTAATTATCATACTTCTATTAGAAATTGCAACATTATTTTTGGGAGTTCCAGGTCAATCCATTAACGTAATACCAAATAGAATAGCGGATTGTTTGGGCTTTTCTTTATGCCCATTTGTGACTGCTCTTTTGGTTCTGTTCAACAATAATTTATTAAAAGTGAAAAGTTTTTTCAAGAGTTTATTTGCCGTGCCCTTATATATCAATATTTTGATTTGTGTCCTCAGCTATAAAACCGGATGGGTTTTTTACATTGATTCTAATAATATCTATACAAGAGGTACCTATTTTTTGTTTCCTGAAATGGTTGCCTTATTGTACCTATTGATATTAATAATAACAATAATAAAAAACAAATTAGAATATGAGGATGAGGAAATTCGGTTCCTACTGGTCATTATTATCATTCCGATAATAAGTTCGGTAATACAAATTACCTTTAGTGATGTTTTGTTGATTTGGATGAGTACTGCGATATCCTTGGTTATGTATTACATATTTTTACGTGAATTACAATTTAAATATGATATACAAACCGGAATTAGAAATCGCTATGCATTTGAACAGGAGGTTGAGAAATTACGCAAGGCAAATTGTAATGTTGCAATCGTAATTGTAGATATTAACGATCTAAAAAGAATCAATGACCGTTTGGGGCATAGTGCAGGAGATGAAATTATTAAATGTTCAGCAGGAATTTTAGAAGAAAGCTTCTTAGGTATCGGAAAGACATATCGTATTGGTGGAGATGAGTTCTGCGTGTTATGTAAAGAAATTTCAAGATCACTGCTGGATACAACCTTAAATAGCTTGGATATGGGTATACATAATGTAAATATTCTTCGCGATGAAAAAATAGAGCTTGCATATGGTTATTCTTTCTATACAAAAAATGAAAGTAGTAGTATTTATGCATCCTACATACAAGCTGATATGGCGATGTATGAACATAAAGCAATGTTAAAGGGGAAAGTAACTATTGTTACATGATTTTATGGTTTATTATGATTTGAATAAAGAGTTTATAAGTGGGCTAACCCATTTATTCTTATGATTAGTACACACAGCCACTAGTTATTGATTATCCAGTTCGGTGTTGATCTTGCAAAAACAATTTATCAAATATTATCGCATAATGAATCTAATAATGGCAAATATTTTACTTTGGAGCGCATGTAGATTGATTTTTTTTGCTTGACATGCAACCAAAAGGTTGCTAATATTAATCTATGGATAAAATATTTAATGCAATAGGTGATAAATCAAGAAGATATCTCATGGATTTATTATATGAGAAAAACGGACAATCACTAACGGAACTCAGTTCCATGCTGGATATGTCCAGACAAGCAGTGACAAAACATTTGAAAATTTTAGAGCAGGCAGAATTAATCATACCGGTATGGAAAGGAAAGGAGAAAATTCACTATCTGAATCCGGTGCCGCTGCAACTTGTTTATAACAGATGGATGAGTAAATTTGATGAAAATCGAGTACGGGCTCTGTATAATTTGAAAAGTGTTTTGGAAAATATGAATCAGGAGGCTAATATGAAGGGATTAATGTATCAAATTGTAATTACATCAAAAGCGCAGCAGGTATGGGAGTTTCTTACCAATCCGGATTTTACAAAAAAGTTCTGGTTTGGAAGACAGGTAATCTCAGATTGGGAGATCGGATCACAAGTAAGAGTTGTTACACCGGATGGAAAGGAAGAGGTTCAAGGTAAGGTATTAGAATTTGATCCTTATAAGAGGCTTTCTTACACTTGGAAAACTCCGGAGGAAGCAGATAATGAACCATCAACAGTTGTATTTGAGCTTCAAGAGATGGGACCGTTGGTTAAGTTAACGATACTTCATGATATTGATGCAGAGAGTGCAAAATTTCAGCAGGCAGCTTCAGGTTGGACCTTTATTCTCTGTGGTCTTAAAACCCTTATTGAAACTGGTGAAGCTATGCCGGCTTTGCCTTGGAAAGGCTGATTTTTAAGGAGGAAGTCGTATGAAGTTAATTATGTATGGTACACAGATTTGCCCGGATTGTGTAGAAGCGAAGTTACAAATAACACAGAATCAGGAGATTGAACTTGATTACCGTAGCATAACAGAAAGTACTGCTATCTTAAAAGAGTTTTTATCCTATCGTGACCATGAAGATATATTTAAACCGATTATTAATAAAGGGTCTATTGGTATCCCGTTTTTCATACTTGAAGATGGAACGAAAACATTTGAAATAACGGATTTTATGGAGGGTTTAACCTCATTGGTATCAGCAGCATCATGTTCGCTTGATGGAAGTGGACAGTGCTAAATAATAAATAATTAAATAAATCCTTCTGAATAGCTATCATATGGCCAATAATCCTTATGATAGCTATCTTTATTATGGCACTATCACTTAGTGCCAAAGTATGTTTTGTTTAAATTGCTAGAAGCAAGTGTTTAAGCTTATAATATAAACATCAAGATAACGTATTGGCCAATCGTTAGTAAGTAGCAATTACATAATGTATTCTTGGGAGGATATTTTAATGAAAGAAAGAGTTCAGGTGTTCGGAAGACATTTAAGCGGAATGGTAATGCCTAATATTGGTGCATTTATCGCTTGGGGTATTATTACAACATTATTTATTAAGACAGGTTGGATTCCTAATGAAAAATTAGCTACATTAGTTGACCCGATGATTAAATATTTATTACCTTTATTAATTGCATATACCGGTGGTAAAATGGTAGCAGATATACGTGGTGGAGTTATGGCAGTTATCGTAGCAATGGGTATTATCGTTGCTGCCGGTTCCCCTATGTTTCTTGGTGCCATGATTGTTGGTCCAATTGCAGCTTGGGTGATTAAACAATTTGATAAATTAGTGGATGGTCACATCCCACCAGGATTTGAGATGCTGGTTAATAATTTCTCAATTGGTATAATAGGTGCAATTCTGGCAATTGTAGCATATTACGGCTTTACTCCGGTCATATTGGTTTTAACGAATGCATTAGCAGCAGGAGTTCAGTTTTTTGTAAATCATCATTTATTACCGTTAGCAAGTGTGTTTATTGAACCAGCTAAAGTATTATTCCTTAACAATGCAATTAATCATGGTATCTTATCCCCTATGGGCATGGCTCAAGTAAAAGATGCAGGTAAGTCAATGTTCTTCCTGATGGAAGCAAACCCTGGTCCTGGTCTTGGTATCCTGTTAGCATACTGCTTAGTTGGTAAAGGAAGTGCAAAAGGTTCTGCACCCGGTGCAATTATCATTCATTTCTTTGGTGGGATTCATGAGATTTACTTCCCGTTTGTATTGATGAATCCATCATTGTTACTAGCAGCGATTGCAGGTGGCGCAAGTGGTATCTTTACTTTGACTTTATTCAAAGCTGGTTTATCCGCACCGGCGGCTCCGGGAAGTATTATAACAGTATTAGGTATGACACCAAAGGGTAATTATATAGGCGTTCTTTTGGCAGTAATTATTGCAGCAGTTGTCTCGTTCGTAATATCAGTACCATTAATTAAGATGTTTGGTAAAAATGAAGATTTTGAAGCTGCGAAAGCAAAAAAAGATCGTATGAAAGCAGAATCAAAAGGAACTTTAACTGAGGAACCTGCTTTAGCAGCGAGCGCAATTGGAACCATTAATAAGATTATCTTTGCATGTGATGCAGGTATGGGCTCCTCCGCAATGGGTGCTACTATTCTTCGCAAGAAATTAAAAGCAGCCGGACTTGATTCAATCACAGTAGAACACGCTTCCGTATCCTCTATTCCGAAGGATGCACAGATTGTAGTTACTCATGAGAGCTTAAAAGAGAGAGCAGCACATAGTGCACCAAGTGCACAGCTGGTTTTGATCACGAATTTCATGACAGCACCGGAATACGATGAATTAGTGACCTCACTGAAAAACGCATAAGTAAAGTAGTAAAATAAAGTATGATATGGTTTAGCACAGTATATAAGTCTGCTGTGCTAAACCTTAATCAAATTTAGGAAGAGATAGGTGATTACGATGGAGTTAACCCCACGTGTAAGACAAATCTTATCAGTTCTATTAACCGAGCAGGAAGTATTACCTGTTAAAAATCTTGCTCAAAAACTAAATATTAGTAAGAGAACCGTACAAAGAGAATTAGATTATATCAGCTATATCCTAAAAAAATATAATATCAATCTATGTGCCAAAACCGGAACAGGTATCTGGCTTGAGGGTGATCATTATCAAAAGCAATTACTTCTTAATCAACTGGAAAATCAAAATAAAATGGATTTTGCTGATAAGTCAGAGCGTCGTAAGAATCTAATGCTTGAGCTTTTAAAGGATCAAACACCTAAAAAATTATATTATTATGCCAATTTATTCAGTGTAAGTGAAGCTACCATCAGCAAAGATATTGAACGAGTTGAGCCGTGGTTTCAGAAATATAATATTGAAATTATAAGAAAGCAAGGGTATGGAGTTACATTACAGGGAAGAGAAAAAAATATTAGACTTGCGATCCGTGAGTTCATTTCAAAGAATATGGATTCTCCAACCTTGAATCAACTATATAAGCAGAGTGATATATCAACACCGAAAGCGGTAGGGATTAAGAATATTAAAAACAGATATCAATTGTTAAATGAGGATATCCTGCATCGAGTCAAAATATGTTTTGAAAGTATACCGGATACAAGAATTAGCAGATTGGCCGAGGAATCTTATATCGGTCTGATTTTGCATGTGACAATAGCAATTGAACGAGTGATTGCGGGTGAATTTATTGAACAAAACGAAGAACTATTATCGAAATTAAAGCAGGATGAAGATTATAATCTGGCGTTGTTAATTGTGTTTTCTCTAGAAAATGAATTTGGAGTAGAAATTCCGGATATAGAAATAGCCTTCATCTGCCTTCATATAAAAGGCTCAAAGCTGCAACGAACAAATTCCGCTCCGGATATGATTTCACATGAACATATGCAAGAAATCAATGAGCTGGTACAAGGAATGATTGTTGCTTATGATGAACAATTAGCAAGTATATTAGAAGCGGATGAAGAATTTGTAATGGGGTTGGCTACACATCTTAGGCCAGCTTTGGTTAGGCTTCGTAATCATATGCTAATTGAAAATCCTCATTTGAAAGAAATTAAGGAATCTTACACGGAGGTATTTGAACGCTGTGTCAGAGTGGCAAGGTTCTTGAAAGCATCCACCGGATGTGAAATTCCTGAGACAGAGGTTGGATTTCTCGCACTTCATTTTGGTGCAGCAATGGTGCGACTGGAAAGTGAAAAAACGAATAAACGTGTGGTGAATATCGGAGTAGTATGTGCAAGTGGAATCGGTATTTCAAGATTAATGGTTTCTAGACTCCATAATTTCTTGAAGAACAGAGCAATACTGAATGCGTACGCTAAGACGGATTTGACACAATTTGTTCTGGAAAAGAATGATTTCTTTGTATCTAGTATCGAGCTTCGTGATTTGGACATAGAAGTTGTTCAAGTGAATCCACTGTTACCGGAGGAGGATTTATTACGTATTGACGAAGTTGTTCATAAGTATGAATCGACCTCAAAGAAGAGGGAAAATAATTCGGACTTTGAAAGACAGATGGAAAAAATTAATGACTTGGCAGGTAGAATTAAAGAAATATTGCGCAATTTCTTTTGTCTGGAGATTGATGAACATATTAAGTTTCAAGATATACTTGAAATTGCAGCGAGAGAGATAACTCCTTATCAAGAAAGTCAGCAGAGAATCATTTTAGAGATAAAAAGAAGGGAAGAAATAGCAACACAGATAATTCCTGAACTTGAAATAGCATTATTGCATGCTAGGGTGAAAGGGATTTTTGAAACGGGTTTCTATGTGTGTGTACCGAAAAATCACGATAAATTTATCAATACTTATATGCAATCAACCAAAGCAGTTGTGATTATGTTGATTCCCGATGATGAAAACAAGCAGGAAAACAGCCAACTTTTAGGACATTTAAGCGAAAACTTTATCAAGGATACTGATTTTTTAAAGGATGTAAAATCAGGTGATGATATACGTATAAAAGGTTCTCTATCCCGTTTGATGAAGGAATATTTTAATAAGTACTTGGATGTAGTATAACAAATTTGGGTGCGTTTCAGTATGGCACTAACAGATGATGACAAACTTCGGTTTGTTTGGATTGAAACTATCATACTTTCATTCTACAATATTAATATAACATCAATAACATTAAATAGACTAAAAATGAAGATCGAGGTAAAAATATGATATTTAAAAAAGATAATAATGCATCACTTGATATACTTCAGAAAAAGAATATTTTATTGAACAGCAAAGAGGTTCAACGTGTAGAGGTAATCAAGAAGCTAGGAACTTTATTAGTAGAAAGTGGTTATGTAAATTCAAATTATATTGAAGCCATGATCGAAAGGGAGAAGACCTTTGCTACCTATATGGGAAATGGAATTGCATTACCTCATGGGGTAGAAGGTGCGAAAGAAGAAATTCTGGCGTCAGGAATTGCAATTATGATTGTTCCGGATGGAGTTGATTGGAATGGAGAATCTGCAAAGGTTATCATTGCAATTGCGGGTAAGGGAGATGAACACTTAGACATTCTAGGTAATATCGCCTCGAAGTTAGGTGAAGAAGAAGCTGTGGAAGAACTTTTAACCATGAATTTGGATGAGGTATATGAGTTCATTACCAGAAAGGAAGATTAACAAATGATAATTACTGTTACTCTAAACCCAGCTATTGATAAGACCGTTGATATCGGGGAGTTTCAATACAGTGGATTAAATCGAATTACATCTTCGGTCCTTGATCCGGGTGGAAAGGGAATTAATGTATCAAAGACCATCAAGCATCTGGGAGGGAATACGATAGCAACCGGATTTATTGGCGGGAATGCCGGTAATATCATTGATCAGGGATTAAAAAGTCTTGGTATAACGAGCGATTTTATTCATGTGGATGGTGAGACAAGAACGAATATGAAGGTGGTTGATGCTGGTGGAAATGTTACTGAATTCAACGAGCCGGGGCCTATTATTAAAAAAGAAAATATCGAAGAGTTATTAGTGAAACTGGATGCCTTAGCAGACAAGGATGCGCTCTTTGTATTAGCGGGAAGTATCCCACAGGGTGTGGATAAAGATATTTATCGCATCATCATAGAGATTGTCAAGAAGAAGGGCGCCAAGGTATTTCTTGATGCGGATGGAGAATTATTTGTCAAGGCACTTGAAGGTAAGCCTGATTTTATTAAACCAAACCATTTTGAATTAGAGCAATATTTTAATTTTAAAGGGGATGCAGAAGTCTCTGATCTGGTTGAAATGGGAAGAAAACTGCAAGCTGCCGGAATTGGAACTGTTGCGATATCACTGGGAAGCGAAGGAGCATTATTTATTCTTCAAAATGAAGTGATCAGGGTGCACGGTTTAAAAGTAGAAGCTCATTCTACTGTGGGAGCTGGGGATGCGATGGTAGCGGCACTATCCTATGGAATTGATGGTGATCTTGAGATGAGTGAATGTATCCGACTGGGAGTTGCAACCAGTGCCGGAGCGGTTACCACAATCGGAACAAAACCCCCGACCAAGGAATTAGTTGAACGATTAAAGCAAGAAGTAAACTTGATACGATTATAGACAAACAAAATGAGGAGCGATTAATATGAAAACAAGAGCAGTAAGAATGTATGGAGCATATGACCTTAGATGTGAAGAGTTTGAGTTACCTACGATCAAAGAAGATGAGATATTAGTAAAAGTAATCAGTGATAGTATCTGTATGTCAACCTATAAATTAGTAGATCAGGGCGTAAAACATAAGCGAGCACCAAAAAATATCTCAACCAATCCAATTATTATAGGGCACGAATTTGCAGGAGATATCGTAGAGGTGGGTGATAAATGGAAGGATCAGTTTAAACCCGGTCAAAAGTTTGCACTTCAACCGGCTTTGAATTATAAAGGCAAGCTTGATTCCCCTGGTTATTCTTATGAGTTTTTTGGTGGAGCATGTACTTATTGCGTAATTCCTCAGGAAGTGATGGAGCTAGGATGCTTACTCAATTATGACGGGGACTCCTACTTTGAAGCATCCTTAGGCGAGCCAATGAGCTGTATCCTCGGAGGATATCATGCAAATTATCATACTAATAAAGTGAATTACGATCATGCCATGGGAACCAAAGAAGATGGTAATATCATCATCCTTGGTGGATGTGGACCGATGGGATTAGGTGCAATCAGCTATGGATTGTGTTTTAAGAACAAGCCGAAGAGAATCGTTGTAACAGATATCGATGATGCAAAAATCGCTAGAGCAAGAGAGGTCATCTCAGAGGAAGAAGCAAAGGCTAAGGGCGTGGAGCTTATCTATGTCAATACTTCAAGTTATGAAGATCCAATCGCTTATCTGATGAATCTTACGGAAGGTCATGGCTTTGATGATGTATTCGTATATATCCCAAATAAAGCAGTGGCAGAAATGGGAGACAAATTGTTGGCTTTCGATGGATGTATGAACTTTTTTGCAGGCCCCTCCGATAATCAGTTTTCTGCATCCATCAATTTGTATAATGTACATTACACAAGTTCCCATGTTCTTGGAACAACAGGCGGTAATACGGATGATTTGATTCAAGCGATTGATTTATCATCCAAAGGACTAATCAATCCTGCAGTAATGGTTACACATATCGGAGGACTTAATTGTGTTGCAGAAACTACCATCAATTTACCGAAGATTCCAGGCGGAAAGAAATTAACCTATACACAGTTTGATATGCCGCTTACAGCAATTGATGACTTTGAGGAATTAGGGAAAACTGATCCATTATTCTCAAAGCTTGATGCGAGTTGTAAGTCACATAAAGGCTTATGGAATACAGAAGCAGAGAAAATATTATTTGAACATTTTAATGTGTAGTGTTATGTTTTATTAGGGAAGGATGATTGTATGGTAAGTCAAAAAGTTGTAGTTGTAAATAAAAGCGGTATTCATGCAAGGCCGGCAGGAGAGTTGGTTAAAGTGACAAAGCTTTGTACCTCGGATACGATGATGTTGGTAGATCAAAAGATAATTAACTTAAAGAGTATTTTGAACATAATGGCGGCAGCCGTTCGTCAAGGCACCGAGGTTACGATTCAGTGCGATGGTGAAGGAGAAGAAGAGGATTTAAAGAGAATTATTGAAGCGATTAACAGTGGACTAGGGGAATAGGACATAGGAGCAGGGTATGCAAACATATAAAGGGAAAAGTGTATATGGTGGTATTGCAATTGGAAAAGTGCTTGTACTTCATAAAAAGGAAGACAGAGTAATCAGAAAGCATATTGCAGATGCACAGGCTGAGATGTTACGTCTTAAGGAAGCCACAGATATAGCAAAAGAAGAACTCCAGCTGCTTTATGAAAAGGCTATTGCTCAGGTTGGGGAAGCAAATGCCATGATTTTCGAAGTTCATCAAATGATGCTAGAAGATCAGGACTACGTAGACTCCGTAACTCATATTATCGAAAATGAAAAAATTAATGCAGAGTATGCAATAGCAGTCACGGGAGAAAACTTTGCTCAAATGTTCTCAGCCATGGATGATGATTACATGAGAGAACGAGCGGCAGATGTGAAGGACATATCAAATCGTTTAATTAAGATATTAACTGGAAGTCAGGAGCAGGATTTTCAATCTGATGAGCCCTATATCCTGGTTGCTGAGGATTTAGCACCAAGTGAAACAGTTCAGCTTGATAAAAGCAAGGTACTTGCATTTGTAACCAGATTAGGATCGACCAACTCACATACGGCAATCCTAGCAAGGATGATGAATATACCTGCTTTGATAGGGGTGGAATTTGAAGAAAACTGTAATGGTAACACTGCAATAGTGGATGGTTATCAGGGAGAATTTATCACGGAACCAAGTGTTGAATGTACAGATCTTATGAGAAGTAAACAAGAAGATGATTTACATAAGAAGGAGCTTTTACAACAGCTTAAAGGAAAAGAAAATATAACAAAAGATGGAAGGAAAATCGATATTTATGCGAATATAGGCAGTGTATCCGATGTGGTTAATGTACTTCAAAATGACGCCGGGGGCATTGGATTATTTCGTAGCGAATTCTTATACCTTGAGAAGGATAACTTCCCAACAGAAGAGGAACAATTTATAACCTATAAAACTGTCCTTGAGAATATGGCGGGCAAAAAGGTAATAATTCGTACACTGGATATCGGAGCAGATAAACAGGTCGATTACTTTAACCTTGGTAAGGAAGAGAACCCTGCAATGGGCTATCGAGCAATTCGAATCTGTTTAAATCAACCGGATATCTTTAAGACCCAGCTTAGGGCGATATATCGAGCCAGTGTATATGGCACAGTATCGATTATGTATCCGATGATTATATCAGTTGACGAGGTCAGAAAGATCAAAGGAATTGTAGATGAAGTGAAAGAAGAGCTTACTGAGCAGGGAATTCCTTATCGTGAGGTAGAGCAAGGCGTTATGATAGAAACACCGGCTGCTGTTATGATTAGTGATTTGCTCGCGGAAGAGGTAGATTTCTTCAGCATCGGCACAAATGATTTAACGCAGTATACACTTGCGATAGACAGACAGAATCCAAGACTGGATCATATCTATGACTCTCACCATCCTGCTGTGCTTAGAATGATAAAAATGGTAGTTGAAAACGGACATAAAGGCGGTTGTTGGGTAGGCATCTGTGGCGAACTTGGTGCTGACACCACACTAACCGAAGAATTCTTACGAATGGGTGTGGATGAACTATCCGTTTCGCCAAACTTTATACTTGGAGTTCGCGAAAAGGTTCGCAGTTTAGATTTGAAATAAATAATGAGTTATAGGTCAAAAGCCTTTTAATATTATGACGTCAATTCGGTTTAGGCTGTGATTTTTATTTGTGAGAGAAAACATATTCCATCGCAACACGCTTTCGCTTGGATGAAGTACGTAGTGGTGCGTAAGGCTGCAAACCACGCAGCCTAAGCACCAACGACTTCATACAGTTGCTTATGAAATTATGTTTCCTCACACAAATGGATTACAG
>JAEVYT010000042.1 GCA_023392615.1 Bacillota bacterium | reverse complement strand
AATGTTATATTTAAAGGGCTTCGCCGCATTTTTTTGACTATTTGTCAAGTGAATTTTTTTAAATCAACAAAAAAAAGACAGCCTGATTAAAAAATCAAACTATCTTTCTTAACTTAATGACATTGGTGCGACAATCGAGCGGAAGCGTGTCTCTGAAGGATTATAATTCACGCACTTTAATTCACAACCTGCACTTGATGACACACCAACTTACCAAACACCCTCGCTCCAAATCATCGAATGAGTTTTGATATCACTTTAAATACATCGGTTTTGGCTACCCGAGTAAGTTCAAAAAGAACCGATTCATAGGTCGTTGGAATCGCTCCTTCAGAGATAGCTCTCTTAATACCAACCATTCGGTCACTTTCCTTTCTTGACCCTACACAATCCTCTACAAGAATTACATTGTAACCCTTGCTGATTAAATCAATTACTGTCTGAAGTACACAGATATGCGCCTCGATACCACACACGATAATGTTCTTTTTCCCTAAAGCTTCAATCTGCGTGATAATCTCCTCATTCTCTGCACAGCTAAAGGTGATTTTATCTAGGTAGGTAAAGCTTTCACCAAAAAGACCAGAAAGTTCAGGAACTGTCATTCCGATTCCCTGTGTATATTGTTGAGTAACTACCATCGGTATATTAAGTGCTTGAAGACCCTTTATTAAAATCTCCGTATTATGTATCAGTGCATCCTTCTTATCTATGACCGGAACTAATCTTTCCTGAAAATCAATTACTAAAGCCATCGTATCCTCTGCTAATATTCTCATAACTGTGCTCCTTTTCTCATTCTTTTTTTCAACGGATAAAAGTATAGTCTATAAAAATTTGACCATAGTATATTCATCAACAAAAGTACCATCATTATAACGCAATGAATTAGGGATAGTACCACCAATACCCAGATTACAGTATTCTTCAACAATACAAAAGCCACTCCGGCTCTATGTCTATAACGTTGATATCACAGAAATTATTACTTCGGCATCATCAACTATAGGTTTTCTTATTATTACTGATACACCATCTCTTAAAATGTACTCCATAAAAACCTCCGGTTTTTCTATTCTCCACAGAAAAATGTTTTCACTTCAAATCCACTTTTGATTTATTGATTTAATATTATACATGAGATAATTAGAAAATATAAGTCCTTATATTTCTCAATTAGAAAATTAAACTGCTTAAACTGTGCTTTCCCTTTAAATTTAAGTATTCCAGCAGCCCTCTCTAAATGGATAATTCAAATTATATACAACGTACATTGACATACAATCCTAGTCTATGTAATACTATTGATGAGTTAATTATTGGCATTTATACTGCACACATGTGATAACCGATTTATTATATATGATAACGTGAAAGGTATAGGACTATTTATGTATGAGATAATCGATCGCTTAATATTGTTTCTATGTTGTACTACTTTATATTTATTTAATGACTACTATAACTTTGCCATCGTACCAATCATAATTAGTATCGTGCTCAGCAGTCTTTTCTTATATTATGAACATTTGCACTATAAACTTCTGGGATGTTTGGCTTATACTTTTTTGTGCTTCTTTTTCCCAACTTTTATCATATTCTGTCCACTTATATTTTACGATATATTTGTGAGTAAATATCAGTATGTGGTGGCTTTGGTACCTTTCCTAATTATCTATAAGATAAACCTTTATAGTACTGCTACTCTCTCCTTCATCACTGCATTTATTGTATTATCTTATTATTTAAAATACAGAACGGAACGATATGCAAATTTAACAAATGAATATAATGACCTTAGAGATAACTCCGTACAGATGTCACTTTTATTAGAACAGAAAAATCAGAATTTACTGCAGAATCAGGACTATGAAATCAACCTCGCCACATTAAATGAGCGAAACCGTATTTCAAAGGAAATACATGACAGCGTAGGTCACCTTCTTTCCAGAGCATTGCTACAGGTGGGAGCAATGCTCGTAGTATCAAAAGATGAATTTATCAAAGAGGGTCTAACCGATCTAAAGGATTCCTTATCGGTTGGTATGGATCAAATTCGTAGCAGTATTCATAACATGTACGATGAATCCATTGATTTATATATGCAGGTTGAGCATCTGTTGAAGAACTTTACCTTCTGCGCAGTTAACTATGATTACGATATAAAAAATCCCCCTTCTTTAAAGCTGAAGCAAAGTTTTATTGCTATCACAAAGGAAATGCTTACAAATGTTATGCGTCATTCAAATGCTACAAAAGTAAATATCATAATTCGAGAACATCCTGCGATGTATCAGTTAATCATACAGGACAACGGAACAATAGATAACAAGAAGAAAAAAACGATATCCAATGCATTTGAACATCAGGAATACGGAGATGGTATCGGACTTCGTAATATTTTTGACCGTATTAAAAGCTTTGACGGTAATATCAATGTTACTGTAGAAAATGGTTTTCGGTTATTTATATCCGTTCCAAAAAATGCACAAAATCACGAAACAACAGACCACAACACTAGGAGGTTATCATGAATATATTACTCATCGATGATGATAAATTAGTTTGTTCTTCTTTAAAGATAATTCTTTCATCCGATCCGGAAATCAATGTAGTTGGGAGTGGATTTAACGGAGTAGACGGTGTGGAACTCTATCGTTCCTTAAGGCCGGACGTACTTCTGATGGATATCCGGATGGAGAAAATGAGTGGACTAGAGGCCGGCGAAATTATTCTATCCGAGTTTAAAGATGCAAGAATATTATATCTTACTACATTTTTAGATGATGATTATATTGTTAAAGCATTGAGAATCGGCGCCAAGGGATATATGATGAAGCAAAATTATGAAAGTATCCTTCCCGCTTTGAAAGCAGTACATATGGGACAAAATGTATATGACAATGAAATCATCACCAAGCTTCCTCACTTAATTGGTAAAACTCCAGAGTCTGAAATGGAGCTTTTAAGCAAGTCCGGAATCACAGAGAAAGAGCACGAGATAATCACCAAGATTGCTGATGGTCTATCGAACAAAGAAATCTCTGAGCTGTTATATCTAAGTGAAGGAACCATCCGCAACAATATTAGTACAATACTTGAGAAACTCAACCTGCGTGATCGAACCCAAATTGCAATTTATTATTACAAAAATCTAAGATAATTAACTTAATGCGTGAATATGTAACCTCTCATTTCTCCTTTCATATAATACAGTATAAGAAATGATGGAGGAGTACTATGGGCGAATTACTAAAAATCGATCACCTCAGCTATACCTATCATACTCTTGATGGAGAAACACCGGCATTATTCGATGTTTCTTTTCATGTAAATGAAGGCGAATTTGTAGCAATCGTCGGCCCAAGCGGCTGCGGCAAATCTACCCTTCTCTCCTTGATAGCCGG
>JAEVYT010000031.1 GCA_023392615.1 Bacillota bacterium | reverse complement strand
GCGTACGTCGGCATAGTCTTCTTTGCCGGCTATCTTACGTATATAAGGAATGTATTTGCGGGTAGTGGTGAAATAAACAATATCATGCAATTTAATAACATCGTCTCCGCGAGGGATAATCGTTTCCGTTCCGCGTTTGATGGCTACTACATGGTAAGGAATGTTGGGACCGCCTAATTGGTGCAGCGGTATATTCAGGATTTCAGCCTTTTCGCGCATCTTCGTACCAATCAGAACCAGCGAACCTCCACAGAATTCCCACCATTGGCGTACCCAGCTCATGCGCATGGAAGATACGATTTCTTTAGCAGCCAGCATTTCCGGGTAAATCAGCGAATCTACTCCTAGCTTCTGGAAAAACTCTTTATTTTTGGGTAGAAGATATTCATAGTTGTCGATACGCGCCACTGTCTTTTTGGCTCCCAGGTTGGTAGCCAGCATACAGGCAGTCATGTTGCGGCTTTCGTCCGGTGTGACTGCGATGAACAGGTCGGCTTCTTTGACGCCCACTTCTTTCAATCCGGAGATGGAAGAAGGAGAAGCGGCAACAGTCAGCAAGTCAAAGTTGGCGCTAAGAGCACTTAGTTTCTCTTCGTCATCATCCATCAAGATAATATCTTGCTTTTCGCGCGATAACAGTTTGGCCAAATGGGTGCCTACGTTGCCGGCACCGGCAATAATAATCTTCATGTCAATTGATAAATTCTTTTATTTTAGTCAGAATCCCTTCTTCATCCATGCCGCACAGTTGGTATAGTTCGGCAACTGCCCCATGTTCTACAAATATATTAGGGATACCGATACGCTTCACGGTCGGTTTGTATTCGTTGTCTGCCATAAATTCGAGGACAGCGCTACCCATACCGCCTTTGATAATTCCGTCTTCGATGGTCAGGATACGTTGGAATTTACGTCCTGCCTCATGCAACAATTCTTCATCCAGCGGTTTCAGGAATCGTAAATCGTAATGGGCGATGGACAGACCTAAATCTGCTTCTGCCCGGGTGATGGCACGGGCGGCTACGTTTCCTATCGGTCCGATAGTAATCACTGCAAGGTCGCTACCCTCTTTCAGTTTCCGTCCTTTTCCTACCGGAATTTCTTCCAGCGGACATTTCCAGTCCACCAGTACGCCGCGTCCACGGGGGTAGCGGATCACGAACGGTCCCTTGTCCGGCAATTGTGCCGTATACATCAGGCGACGTAATTCATGTTCGTCCATCGGGGAACTGATAGTCAGATTAGGGATCGGGCGTAAACATGCCATATCAAAAGCTCCGTGATGAGTAGGACCGTCTTCGCCAACCAGTCCGGCGCGGTCGAGACACAAAACAACTGGGAGATTCTGAATCGCTACGTCGTGGATGATATTATCATGCGCCCGTTGCATAAAAGAAGAATAGATATTGCAGAACGGTTGCAGTCCGTCTTTAGCCATTCCTCCGGAGAAGGTAACCGCATGTCCTTCGGCAATACCGACATCGAAAGCGCGTTTCGGCATTTTCTCCATTAGTATATTCATCGAACAGCCGCTGGGCATGGCGGGAGTGACACCGACAATCTTCGGGTTGGCTTCGGCAAGTTCCACCAGTGTATTTCCGAATACGTCCTGGAAAAGCGGGGGCATTCCTTCGGTGTTGGCAATGAAACGTTCGCCGGTGACGGGATCGAATTTGCCGGGAGCATGCCATTCGGTAGCGTGTTTCTCTGCCGGTCCGAATCCTTTTCCTTTGATAGTATGCAGGTGCAGGATTTTAGGTCCTTGCATATCTTTGATATCACGTAATACTCTTGCCAGGTTCTTTACGTCGTGTCCGTCTATCGGACCGAAGTAACGGATATTCATCCCTTCAAAAATATTCTGTTGCTGTGCCGCCATTGATTTCAGGCTATTTCCGAAACGGATGAGCGCTTTGCGGCGTTCTTCGTTTAAAATGCCAAGCTTGAACAGCATGCGCGAGAGCTTGAAACGTAGCTGATTATAGCGGTTGGAAGTCGTTAAGTTGAAAAGATACTGCTTCATGCCTCCTACGCTGCGGTCGATTGCCATATCATTGTCATTCAGGATAATGAGCAGGTTGTTCGACGTGGCAGATGCGTTGTTCAGTCCTTCAAAAGCCAGTCCGCCACTCATTGATCCGTCGCCGATAATGGCTACTACATGGCGTTTGGCGTCTCCTTTCCGGGCGGCTGCGACAGCCATACCGAGAGCGGCAGAAATCGAATTGGAAGCGTGTCCGCACGTGAAAGTATCATAATCGCTTTCTTCCGGAGATGGGAAAGGGCGGATTCCTCCGAGTTTCCTGTTTGTAGAAAATGCTTCACGGCGTCCTGTAAGAATTTTGTGGCCGTATGCCTGATGCCCCACGTCCCATACAATACGGTCGTATGGTGTATTGTAGACGTAGTGCAGAGCTACGGTTAGTTCCACGGTCCCCAGGCTGGCGGCGAAATGTCCGGGGTTGCAGCAGAGTTCTTTAATAATGTCTTGTCTTAGTTCACCACATACTTCCGGTAGTTGCTCTACGGTTAGTTTACGTAGGTCTTCGGGGTAATTGATGGAGTTTAACAAGTTATATGTTGGTTCACTATTCATGATTCTAGGAAATTTAGTGCAAAAATACGAAAAGAAAGTATATTCGACCTCCTTTTTTTTATAAAATCTTATCCGGTATAAAGACGTATCTGTTTTTCTATGCTTCCTAAGATTATTGAATCGTGAGGAAAAAGAGGGCGGAAATAGTTTTTTGATTACTTTTGCACATGAAACGTAATGAAATGATGGAAAATCGTATGAACTTTCAAACATCTGTAGAATTACCTGCCGGGATGCCGTCGGTCAGTCATGCAGATCATATTCTTCTGATGGGGTCCTGTTTTGCGGAAAATATCGGGCGACAATTAATGGATGCCGGATTTCAACTGGACCTGAATCCTTTTGGTATTCTTTATAATCCTTTGTCCGTCTCATCTGCTTTGAGGGAGATTATAAGAAATAAGGAATACAACAAACAAGATCTGTTTGCCTACAAAGATTTATGGCATAGCCCGATGCATCATGGCTCTTTTTCTGCTTTTACGCCCGAAGAGACATTGCATGCCATAAATTCACGTCTTCACCACGCTTATAAAAAACTGCCGGAATTGAACTGGCTGATGGTGACAATGGGAACTGCTTACGTTTATAAACAAAAGGAGAGTGGACAAGTGGTAGCTAATTGCCATCAATTGCCGGAGAGTCACTTTTTGCGTTACCGGCTGTCTGTAGAAGAAATTGTAGAAGATTATACAGCACTCATCACCGAAATGTCAGCCCTGAATCCGGATCTGAAATGGCTGTTTACAGTCAGCCCGATCCGTCATATACGCGACGG
>JAEVYT010000036.1 GCA_023392615.1 Bacillota bacterium | reverse complement strand
ATGAGTCGTAGTGGTGGTAGTCGGACAATGAGTCGTAGTGGTGGTAGTTGGACAATGAGTCGTAGTGGTGGTAGTTGGACAATGAGTCGTAGTAGTGGTAGTCGGACAGTGAGTTGTAGTGGTGGTAGTCGGACAGTGAGTTGTGATTGGACAGTGGGTAGTAGTCGGGCAATGAGTTGTAATTGGACAGTAAGTTGTTGTAAAGGAAGAACAATTTACTCTCGGTAAAGATCCCTTGAACGGATAGTTATGAATTTCGGTATGGTTTGTATTTACTCGATATGGTAAATAACTTTCCACAATTACATTACCTTCAATGTTCCCACCGATTGTATATACTTTTGCATATGGTGCAAAAAGTGTTCCCTGAAAGCTATTAATTGAAGTAGAAATCTTGTCGGCATTATAAAAATTCCAAAACAGTAAGCTTTTTTCATCAGCATCAGGAATGGAACCTTGTTGAAGTATTTCATCTGTGATATCAGATGTAATAGGGAGTGTCCCAGGTATTAGTGTATTGCGGAAGATAGAAAAATTCCCGAATACTACACTATTCCCAGATACATTAATTAGTGTGGTAGATTCTTTAGGTGCAATAATTGTTATACTAAATATATCAGTCAATGAGTTTCCGTTACATCCAATCGTGTGATCAGTAGATGCGATACGTGATGCATGAAAATTAAAAATATTTATTTGGGGATTCAATCCTACTAAAAATATATGCCCGTAGCAGTTAAGAATCCTGGTTGTTTCGGTAGGGCTGGACATTTCAGACCATTGGTCAGCTGCACATTTTAAGAAGTCATAATATTCTTCAAAGTCAAAAGGAAGGTTATTTACACGAATCGGCTGATCATTTCCATCAGCATTTCTGTACTGTAGATTCATTACATCATAATCAGCTTCTAATGTCATCACTGTACTACCTGCATAATTTGTTCCGGTATTCCATATTAAATTTTTGCCAACAATCAGAGTTGGATCTAATCCATAAGGTGGACAAGGAGTTGATGGGGGATCACATAAACCTTTTCCTAAAGAAAAGTTTTCTAAATAAGCACAACCGCCAACGGCAATTCTGCCTTCCACTTCACTCTGTCGTTGATATAAATCTTCACTGGTAATTAAATTATATTTCATTATTTGTAATAAAGGGTTAGGTTTTAAATCACTTTTAGTGTCAGAATATCTATTCATATTTATCGCTCCTATTAAAACATTTTTATAAAAATGAAACGTATTTCCCTTAGGATATAGAGTCGTACGGTATAGTTTACTCCTCAAAACATTATATGAATTACATGGCGAAATGTGTCGAAGATAACGAATTCTTTTTAATCTGAGTAAAACTTTTGGTAGAAATTATAATCAAATCATAATTCATTCGTAAAGATACTGATTTAGGCATATTTTATAGAAAAAGCTTGAGAGTGATTCGTATGAAAGTAGGTATTTTAACGATGTTTAATGGCTTGGCCAGTATCTATTCTTTAGTTAATGTGGTGGCTGATCATATTCGTATGTTATTGGATGGAGGAGAAGAAGTTATTCTCTTTGTATGTGAAGATATGCCGGATAATGAAAAGTCGGGAGTATATCTGGATCCGAGAATTACATGGGTCAAGGTATGTAATCGCTATAAGGGAAAACAGATTAATTGGAGAGATTATAGTAATCCGAATATTCCGGTACACAAGGATTTTATGAAGGAAGCAACCGAGATTGGCAAGGATTTGACAAAGAAATTAAAGGATCTTGATGTATGTATTATGCATGATATTCACTATCAGGGATGGCATCTGGTACATAATGTTGCAGTCCGGTATGCTGTTGATCGATTACCGTATTTGAGGTTTATCGCAGTGACACACTCTTTACCAGATGAAAGTCAGGTGGATGTTCCAGTTCCTTGGCCACACTCTGCCAGATATAGCCCCATGAAGAATACCATATACACCTATCCAACAGAGAGCGGTTTACCCTCTTTATCCAGACAATACCATGTGGAGCCAGATCGTTGTAGGGTTCTTAATAATTCCTTAAATCTAATTGGTCATATGCATCCACAGGTAATTGATTTACATGAAAAGATTGATTTGTTATCGCCGGATATCCTGATCGTTTATCCTGCCAGATTTACAAGGGGGAAGCATTTTGAGAAAGTGGCAATGTTGGCAGGTGCAATTCAAACGGTAAGTTCATACCGGGTAAAAGTAATATTTTGTGAATTTACGGCTATCGATACGGATGCAGATGAATATAAACAAAGGATAAAAAGGGCAGGGATTCATTCTGGGATTGACCCAGAGAATATAATTTTTGTAAGTGATTTAGGATATTCATTAGGGATTACCAGGGAGGCAGTCCTAAATTTGTTCTCCTTATCGAACCTTTTTATTTGCCCATCCATGTCTGAATCCTTTGGCTTAACAGCACTAGAAGCATCTGCTATGGGAAATTATCTGGTCCTAAATGAAGCCGTTCCCGCACTAAAGGAAGTAGGAGATATACTTGGGGCATATTATATGAGATGGAATGCCCGTAATTTTGGTTATGATACCTATGAAACGTATCATCCGAGTGAAAAGGAGTATTATGAAGAGAATGCTAGATTAATCGTAGGGGAGATTGAGAAGAATGGAATCCTCCAAGCAAAAAAGACAGTTCGACAACGATATAGTCCGAAATGGGTATATGAAAATCAGTTAAAAAAGCTTTTAAATATCCAGTTATAATAAATTAAGTAGATACATGTCATAAAATAGAGTTATCAGTATTGGAGAGGATGATATAATTTAAAAAGTGGCGGAATGGAGTATAATTATTTACTTGCATTATAAAATCCGTGGGCTTAAAATGTTTAATTAGGATACCAAAAAAGTTAAGCTTTAATGCTTTTATAGTAAACTGTATGAACAACTAACAGTTTAGAACATAAGGGAGGAAGTCCATGGATCAGATTGATAAGCAGCTTTTGAGCATGCTTCAGGAAAATGCCCGGGTGCCTTTGAAGCAGTTGGCAGACAGGGTGTATTTGTCATCGCCTGCCGCGGCGGCACGTATTTCCCGATTGGAGAAACAAGGAGTTATTAAAGGCTATCATACAGAGATAGACTGGCTTAAGCTGGGATATCATATAACAGCATTTATAAACCTAGAGGTGGCGCCTGATCAGAAGCAGGAGTTTTATCCGTTCATTCAAGATTGCCCCAATGTAATGGAGTGTAATTGTGTTACCGGTAACTATTCAATGTTGATAAAAGTATGTTTTCAAAGTACAATGGATTTGGATGTTTTCATTGGAGAAGTTCAAAGGTTTGGCAAGACGAGTACCCAGATTGTATTCTCAACGGCGGTTGAACATAGGGGGATTCAAATCCTTAGTAATAAAGAGGAAGAATAAATCCATGAGAGGCATGTTGAGTAATACGAAGAGGTATTATTGATGAATTTCTGGAGGAGCATATGATACAAACGATCAAGATGAATCTGGACGATACGGAAAAGCTCGCAGTTATCTCAAAAGCATTATCATCCGAAACGAGGATAGAGATACTGCGACATCTACGATATCAGGAATTAAATGTAAATGAAATAGCGGAATTACTTAATATTCCACCCTCATCATCGGCAGCTCACGTAAAGGTTTTGGAGGAGGCAGGCTTCATTAAAACTACGTTATTGCCCGGGATAAGAGGTTCAGCAAAGGTTTGTCGTGCAGTACTGGATCATATTTATGTTGAACTTAATACCACGATGAATCTGAAACAGGAGGAAATAATTATCCGTATGCCGATTGGAGATTATATTGACTATAAAATCAAACCCACCTGTGGGATAGCTAGTTCTAAAGGACCGATTGGCCATGAGGATGAACCTCGATGTTTTTACTTGCCTGAAAGGACGGAGGCTCAACTAATCTGGCTTGGAGATGGATACGTAGAATATAGGTTCCCAAATCATGCTATCATGCAGAAAGAAATTGATTTCTTAGAAATATCTATGGAGATTTGCTCTGAGGATCATGAATATAATATGAATTATCCTTCCGACATCACTCTTTGGATTAATGAGAAGGAAGCCGGAACATGGACTTGTCCTAGTGATTTTGGTGGCAGAAGAGGGAAATTAAATCCGGAATGGTGGCCGGATAAGAATACACAATACGGATTGTTAAAGACCTGGAAGGTTAACGAACAGGGGTGTTATTTGGATAATCAACCAAGTTCTGAACATGTACTAAAGGATTTTAATTTGATACAAGAAGATTTTATATCTGTGAGAGTTGGTATCAAAGAAGGTGCAAAGAATAAGGGTGGATTAAACCTGTTTGGAGAAGCTTTTGGAGATTATGCACAAAATATCGTTATGAAATTTGTATTGAAAAGCGAATAAAAATGATAAAATTCCTCTTTACAAGATACGTAAAGAGGAGTATTATTTACTCAAAGAAACAAAATATATGTTATAAAACAAAATATATAGAATAAATAATAAGAGAATATCACAAGGATATTATAATAATATCGTGGCCGTATCATCATCCACAAAACAATATGTGTGAAGCCTAATTCGTATATGGCAGAATGGAGGATTAAATTGAAGAAGGGGTTACTTTTAAAATTCGAGGAGATCTTTGGCGATAGCGGAGAATATAAAACTTACTTTGCACCGGGACGAGTAAATCTGATCGGTGAACATACTGATTATAACGGAGGACATGTATTTCCCTGTGCATTAACGATAGGAACCTATGCAGTAGCCAGAAAGAGAGAGGATAAGATATTACGTTTTTATTCTATTAACTTGGAGCATATGGGCATTATAGAATCTTCTGTAGAAAATATTCAAAATAAAAAAGAGGATGATTGGGTGAACTATCCCAAAGGTATTATCTGGACCATGCAGAAGAAAGGATATAAGTTAGATTGTGGAATGGATATCTTATACTTTGGGAATATTCCAAATGGATCAGGATTGTCCTCATCTGCATCCATTGAAGTATTAACCGGATTTGTGTTAAAAGATTTATTTAATCTGGATGTCAATATGACTGATCTTGCTTTGATGAGCCAATATAGTGAAAACAATTTCAATGGTGTGAATTGTGGTATTATGGATCAGTTTGCAGTAGCAATGGGAAAGAAGGATCATGCTATATTCTTAGATACAGCAGATTTATCATATAAATATGCACCGATTCATCTGGATGGAGCAAAAATCATTATAATGAATACAAACAAAAAGCGTGGGTTAGGTGATTCCAAATATAATGAAAGAAGAGCGGAAGCCGAGGCAGCTCTCTGTGATTTGCAGAAGGTGACTTCCATAAATTCTCTGGGTGAGTTAAGCGAGGAAGAATTCGATACCATAATGGTACATATAAACAATCCAATTCATGTTAAACGTGCTAAACACGCAGTATATGAAAATCAACGAACAATAAAAGCAGCAGAAGCACTTAATAAAGGAGATCTTGAACACTTTGGTAAACTGATGAATGAATCCCATATCTCTTTGCAGTATGATTACGAAGTTACCGGAATCGAGCTTGATACGATAGTAGAAGCAGCCTGGAGACAGGATGGTGTAATCGGTGCAAGAATGACTGGAGGAGGATTTGGAGGATGTGCAGTCAGCATCGTAAAAGAAGAAGCAATTGATGATTTTATTAAAAATGTTGGTGATGAATATAAGGATAAGATTGGATATGAAGCATCCTTTTATATAGTTGAGATAGGCAATGGTCCTGATATTATTACGTTTTGACAACTGAAGCGATAAATACTATATTATTAGTAATATCAATTTAGGTAAACATAGTAGGGACTTCCGTATTACTTAGTTGATTGCCTATGAAAGAGAGGATGAAAAAGTATGACTATATTAGTTTTAGGTGGAGCTGGATATATCGGATCTCATACAGTGTATGAGTTAATTGATCGTGGAGAGGACGTAGTAATTGTTGATAATCTGGAAACAGGTTATATTGAGGCTGTTCACCCCAAAGCACGTTTTTATCAGGGTGATATACGTGACCGTGAATTTGTTGACAGTGTGTTTGATAAGGAAAATATTGATGCTGTCATTCATTTTGCTGCAAACTCACTCGTGGGTGAGAGCATGGAAGATCCTTTAAAATATTATGATAATAATGTTAATGGTACCAAGGTACTTTTGCAATCCATGGTAGCACATAAGATTGATAAGATTGTATTCTCTTCCACCGCAGCAACTTATGGAGAACCCGAGAGAGTTCCTATCGTAGAGACAGATCGTACCGCTCCTACGAATACGTATGGTGAAACAAAGCTATCAATGGAGAAGCTGTTTTACTGGACAGAACAGGCACATGGTCTCAGATATGTATCTTTGCGTTACTTTAATGCCTGTGGGGCGCATAAGAGCGGTCAGATCGGCGAGGCACATAAACCGGAAACCCATCTTATTCCACTTATACTACAGGTTCCAAATAAGCAAAGAGATGCAATTAAGATCTTTGGTGAGGACTATCATACGAAAGACGGAACCTGCGTCAGAGATTATATTCACGTGACGGACCTTGCTCAGGCACATATCTTGGCGGTAGAGTACCTAGCGAAAGGAAACCCTAGTAATATCTTTAATCTTGGTAATGGAATTGGTTTTACCGTAAAAGAGGTAATAGAAACTGCTCGTAAGGTTACAAGTGATCCGATTAAGGCGGAGGTATCACCGAGACGTGCCGGCGATCCTGCTGTATTGATTGCCTCCAGTGAAAAGGCAAAATCAGTACTTGGATGGAAACCGGAGCATGCAGATCTTGAGGAAATTATTGAATCGGCATGGAACTGGCATAAGAATCACCCCAACGGTTATAAATAATTAGTTATGCTATAGAGGAAAAGGTATCAGAAGCCATTAAGGGTTTTGGATGCCACTTTGGAGGAGATATGATCTACGAACTGATAAGAAAACTAGTTGCATATGCAGAAATGAATGGACTGATTCATAGAGCGGATAGAGAATATACGATAAATCGATTAATTGAATTATTTCAATTGGATTATTACATGGAACCACAAGAGCAGCAGATGAGTATTGAAGAGCTGGTTTCATTTGGTAATCTAGATTTAGAACAAATCTTATCAGGTTTATTAGATTATGCTTATGAGAAGGGTCTATTACAGGAGAACAGTATTACGGAACGCGATTTATATGATACCATGATTATGGGGCTTGTCACTCCCAGCCCAAGTGTGGTAATTGAACAATTTAATACCCGTTATGCTATCTCTGCGAATGTTGCGACCGACTATTATTATCAGTTTTGCCAATCAACCGATTATATCAGAAAATATAGAATTGAAAAAGACATCAAATGGATTACGAAAACAGAATATGGTGATCTTGATATAACGATAAACTTGTCAAAACCAGAGAAAGATCCCAAAGCAATAGCAGCTGCGAAACAAGTGAAACAGTCAAGTTATCCAAAATGTCTTCTCTGTAAAGAAAATGTTGGATATGCCGGTAGGGCTAATCATCCGGCTAGACAAAATCATCGTATCATACCGATTACCATTAGTAATCAACCCTGGAGCTTTCAATATTCTCCTTATGTTTATTACAATGAACATTGTATTATATTTAACAACGAACATGTACCAATGAAGATAGATAAGTCAGCATTTCGTAAATTACTTGACTTCGTTATTCAGTTTCCTCACTATTTTGTGGGTTCCAATGCGGATCTGCCGATAGTAGGAGGGTCAATATTAAGCCATGATCATTTTCAAGGTGGAAATTATGAATTTGCTATGGCAAAAGCTCCGGTAGAGAAAAGCTATTCCATCAAAGGCTTTGAGAATGTGGAATTGGGGATTGTGGCCTGGCCAATGTCTGTGATTAGACTTACCTCAAGATTTGACTACAGTCTGGTTGAGTTAGCGGATCATATCCTGAAATTATGGAGAGGATATAGTGACGAATCAGTTCAAATTCTCGCTGAAACAGAAGGTGAACCGCATAATACGATAACACCGATAGCAAGAAAGCGTGGAGAATTTTATGAACTTGATTTGGTACTTCGTAATAATCTTACAACGCAAGAGCATCCGGATGGATTATATCATGCTCACTCCGAACTTCATCATATCAAGAAGGAAAATATTGGACTGATAGAAGTGATGGGTCTTGCTATCCTTCCCCCTAGATTAAAAGAAGAGATGGAATTATTGAAGGAATACATACTAAAAGGTAATTACATTCACACCAATGAGATGATTATGAAACATGCCTATTGGGTGGAAGAATTCCTTCCACGTTATGAAAATATAACAAGAGATAATATCGATGGAATTATTCAAGATGAAATCGGAAAAGTATTTCTTAAAGTGTTGGAGCACGCAGGAGTATTTAAGAGAACAGAGCAAGGACAGGCAGCATTTGAACGCTTTATTAAAAAGCTATAATTAATTGGTTGTTCCCCATTAAATGTTCATAATAAAAACCCGAAAGAAAGAGGGACTTTTAAATAAGTCTCTCTTTCTTTATAGACCGGATTGTAATCTGCGCATGATTTTAATGCAGAGTTAAAAGGACGTTTCGATATTAACGTATCTGCTCTTAACATAACAGAGTTTTCTCCTGTTTTATGCTACTATGGTTGAGATATACTTTCGAACCATATTAGTTGGTTAGGGATAAAGTCTTTGCTATTACTGCTTAGATAAGACCAATTCAACTGATAATAGGTTAACAAGGGATTATTAACCAGGTAGTAATTGCGAGTTGCACTAATAGCGTTGGGCATACGCCCGGACACTTGAATCAGATATGGGTAGTGATATTTGTGAAGAGATTCATCAAAGGTGGTAAAGGTGTAACCCTTAGCTGAGGTATAGGTGAGCTGTTCAATATAAATCTGAGACATGGTACTATTAGATTGTTGTGGCTTATAGTAGTGGACAATAATGACTTTGGAATTTTGATCCTTCAAAGAAGCGGAATAAAACTCATCCCAATACTGTTTACCACTGATGACGCCATTATCACCTATTACGAACATGCGCTGGTGCACAGTGTCCTCAATAGAGAAGTCTTTCGGAATAGGGACGCAACTATAAACGGTTATTGGATTCTTTGAATCATGATTGCTAGTGATGTAACCACCATTCGTAAGCTCTGCCATTGGTGCATCTTGCTTTGCTTCTTGTGTATATGTCCCACAGGATGAAAAAGAAAACAGTAAGATAGGTATTATAAAATATAATAATTTTTTCATAAACACACCTCCTATGCGGCATTGGTTAGCAGGGTAACAGATATAACGGCTAAGAAGCTAAGTAATATAATCAGTGATAATAGGGTCATCTTACGATAGGAGAGAAGCTGTTGGATACGAAGACTTACCGGAGCACCTGAAAAGGCTGTCATATAAGAGCTACTTCCCTTGGTCTGGTTGATGATAGTATGCGCGTAGCTGAGCTTATCTTCATCTGATAATGTGGAGTAAACAGTTTCATCACAGGACAGTTCCATATCGGTGTAAAGTAGTTTCAGAAAAAGCCAAGCGAAGGGATTGAACCAGTGAATACATATGATGATCAACGCCAGCATGCGAAACAGATTATCATGTCGTCTGAAGTGAACTTTCTCATGTAGAAGGATATATTTGCGATCTGGATTTGTTACATTTGTGGGGATGAATATTTGTTGATGAAACAATCCATATACCATAGGAGTTGTGAGGTTGGATTCATTATTTTTTACTGATTGCAATGTTATAATATAGGAACCTACTATAAAGAGAACAAGAACCAGTGCTATAAAAAGCCATATCCAGAATGCAGTATGAAATATATCCCCAAGTAAATCTGTTTTAAACTGGAACGGAGCTCGGTAAATATAATTGTTTTTAAAATCGGCAGCACCCATATAATTACTGGCAGCTAATTGTAGATTGATATTTGTTGAAGGAATGGGTTTCCAAAATACAACAGTAGCATATCGGAAGTGATCCAATAATCGAAAAAAGCTAAAATCCCAGGTAAATGCAAAGGGCAAAATAAAGCGTAAAAAAGGAATGCTCCAAAGTATATAGATAAACCTCCTGGGAAGCTTTCTTATCCTTCGAAGTACGATGATTACCAAACCGGCCACACTTGCTAATAAACTCATATTTAATAACCAGTAAACGATTTCAGACATAATAGGATTCCTCTACTTTGTTTTGTGATTTTTTAACATCTCCAGCAGTTCATTTCTTTCTTCTTCGCTAATCTCTTTATCATCGATAAAGCTAGCGAAGAAGGCCTTACGTGAACCGGAGAACATTCGCTCGATTAAGCTATGGGTCTCCCGCTTTGCAATATCTTCTTTATGGGCAATAGCTTTGCATAGAAAGCCAGGTTCGCTACGCTCGATAATTCCCTTCTTGATTAACTTATTAATCACGGTATATGTTGTATTCTTGTTCCATTCATACTGTTCCGAGGCCAAAAGTGATAATGCCTTCGCATTAATTGGCTCATGCTCCCATAAAAGATTCATCAATTTTAGTTCACTGTCAAATAATTTGATTTCCATATGCTTCATTCCTTTTATCTATAATAATAGACTATTGCGATAGTCTATACGTAAAGACTATTACAATAGTCTGGGTTTGTCAATATGATTTTAGATAAATTTGGGGAAAATTTTGATAGAATACTTTAAGAAAGCGAAGTCTTCTTGGTTTTTTGAGTAGTTTAGTAAAGGTAGAAATAATTGTAGGTATAAATATGAAATGTTACTAAGTGAAATAAATAATAGATGCTTTAGTTTTATTAGAAATGAAACTAAAAATTATTTTGGAAAAATATTCTTGACATTAAAGTGTATTATAGATATAATACACTTTATAAAGAGGTGATGGAATGATATCGTTCAAAGAATTGGTTATAAATAATGAAAAACCGGTTTATATTCAACTGGTTGAATACGTAAAAAAGCAGATCTTCTTAGAGAAGATTGTAGATGGAGATGAATTTCCATCCCGAAGAGAGCTGGGAGGAATATTGGGGATTAATCCAAATACAGTACAAAAAGCGTATAAGGAGTTGGAATCTCAGGGGATATTGCATACCGCCAGCAATGTGAAAAGTATAGTGGCAGTGAATGATGAGGTAATAGACAGAATCAAGGAGGAGTTAAAAAGAGAGGCTACCTTGAAGCATATTGAATATTTAAAAAGCATTAACTTGTCATTTAAAGAAGCTATTGAATTATTAACTGAATTATGGGATTAATACACTTGGGGGGATTGAAATGAATAGTATTAAATTGATGAATCATATTTTTATCAGAGTGTTAAAACTTACTGGATTAGTTTTTACATTATTTGTGGTACTGGAAGTAATATTGTTTGGTAATACTTCGAAGTCATTAGATTTTGGTTATACTCGGTTTGAGCAGGCATTGGACAAAAGTGGGATAGGGCTGGTATTCTGGGCGTCATTCGTAATTATATTAATTATAACTTTTGTTATATTGATGAGCTATTACTGGGGAAGTAAAAGTATTTATTCGATTCTGTCACTTCCTGTAACACCGGGTGGTACTATTTTATCCTTTATTATTCCATGCATTATAAATCTACTAATCTTATGCACACTTCAATTGGTGTTACTAATCTTATTTGGCTTATGGTTGCCTTCTTTTTTTCCAAACAGAGAGTATCAATACATGAATAATTATATTCTCCTTGGAGTGATTCGTTTTATACCGACTTCCTTTTTGTTTCCGTTGTCAATATTACAGTGGGGAGAGTTTCTACTTATACTAATATCACCGGCAGTTGTTTTGGTATATAACTTTTTTATGACTATGGCAAGGAAATTTTATGTGTTAATGATCGATGGGTTATGGATTTTCTTTATTTATAATCTGACAAGGAAATATGTCAGTATGACGAATATGATCATAAATCTGGCTGCAATTCTTCTGTTAACAGTGTATATGTATTGGAGGGTAGTGAAAAATGTGAAAGGTAGGTGCATCGGATGAAGTTGCTTCATAAGAGTTTATTCATTGTGGCGCCATTTTTTGCTCTTATATTATTAATCCTGTCAAACATATTCTTATGGAGAGAAACAGAAAGAAATAATTACTCTATTAATGATATAACAGGTAACCGGGCATGTCTGAAGGATATAACTGTAAGTGGGAGAATATCGGATGATATGTTTAAATCAGATTTTACGATTAAGGATAATATAGTAACTTCTAATTTTGAAGCATATAATTCTGATGATGCATTTCAATACTATTTAGAAGGTGATGAATATTATAATTATAACTGTAAAGTAAACTATAAGCCGTCTGCAGATGCAAAGTTCAGAGACAAGAAAGCGAATTCAGAAGAAACGAAAGATAAAGAGATAGTAAGAGACGTTTATGTAGATAAAGCAGATATCTCATATGACATATCTGAGCAGAATGTAGCTTTATCGTTGTTGCTGGGTACACAGCTTCAATTAGTATCAAATTCTTTTGATATTGATTTTACATACTATAAACTCAATGGTAAAGAGGAGATTATGGGATTTGGATCAGAGTCTGATGATACTGCAGGAGCAATAAATCATGATAGAATCATTCGAACAAATAAAGAAACTGGAAAAATCTATGCTTATACGTTGACGGGTAAAAACTTTAGAGGAACTGGTGGAGCATACGACATAACAAAGCATAGGAGCAGCAAAGATTCAGATAAACCGGAGCGTTTAAAATTGATTGCACCGATTGACCTGAAGGATGGAAATGTCCGTATCATAGGTATGGAAACAACAGGGAATATACTCTTGTTTATCACTATTAAGAATCATGATATTTATATCATGCCCTTTGATACTACTACGAATCAGTTTCTTGAGGAGATTCCATTACACTGTAGTAACTTTGATCTTGATCAATATAGGTATGGTTATAGCGGTGAAGCAGAAAACTCGTATATATCACTTCTGTTACCATTGAGCAAAAAAGGTGATCAAGATAAAGTTGCAACGAAAATAGTGATTTATGATGCAAAGATGAATCGATTAATAACAAATTATAATAGTGATCTAAATCTTCAATCAGACTGGAATGAAAGTATTAAATATAAAAATAACAAGCTTTACGTATTGCATAAAAGTGCATCTGAGAAAAACAGTAAATATGAGGGTTATGGTGTAAGCGAAGCATTCATGAATAAATTATTGCTTTCCGTATTCGATCAGAAAGAGATGATCTATCAAGGGGAAGTAGTATCGGATATTAATGATGATTTTTTGTTTATGGGGGACCCAAGAGTTGATGATCGAAAAGGTTTGGTATGGAGAAGTTATTATAGATTGGATTTAGAATAATGGGGAAAGGACTAGTATCTGGTGAGAGTAATAAGTCGGATTATTGGGAATCAAAATATAGTTAAGAAAAGTATGGCTCGGAATGTAATGATACTCTGTTTCTTAGTAGCCATTTTTGCCCTTGTTTTAACCAATCGTTACCTGTGGTGCTTGTCGGATAACAATTCCATCCACTTCAGAGATATAACAGGGGACAGAGCTTACTTAAAGGAGATCGTAATTAAGGGTAGAATCAGTGATCATTTTCAAAAAACTGATTTTGTAATACGGAATGAAAAGGTACATACAAAGCTGAAATCATCACAGTTTGATAGGGATTCAGTTACGATTCCTCGTGCATCCATAACACGAACCAACCAAGATGGGTTGCAATTCTTTTATGAGAACCAGGCAGGTAAGGAGCTCCTATTTTATATTCATAGCCCAAATGGAGTAGATACGAATAAAATATCCACTGTAGTAGAGGATCATTCAACGGGAAAACACTATGCCTATACTTTGACGAATGATAAGTTTACCGGAACGGGTGGAGCATATGAGGTTACAGATCAGGAACAAGAAAATAAAATGCAAATGGATCCAAATAGGATGAAGAATATTGCACCAATTCGAATAAAACATGGCGATATTCAAATTATTGGAATGGAAGCAACGGAACAAGTTTTATTATTCGTTACGATTCAACATAAGGATATTGTATTAATGCCGTTTGATTTGGTGACAAAAACCTTTTTATCGGAGATTGATTTGCAATGCGGGAATAGTGAATATGATTATAGCGTTTACTATTCCTCTCAAGTAGATGGTCAGTTCATATCACTAAATATACCGATGGATGCAGTACATGAATTTAATCGGGAAGATATCTATAAAACCGTAGTCTATAATGCAAAAACCAATCAACTTGTTATGAACTGTAGCGAACCGGAATGTAAGGGTGGTAGCGAGAACAAGATGTTTATGAGATATAAGGATAACAAGTTATATCTTATGCAAGTGGTAAGTGATTTTGATAACACGAATTATCTATCCCATAGAGAAGAAAGGCAGCAATTTGTAGATTATACAGAGAAACTCTTAATTACCGTATTAAATGATAACCATATTGCATATCAAGGCGAAATAGTTACCTATGCAAATGATGACAAATTGTATCAAGGAAAACAGATTAATATCCAGGAAGGACTTCAAAAACGTGTGTATTCCAATTTATCATTGCAATAGCAAGTGTAAACAGGTGAATATTGAAAAACAGGTGATGTAATCTTCGTGAATTTATGGAGTAGGAAGGGTGTTGTATGATTAAGATAAATAATGTAACAAAGCGTTATGGGAACCAATCAGCGTTATATGAACTCATGGTTAATATAGAGGATAGTCAAGTGATTGGAATTCTTGGTGAAAACGGAGCAGGAAAAACGACGTTATTAAAATGTCTGGCAGGGTTAACGGATTATCAGGGGGAGATATTATATGATGACGTAAACTCTCTAAAAGATAGAAGTACAAAGATAGCATATATTACTGAGGAAGGGTCATTTTTCCCCTTTATGACTGTTGTTGAGAATGCAAAATTCTTAGCAGAATTTTACGAAGGTTTTGATATGGCTCGCTTTGAAAAACTTTGCAAATTCCTAGATTTACCAATCGATAAAAAAGCCAGAAGTCTATCCAAGGGGCAGAAAGCAAAATTAGAGATTGTTCTTGGCTTTTCGAAAGGAGCAAAATATCTCTTGCTTGATGAACCATTCCTCGGCAATGATATCTTCACCAGAAGGAACTTCCTGCAGTTAATGTGTGACAGTCTAATTAATGATGAGACCATCCTAATTGCTACCCATATGATTGATGAAATTGAGAATTTTATAGACAGAGCTTTGCTTATCAGGAACGGTGTACTGATTGAAGATATCTTTATTGATGATCTTCACGAACGTGGAGAAGGCCTGGAGAGTTTAATGAAAGAGGCGTTTCAATATGATGAAGATAGATATAAGAAGATTTTTTGTGAATAATGTTGCACTGATAGGAGTTTAATCTAAATCTATTATTAATAGTAGTATTATTTCGTTACAAATCCTTAACCTTCATTACAGGCGTCATAATACATACGTCAATGATATGATTAAGAACAGAGAAACATATAACCTTAAGAAACTGATGAAGTCGTTGGTGAAATACAAGGTACTTCATTTATGCGAGAGCATGTGCTTAGGAGATATGTATCACTGTTCTTTTCATATCTTTGATTTGTGTGTATTGATACTTAATATCAAAGGATAAGGGGTTTAAACACCAATTTCATTACTTAATTATCATAGGTAAACTATCTAAGTCCTTCTTATCAATTAATGTGACGCTGTCCTTCGTGACACGGTATTTCCAAAAACTCTTAACATAGGTTGATCCAAAGGTGATGCCCCAATCCTTTGTAAGAGTAATTTGATACTCCGAATACCCCCTCACTACCAATAACTCAATGATCTATGCAAAAAGGTTACAAATAAAATAATTATATTTCTTTTTAGGCATTAAATTGTTCCGCCTGTGCATCAAAGCGTTTGTTTCTAAAATAGAGAAAGAGGTCAATTAAGACCATAAGGACATTAATAACGTAGAATACGAGAACATATGTAATGTTATGATCAACGATCTTTGAGAAGATTCCGAACACATATCCGATAAAGATAAATAAAAGAAAAATAAGGCTCTTTCCCTTTGCGGTGCGGGAAGTGTAAGATTTTAAAATAGATGTTGGCCATGAGATACCAAAACTGATTACCATAATTGCTTCAAAAATTTGGGACATATTTTCCTCCGTCCTAGGTACGCAGAGTAATTTGAAACAAATTTATGTATTGGGATCACAGTGTGTACCTTTTATGTTTGTTATGATTAAGATTATTCTTGCATCATACTCCTGTTGAAATTATTTTGCAATGGAGTAGTGTAATTAATTTTTATTATTGCTTTCTATGTAAAGTTCATCTAGACTATCCATAAGGAAGAACTTCATTGTACGAAGGAGAAGATGAATGAATACGAATATTTCAATAATTAGCAAGATTTTGCAACAAAGGATAAGCGCTTTAGCAAGTATTGTTGGTGCTGTTATGATTTTTATTGGGTCGCTATTAGTTCCCAAAACAGGTGATATAACGAATATCATTGAAATGCAAAAGGCCTATGGAGCAAATCCAAAGTTATTACAATTGTCAGCCTTATTTATGGTTTTCGGATTTTGGGCACTATTCTTGGGTGTGATAGGAGTACAAGATTCTATCAATGGGGCAGGAGCAATTTGGGTACGGATTGGTTTTTATTTTAACTTTATGGGTACTACGATTTGGACAATCGGTATGTCTTTAGATATATCTTATCCTGCAGCCATTACAAATTGGTTATCAGCACAAAAATTAAATCCAGATGTTGCATATAGTGTGGTAACAGTTCTGTCACCATATGGCATAGGACGAGGGCTGTTTCCAATTGAAGTGATCGTGATTTGGATGTCATATATTTTTATTGGACTCGGAATGTTAAAAAGTGATTTGAAGTATAAATGGCGGGGATACATGGGAGTAATACTTGGAATATCAGGACTTATTCTTGGTATCATCATGACTTTTACTGGGAGAGAAAGATTTACATCATTTTTTATTGTCTTAATGTCTGTTACTTTGATTTGGTTTTTAATTAATGGAATCTATATGCTTTATGAATCTAAAAAAAGTAATATCGAAAAAATGTCATAAATCATAGAAATATATCACAGAGAATGGTATAATCGGCTAAAAAGAAGGAAAGGACTATGCGACATGAAAAACATAGTATTAATTGGTATGCCGGGTGCTGGCAAGAGTACAATAGGAGTTATCCTGGCTAAAGTATTAGGCCTTCAATTTATAGATTCAGACCTCTTGATTCAAGAGCAGGAAAAATGTTTGTTAAAGGATATTATCGAAAGAGACGGTCTTGAGGGATTGATTAAAATAGAAGAACAGGTAAACTCAGAGATTGATGTAAATCATTCTGTGATAGCAACCGGGGGTAGTGTAATCTATGGTGAGAAAGCGATGAAGCACCTGAGAGAGATCGGAACTGTCGTATACATTAGCCTAAGCTATAAATCGATAAGTAAGCGTCTTGGCAATATCCAACAACGAGGTGTGGTATTCCGAGAGGGGCAGACATTAATGTCATTGTATGAGGAACGTTGCCCGCTTTATGAACAATATGCACATGTGATTATTGATGCTGAAGGTCTTGAGATTGAAGAAGTGATGGAGAAAATCGCATCGGAGGTAAGAGATAAAATATAACGATATTAATAATGTTATTTGCTTAGGGGTATGACTGAACAGATTCCTTTTATATTCAGAAGTAAGAAAAGATTTTATATCCGGGACAGATACATTTAATGAAGAGCGTAAGAGGTGCCCTAGTTCGCTGAATTTATAACTGATAGTGAACTAGGGCATCTCTTACGTTACAGCGTTTCTAAAAAATATATTACTGAACCACCTGGTACAGATCACTTTCTGATTTCAGTGCAAGGATAGCAGCATCGATATCTTTATCCTTAACTAATATGTAATCGGTGTCGAAGGTTGATATCACAAAGATACTGATCTTGTTATGAGCTAATATAGTGCTGATTGAGGAGAGAATTCCGATTAGTGAGAAATCTAGAGTGCCTTCAACCTTTAATATTCTCCAATCTTTTTCACAACGAATATGCTCCGGAATACAGTTCTGTACACACACCACGGATAACTCCTCTGAAGTTGCCGTAATGGAGAAAAAATCGGACTTTCTTACCCAATCAGGAAGGTTCTCATCGGGATTTAGTCGGCATACACCGTAAGTTTCTTTTAATAACTTAAGGGTTAAAATATGATCCGCCATACTGTTTTTCCTTTCCTTTATGGTCGTAGTATTATCGCGATAAATAATGCTGATATGACCTGATCCAATTATTACATGACAAGCTACTTCTTAAAGGATTTTCTAAATATCGTATCCACAATAAAGATTCCTAATGCAATTGCGCCGGCAACGAGCAATGTTTCGTTAAAGTAACGCTGCGTCAATACATTATTTCCTTCGATAAAGCTTTGAACAATTTGATACATTCCACCACCGGGAACCAGACAGATTATACCGGGGATTAGGAATAGAGTGACCGGAGTTTTAAGAAGTCTGGCTAATATATGAGCGGTAATCGCAACAACCAGGGTTGCTACAAAGGTAGCTAATACTTTATCATCGGTAACTTTTTCAACTACAAGATAGATGAACCAACAGAAGCTACCAGACATTCCGGCGTGGATAATATATCTCTTTGGGAGATAGAATAATACAGAGAAGGCGGCCGAAGCAAAGAACGCACTGATTGCCTGAATTAACATCCTAACACATCCTTTCTAGCATATGATAAAAGCCCATACCAAAGCCCACACCTACAGCAATTCCAAGTGAGATGACAAATGACTCCAAAGCCCTTGCAGCACCGGAGTTATAATCACCTTGTAAGGTATCTCGAATCGCATTTGTAATTGGCACACCCGGTACAAAGGGCATGATTGATCCGATAATTATGATATTCATATGGGAGGATGGATAGTAGTTCACAAACACTAAAGTAAGAAATGCCAATACAAAGCATTTAATTGCATCAATCATAAAGGTTGAGCTCAACTTGTTATCAATCAATCTACCAACTATTATAATGAATAATCCGTTGATACCTGCAAAAATGCAATCGAGTAGATTTCCTCCGAATAGACCTGCAAAACCAATCATAGAGATAACGGAAGCAATGGCTATGGTAAAATTTGAATATATCTTATTCGTTTTAATCTTTAATAACTTGGCATAAGCCTCGTCGATGGTGATTTTATCGTCACAGATATCCCTAGATATTTGGTTCACATCATTTACTCTGCTTAAATTATTGGAGCGATTTGCTATTCTTATTACACCGGATAAAGGTTCTTTATCAGCAACCGATATGGAAGCAACAATTCCGGTGGTTGTTGCATAGACCTCTACGGAGGATGCTCCGGTGGTATTCAATATACGTATCATTGTATCTTCAACACGAAAGGTTTCGGCTCCGCTTTGGGCTATGATTTCACCAGCCAGCATAGCGGTATTAAATATGTCTTTATAGTTCATACACTATCTCCTAAGGAGTATTAATAATTATTTCTTTTATTTTATCACAAAGCTTATTAATTTAACACGTGATATTCATGTTTGATGAGTGAATTGATATTTTCGCGTAGGTAACTTTATTCATAAAAATGCAGAAGCAATATTTTGACCAAAGCGTGTAAATACCTTGAGGGGAAAATATGCTTCTGCCATAGTTAGAGTTGAATTTAGTATCAGCTTTCGAATAAGCGATTAATCTTATCAAGCATCTGTTTTTCCCGCTTGCTTGTTTCATCAGGGTCTGTTTGATACATTCCATCCTTGTTTAAAATAATATATTCTCCTTCTTTACAGCCGGGTGGCAGCTTGTATTTTGGAAGCCTAATAATTGTTTTGTCTTCCTGTTCACAGATCACATATTTATCTTCGATACGATCGATGATTAGTTTATTCATAGTTGACTCCTTACTAGTTCCCCTTGTTTAAGTCATCTTTTGTGATGATATATGGGGTAACATTTTCCGTTAGGTTAGTTCCGTCTGTCTGAAATACGATAGAACCCTGGACATCGGTTCGAAAGATAGTAATACCACGTTTTATCATCGCTTTTACAACTTTTGAACTGGGATGATTATAATCATTGTTTTTCCCTACACTGATTACAGCATATTTGGGATTTACGGCGTTATAAAAATCGTCATTAATTCCATTAGCGGCTCCGTGATGGCTTAACTTAAGTACATCTGCTGATAGATCAATTCCTGTTTGGGTCATTTCTTTTTCGGATAGTTTTTCTGCATCGCCTGCCATTACAAAGGAAATTTTTCCTAGCGTAATTTTGATTCCTACACTATAGTTGTTCATTTCTTCATAAGAAGTTGAGGAGGGGGACAATATTATAAAATGAGCCTTGCCCAGGGTGTAGTTATCGCCGACTTTGGGCTGTTTTACTGTGATATTCTTATTTTGTATGGCATCGAGTACATCTTCGTAGGTTTTTGTGTTATGAGCCACTTTGGGTAAAATAACCTGATCTATCTTAATGTTCTGTATTACCGTATCCATTCCTCCAATATGATCGCTGTGAGGATGCGTTGCAATCACATAATCCAGTTCTTTTACATTCTCTTTTTTTAAATAGTTTACAACTGTTTCACCTTGGTTATTCTCACCGGCATCAATTAACATAGCATGTGAGTTATCTTTGATTAGTATGGAATCACCTTGCCCTACATCAATGAAATGCACTTCCATCTGGCCATCAGCCGAGGTAGGTGTGAGGATTGGTTGCGTAGTTGGTTGTTTGGTTACTTGAGCAGTTGGTTGAATAGTAGGTGTTGAGGGGGGTTCTGGTGTTTGACCAAAATAGTTAACGGTTAAAGCAAGTGCTGCCAGAAGGGCAGCTCCTCCGGCGCGGAAGGATAGTTTTTTAATTCTTTTATGCATAATATACCTCAATTCTGTCACATATTTTTAAGAAAGGCATTGTCGTTTCATTATATCCTTTGTATTATTATATTACAATGAAAACATAGTAGCGTTAATCTGTTACTAATATATTTGTTTGGAACAAGCTTATGATATTGTGTTGTTACAAGATATGATTTGGGATATAATCAGGTTATTAGGCATATGAAAAAATATTTAATACATAATATAGTGAAAATAATGTTTTGAGTATATTATATAAGGAAGTGAATAAAGAAATGAGGAAGGGATAAAGAATAAATCATTTCGATTATCGATAAAAGGCATGGGTAGATGTGAAGTTGCCGGAGGTAGCTTCCGTAGAATAAATAATTTGACTAGGGAGGGACTTATGAGGATATTGGTAGATGCAGATGCTTGCCCGGTTAAGGATATTATAGAGGAAGTCGCTCGGAGTATGCAGATACCGGTGACTATGTTTATTGACACTAGTCATATACTGACCTCCGATTATAGTGAGATTGTTATGGTCAGCAAGGCACCGGATGCAGTGGATTTTGCACTGATTAATCGTTCTAACCGAGGCGATATCATTATTACACAGGATTATGGAGTGGGTGCTATGGCACTTGGTAAAGGGGCATATGCAATCCATCCAAATGGTAAGGTTTACACCAATGAGAATATTGAAGTCATGTTGATGGAGAGAGATATAGCAAAAAAACGTCGCAGAGCGGGTGATAGAATTAGAGGACGTTCCAGAAAACGAACTTCGGATGATAATGATAGATTTCGTGAAGCATTTCTTCGTGTGTGCTACAAAGCAATCAATTCGAAGAAGGATGAAGATTCTTAATTAAGAAAATGTCTCAATAGAAGTTATTAATTCATAATAGTGTACAAACTAAATGGCATTTGTGCATGACCACAGAAGTAGAACATAAGAGGTAGGATATGATACGTTTAGCAAGATATTTAAAATATTTTAAAGTAGAAATTATAATCGGACCATTTTTCAAATTAATGGAGGCAGTTTTCGAGCTGATTGTGCCGCTTGTAATGGCTTCCATTATTGATATCGGAATAAAAAATCAGGATAAGGGCTATGTACTCCAAAAAGGCGGAATTATACTATTGCTTGGAGTGGCTGGCCTTATTTTTGCATTAATCTGTCAGTATAGTGCATCAAAAGCCTCCCAAGGCTTCGGTACCAAGGTAAGGAATGATCTATTTGCCCATATCAACCAGTTATCTCATGCAGAAATAGATAAGTTAGGAACGAATTCACTTATTACAATTATAACAAATGATGTGAATCAAATGCAGCTGGCTGTCGCTATGCTGATTCGATTGGTGGTGAGGGCTCCATTTTTAGTAATTGGTGCTACAGTGATGGCTATGATGTTAGATCTCAGACTTTCTATAATATTTCTTATCGTTGGACCGTTAATTGTTTTATTATTATTTTTTATTATGAAGAAGTCAGTACCTTTATACCGCGCAAGACAGAAAGTGATTGATATCATTTCATTGCTTACCAGGGAGAACCTAAGCGGAGCCAGAGTAATTCGGGCTTTCTCAAATCAGGAAAAGCAGATCAAGCATTTTAATGAGGTAAATGATCAAGCCTCCGATATCGCAATTCGAGTTGGGAAGCTATCGGCACTTCTTAGCCCGGCTACCTTTGTACTCATGAATCTGGCTATTGTAGCGATTATCTGGTTCGGTGGAGTGAGAGTAAATATTGGTGGTCTTACTCAGGGTGAAGTAATCGCTTTGATTAATTATATGACACAGATTTCATTAGCGCTGGTAGTGGTCGTTAATTTGGTAATAATCTTTACAAAGGCAGCAGCGTCAGGTGCCAGAATTAATCAGGTATTTGATATGAAGTCTTCCCTTGTGGAGGGTGACTTCAGTAGGAATATTAGCGAGGAACGTAATTTGAGTACCGAAGCGGATATTCCGGGAGAGATAAATTCTACAATAATTAGGGGGATGAAACCGCTCTTATCATTAAGGGAGGTCATCTTCTCTTATCCGGATTCAGAGGAGTATGCTTTAGAGGGTATTAATCTAGAGATTAATGCAGGAGAGGTGATAGGAATTATAGGAGGAACCGGATCGGGAAAATCTACGCTTGTTAATCTTTTGCCTAGGCTATATGATGTGTCAGGAGGAGAGATTTTGCTTAGAGGGATACCTGTTCAGGAATATTCCTTTGAGGAACTTCGTAAGAGTGTTAGCATGGTGCCACAGAAAACCGTGTTATTCTATGGCACGATAAAAGATAATATAAAAATGGCATATCAGTATGCCACGAATGAAGAGATAGAGAAGGCTTTACGAATCGCACAGGCTAAGGAATTTGTTGATAAGTTACAGGAAAGGACAGATTACCTTATCATGCAGGGAGGTAAAAATTTATCCGGTGGACAGAGACAAAGGTTGGCAATTGCAAGGGCAATTGTAAGTAGTCCGGACATCCTTATTCTGGATGACAGTTCTAGTGCACTGGATTATGCTACGGATGCAAAGCTTCAAAAAGCACTTCGAGAGGAATTAAAAAATACAACTGTAATTATGGTATCGCAAAGAGTGGGGGCTATACGTGGAGCCGATCAAATTATTGTACTTGATGACGGGAAGATAGCAGGCAGCGGAAAACATGAGGATCTAATTAAAACCTGTGAGGTTTATCAGGAGATTTGCCACTCTCAGTTAGATGGTAAGGAGGGTGATAGTCATGAATAAAAGAAAACACACCTCCGTATTTAAAAGACTATTGGAATATACACGCCCGTATCGTATCAGTATGATAATTGCTTTGGTTTGCGCTATGGTCAGTGTCGCTCTATCCCTGATGACACCGATACTAATTGGTAAAGCAGTTGATCATATAATCGGAAAGGGTCATGTAGAATTCGATCAAATATTACCGATATTGGGATATCTGGTGCTGGCCATCGCAGGAAGTTCATTATTTCAGTGGTTAATGACGTTTTTTACAAACCATATTACATTTAAAACAATCAAGGATCTGAGAAATCAAGTGTTTCAAAAATTGAATCAGGTTCCACTTTCCTATATTGATCAAAATTCCCATGGGAATATCATTAATCGTATGGTTAATGATATAGATGCAGTTTCGGATGGCCTATTACAGGGGTTTGCCGGATTGTTCACAGGAGTGGTGACGATAATCGGTACAATCATATTTATGTTAATGATTAATGTAAAGATTGCTCTGGCAGTTATATTGTTAACACCGTTATCCCTCTTTGTGGCTGCGTTTATCTCACGGCGAATTTATCACAAATTCAGTGAGCAGTCAAAGATAAAAGGTGAAATGGGTGGTTTGGTTGAAGAGATGATTTCGAATCAAAAATTGGTAAAACTTTTATCCTATGAGGACAGAGCTGTTGATCGGTTTGAGGAGATTAACCAAAGACTGCATAAATGTGGGGTTACAGCACAGTTTTATTCCTCGCTTACCAATCCGTGTACAAGATTTGTAAATGGTATCGTATATGCTACAGTAGGAATATACGGAGCATTTACTGCAATAAATGGATTGATTTCAATTGGTCAGCTGTCGGGCTTTTTAGCTTATGCGAATCAATATACAAAACCATTTAATGAGATATCAGGTATCATAACAGAGCTACAATCCGCCATGGCATCGGCGCAGAGAGTGTTCGCTGTGTTAGATGAAGAGGAGGAAAGTAGTGAAGAGGGTCTGGCTGAGGTATCTTATGGAGATGGAACAGTTAAGATAGATCACGTGGATTTTTCCTATAATAAAGAAAGCGGATTAATAAATGACTTTAATCTTTATGTTGAACCGGGACAAAGAATTGCAATTGTTGGGCCAACTGGAAGTGGAAAGACAACAATTATTAATCTCCTAATGCGTTTTTATGACAGTGATGCAGGGGAGATTGAGGTAAATGGAACTAATATTAAGGCAATGAAGAGGAAGGCACTTCGTAGCTTATATGGCATGGTTCTTCAGGATACCTGGCTGTTTCAGGGAACAGTACGTGAGAATATTGCATATGGCAGAGAGGATGCCACTGAGGAAGAGATTCTTGCAGCTGCGAAAGCAGCGCATGCACATGGTTTCATTAAGCGTTTGCCAAAGGGATATGATACCCTTCTAACGGAGGATGGAGGAAATATATCACAGGGTCAGAAGCAATTATTATGTATCGCCAGAGTAATGTTGATGAAGCCATCAATGCTAATTCTTGATGAAGCAACAAGTAATATTGATACTCGTACAGAGATTAAGATACAGAAAGCTTTCGCGACTTTGATGGAGGGTCGTACCAGCTTTGTGGTTGCCCATAGATTATCAACGATTCAAGAAGCGGATCGTATTCTTGTTATGAATAACGGTCAGATTATTGAACAAGGGAGTCATGAGGATCTCTTGATTAAAAACGGATTTTATGCACAACTATATCATAGTGTGGATAACAAGGGCTAAATAAGTTATGGTTGTGGATGAAAAACGAATATCTAAGAGCTAGCGATAAAAACATGAAATAGGATAGGTATCTATTCACTTAAGATTAACAGAAAATGTGATAAGGTCATAAGATAATTAAGGAATATAATTATCGGAGGCACTTATGTACGATAACCACGAGGATGATTTTACGAAAAGTAAAACCTACAAAAACTTGAAAGATGCGTTTGCCGGAGAAACATCCGCAAGCGGAAAATATGCGATTTTTGGTAGGAAGGCAAAGGAAGACGGCTATGAACAAATTGGCAATATCTTTTTAGAAACCTCAGGAAATGAACGTGAACATGCCGAAATTTGGTACAAAATTCTGAATGGTGGTGAGGTACCATGCACCCTTGACAATCTTAAGAATGCATATTCCGGTGAGCATTTTGAATGGACAGAGATGTATATGAATTATGCAAAGGAAGCAAAAAGAGAAGGATATTATGATATCGCAGATTTATTTGAAGGGGTAGCAAATATTGAGCATCATCATGATATGAGATTTCGCAAACTGGCTGAAAATATCATGCAGGATGAGGTTTTCTGTAAAAAGCAGAAGATGGTATGGGTATGCCTTAATTGCGGTAATTTGGTTTATGATGAATGTGCACCTGAGGTTTGTCCGGTATGTGATTACCCGCAAGGCTATTACCAGTTGAATTGTGAGAATTATTAAGGGAGATATTTGCTTGGCAATAATTAAGACTAAAATACTATCGTCAATATGTATGAATTTAGTAGATACCCAAAGAATTGCTAAACATATATTCTTAAACAACTGTATGAAGTCGTTGGTACTTAGAACACGTTCTTAAAAATCAGAACAAACATTCGAAAATGTATTGATTTTACATCCCTGCTATGATAGAATTATAGACATTCCAAACAGTGTAGTGCGTTAATTTCCCCAAAATGGATACACTGTAGTCTATACGAGTAGCAGGGAGGTTTTGTTTATGGAGTTTAAATTGGTTTCCGAATACCAACCTACAGGCGATCAACCTGAGGCAATCAAGGATTTGGTAGATGGTTTCCGCAGCGGAAATCAGTGCCAGACATTACTTGGTGTAACCGGTTCCGGTAAAACCTTTACGATGGCGAATGTCATTCAACAGATACAAAAACCAACTTTGATCATTGCACATAATAAGACTCTTGCGGCTCAGTTATACGGTGAGTTCAAAGAATTTTTTCCGGAGAATGCGGTTGAGTATTTTGTGAGTTATTATGATTATTATCAACCGGAGGCTTATGTTCCTTCCACGGATACTTATATTGAGAAGGACTCCTCAATTAATGATGAGATTGATAAATTAAGGCACTCAGCGACTGCTTCATTAGCAGAGCGAAGTGATGTAATAATTGTTGCCAGTGTATCTTGTATCTATGGTTTGGGTAGCCCGATTGATTATCAGAATATGGTACTCTCCTTAAGACCGGGTATGAATAAAGATCGAGATGAAGTACTGAAAAAGTTAATTGAGATACAGTATGATCGTAATGACATGGATTTTAAGCGAGGAACTTTTCGTGTAAGAGGCGATGTGGTTGAGATATTTCCGATTTCCTCTGCTGAAGTGGCAGTACGAGTTGAATTCTTTGGAGATGAGGTAGAGAGAATCCTTGAGATCGATATTCTGACCGGTGAGATTAAGGCGAAACTAGAGCATCTGGTGATATTCCCAGCCTCCCACTATGTGGTATCTCAGGACAAGCTTGCGCAGGCAATTCAGAACATAGAAGAAGAGATGATTGAACAGGTTCGATATTTTAAGAGTGAAGATAAGCTTTTAGAAGCACAGAGAATATCGGAGCGAACGAATTTTGATATAGAAATGATGAGAGAAACCGGATTTTGCTCCGGCATAGAGAACTATTCAAGGCATCTGACTGGCCTAGAACCGGGATGCGCTCCGCATACCTTAATGGATTATTTTCCAGACGATTTTCTAATAATTGTGGATGAATCCCATATAACTCTGCCACAGGTAAGAGGCATGTATGCCGGAGACCGCTCAAGAAAACAAACACTTGTGGATTTTGGTTTCCGTTTGCCTTCAGCACTGGATAACCGTCCGTTGAATTTCGAAGAATTTGAAAGCAAAATCAGTCAGATTATGTTCGTATCAGCTACTCCTTCAGTTTATGAGAAGGACCATGAGTTGCTTCGTACCGAACAGGTAATCAGACCGACCGGTTTATTAGATCCCGAAGTATCGGTAAGACCGGTTACCGGACAGATAGATGATCTCCTCGGTGAGATTCACAAAGAGTTAAATAAGAAGAATAAGGTGTTAGTCACAACACTGACGAAAAAGATGGCAGAGGATCTGACCTCTTATCTCAGAGAGGTTGGAATTCGTGTTAAATACTTACATTCCGATATTAATACTCTGGAACGATCGGAGATTATACGAGATATGCGTATGGATGTTTTTGATGTTTTGGTTGGTATTAATCTGTTGCGAGAGGGACTTGATATTCCGGAAGTTGGCTTAGTGGCTATTCTGGATGCAGATAAGGAAGGCTTCCTAAGATCTGAGACATCGTTAATTCAGACGATAGGACGTGCTGCACGTAATGCGGACGGACATGTTGTGATGTATGCGGATAAGATTACGGATTCAATGCAAAAGGCATTATCCGAGACAAATCGAAGAAGACAGATTCAACAAGCATATAACGAGAAGCATGGAATAACTCCGACAACCATTAAAAAGAAGATACGTGATCTGATTAGTATCTCCAAGAAGGCAGACACGAATATCAATGAGATTGAGAAGGATATGGAATCCATGTCCCGTCAGGAATTAGAGGTATTGGTGAAGAAGATTACTCAGCAGATGCATACTGCAGCGGCAGAGTTAAACTTCGAGAAGGCAGCAGAGCTAAGAGATAAGATGGTTGAGATAAAGAAACAGCTCTTGGATTTGGCAAAATAAGAGACAAATGTTATGAAAAGCAGATAAGAAAACAGGTAAGAATAGCAGATAAGAAAAGGTAGATAAGAGAAAGAAGATATTAGAATCTAAGCGGGTGAAAAAATGGCTGAAAAGAAAAATTATATTAAGATTAGAGGAGCTAAGGAGAATAACTTAAAAAATCTCAGTGTGGATATCCCAAGAGATCAGTTTGTAGTGCTGACAGGACTCAGTGGCTCCGGTAAGTCCTCCCTGGCATTTGATACGATTTACGCAGAAGGTCAGAGAAGATATATGGAATCACTATCTTCTTATGCAAGACAATTTCTTGGGCAGATGGAGAAACCGAATGTAGAAAGTATTGAGGGGTTACCCCCTGCAATTTCCATCGATCAGAAGTCTACAAATCGTAATCCTCGTTCCACTGTAGGAACAGTAACAGAGATCTATGACTACTTCCGTTTATTATATGCAAGAATTGGTATTCCACACTGTCCGAAGTGCGGTAAGGAGATTAAGAAGCAGACAGTTGATCAGATGGTGGATGAGATTATGAACCTACCACAGGGTACGAAGATTCAGCTTCTTGCTCCTGTGGTCAGAGGACGTAAGGGTGAACATACCAAGCTTTTTGAACAGGCAAAGAGAAGTGGTTATGTTAGAGTTCGAGTGGATGGAAGCCTTTATGAATTGACCGAAGAGATTAAACTGGAGAAGAATAATAAACATAATATTGAGATTATTGTAGATCGACTTGTTATCAAAGAGGGGATAGAGAAAAGATTATCCGATTCTGTGGAGAATGTTCTGAAACTGGCAGAGGGGCTTCTCTATGTAGATGTAATTGATGGTGAACAGCTTACTTATAGCCAGAACTTTGCTTGTTCGGATTGTGGTATTAGTATTGACGAGATTGAACCAAGAATCTTCTCCTTCAATAATCCTTTTGGTGCCTGCCCGGAATGCCACGGTTTAGGAATCAAGATGGAATTTGATGAAGAACTGTTAATTCCGGATAAAAGTTTAAGCTTATTGGATGGAGCAGTCGCAGCACCCGGTTGGCAGTCAGCCGGTGATAAAGGCAGCTATACCAGAAGCGTGTTGGAGGCTTTGGCGAAAGAATACAAGTTTGACTTAGCAACTCCATATGAGGATTTACCGGATGATATTCGACATATGTTTATCTATGGTACAGGAGGTAAGTCTGTAAAAGTACATTATCAAGGACAGCGTGGATATGGTGTATATGATGTAGCCTTTGAAGGACTTCTTCGTAATATTGAAAGACGTTATCGTGAAACCGGTTCTGATACTGTAAAGCAGGAGTATGAAACCTTTATGAGGACTACTCCTTGTAAGGAATGTCACGGTAAGCGTCTGAAGAGAGAGGCACTTGCAGTAACCGTAGGTGATAAGAATATCTCCGATGTTACGGAGTATTCCATTCGTGAACTTGCTACGTTTATGGGAGGACTTGTACTTACCTCTATGCAGATGAAAATCGGTGAACTGGTATTAAAAGAAATTCGAGCAAGAATAAACTTTTTATTAGATGTTGGGCTAGATTATTTAACCCTTTCTCGTGCAACAGGAACCTTATCCGGTGGTGAATCTCAGAGAATTAGATTGGCAACTCAGATCGGTTCGGGACTGGTGGGGGTAGCTTATATCTTAGATGAACCAAGTATCGGTTTGCATCAAAGAGATAATGATAAATTACTGAAAACCTTGAACAATCTGAAAAACCTTGGTAATACTCTGATTGTTGTAGAGCATGATGAGGATACGATGTTTGCAGCTGACTATATTATAGATATTGGTCCCGGAGCCGGAGAACATGGCGGTGAGGTAGTTGCTGCGGGTACTGCGAAGCAGATTATGAAGGTAAAGAAATCTTCAACAGGAGCATACTTAAGCGGAAGAATTAAGATACCGGTTCCTTCACAGAGACGTCAGCCAACCGGATTCTTATCTGTAATCGGAGCTTCTGAGAACAATTTAAAGAATGTTAATGTGGACATTCCACTTGGTATTATGACTTGCATCACAGGGGTATCCGGTTCCGGCAAGAGTTCGCTGGTAACTGAGATATTATATAAAAGGCTTGCCAGAGATTTAAATAGAGCCAGATGTATCCCGGGTAAGCATGAGAAGATGTTAGGAATTGAACAACTTGACAAGGTAATTAATATTGATCAGTCGCCGATTGGTCGTACACCAAGATCCAACCCAGCTACCTATACCGGTGTATTTGATCAGATCAGAGATCTCTTTGCCGCAACTCAGGATGCTAAGATGAGAGGTTATAGCAAAGGTCGCTTCAGCTTTAATGTAAAAGGTGGACGTTGTGAAGCCTGCAGCGGTGATGGAATTATTAAGATTGAGATGAACTTCCTTCCGGACATCTATGTTCCATGTGAAGTATGTGGTGGTAAGCGTTATAACAGAGAGACCCTTGAGGTGCGTTATAAGGGTAAGAATATTTATGAAGTACTTGATATGACGATTGAAGAGGCTGTGCATTTCTTTGAAAATGTGCCATCGATTAAGCGAAAGATTGAAACCTTACATGACGTAGGATTATCCTACCTTCGATTAGGTCATCCATCTACTTCCCTATCTGGTGGCGAAGCACAGAGAATAAAATTAGCAACGGAATTAAGTAAGAGAAGCACGGGTAAGACAATCTACATTCTGGATGAGCCTACAACTGGTCTGCATTTCGCTGATGTTCACAAACTGATTGATATCTTAAAGCGATTCTCGGATAGTGGGAATACGGTAGTTGTAATCGAACATAATTTGGATGTAATAAAGACAGCAGACTATATCATTGATATCGGTCCAGAAGGTGGAGATAAGGGTGGTACGGTAATTGCGCTGGGGACACCAGAGGAAGTAGCAGAGAATGAGAAGTCCCATACCGGATATTACGTTAAAAAGTATTTGGAAAACCAATAGGCAATAATATGACTTGTTATGGAACTGTGGCAAAAGGGTAATATCATAATTTACCGTAGTGTTACAGTTCCTTTTTTATTCTAGAATAATTTAGAATTTGTTGTCTGTAATATCATTGTTCAAGAATTGGATCGAGTTAATGACTATTTACGGAATAAAGGGATGAATTTCATTTTATAACATGCTTATGTAACAACAGAATGGAGGATTATTATGGACTATGGTTTTTACGCTATGATATCAAGAATGAAACTTATCGAGAGATGGGCTCTTATGAGGAATGCAATATCCGAGAATATATGTGAGCATTCACTTGAGGTAAGTATATTGGCACATGCACTTGCGGTGATTAGCAACGAACGTCTGGGCAAGAATCTCAATGCGGAGAAGGCAGCTTTAATTGGAATATACCATGATGCAACTGAGATAATCACCGGTGATATGCCTACACCAATTAAGTATTTTAATGAGAATATACAAGGTGCATTTAAAGCGGTAGAACAAGCAGCTGCAGATCGCTTGTTGATGATGCTGCCGGAGGATATCCGTAAAAGTTATATCAGTATCTTTAATCCACAGGAAGAGGAAGCTTATCTATGGAAGTTAGTAAAAGCGGCGGATAAGTTATCAGCGCTGATTAAATGTATTGAAGAGAGGAAGGCAGGTAACACTGAGTTTTACAGTGCAGAAAAATCGATTTATGACATAGTTGGTTCGATGGAACTTGAGGAAGTGAATATCTTTATGCAAGAGTTTTTACCAGCCTACGATAAGAATTTGGACGAATTGAATAAAGGATAGGTATATATCATTCCTATAGAATTAAATTTTAAAGATTGGGTGTATATGATATTTCAACATAGCACTATTGAAAGTGAGGAGGATAATATGAAAAAAGAGTTAGTGGACTTTTTATGTAAAGCTAAGAGAAGTACCTATGCGGCACATGGAGCCGAAGTAGTTTCATCAAGACCCAATTCACATGACTTACAATATCGAGAGGGAGATTACCTGTATATTGATACATATCTTGGAGGCGAAAGATTTATAGGAGAGGAAGCTATCTGGGAAGGTGATCAACCAGTGTGGTCAATGAACTATAGCGGAAGAGTTTTAGGAGAAGGTTTCTCCGGAGATTTTTTAAAGGAGGCATTATATCGGGTACCGGCTGAATATCCGTTTCGAGGGCCAATGATTTATCGAAATGAAGACTATACTTATCATTGTGTCGTCAGTGGTGATACTGAGTGGTTTCATGGATATGAAGAAATCTTCTTGCTCGACAAAAAAGTTATGGAAACATACTTTCATGGGGGAATTGTAGTTTAGTATACCAATATATCATTTATTAGTGAGAGGTATGTAACAATCTATTGAATACGAAACAATACAAGGATTAGTTTATAATTTGAGATTGCTGTTATTATTATTATTATTATTAATAATTACCTTTAAGGTTAATTAAAGGTAATCTTATTAAACGAACACTGATCATTTTATTTGCAATGTTTGAGGAATAAAGTCGTATTAAAAATATTCAGTTATAAAGGGGTGTTAGATTTAATGATTACAATGGAAGATAAATGGATACCGGAGGGACTTGAAAGAGATGATCCTCGCTGTATTAAAAGTTATGATAAGATGTCAGAATTAATTAACGAGATAGGATTTCTACCATTATTTAAGAATACAATAGAAGGCTTTTCCGTGGAAGAGCATTCGTTATCAGAAGCATGGTGGGGATCCAATCCTATAGAGGATCCATGGGAATGGAGGGGAGTTATAGCCGAAGAGGGTGATATTGCTTACGGCAAATTGTTCGCCAATAAAGCCGGATTTGTATCTAAAGAATGGTATCCTATATTCGCATCCTACCGACGTGACGGGTATGATTTTGATAGCAGATATGAAGATGGATTAGCCAGTATACGTACAAAGAAGCTTATGGATGTTCTCACTATTAGGGGAGAGATGTTATCGAATGAGCTAAAATCAACAGCTGGTTTTGGGAAGTTAGGAGAAAAAGGGTTTGAAGGAGCGATTAGTCAACTGCAAATGCAAACCTATATCACGGTTAGGCGCTTTCAAAAAAGACGCAATAAAAAGAATGAAGAATATGGCTGGGCAGTGGCAGTATATACACTTTCGGAGAAGTTATTTGGAGAAGATTATGTACGATCTGCTTATCAAATCGGTGCGCAGGAAAGCAAGAATAGAATAATAAATAGGATAAAGCTAAAATTCCCAAATGCAACAGATAAAGAGATAGAAAAATTAATTAAGTAAAAGAACAATACCAGGTATCTAGGGAATCAAATTATCAATTAAGCGTAACAGAAAACCACCGTATGAATTACTTGTTATCAATATCGTTATTTATCACTTTATTAATTAATGTTAGTACATCCTTATTGGTATAATACATTTTATGGTTATAGATAATGGTATTAGGGAGTAAACTAACCTTTAAGGTAGTATCTGTTGTGATTATTTCAATTGGCGTATTTCCTTCTTTATGGGGAGCAAACGGAAATGCTTTTTTTAGTTTTAAAGATGCTAGTTCAGTATAAATATTTTTAATATCCGCTTTCTGTATGATTTCTATTTTTTTATCACAGTTCCAATAATTTATTGATACGATTTTGTCTTCTATATTTTTTGTAAAAATACTATTGTTATACCCAGGTATGTTTTCTACTGATTTATCATCCATATATTTTAATATAAAAAAAGTAAGGAGTAGGAATATAACTAAAACAGAAAGTGATAGAAATAATTTGTTTTTCATATGAACCTCCTATTTAAAGTTAATGTAATCATATATCAAAAATTACCGATATTAATAAAAATTTTTTGCTTTACGCATGGTTTTAAATACAGTGTTTTTGTATAAAAGACTATGCGTAAACTTTGGTCAACATAAAATATTTTGCACATTTCAATCTTCTCTTAAATAACCAACGATAATATCTGCAACCTTATCGGCCCCAACTCTAGTTGTATCAACAGAAAAATCTACAATTAACTCTTTCATTTCTTGATTTAATTTCTTCGCATTTTGAATATTGATTGTTTTACTAGTATCACGTAATTTAATTCTTCTTTCAATCTCATGCTCATCACATTCTAATAAGATATGACTTACTTCAAATCCCCGAGCTTTTAACAAATCACTCATATGGTTGAGACGTTCCTCACCGGGAAAAATAAAGCTAATGACACAATTAAAATGTCCGTATTTTTTAAAGTTAACGCAACAATCGGCAATATTATCTTGAATCACATTAATCCAATTAGAGTTATTCTGATAGGGAATAATTCTTCCGACATCGTCGCCGTCGATGATGGCATAACCCTCGGGCAGTTTAGAGTACAGATATTTCAGAACAGTGGATTTTCCAACACCTGGAGCTGAGTTTATGATTATTGCTTTTCCTTCCTTCATATGTTTGATCTCCTTTGTATATTTATAGCTCATTAAGCAGAGATGATAATAGTGGTTAGCTCTGATTATGAGAAAATGTTCTATAGATACATATATAACTTTATGCTACCATCTTATGTCATGAGCTGTCAATAATATCTAGGTACTAGGGATCTAAATGTATTAGTTTGTTTAATATGTATTCTTGAATGTTTGATTCGCTATATTAATAATTTACATTTAATAACATCGATGTTATAGATAAAATTTCAAAAGTCAATGATATTCTCAATAAATGTTGATTGACAAAATCATTATTAGGGAATAATATAGAACTGTTAGAACTAATAAAGTTCTGATAAACCCATAATATTGTACGGATAATTAGCTTAAGATTAAATTAAGGACAGGTAAATGATACTGTATGAAAGGGAGAATAAGATATGCAAGAGAAGCTGATAGAGGTAAGTGGTGTAGCGAAAGCTTTCAAGAAGCAAGAGGTGTTGACTAATATCGATTTATCCATTTATGAGAACGAAATATTCGGATTGATCGGGCCATCTGGGGCAGGAAAAAGTACATTAATCCGTATGATCATGGGAGCAATCAATGCTGATAAGGGATCAATTCAAATTGAGGATTATCATGTTCCAAGCATAAAGGCATTGAATATGATCGGATATATGCCGCAGTATGATGCATTATATGATGACATATCCGGGCTAGATAATTTGATGTTTTATGGGAGCATGTATCATATGAAACAGAAAGAGCTTAGAAGTAGGGCAGAAGAAGTACTTAAGCTGGTAGAGCTGGATAAGGATAGTAAGAAAAAAGTGGTGAATTATTCCGGTGGTATGAAAAAAAGACTCTCATTAGCAGTAGCTCTTTTGCACAGTCCAAAGGTATTAATACTGGATGAGCCCACAGTAGGAATTGACCCGATTTTGAGAATGAAAATATGGGAGGAATTCTATCAGTTAAAAGAGCAAGGGAAGACAATACTTGTTACAACACATGTGATGGATGAGGCCATAAAATGTGATAGATTGGGGTTGATCTATAATGGTGAGATTATCGACTGTGATACAGTAGATAACTTACTTGCTAGAACAAAAAATAATACAATAGAGGAACTATTCCTATCGAAAGGGGAGCAAAAATAATGAAAACATCAGCAATTATTAAGCGTATTGTAAAACAGACAGTAAACGATAAACGTTCCCTTGCACTGATTTTAGTAGCACCACTATTTATCTTTACATTAATATATTTTTTACTCGGTGACTCCGATTATAAGGCTACGATTGGCCAATATCAGATGCCTCCTATGCTAGTGGAGAAGATAGAAGCACAGGATATTACGGTTAAGGATATGAGTATTGAAGAGGGAAAAAAGGAAGTAAAGGATAAGAAGATTGATGCTGTTTTATATATGGACGGCAAGGATGTTGTTCTTTATTTTGAAAGCAATGATGCGGTGAAAACCGGTTTAATCTCAAAAGTATTACAGAGTGCATTAAAGGATGTGTCATCCACAGGTGGATTAAGAACAGAGTTCCTATATGGAGACAAAGATTCCAGTATGTTTAACAATCTTGGGTATGTATTCTTGGGAGTAATATCATTTTTCCTCATATTTATTATCGCCGGAATCTCGTTTGTTAGAGAGCGCACGGCACAGACGATGGAACGCTTAATGATTACACCTGTTAAGAGATGGCAGGTAGTGTTGGGATACACTATTGGATTTGGAATCTTTGCAACACTTCAAAGCATAATTTTGCTCTGTTATGTGAAATGGATTCTCCAAATGAATTTCGCGGGATCAGTGCTAGAAGCTGGTCTCATCATGATCTTATTATCAATGTCAGCAGTTTGCATTGGCGCTTTTTGCTCTATTTATGCTAATAATGAGTTTCAGATTATGCAGTTCATTCCACTAATTATTATTCCGCAGATATTCTTCTCCGGATTGATCTCGTTGGATACTCTGCCATATCATTTGGGTTATTTGTCGAGAGTAATGCCTATCTTCTATGCTTGTGATGCACTGAATAATATACTTGTAAAGGGATTAGGACTTGTAGAAGTAGTTCCGCAGATATTGGCGTTATTAGTATTTATTCTATTGTTTTTCAGTCTCAACATTGTTGCATTGAAGAAATACAGAAGGATATAGTATAATAAGGAGAAACTTGATCAGATATGAGGAGTGTAATACATGACATCGGATGAAATAAAAAGAAACAGAATACTTGATTTTTCCTTTAAGAAGTTCACAAGTGTCGGAGTGAATAATATAACAATGGATGAAATCGCAAAAGGTGTAGGAATCGGAAAAGGGACATTGTATCAATATTTTCCGTCCAAGGAGGAACTTCTTTATAGCACCATAGAGCATTTTGCAGGCAAAATAGAAGAGTCAGTGAATGAAATTATGTCAGATTCGAATCTTTTGCCGGTTGATAAGCTAAACCGATTTTTTCGATTGATGGGGGAACGATTTTCATTAATCAATCCATTGGCATTAGAACATATTGAACGAAGCTTCCCGGAAGCATTCGGAAAGATCACCGAGATTCGAAGTAGAGTAATCATGGTAAACTTGTTAGGGCTATTTGAAGAAGGAAAGGCCTCCGGAATATTTAGAAATGATATGGATTCAAAGTTGGTTGCTCATATTCTAGTGGGGGCAGCAAACCATATTGTAGATGCAAAGATAATTGCATCGTTGAATTATAGTCTGGATAACCTATTGCAATCCATAATTTCAACCGTGTTGAAGGGGTGTTTAACTGAAGAAGGAAGAATAAGCACCTTTGGCAAATAGTAAGGATTTAAAAATATAATAATTCTTAGTAGGAATCATGTTAATTTTCACACGCATCGGTTGGAAGAAAACTAGATTATTTAAACGTTTTCATCCAAACAGAGCATTATGACAATATTACATAATTCCTACTTATTATTTATTGTGATACATTTAATAAAATTATAAAATTTAAAATAAAACTGACGGAAACAGCCTAAATAACGACGACAAATGGCCTAAGCTTTATCTCTTAAAATGCACCAGCTTCGGAATAAGTGCCCCTTCCTTGCCTGGGTAAAATAATCGATGACTGATATCTTCGTCTTTATCAAACTTATGATCAACACTATAAATCGCTCTTTTTATCTGTTCAGAACCGGATGCTTTTTTAAAAGTCTCTTCTACTATAACATATGAGGTATTCTTATTTACTTTATAATTTTCAGAGTCAGTCTGATGATATTCTGTTGTTTTGATTACCTGATCCTTGGAATTCATCTCCTTGATTAATACGTTATTACTAATATCATAAACATCGAATTTTACATTGAATATTTCGGTTTGCTTAATGGTTTTTCCATTGGTCTTTTTCTCTGTTGATGCTTTTATGTTGAGGGAACCACATCCCATTTCATCGACCATTGCACCCGCACCTGCTCTTACACAATAATAAGTCTTATTAGGTCGCTGATATACTCGATTTAGATAAATTGGTTGATGGAAGCGTCGATCAAAATACAGTGTTCCTTCATATGTATTTGAATTAGATTTCTCATCCCCAACATTTATCGCGGTAGAAATATCTTGAAATTCTTTGTCGGCTATATTACTGATATAGGGTCCATTTTTGTCTGCTACATGTTTAACTCCCATATAGTATCCATGTAATCCTGTAAATTCTATCGTACCATCAGGGCGTTCAGTTCCTTCGTTTTTATCACCTTCAGTAGGTGAGGGATTAAAAGATACATATACTCCGCATACAATATCGGGGTCTTCCTTATTAGGCACTGCTTTTGAATCTTCACTCGCTAACTTACAGCCAGATAACATAGTTATTATAAGAACCATACATAAAACCAAACTTAAAATCTTTTTATTCATCTTCATTCTCCTCTTCTTCCTCTAAATTACCATCACAAGTAAGTATCTCACCCACATCACACTGTAGGTAGTGACATATTTTATTCAGGGTCTGAAAGCGTACACCCTTTGCTTTACCGCTCCTTAATACGGAGAGATTCGCCTCAGTTATATTAACTAATTTGCATAATTCTTTTGAAGTCATATGTCGTTCTCGAAGTTTTTCGTCCAGATGTATTTGTATCGCCATAATAATAACCATGCCTTTCTACATAGCCTGCAAACTTTGGGCCGCCGGCACAAAGTTGCGTGTGAAAAATCTATGATTTTTCACACTAACCTCCAATCTCTATTTCATAATTCATCACTAGATAATCATATTGTTTTCATCATATAGGGCTTTGTTTTCTTTGAAATATCCGGCCAGAATATAGGCTGCGAATGCGATAATCAAAGGAGTAAAGGATATTTGTAAGGAATACTTTGTATTACTAAGTTGGTTTGAAAAAATAAATTGTAAAATGTTTGACATCAGATTACATATCACGGTTATGATTACTGTTATTTTACTTATTCTACCAAGGTGGATTGCGGCAGCTATCTCACCATTCTGTAAGTGATGATCGATCATAGATTTTAGTAAATGTACACCACCAATTAAAATAGCAATGGAGAAGAATATTGGGATTACATTAAGCAAATAGGTAAGTAGGATAAAACTATTATCAAGTATTGCATTATAATGAAACATTGGTGGAAATAAATCTTGATTTTGAGAGGACTGCGCCTGAAAAGTATGAAACTCTTTAAACATTTCAAATGTGCAAAAGTAACCAACCAGAAAGATATAAAGTGCGGCTGAAATGACTAAAAGCTTCTGCAATTCATTACATAAAAATACTTTTCTGTTTTTTACTTTCCCATAATGAAGGCTTTCAAGCATATGGAAGACAAAATAACTGAAACATAGCAAATAAAAGATAGACGCATATGCTAATTTTACGATGGGTAAAAAGTCCATTCCTTCTACATAATCGGGAATATGTTTCATCATTAATGCTGGGTTAATAAATTGATAGAGCATAAAAAATAAATATAGGCTGATAACAAAAAGGATAGAATCTGATTTTTGCATTGAACTTTTCTTGATTTTGAAAAGGAAAAATAATATAGGAATAACGCAAATCAGAACATAGATAACAATCGCAAATGCATTACCGAGGAGTGACATTAATGATAAGTCGTGAAGCCAAGCTCCTAATAGTATGAACGGTAATGATAATAGATACAAAGATTCTTTTACCTCACCAAGAAAATATAAGGTGAATGCAAGAATGATAGATAGTACTCCTTCTATCAGTAAACCTAGTTTTATTTTGTTCATAAAACACCCCTCATAATTATTGTTTTACAATAATTATAGAAGATTAATTATTGTTTGTCAATAATAATGTTAAAAAATAGTAATTATAACGGAGGAACGGAGTAAATATAACGAAGCCCAACTACCCAAACATAGAATGAAATCATATGATGATATGACGAGTGGTTTGCAAATTCTGATGTAATGATTTAAAGAAGTGATAGAAAGGGATGTGGCTGGGTTGAAGAGAACAAATATTATGATAGTGGGTGGTTTTCTAGGTGCGGGTAAGACAACTGCTATTATATCTGCTGCTAAGTATTATGTAGAACAAGGGAAAAGAGTAGCAATAATTACAAATGGATACAGTACCAGTATTGTGGATACGGAGTATATAAAGTATCAAGGGTATGATATCGTAACAGTAGCAGGTGGGTTGCTCGGATCTGATTTTAGTCTTTTCAGTGAAAGAATCTTAGAGCTAAGCAAAAAAGGGATATATGATTATATATTGGTGGAGCCGGATGGAAGTTGTGTTGATCTGGTTGCAACTATGATGAAGCCAATCCGATATGGAAAAATCGGATATTGCAAGCTGATGCCATTATCAGTCATTGTAGATCCAATCCGTTTAATGAATGAAGTAATCTCCATAGACCGGTATCTCCCTAAAGAAACTGAGTACCTAATGTTAAAGCAAATGGAAGAAGCAGATATCATAGTAATAAATCGGTCGGATATGCTTGGAAAATCTGATATTCAAAGAATAGAAAGCTTTTTTCGAATTAAATATACGAGCAAACAAGTTCTTTATATTAGTTCACGAAGAAGTTCTGGTATAGATATATGGTTGAGTGAATGTGAACGTCTCAGTTTAAATAGTAAGATTTATGCAAGAAATAGCCTGGATTTAAATTACGATGTATATGCAAGGGCGGAGGCTCAGCTTGGATGGCTAAGTCTTAGTACCAGTGTAACGATGCAGAAAAGAATATCAGGGAACTTTTTCGTGAGTAGTGTAGCAGATAAGATAAAGAAAAGCTTAAAAGCAGAGTCCTGCGAGATAGCACATATGAAGATTTACATGGAGACCAGTGTTTCAATATGTAAGTTAAGTTGTCTGAGTATATACAGGGATAATATTATGGATTATAAATTGAAGACTCAAATTGATAGTGGCAGACTAATAATCAATATGAGAGTTAGTATTTCTTCTGAGAAATTACAGGAGATAGTGAATACTTCACTAGATGAAGTGTTGGTGGATTTCCATGGTTCACAGGAGAATAAGGTGATTGAGTGCTTTACACCACCTTATCCAAAACCCACCTACCGTTATTCCTAAACTATTTAAGCTTACTAATGGATAAGGAGAGCTGGTACGTAGCGAATTCATTGATTTCATCGAGGATATTATTGAGAATTTCATTTGTTGAAGTTTCAACCTTGATTAGGTAACAACAATCGCCGCTAATCCGATAAGCCTGCGTAATGCTCTCCGTATTCTTGATTAAGCGTTTCATTTTATTATGATCCAGAGTTTTCATATATATTTTTATAAAGGCGGTTAGGGAAACACCCAGCTTTTCATTATTCAATGCTATTGTAAATTTCTCAATATAACCTTCCTCAACTAGCTTAGTGATTCTCGCACCCACCGCTTGACCGGTTAGGTGAATTTTATCACCAATTTCCTTATAAGTTAGTCTTGAATTTTCCTTTAGTAAGCTTATTATTTGAAAATCCACCGAATCAATATACATAGAACAATTCCCTTTCTTTTTATAAAATTATTTTGATAACAATTCATTCTACACATTTCATCCCCAATAAACATCGTAAGAATCGAGTAAGAATTATTTTCATTATGAAAGTAAATCTTGCTATTTACGTTGATTGGAAAATTGTTTCCATACCGTTATTCTATTATAATTTTAACTAGGATGTCAAATTCCTTTCAAGGAAGATGAACAAATAATTAGTAGAAAAGGCGGCGATGATATGAATTTATTACACGTTAGACATGCAACCTCAATCATAACTTATGCTGGAGTAAAAATATTGGTGGATCCTGTATTCGCACCAAAAGAGACGTATAATGCGATACCACTAACTCCAAACAGAAGGCAAAATCCACTTGTAGACCTGAGCACCTCGATGGATATAATTCTGGATGTAGATTTCATTCTCAATACCCATATTCATAATGATCATTTTGATATGGTGGCTTATGATGTTCTGAATAAGGAGTTGCCGGTACTTTGTCAGGAAGAAGATGAGATATCAATTAGAGAGAAAGGATTTGTTAATGTATTTCCCATACAGAAACATATTTGCTATGGAACAATAACGATAACTCGTGTGGCAGCACAGCATGGTTGTGGAGAGATAGGGAAGAGAATGGGCATCGCGAGTGGATATATATTGCAATCAGAGGGGGAACCAACGCTCTATATTACTGGCGATACGATTTATAATGACACAATAAAAAGCAATATTGGGGATTATAATCCGCAGATATTATTAATCAATGCGGGCTCTCCCAAATTTTTAAATAGTAATCAGATTGTTATGAATATTATGGACTTGGAAAAAGCGGTTCTTGTAAATCCTGATCTTGTATTTATCGTTGTACACTTGGATGCGTTCAATCATTGTATAGAGACAAGAGAAGATATAAGAGAGTATTTTTCAGAAGAGAGATTACATGAAATGGGAGTGAAGAGCTTTTTTGTACCAGAAGACAATGAACTGATGGAGAATATATAAATAGAGTAAAATAATATTAATATTGATTCATCATATTTTTTATTAAGTTATATAGTTCCAATATATTTTAAGAGTGATGCTCATATACTAGTAATAAGTGTGATTGATGAGGTTTGTTTATGGATATTTATATTGTTCAAAAAGGGGATACCGTAAATTCCATTGCCGAAAAATTCGGAGTTGATCTGGATAGGTTAATTGAAAATAATGGACTGCTATATCCCTACCAGCTTCTGATTGGCCAGGCTTTAGTAATTGCATATCCAAAACAAACCTATGTTGTTCAAAATGGCGACTCTCTGGAGAGTATAGCGATCGCATTTGATGTTTCAATTATGCAACTTTTAAGAAATAATCCATTTCTAACAGAAAGAGAATATATATTTCCTGGAGAGACGTTAGTTATCAGCTATAATACGTCGAGAAAAATTAACACTATGGGATTTGCATATCCGTTTATTGATCGTAAAAGTCTACATAGAACCTTGCCGGAACTAACATATTTATCGATTATAAACTATACAACGATAGAAAAAGGAGATGTTATTGAATATCAGAATGATAGGGAAATAATATTATCGGCAAAACGATATGGCACAGTTCCACTGATGTTACTAACAACACTTACTCCACAAGGGACACCAAATTTAGATGTTGCAAATGAAGTGCTGAGAAATGACGATACACAAGAGAGAAATATTAATGTATTTGTAGATATTATGAAGGATAAAGGCTATGAAGGAATTAATATTGTATTTAATTATCTAAATATAGAAAACGAAGCTTATTATCAATCATTTGTACAAAAGATATCTAAGCGCCTACATCAAGAAGGGTATCTTTTCTTTGTAACGATTAATTATAATGAAAAAATAATTGATAAAGTGTTTTCATTTGATAAAATTGACTATGAAACTATGAGTAAATATACGGATGAAATTATATTTATCGAATTTAAATGGGGATCTAACTTTGGGCCACCTGCTCCTGTGGCAAATATTAATTATATGAAAGCCTTATTGGATTATGTGGTCTCCGCGGTACCGCCTGATGAAGTTGTTGTTGGGGTTCCAATTATCGGATATGATTGGAGGCTCCCATATATCCCAGAAAAGTCTAGCGCTTCTTCACTTTCTGTATACTCCGTATTAGGGTTGGCGCAGGAAGAATCTGCTGAGATACAATTTGATAATGACTCATTAACTCCGTATATAAACTATATTCAACAAAGCTTTGAAAAGACTTACCAGCATATTATATGGTTTATTGATGCTCGAAGCATTTTGGCTGTGTGCGAATTAATAAAAAATTTTCAGCTTCATGGAAAAGGAGTTTGGAATATTATGCTGTATTATCCTCCGGTATGGACTGTTATAAATGCAAACTTTGATGTTATCAAATTGAAATAAATATTAATATGTAATTAGTAAATGGTATAAAGCAAGGAATCAAAAGGATTGGGATTTGAAACCCAATCCTTTTGTCTTGTGAAGCGAAGATTAGCAACGGAGTACATTCGTTTCTTTATGAGAGATATATAAAGAATAATAGAGGAAGTAAAAAGATTAAGTGTAATGTTTCACGCAGTATTTAGATATCTGTTTGCAGTTACTTCGTGAAAACATATACATTACTAAAATATATACCTTGACAGGCGAGGTATATTGGAATATAATGGTGCTATAGATAGGAGGAATTACCATGTCAATTACGTCAGATGTCATTAGAGGCCATACGGAACCAATTATCTTAGCGCATTTATATGAGAAGGATAGTTACGGTTATCAGATTAATAAAGAAATTATGGAGAAAACAGATAATCTCTATGAACTAAAAGAAGCAACCTTGTATTCGGCATTTCGTAGATTGGAGCAAGCAAGCCTTATAATTTCATATTGGGGAAATGAGGACGTAGGTGCGAGACGCCGTTATTACGCTATTACAAATAAGGGTAAAGAAGCATATCTGGAGTATAAGAAGGATTGGGAAAGTGCAAAGGCAATAATCGATAAACTATTAAAATGAGTAAAATTAAATATTTCACATGCGTTCGTATGCATGCTTTGATGAAAGGAAGGGATATCTCTATGAATGAGAAACTAAGGAATCAACTAAACGGGCTTTTCGAAAAGGCACCCAAGACCCGTAAGGCATTGGAATTAAAGGAAGAGTTATTATCCAATGCAGAGGACAGATATCAAGACCTAATAAGAGACGGAATCTCACCGGAAGATGCAACAAAGAATGTTATTATATCAATTGGTAATGTAGCAGAATTGTTCAAGGGACTAGAGGAAGAAGAAAGTGAAGACAAGTTTATGAGCTTTGAGAAAGCAAAAAAGGTTGCAATTTATAAGACTGTAGCAATTGGAATATATATCTTCAGTGCTATTGTATTTCTGTTTTTCGGAATGATGAATACCTATCAATCTAGTTGGTACTGGGGTGCAAATCAGTTTGATTATCTTTGGTTTGGATTGATCATTATGCTTCTTATTGATATTATACCTACCTGCATGCTTGTATATATGTATAGCTTGTATCCAAAATATGTGAGAAGAGATGATACATTGGTGGAGGAATTTAAAGAATGGAAAGTGAAGAATACGAAAACAAAATCTATTAAAATATCAGTTTCACTGATATTATGGAGCCTGATTTTAATGATTTACTTTGTAGTAAGCTTTTTAACAATGAAATGGTATATCACTTGGATTTTATTTTTAGTAGCAATCTGTATACAATTTGTTATATTGTTATTATTTCAATTAAAGGGGAGTAAGGAATGAAAAAGGTAGTCGTAGCCATAGTGGGAGCATTTGTCCTAATAGCGGTTATGTTAGTAGTATTTATGATTTGTATAATAAATCGAGGGACAGTAGTTAATCATGATTTGGTTAATAATTTGAAGTTGATCAATACACAGAAAGTATTGATGCAGAACACCGATGATCTAAATATCAGAGTTTATACGGATGAGGTTGAATTCCTACCGAGTGATTCGAATGAACTTATAATCAAAGAATATAAAGCATTTACACCGGATAAGGACGAGTTGATTACGGTGACTTCACAAGACAACCGAATATTCGTCCGTGCTAAAAAACCGATTATGAATTTCTTCATTAATAGAAATCGGAAGGGAAAAGTAGAAATTTATCTTCCGTCAACATATTCGAGTAGTTTAACTGTGACTACTTCAAGTGGTACGATTAAATCGGAATTAGCATTACAATTAAAAGATTTTAGTGCGTCCAGTGCAAGTGGTAGTATTCGATTTAATAAATTAAAAGCGTCAGATATAGACGTCAGTACTTCCAGTGGAGATATTAATATACAAAAAGCAGAGGGGAATCGAAGCATATCCTCCGCCAGTGGAACCATAAAGATATTTGGTGGTTCAGGAGATAGTGATATATCAACAGCGTCAGGATCAATTTATATTGAGAAATCAATTGGAAGGCTACAAGTTCAAAGCTCAAGTGGAGATATAAGGATTGATGGTTCGAACGGTAAGAAGGAGTTGAACACATCTTCAGGGACGATACATGTTGAGGATACAATCGGAGAGATTAGTGCATTCTCAACCAGTGGAGCGTTAAAGATATCTGCTTCAGAAGGAGGAGGCGATTTTGAAACCTCATCGGGTGCAATATCGATTGATGTGAAAAAGCTCACAAGCTCAATTTCAATGAGTGCAAGTAGTGGAGATATTAAGCTTACAATTCCTACGGATTCTATCTTTGAATTTAGCGCGGATACGAGTAGTGGACGTATTAAAACTGACTTTGATGAGGTATTGACTATGGATGAGCATAAAAAACATGCAAACGGAATGGTTGGAGAGAATCCAAATCTACAGATCAAAACGCAGACCTCAAGTGGTAATATATCAGTATTTACCACTAACTAGAAGCTTTATCATAATATTACGTTTTCTCTAACAAAATTATGTATAACTCAAGGTTTATTCGAATGAACAAGCTTTGATAATATTTTAGTTGACAAATAATAAATTTGGATATAATATATCTAAAAGATATGTAATATATATCTAATAGATAGATATGAGAAGGGTTGGTAGGATATGAAAACAGCATTCATTTATTATTCGTTAGAAGGAAATATGGAATACATCGTGAACAAGATATCAGATAAGAATACGGTAGATAATATCAAGCTTATCCCGAGCAAGGAATATCCGACGGGAAAGATCAGTAAATTTATATGGGGTGGAAAAAGTGCAACATTTGGTGAAAAGCCCAAGTTAACCAATGAAAATATTGAGATAGACCAATATGATACATTGATAATTGGAACACCTATCTGGGCTGGAACATTTACGCCACCCATTAATACCTTCCTGCATGATTACAAAATTAACGGTAAGAAAATCATACTAATTGCAACCCATGCAGGGGGAGGGGCAGAAAAATGCTTCACTAAAATGAAAGAGCTTCTAAAAGAAAATACGATCCTAGACACGATTGATTTTAAAAATCCAGCTAAATCACAAGACAACATTCAAGAAGAAAAGCTCAATAAAATAAATCAATATCTACAGGAAGATTAGGGTTATGAAAAAGAAGACTAGATATGTTATCTTAGGATTGCTAAGGGATAATGATCTATCGGGTTATGAGATAAAGAACCAGATAGAATTAAAAATGTTTTACTTTTGGCAGGAAAGTTATGGACAGATTTATCCTGAGTTAAATGCAATGGATAAAGAAGGACTCATTAAAAGTGTCGAAGAGAAGGATCCGGACAATCGAGGCAAGATACGCTATAGAATTACGGAAAGAGGTAGAGATGTATTCAATCAATGGATGTCACAGGAGTATGAAAAAGACACAGTGCGAAGTGAAGCCTTACTCAAATTCTTTTTGGCAGATGATAATAATATAGTTGATATTATCCACCATCTTGAAAGGTTTCATCAGCAAAATAATGATTACTTACAACTGTATGAGACGTTTCGTGATTTAATGGAGCCCTATAAGGATAAGCATAATCATCAATATATTCTTCGAATGCTTGACCTTGGAATACGACAACAAAGGCTATACTGTGACTGGAGTAGTAGTTACATCGAGGAGTTAAAAAACATTTAGTAATATAAATAGTAGGGGGATGTTGCAAAAATAATGTGTAAGAATAATGTTATATTGCCATAATGCAGGTGATCAACATAGTTTCTTACAAGTATTACTTTTTGTAGCATCCCCATATGATTTGTATGTATTAGAAGATTTATCTATTTGCATCTTCGATTTCTTTTAAGGTAATATGTTGATTACGGAATCTTGCATTACTCTTTTCTTTTCGAATTCGAATGGAGTTAGTCGGACAATTCTGTGTACATGCAAGACAACTCATGCAGCGCGCACCGAATTCTGGTTTAAATCCTTCTGCTTTCACATTGTCCAAAGGGCATAGCACTACACACTTACCACATTTAACACAGGAATCCTCCACTAGGAAGTCCATTGCCATACCATCACCAATCATAGATCTCTTTCTCATTTTCTTCGAGATGAGTTTTGCAATGATAGAACTCTTAGCCGGAAGAATCCTAGAAGAGTTAACATCGTTAATGATACTTTGAAGATGTTCATCGATCATCTTCTCAGGTTCATTTTTAATCTGTTTTGTCATATCAAAGCTAGGTAAAAAATTATCAACCATCTTAAGCGGTTTGATATAGGAGAAGTTAATCCCACACTCTTTCGCTAGTACGTCCAGTTGAACAGAAGCACTTCCGGCAAATTTGCCATAAGTTAAAACGGAAAAAATATAGTTACTATTTAGCTTTACCTTTTTTAAAAAGTCTTCTACATATAACGGAATCCCTAACCAGTAGATCGGAATTACTAGTCCGATTTTATCATCACTAAACTCGTATCTTTCTTCTTTGATGGCTTGGGGAATGGATATCATATCTCCTCCAAATTGTTTGGCTACGTAGAGGCAGTTGCCGGTTGCTGTAAAATATAAAATCTTCATCGTTTCCTCCATTCTTGTACACCTTGTATGTAGAGTGAATGATTGACATATTCACTCGTTTACATAATAAATCAAAAGTTTACTGACCATAATTAAGATTTACTACTCAAGGTTGCATTTTCAGATATAGTATGTAAGCCAGTTTTGATAATCTCAAGTGTAGCTTGATCAATACCCTGAATGAGTAATTCATAACAATCTTTTATAATGTTATTTAAAGTCAACTCAAAAGCATGTCCCTTTTCAGTAAGTGTGAAAAGATAGGATCGTTTATCCTCCGGGTTATCCGTTCTAATGAGATATCCGTTCTGTTCTAAATTCTGCATAGCTCTTGCTGTTACGCTCTTATCAAAATGCAGCTGCCCAACAATCTGATCCTGAGTTTTAGTGTTTTCTCGCGAATCATTCATGTCACAGCCAATACTGCAATATTTATTCCGGCCGTAATAACACATCAGAATTAATCCATCCGCAAGATTTAACTCGTAAGGCTTTAACTTGTTACGTAGAAATAGTTTCGTATGTTTATCGATTTCAAAGATACTCTGAACAATTTCATCAACAGCTTTCATACATCCTCCTCTCATTATAGTTGTTTTTGCAACTACTTCAATCTTAATACTTTAGTAAAGTATTTGCAAGGGTAATTTGGGGCAGCGGGTGATAGTAATACTAATAATATAGTGTATGAATTAATTGACATAGAATGGAAGAAATGATAGTATTTTAAATGTAAATTTATGTAGGAATATTATCAAATACAGTTATGAATATGGCTAAAAAGGGATAATTAAGTTTTTGAATGCACAAATATAAGCGTAATCAATATTTGTGTATTTTGTAGCTATAACATAAAGTATAGTCAATATTAGTACATGCCTGAACAAATGAGTTATATAATTTTTTTATTACAAATGAAAATAAAAATTATATTGATTATTGGGGGAAGCTACATTGAAAAAAATACTGTCTTTTTTAATTGTCTTATCATTAGTATTTTCGCAGATTACGCCGGACTTAGTAAGTGCGCAAGAAGGGTCAAATCAGTCTAGCAAAGTTTCAGAAATTAGTTCACAAACTGGCAACGGAGAGGTAGAAAATTCTACGGTTCAGGATGATAAAGGCAAGGATGACCTGAATCCGTTTGGTAGTTTTGATAATTCGAGAAAACAAGGAGCATCACTTTCATTAAAATCATATCAGGAGAAAAACAATGATGTGATAAATCGTTATAATGAACAGTCAATTTCTGAAAAAGATTTATTCTCAAAAGAAAAGGATTGTTATATTGTTAAGTTTAATGATAGTACCAGTCTAAGTGATATATATCAATGTGTATCAAAGTTTAAATATAAACTTTTAGCTGATAGTTCTCAAAGAATGTTTAAGGTTGAAATATCAGACCTTTCTTCATTTAAGAAAACATATTCAGATATTACTAAATACATAGAAAATCCGGTAGCGGTAAAATTAAGTGCAGTAACACCAAATGATCCAAAATTCAGTAATCAGTGGGCATTACCTGATATGAATCTTCCAGCAGCATGGGATACTACCAAAGGCTCGAATACGGTTAAAGTTGGCGTTATTGACAGTGGTTTATATCGTTATCATGAAGATCTTCAAGGTTCGAATTTTTTAACAGGATTTGATGTATATAATAATACAGTTGGAGTAACTTCAGATATGGTAGGCCATGGGACCATGGTAGCCAGTGTGATTGGAGCATCTACGAATAATCTTAAAGGTGTTGCTGGCGCATGCTGGAATGTGTCTATAGTACCTTATAAGGTTGCAGACCCTTATGGGGATATCTATTCCGACGATGTAATTTCAGCTATTATGAGGGCAGCTGATGAAGGTTGTGATGTCATTAATATGAGCTTCGGATGTTATGTTAGTGATAAAGCTACGGAAGATGCGATTAATTATGCATATAGTAAAGGTTGTATCGTGGTTGCTGCATCCGGCAATGAAGGAAGTTCAAGTAATACATATAGCGGGAAGTATAGTTATCCGGCTTCTTATAATCATGTTATCAGTGCAGCAGCAGTTAATAATACGAATACATCTTCCTATTTCTCTCAACATAATAATCAAGTTGATGTTTGTGCACCCGGAGAAAGTGTATTGGTTGCTTCCGCAGATGGAATAGCTGCATATTCTCAGGTAAATGGAACCTCATTTTCATCACCTTATGTTGCGGCAGTTGCAGCACTAGCAAGATCAATGGATGATGGTATAACACAGGATTATTTTGAAAAGCTAATCAAAGAAACAAGCACAGACCTGGGTACTTCCTCCTATGATAATTATTATGGATGGGGTTTGATTAATGCGCAAAAGATCGTTCAAGCAGCCGAGCACCCTATCGTATTGGGAGTGCAAGATAATGGTATTTATACTACTGCGAAAACGATAACATTTAGTAGTGGAACAGCAACACTTAACGGGAGTTCGTTTGCTTCCGGCACAACAATCAGTACTAGTGGTAATTATACGCTAGATGTTACAAATAGCAGTAATAATAAAACGACAGTACATTTTACGATTGATACAACTCCGCTTGAGCTGGTTGGTATTCAAAATAATGCTTCCTATAATACAGATAAGTCGATTGTGTTTAACTATGGCACTGCAACTTTGAATGGTACTGCGATCAACAGTGGTTATGTCGTTAGTGCAGAAGGAAGCTATAACGTGGTATTAACAAGCCCATATGGTATCAGTGTAACATATCATTTTACAATTGATAAAACCAAACCAATTATTACTGGTGTGGAAAATGGAAAAACCTATGACGGACAAGTAACGATTTCTTTCAATGAAGGGACTGCATTATTGAATGGGAACCTTATACAAAGTGGGTATATTCTACGAACGAATGGCGATTTTACACTGGTAGTAACCGATGCAGCAGGTAATACCACAACAGTGATATTTACGGTAATCAATAACACAACCACTACAACTACAGTGGATTGTCCTCAGCTTTCAAAGTGGGTGATGGATCCCACAAATCAATATATATATGCTTTATCAAGTGACGGAAAGACACTGAGATATATTAATACAACTACCTTGTATAATGATAAATCGTTATCTTTATCTGCAGCGGCTACTGACATAATGCAAAGTGATGGAAAAATTTATTTGGCTATTGATTCGTTAAAGCAAATTATAGTAGTTGATGCTACAAGTAATACGATAGATAGAACGATACAAACCACAACGGACCCTAATCAATTGGTAAAGGATGGTTCTGTTCTTTATTATACGAACCAAAGTGGAGGGTATTATATCTACAGCTATAATCTTGATACCGGGAATGAAATAAAATTGGATACGGGTAATTATATCTCTCAACCACAAATTGCAATCAACGCCACCAATCACATCATATATCTAGGAGAATATGGTACATCCGGTTCGAAATTATACTATTATAGTATTACAGATAATAAAATAATCGCTAAAACAACTTATGATGAGGGGTATGGTTTTTATTTTCCACAGAAGGGAATTTTCTATGATGGAAATTATGTATTCTATGCCGGCAGAGCCTTTAACCCCACCGATGTTACCCATATGGAGGGTGATTATGATGGAAACAATCAAATAATCTACGCTAAAAACAAATTGGCATATACAGCGAATAGCGTGTTTGATGAAGAAACTCATGTAAAGCTTGGAAGCTTTAAAACTTCCATATCCATGATTCTATCATCAGCGGATAATATTAATTTATATACTTACCAGACAGTAAAGTTGACCAGATATACTGCCAGTAAAGGAACGATTGATGCGACTTCTATAATTAATCTGGTTGATGGCACTTATCCGGCTCCAATACCGTCTACCGTCAGTGCTACTACTGTATCAGAGAAGGAAAAAGCATTAAACATGTCCTCTCAGCTGACCAAGATGGTTTATAATGAGAATAACGATAAGCTTTATGCGATATCAAAACAAGATAAAGCTTTGTTTGTCATAAATAAGAGTTCATTAAATATTGAAAAAACGATGGTATTACAAAGTCAGCCTACGGATATCATCTATAACAATAATTCTCTGTTTATTGCCTTGGATGATGCGCATCAGATTATCAAGGTCGATGTTGCTAGTGGCAATATCACAAATAAATACTACACAAAAACTGATCCGAATCAGTTAGCCGTGGACGGAGATAATCTGTTTTATTCAGCATTTGATATGTTTTGTTCTGTTAACAAGTATAATATGACAACAGGCAATGAAACGAGATTAAATATCAGCTCCGTCAATGATCCAGGACTGGCTGTAGATACTACGAATCATATATTGTATATCGGTGATACCTCTTTATCCGGCTCGGATTTAAATTATTACAGTATCACAGATAATAAGGTTATTGGTACATCGTCATATAATAATGGATACGGATACCCTTATCCGGATCAAGGACCAATTTATGATGGAAACTATGTTTTTTATGCCGGCAGAGCTTTTGATCCGAAGGATGTTTCACATATAGAGGGTGACTATGATGGAAAAAATAAAGTGATGTTAGCGAAAAATGGATTGGTGTACACAGCCAATAACATATTTAATGAGGAAACACACACAAAAGTTGGTAGCTATAAGACACCGGTATCATTGATTACTGCCTCATCCGATAACAAAAGTATCTATATTTATCGTAGTGGTAAGATAACCTGTTACACAAATAATGCGGGGATTATCAATGGTGATAATGTTATAGGATTGATTGATGGTACCAAATCAACTCCGATACCGACCACGGTCACCAGTACCGTGACATCGGATTCCGAAAGAACTCTGCCTATGACCTCTGAACTTACCAAATGGGTTTATGATGATAACTCTGGTATGTTATATGCTATATCCAAACAAGATAAAGCAGTATTTTTTATTGATAAGAAAACGTTTGGCATTAAAAAAACAATAATATTAAAAAGTCAGCCAACGGATATCATCAGTGAAGGTAATTCTTTATTTATTGCTATGGATGATGCCAATCAGATAATAGAAATTAGCATGTCAAGTGGAGAAATTCTTAACAAATATTATACTAAATCAGATCCGAATCAAATTGTAAAGGAAGGAAATTATCTGTACTACGCCGAACGTGATCAGTGGTGTGATGTTTATCGCTATGATATTAATACACATGCTGAAAAGAAGGTAAATACTTATTTAGTATATTATCCAAGCCTTGCAATTAATCCTGATGAACATATCCTTTATATTGGTGAATCAGGGAGTACTGGTTGCAGTCTTTATTATTATGATACCGCGAATGAAACAATGATCGGCAATACTACTGATCGGCAGAATTATTATAATAAAACTACATTGTATGATGGAACCTATGTATATTATAATGGCGGCGTTTATGATCCGGATACTCCGGAAATGGTACAATCATTAGGGAATAGTGATATTATTCTCGCGAAATATGGATTGATATTTACTAATACTGAAGTATATTCGGAAGAGGATCTTACGATGATTAGTGAGCTTCCTGACTACTATGATTTGTTGGAATTATCCGATCGATATGATTTCTACACGTACAGCATGGCTGATCAAAGAATAGTAAAGGAGTACGGAGCTCCTCCTGAGGTAAGTGGAGTAGAAGATGGTAGGGCGTATCTGAATTCCGTAACGATAACCTTTGACTATGGTACTGCACTTTTGGATGGAAAGCCATTTAATAGCGGAGATACTGTATCTGAGATTGGTGATCATGATCTTATTGTGTCCAGTGATGATGGTAATAAAACAGAGGTCAAATTTACAATTTATGAAAAGCAACCGGAAGATGATCTGGCGGTCGTATTCAAAGATGATAATCTGAAGCAGGCGATGATAGATGAAGATGTTGATACAAATTCCGATGGTGTAATAACACGTGGTGAAATGAGGACTATGCCAAAAGAGCTGTATTTAAGCACGTGTGACATTAAAGATCTGACTGGGATAGAATACGCTGTTAATCTGACAACATTGGATTTATACGGTAATGACATTGCGGATATTACAACGTTGTCGGGGTTATCAAAATTAAAGGAACTTAACTTAGGTGAAAATAAGATTTCAGATATCACACCCCTTCAGTCCTTGGTTAGTCTTAAGGTGCTTAATCTTGAAGAGAATAGCATTAATAATATAAGTACGCTTGCAAAGTTAACTGAGCTTACTTCCCTAGACCTTTCAAAAACTCAAATTACTGATATAACGGCATTGGAGGGCTTGAATAAAATCGGCACCGAAGAGGGGAGTTTGGATTTATCATATAACAATATAAGTGATATTCATGTGTTATCTGTTATGAAGAATTTATCCGCTTTGGATCTATCACATAATAAAATTTCGGATATTACAGTTTTGGGAAGTTTAACAAACCTTAGTGACCTTAGTTTGTCATATAATGGAATTGTCGACATCTCTTCCTTATCGAAATTGAAGAACATGGGTAATGATTTTGGATGGCTTGATCTTTCCCATAATAATATTACAGATATCACTGCACTGAGTACGTTAACAAATCTATATTCCTTGGATCTTTCGGGAAATCAGATTACTAGCCTGAGTGCTTTGAGTAAGCTTTCGAAACTTGAATACCTTGATATGTCAGGAAATCATTTTAAGGATTTGACTCCGATAAAGGCGTTGGATTTATCTGGATTATCCGTGTCGGACTGTAATATTAATGATATCAGTACGCTAAAGAGTATGGTTAATTTATATAATTTGGATCTTTCAAAAAATAGTATAATCGATATTACGTCTTTGGTATATCTAAAGGACTTAATGACACTTAATCTGTGCGAAAATATGATTACGGATATAGGCTCTATCAAAAACTTGGAACTTTATACACTTGATATATCCAAGAATTATTTGAATATTTCAGCAGGTTCTCAAACAATGAATATAATCAATAATCTTATAGCGAATAATGACACAGATGTGACATATGCACCGCAGAAAGACTTGAGTCAGGCTCCGTCACCGGTTATAACAATTTCTGATTATGTCAAGTCACCAACCAATCAGAATATTGTAGTAACTGCTACAACGGATCAAGGAACCCTGAATGCAACCACTCATACATTTACTGAAAATGGTAGCTTTACATTCGAAGCGACTTCTAGTATTGGAAAAAAATCTTCAATTACAGTTACAATTACAAACATTGATAAGATTGCACCAGAGATAACTGTCGATTCATACAATGTAGCTTTGACAAACAAGGATATTACAGTTACTGCTTCAACGAATGAGGGGTCCATAAATGCAAAAAGCCATAAATTTACCGAGAATGGAAGCTTTGAATTTGTGGCTACGGATGCGGCTGGTAATGTTACTTCAACCACAGTTACAATTACGAACATTGATAAAACTCCACCTGTGATTTCTGTGGATCCATTCACAACACAACCAACGAATAAGGATATTGTGGTGACTGCAAGCGTGAATGAAGGTGAACTGAATGTAACAAGCTATACCTTTACAAAAAACGGTAGCTTTAGCTTTGTTGCCACGGATGCAGCTGGTAATGTAACCACAAAAACAGTTACGATTACGAACATAGACAAAACTGCACCGATTATAACTATTAAACCATATAATACTGCGCCGACGTATTCTAGTGTAACGGTAAATGCTACCGTTAATGAAGGTTCATTAAATAGTACGAGCCACACGTTTACTACTAACGGATCATTTACATTTTATGCAACTGACGTGGCTGGAAATATGACATACGTTACAGTTTCAATTATTAATATATACAAAGGCTGTACGATCAAATTTGATACTCAAGGAGGCACAACGATTGCTCCAAAAACCGTTGTTCAAGGATCATATATGATGCCTCCAGTTAATCCGCAAAGAACAGGATATCGTTTTGATGGTTGGTACACTGCCTCAAAGGGCGGTTCGTTAATTCCGTTTCCGTATTCTATTCAAGCAAGCACAACTTTGTATGCACACTGGACATCATTATTGACAACACTTATACCAAGTGGAGTCATAGGAAAGGTATCAAATTACAATACGGTGAAATTATCATGGAATACTGTAACAGGTGCGAACGGTTACCAGATTTATCGAAGTACCAACAAAAACGGCACCTATTCGTTGATTAATACGCTTAATGCAACAACATTTGCAAACACTTCGTTGGTTACGGGAACTACTTATTTTTATAAAATAAGAGCTTACCAAAAGGATGGCAGTATAACGAACTATAGTGCTTATTCGAAGATAATTGAAGTAAAACCTACACTTACTACACCGTCATCATTAAAGATAGCAAAAGCCTCAACAAAGTCTGCAAAAATATCTTGGGTAAGTGTATCTGGTGCTTCCGGTTATGAATTGTATTTTGCAACAAGTTCTACAGGTACTTATAAATTTGCTTCAAGCTTAACATCAACCCACTATACCAAGGCAGGGCTGGTGAAGGGAAAGACATACTATTTTAAAGTGAAAGCATATCGAAATGTAAACGGTAAAAAGGTTTACAGTAGTTATTCATCAGTTGTAAAAATTAAAATGTAAATTATTTTGAGAATATAACAGGGAAGTTTGTTGCTGTTATGATTTTGGATTAATTGTGATCATTAAATGCCTTAGTGCCGTGTATATAACGTACTAAGGCATTTGCTTTTCATTATCTTGTTATGACATTAAATGAAAAATTCTGCAGCCAAAGGCCAAGTTAAATGAACCATTTCTTGTTTCGTTACAATATTATATAGGATGGTTAAATTACTGTTGATAAAAACCGGAAGGGGATTCGTATATGACAGCAGATGAGCTACAACAACTTATAATCGAGCATGGTAAGCATATATATAGCTTTTGTTGTAACCTTACCGGAAGTAAAATTGAGGCAGATGATTTATATCAAGATACCATCCTAAAAGCTGTCGAGTTATGCCACAAACTTGATGGCAGTGGCAACCCTAAAAGTTATCTGATAGGAATCTCAGTAAAGATCTGGCAGAATCATAAAAAGAAATTTGCTGTAAGGCAGAAGTATGGTCAAATTGGTAATTACGGTGAAAATCTTATGAATGATATAGAAGATCCGAATAGCCAGCCGGAGGAAGTAGTGATTCAGAAAGAAACGATCCAAGCTGTGCAAATCGGTGTAAAGAAGCTTCCTGAAAAAATACGAACTGTGCTATATATGTACTATACTGCTGAAATGTCTGTCGAAGAGATTGGTAGAATATTGCATATTCCTATGGGTACAGTAAAAAGTAGACTTCATAAGGGAAGAAGCTTATTAAAGTTATATTTGGAGGATTTAGACTATGAATGATATAGATAAAATTCTAAAGATTGCCTTATCTCCGACAAAGAACCCTTCAGATGAGTTGAATATTAAGTTCTTAATGAAGGAGAGTGGCAATATGAAAATGAATAGTAAAAAGTGGGCTATGGCGGCAGCAATTATATTATGTATCCTTGTTATTCCTGCAACGGCTTATGCGGCATATCAGTACTTATCACCGGGTAAAACAGCTGAACAACTGGATGATAAGAAACTATCAAACGCATTTGATAAGGATGGTAAGGAAGCAGAGAAAACAGTTACCGATGGGTTATATAAGGTTACGTATTTAGGACATGTAACCGGAAAGTCAATTAGCGAAAGAACAGGATCAGCCTGGGAACTTCATCCGGACAGAATTTATATTGCGGTTGCTATAGATAAGGCAAATGGGGATAAGATGATGGACGGTGATAGTCTTGATTTATTTATATCACCTCTAATCAGCGGGTTAGAGCCTTGGACTTATAATATTGTGAGTATGAATGGAAGTTATACCGAGAAAGTAATTAATGGCACTCTTTACAGAATTATTGAGTGTGATAACATTGAAGTGTTTGCGAATAAAGCGATTTATTTGGCAGTATCAGATTCACCATTCTATAATGTAAATGCATTTAAGTATGATAAAAAAACAGGCTTAATCAGCGTAAATAAAAATTACAAGGGAACCAATGTATTATTTGATCTAGTACTTGATTCTTCAAAAGCAGATCCTAAAAAGGCAGCAGATTACTTAAAACAATTACAAGATGAATGGAACAAAGGATCTGATTCTCAGAATAACTCAGACTCCCAGGGGGCTTCGGATGTTAAGAAGTCGAATGATACAATGAATACCCAGAAAGAACTATTTCTTGATGAGAGAAACAAAATAAACATTAAAATCAAACCACATTATGATAATGCATTGCGTGCAGTAGCCTATAGCACTGATTATAAGGAGACGACCTTAGTATATAGTTACTCGCTTGATGTAAAAGGCGATAATATCGATTCTCTAAGCTTTGCTTTGAATAAGGGAGAGTTTTGTAAAGCAACAAAATCAGATTTGGAGGGGCTTCAAATTAAAAGTTATGGGAAGAAACTTATGGTACCATACAGTGCTCAAAAAGATAGAAAGAGTTTATACTCGATCTATTTTAAACCAAAGAGCAAAGATTATGGATATGACTTCAACCACCTAAACGATCTTGCTAAAAAGAATGATGACAAAGAGGTTGATAGGATTATAAGCGGAATTCTTAATCAAGAAATTTCGTCCACCAAGATGGATTTGATCATTAAGTGTAAGGATGGCAGCGTAATAAATAAAACGATAACCTTTAAGAGTTCTATTAATGAAAAGGGATACAAAGGAGATCGTATCATATTATCTGTTAAATAGCAAAGTTATTTCAGGTGAAAAAGGTTTGGTTATCTAAAGCAACAACCCCATATAATAAAAAAGTTCAGTTGCCATGAATTTGCACTGAACTTTTTTATTTTGGTTATTTTCGATCAAACTTCAAATGATAAGCATCGGTCAGATAATAGTTTGGCTCGGAAATCTTTAATCGAAGTGTGTTTTTATCACCCTTTTCTAGATCATAATATATAATCGATTCAATATCGTTTGTGTCAATAGCGGAAGAGTACCCCCCGCTCTGAGTCTGTCCCCAGAAGTTTATTCTATTGAAATTAGCACCAAATGCGATGAGATTACTCTTCTTGTTATCATAACGAATATTTAACATCAGGCTATCATTTCCACCACTTCCATTATGAACTCTTTTCACTTGAACAATCGTCATCGTACTATCCTTAAATTTTACATGTTTGTTCACATCAATCTCTTGATCAACTTTAGGAATAGGTAGTGATATATTCTTATGCTCATTACTTTGAACCACGATATAAGGGATATTTAAAGTGAAGTTGGTATCAGTCGATTTTACTTTGAAGATATACTTTTGATTGACACCACCAAAACCGTCAGGTGATGTGTTGTAGGATTTTGTTCCGCTGTTCGTTATCAAATTCAAATCATCACCCTTATATCCGTAATATATTTTATTAAACGAATTGATTCTATATTGGCTATTATTAATCGAATATATATTTACCTCAACGTTATCTCCAGCAAAAGTTGGCACAGCGGTTAATGATATATTATTGTGGTATCCCGTGGAACCAATTTCTTCAAGATTATTATAAGTTTGATAATCCTTAAGTTTAAATTCCACCGACAGATTAAAATCATTATTAGATAATTTGTATGTGGCATCCTTGTTGATCTCTTCAGGATTTAGAGTGTAGGTAAAGTTAGAAATATCCGTAGTACCACCCGCAGTCGAACCAACATAATCCGTGTATTCCTTCCCGTTCGTATACAAGATAACGTTAGAATGCGGCGACTTATCGCTTTTTTGTAACTGATCCCATTCTTTTTGTTTATCTTTTAATAACTGTTCCTTAGTGTAATTTTTTCGCTCTAGAGTAAATGTAACCGTTATACTGTCTTCTGTTGCAACGGCATTGTTGAGTGTTAGGATTGCACTCTTATTTTCTGAGGATACCGTATCGCTCAAAATATATTGAATGGTATCATTTTTTTCAACGATTCCATAACCGGGTATAAAGCTAAAGACTTGATTAATTGCAGCTTTTACGTTATCAATCCCAACAAGGGATAACGAGGTTATTAATACGATGGCGGCAGCTGCGCATGCAACTAATTTTCTTGACATATAATGTGGTTTTGATCGCAAGCCTGCTTTTTTAAAAACCATATGATGTATTCGATGCTTCGCCTTTTTATCTATATCAATATTAATATCGTAGTTTAATAATCTTTCGGCTTCTTCAATCTCAAGATTATCAAATATATTCAATACTTTATCCTCCATTAAAGAACACCTCCTAACGTTTGTCTTAGTTTTAGCAAGCCACGTGAAACTCTTTTATCTACGGTGTTTTCTTTTAGCTGTAGTGATTTTGCAATCGATTTTGTGCTTTGTCCCCAATAATATTTTCTTATGAATATCTCGCTATCCGGTTGCCCTAGGGCATTGATCTCTTGTATCAGGATATTTCTTGCTTCTCTATTGATAATTTCAGCTTCAATATTATTGCTCGCAGGTAAGTCACCCTGTTTTTCATCATCAATTGATAGGTTTTGAACAGCTGCGTTAATCTTTCTGAAATGATCAATGGCTTTTCTTTTTGCAATTACCGATAAGTAAGCTTTTATTGATCCTCTTTGCAAATCAATGTAATTACGATTTTTATACAATTCAAAAATTATATCACTTACGCATTCCTCGATATCCTGCGTCGAACTGCCAGCTAGTTTGCTATACACTATGGTATAAACTAGCCCGGAATAAATGTTAAGTAACTTATCAAGACCTCGTTCGGGATTATTTTGCAGGAGCAATAATAAATCGTTATCCGTGATCATAATATCAATCCCCTCCTTTATGTAACCGTTATTATATACATTCGTAAGAATAGTGGTTAATCTGACGTTTAAAATACTTTTTTTGAATGACCCGATTTTATATCTATTGATTTGTTATGATTTAATGTACTGAGAATATATACATTTCCTTAAGCGGTTATTATTTATTTATCATATCAAATCATCCAAATTACTTCCATGATATTCTGTTTTAGTATATAAGAATTGCCCTGAATTTCTGAAGGATGCAGAAGGGGAACGAGATCTCTGAAAAACACACAAGGTTTTCTCAAAGATTTCACATGGGTTTGATGTGCTATTAATGAAACAGTGATATGATTTTAGAGTAATGTAAATTATAGGCATATAGCCAATAACTTTTAGTCTGGAGATTAAAATGATTGAAAAATTTTCTGTGGATTTTATTAAAAAAATTTACTTACTCCTCACCATGGGTAACGAAGATGTTAATTTTTACAGTTCGTGCATACAGAATCGAAACAGAGAGGCAGTATCTAATCAACCACTTCAATTTGCTCTGAAAGTGTTAAAAATTAATGTTATTTGCAGAATTCCTTTTTTGAAAAATAAATTTTTTGTAAGGGAGCTCGGTAAAGATTATTTGACGGATTTTTATATACGTCTAGGTGTTTCTAATCTTGCTCCTGGTATGCTCAACAACTCCCAAATTATAACCGATGTGTTTGGATGTACGATTACTACAATTAAGAGCAAATCTCAAATTTATCAACTTATCGAAGACGAAACAGGAATCAAAGGCTTTTCCAAAATGAGAGAAAAGTTTGATAACAATGAGATTCCCATTAATCATATATACGATCAAATTAACAAAAAACTAAACTGCACACTAAATAGTAATCTTGAACTTGCAGTATTTGAAAAACATTTTATTCTCAACAAATATACGTCACGTCTACTGGATATTGCAAATAACAATGATGTTAAAGTTATCGCACTAATTAATAAAAGTTATCCTCGCCAATTTGTTGAAAAACAACTACAAAGATTTGGAATAGTATATGATGAACTATATATAAGTTCGGAAAATAACGAGGTAAAGTCAAATATACTAAGCGGAGTTAGTGGTTTTACAGCAGTACTTAGCTCAGACTATGACTTTATAAAATCATGGATAAAAAAAGGATGCAAGCAAATATTTTATAAAGATCCCAAAGCTTTGATGAAGCAAATTAAAAAACCAAAAGTAAATCAAAATTTTAGCGATATATACGATGGTATTTGCGGGATTCGGTTGCTTAGTGGTTTGAAAAGTGCAAATTATGTCTATGAATTAGCATATCTTTGCATCGCCCCCGCTGTATTTGGGTTTAGACAAAGTAAAGCAAAAAATTTAAATGATTACTTAAGTTTTGATCCTGAGGCGGAGGCTCTGCTTGAAGGTATTATCTCTGAAGAAATGATACCTTCAAAATCTAACAAAAAAAATCTTCATGACATATATAAAGCAATTCAAGATTTTGAAAGAGATTTTATCGATTATTCTAATAAAACGGGAGATCTAGTTGTAATCAACGGAAAAGATGCCTCAAAACTATATAAATGTGCCTATAACGATGTTAAAAATTTATGCAGAATATGAAAGGAATCAATATGGTGCTTTATCACACAGCGACAATGTATCAGCTCCTTTGCTGCATTGTTCATAAATTAACTTACCACAATAATGAAGATACAGTGCTACTTATGTCTGAACAAATAACTCCTATAAAAAAACATGATATGTTCCTCGAAAGGCTTAATAAATTTGAGTTCTTTACAAAATGCCAATATATTCCTGAACAAAAAATTGATTTTCAAAAAGGGATGGCTTTAAATGAGGATAGTAGCGAAAAAGAGATTAATGAAGTAATAAACAATATTTGTACCGCTTTCGAGAATTGGTTCGAAGAAGACATAGGTAATTATAACAAGTTTTATATAGCGTCCGATCAACACTCCTGTGGCATCTATCTGGCGAAAAACAACATTCCCTACACTTATATTGAGGACGCTAGCGGTATGCTTTCCGAACAAGCAAGGTTTCTTGCTATTACAAAAAGATTAAATCTTACGGATCATATCATCAATGACTATTTGGGCTTGGCGGGGCGAAACAAAAATGTAATTGCAAAGTTGTGTGATTTAAAATATCAGCAGTATGGTTTTTTTGATGAAAAAGCTCAGAATTTTTCTATTTATGAAACACTGAAAGAGAAAATTCCAGAGCAGATCTCAGTTTTACTTAATTTCTTTGATGTTCCCAATATAAGGATAGCAAGTGATAAAAAGATTCGCCTATTTCTTACACAAGATTTAAATACATTAAAGGAAAAAGACATTGATTTACAGGAGCTTGTTACTACGAAATTGGCTGATTATGTTTTTCCCGATTATGAGCTTGTCGTTAAGCCTCACCCAAAAGACAGATGGCAAAATTACAAACGAATTTTTCCGAATGTAACACTAATTCCGAGAGATTTTCCTTCTGAATTACTTCCCTTTGCTATCGATAATGACATAAGCGTTGCATATACTGCTAGCTCAACTTCAATTAGGGGAGTCACTGACTTTGTACAGAAAGCCTATTATTTTACTTCAGAAGTATATGCGGAACATCAAAAAATTGATGATATATATATCGTATCGCAGATATTAAAAAGATTGGGAATAACCTCTGGGGTTAATATTCAAAATACTAGTTCAGAAAGTCGCGAACAGTTGATGAACTTTCTCGACGGCGAGTGTATTTCTACTGGCGAAAATGATGTACTTATAGACGGCGGACAAGTAAAAAATGATAAATTTGAATTTACCGGAGATCAACTTACTTTGTGCATGAATCTAGGCAATGTTCTTAATTTTCCTTATAAGTGGGATATAGAGAATACAGTTCTGATACAAGCATATTTTATTCCAAAAAGCGGGAGTTTATTGGAAGAAAAGAAAGTATTAATTTTTGCAAAAGCGAATGATGAAATTTGCCAAAAGCTCGAAAAAATGAGCTTTTCAAAAAAAATGCAGCATACAAAGGCCTATATAGAAGTGATTTGTGCAAAACTTGATAATGAAACAAGAGAAAAACTTTATGTAAGGCGTTTGCATGATATTAAATGGGAGGATGACTTAAGTTATGAGTAAAAAAATAGTTGCATTTGTTCCATTAAAATTAAACAATGAAAGATTGCCTGGAAAAAACACAAAGTCATTTGATAATGGAAAGCCATTGCTTTCTTATATTTTATCATCTCTAACGTGTGTGGAAGGTATTGATGAAATTTATGTTTATTGCAGCGATGAAGATGTAAAAAAGTATTTACCCGAAAAAGTGCGTTTTTTGCAACGTAGCGAAAAATTGGATTTAACAACAACGCCGATTATTGATGTTCTCACTAGTTTCTCAAACAATATTAACGCTGACATATATATACTTGCTCATGCTACAGCTCCATTTATACGACCGGGCACGATTCGTATGGCACTAGAAGCAGTATCTTCTGAAAAATATGACTCAGCATTTACCGTGAAAAAAATTCAGGAGTTCCTATGGATCGGTGGGGAATCGAATTACGATACCCTCAGAATACCCAGAACACAGGATATCTCCGATACCTATGCTGAAACAACCGGACTATATGTCTTTACAAAGGAATTGATCGAGAAAGGAAGAAGAATTGGAGATATGCCATGCCTTATACCGGTTGATTTTGTGGAAGCGGTTGATATTAATAACCCTATTGATTTTGATTTTGCTCAAATTATTTTTGACAAGTATATTAATGTAAATCAATAATAATCGAATGTAAGGGTAGTCATATTTACAAATTATGATTTAGGAGGTTTACAAATTGAACAATATAAAAATTCTTGACTGCACACTACGTGATGGTGGTTACATAAACGAATGGCGTTTTGGAAGTAAAGCAATAGAAGAGATTATATTTAATCTTTCGAAATCAAATATAGATATCATTGAATGTGGATTTCTGACAAGTAAAGCATACGACCCGGATTGTTCACTATATAATTCAGTAGAAATATTAAACAATTTCATAAAAAAAAATCATAATTCACCAATGTATGTTGCGATGATCGCTTTGGGCGAAATGGAAATAGACCCAAATCTATTATCAGACAGCAAAAGCGGCCCTCTAGACGGAATCCGCCTCACCTTTCGCCAACATCAGATTGACAGAGCATTTGATTGTGCAAAAATAATTATGCAAAAAGGATACAAGCTATTTATGCAGCCAGTGGGCACTACGAATTATTCAGACAAAGAATTAATTGAATTGGTTGATCGAATAAATAATTTAAAACCTTTTGCATTTTATCTTGTTGATACTTTGGGTGTTATGTTTGAAAAGGACCTAATCCGGCAAACCCAACTAATCGACTATAATTTAGATAAAGATATACGGCTTGGTTTTCATTCGCACAATAACTTACAACTCTCTTTTTCAAATGCACAGGCATTGACAGAATACAAAACCGAGCGTGAGATCATTTTTGACAGTAGTGCAAACGGAATGGGACGAGGAGCCGGTAATCTTTGCTCCGAGTTATTTATGGAATTTTTGAATAAATATTATGGTTATAATTATGATGTTTTGCCGATGCTTGAGATTATTGATAAATATCTAAACCCTATTTATCTTACCTCTCCTTGGGGATACAATTCAGCATATTTTATTTCAGCGATAAATCACTGTCACCCCAATTACTCAAACTATCTTATCACAAAACATACGCTCTCAATGTCCGCAATCAGTAATATTCTCGGACAGTTGCCACAGGATAAAAAAAGATTTTTTGATAAAGCTCTGATAGAAAAGATATATCAAAGTTATCAAAATAACGCGGTTGATGATATTGAGGTAACTAATTTTCTACGTAAAAAATTCGATGGAAAGAATATTCTCGTTATTGCTCCCGGAGCGAGCATAAAAAATAAAACAGAATCAATCTTAAAATATATTACAAAGCACAACCCTATTGTTATTTCTGTAAATTTCGTTCCCGACTTTGTAAATCATGATATTCTTTTTGTGGGTAACAACCTGCGTTTCAATGGGTTAAAGGACGAGATTGACATTAGTAAGACGATTTTCACTTCTAATATTATGGGAACACCGAATCATGCTAAAATAGTTAACTATCCAGATCTTGTCAATGCTTCGGCTGATGCATCTGATAGCTCTGGTATTATGATTTTAAAGCTGTTAAAGAAAACTTCTGTCAAAAGTGTTGCACTTGCAGGTTATGATGGCTTTTCCAAGAATCCTCTTGGAAACTATATAAATAATGACTTCTGTACCATATCTGATTTTGTATCATTGCGAGAAAAAAACTTTGCAATTAAAGAGCAGATTAACTTGATTTCTGAAAAAATGAAAATCAAGTTCATAACGAATTCAATTTATAAAAAAGACTAAATAAAAAGAGGATAAAAATAAAGGTTACACTAAAGTTAGGAAGGCATCCGTTAAATGATAGTAAAAATTAAGAGTTATTATAAAAAAATACGAGTAATATTAGTGAATAAAAAGAATAAGATTCTCAAACGCCGCCGTTTTTTAGTTGAAGTTTATTACGGCGCACAAAATCCTGGTAACGGATTTCTAAAACGTGGAGCATTTTTTTTAGGTAGTTTATTACTCTGTTTGCTAGGTCTCTATGATAATTCAGCAGCATGGGATAGAGAATTGGCGAAGTGGAGAAATAAACCGTATCAAACTAAGCCGGAGTCCTCGAGTAATGTAGTGAAATCATATACACAGTTTTGCAAAACAATGCTTCAATATGACGTAATTTCTTTTGATGTGTTTGATACGCTTGTACTTCGTCCGTTTGATAAACCATCAAGCGTATTTTTTCTGCTGGCGCAAAAACACAAATGTCCAAGTTTTCAGAAATATCGTATTCAAGCTGAAAAAGATGCGCGTGCCAATGCATTTAAAAAAAACGGTAATTATGAAGTTTCGATTGAAGATATTTATGAAATGCTTAATCGATATATTTTGTTAGATACGAAAAAGGCAATTGAACTTGAAATTGAAACAGAATTGGAACTTGTTTTTGCCAATCCATATATGAAAAATGTGTTCTTACAAGCAAAAAATTTAAATAAAAAAATTATAGCTGTATCTGATATGTATCTTTCCAGCAAAGTTATTTGTAAGATTCTAGAAAAGTGTGGATACTCAGGGTTTATTGAAGTTTTTGTTTCAAATGAGGTTGGTGTCAGCAAAAGTGAGGGCGGAATTTTTGACATTGTAAGAGATAAAATAGGTAAAGATCTTAAATATTTTCATATAGGAGATAACTACAAGTCGGATTTTTTATCGCCACAGGAACAGAATTGGGATGCTGAGTACTATAAAAATGTGAATCACCGAGGGAAAGCGAACCGCGCATGCGATTTAACTGAGCTTGTCGGTTCCGCATACCGCGGTATTGTGAATGCGCACATTCGAAGCGGTGCTGAAGTGTTTGACCAGTACTATGAATACGGCTATATCTATGCTGGTTTTTTTGCTCTAGGTTACTGCCACTTTATTCATGACTATGTTCATAAGAATAATGTGGATAAAATTTTATTTCTCTCTCGAGATGGCTACTTACTAAAACGTGTTTACAATTTGCTATATCCTGATGATAACACCGAGTATGTGTTTTGGTCACGTACGGCTGCGATTCAAACAACACTCAAACGAAGTAATAACGAGTTCTTTTTACGTTATATTAAATATAAAATTCCTCATAACCTGTCGCTTGCTGAGATTTTTAAGGCAATGGAATTAGAACATTTTTGTGAGTTTCTTGATGGAGAACTTCAACCGGAAACAATTCTTACTAAAGATAACTATAGTGAGGTTGTGACATTTTTTCGAAAACGATGGGAACATGTTATTACCGCATTCAGCCATAAAAATATGGCTGCCAAACTGTATTTTAGCGATGTTGTAAAGGACTGCAAAAAAGCTTGTGCAATTGATATTGGCTGGGCGGCTAGTGGCTACAATGCGTTGCGCTATCTAATCGAGGATGAATGGAAACTGGATTGTAAGCTTACAGGACTTGTGGCAGGGTCCAAGAACATGTACGATAAGGATGTAATTGAAGCGCAGCTAGTTGACGGGTCGATTGATTCCTATTTGTTTTCTCAGCGTCAAAATCCTGACATATACAAAAAGCATCAAGTAAATAAATTATATAGTGTATTTATGGAGATTATGCTTAGCGCCCCTTTCCCATCATTTAAAGGATTTTTGCCCGATGTGCAGAACGGATTTATGCTCTCATTCGATTTGCCTGAAGTGGAGGGTTACGAAATGATGCGCAAAATAGAAGATGGTGCGATGGAGTTTGTTCATCAATACACAGCAGCGTTTAAAAACTATCCATACATGACAAATATTCCGGGATGCGATGTGTATGAAGTTTGTCGACATGTTATATCCAGGCCAGACTATTTCCGCAATATGTTTGGGGATTACCCTGTTCAGCGTTCGGTGGGACATTTCAGCGCTGAAATGATGACAATTTCTCAACTTATGGAAAGAGAATTTAAATATTAAGAAAGGTACTTATATTTGTTATGATTATTTATTATGCGGTTAGTACTTACCATGTAGAATGTTGCGTTTTGCATCGACTTACAAAAGAACCAAATGAAAAAGCGATATTACTGATATCGGATATTCATGTGAACTCGGTACTATTTTTGCAACAGTATCGTAATATTGGAATTTTTGATGAAATCATACTGCTGAGTGAAATGGAGGTACGTAAATATTCACTTTATCTTGAGCAGAAAAAAATTGATCCTATGAAGGTTGTTAACAAATGTTGTAATCGAATGAAAAAGGCAATACCATTGAAGTTGACAGATGCTCGAGTTTTGTATATGTGCCTGGACTCCCTTCCGTTTGGCTGGTATGTTGTGAAAAACAAAATACAACATGTGCTGTTTGAGGACGGCAGCGGGATTCTTTCCGATCGTTCCTTGTTTATGTCCACTCTTAAGCCAGGATCTGTTCGCCACCGTTTAATAGACGTAATGGGTCTTCTCGGTGAAAATCCCTATGCAGTTAGAATCTTAGCCGATACTCAAACGCAAAAGGATGGATATAAGAACCCGAAAATGGAGGACTTTTCAGCAAAGCGTATATTAGCTAAAATGGACAATGAAACAAGACAGAAAGTGATGGATTTCTTTAACTGCCCAGAGAAATCACCTGATGTCGAAGAAAAGAAGATATCACTTATCCTTACTCAGCATTTGGCAAATTTGGGCATTATGACGTTGGAACAACAGCATCGCCTTTATTTACTACTTGCAGATTATTTTTTAAAAAATCAAACAATAATTATAAAGCCTCATCCCGACGATCTTGCAGGGCGGTATAAAGAAATTTTCGGTGAAAATATGCCGGTTCTTCCATTTGCTATGCCTTCCGAACTGTTGCCTTATTGTATTACAGATCGTTTTAGTACTGTTTTAGCTGCATCTTCTACTGCAGCAAAAAGTTTCAATAACATTGCTGAAAAAACGTTGTGGTTCGACCCGCGTATCCATTCTGATTATGCATATATTCACCGATATAACATCGCTGTATTGGTGCTTGGTAAGCTTCTGCAAGAGAAAGCAAAAATAAAGACCAATGCCAATGAATTACTGCTGAATGCTCTTTCTGTGCAAAATGGGAATGAGTTAATATATGAACATACGCAAAATTTTAGTAATAAATCAACCTCGACATGTTCCGTGATATCGGATAATTTAGAGCCTGAACAGTTAACATCTTTGTTAGAAGTTTTACCAGACAGTATGGTAGCTGTATTTTTAAATGAAAATGAACGACACCTATATTTTAATGGTGAGAATACAGATGTATTTGCATTTATTCGACCGATCATCATCAAAAAAGTTGGCTCTAGTGAGCCTGAGGAGGTAATTTACGTGTATACAAAAAATAGCGATATTCTTAACAAAGTCGAAGATTATGGTGTTAAAATACCTCTGCCATACTGTGGCATTACAATTGACGCTTGTGGGATAGGTAAGGATGAGCGCATGAAAATTTATATGTTATCAGGAATGCTCGAAGCCACAGAAAAACGATTGTGCGATTATATTGAGATGAAAAAACAATCAGACGCAGCTCAGTCAAATATGAAAGTGAAGAGGAAAAAAGCATGACATTAATATCAAAGCCAAAACTCGTTATTTTTGACCTTGACGGAACTCTTCTAGATACCTCTGACGGAATAATCGCTTGTTATAATGAAACCGCAATACATTTTGGTTTTTCCCCAAAGAATAATGCTCACTGTTTTCATGGCATTATTGGGGGATCGCTTAAAAGCGGATTTACCGCACTATATGGTATGAACGATGCCACAGCCGATGCTGCTGTGCTTTACTACCGCGAACTTTATAACCAAAAAGGAAAGTATAGGTATGCTCTTTATCCGGGAATTGCAGAGTTACTTATATCTCTACAGAAAAACAATATAATGACCGCTGTTGCCACACTTAAGTTAGAACAGTTTGCTAAGGATATGCTGCAGCATGCTGGACTTTGCGATTATCTCGGCGAAATCTTCGGAGAAAATGGTAACGGCCTTACAAAAGAAGAACTTCTTAAAAAGGCTATGGATCGTTTTGGTACTTCACCCGATGACACCATATTAGTAGGTGACAGCATTTATGACGCAGATGGTGCATGGAAGGCGAAGATAGGCTTTATTGCTGTTTGTTATGGGTGGGGCTTTATTAATGAGTTGGATGCAAAAAGCACTTACCACTCAGCAATCGCCGCCAATGCATCTGAGATTATTACGTTATTAAATTTGAGATCCGGGGATTCAAGCATTTCCTACTAATATATTTGAAACTTAATAAGCAGAAGAATGTGTTGTGATGTAAAACCAACTTTCTAATTGTATTCTAATAGTCCTTATGTGGTAAATGTGATAAAATAAATGAAATATCAGAACAATGTAAAGTAGGTAAAGTCATGAACGAATTTATTATGAATTCAAATATAGATATAGATACATTCCTCAAAGAGTTAAGAGGTAGAACATATCGATTTACATATATGGAGCGATTAAATCATTGGGGAGAAAATGCATTTTTCTTGAAGGAAAGAACTAAAAATAACTATGAATTATACTATCATAAAGCATATATTAGAGATTTTTTTAGAATGAAACTCAGCATAATATCAACCGCTGACGGCATTCAAGTCACAGCTAAACAGTCAAGGAATATATTAACTTCGTGGATTTAGGAAGTAAAAGCATAGACTTAATTGTAAATCTACTAAATGAAATTTGTTCAATGGGCAATATAAAATAGAGGGTATTACTTCACTACTTATTCAAAACTATTGAAACATTCATAATAGGAGATAGGCTATAGTTATCTTGGAAAACATAAGCGCTAGAAAATTCATTTAATTAACGCCAGCCCGCCAACTCAAGAAAAGAAGCTCAGTTACGAATAAATTCGTTCTGAGCTTCTTTTTCTATCGAGCAAACATTCCGTAATTCAACAAGACTTCTAAAACTATTCATGTGGTTTATATACCCCATCTAGTTTATCTGCTACGCCCATATTAAGGTTTCTTTCTCTTATATGTTTGCACTTAAGCTCATTTTTTTGTCTCCCTTTATTTGTATTATCTATATCCAATTCTATTTTATCACATGGTACTGTACCGAAATCCGTACTAGTAATTCAATTTACAACACAATTTCCGGCTTATTTAATTACATGTTCCACTTTTCTATATTTCTGCTTACTACTATTTGGCTTATCAGGTATTGTCATTTCAATATATCCCAGTTCTAATGCTGGCAATAAATAATTATCCCTAAATGTCTGTCTGTGCCTTAATCCTAACAACTCCATCATTTCCCTAGTCGAATATTCCTTATCAATCATAACTTCTAACAACTTTTCAACTTGTTCGGTGACTTGAACGGTTACTTGTTCGGTATCTGCTATTTCGCATAATGCATCATAAACAGTAGTCAGTAAAAACTCTACGAATTTTCCCGAATCAGCACTATGATCGCATTCTCCAAGCACTTTATAATATTCTTCCTGACGCTCCCTTATTAATGTTTCAATAGGCAACCACCCAAACAGCGACTTCCATTTATACAACAATAGTGTCTGCCACATACGTCCCATTCTACCATTACCATCAGCAAATGGATGAATAAACTCAAACTCATAATGAAATACACAGCTTTTTATCAGTGGATGAACTTCTGCTTTCTTTGCCCAGTCCACCAAATCTTTAATCAAGTTTGGTACCTGACTTGCTGGTGGCGCCATATGAACCAACTGTTCCCCAGCAAAGATTCCCACTCCACTACATCGAAATGTTCCTGCTTCCTTTGTTAACTCATCCATCAGCACCCTATGAGCTAACAGCATGTCTTTTAGTGAATATGGATTCAACTCCAGAAGTTTGTTATATGCCTCAAATGCATTCTTCACTTCACATATTTCATCTGGTGCTCCTAAAATCCGTTTTCCATTGATGATGTCGGTTACTTGATCCAAAGATAAAGAATTATTTTCAATAGCTAATGATGCATGAATGGTTCGAATACGATTATCTCTTCGTAGTTTTGGATTGTTACTCATGCTATCATTTATCGTGATCTTGGTTATTATTTCGGTAATAGCAGAAATCAAGTTAACCGTCTTGTCTGTTATTGTATATAGTGGAATATAACCTTTTTCGCTCATCTTACCTCACTTCGTGCAAATGCCGCACATCTAAATAATTTTTAAAAGACCACTTGTACAATATTATACCGTACAAGAAATAGGATTGCTACTATTTTTTACATTTCATATCCATTTAAATACAATATAAAGTTCGATTTTCATCGTGATGGTAAAACACACCATCAAAATGGGCTTATGATAGTAAAACACACCATCAAAGGTCAAAATGATGGTGTAATGCACTATCACGAATAAAATATCAAGGGTTTTAGGGGGATTTGCCCCTGACAAGGTTCATCAAAGAGGTGGCGTCGCTGATGCGTATCTTGCCGTGTACCCTTTTGGACTAGAATACACAATGACACTGGCATGGTAATTCAAAATACAAATAAAAGTAAAATTCTTTATCAATTCGTTAATATTATTCATATTTTAAATGCTCCTCTGACGTCCAAATCTAATATTTGTCACTTCTTATAATCAGATAAGAGATTGACTATTCTGATATCATGATGTGCTTTCCAGATGAGATATTTCCTTAAGTAGTCGAAATACAATCGATGTTCCCTTTGTCTTAAAACTGCTTTTGTCATGAGAAATGTCACTGAGAGTAGGATGATTTTAGTTCGATATAGTATTGGAACTCATTTTTTGTGTTTTGAAAAACGATACTGTAGAGATAATTGTAGGTTGATTTGACGGCACCCTATATGGGTAGGTACAATAAGGATAATAGGACATCGAGATTGCTCTGCAATGTCTCTTAAATTGTAAAAGTTTTTCTTTCATATATGAAATACTTATGATACAATACAAATGTATCTGTCAGATACAAAAGTATATGAAGGATGGTACATACATGACAGTCGGTGAAAAAATTAGAGCATACCGCACACTTCGGGGTATTTCACAGAAGACACTTGGTGAACTTGCAGACATAAACGAAGTAACTATTAGAAAATACGAAGCCGGTGATAGGAATCCAAAGCCTGATCAGCTTTTGAAAATTGCCAATTCGCTTGGTATAAGTATAAATTTGTTTATGGATTTTGATATAGAAACGGTTTCAGATGTATTGTCGCTTATCTTTAAGATGGACGAGCAGCTGGATATAGATTTCACTGGAGATAAAAACGAAAAGGGCGAGATTGATCCAAATACTATTGGTATACGTTTTAAAAATTCACACATCTGTAAACAACTTTCAAAATATGCCTATGCTAAACTGCTTACTAAAAATACCATTAATAACAGAGATTCATTCAATACTCATGAAGAATATGATTCAGAGTTAGGTGAAATGAGAAATATGATAGAAGAAATGAAGCAAAGATTAGTGAATGATTGTATTGTGGTTAAAAAGGGCACTGAAGGGATAGTGGTGCAAAATTATAAAGGCGAATCTAAGATATAGGAGTTTACAATGATTAATTTCAGACAATTAATGAATGCTGAGGAATACAAGTTTCTTCGTGACAACGAAAGACTTGGAAAACGCATAATTCTACTTGGCTTAGGTGGTAGTTATGCCTATGGTACAAATAATGAGAATAGCGATATCGATTTTAGAGGAATTACACTTAATTTACCATCTGATTTGATTGGAATGACTGAGTTCGAGCAATATGAAGACTTGAATACAGACACGGTCATCTATTCATTTAATAAGATTGTTAAGCTATTGTTGGAATGTAATCCAAATACCTGCGAAATTCTTGGGTTAGATGAAGATCAATACTTAATAAAATCAGCATTGGGACAAGAACTTCTAGACAACAGTAATTTATTTTTATCAAAAAGAGCTGCCCGCTCATTTGGTGGTTATGCAAGTGCGCAACTGCGTCGATTACAAAATGCAATCGCAAGAGATTCTATGCCCCAATCTGAGAAGGAACAACATATTTTGAAGTCAGTACAGAATGCGTTGGATGATTTTCAAAGAAGATATGGTGCTTTTGAAAATGGAAGTATCAAACTGTATGTAGATAAGGCCTTAAATCCCGATCTGGAAACAGAAATATTTGTAGATGCCAAATACACTCACCTGCCACTACGTGATTATGAGAATATGTGGTCTGTTATGCATACGGTGGTAAAGGGATATGAAAAAATAGGAAAGCGAAATAAGAAAAAAGACGATAATCATTTAAATAAACATGCTATGCATTTGATACGACTATTTATGATGGCAATTGATATCTTGGAAAAGGGCAAAATCCAAACCAACCGCACTAATGATTTGGATCTTCTATTGAAAATTCGTTCCGGTGGATTTCAAAAAGAAGATAGAACATTTGAAAAAGAGTTCTACGATATTCTTGCTTATTATGAAGAGATGTTGGTGAAGGTTACTCGAGAATCTATATTACCAGATAATCCTGATATGGAGAAAGTGTCTAGCTTTGTAGAGTACGTAAACAGAAAGGTGATAGCAGGTGAAATTTAATGCGTGACATTTTAAAAGAGATTCAAGAGAAATTGAACGAAATAGAAGAAAGAGAAAATGTAAAAATTCTTATCGCTGTAGAATCCGGTAGTAGGGCATGGGGATTCGCTTCTCCTGATAGTGATTATGATGTAAGATTCGTATATGTAAGAAAGCAAGAAGATTATTTACGCCTAGATCCGCCTAAGGATGTTATTGAATGGCAGTTAGATGATGTACTGGATATCAACGGTTGGGATTTGAAGAAAGCATTGATACAATTTCATAGGGGAAATGCTACTCTTTTTGAATGGAGTAATTCTCCGATAATCTATAAAAAAGCAGCTGAGTGGGATAATATTTATGAAATCGCTAAATCTTATTTTTCAGTAAAAGCAGGTATTTATCATTATTACGGAACCGCTCAAAATACCTATTTACAATACTTGCAGGATGAGCAGGTTAAATATAAAAAATATTTCTATGCACTAAGACCACTACTTGCATGCAGATACATTGAAGAGAAGAAATGTCCACCACCTGTTCTGTTTGAGGAATTGATGAAGATAAAACTCCCAGATGAATTCCGGACTGAACTTGAAAAATTATTAGAGATAAAAAAGAAGACTGATGAAAGTGCAGTTAATCCTCATATGCCAGTGATTTTAGACTATATTTCAACGGAACTTGTGAAACATAAGGAATTAGTATCTCAACTGGAAGATGATAGAGTTCGCGAATGGTCGAAGCTAAATCAAATTTTCATGAGTATTGTTGTTCGTTTTGATGGTACTTGCGTAAAACTGGTTTTAAAATAGGAAAACAACTAAGTATCATGAATTTATAACTCTTGAGTTAGCAAAGAGTAATTAATTCTATAGAGAAATATCAAAGTAATATGATTTGCATATAGAAGAATAAATGAAATGATAGAAATATGTGAACGAATTAAGCAGACTATGCTAGATAGCAATTTTATGGTAAAAGGAAATGAAGAGTATTACAGTGGAAAAGTAGAAAGAAGGGTAAATTAATGAGTTTTGGGAAATCAATCAGGCTTTTTCTTATAGAAGGAGTTCCTGATGGAAGATGGATGTGCGAATTATCAAACTGGACAGGTAAAGCTTATAAGATACCAAGAACATATGTTAAGCAAAGTTTTGACCGACAAGAGTTGAAAAATACCGGTATATATTTCTTGTTTGGTAAAGATGACGAATCTAATATAGATCAAGTTTATATTGGTGAAGCTGAAAATATATATAATCGGTTAATGCAACATTTAAACGAAAAAGATTTTTGGAATGAATGCGTTGTTTTTGTTAGTAAAGACAATAATTTAAATAAAGCTCATGTTAAATATCTTGAAAATAGAATGTATCATATTGCAAAAGAAGCAGGACGATATGAAACTACTAATTCGAATACACCAACGTTATCCTCATTATCAGAAGCAGATTGTGCTGAAATGGAAGAGTTCATTAATAATGCTAAATTATTATTAAGCTCAGTTGGTCACAAAGTTCTTGAAAATGCAGTTGGTTCATCCCTTAATAAGCAAAAGATTACGAAATTTTATATCGAAAACTCTGGCTTAAAGGCAATAGGAAGCCCCACCTCTGATGGTTTTGTTGTATACAGAGGGTCAAAAATTGCTGAAACTGTTACTAATTCATTGACTAAAAGTATTATTTTAAAAAGACAAAACTTAATTGAAACAGGTATAATTGATCAGGATTATAGATTTACGCAAGATTTTTTGTTTGCTAGTCCATCTATTGCTGCTGCTATTGTAGTTGGTTATAGTATAAATGGACGAATAGCTTGGAAAACTCCCAAAGGCCTCACACTAAAAGATACTGAATTGTAATCTTATATAAAGAACAACCAATATACATAATTCTAAAAGATAAATATAAGTAAATGAAAGGTTCACTAAAAATGATTGATTTAATACAAACATTGGCTATCGTTATAATACCAGTAATTGAATTTTTAGGATTAAGAAAATATACTAATTCATATATGAGTGAAAAAGGTAAGAATCTAGCAACCAAGGAAGATATTCGAGAGATAACCAAAAAAACTGAAGAAGTAAAAGCTTCATTTCAAAATATGCAGTTCCAAAAACAGCAGATTTATAAAGTGAAACTTGATACTATTCAAGAATCTCTGGATTTTATCGATGTATATATTTCATGGCTTAGATTTGATGGAAGAATTCCTGAACGAGAAATTACTAACCGAAATGAACTAACAATACGTGGTCGCAAATGTTATAACAAGTTGTCTTTAACATGCGAAGATTCAAATCTGATAAATATATTTAATCAGATTTTGTTTGAAGATCCGACAAACATTTTGGAAAAGTATAATTCATACAGAAATATGGCACGAATTGAAATGGGATTACAAACACCTCTGAATCTTGACAAGGATAAAGTATTCTTTTCATTTATTAGTACTTTAGATTTAGAATCAAACTAGAATCACATCCAAAAATAAAACGCTACAGCCCATAAATACTTGGCTGTAGCGTTTCTTGTTATTATTCCCACTCTATCGTTGCTGGTGGCTTACCCGTAATGTCGTAGCAGATACGATTAACATGTTTTACTTCATTTACAATTCTATTTGAGATCTTACCAAGTAAGTCCCAAGGAAGTTCGGAGAACTCCGCAGTCATAAAGTCAGTAGTTGTAACGGCTCTGAGCGCTACGGTATAATCGTAAGTTCTCTCGTCGCCCATAACGCCTACGGAACGAAGGTTTGTGAGTACTGCAAAGTACTGGCCGATGGAACGATCAAGACCTGCTTTTGCGATTTCTTCACGGTAGATGAAGTCAGCATCCTGTAGGATTGCTACCTTTTCAGGGGTGATGTCACCGATGATTCGGATTGCAAGACCTGGACCTGGGAAAGGCTGACGGAATACGAGATTTTCAGGGATTCCGAGTTCTAAGCCGGCTTTTCTAACCTCGTCCTTGAAGAGGTTACGAAGAGGTTCGATGATTTCTTTGAAATCAACATAATCAGGAAGACCTCCTACGTTGTGATGGCTCTTGATTACAGCGGATTTTCCAAGACCACTCTCGATTACGTCTGGATAGATGGTTCCTTGTACAAGGAAGTCTACCTTACCAATTTTCTGAGCTTCTTCTTCGAATACACGAATGAATTCTTCACCGATGATTTTTCTTTTTTCTTCCGGTTCGGATACGCCGGCTAATTTATCATAAAAACGTTGTTGTGCATTTACACGGATAAAGTTAACATCAAACTGTGTTGTAAAGATTTGTTCTACTTCGTCACCCTCATTCTTACGAAGTAAGCCATGATCAACGAAGATACAGGTAAGCTGTTTACCAACTGCTTTACTGATCATAACAGCAGCAACAGAAGAGTCAACACCACCGGATAATGCACATAATACCTTTTTGTCACCGATTTTTTCTTTTAAGGATGCAACCATCTCTTCTGCAAAGGAGGACATAACCCAGTCACCGGAGCAGTTACATACTTCATATAAGAAGTTATGAAGCATCTTTGTACCTTCTGGGGTATGCACGACTTCTGGATGGAATTGAACGCCATATAGATTTCTGTCAGCATTTTCAATTGCTGCAACCGGACAGGAGTCGGATTTGGCAATCACACTGAAGCCGGATGCCAAAGTTTCGATATAGTCAGTGTGGCTCATCCAACAGATGGTATTCTCGGAGATATCCTTAAATAGCTTGGAAGTAGTAGTAACATTTACCTCGGTTCTTCCGTATTCTCTGAGGGGTGCTTTGGTTACCTTACCCTCGAGAAGATATGTCATAAGCTGGCAGCCGTAGCAGATACCTAATACCGGAATCCCTAAATTGAATACTTCAGGGTCGCAATGAGGAGCATCCTCACCATATACGCTCGCAGGACCACCGGTAAATATGATTCCCTTCGGTGCTAATTCTTTAATACGCTCGATGCTCGTATTATAAGGAAGAACTTCACAATAAACATTACATTCTCTGACTCTACGGGCAATTAATTGATTGTATTGACCGCCGAAGTCAAGTACGATTACTAATTCTTTTTCCACTTGTTAACCTCCTAAAAATCCGTTGAATGGGTTTTACGTTCATTTATTTAAAAATGTAGATTCATAATACAACATTTTTTGTCATTATGCTAGCCCAATTAAAAGATTTAGCGATATACCTAAATCATAAGCAAACATTCCCGTATTTCATATAAAATATACAAAAGATAGATCTGATTTTCCTGATATACGCGAAACTGAATTCATCATATTTTTATGTAAGGTGGTAATATGGTCCTAAATGCTACTGTATTTGGTGAAAAATGCCGAAATATGCTATATAATAATAGGCATATAGGGTATGGAACTATTTACAAAACATCATATATATGTTAGTATTTGCTTTGTGTTACAATATTTGTAATGTTTTGAAAGTACATATAGCCACGGGGGGCTTGTTGGGATGAAGAGAACAATTACAACGGAACTGTTTCAAGAGGTTCCGGAGATAGAATTTCAGATAGGATATCAGTATTTTCTTTGTAATTTGAGTAATTATACGAAAGCACTTTTTGCTATCTTAAAAAGCATAAAATCGAAGCTTCCTTTGCTTCAATTGATGTGCAGAACAGATGAATATGAAGGATTAAGAACCATTACTCAAACATTAAGAAAATTACTTGATAATGTTGGGGCAAGTTCCATTTCGGAATTGACATATCAATTAGAAATTGCCTTGTTAAATGCAGACGCTACAGATATCCATAATCAATTGGTTCATTACATGAATGAATTGGTGGATTTCTCAGAACGATTGGAAGCAATGTTGAAGAAGATTGACTTAAACAAAGCTGCAATTCTTGACGAAGAAAGTTCCATGCGTAGATTTGATTATAAGAAATCACTGGATCGCATTATGCGTTCTGGAGAAGACAAGCGAGATATCGTATAAACACGAACCCCATGCAGGTGTGAGAAATCACATGTGCATGGGGATTTTTATATGCCTCTGCTTATTATTCAATGCTATATATATTTGATCTCATGATATAGCCTTCATATTTTAGCAGCTTTTATTTGCTCTTATATGTTTTATTATATTCTGTAACATTCTTATCAAGTACCAGAAGTTCTTCCTTGGATACACAACTCTGTCCATCAAAATCAAGTCGAATAATATAGGGCATGCAATTAATAATTCTCATAAAGCTATCCTTATGATAGGACGAATCGTAATAATTTAGGATAGTGCTTAAAGCAGTAGCATGAGTACCTATAATAATACTTTCTCCTTCATGGTCACGCAGAATATCTTGGAGAGCCTCAATATTTCTACGTTGAACCACACCAAGGGATTCACCCTGTTCTTCATGGAATTCGAAGTTTTCCCATCGTCGATTTAACATATCAAGACTATTGTTGATTCCTCGTTCTCTTTCACGAAAGCGTTCCTCAATATCCATTGTTAAGTCGTGCTCTTTTACACATTCTTGAATGGTCTCCATGCTTCGAATATAGGGACTGGATATTGCATAATCTAGTTGTACATTACTCAGAGTTTCAGTAACCTTTACGATATCTGATTTTCCTTCTGCTGTTAAGGGTCTGGTTCGGTCTACCTCCCATTTGTGTTCGGGTAAGGCATGACGAACAAAATACACATGAGTCATAGCATTCTCCATTTTTCTTGTAGCTACAAATATTTATAGGTTTGCCTTCTGTCCCTTATCACCACGTTTGCGATTACGAACCTTCTTCACACTGAGCTCCTTCTCCTTGTAAGTAAAGGTTTCTGTATTCGAATTAAGTGAGATTGCAAAGCTTACGGTATCATTTTTCTCCAATGTGATTGCTTTTACGCCTCGGCTGGTCTTCTTCAACTCGCTTACATCAGATAGAGGGAAGCCAAGAGATAAGCCTTTCTCCGTCAGGATAATAACCTTCTGGTCGCCGGCCATCACCTCGGAAGCGGAGAGTAAGCAGATTGAGATTACTTCATCGCCTTCTTCTAATTTGGTAGCTGCAATCTGAGAGCGGTTTGTCTCGAATTCGACACCGGATACCTGCTTAATAAAGCCGGCTTTGGTCGTGAATAGGAGCTGTGATTCGAATAACTGCTCAAAGGAAGTGTAGATAATGACATTCTCTTTATTTATCTTACATAGAGTGTGTATCAGAACTCCTTTATCTTTCATCTTGCATCTAGGGATATTTTCTGCTTTTACTTGATGCATACTACCCTCAGCGGTGAAGAGACAGAGCTTATCGTTATTCTTCATCGGTACGATATGGACATATTCCTTCAGATTATCCTCGGAGGCTCTGGTGTAGCTGGTGGTATCAATTGACTTTGTATAGCCAAAGCGATCAATCAGAATAAAGATATCCTCGATTTTTACCTCTTCTACATAATCTATACTAGCTGAATTCATAAGTGCTGTTTTTCTTGGAGTATGGAAGAGTTTCTTATAATCTTTTAAACGGGATTTGATCACTTTATACAACTCCTTGTTACTTCCTAATATCTTACGATATTCTTCGATGGAATCCAAAAGAGATTTGTTCTCATCATGAAGCTTTAAGATCTCAAGACCGATTAATTTACTTAATTGCATTGCGAGTATCGCGTCTGCCTGACGTTCCGTAAAATTGAGAGTTTTTGCTGCCTTCTCTGACTGAGCAGATTTGAATTTGATGCCCTCTACGATACCGTCAGTGAGACATGTTTTAGCCTGCTTTACAGAGGAGCTTCCGCGTAGGATTTCGATAATCAGGTCGATAACGTCAGTTGCTTTGATCAAACCACCAACAATTTCGAGGCGTTTGATGGCCTTGTCCAGCATATACTGATATTCCTTGGTATATAGTTCAACCTGGAAATCAACAAATTCACCAAGTATATTCTTCAAATTAAAGACAATTGGCTGTTGATCCTTTACCGCCAGAAGATTAGCTGAATAAGTATCTTCCATAGAGGTCTTCTTATACAAACCGTTCAGAAGGTTGTCAAGATCACGATCTTTCTTAACCTCAATTACGACACGGATGCCTTCCTTGGAGGATTCGTCCCTGATATCAAATATTTCATCAAAGACCTTGTCTTTCATTAATGTAGCAAGTCCTTCCACAAGCTTTGTCTTATTGCCTGCAACGGTATAAGGAATCTCTGTAATGACAAGGTTCTTTCGACCATTATCTCCGTTTTCAATCTCTACCTTGGAACGAACGCGAATCTTACCTTCGCCGGTTTCATACAGGCTGACAAGATCATCCTGATTCGTTATAATTCCGCCGGTTGGGAAGTCGGGTGCGGGAATATAATTCATCAGCTCACGGACGGTGATGTCAGGGTTGTCCATATAAGCCATAACACCATTAATAACCTCATCGGGATTGTGAGGAGGAATGTTGGTTGCCATACCAACCGCAATACCCGTGGTTCCATTAATCAATAGATTAGGAATCATAGCAGGGAGAACGGTAGGCTCTTTTTCGCTATCATCAAAGTTAGGGATAAAATCAATTAATCCCTTCTCCAAATGATCAAGCAAAGCCATCGCACCGAGGGATAAACGGGCTTCGGTATAACGCATCGCCGCAGCGCCATCACCATCGATAGAACCAAAATTACCATGACCATCCACGAGAGGTACCATTAATGAGTAATCCTCTGTCATACGTACGAGTGCTTCATAGATAGAACTATCGCCATGAGGATGATATTTACCCATCGTATCACCGACAATACGGGCACTTTTTCTATGAGGTTTCGCAGGATCAAGACCTAGCTCGATCATCGAATAAAGAATTCTTCGTTGCACCGGCTTTAAGCCGTCTCTTACATCGGGAAGAGCTCTTGCAATGATAACACTCATCGCATAATCTCTATAACTATTTTTCATTTCCTCTGAGAAATCCATCTGGATTATCTGATCGGATATACTTTTCATTTAATTAACCTCCATACTATTTTTGCAATGTCGCGAGTTTAAGAAAATATGAATATGTGGGAGGATACATTAGCAAAAAAGTTATAAAATCATTAGTATGTTGTGCTAATGTAACTGATCCCATATAAGAAGGAATCTTAAGCCTACGATATTGTTCTATATATCAAGCTTTGCGTATTTTGCTTCTTCCATGATAAAGGTACGTCTCGGGGGAACGTTACTACTCATTAACATGGTAGTGACTTCATCTGCTTCTACGGTATCGCTGATGGAGATTTGTGCAAGTAATCTGGTATCGGGATTTAGTGTTGTCTCCCAGAGCTGATGGGCATCCATTTCACCCAACCCTTTATATCGTTGAAGGTTCAATATTTTGTTGCCTTCGATCTTACGGAACTTGTCCAGTTCAAAATCATTGAATAAATATTCGGATTTTTTGGCTCTTTTTCCTTTTGCTGAGGTCTCATATTCTACCTTATATAGAGGTGGCATTCCTCGGTAAACCTTTCCTTCTAGTATTAATTCCGGCATAAAGCGGTAGAAGAAGGTTAACAAAAGAGTACTGATATGAGCGCCATCAACGTCCGCATCGGTTAGGATGATAATCTTATCAAAGCGTAGTTTAGCAAGATCGAATTCATCGCCGATTCCACATCCGAAGGAGGCAATCATTGATTTGATTTCAGTGTTAACAAGAATCTTCTCCAGGGTGGCCTTCTCAACATTCAGTATCTTGCCACGAAGGGGAAGAACTGCCTGAGTTCTACGATTTCTGGCGGTTTTTACAGTTCCGCCTGCGGAATCACCTTCGACGATATATAATTCACATTCCTCTGCTTTTTTAGAAGAGCAGGAGGCAAGCTTGCTCCTGGTATCCACATCATTCAATTGTTTAAGGACTGCAGTTCTGGCTTTATCACTAGCACGTCTCGCATTAAAGGACTTCATGGAGTTCTCAAGAATACTCTTTAATACTTCAACATGCTTATCGAACCAGCGTTGTGCTTCGGCGGAAAATATCTCATCCACCGCGCTTTTCGCATCGGTGTTGCCAAGTTTGGTCTTGGTCTGACCCTCAAACTGTGGGTCCGGATGCTTGATGGATATTATAGACACAAGACCGTTACGAATATCCTTACCGTCAAAGTTCTCATCCTTGTCCTTCAATACATTCAACTCTCTTGCATATTGATTCATAACACGGGTTAGTGCAGTTTTGAAGCCGGTAACTAATGTGCCGCCATCCACTACATTAATTCGATTACAATAAGCATTGATCTGTTCTGAATAACTGTCCGTATATTGAAATGCGATCTCTACCTCAATATCACCGCTTTTCCCCTCCAGATAAATAGGCTCTTCATGAAGATGAGCCATTTCACGTGTTAAATAGGATACAAAGCTTTTGATGCCGAATTCTTCATGGTATGTTTTTGAAGTTCCATGTTTTTGATCAATAAAATTAATTATTATATTCTTATTTAAGAAAGCGATTTCTTTTAATTTTTTATGAATTACCTCTGGCTTGAATTCAATTGTTTCAAATATGGTATCATCCGGATAGAAGGTGACTTTTGTTCCAGTATCGGATTTGTTACATTTTCCGACTACAGGTAATAACCCCTCTTCAAGCTGAACGGTAGGATGACCACCATCAACATATTCATCTCGGTAAACCTTGCCGTCACGTTTTACTTCGACTATCATTTTCTTTGATAAAGCATTTACAACGGAGGCACCTACACCGTGTAGACCTCCGGATACCTTGTAAGCAGAATTGCCGAACTTACCACCGGCGTGTAATATCGTATAAACAACTCGTACGGTAGGAATTTTCTTGGTTGGATGAATATCCACAGGCACACCGCGGCCGTTATCACTGATTTCAATACCGCCATCCTTTAATAAGGTAATATCGATTTTTGAACAAAAACCTGCCAGATGCTCATCAATTCCGTTATCAAGTATCTCCCAGATTAAATGATGTAGACCTCTTGAACTTGTGCTTCCGATATACATACCGGGACGCTTTCTAACTGCCTCAAGACCCTCTAATATGACGATTTGACTTCCATTATATTGTTCCATGGTATAAACCCCTTTTTCTAAAATATGACAAAATAAGCATAAATACACTCAATTTGGATTATAACACAATGAACGTAGGATTTCCAGCTCTATTACAATCATACGTTCGACTCATAAATTACGATTTAGATTCTAGAAGTCAGATTTGAAAATCCCTTTTTAAATCAAAATATAACTTAGTTCAAAATATAAGTTTATCTATTCATAAGTTAAGGTATACAATGTGTCCACTTTTTATAAAATATGATTGAAAAAAACGTAGAATGATGTATAATGGGAACAATTATTTATTATAAAACACTGCCCCCTCGAAGCTGAGCGAAAGGGGGAATTCTTTACGGTTTTGCTATTAGAAGCAATTTGTAAAATTAAGCATATTAATTAATTGAGTATAAATATACAAAGTGTACAAGAAAGAAGGGTATAGGGTTTCAGAATGATATATAAATATGAAACACATCTTCATACTACAGAAGCGAGTGCCTGTGCTATCTTTGATGCAGTGCAACAGGTGAGGAAGTATAAAGAACTTGGCTATACGGGAATTGTTGTAACGAACCATTTTTTCAATGGACACACCAGTGTACCGGCTGACTTGCCTTGGGAGCAAAGAGTTGACTTGTTTTGCAAGGGCTTTGAGAATGCCAAAGCAGAAGGAGATAAGATTGGCCTTGATGTATTCTTTGGCTGGGAAGCGAACTTTCGTAGAACAGAATTTTTGATCTATGGACTGGACAAAAAATGGTTGATGGAACATCCGGACATTTTAGACTGGTCGATAGAAGAACAATATAAGCGAGTTCATGAGGACAACGGCTTTATCGTGCATGCACATCCATACCGTGTCCGACCATATATTAAAGAGATTCGTTTGTTTCCGGAGTATGTTGATGCAGTAGAAGCAATCAATGTCGGGAATAAGAACGCTGGTTTTGACCGGCAGGCGTTGCTTTATGCAAGAAAACATAAGCTTCCGGTTACTGCAGGTACCGATGCACACGGTGAAGAAACAAGTCGAAGTGGCTTGACTTTTGATCACAGGCTTGAGAATATTCATGACTTTATCGATAGTATTAAAGCAGGGAATTATGATTTGATTCGAGTATATTAATATTGTTGTTATTAATTTATAAAATATCGATATGCCACATCTTTATGTAAATGGGATAGAACGTATATAAATCTATCATGATATAAAATTCTTATAAAATAAGGAGGATTCATATGAAGACACCATTTGTAACGCAGGAACAATTACTTGAAATAACAAAGAAATATCCGACCCCTTTTCATATCTATGACGAAAAGGGCATCCGTGAGAATGCAAGAAAGCTTTATGAAGCATTTTCCTGGAACAAAGGATTTAAGGAATATTTTGCGGTGAAAGCTACACCAAATCCTTATATCATTAATATCTTAAAAGAAGAGGGCTGTGGTGTGGACTGCTCCTCTCTGACAGAGCTTATGTTGTCAGAAGCACTTGGTTATTCCGGCGATGGTATCATGTTCTCCTCGAATGCCACCCCTCCGGAAGAATTTATTAAAGCGAAAGAATTGAATGCTTATATCAACCTAGATGATTACACTCACATTGATTTCCTTGAGAAAGTAGCAGGAATTCCGGAGACAATCAGCTGTCGTTATAATCCGGGTGGTGTATTTAAAACATCAAATGGAATTATGGATAATCCGGGTGATGCTAAGTACGGATTGACCAAGGAACAATTAATTGATGGCTTTAAAAGATTGAAGGCAAAAGGTGCAAAATATTTCGGTATTCACTCATTTTTAGCAAGTAATACTGGAACGGAGGAATATTATCCTACATTAGCAGGCATATTATTTGAACTGGCTGTTGAGGTTAGAGACTTAACAGGTGTTGAGATTAAATTCATCAACTTATCCGGTGGCGTTGGAATTCCGTATAAACCGGATACAGAGAAAAATGATATTATGAAAATCGGTGAGGGTGTAAGAAAAGAGTTCGAACGAGTTCTTGTACCTGCCGGAATGGGGGATGTTGCAATCTATACGGAGCTTGGACGCTTCATGTTGGCACCTTTCGGTCATCTGGTGGCAACTGCAATTCATGAAAAACATATATACAAAGAATACATCGGTTTGGATGCGTGCGCAGTAAACTTAATGAGACCGGCTATGTATGGTGCATACCATCACATTACCGTCATGGGGAAAGAGAATGCTCCATGTGATCACAAATATGATATTACCGGTTCCTTATGTGAGAATAATGATAAATTTGCGATTGATCGTATGTTACCCAAGATAGATATCGGAGATTTGATTGTTATTCACGATACCGGTGCTCATGGATTTGCAATGGGTTATAATTATAACGGCAAATTGAAATCAGCAGAACTTTTATTAAAGGAAGATGGTTCAGTAGAGTTAATTCGTAGAGCGGAAACACCAAAGGATTATTTCGCTACATTTGATTTTAGTGATATTCTAAAAGATGCTCAATGACATTGATTGTAAAATTAATGAAAATACGATGTAAATCAAATGTAGATTATTCACAATTGGGTAGAATATTTTAATGGGTTTATAGATAAGATATAATGTAACTTTTGAGCAGATTAATAGCTGGATTTTTAACAACTTTAATCATGTTGACAAGATACAATTGATACGATATAATACTTTGAATGTATTGTATGTAGTATAAAAAGCAATATGGAGGAAGGGTGTTTTATGGTAGAAAAGAAAAACATATTGACTTATGAGGGATTACGACAACTCGAAGCTGAGCTTCATGATCTGAAAGTGAATCAAAGAAAAGAAGTAGCTCAAAAGATTAAAGAAGCCAGAGAGCAGGGGGATCTTTCTGAGAACGCTGAATATGATGCCGCGAAAGACGAGCAAAGAGACATTGAGGCAAGAATTGAAGAAATCGAAAAGATTCTTAAAAATGCAGAAGTTGTAGTCGAAGATGAAGTTGATGTAAATGCAATAAATATTGGTTGCAAAGTAAGAATTTTGGATATGGAATATGATGAAGAACTGGAATATAAGCTGGTAGGATCTACAGAAGCAAACAGCTTAAGAGGCAAAATCTCCAATGAATCTCCTTTGGGAAGTCAGTTGATTGGTAAGAAGGTCGGAGATGTTGTTGACGTAGAGACCCATTCAGGTATAATGCAGTACAAGATTCTCGAGATCCAGAAATCGAATTAATAAAATATTGGTAAGCAGAAAAAGTTTACTGCGTTAGAGGTGAGATACATGGCTGATGAAAGAGTTCAAGCTGAACAGGACATTAATGAATTATTAAAGGTAAAAAGAGCGAAGTTAGCTGATCTTCAGGAGAATGGAAAGGATCCTTTCCAGATTATGAAGTATGACGTAACCTATCATACGAAGGATATCGTTAATAACTTTGAAGAGATGGAAGGGAAACCTGTATCCATTGCAGGACGTGTTATGTCCAAACGTGTAATGGGTAAAGCATCCTTTTGTAATATCAATGATATTAGCGGTAATATCCAGGCATATGTTAAGAGAGACGAAGTCGGAGAAGAACCTTATAAAGAGTTCAAAAAATATGACATCGGCGATATCGTAGGAATTGAGGGAGAAGTATTCAAAACTCATTCCGGAGAGATTTCAATTAAAGCGACTAAAGTAGTTCTGTTAACGAAGAGTCTTCAGATTTTACCTGAGAAATTCCATGGACTGAAGGATACCGACACCAGATACAGACAGCGTTATATTGATTTAATTGTGAATACTGAGGTAAGAGACACTTTCGTAAAACGTTCTCAGATTATTCGTGAGATTCGTAATTATCTGGATGGTAAAGAATTCATTGAAGTGGAAACACCGGTTTTAGTTCCGAACGCCGGCGGTGCTGCAGCAAGACCATTCTTCACACATCACAACGCCTTGGATCAAGATATTCACCTTAGAATTTCTTTGGAATTATACTTAAAGCGTCTGATTGTTGGTGGCTTAGAACGTGTTTATGAAATCGGCAGAGTATTTCGTAATGAAGGTTTATCCGTAAGACATAACCCTGAGTTTACTCTTTTAGAGTTGTATCAGGCATATACAGATTATTATGGCATGATGGATTTGGTAGAAGAATTATTTAAAACCGTTGCTACAAAGGTGCTTGGTACCACAACCATAAGCTATGATGGAGTTGAGATAGATTTAGCAAAACCGTTTGAACGTTTAACTATGGTTGAAGCAATCAAAAAGTACGCTAATATCGATTTTGACCAGGTTGCAGATGAAGCTGCAGCAAAAGCACTTGCAAAGGAACATCATATTGAATTCGAGGCTCGTCATAAGAGAGGCGATATCATCAATCTGTTCTTTGAAGAATTTGTTGAGGAACATTTGGTACAGCCTACATTTATTATGGATCACCCGGTTGAAATATCACCACTTGCAAGTAGAAAGCCTTCAGATCCTGATTATACAGAGCGTTTTGAACTCTTTATCACAAAGCGTGAGATGGCAAATGCATTCTCTGAATTAAATGATCCATTAGATCAAAGAGGTCGTTTTGAAGCACAGGAAGCACTTCGTGCCGCTGGTGATGATGAAGCTAACGAATTAGATGAGGACTTCTTAACCGCACTCGAATATGGTATGCCTCCAACAGGCGGTATCGGTATTGGTATAGACCGTTTGGTTATGCTGTTAACCGATTCAGCTGCGATTAGGGACGTATTGTTATTCCCGACTATGAAGACAAAAGAATAAAAATGCCAGTAAAATCAAGGAGTTGCGGGTTTGTTATCAGATCATGACAACAAAATGACAACAAATTCTTATGGTATAGTAATTGATGATACCGAATAATGAGAATTTGAACTGAAAATTCTAAATTAATATTTTGCACTTTAAGGACACTTTTCAAAAGTAAAATTTTGAAGGTGTCCTTTTTCGCGTTATAGTCATATTCATATTTAATGAAACAATATATACCCAAATTACCATGTGGTGGTAGAAATGACTTTATTTCCACCATGTGGTGAAATATTCAAATCAATGAGAATAAGGTATTCTATATTCAACAACGGTGGCGATACCAAAGTTTCTAACGAAAGCGAATCTTTCCACAGAAACTTTCATATTCAGTTACAGCATGGAGAATTCCTTCGTAAGAAAATATCTTGCAGAGCGAGCAGAATTAATTGGTGCTATACGACTTATTAATACAGCTTTCCGGGATAATGCAGGGACGGATGTAGCGACAGATATAATATTATTACAAAAATTTGAATATATGGAAAACAGTTTTGAAAGCTTAATATGGGAATGGGGATATCTGGCTTAAGGAGGTGATTAATCAACTAATGGTTAGCTTCCTACTTTATCTCATTTTAGTGAATACTTCCTTCGGCAATTGCTAGATCGTATTCGTTATCATTAATGGCAATAATGGCAGCTTCAATACCAAGTGCAATTTCTTCAGAGCTAAGTGATGGGGCTTGCGTGGGACGGTTTACCACTTGACTAGTGACGAAAGGTACATGCATAAAACCACCACGTATGTTGGATTGATTAATTGATAAAAAGTGGAGAACACCGTACATTAAGTGGTTGCAGACATAAGTGCCGGCTGTATTAGAGACACTTGCTGGGATTCCTGCCTCACGGATGTTTTGAACCATTGCTTTAATTGGCAGTGTAGAAAAATAGGCAGGGGCACCATCTTTATAGATTGGTAAATCAATGGGTTGGTTATTCTCATTATCTATAATGATTGCGTCATCTATATTGATTGCGACACGTTCTGGTGTAAGCCCAAAACGACCGCCAGCTTGTCCGATACATAAAACTGCATCAGGCTGCTCACTTTTTATTGATTCTGTAACAACAGAAATGGATTTCCCAAAGACAGTTGGAACTTTAATTTTGACAATTTCCATATCGTTTATTCTGATTGGAACCAGATTGACGGCTTCAAGAGCAGGGTTAATAGATTCTCCTCCAAACGGCTCAAAAGCTGTAAGCAATAATTTCATCTAATTTTCTCCTTTTCGGATCATTTGCTATATTGCAGCGGACTTCTTACAATAACTGATTACCAATATATCAGATTATACTTGAAAATTCCAATGTAATATTTACACGAATAATTGAATGCTTTTAATATAAACCTTTATTTTGATTAGATAAACACGGTAATTGATACGATAAGCATCTGCAATTGATATATAAAATAAATAGATGTAAACTAAAAAACAATAATTTTTCAAGGATTAGTGTGATAACCCAGTAGACTAAATTAGAAAGGATGAATTTTGTTCTATGAAAAAGAAAAAGGCATTAGAGCTAATGAAAAACACTTTTTTTATCCTCTTAGGAAACTTTATGTTTGCATTCTGTATATTTTCATTTGTTTCATCACATGGAATTGTGATCGGTGGAATATCTGGACTTGGTTTAGCCGTTGAGAGAGGATTTCATATTCCAGCAGAATGGTTCGTGCTACCAGTCAATATCGTTATTTTAATTCTTGGCTGGATCGTTCTTGGCAAAAAAATGGTCGTAACAAGTATTGCAAGTTCTATCCTTTTTCCATTATTTTTTAGTATGCTTAGATATGTTCCTTATGTGAATGACATGACCCAGAATATTTTGCTTGCATCAATAATTGCTGGAGCAGGAGTTGGAGCTTCTGTTGGATTACTAATGCGAGTGGGGGCTTCTACGGGTGGAACAGATATCATATGTTTATCGTTACATAAATGGTTTCGTTATCCAATTTCATATTTTGTTCTGGTGACAGATTTCACGATTATTTTCAGTCAGGTATTCGTTTCTGGCATTGAGATGGTTTTATATGGACTTATATATACAGCGGTGGAAACGACTGTGCTTAACAAGGTTATGGTGATTGGACAGTCACAGATGCAGATTATGGTGATTTCTGATCACTATGAACAGATACGAACATGTATTTTGACGGAGCTGCGTGCAGGAGTGACCATGATAAATATTCAGACAGGATGCCGGGGAGAAGATCAGTTGGGGGTGTTATGTGTTGTACAGCCGCGTAAACTTTATGGCATTCAGAAGAAGATACTTTCCATTGACCAGGGAGCATTTATTACTGTCAACCAGATTAAAGAGGTGCGTGGACAGGGATTTACTTTAGAACGCAGGGACATGATACCAGCTTCACAGATATTAGTTAATACGAGTGAAGTGAGAGAATAAATTAAATTATTATGTGTGTACATTCACAATACGCAAATGAAAAAAAGTTACAGAATGGAGAAAAGAGTGAAAGATAAATCTTTCACTCCCAAAGTTTGTGCCTGCGTAATCCTCGGCTCAAACTTTTTATACGCAAAAAGCGTGCGCAGGAATGGAGGTAAATATGAAATATAACGTTAATGATCAATTACACGGATTTATAGTAAAAAGAGTACGTCACGTAAATGAGCTTCAGGGAGATTTTTATGAAATGGAGCATTTGAAGACGAAGGCGCAATTAATATGGTTGGATAACAAAGAGAATAACAAGTTTTTCTGTATAGGATTCAAGACAATACCAACAGATAATACGGGAGTATTCCATATATTGGAGCATTCTGTATTGAATGGTTCGAAAAAGTATACGACAAAAGAACCATTTGTTGAACTACTGAAGGGTTCGCTAAAGACATTTCTTAATGCAATGACATACCCTGATAAGACCATCTATCCAGTATCTAGTTGTAATGAAAAAGATTTTCAAAATCTTATGAAGGTTTATTTAGATTCAGTGTTTGCACCGGCTATCTATAACAATCCTAACATATTCTATCAGGAAGGATGCCATTATGAATTAAGAGATGAGAATGCAGATCTTGAATATAAGGGAGTTGTTCTTAATGAGATGAAGGGAGTATTCTCCTCATCACAGGAGGTCGTTTTAAAGAAGTTACAGGAGATGATTTTCCCGGATAATACGTATAGGTATGTGGCTGGTGGAGATCCTGAGGATATTACAGATCTTACATATGAGCAGTTTTTGAATTCACATGGTGAATTTTATCACCCATCTAACTCCAAAATCTTTCTTGAGGGAGATATGAATTTAGATGCAACTCTTGCAATTATTGATGGGGAATATCTTTCAAAGTACGAGTGCAGGCTGGTCGAATTTGATTTTCCTGTTCAAGAAGCTGTAGAAAATGTGGAAGATGATGTTGAGTATGAGATTCCACAGGATGAAGATGAAAGCAATAAGACACAGGTGGCATTTGGAAAAATAGTTTGCAGTTATGATGATTACAAGAGAGTACTTGCTACAAAGATTCTTTGTCAGTATATGGCAGGAAGTAATGATGCACCATTTAAGCGGGAATTGCTTCAGAGCGGACTTGCTCAGGATATTAGACTTATGGTATTTGATGGAATTAAGCAGCCATATCTCTATGGTCATATATACAATATGCGTGCTGAAGATAAAACCGCAGTGTTAGGATTACTTAAAAAGGCACTAGAGAACATTATGATGGTAGGACTTGATCAATCTGAACTGGAAGCAATTATAAACCAGTATGAATTTTTACTTAAGGAAGGAAAGGAACCTAAGGGATTGATGCATGTCACTTCTGCATATGAAGCTTGGTTATATAATGGAGATCCACTTCAGAATATGGTTTGTGGTGAAGCATTTGCAAAACTTAGAAAATCCTTGAAGGATGGTTATTTCGAGGATCTCTTTAAGGAGATATTCTGTGATTGGGATCAGATGGCAGTTCTTACGGCGCATCCTTCTAAGGAGATTGGACAGAAGAAGGCAGAAAGGGAGAAAAAGAAGCTCTATGATATAAAGAGAACATGGACGAAGCAAGAAACAGAAGCGATTCTTGAAATAAACAGAAAGTTGGATGAATGGCAACAAAAAGTAGATTCAAAAGAAGATCTTAATACATTACCAAAGCTTAGTCTTGCAGATGTTAGCAGAGAGCCAGAGCCACGAAGTACAGTGGAGAATATAGAGAACGGAGTCAAAGTGCTATTTCATAAGGCTAAGACGAATGGAATTGTATATTTAAATATGTATTTTGATATAGGAAATCCAGATGAAGCATTGTGGCCAGCATTGGGATTTTTGCCGAATCTATTAACGAATCTTCCTACAGAGAAGTATTCGGTTGCAGAGTTAAAGCGTACAATCAGACGTGATATAGGAGCACTTGATTTTAACGTTGAAGCGGTGAGCAAGATGAATGAACCTAATCAGTGTAAGATGTATCTAGAAGTAAGTGCAAGTGTACTTGAAGAAAATCTTTCAATTGCGTTAGATCTTATCGTGGAGATATTAAGGCATACAAAATTAGAAGATACGGATCGAATTGCGGTTCTTTGGACACAGACAGAACAATACTTCCTACAGGATATCATAATGCAGGGACATCTCTATTCGATGAGGAGAGCGGAGGCTAATAATTGTGCAGAATCCTATGTAAATGAGGGACTGATAGGTATTAGTTGCTACAAGTGGTTAAAGAGTCAACTGAAAGATGCTTGTAATAATGCTAGAGTATATGTAGAAAAGGTATTACCTATATTACAGGATACTTTATGTAAGGAACGAATGCTTATTGGACTTACAGCAGATGATTATATGGGACTTGATGCATTTGTTAGTAGATTTGAGGCAGGACGTAAGGTGGATTTTCAGATTGTGCATGATAGGCACTTAGAGAATAATAGCCAGGTACTTCAGATTCCAGCAGGAATTTCGTATGCAACGAAAAGTTATAATATTGCATTAGCCAATGTCGCTCAATCAGGAGTATTCCATGTGCTCTCTAAGGTTGTAGGTTTGAATTATCTATGGAATGAAGTGCGAGTGAAAGGAGGCGCATACGGCAGTGGATTAAGATACACGAAAGCAGGAAACTTAAGCTTCTTCTCATATAGAGATCCAGACTCGATTAGAAGTAGCGAAGTCTATAAGAACACTTCTGAGTATATTAGAACGTTCTGCAAGTCAGATGATGAATTAGAGAAGCTTATCATTGGAACAGTTGCGGATTTTGAGAGTCTGAAATCCAATAAGGATTGGGGAAAGGTATGTGATATGGATTTCTTAAGAGGTGTAGGAGCTGAAGATAGAATCAAAGAAAAGCAGGAAATATTAGACTGTAATAAGGAAAAACTCTTGGCTTGCGCCGATGTACTTGATATCATAGATGAAAAAGGATCTTCCTACATTATGGGATATGAGAGTATTGTCAACAAATGTGTAGAGCAAGGATATATAGTAGAAAAATTAGTGGTGGAAGAATGATGATTAGTGAAGAAATAAGAAAACAGATGTTAGAAATCCTACTGGAAGAACTAATTCCTGCAATGGGATGCACAGAACCAATTGCTCTTGCGTATGCGGCAGCAGTTGCTAGAAAGTATTTTAAGGAAATGCCTGATCATATAACGGCATATTGTAGCGGAAATATGATTAAAAATGTAAGATGTGTTACCATTCCTAATTCACAGGGAATGGTAGGAATCGAAGTTGCAACAGTCCTTGGAATGATCGGTGGAGATGCCTCACGCGTTATGGAGGTATTAGAATCCGTTAAAACAGAGGATGTCAAAGCGACAAAAGAATATGTGGATATGAGAAAGTGTAAGGTAGAATATCTTGATTCGAATATACCATTGCATTTTATTATTGAAGCAGTACAGAAGGATACAGTTGTGCGTGTGGAAGTCACAAATTCACATACTCATATAGCATCAATAACAGTGAATGGTGATGAACAGCTAAATAGAGCGGATTCACCAGAAAAGGAAACAATACATAAGACTGATCGGAGTATCTTTTCAATTGAAAAGATAAAAGATTTTGCGGATTCCGTGCCACTTGAGGATATAAGGCCAATCTATGACAGACAGATTCAGTATAATATGAATATTGCATATGAAGGAATATCAGGAGATTATGGACTAAGAATTGGAAGAACAATCAGAGAACAGTATGCGGATGGAGTCGTCACAAGAATGAAGGCATTTGCATCAGCTGCATCGGAGGCTAGAATGAGCGGTTGCGATATGCCGGTTATTATCACTTCAGGAAGTGGGAATCAGGGAATTACGTCTTCAGTTCCAGTTATTGTATACGCAAGAGAGAAAAATATTCCACAGGAGAAGTTATACCGATCATTAGTTTTTTCTAGTCTGCTTACCATATACCAGAAAGAGTTCATCGGTAAGCTTTCGGCATTCTGTGGAGCAGTCTCTGCATCTTGTGCATCAGGAGCTGCCATTACCTATATGGTTGGTGGAACTACAAAGCAGATCACAGATACAATAGATAACACGTTGGCTAACATTCCTGGAATTATCTGCGATGGTGCTAAGATATCATGTGCAGCCAAGATTGCGTCAAGTATTGATGCAGCAATGATGGCACATTTTCTTGCAATTGGGGGAAAGGCATACGAAGCATATACTGGAATTCTCAAGGAAGAAGTAGGAGAGACGATAAGCTGTGTTGGACATATTGGTAAAGTTGGTATGCGTCAGACAGATAAAGAAATCATTAATATGATGTTGAAGTCATAATGTTTGTATAAAATTAAATGAAATATACAATATTATCATATAAGAAAAGTGAGGTAAATAGTATGTATGATGTAGCCATTATTGGAACAGGGGCTGCGGGTATATCTGCTGCATTGACAATGCAGGCAAGAGTCAAAAGTGTCCTGTTAATAGGTAGCAAGAATCTATCAAAGAAGATGTCACTTGCAGAAAAAATTCGTAATTATCCAGGTCTTGGTATCGTATCTGGTGAAGAGATGACAGAAGGCTTTACAAAACATCTTCAGGAAATGAATATTGGAATTGTTGATGCGAATGTAACAGAAATCTATAAGATTGGAGACCATTTTAAGGTAATGTGCGGTTATAAGGCATATTCAGCATATACAATCATCTTGGCAATGGGCGTATTCACAGCCAATAATTTCCCTGGTGAAGACAGATTATTAGGAAAGGGAGTAAGCTATTGCGCCACATGTGACGGTTTCTTATATAGTGGGAAGTCAATTGCAGTTGTTTCCACGTCAAAAGAATTCGAACATGAAATTAAATATCTGTCGTCTACTGTATCCAAGGTATACCTAATTGCCAGATACAAGGATGTTGAAATCAATGAAACAAATGTGGAGATGGTTACAGGCAAAGAGATTGAAATCTGTGGCGATTCCCATGTTGATGGCATCAAGCTAGATGGAATTGAGCTTCCAGTTGAAGGTGTATTTATCATGAGGGATTCCATAGCACCTACGAATATGATGAAAGGCCTTAAGGTAGATGGAAGTCATATTATAGTTGACAGAAGTTGCAATACGAATATTGCTGGCTGTTATGCTGCGGGTGACTGTACAGGAAGACCATACCAGTATGTTAAGGCTGCAGGAGAAGGAAATGTATCTGCGCATTCTGCATTAGAATATCTTGCAGAGAATAAATTACAAGGAAATGCAAAGACAAGACCATATATCACTGGTCATCTTAGCTTTGACGACAGTTTAGCCCTTGCAGATACTTCAAATCTTCCTACAAAAGAAAGTATAAGTGGTCTAGTGATTCAGAAGCTTACAGGTGGAAGGGGTGATCTTGTACTCAAGGATGAGACTGCAACTGCACAGGTTGGAGACGTCATTGCTTTTTCAGCAAAGGGTGGGCAGGAACGTTTTGATCGAGACCTGTTAAGACTTACGCTGGGGCAAAATCTGTATGATTATGATGTTGAAAAGGAAATGATTGGTAAGAAAACTGCTGAATCCTTCACGATTAAAAAAGACAATCATCAGGTGGAAATTCAGTTGATTGATATATATGAGGTCAAGTTGCAGGAGCCTACAGATGAAATGGTGCAGGCATTGAAAGAAGAGGGCATAACAACGGTTGAGCAGTATACAAATAAAGCATACGATGAAGCACTTATGAACGAAGTGTATCTAATTACCAATGAGGTTGTTGAAACTTTGCTGAATCAGGAGCCAGAGAAAGAAACATCAGAGGAGACGATTGCCACCCTTGGAAAACTTGAATTAGAATACTTTGATAAAATGTTCAAGAAACAGTTAGAGAAAGGACTTTATGAGATGTCAGAGGAAGAATTGATGAAAAATCTTGGAGTATCTTCCCCATCAATGTTCCTTGAGCAACGTAAGGCTTGGTATAAGATGAAGGATAAACAGTGCCATGTTCTATCGAAGGCATTAGGCATTTCACTGGAAGGTGAATATGATATGCTTCACAATTATGAGACATTGGGACAACTTCAGATGAAGGCTGTAGAACGAATTAAAGCGGCAGTGACTCAGGATGGAGGAAAGTAGAATGATTAAGAAGGTTAGCTATAAAGATTTTGACGAAACGGTAAAAGAAGGAGACTGGATCATAGATTTCTATACAGATCACTGTGGCCCATGTAAAATGCTGGATATATCGATGGGACAGGTATTAGTGAAGAATCCGATTGTCAATCTTGCAAAGTGCAATATAGAAGATGATCCTGAATATGTAGAACGCTTTAAGGTCAGCGGAACTCCACTTGTGTTGTTCTATCATGATGGTGTTGAAAAGGAGAGATTTGCAGGAGCGCAAGGGACTGACAAAATCATGGAAACTTTATCAAAATCTATGTATAAATAAAAATCAGAGAAACATATTTATTCATTTGTATGTAGATAATACTCAAATAGGCATTAAAAACACTTGAATGGACAATACATATTGTAGTGTGTAGCTTATCTTGCTAAAATGAATCAAAATTTATTAGTTTAAACGAGTAAAGTATTAGGAGGATAAGCAATGAAATTTTGGTTAAAAAAGGCATTTGTATTAATACTTGCATGCATATGTGTAATCTCTATGGTAGCATGTGGTGAGAAGAAAACAGAAATAGGAAAAACAGAAGAAGCAAAAACAGAAAAAGCTGAAACAAAAGTTGATTTTGACTTCAGCGGATATCCTAAGGAGCTGAATGCTTGGGGAATTGAAGATATGCAGAAATATCTCGAAGCAACTGGCGTTTTTGTTGAGCCAGATTGGGAAATATCTCTTTCAAGTGGAGATCTTGGACCTATGAATGTAACATCAGGAATTTTGTACATGGAAAGAACAACAATGTCAATCAATGATATGGTTCTTTATTTTGATCCTAATGGTGCTGAAGCAATTCAGACACAGAAAGAAAATGCAAAGACAAAGCATGCACTTGAAATTGAGGGTGGACAACCAGTGACAGTTGATAGAGTTGTTGGTAACTTTGGATTCCAGTATGAACAGACGACAGATGAGAAGCATAAGACAGCTCTTATAAAAGCGATGGATGATCTTAAAACATACTACGGTGAAAATAAGTAATTCTATTAATGCAAAAATTTAATAATCAAATTATGAAAACAAGGGCGGGAATGATATATCATCATTTGTGACCCTTGTTATTTTATATGGCATAATATAAAATAACGTAGTAATGCTATATTAGTCAGGAGGAGAGATATGTTATATGCCATATATGTGCTTTTAGGAGTAACTGTTTCCTGGATGGTGGGATTTCTATTTGTTCGATTTGAATTAATTAAGGCACTGTATAATTCTCTAATAGCTGGATTTGTGGCCTCCATATTATCGTACGTACTAATTCATGTGAATAATACGCATCTAATTTATCCAATTATATTACTTGTATATATTATTATGATGCCGTTGATTTTGGTACAGAAGACAGATAGGTACAGAGATTCAGTATTAGCGTTTCTAATTGCGGCAGGTATGGAAGCGGTTGCCTTATTTAGTTGCGACAGGCTTACAACGTTCGTTGGACAAACAATATCAGTGTATGTGTCAGTGGTAATTATTGCAATCATCGGATTTGTTATGTGTTCTGGTAGAAGGCTGTTTCCGGAAGAGGGCTGGATGGAGTATTTTAAAGAAAGAGTCAATGAGGAACGTACCTATCATATCGAAATATATCATGTTTATTTATCGCTTGTGTGTGCTTTTGTGGAGCCTGTTGTTGGATTAAGATTTATTTATTTAACAACGATTGGTGGAACGGTCGCTGCGGTTATCATTATGATAACTCTATACATTGGTAGTGCATATGGTGTGGTGTATCTCATTAAACATAAAAAATTACAGATGGCAATCGGTATTGAACAACAGTATAGAAATGACATGCAGAGCTTTATGAATATTATCAGATCGCAAAGACATGACTATAGCTTTCATGTTCAGACGCTTGCGGGACTGTTCAATAATAACAATAATCTGGAAGCCTGTCGCAAATACGTGAATGAACTGGTAGCGGATTCAGTAGCCATGAATACATTGCTTCCTATCGAAGACCCGGCAATTGCAGCAATGATTAATAGCTTTCGTATTCTGGCAGCCAGAGAGGGAATTGAGATTCATATTGATATACAGAATGATTTGTCAACCATATTAACCAACGCCTATGAGACGAATAAAATAATCAGTAATTTATTACAAAATGCAATTGATGAGGTAAAGACGCATTCTGATAAGAGTTATGGAATTTGGCTCTATATATTTAAGAGGGGTGAGTATTGTAATATTCGTGTTGCGAATGAACTTGAGCAGACGAATAAGCAAGATGATCAATTTAAGTCTTTATTTCAGCATGGCTACACGACAAAGACAGGGCATGATGGAGTAGGACTTAGCAGTATTCAATCACTTGTGAAGAGACACCATGGGCTTATTTATTTTTTGTTGGAAGAGAATATTATTCATTTTGTAGCAGAGATACCCATTCAGGTTGTTTAAATATATTAAGCGAGGATATAATATGAAATTAAATTATACAAAAGTATTATTTTTAGATGATGATCCACTTGCATTAGAACAGTCGCGTATTGCAGCAGCGAATTATGTTCAATTGGAAAATATTACATGCACCACAAGTGCCGTTGAGGCGATGAATATAATAGAGGCTCAAAAGGTGAATCTGGTATTTCTTGATGTTGAGATGACAGAGACGAATGGCTTTGCCGTTGCGGCATTTATCGATTCTAAGAAGATTAATGTGAAGTATGTATTCTTGACAGGGCATGCAGAGTTTGCTGCGGATAGTTATGAGTATAAACCAATAGATTTTCTTACAAAACCAATTGATATTGTCAGAATGAGCAAGACATTTGAGAGATATGAAGCAAGCACTACCGGTGAAAATCACTCACAGAAACGTATTGCAATTGATACGAATTCGGGTTTTGAACTGATTGCTGTAGCGAGCGTGAATTATATAGCCAAAGAAAATAGAAGAACTATTATATATTGCACGGACAAGAAATATAAAGTCGCGTATTCACTAGATGAAATGGAAATTATATTTAAAAATTTTGGAATACTCCGTGTTCATCAGTCTTTTTTGGTACCAATTGGAAGAATATCGAGTATTATGCCAGATGATTTTGGAAAAACATATTGGATAAGATTAGAAAATGGAATTAAGGTTCCGGTTAGTCAAAAAAAATATCCACAACTTCGGGAAATTCTGAGGGAAAAGGGAATTCTATTTTTATAAAGAGTAGATATTTTGGGAGGTATATGCCTCCCTTTTTTGCTTATTCGCCAACAGACATCGTTATATATCAAATATCTTCGTATATGTATCATATAGACAAAATCAATTGTTTGGTATGATCAATGTATAGTATTATTACTTCAACTAAAGCTTTTGTCAGAAGAAAGGAAAAGTAAATTATGAAAAAAGAAGACAAAGCACAAAAGAGGACAAAAATGAACTGGAAACAGTTCGTTCGGTTTCTCTTTAATGCCAAACTTGCATGGCTGTTGATTATTGTGACCATGTTTTCAACAATAGTATATTCGGAAATATCTGTACATTTGCCAGGTTCAACAGCAGCCTTGTTCAGTGGGGATTTTTCAACAGTAGCGGTAGTATCATTGCTTATTAATTATGTTGCATCTTTGGTGGTTAGTTCAATATCAAATTTATTGTCCATATATGCCAATACAAAGTCAGTAAGATCCATTAGACGAGTAGCATGGAAGAAGATGATGCATATTGATACGATGTACTATGCACACAATGATCCAAGTTATCTTCTAAGTTCATTAACAAACGATTCCGTACAGATGGTAAATTCACTTATTATGGCAATGACAATGATTCCAGCATCAATTTATATGGTAATCAGATCATTTACCAAGATTGCTGGTTTTAGTACAAAATTGATGTTTATGCTGTTTGCATTAACACCGCTGTATCTGCTATATGGTATTTTTGTTGGTCGTTGGCAGCGTGACGTTAGTGAAAAAACGCAGCATAAAATTGGAAAGTTGACAGGGTATCTTACAGAACGTCTTCGTAATATGAGTCTTATTAAGTCTTTTGCTACAGAAAAGTTGGAAGAAAAGAACGGTACAGAGACAACGAATATGCTGTATAAGGCTAAGATGAGAACGGTATATCTGAATACCTTTACGATGATATACGTGAATGCAAGTGATATTGCAGCAACTTGTATCGCAGTACTCGGCGGATCAATGTTACTCAAGAATGGAGAAATTACCGTTGAACAGTGGTTAGAATTCTTTCTTATGGTAGCACAGGTCAATGTCGCATTAAGAATGATTTTTAATATTCTTGTACAGTTCAGAAGCACACAGGGATACGCTGCAAGGCTTAGTGTCATAATGGATGCTTCTCAGGAGACGGATGATAGTGCAGGCAAGACCGCAAGTCCATTCACGAACGGTGATATTGTATTTAATGATGTTTCATTTTCATACGATAAGTCGGATGTTCTTAAGAAACTCAATATCACGATTCCTAAGGGGAAATCAACTGCTTTAATTGGTCTTTCAGGATGTGGTAAGACAACAATTTTAAGCCTAATGGAAAGATTCTATGCACCAGCATCTGGAACGATTACACTTGGAGGCACACCAATCAGAGATATTAACCTTATGGAATATCGCAAGCATTTCGCATATGTACAGCAGGATGCGGGTGTATTCAGTGGAAGTATTAGAGACATTATTACATATGGTGTGGATAGAGTCATTTCAGAGAAAGAGTTAGAGGAAGTTGCGAAGCTTTCAGGTGTTCTTGATTACATTAATACTCTTCCAGCAAGATTTGATACACAAATGGCTGTGTGGGGCAATTCATTATCAGGAGGACAGAGACAGAAGCTTGTAATCTCACGTGAATTGCTCAAAAACGCTGATATTTTATTATTCGATGAACCAACGAGTGCACTCGATGCATCAAATACAAAAGAAGTTCAGGATACAATTCTGAGAGTATTTAAGGGCAAGACTATTATCATGGTAACACATGATCTTTCACTTATTGCTTCGGTTGATCAGATTGCAATTGTGAATGAAGGACATGTTGAAGCTTGCGGTAAGAATGAAGAGCTTATTCAGGAATCTAAGTTATATCGTGAGCTTGTAGAAGAACAATCTTATCAGGAGGTATTTGAATTATGATGAAAAAAAAGAATAGCTCGAATAAGAATGTATCATTTAATCGATTTTTTAAGATGTTCTCTGGAGTGAAGATGCCTTGGATTTTTCTGATACTAGCAGTAGCATCACAGGTCCTTTTATATTACGCAATATCGAATTTGGGAATCCTTACCGGAAGTATTCTAGATGCACATGGAGCTATTAAGACGAGCAAACTTATAAATTATCTTTCCTCTTATTTGATTTTAACAGTGGCAATGATTGGCTCCGTTTTGTTTAATGGTTTTGCAAGTGAAAGAATTAATATGAATCTTCGAAATAAAATTTGGAAAAAACTTATGTATATTCCGCAGAAGTATTATGATAAAGATAGTGGAGAAAGCCTGGTAAGTCGAATTACAACTGACTGTGATTTTGCTAGTACATTTTTTGTGACAATTATCAGTTGCAGTACAACCGTGTTCGGTATCTACATCTTTGCTCGTAATATGTATAAAACGAATGTGAAGATGACATTGTTCATATTGCTTATTCTTCCAGTAACATTTATTTCTGGCTGGTTGTTCGGTAAAGCGAAGTATTGGGTTGGTAAGAAGGTACAAGGTACCCTATCAGGAGCAACTGCTTATCTGATCGAGCGTACACAGAACCTTCGTCTCATTAAGGCTTCATCGACGGAAAATCTGGAATATGAACTCGGTAATCAGAGGTTCATGGATCAGTACAAAGCTGATGTGAAGAGCGGATATCTTGGAGTGGTTTACTTGTTTATTGAAAAAGCACTTAACATTGTTGGCATTTTGATACCTTTTATTATTGGTGGAGCATTGGTAAATGAAGGTGTTCTTCGTGTGGGTCAGGTAGTAGCTTTTTATGTATTTACGAACAATGTAACAGCTAACTTTTCGACCCTTATTCAATCGTTCGGAACAATTAAGCTGTCAGTTGGCTCTCTAGAAAGAGTGATAAATACACTTGAAGCGGAAGTAGAGGATGCAGATGAAGGAATCAGGATGGCTGTTCCAGATGCAGACATTCGATTTGAGAATGTTGAATTTGGATATGGAGAGAAAATGATTCTCGAGGATATTAGCTGTATCATTCCGAAGAATAAGACGACAGCTATTATTGGTGCGAATGGTAGTGGTAAAACGACGTTGTTTAAGTTGCTTGAAAGATTTTATGAGCCAAGTAAAGGATATATTTATTTTGGAGATAAAGCGGTAAATAAGTTTAGTCGTCATTCATGGCGTAAGGCGTTTGCAATAGTTGCTCAGGATCGTCCGCTGATGGAGGGGACAATTCGTGAGAACATTATTTATGGCTGCGAACGTGAATTGTCAGAAGAGGAATTTCAAAAGATAGTAGAGCTGTCGAGAGTGAGTACATTTGCTCTGAAGCTTCCAGATGAGTATGACAGTTATGTTGCACCTTGTGGAAACAATCTGTCAGGTGGACAGAAACAGTGTATTGCAATAGCACGTGCAATTGCTCATAACCCTGATTATTTACTCTTAGATGAGGCGACAAGTAATCTTGATACTAAGAGTGAGAGAAATGTTACGGATGCACTTGATAATCTGATGAAAAATAGGACAACGCTGATTATAGCGCATAGTCTTTCAGCAATCAGACATGCTGATCACGTGATTGTGATTAAAAATGGAAAGGTTGCAGCATCTGGAGCACCTGAAGAAATTATTAAAACAAGCAATGATTACAGAGACTTTGTAATGAATCAGAGAAAAGCGGAATAAGAGGCATTATCTTTAGCAGGATGTAAAAAATACATTTTGTCATTAGTGAGATAGGTGCTTAAATTTAATATGATATTTATTGATGCTTCGAATTACATATCGTAATTCGAAGCTTTTTGGTGTGGTGTGTCCAGCGAAGCTGGTCCACACTTGCCGGTATAAGTCCGGTCACGGTAATCGCCAGTGAGCCGTGTAGCCAAACTCGGTGCGTTGCAGTAATGCAGGGTGCTAAGCGAGTGGGTAAAGTACTTCGATAGAAGTGCAAGCAATCATGCAGACCATAACATGAAGTGAATTCTGCCGTATCGTTAAAAAGGTCTCCGTAAGGAGTACAAAGGGAAGTCGAGCCTTGCTCGTATAGGCGAAGACCATGGAACGTGTGAAGAGACTGGAAAGCAGCACGGAGGAATCCCACGGTATTCAGTATTGCTTCCGTATGGACAGTAAAATAGAGCGTTTGACAGTATTGTGACAGTAAATTTTGTGATTTTGGTTATGAATAATTAGGAATAGTTTTTTAGTTAAATCCTTTATTTAAGCCAATTATTACAACTTATATAAGTGGTTGGTTTATACCCAAACATTTCTTGATTATTCCATATTGTCGTGATAGAATGATTTTAAGTTTTGTCAAAAAACAGCGAAAATCATAAGTGCCTTATATTTAAAAGGGTATTTTTAAGGAGGAAGATTAATGACCGATCAAATGCTTGTGGGAATCTCAATAATTTCTACCATTATTTTATATCCGTTTTATTTCATTGCAATGAGTAAATTAAGGGCTCACGCTAATCAAAACTCTAGAGATGTAAAAGCAATGCGAGAAGGAAAATCGGTTATTGCGCGAGTTGTAAAAGTAGCAAGACATCATGGCGCTCCATTTAGCTCAACCCCGGGTGACGAATACAAAGTCTATTATACGGTTACATATGAGTATATTGTAAATGACAAAAAATATAGAAAAACATATATCGATGAATATGGTGATGCTAAAGAGGAAATTATGATGTATTACTTCCCTAAAAATCCCAAGAGAGCTTATAGTGAAGGAAATGCAATAGATAGTGCTAAGAAAAAGGTGGGTTGCCTAACAGCTTTAATTATCCCTGCAATTTTTATGTTATTATTAGCTAAGATCCTAATGATTTTGTTTTAGGAGAAATCACGAATTTAATTAATCATTCAAGATATCAGTACATTAAGGACATTTTTCTAAAGAAAATTTTAGAAAAAATGTCCTTTTTTAATTATTTTTGTACTGACAAAATGATTATGACTTTTAATTCATGAATATAGTGGGGAGAAGATGAAATTGTGATGCATGATAAAATTGACAAAAATTGCTTGATTATCCCATTTTATAGTGATAGAATAAATTTGGATATTTTGTAAAAAAACGGATAAACCACAAGATTATACACATAACAGCGTAGAATCTAATAATAAAAAGGATGATGAACAATTATGGCGAAATACAAGGCAAAAACAAAAGGTTGCCAGTTGATTGTCAAAGCTAAACTTTCAAATGGAGAAAAAATTGAGAATCATGAATTTGATTGTTTTTCAAGGAAATATATTCGAGGACTGTTGAAAGCAAGATTAGTAAAGAAAAATACGATTGAGTATGTAGGGCCAGTTGGAATTACTCTTTATGAACGATTGAAGAAACCTTTCAGTAAATATGACTTTTTATTTATGATGGAACAGGTTGTTGATGTCATTCAAAAGATTAATGTTAATGGGTTGTTGGCTAATAAAGTAGTCTTTGATATTAAAAATGTCTATGTGAATGAAATAACTAAGGAAATACAGTTTATATTTCTTCCGCTTGAACAGCAAGAAACTGAGGCGAATTTGATGAAGTTTATAGAGAATATCATCTATTCAACAAAGCCTATGGAAGAAGAGGATACTAATTACATATCTAGGTTTGTATATTTTGTTAAAGAATTACAAAAGTTTGATGCGGATAAGATAGAGAAATATATATTTAAAGAAGATAGAAATGTCGTGAATACGATAAAAAAGCATAATATAGGTCAGAGTGGATACATGACTGATAAGCAGGCTGATTACTATGCACACTACGAAAATGATGATGCAGCGACAGAACTGCTGCAAGATGATGAGGCGACAGGATTATTATATGACGATGAAGCGACGGGGTTACTAAGTGATAATGAAGCGACCGGATTGTTAAATGATGATGAAGCAACAGGACTTCTGAGAGAAGACATGAAACAAGTACATTACGCCACTCTTTATCGACATTTAACAGATGAGAATATACCCATTAACAAACCTGTTTTTAGAATTGGTAAGGAGAGAAGTTACTCAGATTATTTCGTAAATAATAATGACAAAATTAGTAGAAGTCATGCTGATATCATTACACGAGGTCAACGTATATTCATTATCGACTTGAATTCTAAAAATCATACCTATGTGAATGAGGAACAGATACCAGTACAAGAAGAAGTTGAGATTTTTGATGGTAATCTGCTGAGATTAGCGAATGAGGAATTTGAAATACATATTTAGATAGAATGGGAAGTGAAGAAAATTGAAATACGTTGCTACTGCTGATACAGATATAGGAATAATTAAAGATACAAACCAAGACAGTGTACTCATAAAACATGCACATTCTTCTTTAGGAGAAGTATTGATGGCTATTATTTGTGACGGAATGGGGGGGTTGTCAAAGGGAGAGCTTGCAAGTGCGACTGTAATTCGCGAGTTTGTCAGATGGTTTGATGAGAAGCTTCCATTTGAGTTAGAAAACCTAGATATGCAAGTTATAGGTGGAAAATGGTCGCTAATGCTGAAAGATTTAAATATTAAGATCCTTGAAAGCTCACATGGTGATCATATTAGCATGGGAACCACATTTACTGGAATTCTGTTCGTAAATAATCAGTATTTGATTGCGCATGTCGGAGATACGAGAGTGTATCACTTGGATACATCGCTTAAACAGTTAACGATAGATCAGACATTTGTTACTAGGGAAGTTAGTAGAGGAACCCTAACAGTAGAGCAAGCAAAAACGGATAAGCGTAGAAATATGTTACTTCAGTGCGTTGGAGCATCGGAAAGACTAGAACCGGATATTATTGTAGGAATAAGTGAAAAAGGTGCATATATGATCTGTTCAGACGGATTCAGACATGAGATATCTGAACAAGAAATTTATGAATCTTTGAATCCTTCTAACTTGTTTAATAAAGAGGCTATGCATTCCAACACAAAATACCTAATTGATCAAGTTAAGAAACGTAAAGAAAAGGATAACATTTCAGTAATCCTAATTAAGGTGGATTGAGAGGATGTTTTAGATGGCAGAAGTTGGTTCTGTAATTGATGGCAAGTATGAAATATTAACAGAAATAGGTAGAGGCGGGATGTCGGTAGTATATCTCGCAATGGATACTCACTTGAATAAACAGTGGGCAGTCAAGGAAATAAGAAAAAAAGGTAGTGGAAAAAGTGATGAAATTGTTGTAAATAGTCTGTTGGCAGAAGCCAACTTGATGAAACGGTTGGATCATCCTTCGCTGCCGAGAATCGTAGATATCATTGATAATGGTGTTACTATTTATGTAGTGATGGACTATATAGAAGGAGAATCTCTAGATAAGATTTTGAACGAATATGGAGCACAGCCTGAAAATTTGGTGATTGGATGGGCAAAACAGTTGTGCGATGCACTTTCGTATTTACATCTTCAAAAACCACCCATTATATACAGAGATATGAAGCCTGCTAATATTATGTTAAAACCAGAAGGTAATATTAAGATTATCGACTTTGGTATAGCAAGAGAATATAAAGAGCTAAGTCTTGCTGATACGACGGTACTCGGGACAAAAGGATATGCTCCACCAGAACAGTATAGTGGACAAACTGATGCTAGGTCAGATATTTTTGCACTAGGTATGACGATGCATCATTTGCTTACTGGAATTGATCCAAGAACTGGGGAGGCATATGCCCCTGTTAGAATGTGGAATCCTGAGTTATCAGAAGGGATCGAATTAATAATTGGTAAATGCGTTGAACCGGCAGCAGAAAACAGATATCAGAACTGTTCGGATTTATTATATGATTTGGAACATCCGGAACTTATCACAAAAGGCTATAAGAAAAAACAAAAGAGAAAACTCCGAACTTTTATTGCAGCTACGGTATTTGCATTTGTATTCCTGATATCAGGTATTGTATGCAGTAAAGTATCGGTACAAATAGACAATAGTAATTATGAACTATTAGTATCACCATCATCGGCTACGTCGTTAAGTGACAAGATAGATAGTTATGAGAAAGCAATTAAAATCTATCCATCCAGGACAGACGCTTATTTATGTATGTTACAAGCCTATGAAGATGAGGGTCAATTTGGAAAGTCAGAAAATGATCAATTTTTAGCTTTGTATAATGCGAATAAAGATGGATTTGATAATACGAGTAAAGATGTGGCAGATCTTAATTATAAAATAGGAATGATGTATTTTAATTATTATTCAGATCGCGATGGAAGTTATAGTTTTTCAACGAGAGTACAGAAAGCGTATTCGTTCTTTGCAGCAAATCATGAAAATAAAGAGATATCTTCTGGTTTTAAAAATAAATATTTGTCCGATTGTTATTATGAAATCTGCTCATTTTATAAAAAATATATCCTAAGCTCGTCAACAGTTGAAGAGGCATCGAAAGATAAGTATGATACTTTGTTCACCACAATTGAAAAAGCAATTAATAGCGTGAAGGTTGCAAGTGCATACGATCAGTTGTCAATTTATAATGGAACGTTCATGCTGTTGTATGACCAACGAAGTAGTATGGTGCAGGTTAATGTGGATAAACAGGATGTTTTAAACCTTCTTCAAAAAGTAAGCGACTCTGCAAAGACACTTACGGTTCAAAAGGAACAATCTCAAAAGTTGCAAAAGGAAATAACGGACAACTATGAGGGATACAAGCAGGCAATTGAACGAGCTTACACAAATGCGAAAGGGAGGAAATAATTATGGCAGAGACACTTTCTATCATTTCAGTAATTTCCTATATTGCAACAGGAGTGTTTGCTATCACAGCGATCGTATTATGGTTCATTTTTAAGATACCTACAGTGATAGGTGATTTATCAGGAAAAAATGCCAAAAAATCTATAGAGCGTCTACGCAAGAATAATGAAAAAACTGGTGAAAAAACCCATAGAACAAGTCCGACAAATGCTTCAAGAGGTAAAATAACAGAGACTATGGGTAGTAAATTAGAGAACCCAGCAGATATGGATTATGAAACAAGGCTGTTGAATGAAAATAAGGCTAAGAGAAGTCAGGGTGATGTTACAGGACTATTAAGTGATGATGAGGCTACTGGTCAACTGATTGATTTAAATGAAACTGAAGCATTAGAGATAAGCGAAAGGGCTGAAACAGCTGAAACAGCGCAAAGAACAAGTAGAATCGTGTTAACAATGATTGATGAAGTAATGTATATACATACGGAAGAAGAGATTTGATGTATTTGGCAAATTCACATAAGTTTTGGGTACATATGAGTTATAAAAGGATTAAAAGATAGGGAAATGTTTTTTAGAGGGAGTGAAAGAAATTATGAAAAAAGCATCAAGTTTTAAATTAAGAAAAAGGATCTTAGCATTATTTATGTGCTTTCTAATGATGTTAAGTTTGTTAACAATGTCGCCAATGCCAGTGGAAGCTGCAACGCCTACTCATACAGATGGGGTAACCATTACAGTTCATGATGAAGATGGAAACCCAGTATCAGGTGCTTCAGTATCCTATACGATTGATTCAATAGTGAATGGTGTATATTCTGACACATTAACAACGGATGTTAATGGGACAGTGGATGTGTTACCATCAGGTGATTATATATTTGGGGATTCTAAAATATCTGCAACAATAACAAAAATGGGGTATAAGACAGATAGCACGACTGTTTCAGCTATGTCAATTATTTCGGATAATCAGGATATTCCGGTAAAATTGGAATCGACAGAAATAAAAGGTATCACTGTGACACCTCTTGACACCACATATAGTGGGGTTGCGCAGAATGCTGTAACGATTTCAGGAACTAAATCTGGAGACACCATATTATATTCAACGAATGGTGTTGATTTTGGTTCTTCCGTTCCAACATTTACAAACGCAGGTAATTATACGGTATATGTAAAGGTCAAAAGAACAGGTTGTACAGATTATGAAACTGGTGCTTTAACAGTAAAAATAGCTAAGGCAAAATTAAATCCAGTCATTACAGCATATAATGGAGTATATGATGGACTAGCACACGATGCATTATCTATTTCGGCTGGCACAGTAGTAACAGATACGATTACATATACTTATAATGGCAGTGATACATCAGTAAATCCCCAATTTATAAATGTTGGGAGCTACAATCTCTCTGTAAAAATTCATAGAGATGATAATTATGAAGATTATACGAATAACTACACAACAGTAATAGCTCCTGCAACAATAAAAGGTATCTCAGCCACACTTAAAAGTGGATTAACATATACTGGATCATCTCAAAAACTTGTTGATCATATCAGTGGAACACAGCCAGGGGATATTGTTGAGTATAAATTAGATAGTGGATCATGGACAACCTATGAACCAGAGGCAACGAATGCAGGTACGTATACTGTTGGTATAAGAATAAAGAGAACTAATTACTCAGATGAAGTAATCGCACTTAATCCGTCAACGGTAACAATCGATAAAGCGTCGCAAACAATAAACTTTACACAAAGTCATACGGCAGATGTGGTTTTTGATACAAAAAACAGCGGTAATAATGTGTATGACTTTTCTGCAACAGGAGGATCTCTAGGATCACCCAGTATTACATATGATGTTGAAAATGGTTCGGAAAATGATACGGATGCAATCGCCGGAATTGCAACAATAGGCGCAGATGGAAGACTTACCGTATTAAAAGGTGGGTATAATATCATAATTACAGCTACAGTTGCTGGAGATTCCAATTATGAAGATACATCAGTAGAGTTTATGCTTACGATAAAAGATAATGCAACAGATTTGATTTCGTTCTCTCAGTCAAATGTGAACTATACATTTGGTACAAGTGATACGATTTCAGACGTAACCGCAACTAAAAATCATTTGGATGATAATGGTGTTGTTTCGTATTCAGCAAATATTGAGAATGCTGGTACTACTTTAGACGAAGCCGGAATGTCAATATCATCAATAAACGGCAAAGTATCTTTATCAAATAAAGCGAACTTAAGTAAAGCAATTGTTGATGAGGGTGGTACATTGACTGTGGTCGTAACAGCGAGTAAAACTGCAGGGACAAAAAAACATTCATTCATGGGTTTTAAGACGAAAGAAGTGTATAGTGCATGTGAAAAAAGCTACAAAATAACTATAACAACAGCGTCAATTCCTACTGATCCTTATACAATGAAAGACCCTAATGGGAACGAAATTACCGAACCAAATGGAAATAATGGCTGGTTTAAAACAGCGGTTACGGTTTTGCCTAAAAGCGGTTATACGATTGTGAAAGATTCTGCATCTAATGCATTTGGGAGCAGTGTCGTATTTGATAATCAGGGAGTAGCAACTAGAATTATTTATCTTCAGGCACCTGACGGAGGAATAACAGCGCCAATAACAACGACGATTGGTAAGATAGATGATGTGAAACCAGAAAGTAATAATATATCTATTGGGTATTCACAACCAAAAAGTTTATTTAACTTAATTAGATATTTTGATTCGAATGTAACAATCACTTTCACAGCATATGATGTTTCATCAGGAATAGAATCTTTTGATTGGGCATATACACGTTCTGATGGAGCAAGTGTAAGCAATCTCACATCGGATAGTGGAACATTAACTGCAGTTCAGGATGCGAATGATTCTACAAAATATACTGCAACATTAACATTACCAAAAAATCAAGTAGAGCAGATGAAAGGTTATTTGAGTGTCACGGCTAAGGATAATGCAGGGAGTATATCGGATAACAAGGCCGATACAGGAAATGTATTTGTTGTAGACACGATATCTCCTTCACAAACGGTGACTTATCAACTAAAGACGCCAGGCGGAACACAGCAGACAGTTGGGTCAAAGCACTATTTCTCTGATGATGTAGAATTTAAATTTGATATTGTGGAAGCAAACTTTTTTAAAGATGATGTAACAATTAATGTTAGTAAAAATGGAAGTACTGCTCAAAGACAGACTGTAGAATGGGTTGATACAACAGCACAAGATGGACACGAAGCAAAAATAACACTATCAGGAGAAGGAGATTATGTTGTATCGATGGCGTATACTGACAAATCCGGAAAGCAAATGACATCGTATCAGTCAGAAACGATTGTTGTAGATAAGACAAATCCTGTTATTGCTTTTTCATATTCAGGCCATACAGTAAGTGAACCTCAGACGGCAACCGTCTCTATTACTGATCATAATTTCCGTAAAAATGAGATTGAAGTTATAACAGATGCTAAGAATATTGCAGGAAGTACAATAGCTGCTAATAATTTACAAAATTATCTTCGAACGTGTACTTGGAGTTCGAATGGAGATGTCCATACAGCAACTATTTCATCTCAGTTTGTAGATGCAATCTATAAACTCACAATTAATTACAAGGATTTAGCATTAAGAAAAGCAGCAGAAGTAGTTACTGATTCTTTTACTGTAGACCATACTGCACCGTCATCAGCAACTATGTCGGTTTCCTATTCCACTTCAGTTATAGATACTATTTTATCAAACATAACATTCGGTTTTTACAATCCTTCTGTAAAGGTCACATTTACAGGATATGATCTCACATCAGGAATTGATTACTTTACTTGGAGTTACGAGAGGCAGACAGGGGCAAGTTCGAGTAATGTGGGAAGTTATGGAGATGAAAAAATAACAGCAACTCAGGATAGTGTTGACAAAACAAAATATACAGCCTCTGTGACTTTACCAAAACAAAAAGCTGAGCAATTAAAAGGGAATATAGCATTTACTACTACAGATAAATATAACAATACAAGTGCAAAAATTACAGATACAAATCATGTCATTGTTGTAGACACAGTATCTCCTACAATGACTGCAGAGTACACGCCAGCAGATAGAACAGTAGGGAATAAGATGTATTATAACAAAGCTGTTACCGCAAAATTTACGGTGACAGAGGCTAATTTCTATAGTGCGGATGTTGTTGTGGATGTGGCTAAGGATGGGGGTGTTCCAAGAAGAGTAACACCTACATGGACGGATTCCTCAACAAATGTTCATGTTGGAACTTATACCATTCCAGCTGCCTCAAACCATTCAAATGATGGTGATTATGTTATTACAGTATCTTATAAAGACCGCAGTAACAATAAGATGGTAGATTACACATCAAATACAATAGTTATAGATACAACTAATCCGGTTATTGCAGTAACTTATGCAAATAAAAACGCAGTGAATACTTTAAAAGATTCGGATGGTAATAGCAGGAAATACTTCGGAAGTACACAGACAGCTGTGGTAACTATTAAGGAGCATAACTTCAATGCAAACGAAGTAGATTTTTCAATAACAGCAAAAGATAAAGCTGGAGATGTTTTAAATGAAAAAGCGCTAATTTCTAAATCAAAATGGACCACAAAAGGAGATAATCACACAATTACAATTACATATCCCGGGGATGCTAATTACATATTTGATGTATCCTATACAGATAATGCAACAAATAATTCGTCAAATTACTCCCCTGATTATTTTACCGTAGACACTGCGAAGCCAACCAACCTAAAAGTATCTTATAGTAAAAGTATAATAGATACTGTTTTATCAAAAGTTACATTTGGGTTCTATAATACAAAGGTGACCGCAACAATCACTGCAACAGATAAGGTATCAGGGGTACACAATTTTAAGTACAGTTATCTCAATGCTGTAGGTGTGAGTAAAAAAAATGCCCAACTACTTGATCAACTCATTGAAGAATCAGAGGTGACCTATTCAAATGGAGGAGCAACGGCAACAACAAAATTTGTAATTCCTAAAGCGATACTTGGTGCTAATAATCAATTTAATGGTACGGTAAACTTTGATTCAACAGATAGATCAGGTAATGAGTCGGATTATCTCAAAGATACAAAAAGAATTGTTGTTGATAATATTGCGCCTAATGCAAGTGTTCAGTATAACAAACCTGTTCAAACATTAAATGGAATTGCTTATTATGATGGGAATGTGACCGCTACAGTTACAGTTAATGAAGCAAACTTTTATCCTGAAAATATAGTGATTACTGCAACTAGAGACGGTGCAAATTATAAAGTGTCACCTTCTTGGTCGAATAATAGTTCAGATGTACATATAGGTACATTTACACTTTCGGGGGATGGTGATTACCTTGTTAAAATTGCTGGAACAGATAAATCTAATAATACTATGCCGCCGTACATTTCCAAACAATTCACTATTGATACAAAAATTGCTGATGCAACAATTAAAATTAATGGAGGAGATGGTGATGGTAAGGCGTTCAAGGATCAAATTATTCCGGTTATAAGTTTGGAGGATACAAACCTTGAGAGTTATAAAATCACACTTACAAGAACAAGCTATTCTGACAAAAATGTTGATGTTACAAAGAAATTTATACAGGGTCACACAACTGTTAAAGATAATAGTGTATCAGGGTCGTATGATACCTTTGAAAAAGTAGCTGAAAATGATGGTATCTATACAATGGTGGTAAACCTAAAAGACAAAGCAGGACATACTTCGGAAAAGGTAGTTAAATTCACGGTAAACAGATTTGGATCTGTTTATGAATATAATGAGTACCTAACATCTCTTATTAAAGATAACGGATCATATGTTCAGAAAGTCAATAATGATTTGGTAATTACAGAGTACAATCCGGATCGATTATTGAGCCACTCATTAGATATTCATATTGAGAAAGATGGTAAACCAATCAATTCTTCTGAGCTACTTGTTACACCAGAGATTAATGATCAGGTTGCGATTGGAAACAGTGGTTGGTATCAATACAAATACACTATTAACAAGAGTAATTTTAAAACGGATGGTGTATATAAGATTTATGTATCATCAAAAGATGCAGCGGGAAATACACCGGAAAATACAAATGATAAAAACAAGGCAATATTATTCCGTGTAGACAGCACACCTCCGGAAATCAACAGTATTAACGGCCTCGGAAGTAAGGTTATTAATGCAACTAGTGTTGATGTTAAATATACGGTATACGATACAATTGGGCTTGGTTCCATTAAGGTATATGTAGGTAATAATCTTAAAAATAATATCACTGATTTCTCCGGTGATTCCAATAACTATACAGGAACAATTACCATAAAAGAGAATTCAAAACCACAAAAAGTTAGGCTTGTTGTAACTGATCTTGCTGGCAATACCACAGATACTGATGCAGCAGACTTTAAAAGTGCTTATGTTTTTAATAAGGCAGTAACAGTATCTACAAATATCTTTGTTCGCTGGTATGCAAATAAGGCTCTCTTCTTTGGAAGTATAGGAGGAGCAGTGGCAGCGGTAGGAGTTGGGGCAGGAGGAATTGCATTTTTAAGACCTAGGAGAATCGTGAAGTTATAGTATATATAATAGTTTTTGAGATTTCTGCACGAAAATGCAGAAATCTCGGAACTATTTATTAGACGTAAAATTTCATAACTCCATAAAGGATATGAAGTTTTACTTGTAATAAATAGAAAGGTGAAAAGAAGGTAGAATATGTACACATTAAAAGATAGCGGTGTCTTACATGAAGTCGAGTGTGGCAATAACTTCGGATATATTCTTGATAACACTTCAAGTTTTGTAATTACTGATTATAAAGTGTTGCAGAGCCAGACAAGTGGAATATTTGTTAAGTGTATGAAGATGTTATATAACGGTAAGACAGAACTATATTATGTAACAGATGAATATCGTCCAATGTCATCCATGCTTAATGGTATATTGCCAGATAATTTAGTTACCATAATCATTAATCTCTTTGCCAATGTAATTGAAGTACGTAATAACGGTTTTCTATCTTGTCAGAACATAGATTTATCATGGGATAAGATATACATTGATGCCAATACCATGAAGGTGAAATTAGTATATTTACCAATCAATGTGAAGATTTTTGATGGATATGCTGCATTTGAAAGTGAGTTGCGTTCTAGTCTGGTGAAGCTAATTAATCAAGAAATTATAACATCGAATGCCAGATTAAATCAGTTTGTTCAAGATTTAAGTAATGGTACATTATCATTGGAAGATGTATATAACAAATCAAGAGGCTCTGGTACTAGTACTATCGTTGCACCGCAGTCAGAAAACAGTGCCATTGGTAATAAAGCAAAGGGTAGCATTAGCATGGTTGCAATGAATGTGCCCAAATACTTTGATATTAAAATCGATAGAGCTGAAATGTTAATCGGTAAAAAAGCTGATATCGTGGATGCTGTTATCCCATTTAGTAAAATGATTAGTAGGAAACACTGTAAGATAGTTAGAAAAAATGAGGTATATTATATTTCTGATGAAGGAAGTGCCAATGGTACATATGTAAATAGTGTTCGTCTTTCCGTAAATCAGCCGTATCAGATAAACAGAGGGGATATTATTCGCCTGGCTGATATTGATTTTCAGATAGTATAGTAACAAGGAAGGTGATAGGATGTCAAAACCCAGAGTGATTATCGCAGATATCGATGCAAATTATATTATACCGTTACAACAAAAATTCGTAATAGACTTCTTTGATCAGATAGACCTTGAAATAATAACGAATAAAGAATACTTTGATGAGTTATTTATGAAACCTCAGAAAGCTGAAATTCTTATAATCTCAGACAGCCTTTACGATTCGTCAATTCAGAGACATAACATTACCAACATATTTATGATGATGGAACAGTATGAAGAAGTTGATACAGCAGAATTGAATGTAAACAGACTTTTTAAATATACAAGTATTAAAGAGATTTTTAATGAGATAGTAGGTAAGAGTGCAGGAGCGCTTAACCTTGACAATAAAGAAAAAAAAGAAACACAGATAATACTCGTAACATCAGCAAATGGTGGTGCCGGAAAAACTACTGTGGCTATGGGAATAAGTGCTTGTCTTACAAAAAACTACAAGAGAGTGCTGTATATCAATGCCAACAGGCTGCAGTCATTCCAATACATGCTTGACAATCGGTCAAATATTTCATCGCCAGAGGTATATATAAAACTCGCCAATCCTTCAGGACAAGTTTATTCGGATATAAAGCATGTTATTCGTAAGGAAATATTTAGTTATATGCCTGCATTTAAAGCTTCATTAATTTCATTGGGACTTAAGTTTTCGATTTTTGAGAAGGTTGTATTGGCAGCAAAAAAAAGTGAAGATTATGATTTTATTGTTATTGATGCAGAAAGTACATTTGATGAAGATAAGATTAGGCTATTAGATATAGCAGATAAGGTTATGATTGTAACAGAACAGAGTGTTAATGCAATCGAGGCAACAAATGCATTGATATCAAACATAAATGGCACCAACTCAGATAAATACGTTTTTATCTGTAATAAATTTAATAAGGAAGATTATAATGCCTTAATCTCACCTTCAATCGTAATAAAATTCACTGTCAATGAGTATGTAGATCAGTTCGAATCAAACAGAATTGTAAGTTGCGAAGAGTTATCACAGAAAACAGGAATCAGAAAGGCTTCATTCCTAGTAATGTAAGGAGACTGTTATGGAGAATAAAATAGTAATAGTATTTAACATATTAAAGAGAAATGTATCTTTTGATCTTGAGATACCACTTGATATTACTACGAGAGATTTGGTAGTAGGACTTAATCAGGCCTTCGACCTGGGAATAGACATAACTGATATAAAACAATGTTACTTAAAAGCTGAAAATCCAATTATGCTGTTACGTGGGAATAAACTGTTAAGTGATTATAGATTGAGGAACGGGAGTATTATCAACTATACAGAATAGAGAGGCGAATGATGAATAACAAATATAAAATAGTTATATCAAACCGCAACTTATATAGGGAGGTAGAACTTCCAATTGAAGCAAAAAACTATCGGGTTGGAACTTCTATTGATTGTGATTGTAGATTACATAAAGAGTTGTTTTTTGAGGAAGTAAAACTTGACTTTGTAATGAACAACGGTAATTGGTCCGTAATGTGCTCTGATAATATATATATAACAATCGGTGATACCAGACGTTTGTTAACCACTGAATTGAAACATGGAGATAGCATAACAATAAAATATCAGGAATCAAACAATGATGTATTTACAGTTGAATTCATGGTTGATTTCGATAACGAACAAAAGAAATTTGAAAGACGAATTGATCTTACGAATTTAGCTAAAGTATCAATTGGAGCAGCAAATGATAATGATGTTATTCTCCGTAGCAAGTATATTGTTAATGATAATATTGTGTTAATTAGATCTAGAGAGGGATTTATCCTTGAAATCAGAAATGCAACATATGGTGTTTATCATAATGGCAATAAAGCTGAAAATCAGGAAGTTATAAAGAATGGTGATTTCATTTCTATATCAGATTTTATGTTCTATTATAAAGACAATGGGTTATGGACAGAAAAAGCGGATAACTATGCAGTTAGAAATTTGACTTATATGGATTATCCTATTAAAAATAATTATCCTATGTTTGTAAGAAATACTAGGGTAAAGGTGGCTTTAAATGATGATGAGATAGAAATATTAGATCCTCCATCAAAACCTCAAAAACCAAAAAATAATTTGCTTATGAATTTACTCCCTTCAATGGGCATGTTGTTAGCAGCAGGACTGATGGCGTTCATGGGTGGTGCTATGATTATATTTAGTGCTATCTCGGGAGTAATGGCAATTATAACATGTGTTATGGGTATAATACAGGGAAAAAAAGAGTACAACAATGAAGTCAAGGAACGGATCGAAAAATACAATGCATATATTGCAGGGAAACGAGAAGAAATTAAAAATTATAGAAATGAAGAAAGAAAAAAACTAAATAGGATATACATGTCAAAACAGGATAGCATTAACGACTTTTATGAATTTTCAACTGATTTGTTTGAAAGAAGAAAGGAAGATAATGATTTCTTGGATGTTAGGATTGGAAAAGGAAGTATTGAAGCAGTTAAAAAAATAAATTATAAGAAACAAGAAAAATTAGAAATTGAAGATGATTTACAAACGATTCCAGAACAGATGTGTAAGGAATACAAAATGCTTACAGATGCTCCGATGGTATGCAAATTTAAAGAAATGAACGCAATAGGAGTAACAGGAGAAGAAAAATACAGATATGAATTACTAAAAACTATGGTTTTAGATATAACTTATCGACAGTTTCATACTGATGTAAAACTCTTTTTTATGGTAAATGAAGAAAATGCAGACCTAATTCGCAATTTTAGATTTTTGCCACATGTTGATGGTTGCATAGAAAATACAAAAAACATTGTTTGCGATGAAGAAAGTAAGAAAGTAATATTTGAATTTTTATATAACACACTTACTGAGAGAGAACTAAATAAGGAATATGATGAGAGTTATGTGATTGTTTTTTATGATCAATGCGGTTTTGCAGGACATCCTATCTCAAAATTTGTTGATAAGGCAAAAGAGTTGGGGGTTACATTTGTTTTTTTTGCTAGCAAGAAGTCTGAGATTCCTATGGGATGTGAAGAAATTATATCAATAATTGATGAGAATAGCGCAGAATTGATTAATGTTTCTGATGAATCAGCAAGTTCAATATTTCAATATGATACATGTACAAATGATGAAATAGCTAGAATTGCACAAATTATGACTGCGGTTGAAACAGAGGAAATATCTTTGGAGGGTGGTCTTACAAAGAATATTAATTTATTTGAATTGTTAAATATACTAGGAGTCGACGATCTTAACTTGATGCAAAGATGGGGTTCTACAAAGGTATTTAACTCGATGGCTGTACCTTTAGGTGTATCTAAAACAGGTGTTGTTTATCTTGATTTACATGATAAAGCGCATGGACCACATGGACTTGTTGCTGGTACAACTGGTTCAGGTAAATCAGAAATTCTGCAATCATACATATTATCGATTGCTACATACTTTCACCCATATGAAGTGGTTTTTGTTATTATTGACTTTAAAGGCGGCGGAATGGTTAATCAATTCAAAAATCTTCCACACTTGTTAGGTGCGATTACAAATATAGATGGGAAAGAAATAGATAGATCTCTTAAATCAATTAAAGCCGAATTACAAAAAAGACAACGATTATTTGCTGAAGCAGAAGTAAACCACATAGATAAGTATATAAAAAAATATAAAGCAAAAGAGCTTTCGACACCATTGCCTCATCTAATTATAATTGTTGATGAGTTTGCGGAATTAAAAGCAGAACAACCGGAATTTATGAAAGAATTAATATCAGCTGCAAGAATTGGACGAAGTCTAGGTGTTCACCTTATTTTGGCGACTCAGAAGCCGGCTGGACAGGTTGATGAACAAATATGGAGTAATTCTCGGTTTAAATTGTGCCTAAAGGTGCAAGGACCAGAAGACAGTAATGAAGTGTTGAAATCTCCGTTGGCTGCTGAGATTAAAGAACCCGGTAGAGCTTATCTACAAGTTGGTAATAATGAAATATTTGAATTATTCCAATCGGCATATAGTGGTGCTTATGAGAAAGCAGTTGATAATACAATAAAGCCATTTAAAATCGCTAAACTTGATACATCTGGTAAACGTTCTATAATTTTTGAACAAAAAAATCAAAATACTTATAATGGCGGTAGAACACAGCTGGAGGCTATTGTAGATTATGTGGCCGGTTATTGTGATAATTCCAATATAGAGCGTTTACATAGTATATGTTTAGAATCATTAAAGAAATTAATTGATTTTTCTGAAGAACATTTTATAAGTGAACAGATATTTGACATAGGTATTTATGATGACCCAGATAACCAATTTCAGGGTAAAACACCCATCGATATTAATAATAAAAATACATTTATTATGGGGTCGTCGCAATATGGTAAAACAAATCTGATACAGTTAATGATTAGAGAGATAGCATTAAGATATACACCTACAGAAGCAAATATTTATATATTAGATTTTGGTTCTATGGTTTTGAAAAATTTCGAATCGTTAAATCATGTGGGTGGAGTCGTTTGTTCTTCAGAAGATGAAAAGCTAAAGAATCTCTTTAAGCTACTGATAGAAGAAATATCAATTCGAAAAGAAAAATTAGTGTCAGTAGGGGTAAGTTCATTTGCAGCGTATTGCGAAGCCGGATATAAAGATATTCCTAGGATATATGTGTTTGTTGATAATATGACTGCTTTGATAGAATTGTATCTAGAAAATGATGATACTTTTCTTGGAATTATAAGAGAAGGGATAGCTGTTGGTATAAGTGTAATTATAGCCAACTCACACACATCAGGGATAGGTTATAAATATCTTTCTAACTTTGCAAACAAAATTGTACTATATTGTAACGATAGTAATGAGTATAGCAATATGTTTGATCATATAACAATAAAACCAGATGAAATTCCAGGGAGATGTGTTATTGAATTAGAAAAAAGAATGTTAGAGTGTCAGACATACATTGCATTTAAAGGGGAAAAAGAAATTGAGAGAATCAAAGAAATCAAAGAATTTATTGAAAATAGAAATAAAGAGTACGCAAGTTTAAGAGCAAAGATTATCCCATTTATACCAACGGTGCTTTCTGCGGATGTTTTAGAAAAAGATTTTGCTGCACTTTCAATAGGATATCGTCTCGGAATGGGACTATCATACAACGAAGTTGTACCTTTCTATATGGATTTTGCAAACGTAGGTGCAATAGGTATATGTGGGAAAGAGAAAAAAGGGCATAAAAACTTTATTTCAACAATCCTCAATAGACTTGATGCTGATCATAAGAAGAATCCGGTTAAGGTAACAATTTTAGATGATGTAACTAGAAAGTATAAGGAGTTAAGTGATTTAGATATAGTAGAGTCTTATTCGCTGGATTCGGATCTTGTGCTAGATAAAATTGCAGAATGGCATGGCTTACTAGAAGAAAGATATCAAGCTATGTTGGAGGAACGTGAACCTAAGGACAATTCATTGCTTATGCTTATTATACAAAACAACGATGTAGCTAGAAAAATAAATGAAGATATGGATGCTATGAATCTATATACGGATATAGTGACAAGATATAAGGCGTTGAATGTATGCGTTATTTTTACTAACTATATAAATGCTAGTGTGTCATATGACGCTCCCGAACCATTGCGAATGATTAAGCAGGAGCAACATATATTATGTTTTGATGATTTGGACAATCTTAAAGTATTTGATCTTCCATATGAAGAAATTAAAGCGAATAAGAAAAAGCTACAATTAGGTGATGCATATTACATAAAAGATAATTCTGTCACTAAAATAAAACTCATTAAAAATGAAGCATAACATTCATAAATGATGTTCGGTTGGCGAAGCCGCCAATTGTACATAGATAAAGTCCTTAGAGTAGGACTATAAAAACACTTTAATATTTTATTAGGAGGTACAGATTATGGCTAGTCAGATTAGAATGACCCCTGAGACAATGCGTAGTAGAGCAGGGGAGTATACTACACAGGCAACCAACCTTCAATCCATCATTACTAAGATGGATTCTCTGTTAAAGACTTTACAGGGAGAGTGGGAAGGTAGTGCAAGTGAAGCGTATGCAGCAAGATTTGCGCAACTTCGACCTGGTTTTGTAAAGGCAAAAGATCTTATCGACGAGATTTCACAGGCATTGAAATCAACTGCAAAAATTGTGGAAGAAACTGACAATAGTATAGCAAATCAATTCAAAGCATAGATTCTGCTATTTGCCCACTTGCATTAGGTGTAATGGCAGATAGATATGATATCTGCCATTACTTTGGTGATAACAAAATAATAATATTTTAGGCGATTTAATATTTTAGTACATAAGTAGTTGAAATATGGTTGTTAGTCTTTAATTAATGATAAGCAATTTGATTTTATTTGTAGATTAATGTATTAAATCATCAAAAGTTAATATAAAAATCTTAATTAGTTTAAAGAGAGGAAAACAGTATGGAAAATAGAGTAGAATATTTACCACTTGGTAGCGTTGTAATATTAAATGGGGGTGTACAAAAGGTCATAGTTAATGCGAGAGGCATGGTCGCTACTAATCTTAATCCGCCTAAGTTCTTTGATTATGGTGGAAGTTTGTATCCTCAGGGTATAGTAGGTGATCAGATTATGTATTTTAATCACGAAGATATAATAAAGGTAATTTTTACCGGTTATACAGATGATGATGACAAGCTTATGGCAGATAACATAAATGAATGGTTTGAAAAATCGGATTTTGAAAAAGGAAATACTCAAGAATTAAAAAATAGTAGGAGTGGTTTGAGTGGCGAGTAAGAGTAGTAGTAATAGTAATTCTAAAATAATTAGTCAAAAGCAAAGTGAAAAGTATGGATACCAGTCATCAAGAAGTAGTAAACAAAACACATATGATGCGAACGTTGGAAAACTAAACCGTCTATATAAGGTTAAATCTACACTAGAAACTCAAAAAGGAAATGCAAATGATAGGTATAAGGGCATTAAATCCTATGTAGAAGGATCATCCTATTCGGCTGGTTGGACAGGTAAAAAAGCAGATAATACTTACAATAACATACACGAAAACATTGTAAATTCTTATCATACTTATGTCAAGGCAATTGATGTTAACCTAGATTCTTTGTGTGATGAAATAACTCGAATAGAGAACCAAAATAAGCAACTACATGGAGATATTCTGCATTTGGGTTCTTTGATTAATAGTTTAGCGAATGAAATTGAAAAGTTGTTTAACTGAAAGGAGTTAGTGATAATATGGGCACGATAGGAATAAATGAACTTATATTTCCTGCTACAATATCGAAAATGACCACTGCAGCGAATGAAGTAGATTGGACCCAAACAAAATGGGTATCACAAGGTGAAAAATCAACTGCATTCACAAAGTTTAGAGAAGATTTTATTTTATTACAGAATATAATAAGCGAATACCAGAAACTAGTGCTAAAAGATATCGGAACAATTAATAAGATTGGGTCAGAAATAATTAAAACTGATTATCTACTGCTGAATTTTTGGAGGTAACAGTATGAGACAAAAAATAAAAAAATTTGATTTGGTTTTTGTATTTCTTGGAGTTGCATTTGTGGTATGTGCCTTATTTTTGCCAAAGAGCGGTAAGTTTGCGTTATTGGATGTGGCAGCAGATTGCATTATCCTCCTAGGGATAGCAATATATCTTTTTCTCAAAATCAGAAAGCTTAATGGAGGAATAAAAAAGAATTTATATGTTTTCGTAGTCAGCCTTTTATTTGCATTATTTGGACTATTGAGTACAAAAAGTATGGTGATGGATGCAATATCAGGTCCCAAAGAAATAGAGTTACATAATGTTCATTTATCAAAACTTCAGGGCATCAAGGGGATAATTACATTGAACTATTATCTTCAAGGAAGTGATTCGGAGGGAAAGGATTACGAAATTGAAATATCAAGTGATGTCTACTACCATTGGAGGAAGACCGAAACAATTGATATCACGTATTATAAAAACACAAAACGATTATATGAGTTAGGTGGTGGAAAATGAGTAATCCGTATAATATAAAATACTCATCGATGGATCAGTTATTAATGACGATATCTTCAAAAACAGATGGCTGGTATACACAGTTGGGTGCGTGGAAAACAAGTTACACGGCTCTGATTGATATGGACAGCTTTACAGGTCAGTCTGCAACAGCAGCAAAATCATACCTGAGTGAAGTGCATGAGTTTTTATTACAATCTATATATGTGGCGATTAGTAGATTTCAATCTGATTACTTGTTATATAAAGACCAGTATTATAATATAGAGAGTAATATTTATGCTACAATGTCAAGTGAAACGATAAAAGCCATAGGGACTAGAATAACGAATGAAATTACATATTTGAACAATATCGCAGGGGATATCGATGGAAGCCTTAACTCGGTAGCTGATATTTTTTGGAGAGGAACACCATCAAAAGCAACACTGGAAGGGCAATTATCGTCTGAAAAGAATGCCTTGGCAACGTTAAATACGAATATAGAAAACTATGAAAACAGCAAGTATAGGGTGGCAAATGGAGAGCTTAGGGATTTATTAGAAAGCTTAAAACAAACGATCATTATGTATAGGAATTCATCAAATTCCGTGCTATCATATAATAGTGGGGATATAAGTAATCAAACCCAAGTATTGGATTTATATAAAAAAGTACAATCAAGTAGTGAGTATATAAAGAAAAATAAAGAAGAAATTGAGTTAGCCTCCGTACATCAGCAGGAAGTATTTGCCCAAATGCAGGAAGATTATGAAAAAGCATGTAAAGCAAGAGAGGATGAAGGACGGGTAAAAATCATTACTGGAGTAGCGGCTGCAATTATAGGTGGTGTTGCAATAGTATGTACAGCAGGTGCGGCAACACCGATCGTGGTCACAGCAGCAGTAGCCGGAGGCTCGAGTATGGCATATGGTGCAAGCAATGTAATAGAGGGTGGACAGGATGTATATTACGGGGCAAAAGGAGATTTAAACAGTGCTGCTTTTAATCCAATAAGAGATACCGTGTTTATGGGAAACCAGGGAGCCTATGATCTGTGGGGGAATCTAAACATGACGGTTGCAGGGCTTTGCGTTCCGGTATCACAATCAATAAATGGAGTGGCAGGTGCCAGCAATGTTGTCTTAGCCAGAACAGCGGCTACTACAATAGGTAAAGAGATAGGCAAAGGGATAGCTGTGGGCGCGGTAAGTGACTATGGGACAAAAATCGCAGCAAAAGAATTCAATCTAAATGAAACAGAGAAAACACTTATTAATCTGGGATTAAATATTGGGTTACAAAAGGGTGCAGATAAACTTGATACAAAGATTACAGGAGAAGCACCGTTTGCATCAGGAATGAGTTATGAGGATGCAAAAAGCTACAACAATTATTGGTCAAAAGTAGAAGCAGGAAATAGCACAGGACATCCCGGACTCACTGACGCAGATCTATCGGCATGGAATTTTGCTGATAGCAAGGTGAATGAACATATCGCGATAAATAAGGTGGATTCTAGTGAAGTTGTAAAACTGAGAGCGGAAGAAGCTGGGGGTGTTAAGGGTGGCAGTAAGACTGTAAAAAACATTATAGATGATGTAGAAAATGGGAAAATATCATTGACTAATAATATGCAAAAAGGCAATTATGGTGAAATGAAGATGGATCAGTATTATGAAAGTCAAGGCTATGAAAGAATAAGTACTGATAAGGTTACAGATTTAAACGCTCCAACACATCAGGGAATCGATGGTGTTTATTATAATCCAGATGGACATCCCCCATATATTATAGCTGAAGCGAAATATGGAAGTTCTAAGTTATCAACTCTTGCAGATGGAACTCCACAAATGAGTGATGGCTGGATAACTGGAGGTAATAAGGTTTCAAGATTAGAGCAAAGTGTTGGTATTGATGCAGCTGATGATATCTTGATAGAAGGCTATGATAGAATCTTGACACATATTAATACAAACGGAAGTATAAGTACTTATTCTATTGATTCGTATGGAAATATAATAAAATAGAGGTAAAGTGATATGAGAGATAAACTTATGGATAGTATATATTTTGAAGAATATATACTGCAACAAAAGCAAAGAATGGATAAATTCTCGACAAAGTTAAGTAATGGAGAAGTAAAAGAAGAAAGAAAGCTCCCAGTTATGAAAAAAATTACAGATTTGAAGTATAGTATTTTTGAAGCGCAATATTCAAAAGGTGATGACCTAGAAATATTAAAGTCATACTTTATAGAAATTATACATGATCAATTGAAATTTTGGGATCCTGTTTCTGGCTATTTAGATATGTTGGAAATAATGTCCATTGCAATTTTGTTTGAAATAGATGGAGAAGAATGGAGAGCGTTAAATAGTTTAATTTATAATAGTGAAATAGATGATTGGCTATTGGGATATATACTAAATGCAAGAGAGGAAAATGATAGATATTTAGGTTGGGAAGTGAGAATGAAAAATCCATATCAGTTTCTTAAAAAAGTTATAGTAGAAAGTGAGAAAAAAGAAGAAGACCTAAAAGTGTATTTAGAAAAATATTGGTATGATGGGCATAAAGAAATGCCTTGGTATGAAATTCATAAGGCAAAAGAAAAATTATATAGTGGATATTGGAGCTTTGAAGCAGGGGCAATTGCAAAAATTTTGAATATTGATGATAGTAGCTTGAAAGAAACACCATATTATCCATATGATTTAGTTCACTATGCAAAATAATATATATTATGTTTATACTTTAGGACTTCCACCACCTAAACCCCTGTCTCTTAATTCAGTATCATGGCTCTCACGAAGTGATGTCATCCATGATATGAATTAAGAGACTTTAGCGAAAAATTTTGCCTTGGGTAGACAATCGGATTTTTGGGTGTAGTTCCTATACGCTCATATAAACGTACTTTTTGTAACAAAAAAATTTGTTGCGAAAGGTGCGTTTTATTAATTTTCAAAACATAGGGAAAATAGGTAACAACCAGGAATGGGATTATATCGGATGTCTATATCCGGAGGGTAATATCAATGAAGAATATATGTATCTGTTTAATCATGACCAAATAGACAAAGTATTTCATATGGGTTTTGAAGATGACGAAGAGTAGGAATTTGTAACTAGTTATTTGTCAAATGTTGAGAACCAGTTAGTAATTAGCTCCCAAGATGAAGTTACATTTTTATAAGAGGTTGAGTCATGGCATTCAATTATGATACAACGGTGACTAAAGCGAACAAGGTGACTTCCGTGGGTTATGATGTAGAGCAAGTAAAAATAAAGTTAAATCATAAGAAAAAACATGGGGGTTACCACTATGGTAATAAAGGTGTATACAAATGTGCTACAGAGAAAGTCGGACTATGCAAATACTCTTTCTCTTCAATTAAAGGAACAAGCCTCATAAGATATACCAAGGACTGGACTTCAGTGTGAAAAGCAGACAATTCATTGATCATACGGTATCCGGAGCAGTAGGAGCGGCAGGAGCAGTTGTTTCGTGTGGAGTAAGCTTTTTGACAAAAACTAAAGTTGGAAAAGCAGCTCTGCAAGTAGCAGAAAAGGTCGGAGCATTGGGTCTTTATGGAGAAATTGAAAGTTCACAGCAAAAGAATGGTTAACAAACCGACTAAGAGTAAGTAAGAGTGTGATATATGCAAAGCCCTTAAAAATAAGAATTTGCAAGAGCAAGAGAGAGTAAATCACAATACCGAATAAGCTCCTGACGATGAAAAATAAAGAGCAATAAAGTCAGTAAAATCAATATTTTTAAGCAAAGCATGTCGAATTGCTAGAGGACAAAAAAGAACATGACCCATCGCTTTGAACTGTAAAGTTATGACAATGGGAATTGCGTTTAAAGTAATAATTAATGTACAAATGCATGGAATTATATAGAATCTTATGCAGACTCCGAAACAACTGCAAGGCACTTACGTTTAGTTGAAAAACTAGAAGTAAGTGCCTTTTTGCGTTAGAGCTATACTCAAGTGGGACAGTACCAATAGACAAAGGCGATAAAAATAGTCTGTTATTGACAATTTTTGTAGTATAAGGTAATATTTACCTATAAATAAACTGCGTTGTTTTGCAATCAGTTTGCTAAATGCGAAATAAAAATTTGCGTAAAAATTTGAAAGGTAAAGGGTGATAAAATGATTTATATTGTGATAACCGTTATTATTTTGGCTTTAGCTATTGTTGTTGTAAATTATAACAGTTTGGTTAAGTTAAAACTGAGAACAAAAAATGCATGGAGTCAGATAGATGTTCAGCTTCAGAAAAGATTTGATTTAATACCGAATCTTGTGGAGACGGTAAAAGCATATGCCGTTCATGAATCAGCAGTATTGGAGAATATTGTGAAGCTCCGTACAATGTGGGTAAATGCACAGACCATAGACGATAAAAATAGTGCAAACAAACTGTTGAGTGCCGCACTAAAATCTGTTATGGCTGTTGTTGAAAATTATCCGGAATTAAAGGCAAATCAAAACTTTATCCTATTACAGACAAAGTTAAGTGATATTGAGTTACAGATTGCGTTTTCAAGGCAGTTTTATAATGATACTGTCACCAAATACAATACAAAGATAGAGCTATTTCCTTCTAATATATTTGCGAAAATATTTGGATTTAAGGAAACGACACTATATCAGATAGAAGAAGCAGAGGCAAAAACCAGTGTCAAGGTTAAATTTTAAGGAGTTTAATAATTAATAGGGAGGAATTGTTATGCCACTAGTGATTGGTTTGGTGATAATTCCGGCTGTGTATGCGTTAATACATAAAGCTAATCTAATTAAGATTAGTAAGAAAAGAAGTATATTGTTAAATGTACTGTTAGTTTTAATTGCTTTTTTATTCATTCTTATCTGCTGGATTGTGAGAATGGAGCCCTTTGATTTCGAGGATCATTATTCGGTGGAATATATGATATATTCGGGAGATTATTTGTTGTATTCCGGTCTTATTTTTATGTTTACTCCGTTCATGTGGATAATACTGATTCATTTTTTGAGGAGGATTTTTCGTGCCCTTCGTGTTAGAAAAAACGCGGTTATAAAAAGAAATGATGAGTTTGATTATTACCGTGGTGATTTGGATAAGGTGTCGCCTGCTGTCTTAATGTTTGCCTCAAAGCTGGAAATGGATATGAGAAAGAGTATTGCAGCTACTATATTAAAGTTAAAGCTTGCTGCTTTCATAGAGGAAAAAGAAGATTACTTTATATGTACCATGAAGGATGATTTGGAGCTTTCATGTAGCGAGAGGATGGTTTTGAATTTAATTAGAAATCATACTTTTGATAAGACTCTTTACAGGAAAACAGTTGAACATGAAACGATGAATAGCAAGTATCTTACTAAAAATTATGGCGGGGTTTTCTTTAGGATTTTTAAAATGGCAGTTGCTATCTGCATACCGTTCATCGTATTTGTTTTCTCTTTATGGTTGGATGCATATACCCATAATAATTATAAAGTTTATCAGGAGGATGATGGATATGCTTATATTCAGCTAAATCATGATGATGAGATAGAAGACTTATATTACAATGAAATAAAGAATATGAACGATTATTATCACAGGGAAATGTCTGACGGCAGTTTTGATTATAATTATAAAGAAATAAGGGCGGATAAACTTCAGTACAGTGCAGTGAGAAAGGCTCTATTTTTAAACATTCTTACTAATATAATCATAGGATTTTTTGCGTTTTTTGTTTTATTTGGGGTATATCTATTTGTAGAACAGATATGTTACTTTAATAAAAATTACACCAGAACCATAAAGGGCAGAGCGTTACTTAATAAGGCATATGCCCTAAAAAATTATTTGAAGGATTATTCTCAAATTAGGGAACGAACGGAGGCAGAGCTTGTTCTTTGGGAATACTATTTGATTTACGCAGTTGCATTGGATGTAAATGTAAAGCTTGAGGATGTTCTGATAGAAAAGTATCTGGTGAGAAATGGAATATAGCAAAAAGCGATTTAAACATAATAGATAAATATTTTAGCCTTTATTGCTTTACTTTTAATATATGTAAATATTTGATTTACAAGCTGATATAACCTGTAATGTTTTAGAAGATGTATGGTTTTTTGTGAAGCAATTGTAATATTTTATTAAGTGTAATAACTAAAGAAGGAAGGGATTTGAAATGAAAAGATTTTTTATGTTTATGTTACTTATCATAATTACGTGTACTTGTATGAATTCATGCTCAGCTAAACCCACAGGAGATATTGGGACAATAGGAAACCCCATCAAAGTAGGCTCAGCGTACACTGGAAAAATTGATCACTCCTATTTAGGAGATGTTCTTAAAGCAACCGCAACCATGAAAATAGAAAAAGTATTAAAAGGGAAGGATGCTGTAGCTTGGGCTGAAAGCAATGGCATTAAAGAATCAGACATAGGCAATGATATGCTAACTTATGTTGTATTTAAATATAGTATCTCATTTAAGGATATTATTGTAGAAAAGCAAGATACTGAAGATGCGAGTCCCAGAGAATTTCTTCCATCGTTTTCCTTTATGTCAAGCAATACTGATATTATAGGTGGAGGTACTGGTTCTATGTTAGCCGAATCCATTGGTCAATCAATCGGCAGCGAATTATGGGTTACTGGCTCAGAACCAGCGAAAAAGGAATATACAGGATGGTACGTTGGCTGCTCTTTAAAAAAAGGGTATAATAACTTACTGAAAGCAGATTTTGATTTCACTATTAATGACAGTGGAAAAGGATTTGTTTATTTCAAATTATAAATATAATGGTTCTCACGAAGTGAAGTAATCCATGATAGGTGACTTTACCAGAGAGGCCTATTATATATGTGGAAATCTTGACATGGCTGCTGCGGGTCTTTGTGTTCCTGTATCATAAGCGGTTAATGGAGAGGCCAGTATTGAGAAAGATACAATACGATATAATACTAAAGAAGGAGGATTGCAGATGCTTCAGATATTAGCGATAATAGTCGTAATTTTAAGTTTTGTTAAGCCTAGTTCTATTGTAAGCAAGAAGGTAAAAGCACAGGGCGACGAAGCTGTTGCTAAGACAGTAATGAAACTTAGAATAGTTTTTATTATTCTTGCTTTAGTTTCGTTTTTGCCATTATTGTTGAAACTGGTATAAATTTAGCATTGGTTTAGTTGTAAAAGCAAAGTTGTAACGATGATTTTGTAAATTTTACTAACATTAGGTAGAAAAATGATACTTTTAAGCAAATTTTAAATACTCCTCTCTATTTTGTGCTATCCTCCCAGTAGGAACGCTAAAAATAGAGGGGAGTATTTTTATGAGTGAAACAACAAGAAGAAGAGAGGATCAACATCTTGATGCTCCCAACCGTGATGGTAATGTATGGTCCCATCAAAGCTGTCCGGTATTTATTCCTCGAGGTGGGGCTCCTACCAAAGAGAGGTGGTACTGTATCTATGCTGACATCCATCAGGAAAAGCCTCGTGCGTTAGAGGTGGGTGTATGCTACTATCCTAAGAAATTGTAGATAGGGATACATTTCTGACACGATATGATGTCCGATTAATAAAATGAAAGTCTGAGAGTTTCTGTTATAGAAGCAAAAATTCCGCGATTAACTATATATAAAATTGGAGGTAACTTACAAATGAAAAGAAGTTTCAAACCTCCATATTGCTGAATGAATAAACCAAGAAAATAATAATAATAATTGTAATGTATAGATAAAACCTAGGTGCATTTAAAAATGAACTTTACATTTTTGTTGAAATTCGATATAATAGTACGGGATTTGTGGGGATATAGAAGGATAATAAATATAAATCACCAATTATAATTATTTTAATAATACTTCTGCTTAGTTTGATGGTTTTTATAAATCAGTCATTTATGCCCTGATTTATTCTTTTACAAGTGAGTTTTATAATATACATCGATAATAAACTTTGTTTGATCATGATGCACATTTTATCAAAGTATAATAATATTTCAAATTACTTGATTAAATATGAATATATCAGAAGTTATTATAAGACAGTAACTTGCTGAAGAACAAGTATAATCAAAAAATTTAGGAGAAAAAAAATGAATAAAAATGTTCAAAGAGACAACAATATATGGGTTTTCAATGATAAGAATGATTTTACAGGAAATCCAAAATGGTTGTTTATTTATATTAATAAGTTTAGAAAAGATATCAAAGCATACTGGTATTGTGATGACCCCAATACTGTAAAGTTTATTAGAAAGCTCGGATTTAGGGCATACACATACAGATCAAAAAGCGGAATGGCGATTAAAGCTAAGGCCGGTGTTTTTGTTTGTAATCAAGTAAAAGAGGTGTTCCCGGCAAGTATACGTGGAGCAAAAATATTGAACTTATGGCATGGAGTCGGTTGTAAATCGATTGAGCGTAAATTGAGTTCGGGAATGTTGTTTGAAAGAATTGCTAAAAAATATATTAAATATAATGATTTGTATTCTAACAATCAATTATTTTTAGTTACTTCACCATTAATGGAAGCACATTTTAAAGAACAATGTGGAGTGGATGATTATCAAGTCATCAGGGGCGGATATCCGTGCTGTATGCATAATCAAAAATTCAAGTTCGCTTCCTATAACCATGATATACTGAAAGAAAAAGGATTGTCCAAAGATACAAGGATCGCTGTTTATGCGCCGACATATCGTGACCATGCTATGCAAGATTTTATGTTAAAAGCGATTCCTAATATTGAACGATTAATTAAAAAATTAGAAGAAGAAAAGATGTTATTAATCTTTAAAATGCATCCTTTAATGGCACAGGATTTTCAATATAATCAGTTAAAGGAACATTATGGAGATTGTAAAAATCTATTATTTTGGGATAATTCCAAGGATTTTTATGAAGTATTTGATCAAATTGATTTGGCGATTGTTGATTATTCCTCAATCTTTTATGATATGTTATCCGCTGGTGTTCCAAACTTCATAAGATACTTCTTTGATTATAATGATGGTTCCATGAGAGAATCGGTTTTTGATTATAAAGAAATGACTTGTGGTAAAATATGTGATGATTTTGATAGCTTAATTGAAACATTAAGCAATTATAAAGAAGATAATACCAGCAAGAGAGAAGAAATAGAGAAATTGTTCTGGGAATATACGACACCGGAATCATTTGATCATATTATAGATGAAACCTTAAAATACGAAATTAAAGATAAGGGATTGCGTCCGTTATATAGTTTTGACATATTTGATACATTAATTGAAAGAAAATCGCTTTTTCCGATTTCAATATTCTACTATGTGAAGGAGAAGATGCAGAATTCAGATATTGATTTTCCGAGTTACTTAATAAATAATTTTGTAAATGCACGTAGACAAGCGGAAGCGAATGTTAGAGAATATTATAGAAAAACTACTGAAGTCAGGGACAGTGATAAGATAGAGATTTCTTTTAGGGAAATATATGAAAGAATGGCTGATTTGTACACGCTAAGTTCCTCGCAAATTGAGATGATGATGCAGTGGGAATTAGAAGCAGAATATGAAAATATTATACCAATACATGATAAAATAGATATGTTAAAAGAGCTTGTTAAGTCAGGAGAAACTGTTGTACTGATAAGCGATATGTATTTACCCAAAGAATTTATAATAAAATTATTAGAAAAATGTGATCCTATTTTAACAAAGTTACCACTATTTTTGTCCAGTGATTATGGAGTACAAAAGAGCACAAAAAAATTATATTTAGAGGTCTATAAGGCTCTGAATTATAATTTTAAAGAATGGATTCACTATGGTGATAATAATCATGCGGATAGGAAAATGCCTGCTCAGTTAGCGATTAATCCTCAAATTCATAAACTTACTCAATTAAGTGAATACGAGCAAAATTTAATCGAAACAATTAATAGTTATGATTCTTTTTTAGTTGCTAGAATGTTTGCAAAATTTAGAGAGAATCATACGGGTTCGAAAGAAATATTTGCACATTCCTATATTTCCTTATATTTAATTCCCTATGTTAGTTGGGCAGTTAAGGATGCTGTAAAAAAGGGAACTGAATGCTTATATTTTGTCTCAAGAGATGGACATTACTTAAAGATTATTGCTGATGAGATCATAAAAATTAAAAAGCTCAACATTAAAACAAAATACATGTATGGATCTAGAAAAGTTTGGAGAATTCCATCATTTATCGATCATATCGATGACGAGTTTTTCTATAATTTTGGTAATTTTACAGGAGTCAAGAATTTTGATGATTTACTAGAAGCATTAGCCATAAGTGAGAAAGAATTTGTCCAAATATTCCCGGAGTGGCAAAATGTTATGTCGATGGATAACATTGACAAGCGGACATTGAACGCAATTGTGAATACAAGTAAACATTCACAAAAGTATAAAGACCTATTATTAAACATTGCAAGTAAACAAAGAAAAATCGTTGATGAATATTTCAAACAAGAGATGAATTTTAATGAAAAGTTTGCTTTTGTAGAATATTGGGGAAGAGGCTATACCCAAGATTGTTTTGCAAGGCTAATACAAAATGCCAGCAATACCAATATGGATGTGCCTTGCTATTACCTAAGAACGATATATCCTACGATTGGCACCTCGGTTCGTTATAACTTTTCATCAAATACTAAGTCTATCACATTCATCGAAGAATTGATTTTAGGTAATCTTCCTTATGAGAGTTTGAAATCATACGGTTACAAAGATAATAAAGTAGTGCCAAATATTGTTGGTAGAAAATGTGATGAAGAATTACATCGTTATACCGAAAAGTATTTAGTAGAATTCTGTGATACATTTTATAACCTAAACCTATTAGATGAAGATAGAATCGAAAGAGAGCTTTTTGATTTTTCATTGAACTGGTTTGAACAAGCACCTGAAGATCAAATGATCTATGAAAGTATTGGAGATATTAAAGGGACGATTAGTCTACATGGCGGAGAAACTGCATATGCACCGCCGATAAAATGGAAAGATGTTGTTGGTCAGTTACGTGGAGTTCCAATAAAAGGGAAAACTAAGTCGTTAAAAGTGTCTCTTGCTAGGTCATCAAAGCCAATTCGGCTACTGTATTGGATTTATAAGAAGATGATTAAATTCAAGTTTATTCAAAAGCTAAAGGGTAAGGTAAAGCGTATATTAAAGAAAATTAAATAATTTTTACTGACAAAAAGGACATGTTGTGATGTTACTTGAGTCAGTTTTGATAACTGGGAAAGAGGATCCATAAATGAATATATGTGGACCCTCTTTCCTAGTTATTATTTATTTTGGTAGATTGTATTTCTTATATGGATAGAAATGTTTTTATATTGCTATATAGCATTTTATATGAAAAAATAGTCAATATTTCCAAATGATAAAAAAAATCTCGAAATTCAAAAACGATTATGATATAATAGCTATAAACCGATTCTTTGCCATAGTTTGACCACTTGGATTCAAGCTGTGAATATTTGAAGAAAATATGGTGAAATATTTAGAGAAAGTGCCTGCAGTTCAAAGCTCGCAGGTTTTGATGAAAGGCATGGTATTTATCATGGTGAATAATGATAAGATTAGACTTATGACAAAGCTAGCCCTGTATGAAGAAAAAAAGGGAAAAGAAGATATCCGTTTGAGCAAATATTTTAAAGGGGACTATGTAAGATATGAGGTAATAAAATCAATAATCTTTGCTACAATAGGCTACCTATTGATTTTAGGATTTATCATATTTTATCGCTCAGAAGAAATTATTAAGGATGCATTAGTTTTGAATTATAAGTCAATCGGAACGACAGCTTTAGCTTATTATATTATACTATTGATTGTTTACGGAGCGGGGACAGCACTATTATATACGTACAAGTTCAATCGATCCCGTAAGAAGTTGGGACGTTATTACAAACTATTAAAACGTCTGAATAGTCTTTATAATGAAGACACACCGGAAGTTTAAATTTGGGAGGAACTAATATATGATGCCATTGTTGGTATTTCGAGAAAGGGTGAAGAATTTTTATCAAAAATATGATACTTATTTAATCCCGGTTATTAAATTTATATTTGCATTAACTTCGTTTTTAGTTATAAACTATGAGATTGGCTATGATTCTAGACTAAGATCTATCCCGATTGTATTAGCATTATCGTTGTTAAGTGCATTCACACCATCTGCAGTCATGATTCTTCTAGCTGCTGTTATGGTAGTGATTCATGTATATAGCGTGTCACCGTTCTTATCAGTGATTGTTATATTGTTATTATTGATTGTATATCTACTTTTTGCAAGATTTACGCCGAGACTTGGTTACGTGCTTTTTGCTATCCCAATTTTGTACTTTATTAAAATACCTTACATGGTACCGATCTTACTTGGAGTGATTGCAACTCCGGTTGCAGTTGTACCAACTGCCTGTGGGTTATTCATATATTATCTCCTTCAGGTGATTAAAACAGCGGTATCCATGCAGCAAACAACATCGGTCGGGGATATCCTTAAAACATATATCTATGTGATTGATGAATTGATTAGTAATAAACAGATGGTAATCTCTATTGCAATTTTTGCGCTGGTTTTACTGGTAGTATATTATGTCAGAAGAATGAAGTTTGATTATGCTTTTGAATTTTCTATTGCAGCAGGGGCTCTAGTTGGTATTCTTGCCTTTTTAATCAGTGATTATGTTTTGGATCAAACAGGTCAAATATTATCTATGATATTGGGTACGATTGTTTCAGCCGGAATAGTATATATTATTCATTTCTTTAAACTTACGCTGGACTACTCCGGGGCTGAATATGTACAGTTTGAAGATGATGTATATTATTATTATGTTAAAGCAGTACCAAAGGTAACAGTTACTACTCCTCAGATGAAGATTAAGCATATTAATGTGAAGAATTCAGTACATGGATTATCTAAAAATCAAGACCATAAGCCAGCTGAGGTTCAAGAAGAACTGCTAAGCGAAGAAGAGATTAAACCTGAGATGACAGAAAAAGTTGATAATAACGATATAAATTAATAAATACTAGGTAAGGGGTGAATTCACATGGGGTCATTAATAAATAACTTTTTACATGATTATATGCTGAAATTTTACCCACCTAAGATTTATCCAACTGATATAGTGGAGATATGTATTCTAGCATATCTAATTTACAATGTAGTGAAATGGATAAAGAACACGAGAGCATGGTCATTAGTTAAAGGCTTGGTAGTTATTATGGTTTTTTGGTTGATTGCAGTGCTGTTCAACTTAAACGTGCTTCTTTGGATTATTAAAAACACGATTAATGTTGGCATTATTGCCATTGTTATTATATTTCAACCAGAGTTTCGAAAAGCATTGGAACAGTTGGGACAAAAGAACTTAGTAAAATCAATTATTGTTTTTGACGACGGAAAAGATAAGAATGAGAAATTCTCAGATTATACGTTAAACCAGATTATTCGTGCAACATTTGAACTTGCCAGAGCTAAGACCGGAGCCCTCATTGTTCTTGAGGATGAGATATCCTTGAAGGACTATGAAAGCACCGGTATCTATATTGACAGTATGATTAGTAGCGAATTATTGATTAATATCTTTGAACATAATACACCGCTTCATGATGGTGCGGTTATACTTCGGGGTAACAGAATAGCTGCAGCGACATGTTATCTTCCTTTATCGGATAACATGCAACTGAGTAAGGATCTGGGCACCAGACATCGTGCTGGTATTGGAATCAGTGAGGTTTGTGACAGTTTGACGATTATTGTATCCGAAGAAACAGGTAAGGTATCGATTGCAAAGGGTGGTAAGTTGATTCGAAATGTAGATGGTGATTATCTTCGCTCTAAACTAGAAGAAGCTCAAAAAAAATCTGTAGATGCAAAAAAATTGAAGTTGTGGAAGGGAAGATTCAGGAATGAAAGAGAAGTTGACTAGAAATATTGGTTTGAAAATTCTATCAATTATTCTTGCGGCACTCTTATGGCTTGTTATTACCAATCTTGAGAATCCGATTAGTAAGAAGCCCTTTTATAATGTTCCGGTTCAGATATTGAATGAAGCTGAAATCAAAAAGTTAAATAAGATTTATGATATTAAGTCCGGAGAAACGATCAATTTTACAGTATCTGCTCGTAGAAAGATAACAGAAGAATTAACAGCTGCAGATTTTAAAGTAACTGCAGATTTCTCAAAGTTATCTGAACTGAATACAGTAAGCATAAATATCACTTGTCCAAGATACGGCAACGAAGTAACTGTTGTAAACGGCAACAATGAGGTAATGAAAATTACGCTTGAGGATGTTGTGGAGAAACCATTTAAAGTGAATGTTGTACAAAAGGGTGAACCTGCTGACGGGTATTATGTCTACCAAAAGACAGCGAATACACTATTACGTGTCTCGGGTCCTAAGAGCAAGATTGACAGCATTGCACAGATCGTTGTAGAAGTGAATGTTTCGGAAGAACGGGAGTCGTTTCACATTAAAGAGAGACCAAAGGCATTGGATGTAAATGGGAATGAGATTGATTCCTCCCATCTCCAATTTAGTGAAAGCGGTGTATTAGTTGCAATAGACATGTATAAGACTAAAACAATTAACTTAAATGTCCTGACAAAAGGGAAACCTGCCGATGGATATATGATTTCTAAGATAGAATATGAACCGAAAACAATAGTGATAGCAGCACCGGACGATCTTCTTCAAACTATAAATGATTTAACAGTCGAGGAAGATGTTACTGGAGCCAGTACAGCAATTGAAAAAGAGATTAATCTTCAGGATCAGTTACCGAAGGGTGTGATTTTAGTTGGTGAAAACCAATCAGCGGTGATTAATGTAACCGTGGATCAGGCGGAGACAAAGGAGATTACATTTTTACCTGAGGATATTGACATAAAGAATAAACCGCTGGGATACAACCTGGATTATCTGACTATGAGTCCGATCACGGTTCAAGTAAACGGACCATTTAAACGTTTAAAGATAAGCAACCTTACAAAAGATATAGTCAAACCTTATATTGACCTTACCAATTATACGGGTGGTACCTATGCTGTTAAGCTTGGCGCAGATCTACCCGAATATTTGGTGTTAGAAAATGATCCGGCAGTGAACATACGCTTAATGAAATAATCCTTTTGAAAATGACAGGAGGTATCATATGGTAAGCAAAAAACTGGTCATACAAAATCCGATCGGATTGCATTTACGCCCTATCAGTGTTTTGTGCAACCGTTCAATCGATTTTAAGTCTGCAATATCAATACGATTAGGAGATAAAACAGTCAATGCAAAGAGCGTATTAGGTGTTCTATCCGCATGTATTAAGTACGGTGATGAGATTGAATTGATATGCGATGGTTCAGACGAGGAAGAGGCAGCTGAAGTTTTAAGTAATATGATTGAAAATGGACTAGGGGATGAATTTATAAAAAAGTAGTTGCCAAAATTAGGTGATGATGATATAATTTAGAACATTATTCACAATGTTGCAGAACAGATGCAATGTGAAAATGTACTAGGGTATATTTTTGTTCTTACACAACGATGTGAAGGTTATATTTTTTTACCTGCCGCTTTTACAAATTACAGTATAAAAGTTACGGGTAAGCAGTTATAAAATAATAAAGAAAGGATTTGATTTTTTGGGACTCGAGTAGACAACACGAATTTATTTATTGTCAAATTGTACAGCGTGATATATCGACTCCGTAGTTAGTATGAGTAAAAGATGCACTCCGTGCAGGATTCGCTATCAGCGCAAACGCAACTATGCAGAACGCTGAAACATATTAATTTTAGGAGGTAATTCATATGTTGAATTATAAGAGATATCAAAGAAACCCGGTTATAAGTTTACCTGATAGACAATGGCCAAATAAGCAGATTGAAAAAGCACCGATTTGGTGTAGCGTTGATTTAAGAGATGGTAATCAGGCTTTAATTGAACCAATGATAGTGGAAGAAAAGATAGAGTTTTTTGAGATGTTAGTTAAACTTGGATTTAAAGAAATCGAAGTTGGTTTTCCTTCCGCTTCTCAAATCGAATTTGATTTTTTAAGACAGTTGGTTGATAGAAAGTTAATTCCTGATGATGTAACCATACAAGTATTGGTACAATGCAGAGAGCATTTATTAAAGAGAACTTTTGAAGCTTTAGAAGGTGTAAAACAAGCGATAGTACATATTTATAACTCTACCTCTACTTTACAAAGGGATGTAGTGTTTCATATGTCTAAGGAAGAGATTAAACAGATAGCTATGGAAGGAACGAAGCTTGTAAAGGAATATGCAAAGACCTTTCCTGGCAAGATTAGTCTGGAATACTCCCCTGAAAGCTTTACAGGAACAGAAGTAGAATATGCTCTTGAGGTATGTACTGCAGTACAGGAGATATGGCAACCTACGCCAGACAATAAGGTAATATTTAATCTTCCTGCTACAGTTGAAATGAACACTCCAAATGTATACGCTGACCAGATTGAATGGATGAGTTGTAATTTTAAGGATAGAGATTCTATTATCCTAAGTATTCATCCCCATAACGATCGAGGTACCGGCATCGCAATCGCTGAGCTTGCAATCTTAGCAGGCGCGGACAGAGTGGAGGGAACATTATTCGGTAATGGTGAAAGAACCGGTAATGTTGATATATTAACATTAGCATACAATATGTTTTCCCAAGGAATTAATCCGGAATTAGAGATAGATAGCATTAATGAAATTATTGAGATTTATGAAAGAACATGTAAGATGAAGGTACACGAACGTCATCCTTATGCTGGTAAGCTTGTATTTACAGCTTTCTCAGGATCTCATCAAGATGCAATAAATAAAGGTGTTAAAGCAATGAAGGAACGCAACAGTGAGTACTGGGCAGTGCCTTATCTTCCGATAGATCCATCCGATATTGGCAGACAATATGAACCAATTGTACGCATTAACAGCCAGTCCGGTAAGGGTGGTGTTGCATTTGTTATGGAGAATTACTATGGATTCAAACTGCCAAAGGGAATGCACAAGGAATTTGCAGAGGTTATTCAATCCTTATCTGAAAAACAAGGCGAAGTTTCACCTGATCAGATTATGAGTGAATTCAAAGCGAATTACCTGGATAGAAAAACACCGTTACATTTTATAAAATGTAAAATAGAAGACGTTGCTGAAAATGATAAAGCAAGTACGAACGCTACAGTTGTTTACACTAACAACGGTATAAACAAGTCATTTGAAGCTGTTGGTAACGGACCTCTTGATGCTGCATTAAAAGGTCTGCAAAATGATTTAGGTATTCAGGTTAAAATACTTGATTATACAGAACATGCATTAGGTGGGGGAGAAAGCGCACAGGCTGCTGCATATATTCAGATGTTGAATTTGGAGAATGGTAAGATTACATTCGGAGTTGGCATAAGTTCAAATATTACCAGAGCCTCCATTCGAGCAATTTTTAGTGCATTAAATCGATTGAACGTTTAATCTTTAGACGGATAATTGCTGCTGGATAGAATCATTGTTATTCAGCAGCATTTTCATGTACTGAGATAATGTTGAAAGCAATGTTGACTTGTAGAAGTGAGAATGCTATAATCGCTTTTGTACTAAAATTATTAGAAACTGCGAGACAATAATAAAGTGATGAAGGAAAATTAATTTCAAGAATGTGCAAGGATCACATACGAGGGGATAAAGATGTGTATACCTACTGATTGGTAAGTCAATACTTTCTAAGGAGTTATGATAATAACAATACATTTTTGAAAAATGGTGACAAGAATGAAACAGGTAATTAAAAATTTTAAGAAGTATAGATTCTTACTATCCGAACTTATTATTAAAGATATTAAGTTAAAGTATAGAAGATCCTATTTAGGTATTCTATGGACATTACTAGAGCCGTTATTGACCACGATAGTATTAACACTGGTATTTGGTGGTTTGTATGAAGTTAAAAATGAACAATTTCCACTCTATATCGTTGCAGGCCGTCTTTTGTATACCTTTTTTGCCAATGCGACGAAGGGAGCTATGAACTCGATTCGTATTAACGGCCAAATGATTAAAAAGGTCTATGTGCCGAAATACATCTATCCGTTGGCTGCTATTATTGCTCAATATGTAACATTTTTGATTTCGCTAATTGTGTTAATCGGTGTTCAGATATATACACATGTGAGGCCGACATTATATACTTTTCAAGCAATTGTACCTTTAATTATTTTGTTCATCATGGTTATTGGTGTTGGTATGATATTAGCTACCATGGCGGTATTTTTCCGAGATATGGAGTACCTATGGGGCGTTCTACTCATGATAATTATGTATTGCTCCGCAATCTTCTATTATCCTGACAAGCTTTTGAAAACCAGTCATGATTGGATACTAAAACTAAATCCTTTATATTCAGTAATACAGAATTTTAGAGAAGCTATCATAGATGCAAAGTTTCTTAATTTGCATGCACTGGCTTATTCCGCAATCTTCAGTGTATTAACGTTAATCATAGGTATATGGATGTTCTATAAAAATCAGGACAAGTTTATATTGAATATATAGTGGTGGTTGTATCGACGGAATGGAGGATTCATGAGTAATAATGTTATTAATGTTGACCACGTTGGTGTCAGATTTCGCATGGGCGCAGAGAAAGTGGATAATTTGAAGGAATTTATAATAAGAAAAGTAAAAGGTAATATTGATTATAAAGATTTTTGGGCATTAAAAGATATTGATTTCCAAGTGGAAAAAGGAGATCGTGTCGGTATATTAGGTTTAAACGGCGCAGGTAAAAGTACATTATTGAAGGTTATAGCAGGGGTATTAAAAGCATCAGAGGGCGGAGTTACTTCTAAGGGACGTATTGTTCCGCTATTAGAGCTTGGTGCTGGTTTTGATTTGCAATACACCGGTGCGGAAAATATCTTCTTATATGGAGCTGTTCTTGGGTATTCCAGAGAATTTATTCGTTCAAAATATGATGAGATAGTAGAGTTTTCGGAACTTGGTGATTTTATTAATGTACCGGTCAAAAATTATTCCTCCGGTATGAAAACCCGTTTGGGATTCTCCATTGCTACCGTAGTAGATCCTGAGATACTCATCCTGGATGAAGTATTCGCGGTTGGAGATGCGAAATTCCGTAATAAGAGTGAAAAGAAGATTAAATCCATGTTTAAGCAGGGAGTTACCGTGTTATTTGTATCTCACAGCATAGAACAAGTAAAATCCATCTGTAACAAAGCAATCTTATTAGAGAAGGGCACCTTAATTGCGAAGGGTGGCGTAGATGAGATTTGCGAAATCTACGAAGCAAAGCTAAAGAAATAGAGATAAATCAAATATAAAACCATGAAAAACCCCAACCAAACGGTTGGGGTTTTCTTTATAAGGAGAGAAGATACGTACTATATTAAAGTTTTTCACATTAAGAAGTAAATAGAAAAAGTATACTTTAAAAATCAATCCATGGAGACCGGTTGTCTCCGTCGTGAGTGCCGTTCCTAGTACGAAATCTCAATCTATTTTGATTTGCGAATCACTTCTATTTCATTGGAGTAATTCTTTACAGTATCACTTGGTACATATCCTTGTTTATCAAATAAATACTCGTGTAGTTTTGATACATTTGCAGATAAATCAATCGGGAATACGTAGGATACCTTATTGTATCTGTGGGCATCTTTTTCGTACGGGAAACCGGTTTGACCTACAATGTTATACGAGAATACATCTTTTGCTAACATTAACATATCTATGTTGGATAAGTTCGTATAAATCTTAGGGAACATAGTATCAATGAATTTATTAATAGTGCCGATATTGGACTTCTTAACCTTAGCAAACACCTTTTCTACTACAACACGTTGGCGTTCGGTACGTTTAAAATCGCCACCTGCTGTATAACGGATTCGAGACCATGCGGTTGCTTGAGTACCATTTAACAATTGTTTGCCAGCGGATTTAACTTCAGTTACGTTAGTGTGGTTGATTTTGTTTAATTCTCGGATATAAGTATTCATGTGCTTTAATTCGTTTTCCTGAACATCGATTTCCACACCTCCAACTAAATCAATGCCTCTAACCACTGCGTCAAAATTAACTGTTACAAATTCTTTCGCATCAAGATCAAAGTTGGTGTTAATCGTGCTAAGTGCAAGGGAATAACCACCTCTATAATAGGCAGCATTGATTTTATCAAATTTGTTCTTGTCAGGAATTTTTACATAAGTATCACGGTAAACGGATGCCAGTTTAACGTCTTTTGTCTTTTTATTAATGCTTGCAATGATGATGGTATCACTGTGAGTGCTTTTCTTTAATGAGTTAGCTCTGGAATCTACTCCAAATAATACGATGTTGCGATATCCGCTAATTTTAACTTCTTCATTCTTGATAATATGCTTATCCTCTGAAGTATCGTGTTGAATTTTGCCTACTTTACTCATTCCATATATAATGCCGATTGCAAAAATCAGTATAAAAATTTCGACAATAAATAATATTATGAGTTTACTTCTTTTTTTCATTTTTTTCTTAGTTTTTTGAGGCTTGCTGTTCTCATTATCAATTTTCATCTTATCATTATCCATGATTTGTCCCCTTCTTTCCATTTACTCATTTGTGAATTAGTATGGTTATTTGATATTAATATTAATCTATGAGCAATATTAATAAGCGTTTTTATTAATAAATCCTTTAAAGAATGTTAAAAATATGATCTTGAAGTCAAGTGATAATGTCCAATTTTCAATATAATATAAGTCGTGATCGATTCGTTTCTTTATTGATGTATCACCTCGGAAGCCATTTATCTGTGCCCAACCGGTCAGACCAGGAGAAACCTGGTGTTTTATCATATAACGAGGTATCTCTTCCTGGAACTTTTCAACATAGAAGGGACGCTCAGGTCTAGGGCCTACTAAGCTCATATCGCCCTTTAAGATATTAATTAGTTGCGGTAATTCATCGATACTGGTTCTTCTTATAAACTTACCAATACCGGTTACACGAGGATCACGTTTCGTTGTCCACGCTTTTTGCTCCTCTTTTTCAGGTTGGATTTCCATCGATCGAAACTTATACATTTTAAAATTTTTGTTATGCTTACCAACACGAATTTGAGAGAATATGATAGGCCCTGGCGAGGTTATCTTGATAATTAATGCAACCAGTAACATCGGTATCGAAAATAAAATCAATGCCACTGAAGCACCAAAGATATCAACAATTCTCTTTCTAATGCTATTATACGAGTTAGTTAACGGAACATTACGAATATTGATAACCGGTAGTCCGTATAAATCTTCGGTATAAGGTGTGGTTGGTATAAAACTGTAATAGTCAGGAATAAATTTAGTATGAACTCCGGATTTTTCACAAATTTGTACAATGTTCTCAAGTTTGTGATACTCATTAACACTAATCGTAATTGCAATCTCATCCAATGTCATTTTCCTTAAGAAAGCTTCCAGATGAGTAATGGTTCCGATTACCGGCACTTTCTTATACATTGTACCGATTTCTATGTTATCATCCAATATTCCATGGATATAATAACCCCATTGAGGATTTAAAAATACACGATCGATAAAAGCTTGTGCACCACTTCCGTAACCAACCAGAAGAATATGTTTGAGATTATAACCCTTACGACGTGCTAGTCGAAGAATGTTGGACACAATCATACGGACGATGACACTTAAAGTAATATTCATTGTGAAGAAGAGACCTAGGTAAGCACGTGATATATTACTTTCTTTTGTTATATACAAGAAGGAGGAGAAGAATACTAGACCTAATACGTTAGCGCCTATAATATTAATAACTTCTGGTAACCTTCGTCTTCCTCGCTTTGGTGTATACAGATGTGTGTAATAATATATGGTTAAGTATAAAGGAACCACAAATATTACTCTCCATGCATAACCCTGAATATCGTAGAAGGTTCCTGGTTCCGCTTGAAAGAGCTCCCAGTTTTGAAAAGGGCTTTTGAACCTAATATAGTAGGATGCAAGATAGGATATTATAACAACACAAGCATCCAAAAGGACGTGTACTCTATTAAATGTTTTTTGATTGTCTTTAATCATGTTAACCTCCGCGTTGCTGTTAAGCAACTAAGTAATGCGTATCTATTTAATATTTAAGATTTTGTTGTCTATTTGAAATAAAAGTTCAGAGCAACTTCTCTAATATAATACATGATTATGTCAAATTCAACAACATAATTTTTAAAATCAATTGGAAATTACTTGTCAATGTTAGTGATTGATACATGTTTTTTTATTTTTCTTTTTCTTTTTCACAATCTAAACACAAACTGTTGTTAAACTATCTTAAGAATGAATGAAGAAGTACTTAATTTCAATTGCTGAAAGGAGAATTTCAATGTCTGAGCAAAATAATAACAATAGTTTCAATGAAAGCAGTAGGGATAACCGTGAATATAATAATGACAAAGAATTAAATAAATTGCCAAACTACAGTTTTTGGGCTGAACAAATGCCAAGTAGCACATATACTTATTATAACCAAGGAGCTGAAAATTGGCAAAATAATAATTTTAACACTACATCAAGTCAGACTCCTCAGCCTAAGAAGAGAAAAAGCTTTAAGGGTATTATGCTTGCAATAAAAGCTATCAGCTTTGGCTTAATTGCAGCTCTAACCTTTATCGGGTGTCAAGAACTATATCATGTCATTAATCCCAATTCACCTACCGAATCAGCATTATCTACGATAGGAAAAATAGGAGAAAAGGATTCTTTTCAAGTAGGATATACAAAGCAGGGGAACGTAAGTACCAAAGATAGATCGTCTATTTCAAATGTATCCTCTGAAACACTTCCGGCTATTGTATCCATCAATTCTACAGAAACACAAACTAACTCATTTTTTGGTCAGCAAAATGACCAGGAAGTGCAGGGAAGCGGTTCAGGAATTATCGTGGGTAAAAATGATAAGGAATTATTAATAGCAACCAATAACCATGTAGTAGAAGGAGCAACAAAGATATCGGTTGTATTCATCGATGGAACACAGGCATTAGCAGAGGTAAAAGGAACGGATGCTATTGCGGATTTGGCGGTAATCAGTGTCAATCTTACGTCATTAAAAGACTCAACATCAAAAGCGATAAAGGTTGCGAAACTAGGCAACTCTAATAATGTAAAGGTTGGTGAAATTTCAATTGCCATTGGTAATGCATTAGGATATGGCCAATCAGTTACCGTCGGATACATCAGCGCTAAAGATCGTGTAGTTGACGTTTCAGATGGCTATACCTCAAAGAAAATGACACTTCTTCAAACCGATGCCGCGATTAATCCCGGAAACAGCGGCGGTGCTTTGTTAAATGATGCAGGCGAAGTAATTGGTATTAATACCGTAAAATATGCCTCCGATGAAGTGGAAGGTATGGGCTATGCAATTCCCATCTCTAAAGCAACTCCGATTATTAATGAATTGATGAAGAGAGAGATACTATCTGAGAATGAAAAAGGTTTTCTCGGTATCGTAGGATTTGATGTGAAGGATAGTGATGCAAAAGCCTATAAGATTCCGATTGGTGTGTATGTTAATCAAGTATCCCCTGGTGGTGCAGCAGAAAAGGCGGGTATTAAATCCGAGGACATTATTACAAAATTGAATGATTTAAAAATCACCTCGATTACTCAGTTGAAAGATAAAGTTAACAGCCTAAAGGTTGGTACAGAAGTAGAGATAACTTACATGCGTAATACGGATGGAAAGTATAGGGAAGCTACAGTAAAAGCTATTCTTAGTAAAGACCCTCAATTGACTAATTCTACAAAACAATAACATAATTTAAAACGCCTATATAAAAATATAAGTTGTAAGTGCTGGATATCTATTCATTAAATAGAGTAGTGTCCAGCATTTCTTCTATCTGAAAGTATTGACCAAATTATGGGATTCAACATATTTTAAATAGAGAAATGTAAATTATTCTGCTATTGAACCGAATAAGGTTATAGGATATAATCGTCATATAAATAGAACCTAAACAAATGATATTAGTTAAATTATTACAACTAGGAGGTAATGAATGAGTAATATTGATGAAAATAATATAGATAACCATAAAGATCATGAAGAATTTGAGGAAGTTTGCTATCTTTGTAGAAGGCCGGAGAGCAAGGTTGGGAAGATGATACATATTCCGAACCAGATCAGTATTTGCGCAGATTGTATGCAAAAAACGTTCGATACCATTAATAAAGGAGATAATCCATATCTCCATATGATGGGTGTAACTCCGAACATGATGAATCTCTCTCAACTTCAAAATGACATACCAAAGACTCAGAAATTGAAAAAGAGTAAGCCGGAGGAGGATGAACAGCAGCAGGAAGCTTTCGACCGTAAGAAAATCCCTTCCCCTCATATAATAAAAGCAAGTCTTGATGAATTCATTATTGGTCAGGAACGTGCAAAAAAAGTTATATCAGTAGGTGTATATAATCATTATAAAAGAATTGGAAATACTACCCAACCGGAGATTGAGATTGAAAAATCAAATATGTTGATGATTGGACCGACCGGAAGCGGTAAAACCTATCTGGTAAAAACGTTAGCTAAGCTTCTAAATGTTCCGTTAGCCATAACTGACGCTACTTCACTTACAGAAGCTGGGTATATTGGCGATGATGTAGAAAGCGTCATCTCGAAACTGCTCCAGGCGGCTGACAATGATGTTAAAAAGGCTGAGCGTGGAATTGTCTTTATTGATGAAATTGACAAAATTGCAAAAAAACGTAATACAAACAGTAGGGATGTAAGCGGTGAATCTGTACAGCAAGGGTTGCTTAAACTTCTGGAAGGAAGCGATGTAGAGGTACCGGTTGGTGCTAGTTCAAAGAATGCGATGGTTCCGCTAACCACCGTAAATACACAGAATATCCTTTTTATCTGTGGGGGTGCATTTCCTGACCTAGATAAGATCATTAAAACTAGATTGAATAAACAATCTTCAATTGGGTTTAAAGCTGATTTAAAAGACAAATATGATGAGGATCCTAATATTCTTCAACAGGTAACTTTAGATGATCTTCGTGAATACGGTATGATTCCGGAGTTCCTTGGAAGACTTCCTATTCTCTATACACTGGAAGGTTTGTCAAAAGAGATGCTTGTTACAGTCCTAAAGGAGCCAAAGAATGCAATATTAAAACAGTATCAAAAACTATTGGCTTTGGATGAAGTCGATCTTCAATTTGATTCCGAAGCTTTAGAAGCGATTGCAGAAAAAGCACTGGAGAAGAAGACTGGAGCAAGAGCACTTAGAGCTATCCTGGAAGATCTAATGCTTGATATTATGTATGAAATTCCAAAGGATGATAATATCGGAAGAGTTATTATTACGAGAGATTATATTGAAGGAAAAGGGGTACCGGTAATTGAGATGCGTGGATCTACCGGACAAAAGTTATTAAGTAGTCAAAATTAATTCTAACACCAACACGAAAGGGATCAGAATATGTCTTTGATTAGTCGTATATTTAATAGGAAAGGACAGGATACATCAAATCAGTCCAAAGAGCAACTCTATGGAATAGAAGAAGATTTCTTGGAAGAAGATCTCCCGGATGAGGATCCAGCACTTATAGAGGAAGAAAATCTATTAGTTCAGAATGAAGAGGATTCGAATGAGGATGACGATGAGGTGTATGAGGTTTTAGAACGAGACATTTACCCTGCCAAAATCATTTGTCCTGACTGTGGAGGGATTACTTTGGAAGGGTTAGAACTCTGTGACAAATGTGGTGGAGAATTAATACAATAAGTAAATAAGGATACTATTAATCTTTGGAAATAGTAATATTTAGAAATTAATATCGAAAAATGTATAAAATCAAGCAAATTCAACGTTATATCAAAGGATAACTTTAACGCGCTGAAATATTATATTGACAAAACAATTTCTCAAGGTTATTATATATGCAGAATAAAGGCGTTCCGATAGTGACATTATAGTGTCAAAGGCGAAGAACGCCTTATTTATAACAAGACACTGATATTTGGGTTAACTGCAAATAATCTGAATCATCGGTGAACTTGTCTTTTTATGCATATTTTATAGAAACCAGGAGGAGAATTAGTATGAGAAAGTTTAAAAAGTCAATCGCACTTGCTTTGTCATTGAGTTTGGTGATTGCCAGCTTTAATGCTTGCGGTACAAAAGAAACTGCAAAATCAGATGATAAGTCATCAACAAAAGGAGATACTTTCGTAATCGGTGGTATCGGACCTGTAACCAAGGATGCAGCTGTTTATGGACAGAGTGTTAAAAACGGTGCAGAACTTGCAAAAGATGAGATTAATGCAGCAGGCGGAATCAATGGAGCACAGATTAAATTTGTATTCCAGGATGACGAAGCGAACCCAGAGAAATCTGTTAACGCATACAATACGTTAAAAGATCAAGGAATGCAGATCCTTATGGGTACAGTAACTTCAGGCGCATGTCAGGCAGTTATCGAGAAGACACATGCTGATAATATGTTCCAGCTCACACCATCTGGTTCATCAGCAGATTTATTAAAATATGATAACTTCTTCCAGGTATGCTTCACCGATCCTAACCAGGGTGTTGCATCCGCAGATTATATCGCATCAAATAACGTTGCGAAAAAAGTAGCAGTAATTTATGATAGTTCCGATATTTATTCATCCGGTATCTATACAAAATTCGCTGAAGAAGCAAAAAAACAAAATCTTGAAGTTGTCGCAGCAGAAGCATTTACTTCTGAAAGTAAATCAGACTTCTCCGTACAGATCCAGAAAGCAAAGGATAAGGGAGCAGAACTTGTATTCCTTCCTATCTATTACAATGAGGCTTCTTTAATTCTTAAACAGTCCAAAGACGCAGGATTTAAACCAATCTTCTTTGGTTGTGATGGTCTTGATGGTATTTTAACAGTTAAGAACTTTGATAAATCCTTAGCAGAAGGCGTTATGTTATTAACACCTTTCGCAGCAGATGCAACTGATGATAAAACAAAGAAATTCGTAGAAAGCTATAAGAAGGCTTATACTGATACACCAAATCAGTTTGCAGCAGATGCTTATGATGCAATCTATATTATCAAAGCAGCAATCGAAAAATCAGGCGCAAAACCTAATATGAGCGTAAAAGAAATTGGTGATGCACTTAAGGGAGCTATGCCACAGATTAGTGTTGATGGTTTAACAGGCGCAGGTATGACATGGGCTAAGACAGGTGAAGTTAACAAGGCACCTAGAGCAATCGTGATCAAAGATGGTGCTTATGTAACATCCAAATAATTTGGGTATCATAAATAGAAAAGCAATTATAATGATATTATGAGATAATTATTCAGAGGGGTGCTATTTAGCGTCCCTCTGTTAGTGTTCAAAATTGGTTTCCATAATATAGATAATTGATACTTTTTAACATTGTATCAGTGATATGGCTATGATATAATTTATTTAATAAAAACCTTATTATGAACATAACAGATATCATATCGATTCATAATAAGTTGACGGTATATGGTATCTGTTATGTTCACAGAGTGTTTTATAATAATAATTTTAAGAATTCTGCATGAAAAATGCAGATGGGGGTAAATATGAGTTTTCTTACTTATTTAGTTAATGGTCTAAATCAGGGTTCGATTTATGCTCTGATTGCTCTCGGTTATACCATGGTTTATGGTATCGCTAAGATGCTGAATTTTGCGCATGGTGATGTCATTATGATTGGTGGTTATGTAATATTTATTGCCATGAGTTCCATGGGTATGAATCCGTTGATTGCAGTGTTGGCTGCAGTGGTTGTTTGTACTGTTCTTGGTGTTACAATCGAAAAAGTTGCGTACAAGCCACTTAGAAGAGCGTCTTCTTTAGCCGTACTTATTACAGCAATTGGTGTAAGTTATTTGTTGCAGAATGTTGCACTATTAATCTTTGGTGCGGATACGAAGTCATTTACATCAGTTATTACATTACCGACTTTAAATCTTGCAGGTGGGAAGCTTGCAATTAAAGGGATATCCTTGGTAACAATATCACTTTGTATTGTTATCATGATCGGTTTAACACTCTTTATTAAATATACAAAAACAGGACGTGCAATGCTTGCCGTATCAGAGGATAAGGATGCAGCAGTATTAATGGGCGTTAATGTGAATAGAACGATAGCAATTACTTTCGCAATTGGTTCTTCTCTTGCAGCGGTTGCAAGTGCATTGATGTTCTCTGCATATCCAAGTCTTTCTTCTTCATCCGGTGCGATGCCCGGAATTAAAGCATTTGTTGCGGCGGTATTAGGCGGAATTGGCTCTATTCCCGGAGCAATGTTAGGTGGAGTCCTTCTCGGAATTATCGAGATATTAGGTCGTGCTTATATCTCTTCCCAGCTGGCAGATGCGATATTATTCATAATATTAATTCTTGTACTTCTTGTTAAGCCAACCGGAATTCTTGGTAAGAAGTTCCATGAGAAAGTGTAGGTGGCGAATATGAAAAATACAGGAATGAAACATATTAATAAAAATGTTTTAAATAACTTAATTACAGTTGGTATCATCTTAGTTTTTTATATCATCTGTCAAATTATGATTGCGACAGGCACTATGTCAAATTTATTGCAGGATTTGTTAGTAAATCTATGCTATTACTCTATTCTTGCTGTATCTTTGAATCTTACAGTTGGTATATTAGGAGAGTTGAGTCTTGGTCATGCAGGCTTTATGTGTGTTGGTGCCTTTACCGGAGCGTTTTTTACACAGGCAACGGCAGATACAATTCCAAACACCTTTGTTCGTTTTACATTAGCACTTATCATTGGTGCGGCTAGTGCGGCATTATTCGGCGCATTAATCGGAGTAGCGGTTTTACGTCTACGCGGCGATTATTTAGCTATTGTTACACTGGCATTCGGTGAAATTATTAAAAATATTATTAATGTTTTATACATCGGAGTTGATAAAAAGGGACTTCATGTTGCTATTAACGATGCGACCTCTTTAAACCTGCAGGAGAATGGTAAGTTAATATTAAAGGGAGCACAGGGTATCTCCGGAACTCCTAGCAATTCAACATTTTTAGTATCAATAATTCTATTGATTATCGTGTATATGATAACTTCAAACTTAATTTATTCTAGATCCGGTCGTGCTATTATGGCAATTCGTGATAATAGAATCGCTGCTGAATCTGTGGGAATCGATATTACCAAATTCAAGTTGATTGCATTTGCATTGTCAGCATCTATGGCAGGCTTAGCAGGTGTATTATATGCACATAAAATTCCTACATTAATGCCTTCACCAGCTAACTTTGGTTATAACCAATCCATTATGATTTTAGTATTTGTTGTACTTGGTGGTATCGGTAATATCAGAGGTTCCATAATAGCGGCAGTTGTGTTGACACTTCTTCCGGAATACTTACGTTTCTTACAGGATTACCGTATGTTAATCTATGCAATTGTATTGATTGTAATGATGATTTTTAACTGGAATCCTACCTGTATTGCATGGCGTAAAAGACACCCGTTAAAAAATATATTCAACTTTAAGAAGAAGGAGGCTTAATTATGGCAATGCTATCAGTTAGTAATTTGGGTATCTCCTTTGGTGGACTACGAGCAGTTGATTCCTTCTCAATTGAGATTGAAAAAGGTGAGTTATACGGTTTAATTGGTCCGAATGGTGCCGGTAAAACAACAGCATTCAACCTACTTACCGGTGTTTATAAACCGGATACCGGACGTGTTGTACTTGATGGAGTAGACATAACAGGACTTAGCACAATTGATATTAATAAAGCGGGGATTGCAAGAACTTTTCAGAATATCCGTTTGTTCAAGAATTTATCCGTTCTTGATAATGTTAAAGTTGGTCTTCATAATAATTATAAATATTCAACACTAGCCGGAATTCTTCGTTTACCGTCTTTCTATAAGACAGAAAAATTAATGAACGAGAAAGCAATGGATATCCTTAAGGTGTTTGATTTAGATCAGGAAGCGAATATACTCGCTTCAAATCTTCCTTATGGTAAGCAAAGAAAGCTTGAGATCGCTAGAGCATTAGCTACGAATCCAAAGCTTCTACTTTTGGATGAGCCGGCAGCAGGTATGAATCCGGCAGAAACAGATGAGTTGATGGAAACCATAACACTTGTTCGTGAAAAATATGATGTCACAGTATTATTAATTGAACATGATATGAAGTTAGTTGCAGGTATCTGTGAGAAGATCTATGTACTAAACTTCGGAACCGAGCTTGCAAATGGTTTACCGAATGACGTACTGAACAATCCGGATGTTATAAAGGCATATCTGGGCGAATAACCGGATATAGGAAGGATAGGATACATTATGGCAATGTTAGAAATAAAAGATTTACAGGTTTATTATGGAGTGATTCAGGCGATTAAAGATGTTTCCTTTGAAGTAAACGAAGGTGAGGTTATCGCATTAATCGGTGCAAACGGTGCAGGCAAAACTACTATTCTTCAGACGATCACCGGATTAATTCCTGCAAAAGCGGGAGAAGTAGTATATGAGGGAACGAACCTTTTAAAAATCCCGGCACATAAAATTGTATCGCAAGGTATTGCGCATGTACCGGAAGGTAGACGTGTATTTTCTCAACTTTCTGTATATGATAATTTATTAATGGGTGCATTTACTCGTAGCGACAAAGCAGAAATCGAAGAGTCCCTTGAGAATGTGTATAAGAGATTTCCAAGATTATTTGAACGTAAAAATCAGCTGTCCGGTACCTTGAGTGGTGGTGAGCAACAGATGTTAGCAATGGGTCGTGCTTTGATGTCCCATCCAAAGATTGTATTAATGGATGAGCCATCCATGGGTCTTTCCCCGATTCTTGTAGAAGAGATCTTTAATATTATTACAAGTATCAGCAAGAGTGGTACAACAGTTCTCTTAGTTGAGCAGAATGCGAAAAAAGCATTAGCAATCTCTGATCGAGCTTATGTATTAGAGACAGGTAAGATTGTTCTTAGTGGTAATGCAAAAGATTTGATGAATGATGAATCTGTTAAAAAAGCATATTTAGGTGAATAGTTTTAAACAATAGGAGTAATGATGGAGTTTACATATCCGTTATTCATATAATTAAGTAAGCCATTAGAAAAGCAGGAGGTGTTTCATATGAGTAAATATGTTATTACAATTGCAAGAAGCTATGGCAGTGGTGGTAGGACGATTGGTAAAATGTTGTCTGAACAACTGGGAATTCCGTATTATGATAGGGATCTTCTTAGACTTGCTTCCGATGATAGTGGTATTAATGAAGAACTATTTGCTAAAGCAGATGAAAAGATCAAAAAAAGTCTTTTGTATCGAATTGCAAGTAATATCTATAAGGGTGAGATTATTCCCCCTGACAGCGATGATTTTGTATCGAATGATAATCTATTTAATTATCAAGCAAAAATCATTAAAGAGCTTGCAGATACAGAATCCTGTATTATTATTGGACGCTGTGCAGATTTTGTACTAAAGGATAATGAAAATGTAGTAAAATTATTCGTTCATGCTCCTCATGAGAACTGTATCAAGAATGTAATGGATGTGACTAGTAAGAACGAAAAGGATAGTGAAAAGCTAATTGAAAAAATCGATAAGCACAGATCCGAATATTACAAATATTACACAGGAAGAGAATGGGATGATGCGAAGCATTATGATTTATGCTTGAACAGTGGTCAACTTGGATTTCAGAAATGTGTAGATATTGTAAAAGCGTATTTGAACATCCGATTTGAGTCATAAACTGAACTTTTTTAGACTAAGTGAGGCGTAAATATTCACATTCTTAGGAAAATAGAGGCTGTTGCAAAAATAATAATTCCTTTAAGGAATAATGTTATTTTGCAACAGCTTTTTTATTTGATAGAACGCATATATAATAAAACAAATTCTGGCTAAATAGAATTATGTCACCTACTTCGTGACTGCATACCAAGAGCCATCGCGATGGAAGGGATGAAGCAAGGGATTAAAAAGAGAAAAACATTATTAATATCAAAAGCATTCAGAAATAGAAAGGAATACCCATTATAAATTCCATATAAACCCCATATATCAGATCCAAGGAGATCTCCATATAGGCCATAAAAGCGAAGAATCGCTGCACTGATCCAGATAAGAATTCCAATAATGAAGGGCAAACTCGCTGCGAACATATTCTTTAATAAACTTCCCTGATTAATAAGATAAATTCTCGCACAAATGAAATAAAATATAATCGCAATAATAATCACAACTACTCCCATCATCATAATCAAATTCTGATGATTTTGTTCGGCTTTCTCAGAGGCCCATTTATAACTGGTTCCGTCAAAAATAAACCATACGATAACCCCAACAACACTAAATAAAATATGAATGGCTAAAGCTTTTAAGTTACATTTAACTGCGTTCATATACCCTCCTTAACTCGTTTATAATAGATTGAGTTCTACAACACAAAGTAAATAAAATCATTCTATAACTTTATATTGAGATATGATTATTGTACCTCAGTTCATGGTAATATTATACAGAAAGTAACAACTTAAAGCAATTAATATAAAACCTACAAATGATATACCGATTAAAAGGAACAATATCATCAGACATATCATAGGGTATTAACAATAAAATTTACAAGATCAGGTTTGTGGTGATGCAATTGATACGTGGTAAAACCATTTGATAAGTATAGCCGCTACGGTTCAACGTTTTTACCACAATCAGAGGCATCACCACAAACCGTGCCTTTGTTAACGCATTTGGTTTGTCCCCCATCCGCTTCCATAAAAGTATTGATATGGAATCAATAGTGTGATATACTTTACACCAAAAATTACTAGAACATATATGAGAAAGAGGGATATCATGATTTCAGAGAAGATGAGAGGGTTAGTACAGAATAGTTCCATTATAAGAGCGATGTTTGAAGAAGGAAAGAGACTTGCCGGTATTTATGGAGCTGAGAATGTATATGATTTTAGTCTTGGTAATCCAAGTGTTGAGCCACCTGTTCAAATCAAAGAGGCACTTCTTCAGGTCATATCAGAAGAAAGTCCTAATCTTGTACATGGATATATGAACAACTCAGGTTATGAAGATGTAAGAAAAGCAATTGCTGATTCCATCAATTCTAATTTTGATACCTCATTCCATCAGGATAATATTGTTATGACAGTTGGTGCAGCCGGTGGACTTAATGTTATCTTGAAGTCACTTTTAAATCCCACTGAGGAAGTAATCGTATTTGCCCCGTTCTTTGGCGAGTATCGTAATTATGTTTCTAATTTTGAGGGCGAGCTTGTAGTGGTGTCACCGAATACTATAGATTTTCAACCAAATCTTTCAGAGTTTGAACAAAAGGTTACGAGTAAAACTAAGGCGGTTATCGTTAATACTCCGAATAATCCTACCGGTGTGGTGTATTCCGAACAAACGATCAAAGAGCTGGCTGATATTTTATATAACAAACAAAAAGAGTATAACAATTCAATTTATTTGATAGCGGATGAGCCTTATAGAGAGTTGGCGTATGATGGAGTGGAGGTTCCATACCTAACTAAGTATTATAAAAACACGATTGTCGGCTATTCCTTCAGTAAATCTTTATCTTTGCCAGGTGAGCGTATCGGTTATTTGGTAATACCAAGTGAAGTGGATGATTTTGAGGAAGTGATTCAGGCTGCGAATGTTGCCAATCGTATCCTTGGATATGTGAATGCTCCATCATTAATACAAAGAGCGGTAGCAAAATGTCTGGATGTAAAGGTAGAAGTGGAGATATACAATCGTAACCGTGAGCTACTTTATAATAATCTGACCAGTTATGGCTATGAGTGCGTAAAACCTCAAGGAGCGTTTTATTTGTTTGTGAAAGCACTTGAAGAGGATGATAAAGCATTTGCAGCTAAGGCAAAAGAGTATAATTTACTCATTGTTCCTGGCTCTTCATTTGGATGTCCGGGATATTGTAGAATTGCTTATTGTGTGGATTACTCCATGATTGAACGAGCACTTCCCAAATTTAAGCTCTTGGCTGAGCAATATAAGTAATTAGTACTATAAAATTCAATTTGTAATTTTATCACATTTTATATAAAATGTATTATTGTAGATGGTTATTTAGAAAGGATAATGTATCAAACGTTTATTGATATGATGCAAGGTTAAAACATGAAACCATGGGAGAGAAATATTCGTAAGGTGGTACCCTATGTACCGGGCGAACAACCAAACAAAGAGGATATGGTGAAATTAAATACGAATGAAAACCCTTATCCACCGGCACCCGGAGTAGAAAAGGTACTTCACAGATTTAATGGGGATAAATTAAGATTATACCCGGATTCAACAATTAAGCAATTAGTGGATGAATTAGCTTGCTTTTATCAGGTTGATTCTAATCAGGTTTTTGTAGGAGTTGGGTCGGATGATGTTCTTGCCATGGCATTTTTGACTTTCTTTAACTCGGATAAACCTATTTTATTCCCGGATATTACGTATTCGTTTTATCCGGTATGGAGTGATCTTTATCATATTCCATATATTAAACCACCTTTGAATTCTGATTTTAGAATTGTAAAAGAGGATTATTATCGAGAAAACGGTGGTGTTATTATTGCTAATCCGAATGCTCCGACTTCTATATACGAGGATTTGTCGGTAATAGAAGATATTATTATTCATAATCAAGATGTAATTGTGATTGTAGATGAGGCGTATATTGATTTTGGAGGGCGTTCCGCAATAGAGTTAATTTCAAAATACGAGAATCTATTGGTGGTTCAGACGTTTTCTAAATCCAGATCTATGGCTGGTATGAGAATTGGTTATGCGATTGGGAATCCCAAATTAATCAAAGCATTAAATGATGTTAAGTATTCTTTCAATTCTTACACTATGAGCCATACCTCTATTGAAGCTGGAGTTGAGGCGGTAAAGGATCGTGGGTATTTTGAGGATAAAATTGCACGCATAATTACAACCAGAGAAAAATCAGAACAGGAGTTAACCGCGCTTGGCTTTACTTGTCTGCTCTCGAGTGCTAATTTTTTATTTACAACACATAAAAGTATCCCAGCGAAAGAAATATTTGAAGCATTAAGGGCTAATAATATCTATGTTAGATATTTTAACCTTCCCCGGATTGATAATTATCTTAGAATTACCATTGGAACTCAAGATGAGATGGACAAACTAATTGAAAATTTAAAAAAGTTTATAACAAATCACGCCAAATAATATGGTTTTGTTTTGTTGCTATATTATTGGGAGGTAAATATGAGGATTCTTATTGTTGAAGATGATTTCTTCAGTAGAACATATATGCTAAAGATTATGTCAAAATACGGTGAATGTGATGTGACAGTGAATGGATATGAGGCTGTGGAGGCTTTTCGTGCTGCGTTGGAATCTGACAACCGATATGATCTCATATGCTTGGACATTGTAATGCCGAATGTAGATGGATTTGAGGCACTAAAGCATATCAGGGATATAGAAAAAAAATATAACATACCGGAACAAAAGGCTGCTAAGATCATTATGACAACAGCAATTCATGAAGGTAGAAAAGTAGCAAAGGCTTTTCAACTGGGTTGTAATGCATATGCAGGCAAGCCAATTGATGGAGTAAAGTTTGTGAATGAATTAAAAAAGATGGAACTGATTAGGAGCAATGAATGAATTATCAGAAAGAATTAGATCAACTGATTAATGAGATGAATGGCCGAAGACCAAAACTGCTGATTCATAGCTGCTGCGCTCCTTGCAGTAGTTATGTGATGGAATACTTATCTCATTATTTTGAGATTATGATCTACTACTTTAATCCGAATATCTATCCGGAGCAGGAATATATTAGAAGAGTAGAGGAGCAACAGAGGCTCATTGAAGAGATGAACCTCTCGTCAAAGGTTCATTTTATACAAGGAGAGTTTCACCCAAAGGATTTTTACGAGGCTGTTAGTGGGATGGAACAGGAACCGGAAGGTGGAGAACGTTGTTTTATCTGCTATGAGTTAAGGCTTAGAGAAGCAGCGGCATTGGCTAATAAGCTTGGTTTTGATTATTTTACAACAACCTTGTCAATTAGTCCGCATAAGAATGCTCAGAAGCTGAATGAAATCGGTAGCAGCCTATCGAAGGAATACGGGGTAAATTATCTGCCATCTGATTTTAAAAAGAAGAATGGTTATAAGAGATCCATCGAACTATCGAAAGAGTATGATCTGTATCGACAGGATTATTGTGGATGTGTCTATTCCTTCCGTAACCGATCTCAGGAACAATAGAATACAATAAAAGCCAAAAGATGTCTTTGTTTATGCTATCTTCTGGCTTTTTTTATATAGCAATTTATCTTAGGAAGAAATACATAAAAAATAGTAAAAATACACCTGATTTCTGTGAATAAATAAGGTTGACACAGGATATTCAAGTGCTATAATTAAATCGGAAAATGATAATCAATATCAATTACATTATATGGATATCAAGATATTGGTGAGGGGATGGTTTTTATGACACTGAATAATGGAAAAATTGGAGCAACTTATACAATAAACTCTCTTCAGCTTGACCGTGCAATTATGGGCAGACTGGAGGCTTTGGGACTTACAAACGGTACAGATATAAAAATACTGAATCGTAATCGTGAGGGTTCTGTCATATTAATGGTACGAGGCAGCAGATTGGCACTGGGAAAAGCAATCTCACAGTCCATTGATATGAAGGAGGTAGGGTAATGAAAAAGGAAATTCAGGTAGGTTTTATTGGTAATCCTAACTGTGGTAAAACCACATTATTTAATGCATATACCGGAGCGAATCTTAAGGTGGCTAACTGGCCGGGAGTAACAGTAGAGAAGAAGGAAGGTGCGTTTAAGTATCATGATGCACGCTTTAAGCTTGTGGATTTGCCGGGAATCTATAGCCTCACATCTTATACGATGGAAGAACGACTTACCCGTGAATATATCTTAGAATCCAATGTGGATGTAATTATAAATATTGTAGATGCTTCAAGTCTTGAAAGAAATCTATATCTTACATTACAGTTACTCGAACTAGGAAAACCGGTTATCCTGGCTTTAAACATGATGGATATTGTAGAAGAGCGCGGTATGGAAATTGATCTTCACCGTCTTCCGGAGATGCTTGGTATTCCAGTTATTCCGGTGTCGGCAAGAAAGAGAACCGGTCTTGATATATTAATGCATACAGTAGCACATCATCAGGATAAATATATCGATAAAAACCTAGAACATCATCATAATAAGCAAAAGCAACAGTGTCATACACATAAGCATGAACATCATATGGACTATCCGGTGGTATATAGTGATGATATTGAGGATAAAATAGATGATATCTGTGATTTATTGCATACAAAATATCCTGATTTGAAAAATACGAGATGGTATGCTATAAAGACACTTGAAATGGATGATACCATTTTAAAGAAATATCCGGTTGATGCAAATGGCATCAATGATCGAAGCTACGAAGGGGATATCATACATCAAAAGTATGATTTTATCGAAGAGATTGTAGAAGAGGTTCTTGTTAATAAAAATAACAAAGCAGTAGTAACGGACAGAGTAGATCGAATTCTGACGCATCGATATCTCGGTTTACCGATTTTTCTTGGAATTATGGCGTTGGTATTCTTCTTTACTTTCCAAGTGGGTGATTTCATTAAGGGTGGCTTTGAAGTTTTCATCGGTGCATTTTCGAATGGTACATTACGTTTCTTACAGAGCATTCATGCGGGTGAATTTATCACATCGCTGGTTGTAGATGGTATTATAGCGGGAGTTGGTGGTATCCTTACCTTTTTACCAAACATATTTATCTTGTTCCTAGCACTGGCATATCTGGAAGATAGCGGATATATGTCTCGTGTGGCATACATAATGGATGGCATTATGAGTAAGCTTGGTCTTACCGGAAGGGCATTTATACCGATGTTGCTGGGATTTGGATGTACAGTACCTGCCATTATGGCGTCCAGGGGACTTGAGAATATCAAAGACCGTCGCAAGACAATATTAATTACTCCATTTATGTCATGTAGTGCCAGACTTCCTATTTACGTACTGTTTTCACAGATGTTCTTTGGAAAGATGGCGATGCTTGCTGCTTACTCCATGTATTTAATCGGAATTGTAGTGGCGATTACGGTAGCGTTTATCATGAAGGGAAAAGGGGACAGTCAAATCAGCAACTCCTTATTGATTGAGCTTCCAGAGTACAAAACTCCAAATCAACGAACAATATTTATCTACGTATGGGATAAGGTAAAGGAATATTTATCTAAAGCAGGTACAACGATATTTGCAGCATCCGTAATTATATGGTTTATTCTTAATTTTGGACCTTCGGGTATGGTCGATGACATGTCTATTAGCTTTGGAGCAATCATCGGAAAAGCAGTAGCGCCTGTTTTGGCTCCTGCCGGACTCGGAATGTGGCAGGTTGTATTGGCTTTGATATCCGGCGTTGCGGCGAAAGAGGTTGTTGTATCCAGCTTTAGTGTACTTTTTCAGATTGGAAATGTAACATCACCGCAAGGAATGGCAAGTTTGACAGATGCACTCGCGCAGTATGGCTTCGGTGCACTTAATGCATATTCACTGATGGTTTTCAGCCTTTTATATATTCCATGTGCTGCAACCATTGGTGTGATTCAAAGGGAAATGAGGTCCTTACGATGGACGTTGTTCTCCATCGTATTCCAATTAGGAGTTGCATTATTAATATCAACTCTGGTATATCAGATAGGAAGCTTATTTATTCATTAATGTTTTTGATACAGAATTAAAAAATCCAGTATTAGCGGTAAAGGAGTGATTGCTTTATGACTGAGATATTGATTGAAGTGTTACTGGGAGTTGCTATCTTTTCTTATACCGGTTATGTGGTTTATAAGAAAGTGAAGGATCTAAAAGCAGGCAAAACTTGTTGCGGAGGATGTTCCTCTTGTTCGAATTGTTCGATAAAAGAAAACTGTGACAAGAAATAATAGTATACAGTTTATATTAAAGTAGCGTGTAATTATTATGATGAATATTCACATCTTAATAATGATTACACGCTGTTTTTAACATGTAATATAGAAGTTCAAAAATATGTACATTCTATCTGTTAAAGTTACGTAGGCTTGTGAAAGATGCGGACTGGAATTTACTTTGGCAATTTACTTAAAATGACTAAGAATTAAATTTTTAAAAATAAAAAAAGGAAATAGGCAGTCTTTGTAGAATATTAGTAGTATAGGCACGAATTCGTCTTATGAATATACATATTAGGAATTTGGAATAATGTTTTATAACTATGGCAAGATAGAACTCATTCACACAATTATATGACCACTTCGAAGTGGACCAGAGGTGAAGATATGGAGCATAGGTTAAATATTAGGCAGAAACAGGAACAGAGAGAGCATGAGATCTTAAGTCCCTTTGCGGCGTTTTCCGATGAATCGCTTGGAAGAGATGTATATGAAGAACCATGTGATATTCGTCCCATCTACCAGAGGGACAGAGATCGTATCTACCATTGTAAGGCATTTCGCAGGCTAAAACATAAAACACAGGTTTTTCTTTCACCGGAAGGGGATCATTACAGAACCAGACTCACTCACACATTGGAAGTTTCTCAGATATCCAGAACGATTGCAAAGGCACTTTTGTTAAATGAAGATTTGACGGAAGCGATTGCATTGGGGCATGATCTGGGACATACACCATTTGGTCATGCAGGGGAACGAGCACTCGATCGTATCTGCCCTAAGGGTTTTGAGCACCACATGCAAAGTATTCGTGTTGTAGAAGTGTTAGAAAAGCACGGATTAGGATTGAATTTATCGAAGGAAGTAAGAGATGGGATAATGAACCATCAAACAGCAGGAAAACCTTCCACTTTGGAGGGGAAGATTGTTCGGTTATGTGATAAAATAGCATATATTAATCATGATATTGACGATGCAATCAGAGCTCAGCTGATGAAGGAAGAGGATATCCCGAGGGAATATACAGAGGTTCTTGGTCATAGTTTGGGGGAACGCCTAAATACGCTGATTCATGATATTGTCACAAACAGTGAAAATAAGAATGATATCATTATGACACCGGAGATAGAGACAGCTATGCGTAATTTACGTAAATTTATGTTTGAAAGTGTCTATTTAAATAAGAAGGCAAAAAGTCAGGAAGAGCAAGCGGAACGTTTACTTGAGCAATTATTTATCTACTATATAGAGCATCCAAGTTATTTACCGGCAGAATATATTCATCGAATGGAACAACTGAATGAACCTCTCTACCGCGTAGTATGCGACTACATTGCAGGAATGACAGATAATTATGCGATTACGAAGTTCAAAGAATTAATGATTCCATCTTCCTGGAGTGTGTATTAACCCGGTTTTATTGATTATGGTTGAAAAATCGGGAAGAATTATTATACGAAGCTCAAAGGGGAAAGCAGATTATGCCGTTACTAGTTTCGTGATGAATTTAGATGGAAGGAGTAATACACTATGTTTTATTCAGACGAACTGGTAGAAGAAATCAGAAGTAAAAATGATATTGTTAGTGTAATAGGTACCTACATAAGATTGCAGAAAAAAGGCAGCAATCATATGGGGCTATGCCCCTTCCATAATGAGAAGACGCCATCTTTTTCCGTGAGCGCCTCAAAGCAGATGTATCATTGCTTTGGTTGCGGAGTCGGAGGGAACGTATTCACCTTTATTATGGAGTATGAAAACTATACATTTATCGAAGCATTGAGACATTTGGCAGAGCGTGCTGGGGTAGCTCTTCCGGAACAAGAGTACTCAGAAGAGGCTAAGAGACAGTCCGATTTAAAGGGCAGATTACTTGAGGTTAATAAGCAGGCAGCGAAGTATTTTTATTACCAGTTGGCTTCTAAGAGAGGACAAGCTGCTCATGAATATCTGGTCAATAGAGGACTGTTAGAAGAGACGATCAAGCAATTTGGACTTGGTTACTCCAATAAGTTTAGTGATGATTTATACAAATATCTGAAAGGTCTTGGATATGATGACGGTTTTTTGAAACTCTCAGGATTGGTAACAATTGATGAACAACGAGGTGGAACGGATAAATTCTGGAACCGTGTTATGTTTCCAATCATGGACGTAAATCATAAAGTAATCGGATTTGGCGGACGCGTTATGGGAGAAGGAGGACCTAAATATCTAAATTCTCCGGAAACCATGCTTTTTGATAAGAGTAGAAATCTCTATGGATTAAATTATGCAAGATCGTCAAGGAAAACACAGTTATTGATATGCGAAGGATATATGGATGTAATTGCTCTTCACCAAGCAGGATTTACGAATGCGGTGGCCGCACTTGGAACTGCATTTACCATGTTCCATGCAAATCTGTTAAAACGGTATACGAATGAAGTATTACTTACCTTTGATAGTGACTCAGCCGGAACGCAAGCGGCACTTCGAGCAATCCCTATATTAAAGGATGTAGGGTTATCCATAAAAGTGGTTAATATGAAGCCGTATAAGGATCCGGATGAATTCATCAAAGCGCTGGGAGCAGAGGAATATCAGATGAGGCTGGATGAAGCTAAGAATAGCTTCTTCTTTGAAATTGATGTGCTTCAGACTGGCTATAATATGGCTGATCCGGAACAAAAGACAAAGTTTTTTCATGAAACCGCCAAAAAGTTGATTGGTTTTGGAGAGGAATTAGAGAGAAACTTTTATATTGATGCGATTGCTAAGGAATATCAGATTGATGTGGAGCAGCTGCGTAAGTTAGTGAACAGGCTGGGGTCACAGATTGTGGTAGGATTAAATGAGCCCAAGGAGTATCGTTTGGATTCTTCTGGGGGCAAGAAGGCTCCGGAAGACGGAATATCTAAATCTCAAAAGCTTATGCTTACCTGGCTAATCGAAGATCATTCCCTCTTTGATAAAATCAAAGGATTTCTAGGTCCAGAGGATTTTACAGAAGGAATTTATAAAGAGGTTGCAGCATTAGTCTTTGACCAATATGAGAAAGAGCAGGCAGTAATACCTGCAAAAATAATAAACTGCTTTCAGAATAAAGAGGAACAATCAGAAGTTGCTGGACTATTTTCTGCAGAGATCAGGGGCGAGATTGATGAGGCCGGTAAGAGAAAGGCACTTAATGATACTTTAATGAAATTAAAGGAGCACAGCCTAGATTACCAAAGTCAACAAGCAACGCAAAAAAATGATACAGCCCTACTTATGAAAATTATTCAGGAAAAAATGGAACTTAAGAAAAAGCAGATGCATTTGTAAATTAACCGAAATGAAGAGCCGGAGTTATAATCCCCAAGTAGCCCGGATTGCATACTTCATAAAATGATGGTTAAAATATAATAAGAGTTAGAAAAGGAAGGATTATCTATGGACGACAATATAGTTAAATTTACGGAGCGACTGAAAGAATTACTGGCTTTTGCTGAGAAAAAGAAAAATGTACTCGAATTCCAGGAGGTTAACGATTTTTTCGCGGATATGGAATTGGATCCACAGCGCATAGAAAAAATATATGATTATCTCGAAAAGCATAATGTCGATGTTCTTAGGATATCCGAAGAAGATGAAGAGGATATCATTCTAGAAGATGAAGAGGAATTAGAAACCATAGATCTATCAATTCCTGAGGGTATTAATATTGAAGACCCAGTGCGTATGTATTTAAAGGAAATAGGAAAGGTTCAGCTTTTGAATGCAGATGAAGAGATTGAATTGGCAAGAAAAATGGAGCTGGGTGATGAATATGCAAAAAAACGTCTGGCTGAAGCAAACCTACGACTGGTTGTAAGTATTGCAAAGCGTTATGTAGGACGCGGTATGTTATTCCTTGACCTGATTCAGGAAGGTAATCTTGGCTTGATTAAAGCGGTAGAGAAGTTTGATTATCGTAAAGGTTATAAATTCAGTACGTATGCGACCTGGTGGATTAGACAAGCTATCACAAGAGCAATTGCAGATCAAGCGAGAACGATTCGTATTCCGGTACACATGGTAGAGACAATCAATAAGTTAACAAGAGTACAGCGTCAGTTGTTACAAGAGTTAGGTAGAGAGCCTTCACCAGAGGAAATCTCTGAGGTTATGAATATGCCGGTTGATAGAGTTCGTGAGATTCAGAAGATATCTCAGGAGCCGGTATCCTTAGAGACACCGATTGGTGAAGAGGAAGATAGCCATCTAGGCGATTTTATTCAAGATGATAATGTACCTGTTCCTGCTGATGCGGCTGCATTTACACTGTTAAAAGAACAGTTAGTAGAAGTGCTAGGAACTTTAACCGAGAGAGAACAGAAGGTTTTACGTCTTCGATTTGGATTAGATGATGGACGAGCTCGTACTTTGGAAGAAGTCGGTAAAGAGTTCAATGTAACCAGAGAGCGTATTCGCCAGATTGAAGCAAAGGCTCTACGTAAGCTAAGACATCCTAGCCGTAGCCGTAAGCTGAAGGATTATTTAGAGTAAAAATTATTTAAATATCATTTTTCAGATTCATAACTAATTGTTTGATAAACTGTAGTACTTAGAGTGGGCTGTTTCAAAATAATAATCCTAAGGAACCTGTTATACTATCGTTATATAATAACGTGAAGTGTATCGTAGGGGCATATTTGGAGATTATATTTTGAAACAGCCCATTCTCTTAGATATTATGTAGGGGTGGGGTTGGTTTCGTTAGCAAATAAAAAAAATTTAAGCACAATTATTTTGAACCAAATATCATCCTACGGTATCATAGACCGATATTAGATACAATGCGTACAATTACAAGGATTTATTTTCTAGTAGAAGATAACTAAGACAGGTTGCTGATAGAAGTCAGGAGATGGGTTGGAATGTTCTTCAATATACCAACCCATCTCCTAGACATCTGCCAGCAACTCTCCCTAGAATATGGTTACTACTAATCACATTGCATTACGGTTGATAATATATGACAAATCATGGTAGAATAGAGAGTATATAAAAAATCAGTAAACAGTGTTTAGCATACAATGGAGGACAACATGCAGCTTTCAAAGAGATTACAAGCAGTGGCGGATATGGTGACCAAGGGAAATAGAGTGGCTGACGTGGGTTGTGACCATGCCTACACATCTATTTATCTTGCTAAGAATCAAATTGCCGAACATATAATTGCAATGGATATCAACCAGGGACCAATAGATAGAGCAAAAGAAAACATAATTAAATATGGCTGCATAGAGAAAATAGAAACAAGAAAATCAAATGGATTGATGGAGTTGAATGTAGGGGAAGTTGATTCAGTAGTAATAGCCGGTATGGGTGGCGCGTTGATGGTTCAGATATTAACTGATTGCCTGAATGTTATGAAAACTGTTCGAGAACTGATATTGCAGCCACAATCTGAGATATATAAGGTTAGACACTTGTTATCAGAACAGGAATTTATCATTATAGAAGAGAATATGCTAAAAGAGGATGGTAAATATTATGTTATGATGAAAGCGGTTCCTAGACAAAGCGTTGATAAGGATCAGAATTATACGCTATTCAAAGAGGAACATTTTCATTACGGTAAGCTATTATTGGAGAGTAGGAATATGGTGTTACGAGAATTTTTGCTTTGGGATTTAGATATTTGTAATGAGATTTATAAGGCGTTGGAGCATAATAGTTCCGACCAGGCACAGCAACGAGAGAAGGAATTAAAAGATAGAATGGAATTAATTGATCATGGTTTAGAGTATTTCAAAATTTGTGATTAAAAAGAGGAGAGTACGTAGTATGAATTCAAATATCAAAGTATTGATTAATGGTCAGCAATATGAGTATCCAAAGAATATCTCGCTTTTGGAGATCAGTAAGGATTTTCAAAAAGACTATAAAGACCAGATTATATTAGCTTTTGTAAATAATCGTTTAAGAGAATTGTTTAAACTGGCTAAGCATGACTGTACCATTCGTTTTGTAACAACAGGGGATGATGCGGGGGGGAAAACCTACCAACGCGGATTAATTCTAGTAATGTTAAAGGCCTTCTATGCTGAGTTTGGAGAAGGAAATGTAGAAAAGGTCTCTGTGGAGTACACAGTAGGGAATGGACTTTTCTGTGATTATGATGGTAAAGTCCCGTTGACGAAGGAACGAATCGTATCAGTGAAGAAGCGTATGGAGGATATAATCAATCGGGATATTCCTTTTGTAAAACGAAGCATTGGAACGGATGATGCTATTGAATTATTTCGCCAATATCGTATGTATGATAAAGAGAGATTATTTCGTTATCGTCGTGTATCCAAGGCTAATATTTATAGTCTGGATGGGTTTGAAGACTATTTTTACGGATACATGCCCCCAAGTTCAAGTTTTGTAAAATATTTTGATTTAATTGATTATGATGACGGATTTATGCTATTACTCCCAAATAAGAAGAATACCACATTGGTCGAATCATTTGTTCCTCAGGTGAAGTTATATGAGACACTCAAGGAATCAAATCATTGGGCTAAAATGTTGAGTATTCCGAATGTTGGTGCACTAAATGATATTATAGCACAGGGTAAGATGAATGATCTGATACTGGTACAGGAGGCACTTCAGGAGAAAAAAATAAGTGATATTGCAGAGAGTATAAAAAAAGCCGGAAATAAGAAATTTATTATGATAGCGGGTCCTTCCTCCTCTGGAAAGACTACATTCTCATATCGACTTAGTATCCAACTTAAGGCGCATGGACTAAAACCGCATCCTATCGCGGTGGATAATTATTTTGTCGATCGTGAGAGAACTCCGAAGGATGAGAAAGGTGAATATAATTTTGAAACCCTAGGGGCTATCGATTTGGAACAATTCAATAAAGATATGACGGATCTATTAAATGGAAAGACCGTTGATATACCAAACTTTAATTTTGTTACAGGAAAAAGAGAATACAAAAATAATTTTCTTACATTAGGGGCGAACGATATTCTTGTAATCGAAGGGATTCATTGTCTAAACGATGCGTTATCTTATTCCTTGCCAAGAGACAGTAAATTCAAAATTTACATTAGTGCACTCACACAGCTTAATATTGATGAACATAATCGGATTCCGACTACGGACGGACGATTGATCCGTCGAATGGTTCGAGATGCCAGAACAAGAGGAGCCTCTGCTCAGAGAACTATCTCAATGTGGCCTTCCGTCCGTAGAGGAGAGGATGAGAATATCTTCCCATTCCAGGAAGATGCGGATGTAATGTTTAACTCTGCATTGATATATGAACTGGCTGTATTAAAACAATATGCGGAACCAATTTTATTTGGCATAGATCACAACAGCGAAGAATATGTGGAAGCAAAACGGTTACTAAAATTTCTGGATTATTTTATTAGCACGCCGAGCGAAACTGTACCACAGAACTCGATTTTAAAAGAATTTGTGGGAGGAAGCTGTTTCAAGGTATGATTACTAAGTGAAACAGTGAATAATAGGGGACATTAACTCCTTAATCTTTATTCGTTATAAAATTTATAATGCAGGATTTATAAAAGGGCTGTCATACTAATTAAGTACGACAGCCTTGATTTTATTCTGATATGAGCAGCACGATAAGCCGGGTTATGTCTTGAATGGTCATCTATCTTGACCACATGTTACCATGTGGCTCCAGCACCGCTTACGCAGATACTACGCGACCTACCCTAAAGCACGGCGGGCAGCCGTATTGCTTTATGTTCGGTCTTGCTTCGAGTGGGGTTTACATCTGCCCCTGTTGTTACCAACAAGGCGGTGGTCTCTTAAGCCACCTTTCCATCCTTACCAGAGTAAGCTCTGGCGGTATATTTCTGTTGCACTAGCCTTGGAGTCGCCTCCACCGGACGTTATCCGGCACCCTGCCCTGTGAAGCCCGGACTTTCCTCACCTATAATAGGCGCGACCATCTGTACTACTCACAGGTTGTATTCTACCATGACATAAAGCAAATGTAAATGAGAATTGTTGGTCACCATAAAACATGTTTCTTCTATATTATAATGTAATTCTACATTATCTTTATAAAATATAAAAAATAGGTTCTATTCTCTAAAACTCTCTGCGTAAATTCTGAATTTTTTTGCTAAACTGACTTTTTGAAAGATAGTGGCATAAGCAATCTCATCGATCCCCTCAATAAAGTTCTCAGGAAAGTTTTTATCCAAACCACAATTGTTTAGTAATAAAGCAGCTTTGTTATAAGCAATAGCAGCCTCTGTGGCTGAATCGTACTTACCTACCATATAGTCACCGTTGATATGAATTTTAGTCATATAAATTGGTTTGTTTTTGACATAAATCTTAGATACGCCATGATATGGATTAATTACTTCAATGTTCTGATATCTGAAATCTGTATTATCTCCATTGACAAATATATAATCTTTCCCTGCAACAGCATAATTTTTAATTCCGTAACGGGATAGAATACCAATCTGCATTCCGTAATCAGAAACAAAGAGATAGCCTCCTCGTCTCATGATTTTATGACGGGCGTAATAAAATAAATCTTCTGCACTGAATTTGAGAGGGTTTGTTTCATCAATATAATATACAAAATATCTCTTTTTAAGATAGATTGGGTTTTTAAAATAAATTTGGTTATCTCTAAAATTAATCAATACAACCCATTTATGAAAGGAAAGAATGCAGCTTGAGGGATAATCTTCAATGATATATTTGTCGGCTCTTAATAAAACTTCCGACGCCAATTGGTATGATTGATTAGCTTCTAGTTCCTCAGAATAGCTGCCTAAACTAATATGTTTTCCTCCATAAGTGATTGAGGATCGATAATAGATTTCTCCATTCGCTTTCAATGCCTGATGTACACCTGGTAAGATCAAAATCACCTCCTCATTTTATCTGTTAATACCCCTATAAAAACTAGGGATTTAGTATATTTTGAATATATCAGAAACAAAAATAAAACGCAAGAAAAGCCTCTAATAATGACAAAATGTTACTAAAATGTTAAATACATCATGTGTAGAACATCCTTCAAAATAGGGCATTTACATACTAATGTAGTAGAATAGTCATAAAATGGAAAGGATATGCATAAAATATTTAATATATCGTTAATAATTTGTTAAAATATGCCTGTGCAATATGCATAATAAATTTAATTGAATCCGGGTTTAATTGTATATATTTACATTGTAAACATAATCCAAGGAAAATATTAGTTATACGTTATAACGAAAATCACACTGTGTTATTGACATAAAAAACTTCGTTACCTATAATGCAGAATAGTTGTCGGATAACAACCAAAATGTGGAAAAGCTTTAAGCTTTACAAATTTGAAAGAAAGAGGAAAGAGTATGTCTAAAATATATTCGTTTCTTCAAAAGAGAAAAATGCAAGAGAATAACCACGGTTTTAAAATGGTATTCGTTGCATATCTACTGTCAGCATTTTTATTGGCTTTGGGTTCAGATACGTTTTACAATATTGACTCAAAGGCAGCAGATATTAATACTGACATTGAAGAAGGAACGCAAGAACCATTGTATGTAGCTGCATTAAGTAACGCAACAACAGATGATGCAGCAGATGATGAAACAACAAATGATATGATGGAGCCGGATCAGTCGTATGACCTGGATGAAGAGGAAGAAGATTCTTCGACGAGTGGTGATACGGTTTGGTTATTTGGTACCGAGATGAATGGAGAGACCTTTGATAACTTAATGCAGCAGACTGGTATTATGCCTAAAATAAAAAAAACTCCTAAGAAAAAAGTAAGGACAAGCTCTCCGGAGCCCACATACAGTACAGCGTATGGTAATATTTCAGAAAGTGATGTGAATATGCTTGAGAGAATTGTACAAGCAGAAGCCGGTGGAGAAGATACAGTTGGAAAAATTCTGGTAGCAAATGTTGTTATAAACAGAGTAAAAAGCGGAACATTCCCCAAAACGATAGAAGGAGTAATTCTTCAACACTCAGGCAACAAGTATCAGTTCTCTCCTGCAAAAAGTGGAAAACTATGGAGAGTTAAAATATCATCGAGTACCAAAGCAGCAGTAGAAAAGGCTCTGGATGGAGTTGACTACTCCAAGGGAGCATTATATTTTATATCAAAAAGTAGATTAAGTTCTTCTAAAGCAAGTTGGTTTGATACTCGTTTGGATTGGCTATTTAAACATGGTGGACACGATTTTTATAAACGCAGATAGTAGTGCATAAGTATACAAAAATATAATAGAACTATTGTATCCGAAGAATAAGCATGTTATAATACTTGAAACTCACCTGATGTAAAAATCTTATAAAATTAAAATTGATTTTGTTTCTAAAAAATAAATTTCGTTAGGGAGAAAACAGACGTTGAATAAATCGAAAAGGGGAATGAAGTGATATGAACCTAATGTACAGAAGCACAAGAGACTCCAATAACAGAGTTACAGCTTCTCAAGCTGTGCTGCAGGGCTTGTCTTCGGATGGCGGATTATTTGTACCGGAGGAGATGCCGGTGTTATCAAAAACATTTGAAGAACTTTCTAAGATGGATTATCGTGAGGTCGCTTACGAAGTGATGAAACTTTTTCTTACCGACTACACGGAAGTTGAATTAAAGGATTGTATTAATAAAGCATATGATCAAAAATTTGATACACCTGAAATTGCTCCACTAAAGAAAGTTGGTCAAGCATATTATTTAGAATTATTTCATGGTGCAACTATTGCATTTAAAGATATGGCGCTATCCATTCTTCCTCATCTTTTAACGAAAGCAGCGAAGAAGAATGAAGTAAAGGACGACATCGTAATCCTCACTGCAACCTCAGGCGATACCGGTAAAGCAGCTTTAGCAGGCTTTGCTGATGTAGAAGGTACAAAGATCATCGTATTCTATCCCAAAGATGGCGTGAGTAGTGTTCAGGAGAAACAGATGGTAACCCAGAAGGGTGATAATACCTACGTTATCGGTATCCAGGGTAATTTTGATGATGCACAGACCGGTGTAAAAATGATGTTTAATAATTCCGATCTTGCAAAGCGTCTTAAGGATTCCGGGTATTTATTCTCCTCTGCCAATTCTATCAATATCGGTAGATTAGTACCCCAGATTGTTTATTACGTTTACTCCTATGTATCTTTATACAGAGAAAATCAGATTGTAGCAGGTGAGAAGATTAACTTTGTTGTTCCAACCGGTAACTTTGGTAACATCCTTGCTGCTTATTATGCAAAAAGCATCGGTGTTCCGATTAACAAATTAATCTGTGCTTCCAACGATAACAAGGTACTTTATGATTTCTTTGAAACAGGTCGTTATGATAGAAATAGAGAATTTATCCTAACAGAATCACCATCTATGGATATTCTGGTATCCAGTAATCTAGAGCGATTGATTTACCATATCGCGGATAATGATTCTGAGAAGACAGCGCAATTTATGAAGGCTTTAAATAATCAAGGCGTTTATGAAATCACTGACAGCATGAAGGAAAAGCTTCATGGTTTTGTAGGTGGTTGGGCATCCGAAACTGAAACAAGAGCAGCAATTCATAAGGAGTACCAAGATAACAACTATGTAATTGATACTCATACCGCTGTTGCAGCAAGTGTATTTGGTTCATATGTTAACAACACAAAAGACGCTACAAAATCCGTAATTGTATCGACAGCTAGTCCGTATAAATTTGCGAACAGTGTTCTCTCAGCTCTTAATGTTGATGAGGTTCCTAGTGATGATTACGATCAGGCTCTTGTGTTAAAGAAAGTATCCGGCACTGAGATTCCAAATGCAGTTGAAGAGATTCGTACTGCACCGGTTCTTCACAATACCGTTTGTGAAACCGCTAAGATGCAAGAAGCAGTTGAGGGCATTCTAAAGATTGGGAATTAGGGGTTTGAAATTGATCACATATAGGTTATGAAATAGCGTATGTATTATTATCCAACAGAGACACGTTTTCACTCGATTATCGCACGTAACGGCACGTAAGTTGTTGCCAGATTAAAAGAAATCTGGTAGCAACTTACGTGCCGACGGCGATAAACGGTCTCCTAATGGATTAATAATGTATACGCTTTTTTGAAGGTAGTGAGTGATAAATATTCAAAATATGTATATCTACCGCTTATGTGTATGTTCTTAATGAGTAAAACAGATATAGTAGTTGAATAAAACCTACGCAGTTTTTGAAGACACTGTATGATAGGCAGACAAGTATGTGGAGGCGCAATTTTAAGTAATAGGATCTTTAGCATAGCCTAGGTTACGAAAATAGGGTAAGGATTATTAACCAAATAAGATACTTCTTCACGCATAAGGTGATAAGGTTTGTATATTCTTCCTTTCCCCGAAACGGTAAAACGTATCTCAGAGTGATTTTAAGTTTTATTAAAATATTGATGTGTAAGGCAACAGAAACGAGGTATAACAGTATCCCCATAATTCACTGTATGAAGAACGACTCCGTGAATATCTGTATGCCCCAATCGTACAATTTTATTGTTCGCTTGGGGCATACAGATACACGGAGGTGTACTTCAACCTGTGAGTGAGGGATATGTTACACCTCGTTTCTGTTTCAACAAAGCTAATATCTACAAAGCGGTATGGAACGTTCGCGCAATGACTTCGTCCTGTTGCTTAGGGCTAAGGGAGTTGAAGCGTACTGCGTAGCCGGATACACGGATCGTAAGGTTTGGGTATTTTTCTGGGTGAGCTTTTGCATCTAGGAGTACGGATCGGTCTAGCACATTTACGTTAATGTGATGACCCATTTGCTTAAAGTATCCATCTAGAAGGGCAGCAAGATTTTGTTTACGATCTTCCATGGATTTGCCAAGCGTATCAGGTGTAACTGAGAAGGTATATGAGATACCGTCCTTACAATAATCATAATTAAGCTTGGATACGGATTGTAATGAGGCCAGTGCACCGTTCTTATCCCTACCATGCATTGGATTGGCTCCGGGTGCAAATGGGGTTCCGCCTTTTCTTCCATCAGGGGTTGAGCCGGTTTTAGTACCGTATACAACATTACTAGTGATGGTCAGGATTGACAAGGTGTGCTTTGCATTACGGTAGGTGGGGTATTTGCGAAGTCTAGTCATAAATTCCTCCACAAGTTTGGTGGCGATTTGATCGACTCTGTCATCATTGTTGCCAAAGGCAGGATACTCACCGTCAATTTTAAATTCAGTGATAATTCCACGTTCATCCTTGATTGGAGTAACATTCGCGTATTTGATTGCACTTAAGGAATCCGCAACAACGGATAGTCCTGCTAAGCCGAAGGCCATAAGTCTCTCAACTTCGGTGTCATGCAGTGCCATCTGAAGTTTTTCATAGGCATATTTATCGTGCATATAATGAATGACATTCATGGTATTAACATATAGCTCACAGAGCCAATCCATCATAGGAAGGAATTGTTCCATTACGTCATCATAATTCAGAGTCTGTTCTGTTTCAAATATTTTGGTTACAGGACCAATCTGCTCCCCGCTTTTTTCGTCCTTACCACCGTTAAGACTCATTAATAGTACTTTAGCTAAATTACAGCGCGCTCCAAAAAACTGCATTTGGTGTCCGATCTTCATTGCGGAGACGCAACAGGCGATACCGTAATCATCACCGTAATCAGGTCTCATCAAATCATCATTTTCATATTGGATTGAATCAGTCTCGATGGACATCTTTGCGCAGTATTCTTTAAAGGCTTTTGGTAAATGTTCAGACCATAGAACCGTTAAGTTAGGTTCGGGTGCCGGAGTCAGGTTTGTTAAAGTGTGTAGGAAGCGGAAGCTATTCTTGGTCACCATGCTTTGACCATTCACGCTTACTCCACCGATGGATTCCGTTACCCAAGTCGGATCGCCAGCGTAGAGCTCGTTATAATCCGGTGTACGAAGCTGTCTGGCCATTCGAAGTTTGAGAACAAACTGATCGATGATCTCCTGAGCTTGACGCTCTGTTATTACTCCGTTCTTTAAGTCACGCTCAAAGTAAATATCTAAGAAGGTGGAGGTACGTCCAAGTGACATTGCCGCACCATTTTGTTCCTTGATTGCACCAAGGTATGCAAAATAGAGCCATTGTACAGCTTCTCTTGCATTTGTTGCAGGCTTTGATAGATCAATACCATATTCAAGAGCCATCTGCTTTAATTGATTTAAGAAATCAATTTGTCTATATAATTCTTCAAGAGTTCGGATGTTTTCCTCATTCATCATCTTGTGGCTTAGAGAGAATTTATCTTTTTCCTTTTGGTTAATTAAGCGATCTACTCCGTATAGAGCAACTCTTCGATAATCGCCAATTATTCTTCCTCTTCCATAGGCATCAGGCAAACCAGTGATCACACCACTCTTTCTTGCTTTTCGCATCTCGGGAGAATACACGCGGAATACGCCGTCATTATGGGTGGTTCGATAACGAAAATGTTCCTCCACCGCACTAGAAAGTGTATATCCATAGGCTTCACAAGCCTGTTTTGCCATACGGATACCGCCGAAGGGATTGACTCCTCTTTTTAATGGTGCATCAGTTTGAAAGCCGAAGATAACTTCATTTTCCTTATCAAGATAAGCCGGCTCGTATGTGAGGAGTGAGCTTACCTTTTCTGTATTAATGGATAGAACACCTTTTTCATGTTCCATTCTAGCTAACTCCTTGTACATAGAATTAAGCTTTGTGGTGCGATCAGTTACTTTTTCAAGAAAACTTTCGTCACCGTCGTATACTGTATAGTTGGTTAAAATAAAATCTCTGACATCAATTGCATCCTGCCATATTCCCGGTTTAAAGTCATACCATGCATTCATAGTTTCCTCCGTTCTGAACCTGTGTAAGCAGATAAAAATGCTTACTATGTGGCTACTGTGAGTGATTATTGTTTCGGTATTACTGATGTCAAGCAGTTACTGTAATCATATATTAGATCAAACTTGATAAAAATGATTTATCAAGTTAACTTGATAAAATGAGTACAAAAAAACCGCCTGAGCGTTTGCCCAGGCGGTCGACATTCTAGTCCGGCTTCCTATTGAGAAAGCGTTGATATCGGTCCCTCGTGGTTACCCACATATCCGCCAGTTCCGATATATTTTTATTATATGATGCAGATTCATTGATGTCAACAACACTCTTTTAAGTTTCTCTTATCGTATTTATTAGAAAATATCATATATGAAGATATATTTGGTTTTAATACTTTAGTTTAACCGGAGGCTTTTCCATTAATCCTCTGATTTGAGGAACCTGCTTTAGCAGTGGAAGGAGAATTAGTGTAATTATAATTGCCGCTAAGTTCTGTATAAGATTAGCCGGAACAGCAACTATAGCTCCTGCCCACTTCCCTAATAAGAAGCATTCGAATAAAAAGTAGCCGCTGGTTACGATGATACCACTGAATATTCCGGCGAGAATTACAGAATTCTTACGAATATGACGGAAAGATTGAGCAGCCATCATAGCAGAGAGGAACTTAATAATTAAGGTAGCAGGTGCATAAACTCCATAGCCGGATAGAAGATCAGCGAGCATAGATCCAATACCACCAGCCAAGCCGCCATAAATTGGTCCAAGCAAAATACCTGAGAGCATTACAAAGGCATCCCCCGGATGAATATAGCCACCACCGGTAATCGGTATTTGCATGAACATGGTTGCTATACAGGTTAATGCGGCCAATAATGCTGCAGTTATTAATTTTGTAATATCATTATTACTTTTCATAGAAATAATCATTCCCTTCTTCGTATCAGATATGAAAATGTTCTTATTTTCATACTAAATTCTTAATAGTCGATCCAATATCACTAAGTTATATTTAATATATAATATATATTTCATATATGTGATATTTTGCAAAATTATTAAGAGAAATGATACCATAGAATATATCAGATTACAAGAACCTATTTCACAAAGTTGAAAGCCTTACAAAAACAATGATTATCCTATGTCTTTGTAGGACGATATGATGAGGGTGGCAGATACGCTCCAAATAGAGATTGTTATACGGTTCATCCTACATACCCCTATCATATGCTACCTTATTCGTACGGATGTCATAATCATTGCGTCTAATAATTTGACAGAGGGTAATACTTATAATATAATTATTAAATGCAAATGAATTGCAATTAGAAGGGATATGCCTATGATAAAAAAACTGATACAACTACTTTCAACCATGTTGCTGCTTACAATCATTATAACAGTGGCGATACATGCGGTTAGCCCAAAGATAAAGAATGATGTAAACGCGGAAGCAAATTCCGAGAATAAGAATAAATTAAAGATTGTCACAACAATTTATCCGGTATATATGATTGGCTTAAATATAGCGGATCAAGTAGATTCCATGGAAGTAACAAGCCTTATAAAGATGAATACAGGTTGTCTTCATGATTATCAGTTAACGACGAAGGATATGAAGTTGATTTCTACAGCGGATATCTTGGTGATAAACGGTGGAGGAATGGAGGCATTTCTCTCAGATGTAAAGGCAAATTATCCAAAACTAAAGATTATTGATGCAAGTCAAGGAATTACTATGCTACACAGTCATGAGGAAGAACATAATCACGACACAGATTTGGGAGTAGAAGATTCCGACCAAACAGAGCAAGAGAAAGAAGATCATAATCACGGGGAGTATAATGCTCATGTGTGGCTTGACCCGAAGCTTTATATTCAACAGATCGATAATGTCAGAAATGGATTGATAGACTATATTAATCATAATCCCGAAAAATCCTTCCCGGATACGCTTGAATCGGTAATAAATAAAAATGCGGAATCGTATATTCAGAAGGTGAAAAAACTTGATCAACGACTTGAAAACGCTAGTGAACTTGTGAATAACAGTTATCTAGGAAATAAAAAACAGAATGAGGTAGTAATCTTTCATGATTCCTTTGCTTATCTTGCAAATCGTATGAATATGAAAGTAGCATTTGCAGTAGATCTGGATGCGGATACTTCACTGAGTGCCGGTGAGATAGCAGAGATTATCGATGAAGTAAGAAAAGACGGGATCAAGCATCTTTTTACGGAGAAGCAGTTCAGCGATTCAATCGCAAAGCAGATTGCAGAGGAAACCGGAACGAAGGTAACAATTATCGATTCAGCGGTAACAGGACAAGGAGATAAAAATTCATATCTTAACTCGATGGAGAACAATCTTATGGTTATCGAGAACATGAATGAATAATAAGTAGGAGCAATCCTGCTAAATGAAGGGAGAACTTGGCGTGTCATTAAGTATATCACGAAAAAGAATAAATTCTTCTCGTATGCAGGAGCCTGCATGCGGTTTGCATTGTATACAAATAAAAGGAATTACGGTACGTGATGGTGAGCGAACAATTATTGAAGATATTAATCTTCATATCCATTGCGGGAAGATAACGGCAGTAATCGGTAAAAACGGTGCAGGCAAATCAACCTTAATGAAAGCAATTCTTGGAGAAATAAAGCATCAGGGTAGCATAGAGCTCACTGATTTAAAAAATGAAACGGTAAATCGCTTATCCATAGGCTACGTGCCGCAACATTTGAATATGGAGAGGAATACCCCCATGAGCGTCTATGATTTATTTGGCAGCTTAATTAGTAATTATCCGGTATTCTTTCGAAGAAGTACTTCGCTCTATAAGAAGATTAAGAAACAATTGGAGGTTTTTGAAGCACAAGATCTCATTGACAAAAGGGCATGTGACTTATCCGGTGGAGAGCTACAGCGTGTATTATTATCTATCGCAATAACTCCGGTACCTAATTTGTTGTTATTAGATGAACCAGTATCCGGTATCGATAAGAACGGTATGGAATTATTTTATCGTAATGTTGAAAAGCTAAAAGCAAATTTTGATTTGGCCATGATCATTGTATCGCATGATTTTGAATTTGTACGAAAATATGCCGATCATGTGATATTATTGGATAAAAAGATTATTAAGGAAGGAAGCCCGGATGAAGTTCTGGGTAGCGAAGAGTTTCATGAAGTGTTTGATTAACAAGAGAGGAACGATGAGATTATGCAGACTATATATCATATCATGGAAGTGATTTTACCGTTTTCTTGGGTGAAATATGACTTTATGAAAAATGCGCTACTTGCCATATTATTAATAGCACCACTGTTTGGAATCTTAGGTACAATGATTGTGAATAATCGCATGGCATTTTTTTCGGATGCGCTTGGACATTCTGCTCTGACGGGTGTTGCAATAGGAACAGTATTTGGAATTGTAAATACCAATCTATCCATGATAATTTTTGCGGTGATATTTGCAATATTTTTAAACCAGATTAAACGAAAGAAAACTGTGTCAACAGACACTGTTATCTCTGTTTTCGCTTCCTTAAGCGTCGCAATTGGCCTAATGATTCTATCCCATGGAGGAAATTTTGCAAAATACTCAGCACTCTTAGTGGGTGATGTATTAAGCATTAAGACGGATGAAATTAAATTACTTTTTGTTATTCTGATCATAACAATACTATTCTGGTTATGGGGATTTAATAGACTCCTTGCAATCAGTGTTAATGAAACGCTGGCAAAAAGCAAAAACATTAACAGTAATAGGATGGAGGATTTATTTAGTATATTGATAGCGGTCATTGTCATGTCTTCGGTAAAATGGGTTGGGATACTGATTATCAATGCTCTTTTGATCTTGCCGGCAGCGGCGGGTAGAAACATGTCTTCAAACGTGAGAGAATATCATTTGTTTTCTATCCTAATTTCCCTATATTCGGGAGTGGTGGGACTAATTGTATCATATTATTTGGGAACAGCTGCAGGACCTACAATAGTCATCATATCAGCAATTCTATTCTTTATTACTTTGTTTCTTAATTCCTCAGGAAAAAAGCGCCTATAATATAACATAATTTAGTAAAAATGATTTGCTTACCGAGCAAGCGCTATATTATAATAAAAATATATGGATAAACTTTATAAATGCTTAGTCTTTGGACGATTATATTTAATGATTAAGGCTTTATACATTTGATATAGTTATTGATACTATAAATAAATGGTTGTAACCGCAGGAGGAAGGCATGAAAGAAACGAAGCTTATGGTTTATTTGAAGATATTGGTTAATTTTTTACTGGTGATCGCATTTGCTCTATTCTTGATTTTTGTATTACCGCATCTGATTGGATTCTTTATGCCCTTTGTGATCGGATGGATTGTATCATTGATGGCGAATCCTCTTGTTCACTTTCTTGAAAAGAGAGTAAAGTTACTTAGAAAGCATAGCACGGTTATTATTATGGTAACCGTGATTTTGTTAATTGTAGGTATGATGACAGCGATCAGTATATTGATCTATAGAGAGGCAAAGGAACTAACGAACGATCTACCTGCATTAGTAAATTCTACAGGTGCGAAGTTGAATAACTTTACCGAGGTGATTCGCCAAAAATCAGAAGCGCTTCCTCCTAAGATGCAAAAATCCATCCTTGAGTTTATTAATGGGGCTGGAGATGAAGTAAAGAAGATGGTTAGTAATAAGGAATTGCTGTCTGCTAATCGTGTCAGCTCATATGCCAGAAATATGGCAGGAGGTTTACTTGCTATTATCATCACTATTCTATCTGCTTACTTCTTTACGGCCTGTAAGGATGAGATGTCATGCTTTTGCAAGAAGCATTTACCGGCTACCATCATTAATTATTGGCGATTGGTTATGGATAATTTTAAAGCAGCCTTTGGTGGGTATTTCAAGGCTCAATTTAAGATTATGATTATCTTAACAGCAATTATGTTCCTAGGGTTTGAATTATTGCAGGTAAGATACTCCTTCTTGTTTGCGCTTGGGATAGCAGTACTTGATTTTCTTCCGGTGTTCGGTACCGGTGCGATACTTTGGCCATGGGCAATCCTTGATATGCTTTCCGGTAATTATTTTAGAGCAATCTGTCTTGTAGTGATTTACTTGGTATGTCAGATTGTGAAACAGTTTCTACAACCTAAAATGGTGGGTGATAGCATAGGGTTGCATCCATTGGCAACATTAATAATACTCTTTGTAGGATTTAAGTTATATGGAGTTGCAGGTATGATTTTGGGCATCCCGATTGGGATGGTTTTGGTGAATTTATATCGTGTTGGATTGTTTGAAAGATTAATCAGAGGATTTAAAATTATTGTTCATGATTTGAACGAGTTTAGAAAATTTTAAATTTAATAAAAAGATACCTATACAAATTGGCAAATCAGTGGTAAAATAATAAAAAATTTGACAAGTTAATACATTAAAGCTGAGGAGTGCTAAAATGATGGGTAACAAAATAGATATGAATATGGAGGAAATTATATCATCGGACGAAATTAAGTTGATATTAGATCGTTATCGGATTGGTAAAAAACCATTGGCGAAGTTACTAGGTTGGGGGGAAACAACCATTATTCGTTATATGGAAGGGGACATACCAACGAATGAATATTCAAGTAAGTTGAGAAGAATATTAAATGATCCGGAATATTATTATGATTTGTTATGTCAGAAAAGAGATTTTTTGACAAGTGTAGCATATCGTAAAAGCAAAAAAGCTGTTATGAGCAAGATAATGGCTTCAAGAGTTTATGCAGTAGCCTATTATATTGTGAACAAATGTAATGCTGATATCTGTCCGGGTTATATACAGCATCTGTTGTATTATGCACAGGCTTTCTCTTTAGCTTTAAACAGTAAGGAGTTATTTCAGGATGAATGCGGTATCAATGCGGAGCAGATGCCATACTTAAAACTGTATGAAAGCATGAAACAGTGTGGAGTTCATAAGCTAGAAGGTGTAGAAGAGTATCTTATTCAGGAAGATATTGAATTGATTAACGGTGTGCTCGATTGTTTTATGTGGTTTGGACCAAAAGCGTTGAAGGCTCTTATCGCTTATGAAAAAGCATCGATGAAGCCATCTAGGGATAAGTACAACAATAAAATCTTCTCTAAGGATAGCTTAAAGAATTATTTTACTGATATCATCGAAAAGTATGACATCCATTCCATCAATGAGATATATAAGTATCCGGAGCAAAGAGTGAACGAAATTAAAGATTTGAGTAGATGATTTTTTTTGATTTAATATGTTAAATAAATCACGAAATATTATGTCTTGTTAATTGGTTAACATACTAATTCAATAATAGGACACCGGATTAATCAAATGCCATAGTAATTGGACAGAAAATAATATGAAGCTAATACATAGAAGAAGCGCCTAGGATTACTTTTCTCTTGTAGCTGGCTCCAGATGTTTGGATATACATACAATCAAGGAGTGCTACAAAATGAACGGTAATTCTTGGCGCTTCATTTTAAATACGTAATCGAGATAGAAACCACAAAAAGGATTCTGTCTGCTAGTTGCTTTGTTTGTTCCTACGATCTCTCATACGAAGGGTGGAATCAAGTATCTTCTTGCGAATACGTAGGCTTTGAGGGGTAACCTCGAGTAATTCATCGGTCTCGATGAAATCCAGAGCCTGTTCCAAGCTAAGAACCTTCGGTGGTACCAGACGAAGAGCGTCATCCGCACCGGAAGATCGGGTATTGGATAGCTGCTTACGTTTACAGATATTTACCTCAATATCTTCGGTTTTCGGATTTTGTCCGACAACCATACCTGCATATACTTTTACACCGGCACCGATAAATAGGATACCTCTTTCCTGTGCATTATATAAGCCGTAGGTGATACTTTCTCCAGTTTCATATGCAATTAAGCTTCCTGTCTTACGATACTGAATATCACCTTTGTAAGGACCGTATCCATCAAATAAGGTGTTCATAATACCATTTCCTTTTGTATCAGTAAGGAAGTCACCGCGGTAGCCGATTAATCCACGTGCAGGAACAGAGAACTCCACACGGGTATGGCCATTACCTGCATTATGCATATTAACCATTTCACCCTTACGTTGCCCCATTTTTTCAATAATAGTACCTGCATATTCATCGGGAACGTCAATTACGGCATGTTCCATAGGCTCTAAACGCTTACCGTTTTCATCAGTTTTGTATAATACTTCTGCTTTACTTACAGAGAATTCATAGCCTTCACGGCGCATAGTCTCAATTAATACGGATAGATGTAATTCACCTCTACCGGACACTTTAAAGCTTTCAGTGGTCTCGGTTTCTTCTACTCGAAGACTTACGTCAGTGTTTAACTCTCTCATTAATCGTTCTCTAAGGTGACGGGAAGTAATAAATTTACCTTCCTGACCTGCGAGAGGGCTGTCATTTACATTAAAGTACATCGCAATCGTAGGTTCAGAGATTTTCTGGAATGGAATAGCTTCCGGTGTTTCGGGAGAGCAGATCGTATCACCGATATGAATATCTGCAATACCGCTGATTGCTACGATGGCTCCAATAGTCGCTTCATTAACTTCAACTCTCTTTAAACCATCAAATTCATAAAGTTTACTAATCTTAACTCTTACATTCTTATCCGGTTCGTGAGCATTTAACATAACACAATCCTGATTTACTTTAATGGTTCCATTATCCACTTTACCGATACCGATACGACCTACATATTCATTGTAATCGATGGTGCTGATTAAAATTTGAGTGCCTTTTTCCGGATCACCTTCGGGTGCAGGAATGTAGTTAATAATTGTTTCGAACAAAGGAACCATGTCAACTGCTTCTTCATCAATGGACATAGAAGCGATACCGGCCTTTGCAGAAGCAAATACGAATGGACAGTCTAGCTGTTCGTCATTTGCATCGAGTTCAAGGAATAATTCTAGAACCTCATCCACTACTTCATTAGGTCGTGCCTCCGGACGGTCAATTTTATTAACACATACGATAACGGGCAGGGATAATTCCAAAGCTTTTTTTAGAACAAACTTAGTTTGTGGCATCGGGCCCTCGAATGCATCAACTACAAGAACTACACCATTAACCATTTTTAAGACACGCTCAACTTCACCACCGAAGTCCGCATGTCCCGGAGTATCTATAATGTTGATCTTTACTTCTCCATATTGAACTGCAGTGTTTTTAGACAAAATTGTGATACCACGTTCTCTTTCCAGTGCATTCGAATCCATGACTCTCTCTGCTACTGCTTGATTAGCGCGAAATACACCACTTTGCTTTAATAATTCATCAACCAAGGTTGTTTTACCGTGATCGACGTGAGCAATAATCGCAATATTTCGAATATCCTCTCGTTTCATTAATAATTTACCTTCTTTCTTACGCAAAAACTTCGCATATATATAGTGTGAATAATGTAAGGAATCATTCACATAATCTAACATACCCAACCTTATTGATCCGATTATGAACACAAAAAATCAGTGAATGCAAAAAAATTACATGATTCTCATTACTTATTTAAAAGCATTTCTACATTGTAGCATAGGGTAGAAATAAAAATCAACGTATGATTGGAGAAAATTTATAAAAATAAGTGATTATATTTGTATAAAGTAACAGAATTTGGAAAAAATTTAAATGTCTATGATTTTTTTATTCTAAAATTTTAAATCCCGCATATATTTAATCATAGGTGAATCAAACTGTTTTGGACCAAACAGATAAAATTTACCCCACATTTTAGAGTAGATTGGCGTAAAAAAGGAACGCCGAGAGAGAAGGGAGAGGCACGGTATGACAGATAAAGTATTTGATAACAATCAAGTAAGTATTGCAGGAGAGGTAATCAGTGATTTCACGTTCAGCCATGATGTATTTGGCGAAGGATTTTATGTATTGGAGGTAGTAGTCAGTCGACTAAGTAATTCCTACGACATGATTCCGGTTATGGTTTCAGAACGTCTCATTGATGTAAAACAAGATTATAAGGGCAAGTTTGTTGAGATCTTAGGGCAATTCCGTTCCTATAATCGTCATGAGGAGAGCAAGAATAAGTTAGTATTATCCGTATTTGCAAGAGAAATAAAAATGGTGGATGAATTATCTGAGAATGCGAAACCAAATCACATTTTCTTGGATGGGTTTGTATGCAAACCTCCGATTTATCGGAAGACTCCGCTTGGTAGAGAAATTGCTGATGTACTTTTGGCGGTAAACCGTCCTTATGGGAAATCAGATTACATTCCATGCATTTGTTGGGGAAGAAATGCAAGATTCGCTGAAACCTTTGCAGTTGGAGGCCATGTACAGATTTGGGGAAGAATTCAGAGCAGAGAATATCAGAAGAAACTAAACGAAACGGATTTTGAGAAACGTGTAGCCTACGAGGTTTCTGTAAGCAAGTTGGAATACCTAGAGGAATATTAAAAGCAATATTCACTCTTTGTATCATAGTTTTAACAATAAAAGAAAGTAATTAAAATATGAGTGCTATCAATATAAAATAATATAAAAATTATACAGATTCGATATATGGCGTAAGCCATATGTTGAATCTGTTTTTTCTATAGGAAAGACCTTTTAAAATCACTCGGTGAAGGATGTGCACCGGATATGTATATTCCCTAGAAATTAAAGGGTTTCATTGTGTTGGAAGATAATGTATAATAGTGATATCTAATGTGTAATAAACCAAAGAAACAATAGAAAACAGGAGGGTGAGATGTATTTGTTACAGTATACATCTTACAATAAAATAAATGAAAAAATATAGCCAATTACTAGAAAGATATGATGATTTGAGACAATATTCCATTACTTTTCCAAGTGATTATTCTGAAAAAATTGCAGCCGATGTTGGCAAAATAATGAATATTCAAGTAGATACGGAAATGATACATAAAATGATCTGGACTGATCGAAGTAAGCAAGGTGAAGAAAATATATGCCTTTTTAAAGATACTAAAGATGAAAGATGCTTTATATTACTAGATTGTAATCCATTTGACTGGATATTTTCTATGAGTGTAAGATGTACAATAGATAGCAGTGAAAAGGTAAGTGAGGTAATGTTGTATTGGTTAAATTATTGTCTTCGAGAAGAGAAACAAGTGAATCAATATGATAGACTTGATGATGATATGTTTAATGATTCTAGCTTTTTATTAGAAACTATTAGGCGTCATAGCTTAGATAAATATTGAATAAAGTATACGAAAAGATACAGGGGTGTCCTCAAGAGAATTTATAATCGAGTATAAAGTTGGATGTCACATTACATCAATTAAGATATCATTTCATTATTCATAATGCGACAGTACAGTGACGATGCGCTGTAATATGATAGTTATAGAATAGATGTAAGGGTATGAAAAAATATTTTGAAGTATTCGAAGGTGATGAGGGAAGAGACGCATATTATATAAAGCGAACAAAAGAAACACTACAATAGTGAAGGAATGGTTATATGATGTGGAAGAAGATATTAATAGGTATACTAATAATCTGGGCAATCATATTCGTAACGGATATAATAACCGCATATACCATACATCATCCGATTTTTTGTGATTCAGGTGGTTCAACCTGTAGACAACCATACTATGGACTAGGTTATTCCATTACCTTTTTTGATAGTATGACTCCGGATGGGTTTTATATTGATAACCATCCTACTATAAAGAGTTGGCCTTACCTGATTATAAATGTGATATTGATCTTGTTTCTTGTATTTAATAAACGAATTATAAAGCAGAGGGCCAGATGAAATAATATTATGTTAAGGATCTACATTTTATTATTGAAATAAGCGGTATATAATATAGTTGCTTATTTTATTACGTATATTTTTGCTCTCCTAATAATTAAACTTTAACAAAAATTGGTGACAGATCCTATTTGTTATATCTTTTTATAGTATGAAGAATTCACTTCATTGAATATCGATGATAGAGATATATTACAATTCATAATTATATTTTATCCATGGACAGGTTGGTGACGTAGTTACAAGATGGGAGCTGTTTTAAAATAATTTGAAGTTTATGTGCAATACTTAGGTGTCCGAAAGAGCGATAAAAGCAGACGTGCGATAAATCGCACGAGCGCAAATGTTTGACGAAAGTAGGATTGGGGAAAGCTATAGGATAGGTTTTCCCAATCCTACTTAAGGAGTTTTTGCGCGTTCTGCTTGCTGCAAGTGAAAGAGGACACCTTAGAATTGCTAGTAAACTTCAACTGTTTCTAAAGCAGCTCCCATCATGTAGCTCCGTCAGCAACCGTCCCTAGAATGAAACTTATATTTATAACGATTAATTAACAAGAATTCTTTGGAAAAATTCATTGACATCGATAAAGTCCAGTGTTAATATGTAGCTACGAATATTGTAAATTGTATATTGCTTATGGTAGAGGTGCATTGTTTAAGAGTAAACTGCTGGATATGTCAGGCATAGATGAAAGCAGCGAAAGGAAACAGTGCCGAAGTGGTGATAATCCTGAATTATTACTGCTGGGCAAATGGTAAATAATCATTTGACTGTCATCAAAAATTGATGGAGAGCTGCCTAAAGAATATTTAATCTAGATGGTTCATGAAGAGAAAGTCTATCATGTAACCTCGGTTATTCTTTAGTTGTCGACTCTTGTGGTCGACTTTTTTTATTCTATAGGAATTTACTTTAAAGTAAATTCCTATAGAATAAAAATCACTCCGTGAAGTATGCGCACTTACGCGTATGGTATTTATCTGCCTATGGCAGAACGCGTTTGGCGCGAGAATGTGCCAAGGCACATTCGATGTTTTTAATCCGTTATGGCATAGGTACAGCAAATTCGATGGGAACAAGTGGTTTAAGATTGAAAGATGGAGGTTAAAACTATGGCAGTATTTAAAGGCGCAGGTGTTGCAATTGTAACACCATTTACAGAGAACAACGAGGTAAACTACGAAAAACTTGGTGAGTTAATTGAATATCAAATCGCCAATGGAACGGACAGTATAGTAATCTGTGGCACAACTGGTGAAGCATCTACATTATCACATGAAGAGCATTTGGAATGTATCCGTTATACAGTAGAGAAAGTGGCAAAAAGAGTACCGGTTATCGCAGGTACCGGATCGAATTCCACTGAGACAGCGATCTACCTCTCTCAAGAAGCTGAAAAATATGGTGCCGATGCACTTTTAGTGGTAACTCCATACTATAATAAAGCAACTCAAAAAGGGTTGATTAATCATTTTACTGCAGTTGCAAATTCAGTGAAGATTCCGATTATCCTATATAATGTGCCGAGTAGAACCGGGTGCAATATACTTCCACAGACGGTTGCTACATTGGTAAAAGATGTGGATAACATTGTAGGAATTAAAGAAGCGAGTGGAAATATCGCTCAGGTAGCGGAAGTAATGCTGTTGACAAACGGTGAGATTGATTTATACTCCGGCTGTGATGAGATGGTAGTACCCGTGTTATCCCTAGGTGGTATCGGAGTAATCTCCGTACTTTCCAATGTGGCTCCTAAGGAAACTCATGATATGGTTGAGAACTTTCTTGCAGGTGATGTGGTAGCTAGCCGCGATATTCAAATTAGATTATTACCGTTAATTAATGCATTGTTCTGTGAAGTTAACCCGATTCCTGTGAAAAAGGCTGTGAATCTGATGGGCTTTGAGGTAGGTACACTTAGAATGCCGCTAACTGAGATGGAGCCGGTGAATGCAGAACGCTTATTAAAGGAGATGAATGCAGCTGGCATCAAGCGATGATTTGTACTAAAAGCTGTATGTAAGATAGGATTTACTTTACTTATTACGAGGAACTGGTATGATTAGTATAAATACAAAAGTTCTTTTGATTGGAGGAAGCATATGACAAATATCATTTTACGTGGCTGTAATGGTAAAATGGGGCAGGTAATTACAGACATTGTTGAGGCAGATGAGAATGCCGTAATCGTTGCGGGAGTTGACATTTTTCAAAATAGGGTGAATAAGTACCCGGTATATCAAAGTTTTGCTAAATGTAATGTAAAGGCAGATGTTATCATAGATTTTTCATCACCAGTAAATATGGAAGAAATGCTTGAATTTGCGGTGAAAAAGGGAATCGGAATTGTGCTTTGCACCACTGGATTATCAAAAGAACAGCTAGTCGCTGTAGAGGAGACATCAAAACGTATTCCGGTTTTCCAATCTGCGAACATGTCAATGGGAATTAACCTTATCTCGAAACTTCTCAAACAAGCAACGGCAGTGTTAGCAGATGCAGGGTTTGATATTGAAATAGTGGAGAAACATCATAATAGGAAAGTTGATGCTCCGTCAGGTACAGCATTAGCACTGGCAGATGTGATGAATGAGGCATTAGATAATGAATATGATTATAAATACGACAGATCCGGTGACAGAGTGATGAGAAACAAAAAAGAGATTGGTATCTCGGCAGTGCGTGGAGGTACGATTGTAGGTGAACATGAAATTATCTTTGCCGGAACTGATGAAGTGATTGAAATTAAACATACTGCTTACTCTAAGGCAATCTTTGCCAAGGGTGCGGTTCAGGCTGCTAAGTTCCTCCCGGGCAATCCGGCAGGTATATATAATATGAGTGATGTAATGGATTAATTAAAATCCCCATGCTATAGCCGAATAATTAGTAATAATTATTCGGCCATAGCATGGGGATTTTTTAAATTAATCAGATTTGTTCACAAAATTTTCGTATTATTATTGTATGATAAACGCATGTGGTTTTCCAGAGGGAGGAAGTACAAACATATTCTATGAAATATGTTTGTGCGAATGAGAGCCGAAATACTTGTAAAATGTAGTATTTACGGTTAAAATCAAAATAATAGGGTATTTCCATGTACTTACCAGGGAATATCGAAAGAATAAGGAGGAAATAGGTTTGATTGAAGTAAAAAATTTGGTTAAACGTTACGGTAATCATACTGCAGTAAATGATTTGTCTTTTACCGTTGATAGGGGACAGGTTTTAGGCTTTCTTGGACCAAATGGGGCCGGTAAGTCAACAACCATGAATATCATCACCGGTTATATTTCAGCTACAGAGGGAACAGTGACTATAAATGGTGTTGATGTATATGAGGAACCGGAAAGAGTAAAGAAAATGATAGGATATCTTCCGGAGCAGCCTCCGCTTTATCCTGATATGACTGTTCGCGAGTATTTGGATTTTATCGCGGATATTAAAAAAGTTAAAAAGAGTGCGAAACATAAGATGATGGGCGATGTTATGGAAGCAACCAAAATCACACATATGTCTGAACGTCTGATTAAGCATTTATCAAAAGGCTATAAACAAAGAGTTGGACTTGCTCAGGCTATCATGGGATATCCGGAATTAATTATATTGGATGAACCAACTGTTGGACTAGATCCGAAGCAAATTATTGAAATTAGAGATTTAATTCGTGAACTTAGTAAAAAGCATACAGTTATTCTAAGCTCTCATATTATGCAGGAAGTTAGTGCGGTATGTGATACCGTAATGATTATCGATAAAGGTCAATTAGTATTAAGTGATAAACCTGAGAATCTCAGTGCACGTCTGGGTGTGACTGGCTTGATGAAGATCACGGTAAAAGGAGATCAGGATACAGTTATTGATGCATTAAAGAAAATTGAGAAAATTACAAATGTTGAAGCGGATTCAAAGGACGGAGTCATTGATTTCACTCTTTATTATGGTGAGAATGATGATATTCGTGAAGAGGTTTTCTATGCAATGTGTGATGCAAAAACTCCTATACTTGAGATGCAGACGGTAAAAATGAGCTTAGAAGATATCTTCTTAAAGGTTACCGATCAAAACAGCGACGCTGTAGATCAAGAGGGGAAACCTGAAGAAGCTCAGCAGGAAGTAATTAAGAGTGAAGAGGAGGATACAACAGATGCTAGCGATTTATAAGAAAGAATTACGTTCCTATTTTACATCGATGATCGGATATGTGTTTATTGCATTTTTCCTAGTCATCATTGGCATTGGGTTTTTGCTTCAGAATTTGGTTGCAACTTATGCTAATTTTGAATATACATTAGCTTCTATTAGTTTCCTTTTTGTGTTACTCACTCCGGTATTGACGATGAGACTGATGGCAGAAGAGAACAAGCAAAAAACAGATCAATTATTATTAACTTCCCCACTTTCTGCATCTGCAATTGTGGTAGGTAAGTTTCTTGCTGTGTTCACGGTATTTTTGTCAGCGATGCTAATTACTTGTGCCTATCCTTTGATATTATCAAAATACGGTGAAGTTCCGTTGCTTTCCGCATATTCAGGAATTCTGGGATTTGTTGCTTTGGGTGCGGCTTATTTGTCAATCGGATTATATATTTCATCCTTAACCGAAAGCCAGGTGGTAGCAGCAGTCGTATCCTTTATTATATTTTTATTCACATTTTTAATGGAGAACATAGCGAATACGATTCCATCAGATAACAAAACAGCTTTTCTCGCATTTACTATTATAATTTTACTTGTTTGTATCATTCTTTATCGAATGATGAATAATGTGACCATTGCATTAAGTATTGCAATTATATTAGAGATAGCACTCCTCCTTATCTATAGACTACATCCAACCATGTTGGACGGCTCTGTTTCAAAGATTACAGGATGGTTATCCATGGCTGATCGTTATACTCAATTCAGCTACGGAATATTTGATATGTCCGGTATTATCTATTACGTTAGTATCACCTTTTTATTTACGTTCTTAACAACGCAGGTAATTAGGAAAAAGAGATGGAGCTAGGAAAGGAGAATATCATCGTGAAAGATTTGAAAGATAATAATAAGAAAAGCTTTTTAGCGGGGATGAAAGCGTCCTTTTCCGGAAGGAAATTACGTAGCGGTGCGTATGTTACCGCGATGTCCGTAGTGGTAATTGTAATTATCCTTGTTGTAAATATGCTTATAACTAAGATGAACCTTCAGGTTGATTTAAGTACACAGAATATGTTCTCTATAAGCAATGATTCAAAGAAATTGGTTAAGGGCTTAAAAGATGATGTGACAATATACTATCTGGCACAGAGTGGAACAGAGCAAAAAACATTTACAAATATTATCAAACAATATGAATCATCATCAAATAAGATTAAAATCGAATATAAGGATCCTGTCTTATATCCGAAATTTGCTGAAAAACTTGGTGTAGAGGATCAAATTCATAATAACAGCTTCCTTATCGTGAATGATTCCAATAAGAAAGCTAAATATGTAGATAATAGTGATCTTTTAGTTACTGAAACAGATCCGCAGACAGGGGAACAAAAAACAACTGCAATTGATGTGGAAGGACAAATCACCTCTGCAATTCAAAATGTTACTACTACAAAGCCGAATAAGATGTATATTGTGGAAGGACATGGTGAAGCGGAAACAGGAAATACTTTTAGTGAATTAGTTAAAAAAATGAATGTATCAACCGATACATTAAAGACTTTATCTGTAAGCAGTATCCCAAAAGATTGCGATATGCTCTTCATTAACGGTCCGGCAACAGATTTTACAGAGGCAGAGACAAAGCTTGTTAAGGATTATCTGATGAAGGGTGGAAAAGCCATTATTACAGCGGATTATAATGCCTATTCCTTAAAGAATTTTAGTTCTATTCTTGATTATTATGGTATTAAAATGGTCAATGGTGTGGTTCTTGAAGGTGATGCAGCAAAACATATAAATGAATATATGAATTATGTTTTACCGAATATAGAATCTAATGATATTACTACTTATGTAAAAGAAAAGGGAGTACCGGTTGTTTTAAAGAATTCATCAGCATTTGAAATAACAAAGCAAAAAAGAAATACATTAAAGATTGAACCGTTATTAACATCTTCTTCTTCCTCATATTCAAAAGTGGATTTAAGCAGCAATAATATTAATAAAGAAGATGGAGATATAGATGGACCATTCAATTTGGGACTAGTTTCAACTGATAAATTTAATGGAATCACCTCAGGAATTGTGGTATTCGGCAGTTCATTCACATTTAGCGATGAATTAAAAGAATATTCTAATTTATCCTTATTAAGTGGGTCAATTGGTTATTGTATCGGGGATAAGAATTTACTATCCATTCCGACCAAAAGCTTATCTAGCCCATCCGTACAGTTGTCACAGGGTCAGATTATTGCAATCGGATCGACAGTTGTATTGATCATCCCGATATTGATTTTAGCGATCGGTGGAGTGGTATGCTATAGAAGGAGGAGAAAATAATGGCAAAAAGGAAGCAAAAACGTGCCATTACCATGATTGCTCTTCTTGTGTTATTAGCAGCTCTGATAGGAGTTTATGCTTGGTATGGCAATCGGGATACAAAAAAAGATAACCCTCAGGATACAAAAACAATATCCTTAGCAAAGGTTGATCCTGCTAAGGTTACAAAAATCCATTATATCGGCTCTGATATTAATATGAATTTTATTAATAACGATGGCGTATGGAAGTCCAAAGAGGAACCGGATCGTCCAATTAATCAAGATAGTATATCCGGTATGATAAATAATATTCAGGATATTTCAGCTATCAAAGTTATTACAGAATCAACGGATGACCTCTCAAACTTTGGTTTGGATAACCCAAAGCCATTTGTTGAACTAACGATGGAGGATGGTTCAACAATTACTCTTAAGCTTGGATTAGAAGCACCAACCGGAGATGGCTTGTATGCAATGGTGAACAAAGATAGTAAAGTATATTTGGTTGACCAAAGTTTTAGTTCCGCGTTGACGCTTTCAGAACTATCATTATCGGAGATAAAGAAAGCGCCCGATATTTCACCTGACAATATTAATTACCTGAATATTGATAAGCGCGGTAAACAGAATATAGAATTGATGTTAAGCGAGTCAATAGCGAAGGATAATAGTGGTTTTGGTAACTTTAGATGGCAGTATGTAAAGCCTTACGGGGAGGGATATACTGCTGATACGAACGAGATTCAGAAGATAATACAAAATTATGCTACATTCATTTATCAAGGTTGCGTAGATTATAAGGGTGATAAACTGGCTAAGTACGGATTGGATAAGCCGTCTGCGACGATAACCGTTGGATATTATCAGAATCCATCCTCTCCGACACCGACTCCTGCAAAAACAGGTCCAGCTGTTTCAACACCTAAGATTAGTAAGAGATATACGATCCATATCGGTAATAAAACGGATGATGGCAATTATTATGTTCAGGTAGATGGATTAAAATCAGTTTATTTACTGAGTGCAAGTACGGTAGAAGGTATGCTTAACGTAGATGCTTTCACACTTGTTAATAAATATGCAGCGATTCCAAGTGTATTAAGAGTAGATAAGATCACGGCTAGTGTTGGGGATCAGAGCTATATTATGGATATAAAGACGACCAAATCAAAGGATAAGGATGGCAAAGAAGTTTCAAATCAAACCTTCAAGTTCAACGGAGCAGATGTAGGTGCGGAACCTTTTTCCGAATTATATCGCTCAATGGACGCCATAATGTATGATGCACCTATGGATAAAAAAGTGGATTTATCAAAGTTAAAGTCGATTATGTCAATTTCCTTCCACTTAACGGATGATGATACACCGGTTGCAGCAACAGTATATCCTTACGACGATAGTTTTGATATCGTAGATAAGGGAACTGGGATATATTTCCTGGCTGATAAGAGAAAGATTCAATTGATCGCAGATAAAATTAAGGACTTTAAACCTACAAAATAATGAACTCAGTCTACACGTTATTATAAAACATGTATTGGTTCATCGTTTTTAAAAAGGCTATTTCAGAACAGTAGATTCACTGCAGAAGCAAAATGTTGCTTCGCGAACGAAGAACTGTTCTGAGATAGCTTTTTTTAGGTCAAAAGTATTTATAGGAAATATTTCTTTATCTTTTCGTATACATCATCGTATTTAGCACTTATAATGTAATATGAAAAATATAACTTGTACGAATATTATATTCATTTACATAATATATTAGCATATAAGCAAGACAAACTATGTAAAGAGGGGTAGGCCTGGAATAGGAGCAACGATGAGTATAAAGAGAAAACTTGTATTAATGGGAATATGTATAGGAATAGTATTGTGCGTTCTTACGATTAATATAATTCGTGAAGTTCAGATAGATAATAATGGAGGATCTGTCGTAAAATCCGTTCCTGAGAATATAATTACGCGTGCTGAAGCGTACCGTTTGTTAAGTTATCTGGATTATAATCAGGTAGAACGAGAAGCTATACCAATGGGCATTGATTATAGTAGTAATAAAATGTCAGGCTGGTATGATACCTATATAAATGCAGTATGGAAGATGGGGCTAATCGGTAAGGAAGTTAAAAAAAATCCATCAGCAGCACTTACATATGGGGAATGTAAGGATATGATTGATAAATTGATTATGACGGATCCCTCCTATCAAACCGCCTATAAAAAGATCACTTTTGATTTTACCAGTGCAAAGAAGGACATGCAGGTATCGGATTTTCTTGAATTATACCAAGGACTTCTAGACAGTCAGCCAAAGGAACAACGCAAGATACATGAGGATACTTTGCTTGTTTTAGGCAGGGATGTTAGTGAAGACGGCAAAGACCGTATGGTTACGAATAAGGGGAAATACTATTATCTGAATGCTAGAAGTTATGAAAAGTACGTGAATAAATCTAATGGTTCTACATCGAAACCGACCCCGACCACAGACGAGGATATGTCGGGGAAGGATGATTTGAACAAAGATCAGACAAAGAATATGACCGATATTTATATGAATAAAGGAATTAATGTATTAGTCTGTGATCAGGAATTAATCTATATTACATCGGTGACCACCGAAAAGATAGTAATACATAATGTTTATGTTAAAGAGGGAAAAGGAACACAGCTGGATGCCTATATTAATGGGATAAGCAAAAGCTTTCAAGCAATTTCGGAGATAAAGACATCCATACAAAAAGTTATCGGTGATATTACGATTGAAAATGAAAAGGTTGTTAAGATTAATGTAAAACCGGACAAGATTCATGGTAAAGTTCAGAGTATAGGGAAAGATTATATTGAAATAGCAGGTTATGGGAAGGTTCCGCTCGAAGATGAATATAAAATCTATAAGGTTTATGGCGATATAGAGATCGAGCCTTCGGGGAGTATTTTAGTAGGATATAATAATACAGAGTTTGTAGTATCAAATGGAAAGATCAGTGCGGCATTAATTACCGGGAGTATCAAGGCACAAAACATCAGAGTTTTAATCAAGAGTAACGGCTACAAAGATATCTATCATAATAGTGTAGAAGTTACTTCAAAGTCCGATTTTATTGTAAGCACAAAAAAGTCAAAAAAGACTTATAAGGCAGGGGACAAAGTAACAATTAACCCAGATAACAAATTGTTTTCGGATGGTAGAATTACGGTCAAGGTGGCCTCAGGCTCAGGGAAGATTCAATTACTATCTGTTAAGCGTGCCTGTGGAAATCCTCAATATAGGGGGTCAATTGAGATCGCTAAGGATGATAATAAATTACTGATTGTCAACGAGTTGCCAATGGAAGAATACCTTTATGCAGTTATCCCTAGTGAGATGCCAACAAGTTATGGGGTAGAGGCATTAAAGGTGCAGGCAGTGTGCGCCAGAAGCTATGCTTATCGTCATTTGATGGCTAATAGTCTAAGCCAGTATGGAGCACATGTAGATGATAGCCAGGCATATCAGGTCTATAACAACACCTCGGAGAATGAAAATTCTATCCTTGCGGTAAAAGATACCTATGGTCAGGTCTTAAAATATAATGATAATGTTATTATCGCATATTATTTTTCCACCTCCTGTGGTCATACAGCCAGCCCCGCCAGTGTTTGGGCTACAAACTCAGACATTCCTTATTTAGACGGACAATTAATGTTGGCAAATGGACAGGGAGATAACTCGGACGATAAAGAGGATGTAGAAAAATTATATCAGGATCTCTCGTCAGAAAATAGATTTAAACAATTCATAACATCAAAGGATTTTACTACTTATGATAGTGAATTCAGCTGGTATCGTTGGAAAGTAACAATGTCAGCTTCAGATATTGAAAAAGTGATTAATAATAACTTAGCCACAAAATATAATGCAAATCCGAATCTAATATTGACTAAGGATTCCAATGACTCAAAATATAAGAGTGAACCGGTGGATACCGTAGGTGATCTTGTGGATATCAGTGTGACAAAAAGGGATAGTAGTGGAATAATCACTGAGCTTCTGGTTAAGGGAACGGAAAATACGATAAAGGTACGTACAGAATATAATATCCGAGCGTTACTTGCTCCTATAAATGATAGTATTGTACGTCAAGATAATACTAAGGTAGATAATATGAGCTTGCTCCCAAGCGCGTTCTTTATGATTAATGAAAAGAAAAAAGGTGGTAAACTTAATAGTCTTACCTTGACTGGAGGAGGTTTTGGTCATGGAGTTGGAATGAGTCAGAACGCAGTTAAGGCATTACTTGCAGAGGGGAAGTCTTATAAGGATATCGTATCATATTTTTACAAAGGAACGGTAATTGGCAATATCTATAGTTAAGATAAAACAGAGGGGTGATACAAATCACATAATTGTAAAAAACAATGATATTTGTCTCGCACAGGTCTTTCACATAGAATATAAAAGCTGTTACAATACTTATTTAAAGTGATTTAATGTAGTTATCACTAAAAGAGTATTGTAGCAGCTTTATTATAATACGTGATATGTTATATAGGAAAAAATGATTTTTTACTTTATCCTTTCGCAGGAATATGATAGAGTTGTTTAATCTTTTGAAGAAACTCCTTATTTTCAAACAAGAGATTAAACTCTGCTCCGATAAACAAAATATACATACAAAAATACATCCATAACATGAATAAAACCACAGCTGTCAAGCTGCCATACATAGAAGAGTAATTGGAGAAATTATCAATGTAATAGGAGAATGCAAAGGAAAAGCCCATCCAACCAACAGCACTTAACATAGCACCGGGTAATTCGTTCATAAATTTGCTTGTTCGATTTGGTACAAAGGAGTAAATCATTAAGAAGAATATTATTAATACAACCAGACCAAGAATCGTACGAAGACTGATAATAATAAATGCGGTATCACGTAGCATGGGTATTTTCTGTTCTATCCAGAAATAAAGTCGATTACCAAATACAAACAAAATCATAGTAGCAATTAACATAATCGCAAAAATAAGCGTATAAATCGCAGAAATCGCTCGTAATAAGAAATAACGTCTAGTTTCTTCAATAGAACTTACGGAATTCAAACCCTTCATAATAGCCAAAAAGCCCTTGCCGGCAGACCATAGGGTAGAAATTGCAGTTACAGAAATCAGAGTACGTGTTGCATCCGTATGGTAGATTTCATTGAATACTGAGATGAACATGGAATTGATTGCTGTTGGAAAGATTTGAGTAAAGATGCGTAAGGTAGTACTTTCACCAATTTTAAAATATTGTACAATGCTTAATAGTAACATAATAAAGGGGAAAAAAGAAATAATGATAAAAAAAGAAGCCTGAGCCGAATAAGCTTCTACATGGTCTTCTTTTATTTTTTTGCCAAATAGACTAATGAGCCGAATCGTTGATTTTATCATGTTTCTTACCTCCATAACGCCTAAATCTGAATCTGGATCTTATAAAATATTAATTTCTTGAAGACAAATAAGAGGCTTTCAATGAGCATAATAATAATATTATATTATAAGTATCTTAGCTTTATACAATCCGTTTTTAAAATCAATCGTCAAAATTCTATAATTTAAAATGAAAATAGCAAAATATTACATTTGTGATTTATATATTATAACTCGATTTAGAAAAATTTCAATAACGTTACAATAAATTCATAAATTAAATATATATTGAAAATATAAATACAGCTATTAAAAATTTTGTAAATATAAGTCGAAGGATAAAATTAACTATACATTGAAAAAATGAGAAGTTTAGTATATAATTTATTTGTTATTTTTATCATTATAGTGGATAAAGTATTGATTTTTCTTGTGTTTATAGTATGATAAATATTGGGACATTAAATATCAAGATATAGAATATATGGAGGGTTAGTCCTCTTGGGGAAAAGGAGTATTATATGATCAATTTTGATGAAGAGATTGAAAAATTTCAGCCAAGCTTAGAGATAGAACAGGCTGAAGATGTAATAACCAATAATGACCTTACGGATGTAACAGATATCTTAAAGGAATTACTAAAAGAAAACAAGGATAAGTAAGAAAAATAGATTACAATGGACAGGTGGGGATGATATGGTTTGCCCGAATTGTGGAAGTAATGTGTCGGATAAGAGGACACAATGCGAGAGATGTGGTACAGATTTAGTAATGTATAAGAAAATAATCAGAACTTCAAATTTTTATTATAATAATGGTTTAGCTCGAGCGAAGGTCCATGATTTGTCAGGTGCAGTAATTGCCCTTCGTAAATGTCTTGAGTTAAACAAGCTTCATACAAGTGCGAGAAATTTATTAGGATTAACTTATTTTGCTATGGGTGAAACAGTTTCAGCACTCAGTGAATGGGTAATAAGCAAACATTTTCAACCGGCTAACAATGATGCGGATGATTATATTCATAGAGTGCAATCGAATCCGACAAGACTTGATACCTTAAATCAAGCGATTAAGAGATATAATTCAGCGCTGAATTATTCCAAACAAGGAAGTGAAGATTTAGCAATTATACAGTTAAAGAAAGTAGTTACACTAAATCCCAATTTTATTCGTGCGTATCAGTTATTGGCTTTACTGCATATGAAATTAGGTGAGAATGAAAGAGCAAAGAAGTATCTGACTAAAGCCAGTAAGATAGATGTATCAAATACAATTACCCTGAAATATATGGGTGAATTAGAAAAGCCTTTGGCTAAGGATATGGAGGCAAATCCAGAGGCGGAGCAAAGTTATACTAATACAATTATACCGATTTCATCTTACAAAGAGGACAAGCCGAATATCATGGCATTTGTAAATCTTGTTATAGGTGTATTGATTGGACTAGCGTTTATGGCAGTATTAGGGTTACCTGCTATACGTAATCATGCTAAGGGTTCTGATGCAGATAATGGAAATACCACAACACAGACGATAATTCAGCAAAAAGATAATGAAATTAAGGATTTGAATGATAAGAATAATGATTTAAAGGATCAAGTTACACAATTGGAATCTCAGTTAGAAGATACTACAGCAAATACAGAAGTAAAGACTACCTATGATTCTTTAATCAAAGCTACCGGACTATATATAACTGAGTCAGGAAAATCAAAAAGCAAGCAGGATTTTAATGCTACCGCTGATACGTTAGCTTCGATAGATGATACAAAATTAGAGGGTGACACAGCAAAAAATCTATTAAAAACGTTACGTGATGCTGTTTACCCAGATGTCGCAAAAGATTATTATCATGATGGGTATGTCAAATATAATGATGGCAAATATGAAGATGCAATTGCATTATTATTAAAGGTAATGAAATTTGATCCAAAGGATGAGAATGCAGTATATTTTGTAGCTCGTTCTTATGATAAAATGGATGATAATACAAATGCTGCAAAGTATTATAATCAATTAATTACAGATTTTCCGGATACCAGTAGAGCTAAAAGTGCAAAACAGCTTGTTAAAAATGTCCAATAACAAAGATAAATTGAAATAGAAAAACCGAAGATAAAAGACTAAAAAAAGACATTTCATGTAGAACGATTATTTCGTTCCATAAAAGGTCTTTTTTTATTCTATAGAAAGGGTCTTGTTACTGTAAAGTAATAGAATTTAAATTCTGTAGAATAAAAATTACTCCGTGAAGGATGTGCACTAAACACAAAACGAATAAATGCGTAATGGATATCTCTGCTTAAGGCGGAACCGTTTGGTGTGAGAATATGCCAAGGCACATTCTTTCTTCGTTATACTAGTCTATAAATCGAAATATGTATTTGGTTTATTCTGCAAAAGGAAATACTTGATCTATGAATTAGGTAGTTAGGAGGGAAATTGCATGCAGGATGCGAAAAAAAATGTAACGTCATCAAAAAAGGGAGGTGAAGAGGGTACAACTTATGAAATCCGTAATCGATGCTTAATTATAAAATTACAAGAAGAGCTAGATCATCATAATGCGATACAGGTTCGAGAAAAAGCAGATAAGTTAATTGATCGGAACAATATAAAGCATATTATATTCGATTTTAGTGGTGCGGTATTTATGGATAGTGCAGGAATCGGCGTAGTTATGGGTAGATATAAGAAAGTTATATTCATTGGGGGAAAGGCAGCGGTTGCGAATGTTAATTCTACAGTAGACAGAATATTTAAGCTGTCCGGTTTATATAAAATAATTGAAAAATATGATTCAGTGGAAGCTGCATTAAATAAGCTGCAAAAAGCTTAAGATTATAGAGCATAGCATTATGGTTACAAAGAGGAAAGGGGATAAAATTTAAATGAATGATCAAAATGAAATGTTATTAGAATTCGAAAGTAAATCTCAGAATGAAAGCTTTGCAAGAACAGTAGTAGCTGCATTTGCTGCGCAGCTTGATCCAACGATTGAAGAATTGGCAGATATAAAAACTGCAGTATCGGAAGCAGTAACAAATTCCATAATTCATGGGTATGCCGATACGAAGGGAATTATCAAGATGCACTGTATTATCTGCAATAACGAGATAATGGTTGAAATTATTGATGAAGGAGCAGGGATAGACGACATAGAGAAAGCGCTAGAGCCCTTATACACTACCAGACCGGAGCTAGAACGATCTGGTATGGGATTTTCTTTTATGGAAGCATTTATGGATGAACTTGTGGTTGAATCGAATGTAGGTGTGGGTACTACTGTTAAAATGAAGAAAAAAGTTGGAAAATAGTTTGCTCATATAGATAGAAGGGAAGTGACAGTTTAATGTGGATACGCTTGAATTAATCAAATTATCAAAGGAAGGTGACAGGGATGCAAGAGACCGGGTAGTCACCGAGAATGTGGGTCTAGTATGGAGCATAGTGAGAAGATTTGCAAACAGAGGACATGAGATGGAGGACTTATTCCAGATTGGCTGTATCGGTCTTATTAAGGCGATTGACAAATTTGACGCTACCTATGAAGTAAAGTTCTCAACATATGCGGTACCGATGATAACAGGAGAAATTAAGCGATTCTTAAGAGACGATGGAATGATAAAGGTAAGCAGATCCTTAAAGGAGACAGCAACCAAAATACGTGTGGTCAGGGAGAGATTTGGTAATCAGTATGGAAGAGAGCCAACCATAGATGAGATTGAAGAAGAATTAAATATTGCGAAGGATGAGGTCGTAATGGCTCTTGAAACGGGAGCAGAAGTGGAATCATTATATAAAACCATATACCAAGGAGACGGAAGTCCGATCTTCTTAATTGATAAGTTGACAGAAACGAAGGATGAAAGCGAAAATTTGGTAGACAGGCTTGCATTAAAAGAAATAATTGCATCCTTAGATGAAAAGGAGCAGGAAATTATCAGGCTTCGATACTTTAAAGATAGAACACAAACAGACATAGCAAAGGAATTGGGTATATCTCAGGTTCAAGTATCCAGAATGGAAAAAAGGATATTAAAAATCATGCGGGAACGCATGGGGGCATAGTTTATTTGTTTATAGAGTTAACTAAAAACAGGAACTTTTCAAAATTGAAAGTTACAAATCCGGTTGAAGATTTTTAAACTCGATTCAGTAATTTGATATGAAAAGCTCCTGCTTTTTTTATATTAGACATATTGGTTTATATATAATTTTTAAGTAGTTAATATGAAGGTAATTAGAATATCAATGAATTTATTACCAGTATAGTAAATTAGTTAATTCATATAATATCGATAAGTGAGCTACTCTTGAATTTGATGAATACTAGAAAGGTGCGAATTATAATGACAGTAAAAAGAAAAATATTATTAATCGCTGGGTTGATTATTTTGGCGGCGGTGACATTGGTTTTATGTGTAGGATATTTTACATCGGATAATTCATCAGAGTTTGATGGGACTTTGGTAAAAGTATATGACGAGTTCCCGACTGTTGCTTAATATAAATGATTAAATCATGAATGTATTAAGTACAATCTGTAATATGTAGATACAGATTTGTGAAAGGGCATGGTGGAATTATGAATGAGAAAAAAAAAGTAAAAGCCTCCTCTGTGGTAGGGCAGCAGGATAAACAAACAAGAGAGGAAAATTATAAAGAGTATGTAAAACAAATGACTCCCAAGTATAGTCTTGCCAAAAACATGATAAAAGCCTTTCTTGTTGGAGGAATTATCTGTACCATCGGTCAGTTCTTTATAAATTATTTTAAAAGCAGAGGTGTTGGACCTGAATTAGCAAAATCCTATAATACGCTTATCCTGGTGTTCTTGGCTGTGCTACTAACCGGTATCGGTGTATATCAAAAGTTGGCTAAGTTTGGAGGAGCAGGCACATTGGTGCCGATTACAGGCTTTGCTAACTCTGTAGCTGCTCCGGCAATCGAATACAAGAAGGAAGGACAAGTATTTGGTATCGGGTGTAAGATATTTACGATAGCGGGACCGGTTATTCTTTACGGAATTTTCTCAACATGGATACTGGGATTAATTTATTACATTTTAAAAGTGTTGAAAATTGTTTGAGAGAAGGAGTAAGTGCTATGTCTGAAAAAGTAGTAAATGAAACTAAGATGGTGGGAAAGCAAAGTATTGCTTTTAATAAACCACCATTTATTATATCAAGTGCTTCTATTGCTGGGAAAAAGGAAAGTGAAGGGCCAATGGGTGGACTTTTTGACGTAATACAAGAAGATCCTCTATTAGGTAAAAATACATGGGAAGAAGCCGAGAGTGAGTTGATGAAATTAGCAGCGAATAAAGCCTTGGAAAAAGCAAAGCTAAAGAATACAGATATTCGTTATCTGGTTGGAGGAGATCTTCTGGGGCAGTTAATTGCGACCTCTTTTGGCATTGCTAGTCTGGAGATCCCTTTAATTGGGATATATGGTGCTTGCTCAACGATGGGAGAGGCGATGCTGGTTGGCTCAATGTTGGTTGAGGGTGGCTATGCAGGTAAAGTTCTTTCAATTACCTCCAGTCACTTTGCAGGAGCAGAAAAGCAATTTCGATTCCCTCTTGATTATGGCAACCAGAGGCCATACTCCGCCTCTTGGACTGTTACAGGAAGCGGATGTGTAATAATATCCGACCAAGATCAAAAACCAGATCCTTCGAAAGCTTCCGTAATAATCAAAGGAGTTACTCCAGGAAAAATAGTTGACTATGGTTTAAAGGATTCTCTGAATATGGGTGCATGCATGGCTCCGGCTGCTTATGAAACGATAAAGCAGAATCTAGAGGACTTTGGAATTCAACCGAATTATTATGACAAGATTATTACCGGTGATCTTGGTTACGTAGGTTCGGACATCCTTAAGGATCTTTTGAAAGAGAAAAATTATGATATTACCACAAATCATATGGATTGTGGTATAGAAATATTTAATCAAGAAAATCAGGATACCCATGCTGGAGGTAGCGGCTGCGGATGTTCTGCCATCATATTTGCCAGTTTTGTTCTCAGAAAGCTAATATCGAGGGAATGGAAGAGGGTTTTATTCATTCCTACTGGTGCATTGCTATCACAGGTAAGTTTTAATGAAGGTAAGTCGGTTCCTGGTATCGCACATGCAATTATCGTAGAATCGGTTGGATGAAATTTGGTTTTTGTATATGAAAGGTGTGGTAAAAATATATGGATTATGTAAAAGCATTTATTATTGGCGGATTAATCTGTGCTATTGTTCAAATATTATTGGATAAAACGACGTTATTACCTGGAAGAGTGATGGTTATCTTAGTTTGTACCGGAGCTGTATTGGGAGCAGTAGGGATTTATGAACCTTTTGCGAAATGGGCTGGAGCCGGAGCCGGAGTTCCATTGACCGGTTTTGGAAATATACTCTATAAGGGAGTAAAAGAAGCGGTTGATAAAGAGGGATTTATCGGTATATTTAAAGGTGGATTCACCTCTTCCTCAGTTGGTATATCAGCAGCATTAATATTAAGCTATATTGCTTCGTGGTGCTTTAATGCAAAAATGAAAAATTAAAAAGGATGTTACAAATCATACCCAATCTGATATGGGATTGATTTGTAACATCCTTTTTATCTATCTATAGGAAAATCTTTTTATAGTAGTTTAGAGATATAGTTTAGTATCCAGCTAATTCAAGATATTATGAATGATATCATCTAGCGGAGTCTGGGTTATGGTCGGACTAAGTGGCAAGTTTGTTGGAGTTAAATTTATTTGTCCTGTATGAATCTTACAGGTTTCTGTTGGTAGAATAAATGGTGAATCTGCGGTTACACAGGTTTCCTTTTTATCTAAGAAAACTCTCTCTTCTTTTACAGGGCACTTGTCCGTTGCTAGGAGATTAGATACCGGACAAATAGATGCTTTAATATGCACATTACACTTCTCCGTAGGTTCAGTACCTTTTGCAAAGTACTCAACTTTGGTAGCATCACCACCCTCATATTTATCACATAATCCTGGGACTGCCAGTTTGCCTGACTTGGTACATATTCTAGCGGTAGTAATGGAAGATGGTCGATCAAAGGATTTCTTCTTTAATTCTTTTTTGATGTGGATCTGTTCCATGATTTTTCTCCACAACTGTTTATGATAGATTGTATTATCCTGTGATTGGTTATGATCATAGCCGGACCAAACGGATGCGGTATAATACGGAGTAAAACCACAGAACCATAAATCTCTATTACCGGTAGTTGTACCGGTTTTACCAGCTTCCGGCATGCTGATTGAGTTGAATTTAGCTGCGGTACCGGTTCCGACCTTTATAACATCCTCCATGGCACTGGTTAAAAGGAATGCAGTTGATTCCTTCATAACCTGTTCCTTTTTCGGTTTGATATTAAGTAGCACTTTGCCATCATGATCTAGTATTTTAGTATAAAAGGTGGGTGGTATATAAACACCGTCATTTGCGATGGAGGCATATGCCGCTGTTAATTCTAGATTGCTTACACCATCCGTTAATCCGCCAAGTGCCGTTGAATAATTGATATCAGCTTCAACTAGTGATGAAAAACCTAGTCGTTTTAAATAATCATATCCTACTTGAGGGGTAACATCAGCGAATGTCTTTACAGTGACAACATTTAATGAATTGGTAATACCCTGTCGTAAAGTAGATAGACCTTTATAATTTTTTGAACCTGCTTTCTCATACCAGTTGTTTACTTCGGTTTTGGTACCTGGATAGTAATACGGACCCGCATCATCTTGAACACTTGCTAAAGTTAAATTAGTCGTATCCAGTGCTGGCAAATACGTAGATAAAATCTTAAAAGTAGAACCTGGTTGACGAAGCGTATTCGTTGCACGATTTAAAGTACGGTTTCCGATTTTTGCACCTCTTCCTCCAACAATTGCTTGTACCTGGCCATCTGTTTGATCCATAACGACAAATGAGGATTGTGGCTGTACGGTCATTGTTGTATTTTCAGCAAGAATCTCGTCGCCGTCTTTTACCATTGCTTTTTTGAATGCATCTATTTTCTTTTGCATTTCCTTCTTATCTAAGAACAATATTGAGAAACTTTTACCTTTTTTCTTGTAATATTTTTCTAAGTCGTTTGTATGATAATGAATGGTTGTTCCGTCTGATTTCTTAACAGATAAAGCATAGGTGAGCTCGTAATGAGAGTCGCCCATTGCAGGGAAATTCGCTTTGTCGGAGTATACCGTATCACATATCTTTTGAATCTCCGGATCTTGAGTAGTATAAATGCTTAATCCACCACTATAAATCAGATTTGATGCCTCAGCCTGTGTATAACCAAGCTTATTCTGGAGATCTTTCATAACCTGCTCTATTAATTCATCAACAAAATAGCTATAATATGAATTTGTTGACTCTACATTATTTATAGTTTGAATCCTGCTATATACATCATCATTAATTGCTTTGTCATATTCTTCTTGAGTACAATAACGTAATTCCAGCATTTTCTTAAGAACTTCGTCCCGACGTTCCTTATTGTTTTTCGGATTTGTAATCGGATTACGATAAACAGGACTTTGAGCAATTGCAGCTATGGTTGCTGCTTCGGATAAGGTTAAATCCTTCGCATCCTTATTAAAATATCTTAGTGAAGCGGTTTGTATCCCGTAAGATCCGGCTCCAAGATTAATTGTATTCACATAGTTTTCAAGAATGGAGTCTTTGTCCAATTTATGCTCAAGCTGAATCGCAAGATATTGTTCCTGAATCTTACGCTCTACTCGCTTAACAAAGGTTTTTTCCTGACCGCCATTAAATACCTGGTTCTTTAAAAGTTGTTGGGTAATCGTACTTGCTCCCTGATCAAAGCTGTTTGACGTTAAGCCACGAATTCCTGCACGAATAATACCCCGAATATCAATACCGTTATGTTGATAGAAACGTTCATCCTCAATGCTGACAAAGCTGTACTTTACATAATCAGGAAGTTCATTAATTTTAACAGAGATACGATTTGATTGGGGACCTGCCAAATTCTCAATCACGTTTCCTTCTTTATCGTATATTGTAGTGGTAAAGCTGGTAGGAGTAACATTGATTTGTGATATCTTTGGTGCACTGTCGATTGTACCTTTCACAAATCCATAACTTGCATAAGTACCTACTATAACAATAAATAGGAAGGCAACAATACAAAGTCTAAATAGTGTGATACGAGCTTTCGATACAAATCGCTTCGAGTTAGATTTTAAACTATTCTGTTTATGTTCTATTCCTTTTTTACTATAATCCATGATAACCTCCAATCTGATGGAATTCATATTTATATAGACTTATTATCCATTATTAGAATAAAGTGTCAGCCTACTGACAATTGTGCGCCTGAGTGGCTATAAGCTAAATACAGTTTAAGTTTGAATTGTGTTAAATATCATTAACACTTTACTCGTGCGTACCTTTGATTTTATCACATTTTTCTTTGGAAATAAAGTTAAATATTGCTTTGAGTATATATTTAACCATTATATGGAAAATATACTTTTTAATATAAAGAAAGTATAAAGTGTTGCGTTGAATTTGTTAATTCCCTGTAAAAATCGTGTGAATTATTAAGTAAAATCAATATAATTGCTGATAAATGTCAAAAGAACTTCACGAATCGTGAAGGTATGTCGAAAATAAACGAAAGTAAGAAATTTGTGCGTTGAAATGTGCTTTATTTCTATATATTAACTATGTATAATGTAATTTGTCAGTTATTTTAAGGTATTTTATATTGTTTAGGGGGATGTTGTAATATGAGACAGTTATTATTTACAAATGAAGTGACTTTGGAAGATGAAAGAGTGATGAAGTTGGACTATTCTCTGACAGAGGGAAGGACAGATAATGACTCGAAGGTTCCTTATTATGGAATTCAGATTACGAAGTATCTAGACAATGATACGGAAATGGATGAAATAACCGGTATTTCGTCCTGTAAAGAGGATGTGGTCTTAATTTTAAGAAAGTTATGCCAATTCCAAGTAACCCCAATTTCAATGGTGGAAATTGTGGACGAGCTGATGAACGAGCTTGTGGTTACTGGCGTTGCATAATTAAAAAACAATTACGTTACCATCTAAAATTGTGTAAAAAATCTGACCATTCATCGTTAAAATAGCTGAACCGTTTGTAAGTTCGGCTATTTTTTTTGTAAAAGAGTCATAGTGAGAGGGGGAAACCAGTACGGTAGTAGTGACAATGTCTGTATATTCACTGGTTAGTATTGTAATATTCTCTTGATTAATATAATATTGTATTTTTCCTATCCAATTATAGTCTGTAGTAATATCGACCTTATTCCCTAATTCCTTTTTTATGATAGTACTTTGATTTAGTCCTTCTAACACAGCACTCTGATAAGCTTTTACTAAACCACCGGTACCAAGAAGTGTTCCACCAAAATAGCGGGTTACTACCACTACAAGATTAGTAAGTCCGTTATTTATTAAAATATCTAACATCGGTCTACCGGCTGTCTTGCTAGGTTCACCGTCGTCAGAACATCTTAAAACTTGGTTCTCAGTCCCTATAATATAAGCGGAGCAGTTATGAGAAGCATCCCAGTACTTCTTCTTTAATACTTCGATAATATTAATTGCTTCCTCTTCGGTTTTTACAGGGGTCACAGTTGCAATAAACCTGGATTTTTTTATTACAATTTCCCCAGTACCGCCTTCCATAACGGTATGAAATGCTTCTGTCATCATTACTACTACTCCTTCGCTTTGAATTTATGAAACTTGGATTAACTTTTTTTACTGATGTTGCCATAATGTTGTGTTTTGTGATATCATAAAAATGTTCAAAATTCACTACAAGTTTGAAAAACATTTTACACCTATGGAGGGAATATGAAACTTAAGTATATCTCATGGATTCCTGCAGCAGTCATTATGATAATTATTTTTATGTTTTCTTCAAAACCGGCAGATGAGTCAAATGATAGCAGCCTATCAATTTCAGATAAAATATTTACGATATATGAGAATATTACACAAACGAACTATGTTGGAGAAGAAAAAGAACAAATTATGGGTATTATAAATCATATCGTACGTAAAACTGCTCATTTTACAGAATATGCAGTATTAAGTATTACATTTGCAATGCATTTAACTGTAATTGGATGGAGAAGAAGATGGATTTTGATTTTACCTGTTATTTTATCCTTTTTATATGCCGCCACTGATGAGTTTCATCAGACATTTGTGTCGGAAAGAGCCGGGATGTTTAAAGATGTAATGCTGGATACCAGCGGTGCATTGGTCGGTTCAATTCTATTTACGTTACTTCTATATGCAGTAACAATACACAAGATAAAGAAGAGAAAACAGGTTATTAATTAGGTGAAAAACGGTTGAGCTCCATGTTATAAGTATAATCAATGGCTTCAAGTGAGGATATGATATGAGATTTATTATAATCCAAATCTTCACATAGTTCGTCTAACGAAGGGTAGTGATCTCGCAACTTTGTATTAATGAGGCTTAAAAGCATAAATGGATCCTGTGGTAAATTCATGAGTAACTCCTTTCAATGTTACATATAATTCTTTATTTTATTATGCACATATTAGGATATTTTTCAATACTGAACAAAACAAATATAATTTGATTAGCCAATCGGCAGAATGGAGGAGAGCATGGATTTATTTGATTATATGAGAGCGGATACGATGAAAAAGGAAGCTCCTCTAGCCTCCAGACTCCGTCCATCCACACTTGAGGAGGTAGTAGGTCAAAGTCATATCATAGGAAAAGACAAACTATTATATCGTGCAATTAAGGCGGATAAGATTAGTTCTATACTTTTTTATGGACCTCCGGGAACCGGTAAAACTACGTTGGCTAAGGTGATTGCAGGAACGACCAGTTCCATTTTTACTCAGATTAATGCTACTTCATCCGGTAAAAAGGATATGGAAGCGGTAACTATAGAAGCGAAGAATAATCTTGGGATGTATGGGAAGAAAACGATACTGTTCATCGATGAGATACATCGTTTTAATAAGGGCCAACAGGACTACCTTCTACCATTTGTTGAGGATGGAACCATAGTTTTGATTGGTGCAACGACAGAAAATCCATATTTTGAAGTAAATTCAGCGCTATTGTCCCGCTCTATTATCTTTGAATTGAAACCGCTCGATAAGGAAGATATCAAGAAGTTAATTCTACGTGCGGTTTTAGAGGAAGAAAAAGGGATGGGTGCATACCGTGCTGTCATTGATGAGGATGCGTTGGAATTTTTAGGTGATATATCCAATGGTGATGCGCGAGCCGCACTGAACGCGATTGAGCTTGGAGTGCTTACAACAGAGCGTGCTGAAGATGGCTACATTCATATTACTCTTGAAGTGGCTTCTCAATGTATTCAAAAGAGAGTATTAAGGTATGATAAAAATGGAGACAACCATTACGATACCATTTCTGCTTTTATTAAAAGCATGAGAGGATCAGATCCGGATGCGGCAATATACTATCTTGCCAGAATGTTATATGCAGGAGAAGAGGTTACATTTATAGCAAGAAGGATTATGATATGTGCTGCTGAGGATGTATCCAACGCAGACCCCAATGCACTTGTAGTAGCGACCAATGCTGCATTGGCGGTTGAGCGACTTGGTATGCCTGAAGCTAGAATAGTATTGGCACAAGCGGCTGCTTATGTAGCTTGCGCGCCTAAGAGTAATTCTGCTATATGTGCAATTGATGAAGCTTATAGGGTGGTTGAAAATGAAAAAACGGCTACAATTCCAGCGTATTTAATGGATGCACATTATAAAGGTGCTTCGAAGCTAGGACATGGATTGGGTTATAAATATGCCCATAATTATGAAAACCATTATGTGAAGCAACAATACCTTCCGGATGAAATCAAGGACAAAGTATTTTACGTTCCTTCCAATAATGGTTATGAGAAACAGATTCAGGAGTATTTTAAATTTATTAAAAATGATTAAGTTAGTTATTTATCTTCTGTAATATCTTCTTCTTTTTCTCCTGTACTATTCGGGCTGAAGACATCTTTTGTCTTATGCACTAATCGGTATATCAGCATAATGGCATAAATTGTGACAGGGACAAAGAAGGATGCGAACAGGCTTGAAAAGAATAAGCCGTTTGTGTATTTGCTTCCAAATATGGCTGATATAAGCGTCAGCAAATAGATTGCTACCAGAAGAACGATGCCAATAATGGCGGTGATACGTTTGGTTTTATTCATAGGATAAGTCCTTTCATGATTACTGATTAATATAAAATCATTATATAGAAGCAATAAGAAAAAAGCAAGAAATGAGTCTAAATTTAGATGTTGGAGCGAGGTTAAGATGCGATACGTAGGGAATAGATGCAAGTTCATTTTAATCATAAGTGAAACTTTTATTATAGCAATGCTAATAGCCTTTTTTTTGATGAAGGATGTGAATGCATTAGCGACACAACAGCCGACGAAGCAACCGGATCATTCGGAGGCTACAAAGGATATAGCTGATAAAGAAGAGGGAATATATTTTGACCAGAAATGGGTGGAAGCAGGAGTTCCTCTGAAAGTAAAAAATGCACCAAAAGGAGCTACATTTAATTGGCAAATAATATCGGCTGACGGTATAAAACAAACCTTTACAACTCAGGAGAATTCATATACCCCTATAGAAGCTGATCAGGAAAAACTAATAACTGTTTCAGTGGAGGAAGATGCAAATCTATCAGCCTCAATATACTTCAGTTCTCTTCCGGTAGTATATATTAATAATGAGTTGGGTTACAATGGTGTCGGAGATATTTTTACTGATGCGGCTATGAATATTCAGGGATCTAAATTGTATTCCAATGGAAAACAGCTTTATAAAGGAGATATAAAGCTTAAAGTAAACGTTGACTCAACGAAGTCGATGGCAAAGAAACCGTTCGATATAGAACTGCGAGAGAACACAGATTTACTTGGCATGGGTAAAAACAAGAAATGGTCTATGCTTGTAAGTGTTACAGATCATACATTGATGAGAAACAAACTTTTGTATGAGTTTTCAAAAGATATTGGAATGAACATCTATTCTAAATCAGAGAATGTTATACTGGTTTTTAATAATAAATACTATGGTGTATACCAATTTTGTGAGCCTGTTGATATCGGTACTGAACGTGTCGATATATATGATTGGGAAAATGCAGCAGAGCAAGCTGCGAATGCGATTGTTGATCAAGTACTAAACTCCAAGGATATCAACAATAAAGCAACAAACACTAGTGGTATCAACAATTCAAACAATAACATAATTGATAATGCAAATACCAATTTAAGCAATACAATCAATAATATTATTAATAATACAAACACTAACATCAACCAATCAAAGGTTATTAACGAAGAAGAGATAGAATCGCTAAAATATAGCGTTAAGGTGGCAATGTGTCAGGATTTAAGTTGGATGAGTAGTCCTTATGCCTTCCGCTACGATGTGGACGGGGATGGTACACCAGAAACATATATAATTGGAGACTATGTAAAGTTGCCGCCACCTACAGGCGGAGTATTAATGGAGATGGGTTTATACGGTTTCAATAAGAATAACCCTTCTTCAATGGTTACAGATTTTTCCCAACCTTTATCTTTTAAATTTCCACAATATACGAAGACAAACAGTGAATTATATGCCAATATCCAAGATTACATTCAAAGTTTTGAGCATGCGTTACATAGTACGGATTTCACTTACCACGATCAAGAGGATAAATACAGAGCCATCAATCGCAACGGCGGTAATAAGAATTCGGGTTATGAACGTAGTAATTTTAGCGCCCCTGAGTATGATGGTAAGCATTACAGTGAATTGTTTGATATGGATTCCTTAGTTAATAATTTATTAGTCAAAGAGTTCTCAATGAATTGGGACAGTTTAAAGAATAATGAGTTCATGTATAAAGATATTGATGGACTTTTCTCTATGGGTCCGGTGTGGGATTTTGAAAATGCGTGGGGCAATATTAATAGAGATAATCAAAATACCTGGTTTCCGGATCAATGGTATACTACAAGTAGCTATTTTTCAATGGAGCAGTATTATCAGAGTGTCCAATGGAATCGCTCTCTACTTAGAGATCCATATTTTTTAGTCAAATTTTATGAGAAATATAAAAAGGTTCGTAAAACAGCGATTGAAAATATGATTAAAGATGGTGGAAAGATTGATACGTATGCAAAGCGTTACCAAGCTGCTGCGGCTGCAAACGATATAAGATGGGGTCACACTTATCAAAGCTATGAGGGTGTGGGATTTGATGAATCCGTTCAAAATATGAAGGATTTTATTACAGCCCGTGTTGATTGGATGGATCAACAAATGGCTAGTCTGGATTCTATGATAGAATCCTTACATTATTATTCACCAAGCCAGGATTTAAAGATTACTAAGGTCGATAAAAATGCTGTGAATAATTATGTAGAGATTACAGCTAAGATATCAGATCCGAACATTACTTCAGTCAGATTATTAGTTAACGGTGCACAAAAGTATGTTGCAAAAGTTAAGAAAGGGAAAGTCGTGACTAAAATTCCCGCGGACTCTCTGGTTTCTACTAGTAAGTTTCATAATATAGTTCAAATACTCGGAATAAATTCGAAAGGGAATTATGTGATTGATACCGTAGAACAAGGAAATTATTCCCTTGCAAAATCGAATTATACTATTTTTTATTATGATAAAAATATTGACGGAATTAAGCAGTCAGTGAATGAAGCCGTCACAGCAGTAAAGAAACAGACCACCGGCTATAATATTCTGCTTCTTATAGCGGGAATTGTATGCGTAGTGAGTATATTAGGAATCGTTGTAATAGCAAAAGCCCGTAAGAGTTAATTTACGGGCTTTATTTTTACGAAAGATAAGATTTCTTATAGTGATTATAAAGAGATAATGTTAGTGGATTTCACTATTTTGAAGATTCAAGAGCTTGTGCGATCGCATTTTTCATAATATTTTTTGTCATCATACCTGGGACGTAACTGATTATGTCTCCATTTTTATTTATAATAAATGTTGTCGGGAAGGCGCTAATACGGTATCCGGTTAATAAGTCGCCTGTTTCATCAAACAGGGTTGGGAATGTATATCCTTTTTCATGAAGAAAGGATTTGATCTCCGACTGACTAATATCCTGATTGTTTGGATACTCTTCGCTACTGGGATTGGTAATACCCAGAAAGATAACATCCCCTTTATTCGAGTTATATTCTTTATATAGCTCCTCAATATCAGGAAGTTCTTTGTTACAGGGTGGGCACCAGGTGGCCCAAAAGTTTAGAAAGACCACTTTCCCCTTATATTCGGACAAAGTATGTTTTTTACCGTATTGGTCATATAAATTAAAATCGATACCTGGATAGGAGGAAGCTTCTTTCTCTCCCTTACTAGTGCTATTATCTTTTTCTGTCGATGTCTTCGGTGTATAGGAATTTAAGTAATTGGATACACCGTTCATAAATCCAGTAAAGGTCATTAACCCAATCAGGATTAATACTACACCTGCAATTTTAATAGTATACCGAAGAAACTTCTTTTTCCGTTTTAGAAAATCCAATGCTTCTGTGGTAAAGAAACCGAGTAGTAGAAAAGGAATTACAAACCCGGCGGTATAGACTAGAACAAGTAGATATCCGATTAAAGATGTTTTTGCCCCCGAAGCCATTAACAGTACGGAAGATAACGCAGGCCCAATACAAGGAGTCCATGCAAAGCTGAAGGTGAAGCCCAGTAGGAAAGCGACTAGAGGGTTTACTTTTTTATTTTCCAATTTAAAATGAAATCTTCTCTCTTTTTGGAAAAAAGAAAAATCAAAGAATCCTAGCTGAATCAGACCCATCAAGATAATAAGAATTCCGCTGATCCTCGTTATAAATAATCTGTTTTTGGAAAGGAATTCTCCTAATGAGGTAAAAGTAAGCCCCAGGGCAAAAAATGTGAAAGAAATTCCCAGTACGAAAAACACAGTATGAAGAAGTACCTTTTTACGGTTGTATGGTATCGTTGCATCCTCATTATTATTCGTGGTATTCCCTGCCAGATAACCCATATAAACTGGCAAAAGTGGAATGACACATGGGGAAAAGAAGGAAAAGATGCCTTCTAAAAAAACAAGTATGAAATTAACATGAGTAGTAACTGATCCATCCATCTTAATATCCTCCTAATTCTATTGTACTAAATAGTAATGTTATCTATTCGTTAATTTTATTATAGCCTATCATATTTAGGGGGCATACTTCAATACATTTTCCACACTGAATACAGTCCGGATGACTAAGATGATCTCCTTTATAATCATGAGGAACAATTCCTATCGGACATTTTTTAGAACATAATTTGCAGGAGATGCAAGAGGAAGATACCTGCAGCGTCTTTTTATTCTTTCGATGTTTTGATATCAGGGCGGAAAGGGTTCCCATAGGGCAGATCTGACACCAGGTTCTATGGTTGATTAGGAGAGATAAGATCACCCCGACAACAGTTGTAATCAGTATAATTCGATAGAATACCATACCAATACCATAGGGATTTCCCCAGTTTTGAATTACTCCGATAAAAAACATAGATAGTAAGAAGATTACCATGATAGCTCTTAATATCTTAGATTTAAAAAACTTAGGGATTTTGTTTTTCTTGCTGATTTTACTCATCAGATTATCATAAAAGCTTCCTCTGGGGCATAGGTTCCCACACCAATATCTCCCACGAGATATCGCAAGTAGGGGCGGTGCTGCCATACATATAATTGCTGCTAAGGCAAAACGTAAGTCCAATAGGCTAAGAAATAGAAAAGCCAGTAAGAGTAAAAAAGAATATTGCTTCCACAAAATTAATAATTTCTTCATGTTCATTTCTCCAGACAATGTTCAGTTCACATAGGTCATGAATTGACGGTGAACTATATTTTCATATCTAATATAAAGTATATATAGAAAATTGACAGTGACTTTATCACAAGAATTATTGAGTGGTAGCATATTAATAAGTTTACTGATTGCAGCTATGTAACACAAAAATCATATAATCTGGATAGTCCAAATATTTAAATTTAGACCTAAAGTATTAATATAAAGTTTCCGATATTTTCTATATAATGCAAGTTGTGAGAATATACTGTCATAGATATTTTGGAACCAGTGGTCAAATGATTAAAAGGGGTGGAATAGTGGAAGTATCAAATGCAAGTTATGTGAAAATTCAAGGAACTAAAAATGTAGACACTACCAATAAAAGGAGTACGGATAATAAAGAGGAACAATCAAATGTTACTCAAACAAGATCGGGCTTGAGTATAGATTCTTCTTCACTAACGCTTGCGGGTGATCAAGGCAATAATTTAAAAGTACTGTTAGGTCAGAAGAATGCAATACAGGTACAATTAGATCAATTTAAAAAGGATTTGGGTGTAGATGAGAGGATTGAGGAACATCTGAATAAACAGCAAGATTATTTGAACGAAGCAGGGATAAATCAGAGTGAGTCAAATAAACTTGAAAACTTTAAACAGGAACTTAAGAAAAGCTATGAAATTGATGATGATAGCGTAGAGCAGAAAGACTTAGAAATTTTAGAAAAGAAAGTAAAAGGTAAAAATCTTACTAAGGAAGAGAGTGCAAGAGTAGCCACTATGGGGCCATTAACAGAATATCAGCAAGCTTCCCTTGATTATACTAAAATGCAGGTTGAGTTTCAAAAAAGAGCGGATGATGCAAGAAATAAATCGGTTAACGAAGCTATGAGCGTCAGCGGAATTAAATTGAGTCTTTTGAAAGATGCCCCAATGGTGGATGCGAAAGAAGCAAGTGAGAAGATATTAGATAAGGTTGATGAGGAAATTCAAAAAGCAATCATTGATGAACTTAAAAATAAGGTAAATGAAAATCTTGATATTGATCCAAATCAAAATATCCTTCAGGACCCACAGTCATTGGTTGATAATAAAAAAGTTACTGAAGAGGATTTAAAAGGTCTTGCAGTTGATGAGAAGGTATAGGATGATAGAAATAGAGAATAGTAATTAGTATTGAGAAACAGAACTATTGACAATGTTTTTAATGAGTACGACATCATATAATAAATAAATATTTTGAATTGAGAGGAAAATTAGTATGCCTTATATCAGTACCAAAACCACAGCTTCCATCAGTCAGGAAAAAAGGGATATTATTAAAACGAAACTGGGGAAAGCAATTGAGTTAATACCGGGTAAAAGCGAGAATTGGCTAATGCTTAGTTTTGATGAAAATGCAATAATGTACTTTAAAGGAAGAAATGACAGAGAATTAGCTTTTATAGAAGTAAAAATCTTTGGAACTTCGACCTCTGAAGCATACAAAAAATTGACGAAAGAAATCACAAATATTATCCATGATGAACTATATATTGATCCAGATTGCATTTATGTTAAGTATGAAGAGGTATCGAACTGGGGTTGGAACGGAAACAACTTTTGATAATATAATTAGGGTTGTTGAAAATTAATAATTTTAATAAGGAACAATATTATATTACCTCACACACAGGTTGGAAGACACTCTCTTAATTTTGTATTTTTTATCCGAACAAAAATGTTCGCCTTTTGAAATACAAAACTTAAAGTAGCTTCTTTCAAACAGTGCATTATGGTAATATAACATTATTCCTACGAATTATTAATTTTCAACAACCCTATTTACATACCGTCGTAAGTTTCAAATTGACTTTATGATAGGGATTATGTTAAAATATATTTTGATTATCAAAGTAATAATGAATATTGAATAATGACATAGAAAAGAGGTTTGTTATGATTATAGAACCGAAGGTGAGAGGCTTTATCTGTATGACCGCACATCCGGTGGGTTGTAGAGAGAATGTTTTAAGGCAAATTTCATATATTAAACAGTTAGGTAAAACAGAAGGTCCGAAAAAGGTTCTTGTAATTGGAGCCTCAACCGGTTACGGATTAGCATCAAGAATTGCTGCTACCTATGGAGGCGATGCTTCAACGATTGGTGTCATGTTTGAAAAAGCTGCCAGTGAAAGAAGAACTGCTACTCCTGGTTGGTACAATACAGTTGCATTTGAAGATATTGCATCAAAGGATGGATATTATGCAAAATCAATAAACGGTGATGCATTCTCTAATGAAATTAAGGATAAAACAATAGAGCTGATTAAGCAGGATCTCGGTAAAGTGGATATGGTGATCTACAGTCTCGCTGCGCCACGAAGAACGATGGCAGACGGTACAATTTATAATTCTACCTTAAAGACAGTTGGAGGAAACTTTACTAATAAATCATTGGATTTAAATAAGAATATTATTACGGAAGCGACGATAGGACCTGCTACAGAGGAAGAAGTGCAGTCTACGATAAAAGTTATGGGCGGAGAAGACTGGAAGGATTGGATTACGGCTCTTAGTGAGGCGGATGTCCTAGAGGATAATGCATTAACGATAGCGTATTCTTACATTGGTCCTGAATTAACTTATCCGGTATATTATAATGGAACTATTGGCCTTGCAAAAAAGCATCTATATGATACTTCGGTTGAGATAACTAAGGAATTTAAGGAAAAGGGCATAAAGGCATATATCAGTATTAATAAAGCGCTTGTAACGCAGGCAAGTTCCGCTATTCCCATTGTACCACTATATTTTGCTATTCTATATAAGGTTATGAAGGAAAAGGGAAACCATGAAGGTTGCATAGAACAGCTTGGGCGTTTATTCCATGAAAAGCTTGCTCCCACTGGTATTATAGTGGATGAGGAAAACCGAATTCGCCTGGATGATTATGAGATGCAGAAGGATATTCAATCGAAGGTAATGGAATATTGGAATAAGATTGATAATGATAATGTAAATGAATATGCGGATTTAACCGGATATTGGGAAGACTTTTATCATATGTTTGGTTTCCGCTTTGATAATGTGGATTATAATCAGGATGTAAAAATATAATTAAATGACGGTTGTTGGATATGTAAAACCTGGAACGGATGCATGCCAACAACCTTTTTGTTTGTCGAATTAATGTCGGATTACGTCGAAATTGCATAATATAGTATAGAAGCAATTTAGGAGGTAATGACATGAGTTTAAAAGAGATAGTAAGTAAGTTTTTACACTTAAAAGATAATATCCACATAGCTACATTGAATAAAGAATCATCCGATAAACAGAATCATTCAGTTTCTCGGCTTGATCCGACAAGAATTAAAAAGTATCAGAATCAATTAGTAAAGCCTCCTGTGTTTGAACCGGAGATTATCAGGGTAAAAAACAAGTACGGTAATTGTAGTATAGAACATTATTATCAAATAGATATCAGTGAATTCAAACAACAGGTTCTTCCAAAAGGTTATCCGAAAACAACGGTTTGGGGATATGGAGGAATAGCAAGAGATCATATTACCGGTCGGCCCAGATATATTAGGAGTTCACCTGGGCCTACATTTGAAGCGCTACAGGGAATACCGGTTAAAGTAAAGTGGTATAATCAGTTAAAGGGGAAGCATCCGTTTGCGGTTGACCCTACACTACACTGGGCTAATCCAAATGACATGCCGATGGATCCCAAAAAACCGTGGCCTTTATTTCCGCCGGGATTTTATAAAGCTCAATACCCTGTTCCAATTGTAACGCATCTTCATGGAGGAGAGGTTGCACCGCCTTCCGACGGTTTCCCAGAGGCATGGTTCACTCATAATGGTTTATACGGTCCAGCATATCAATCTTCTCTCTATACCTATCTGAATGAGCAAGAACCTACAACATTATGGTATCATGACCACGCTATGGGTATCACTAGATTGAATGTATACGCCGGTCTAGCAGGTTTTTATTTGTTACGGGAAGGGAAGAAATCTAATAATAGTTGTAGCTGTAAGGATCTTAATTTACCGAAGGGAGATTATGAGATTCCACTTGTTATTCAGGATAGAATATTTATGACAAATGGCTCTTTCTATTATGATGAGGAGGGAGTAAATCCAAGTATTCACCCGTATTGGGTCCCAGAATTATTCGGTGATACAATCATGGTGAATGGTAAAGTATGGCCTAATCTTACAGTAGAAAGGCGCCAATACCGTTTTCGAATTTTAAATGGATCTAACGCAAGATTTTATAATTTATACCTATCAAACGAGATGGAATTCACACAAATCGGCAGTGATGGAGGCTTTCTTCAGGAACCTGTGAAGTTAACAGCTTTGTTACTTGCTCCTGCAGAAAGAGCGGATATATTAATAGATTTCTCGAGAGAAAATCCGGGTGAGCGAATAATATTGCTTAATAATGCCAATGCACCCTATCCGGATGGTATTAGCCCTGACCCTGATACACTCGGGCAGATCATGCAGTTTAAAATCTCAGAAGCCTTATCACCACCAATCAACCCTACACCACTGCCGAATCGACTAAATTATATTCCAAAACTTTATCCGGACAAAAAAAGAATAATAACTCTATATGAAGTGCCGGGACCAAATGGGCCAATAGAAGTTTTACTGGATGGTTTAAAATGGATGTATCCGGTTACTGAAAAACCGGTCGTTGGCTCCACTGAGATATGGGAGATTGTTAATCTTACAATGGACACTCATCCGATTCATCTGCATTTGGTTCAATTTCAGCTTCTAAATCGACAGGATATAGATGCTACATCTTATCAGGTAGAGTGGGAATGTTGTAATGGAATACCTCCACTTGAGCATCCACCGAAGGAGATTCCATTAGAAAAATATCTGATTGGTGATCCTATTACTCCGGAAGAAAATGAACGAGGATGGAAGGATACCGTGCGTATGAATCCAGGGCAGGTTACCAGAATCGTTATTCGTTTTGCACCTCAGAGGGTAAATCAGTGCTGGGTTAGACCCGGTGATAACTTATTCCCGTTTGATCCTTGTGTCCAGCCGGGTTATGTATGGCATTGTCATATTCTTGATCATGAGGATAATGAGATGATGAGACCATATCAAGTAGTAAAGCGAAAGGTTAAAGAAGAGAATGGGGAAAACGACCAAGAAAATACCATAAATTAACATGTAAATCAATGGAACTCACTTGTTGTATCTAACGTCTAATATTTGTAAATTTTATATTCATTGAAAGGAGATATTAGATGAAATCAAGAATGACAATTGCGTTAATCTCAATGATATTTGCTTTGGGTATTATAGTGAGTGGATTCCTGTTAGCGAATCGGGACAATATAACTCAGGCATCTAGTACTGCGACACAAGTTGTAGATAATACCAATGCTATAACAGTTCAGGGAGAGGGAATTATCAAGCAAGCACCGGATATTGCATATATATCCATTGGTGTACAAACAAAGTACTCGAAGGTAGAGACAGCGCAGAAGGAGAATACCAAAAAATTTAACAATGTTGTGGAGGAAATTAAAAAACAGGGAGTAGATAAAAGTGATATTAAAACCGAGGATTATTCGGTTTATCCATCCTATTCTGATAATAGCAAGATAAATGGGTATGTTGTGTCTAATACCGTAAGTGTTACTGTGAGAGATATATCCAAATGTGGAAAGATTATTGATGCCGTTATGAATAAGGATGCTAATATCATAAATGGAATCACCTTTGCTATCGATAATAAAAGTAAATCTTACAATGAAGCACTGAAGTCAGCAATAAATGATGCGAAATCCAAGGCAAAGGCAATAGCAGACAGCATAGGGAATGTATCGATTCATTTAATCAATGTAAAAGAGCAAAACGTTCAGTCAGATCCAATTTATTACGCGGCAGATAATGCAAAAATGGCAGCACAAGATATGGCAGGAACATCGATTAGTGGAGGAAAATCAGAAGTAAAGGCAGATGTAACCGTAGTATTTGAAATAAAATAGTCTCTGGAGATTAGTTCGTATTTAAAGTAGATTAGGTGGGCTCTGATATAAGTCAATCAACTCTAGAAGTAAATTAGATCTATTAACCTCTTTATAATATCAGGGTTGCCGTTTCTTATAAGTGAAACGGCAACATTTTTAAAGTTGGAGTGATCGATTACACGAAACATGGAGGAGAAAAAATCAATTAATCCGTCGGCGTTATCATGTTCAGCGTAATATCCCAACATGTTAAATCGTAGAAATGAGTATACGCCAATTAGAGAGATAAATGCTGCTTCTATTCCGCCAAGATCATCTTCAAACGGAAAGCTATGATAGAACATATGGTTAATAATCAGTTGTTCAATTAATACTTGCCAGGTGGGTAAAATTGTATTTATGTGATCAGAGGATGAATGATATGTTTGCATAAGTATGGATAAGTTTGAAGTAGAGTTTAAATCGACTCCATGAATACCCAAATGATTCAATGATACTTTAATATATTGCGATATGCTGTTGCTTTCATTATAACATTCGCATAACTGGGTCAATATTTGAAGTGAATAAATTGTGTCATGGTTCTTTGCAGTATAAAAATTATCAATATTGAGATAATTACCTAAGAATATAAATCGTTCCGCCAAGGAATAGTTGCGATTTTGCATAATTGATATAGAGTTAGTACAAATATTATACTGACTGGTTGAAAAATCAAATTCGATTTCGGCTTTGGATGATAAGTCTATTTCTTCAAACTGAAGAGGCTTTATTACCCTGAATAATAATTCTACGACCTCCTCACAGCTACCGGAGCAACAGCAGAAATTAACGGTTTCACTGGTTTTCATTTTTCTTGGGAATAACCTACAGACTTGAGGAAGCGCTGTTTCTCCAAGTTCTGTCTGCAGAGCACATAGTCCGTTTTCTCCGTGCAGCATACAGTTACCACGCCAGTCCGTTGCTATAAGCGCAGATGAAGCTGAGTTTGGTGTAGAGCAGGTTTTCAGTGCAATATCCAGCCTTTTTCGAAGCTTTTGGGAGCAATGAGTACCTAATAAATGATAATATTCATTTTTAGTTATTCGAATAGGCCATCCATCACAACACGATCGTCGACATTTTCCGCCTTTACATTGAAATTGACTATAATATTCGGGTACAATATATTTCATAAGTAATCACCTGCCACTAAGGATTATATATCTATCCCTATTCTAGTATTAATGCAAGAATTTGTATAGGTGTTATTTTCACAGTGATATAAATTGTACTGCTAGGAGGAAGTAATGAAAATAAAAAATAAAGTAGCATTAATATCAACGATAGTAATAATTGCAGTATTACTTATTTTACCGGGATTTGCGTTTTCAGAGAAGAATACTTCTGATTGGACTAATTGGAAGGCATCATGGACCACCGCAAAAAATGATTTGGAAAAGATTGCACTAACTCCAGGGAAGAATGAGAATCAATTGAATTTTGCATGGTATTCAGTAATTGGGGGACAGGCGAAGGTACGATTATCGATACGAAAAAATCTATCAGATCCAATAGTTTATACCGGTATATCAAAACAATATAAGCAGTTGAATGGCGTACGATACTACTCAAATACGGTTACAGCCTCATCCTTGCGACAGAACACAATCTATTACTATCAGTATTTTGTAGATGGAAAGTGGTCAAAAACGAAAAAGTACACTACACAAAATCCAGATAACTTCACTATCCTTTATGTAGGAGACCCTCAGATTGGAGCTTCTGTGGGACAGATCGCATCGGATACCGGCTTGGTGCTAACAGCCGATCAGGCTTGTGAAAGAGACTCATTTAACTGGAACAATACACTGGAACAAGCGAATAAAGCTTTTCCCAGACTTAGCTTTATTCTATCAGCAGGAGACCAAATAAATGAGACAGAGAAGAATAGAACACAGGAACAAGATGCCTTACAGGAAATGCAATATTCAGGATTTCTATCACCAAGACTTATGACTTCTTTACCTGTAGCAACAACAATAGGAAATCATGACTCCACTACTTCTAATTATCAAAATCATTTTAATAATCCGAACGCCCAAGCTCGATCTGTCACGTCTTCACCTGCAGGTACTGATTATTATTTTACGTATGGCAAGATACTTTTTGTTTTTCTGGATACAAATAATATGAATTGTAAGGAACATGAGAAGACGCTACAGAAAGCTATCTCAGAAAATCCAAAGATAAAGTGGAGAATTGTCACATTCCACCAAGATATCTATGGATCCGGAATGGCACACTCTGCTACAGATGGTATGTTATTAAGAACACAACTGACACCACTTATGGACAAATACGATATCGATGTGGTATTACAAGGGCATGATCACACTTTCTCCAGAAGTTATCAGATAACAGGGGATGGCAATAAGCATAAGGCATATGATGCAATGGTCAATCTCAGTGACCCAATTAGTCGAGCAGAATTTATAAAGCAGAATGAATGCTATAAGATTGTTACGGAGAAGAAGGATAGGAATGTCTATGAGGTAAAGAATCCAAAAGGAGTTCTATATATGGATGCTAATTCCTCAACGGGCAGTAAATTTAATGATTTAATCAATCCAATGCAGGATTATATAGCAGCAAGATATCAGGAAAGGGAACCGTCCTACAGTATAATTCATATAGTAGGAGGATCCCTCTCAATTAAAACTTATAATGCTAATACAGGCCATAAAATAGATCAATATACAATTTTAAAATCATAATATTATAGTATATGTTTACTGATTCATAATTCCCAATGATATTTTCCATTGTAATATTCTCAGAACAGAGTCATTTATGCTCTTCATTGATATCTTATGGCTGTTAACAGCATCGATAACAGCCGGAATCTGAGTACTATAGTCTGTAGCGATCAAAAGATCATTGCCAGCCTGTACGGCTAAAACAGCTGCATCATGATTGTTGGTATACTCCTTAATTGCATCCATACTTAAGTCATCTGTCATTATAACACCGTTGAATTTTAAATCATGTCGTAGGATGGAATGCACTACAGGGGATAAGGAAGCAGGGTAATCCGGATCAAAGGTCTTAACGATATTATGACATACTAAGATGCTTCCTGCCCCGGCTTTTATCCCAGCTTTAAAAGGTAAAAAATCAGTGGAGTAAAATTGATCATTACTCCGGCTATCAATTGCGACACCGGTATGAGTATCAATATTATTGCCATAGCCTGGGAAATGCTTTAAAGTAGAACCAATTTTCTGTGCATTCATAGTAGAAACCACTGTTTTAACATAATCAGAGGTTTCCATGGCATTTTTTCCAAAGGAACGGTTGTAAATAAAGTCCTTTGGGTTAGTGGATACATCACAAACAGGAGCCAGATTCACATTAATGCCCATTCTTTTCAATAATCTTGCTTTTTCTCTGGTATCTGACGCAATCAAATTCAGTCCTCCCATACGATACAAATCCTGTGGTGATTTGAAAGGAACAGCACGGAAAGCGGAGTATTTTGATATACGATTCACCATGCCGCCTTCTTCATCTACACCAATTAACATTGGAATATCAGAGGCGGATTGGTAGTCTGCGATCGTGGTTTTTATGGAGGTTTTGGTCTGACCTTCAAAATCATTTGCAAATAGGATAAATCCTCCAAGGTGATATTGTTCAATATCCTTGCGTGCTGTTTCATTGTTACAACGGACGAAGAACATTTGGCCCACCTTTTCCTCCAGGCTCATCGAATTAAGAATTTCTGAGGCATTTTTATTCAGATAAGGCTTTGGCGTTATAGTTGCGGTAATAGAAGGAATCGCGGAGGTTGGTGTTATAGCATTCGTAGGTATAGATGTCGGGATGCTAGTAGGTGATTGTGCTGTTGTAGGAGTAGAACTACCGGTTGATTTTGGGGGTGTTGAGGGAGTAGGGTTTTCTCCTTTGGTATTACTACAGCCATTTATAAAAACTAATATGAATAATAAGAAAATAATCTTGATTGATTTCATAATATATGTTTACCTCCATGTAAGCTTTGTATGATTCAATTTATAATACACTTATTGATATTTGTCAATGAATGAATTCTAATCAATCTGTTGATATTAGATACCTTAATTGAATCGGTTATGTTATGAAATATTATTATTTCTGAGTATATGGGAAAATAATCATAAAATGTTAAAATATAGTTGACTTTATTTTAGGCAGTTGTATAATATCGTTATAGACAAATGTCTAAAAGGAGAAATTATATGAAAAAATTTAAAAGATTACCAGACGCAGAATTTGAAATAATGAAGATAGTTTGGGCTAACAATCCACCAATAACATCAAACATAATAATGCAGAGCTTGGGAAGAGAACGCGGATGGAAAGCTCCAACGACTATTTCGTTATTACTAAGATTAGTAGAGAAAGGCTTTTTACGAACAGAAAAAGATGGAAAGGAGCGATTTTATTACCCCATTGTGACGAAAGAAGAGTATCTAAAATCTGAAACAGGCAACTTTGTCAAGCAATATCATGAAGATTCGTTCCTCAGCCTTGTTAATACCTTTTATGAAGGAAAGGATATATCAGATAGCGATGCCAAAGAATTGATGAAATGGTTAGAGAAACGGAGGGGATAGCTTGATAGAAGTTCTAATGATAATTTTCGATAATTCTATTTGTAAGATGTTTTTAATTATATTATTAATTCTTTTGACTCCCTGGTTATCAAAAAAATATTCATCTAAGTGGATTTATTATTCGTGGCTGATCCCTATATTCGGACTTCTACTTCCTCTTAATATACCTATTAAAGTAAATATGATCTGTTTGAATTTTCCCTCTTTTATATTACATAATAAGAATACTTTAATTAATTCGCTGGATTTTAGGTTGGTTCATAATACTAGAATAAATGGATCATTGATAATTGGATTATTATGGTTGTCCGGAATCGGATTAGTGTTGGTGTATCACATTGTAAAGCATCTAAGGTTTAGAAGATTATTAAATCGGTGGGGTGAACAAATAGAAAATGATCAATATCAGCAGGTGCTATCACGTGTCTATAATGATTGGAAGATATCAAAACCAATTAGGTTGATCTCTTCGCCATGTGTCACAAGTCCAATGCTAATTGGGTTTATAAAACCTACAATTTTACTTCCGGATACGGAATTTGCTGAGCAAGAATTGTACTTTGTGCTTAGCCATGAGATGGCGCACTATAAACGCAAGGATTTATGGTATAAAAGCTTGCTTCTTTTAGTGACAGTAATATATTGGTTTAATCCGCTTGTTTATATTATGGCAAAGGTAGTCTCTATACAATGTGAAATTTCTTGTGATGATTTAGTGCTAATGCACTCCGATCATCAAAAAAGATTACATTACAGTCAAACCCTAATTGGATTGGCCAGCTACACAGGGGCAAGAACGATATTAGGTACCAATTTTTATAATAGTGGAGAAAATCTAAAGAGAAGAATTTATACCATTATGGAGAATAAGAAAAAAAATACTGGATCGTGGATCTTTTGCACGATATTAATACTAATGATTTTGTCAGGGATTCAGCTGACAGGAAAAGCTAATACGATGGCTGCAACAGAATCTGTTGTAAACCAAGTAAACGAGGAGAGACTTACAGTAATGATTGATCGTTCATTACTGGATAAGTCATCCGAAACCATTAGAACTTATGTCAAAGTTGATCCGGAAATATTTAAATGAAAGGTACTTTCATAGTCAAATATAGACAACTAGGAAAGAGGGTGTAGTTTTATGCAAATTTCAGTTGAACATATCAAAAAAACATACCATGGAGGAATTGAAGCACTAAAGGATGTGTCTTTTGAGATGAAATCTCCTGAATTAATTGGTTTGATTGGACCAAACGGAGCTGGAAAATCGACCTTGATTCAAATGCTCGTTACTGGTATGTTACCCACAAACGGCGTAATAAATATTGATGATATTCCTATTCTAAAAAAGGAAAAGGAACTTAAAAAACATTTAGGCTACTTACCTCAATCATTTGGACTGTATGATGAGCTATCGGTGTACCAATTTCTTGATTATATTGCAACACTAAAGGGAATTAGGGATGCAAAAGAAGAAATAGTAAGAGTAATTAAATTAACGAATATGCAGGAAAAACAAAATTCAAAGATAAAAACCTTATCCGGTGGTCAGCGTCAGCGTGTAGGGATAGCACAAGCACTTCTGGGACAACCTGAGTTACTTGTTTTTGATGAACCTACGGTTGGTCTTGATCCTGAAGAACGGATTAACTTTCGAAATCTGTTTTCTAAAGAAGCGGATAATAAGATACTGATCTTATCAACTCACATAATTGAAGATATTCAGTCAATCTGTAACCGATTAATTATATTACATAATGGTATAGTAAAATACGATGGAACACCGGAACGATTAATTAATAAAGCGAAGCATCATGTTGCTATCATTGATGAGATTCAAAATCAAACGATAAGTGGAAATTATCATATTATTTCAAGAATTAATACGGGTGATGGCATCCGATTACGAATTGTCGGGGATGTGTTGCCATTGAAGGCGCAATTTATCGAACCCTCTTTGGAGGATGCCTATATGTATTTGATTACTAGAGAGGAGATATAATATGAGCTTTTTGTATTATATATGGATGGATACAAAGCGCCTCTTACAATCAAAGATCACTTGGCTTATTATTTTGATTTCATCGTTAACTCCAATTGCAGGATATATTTTCTACAAGCCTTCCGATCGTATTATGAGAAATGGAGCTTATATTGCAAATCCGTCGTTATCAGGTGCAATCGGTGGGGCTTTTTTATTTGCAATTTTAACCTTATATGAATTAAATCGAGTACATAAATTTAATGCTGTGTCCATTATTAATAGTATTTTATCACCTATGAGATTGAATGTAATAAAGATGTTATCTATTCTAATATCGATTACTTTATGTGGAATATTCGTTACGATACTATATTTACCGTATACTCTCTATATGGTAGGATCTGTTTTTTCCTTATCAATGTATTTGGAGTGCATATGGATTATTATGATTCCGGCTATGTTCTTTGGTACGTTGATAGCAGCCACAGGGTATCATATAACTCAAAGAGTAGAGATTAGCTTTGTAGTGATTGTTATATTTGCCTTTTTGAGTTGTACTGGATCTATGTCTAGATATTACTTCTTGCGCTGGATTAATCCTGCAATACCTATGTTGTCGGATGATTTTGGAAATCGATATATCATGATGATGGTAGGATATAACCGGTTATTTTGGCTAATGATTTTAAGTAGCCTATATATGCTATCGCTATTATGTATTCGAAGATATAAAAAAGGTATACTGGGGTCATTATTTATAAACATTAAAAAAGTGTATGTCCCATTTTTAATAATTATTTTGATGTTAGGAGGTATGATATTGTACCAGGTTCAACCGTTTTTTGATTCCGGTTCAGCTGTAATAAATAATGCTGCGTTTGATTGGATCACCAACTGTGTAAATATAAGTATGGATACAGTACATGCCGAGGTTAATCCCGACGTAGTTACCGGACATTTATCTGGTAAAATGACATATCAATTGAAGAATAGTAGTGGTCTGTCGCAAGAATGTGCGATATCTATAAATTCCGGCTATCGGGTTACTAGTATGATTTTAAATGGAAAACCATTAAAATATAAATATCTCAATGACTATAACATGGGTATCCGCCATGTAAAATTTATACTCCCCTCAGAAGAAAAGTTAGAACTGGTATTGACTTATAGAGGGTTTCCGAAGCTGTGGAAGGGGTTGGAGCTTTATCCGGGACGAACTGAGATAAGTATGGGTTCTATATGCTTATATAATGAGGAGTTCGCTCCCTGTATAGAATTACCCGGCAATAATAAAAGTATAGTGGATATTACACTTCCTACGGGGCTCTATCCGGTTTTGAATGTAGGTTCATTTGCAATCAGAAAGAAGAACAAGAATAATACAATAATCTGGAGAAATACGAATAACTATAATATGTGGCAATTATATGCGGCTAATTATGTGACTCACCATATAAAAGCAGCAGGAGCAGATATTGATTTTTATTATAGTAAAAAGCATACTGCAGCAATGAAGACAGCAAATGTTGATAAGGCGATACAGCAAGTTTTTGAATATTGCACAAAACATTATGGAGCGTTCCCATATATAAGTACTAATGAACCCTTTCGAATAGTTGAATTATCAGCACAAACAGGCGGAGGATTTGCCTTGAATGGGATGAGTGTCATGGATGAAACAAGCTTCAGTGAGGTGGGATTAAAGGATCCGTTAAGGGGAGCGGATGGGAATGAGGTAATGGCTCATGAAATAATTCATCAGTGGTGGGGACTTGGTAGGATGTTTCCAGAGAATGATGAAGGATGGTCATCAGAAGGACTTACTGTTTATACAACCTATCGAATGATGAAAGAAAAATACGGTGAAAAATATGCACAAGTACATTATATTAATGTGTGGAAGAAAAAGGTAAATTCTTATTATAAAGATTTCTATAGTCGTAATCCAAAGTATTTAGATAAATTACCCCAAATTTATCGATCAGATATCTTGAATTCAAAAGAACAAGTAGTCAAATACTGTGTAATGCCTTTGAAGATATTGAAGGCAGAAAAGTTGGTTGGTGGTGAGAAAAAGATGGATCTGATACTAAAAAAATTATTTCAACAACCATATGATGAAAAGAATCCTCAGTTTACTTATCAGGATTTCTTAGATTACTGTGACCTAGATAAGGAGGAGTTAGATCTTGATTAAAATATTGAGATATGAAGTACAACGAATGCTATGTAGTAAAATTTATGTTATGTTCTGTATTACTATAGTAGGGTTTAGTTGGTACATTCTTACCGGAACGGTCATTCGGGGAATAGCCTATACAGCTCCGTTTTCACCATGGAGTTTTGGTTATTATTTATCACAAACTGTGCCCCTATTATTAATAATGGAGCTGTTTTATATTAGTATATTATTCTCTGACCATGAGGAGCAGGTGAAAAATATATTATTAGCAACACCGGTAAAGATAAGCCAATATATGTTAATCCGGTTGATATCAATTTTAATAGGATGCATCGTATTAAGTGTATGTGTCATTTTAGCCTTTGTAGGGTTTTCTAATCTTGTATTTAGTAAGAATGTTTGGATGTCGACTATACTTCCAATGTGTTTTATTTTGATACCCTCATTTGTTTTTATAACAGGAATAGCGATAAGTATAGTTAAAAAGAAGAAGATTTTTCTATACTTACTTATGATTGCTGTAATATTGGTAAATCAATTCACTTTACCCTATGGATTTTCTTTAACGGAAGGAAACTTTTTTAGAGAATATCCCAAAGAAATAACGAACCTAGATCCGAAGTTTTTCATTCCGATTACTCATGTACCGGGTAGATTAATCCTTATATTGATTGGAATATTACTAATAATCAATAATTTAGAAGTAAAAAATAAGAAAATGAAAGATGATTTTATAGATTAAATTAGGCTAAAAAAAAAGGTTGACAAATAAAATTAAATTGCATACAATCTATTTATAAACATTGTATGCAATTTAATTATAAGCAATTAGATAAATTCGATTGATTGAAGGAGATTTGATATGAGTATATACGATTTTCAAGTAAAAGATGCAAAGGGTAATCAGGTTGGATTAAGTAATTATAAGGGTAAAGTGTTATTAATTGTGAATACAGCGACCGGATGTGGATTTACACCTCAGTACGAGGGATTACAAAGATTGTACGACAATTATCAGTCGGAAGGATTGGAGGTACTCGATTTTCCTTGCAACCAATTTGGGAACCAAGCGCCGGGAACCGTGGAGGACATTCAGAGCTTCTGCCAATTAAAATATAATACCACATTCCCTTTATTTGGTAAGGTAGATGTAAATGGAAGTAACGAGGATCCCCTATTTAAATATTTAAAATCTCAACAAAGAGGAATTCTTAGTAATAAAATCAAGTGGAATTTCACAAAATTCTTAGTAGATAGAAACGGTAAAGTTGTAGAACGATTTGCATCAACTACAACACCGGATAAAATTGAAGCAAAAATTAAAAAATTATTATAGGAGGACGAAATATGAAGGTATACAATTATAAGGCAACAAAAAATAACGGAGAGGAGATATCCTTATCTGAATTCAAGAATAAAGTAGTTCTTATTATTAATTCAGCAACTGAATGTGGTTTTACCCCACAATATGATGATCTTCAGGATTTATATGAAAAGTATGCAGAGCAGGATTTTGTTATTCTTGATTTTCCCTGCAATCAGTTTGGGAAACAAGCGCCTGGTAGCAATGATGAGATTGCGAGCTTTTGTCAATCAAGATATGGTGTTACATTCCCAATCTTTGAAAAAATCGACGTGAATGGAGAGAATGCTCATCCTTTGTTTAAATTTCTAAAATCTCAAAAAAGTTTTCAAGGTTTTGACAATGAACATCCTTTGACAGGGATTTTAAATAGTATGCTGGCGAAAGAGGACCCGAATTTTGCTGCATCTGCGGATATTAAGTGGAACTTTACTAAGTTCTTAATTGATAAAGAAGGAAATGTTGTGGAGCGTTTTGAACCAACAACTGAGGTTTATCTCATAGAGCAAAAAGTGAAGGGACTTTTGTAATAAATAGTTGAAAACAGGCTAAAATCGTGGTAAATATAATTGTATGCAATGAAAAAGGAGAGTAATCCATGGAGCGTAGTCCGAATCAATATGATTCATTAAAACTAGAAAATCAATTATGTTTTCCACTTTACGCCTGCTCGAAGGAAATTGTAAGAAAGTATAAACCATTTCTGGATGAACTGGATTTGACTTATACACAATACATTACGATGATGGTAATGTGGGAAAAGAAAGAGATGAACGTGAAAAATCTTGGGGAGAGATTATATCTTGACTCGGGGACACTTACTCCGGTTTTAAAGAAACTTGAAGCAAAAGGTTATTTGACAAGGCAACGTTACAAGGAAGATGAAAGAAATCTGTGTGTTTCAATCACTGAATCAGGAGAAGCACTAAGAGATAAAGCACTCACAGTTCCTTATGAAATGGGAAAATGCATTAATCTTGATGCTGGTGAAGCGAAAGAATTATATCGATTGCTGCATAAGGTAATGGATCAAATCAGTTGCAATAAATAATATAAAAACGAATACTTTAAGTACTTGACAGTTGTGTTTTGGAATGGTAAATTTTAGTTATCATTTATACAACTGACGGAAGTGGAATCAACCACATGAAGTATAATGAATATAAGCCGACCGTCTGGGCGAGAGCCTGGATAGTCGGCTCTTTTGGTGCATAAATATATGCATAAGGAAGGAGTAGTATCATGAGAGAATTAGTACTGAAGTATGGATGTAACCCACATCAAGAACCCGCAAGAGTATATGATGAGAAGAAGGAGGAGCTTCCGTTTCGAATTCTAAACGGTAATCCTAGTTATATTAATCTGCTAGATGCATTAAACGGATGGCAGCTGGTTCAAGAACTTAAGGAATGTACCGGTTTAGCGGCAGCAGCATCCTTTAAGCATGTTAGCCCAGCGGGGGCTGCAGTGGCAGTTCCACTCATCGAGGAGTTAAAAAAGGCATATTTTGTTCCGAAAGGGGAGTTAAGTGATATCGCAACTGCTTATATCAGAGCAAGAGGTGCGGATCGGATGTCTTCGTATGGAGATTTCGTTGCTCTGTCAGAGGAATGTGATGTGTCGACAGCGAGTTACCTATCCATAGAATTCTCCGATGGTATCATTGCACCATCCTATAGTGAGGAAGCACTAGAACTTTTAAAAAAGAAGAAAAAAGGAGACTACTTGATTATACAGATGGATCAATCTTATCACCCGGGGAAAATCGAGAAGAAAGAGGTTTATGGAATCACTTTTGAACAAAGACGGAATGATTTGACGATTACGAAGGAGTTGCTTAATAAACTAGTGACAAAAAATAAAGAGCTTACTGAGGCTGCAATAAGAGATTTACTTATATCATTAATAACACTAAAATATACGCAGTCCAATTCGGTATGTTATGTGAAGGATGGTCAGGCTATTGGAATCGGAGCAGGGCAGCAATCCAGAATACACTGCACTAGATTGGCAGGGAATAAGGCTGATAATTGGTTTTTAAGACAGAATCCTAAAGTGATTTCTCTGTCTTTTAAGCCAGAGATTAAACGAGCAGAGAGAGATAACACAATTGACTTATACATATCAGAGGATGCCAGTGAGGTACTGGCTGAAGGAGTATGGGATACGATCTTTACTGAGAAGCCCGAACCCTTTGGCAAAGAAGAGCGTAAGGAATGGCTTAAAAAATTAACAGGCGTATCCTTGGGGTCGGATGCCTTTTTTCCATTCGGTGATAATATAGAGCGTGCTGCTAAGAGCGGGGTAACCTATATCGCGCAGGCGGGCGGTTCTATCCGAGATGATAATGTTATCGCAGCCTGTGATAAGTACAATATTATGATGGCATTTACCGGATTGCGATTATTTCATCATTAAGATATGATATAGTTTGGATAAATGGTATTTCAACTCGAATTTTACCTTTTTATTTATTGTTTATTTCATATTTTTATATGGTTTCATGCAACCAGAATATAATTTGATGTGATTATATTTATGTAAGCTTACATAAATGCATTTATGGATATTCACGATTGGGAGGAAAACGATTGCAGGATGAAATTATGATAAAGAGGCTAAAAAAAAGAGATATGAGTGCCTTTGAAGAGATTGTTACCACATATTCAAATTATGTTGGTGCAATTGTTAAGAGCAGATTATCCTATTCGATGGAACCCGAGGATGTTGAGGAAGTAGTGGTCGATGTATTCTTTGCCTTATGGAAACAGAGTACTAAGCTAAATTCCAAAGAAGGAACCATTAAGAATTATCTCGGAATGATTGCACGAAATAAAGCAATTAATAAGCTGAGGGAGCGACGTGATACCGTTATTCTGGAAGATGATATGATAACCAACGTAGAGGTTTCACCGGAGTATGAGGTGTTGAACAAGGAATCTATGGAGGTATTGATGGGGGAACTGAATACCCTTAATTCACAGGATTCTTATATCTTTACAAAATATCATATGAACGGAGATAGTATTAATCAAATCGCTTCTGAGATGCATATGAATCCCAATACAGTCAAAGCAAAACTGGTTCGAAGTAGGAAGAAGTTGAAAAAACAGCTCACTGAAAGGGGATATTATTATGAATACTAAGCTATCGGAGCAATCTTTATTGGATAAAAAGGAGAATATTACGATACTAGAAGAGGAAATGAATCTCTCCTTCGACAATATATTAACACGACTGAATGAAAAGGTTGCAGCACATAAGAAAGTATCGTTAAGAAAAAGGGTAGCATATGTAGGAATGGCGGCTTGCCTAGCATTAATTGTAGTTGGGAATTCAAAGTCAATCTATAGTATGGCATCAAATTTATTCGCCAAGTATACCGTTAAAACGCAAAACGCAGTATTACTGGAAGAAAATATGAGGCCGATTGAGGTGAAATCGCCTGGTAAATTGGATGTGTACGGAACGTATGCCGGAGGTAAGGGTTATTCTTCGCTAAAAGAATGTGCGGATGCACTGGGGCTTCATATATTATCCAGTGATATGGCATGGCAGGAAACTCATCCTGATAAAGTAAGCTTAACCTATCCGCTCGTCGCTAATTGGGTTATGATTGATGATCCATACTATATCGTAGGAGATATCAAAGATTTGAAGTGGCAAGCAGGTAACTCAGTAGTTTACTCAAATCCACATGGTAAATATAAATATGCAACTCCGATCAGTTATCGAGTTGAGTTTTTCATCAAAGGGACAAAAAGACAATCTGCTGGAGTTGATGATAAAAATTCTAATTTAACCCATATTGAAACCTATAAAAGCGCGCAAGGGTACAAGGTTCAGATATTAAGTGGCAGCAGTAATCCAGGTACCATAGGCACATATGTTGCGTATTTTATTGATAAAAACATTAGATACACATTAGAGGGCACATTAGATATACAGGAGTTGAAGAAAATTATCGATTCCTTGCATTAAATTAAAAATGTTGGCTGTTATAAACAATTAGTGTATTGTGTAGGGAATAAGAATCTGTAATAGGAGTATTGGGTTGCAGCTTCGTTGATTGGTCGTGTGTTGACATAAAGTTCATAAGGGTGTAGTAATTTGATTTTACGGTAGAAATCAGATTACTACACCCTTTTTCATACCAATTTATTTAACACATAGATAATATTTGCGTATTATTAAATATAGGCTTTTATAATGAAAAGAGTATTAAAAAATAAAATTGTCTGTATATTTCTGTTGGCAGGTATTCTGATTAAGAGAATTAGAAAGGAATTGATGTATTTATGAGTCTGATTACGAGGAACAGTATTATTTCAAGGAATGGGGATATCACATTCGGTGAATTGGAGGGTGAGATAGTTATGATTAATATAGAGATCGGAAAATACTTTAATCTTGGAAATACCGGTAGTGTAATATGGCACCGCTTGGATAGACAGATGTCTGTGGAGGCGTTGGTTCAGAAGCTGATGGATGAATATCAGGTGGACGAAGAACAATGTGAGAGGGATGTTATCAGATTCTTAAATGAATTAAACAAAGAAGGATTGATTATCGTAAAATGAGTGCTATATTTGGAATATTACAATTGAACCATGCATTAGATATCAAATTAGAACTTAATAATATGAAAAAAATCATTGGTCACTATGGAACAGATGAGCAAGAGATATATGTTGATGGAGCAATGGGTTTCGGATGCTGTCTGCGTAAGTTGACCACATATTCACAAGAGGATACGCCAATCTATATGGACTCCAACCAGGAACGAATTCTGGTGGGTGATGCAGTGATCTATAATAGAGAGGAGCTGATTCGCTCCTGTCAGCTTGAAGAGGATAGTGTAATTACCACTCAAAGGTTATTAATGGAGACATACCTCTTATGGGGGGAGCATTGTGCAAAACACATCAATGGAGATTTTACATTCGCAATATGGGAGAAAGAAAAACAGAATTTAATTCTCTTTCGAGATCATTTGGGTGTCCGGCCGATTTATTACTATTATGATTGTACCATCTTTGCATTTTCAACCGACTACAGAGCACTGCTGGCATTACCATTTGTTGAAGATAATCCGGATAAAACACTGCTATATGCGGTGTTAAGTGACACCTATCATATCGACACGCAGAGTACACTCTATGAGAATATTAAAAGACTCCCTCAAGCGCATAGTATGGAGATCAATGCTCGGGGAATTACCAAGAAGAAATATTGGACTCCGGGGGTGGAGCAAAAGATTATTCTTCCGAGCGAGGAGGAATATGCAAAAGCGTTATATACACTTGTTGAGGATTCCATACGGATACGAATCAAAGGTATTATTCCGACTATAGCCTCGGAATTTAGCGGAGGCTTGGATTCGTCCGTCGTTACGATATTAGCCAACAGCCTATTAAAGAACCAGGGAAAAACAATGATAGCCTATTCCTGGTCTCCTTCCCATGATTTGATGAAGGAGGTAGAAAAGGACGAGAGGGATATTATGGAGGCACTCTCTGACAGAGAAGGGTTTGTAACTTGTTATAGGGCTTATTACCAAACTCCGGAAGAAACGGTAAGGTGCCAGCCTGCATTAACCGATGGGCAAAGAAGTGAAGAGCTGCGTCAGATTATGCATGAGATGCAGTTACAAGGAATCGGTATGGTATTAAGTGGATGGGGTGGTGATGAAGGGATAAGTCATCGAGCGGATCTGCCGGAATTGTACTTAAGTGGCGATGTAAGACATTTTTTTAAGGAATGCAGATATCTGACGAAGGGGTCACTCCTGCGATTTATAAAATTAATTCTATTATTACCCATTACAATACTGTGTCGTCCTTATAGTTTCTTAGGAAAACAAAATAAAACGATTCCGGTAATCATGAAGAAAAAATTTCAAAAGAGAGAAAAAAAGCATTGTAAAAAGGATATTCTTAATCTAAAAGTCAATCCGGTTAAGCATTTAGAATCCGGTGTTACGGTAAGCAGGACAGAAATTACAGCACTGATCGGCGCAGATTATCATATCCAATATTTATTTCCTTATTTGGACTATCGGGTAATAGATTTCGCGATGTCCATCCCCAGACATCTCTATTACAAATATGGTGAGCCTCGTTACATTTATCGAAAGGCTTTTGAATCGGTATTACCTCAGGAGATATGTACCAATCGAAGCAAAATTGATCCTTCCAGGGAACAATATTGGAAGGAGACAGAAGATCTACAAAAAAAAGCAGAAATCGTATATGGATTGATCGATAAAGCAAGGTTTGCATCCTATATTGACTGGAACAAGGTAGAGGATTTAATAAAAAGAGATTATTTTAGAGAGCCGTCCAGAGGTAGTATATATACTTTACTAAAACTGATGATATGTTATGATCTTCAGAAAATTGCAGAATCTACAAAAGGAGATCATAATAAAAATCAGAAAAATAATGAATAGTTAATTGTTAATATCCGGAAGTGAATCATAATATATAAAGAGAAAGTTACATCCTATTTTGATCCGCTTCCGGATTAATGAAACAATATACGGGTTACTGTTGTTATTATGATGGACCCTGTACGCCTAGAATTTCAATTGGTAAGATAACAATTCCACTATTAGTATGCAATTTTGCATCCAGACATTGCAGACGAGGAGTTTGCCAATTCGATTTCTCTTTGCCGTTCTCTAGCATATATAGACCTCCTTAAATTTTCTATAATCCGTGAAGTGTTTTTGATGAAGAATGAGTAAAGCAATGAGCTATCTTAAAGTATTGATTTTTATTACGAAGGAACATGGAAATTGTTCTATAAAAATCATTATTACGATTGCTATAATTTGCAGCTATTCTAATATTTTCTATCTACATGTAAATATCAATGACAATAACTATTAGTAGGGCTACTGTTATATTATATGCAGAGCTCGCTATAAATGTCACATAATGACGGCAATGGTCATATCACTGCTATAAGGCACACAAGCTTTTACATTACTTAATATTATATATCATATTCTAAATCCTAATTAGGGAGGTGCCGCGATACATCATAAGAATTTAATGCAAGAGCTGCCACTTGAGACTAAATTATTATTCTATCTCTCCACTATTCCTATGGCGCAATCATGTCTGACAGCAGTTGATGACATGTTACAGACATCCATAGATTGGGAAGCCTTTTATGCAAGAGCAATGAAAAATAGGGTTTACCCAATAGTTTACCGTAATATAAAAGACCATTTATTTATAGTGGATGAACAAGTGGTAAAAAGAATGGAAGCAGCTGTGATAAAGAATCAATTAAGAGCGCTGATTCTTACACAGGAGTTAATTCGGGTGGCAGGTTCGCTTGAACAGGAAGGAATTAAAGTAATGGTCCTGAAAGGAGCGCCACTATCCAGGAGTTTATATCACGATATATCGTTAAGAGCTTCAAGAGATCTTGATATACTGGTTGCACCGAATGATATTGATAAAGCAGATTCCCTTTTATCCAAGCTGGAATTTGTAAAAGACGATATAAATAAAGATCTTACGGTAAAGCAAACTCGCCTTATCAGAAAGCGATTTCATCATTTTTCCTATACTAGCACATCGGGGATTAACCTCGAACTTCATTGGCGTTTATCAAGTGATTATATTGTTTCCTTTAAAGAGCTTTGGAGCAGCAACATAGAAGTAGAATTATACGGAAGCAAGATCAACGTATTGTCATATGAGCAGAATTTATTATACTTAATCCTTCATGGTTCGAAGCATGGCTGGAAAAGAACACGGTGGTTAACTGATATCTATGATATGATCAGGGCAAATTCGCTAAACTGGGTGTATATCAGGAATAGAGCAGAGGAGTTTGGTATACTACATTTGGTGGAACAAACATTTATCTTATTGCGAGTAATATATCAATACCAACCCCAGACTGATTTGAATTTGAGTAAGAAGGATAGAGATATTGCACAGCGATTGGCAAAACTTTCGTTCCTTTTTATGAATAGTATGGAGGAGGAACCTGAACAGCATGGACATTCATTATTTGGGGCTTACAAAGAATATATTCTCATCTGGCACAAGGGGATTGGTAGAAAGATAATATATATTGCCGGTCATTTCATTCCGACTGTAGAAGACTTTCGCAATAAGAGAATTCCGGACAGATATTTTGGTCTATATTATCCCTTGAGAATTATAAAAATTCTATGTAGCATCATAAAACAATTCTCGTCAAAGAATCAAGGGATGTGGAAATGAGGTTGAATATGAATCACTATAAAGCATTTGGTTTGATCATCTCATCGGAGATTGCCTTTAATGAACTCATAACATGTGATAATCAGAGTTCGGATCTTTTAATTAGTGAAGGAGAAGTTCCGGTTGAATTAAATCATATGAATATCAATACCCCAATGTTTAAAGTTGGTGAGAAACAGTTTTGGTTGGTGGTTGATGGTATAGGGAAGTTCTATGTAGAGAATGGAAGCCTTATCATCGTGGAAGCTGCTCCGGGTGTATCATTGGAAGATATAAAACTCTATATTTTAGGTTCTTGTATTGGGGCAATCCTATATCAAAGAAAAATATTACCATTACATGGAAGCGCGATTAATATGAAAGGGTATGGATTGATATTGACCGGAGATGCGGGAGTGGGTAAATCAACCATAACGTCGGCTATTTGTAAAAGAGGATATCATATGCTCACGGATGATGTGGCAGCAATAAGAATTGAGGAATACAGTCGTGCTATGATTTATCCAAGTTATCCTTATCAAAAGCTATGGGGGGACGCAATTGAGCGTCTTAATATTAATAATGAGAAGAAGTCATTAAATAGAAGGGATGTAAATAATCAATCAAAATATTCTGTGGCAGGAGATAATCAATTTGATGATAATCCGATACCTGTCAGTGTAATTGTAGAAATTATACCGGTTGAGGAGGAGCAATTAAGCTGGGAGAAGATTAATGGAGTAACTAAGCTTGAGATTGTTCTGAAGAACACTTATAGAAGAATCATAGCGGAGGGGATGGGGTTAAATAAGTGGCATTTTAATCAATGTATGCAGATAGCCGCAACCACAGTGATCTATCGACTAAATCGACCAAAGAATAAATATATGGAAGAAGAAATTGCAAATCTTATATTGGGGAAAATGATATGAAATATCTAGTAAAGTTTATTAAGCTTCCTTTGAGAATAAAAATTATTTTCACAGAGGCTTATATACTATTAGGATACTCAAGGTTAATAATCCTCTTATTTCAATTCAAACATATAGCAAAGAGGTTAGGGGATTATAACAAAGAGTCAGAGTTTGTAAATGAGAGAGTTGATATAAGTAAAATTCAAAGAGTTACCTTAGCGATCAGAGTAGTCAGTGCACACACCTTCTGGAGAAATAATTGTCTGGTTCAAGCTTATGCTGGAAAATTGATGTTGAACCGTAGAAATTTGAGTAATACATTATATATTGGAGTAGGGAAAGATGAGGAAGGAAAGATGATTGCACATGCATGGCTTCGTTGTGGTAGTACGTTTGTTACAGGAGGGAATGGTGAGAAATTTACGATAACCGGTAAATTCACCTCTTAATGATTGTATTAATAAGGACAACTAACGTAGTTTTTATAATGAAACTTGTAATAAATATAAAAAGAGCTTTACAAAGTGACATCCCAATTGTTTCTATTCTAAGCATGGATGTATTTTGCCAAAGCTCTTTTTTGATCAATGTAAATATAATACCAGTTTATTCCGATACATATAAAAAGTGGGAGGTGATTACATGGGAATAAGAGGTATATCCCCTATCTTTCGTGATTCAGGTAATGGAACTCAGAACGCGAAGGATAAGAAAGTTACTAAGACGCCAGAAAGTATAGTAATGGATAGTAATAAAACAAAACAGCAGATATATAGTGAAATAAGAAGCTTGCTAAAGGATAAGCTTGACGAATCACTGGACCCTACGAGTAAAATGTCGGATGAAGAAAAGGCAGATTATGAGAGACGGATTAACGAGAAGATTAAAAATGGAGAGAAGCTTACTGAGGCAGAATTGCAGTACATCCGTATAAAGAGTCCTTATCTATATACAATGATAGCTAGGGTACAGATGCAGCGTCAAGCATTGGAAGAGAGGTTAAAGAGTTGCAAATCAAAAGAAGAGGTTCAAGATACGTACAATTTCTACGTTTCTAATATAAGCAAGAAAGATCCGGCGAAGGAACCTTTAATGGCTGCTTATGATAATGTAACCACTGAATTTAAGAAAACTATCCAATATAAAAGTCTGCCGGAAAAGAGAAAGGACGTAAAGGATAACGACGTCAAATTTATTGAAACAAATCATAAATCAAATAAATTTGAGAAAAGTGAGATGGATCATAAGTATTTTCGATTTGAGAATCATTATGATTATTCAGCTATGGATAAAAAAGCTTAATGAAAGAAGCTAAACGAATCATAGGACGAATGGATTCTTATCCTAAAAGGGAAAATATGTATTGACAAAAGATCCTATTGTTTATATATTATGTATAACGATATATCGTGACGCGTAATATGTAATTTATCGATAGGAGGGGTTGTTATGGCGCATCAAGAGGGTCCTATGACGGAAGCGATGTATTATGTCCTTTTGGCACTTAGTAAACCTGCCCATGGCTATCAATTGATGTTAGATATCAAGGAATTGTCCGGCGGGCGTATTCATATGGGACCGGGTACCTTATATGGGGTGCTTACCAGATTATTAAAAGAAAACATGGTGAAGCTCAAGGAAGATGATGGAAGACGTAAAACATATGAGTTAACAATACAGGGGAAAAATGCTCTGAATTCGGAATATCTCCGCCTTAAATTAATGGTTATAGACGGCGGATTTTTAGAGGAGGGTTTATCATGAGGGTAAAGAAGTATCGTACAGTTAACTTATATGATATCGGTAAGATGGAAAGCTATTTGTCGGACATGGCAAAGGAAGGGCTATTCCTAAAGGGAATGAGCCAGTGTTATAACATTTTCAAAAAGAAGCAGCCTGCCGATATGGAATATCGCATCGAATTAGGAGGCACAGTACTGAAGGAGGAGATGCTTGAATTATATAAATTATCAGGATGGAGTCATACCTGTTCCTACCGTGGTATTCATATCTTCCAAGCAACGGCTTCCGATGCTTTGGTGGAGATTCATACCGATCCACAGGAACAGAGTTTCACACTAAAGAAAACTTGTCGTAAGCTTATATATTTGATCTGTGTAGAAGTGTTGTTTTTATTATTAACATGTGGATTAACCTATTATGCAACCAGAATAGGAGATACACCAGTACTAAACCTACTAGAAAATGATTTTACTCCGCTGGCTAACTTACTTATAATGATATTGATTGTCTATGAAATTGGGAAACAATTGATGTTGCTCATTCGGACGAGACAAAGACTTCGTAAGGGATATCCGATTAATCATCATGAAGTATGGAGAAAACGATCAATTAACAATCTTGCTATTTACGGAATAACAGCAGGGATTGTAATATTAATATTTACGTCCCTCATTAGTAGTATTATCAACATAACAGATGATCTTACAGGGAAGTCAAGCACAGAGTTAACATTTAACACAAAATTACAAGCAGTACGGTTAAATGATATAGAGAAACTTAATAAGCCTGTTATGCGTACTGATATTTTAAAGAATAGCAAACATTCCAGGAGTAATATATCAGTTTCGAATAATTTGTTTGTTAAGGAAAAAGATATAAATGAAGAGTTTTTACAAAATGATACGACTTGGCAGGGAGAGGACTATTCACCGTCCTTAAGCACAAAATATTATCGAATCGATCTACCCTTTATGGTAAGTCCCGTGCTTACGGATGTTCTGCAAGAAGCAAAAGATTATTTTGTTGAGATTCAAAATAGTAAAGAGAAGATAGAGAAACTGAACTACCAGGGATTAGATGAAGTTTATTATGTCCCATCTTCTATGAACGATAAGAATTATTTTGCACTTGTTGTTCGGAAAGGGAACGTTATATTATGGATGATATATAGAGGGCAGCAGACCAGATCCGAAGTGATTAAAGCTTCACAGGCATTATTTGAATCATAAGATATATAACGTATATAGAGGATACAAGATCATAAAAATAGGGTATCAAAAGTACCAATTCTAAGATATTCCATTCAATATATTTGCATTAGCATCGATGGATATTGAAGGGGTATTTTTATAAATAGGTAGTTTGACACCCTATACTAGTAAATTGTTTTGAAATTAATGGAAGAACTAACTATACACGGAACTTGGAGATTTCATCTAGTAATCGAAGGGTACTCTTCTCGGTCTTAGCTACGACATCCTGAACAAAGCTAGCTTTTTGCATCGTATCAGATACTCGGTTTGCGATATCCGTTGTTCCTTTTGCTCCTTCATTTGCTGCGATGGAAACACCATCGATTGCGGTGATGATATTATGTATGGAGGAGAGTAGGTTTTTGGAGTTGTCATGGAATTCTGATAGCAAATCATCAACGAATTTCGCATCTTTACTGTACTGATCCGCTACCCCTAATAATGTAGCATAATCATTAACTACATCCGTTGAGATAAAGGATAACACATCCTGAGCGCAGTCAGACAAGCGTTCCACTGAATTTGTTACCTTTGAGGTGGTTTCTTGAATTTTGAGTACGGCATGTTTTGACTGCTCCGCAAGATTACGAATTTGTTCAGCAACAACGGAGAATCCTTTGCCGGATTCGCCTGCACGTGCAGCTTCAATAGAAGCATTTAAGGCAAGAAGATTTGTCTGAGCAGTAATCTGCATGATAGAGGAGGAAAGAATTTCAATCTCTTCGATAACCTTCGCAGCTTCAAGAGCTTCCTTCAAATTCTGCTGTGTTAAGAATAACGCTTCTTTTGCCTTTTGATTGGAGGAATTTACGTTCGCCTTGGTTTGATCAGCTCTTTGCGTGATTGCCTCTGCCTCAATTGCACCTTCCAGAGTACGCTTTTCAATCTGTTGAACAGTATATTCGATTTCTTGAGAGGTAGCAGACATTTCTTGTGAAGAAGCAGCGGTTTCTTCCATACTTGCGGACAATTCCTCAGTAGTAGCGGACACATCTCCGATATTATCATAAAGATTTTCCACATTACTTACGACTAGATTTACATCTGATTTAATATATTCAGACTCCTGCTTAACTTGATGGATCAGATTACGAAGGGAATCCTGCATAAGGTGTATCCCTTGTGCGATTACTCCGATCTCATCCTGTCTACTCCGATTTTTTTGAGAGATTTCTTGCGTAAAATCGCCTTGTGTGATGATACGAATGGAGGAGTCAAGAGAACGAATCGGCTTGATGATCTGATGGCTGGCACGTTCAATTGCAAAAGCAATTACAAGCAAAGACACGATCAAGGTGATTAGGATATTTTTGAATAATTCATTGAGATCCTTTACCACTTCTGCATGAGTAACAGCAATAACTACCGTCCAGTTCGTACCTGGAATGGTAGAAAAATGAGCCATCATTTTCTTTCCACTCATATTAAAGGTAGCCGCAGAAGATTGCTTGCTTGATATCAGGTTCTGTAACTTGTTCAGATCCTTCTTGTTTACATCCGCTAACGTTTTGGTAATAATCTTTTCATCATAATGAGCAAGTATTGTCCCTTTTGTTTTATCTACAAGGAATGCATAACCAGTCTTTCCATATTTGAATTCCTTAATAAACCCTGTTATTTTTTCGAGACTAATATCACTTGCGAGAACGCCGCGCTGTTTCCCGCTGGTATCCTTCAGGTTTACACTGGCTGATACAACCATCTTTTTCGTATCCAAATCAAGGTAGGGCTCGGTTAATAATACGGTATCAGAATTGATACCAAGCTTATACCATTCTCTGGTTCTAGGGTCATAATCATCTGGTGCTTCCCAACCGGATCCACTTATCATAACCCCATCTTTTGTTCCGATATATAGATCGGAAAAGTTTGGATTGCTTTTTAAGGTTGTAGTTAAGTAAGACAATTCATCCTTCGGTGACAAGTGAAGCTTTTCTAGAGTAGCTTTTCCACCGTTAATTGTTTGAGTTTGTGTATTAATCCAACCTTCGATTTTATTCGCACTGGATGCTGCATTCTCAGACAATATTTCATTTGTATTGTCTTGTATTACTTGCATAGCAAAATAATAACTAATTCCGGATATAGCACATAAAGCTAATAAAATGATTGGAATTAAAACAATAAGCATCTTTAGTTTTAGTTTCTTCAACGTAACTTCCTCCTAATCAAGTTTGTCTGTTCTAGGTATTTTGCATTATAACATTATTGTTAAAATTAATTCAATGTTAATATTAGGGTATCGTTAGTATGAATATAGGAAATTAGTATCATTTAGTTTTCTTCATACACAATAATTGGCGTCCCTGGAGTAGAATTTTCATATACGATTTTTGCTAAATATAATGGTGCATTCACACATCCATGAGATCCTCTAGACAAATATATTTTTCCACCGAAGCTAGAACGCCAGGAGGCGTCATGAAGTCCCATATTTCCAAAGAAGGGCATCCAGTAAGTAACCTTTGAGGAATAATTTTCACCTACTAATGTTGCATTACGTTGTTTATAATTAATCATGTAAACACCTAAAACAGTGGCATTCCCTCTATTTGGATTTCCAGTTACTACAGCCCCCTGTACCAATAACTTTCCATTTTTATAAAACCATACATGTTGTCTGGAGATATTAATTTCGATATAAGTATTTCCAATCTCATTGCCTTCTCTAGACAAAGCTTTCTGAACATATTCTGGTTCTTTGTCCATAATATCTCCACGAATAATATGTTGATATAAAGCATTTGTTTCAAGCTCTCGATTGATTTTCCAACCATAGAGCCCTCCATTTACTATAATATTAGTGCCGGTTGAAGTATGGAATTCTCTGGGTATGCCGACTGTATCATATTTCTTACTTAATGCGCGAATATAGTTAGCAATCCGATCTTTATCAATTGTAATATCTAAGTTGTTATCAACGCTTAACCATTGGTGTATTAATGAACTGTCCACTTGTTCCGACACATTGCCAAAGTGATAAATGATTTTTGCCGATACATAACTGTTTAAAAGACTCCTAGTCATAGAAGTTTTTTTGGAATGAAGGGTATAGAGAGGATTCACATAACAATCCTTTTTATTTAAATCTAATTTTGCATCTCCGTGTAGAATGGATTGTATAACAGCATTGCTAAGTTGAACGAGGTTGATACGATCTCCGTATCTCTCTTTTGTGACAATGTAAGAACCATCCGAATAGAGAAAGGTTGGACTATGAGGTTCTGTGGTATCTTTATTCAGACAATGTAAGTGATTGATCTTATTCGTGAGTAATCCTTGGTCTAAAACATATAGATGATCAAGATAATAGGAGTGTTTCTTAAATAACGCACCAATCCATAAAAATGGATTTTGCATCGAATGTAACTGGCTTAAATCAAAGTTTCGATTAAAGTATAGGCCTATATCATGACCTGTAATAATCTCGGTTTCACTGTTTCGCTCAAGAAGTTGAAGCTTATAGTCATTAGTAAAGATTTGGAATATATCACTTGCCATATCGTGGGATATTAAAGATACATTCACACCATTAATCTCAGTAGAAAAGAAAAAATGATTTATAAAATAAAAAGAAACAAGGAGATATATTGTTATAATTGAAGCAGTCGTAATAAAAAAGCCACGTTTGATTTTTCTTTTGCTAAGCATCATTATTTTAATATCATTCATGCTTTAATACCTTTCCGGCGTTTGTAAAAAGCATTTCATCATATGTATATTGATGAAGTGCAGGTTTATGTTTAAGAAGATAGAAAAATCATAGTAAATAATCATTTACATTATAAGTTGAAGTGTATTAGATATAACAACTATTCCATATTGACATGAAAAGATTAATTGTTATCTAAACAAGTATTTAGTGACAATACATAAAAAATACTGATGAATATCATAGATATTCAGTGAATTAAACATGGCATAAATATGACAAAAATCTCATAATTATGTTATAATTACACTATAATTGCAAGAAAATTATAGATTTAGATGAAAGTCTAGGTAAATGAGAAAAGTGTAAAGAATGTGTCGATGATAGGGAACACCAACAAAAGAGGAGTGAATTTATGGTAGTATTTTTTCGATTGGATAATTTTTGGATTGGTTATCTGCTTTATGTTTTATTAATTGTTGTCTTTGGTGTGACTTTTGCACCGGTTGTTGCATTTGTTATTCAAGTTATATTTTTTACAGTATTTTGGATTTGTAATTTTAAAGTAAAGGGATCTACCTTAATTGGCAAGATCATAAGCATTCTAGGAGTGATTTCATCCTTCTTTATCGGTTTTACAATTTCTCAAAATATAGTTTCAATTGAATGTTCTTTTTATATATTGGGAATTATGATTTCTTTTTTACTATTACAAAAATGGAAAGAAGTAAAGAACATACTTCCTTATATCAATATAATCGGAAGTGTAATTTGTTTGATCTTTTCATTAGCTTGGACGATTGGATATGATATAGATACAAATACGAAGAAGTTATATAACAATACCGCTTACTATGAATGCAAGAAACTGGAGACATATCAAACAGACAGTGTGTTTTTAGAAAAAGCAAAAAACAATGGTAAACCTTTAAATGGTGTAGTCTATAAAACCACAGATTCAGATATTTTAAATATACCTGACAGTAGTATTATAGACCATTATATAAAGGGAGAAAAGATACAGCCTAATTTAAAAAAAATGCCTGTCAAACATACAGAATTATTAAAAAAAGTTAGGAATGGAAAATGGTATCCAATTATATCAAAAAACGGTAAAGAAGGTTATATTCCAGATACTAATTTGAAAACTGTTTATTATAATAAAAGTATATTTGTAGAGAATAAGAAAAAGCAGTTTAAGCCTAATACGTGGTATGCTTTATTGCCCGATTTTATTACGGAGCTGTGTGAGAAAACTTATGAATTAATACCATTCCATGCTAAAATTTATCTATCATAAGGGACAAGGTGAAGGATAAGGTCAATTAACTCCAATTAATTATTCGGGAACTGTTAATAGGGATTTTTTGGTGTGATATTCATATCTATAAATTAATACATGAGATCTATATCTTAGGGTTATTACTGTTAAGACTATAGTTGATTATTGCGCTTCATTGGATAACACGCAGAATTAAGAAGATGTTACTCAATATTTTAATCTGTTATGGAGAAGTATAATTAATATATAATGAAGCATCTATTTACTAAGTTAATATAAAAATATAAAGTGGGCGGGATACTAGGAATCTCGCCCACTTTAACAATATTATTATAGTTCTCTAGAATGACCTAAAACTTAATGGATACTACCTTAGTATAGCTACTGTATACTTTGCGATTATCAACCATCTTATAAGCTCTTACTTTATAGTAGTAGGTCTTTCCTTTTGAAAGAGATTTATTCGTATAACTAGTACCGGTAGTTGAAGATATTAAGCTATATTTACCGGATTTTGAAGTAGCACGGTATAGTTCATAGCCCTTTACTCCGCTTACTTTACTCCAACTAATTTTAGCGCTCTTTGAACTCACCTTAGATACAGAGATTTTTCCCGGTGCAGAAGGATTTTTAGCCCACTTAGCATATAAATAAGTAGTCTTTGTTACCTTATCCTTACTAAAGTTCCAAATCGTTTTATAAGTGGAATCTTTATACCAACCGAGGAAAGTATAGCCTGATTTTGTTGGTGCGGTAGGTGTTGCAATTAATGTATTGTAATTCGTGGATTTGGTACTTACTTTACTTCCGCCTACACTATTATATATTACAGAATATTTGTTTATTGTCCACTTAGCGTATAGGATTGTATCTTTTGAAACTTTATCTGATTTAAAGTTCCAAGCGCTCTTATATGAAGCATCTTTGTACCATCCACCAAAAGTATAACCGTTCTTGGTAGGATTCTTAGGGGTAGGTATAGTACTATTATAAGCATAACTCTTATATGAATCTTGGCTACCATTCTGATATTTAAATGTCACCTTATATTGATTAACTGTCCACTTAGCATACAGAGTTACAATAGTTTTTACCGTATTATTTGCAAAGTCCCATTTATTTGCTGTGGTGCATGCTGAATCCTTGTACCATCCACCAAAAGTATAACCGGTCTTGGTAGGATTATTAGGAGCAGGAACTTTATCATTGTAGTTAATATCCTTATACGAATCTAAACTACCATTTTGATATTTAAATGTTACCCTATATTGATTAACTGTCCACTTAGCATACAGAGTTACAGTAGTAGTGACTGTATTCTTTGTAAAATCCCACTTATTTGCTGTGGTGCATGCTGAATCTTTATACCAGCCACCAAATGTGAACCCGGTTTTTGTAGGTTTCATAGGTTCATTCACTGTACTACCATCAATTGCAGTTATGGTATCTACCGTACTTCCACCTTGACTATTAAAGATTACATTGTACTGAGTTGGAGGAATAACAATATCTGCTGCGGCGTCCATTACCGAATAATATGCTAACTTTGGAGCAAAGGAAGCATCAAAGAGATTCGGATACCCCTCAGATCTCCAGCTTTGTGAATCTGCTTTTCCCCAGAAAGTTACACGATCGATATGGCTTGTATATTTGTCATAAACCTCAAATAATTGTTTATATAAATCTGCCTGTAGCTTCTCGTTATCATATGTTAAAATAGTATTGTTCTTATAATTCGTATAGCCACCAATCGGTATATCTAATTCTGAAACACTGACGTCAGCTCCTGCTTTTATAAAACGCTGGATGGCTGCTTCTGCGTTCTTTGCTAAATTAACATCCTCTGTCCAATAATGTGCCTGCATGCCAACACCTTCGATGAGAGGACGATTAATATCTTTGTTTCGAGAATCGGTTTTCCATTTTGCATTGAGTTGTTCAACCATCATACCAATTGCTTCATATTTACCTTTTTCTGTTTCATTATAATCATTATAATATAATTTCACATTTGAATCAGCGAGACGAGTGAAAACAAAAGCATCATAGATAAAGTCGGCACCGCTTTCACCTTTTGTTTCGTCTGCGTGATTTGCATAGGCTGCATACCATGGGTTGGTGTCAGGCATTCCTGAGGCTCCACGTAGTACACTCTGCCAACTTGTAGGGGTATTATATATGTCATTCGTAAATGCTTCATTCACTACATCCCAGGAGATAACCTTGCCTGCAAAGTGCCCAACAACATTATCAATATATTTCTTCATGTTAGTCTGGGCTTCACTACGAGTGAGCGGAGAACCATCACTATTTTTATTTAACCAATCTGCTGACTGAGAATGCCATACAAGAGTATGAGCATGCACTTTTATGTTATTATCTTGTGCCCACTTAATCAGCTTATCAGCTTCGGTGTAACTATATTGGTCTTTCGACTTAGATAGTTGATCTGGCTTCATTGCATTTTCAGCAGTAACTACATTGTACTGGTTTTTATACATTGCGGTAAGTTCTGTATCTGTAGTCTGTCCTGGCTCCATAATATTACCGATAAGGAAAGCTTTTTTATAAGCATTCGCTAAAGAAGGGAGAGTCGTATCCCACTTAGGGTTAAGGGTACGATCACCCACTTGTGAAATCATAATATTATCAAACCTCCAAACATTAGGGTGAGATGATGCCTCATTCGTTACAAAATTGAAGTCGATTGAAGTGATAGGTGAAGTGCTCTTCGGTAGAGTGACATTTAACTCTTTCCATTCTCCAGTTGTTATTGTACCAGGGGTAGAAGGGAATTTACTTACGCCAGTTGCACCATCGTATTTTCCATTTATTACGATACCAGGTCCAGCTAGTTCACCTTTCCCTTCATTTCCTTCGGTCGGAACATAAACCCAAGCAGATATGTTATATGTAGCTCCTGCAGGGAGAGCTTTTGGTAATGTTAGGCGAACTGCATTATTTGAAGCATTATAATCAGTACCGCTATGTGTAACTTTTAAAGCTGCATCATCACTATGTCCAATACCGGAGCCATTAACCCAAGCGAGCTGCGCTGCAGTAGATGTTGTAGAGAAGAAGGAGCCCTGTGATGCTTTGTCGTTAAATGGCAAGGAATAAATACCAAAAAGCTTCGGGGCGGAACCCGTTACGGTAACAGTAATATTATCAATATAGAAGGATGTCGGTTTTTTATCGGTTGTTTGAATACGGAAATCATATCCAAGATTAGTGATCGAAGCAGTCGAATAGTTTTTGGTATAAGTAAGCGTAAAAGAACCATCGCTTGCTGGCATTGTACGGGAGGTTAATTCTCCCCAAGGTGATTGATTCATACCAAGTACGAACGCAGAACTGGTTGCAACATCAGCTGGATCAATATGTCCTTTTACGGTAAAGGTATAATCACCTGCATAATATGCATTCTCATGCATGAGTACCGCACGCTTTAAATCTACTCCATCCCAGTTGTTTACGCGGTTATTTACATGTAAGGACAGTGTTGAGCCCTCTCCTTGCACAATGCTGACTTCTCCATCACCTGATTTTGCTAAAGCAGGACTGTCTGTGATTGCCCCTCCTACGCTAAGCTTGGAATCTTTGTTGAGGTCATAGAGAATAGCAGTTTGACCCACCGGCAATGTGATATCAGGGACTTCCGGTTCCGGACCTGTGCTAGGGACTACATTAACGGTAATACCGTCAATATAGAAGGAAGTCGGACTTGATGCAAGTCCATCTCCAGCTTTTTGAATTCGGAAATTATATTTCAGATTCTCTAAATCGGAAGCACTAGTATAAGTGGTGGTATAAGTGAGTGTAAATTTCCCGTCACCATCTGTAGTTATAGTTTGGTTAGCAAACCAACTATATGGATCTGCTGACATACCAAAAACCATCTGAAGTGGTGCTGGTTTACCATCCTTATCAACATAAGCGGCAGCCACGCCCGAATCAACATGACCTTTTACGGTAAAGGTGTAGGCACCTGGTAGATAGGAGCCGTCCTGTTGCAGAAGAGCTGTAGGCTTTAGATCTACACCGTCCCAACTATTTACAACATTTGTCAGATGTAAGGATGAACCATTCGCACTATTAACAACATCAATTGTTGGGTTTCCTGCTTTCTCAATCGAAGTACTAGCCATGGTTCCCCCTGCAAGCCCAGAATCTTTATTGAGGTCATAGAGTGTGATTGGTTCGGCTACTTTTGGAACGGCCTTGACCGTAATACCATCAATATAGAAGGAAGTGGGATTGTTTACATTGCCGTCTCCAGCCTTTTGAATACGGTATTTATATGCCAAGTTTTCGAGATCGGATGCTTTTGCATATGTTGTAGTATAAGTAAGTGTAAAGCTACCATTACCATCCTCAGCTATAATTTGGTTATTGAACCAACTATATGGATCTGCAGACATTCCAAAAACCATCTGAAGGGGTACTTTTTCGCCATCTTTATTAGTATAAGCTGCGGCGACGCCCGAATCTACATGTCCTTTGATTGTGAAGGTGTAGGAGCCAGGTAGATAGGAACCATCTGATTGCTTGAGAGCAGAGGGTAATAAATCCACACCGTCCCAACTATTAACCACATTTGATACATGCAGCGAGGGACCTTCACTTCCCTGTACTACATTAATTGTTGGTCCACCTGCTTTTTCTAAGGCTGGACTGGACATTGCTTCCCCGACTTTTAGACTGGAATCTTTACTTAAGTCATAAAGTGTTACTGATTGGTCCCCCGTTGCCGCTTGTACGACTTTTAGACCATCGGTAGGGATCATGGTAAATAATAGTACCATGATAGTTAAAATTGCTACTACTTTTTTACTTCTTTTGCTCATATTCTTCCTCCTTAAAATATTTGGTTGCTGGTAAAATAAAGCCAGCAAATGGAACAAGCTAATTATACTATATTTAACATGGAAAAAAATAGTAATATATGTCTGCGATAGTAAAACTTTTCGACATCATATAATCATTTTCGCGAAACTATTATATACATACAATGACGTGTTATTAAGATAGGGCATCTATAATAAAAGATTAATATAAAATCTTTGTTTTTATATCAATATAAGAGAATGGATTAAAATGAGTTATCGGTTGGAAAGGATATTGGAAATTTACAACAAGAAGTGCGGTAGTGATATAGGAAGTTACTTGGAATTACAAATATCTACATGACAGCATATGATGTTTATTATGTATATTGTTTTCTGGAAGTTAAAATTATGTATAGATTAAAAAGTCGATCTTTATAAGGATTGATAACATTAAGGATGATAGACCGAGGCCATCAAGTTCTGGTTTGATTTTTGAATTAGATAAATATGTTGAGATTAACTTCGGTAATATATACTGTTTTCTCGACGACTTACAGTTGAAAGGAGCCTTGATATGATGAAACAATATCATATATGAATTATTATGCAAGCGCAAATGAGTCTCATAAAATTATGTATAAAAGCAAACGATCCCCATGACATTACTGCCATGGGGACTCTACGCATTATTTAACTATTTTATATTCACAAAACTTCCGCCACTCAGTTCCAAAAGAACATCCGCGTATGTTGAAACTTTTTTTGAGTGAGTTACGACAATTACACATTTATTTTCATCATGTGCAAGTGACTTCAAAATATTCATTATATTTTTCTCGGTATCATAATCAAGATTACCGGTAGGTTCATCGGCAATGACAATGTCAGGATTATGGGATAAAGCTCTGGCTATACCCACGCGTTGCTGTTCTCCACCTGAGAGTTTTAAGATTTTGCGATCAGCGGTTTCTTTGTCAATACCGACTTTTTCAAGTAATTCATAGGCAACTTTCTTTTTATTGACATCCTTTGTTTTGCTTATATGCATTGATAACACGATGTTTTCAACAGCCGTAGCGTTGGTCAAAAGATTATAACCTTGAAAAATAACACCGATACTTTCTGCACGATATTTATCGCGATCAACTTGAGAAAGAGAGCAGCCACCAAAGTTTACTGAACCCTTCGTACAATTATCAAGACCGGACATAAGAGATAAAAGGGTGGTTTTTCCTGAACCAGACTTACCCATAATCGCATAAAGCTTACCGTTGTTAAACTCTGCCGAAATGTTCTTTAATATTGTTTTTGTTGTTTCACTATATTTATAAGATAGATTCTCGATTGATAATAGACTCATTATATTCACCTTAATTCCTTTCTGATAGTATTTTGATCGGTTCGTATTTTGTGATATATATAATACCTATCATACTTGATAATCCTGCCAAAAGAAGGGAAATAATCATGATTTTAGTGATAGCATCCGCACTTAAGGTTATTTGAAGCTCCGAGAGCGGTTTTACATCTGAGGTAAATGTGGGAGCTCCTATGCCTGTTTGGCCTGTCATTAGTATATTGCCGCCTGCATCACTGTTTTCTTTGGCAAGCTCTATTTGGTTGGCAAGCAAGCTATCTGCTATAGGTTGTGATGCTACCATTCCGATTCCTAGTCCAATAATTAAGCAAAGTCCTGTTATAGCAATGGTTTCGGTAAGCAATCCCAAGGCAACTTTGACCTTTTTCATCCCCATCGCACGGAGAACACCAATCTCATATTTGCGTTCTCGAATGGCAAGTGTTGATAAAAGCATAAGTATCATCGAACCGAGAACGAAGACAACGATCAGGAATGTATTAGTTACTTTTCCCAGCCCTTCCACAGGTCCTACCACTTTTTTGTAACCTGCTTCATCGGTTGTAACCTTGTAATAATCTTCTAATCCCATTTTTCTGAGTTCTTTTTCATAGGCAGGAAGCTTTGCAGGATCTCTCAAAAAATATTGGGCGGAAACATTACCAAACTCATTGAATAATTTCATCTTCATTGCTGTTTCAAAGCTAGTCAGAATTTCATTGTTTCTGTTTTCAATCGCACTTATTCCATCCGTATCTGCTCCAATCATAGTATTATCAATATAGATACCGGTCACCGTTAAACGATGAGTCATTGGATTGTTTTTATAATAGCTGTCTATCTCAATTGTATCGCCGACGTTAATCTTATTAAGGCTTGCATATTGTTCGCTGACCATACATTCATTGAGGTTTTTATACATTTTGCCGCTTGCTATTTTACGTGTACCCGTTTTAAAATCATTGTTTGCTCCCGGATTATCGGAGGCTACAACTTTTGCTTTTATAGGCACGACTTCTGGCATTTTTGTTCCATCAGCTTTTGTTGCTCCACTAAGGAAGTTAGATATCATATTATCTCGCTTGCTCTCACTAAGAGAGGAAAGCTTCCTTGGTGATATATCTATTGTTGCTGAAAAATTAGATTTTTGCAGCAAGTCAGATTTGCCGAATGCAATTTGCTGCTGGGCAGTAAGCTGCTTATATCTCTCGGCTGTTTTTCTGTCTTGAAGTTTTGCAGAATCGGCACTTATTGAAACTTCTGCCCCAAATCGTGCTTTATAATCTTTAATGATAACCGAGGTTGTGGTGTTAATTATAATTGACACCGCAGTAGTGAGAATTATGGCAAAAAGAATAATTGCCATTAAACTATTTCTTCCTTTGTTTCTACCGATATTTTTGATGGCATTTGTTATGATATACATTTTTGGTTAACTCCTTAAACAGTATTTGTTTGTCGACACCACAAAGTATATCAAAGGATATGTTGAATTTTCGTTAGATTATTATTACTTAGTACGATTTTATTCTTTCGTATGTTTTGGAAATTGAATTGTGAATTTTGTGCCTTTGTGATCATAACTTGATACTTCGATAATACCGTGATGCTTTTCTATGATAGATTTAGCAATAGACAGTCCTAATCCTGAGCCGGCTGTATTACGGGAACGCGAGCCATCCACCCGGTAGAATGCATCAAATATGAAAGGAAGATGTTCGGCCGGAATTCCGGCTCCGGTATCTTCTATATCAATTTTTATATATTTTTCTGTTTCACTTCCTAGAATTGTAATACTTCCATTTTTAAAATTATATTTATAAGAGTTCTCAACTAGATTATAAAACGCTCGATAAAGCAATGCCGCATTTCCATAAAGTGTTATGGCGTCACAGTCGATATTGTAATTGATTTCACTATGTTCATATATGGGTGACAATTCGTCAAATATAGACTCAAATATTACATTCAGATAAATGGGTTCATTCCGTTCATCGGCATCAACATTTGAAGAAGCTAAAATTAATAAATTGTTTACTACCTGCGTCAGTCTGTCAACACTTATTTCGGTCATACGAGCATTATCTTTGTATTCGGAAAGAGAAGCATTTCCATCCATGGACAGCACTTGTATTCCCGCTTTTATAGTTGTCAGCGGTGTTTTTAGTTCATGTGCTGCACTTGAGGAAAACCGCTTTTGTCTTTCAAAGGCATCCTCCAGGCGGTCTAGCGCATGATTGAAGCTTATTGTTAATTGGCTCACTTCATCTTTCAAAATACTTTCCGGCAAACGCTCAGCTAGTTTATGTTCATCCAGTTCGGATACCTGTTGACTTAGTTTTCGAACAGGTTTTAAGGCTTTCCCAGAAGCAAAGAAGACTGCTCCCGTGCCTGCGGCGGTTAATAAAAAACAAAGCAGGATCGTCGTTGTATCAAAGTGCTGTTTTGCACGTTGAATCTCCTGTGTCGCAGTACGTCCGGATTGATTATAATCATTTTGGGATATATCGGTATTGTTAGTTTCATCTTTCGTTCTTATTAAGATGCCATTATTCGTTTTGGAGATTTCAATTATATTATGGAACTCTGAAATAAGTGTTTTTTGTGCATTTACCATAGCCAGTGCGGATAATGAAATAGAGCATATAACGAGTACACAAGCGCTTAATAACGTTACTCTCCACTGTAAAGTCAGCTTCATAAACAATCCTCCTCAATAATGTAACCCTGTCCTCGGACAGTTTTGATTATTTCTTCGTTGCAATAATCAGAAAGCTTCTTTTTCAATGAGTGAATATGATACCGTATGGTGTTTGAAAATGGATCAAATTCGCTATCCCATATGTGTTCGACAAATTCCTCTGCACTGATCACCTTATTTTTATGCAATATGAGATACTCTAATATGCTGTATTCCTTTCGAGTTAAATTCAATACTTCACCACCACACAGAACCTTTTTGGCACTGGAGTCAATTATGAAATTTCCAAGTTGAATTGTCGCCGGTTCCCCTGAAAAATTCCGACGTAACAGATTTCTGATTCTTGCCTCTAATTCTCCGAAATCAAAGGGTTTAGTAAGGTAATCGTTAGCTCCCTCATCCAATCCCAGAATTTTGTCATCAACATTCGCTCTAGCGGATAGGATTAAAATTTTTGTATCAATATCCTTCTTGCGTACGGATCGCAATACGTCAAGTCCATCTATTTTGGGTATATTCAAATCTAGGATGATGATATCATATCCATTCAATTCATAATATTCTAAAGCTTCTTCGCCATCAAAAACAGTATCAACCGCATAGCCTAACTTACGCAGCCCTTTCGCAATAATGGTTGATAGCATTTCTTCATCTTCAACTAGCAATAATTTCATGTGCACACCGTCCTTACAATTTAATATTAAGTATATCAAAAAAATTGTTAGTTTTTCATTTGTTTTAATAAATTTCCTATAATCGTATACTTAATATAAGTATACATACATAAGTGAATAATTCAAGGATATGTACAGCAAACAACCCACTACGCTATTGTAGTGGGTTGTTGCTAAAAAGGGGAGGATAAGTATTTAACTTCTCTTTGGTGATCATAATTGGAGGGGGAGTCCAATTATGAAAGAGCATACGCATTTACATCCATATAACGGAACGCCTTTGTTCCACATTTGGATATTACTAGTATGAACACATATTTTTTGATTATTCATTAAATAAAAATATTTTACACGTAGAAATTTAAAAATTTTCATGTTATACTATGTTTCGCGATAAATAAAGGACAGAAAATTGAAAAGCGCCCTAAAATTTCGTAAGGGCTCTTTTCAATTCTCTGTCCGGACGGAGTAAGAACATAGTGTTTGTGAATGTGCAATTACAGATACACATAGTTCGCGCCGTAAATTATGTGAAGTACGAATAGTACATGAAAGGATGAAAACCATGAGTTTATTACAAGAGTGGAGAGAGCATGCATATAGCAGCGAAATGGATGAGCGTACAGCTGAACTGTTCTGGGCTAACTATTTCAACATTGAGAAAGATATTTATAAGGTGATCCTTACTGATCCTGATAAAGTTTGGGAGGGTAGTGTTGCTTCTCTTGCTAAAGAATTCAATACAGATTTAAGTTGGTTCATCGGTTTCCTTGATGGTATCAATGACAGCTTAGTGACACCAAATCCAATTGAAGAAATGGATAAAGATACAACAGTTAAGATTCAAATTGATAAAGAAAAGTTATACTATAATATGGTGGAAGCAAAAGCAGACTGGCTTTATGAACTGGAAGAGTGGGATACTATCCTTACACCTGATCGTAGAAAAGAGTTATATCGTGAACAGAAAAACTCCAATACAATTGTTAAGGATAAGAAGATAGGAAGAAATGATCCATGTCCTTGCGGTAGCGGTAAAAAATATAAGAAATGCTGTGGCGTAAACGCTTAAAACGCAAGCAAGAGGATGTTGCAATACCAAGACTCCCTATTTAAATAGATCAAGGGAGTATGGTAGGTGTGACATCCTCTTTTTTCTTATGTGATTATGTAATTACTTAATTACTTGATTAAATAATAAATATTTGGTAAATTTCTTAAGTTCAGCGACATTTTCTTGGTTTAATCTCTTATATAAGTCAAAGAATTCAACTATGTTTTTATCCAGTACCTCTCCCCCAACCGGAAGATATGTATCAGAAACTCCTAAGAGGTAATCACAGGAAACATCGAAATATTTAGATAAAGCAATGAGCTTATCAAATGATGGTTCATTACGTTCCGATTCATAATTCGATATGGCTGTTGGCTTTACCCCCAGAATATCAGCTAATTCGCTCTGCGTTAGCTTGTTTTTTAGTCTGAGTTGTTTTAACCGTAAACAAAATCGCATGTTTTATCCTCTCTTTTCTTTGTCCTATATCTGCGTTATTTGTACATTCAGAACAATTATAGGACGATAAAAATATCCATGTCAATATTTATTACATAATTTGTATGATTATAGGTCGAAATTTGTATCAATTTAAAATATAATGCACATATTTCCGCAGTGAAGAATTACAAGAATAGCCATTCTCTTCGTATAATAAGTGAGAAATTGAAGATAATCTAATATATAAATATAAATGAGTAAGGGGTATCCGCGATGGGAAATGAGCATGATTTGAAATTGAATGATAAAGATCCAAATAATAATGATAATAAACCGTGGATGTATTTGGTTGTTATTGCATTTCTTATAGGGTTGTCAATCTGTACCTATTCGATTATGCGGGTAGATTCGCTTAGTAAAGAGAGAAGCTATAATAATACAGATTATGTGCAAAATATATCTCAACGCCCGGAGGTAAATGGCACAAATAGTTCACAGAATTCTCCGACCCACAGTTCTACCATGGATATTACGAATGTACCAAGCGCTACTCACTCAATAGATAATAAAGATGAATCTGAAGTGGTTAATGTAGGAACCACAAATACACCACCTGTAGTAAAAGGTATTTATATTCCTGCTTCAACGGCGGGTTCTAAAAAAATAGAGGATTTGATTACACTTGCGGCTTCGACCGAATTAAATGCATTTGTAATTGATGTGAAGGGTGATAACGGAAAGATTTCATATAAGATGGATAATGCAATGGCAAAAATGATTGGAGCTGATACAGGTACAATTTCAGATATCAAGGCACTTACTAGAAAATTAAAAAGCAAAAACATTTATTTAATAGCTCGTATAGTAGCTTTTAAGGATCCTTATCTGGCAAGTAAACGCCATGACCTTGCAATAAAGAATAAAAATGGTACTTTGTATAAGGATAATAATAATGACTACTGGGTTAATCCCTATAATAAGCAAGTCTGGAATTATGTTGTAGGTGTTGCATCGCAGGCTGCGAAGGATGGGTTTGATGAGATTCAGTTTGACTATATTCGTTTTTCAACCGGAGATGAGATTAAAAAGGTCGATTTTGGTGCCTCCGCAAAGAATAAATCGAAACAAGAGGTCATCACAGAATTCACAAAATACGCATGTGAAACACTTCACCCACTGGGAGTAGCGGTATCAGCAGATGTGTATGGAACGATTATCAATAGTGAAATAGATTCCAAGATTGTAGGACAGGATTACAAGAGTATGGCGAAATATCTGGACTATATTTGTCCAATGATTTATCCATCACATTTTAGTGAAGGTAATTACGGAATCAAACATCCTGATACCAAGCCATATGACATGATCTATAAGGTACTGATGAAGTCTGAAGAAAAACTAAAGGAGTTACCAAAGAATAATCATGTTGCAATCGTGCGACCGTGGCTTCAGGATTTTACGGCCTCTTGGATCACTCATCATATTCCTTATACAGGCGAAGAGGTTAGAGCACAGATTAAGGGAGTTTATGATGCGGGATATGGAGAATGGATGTTGTGGAATTCAGGATGCAGCTATTCGCAGGATGGTTTACTTAAAAAATAAAACCTGTCTGAAATTTGTACGAATATATTATGGTAGTGTATAATATATATCTAGTATAGATAATCCGGGAGGTTTCCTATGGATAAGGTTTTAAACCAAAATGCAAAAGTACTTGCTCTGCTTAGGGGGGTGTTATTTTCTTATATTGTAACAGCATTTGCACTACTGTTATTGTCCTTCCTGATGTTGAAGATGGATTTATCCGGCACTATCATAGGCGGAGGGGTAATATTTGCATATATTATTTCTAACTTCATTGGTGGATTTTTTGTTGGTAAAAAGTTGGAACAAAAAAAGTTTATCTGGGGACTTTTGATGGGAGTCATATATTTTGCAATTATGTTGGTGGTATGTGTAGCTATGCACCGTACATCTCCACTTCCAGTTGGAAGTCTGTTCACATCATTTATCATATGTAGCATCAGTGGTATGCTGGGTGGAATGATTAGTTAGTAGGGTAAGCCGTTATAAGGCGAGATAAGATTGGATTGGGTGGTTCGTAGGTCACGATGCCCAATCCTTTTATGGCGTATAAATAGACAAGCCTTAATTTATATTGAATTTTGGGGCTCGAATTAGTATACTATAAGCAACTATGAGAATATCAGTGGTCTGTGAAAAGAATAGATTGACATAATGAAGAACTGTGGATAAGATAATGATACTTCTTTAGATAATTTGAAAGGTTAGGTACAAACATGAGATATGAGGAGTTTACGATAGAGGGACGTAATGCAGTGATGGAGGCGTTTCGTTCTGGCAAGACAATTGATCGTTTATTTGTATTAGACGGTTGTCAGGATGGACCGGTAAAATCCATTGTAAGAGAAGCAAAAAAAACGGATTGTATTATTACTTATGTAAAAAAAGAACGTCTGGAGCAAATGTCTGAAACAGGCAAGCATCAAGGAGTAATGGCATATGCGGCAGCCTATGAATATGCTGAGATTGAGGATATCTTTAAAGCTGCGGAGGAGAAGGGTGAACCGCCATTTGTGGTAATACTTGACAGTATTGAAGATCCTCATAATCTGGGAGCGATTATTCGTACAGCACATCAAGCAGGTGCACATGGTATCATTATTCCGAAGAGACGTGCTGTTGGGTTAACGGCTACGGTTGCCAAAGTATCCGCGGGTGCGATTAACTATCTACCGGTAGCAAAGGTTACGAACTTATCCAATACAATTGAGGAGTTAAAGGAAAAAGGATTATGGTTTGTCTGTGCTGATATGAGCGGGGAGCTGATGTACCAATTGAACTTAAAAGGACCAATTGGATTAGTGATTGGCAGTGAAGGAGAGGGTGTTGGCCGTCTGATCAAGGAAAAATGTGATTATACAGCTAAAATTCCGATGTTTGGTAAAGTAGATTCTCTGAATGCATCTGTGGCAATGGGAATCATGGCATATGAAATAGTAAGACAGCGATTAAACTAAGAGCAATGATAGAAAAGGGGGATTGGTAATTTGAATACTGCAGTAGCATATGATACGTTAACTGATGAAGAGATTTTATGCAGAATTCAAAATGGCGATCAGCCTGCAATCGATTATTTGCTTGAGAAATACAAATATTTAGTGCGAAGTAAGGCGAAGGCGCTCTATCTAATTGGTGGGGATAAGGATGATTTAATTCAGGAAGGGATGATTGGCCTTTATAAGGCAATTCGTGACTTTCAAACCAATAAGGATAGCACCTTCTACTCCTTTGCCGACCTTTGCATCTCGCGTCAGATATACAGCGCAATTAAGGCGTCAAACCGTAAGAAAAACATCCCGCTAAATACGTATATATCGTTAGATTCCCCTGCTTACAGAGAAGGAAATGATACGGAAGAAAAGGATCCGTTGGTTGACATAATAAATCAAAAATATATTTCAAATCCAGAAGAATTAGTTATTGACAAAGAGAATACCAGTATGATAGAATATGAACTTGTAAGGCGTCTGAGCGACCTTGAAAAGCGTGTTCTTAGCTTGTATATGAAGGATTTAAAGTATGTTCAGATTGCTGAGGTATTAGGAAAAGAGCCGAAGACCATAGACAATGCATTAACAAGAATCAAGACAAAATTAAATCAGGTCCTCAGGGAGATTTAAGTCATTTGCTGCCATGGCTCAGTCGGTAGAGCGTCACCTTGGTAAGGTGGAGGTCACGGGTTCGATTCCCGTTGGCAGCTTACGAGAAATCCAAGTAATATCAGGGATTGTAAGCGAATAAGAGGAAAACAAAAGCACTCGAAAGAGTGCCTTTTTAATACGCTAATATCAAGGATATTTTTCATATGTTTACATTATATGACAAAGTATATTGACATTCCCACCTATTAATGATAAATTAAGTATGTTAAAATATGTCAATTTATACATAGGAAAGGATAGGTGGTTAAAAATGAAACATCTTGGTAAAATGAAATTGCAAAGAGTTATATCGTTTTTAATGGTTTTTGTACTTGTATCCTCAGTTTTTTGCATCAAAGCAGATGCTAGTTCACTTGATTATGTCTACAGTTATAAACTGAAAAGTGGGAGTGTTGCGAATCTTACCTATTACATCGATACTACTGCTAGCCAAGCGTTATTTGCAGGTGCAATTGACGATGCTGCGGCTCAGTGGGTTACCGCAACTGCACAGAATTCAACAAAGGCGAAGGTTAAGTTAACACGAGTTTATTCTGCTTCAGGTGCTACTATTGTATTTAAAGCAAAAGGAACTTTTCCGTCATGGGCTTCGGGAGTTAACGGTTATACAGAGCTTTACTCTGGTAGTACTATCGTAACAAATCAAGTTAATCCGCCAACCAGTAGCTGGAATAATTGTATCGTATATCTTAGTACTACGTTGACACCAACGACAGTGAAACGTGTTGCTTGTCATGAGATTGGACATTGCCTTGGATTATGTCATCCTACTCCGCCACAAGGTGTGTCATTTACAAGTATAATGTATCCTACAGGTGCTACATATGCATCAAATGCTCCAACATCTACCGATGCAGCACAAATTGAAAAACAATATTAATTAAGATAGAGAATGCCGCCACTTATTGGCGGCATTTTTTAATGTATAGAGATTCTTTTGATGATACCAGTAGGAGGGAAATATGATTTTGGGGAAAGAATGAAATATGTTGTTATCAAGGAAAAAACATGCAAATAAGTAATGCAAATAGAGAACCCTCTGCAGGAGCATGATGCCGAATGTTTAATCCATGGACGGATGAACGTAGAACAAGTATTAAGTAACCTCTTAAAAGAAATGTTTTTACTGATATTATTTAAGATTTTTATATGTTAAGGGTGTTGTTATCACTTTCGGTTTTTATAATATTAAACCGAGCATTAATCGTAGACCATAATACTTGATTATAACTCATTATATTCCAAATACCGGATCCGTTCAAATTATATTCGCTGATTATATCATTTAATGCCATAATACTTCTTACATCAATAAACCACACAATATGCGTTACAGGGTAACCAACTAAGGATGACACATACAAAAAATAAGGTGATTGAGATAGTTCATCAAATTGTATTACACTCCTTTGTTCATATGCGATAATTAAGGCGGAGTCTAGGGATAGTGATAAAGCCATTGTTGTTCCCGGAACATAAGGAAGCGTCCAATTGTATGCAATCAGTGGAATACCAATCGAAACGGTATTTTGAGATATTTCTTTTGTAATTGAATTAATAAATGAATTTACAAGATAGTAAGAACTAATTGGACCAGGAGGATTTGTATTGGTTCCCCAAAGTTCTTGTAAGAATATGATTTTGTCAACGTGTTGACTAAAACTATTGTAATCAATTTTTTTATAGGTTACGGTATCGTCCTGATACTCAACTTTTGGATTCATGGTTATAATTACAATATAATGATTACTTTTTAATATCTTTGATATCTTTTCAATTAATTCCAGATATAATCTTTGATTTATTATGGTAACATAGCTTAAAAGTATATTTACTCCGTAAAAACCTTTTTCCTGTAATAGTAGAAGCATGTTTTCGATTAATCGATTTTGAGATTCTTGATCCAATAATAATTCATATACATTCTCTAATTCAAGCTCTCCCGTCGAGGACAATGCGGAAGTCATTAGTAGAGGAAGGGTATGAAATTCTTTTGCTAGATCAATAATATATTGGTCATCACCATAAGTAATAATATCCCCGTTTTTTAAGATTCGGTAGTTAAATATGGATAGGTGGGTTAAGTAAGGTAATGTCATCTTTAAGATGTCCGGATTTATATAATAGTAGACATATCCGTTCGTATAGATATCTCTTTCTGTATTATAAGACAATACTAAAGATTCTCCAGGAATTATATTAGATCGTTCATATAAAAGTGGATTGTTTCGGTACAATTGAAGAATTGATGTTCCGGTTGAGGATGCAATTGATTCCAGAGTATCACCGGGGTGAACAGTATAAGTTTCTTTCGGGTAGAGGATAAGAAGAGCTTGACCTGGAGTTAGTGCGTAGGGGGATATTAATCCGTTATCTGTGATAAGTCTTTCCGTCGTCATGTTATATTTGGTCGCAATCGCATCTATATTATCACCTGGCTGTACAATATATATATCCATAATAACCCATCCGGTAATCGTTACTCTTATTATATATATGATAATCCAGTAGATGAGGGAACAACATTTTGGTGTAGATCGGATAGCAAGAATTACATATTTTAGTATAATAAAATACTTCATGTTTTTATTGACAAATGTTTGACTCACGTAATATAATAACTTTGCTGTCTTTGGCGAGGTGTTGAATACATAGGCTTAGATAGTTAATTCGAGGCGTGGCTCAGCTTGGCTAGAGCGCTGCGTTAGGGACGCAGAGGTCGCAAGTTCAAATCTTGTCGCCTCGATTATCGGAATGAAGTGTCATTCATAGCATTATTTAATAAACGATTAAAGCACGGTTGATTATTCAATCGTGTTTTTTATTCATAGGAGGAATTAATATGATTCTTTCGGCTTCGAGAAGAACTGATATACCGTGCTATTATCCTGATTGGTTTTTAAATCGTTTGAAGGACGGGTATGTTTTAACCAGGAATCCGCTCAATCATTCTCAAGTCAGTAGGATTAAACTATCGCCGGATACGATCGATTGTATTGTTTTTTGGACAAAGGATCCGGCACCAATGATCGATAAGCTACCAATGATTGATATACTTCACTATAAATATTATTTTCATTTTACACTAACCCCTTATCAGAAGGATATTGAACGGAATTTGCGACGCAAGGAAGAAATAATTCAAACCTTTCAGCAATTATCAGATCTTATAGGCAAAGAAAGAATGATCTGGCGTTATGATCCTATCATTATCAACCATAGAATGGATATAGTCTATCACTGTGTGGAATTTGAAAAGCTTTGTAATGCTCTTTGTGGATATACGGATGTATGTATGATTAGTTTTGTTGATAATTATCGTAAGTTGAGTAAACAGGTGAAGGAGAGCATTATTTGCGAGATTGATCAGGAACAGATGAGAGAAGTGAGCATGCATTTCTTTAGGATAGCACAAAGATATGGGATTAATCTTCAAACCTGTTGTGAAAGCATTGAGATATCCGGTATAGATGTTGCTTCGGTATCATGTATCGACCGTAATCTGATAGAAAGAATCTGTGGACATTCGATTAATAAAAAGAAGGATAAGAGCCAACGACCGGGATGTCGGTGCATTCAAAGTGTGGATATTGGTGTTTACAACACCTGTATGAATGGCTGTATCTATTGTTATGCAAATCACAGCGATGCTTCTATTCAGAAAAACCTTCAGAAGCATAAACCGGATTCTGATATTTTGATTGGGAAGGTAGAGTCGGAAGAAGTGATTCGAGATCGATAGTAATGATTTGTGACAATATATTAATTATTACAGGATTAATACAGTACTAATTATTAACTAATATTCCAATAATTGGTTTTGATTGATTCTAAATTTGACAATTTAGTATTGACAAACGTTAATGTGGTGATGTATACTTAGCGCATCAATTCATATATAAATAGTATACATTCGGAAGGAGAAAGCGATGAGAACATCATTTGTCACTATGTGCGTTAATATGTGCGGTATGTGTTGCATGCCGGTGAAACATGTTTGCTTGATAAGTGAATGTGATGTTGTCATGCCGCTAACATAAGCATAAAGCTTGTGTTTCGGAAGAATGATTTCATAAACAGGAGGCTTATCAAGGCACTCCTGTTTTTTTGTGTAATACGAAATTCTATATGACCTATTACATAAAGAACCATCCGGATTGGATGTGATATACCACTATTCTCAAGCGCGCGCTTCGAATAGACCATTGTACCAATGGGCATATTGGAAGAGAATTTGTGGAATGATGAAATTATGAATTGGAGAAATTGGAGGTTTGATAATATGAATGAGAAGCCAATCGTTGAATTGGTAGGTCTGGGGAAAGTGTTTCAGAATAAGGATAATGAAGTAAAGGCTTTGGAGGATATTAACTTATCCATCAACGAGGGAGAAATCTTTGGAATTATCGGACTTAGTGGTGCCGGAAAGAGTACCTTGGTTCGTTGCATCAATTTTCTAGAACGACCAACCTCAGGGTCAGTTATATTTGATGGAGCAGATTTGGGCTCCTTGTCTGAGAGGGAACTCTTAAAGGCAAGACAGTCCATGGGTATGATTTTTCAACAGTTCAATCTGTTGATGCAAAGGAATACATTGCAAAACATTTGCTTTCCTATGGAAATTGCAGGTCTTCCAAAAAGCCAGGCAAAAGAAAGAGCATTGGAACTGTTAGAGATTGTTGGATTATCCGATAAAGCGAAAGCCTATCCTTCTCAATTGTCCGGTGGACAAAAACAAAGAGTAGCAATTGCTAGAGCGTTAGCAACGAATCCTAAAGTATTACTTTGTGATGAAGCCACCAGTGCACTTGACCCTACGACAACTCGATCGATATTAAACCTACTAAAAGAAATAAATCAGAAACTAGGAATTACAGTGATTGTTATTACTCATGAGATGAGTGTGATCGAAGAAATTTGTCATCGAGTTGCAATCATTGATAAGAGTCAAATTGCAGAACTTGGCGAGGTGCAGGATGTGTTTGTTAGTCCTCAGTCTTCCATTGCAAAGCAGTTAGTATTCTCTGGTGATACACACATTGAGAGCTTTGTAGGAGAGTATAAGTGCAGAATTATATTTGACGGAAGAACCTCCTTCGAACCGGTTATTGCAAATATGGTATTAGAAAGTAAAACCCCGGTTAACATATTATTTGCAGATACCAAAGATATTGATGGAAAAGCATTTGGACAAATGATTATTCAATTACCAAATGATGAGATAGGAAGAAAAAGAATTCTGAATTATCTTGTATCGAACCAAATTCCATACGAGGAGGTAAAGAATAATGTTTAGTGAAACCGTATTAAAAATGATAGGCATGGGCATTCTTGAAACCCTATATATGACCTTGTTCTCATCCTTTATCGCATATATCATCGGATTACCGGTGGGAATCCTGCTTGTCATCACCGATAAGGACGGCATTACCCCGAACTCTACTTTGAATAAAATCATTGGTATCATTGTAAATGTTGTTCGCTCGGTTCCATTCATTATATTATTGATTGCTATAATGCCTGTTACCAGAGCAATTATCGGTACAACCATTGGTGCATCTGCTGTTGTTATACCATTGATTGTATCTTCTGCGCCTTACATAGCCAGAATTGTAGAATCTTCTTTGAAAGAAGTGGATAAGGGTGTGATTGAGGCAGCACAAAGTATGGGAGCTAGCCCATTTCAGATTATTTTTAAGGTGTTGATTCCGGAAGCAAAACCATCCTTGATCATTGGTAGTGCGATAGCCATTTCTACTATATTAAGTTATACCGTTATGGCAGGCTTTGTCGGAGGTGGTGGATTGGGAGATATCGCAATTCGTTACGGTTACTACCGTTATCAAACAGATATTATGTTAGTTGCGGTAATATTATTAATTATCATATTACAGGTTATACAGGAATTAGGGTCAGCAATTACGAAAAAGTCTGATCGAAGATTATAATAGGAAATATGTTTTCGTAGCATACTGATAACAGTAGATAGTTTTAAAATATAAATTAACTTAGGAGGAAATAAATTATGAAGAAACTGATAACCACACTATTAGTACTAACATTAATCGTAGCATCCTTAGCTGGCTGCGGTAAGAAAGCCGGATTTGATAAAACCATCGTGGTAGGTGCAAGTGCAGTACCTCATGCTGAGATTTTAGAGGTAGCAAAACCTTTAGTAGAAAAAGAAGGCTATAAATTGGATATTAAAGTATATAATGATTATGTACAACCTAATGTAGCACTTAACAGTGGTGATTTGGATGCGAATTACTTCCAGCATGTTCCTTATATGGATTCCTTTAATAAAGAGCATAAAGCAGAATTGGCTTCTGCGGGAATCATCCACTATGAGCCATTTGGTCTTTATCCTGGCAAGACAAAAACAATCGATACACTGAAAGATGGTGCTCAGATTGCAGTTCCAAATGATGCATCCAATGAAGCAAGAGCACTATTGTTACTTCAAGAAAATGGTATCATCAAATTAAAGGATGGCGCCGGCATCAATGCTACAAAGAATGATATTGCAGAAAATCCAAAAAATGTAAAAATTGTTGAAATTGAAGCAGCTCAGATTGCTCGTTCCTTAAAAGATGTAGATTTAGGAGTAGTAAACGGTAACTACGCAATTCAAGCTGGTTTAAGCGTAGAAAACGATGCAATCGCTGTGGAAAGCAAAGATTCCTTAGCAGCAGAAACCTATGGTAACATTATCGCTGTGAAAAAAGGAAATGAAAACAGAGAAGATATCAAAGTATTATTAAAAGCTTTACAAAGTGAAGAAGTAAAGAAGTTCATTAATGACAAATATAAGGGTGCTGTAGTACCTAAGTTTTAATCAAAAAACGAGAGGATGGATGAAACATCCTCTCGTTTTTTATTAGCTGTCAAGGAATCACTCTATTCCCATTCATTTCACTGCTAGAAGTGGGGGGAGGTGATTGCACCTAAAGAGTTTTCGTGTTACGATATCATAGACAATAGCTAGCAATATAACTTGGATACATATTTAGTGAGGATTTCGTATGAAACATATCTTAAAATATAAACGCATTTATCTGCTAGGCCTGCTTCCTATATCCATATTTATGACATTATTAGCGAGGAGCAATCGTTTTTTTACAGAACAGATCTATGCAAAGCATATTTACAAATGGATTTCACAAGTATACGGCAGGATAACCGGATTGGTGCCCTTCTCAATTGCGGAAATACTAATCGTCACACTCCCGGCGATTGCACTCGCATTATTGGTACGATTTATAATAGTATTGATTATTAATAAGAAGAATCGTAAAGAACAATTCATAAAAGGCCTTATTAATGTATTATGTACTGTAAGTGTAATATGGTTTGTCTTTTTGATGTGTGGGGGTCTTAACTATTATCGATATTCCTTTGCGGATTATTCCAACCTGACAATAGAGAAATCCTCGGTACAGGAGTTGTATTCATTGACCAAAAGTTTGGCATTGGAGGCGAATGACTTAAGATCGAAGATTAAGAGCACCGATGATAACGGAGTATTCAAATTATCTGAGAATAATTACGAACTGGCGAAGCGGGCAAACAAAGCGTATGAAGCCTTATCAAAAGATTATCCGATACTCAAGGGGCATTACGGACCACCAAAGCCAATACTGTTGTCGAAAGCTATGTCTCAAACGGAGATTACCGGTATTTTTATTCCATTTACGATGGAAGCAAATGTGAATGTGGACATTCCAGACTATAATATCCCTGCTACAATGCTTCATGAGCTAGCGCATTTGCATGGTTTTATGAGAGAAGACGAGGCAAATTACTTGGCTTATCTTGCAGGAATGAAATCGGGTGATATCGAATTTCAATACAGTGGTACGATGTTGGCACTCGTAACTGCCGGCAATGCTTTGTATGAAGCAGATCAGGATTTGTATTTTAAAGTGGCGGAGTTATATAGTGATGGTGTAAAAAAGGATTTTGATGATAATTCCAATTACTGGGCAAAGTTCGAGAATAAAACCATAAGTACGGTATCCAATAAAATAAATGATACCTATCTGAAGGCAAATAATCAATCGGATGGAGTACGAAGCTATGACAGAATGCTTGATCTTTTATTAGCGAAATACAAAAAAGAGCATGAGGAACAATAAAGATATCTTAATGAAACATTTATCATCAAAGAATGAAGAAACATAATAAAAGGAATGCTATTTACCAATAAGTTTCATGTGGTAGGATAGCATTCTTTGTTTTTTGAGGATAATACCATTTTCCTAGTCTTCGTGTTTTTAATCCGTTCTTGGATTATATTTATGGAATGGATTTACTTGTAGTCACTTAGAACTAGCATGAACTAATTTTGTAATTTCGTGCTTTTAAGTTATGTTAATCTGTGTTATTATATAAAAATAATATTTTTATGGAAGATACTACTTGAAATTCCTATATTTAAAGAGTATTTTAATGATAAATAACAGACAAATGAGTTGATTGAGTCAATTCAAATAAATTACCAATTGGGAGGTTCTTCATGGACAATAATAATATGAAGGAAGACAATCATTTGGAGCCGGAGGAAAAGGCTACGGTTTCAAAAAATTTTATTGAGATGATTATTGATAAGGATTTGGAAGAGGGTAAGGTAAAGAAGATTGTTACCAGATTTCCACCTGAACCAAACGGTTATCTTCATATAGGTCATGCAAAATCAATATTACTTAATTATGGTTTGGCAAAAAAATATGGTGGTGAGTTCAACCTTCGATTTGATGATACGAATCCGACAAAGGAAAAAACAGAATTTGTAGATTCTATTATTAAGGACGTTAAGTGGGTTGGTGGAGATTTTGAAGATCGCTTGTTCTTTGCTTCCGATTATTTTGATCAGATGTATGAGGCTGCCGTTAAGTTGATAAAAAAAGGGAAAGCATTTGTTTGTGACCTGACAGCAGAAGAGATCAGAGAATATCGTGGAACGCTGACAGAAGTCGGTAAGAATAGTCCTTACCGTGACAGAAGCATTGAAGAGAATTTACAACTGTTTGAAGATATGAAGGTAGGTAAATTTGCAGATGGTTCTAAAGTTCTTCGTGCAAAGATTGATATGTCATCCCCGAATATCAATATGAGAGATCCGGTTATTTATCGTGTAGCAGCGGTATCTCATCATAATACCGGCGATAAATGGTGCATTTACCCAATGTATGATTTTGCTCACCCGATTGAAGATGCGATTGAAGGCGTAACTCATTCCATCTGTACGTTGGAGTTTGAAGATCATCGCCCGCTATATGACTGGGTGGTAAGGGAATTAGAATATGAGGTTCCTCCGAAGCAGATCGAATTTGCTAAAATGTATCTTACCAATGTAATTACCGGTAAGAGATATATTAAGAGATTAGTGGAGGAAGGTATTGTTGATGGATGGGATGATCCTAGATTGGTTTCCATCAGTGCTCTAAGAAGAAGAGGCTTTACTCCTGAATCTTTAAAGCTGTTTATGGAACTATGTGGTGTATCTAAGAGCCAGAGTTCTGTAGATTATGCGATGTTAGAATACTGTATCCGTGAGGATTTAAAGTTAAAGAGACCTAGAATTATGGCTGTTCTTGATCCGATTAAATTAGTAATCACGAATTATCCGGAGGGCGAGGTTGAATATCTAGAAGCTCCGGTGAATCAGGAAAATGAAGCAATGGGTACCAGACAGGTTCCGTTTGCAAGAGAATTATATATTGAACGTGATGACTTTATGATAGAACCTCCGAAGAAATATTTCCGTTTATTCCCGGGGAATGAAGTTCGACTTATGAATGCATACTTTGTAACCTGCACGGATTATGTTACAGATGAGAATGGTAATGTGACTGAAGTTCATTGTACCTATGATCCGGAGACAAAGAGCGGTTCTGGTTTTAACGCAAGAAAAGTAAAAGGTACAATCCACTGGGTTGCTGCACAAACAGCAAAGAAAGCGGAAGTACGTTTGTACGAGAATATTGTGGATGAATCCAAGGGTGTATATAATGAAGATGGAAGTTTGAATTTAAACCCTAATTCAATCACAATATTAAAGGATTGCTATATAGAGGCAAGCATAGAAGGAGCTCAAGCACCGGATAGCTTCCAATTTTTAAGACAGGGATTCTTCTGTTTGGATTCCAAAGATTCTACTCCGGAAAATCCGGTTTTTAATCGAATTGTGTCATTGAAAAGCTCTTACAACCCGAATAAGCAGTAAAAAATACATTATAGAATGGAGGATTAGCAGTGGCTAATATATTTTCTGGATTAGAGGAATTTGGTCTCGGTGGTTTATCTAATATGGATATCTATGAAACCAAGGATAATGAAAGTGGTAAGAAATCCGGTGAAAATGAAAAACCGGCATTTTCTGAAGAAGATAATATCTTTGACAAGACCTATACCTGTCCGGTTTGTGACAATGAATTTAAAACTAAGACAGTGAAATCCGGCAAGGTAAAGCTTCTATCCTTAGATACCGATTTAAGACCTTTGTATGAGAATATGGATCCCTTAAAATATGATGCGATTGTTTGTCCTACCTGTGGATTTGCCGCACTAAATCGCTTTTTTAAATATGTATCCTCAGCACAGTCTAATTTAATCAAAACGAATATTTCAGCGAACTTCAGGGGATTGAAGGAAACCGGTAATATATTTACCTACGACGATGCGATATCCAGACACAAGTTGGCGTTGGTAAATGCAATTGTAAAGAAATCAAAGATTTCGGAACGAGCTTATACCTGCTTAAAAACTGCCTGGGTGATTAGAGGAAAATCAGAGAATTTACCACAGGATTTCCCGAATTATAAACAAGCTATCGAAGAATTAAGGATTGAAGAAGAGGATTTTCTATCAAAAGCCTACGCTGGTTTTGGAGAGGCTTTCAGTAAAGAAGATTTTCCGATGTGTGGTATGGATGAAACTACAATCACTTTATTAATGGCTGAATTAGCTAGAAAAATCGGAAAGTATGATGAAGCTGGCAGATGGATATCTAGAGTGTTAATATCCAAAGATGCTAATGAGCGTATCAAACAAAAGGCTAGAGAAATCAAGGATATGATAAAGGATCAGAAGAATTAATTGCTAAGATAAAGGCGGGTACTTACTTTGAAAGAAAAATTATATACGATCCCGGTGAATGAAGCGTTTGGAGCGGAATGCGAATGTCCTCTTTGTGCTATGAAAAAGAAGCTTGAGACAGATGCGGTAGAATATACGATGGGACCGAGTTATATGGAAGATGATATCAGAGAAGCGACTTCACGTATGGGATTTTGTGAGAAACATCTTAATCAGCTTTATCAAAATCAAAATCGTTTGGGATTGGCTTTGATGTTAAAATCACACATGGATAAAACAATTCAAACGGTTGAAAAACATTCCGGAGTCAAGGTTACCGCTTCCTCGTTGTTTCGTAAGAAATCAGAGGAATCACCGCTAGTTGATTTTTTAGATACGGTAGAAAAAAGTTGCTTTGTATGTGATAAGATAAATACAACATTTCAACGTTACCTTGCAACAATCTTTCATCTTTATCATACCGATCATGATTTTCGTGAAAAGTTTAAGGCATCAAAGGGCTTTTGTTCTGAACATTTCAAGATGCTGTATAAAGAAGCACCATCCAATCTCAAAGGTGATGAATTATCAAACTTTATTACAGAGTTAAATGCTTTATACCTAGATAACATGAAAAGAGTTAGGGATGATTTGGAATGGTTCATAAACAAATTTGATTATCGTTACGCTGACGAACCTTGGAAGAATGCCAAGGATGCATTGCCCAGATCTATGCAGAAGACAAACAGTATACTCTAAACCCTTAACAATGAAGTTAAAGCTCGCGTAATCACTTATTATAAAAACTTTGCCATACATGGTATATTATGACTGATATAGAATATACTTAATTAGTATGTATGAAATTGAAAAGTTATTGCCGTTAGGTGATAACTTTTTATTTCGCCATTTAGATTAGTGTATGGTTTTACACAGTACCTTATTCACAACAGTGCTTATTACTTGAGAAAACCTGCTAAAATACCACGAGGGGGATTTACCTTGGTGGGTGTTAATCAGATATGATGATGTTACAGTAAAGGCTATGAGATTATAAGAGGTTATATACAGAAGATTGTGATTAAAAACACATAAAAATGAGAAAAAATGAGATATCGAGAGATATCAAGAGTATAAGAGAGAAATTACTAAATTTGCTATGGTATTTTAATGGAAATGAAGTTGCAATATAAAAGCAAATTTACTAATATAATAATCAAAGTTAGCACTCGACCACTTGGAGTGCTAATAATTCTTAAGCAAAGGGTAATGTGTGTTTCACGATTAATGCACACCGTGAATTTCTATCACGTCATAAATTCGGATTACTATCCGTTTTGTGATTCCCTTAAAAAATTTAGTAATAATTAATTAAGGAGGAATTTTAACATGAAACTTGTACCTTTAGGAGATAAGGTAGTATTGAAGCAATTAGTTGCTGAAGAGACAACAAAGTCAGGCATTGTGTTACCCGGCCAAGCAAAAGAAAAACCTCAGCAGGCAGAAGTTATCGCTGTTGGACCTGGCGGAATCGTTGATGGAAAAGAAGTTGTGATGCAGGTTAAAGTTGGTGACAAGGTTATTTACTCCAAATATGCAGGAACTGAAGTGAAATTGGAGGATGAAGAATTCATCGTAGTTAAGCAAAATGATATCGTTGCAGTTGTTGAAGAATAGAATGGAGGAGATATAACATGGCTAAAGAAATTAAATATGGCGCAGAAGCTAGAGCAGCGCTTGAAATCGGTGCAAATAAATTAGCAAATACCGTTAAAGTAACCCTTGGACCTAAGGGCAGAAATGTAGTTCTTGATAAATCTTTTGGTGCACCTCTGATTACAAATGATGGTGTTACAATTGCTAAGGAAGTTGAGTTAGAAGATCCTTTTGAGAATATGGGTGCTCAGTTAGTAAAAGAAGTTGCTACTAAGACAAATGATGTAGCAGGTGATGGTACAACTACAGCAACTGTTCTTGCACAGGCTATGATTACCGAAGGTATGAAGAACTTAGCAGCAGGCGCTAACCCTATTATCCTTAGAAAGGGTATGAAGAAAGCAACTGATGTAGCGGTAGAAGCAATCTTAGCAATGAGCTCTTCCTTAAAGGGTAAGGAGCAGATTGCAAGAGTTGCAGCAATCTCAGCAGGCGATGATGAAGTTGGTCAGTTAGTTGCTGATGCTATGGAAAAAGTATCAAACGATGGAGTTATTACAATCGAAGAATCCAAGACTATGAAGACTGAGCTTGATCTTGTGGAAGGTATGCAGTTTGATCGTGGATATCTTTCCGCTTATATGTGTACTGATATGGATAAAATGGAAGCAAACCTTGAGAATCCATATATCTTAATCACAGACAAAAAGATCTCAAATATTCAGGATATTCTTCCTGTATTAGAGCAGATTGTTCAGACTGGTTCAAGATTATTAATAATCGCTGAAGATGTTGAGGGTGAAGCCCTTACAACTTTGGTTCTTAATAAATTAAGAGGTACATTCGTTGCTGTTGCGGTAAAAGCTCCGGGATATGGTGATAGAAGAAAGGCTATGCTTCAGGATATCGCTATCTTAACCGGTGGTACAGTTATCTCCGATGAATTAGGCCTTGATTTAAAAGAAGCTACAATAGATCAGCTTGGACGTGCAAAATCTGTTAAGATTCAGAAAGAAAACACCATTATCGTTGATGGTGAAGGAGATAAAGCTGATATCGATACAAGAATTGGACAGATTAAAGCTCAGATTGAAGAAACTACTTCCGAATTTGATAAAGAGAAATTACAAGAAAGACTTGCTAAGCTTGCAGGCGGTGTAGCGGTAATCAGAGTAGGTGCTGCAACAGAGACTGAAATGAAAGAAAACAAGCTTCGTATGGAAGATGCTCTTGCAGCGACCAGAGCAGCAGTAGAAGAAGGAATTGTTGCAGGTGGTGGTTCGGCTTACATTCACGCTTCTAAAGAAGTTGCGAAATTAGCAGCAAAATTAGATGGTGACGAGAAAACCGGTGCGAATATTATTCTTAAAGCACTTGAGGCTCCTTTATACAGTATTGTGTACAATGCAGGCTTAGAAGGTTCTGTAGTAATCAGCAAGGTAAAGGCAAACAAACAGGGAATGGGCTTCAATGCTTTAACTGAAAAATATGTTGATATGGTGGAAGCAGGTATCCTTGATCCTACTAAGGTTACAAGAAGCGCACTTCAGAACGCAACAAGTGTTGCATCCACATTATTAACTACAGAATCCGTAGTTGCAAATATCAAGTCCAACGAGCCGGCTATGCCAGCAGGGGCTCCTGGAATGGGCATGATGTAATCGCTTTAGTTTAGATATAAATTAAGATAAAATAATAGATGCTACAAAGTAAAATCTATGAAAGAATAAATTAATATTCGTGTATGTGGTTAAAAACATCGCAGAATATTAATGATATGATTTCTTGTGATTTTGCTTTGCAGCATCTTTTTTTATACTAGAGAAGTAATCAAAATATACAAATTCGAAATAATATCAATTCAGAATGGACGTTACTTCTCGTCCGGTTACTATAAAATATAAGTTTTTACAGAATTATTTAATTCCTCTGCATTTTCTTCAAGGCGGTGTGTTGCTTCATCAAGCAATTTTACAACCTCTAGCTGCGTTGTTACGGTTTCTGATAAAACTTCGGTTGCAGCGGCATTTTCTTGTGAGATTGCTGATATACTTTCGACTGATTCTAAGGTTTCGTTTTTGGCACGATCAATCTCATTAATCCCGTCCATAATTATACTTATATTATCTGATAAAGAATTTACTTGCGAATCAATTAACTCAAATGATTTAATGGTGCTAACCAAAGCGGCTTTTTGCGAGTTTACGATGGACTCGGCATCTTTGGCAGTCACTACTGTTTTTTGAGTTTGATATCGGATGCTGTTTGTTATATCGTTGATTTTGCTGCTTGCTTGAGATGATTGCTCAGCAAGTTTCCTTATAGAATCAGCGATAACAGCAAAGCCTTTACCACTTTCTCCTGCCCTGGCAGCTTCGATAGAAGCATTTAGTGAGAGTAGATTGGTCTGATCTGATAAATCATTAATTATGTTTACCAGATCATTAATTTGATTGGAACTGTTTTCGAGGTTGACGATGTCCTTAATTATTGTTTGTGTGATATCGCTGGTATTTTGTGCTTTTTTACTTAGTGTATTAATAACATCCATACTGTCATTTACTGTATTTTTTGTAGTTTTAGTGGATTGTTTAATATAATCGGAATTATTCTTTATCGTATTAATCTGGTTTGATAACGACTCCATTTTTAAAAGGCAACTTTGAGCATCGCTGGCTTGCTGGTCTGCTCCTTGCTGAATGTCTAGGATGGAGCCTGTAATACCCTTTGTAGATGTCAACAATAAAGAGGTATTATCTATAAGCTGTTCTGAGGTGGAAGTTACTTCTCCGCTAACTTTTTTCATCTTGCTAATCATATTTTTCATGCTTAAAACAGTACTTTTAATTCCTTTTATTAAAAGACTGAACTCATCTCTTCGTTTTGTTGATAATCCGGATTCGTTGAGTTTGCCTTCGGATACGGTTTCTAAATACCGATTAATGATATGAATCGTACCAGCGATTCCGGTAGAAAGTTTTAAACCGATGAGTCCTGCGGTTATGCATGCTATAGCGACCATTATAAAAGTGATGTTTCTAAGTTCGTTTGCTTGCTTAATTAATACATTCTTTGGGATTATCGTGCATAGAGTCAATCCGCTTTTGGTATTATATGCAAAGAAGGAACGATATTCTTTTCCCTTTATGTATATGTTACTTGTCTTAAACGTATCTGATGATTTTCCGTTGGTTTCGTTTATTGAATTCTGAAAGAACTCAAGGCTTAGAAAGGAAAACTTCTCTGTATTATCCCCTACCACTATTTCTTTATTATCCTTCGTTATTAACGCAGTGATGGAACCTTGGTCTAATTTCATATCTGTTAATGTGTCCTTAATCCTCTTTGAATTCAAATCCACTATTACATATCCGATGTCTTTGGAGGTTGTACTTTTAAAGCGTGAGATGTAGCTAAGAAAATATTTGGAGGGATCAGAGGAAAGTTTCTTATCTAGAAATTCGTGTTTGCCAACCCATAAACCGGCTTCTGTTGGAGATATCGCTTTTAAATCATTAGAAGATGAAAAGGAGTTGTAATGATTTTGTGATATTAATTTCTTGGATGTTAAGGATTGCCCATAATTTGTGATAATTGTAATGTCTTGTATAAATTCATCGTTTTTTACAAGGGAGGATAATGTTCGTCTTGTTTCATCGATGCTCTTATATTCTTCAAAAGGTACTTTGGAAAAGTTTCCAGAATAGTACTTTGCGATATTGGGTGAGTTTGTAATTTGTAAAGCTTTTGCAGAAGCTTCATTCATTATTATCTGAAAATACTTCTGTGTCATAGTAAGTGCTGATTCTGTAGAGTTTTCATAACGTTTTATTAATCCGGAGGAGGCTTTTTGATAAGAGATACTTCCTAATATAAGAATGAATATAACCGGAAGTAAAAAACTAAAAATCATTTTTGCTTTAATACTTTTTGAAAAGTGAAATGATGGCAGTCGTTTCATTATAAGTTATTCCTTTCGTAAGTTGTTTTGTTTTTTGTAGTAATACACGAGTATGCTATCATAACAATTTTAAAATATCAATCTTTCTACAAATGTTTACATGTTTGTTTATATAAAAATTTCCAATAACGATGAATAAACTATAAAAATAATAGACAATATGCATAAAGTGTCATATATATCAATTGATATTCTGCCAATAATGTTTAAATTCTCTATTAAAATATGTATCCATATTAAAGTTAAAAAAATATAAACATAAAGTGTTTAATTAAACGTTTATATAAAACAAGTAAAGCCGTCATATTAAAAATGGGTATATTTGAATATTTTATAGTGCGATATGCATAATAAACAGTCATATAAATTATATAAAACTTATAAAGTAAACAACGTTATATAAAACTATATTGAAATTTAATGTAAAACAATATAAAATAATGTTTATATCAAAGGAGGAACTGATATGAAGGTTAGCATAAGAACAATCAGTAAAGTTACGGGATTTTCGCCGGCGACAGTGTCCAATGCATTAAATCACAAGAAAGGTGTAAATAAAGAAACTGCTGATGAAATATTTCGAGTAGCGAATGAAATGGGATACTCGAATGACGCAAGGATATCAAGAATTAAGTTTGTTATATATAAGCGTACCGGTTTAATTATAGATAACTCACCTTTTTTTAGTAACTTACTTGAAGGAGTAGAAACAGAATGCAGAGCATCTGGATATGAGATGACTGTTTGCAATCTGGATCGGAGAAGTGATGCATTTGAACAACGTTTGGATGAAATACTTGAGGACAAGACAACCGGAGTTATTATGCTAGGAACGGAAGCTATGGATGAAGACTTTGATCGATTTAAGGATGCAAAATGTCCATTGATTATCTTAGATAGCTGGTGTACATCAATGACATATAATGGTGTTCTTATAAATAATGCAGACTCTGCAAAGAACGCAGTGGAATATCTAATAAGAAAAGGGCATAAAAAAATTGGTTATTTAAGAGGAGCATTTCGAATTAAAGCATTTAGTGCCAGGGCAAACGGATATGCGAGAGCATTACATAAACATGGAATTCCCAGTAACGAAAAATTTATTGTGACCGTTGCCACTACGATGGACGGTGCTTATCGAGATATGTTAGCTTATTTGGAGCAAAGACCGGTGCTTCCAACAGCATTCTTTGCAGATAATGATATGGTTGCCCTTGGAGCGATGAAAGCTTTGATTGAGAAGGGATACCGAATACCAGAAGATATTTCTTTAATCGGTTTTGATGATTTATCATCATGCGAAATATCTACGCCAAGATTAACAACGATTCGAGTATTTAAACAAGAGATGGGTCAAATGGCGGTAAGAAGACTTTTGGATGTTGTAAGGGATGGAAATCCGATCAAGACAAAAACGCAGATTTGTACTGAATTTATAGAAAGAGATAGCGTCAAAGACTTAACATAAAACGGAGGAGAAATAATGAGTATCGTAAAAATTGGTTTCGCACCGACCAGAAGAAGTATTTTTAGTGCACCTGATTCCATTAAGTACGCAAATATGACAAGAGATCGTCTGAATGAATTAGGAGTAGATTTTGTTGATATTAATGATATCAATGAGGAAGGGCTGTTATATGATGATCAGGATCTTGCCAATATAGCAGTAAAGTTTAAAGCAGAAAAAGTTGATGGATTATTCATACCACACTGTAACTTCGGTACGGAATACATAGTAGCCAGGCTTGCAAAAGAATTGAATGTACCTGTTTTGTTATGGGGACCAAGAGATGAGAGACCGGATGAGAATGGAATTCGTCTGAGAGACAGTCAATGTGGGCTATTTGCAACCGGCAAGGTATTAAGAAGATTCCAAGTTCCATTTACATATTTGACAAATTGCAGACTTGGCGATCCGGAGTTTGAAAGAGGAGTGAAGAACTTTTTAGCAGTTTGTAACGTAGTGAAGGCGTTTCGAGATATTAGAATCCTTCAGATATCAACCAGACCGTTTGATTTTTGGACTACGATGTGTAATGAAGGTGAGTTGCTAGAGAAATATAATATTCAATTAGCACCGATTCCTATGCCGGAACTTACTCAAGCGGTAAAGGCGGCAAAAGATGAAGGCATTGAAGTAGCAAAAGTAGTTGAGTATATCAAAGAGAATATGGATGTACGTATTAAAGAGAATGAGGTTGAAACTGTTGCAGCACTAAAGGTTGCAATGCATGGTTTGGCTGAAAAATATGGATGCAAAGCGATTGCTATACAGTGTTGGAATAGCCTGCAATCTGAAATTGGTATTATGCCTTGTGCGGCAAACTCTCTTATGAATGACATTGGTATTCCGGTTGTATGCGAGACGGATATTCATGGTGCAATTACATCCTTAATGGTAGAAGCAGCCGGAATGGGTGTGACGAAATCTTTCTTCGCAGACTGGACGGTACGACATCCTGACAACGAAAACGGTGAGTTGCTTCAACATTGCGGACCTTGGCCTTTGTCTGTTGCTAAGACGAAACCTATTCTTGGTTATCCTTTAGCATTCAGTCATCCTGGTGCAGTGGAGGCAGAAGCAAAACATGGAGATATTACTTTATGCAGATTTGATGGAGATAACGGAGAGTACTCCTTACTTCTTGGTAAGGCTAAGGGAATTGAAGGACCGTATACCAAAGGAACTTATCTTTGGGTTGAAGTAGAAAATCTTAAGAGACTGGAAGATAAGTTGGTGTGTGGACCATATATACATCACTGTGTAGGAATTCATGCGGATGTGGTTCCGGTTTTATATGAAGCATGTAAATATATCGGTGTTACGCCTGATTTATATGATCCAATTGAAGAAGACGTAAAAGCATTTATACGAGGTGAATAATCAGAAAGGGAGGATAAACATGGGAAACTTGAAAGCGAAATCATTTGAACTTAGAAAAGATGTCATTGATATGATTTATAGAGCGAAAACGGGTCACATTGGTGGTGATTTTAGTGTTATGGATATTTTAGTAACATTATATTATAAGCACATGAATGTCTCTCCGGAAAACTCAAAAGATCCGCAAAGAGACAGATTTATTCTTAGCAAAGGTCATTCTGTGGAATCTCTATACAGTGTATTGGCGGATAAAGGATTTTTTCCAAAATCAGAACTTGAATCTTATTCACAGTATCAGTCAAAATACATTGGTCATCCAAACAACAAAATCAATGGAATTGAAATGAACTCTGGATCACTCGGACATGGTTTATCCGTATCGGTTGGTATGGCACTGGCTGGGAAAATGGACGGTTCATCCTACCGGGTATATACAGTAATGGGTGATGGTGAACTGGCAGAAGGTTCGGTTTGGGAAGGAGCCATGGCAGCGGGTCATTATAAATTAGATAATCTTACAGCAATCGTAGATCGTAATCGTTTACAGATATCAGGTACGACGGAAGAAGTAATGACACAGGACAGTCAGGATGAGAGATGGAGTAGCTTTGGTTGGAATGTAATTCATGCAGTAGGTAATGATATTGATGCACTTGACAAAGCGTTTCAAGAGGCGAAGGAGACGAAAGGGAAACCTACAGTTATTATAGCAGATACCATTAAAGGATATGGCGTGTCCTTTATTGAGAATTCAGCACCATGGCATCATAAAATTCCTAGTGCAAAAGAGTATGAAGAGGCAATTGCAGAATTAGAGCAAAGGAGGATGGCAGCGAATGAATAAGATAGCAAACAGACAGATAATTAATGATGTTTTAGTAGAAAAGGCGTACACAGACAAGGATATCGTAGTTCTTTGCAGTGATTCCAGAGGTTCTGCTTCTTTAAGTGAATTTGCGAAAGTTCATCCAGAGCAATTTGTAGAAACCGGAATCGCGGAGCAGAATATTGTCTCTATAGGAGCAGGTCTTGCAAAGTGTGGAAAGAAATCATTTGTTGCTTCACCGGCATGCTTTTTATCTACCCGAAGTATGGAACAAGCAAAAGTAGATGTATCCTATTCCAATACAAATGTAAAATTGATCGGTATCAGCGGTGGTGTAAGTTATGGAGCTTTAGGAATGACGCATCATTCTGCACAGGATATTGCTACAATGGGTTCAATTCCGAATATGAGGGTTTATATCCCGAGTGATCGTTTTCAGACCAAGAAGTTGATTGAGAATATGCTAGAAGATGAAAAACCGGCATATATCAGGGTTGGAAGAAATCCGGTAGAAGATGTTTATGAGGAAGAGAATGTTCCATTTGAATTGAATAAGGCTACCGTTATACAGGAAGGCAGTGATTTAACGATTGTGGCTTGCGGTGAGATGGTGAAGGCAGCTAAAGATGCTGCAATAACACTGGAAAAGTTAGGCGTTAAGGCTAGAGTTCTTGATATGTACTGTGTAAAGCCTATTGACAAAGATGCAATTATTAACGCAGCAAAAGAAACAAAAGCAATTATTACAATAGAAGAACATTCTTACATAGGTGGTATGGGTGCGATGATTAGTCAAATTGCAGCAAGCACCGCTCCGGTGAAGGTGATTAATTTGGCATTACCGGATGCTCCAGTTGTAACCGGTGTATCAAAAGAGATTTTTGATTACTATAGTCTCAATGAAAAAGGTTTAGTAGAAGCTGCAATGGAGTTGATGAAGGATGTCAAATAAATATGTTTTAGCAATTGATCAAAGTACTTCCGGAACTAAGGCTTTGCTTCTGGATGTTCATGGAGAGATTAAAGCAAGAAGTGATATGGCTCATGATCAAATCGTATCGGATAAGGGCTGGGTAGAACATAATCCGGTTCAGATCTATCGGAACACAATTGAAGTAGTGAAAGCGGTTGTGCAAAAAGCGCAAATTGATAAAAATGATATCCTCACAGTGGGTATTAGTAATCAAAGAGAAACAGCCATGATATGGGACAAGATTACCGGAGAACCGGTATATCATGCGATTGTATGGCAATGCGCACGAGGTGAAGAGATATGTAATAGAATTGCTACATCAGAGAATATGGAGTTGATACAGCGTTCCACCGGATTAAAGCTATCGCCTTATTTCTCAGCAGCAAAGATTGCTTGGATTCTAGAAAATGTGGATGGTGTAAGAGATAAAGCGAACAGAAATGAATTGTGTTGTGGAACTATTGACAGTTGGCTGGTTTATAAACTAACTGAGGGAATATCTTTTAAGACCGATTTTTCTAATGCTTCAAGAACGCAATTATTTAATATTAATCAATTGTGCTGGGATAAAGATATATGCGATTTATTTGATATTCCGCTTACGATACTTGGGGAAGTGTGTGACTCGAACTCAAACTTTGGGGAAACGGATTTTGAAGGCTTTTTGAATAATAAGATACCGATATGTGCGGTATTAGGTGATTCGCACGGAGCATTATTCGGACAAGGATGCATATCAAAAGGGATGATTAAGGCAACCTATGGAACTGGTTCTTCTATCATGATGAATATAGGCGAAAAACCGGTTTTTAGCCAACATGGAGTTGTTACATCGCTTGGATGGAGTATCGACGGTAAAGTGAATTATGTATTGGAAGGTAATATAAACTATGCAGGGTCCGTCATTAAGTGGTTGGTAGATGATGTTAAGCTGCTGGAATCTCCAAAAGAAGCAACAGAGCTGGCGAAAAGTGCTAACAAGGAAGACACAACCTACCTGGTACCTGCATTCTCTGGCTTGGGAGCTCCGTATTGGGAGAGTAAAGCCACCGCCTCACTATGTGGAATGACCAGAATTACAGGGAGAGCCGAAATTGTGAAAGCTGCAGTAGAAGGTATCGCTTATCAGATTACTGATATAGTAAAAGCGATGAGTGAAGACGCTGGAATAGAAATCAAGGAGCTGCGTGTTGATGGTGGTCCAACAAAAAATGATTATTTAATGCAATTTCAAAGCGATATGTTAAATATTGAAGTACAGATTCCGGACATGGAAGAGCTTTCTGCGATAGGGGTAGGTTATTTGGCTGGTATCACAGTGGATTTCTATGACAAATTAGGGGTTTTTGATAGAATTCACAGAGCAAAATTTAAACCACTTATGAAGGAAGGAAAGCGAGAAATATGCTATATGGGATGGAAGGCAGCAGTACAATCCATTCTACACACTAGCGGGAACTAACGGAGGTAACTCCGTAGGATCTATAAAACTATATAATTATTTTAAGGAGGAAGTAATTTTATGAAAAGTTACAAGAAGTTTTTAGCAGTACTTATGACGATGGTATTAATGGGAGCAATGCTTGTAGGTTGTGGTACAAAGAAGGAAACAGAACCAACGAAAGAACCGGATAAAGCTACAGAGGCTCCTGCCAAAGACCCTACTGAAGCACCAGTAAAAGCATTAACTGGTGGTGGATCTAAGATTATTTATATCATTACACCATCTCATTCAAATCCTTTCTTTAAGACAGAAGCGGAAGCGGCTGCAAAGAAAGCGAAGGAATTAGGATACGAAGCAAAAATGGTATCTCATGATGATGACCCAACCAAGCAGGCTGAATTATTCGATACTGCTATCTCTGAAAAAGCGGCAGCAATTATCTGTGACAATGCAGGTTCTGATGCAACGGTAGCAGCTGTTCAAAAAGCAAGAGATAATAATATCCCTACCTTCTTAATCGATAGAGAAATCAACGAATCAGGAATTGCTATATCTCAGATCGTAGCAAACAACTATCAGGGTGCGAAAGCAGTAGCAGAGATCTTTGTTGAAGCTATGGGTGAAAAAGGAAACTATGCTGAATTATTAGGTAAAGAATCTGATACAAATGCAGGTGTACGTTCTTCTGCATTCCATGAAGTAATTGATCAATATACCGATATGAAATGTGTTGCTAAGCAAACAGCTAACTGGGATCAATCAGAAGCTTACTCCAAAATGGAGACAATCCTTCAGACAAATCCTGATATTAAAGGTGTAATCTGTGGTAATGATACAATGGCCATGGGTGCAGCTGCAGCGATTGAAGCGGCAAAATTAAAAAATGTTGCAATCATTGGTGTTGATGGTAGTGATGATGTTAGAGATGAAATTAAAAAAGGTAAGATTACAGCAACAGCACTTCAACAGGCAGCACTAATCGCTCAGATGGCAGTACAACAGGCCGATGACTATTTAAAGAAAGGTTCAACAGGACTTGACGAGAAACAATTAGTTGACTGTGTTGCAATTACCAAAGATAATGCAGACAAATTATCTGCATTCACCTACACAGAATAAGTAAATTAACGATAGCTTGTATATATATCCCTCATTTCAACTTGATAAGGAGCGTTTGTTGCTCCTTATCAAGGAAGATGTTTGATTTATCAAAGATCAAAAGATACAGATTACAAGTGGTTCATAATTAGATATAGTATTTCGTTTGATATAGTTCATAAGAAAATTACAATTCCCTTGTGAAAAGAAAAAATTTAGTACGCATAAATTTATAATGCCTACGAACTACGTGGGCAGGGAGGTTAATATGAAGAAACGATTTTTGATCTTTGTCGTTGCGGTGTTATCCGTTATGTCTATGACAGGCTGTATGAAGATAGTTAAAACCGGTGAAGAAGGAAAGTTGACCGGTGAAGTTGCATTTAATGCAGGTGATGATGTTGCGAAGATCTGGGATTCGGCGGCACTGCCTGAATTGAAAGAAAAAGCAGTAGATATTAATACCTTTATAACTGAAGCAAATGGTAATTTTAAATCGTTAGCAGATAAATATGGTAAGTATTCAATGGGAACATCTGGGGAGCTTTGTTACACAATAAAGGGGACCGGAACAGTAAAAGAAGTAAACACAGAGAAGAAAGCAGGCTATCTTGAAATAGCTGTGGATGGTTATAGCGGACCGGTTAAAGTTCGTTTGCAAGTTGGGCCTGTATTCAAGGGTTCTGCTGTAAGAGATTCTCTTAGTATCATTAAATTTGAAGAGTACAAGAATCAGGTGGATTATGCAGCTGTATCACAGAGTATACATAACTTAATCAAAACGACCATTCTTGATAAGATAGATATGAATTCTTTGAACGGAAAGAATATTGAATTTATCGGCTGTTTTATAGTGGAAGGCAATGACTTGATACTGGCGACTCCTGTTTCATTAACTGTAAAATAGTAGAGGGGGCATAAAAATGGAAGAAAAAACGATCATGGCTCCCGGTGTCTGTCTGCATGCAGAATGTGTTGACAAGATATATCCGGGAACAAAAGCATTGGATCAAGTATCTTTTGATGTACGAACAGGTAAGGTGAATGTACTGATTGGAGAAAATGGTGCTGGTAAATCAACCTTAATGAAGATTGTTGCTGGAATCGAACAACCATCTTCCGGTACCATATATATGGATGGGAAGGAAGTCTTCCTAAAGGATACTACCGAGGCCAGAAAACATGGAATTGGTATTATTCATCAGGAGTTAAGTTTGTTCCCTAATCTGAATGTTTATCAGAATATCTTCATGGCGAAGGAAAAGACAAAGAGTAAATTTATTCTGGATAATAAAAAGCATGCAGAACTCGCAAAGAAAGTATTGGATAGACTGGAATATCCGCTTGATACGAACACCTTGATTGGTGATCTTAAGGTTGGTGAGCAGCAGATGATTGAAATTGCTCGTAACCTAATTCAAGATGATTTGAAAATCTTAATCATGGACGAACCTACTTCATCGTTAAGTCAACAGGAGGTAGAAGTTTTATTCAAATTAATGAGAGAACTTACCGCGGCCGGCATCTCTATTGTTTATATATCTCACCGTCTGGAAGAGATTATGAAGATCGGTGATCATGTAACTATTTTAAGAGATGGAAAATTTGTTGCTGATGCAGAGGTTAAAGATATCGATGTGCCGTGGATTGTAAAACAGATGGTTGGTACCGGTAAGTCTTATCCGAAGAAGGAACGTAATATCGATTGGAATAATCGAGAATGCGTACTTGAAGTAAGTGATTTGACACTCCCCAAAAGAGGAGGAGGTTATCTTCTTGATAAAGTTGGATTTAACTTAAAAAAGGGTGAAATCCTCGGCATTTATGGTTTGATGGGAGCGGGTCGTACTGAAATATTTGAATGCATTATGGGACTTAGACCGGAGCATACAGGAACCATCACTCTTAATGGGGAAGTTCTTGATATTAAGAATGTTTCAGAACAGATAAACAAAGGATTTGCGATAGTACCGGAAGATAGACAGCGTGAAGGAATGGTTCAAACGATGGATATTGGTAAGAATATATCATTATCCAGTTTGAAGAAATATTTGAAGGGTGTATTTTTGGATAATAAGAAAGAAGAGGTAGCGATCGATTCTCAAATCAAAGATATACATATTAAAGTGGCGGATAAAAGATTACCTATCCTATCCTTATCCGGTGGTAACCAACAGAAAGTTGTTATTGGTAAAGGAATTTTAACTAATCCGAAGATTTTACTGCTGGATGAACCAAGTAGAGGAATTGATATCGGAGCAAAAACCGAAGTATTTGATATCATCAACCAGTATGCGGAAAGAGGACTATCTATTATAGTAATCTCCTCAGAGCTTAAGGAAATTATCGCGATAGCAGATCGTATTGTCGTTTTATCAAATGGTATTAAAACGGAAGAATTAATTGGTGATGAAATCAAGGAAGATAGCTTGGTGTTGGCTTCCTACAAAGGCCATCATGGTCACGAATAGAGTGGAAAAGGAGAAAAGGATATGAGTAAAACAAATACAGCAAAGAAATTTAATAAAAATGCTTTGATTATGACACTCTTAAAAGGTAGAACATTAATCGTATTAGCAATTTTATTAGTGTTTTTTAGTTTTGCAACCCCATCATTTTTAACAACAAGTAGTTTGCTATTAATTGCAAAGCATGTAGCATTGTATGGAATATTAGGTATCGGTATGACCTATGTTATTATAACCGGTGGTATCGATCTATCAGTAGGCGCCGTTGTTGGTATAGCGGGAATGATCGCAGGTGGTTTAATTAATGAAGGTTTAAGAGTTGGCGGATATACAATTTATTTTAATGTAGCAACAATAGTAGTGATTACAATTATATGTGGTGCATTAATCGGTATGGTTAATGGTTTGGTCATTACTAAATTTAACGTAGCTCCATTTATTGCAACCCTAGGTATGATGTATATTGCAAGAGGATTTGCGATGCTTCGCTCGAACGGTGCTACCTTCTCAAATATTGTAGGTAAAGAAGGTCTTGGGAATACTGGTTTTCAAATATTCGGACGTAGTATCGGAGGGATACCCGTTGGTGCCATGATCTTGGCAGTGATTGCTATCATTGCAGGGGTGCTTCTAAAGAAAACTCCGTTTGGATGGCATATTTTATCCATTGGTGGTAATGAAAAAGCGGCAAGATTATCCGGTGTTAAGGTTAATAAGGTTAAAATACTTGTATATATATTCTCGGGTGCGTGTGCAGCGGTTGTTGGTATCATCGCTTCATCGCAGCTGGTAGCAGCACATCCTGCTACTGGTGAGTCCTGGGAAATGAATGCAATTGCAGCAACCGTACTAGGTGGTACCTCCATGGCAGGTGGAGTAGGTACAATCGGTGGAACCATTATCGGTGCATTTGTAATTGGTGTTATTAATGACGGGCTTGTAATGTGTGGAGTGTCAGAATTCTGGCAGATGGTTATTAAAGGTTTAGTAATTATCTTTGCGGTTGTTATCGATCAGTTCCAACGTAATCTGCAAGCAAAAATGGCTCTGCAGGCACGTAACGAAAACTAGGAGGAACTGTATGAAAAAGAAGGGTATTATTAATGCGCAGTTAGCTGGATATATCGCTGCATTAGGCCATAATGATTTGTTTTTAATAGGAGACGCCGGACTCCCTATCCCCCCGGGGGTTCCGGTAGTTGATTTGGCTCTGTGTGGAGGTGTTCCAACTTTTGAACAAGTTTTGAGTGCAGTTTTGGACGAAACTGTGGTAGAATATTATTATATAGCAGAAGAGATTGTTGAGAAAAATGATCGCCTATTGAAATTTATTCAAGCATCACTTCCAGAAGTGGGAAGTGATATGATACCACATGTAAACTTTAAAGAGAATACAAAGAAAGTGAAATTTGCGATTCGTACCGGAGAGTTTACACCGTTTCCTAATATTATACTCAGAGCAGGAGTGGCATTTCCGGCCTAAAGGTGGTGCGTTTTATGAAAATACTGAACATCGGATCATTGAATTATGATTATGTTTATACTGTCAATCATATTGTAAAACCAAAGGAAACAACATCGTCTTTGCAGATGGAAGTGTTCCAAGGAGGAAAAGGATTAAATCAATCTGTTGCCCTGTCCCGTGCCGGTCAGAAGGTGTATCATGTCGGACTGGTGGGAGCTGATGGAGATCAATTGATTGAATGTTGTAAACAGAATGATATCGAAATAGATTACATTAGAAAGATGGAAGGCAAGAGCGGGCATACAATCATTCAGGTTGACAAAGAAGGACAGAATTGCATCTTACTTTATGGTGGAAGTAACCGATGTTTTACCAAAGAGTATATTGATGAAGTCCTTACCGGATTTGAGGCTGGAGATTGGTTGTTGCTTCAGAATGAAGTGAACTTGCTAAACTACATTATTGATAAAGCTTATGAGAAAGGGTTGACTATCGCATTAAATCCCTCGCCCTATGATAGCTCGGTTGAAGAATGTGATCTAAGTAAAATCTCTTTGTTTCTATTAAATGAGGTAGAGGGAGAACAAATTACCGGATTTTCTGAACCGAACAAAATACTTGATGCAATTATTAGTAAGTATAATAATTCCAAGGTAGTATTAACTTTGGGAGAGAACGGAGTAATTTACGCAGATAAAGATCAGAGAGTGTCACAGGGAATCTTTCAAGTTGAAGTGGTTGATACTACTGCAGCAGGAGATACGTTTACCGGATATTTTCTGCATGAAATAATCACAGGTGTACCGGTTGAAAGCGCACTAAACTTAGCTGCCAAGGCATCTGCGATAGCGGTGTCAAAAGTAGGAGCGACGAACTCGATTCCTTATCGAAAAGAAGTAATGGAGAGTGATTTATATTACTAAGTATATCGGTATGATAAGTTATCATTCTTTTCCCATTGACATCTTTCCATTAATCCGTTATGATAGCTGAGACAAAATAAAAAGATATATTTTGCTAGGGGAGCCCAGGCTGAGAGGTATGATGTATTACATACTGACCCTTACTACTTGATCCGGATAATACCGGCGGAAGGAAGCATTTCAAGTGGCCCCCTCCGAAGTAATCATAAGGAGGTTTTTTTATGTTCCAAAATATTTTGAATTTTCTTGCTACAAAAGAAGGTTCTGGTTCAGAAGTCTATTACACACCAACATTAGCGGGAAATATATTGCTTTTTGTGCTTGTGGTCATTTTGTTTATTACGATGGCTGCGTTATCTAACAGTAAGTCAAAGGTGAAAGTACAGCAGTTAGCATTTTCAGCGATGGCGGTGACGTTAGCAGTGGTAACCTCGTTCATCACCTTTGCAAAGCTACCATTTGGTGGATCGATTACGTTATTTAGTATGCTCTTTATTGTATTAATTGGTTATTTATATGGTACTAAAGCAGGTGTTCTTACCGGCATTGCTTATGGTTTTATTAATATGATGATAGGACCAACAATTCTTCATCCGGTTCAGATGTTGCTAGACTATCCGATTGCATTTGGTTGTCTTGGCTTAAGCGGAGCATTTTCAAGAACGAAATATGGTCTGGTAAAAGGTTACATTCTTGGTGTGTTCGGCAGATATATCTGCCATGTGATATCCGGATTTGTATTCTTTAGTATGTATACTCCAAAGGGTATGAATTCGATTGTTTATTCCTTTGGATATAATGCAACTTATATTGTACCGGAAGCAATCGCGACATTAATTATATTATTTATTACTCCTGTTCGTCAGGCATTTGCTCAGGTAAAAGGAATGGCAGCACAAACAGGTTCTACATTATTTAAATAATAAAGAACCAGCATACAATCCAAATATATGATTGTATGCTGGTTCTTTTTGTAAATATGTTTTGCAATAATAGAGGTGAGTTTTATTATTCTTACATATCACAGCTCAGCCATTCGTGTAACCGCAACATATATGCCGGACAATTTGTACCAGGTAGGGAAATCTACGATGCCATTAGCAGGTAGATCAAAGATTTGTTGAAAGGCTTTAACGGATTCCGCAGTTTGATTGTTGAATTCACCGTTTACGGCAACGGCTGGTATAGCTGGATACTTTTCCGAAATTTTATTAAGTTGCTCTTGTATGGTCCTTACATTTGCACCGGAGGAGCCTATGGTTAGGTTTGAACCTGGCCAGGAGGAGGGAACTCCAGACACCTCGGTAGCAGTATTGATATAGATGGAGTTTCCGTAAAAATGTCTAAGAATCTCAATTGCGGATTGCCCCTGGTCGCCCAGCTGCTTGGAACCCCACTGTGTCATCCAGTTCGGACATTGTACCCTGTTACCGTCGCAGTATTGTGTTAAAATAGGCTGTTTTACATTAGGTCTGGATAGATAGTTGTTAAAAATACTATCTACGATTAATCCGATATTATCATAGATATTTCTACCGGGAATCCATTTGTGGTCAAATGCGGTTGATGAGGTGATGGTAAAGTTAAAACCTTGATTACGATACCACTCTGTAAATACACGATTAAGTGTAAAGGATAAGATAGCAAGGACGTTAGCGGTTATGGTGGAATCTGGCCAGGTGGAATAGATTTCACTGGAGGCTACATTTTTAATATAGTCTCTAAACCGAACATAATGATCTCTGGCTGATCGGTCGGTTGGAGGGCCGTCATGTACGACAACGAATTCGGGAACTACTACTCGGTTAAGGACAATCTCACCTGACTCACCGGTTGGTTTTATCTCAGCTTCTGCTATTTTTGGCGGGTAATCACCGAATAAGGTATGAGGTGGAACTACAAAGAGTTCAGGCTGTGCTTGTGGTTCCTCGGGACGAAGGGTAGCATCCTGTAATGCGGTTACATTTGGCATTATCTCAGCATTTTGGACTACGACCGGTTCAAACCCGGCTGCGGACATATTGATTCGGTAGTTAGCGTACGGTTGTTGATCCGAGGGTTCTTGACTGAATTCAAGGGGTGGAGCAGGTACTTCTATGATTTCGGTAAGTCCCGAAGCATTCGTTCTAACTTCTGCAATCTGTTGCTCGGGTACTCCTGTGGACGATATTGTAACGGTTGCATTTTCAATCGGAACCATTCCGGTACCCATAACACGTGCGCGTATCCTTCCCAATGATTGCGTGTTCATTTGTGTCGGATATACCTTTATGGGTTTATATTTATTCTTATTATAGTAGTAAGGATTCATTTCGTCACCTCGTTTAATACTTATTATAAAATATGATTCAAATGGGAAGTTGTGATTATAGTTCAGCTATTCTTGTTACGGCAACAAAGATTTGTGATATTTTGTACCAGGTGGCGCGATCAACCACACCCGTTGCGGGTAAACCAAAGATATTTTGAAATGCTCTTACAGCAGCAGTTGTTCTTGGACCATATTGACCGTCAACGACCAGTGTTGGAATAGCTGTGTAAACCTGTGCGATACGATTAAGCTGCTGTTGTATAATTCTTACGTTTTCCCCACTTGACCCCGTTGATAAGTTGGCACCCGGCCATGAAGTGGGAACACCGGATACCTCGGCAGCCGTATTGATAAATACATCATTCCCATAATAATTACGAAGAATCTGTATTGCGGTATAGCCCTGATCACCTAAGTTTTTCGAGCCCCACTGCGTCATCCATCTTGGACACTGTACTCTTTGACCGTCACAGTACTGTGTTAATAATGGCTGTCTTACTCCCGGCCTTGAGATGTAATTAACAAATACAGAGTCAACAATGAAGCTTATATTGGCAAATATGTTTCTTCCACGCGTCCATTTGTGATCATATGCGGTTGAAGAAGTGATTGTATAGTTATAACCTTGATTTCGATACCATTCTGTATAGACTCGATTTAGAGTAAAGGATAGAATTGCCAACACATTTGCATAAATAGTACTTTCTGGCCAGGTGGAGTAGATTTCACTGGAGGCTACATTTTTTATATAATCTGGAAACCTGACATAGTAATCCTGTGCATTTGAGGATGGTACACCATCATGTACGATTACATATTCCGGTACAACGACACGATTTAATACGATTTCTCCAGTTTCACCGGTGGGTTTTATTTCGCTCTCAGGGATTTTGGGTGGATATTCACCATATAGGGTGTTTGGATCAATATTAAAGATTAACTCTCCTGGTGTTTGAACAAGCGGGGTCATAATGGTTTCCTGCTCCGCTGTTTCATTGGGAAATATTTCGACACCATTATACAGAAAAACCTCGTAGTTTGGTGCATCGACCCGAACATCGTAATTCGTAAACGGCCTAGGTTGATTTGGCTCTTGACTGTAGTCAAATGGGGGAGCGGGCAACTCTACTTCCTGAGTTAATCCATCTTCATTCGTAACTAAACGTTCCAGAACGTTATTAGGTTCGTTTTGCGCTGTGATAGTAACGGCTGCATTTGCTATCGGAATCGCTCCTGCGGTAGTACATCGTACACGATATCGTCCGAGAGATTGCGTCTCCATCTGGGTGGGGTATACTTTTAAATTCGGAATAGTTTTATATTGATTATGGAGAGAATAAAAGGAATTCATGATTTTGACCTCAATTCGCTCATTTTATTACTAACTTATGTTGATTGGATAAAAATGTGAATTTGTAAGGGAATAAGAGTTTGTGAAATTGATAATATATATCATTAATATATATAATGAATAAATTTTTTAAAACCACTTGCTATTTCAAAATAGATATGCTACAATCATAAAAATGCTTAGAGAAATGAATATTTATACATGTAAAATTTATAAAAATTAAGGATAAATATTTGGAGAGGAATATCTCCAATATGGGTTAGTATTCTTTTTTTTTGCACAAATTCGGTAACTAATTGATAAATATGCAAGAAAATTAATAATTTTCATGCTTAAATATATGCTGAGAAATCGGCGGAATGGAGGATATAATGAAAGCGTTCTTAATTCTTGAGGATGGTAATGTCTTTGCGGGAGAGAGTATTGGAGCTAAACGGGAGATTATCAGTGAGATTGTTTTTAATACTGGTATGACAGGTTATCTCGAAGTATTGACAGACCCTTCTTATGCAGGTCAAAGTGTAGTTATGACATATCCTTTAATAGGTAACTATGGTGTATGTTATGAAGATATGGAATCACATCAGCCTTGGCTAGATGGTTTCATAGTAAGAGAATTATCAAGAATGCCTAGCAATTTCCGAAATGAAGAGAGCATTCAAAGCTTTTTAGAGAGAAATGATATCCCCGGAATATCCGGAATTGATACCAGAGCACTGGTTAAGCTGCTTCGAAATAAAGGTACCATGAACGGCATGATCACAACGAACGAAAATTATAATATGGATGAGGTTCAGGAACGGATTCAACAGTATAAAGTTGAAAAGGTTGTATTGAAAACTTCTACCAAAGAAGTGAAAGTGATCCCAGCAATAGGCGAGACGAAATATAAGGTAGCGCTGATGGATTACGGCTTAAAGAATAATATTCCTAGATGTTTAGCGAAAAGAGGATGCGAGGTTACGATATATCCGGCATTTACAAAAGCAGAGGAAGTAATAAAGAATAACCCTGACGGTATCATGTTATCCAATGGACCTGGTGATCCGAAGGAATGTACAGAAATTATCGCTGAAGTTAAGAATATGTTTGACAGTAATGTCCCGATTTTTGCAATTTGCCTTGGACATCAGTTGTTGGCTCTTGCAAACGGCGGAGATACGGAGAAGATGAAATACGGACATCGTGGTGCGAACCATCCGGTGAAAGATTTAAAAACCGGCAGAGTTTACATATCCACTCAAAATCACGGATATATGGTTAAGGGCGATAGCTTGAGCCCGGAAGTGGCAGAAGTAAGCTTTGTAAATGTTAATGACAAGACGGTAGAAGGTATGCACTACCTTGGTAAGAATGTATTTTCTGTTCAGTTCCATCCGGAAGCTTGTGCAGGCCCGATGGATAGTGAGTTCCTTTTCAACGAGTTTATTAATATGATGGAGGTACAGGGATAATGCCAAGAATAGAGAGTATAAAAAAAGTATTGGTTATCGGTTCAGGCCCGATTATTATTGGTTCGGCAGCAGAATTTGACTATGCAGGTACACAGGCATGCCGTTCCTTAAAAGAAGAAGGCATCGAAGTTGTTCTTGTTAACTCTAATCCAGCGACAATTATGACGGACAAAGAAATTGCTGATATCGTATATATTGAACCACTAACACCGGATTTTGTGAAAAGAATTATATTAAAGGAAAGACCGGACAGCGTATTACCTACACTTGGCGGCCAGGCTGCATTAAATATAGCAATGGAGCTTGAAGAATCCGGCTTTTTAGAGGAGCAGAATGTTCGTTTAATCGGTACAACTTCCTTAACCATTAAAAAGGCAGAAGATCGTCTTGAATTTAAGACTACTATGGAGAAGATTGGTGAGCCTTGTACCGCAAGTACGGTAGTAACTACGGTTAGTGACGCAGTTACATTTGCAGACTCAATCGGCTATCCTGTTGTTGTTCGACCCGCTTATACAATGGGCGGAAGCGGTGGTGGTATCGCAGCATCCCAGGATGAGCTTGAAGATATCTGTACAAATGGACTTCGATTAAGCCGCGTTGGTCAGTGCTTAATCGAACGCTGTATCGCTGGCTGGAAGGAAATTGAATATGAAGTAATGCGCGATAGTGCAGGCAATTGTATTACCGTATGTAATATGGAAAACCTTGATCCGGTTGGCGTACATACCGGTGATAGTATCGTTGTTGCTCCTTCTCAGACGCTTGGAGATAAAGAATATCAGATGCTTCGTACCTCTGCATTAAATATTATTACAGAGTTGGGAATCACCGGTGGATGTAATGTACAATACGCACTCCATCCTGACACCTTTGAATATGCAGTAATCGAAGTAAATCCACGTGTTAGCCGTTCTTCTGCACTTGCTTCCAAAGCAACCGGTTATCCGATTGCGAAGGTTGCAGCAAAGATTGCACTTGGCTTTAATCTGGATGAAATAAAGAATGCAGTTACTCGTAAAACTTATGCAAGCTTTGAGCCAACCCTTGATTATTGTGTAGTAAAAATTCCAAAGTGGCCATTTGATAAATTTATCACAGCGAAGAGATTGTTAACTACTCAGATGAAGGCGACTGGTGAGGTTATGTCCATCAGCACCAACTTTGAAGCTGCACTTATGAAAGCTCTTCGTTCTTTGGAGCAGAACATCTATAGCTTGAAATATGGTAATTATGAAGAGAAAACACTGGAAGAAATTCGTACTGAATTACATCAGGTAGATGATAGACGACTATTTGTGATCGCTGAAGCGGTTCGCCGTGGTATTAGTTATGAAGAAATTCATGAAATTACAAAGATAGACTTATGGTTTATTGATAAAATAGCAATTCTTGTGGAGATGGAACAAGAACTTCAAGCTGGCTCCCTTACAGTCGATTTACTGGAACGAGCAAAACGTATCGGATATCCGGATCGTGTAATCTCCGAGCTTACAGGCAAACCGGTAATAGAAATCAAGACACTTCGTAAGGAAAACGGTATTGTGGCAGGTTATAAGATGGTTGATACCTGTGCAGCAGAGTTTGATGCGGCTACTCCATACTACTATTCAACTTTTGGCAGCTTTAACGAAGTTGAGAAGACTAGTGGTAAAAAGAAAATTATGGTTCTCGGCTCCGGCCCGATCCGTATCGGCCAAGGTATTGAATTTGACTATTGCTCCGTACACAGTGTATGGGCATTATCAAAGAGTGGCTGTGAAACAATTATCGTAAATAATAATCCGGAGACAGTAAGTACTGACTTTGACATTGCGGATAAGCTTTACTTTGAGCCATTAACTCCTGAGGATGTAGAAAATATCGTTGATATTGAGCAACCGGATGGTGCAGTTGTACAGTTTGGTGGACAAACAGCAATAAAACTAACAGAAGCATTATTAAAGATGGGAGTGCCGATACTTGGAACCTCCGCAGCAGATGTTGATGCAGCAGAAGATAGAGAGTTATTTGATAAAATCCTAGAGCAATGCGCAATTCCAAGACCAGCAGGAAAAACCATATATACAACCGAAGAAGCACTTGCAGCGGCAAATGAACTCGGATATCCGGTTCTGGTTCGTCCTTCCTATGTACTTGGTGGTCAGGGTATGCAAATTGCAGTAAGCGATAGTGATATCGTAGAATTTATGAGAATTATCAACATGACATTGCAGGAGCATCCAATCTTGGTTGATAAATATCTGATGGGTAAGGAAGTAGAAGTTGATGCGGTATGTGATGGGGAAGACATCTTAATACCGGGTATCATGGAGCATATCGAGAGAGCTGGTATTCACTCCGGTGATAGTATCTCTGTTTATCCTACTCAGAATGTGAGTGAAAAGGTGAAAGCAGACATCGTAGATTATACAAAGAAGCTTGCAAACTCACTCCATGTAGTCGGATTAATCAATATTCAGTTTATTGTGTACAATGAAGAGGTTTATGTAATCGAAGTAAATCCTCGTTCCAGCCGTACGGTACCGTATATCAGTAAGGTTACTGCATTACCGATCGTAGATATAGCAACCAAAGTTATCCTTGGTGAGAAAATCAAATCTCTTGGTTACACACCGGGATTATGGCCAGAGTCACAATATATCGCAATTAAGATGCCTGTATTCTCCTTCGAGAAGTTACGTGGCGCTGAAACCAGCTTAGGACCGGAGATGAAATCCACCGGTGAATGTCTTGGTATTGCGAAGACTTACCATGAAGCTCTATATAAAGCGTTCTTGGGTTCCGGTATCAATCTACCGAAACATAAGAAGATGATTATGACGGTGAATAAAGCAGACAGAGAAGAAGCGGTAGACCTTGGACGCAGATTAGTTGCACTCGGTTATGAGATTTATGCAACAGAAGGAACACTCGAAGCATTAAGAGATGGTGGTGTGGCTGCAACTCTTGTAGAAAAGATTGATGCGGAAAGCCCGAATATCATAGACTTAATCTTGAGTCATAAGATCGATATGGTAATCAATACTCCTACCCAGGGACGTGATAAGACCAGAGACGGTTTCATCATTCGTCGTCTCTCTATAGAAACCGGTGTTACCTGCTTCACCGCGATTGATACAGCAGAAGCATTGATTACAAGTATGGAAAGTGATAACAGCGACATCACATTAGTGGATGTTGCAAAGATCTGATAAGAAGTTATTAATTATATAGTATTTAATTAAAAAGATAGCGTGTGATAATATTATCCAATAGAAGAGACATATTTCTTGATGATTGCATATAGCGATACCAAGTCTCCGGCAGGATTATAAATCATACGCTGTCTTTTTGTATTCTATGAAATTAATTAAATTCTTGCGATACATAAAAAAGTGTGTTATACTTTCGCAATAAGGTACTGTAGTACCTTAATATGAAAGGAGGAACTTTAAATTGGCAATTATTGAAACAAAGGGATTAACAAAACAATATGGTTCCAATATATGTGTACATGATATTGGTATAACTGCTAACGAGGGTGAAATATATGGATTTCTAGGTTTGAATGGAGCTGGAAAAACAACGACAATGCGTATGCTATTAAATATGATTCGACCGACATCGGGTGAAATTTATTACTCAGGAGTATGTATTTCTAAATTACCTTCGAAGTTTTGGAATCAAGTAGGATACTTAATAGAAACACCACATGCTTATCCCGACTTCACAGTGGAAGAAAACCTTGTCATTTATGCAAAACAAAGATTGATTCCGTGTAGCGATATAAAAAATCGAATTGAAGAAATTATGGAGCAACTTTTATTAACACGCTATTGTAGTGTTAAGGTAAAAGATCTTTCTTTAGGAAATAATCAAAAAGTAGGATTGGCGAAGGCGTTAATTCACAAACCTAAAATTCTCTTATTGGATGAACCAACAAATGGTCTAGATCCGGAGGGGCTTGTAGCGGTTCGTCAGACATTATTAAAAAAGGCAAAAGAGGGTACAACAATTTTTATATCCAGCCATCTACTAGATGAAATGGAGAAGCTTGTGAATAAAATAGGCATACTAGCCAATGGACGATTACTGCAAGAACTTAACCAGAATGACTTTGAACATGCAAGATATTCAAGTCTATATATTAAGATAAATTCACCAACTAATAAATTGAGGAATTACTTAAAAGAAAAAGCACTTCGAGTAAAATCAATTGGCGAGGGGGAAGTGCTAGTGTCGGGTATAGCAATAAATAGCTATTCCGATTTGTTACGCCAACTAGAACAACAAAACATATATCCTATGATATATCATTCTAAAAAGGAAAGCCTGGAGGAATTCTTTCTTAGGGTTATTAAGGAGGGTTGACGATGGTTTCTGTAATTAAACTTGAATTATATAAAATCTTACGAGGTCGAATACCGTTTTATATATTGGCTTTCTATTGTTTTTTGGTTTTTATTCATTTGCAGGATAAAACCTGGATAACATTTTTGAATGGAACCTTTTTCATGTATACATCAATCATTGGATTAATGGGGTTTGGAATTTTAAGTAGTTGGACTTTTGGACGGGAGTACCAAGATCAGACGTTCAAAGATATGCTCGCTTTACCAATTAAACGAACTAGTATAATTTGTGCAAAGTTCTTGGCACTAGAATTGTCTTATATCGTTATCACTGCTGTTGCTATATTAGTCACTTTTCTTTTGGGATTTTGCTTTCGCATGACAGGTTTTAATTTGACTATTACGGTGGAAATGGTAAGGTTATTGGTTGTCTCAACAATGTTCAACGTAGGACTTAGCTTTTTATACCCTTTTATATCTAGTATTACTAGAGGAATATTGGCTCCTATTAGTATTTCATTTGTTGCACTTATTATAGCAGTAATGTTTGGCTCGCAACCCATTGGTCGGTTCGTTCCATGGTCTGTTCCCGGAATTTATTTGGTAAATCCACAGTTAATCAATAAACTGAGTACATTATCGATATCAGCAGTTGTATTACTTGGCGTCTATGGTACAATAATATGGTGGAATTATATAGACCAAAAATAGGAGGTAATATTGTGGACGGTAAACTAGCTAGGCGCCGTGGTGAAGCGTTGGAAAATGCTATCCTTGATGAGACATGGAAACTTCTTCAACAAGTAGGATATGATAATATCACGATGGATGAGGTGGCGGGAGTTGCGAAAACGAACAAAAATACGATATATCGCCGATGGGCTCAGAAGTGTCTACTAGTATTTGCTGCAATCAGTCGCCAAGCTCCTAATATTATTTTTAATACGGAAGACCATGGAAGTCTCAGGGCAGATTTAAAAGCAGTTTTTCATAGTCTAGATCCTATTTTTCTTATTGTTAAGCCTAAGGACTTAAGAGAACTAATTGCGGATATGTTCTCAACAATGTCTTCATACAATTTGTATTTCAACATTAACAAGGAGAATGATATTCGTAAAGCAGTTGAAATGATTATCGATAGAGCTTATCAACGCATGGAAATTTCAAAATCATTAGTTAAAATTCCGGATAGAGCACTAAATTTACCATCTTTATTGATTGTTAATGAAATTATTTTAAAAGGTACTTTAAGTGAGGAGAGTATTGAAGATATTATCGATAATATTTTGTTACCAATTTATTATTCTTAAGGTCAATTATAATAGGGTTAAATATTGGTATATATTCTACAGGAGGTAAAAACATTGACACATATCTATTTTGTTAGGCATGCTCAACCGGATCATAGCTGGGAGGATGACAGAAGCAGACCTTTGACGGAAGAAGGACTTTATGATAGTAAGAGGGTTACCGAGGCTTTGAAAGACATAGCCTTGGATTATGCAATATCAAGTCCATATCATAGAAGCATGGAGACGATCCGGGAATGTGTAGAAAGTAAAGGTCTTACTATAGTAACCGATGATAGACTTCGAGAACGTAAGGCTGGTCAAAATTCTAATAATATGAATATGTTTCGTAAAAGGTGGGAAGACCTAGAGTTTCATGAAGAAGAAGGAGAATCCATCGGAATGGTTCAACGAAGGAATATAGAAGTAATGAAAGATCTCTTACATACGCACCAAGGAGAGTCTATTATAGTAGGAACCCATGGTACAGCACTCAGTTCCATTCTCAATTATTATAATTCAAACTTTAATTGCGACAGCTTTCTTCGAATTATTGATTATATGCCCTATGTGATCCGATTAGATTTTGAAGATTTGGAATGTATCGGAATAGAAGAAATACTTATTATCGAGAAAGTATTTAATGGAAATAAGAAGCAGATGAAAATATGACATTATCTAAATTTTGTTTTAAGTAGGGGTTTTTATATGTTGATTAGAGGTAGATAAAAGAAGGATAATAATCGCCTAAGGTATTGAAGATTTAGAAATTTTTACTTTATGATCAAAAAAGAAACGGAACAAAGTTAAATAATCTGTATTGAGTTGCGTGTGGTATCGCACAACCAGCATTTCGGATAGTAACATTGTTCCGTTTTAGTTATATTCAGCAATAGTGAAAAGAATATATCTTAGTCGCATCGCTAAAGAATTTTATTTCGCCGGAATAATTTCAACCCAATAGCCATCCGGATCATTGATAAAATAGATGCCCATTGACTGGTTTTCATAACAGATACATCCCATTTCTTGGTGTTTCTTGTGAGCTTCTTCATAATTCTCTGCTTCCAGAGCCAAATGAAATTCATTATCTCCTAGATTATATGCTCTGTCAAAATCCCTTAGCCAGGTTAATTCCAACTGGTGTGTGGTGGATCCGTCACTTAGGAAAACAATAATAAATTCACCGGAATCAGGTACGATACGTTTTACCTCTTTTAATCCCAATGCTTCATCATAAAATTGAAGTGATTTCTCTAAATCTTTTACATTAAAATTATTATGCAGAAATTTAAATGCCATGATAATTCCTCTCTTTCTGTATGCTATGAATTTATGCATATACTTGAACAAATTCTATTCAATATGTTAACATAAAAGTAGTTTGTAAGGGAAGAAAAATCAATACATTTCTGATTATATATATTAATAAAGCTTGTATCAATTTTGTTCCATTTTATAGAATAATATGGTACTATTTTTATAAGTAGGGTGTAAATGTAAATATAATACCATTATAAATACAAATGAGGAGTATAATTATGAAAAGAATATGGATTAAACTATTTGCAATTCTTGCAGTTTCTTTTGCCCTTTTACTTCAAAACACGTCTAAAGCAGATGCGGCTACGGTGATAGATCCATCTACCAAGTTGGTTTTTGATGACAGTACGGGTACAATTACAGGATATATAGGCAATGATAATGAATTGACTATACCTTCAGCGATGAATGGAGTGGCTGTAACCGCGATTGGACCGAATGCATTTGATGGAGTTTATTCCTTGAGAAATGTCACGATACCTGACAGTGTTACATCAATAGCGAGTAAGGCATTTTATTATTGCTTTATTGAAACCTTGACTATGTCAAAGAATATTAAAAGTATTGGTAGTATGGCATTTTACGGTAATGAGATAGACAATGTGCTCTTGCCAAGTACATCAGTTATTGTTAGTTCAGACTCTTTCAGCGATACAACTACTGTTTACTATGGAGACCAAACATATAAGCCAATAATTAATACAAATCCGCTTGATGCTTCTTATACCCAAGGGAAAACAGTGTTGCCATTATATGTAGATGCTACCGTTGCAGGAATTGGAGTGCTGTCATATCAATGGTATTCCAATACCACAAACTCAACGAATGGAGGCAATGCTATCATTGGCGCTAATATGCCGAGTTATACGCCTGCATTAGGTAAAGTTGGTACAAAGTATTACTATTGCGTTGTAACTACAACCAATGGAAAATCGATAGCATCGAAAACAGCAAACAGAACCTCACAGGTAGCAACAATCACTACAAATCCCTATCTGGATTCTTCAACTTCTTTATTGATTGATCTTGTTACCGGGACTATTACGGGATATACCGGTGATGATGTTAATGTAGACATACCTTCAACAATAAATGGAGTAATCGTAACCGCAATTGGACCGAATGCATTTGATGAAATTTATAGATTAAAAAGTGTTACGATACCCGATAGTATTACTTCGATAGCGAGCAAGGCATTTTATTATAGTAATATAAGTTCATTGAAAATGTCAAAAAGTATAAAAACGATAGGTGATTATGCCTTTTACGGAAATAATATTAGTAGTGTTCTCCTTCCTAATTCCTCGGTTAGTCTTGGAAATGATGCATTTGATAAGAAAACTGCGATATACTATGAAGATCAAACATATACACCATATATTAACGTAAATCCTGTAAGTGCAACCTATAGACAAGGAAAAGCAGTTCAAGCATTAAAAGTATCTGCATCCGTTAGAGGAATAGGAACTCTTTCATATCAGTGGTACTTTAATAATACTAATTCAACAACAGGAGGTATTGCGATAACTGGTGCAAAAGGTAACAGTTATACTCCTGTTTTAGGTGGTGTTGGTACAAGTTATTACTACTGTGTAGTCACTTCAACGAATAGTAAATCAATCGGACGTAAAACAGCAAACCAAGCAACCAGCATTGCGTCAATCACAGTCACTCCGTACATAGATACAGCCACTTCTTTTGTATTTGATCTTCATACAGGAACAATTTTGGGGTATAGTGGTTCGGATTCGACTTTGTCAATACCGATTTCCATTAATGGTGTCAATGTGACATCAATAAGCCAATATGCCTTTGAAAATAAGACATTTTTGAAAGAGGTCATTATCCCTGACACGGTTACGTCAATTGGAAAAGGTGCTTTTAATGGATGCTTTAATTTAAGTAAGGTTACTATGTCTAAGAATGTGAAAGTTATAGGAGATTATGCATTTTATGAGAGTGAAAATCTGAGTTCTATAATATTACCAAGTTCATCAGTTACAGTGGGAAAGAACACATTTAATCACCTGACAAGAATTAACTATTCAAGTATGCGTAAAGTAACCTTTGACTCCAATGGAGGAAGCTCAGTAAAAAGCCAGACCGTAGAATTGACCAAACTAGTTTCTGTCCCAGTTTCGCCAACGAAAGCAGGATACTCTTTTGATGGTTGGTATAATGGTACAACATTATATGATTTTAAAACTCCGTTAAAGGGCAATTTAACCCTTACTGCGAAATGGAAGGCACTCCCTAACTACACAATTGTTTATAATACAAATGGAGGAACATCGGTAAAAAGTAGCACGACATATTCTGGGAATAGGGTTAATACACCAAAAAATCCGACAAAAAAAGGGTATGTATTCGCTGGATGGTATACTTCCGCTAGCGGTGGAACCAAAGTAACATTCCCAATTACAATGAGAGCAAATCTAACAGTGTATGCAAAATGGACGACATTTGCAACGATAGTTCCAAGTAAAGTACAAGCGATAGGTGGAAGCAAAAAAGTATCTATTTATTGGGATTCGGTTTCGAGTGCAAATAAGTACCAAGTGTGGTACTCAAGTTCTAAGTCTGGAAAATATAAACTTTTAGCAACAGTTACCGCTACTTCATACACACATAAAGGACTTGGAGTAAAAAAATCGTATTATTATAAAATCAGAGCTTATCAAAATTCAGGTAAATTATATAGCAAATATTCAAGTATTGCGAAAGGTACAACACTACCGCCGTCAGCGCCTTCTGCAATTGTAAATAGTCCGTCAGGAACCTCATCTAATTGCAAGAGTTTTATGATTTATGTTCAGAATACAGGAAATCGTCCAATTAGAATATATAATACAAATTCAAAAATGGTTGATGATGATTTCTCGAGTTACAATAGGTCACTGCAACTAGTGGATAATAAATCGGGTAAGAGTCTAAATTGGGTTGAGATTCCTGCACATAGTTCCGTTTATATTTCATTTAAGGTAAAGGGGGCTTCGACCTGGTATGATCCATATACAACCATATCCTTCGAGTTTACTTACGATGGAGTAAGATATGTTAGCAGCATAAGTAATTATTATGGAAATTACTATAAAGTTAAATAAATAGGAAGCTATTACAAATATAGAACCATAAAACTTGATTGCTTGAGTGGTTCTAGTTTTGTATTTACTCCTATTGAAACGAATGTGTTTACAATAAAGTTGACAATAATTGGATATCAATATACTATATATAAGTAATATGCCTACTTTATTTACTACATTTAGACTTCTTTACTATTGTACTCGTGTTGAAGTTTAATGTATAATAAAGTGCGTGGGATAGAAAGCAGTAGAATGATGAAGGGAGATTTTCATTATGCAGCATATATTAATTGCTGATGATAATCGTGATATAACTGACATGTTATCTACATATTCCAGAATGGAAGGCTATGAACCTTTGATTACTGACGATGGGGAAGAGGCTTTTAGGCTGTTTACTGAATATAATCCGGAAGTAGTATTGATGGAAGTTATGCTACCTTCGGAAGACGGATATGAAATATGCAGAAGAATACGAAGTGTATCGAATGTACCAATTATCTTTATAACATCAAGAAGTGATGAATTTGATCGAATTCTGGGATTAGATATTGGCGCAGATGATTATATCTTAAAACCGTTTAGCCCTAGAGAGGTTATGGCTAGGATTAGGGCAATTAAAAGAAGAGTCATTAATATTTCGGTCGAACCGGTTGTTGAAAAAATATATAAAATAAGTGATTTAGAGATTAATTTGGATGAATATATGCTTCATGTCGGTGAGAAAAAGATATCGCTTACCAAGAAGGAAATAGATACAATGTGGACATTGGCTACGAATCCCAATAAAGTATTCACCAGAGATAATTTGCTTGATAGCTTGTGGGGATTTGATTACTTTGGTGATAGTCGTACTGTGGATTCTCATATAAAACGTCTACGTTCTAAGCTAGACGCGGTGGAGCATCCAAGTTGGAATATTAAAACAATATGGGGTGTCGGATACAAATTTGAGATTAAAGAAGAGGATTTTGCTCTACTACAAAAAAATGGAAAATGATTTCCATGGTAACCAAGTTTGAAATTACCAAGTAAAAAAGAGATAAAAACCTTGAAAAAAATCAGAAAATTGGTTACAATAATATTAGATTTCCTGAAGTGTTCGACACTCTTGCTATTTTGAACCTACATGATTTAATACGGGATTCCTACATTCATGTGTAGATGTCAAGCCACCGTTTGCAGTGGAAGGCAGAAGCTTATGTGCGGTTACCCACCTAGCTTAGCTAGGAGTCAAAATACAAGAAACGGCATTTTGGGTTAACACGAATGATAAAAGCGGCTTTTGCCGCTTTTTTTGTGTTTGCATTAGGTGTATCAACATTTTCCTTGTGTTTTTTTATGGAGATATCTATAATAAATTAAAATAGGATAAAAGATTGTGTCAATACTAGGATTATAATTGCTAATGAGGAGGCTTCTGATGAAACATGGATTTTTACGAGTTGCAGCAGCGACTCCGGTGATAAAAGTTGCTGATTGTGACTATAATGCGGATAAAATCATAGAGCTAATTGGGGAAGCAGAGAGTCAGGGTAATAAATTAGTTGTATTTCCTGAGCTTTGTATCACCGGTTACACATGCGGTGATTTATTTTTACAGGATACATTATTGCATGGAGCACTTAAAAATATTAAAAGAATTGCCAGTTATACAATGGGCAAAGATATTGTTGCCGTTGTAGGATTTCCATATGCCGTTAGAGGCAAGCTATATAATACTGCAGCAGTCATTCAGGGAGGTAAAGTACTCGGTCTTGTTCCGAAGATGAATATACCGAATTATACTGAGTTTTATGAAGCTCGACATTTTACATCCGGTATGATTGATCCGATTATAATAGATTTTGAAGGTGAGGATATATACTTTGGTTCACGAATTCTGTTCGAGTGCGCTAATTTGCATGGTTTTGTCCTTGGTGTAGAGATTTGCGAGGATTTGTGGGTGCCTAGATCACCAAGTACAGAACATTGTATAGCCGGAGCTACGGTGATAGCAAATTTGTCAGCAAGTGACGAGCTGACAGGTAAGGATGTGTACCGTAGAGATCTTGTAAAAAGCCAGTCAGGCAAACTGCTATGTGCATATCTTTATTGTGATGCCGGCGAGGGTGAATCCACGACGGATGTTGTGTTTGCCGGACATAACCTAATCGCTGAATACGGAGCTGTTTTAGCGGAATCAAAGGCATTTGAGAGCGGAATTATATCAAGTGAGATTGACTTAGGCAAGCTTAAGAGTGAACGAAGAAGAATGCTAACTTATTTTAATCAGCATAACTTACCTTATCAGGTGGTACATTTTGAATTAAGCATAAAACAGGAAAATCTTCCTGAGATTGATTTAACAAGATTTATTGATCCGGCTCCATTCGTACCGTCAAATAAAGCAGAGCGTGACAAACGTTGTAAGGATATCATTGATATTCAGGCGATGGGACTTAAGACAAGACTCGCTCATATCGGTGGAAAATGTGTGGTACTTGGTATCTCCGGTGGACTTGATTCAACATTAGCCCTATTAGTTGCTTACAGAGCTTTCGAGCTTCTAGGACTTGATAAAAAAGGAATTATTGCAGTAACAATGCCTTGCTTTGGTACCACGGACAGAACGTATAACAATGCAGTTGAGCTATCCAATCGATTGGGAGTAACGCTACTTGAGATACCGATTCGTGCAGCAGTGGAGCAGCATTTTAAAGATATTGGTCATGACAAGAATGTTCATGATTTAACGTATGAGAATAGCCAGGCTAGAGAACGTACGCAGGTATTAATGGATATCGCCAGCAAATATAATGGATTTGTTGTAGGAACCGGTGATATGTCTGAATTGGCTCTTGGATGGGCAACCTATAATGGAGACCATATGTCTATGTACGGGGTGAATTCTTCTGTGCCAAAGACACTAGTGCGCTATCTGGTTTCTTACTTTGCTGATACGGTAGAGGATGGAAAACTTAGAGGTGTTCTCGAGGATATACTGGATACCCCAGTAAGCCCGGAATTGTTGCCCCCAAGCGATGGTGAGATATCACAAAAAACGGAAGATATCGTCGGACCTTATGAATTGCACGATTTTTATCTATACTATATATTGCGCTTCGGATTTACTCCGGCTAAAATATATCATTTAGCAAAGATTGCATTTGAGGGTAAATACGATCAAGAAGAGATATTAAAATGGCTCAAGGTATTCTATCGCAGATTTTTTACTCAGCAATTCAAGAGATCTTGTCTGCCGGATGGACCAAAGGTGGGTAGTGTATCTGTATCCCCCAGAGGCGATCTGAGGATGCCGAGTGATGCTTCCGCTACCTTGTGGATGAAGGAATTAGAATTACTATAAATACTTATTAACGATATTCTGCATGTGGTATTTACATGCTTGGTTACGAAGGGAGAACTAACAATGGCACTTAAAATTATTACTGACTCAGCCTCCGATACACCCAATTGGGTAAAGCAAGAATTTGCCCTGCATGTGATACCAACACCGGTTGTGATTGATGAAATCGATTATTTTGACGGAGAGTCAATATTACCAGAAGATTTTTATCAAATTCTAGAATCCGGCAAGGATGTTAAGACTTATCATATTAATTCCCATATGTTTTATGAACATTTTAAATCCTATGCACAAAATGGGGACGAGGTTATCTATATCTGCTTTTCTACAGGAATAGCAGGTACATATAATGCTGCAAACCTTGCAAAAACAGAACTATTAGAGAGATACCCTGATTTTGATTTGACGATTATAGATTCTAAATGTGCTTCCCTAGGCTTTGGTTTGGTTACCTACTATGCTTTAGTGATGCAAAAAAATGGAGCTTCCAAGAAGGAAATTATTGATGCAATCGAATGGCATTGTAATCATATGGAACATGTTTTTACGGTGAATACATTGGAATATCTCTTTAAAGGTGGACGACTCAGCAGAACATCTGCAATAGCCGGTGGTTTACTTGATATTAAGCCAATTCTTCATGTGAACGACGGTGGATCACTAGAAGCGGTTGAAAAGGTGCGAGGAAGACAAAAATCGCTAAAAAGGTTAATTGAAATGGTAGGAGAAAGAGGAGCTGAACTAGAAAATCAGTACATTGGTATAGTGCACGGTGATGATTCATCTACGTTGGAATTAGTTAAGGAGCAGTTGCTTTCGGTATATGGATGTAAACATTTTATGGAGAACTATGTTGGATGCGCCATTGGAGCTCACACTGGCCCTGGAATTATCGGAATCATCTTTTTAGATGAAGTTTCTCCATATAAGAGATATTTAAATTAGTTCAATTTGGCAGAAATGATTAGCTACGATACAATTTGAATAGATAATAAGAATGTTAAAAACAAACTATAATTTATAAATAATTTGTATTAGGAAACATCTTTTCTTGTTCATAATAATTAGAAAACTAAGTGAGATGTTATTGACATTCTAGTGATTAATTAAAAAATGGATGCAGTTAGTACATAACTGCATCCCGACATAACATAAATTTTTTTAGGCTTTTTTGAGTACTTATGTGTGACAAGGCTTATGTTGATACTATGTAATTTATTTATTTTTTACTGTTCAATTTAGCCGGTTCCAAGGCGGCCTTAATTGCATCGATCAGCATCTGTTCAGTATATTGTTTTTCTTGGTCAATCTCAATCTTATCAAGAGGAACATCATTGCTTAACTGTAATGAGATATCCTCTAAGGATGGTTTGACAAGCGGAAACATTGCGGCAATGGAATCATTGATGTTCTGAATATCAACGTGATTGATATGATTATTATCGACCACTACCTCTAAATTAAAATCCGTATCATTCAAGGATATGGTAGAAGTGTATTTTCCTGATTTATATAACTCAGTACCGTTCTTCGCTACCCCATCATCCTTACCACCTCTGAACATAAATATGAGAAGTAGTATTAGTAGAATTCCTAATGCCGCAAAAATCACAGTATATATGATTTCTTTTAATTGGATAACTACTATTTTTGTTTTTGCCATATCTATCCTCCGGAGCATGATTCGCTTCATGTCTTGATTCTTACTATATCTTATTATGAGAAATAATAAATTATGCAGAGAAAATGAATTGATGATAAGATAGTGTGAATTATTAAGTGCATAATTCACACCTAGAAGTTTGTGCCTGCGAAATCCTCGGCACAAACTAAAACAAAGGATAGGAATGAAAAGGTTAATGTGAATTATTAAGTGCATAATTCACACTTGAAAGTTTGGATCTGTGTAATTGCAGGTTCACAAACTAATATGAAGGAAAGGTGCGGTTATAATTATGTCCTTACAATTTTACTTAGGAAGTGCCGGTTCGGGTAAATCCTATCAGCTCTACCAAGAGATAATCAGTCAGTCAAAGCTGAATCCGGATACAGATTATCTGGTTATCGTTCCCGAACAATTTACACTACAGACACAGAAGGATATCGTTACGATGCACCCGGATCATGGTGTGACAAATGTTGATATTCTTAGTTTTCTGCGATTTGCATATCGTATTTTTGACGAAGTAGGTGGTGGTGATTTACCAATTCTAGAGGATACCGGTAAGAGTATGGTACTTCGTAAGGTGGTGTCGGAAAAACGCAAGGACTTAATCCTATTTGGCTCAAATGTAAAAAAGCCGGGTTTTGTGAATGAATTAAAATCTCTGATGTCAGAGTTTTATCAATATAATATCCAACCTGAGGATATCAAAAAAATGCAGGAAATATCACAGAATAAGCCTGTTTTAAAAGCTAAACTTACGGATTTGTTGACAGTGTATGAGGGGTTTCATAATTTTATGAAGGAACGCTACATCACGGCGGAAGAAATTCTTGTAGTGTTAAATGAAGTAATTGACCGCTCCCAGTGGTTGAAAAATTCTGTTATATGTCTGGATGGTTTTACCGGCTTTACCCCCTGCCAGTATCAGCTTTTGGGTAAAATGTTAAAGCATGCTAAGAAGGTTATGGTAACGGTAACTATTGACCGTAGAGAGAAAATAGATAATAAAAACTCTGATCATCTTCTGTTCGGGTTAAGTACGAAAACGATACAAAAACTTACAAAAATTGCTGAAGAAGTTGGAACTAAGATAGAGAAGCCTATCCTCGTTCAAGATTGTTATCAGGTACAAACACCGTACCGGTTTATCAATGCTCCGGGATTAGCCTCTTTGGAGCGTAATTTATTCCGGTATCCGTATGAAACCTTTGAGAAGGAGCAGTCGGATATCTCAATTCATGCTGCAAAAGATGCTGAGGAGGAAGTTGCTTTCGTAGCCAGAGAAATCAAAAGGTTGGTTCGAGAGGAAGGATATCGTTACGAGGATATAGCAGTAGTATCCGGTAACATGGAGGAATATGCAAGAATTGCAAAGAGAGGTTTTATTATCTCCGGGATACCATGCTTTGTTGATTACAAAAAAGATATTCTTGGGAATCCGTTTGTGGCTCTGCTTCGTTCTGTTCTTGTAATTATAAGTGAAGATTTCAGTTATGAGGGAGTATTCCGTTTTCTTAGAACAGGACTCACTGATTTTACCGAAGAAGAGATTGATATTCTGGAGAATTATATCATAGCTACTGGTATCAGAGGATATAAAAGATGGAGTGAACCATTTGTACGAAAATATCGCACCAAGGAAGGCGTAAAGCTCGTGCAGATAAATGAGATCCGTGAACGATTCATGGAAGAAATCACACCACTGTATGAGGTACTAAAGGATAAAGAAAGAACTTTGAAAGAGTATACAAAAGCTCTATATGAGTTGGGGATACGATTACGAATAGAGGAAAAGCTAGAGGAATATCGCGCATATTTTACAGAGATAAATCAACCGCTGATTGCGAAGGAATATGAACAGGTTTATCCAATCATAATGGAACTCTATGATCAGATGGTGCTTCTTCTAGGGGAAGAGCACTGTACGCTGAAGGAGTTTGGTGAGATTCTTGATACAGGCCTGGTGGAGATTAAGGTGGGATTAATCCCTCCGGGCGTTGATGAGGTTGTGGTTGGTGATACGGAAAGAACTAGGTTAAAAGATATTAAAGCCTTATTCTTCCTGGGTGTAAATGAAGGTATTATCCCCAAAGCAATCTCTAGCGGTGGAATTTTATCCGATATCGAGAGAGAAATGTTGATAAATCATGATATTGAACTGGCACCAACCAAGAGGCAGCAGGCCTTTCAGGAGCAATTCTATATCTATCTGAATATGACAAAACCGAAAGAGAGACTTTATATAACTTATCATAAGTTAAATGGGGAAGGGAAAGCAGTTAATCCCTCTTTCATAATCCCAAAAGTGAAACAATTAATCCCTTCTGTTAATATTATTGAGGAAGATGAAAATTGTGAGAAACTGGATTATATTCTTCGGGATGAAGGGTTGACTTATCTAGCAGAAGGATTAAGAGGATATCATCATAAGGAAACATCCGATCTGTGGAAAGAGTTGTATCTATATTATCGTAGTGATGGGGAGAAGAACCGAATTCTAGATAAGCTTTTGAAGGGTGCTTTTTATATTAATACAGAACGAGGTATTTCTAAAGAAGCTGCAAAATTATTATATGGTGCAGAGTTAAATGGCAGTGTGACCAGGCTGGAGCGTTATGCAGGTTGTGCATTTGCTCATTTTCTATCATATGGGCTGAGCTTAGAGGAGAGGCAGGAATATAAGCTGGCGGTTCCTGATATCGGTAATATCTTTCATAATGCGATTGATCGATTCTCTAAGCGACTAGATAGCGGAGAATATACCTGGCATAACATACCGGATGAGGTAAGGGAAAGCTGGGCACTTGAGAGTGTGGCTCAGGCGGTGGAAGAGTATGAGAGCTCCATCTTAAAAAGCACGAAGAGAAACGAATACCTAATTAAACGAATGGAGCGTATTACGGTTCGTACGCTGTGGGCATTATGTAATCAGATTAAACAGGGTTCCTTTGAGCCTTCCGGGTATGAGATGGCCTTTCATCATGTTCCTGACGGAACCTTATCGTTACAAGGACGTATTGATCGACTGGATCTGTATGAAGAAGACGATAAAATTTATGTTCGCGTGATTGATTATAAGACAGGTAATACTGTATTTGATATTGGTAAGGTATATTATGGATTGCAGCAACAGTTATCAGTATATCTGAGCGCAGCGATGGATTATCTGAAAAAAAGACATCCTGATAAAGAGATTGTTCCTTCCGGCATATTCTATTATCACATAGATGATCCAATTGTCGCTAAATCCGAGCACACGGAGGAAGAGATCTTAAAGAGTCTTAGGATGAATGGATTAGTCAATGAAGATAAGACAGTGTTATCTTTAATGGATCAACGATTGGCTGGACCGGACGGAACACTATCCCCATCTGTAAAGTCAGATATCATTCCTGTAGAGACGAACAAAGACGGAGAGCTTACTAAACGTTCTGTAGCGGAGAAGGAAAAACATCTCAGTGCTTTGGTGGATTATGTGAATCGCAAATTAGCGCAGGACAGTAAATTGATTTTAAGCGGAGATACCAGAGTAAATCCTTATCGCTCAGGGAATGAGACCGCTTGTGATTATTGCAGTTACCGTAGCGCTTGTGGGTTTGATATCCGCGTTCCCGGCCACGCTTATCGTAATTTAGCTAAAAAGTCAGTTGACGAGATGAAGGCAGAGATCTTCCGTGGGAGAAACGAGGCTTAATAGAATATAGAATTAAGTATATTGAACTTACACCGAATCATTGTAGTAAAAAAAATTTACCCAAATTATTTTATAATTAGGCTAGACAATTTATGTGGAATAAGGTCGCGTTGGGTTTGTTATATTTTCAGATAAAGGAGTTATTATGGCGTGGACAGAGGCACAACAAAAAGTTATTGATACGAGGGAAAAGAATGTACTTGTTTCGGCAGCAGCAGGTTCAGGAAAGACTGCTGTATTAGTTGAGCGTATTATTACGATGATATCTGAGGGAGAGAACCCGATTGATATCGATCATTTGTTGGTGGTTACCTTTACGAATGCGGCAGCAGCTGAGATGAGGGGGCGTATCGGCAAAGCGATAGAAGAAAAACTAATCAATCAACCGGACAACCGACATCTGCAGAAACAGATTTCTCTATTACAGAGTGCACAGATTACGACAATACATAGCTTTTGCCTTAATGTAATTCGAAATTACTTTCACCGAATTGATTTGGACCCATCTTTCAAGATCGCAGAGGAATCAGAGATAACGCTGATGAAATCCGATGTGATTGGTGATCTGTTGGAACGATGGTACGAAGAAGGGCAAGAAGAGTTTCATGCTTTGGTGGAAAGTTACTCTTATTCAAAATCAGATGCCCCGATTGAAGATTTAATTATTCAACTATTTAATTTCTCTATGAGTGATCCTTGGCCAAAACAGTGGATAGAGAATAAGCGTAGATTATTTGAAATCTCCTCAGTTGATGAGATGGGACAGTGCTCATGGATGAGAGAATTATTAAGCTACATTAAGGATGTACTTGGTGACTTGATATCTAAGAATAAGAAAGCACTTGAGATATGTCACGAGCCCGGAGGGCCAACCGCATATGAAGCAGCGTTACTTTCCGATCGTGCAATACTTGATACAATAGCAACTGCATCTTCTTACGTGGAATACATGAATTCCTTTTCATCTATCTCATTTGACCGATTATCGAATAAAAAGGAAGAAGGGGTACTCCCGGAGAAGAAGGACAGAATCAAAGCCCTTCGAGAAGAAATGAAAAAAGGAATTAAGGATATTAATGCCGGTTTCTTCTTTCAATCTCCTGAGGAGATGGTAAAAGACATTCAGGAAGTTGGAAAGGTAATGCAGGTTCTTTTTGATCTTACTCTGGAGTTCATGCAGGAATTTGCAAAGAAGAAAGAAGAGAAGAATCTTATTGACTTTAATGATCTAGAACACTTTGCATTAAAAATACTGGTTGAGAAAAATGATGGATCAGAGGTTGTGCCGACTCAGGCTGCGTTGGAGTTGAGTGAGCAATTCGAAGAAATATTAATTGATGAGTATCAGGATAGTAATATGGTTCAGGAAACAATACTTAAAAGTATCTCCAGAGAGGAGATGGGCTTTCCAAATCGCTTTATGGTTGGCGATGTTAAGCAGAGTATCTATAAGTTCCGTCTTGCAATGCCTGAGATATTCATGCAGAAGTATAACACCTATTCCGGCGAGGATTGCTGTGAAGATGGCAGTAAGAATCTATATCAACGTATCGATTTAGACAAGAACTTTCGAAGTAGAAAGATTGTTCTTGATTATGTGAATAAAATCTTTGAGCAGATTATGCATAAGCAGGTCGGTGGGATTGTTTATGATGAGTCAGCTTCTTTAAAATATGGTGAGTTATTTGAAGAAACCATAAAAAGAGGCGTTGATAAAGAATTAGATAGTAATTCAAAAGAACAACGACAAAAAGAAGAACCAACAAAGCAAGATTTTAATAGTGATAATACAGAACTTCATACGGATGAGGTATACAAAAGAATTGCATCCCGCGTAGATTTGTTATTGGTAACCGAAGAAGAAATCGATTCAGAATTCGGGGTGGTCGGGGATACAATAGAATCTGAGAATAAAAAAATCAACAATTTATCGGAGGGTAAGGGTAAACATACGGAGAACTCAACAGAAGACCAAGAAGAGGAAGCATATACCAAGCGTGAGCTGGAAGCTAAGATGATTGCTCGTAAAATTAAGGAGCTGACGGATCCGGTTAATGGTACGCTGATATTTGACAGAAAAACGGGAGGACATAGGCCTGCTACGAATAAGGATATTGTTATCCTACTAAGAAGTATAACCGGATGGTCTGAAGTATTTGTTAATACATTGATGCAGGAAGGCATATCTGCATATGCTGATACCGGCACTGGATATTTTCAAACCTTAGAAATTATGACTGTACTAAATATGCTTCGCGTGATTGATAATCCGCGTCAGGATATACCACTAACCGGGGTATTATATTCACCGATTGTTGGATTGAGTACGACGGAACTTGCGTTGATTCGTTCCTCTACCCGAAATGTATCCATGTACACCGCTCTAGTTAATTATATGCAAGAAGGAAAACAGGAGGCCCTAAAAAACAAAGTAAATGCATTTATGGAATTGTTAATCTCCTTTCGTTCAATAGTAAATCATAAACCGATTCATGAATTAATACAGATTGTATTAGATCAGACAGGGTATTATTACTATGTTAGTGCAATGCCTGGCGGTGACCGAAGAAAAGGGAATATCGATATGCTTATCTCACAGGCAGTGAGATTTGAAAAAGGCAGTTATACAGGGCTCTTTCATTTTATTCGGTATATAGAAAAGCTACATAAATACGAGATTGATTTTGGGGAAGCCTCCACTTCAGGAGAGCAGGATAATACGGTTCGCATTATGAGTATTCATAAAAGCAAGGGGTTAGAGTTCCCCATTGTTTTTGTGGCAGGTATGAGTAAACAATTTAATACACAAGATTTGCGCAGTAGTATCGTCCTTCATAGTGATATGGGTGTAGGGCCGGAGTGTATTGATACTAAGATGAGAACCAAGGTACCTACCTTAATCAAGAAGGTAATTCAGAAGAAAGTACAAATTGAGAACCTGGGGGAAGAACTTAGAGTATTATACGTTGCACTGACTAGACCAAAAGAAAAATTATTTTTAACAGGATATTTAAAATCCATTGATGATATCCTGTGTAAAGATTTCTCGTTCTTTGAATTACTATCTGCAAAAAGTTATCTGGATTGGGTGCTGCCGGCTATGGTAAATCGGATTGGATGGGAACCGGAAGTAATTAATAATGTGTTGGTATGCAATAAGGACGACATGGCCATTACACTAGTTCATAAGAATGCTTTAATCAAGGAAGAAATTACAAAGCACATATTTACAAGAAAAGATGAAGAAGAATTGTTGAATATTGATCCGGCAACCATATATAATCAGGATTTAAAGGAAGAATTAGAGTCAAGATTTCAATATGAGTATCCGTATCAGAAAGATTCACAGATCAAAGTGAAAATGACAGTATCTGAATTGAAAAAACTTGGGCAGTTTCAAGATGAAGATCAAAGTGTGAATTTATATCAGAAAGCGAGAATCGCATTAACCTCTGAAGTTGAATTAAAATCAGAACCAGAATTAAAATCTAGACTAGAATTAAAACCTAAATTAGAACCGAAATTAAGCCTTGACATAATATCTAAGATTGACAAGAATCAAAATGAACTTGAATATATCATAGTTCCTGCCACTGTACCAAATTTTATCAGTGAGAAGGAAGTGACAGTAAGCGGAACGGACCGAGGAACCCTTTATCATAAGGTACTTGAACTTCTTGACCTGACCAGAGTAATGAAAGGTGCGGATGTGAAAGATGAACTTCAGCGTATGGTAGATGAAAATCATGTTAAGCAATCTGATATGAAGATGCTTAAGGTGGCTTATATCAAGAGATTTATTGACAGTGAGGTTGCGAATCGAATGAGGAAGGCGGATTCTTCCAACAAGCTCTATAAGGAGAAGCAGTTTGTAATTGGAATTAAAGCTTCTGAGGTAATCAAAAACCAGGACAGTGATGAGTTAATATTAATTCAAGGTATTATTGATGTGTACTTTGAAGAGGATGGAGAACTGGTTTTACTAGACTACAAATCGGATATCGTAGCAGAAGAGCGACAACTGATTACTCGCTATAAAGTCCAGCTTAAATACTACAAAAGGGCATTAGAACAAATGTTGCATAAGAGGGTTAAGGAGATGATTATTTACTCGCTCTATTTGGGAAAAGAGATTCGTATAGAAGAATAGAAGTTGGGTACACTCTAGATATTAAAATATGATCTTGCGTAATAATAAAAGATTGATTTTGGAATAGAAGGGTGCGTCAATATGGGTAAGAAAGAAAAGAAAATTGACTTAAATAATATTAAGCCGGAGGAAGCAACCAAGTATGAAATAGCAAGTGAGTTGGGGTATCTGGATAAGGTGATGGCATCGGGCTGGAAATCTCTTACGGCAAAGGAATCCGGTCGTATCGGTGGACTGATGACTAAGAGAAAGCGAGAAGAAAAAAAGCAACAAGAGAAGGAAGAACAGTAGGATTAGGGTGTTCCATTTGAGAGATATAAGGACGTGTAACAAATAGAGAACTCGTGATATCGTAATAAAAGACGGGCTGTCCTGATAAGAATGAAATGTTTTTGGTAATCATTTTATTTCTTGTCAGGTGAGCCCGTTTTCTTCATCTTCTTTTTATTATGCATATCTTAATATGCTTTTACATGGTGATTGTATTTTATTTGCGAATGTCAATATGATTTAATTTTAAAACGTCCACTCCTAAGAAGCCTTTGATTCCTACACATACTCCACCAAGTAGGATTGATGTATCTTGAAGTACAGAGGGTACAATTCGGATGTAACTATTCATTTTGCTTTTAAGAGCAGCCTCAATCTTCTCCGTAATGTGCGGAAAGAAGATGGTGAAGGAACTGTTGATTACTACAATATCAGGATTGTAAGCATTCAATATATTGTTTACACCAACCGACATGTATTTGATAAAATCCTGCATAATCTTATGTGCATCCGGATCGTTTGTTTCATAAGCGATGCGGAAATGTTCGAAGGTAGCTTCTTCTAGCCCCTTTAACTTCGCAAACTCATTGATTAATGTTCGTTCTGATACATATTGTTCGAGACATCCTTGATTGCCACAGGGGCACTGTCTTCCATCGATCTCGATAATGGTATGTCCGAACTCGCCTGCTCGTCCGTTATAACCGGTATATAGCTGGTGGTCAATAATGATACCAAGTCCGATGCCGGAGTGTACACTGATATTTGCAATATTCGTATAATCATACTGGAAAGTGTTTTCGCCAATTACAGATAAATTTGCTTCGTTTTCCAAATATACAGGGGTGCTAAAATGCCTTTCCAAATTCTCTCCCAAATTAATACCGGATAAATTATAATAAGGAGCGAAGGATACCTGGTTATTTGCCACTAAACCGTGAATACCAAGTGTGATTCCGACTAAATCATAGGGAGTATTTTTAGGAAGTCTCATTGATTCTATTAATTCAATCAAAACATTGACAATATTAGTAGGATTCTTCGGTGTTTTAATTTGCTTAAGACTGCAATCTTCTCCAATTAAATCCGCTCGCAATGCAGATATAGTATCAACTCCGATATCTACACAGATTACATAACCTGCTTTTCTGTTTAAACTCAATAGAATAGGCTTGCGTCCTAGACTGGTATCATCGCTACCAATCTCAATTACAAGTCTCTTATTGATTAATTCTTGTACAATAGCGGATATCGTTGCTTTTGTTAAGCCGAGGTACTTAGCAATTGCAGCTCTTGATATTGCGGTATTATTAATTATTGTTTCTAATACCAATTTGGTATTGATGTCTCTTATGAGCTCTTTACTGCCTGTTACCATCACAGTCACCTTTCATTCGTTAGAATTGATAATATAATATGTTAACATAAATTGATTTTTTTGGAAAGCCTAAATTTGGGGAATGAAGTAATATGTATTCGTACTTGACATAAATATCACGACTTGTTATAGTATTACCATATAGTTTATTGACCAAATAAATGTCATTTTAGCATGAAACTGATTTTCAATACAAAGAATATTGATATAATATTAATCGGAACATGCAGTATAAGAGAAGAAAGAATATTCTTTCTAATATCCGAAAGGAGCGTAATAACTCCTTTCATAGAAACCGAAAGGAGTTTTAGAACATGTTATACGTTGGTGTGGATTTAGGAACGTCTTCCGTAAAGCTTTTATTAATGGATGAGGCGGGAGATATTAAGAGTATTGTTACCAGAGAGTATCCGTTATATTTTCCAAAGCCAGGCTGGTCTGAGCAAAATCCAGAGGATTGGTATTCTGCTTTGATTGATGGCGTAAAGGAGTTAACAAAAGATTGTGATAAGTCCCAGATCGAGGGTGTAAGCTTTAGTGGTCAGATGCATGGTATGGTTATCCTTGATGAGAATGATAATGTAATTCGTCCTGCAATTCTGTGGAACGATGGTCGTACCCAGGCAGAATGTGATTATTTAAATAATGAAATTGGTAGAGAGAAGATCTCTAGTTATACAGCGAATATGGCGTTAACAGGCTTTACTGCTCCTAAGTTATTATGGGTTAGAAAGCATGAGCCTGAGAATTTTGCAAAAATCAAGAAAGTTATGCTTCCTAAAGATTATATTGCATATAAATTATCCGGTGTACATTGTACAGACGTATCCGATGCTTCCGGTATGTTGTTGTTAGATGTTAAGAACAAAACATGGTCTAAAGAAATGCTTGAGATCTGTGGATTAAAAGAAGAGCAAATGGCGAAAATCCATGAATCTTATGAGGTTGTTGGAAATATCACTAAAGAAGCTGCGGATGTTCTTGGCTTTACAACAAATGTAAAGATTATCGCAGGTGGTGGTGACCAGGCAGTTGCAGCAGTAGGCGGCGGTTGTGTAGGCGAAGGTATGTGTAGTGTATCTCTTGGAACATCAGGTGTTGTATTTATCTCCTCGAAGGAATTTGCAGTTGATGATAATAATGCACTTCATGCATTTGCACATGCAGATGGAAAATATCACTTCATGGGCGTTATGTTAAGTGCAGCAGCTTCAAATAAGTGGTGGATGGATGAGATTATTAGAACAAAAGATTATCCTAGCGAGCAGAAGGGAATCTCTAAACTGGGTGAAAACAATGTTTTCTTCCTTCCTTACTTGATGGGTGAGAGAACGCCTCACAATAATCCCAATGCGAGAGGTACCTTTATTGGTATGACAATGGATACAACTCGTGAAGATATGACTCAGGCAGTACTTGAAGGTGTAGCATTTGCACTTCGTGATTCTTTTGAGATTACAAAATCCCTCGGGGTAACAATTGAGAGAATCCGTATCAATGGTGGTGGCGCTAAGAGCCCATTATGGTGTAAAATCATCGCTGATGTATTAAATGTTAAAGTAGATAAGATTAACTCTGCAGAAGGTCCTGCATTTGGTGCGGCTATTCTTGCAGCAGTTGGTTGTGGCAAGTATGCATCTGTAGAAGAGGCAACTGCAAAGCTAATCAAAGTTGTTGAAACAACTGATCAGGACGTAGCTGAGGTTGAACTTTACAATAAGAAATACGACATATTCAAACAACTTTATCCTACATTAAAAGCTATGTATGATAAGATGGTATAATAAGTTCAAATTAATCATTAAGTAAAGATAAGCCGGAACAAAGAAGTATTTGTTCCGGCTTATCTTTACTACGGGATAGAATTTGATATTGATTTGATTCATGCTTTATAGTATGGTAAAATAATGAACGGTAATTAATAGCACGATTGGAATATAAAAAGACTGGAGCAATTAGCACTAACTCCGCTTTTATATAACCAGATTGTGCTTTTACTTAATATAGTTGTGGGGGTATGTAAGAACCCATAATAATTTATAGAGAAAGGAGCTGCGTACATGCAGCCATATACAGGATTTGCAGCCGTATACGATCTTTTTATGGACAATGTTCCCTATGATGAATGGGCAGATTATGTACAATTATTATTAAAGCAATATGGAATTGAGGATGGCTTGTTATTGGAGCTTGGATGTGGAACAGGTAGTATGACAAGACGTTTGGCAAATAAGGGCTTTGACATGATTGGTATTGATAATTCGGATGAAATGCTTAGTATCGCTAGGGAGAAAAATAGTGATTCGGAAAACACCCTATATCTATGTCAGGATATGAGGGAGTTTGAACTCTATGGAACTGTAAAAGCGGTGGTTAGTGTTTGTGACAGTATGAATTACATTCTATCTGAGGAGGATTTGCTTCAGGTATTTAAGTTGGTTAATAATTATCTCGATCCAAATGGGGTGTTTATCTTTGATTTAGATACAGAATATGCTTATTGTGAAGTACTCGGTGATAACACCATAGCAGAGAACCGTGAAGAAGGAAGCTTTATCTGGGAGAATACGTACTATGAAGAGGAATACATGAATGAGGTAAATCTCACTCTATTTATTCCGGTGAATAGTGAGAATGAAGAAAATAGTTCCAGTGCATTGTATCATAAATATGAGGAGACACATTATCGAAAAGCATATTCCATTGATCGTGTGAAGGCACTCATAGAGGAGGCCGGCATGGAGTGGGTGGCAGTGTATGATGCGTTAACAGAGAAGAAACCGAAAAAAGATTGCGAAAGAGTATATATCATAGCCCGCGAGAAACGTCAACAGGATAAATTGTATATTTAGAAAAAGCAACGAGCAGAATACTTACGAGTACTTTAAGTATTTGGATGATGATGGAGAAATAAAAGAGAAGTCAAGAGAAATAATACTTGAAATTGATAATAAAAACAAACATAAATAGATAGTTGGATGTAAAGTGTAAGATAAAGAGTAAAAGAGATAAGATAATAAATTAAAGATAATAAGTAGAAAGTAACAATAAAAGATTTAAGATAGAAATAAAAGATAATAAGTAAAAAGTAACAATAAAAGATTTAAGATAAAAATTAAAACATGATAAGTAAAAGAAAAAGTAAAAGATATATAGTATCAGATTAGTCTCCATATTGATAAAATGAAAAATCAAAATATCATCAACAGTTAAGGTTAAGATAGATTCTAGAAAGTCACAGATAAGAGATTTAGTAACAGCATCAGCTGAATCCAAAGATAGTTAAAGCAGATAGGCTAAATAAAAAGAAAATTATCAATAAATTAAATCAGCTGAACAAGTGAAAGGAATGGTAATTTATATGACAGATTATATCATACGTGCGAGCGCAGCAGATAATCAGATTCGTGCTTTTGCAGCAACAACGAGAGAATTAGTAGAGCATGCAAGGGATATTCATGGAACCAGCCCGGTTGCAACCGCAGCTTTAGGTAGATTGCTGACAGGCGGTGCTATTATGGGAACCATGATGAAGGGTGACAAGGATATTATTACACTTCAGATTAAGGGAGACGGCCCAATTGAAGGAATTACAGTTACAGCAGATTCTAAGGGAACCGTAAAAGGTTATGTATATAATCCTGAAGTATTAATTCATGCAAATGATAAAGGAAAGCTTGACGTATCGGGTGCAATCGGTGCAGGTATGTTGAGTGTTATTAAGGATATGGGTCTTAAGGAGCCATATGTTGGTCAGACACATCTAGTATCAGGAGAAATTGCAGAGGACTTAACGTATTACTTTGCGGCGAGTGAACAGGTACCATCTGTGGTAGCTCTTGGAGTACTCATGAATAAAGATAATACCGTTAGAAGAGCAGGGGGCTTTATTATTCAGTTGCTTCCTTTTGCAGATGAAAGTATCATATCAAAGCTGGAAGAAAAAATCAGCCATATAGACAGTATCACAAAGCTACTGGATAAAGATATGACACCGGAAATGATATTGGAAGATATCTTAGGTGAGTTCGGACTAGAGATTATGGACAAGGTTTCAACTGCTTTTGAATGCAATTGTAGTAAGGATAGAGTGGAGAAAGCAATTGTATCCATCGGCAGTAAGGACATCCAGGAAATGATTGATGATAATGAGCCAATCGAAGTGAACTGCCATTTTTGCAATACACAATATCATTTTAGTGTGGAGGACCTCAAGGATATTATTACACGTAGCAGATAATGGGATATTACAAAAAGAGGATAAGGAATACCATTGTTCATTAATAAAAAACATTATAAAATAAATAGACATGTGAGGGGAAATTTATAAGAAAAAATAATTAATAAGGAGAATTGATACAATGAATTACGGTTATTTTGATGAGAAAAACAAAGAGTATATCATTACCAGACCTGATACACCGGCACCTTGGGCTAACTATCTTGGATCACCCGAATACGGTGCAATTGTATCGAATAATGCAGGAGGGTACAGCTTTGTAAAGAGTGGTGCAAGTGGCAGAATTATAAGATACATATTTAATCAGGAGGATAAGCCCGGTAGATATGTATATCTACGTGATGATGATTCTAAGGATTATTGGTCTGCATCTTGGCAGCCCGTAGGTAAACCTCTTGATGAGTATAAGAGTGAATGTCATCATGGTACTGCATACACAGCACTTAGAGCACAATATTCCGAGATAGAGTCAGAGGTTCTTTACTATGTACCGCTGAACAAAACTCATGAGGTATGGAAGGTAACAGTTAAGAATACCGGGGATAAGGTGCGTAATCTGTCTGCATTTGGATTTGTTGAATTTACAAACGAAGGTAATTATGAAAATGATCAGGTAAACTTACAATATACATTATTCATAACAAAAACCTATTTTAAAGGGAATAAAATTCTACAGGTGATCAATGAGAATTGTGGTAAGAATGAAGAAGGTTCGAATGGAAACGAGCGTTTCTTTGGACTTGCAGGTGCACAGGTGGATTCCTATAGCGGTGATAAATCTCATTTTATCGGTAATTACAGAAGCTATGGAAATCCGGTTGCTATTGAGAACGGAGAGTGTGATAATACACTGAATTATAACTCTAACTGTTGTGGTGCATTACAGACTAAGATGACCTTACAGCCTGGTGAGAGCAAAGAGTTTGTGTTCTTGCTAGGTAAGAAGAATGACAAGGAATCCGCAAAGATTATAGCGGCATATGAGGATATTCAAACAGTAGATAAGGAATTATGTGAATTAAAAACTTATTGGCATGGTAAGTTATCTGCACTACAGGTAAAAACACCGGATGAGAACTTTAATGCGATGTTAAATACCTGGAATGCATATCAATGTTTTATCACCTTTATCTGGTCCAGAGCAGCATCCTTTATCTATGCAGGATTAAGAAATGGTTATGGTTATCGAGATACCGTTCAGGATATTCAGGGAATCATTCACTTGGATCCTGCAATGGCTAAGGAGAAGATCGAATTTATGTTATCCGCACAGGTGGATAACGGCGGCGGACTTCCACTGGTTAAATTCTCTCACAATGCGGGACATGAAGATACACCGGATGATGCTTCCTATGCACAGTCCACCGGACATCCTGCATATCGTGCAGATGATGCGTTATGGTTATTCCCAACAGTTTATAAATATATGGCGGAAACAGGTGATAAGGAATTCTTAAATGAAGTGATCCCTTATGCAAATAAAGACCAAGGAGATGTTTACGATCATTTAAAAAGGGCAATAAACTTCTCAATGGAACGCCTTAGCACACATAAGATGCCAGCCGGTCTTCATGCAGATTGGAATGACTGTTTAAGACTTGGAAAGAAGGGTGAGTCTACCTTTGTTGCGTTGCAGTTATATTATGCGATGACCGTGATTCGTGATATTGCTTTCGATCGTAATGATACCGAGTATATTGCATATCTTGATAAGGTTCAGAATGAATTAAAGGATACCATCAATGAAAATTGTTGGGAAGATGACCGTTTTATCCGTGGATTTAAAGAGGATGGTCAGGTTATTGGTTCTAAGCATGACCCGGAAGCAAATATGTGGTTGGAACCGCAACCATGGTCTATCATCAGTGGTCTTGCAACCAAGGAACAAGCAGAGAAGGCACTTGAGAGTGTTCACCGGGAATTAAACACACCATATGGTGCAAGAGTTATGGCTCCATCCTATGTGGATCATGCATTTGAAGGTGCGTTAGCAATTCTCTTTAATCCATCCACCAAAGAAAACGGCGGTATCTTCTCCCAGCCACAGGGATGGGTAATTCTTGCGGAGGCATTAGTGGGACATGGAAATCGTGCTTTTGAATACTTTACGGAAACTTGTCCTGCCACATTAAATGATCAGGCAGAGGTTCGAGTTCTTGAGCCATATGTACACGGTCAGTTCACAGAAGCTACCGACAGCCCTTATCAGGGTAGATCCCATGTTCATTGGTTAACTGGAACAGCATCCACCGTTATGGTAGGTTGTGTGGAAGGTATTCTTGGTATGAGACCGGATCTGAACGGTTTAACAGTTGCACCAAGTGTTCCAAGTGATTGGAAAGAATTCTCCATCGAGAAGGTGTTCCGTGGCAGAAAACTGAACATAAAAGTTCAGAATCCGAATGGTGCAGAGAGTGGTTACAAGGAGTTCTTCTTGAATGGGGAGAAACTTGAGAAGAACTACTTGGCAGAAAGTGCGCTTAAGGACAACAATGAAATCTTATTGGTAATGTAAGTAGTAAGTAAAACTAGGAATTAATTATAGATACAAATAATAAGCTATTACAGATGCCTCTTTTCGGATTTACGATCCCTATCCTGAGACATTTTGTAATAGCTTATTTGTGATTTATCTACTTTCCCTCCATGAATACTTTTCAAAAAGTATGGAAAGATATATTGAAAGAGCTTGTATAAAATGGTAAAATTTATATTAGTTACTAATTGACACTACTTTAAAAGAAAGGGATGACAATATGAGTGAATTAAAAGGCACAAAAACGGAAGCCAATCTTATGGCTGCTTTTGCTGGTGAATCAATGGCTCGCAACAAGTATACTTATTATGCATCAAAAGCAAAAAAAGAAGGTTATCAGCAAATCGCAGATCTTTTTCAGGAGACCGCTAATAATGAAAAAGAGCATGCTAAGATTTGGTTCAAACTCCTTCATGATGGAATTGGCGATACACCCACGAACCTAGAAGATGCTGCATCCGGTGAACACTATGAGTGGACCGATATGTATGCCACATTTGCAAAAGAAGCAAAGGAAGAAGGGTTCAGTAAAATTGCCTACCTTTTTGAAGCAGTTGCGAAGATTGAAAAGGATCATGAGGAAAGATACCGTAAATTAATCGGCAACCTTGAGAATGGTCTGGTATTCTCCAGAGATGGCGATACTGTTTGGATTTGTAATAATTGTGGCTATGTACATGTAGGTAAAAAAGCTCCTGAGGTATGTCCTGTTTGTGAACATCCAAAGGCATATTTTGAGATTAAGAAGAATAATTACTAAAAATGATTTGTATCTTTATAAAAATTATAAGTCTGCATTTTATGATTTGCAGGCACAGAAAGGTATGGTGATATCATGAAAAAAGAAATTTCATTTTTTAGATGTAAACATTGTGGCAATATCATTACTTTTGTGAAGGATGCAGGAGTTCCTGTGATTTGTTGTGGCGAGCCGATGGGTGAGTTAAAAGCAAACACAACGGATGCTGTTCAGGAAAAACATGTCCCTGATATAACAAAAGAAGATGGATCCATCTTCGTACGTATTGGTTCCATAACACATCCTATGTTAGAGGAGCATTATATTGAATGGATTGCCTGTGTGTCAGGTAATACCGTTCAGTTTAAATACTTAGAGCCCGGTGAAGAGCCGGAAGCTTCCTTCACTGTTGATGAGGAAGGTACTGTTTATGAGTACTGCAATATTCATGGTTTATGGAAAGCTGAGTTTTAATTAATCATATAAATATTAAACTGTTTCAATTCATGTGTTCTTAAAATGGTAATATTCTGTTTTGGAAATGAGCATGGGTTGAAGCAGTTTTTTTGTACAAATAGATTGAAATGTACGATATATTCGTCACAATATCTTATAATTCGACATATGATGTAATGCCAAGAGGTTATCATACAATTATTTATATGTCTGGCAGAAGGTATGATGCGGAGGGTTTGGTATGGGAAGGATAGAAACAACGCTTGGCATGTCGGACAAAAATATTATGGGGGTAATAGCATGCTTCTTACGTCAGGACCAGTGAATAAAGATTATGTCCTTGGAGAATTATATGATTGGCATTTGGAGGCGTTAAATAATTCAGGAGTAAATACACAGATTGTTTTAGCAGTATATGCGTTGTATGGATTATATCCTCACCCTGTACTGATCGGTACAACTTCAGTAGATTTAAAACCGGGTGAATATTCCTATTTAACACTTCAGACAGATAATCATGAGCATACGATTCCGGTAGTTCAAATACCGAATAATGATGTATTAATAACACTTTACGGAAGAGATAAAGATCATAAAGAAATCTCAGGAGTAGTCTATCCAAGAACCGCTTTGGTAGAATTAAGGAATTCACTTTGCGTTGGTGAGGAATAATAAAAGCAGATAATGCTAAGATAGAATAATCAATAATCAGTGATATAGATAATAAATAAATCATAGAAACGACCCGGATCTCGTGCAGAATTATATTAGCGTGGAGCCGGGGCGTTTTTAACTTATACTCAACACTAGATTAATAATGGATAAAATACGATTTATTACATCGTCACTCTTTAACTATGAGCATGGAACCGGAATAAAGGATATAACGTCTAATTATTGTCAGAACATTTAGGGAGAGGAAGGGTGTAAATGAGAAAAATAATGAAAGTATTACCGATTATATTAATAATGGTTATCCTATCAGGATGTGGTGTGGCTGATACATCAAATAAAGGATCAAACCCAATCGTGAAAAAACAGACCGGAAGTAATAAGGATGATAAAGTAGGAGATAAGGTTCATTTTAAGGGAGAAATCCTTCAGAATAAGGAAAGATTACTTGTAGCTCCCGATCCAAAAAGTAATGAGTTTAAATCCTCTGATAAAATGTCAGTAGGTCTTACGGATGCTGTAGTTACGAATATGCAAGGGAAAAAGATGAAAGTAGAAGACTTGAAAACAGGGGATATCATAGAGATAACCTATAACGGTGTGATAATGGAATCTTACCCAGCGCAAATCGGTGCATTTTCGGTGAAATTAGTTGGACATAATAAAATCACGGACGGATATTTAGCAATGATAGATGATATCTATCAAGAGGATAGCGGTTTAAATGGTAATATTAAAATGATTGCTGTGGATACCTCAGGATGGACCGGACTAGAGGCGAACGCGAAGAAGATTGTGCTTGAACGAATGAATTTAAAATATAACTTAGATATTAAAGAAGGTACAATGGATGAGTTGTCTGCACAAGGAATCATTGATAAGAAAAACCAATATTTAAGGATGGTATACTGATTACGATATCTCATATGCAATTAAGTAAAGATAACGATGAGATTTCCTATTCGATTAGTAAATGGAGATCAGGGACAGGAGCAATCGGGAGTGATAATGCAAGAGCGAAGTGGAACGGTAAAGCATGGGATATAAAGAAAGGTGATGTGTGGATTAGCTAAATAATTATGAGGGATGGGAGATGAACGGGAATAAAAAGCCATAATTGTACTAATAATTTTAGTTGTGTTTTTGCTGGTATATCAATTTAGGGCAATTATATCATGAATTTTATCTCATATAAAATGTAAAAACAATCATCAAAAAATCATTTATTAATGAGGGTTATAAATAACATAAACGTGCTTAATTAATGGGTGTTTGGAGCATTTTTTATATCGAATAATGTGATATAAAAGGGTAAAAAAACGACCTCTATTTTGTGCATATATACAAATTTACTCAATTCAACTTTAAAACATCAAAATCCTATTGCGAAGCGCTGACGGTTTATTATAATATGTAAGTGTAACGGAAGGCTTCTAAAGTATTATATCAATAATATATAGTAAAGGATAGGTGGCAGTTGCAATGGAAAAATTAGACATGCTCTATGAAGGAAAAGCAAAAAAGGTTTATAAAACAGATGTGGAAGACGTTTATATCGTTGATTATAAAGATGACGCCACTGCATTTAACGGATTAAAGAAGGGAACCATTGTAGGGAAAGGCGTTGTTAATAATAGAATGTCCAATCACCTCATGAGTCTCTTAGAGAAGGAAGGCGTACCGACTCACTTTGTAGAGGAGTTAAGCGACCGCGAGACTGCAGTTAAGAAGGTAACCATCGTTCCTCTAGAAGTTATTGTAAGAAACGTATCTGCAGGTAGCTTTGCAAAGAAATTAGGCATGGAAGAAGGGATTCGTTTAAAGGCTCCTACTTTAGAGTTTTCTTATAAAGATGATGCTTTGGGTGATCCGATGATCAATGATTACTATGCTATTGCTATTGGTATTGCGACAAGAGAAGAGATTGAACGTATTACTGAATTAACATTTAAGGTAAATGATTTCCTTTGCAAATACTTAGAAGAAAAGGGCATCGAATTAATCGACTTTAAGATTGAATTCGGTAAAACCTCTGATGGACAGATTATCCTTGCGGACGAAATCTCTCCGGATACTTGTAGACTATGGGATGTAAATACACATGCTAAGCTTGATAAAGATCGTTTCCGTAGAGATATGGGCGATGTTGAAGAGGCTTATGTTGAAGTATTCAAGCGTTTAGGAATATAATAGATAAGAATAGGATAAGCAGCGAAGCTTGTCACAGATAGATACTTATGAGGCTGTTCGAGGATTTGGGCAGCCTCATCCTAACTTTGGAAACATTGAATGAGACTATTGCTTAAGAACTACATGGCAAAATAGGGAATGATGATTGGTCATTACTATTGATTGAGAGGAAGGTTCGTGCTCATGAATTTTGAATATAACAGTTATAATCCTGATGAAATACATGAAGAATGTGGCGTTTTTGGAGTATATGATCTGGATGGCAATGATGTAGCCTCCACAATTTATTATGGTTTGTTTGCACTTCAACATAGAGGGCAAGAAAGCTGCGGTATTGCAGTTAGTGATACAGAGGGCCCAAAAGGAACGGTTAAGGCATGGAAGGGTATGGGTCTGGTTAGCGAAGTATTTACGCCGGAGCATCTGGATAAGATAACAGGTGGAAATATCGGTGTTGGACATGTTCGTTATTCCACAGCAGGAGAAAGTAATATAGCAAATACTCAGCCTTTGGTCTTAAACTATGTAAAGGGTACCTTGGCACTTGCTCATAACGGTAATTTGGTGAATACACCGGAACTGAGAAGAGAATTAGAATATACGGGAGCGATCTTCCAGACTACGATTGACTCGGAAGTTATCGCATACCACATCGCAAGAGAGCGTTTGAACTCTGCAACTGCGGAAGAAGCTGTTGCTAGAGCGATGAAGAAAATTAGTGGTGCTTATTCTTTAGTTATTATGAGCCCCAGAAAGCTGATGGGCGCCAGAGATCCATTTGGTTTCCACCCATTAGTTATTGGTAAGAGAAAGAATGCATACATTTTAGCGTCTGAAACTGCTGCACTACATGCTGCTGATGCGGAATTTATACGTGATGTATTACCCGGTGAAGTAGTGATGATTGATGAGAACGGAATTCATTCCGATACTTCTCAGTGTGGACAGAAGGCTGCAAAATGTATATTTGAATATATCTATTTTTCCAGACCGGACACAACCTTTGATGGAGTAAGCGTGTATAATTCAAGAATTATGGCTGGAAGAATTCTTGCACAGACTTATCCGGTTGAGGCGGATGTTGTCGTTGGAGTACCGGATTCCGGCAATGCGGCTGCAATGGGCTATGCATTAGAATCTGGAATTCCGTTTGGAATGGCTTTTGTAAAAAACAGTTATGTTGGAAGAACTTTTATTAAACCAAAGCAATCCATGCGTACTTCCAGTGTTCGAATCAAACTTAATGTTCTTGCTGAGGTTGTGAGAGGCAAGAGAGTAGTTATGATTGATGATTCTATTGTTCGCGGTACTACCAGTGAGAAGATCGTCAGAATGCTTAAAAAAGCTGGAGCAACCGAAGTACATGTAAGAATTAGTTCACCCCCATTCTTACATCCTTGTTACTTTGGTACCGACGTACCAACCGGTGATCAATTAATCGCTCATAACAATACCGTCGATCAGATCAGAGATATGATTGGTGCAGATTCTCTTGGTTATTTGGACGTTGTGAGATTGAGTGAGATGATTGGTGGAGATACCGGATATTGCGATGCTTGTTTTACCGGTAATTATCCGATCGAACCACCCAAGGAAGATATTCGTGGAGATTATGAGGTATAATTTTAAAATATATGTTATAATAGAAAAATCTTGATCCGAATGCGAATTAATTTACATGCATAATAAGAGCATTTATAAGAAGATTAGAGGAAGGGCATGGTTGTTTTATGAGATTTGTTGCAGATGATAACTATGTGAATATAACAGGAAGAACGCTGTTTTACGATGGGGTTCGATATATGAATTATTCCTGCTCCTCAATCGAATTTCTATTTACAGGCAATCGGGTAGAGGCAGAGTTCTGGACGAATTCATGTATGCTAGAGGGTAGCCGTAAAGCCTGGATTGCGGTATTTGTTGATGAAGGGCAAGAGCCTTTGAAGCGAATTGCGGTGGATCATGAAGGAACGTATCTTCTCTATGAAGAGAAGATGGATACGGGTACTGTGTTCAAGGAAAGAAAACTTACCTTGGTAAAATACTCTGAAGTAGCCTATGGTAAGGTTGGAATTAAGTCAATTATTATTGATGGAGAACTACCACCGATACCCACATCAAAAAGGGAACGTCGAATCGAATATATTGGAGATTCCATAACCTGTGGATATGGAAGTGAAGGGGTGTGGAATCAGGAGGAGTTTGATACTTCAACAGAAAATCCTTGGGAAGGGTATGCTGCTATAACAGCACGTTCTCTTAATGCGGATTATCACCTGGTGTCCTGGAGTGGAATCGGAGTGATATCCAATTATACGGAAGAAGATGTAGCAAACGATGAATGGCTAATGCCTGTAATGTATCCTTATGCCGATAAAGCAACCGACCTTGTGCTTGGAAAGCAAGAGCCACAAGCTTGGAATTTTGATGCATTTGTACCGGATTGTATCGTGATTAATCTTGGAACCAATGATGCAAGTTATACAAAAAATAAATCGGATAGAGTAAAATCATTCGGTAAAGAATATTATCGATTTTTAAAATACATTCGTTCCATAAACCCAACCTCTGAGCTTGTATGTACCTTAGGTGCAATGGGGCAGGAACTGTGCGGTGAAATCAAAGAACAAGTATTAAGGCTTAAATCGGAAGGAGAGCAGCATATTCACTATATGGAATTTGATGTTCAGCTGGAGGAAGACGGCATTGGTGTGGATTGGCATCCAAGTAGGCTTACGCATAAAAAGATGGCAGCTAAGCTTGAGAAAAGGGTACGAGAAGTTATGGGCTGGTAGAAAATGATAATATATAAATGTTATATTGAACACTCATAAGTTTGTCATTTGAAACATTCGTGCTACCGAGTATGTAATTAAGTATATTTAGTTAAGTATGAATAACAATGGAATATAGTTCAAAAATTATTACAGAGAGAAGAAAGGGGTAGGAAAGATGAGTAACGATAAATACATGTCTCCTTTATCCGAGCGTTATGCCGGTAAGGAAATGCAGTATATCTTTTCACCGGATATGAAATTTAAAACCTGGAGAAAGCTTTGGGTTGCTTTGGCAGAAGCGGAAAAGGAACTTGGTTTAAATATTACACAGGAACAAATCGATGAGCTGAAAGCGTCACAGGATAATATTAATTATGAAGTGGCTAAGGAACGAGAAGCATTAGTGCGTCATGATGTTATGTCCCATGTTTATGCTTATGGCGAGCAGTGTCCTAAGGCAAAGGGAATTATCCATCTTGGTGCAACCTCCTGTTACGTTGGTGATAACACTGATATTATTGTAATGTCGGAAGCGTTAAAGCTTGTGAAGAAAAAGCTAATTAATGTTATGGCAGAGCTTTCGAAGTTTGCGATGGAATATCGCTCACTTCCGACACTCGCATTCACCCATTTTCAGCCTGCTCAGCCGACTACTGTTGGCAAAAGAGCTGCATTATGGTTAATGGAATTAAAGCTTGATTATGATGATATTTGCTATATTATTGATAGCATGCAATTACTAGGATCTAAAGGTACCACCGGTACTCAGGCAAGCTTCCTTGAATTATTTGACGGTGATCATGACCGTATTAAGAAGCTAGATCAAATCATAGCAGATAAGATGGGCTTCTCCGGCTGTTATCCGGTTTCCGGACAGACCTACTCCAGAAAAGTTGATTACAGAGTATTAAATATTCTTGCGGGCATTGCTGCAAGTGCACATAAGTTCTCAAATGATATTCGATTATTACAGCACTTAAAGGAAATTGAAGAGCCGTTTGAGAAAAACCAGATTGGGTCCTCTGCGATGGCATATAAGAGAAATCCGATGAGAAGTGAGCGTATTGCCTCCCTTGCAAACTATGTTATGGTGGATGCTTTAAATCCTGCTCTTACAACCTCTACTCAGTGGTTTGAGAGAACACTAGATGATTCAGCGAACAAGCGTATCAGTGTACCGGAAGCATTCTTGGCAATTGACGGAATATTAGACCTATATATGAATGTCGTGGATGGTCTAGTGGTATATCCAAAAGTAATTGAGAGACGCCTTATGCAGGAACTGCCATTCATGGCTACTGAGAATATCATGATGGATGCGGTAAAGGCCGGAGGAGACAGACAGGAGCTTCATGAAAAAATTCGTACCTTATCCATGGAAGCAGGTAGAAATGTAAAAGAAAAGGGTCTTGAGAATAATCTTCTTGAACTAATAGCTGCGGATCCTTCCTTTAACATGACTTTAGATGAGTTAAAGAGTACGATGGATCCTGCGAAGTACACAGGACGTGCTAAGGAACAGACAGAAGAATTCATTCGTGAGGTAATCCAGCCAATTCTTGATCAGAATAAGGATGCACTGGGATTAAAAGCGGATATTAAAGTGTGATAATCATAATAATATAGTAATCTTAATATAATGCAGTCATCAACCTGGTTGCACAGCGAAAAGCCATGTCGGAAAAGAATAAACTTCCTTCATGGCTTTTTGTTATTTATAGTATTGACAAACCTTAAGTGAACATCTATAATGGCGAAAAATGGAATATAGAGAATCTATGAGACAAGAAGACATTATTAATTGGGGTAAGAATTGGTAAAAATTATTGGGAGTATTGATAATGGAGGGTATCAATGTATAAAGAAATATTTAAGTATCTAAATAAACCGAAGCTTTATGAAAAAAGTACTGCAAGATTCTGGGATGATGAGCATATTTCAAAAGGTATGCTAGAGGCACACCTGAATCCGGATGAAGATGGTGCAACCAGAAACCTTAACTTTGTAAATGCATCCGTTGATTGGATTACGAAAGTATCACCACCGGATCAATTTAGAAAGCTACTTGATATGGGATGTGGTCCAGGGATTTATACGGAGAAGTTTTATCAGAAGGGATATCAAGTTATAGGAATAGATCTTTCAAAACGATCAATAGATTATGCGGTACAAACGGCATTTAAGAAAAATTCTGATATTGTATATAGCAACATGAATTATTTGGACATGTCTTTTGAGGAAGAGTTTGATATTATTACTTTGATTTATTGTGATTTTGGTGTATTATCAGATCAGGATAGGACGACAATTCTTCAAAAGGTTTATCGTGGATTGAAGTCAGGCGGAAAATTTATTGTGGATGTATTTACACCAAGAGAATATGATAACAGGCCGGAATCAAATAGTTGGGATTATAATGCTGGAGACTTCTGGTCGCCTGTTCCGCATATGTGCCTTAACTCGTTATATCGATATGATGATACAAACACCATGCTCAGACAGAGTATTATCATAACTGAGAAAGAGGTCAATTGTTATAATATTTGGGAACATACTTTTACAAGGGAAGAACTCACCTTAGATTTTGAGAAAGCAGGATTTAAAAATATTGATTTCTATGGGGATGTTACAGGAGCAGAGTATAGTAATGAAGGTAACATTATCTGTGTAGTAGCTACCAAATAAATATTAAGTCGGGGATGTTGTAAAATAAATAATTTATAGGAATAATGTTATATTAATATAATGCACTGCTTGAAAAACTGTGTGTGAGGCAATTAACATTGTTCCTTAAAAGAATTATTTATTTTGCAACATCCCCTTCTCTTTTATTGAACCTTACAACCGGTATGTTCGATTGTGTTCTTAATTTCACCTTCCATCGCTGGTTCATTAAAACCAACCTCAACGGTTCCGCGGTGAAGATCGATATTAACCATCTGGATACCATCTATTTTTTCTAAAGAATTTTTTATCTGAGTTTTTACGAGATTACTGGTTAATCCGCTCACATTATAATGAATATTGTTCATCGTTTTTGTCATCCTTTCAAGTATGGAAAATAGTTAAATAGTTATATCCTTGATAGTTTTTGGAGTTATAATCGTTTTTATCAAAGTAGCGATGAAGGTTTTATAGGATAAGATGTATTAATTTACTAATAAGAATTTGGAATTAATAATAATAAATAATTATCTATCTGATATTGGAGAAAGGAAGAGTTTTCCAGACTGAGACTAAGTTAAAGAATTTCAAAAATTTATAGATAGCTTCTTTTTCTTGCAGTATAATAAACATGTTTTACAAATGTTAATTCATAATTATGGATGCTTCATCTGGAGGAGGATTATGGACAAAATTCTGATTATTGAGGATAATAAGGATGTAAATCTGTTACTGAAAGAATTTTTGGAAAAAGATGGATACGAGGTTGAATCAGCATTTGATGGTCTAGGTGGTGGGAAGTTATTGAAATCCAAAGAGTTTGATTTGTTACTATTGGATATCATGCTACCCTATGTAAGTGGGGATGAGATACTAAAGGAACTTCGTACCTATAGTGAGATGCCTGTAATTATCATATCAGCTAAGGATATGGTATCAACCAAAATTGATCTATTGAGGTGGGGAGCGGATGATTATATCACAAAGCCATTTGATTTGGGTGAGGTATCAGCGAGAGTTTCTTCTCATCTTAGGAGAGTACATAAAAAAGAAAATTCCGTCTTGAGTTATAAGGATATGATTATTGATCAAAGTAATAAGAGTGTCACGGTTAATTCAGAAGAATTGGTGCTTACTGCAAAGGAGTATTTTATTCTTGAGCTATTTCTGACGAATAAGGGAAAGGTTTTTTCAAAGGTGAATATCTACGAGACAATATGGGGAGACGAATATCTGGGGGATGATAATGCAGTAAAAACCCATATGAGTAATTTGCGTAATAAGCTAAAGAAGGCAAACCCGGATGAAGAATATATAGAGACTGTTTGGGGAATTGGATATCGTCTTTACAAATAAATAGATTAATTTATCTTATTCTTTACCTTTTATTGTTTATTCTTAACCTTTTCTAAACAGAAAGTCTGTATATTTGGCTTATAGAATTTATTAGAGATGGTAAGGAGAAGAATTATGAAAGAGTGTGTTTTAAAAACATATAACTTAACAAAAAGCTACCGTCACTTTCATGCTCTTAAGGATGTTACGATATCGTTAGTCCCAGGTAAAATATATGGGTTAATTGGGCAAAATGGTGCAGGTAAGACCACACTTATGAGATTAATCAGCGGATTGAGCTTTCCGACAAGCGGAAATGTTGAGCTGTTTGGACATTCAGAACCAAAAGAATTGCAAACCGAATTAAAGAGAATAGGTACACTGATTGAGTACCCCAGTATGAATGGGAATATGACAGCGAAGGAGAATTTAAAGCTTCATAGAATAATAAAGGGAATCCCAAATGAATCAATTGATGAGGAATTACTTGACTTAGTAGGTCTAAGTGGAACAGGTAAAAAGAAAGTCAAGGACTTCTCACTAGGTATGAAGCAGCGCCTGGGGATAGCGATTGCATTACTTGGAGAGCCGGAATTATTAATACTGGACGAACCAGTAAACGGGCTTGATCCACTTGGGGTGGTAGAGGTACGTAATTTAATCAAGAAGATGTGTGAAGAACGGAATATGACTATTTTGATTTCTAGTCATAACCTTCCTGAATTATATCAGACAGCTACGGACTATATCATCATTGACGAGGGAAGGATCAAAAAAACATTAACGCTGGAGGAATTGGAAGAAAATTGCAAAAAGCATATCAGAATCGAATGTGAAGAATGTGAAAAGCTGATTCATGTTCTCGAGTCAAAGCTAGATACGACTAACTATAAAGTTATGCCGGATCAAAGCATAAAGCTTTATGATTATTTAGAACAAAAGAGTCAGGTGGCGAAAGTTCTCTTTGAGAATGGTATTATAATTACAGGGTTTTCAATTGAAGGAGATACCTTGGAGAATTATTTTATATCTATGATCGGAGGTGGTAAGAATGCTTAATTTAATTCAAGCAGAAATTTATAAATTGAGTAAATCAACCGCATTTCGAATTTGCTTTCTGTTAAGTATGATTAGCGCAGTGTCCCTCATTGTGATTTCACATTTTATCGCAGTTGGAAAACTCAGTGAGAGTATAAGTGGAAATGCTTCTGGCTTAACGGAGGTTTGTATAATATCGTTACTCGGTTCTCTGATGGCAGGAATCATAGTCTCCAGTGACTTTGATACAAAAACAATCCATAGCTCCATCGCGAATGGAAACGGCAGAAGAATGGTTGTAATCAGTAAGGTAGTAATTTATGTTATCATGATGGCGTTATTACTGCTGCCATATGCGCTTGTAACAATAGTTGCAGTATGTACGGGTGCAGAATTTACGAAACCTTTTGTTCCCTCGATGTTTATTCGTATTTTATATGATTCTGCCGGAGTGAAGGTTACCTTTAATATGATCTCAAAAATAATATGTATCTCTTTGGTAACTGTATTGGTTCACGCTGCAAGATTAAGTTTGTGTGTACTGTTAGCCTTCAAGATAAGAAAGTCAGTAGCTATCTTAGCCTTCGGATTTGTATTTAACGGATTAATTGATTTATTTGTTCGGTTACTTAAGGACATTCCGGTTATACCATCGCTAGTAAAATTAACGCCGTATTCCCCGGATTTCATGATGGTCAATATACAAAGTAAAGCTGGTATTTTAATCAAAGCAACCATTAGCAGTGTGGTATTTCTTGTAATTATTGGTGAGTTAACATACCAGATATTTAAAAAGGCAGAGATTAAGTAGTCTGTATAAGGTTTGGATAATAAAAGTTAATGCAAATTAGTTCTAGTGATGTAATGAAATGGATGAGTAAATAACAAAAAAATTTAATAATTAAAAGGAGGGCGTGATAATGTTATATGTAATCGGATTATTGGTGATTATCATTCTATTTCTTATCCTATATTTGATCAGTATTGTATTACAAATTCGGAATATGAATAGACAATTGGAAAAAAGGATTGCAGAGCATTCACGTCAACCTATAACATTAGAGTTAATTAATTCGGATTTAAATAGACTGGCTATCAACATGAATCAATGTTTTAAGGCGGAGGAAACCCTCCGTCTTAACGCAGTTCGTGAGGAGAAGCGTTTTCGTGAAATGATAGCCAACATATCTCATGATTTGAGGACACCTCTTACTGCGATTAAAGGTTATCAGCAATTACTGAGCAGTGAGGAACTGACTCCGGACCAAAGAAAAAAGCTTGACATAGCGGAGAATCGTGCGAAAGAGTTAGGTCAATTGATTGAGCATTTTTTTGAGTATTCATATTTATTAAATAGTGAGCCGGAACAAAATATTGAGAAAATAAATCTGACTAATCTTGTGACTGAGTGTTTGGTAGGTTCTATAACTATCTTAGAGGAAAAACATCTGAGAGTAGAGTTTGATGATCATACTCCGCCTATCTATATTATGGCGGACAGGGAGATGGTTACCCGTATCGTTCAGAATCTTATTCGTAACTGCATACAGCATTCACAGGGGAATATACTTGTTACGCTTTCTCAGGACAAGAATGTATGTCTTTCATTTTGTAATCCTGTGAAAAATCCATCGGAGATTGATGTGACAAAATTATTCGAACGCTTTTACACCGGTGATCGATCCAGAAATCATTCAACAGGGTTGGGGTTGTCCATCGTAAAACTTCTGTCGGAACAAATGGGTGGATATACGAAGGCAAGGATGGAAAGAAATCTGTTGGAAGTAAGTGTAATATTTGAAAATAAGATATCCTAGAATAAGGATATGTATTAGTGTATATAACATGATTTCATTTCTTTACAACATGCCTTAGTTCACAGTTTGCTTTGAAATAAATAAGATGGTATAATATATACATATAGTCAATACAGTATCCATAAGGAGTAATTATATGAATATTGATTTGGAATATTATCGGATATTTTATTATGTCGCAAAGGCAGGTAGCTTTACTCAGGCTGGTGAGACTCTGTGTATCTCACAGCCTGCGGTCAGTCAAGCAATCAAATTGCTTGAAACACATTTGGGTAGTAAGCTTTTTATTCGGATTCCGAAAGGGGTAAAGCTTACACCCGAAGGAGAAGTACTTTTTAGCTATGTGCAAAGAGGTTATGAGTATATCTTATTGGGTGAAGAGAAGTTTAAAAAGATGCTCGATTTGGAGAATGGAGAAATTCGTATTGGCGCGAGTGATATGACTCTACAATTCTTTCTTCTGCCGTATCTGGAGAAGTTTCATAGTAGATTTCCAAAGATTAAGGTAACTGTGACAAATGCTCCTACACCGGATACATTAGAATACCTGTATGAAGGAAAGATTGATTTTGGTATAGTCAGTGAGCCTTTTGAAGGGAAGCAGGAGGTAGAAGTTAGGAAGGTAAGAGAGATTCAGGATGTTTTCGTCGGAGGGAAATTATTTGATTATCTAAAGGGACAAACATTATCCTATCGTTCCTTGGAGGAGCTTCCGATAATATGCCTTGAGAGTAACACAAGCTCAAGAAAATTTATCGATGAATTTCTTCAAAAGAATGAGGTAATACTAAAACCCGAATTTGAGCTTGCCATGAGCGATATCATTGTTCGGTTTGCAATACGTAATCTGGGAATTGGATGTGTAGTAAGAGATTTTGCGAATGAGGCCTTAGAGAGTGGAGAGCTCTTTGAACTAAAGTTTGATACTGATATTCCTAAACGAAACTTTTGTATCATTACAGGTAATTCAAATCCTATCTCTACTGCGGCAAAAGAATTGTTGAACATGATGGAGCATGGGATTGAGCATAGTACCTGATGATTTAAAAGACATAAAAGAAGAGTATAATAAACAAATGCAGGAAAGAGTGAAATAAAAATATTTCATTTACAAAGTTTGTGCTTATGTAATTCTAAGAGTAATTTTATATGTGTATAAAACATGCGTAAGAATGGAGAAAAGTATGAAAAAAATTAAAATTAAGTATATTAGTGATAAAATTGAAAAGCTGCAATACATTGAGAATAAATCTGATTGGATTGATTTGAGAGCTTCGGAGGAGGTAACTTTGAAAGCCGGAGAATTTAAGTTGATTCCGCTTGGTATCGCGATGGAGCTTCCATCCGGTTATGAAGCACATGTGGTACCTAGAAGCAGTACCTTTAAGAATTACGGAGTTATTCAGACTAATTCCATGGGAGTAATTGATGAGACATATTGTGGTGATAATGACCAATGGTTTTTCCCTGCTCTTGCAATGAGGGATACGATAATTCATATGAATGATCGTATATGCCAGTTCCGAATTATGGAGCATCAACCTCAGATAGAATTTACTGAGGTGAGTGATCTGGGTAATAAAGATCGTGGAGGACATGGTAGTACAGGTAAGCAATAGAGATAGTTATATTCAATATAGACTAGTATTAAAAACTAATTATAAACTACTAAATTAGGTATATGATTAATAACGTGAAATGGAAATGGAGGAATCTATGGCCGGAGTTATCACACATATGGTAGTTGCTAGGGAGATTACCAAACGTTTACCCAAGGGAGTCATTAAAGATATAGGATCATTTTATCTCGGAAATCTTGCACCGGATGCCATTCATGCCAGAGAGGGATATATCAGAGAGTATAAAAAACACACTCATTTACGGGATGATATTCCGGATAAGGACTTTGAGAGTGAGATAAATCGTAATATATTTCATTCTAGGGTAAGAGATTTTATCTTGAAACATAAGGACAGTGAAGATCGAGTTGATTTATACAGGGGATATATCTGTCATATCTTAACGGATGAACTGTTTGTGTTAACGAGACGTAAGGAATTCTGCGTGGAGATGGAGAAGCAGGGGATATTACAAAGCGATCCGCTATTCTTTGAATATATCGTGGCAGATATGAACCGGAATGATGTACTGCTAGTGAAACAATATGAGGGTAGTGAAGAGATTAAAACGATACTCGAGAAAACAGATGTTTGCCCGGTAGAAAATTATGTTACGGAAAAAGAAATGCAGGTGAGTAAGGATTGGTTATTGTTTCAGCACTTTTATATAAAAAATGAAGAACTACAACCAAGAGTGATTACTTATGATAGCATGATTCAATTCGTACATATGGCAGCAGAAGATATCGTACGCAGATTAACGGATGATATTAGCTTTCCCAAAATGTTTTAGTAGAACCTGACACGAATCTTCATTTATGGCACGAATTAATTATTGTAATTCATAGTGAAAATCCTTATGTGATACTTTCTTTGAGTATAATTATAATTCGCCATAAGTAAAAGTTATGGCAAGCATAATTAATATTGATTTTACTTATGAGTAGAAATGCATTATACTTGGTAAGTAATTGGGTATAATAATCTACTGCGATATGTGTTACAGCATAATCGCACATCCAAGGAGGAATTCACTATGGTTAAAGCAATAGTTGGCGCTAATTGGGGCGACGAAGGAAAAGGCAAAATAACAGATATGCTAGGTCAAGAGGCAGATATTATCGTAAGATATCAGGGTGGTAGCAACGCAGGTCACACAATTATCAACGAATATGGTAAGTTTGCTCTTCATCTTCTTCCGTCCGGCGTATTTTATAATCATACTACAAGTATTATCGGTAACGGTGTGGCACTTAATATTCCATACTTAGTGAAAGAGATAAAATCCATCGTGGATCGTGGTGTTCCGGCTCCTAAGATTTTAGTATCAGATAGAGCACAAATTATGATGCCATATCATATTTTGTTTGATCAATATGAAGAAGAAAGACTTGGCGGTAAATCCTTTGGCTCCACCAAATCAGGTATCGCACCTTTCTATTCTGATAAATATGCAAAAATCGGTTTTCAAGTATCAGAATTATTTGATGATGAGTTATTAAAGGATAAAATCACAAGAATTTGTGAGGTTAAGAATGTTATACTAGAGCATTTATACCACAAACCTGCGTTAGTTGAAGAAGAGATATTCCAGACTCTGATAGAGTATAGAGATATGGTTGCACCTTATGTATGTGATGTTTCGGCTTATCTTCATGACGCAATTAAGGAAGGGAAGAACATCTTATTAGAGGGACAGCTTGGAGCGTTAAAGGATCCGGACTTCGGTATCTATCCGATGGTAACCTCCTCCTCCACCTTGGCAGCTTACGGCGCGATCGGCGCAGGTATTCCAGCTTGTGAAATCAAGAATGTTGTAACAGTTGTTAAGGCATATTCCAGTGCAGTTGGCGCAGGCGAGTTCGTTAGTGAAATCTTCGGTGAAGAAGCAGATGAGTTGAGACGTCGTGGTGGTGACGGCGGTGAGTACGGTGCAACAACTGGCAGACCGAGACGTATGGGTTGGTTTGATGCAGTAGCTTCTCGTTACGGCTGCAGAATGCAGGGTGCAACTGAAGTAGCGCTTACTGTTCTTGATGTATTAGGTTATCTTGATACATTGCCTGTCTGTGTTGGGTATGAGATAGATGGTGTAGTAACCAAAGACTTCCCTACTACAGTAAAACTTGCAAAAGCTAAACCGGTTTACGAATATCTTCCGGGTTGGAATCAGGACATTAGAGGAATTAAAAACTATGATGAACTTCCTGAGAATTGTAAAAAATATATCGAATTTATTGAAAAAGAGCTTGAGGTTCCGATAACTTTAGTATCAAACGGCCCAGGTAGAGAAGAAATAATTCGTAAATAAGAATAAATAAATATAAAAATGGGTTGTATACTTGCAAAAGAAAGGCTGCTGGTGTGCAGCTCGTTTTTTATATTTTAGGCTCTTTGTCAAGAGTTGGGGTGAAAATGTTTTTTGCAACCGGAGGGTGTTTCCCTCCGGTTGTTTTACGATAGGGCTAACATAATTCTGTTTCTGAAGTTCTGAAAGTTTCTGTATCCAAAAGCATTTCTCTTTATAACTTTAATAGCATTATTA
>JAEVYT010000019.1 GCA_023392615.1 Bacillota bacterium | reverse complement strand
TAAGCCCGCTTTTGGTTAATCTTGCGGTATTGGCACTGACTGATTTGATGATAGAGTATTTTCCTTTTGATGCTGTGGAGTATGATACTTCGTATCCGGTTACGCCGGTCACTTTTTTCCATTTGATTGTTGCGGATTTCTTAGTAGTAGAGACGGTAACGCTAGGAGTTCCAATCTTTATGGTATATGTTTTAGTGGTTTTGCTACTATAATTACCTAATCCGGTAATCATTAAGGAGGCTTTACCGGGGTTTATGTTATTAGTGAAAGTGATTTTAAAATCTTTTCCTTGAATAAGAGTCTTAGTCCCGTTCTTTATCGTTACGGTAGGAGTTACCGGAGTGCCCTTGTATGTAAGGCTCGTAGAGGAAAGTCGAATACTGGTAGAGTTAATTGATTTTTTTGTTATCAGGAAAGACTTCTTAATCAATCCTGTATAATTACCGATTCCGGTAATAGTTAAATAAGCTTGCCCTGGATTGGTATTATTCGTATATTGCACCTTATAATCAACATTCTCAGACAGTCCTGATATTACCAAATCAGGAAGAATAGAGGAGCCTGTATATTGGAAGGTTGTTGTAGTTAGTGCAAACATTTGATTTAGTATTTTCATTGGATTGATGGTTATCGTTGCACTTCCACTTATGCTGCCGTTGTAGTTCTTATTCGTATATTTGTACCAAATTGTATAACTTCCTACTTCTGTATAGGATGGAACAATATCAGAATACGTTACTGAATTGGTGCTGTATGTTATATCCGATCCTTTTGGAGCAGGGATGGTTAATGAATGTTCTTGTGTATCATAGATAACAGTTATGTTAGCGGCTCTTGAATTATCAAAATCTGCTTTTGTTATGGTAAAAGTTTTTGAGATTACTCCGGTATAATTACCGATTCCTATTACATATGCTGTACCGGTACCGGCATTAACATTGTTCAAATAATATACTTGATAATCTAATCCATATGTTAACCCATCTACAGTGACTATGGGGGTTTTAGCTGTGCCATCATAAGCATATGTGGAGTCGGATATGTTACTTATCTTATCATCGATAGAAACTGGAGTGGTGCCGTCGGCAGAATTATACTGATCGGCAGGAACCTTAGGCAAAGCATATTGATAGGAGAAATCTACACCACTTGGTTGATCCGGTTTATGCTCAATATCAAAGGTGGTGCTTCCGCTAAGGAAATAATCATAGACGATTCCCTCTGAACCTTTATCATCCCAGGTAGTATCAACATAGTAAAAGAAACCATTGTCTGCCATTGCCATATTCCAAGCATGGCCACCTGATCCGATTGATGTAACAGCCGTTCCCTGCACATACAAATTTGGAATGTTGAGAAGATTTAGAATATATTGATATGCTCGGGCATAACCTTCACATACCCCACCAGTTCCATCTAAAATTCCAACGATATTATGTGCATATAGGCTCACAGAGGGTTTGCGGTTCTCATACAGATAATCGATTTCGTTGATCATCTTATCATGAACAGCTTTCTCTTTTGCATAATTTGTGGTTAATCCGTCGGTGATTTTTTTATATTCGCCAACTTTGCTTGATATCTTATCATCCACTGTTTTGCGCTCATTGGGTGTATCATAATTAGACGTGGTAATAAGATAAATGTTTTTGACATTTTTACCATCGTTAGATAAGGTATACAGTATATTAAAATCAAGCCAATAAATTTCTGGATGGTCACTTTTAAAAGTACTATATGTGGCAACTGCTTCCTCCGGTGTGAGTGAAACAGAGCTGAGTGATATGGTGCTCATTATGTAATAGGTTGTTAAGAGATATGTCTTTTTTTCTGCTGTGACGTTTTTAGCATTCGAGGTTGCCGATGCAATAATATCGTATAAGGAAACCTTATCGATTCCATCTGTGCTAAGCATCAACTGCGTTTTTCCCCAGTTTTGATAGAAATTTGTAACTGTATTCGAGGAATTGCGTAAAATCGATTTTGAAATTTGAAGTTGTGAGGAATTCTGAGTATTGACCTTTGGGTTAAAGGTATCATCAACCTCAATTGCTTGTGCAGTTACGAAATCATTTACGTTATGTGAGTCATGATAGGAGCTTCCTTCGTATGAAGTATGTACGGCAGCTGCATTTGCATTGGTTAATGGCAAAAACGTAAAAAGAATAATAATGAGCCACATATATAGAAGTTTTTGTTTTTTCATAGCGTAAGCTCCAATCTCTTATATTTTATAAAACCTAATTGTATATATTATAACATGTCTCATGATTTAAGAATTGAATTATTGATTTTACCAATAAAATATGAGGGACGATCAGTTTGATTTTAAAATTAATAAAGTGTTATTTTCCGTGCTATGTACAGTAAATTATAACCATGTATTCAATAAAAAGCAAACAAGTTAAGATTAAATAATTATTAATGAATCATTACAAAATGAAAGCATATTATTAATAAGGGGTATTGAAAATAGATAATTTAATGGAATCCTTGAATTTCTATAATGTTTATTCCTAAATGATTTTATTATTTTGCAATAACCCCTTTTGATTAATATTCTATAGATTTTTATTATTTCTAGCCTTTTCGTGCTTGCCCTCGTGAACTCCAAGAATTTGTCCATTCTTGATACCAACATCCGCATTATCTTTTGGTTTCATTTTACGAAGTTCAGTATTACTCTTTTCATGATCCTTATTTCGATTTTTATTATTGTCCATAGTACATTCATTCCTTTCAAAGTAGGTTTATATAGTATTCGCAAAGTAGAGATAGATTATTTCTTATTATAGAAATAAGAAGAATGATGAATTGTAATATAAGAAATATAACGACTAAAAATCAGGATTCATTAAGATACTAGATGAAAGATATTATCAATTATCATTTATTATACCAAATGCACTAGAAAACATCTGATATCTAATGTATACTTCAATAAGTATAATAATTTAAAAGATATAAGTGCTTTTGAAGATTACAGGAGGAAACCTTGAGAAATATAAAATTAACGATAGAATATGATGGAAGCCGCTATAGCGGATGGCAAAGACTTGGAAAAGGGGAAGCAGAAAATACCATTGAAAACAAACTGATGGAAGTAATTAAGAAAATGACCGGCGAAGAACCGGAGCTAAATTCCGGAAGTAGAACGGAAGTGGGGGTTCATGCCTATGGTCAGATTGCTAATTTTAAAACAAGTTGTACTTTAAAATTATTTGAAATCAAAAACTATTTTAATCGATATCTTCCAATGGATATCGCGGTAATCGATGTGGAGGAGAAAGAGGAACGTTTTCATGCAAGTCTGAATGCAAAATCCAAAACCTATCTATACCGAATTGCAATCGGGGACGTTCCCAGTGTATTTGATCGAAAGTACACATATTATTGCTTCAAAAAGCCGAATATAGAGTTGATGAAAACAGCTGCGGAACAATTAATTGGAAAGCATGATTTTATTAAATTCTCATCCGTTAAAAAGAGTAAATCTACAGTGAAAGAGATTTTGCTAATTGATATTTACCAAGATGAAAAAGAATTACAGATTATGATTAAAGCAAATGATTTTCTTCATAATATGGCACGAATGATAGTCTCAACATTGCTTGAGATTGGTTTAGGGAATCGAAGTAACGAGGATATTGCTGACATTCTAAATCCAAACTCTGTGGAGAGCGGCAGTGCACCGGCAAGTGCTCAAGGATTGTTTTTACAGGAAGTGGAGTATTAAATAGAACACTCACTGATTTGTATCGTAGGCGATTGGTTATGTACGCCGGAAGATAAGATCAGTGAGTGTTTTTCATTTGCAATATCAAATTTTAGTTAATAGTTAACAAATTAATATAAACTGCTACCTGGTTCAGAGATTCCTCTTAAAGCGTCCTCTGCGTTATCCTGATATCTTGGTTCGAGAGAGATGTCTCCTAATGCTACGATACCAACGATATTATTGTTCTCTACAATCGGTAATCTACGGATTTGTCGGTCGCTCATTAACTGCGCTGCATCGGTTATATCCATATCGGGATTACCGAATACAACTTTATCCGTCATGATATCTTGTACTTTTTGTGAGGTTACGTCTCTACCTGTTGCAACACTTCGTACTGCGATATCTCGATCGGTTACGATACCAATCAGTTTATCCTGAGTACATACCGGAATAGATCCACAATTATACTGTTTCATCAGTTGGGCAGCTCTCACAATGGAATCGTCAGTACATAATTTTGCGATGTCCTTTGACATGATATCTTTTACCTTCATACTATCACCTCCATTAATAGATTGCCCCGATATGATGTTTTTATCAAATGAAGATATTGTTATTCGTCATCACAATCTTCACAATGCTTGGAGAATGGGTGTAGTTGGCAATCAAAATCTTCTACAGGTTGCGGTCCTCTAACCACAGTTCTTCTAATTTTCATGCAACCATCATCATCTACAGCAAATCTCCAGTCAACCATTAAGATTTCACCATTTATAATCTCAATCCCTGCTATACCTCTGGTTCGAATACAACACCCCGTATTAAAATAGGGTAATTCATTTGCCTTCGGATATTTCGGACGGTGGGTATGACCACAAATCAACATCATTCGGTGTGACTCAATCCATTTGTTATAGGCTTTCTCCACTTTATGACGCTTGTACATATTACGCGCAGGACTAGCTGGATTTTCAAATCCCACGATATGCAAAAATCTCCATACATAGCGAAGCAATATCATTGATAAATGCCAAGCCTGGTCATTCATGAAATCGCCCTGATGACCATGAACGATAAGAATCTCCTGACCGGTTTTCTTGTTTTTTAATACAACCGCTTCTTTTGGCTCAAGGTTGCGAAACAATTCAACCCGTTCTTGCTTATACTCATCATAAAAAGTAAAATAATTATCCTTTACATAGTTTTTTGAACGCAGATAAATATTATGGTTACCGTATAGCATAGTCATTCTTTTATCGTCAAAGAATTTTTTTAATACGATAAATACGTCGGTATGTGCTAATCGAATATGCTTAAAGGTTTTGTACTCCCAGAGTTCATCTCCATCACCAACTTCAATATAATAATATCCTTGCTTATAATAATAGTTCATAGCATGTAAAAATAGATTTTGATTTCGGGTAAATTCGTCTGATACACTGTCATCACCACGATGAACATCACTAAAAAAGATATATTTAGAATCTTTATCAAAGTACTGTAATTCCGCATTCTTGTAGGCTCTGGTTAATCGTTGATCTGTATTCATATAGTCACCTCATGTTTCCTTCGTTCTTATCCTATCTATTAACCGGAGAAACTTAGTTAAAGTATTTTTGGTTATATTAAAAAAGCGGCAAAACTATAGGATATTTCATACCTATTAGTATATTGCCGCGCACAAGAGTTATTCAATTTTATGATTTTTATTTCATTATATAACGTCAATTTTCTTATGGATTTTTTAGAAATTGCCCGGTTTTTCCCATCTGGTAGGCCAGTTTTATCAAGACTATTTCCTCGTCAGTCATCGGTCGTTGATACATTTTTTCAAACTGCTTAATTAGCCCTTCATAATCGATTACCTTCTTAATTTGTCTGGCCTTGAATTTTGCATAAATCAGAGTTGGATGATATACAATAGGTGTCATCTTGGGATGATAAATGGCTTTTAAAACCTCACTCGTGTATATTGCATCGTGAAGGGCATCATGAAAGGATAGGTTGAGAGGAAGCCCAAGCGTTTCAACAGTATAAGAAAGTCGAAGAAGCATTGTCTTGGGTTTACGAAGATGTAGAGAGGCATAGGGCTGTACATCGAGAAATAACTTTGGCATCCGATCTTTATTTAATTGAAAATATTCCACTGAGCGATATAAAACCTTCATGTCAGATTTACCCCAACTGCAAAGAATCGCATCCTGGTCATTAATGAAATCAAGAAAGTCGTTAAAAACACGATGGAAAGGTTGTTCATCGGTCAATTGTTCTGTTGTAATGCCGGTCAACTCAGTGATAAAAGGAGAAACCACATGAAATATTGAAGGTTTTACAAAACGATTGAATGTTGCTATTACATTAAAATTCCGATCCAATTTCACAGCCCCGATTTGTAATATTTCATATGATAGAGAAGGTTTTTGAGCATCAGATGGTATTGTTTCAGTAGCCTGATTAAATTCCATATCAAATACGATGTAATGCATGCAACCCCTCCCTTAAAATTTTATTTCATTAGTATTCTATCATAAATATCATAATTATAAACAGTTTTAATTATAACGTTAATAGAATTATCATATTTAACACATAAGCGGTTGTAAGAAAAACCAATTTAATTTGAATATTAATTGAGTGCAGACTTGTTTTATCAACGGTACTATCTCCTATATCAAGGTTAACAAGAGCTACACTTTAAAATTCTAAACAATAGTGGTATGATAATGCCATTAGGTGAATGACTACAAGTTTGAACAATGAAAGGGAGGGATAACATGGATCAGGTTTTATTGGGTAAGACAGGTATAAAGGTGAATCGAAATGGTTTTGGAGCGTTACCGATTCAGAGAATAACAAAGGATGAGGCTGCACATTTGTTAAGAAAAGCATATCAAAATGGAATTACATTTTTTGATACAGCTAGATTTTATACAGACAGTGAAGAAAAAATTGGATATGCTTTGAGTGATGTGAGAGAGCATATCTACATTGCCTCAAAAACGATGACCACAAAGGTGGAGGAGTTTTGGAGTCAGTTACAAACTACACTGGATCAGTTAAATACCAATTATCTTGATCTTTATCAATTCCATAACCCTGCATTTTGCCCAAAGCCCGGGGATGGTTCCGGACTTTATGAGGCGATGGTAGAGGCGAAGGAAAAAGGAATGATTCGTCATATCGGAATCACGAATCACAGACTTGCAGTGGCAATCGAAGCAGCCGAGTCAGGGTTATATGAGACGATACAATTTCCATTTAGTTATCTGGCTTCTGAAAAGGAACGTGAATTGGTGGAGCTATGTAAGAATAATGGAATTGGGTTTATCGCTATGAAAGCACTATCAGGAGGATTAATTACTTGTTCTGCAGCTGCTTATGCATATTTTGCAGAATATGATCATGTTCTTCCAATCTGGGGAATTCAAAGAGAGAGTGAATTGGATGAATTTCTAAGTTATATTAAGAATCCACCGCTTCTGAATAAGGAACTGAACGAGGTGATACGCAAGGATCGTGAGGAGCTGGTGAAGGATTTTTGCAGGGGATGCGGTTATTGTCTTCCATGTCCTGCAGGTATTGATATTCAGAACGCAGCAAGAATGTCATTAATGGTGCGCCGTGCTCCACTATCTGTGTATCTGAATGATTATTGGAAGGAAAGCATGAAGAAGATTGAGGATTGCATTCACTGTGACCACTGTAAGAATCATTGTCCTTATGGACTGGATACACCGAAACTGCTTGCTGAGAACTGGAAGGATTATCAGACATTTTTGTAATAAAAAGTGGACTAACAGTACATATATATTTATAGATTATTAGCGGGTTATATGGAGGAAGGATGAATAATTACAAGATAACAATCCAGTATGATGGAAGCCGTTATAAAGGTTGGCAGCGTCTAGGTAATGGTGAAAATACCATACAGGATAAGATAGAACAGGTGCTTACCAGAATGATCGGTACGGAGATAGAGATTACAGGATGCAGCAGAACTGATGCAGGTGTACATGCTCTGGGTCAGGTTGCGAATTTTAAATGTCCAGCTGAACTAGAGCCTGACTCGCTAGGGAAATATCTCAACCACTATTTGCCCGAGGATATCAGTATTACTCATGTGGAACAGGTACCCGAGATCTTCCATTCAAGGTATCATTGTAAGAAAAAGACGTATTTATATCGGATATGGAATAAGGAGTACAGTCATCCATTTGCACGCAAATATTCCATGCACGTTGTGGATATATTGAATGTGGAAGCCATGAAGGAGGCTGGTACCTATTTTCTGGGAGAACATGATTTTACCTCCTTCTCCAATGCCAAATCCAAGAAAAAATCGATGGTTCGTACTATTCACAGCATTGATATCACGGAAAAAGACGGTTTTATTGATATCCGGATATGTGGTGACGGATTCTTATATAATATGGTTCGGTGGATGGTGGGGGCATTAATTGATGTAGGGATTGGTAAGAAGAATAGTAGCATTATTCCTCTCGCCATGGAAGCGAAGCAAAGGGGGATGGCAGGTGATCTCGCAGATGCCTGTGGACTGTTTTTAGAAGGCATTACGTATTAGACGATAATGTTATACCATGGCGTATTTCGTTACTAATCAATATTGCTTTGTAATCAAAAAAAGTGATCCGATGAGCTTGTTAATACAGTATTATAAACAATATTAATTAAAATACCTATATCGATGCAGTCTTATAATAAGTAAAAGTTTTGGCATAATAATATCGATACAACTTTATCATCAAAATTGGGAAAGTATAGAACGGCAAATATTTATACCTTTATCAAATGGAGGATATTATGACAGTAGGAACCGCTTCAGTTAAGATTCATCTTCCTTGGGTGCATTCACTCAAAGAAAAGCGTATGGTAGTGAAAAGCCTGTGCGCTAAGGTAAAAAATCATTTCAATGTATCAATAGCTGAAGTGGAGGAGCAGGATATCCATCAAATCCTGGTACTTGGTTTTGCAGCAGTAACCACAGACCATGCACAAGCAGATAGTGTAATTGATAACGTAATTAATTATATCGAAAGTAATACCGAGGGCGAAATAGTGAATATTGAGAGAGAATTTGTAATATAGTACAAATTGACATTATATGGAAAAGTCGATAAAATGAAACTATCGATATTAAGAGGGCGGTGATTTCAGATGGGCGACAAGAATCCAAAAAAAGCACCAAAGAAAAAAGGCGGAGGTTCAGCAGCTGGGACAACTAAGAAAAAGTAATTTGAAAAGAGGATGTTGCAAAATATTAGTCAAGTTGTAAGTGAGAGATCTGATCTTTCCTTACACAGTACGGATATTATGTACCATCTTCTTTTTTGATATCATATTGAAAAACAAAATGCCATATAATAAGCTTGCTCCATCATCAAATGCAAATTTGAAATATCTGCTATGACATAGCATAAGGTAGCGATTTTTCAAATTTGGGTGAGAGTGGAACAATACTTATCATATGGTTTTTATTTGCTTAAAAGAGAACAGTATTAGTTCATTTTGTGTTTTTATAGTCTATGTAACAATTTCTCTGCTCTCGGAGCTCTTAACATGCTTGCTTCCGGCATATCAAACCCAAGTAGCGGTTGTAGATAATATTTAAAATGATCGGTCACATTATTTCCTTTTGCATTGATAAAATCATCGGGCATAACCTTGGTTTTGCCCGCTACTTTATGAAGATCAGTCATCTTATAATCAACGGAGTAATAACCCGTACGATGGATTGTAATGGAACCATCAATATTGTGCCAGATGGCAAATTGTGCAGCCTTTTCCCCTACCTCTCTGGCTTCATGCTGATCAACCTGTGAAACACAACCCATAAAAGAACGCTGTAGATAACCCAAAGTATCGGAACGAACACGGGTGATTCCTAGTTTTGTTTTGATTTCCTGAGAGAGAAGATCGCCAAGCGCTCCGGTTCCGGATAATTGTACATTTCCATGAGCATCCGTTTCATTCTTCACCAGTTTGGTTACAATTGGAACTCCGTTCTCGTCCGTAATACCCTCTGATACTGCGATAATACAACGGCCATATTTATTATATACTTCTTTTACATCCAATAAAAATTGATCCACACTAAAGTGTCTCTCCGGAAGATAAACCAAATGTGGGCCATCATCGGGATATTTTTGTGCCATTGATGAGGCAGCAGTTAGGAAGCCGGCATGGCGACCCATAACTACGCCGATGTGAACTCCAGGTAGGGCTCTATTATCAAGGTTTAATCCAATGAATGTTTGAGCCACAAACTTGGCTGCGGAAGGGAATCCGGGTGTATGATCATTGATCATAAGGTCGTTATCAATGGTCTTGGGAATATGGATCGCTCTAAACTCATATCCTGAGGATTCTGCTTGCTCATTAACGATGCGTACCGTATCGGCCGAATCATTTCCTCCTATGTAGAAGAAATATCTTACGCCATGGGCTTTGAATACATTAAAAATCTCTTTGCAGTATGCATTGTCCGGCTTGTCTCTTGTAGAAAACAGAGCGGAGGATGGAGTTATCGCTACCTGTTCAAGATTGTGAGTTGTCTCTTGGGTCAGGTCAAGGAAATCTTCATTAATAATACCGGTTACTCCGTTTACTGCACCATACACTTTTGTGATTTGTGGAAACTTTCTCGATTCTAATACAGCTCCAACTAACGACTGATTAATAACAGCGGTTGGTCCGCCGCCCTGTGCTACTACTACTTTTCCTTCAAGTACCATACAATTGTTTCACTCCTTTACTTTTCATTTCATGTAGAATAAGATTCTTCCTCCGTATACTTAGTGATATGTTCTAAGTGGTATTTTTCTGTATATCAGACACGTATAGCCTAGAAAATGCCTGCTTAAACTATCTTTCGTAAATTTGTGACCAGTTGTACTTAGTTAGTCCAAGAAAATGTATTCAGTTAGTTAATTTTTATTTTATCAGAAAAGTAAAAATATGTAAATAATAACCTTGGTACAAGGTTATATTTGAGTTATATGCGATAAAAACAATATTCATGATTATGTAATCCAGTATAAGTAGCTACCAATGCTTAATAAGTTTTGATAGATTAATATATTGGTAGAAATGCACAGAATCTTCTATACAATTTGTATAAAATCAGTTTATAAAAATTTTATATATTGCAAAACATCCTAAATTAAATTATTGTAAGGATGGATGGTTCAGTAAGAAACACGAGCTGATTCTTCACTTAGGTCGCAAGACTTCAAAAGAGGTGCACAATGGTTGAGATAAAAGAAGTAGAAAGCAAAAGAGATAAAAGATTATTTGCAACATTTCCCACCGACTTATATAAGGATGTACCGCAGGCAATTCCGGATATTGTTTTGGATGAAATGGATAATTTTAACCCGAAGAAAAATCCTGCCTATGAATATTGTGATGCAAAACAGTTCCTGGCCTTTAAAGAGGGAAAATGTGTAGGGAGAATTGGCGCAATAATTAGCAGGGCTGCGAATGAAAAATGGGGAACGAAGAGAATACGTTTCACAAGAGTGGATTTTATCGATGATATTGAAGTATCCACAGCTTTGTTTAAAGCAGTGGAAGATTGGGGTCGAGCAGAAGGTTTGAGTGAAATTCACGGTCCGATCGGGTTTTGTGATATGGATCAGGAAGGAATGTTGGTAGACGGATTTAACACCGAAGGTATGTTTATTACAATCTATAACTTCCCGTATTATGTTACACATATGGAGAAGTTGGGATTTATCAAGGATGCGGATTGGTTGGAATTTCGTATCTATATGCCTGATATAATAAATGAGAAATTAAACAAGCTTTCGCAAACAGTTTTGAGAAAACATAAAATAACGCTAGTAGAGCCGAAGAGTCGTAAAGAAATCAAAACTTACATCCGACCTGTTTTGGATTTGTTAAACACCTGTTACTCTGAGCTCTATGGAACTGTAAGATTAAGCGATGCTCAAATAAAAAAATATGTAAATCAATTTATAATGATAATCAACCCGGAGTATGTGAAGTTGTTACTAGATCAGGAGGGAAAGTTGATCGGTTTTGGTTTGGCGGCACCTTCTATGAACAAAGCAGTTAAAAAATGTAACGGAAGACTATTCCCATTCGGATGGTATCGTATCCTAAGGGCACCATTTCAGAAGGCTGAAGTTCTTGATCTATATCTGGTAGGGGTAACCCCTGATATGCAGAACAAAGGACTTACTGCGGTGCTTATGAATTCTATGACGATGACCGCAGCGAAGAACGGAATAAAGCATGCTGAGACAGGGCCGGAATTAGAAACCAACCATCAGGTTCAAGCATTATGGAAACACTATACAACCGAAAATCATAAACGCAGGCGTTGTTGGATCAAGCCGATTATATAAGATCCTTAAAAATATAGAGCCGAACAACTAGGTTGTTCAGCTCTAAGGGGGACTATATTAATTTCGATTCTTGCATTTTGAGTGCAATCGGTAGTTCGATGATGGTAAGAACTACGATGCATAGCATGGGGAGTTCAATGTGTCCCGAGATACCTTGTGCTACATCAAAGAGGTAAACGAATAATGCACCTGATATCTGACCCATTAAGAGGATTACACCGAGTGAGGTGCCCTCGGGAAGAGGGTATGCCACTTCGGTACCATGCTGGAATAATATTGGCGCTACTCCCATCGTTAAAAATCCGGCTGCTCCGGCCAATATATTTAACATTAAGTAGCTTGAAACAAAGGTAAATGCTAGATAAATCGGAATCAGCAGAGCAACATTTCCAACAAAAAATATCGTTCTCTTGTGTAAGCTATCAGAGATTATTGGTAATACCACTGCGCCTACAATTCCTGCCAATACAAACACCGTACCGATTACTCCGGCTTGAGCAGAAGTGATTCCCCTCGGTATAAGAATAGACTCTAGTAGAGTGAGCAATGTGTTAAATATTCCGATGGATATAAAGCATATTAGTAATACTTTGATAAACTTTTTATTCTTAAATAATTTATGTATGGATTTAATAGAGATTTCTTCTTTTTCCGCACTGGGGCCGGGAGGTGCAACTGCCGGCTTTTCTCTGGTGAAAACAATTGCAATTACAGCAGAGATTGTAGCGATGATGGCAAAAACCAGATATACATCTTTAATACCTGATTTGTCTGCAATCATCGGTGCGAGTAGCATGGGTACCGCAAAGCCGATATATTGAGCCATAGTCAGGATGCCGCCTGCGGTGGCACGTTCCGAGATAGGGAACCAGTTCGCGGGAACCTTGGTGGAGATATTCAGTAAGAATGGCTGACCGATTGCAATAATGAATTGAGCTATCAAAACTATCGTAAAGTTGTCGGCAAAAATGACTCGTGCAAAGCCAAATACGGCGGTAATTAACACTCCGACAATTAGTGAAAAGCGATAGCCGAATTTATCCACTGTCCAGGAAGCGGGGATGGAAAATAGAATATACATAATCATGTAGCTCATGGAAAACATGGCGATACTCAAGCTGCTGACCCCATAGTGCTTCTCAGCAATACTTGAAATCGGTGCGAGGGTAAGCCACATCATCTCAGTGGATATGATACTTGGTATTATCGCAAGTAGTATCACAAAGCGATATCTCGATAAACCATTTTCTTTTGACATATGTTCCTCCAATCCTATGCAATAAGCATCTTAACCGGAAGTATGATATCTATATCATAAACCGGTATAAATATTTTGAAATCCCGGAAGGAAAGTCGTCACGATTTATGATTAGCCTGTTTTGAATATTTTTTGAGATAAACAAACCTCATCAGTTTGCTTTCCAAGGGATTAATATACTTTACTTTACCAAATAATGCCGCGCTAATCAAGGCGTTGCAGTTTTTTTCGGTTACGATTGCAACTGCTTGCGCATCTTCTCTTGTAGCAGCACAGCAAAGTGCTCCGTTATTGTGAAGAAATACAGCGGAAGCTTTGTGTAGAGCTTTTGATACAGCCTCAGGTTCCATTGGAGTATTATGAACTTTGGTTCCTGCTATTTGAGCGAAATCATCAAGCAGTGGTTGCTGTGTTAAGCCAGAAGCGGATACACATTCGATTCCAGGGGTATCACTATGATAAATGTTGAGAATATCAATATGTTTCTTGTAGATTTCATTATGGAGCGAAGCTTCTGTAAGTAACTCCTTATCTGATGCGAATAATTCAGTGAATTTATCATAATGAATATCATATGTTTTATCGTTGAGAACTATCTTAAAACCATACTCAGTTCGTTCACTTTCACATGGCAAGAAAGAAAACTTAGTCGATGTGGTAATGTTTTTTTTCGCTAAACGTGATAGAGCAAAGTTACCAAGCTCCACAGGATCAAACTCGTTTTTAGGGGTTGAATGTAGGTATTCCTCTTGGATAAAGTTTTGGCATGCTTCTTCCAATTCAGTCGCTACACGAAAGGTAGATTCATAGTCGCTGCTAAAGCATAGTGCGCCGTGGTTTTTCATAATAACAGCGCTACCTTTGGAGAGATTTAATGCTTTTGCTACTCCCTTACGAAGCTTTTTTGTACCGGGAAGTCCGTAATCTGCGCATAAAACCGTACCTTGAAGGGATGAGAAATCCTTAGATACCGGTATAGAATCACGTCCTAGGACACTCACCGCCGAAGCATAGTCCTGATGGGTATGGATTACAAAGTTAACATCACTATGGAGCTTATATACTTCAGCATGAACTCCTTTTTCAGAGGAGGGTTTTATATTACCGCTATAGCTACAATCACTGATGGCTACTTCAACGATTTCTTCCGGAGTTAAGGATATATAATCCCTGCCGCTTGGAGTAATTACAAAATGTGTATCGCTGATGCGACAACTTACATTGCCCCAGGTTCGAGCGATTAGTCCGGATTCTACCAGCCTTTTTCCGGCTGCGATGACAGTTTCTTTCGCTTCTAAAATTGTCATATTAATTACCATGCCTTTCAACATAACCTGCAGCTTTGAGTTTTTAGGTCAAAGCTGCGTGAGGGATATTATATAAATTACATTAATACATTTTTCTATTATGAATCTGCTTATAACACAAACTTCTCAGTACGGTAATATGAAAAAGTAAAACTGTTGTTTGATACTTATAATTATAGGTGATTATTTTTACTGCTGTAGTACTCCTACATTAGCGAATACACGCTCAAAACGCGCTAAAACATCGTCTATCATTTCTTCAGTATAGGCTGCGCTGGTATAGAGACGGCTACCTGCTAAGGTAACAATTCCTTCCGCCATATATGCTGCACCCATATGTTCCATTTCTTTTTTACGAATAGAGGTTGCTTTTAATACAGCAGGAATTTGCCATGGTTTACTCCAGTTGATTGCATAATGCATCGTTCCCACTGTCTCAAGGTGGCAGATGGAGCCTTGATTAAATGCAACAAACGGCAAGTTGTATTTCTTAATTAATTCCTGCAATCCCTTTGTAAGGCGATCACCCATTTCACCGGATTTTCTTGCAGCATCAATTCTCTCTATCTCACAGAGGGTATAATAACCTGCTACACAGCTGAGCGGATTCGCTGCCATGGTGCCGCCGATTAAAGCTCTTTTATATTTGTCACCGGTTTGGATGCCGGCTGCAAGATATTTCATATATTCCTTCTTGCCGCCAAGACCGCCTGCGCCCGGATATCCACCAGCTACGACTTTACCGAATACGGTAAGATCCGGTTCGATACCAAAGTAACCCTGAGCTCCTGCCATGCCGATACGGAAGGCAGTTACTACTTCATCAAAGATCAATAAGGCACCGTATTTGCGGCAGAGAGCCTCAACGCCCTTACAGAAATCCTTGTCTACAGGTCTGGTTCCGCTCTCAGGACCAAGTGGCTCCAGCATAACGGCTGCGGTTCCACCACGTAATTGATTGCGTCTGAGTTTTCTTTCTAGATCTTTCAGATCATTTGGGAAGAACTCCTGTGTTTTCTTAAAATTAAAATGAGGAACGCCATGAGCCTGGGTCCATTTGGAACCTGGAATACGGATACCAAAGGCTAGCTGGTCACTCCAGCCATGGTAAGCACCACCCATTTTAAGTATGTTTTTCTTCTTAGTTGCGAGACGAGCTACACGAATTGCAGCCATACACGCTTCGGTACCGGAACCTAACATACGGAACATCTCAACGGATTTAAAATTATCTGCTATTTTCTTAGCTAACTTATATTCAAATTCATGGAACAGACCAGTGGAAGGACCACAGTCATTTAATAAATCGATAACTTCTTTACGAACCTCAATCGGATTACTTCCGATAACGGTAGGACCTCCAGCCTGAAGGAAGTCATAATAACGATTACCGTCTATATCGTACAGGTAAGCGCCCTCAGCTTTCGTAAAAACAAGAGGGAAAGGATGATTAAAGGCAAGGTTATGTTGTACGCCACCAGGGATCAGTTGCTTAGCCTCTTCGATCATTGCCTTAGATTTAGCACATTTCTTATCATAATACTCTGTTATGTAATTTTTTAAAGAATCCGGCTTGATTGTATATATCGGTTTTTGAATCAGTTCGTCGAGCTGCTTCGTAATGGCAGCGGTATCCGGATATTCAGAAATTGAATAACGGTTATCCATAAACCCTCCTCTTCTGCATAGTTTTACAAACTAAAATCAACTATGCATTTCTATTTTTAAAATAGTGAATGAACACTCACTCACCAAATAGTATAGCACTATGATTAAAAAAGTCAATAAAATCCATAGATAATTATGGAAAATAATAAGGTCAATTTAACTTGCCATTTTTCTGTATCATGGAGTAAAAATATTGGAAGTTTTTAAAGATTAAGTTTAAGAGATATATTCGAGAATTAAACTAATATTGTATTAAAATCAAATAATGGAGTAGGATGACGAGTAAATAAAATTTGTGGATTGAAAAAATAACTAAATATGGTAAAATATGAGTGAATACTCACTCACAAATCAAATGAATTCACATTTCCAAACTTGCTCACGTGAAATCCTTGACTAAAAAGAATGGAAAGAGTAGACATATTTTATCTAATGTGAATGCTTAAAAACATAATATAAACTAGTATGAAGAAGGGGTAGGGTGCTTATATGAATATAGATAACTTTAAAGAGATATTTAAAAAATTACCGGAGGAAAAACAGAATAAGATATTGAATTCTGCAATTGCTGAATTTGCCGAAAGTGGTTTTGATAGTGCTAATATTAATACGATTGCGTTAAAGGCTGGCGTTAGTGTCGGATCTATGTATAAATATTTTGACAACAAGGAGGATTTATTCTTATCCGTCATTCATTATTGTGTAATGAAGCTTAGGACAATCCTATATGATGTAATTCAGGGAGAGGATGCATTCGATCTTCGAGTAGAAAAGATTATCAAAGCAATTCAAGCATATTCGCGAGAAGAAGTTTACCTGACAAAGCTCTATAATGAGATGGCTACAGAGAGTCGGTCCAACCTAGTATGGAAAATTGTATCCGATATGGAGAATACCGCTTCAGAGCTATATGCAACATATATAAAAGAAGCACAGGATGCAGGAGTGGTACGTAAAGACATTGATGCAAGATATTTTGCATTCTTCCTGGATAATCTGTTCATATCGCTTCAATTCTCCTATGCATGTGAATACTATAAGGAGCGTATGAAGCTGTTCATTGGGGAAGAGGTATTTGATAATGATGAACTTGTTGTAGAGCAGTTGATGAAGTTTATACGAGGTGCATTCTTTTATTAATGTGAATTATTAAAAACATAATTCACATCTCCAAGTTTGTGCTTGCGTAATCCTCAGCACAAACTAACAATAGGGTCAGATATTTTAAATTAATGTGAATTATTAAAACCTAATTCACATCTCCAAGTTTGTGCTTGCGTAATCCTCAGCACAAACTAACAATAGGGTCAGGTAAGTAAGCTTGATAAAGAATATGAAAGAATTAATTATAAATCATCTATGTGCACAAGAGTATATAAGCTAAGAGTAGAGAATCACTATGCAATTTAGGAACGGAGGGAAACGATATGTCGGTTCATATTATTGCCTACGATGTCGGTACAACCGGTATCAAGACGTGTATTTTTGAGATCACAGACCATATTAAATTGGTGGCATCTTCAATGGAGGGATATGAGCTTTATGTCCTGGACAATGGAGGAGTAGAGCAAGATCCTAACCAGTGGTGGTGTGCGATGTGCAATACGACGAGGGAAGTACTAGAAATCAGTGGGTTATCCAAGGAGAGTATATCGGGTATATCCTTCTGCTCCCAGATGCAAGGGCTTGTGCTTGTAGATTCTGATGGTAGACCTGTACGCCGTGCAATGAATTATATGGACCAACGTGCACATGCGGAATTAAGAAAGGGTTTAGAACACGGACCACAGATATCGGGTATGAATGCATTCAAGTTACTCAAATCCCTTTCGATTACGGGGGCTGTAGCTGCAAGTGTGAAAGATCCGGTATGGAAATACAAATGGGTGGAACAAAATGAACCGGAAGTATTTCAAAAAGTGTATAAATGGCTGGATGTAAAGGAATTCTTAATATGTCAGTGTACCGGAGAGTTTATTATGACACCCGATAGCGCTTTTGCGGCATTATTATATGATATTCGCAAGGGGAAAGAGGGCTTTAGTAAAGATATCTGTGACATGCTGGGAGTAAATATGAAGCATCTGGCAAATATCGTACCCTGTACTGAGATTGTGGGTACAGTGTCAAAGAAAGCAGCCACAATGCTTTCCCTTGCGGAGGGAACACCGGTATTTGGAGGTGGCGGAGATGCGACATTAATTGGCGTCGGAGCGGGTGCAGTGGAACCCGGCGATACACATATCTATTCAGGAACCTCTGGATGGGTATCCACCGTGGTGAAAAAGCAGATGGTGGATATTAATTCAATGATTGCCGCTATCGTCGGAGCGGATAAAGATACATATAATTATTTTGCTGAATTAGAGACTGCGGGGAAATGTCTGGAATGGGTAAGGGATCATCTGGCTCTGGACGAAATTGATATCTATCTTGAGAAGAAACGAGTATCAGACAGTCCCGAAGCAATTCATAAGAGCCTGTATGATTATATGATGCATGCAATTAAAAATGTGCCGGCAGGTAGCAACGGTGTGATTTTTACTCCATGGCTTCATGGGAACCGATGTCCGTTTGAGGATTCAAATGCGCGTGGAATGTTCTTTAATATCAGCCTGGATACAGGGAAAACGGAGATGATACATGCCGTATTAGAAGGAATCTGCTATCATCTGCGCTGGCAGTTAGAAGCCCAGGATAAAAAAATAAAAACCTCCAGAGTGATTCGCTTTGTCGGGGGAGGTGCATTGGCACCACTTACGTGTCAGATGCTTGCTGATATGCTTGGCAGAGAGATTGAGACGGTGGAAAATCCACAAAATGTTGGAGCAGTTGGAGCGGCTTTGGTTGCATCCGTGGGATTAGGTATTATCGATAATTTATCGGAAGCGAAGAAGCTGGTAGTTGTGAGCCGAAATTATAAACCAGAACAAAAGAATGTGGAGATTTATAATCGAAACTTTAAAATATTTAAATCTTTGTATCGTAATAATCGAATGAATTTTAGAGCATTAAATGCCGAAAGGTCGTGAGAACATGTCAGATATAAAAGAAGTAGTTCTAAAACAGCAAGACTATTTTACAAAAGGGAAGACTTTAGCTCTTTCTTATCGTATGGAAGCATTGAAAAAGTTGCAGTCAACGATAAAAAAATATGAATACGAAGTTCTTGAAGCATTGAAACAGGACTTGAATAAAGCACATTTTGAAAGTTATGCGGCTGAGGTTGGAATCATATATACAGAACTAAAGGATGCAATCCATAATTTATCACGGTGGAATAAAAAGAAGCGTGTAAAAACTCCAATTGTACATTTTATCGCAAGTTCATATATCGTATCGGAGCCTTATGGAAATGTTCTGATAATGTCGCCTTGGAATTATCCGTTCCAGTTAACAATTGCACCTCTCATTGGTGCAATTGCCGGTGGAAACTGTGTGGTGGTAAAGCCATCAGCCTATTCTCCTCATACATCAGCAATTATGGGGAAAATTATAAAAGAATGTTTTGATGAGAAGTATATTGCGGTAATTGAAGGAGGTAGAGAGGCAAATCAAGAGCTTTTGGAACAGCGTTTTGATTATATCTTCTTTACCGGAAGTGTAAGTGTGGGTAAGCTTGTTATGGAGAAGGCTTCTAAAAATCTTACTCCGGTGACACTTGAGCTGGGTGGGAAAAGCCCGTGTATCGTAGACAAACATGCCAATCTTGAGCTTGCTGCAAAAAGAATTATATGGGGTAAAACATTAAATAGTGGACAGACCTGTGTATGTCCTGACTATCTCCTGGTTCACAAGTCAGTGAAGGGGCAACTGATGGAGAAAATGAAGAAGTACATTAAGATGTTTCTGGGAGAGAAACCTTGCTATAATCCGGAGTATCCAAAGATTATTAACGGGAAGCATTATGAACGTCTAAAGGCACTATTAGATAACGGAAAATTAATTACCGGTGGAGATTATAATGATGATACTAATCAGATATCACCGACAATATTAGATGAGATAACATGGGATGACCCTGTTATGCTGGAAGAAATCTTTGGACCGATTCTGCCGGTAATGGAATATGAGTCAATGGATGAAGTGATAGAAACAGTAAACAGTCATCCAAAACCATTGGCACTCTATCTGTTCACCGAGGATAAAGAGGTGGAGAATACAGTGATTAATCGTATCCCATTTGGTGGAGGATGTGTCAATGATACGTTGGTACATCTGGCAACTTCCTATATGCCATTTGGAGGAGTTGGAGAGAGCGGAATGGGTGGATATCACGGAAAATGGAGCTTTGATACATTTACTCACAAGAAGAGTATCTTAAAGAAATCCAACCTGATTGATATTAATATCCGGTACGCACCTTACAAGGATAAGATAAAATTACTAAAGAAGCTTATGTAATCGATGATCAATATGTATACCACTGGTATGAATCAAGTATTGAGAAACATATATGTTATAACATCTTCTATCAAACGGGAGTGTATTGCTTATAAATCAAACAGGTAAAGTAGTGTAGACAGTTAATAGAAAAATAGGTATAATTTTATAAAGACTTATTGTGTCACTTAATCATGTGGGTGTCATAAGTCCGAACAAGCGATAGAAGAATGGAGTATTATCCTTCCTAGTTTCGATGGACTTGTGACACTTTTTTAATGCGGAGGAAAATATGCAGATAGCGTCCATATTTCAAGAAAAGAAAACTGTTTTGTCCTTTGAAGTGTTCCCGCCGAAGAAGACAAGTCCGATTGAGACTATTTATAACACGTTAGATCAATTAAAAGATTTAAAGCCTGATTTTATTAGCGTAACCTATGGTGCAGGAGGCAATGCTGGTGACACCTCAACCTGTGATATTGCAGCATCAATTAAGCAAAAGTATCAGATTGAACCGTTAGCTCATTTAACCTGTGTGAATTATACCAAGAATGAGATATTGCAGATACTAAACCGCTTGGAACAGAACGGTATTGAGAATATATTGGCTTTAAGGGGGGACATAAATCCAGAAACCTTACCAAAGAATGAGTTTTTATATGCTTCTGACCTGGTAGCATTTATTCGTGAAAGGGGAGGGTTTCATGTATCAGGAGCTTGTTATCCGGAGGGGCATGTCTCCTCAGAAAGTTTAATTGATGATATATTGAATTTAAAGAAGAAGGTGGATGCAGGTGCGGAGCATCTGATATCTCAGTTGTTTTTTGATAATCAGTATTTTTATTCCTTTCTTGAAAAAGCGAGAATTGCAGGGATTAGTGTGCCGATTGAAGCGGGAATTATGCCGGTTGTGAATAAGGCACAGATAGAGCGAATGGTCACCTTGTGTGGGGCAAGTTTACCACCTAAGTTCACCAAGATGCTTCAGAGATTTGAGCATTCACCGGAAGCATTACGAGATGCTGGAATAGCGTATGCAATTGATCAGATAGTGGATTTGATTTCGCAGGGTGTGGATGGCATACATCTATATACAATGAATAATGCTTATATCGCTAAGAAAATTAGTGATAGTATCTCAGGATTGATTAAGGCATAATGGGTTATAAATATTTTACTTTCACCGAATAAAGTCATAATCGCATGGTAAAGCTTGAAGATATACAAGGAGAATAAGCCATTTTTAAGGGGTTTTCATACTATATATAAAAGAAGAGTTTTGCAAGACAGAGTATTAAGCGATAGACCATGAAATGGAGGTAAATATGAAGAAGATAACTCGATTTATGATTCTGGCTATGGTGGTGGTTGTATTAGGTGGATGTGGAAAAGAAAATAAAAATTCAACCCAACCCACTCCGTTAGCAACGCCAACTCAACAAGCGGTAACTACATTACCGCCGGAGAATGTTAAGGATAATACTTCTGATGGCGATCCTCAGATGGATAATAATGCAAAGTTGATGGAATATTATCCAATGCAGGCAGATACGGAATATGAATATGAAGGAAAGGGCAATGAATTTGCTGCCTATAACAGAACGGTAGATTATATTGATACCAAGAACAACATAATACAAACTAGAATGAATAATGGTGGTACCGAAACGGTAGAAGTGATACAAATAAAAGATGGTAAGATCACCGTTATTAACAGGGTACATGAATGTTATTACCGAGATAATCTGATGGATAAGCCACTACCGGAGAAGCAGCAGGAAATACTCTTAATGGAGCCATTAAAAAAGGGTACAAGTTGGACACTTGGAGATGGTACAAAGCGATATATTTCAGGAACGGATGTTAAGGTAAATACTCCTTCAGGACAGTATATTACCATTGAAGTTACATCCTTGGATAAGAATGGTGATACAAAGTACTATTACGCGCCCAAAGTGGGATTAGTTCAGGAAGTATATTCATCAGAGAATATGAAGGTTTCCTCTTCTCTCAGTAAGGTTAAGACAGATAAACCATATGTACAGACAATACAGGTGTATTATCCCGATACCAAAGAGAAAATTCATGTTGAAGAGTTATCTTTATCATTTAAAACCAATGAAGCGACCAGACTTGTACTAGAGAAAGCACTCCGCCAGAAGGCTTTGAAGGAATCATATCTTCCGATAATCAGCACCAATACGAAAATCAATAGTATGTATCGGGGAAGGAATGATATCGCATATCTTGATTTTTCACAGGATATAATTAAGGATATGAATGTTGGAAGCGGATATGAAGAGAAGATATTACAATGCATTACGAATACCGTAGGGAATTATTATAATGTTAGTAAGGTTTATATCACCGTAGATGGTAAGCTTTACGAATCTGGTCATATCCTAATGCAGAAGGGACAGACCTTTAAAGTAAATATGGATAATGTGATCGAAAAATAAAAATAATAACTCATAGTGAGTTAATGAAATATAAGCCTAAGATGACCTAAATGGATCGGTCATATTAGGAACGTTATAAAGGGTACTGTTGCAAATCATTATGGATATGCAATAGTACCCTTTTATTATAAATTAGTAGTCATTACTATTTTACTCATTGACATATATATTGTGCTTGATTATAATATAGACACAATATATAGTAATTTTCGAGTGATAAAGTCAGTTCAAGATATATTCTTACTGTAGTTTAATACATAGAATTAAGGACTAAAATTCTCGACAAATGATAAAAATAAGAAAGATACAAGTAAGTAGTAATGGAGGGTCAGCATGAAATTAAAATTAAACGATGAATTTTTAAATCAATATAAGGATCTAGTAAGCCCACTTAGCCCACTCGGTGAGTTTGTTTACCTGCGTACATATGCAAGATATTTAGAGAATAAGAAGAGAAGAGAGAATTGGTTTGAAACGGTACTGCGCACGACGTTGTACAATGTTGATCTTGGAATTCGTTATAAAGAAAAACATAATATTACAATTGATATGGCGGAGGAGGAGAAGGAAGCAAAACTCTTATTTGATAATTTGTTTCATCTGAGGAGCTTTACCTCTGGCAGAACATTATATATGGGTGGAACGGAGATAGTAGAAGAGTATCCACTTTCAAACTACAACTGTTCCTTTACAGATGTTATGAGCTTTCATGACTTGGTGGATGTTTTTTATCTGTTAATGGTAGGAAGTGGGGTAGGAATCCGAATTGATAAATATAAGATATTACATTTTCCTAAAACCAGATCTTTTGAATTAAAAAGCAGCTATGATGGATTGCTTCGAATGGTTACATTAAAAGAGGATATGGAACACACCACGTTGATGAGGGATAAGGAGGATTCGACGAAAGCAACCCTATGGGTTGGAGATAGTAAAGAGGGTTGGTGTGAAGCACTTGAACTATACTTTCAATTGGTTACAGAAGAGGAATATCAGGATATTAATACGGTGACAATCGATTATAGTTATGTTAGACCGGAAGGGGAACGTCTGAAACGCTTTGGTGGAAGAGCCTCCGGCCATAAATCCATTCAAAGAATGTTTGAAAAGATACATCATGTAATAAGCGTATGCGAAGAAGGAAGATTAAAAACCATTGATATTCTTGATATTGCTACTATAATTAGTGAAAATGTTGTATCAGGTGGTGTTAGACGTAGTGCAATGATGGTTATATGTGATGAAGATGACGATGAAGTTATCAATGCGAAAAGAAATATCTATAACGTGGTGGATGGAAACTGGATTGAGGACACAACGATTTCGCATCGAAAGATGAGTAATAATTCTGTGCTTTATACAAAACGTCCATCCATCGAGAAGATAAGGGATATCATTGAATCCATACGAATCAATGGAGAACCCGGATTTATTAATGCTTCAGAGGCAAGCAGGCGAAAGGACACCTTCCGTGGATGTAATCCATGTGGCGAAATCCTATTACAATCAAAGCAATGCTGTAACCTGACTACGAATAATCTCGTTGCCTTTGTAAAAGATGGTCAAATAGATATCGAGGAACTAAAGAAGGTGCTAGCGCTTTCCACCAGAACAGCGATTAGGATGACGCTTGTCGAGGTTGAGCTTCCGGAATGGGATAAGATTATGCAAGAGGATCGTATTATTGGAATCTCACTGACCGGAATGATGGATATGGTGAATAAGGTTAAGATGAACTATAACGAGCTTGGACTTCTGCTTAGTGAATTAAGAGATACTATTCACCAAGAAGGAAATCGCTACTGCAAAGAGCTTGGAATCAATACGCCGAAGCTTATGACTACAATAAAACCAGAAGGAAGTTTATCTACACTTCCATGTGTAAGCTCCGGTGTTCATTATGCCCACTCTAACTATTATGTGAGAAGGGTAAGAATCTCGGTAACCGATCCATTATATCAAATGATTGAGCGATTAGGCTGCTATCCAATCTATAATGAGGTGGGTCAGTCTGATGAGAACTGTACGGTAAAGGTAATTGAATTCCCGGTTAAAGCTCCAGAGGGCAAGACAAAATATGATGTTGGTGCAATTGAACAATTGGAATTATATAAAATAACAATGGATCACTGGACAGATCATAATACATCGATAACTATTCATGTCAGAGAGCATGAATGGGAGGATGTAATTAGGTGGGTATATGATAATTTCGATGTTATGGTGGGAATCACCTTATTACCATTATTCGAAGAAACCTACCCATTACTCCCTTATGAGGCAATCGGGAAAGAGGAATATGAGAGTAGAATTCATGAAATGAAGCCACTTGATTATGATCTTCTTGCAAAACTTGATGATGCGGAAGATTGGGAGATAATTGATAAGGAATGCGAAAGCGGCGCTTGCCCGATTCGCTGATGTAGTTAAGCATTTTTATCATACAATTGGATTAATAATTAATGATTAGGAACATAAAATATAATAATGATACTCAAGAGGTAATATTATGCTAGTTCTTTATGAAGTGCAGCCTAACGATACGATTAGCTCGATTGCTCAACAATTTAATATTAGTGAAGAAATAATAATTCGAGAGAATCAATTAGATCCTGAGAGTAGATTGAGCGTAGGTCAGATTATTATAATTGCATATCCAACACAAATCTATACTGTAAAGGAAGGTGACACTTTATACGGGATTGCACAGGAGAATAATGTCTCTGTAATGGACGTATTGAGGAATAATCCGGATCTTAGCAATCAAAATATTCTAGAGGTTGGTGAAGAACTAGTTATTGGATATGGCAATAAAGAGAAACAAATTGGTGTTAATGGAATGACATATACCTTTATTGATGAAGAAACACTTGTAAAAACATTGCCCTTTCTAACGTATATTACTATTATGGGATCTCAAGTGGAAAGCTCCGGTATTATCAATGATATTAATGATAAACAAATTATTCAGTTGGCGTATCAATACGGAGTAGTTCCACTGTTGTTGATATCGACCTTGTCGGAGACAGGTCAGGGAAATCCTAATTTAAACCATCTGATATTTAGTGATGAAAAATTACAAAGCATATTAATTGAAAATATAATTAGTAAGCTGAGATATAAAGGATATCAAGGAGCGGTGTTTGGATTTGAGAATGTGGAGCAGATAGATCGGGAGCGTTATACACAATTTATCGTAAGAGCTTCTGCTCGTTTACATGAAGAAGGTCTTCTGTCCGGGGCAGTGCTTATACCGGATACCTTTGGGTATTCTCAAGAATATCCTTTGGATCAAGATTACTTTGCTAGAATTGGTCAGAGTGTCGATCAGGTGATATTATTATCTTATCAATGGGCTACTAGTTATATCCCACAGTTTTATCAAACAACTTATCTATATCTACGAGATTATGTGAGGTATGCTATCTCGCAGATAGAGTCTGAGAAAATATATCTTGGGATTACTAGGATCGCATATGACTGGGAACTTCCTTATGTAGAGGGAGAATCTTTTGTGGCATCGCTTACTATACCGGGAGCAATTGCACTGGCAAATCAATATGAAAGTGTAATTAACTATGATGAAACAACACAGATTCCATACTTTGAGTATACGGTCGCTGGAGTCAAACATATTGTTTGGTTTAAGGATGCCAGACAAATTGTTGCCATATTAGAACTGGTAGTTGAATATAACCTTGGTGGTATCTGTGCATGGAATATCATGTATTATTATAATCTTTGGTTGATTGTAAATACTAAGCTTGATATTGATAAAGTACTACCTGTCGCTTGATACGAATACACCTGTTCATAAAAAGAACTTCCTTTTCTCCAACATATCAGTTATAATTTTGACAGGAATATGGAAGGAAGTCAAAATAATGAAGATTTTATTCTTTTTACTATTAGTATTTTTATCGTTATTTTCTACTGTAGTCTTTTTTGCATTAACTTTTAGTGCAAGTTCAAGACAGCGTAAAAAGGCGCGTCTATATAAAGGTGAGCTGGATCGTACTCAAACAGTAAGTTTAGAGGGGATTGAATCCATTGAAATACAACGCTTTACTGAGGATGTTTACTTCGTAGAGAGCGAGCAACAGGAGCTTGTTATTAGCGAATACAAGTCACTTAAAGCTTTTCAAATCGATTATACCGAGGCAATTATAGAAGGTAATAGATTGATGATATATGGAGTTGATTCCGGGTCTCGTAACACCAAAAAATATTACAGACGAAGTGAGATTGGGATACCAGCTTCCTATAAAGGTAGGATAACAGTGAGTGTTACAAACGGTAATATTTATTCTGATATTAATCTGAACCTAGCACAGTTTAAGGCGGCTAGTGAGAGTGGAGATATTCATCTGGAGGAAGTAGTAGCTGAGGATATTAATATTACAACAAGGAATGGCCTAGTAACGGTAGCGAAAGCAGAGGGTAATCGCTGCGTTCGATCAGAAAGCGGATATCTTAAAATCTCATCAGGAAGCGGAGATAGTGATGTGGAATCTGTATCAGGTGGTATTTCATTATTAAATACTTTGGGATTAGTGAAGGTAACGACTGTAAGCGGAGGGGTGTTAATAACTTCGAAGAAGGGTGGAGCAAGTATCCATTCAGGTACAGGAAGATTAGACTATACACTGCAAGAGATAACTGACTCCGTATCACTCACATCCGAGAGTGGGGATATTATGGTGCATTTGAATGATAGAGATTGTTATTGCTTTAAAGCAACCAGTGAAAACGGCATAATTAATACCTATTTTAACCAACAGGAGTCACATAACGCGCGGGGAAGGCAGGTTATACAAGAGGTTGGTGAAAATCCTGCCTATGTATTAGAGATTGCCTCCACTTCTGGGGATATAACAGTGAATCGCTACTAATTATATACTAAGTTGAAACAATAAATTACATTTACAAAATTAGAGGTTTCGGTTATAATTGTTAATAATATGACAAATAGTTCGTACTGATAACAAGGGTTCGCCCGAGTGGTAAGGCGAGAATAGAGAATACCTTATATCCTGATTTATAAGTACAAGGTGTTAAGTATCTAATGTGCTGACGCTTTGTAATTTAATCCAAGAGATTATGGGCGAATACTATCCTTGTACCTTATCGGTATAAGGATTTTTTATTGTATATGTAACTATTGTATAGTGGAAAAAGCGTATAAATAGAATTAATTATAATAGTTGATAGAAAGCGAGTGGATCGTATGACGAACATGAAAGAATTAATTAAGAAATTAGAAGAACAAAGAATTTTATCAAAAGAAGAGTTTGTTCTGCTTCTCTCGGAGATATCACCTGAAGATACGGAATTTTTGAGAGAACGAGCTCAGGCTACAGCAAAAAAATATTTTGATAATAAAATATATACCCGTGGACTAATCGAGTTTACAAACTACTGCAAAAATGATTGTTATTATTGCGGTATCCGTAGAAGCAATCGTGATGTAGAACGTTATCGACTTACCAATGAGCAGATCTTAGAATGCTGCCAGGAGGGACATCGACTTGGTTTTCGAACCTTTGTACTACAGGGTGGAGAAGACGGAACTTATTCCGATGAAGATGTTGTTGATATAATCAAAATGATTAAGAAGGATTTCTCGGACTGTGCAATTACCTTATCCATTGGAGAAAGAAGCTATGAAAGTTATAAGAAATTCTTCGAGGCAGGTGCTGATCGTTATCTGTTAAGACATGAAAGTGCGAATGAGGAGCATTACAGCAAGCTTCACCCGGAGAATTTAACGTTGAAGAATCGTAAGCAATGTCTTAAGAATCTTAAAGAGATTGGCTTCCAGGTGGGAGCAGGCTTTATGGTAGGATCACCTTTCCAAACATTAGAAAACATAGCAGAGGATTTATTGTTTATTAAGGAATTAGCTCCTGAGATGATTGGGATAGGACCTTTCATCCCGCATCATGAGACTCCATTTGCCGAGTATACTCAGGGAACACTAGAGCAGACATTAAAGTTAATTAGCATCATTCGATTAATGATGCCGAATGCGTTAATTCCTTCCACGACTGCACTGGGAACCATCAATCCAAATGGTAGAGAATTCGGTATGCAGCATGGAGCTAACGTTGTTATGCCAAACTTATCCCCTACTTCGGTTCGTAAAAAATATGAGTTATACGATAATAAGATTTGTACCGGAGATGAGGCAGCAGAATGCCGTTTTTGCTTAGAGAGAAGAGTAAAAAAGATTGGATATGAATTAACCGTGGATCGAGGAGATTTTTGTGCGATTCCGTAAATAAATTAATAAATGAAAAACCAACTGATATATTAGAGGGATTGTAGATTGGTAAAGGCATTTATCACAGCTACAGGCATACATAGAACCCAGAATATAAACAGTGGTATAAGGAGAGAAGATTATGTATGATATAATGTCAAAAAATGCTCAGGAATTTATAAATCACGAAGAAATATTGGAGACACTGGAATATGCAAAGGCTAATAAAAATAATAGAGAGCTGATCGATAGTATATTAAAGAAGGCAGAAGAGATGAAGGGTATCTCTCATCGTGAAGCTTCCGTTCTTCTAGAATGTGAACTTGAGGATGAGGTTCAAAAGATATATGAGCTTGCAATCAAAATCAAAGAGAAATTCTACGGTAACCGTATTGTAATGTTTGCACCGTTATATCTATCTAATTATTGTGTGAATGGTTGTGTATACTGTCCATATCATTTTAAGAATAAACATATTCCCCGTAAAAAACTAACTCAGGAGGATATAAAGAGAGAAGTTATCGCTCTTCAGGATATGGGACATAAGAGATTGGCTTTGGAAGCTGGCGAAGATCCTGTAAATAACCCTCTTGATTACATTCTTGAAAGTATAAAGACAATCTACTCCATTAAGCATAAGAACGGGGAAATCCGTCGTGTTAATGTAAACATAGCGGCAACTACGGTTGAGGATTACGGTAAATTAAAGGATGCAGGAATTGGAACTTACATTCTCTTTCAAGAGACTTACCATAAGGAAACCTATGAGCAGCTTCATCCTACTGGCCCAAAGCATAACTATGCTTATCATACAGAGGCGATGGATCGAGCGATGGAAGCAGGAATAGATGATGTAGGATTGGGTGTACTGTTCGGATTAAATATGTATCGCTATGATTTTGCAGGAATCTTAATGCATGCAGAGCATCTGGAAGCAGCACAAGGTTGTGGACCTCACACAATTAGTGTGCCGCGAATCAGACCTGCGGATGATATTGATCCGGATTCTTTCCAGAACTCTATCTCTGATGATATCTTTGAGAAAATCGTTGCAATCCTACGTATCGCAGTTCCTTATACCGGAATAATCGTATCCACTAGAGAATCACAAAAGAGCAGGGAGAGAGTATTAAAGCTCGGGGTATCCCAGATAAGTGGTGGCTCAAAGACCAGCGTTGGTGGATATGCTTGTGAGGAAGAGGATGAAGAAAGCTCCGCGCAATTTGAAGTAGATGATACCAGAACACTGGATGAAATTGTAAATTGGCTCCTTGGCTTAGGCCATATCCCTAGTTTTTGTACTGCATGTTACCGTGAAGGAAGAACGGGCGACCGTTTTATGTCATTAGTAAAATCCGGTCAAATTGCAAACTGTTGTCAGCCGAATGCGCTTATGACTTTGAAGGAATATCTGATGGATTATGCATCTCCTGATACTCAAGCGAAAGGCGAGGCCTTGATTGAGAAGGAGATGAATAAGATTCCGAATGAAAAGGTTTATCATATTGCAAAGAACAATCTTGAAGAAATTAAGAGTGGAAAGAGAGATTTTAGATTTTAATCAATTTACCAGAATATTGAATTATCAGGTGCATAAACGGGAAATCATATGATACAATAGAATTTATAAAGCAAAATAGATAGAAGTGAATGCTTTTGTTGCTAGTCGCAAGAGCTTCACTTCTTTTCGATATTCATACAGTTGCATATGAATTTATGTTTTATAATTCTTAGGTGATTTATATCAATGTGCATATTATAAACATAATTATGAAAGTCGTTAATTTGATACGCTAAGTATACTTTATATAAAAATCAGCTGTTACGAAAAGAAGAACGATAGGAGGAAAGCACGATGAATCAATTAAGTGTACCCGATGCAACCCAACTTCATATTGGAATCTATGGAAAGAGAAACAGTGGAAAATCGACATTAATTAATGCTTTAATCGGAGAAAATTTATCACGTCTATCTGATGTAGAAGAAGCAACGATGGATTCTGTATATAAAATCATTGAAATTGATGGAATCGGAGCCTGTGTATTAATTGATACCGTAGGCTTTGATGATGATGGATATCAGGCAGAGAAAAGAATAGAAAAGACAAAGATTGCGATGCAAAAAACGGATATTGCATTGATTGTATGCAGTGATGAAGATATTGCGCTTGAGCTTGAGTGGGCGAAAGAATTCAGAGCACGTAAGGTGCCTGTTATTATGGTAATTAATAAGATAGACCAAATTACAAATACGGATAAAATACGCAATAAAATACATGATGCAATTAAGATAGAGCCTCTTAAAATCAGTGCGATCTCAAGAATGGGAATAGAAGTGATTAAAGAGGAGATTATTCTTAAGCTTCCTCAGGTGGTCAATACAGGGAAGGATGTAGAAGAGTGCGTTCAACAGGGAGATACAGTTGTGATTGTGTTATCACAAGAGCTTTCTGCCTTAACAGAAAGCCTTGCGACAAGTTATATTCATACATTAACAGAACTTTTGAATCAGAGATGTATGGTAGTTACCATAACGAATGATAAACTTGATGATGCACTTTTGAGTCTTAAAGTGGAACCAAAGCTTATAATTACAGAGGCTAGAGCCTATCAAGAGATATCTGTCAACATACCTGAGGATATCAGGATTACAACCTTCGGGTGCTAATGAAAGGATTTCCAGAAGGGACCGTCAAAGTTGATATAATCAGTTAGGTCTTCAAAAGGGATTGCAAATTTAGGAAATCCTGTAGCATAGGGGGCTATTTCATAAGGATAAAAATAAATTGTTATGCTGTGATCGGATAGCATAAAGTTCGGTTTTTCGGAGATTCCTTTAAAACTGTCTTGAAAGTACATTGAATCAATGGAGGAACTATCATCTATAATTTGGTTTTTAATCGAATTATTTATCACAGTTGCAAAATCACTGCCAGTTTTGAATAAGTCCTTAAATTGATAGAAAGTGCCGTCGTTCATATTAATATAATAAAAATCCATAATAGGCATTCCGTGAGCGGCTCCAAAATTAAAATCATATCCGTCTTTTTCGATAACAAGCAGGTTTTTCATCAACTTAGTCTTGAATGTATCTGTAGCAGACAACTTATCTCGTTCTCGTAATCCCGCTCGGTTATCAACAAAGCGATTTTTCAATGTAGAATTAATTTTATTCTGAACATAAGAATCAGAAAGTCCTGAAAGTACAGGATAATATACCGCTACATATTTATTTGGTTTAAATTTGACTTGTTTAACAGTAATTTTATCAGTCAATTTTTGCGTCGTTACATTTTGCCAAATCACTGAACCGTCTGTCTTATAATAGGTGAGATCATGGTCTAGAGAAGCCTTGATCACATGGCCGTATAATGTTAAAGTACCACGACCTTCATACTTGGGTAAATGGGTGGCGGGATTACCGCTTGTATCAATAAAATAGGTATATTTACTATCAGTGACAGAGGCATAACCATTATGAAAACTGCTGATATCATAGAGAATATACTTAGTTAGTTGAACTCCGTTTGATTTAAACAGTGCTGCAGGCATCGCATTTGTTGTCACGCCGTTATGTTGTCTTTTAAGGGCAAAAATATTATCACCCATATAGATGATTTCACTATAGATTGCTTTAAATACAACATTTCCTTTTAAATCAATTACACCATAGCTACCAGCTTTGTTATTAAAGTAGATAATGTATCCATCTTCAATGTCGATGGGATTATATTTTGCATTTAATTGATAGGTTTCTAGGATTTTACCGGTTTGATCGATTTTAATATAAATTCCGTCGCCACTGTACGCGTAAGCAATATGATCTTTGTTAAAGTCACCGGCATATAGGTATTGTGGTTTTATGAATTCCTTACCGTTCCCATCGACATATCCATAGAGTGTTTTTTTGTCGTTCTTTAAAGAGATTACGGAGCAGCCATTTGCAAAATCTGAGATCATGTTCTTACTTGTATAGATAATATTACCTGCGGTATCAATTAATAAATACTGACTTCCCATATAAACGACTGCGTAACCTTCATGAAAATCATTCGCCATAGTAAATGCAGGGTTTATTACATAATCACCCTTGGCATTAATATATCCATAGGTTGGAGTATCATCAACTATATCGTATGTCGGATATATTCCTGGATCATTCTCGGGACCAATTACAGGTCCTGGGGTTACGGAAGGTAGTGGGGTCATGGTCAATTTGGGAGTTATATTTATAGATTGCTTTGAATCTTTCTTAACATCGTGCCTAGTAATCATTATAGTAGTTATTACGCTAATTATAATCAAAAGTGAGGCGCATATTAGCGTGATGGTACGAGCTCTCATAGAGATAATCCTCCTTAAAAACGAGTATATAAACATAATCGAGTGATTTATAATAATATATAGTATTTGATAAATCATCTGTTATCTTAATTCCTGGTTAGTACTATTAACACTAATCATTATAAGTTGAAATATGGGGATAGTAAAGAGAATCCATATTAAATCTATGTCACGTTTGTATTACACAAAGTTAATATAATTTATATAATTTTAAGGAGTTATAGTATGAAAAGATGAATCTTTCACTCACAAATATTATGCGTGTAACCCACCGCTCAAACTTTATATTCGCATTAATTATGCGCTCATGGAGGTTAGGAATGAAGAAGGTACCGAATTATTTAACGATATTAAGAATTATATTAACACTTGGCTTACCCTTTTTGATATATCAGAAGTGGATTTTTATTGTGCTATTCCTGTTATGTGGAATTACGGATGTTCTTGATGGATATATAGCCAGGAAGTTTGATTGTAAGACTACATTTGGCGCCAAGCTAGATTCCGCCGCTGATACCGTACTTTTTATCACACTAACCGGCTGTATCTTCTTAATGATGGGCGATAAGTTGAGGCACTATCTTATATGGATTTTAGCGATTATCGCCGTACGAGTAGCAAATGTTTTGATTGCATTTGTAAAAGATAAATGCTTTCTTATGATACATACTCTAGCCAATAAGGGTACCGGAATGTGCATCTATATCGTAGTGCTTTTCTATCAGATTTACCCTATGGATGCAATTGTTTATATCGCTTTGGTGTTTGCCCTGTTATCCGCCCTGGAAGAGACCTTAATCCATATCACACAGAAAAAGCCTGATCCGAACCGCAGAGGGTTATTCCTTCGTTGATAAAAGTGACGTCAATATGTACAAATAAGAGTTAATCAAATCGGAAGCTATATAGCCAGAAGTTATATATTTAAATAAATAATAGATTTTATTAAATATAATATTTAATAAAATTGAGTATTGACTTTAACATTATTTAGATTTAGAATAAAAACAGCAACAGAAATATGAGGAAGGAGACATTGAGATGGCAATAGAGATGGTTCCGGATTGGATGGCTAATCTGGAAGAGGAAGATGTGACATTTATAAAGCGATTCTTAATGGCATCAGGTTCCCTGAAGGAGATTGCTAATCAATATAGCGTTACCTATCCGACAGTTCGATTAAGACTTGATAAGCTGATTCAGAAAATTCAAATCAGTGAAGACACGACGAATGACCCCTATGTAGCATTGATAAAGAGGCTTGCAGTAAATGATAAACTGGATTTTGATTCAGCAAAGATTTTAATAACAGAGTATAAGAAACAAAAGGAGGGAAAGCATGGTAGCTATAAGTAGTTCGTGGATTTTGGTTATAGAGTTGATTGTATTTTTGATTATAGTAGCAGCCATAATAGTGGGATTGATTTTTTTGATACGTTACTTTATTCGATATAATGCAAAGCAAAATAATCGGTATAATACCGTTAATAACATTCATTCAAGCAACCAGAACGAAATTGATAAGATGAACATTAATGATCTATAAATACAGAGAATTTTCTAAATAATAAACAGTAGGAAACAGTAGGAACAAGGGCAAAACAACACGGTTCCTACTGTTTATTATTTTATATCTGCCGTTTTTTGTTTTAAATAATATATTTAATCTCTGCATTATCAAAGATGGAGTTAATCTCACGAAGGAAAAATTCCTTGATTTCTGCTAGCTGATCCTTGCGGTACACATATTTTCCATACCCGAACTGGCCATATTTGAAGGTTCGCTCCTCATCCGTCATCGGTAATGTATTATCCGGGAATACCTCAGTGATGATGTTTTTTGCTCTGGCGGTATAGCGATGCGAGATTACTTCGAAGGTCAGTGGATGTTGTAGTTGCTCCGGGAGATTAGATTTAATATTCAGTAATAACTGGTGATAATCCTCCTCCCAACCCTCATATAGAAAGATTGGTGCAAGGATAAAACCGAGTGGGTAGCCTGCAGATAGGATTTTTTTGCATGCTTCGATACGCTTTGAAGAGGAAGGAGTACCTTTCTCAAAATCAAATATCACCTTCTCCGTATTCAAAGTAAACCTTATCTCAGTATGATTATTATGAGGGATATCTAATAAGGTATCAACATTCGTGAATTTTGTTACAAATCGAAAACGCCCATTTTCATTATTACTAAAATATAATATCGTATCTCTCAAAAGGTTCGAATAAGGTTCCACCGGTACCGGGTCAGAGGTGGCAGACCCTTCAAAGATTGTGATATCAGGTAATCGTTGATTAATGTAAACTTGAGCCTGCTCAAGAATATCTTCAAGATTAACATTAATCCTCATATACGGCTTATCTCCTAGATTTGTGTTTAGATAACAATACTGACACTGCCCGCTACATCCGGACATAAGGGGAAGTTGATAATGAGCCGAGGGTTTGCAGGATTGGAACGCACCTCCCTTTTTTACACCCACCACTAGAGTTTTTTTGCCATAACGATAACGTTCATATAGGTTATCACCTCTTAGATTCTCTTTAATCTTATTCCCACGTAATTCGATGATTTCAATATCCTTTTCCTTTATAAACTGCTTATAAATCTTTTTCCCAAGTTCGTAATCTAATGTATTTTTCTCAAATAATACCAGACTGGGAGTAAACATAATAAAACCATGCCTTTCTACATAGCCTGCAAACTTTGGGCCGCAGGCACAAATTTGCGTGTGAAAAATCTATGATTTTTCACACTACACCTCTCTATGTTGACTGACGGTATTATCTGCAAGATTTGTAAAAGTATACATTATCATATCATGTAATTCGTTATTCTTTCGAGAATGGTACAAGCATATTATTTAATAAGGAAAGATTAACATCGTGTTTTGTCTTAAGTGCTTGAGAAGTAATCGTATTAATCGATACCCGAAAAAGAAATAACTAGATAAAACAGAAAAAAGTATGAATTATTTTCTAGCCACACTCATATATATAAAATGTTGATTACAAATATATGACGGAAATCATAGTATAACAGGGTTGCCTTATGAACGTGGAGGGTTAAAGAAGATGCCGAATAGAAAAAATACCGGGGTAGGATATCAGGATGAAATAGAATCATTCCATAAAGGTGCTAATTATCACTGTCATCATATGCTCGGGGCTCATAGTATGGTTGATGGGGATAAACAGGGAACACTTTTTCAGGTATGGGCTCCTCATGCAGTATGGGTTAGTGTAGTCGGTGATTTTAATCAGTGGGATACGCAGAGCCATAGGATGGAACATATGGAGGCGGGAGGCATATGGTCTCTATTTATCCCAGAGGTTGTCATACATGATCTATATAAATTTGCGATTGGAACCCGCTCAGGAGAGATTTTATACAAGGCAGATCCTTATGCGTTTTATAGCGAAGTCAGACCGGATACCGCTTCTATTGTGTATGATTTAACAAAATATACGTGGTCTGATGATATATGGCAGCAGAATAAAAAAAATAGCATTCATTATGATAAACCGATGGCTATCTACGAGGTTCATCTTGGCTCCTGGAAGCTTACGGAGGATAGGAAGTGGATGGATTATCGAACCCTGGCCGTACAGTTGGTAAGCTATGTGAAGGAGATGGGTTTTACTCATATAGAATTAATGCCGGTCATGGAGCATCCTTATGATGGGTCATGGGGGTATCAGGTCACAGGCTACTATGCGGTTACTAGTAGGTACGGTTCGCCGGAGGATTTTATGTATCTGGTTGATTTGTGCCATCAGAATGGGGTTGGAGTAATTCTTGACTGGGTACCGGGACATTTTCCTAAGGATGCTCATGGTTTATCCATGTTTGATGGCACCCCTTTATATGAACCTTCAGACCCATGCAGAAGGGAACATCCACAGTGGGGCACATTGACCTTTGACTATGGCAAATATGAAGTTAGGAGTTTTCTAATATCAAATGTAGTATTTTGGATGGAGTATTATCATATTGACGGATTTCGAGTTGATGCTGTCAGTAGTTTACTGTATTTGGATTATGCAAGAGATCAATGGACTCCAAACAAATACGGGGGCAGAGAAAACCTAGACGCTGAAGTTTTCCTAAAGGAATTGAATAAAACGGTTCATATGCTTTATCCTGGTACATTAATGATTGCTGAAGATTCTAGTCAATGGCCACATGTAACCGGTGAAGTGGAGGGTAGTGGTCTAGGATTTGACTTTAAGTGGAATATGGGATGGATGAATGATACCTTAAGATATTGTTCCATGGACCCTTTATTTCGTAAGGGGAATCATGACTTGATTACTTTCTCCATGACTTATGCTTTTTCCGAGAATTTTATGCTGCCATTATCCCATGATGAAGTTGTCCATGGGAAACAGTCTCTACTCGATAAAATGTTTGGAGATTATAACCAAAAGTTTGCAGGATTAAGAGTACTCTATGCTTATCAATACGCTCATCCCGGGAAGAAACTGATCTTTATGGGTGGAGAATACGGTCAGTTCATAGAATGGAAATACGACGACAGCTTGGATTGGCATCTGCTAGGCTATGATATGCATCGCAAGATGTCATATTATATGAAAGAACTAAATCATTTTTACCTACAAAATAACAGCTTGTGGGAGGATGATGGTGGGTGGAACGGATTCCAATGGATTAGTCCTGATGACCGGGATAGGGGGATACTTTCTTTTATACGAACCTGTCGCTATAGCAAAGAGTTCATAATTGCGATCTTTCATTTTACACCTGTACTTAGAGAAAATTATCTTCTTGGGGTACCATCGGCAAGCGCTTATCAAGTGATATTTAATTCAGATAAAGAATGTTATGGAGGAAATCAGGCGTTACAGGAACAAATTCTTCCTGTAACGGAGGAACCATGTCATGGGTTTGAACAATCGATAACATTGATGGTACCACCCTTATCTGCGCTATTTCTTAAAGCGGAGAGAGAGACTGCTTATTTGACATCTAAAAAGGAGGATTAATGAATGGTAGAAAAAAAGTGCGTGGCTATGCTTTTGGCAGGTGGGCAGGGAAGTAGACTGGGCGTTTTGACAAAGAATACCGCTAAACCGGCAGTTCCTTTCGGTGGAAAATATCGAATTATTGATTTTCCACTGAGCAATTGCACCAATTCTGGAATAGATACAATCGGAGTATTAACCCAATATAAGCCCCTAAAACTAAATTCTTATATCGGAATTGGGCAACCATGGGATCTGGATAGATTGAACGGTGGGGTAACAATATTACCTCCCTATATGAAACAAACAGCTGGGGAATGGTATTCCGGAACAGCGAATGCCATATATCAGAATATAGAATTTATTGATACATATAATCCTCAATATGTATTAATCTTATCAGGAGATCAGATATATAAGATGGATTATAGCGCTATGTTAGAATTTCATGAGGAGAAGAAAGCGGATGCAACGATAGCAATTCAGGAGGTTCCGTGGGAGGAAGCAGGACGGTTTGGAATTATGAATACGGATGACAAAAATAAGATATATGAATTTGTTGAAAAACCGAAAAAACCAATTAGTAATAAAGCATCGATGGGAATTTACATATTCAGTTGGAAAAAACTCAGACATTACCTGATTGAAGATCAAGACAGCACTTCTTCAACGAATGATTTTGGTAAGGACATCATTCCAAAGATGTTAAGAGATGGTCAAAGGATGTTTGCCTATACCTTTAAGGGGTATTGGAGGGATGTTGGTACGATTGATAGCCTTTGGGAGGCTAACATGGATTTGCTCGAGGAGACGCCGGAGCTTGATCTCTATGATTCGGGATGGAAAATCTATTCCAGAAATCCCGTTGAGCCTCCACATTACATCGCTTATGGGGCGAATGTAAAGCGTTGTATTATAACAGAAGGAGGCATCATATATGGTGATGTTTATCATTCTGTATTATTCTCCGGGGTAACGGTTGCCAGAGGAAGCAAGATTCATAACTCTATCTTAATGCCAAATGTTAAGGTTGGTGAAAACACAATCATAGAGAATGCAATCATTGCAGAGAATACAGTACTGGGTGATAACTGCTATATCGGATACCATAGAAGAAGTGAAGAAGAAAAGCAGGAGGCATGTGAAAGTAACATTACTGTGGTTGGTGAAAACTTAGCGATACCGTCCGGATTTAAATTAAATCAGGGAAGTATGATAGATGAGGATAACTTTAGAGCATATCAAGCGGTTGTTTAGTGGGAGGGAGTTACATCATGAGAGATACAATGGGGATTATTTATACCGGTGACAGCTATGTCAGTCTGCAGGAGCTTACAAGCCGGAGGTCAGTTGCAGCATTGCCTTTTGGGGGCAGGTATCGTGTTATTGATTTTACCTTATCAAATATGATTAACTCGGGCATTACGAATGTAGGCTTAATTACACAGAATAACTATCATTCTCTAATGGATCATCTGGATTCAGGGAAGCAATGGGATTTGGATCGAAAGAGCGGGGGATTATTTATCCTTCCCCCGTATGTCAGTGCGGACAATACCGGTTGGTACAGGGGAGAGATAGAAGCATTCCATTGTAATATGTCATATATTCGCAAAAGCCCACAAAAGTGTGTGATTATCTCCGGAAGTACGATGATCTGTAAGGTGGATTATCAGGAGGCGATGGATTTTCATAGGGATAATCATGCTGATATCACAATGATATATAAGCAGGAAGCCAATTCCTCTAAGGAAGAGCTATCAAGACACACCTTATTGCAAGTGAACGATGATAATAGAGTATGGGATATTGCCGTAAAACCGTCTACACCGGTGACGGATAAGGTATTTATGGAGATGTACATAGTCGACAAGCATTTATTTGAATATCTGGTGGAGGAAAACGCTGCTCGTGGTCGCTATGATTTTTATAAGGATATCTTTATTAAGAATAAGGATAAATTAAAAATACTTGGCTATCCTTACGGAGGTTATCTTGCAAAAATTGATAGCATAAAGTCCTACTTTAAACATAATATGGAGCTTTTAACACAGGAGATTTATAGTGAATTATTTCACAAAACAGGAAAGGTTTATACCAAAGTAAAGGATTCCGTTCCCGCAAAATATGGGGAAAATGCTGTCTCTTCAAATTCTCTGATTGCGGATGGTTGTGTTGTAGAGGGACAAGTAGAAAACTGTGTACTGTTTCGTGGAGTGAAAGTGGGTAAGGATACTATAGTCAAAAATTCAATTATAATGCAGGGCTCAGAGATTCATGACAAAGCGGTTTTGGAAAATGTAATACTAGATAAATCAGTTATAGTACGAAAAGGTAAGCATCTGATCGGCCAGGAGAGCTATCCGGTGGTTGTTCGAAAGAATGCGGTGATATAAACAGAATAATCAATGGAGGTATCTATGATAAACATATTAATGGTAGCATCAGAGGCAAGCCCTTATGCGAAAACCGGAGGCTTAGCTGATGTAGTGGGATCGTTGCCGGCAGAGCTTAAAAAGCAGGAAACTGAGGTTCGAGTTATATTACCAAAGTACGATTCGATTCCTTGGGATCTAAAGGAACAGATTCAACATAGAAGTTACATCTATGTGGATATGGGATGGAGACATATTTACTGTGGTATTGAGCAGGCAGAGTATAATGGAGTAATATATTACTTCATCGATAATGAGTATTACTTTAAAAGGGATAGGTTATATGGCCATATCGATGATTGTGAACGATACGCCTTCTTTTGCAAGTCGGTTTTAGAGAGTATCCCACATCTGGATTTTGTTCCGGAGGTACTTCACTGCCATGATTGGCAGGCAGGGATGGTTCCGGTGCTGTTGGAGGCGCATTATCGAAAGAATGATTTATATAAGAAGATGGTCACTGTATTTACTATACATAATCTAAGATATCAGGGTATCTATGGAATGAAAGAGTTTAAAGATTGGTTTAGCTTGAGTGATGACTACTTTACGAATGATAAATTGGAGTTCTATGAAGGCGCAAGTTTTATGAAGGGCGGTCTTGTATACTCAAGCGTAATTACTACAGTTAGTGAAAATTATGCAGAAGAGATTAAGATGCCCTATTACGGAGAAGATTTGGATGGATTGCTGCGTGCAAGGAGTCATGATCTGCATGGAATATTGAATGGAATTGATTATAACGAATACAACCCAAAGAAGGATAGCATGATTTATCAAACATTTTCAAAGTCCAACCTTACGGGCAAGGCGGTTAATAAGGTGGCATTGCAGAAAGACTTAGGACTGAGGGAACAGGAGGATGTTCCACTGATTAGCATGATATCTAGGTTGGTGGATCAGAAAGGGTTTGATCTCGTTGCATGTATATTCGAGGAGTTGTTGGAGGAAGAGATTCAGTTTATTGTATTAGGAGTGGGTGATGAAAAATATGAGAAGCTCTTTGGATGGGCACAGGGTCGTTATCCAGGGAAAGTATCGTCAAAAATCTGCTTTGATAACAATCTTTCCCATAAAATATATGCTGGATCTGATTTCTTTCTTATGCCTTCCCTATTTGAACCTTGTGGACTCGGTCAATTAATCAGTATGAGATATGGAACACTTCCGATAGTCCGTGAAACCGGAGGATTAAAGAATACTGTCTTTCCCTATAACGAGGAGACGCAAGAAGGAAACGGTTTTAGCTTCGCCAATTATAATGCTCATGATATGCTTCATACGATTCGAAGAGCATTGGAAATTTATAAGAAAAAGACCCTAAAGAATAAATTGATAAAGGCAGCAATGTCATGTGATTATAGCTGGGAGAGTTCGGCGAAGAAGTATAAGGAATTATATGAATCCATAGTACTCGAAACATAGGTACATAAATTGTAAATGGTAATACGGGCTGATTCATAAATTATAGTTATTTAATCAATATGTATATTATGATTGTACTAATCAAAAGGGAAAAGATAATGAGCTGATATTAAATCATCATTAATACATACAAGGATAAATAATAGAGTGGGTGGGATGATGAGTAGAATTATAAAAATTCTATATGTAAGTGCAGAGATATCACCGTATGCCAATGCCGGCGGACTTGGTGAAGTTGCAAGAGGATTTCCAAGGGCACTATGCCAGGAGGAATCAGTTGAGGTAAGGAGAGTAATGCCCTTATATAAACAGGTTAACAAGGAGTTAACATATCTATGTGATTATCCGGTATGTATGGAGAAATCTTATGAAAGCTGCGTATTAAAGGTTGATTCATATGATAAGCGGATCCCTACTTATTTTATTGGTAACGCTCGTTACTTTTATCGTGATCACATTTACGCGTATGAGGATGACGGAGCTCGATTTTTTTTCTTTTGTAAAGCGGTGGTTCGGATGCTGGAGGAGATTAATTATGTTCCTGATATTATTCATCTCAATGACTGGCATACCGGATTCCTTCCAATATTATTAAAAAATATGTATCCTAAGATTAAAACTGTATTCACTATCCATAATATCTCCTATCATGGATTTATCCCCTATTCATACCTAAGCAACCTGTTATATGACAAGGAGGCCAAAGAACTTGGTTACCCGGAAGATTTGAATTTTATGAAGGCAGGGATTCTATATTCGGATATCGTTACTACTGTAAGCCCCGGTTATGCAAATGAGATTATGATGGCCCCAAAAGATACAGGAATGGAAGAGGTATTAAAGCAGTGCAGTTCACCGATAATTCCAATTCTTAACGGGATAGAGATTGATAGCTATAATCCAGGTAAGGTGGGAGAAATCGCATATCCGTATGATATCAATACTCTGGAAGAAAAGAAAAAGAATAGATCACTTTTGCGAAAAGAGCTGGGGTTAATTGATACTAAGAAACCTCTTGTCGCTATGGTTACACGACTGGAATATGAAAAGGGAATCGATCTGGTAATTAAAGCAATCAGCTATTTGGATATGTCCGCGCTTCAGCTTGTTATTCTTGGATCAGGGAAATCATATTATCAGGGAATGCTAGAAGAAATCAGTAAGGGCTACAGGGAAAGCATGGTTTATATTTCTGATTATGATTCCGGATTGGCTAAGAAAATCTATGCAGCAGCTGACATTTATCTCATGCCATCAAAATATGAGCCCTGCGGCTTAGGACAGCTTTATGCCATGCGTTACGGAGCCATCCCTATCGTAAATCCGGTAGGAGGATTGCGAGATACTGTTATATTTCAAGAAGAAGAACCAGAGATATCCTCAGGGTTTTACATGGAAGAGTGGACAGGCGAGTCCTTATATAAGTCTATTCGGCTTGCGGTTAGAACATATTATACCAAGAGCTGGGAATGTATGATGAAGAATGCAATGATGTTTGATTCATCTTGGGGACGAAGTGTTCAGGGATATTATAATTTGTATCGAAACTTGATTATGGAATAAGAATGGATAACAAAGAGGGATAAAATAGATTATCAATTCGTCTTAAATGGATTCAAAAAAAGAAGTCGGCGATAGTAACGAGCCTTCCGAATAATCATATAATTTAGATGGAATGCTCGTTTCTTAATTCGTCGACTTGATTTTTAAGAATGTATTAGCTTACACTATACATTCCTTTGCTTTGCATATAAGCAAAAATGGACTCACCATGCTTTTGCTCTTCTTTTTGAATGTGATTTAATATATCACGAATCTGTGTATCTTTGAATTCAAAAATCGATGTGTTATATGCGCCTGAAACATATTTCTCAGTCATAAGCATATCAGTACACAGTTCTTTGTCTGATGCTTTGAAAGGTGAATTACCACTGCTTTGCATATTAACAGAGTCTTGTTGCGACATAGATGAGGAGCTTGAGTTAGATTGACCACTCTGGCCACTACTTTGACCACCACTTTGATTCATGGAAGGAATCTGTCCACTTAATAATTGGGTAATTGTTTGCAAATGTCCCTTTTCACTCTGAGCATTAGCGCGGAACACAGCTTTTAACTGTGCATCACATGCCAGATTCTCATAATTCTCATATTTTGTAATGCAATTCTGTTCATGAGTTTTTGCATCTTCTAATAAAAATTTTTCCTTTGTAGTTAACTGTACATTACTAATCATTGAATACCTCCATTTGGCTCATACTTAAATAAGCGTTTGATTTTATTCGTTATGGAAAAGCTTGGTCTTTTCACATATATACCTGCTTGATTAGTATTTTTCATAATTGGATTAATTATGCTTTATAACTTAAGAAACTTCTTATATTTTCATTCCGAACAGAATTTGATCTGCATATGATATACCATCAAGCGACATAATCAGCTTTGATAGAATCCTTTTTAAGGAGGATCAGATATGTTACGAAAAATGATAATATTAGCTTCAATAATTGGAGTAATTATGCTTGTAGCAACGGGCTGCGGGCAAAAAGATGAAAATGATATTAAAGGTACAAAAAGTCCATTGAAAGTGGCTGTGAGTAATACAACAGAATGGCCTAAGGGTCTGGCAGCCGATTTTGTTCCAAAGCTTAATAAAGGAATTGTAAGCTACACATTGAATGCCAAGCAGGGCTGCTTAATCATAGTAGATAAGGTTACAGTGGAGGATTATAACAAATATGTGGATGCTGCGATAAAGGCAGGCTATACGCTGGATAAGAAGGAAGAAAGTGCAGATCAAAGCTACTACTATTCCGCTAAATCAGCAAAAGGTTCTGTAATATCCGTGTGTTTTATATGGGAAGAGAAATCTATGAATATCATGCTAGATATGTCAAAGAAAGAATCTTCAAAAGAATAATGAAGAATATATAGGTGAAATACGAAAGTGACTTAAGAGTATTATGACATGCTCCCTCTTGAAAAATCGGTGAGTTACAAAGAGATCTGCCTACAATCAATTGGGAGCTTATCAATAGTACTAATTACGATATGAATCATTTAAATAAGGGTTTTGAAAGATTCGAATAAAGATATATTATTGTTTTGATTTGTCTGTAAAGTAATATTTGAAGGCATCTCCGATATAATCAGATGCACCTTCGCCGTATTTTCCATCCGTGATTGCACGAACCACATCGCTACTCATATAACTTTCAATAATCATATCCCAATATCCGCTGCCCATATCCATGCCCAAACTTTGTTCCTGCGCTTGCAGGATAATAACATGTAGAATACTTTGAACCTCGTTAGAGGCAATATCCCTTGTCATATCCGAGGTTAATGTTTTGAATAGAGCATTATTTTTTTCGATTAAATCGTCTTTGTTTTCGGAAAGGGACTTGAATCCTTCCATTATTTCCGAAAAATGTGCCAGGTTATGTTTCATCGCCTGAGTATAATTTTCTATACTGCCAAACTGTTTGATGGCAAGTTTAGCCGCCTTTGACTCATCCTTTTTGATTTTTTGAATAAACGTATTAAAGGCATCTACACTCCCCCAATATTTAATCACTTCATCTGTTTTTTCATTTTTAAATTGTTCTAATGCATCAATATATTCACTTAAATCAAATTCCTTAAAGCTCACTACGGGTTCTCCTTTCTCTAACTTCTCCAATAGTTGTATCAGTCGATTTGTCCGCTCTCGTTTTAAATAGAGTAATTTTTTCTGCTGCTTATAAGTTGCGATTTTATCATAATCCGGCTTTTGCAGAATCTCCTTAATCTCCTTTAACTTAAAATCCAGTTCCTTAAAGAAGAGAATCTGTTGCAGTTGCTCTAGAGCTGCATCATCATAAAGACGATATCCGGATGCGGTAACTTTGCTGGGCTTAAATAGACCAATTTCATCATAATATTGTAGGGTTCTTATACTGATTCCGGTTAATTCCCCTACTTGTTTTACCGTTTTCATATTAAACCTCCATAAGTATCAAATACAACGACTCTAAGTTATGCCGGCATGCGTTCGTTCATTTGTATAGATCTATCATACACCATCACGGAACGTGAGAGTCAATATATTTTGTAAATATTAACTTGAAATTTTACTTAATATTCTTGAATAAATAAAGTATGTCAGATAGGTAAGTGGTTAAGATTGTGATTGTGCTATTAAATTAATTAATTCAGTGTAATTTACGTGTATATACTTAAGTCCATCTCCTATCTCCTTGAATTGACATTGATTTGCGGTATCTACTATGAGTTGTCGTGTTGCTTTAAATGGGGTGGTTGAAAAATAACAAAAAAAGGAGTATTCTTTTGTTAATTCAATTAAGTAAATCAGTTAGAAAATAAAGGTAAATAAGATATGTTCTTTAAGATGGAGGGAACCAATGAAAGAAAGTAATACGATGATAAATGATTTGGTATTAGAAAGTGATAGCCATTTAATAAAAGAAATTCAACCTTACGAACGTGTAGCAAAATATTATGAAACAGATCAAATGGCAGTAATACATCACTCGAATTACATTCGATGGTTTGAAGAAGCGAGAGTGGATTATCTAGAACAAATCGGACTTGGTTACGGAACAATAGAGGCAGCAGGCATCTATTCTCCGGTACTGGGAATAACCTGTGAATATAAATCAGCGGTACGATTTAACGAGAAGGTTATTATTAATGCGGAGCTTGTATTCTTTAATGGCATTAAGATGAAGCTTAAGTATACCGTATTGGATTGTGAATCTAAGCAAGTTCGTGTGACAGGAACCTCAGATCATTGCTTTGTAACTACAGATTTCAAGCCGATTAGTTTAAAGAAAGCACAACCTAAGATGTACGAAATCTTACTAGGGTGTGTCAATAAAGTTCACTAGTACCTGAGTTGCATAACTTTAATAAGAGGAGGTAATGAATGAAAAAAAGTAGTTTGACCTTTTTGCTTATATATGTCTGATGGGGAAGAGATTGTAAAATAACTTAAGGGGATGTTTATCATCCCCCAGCGATGTCAAGATGAGAATAACCATCCGGTATTTACTACGACATAGCTGGGGGTTTGTTTTAAATCAATTCATCCGGGTTACGTTTTATCTCCAGGTCTGCTTGATATCCTTTATTCATCTTGTGTCTTGCCTTTCGGTTTGCCACCGTATCAAAGATAATAGAGAAATCATAATCCTCCGGATACATTTGGTCTGCAGAGACCTTAAGCTGCAACCGTTTATGATTAACTAACTCCTTATTCTTTTGAATCTGAACACCTATCTCACCCTTTTCATTCGCTGTTCGGTATACGATACCGATTTTCTTCTGAGGATAGACCATTACACTATCTCCAACTTGAAATCTCTGGCTGCGTGTATTAATAATCTTTACGGGAGGAGCTTTAATTACCTGTGGTACAACATTACCTAGGGTGGCTTTCGTTGGCATCGTGGCAGAAGATTCTTGATAGAGGAATGCATCCTCCGGCGTAGTCCGATGAGTTCCTACATGTTTTATATAAGCTTCTTCATAAGCTCTCTTTAGCATATGCGTAGGAAGGCCAAGACGCTTAGCGATGTATAAAGCACAGCTTTCTCCAGCTTCCCCGAGCTCCAATTGATAAAGTGGTTTCAGGCTCTCACGGTCAAATGCCATTCTGGCATTAAGAAAACCGTCGGTTTGGTTGGCGTATTCCTTGATTTCAGGATAATGAGTTGTCACTACAAACAGACACTCCTTCTTCCTTAATTCCTCTAGTACTGCAATCGCAATTCCCATTCCTTCCGCTGGGTCGGTGCCGGAGCCTAATTCATCTAATAGTATAAGGCTATCCCTATCAGAAGCGGATAAAATGTGAATAATATTCATAATATGGGATGAGAATGTGGATAAGTTCTCTGTTATACTCTGACCATCTCCAATATCACATAGGATTGAATTGTTCAAACATAAATCAGCTGATTCACAGGGTACGTGCAAGCCGCTTGCAGCCATCATTTCAAACAATCCAACTGTCTTTAGTGTTACAGTTTTTCCACCGGTATTTGGTCCGGTGATAACAACGCCTCGTATTCCTTCTCCGATTGTAAAGTTAAGCGGAACACAGGAGGAAGGATCAATCAGGGGATGCCGCCCGTTTTTTATATGAATTCTTCTATCTGTATTGATAATGGGTGGAACAGCTTTCATATCTATACTCAGCTTAGCCTTTGCAAAGATAAAGTCTAGGGTTTCCATTCCTTCAATATTCATTCTGATTTCAGGAGCTTTCTCGCTGACTAAGTCAGACAATATATAAAGAATGCGACGCTCTTCATTGCTCTCTTCAATTTCCAGTATCGATAATTCATCCCTTAGTTTGGAAGCAGCGGTTGGCTCAATAAAATAGGTTGACCCGCTAGAAGAGATATCAAGTACAGAGCCGTTTACCATATTCTTATATTCTTTTTTTACAGGCAAGACATAACGTCCGTTTCTCATGGATACAAAACCTTCGCTAAACCATTCCTTCTTTGAGCGTAATTGTGTTTCTAACTTAGCTTTAACTTGAGCACCAATTTGGCTTATCTTGCGCCTAATATCTTTTAAATCCTTCGAAGCATTGTCATCTACCATATTATTACGGATACATTGATCGATTTGATCACACAAATCAGTGAACGCATAAAAGGAATAACCATAGGATGCGATATCTACATTCAGGGATTCTGCTCTTTGGAGAAATGCTTTCATTCTCTTGCAGGAGTTAATAAATAATCCGATTTGAGATAATTGTTCCGGTATCAGCATAGCTCCCTTCTCGCTAAGTTCCAACAACATAGGGATATCCTTCATCGATGCAAGCGGGGGTGAACCAATATGATCCAGTATTTTTCTGGCCTCAGTCGTATCTTTTAAACTAGCCAGTACCTTACGTTCATCAAGGTAGGGCTTTAATTCTTTCAGCTTGTTTTTCGTATGATCAGATATTGCATTTTCACAGAGCATATCGATTATTTTATTAAATTCCAGGGTTGTTATTGATTTTGTCATGATTTAATCCTCCAATTAGTAATGCCCACGGAACGACTACCATTACAAATATGGCAGAATACTCCCGTGGGCATAGATACTGTTTTAGTGGCTTGAAGAACAGGGTACACAAGTATAGAAAAAGCGTAACAGGGGATACCTATTACGCCTTATGCTTGGTTATGAGTTCTCTCAAATCACCAATATAATAAGACAGTTCTGAGTATTGACTGTAAAGGTAGAATGATGGGTACAAAAAATAAAGTACACATAGTGTACCCAAGCGTATTCAATTATGTGCTAGTTTGCACAAACCTCTTTTACAGTTAATACCGACATCAAAACCATCCTTTCAATCTTATAATATAATTTACTATAAATGTATTTTAACATAGTCGTATAAGACGTGTCAAATAATGAATCAATAGATTCAATCATTCAATCATAATAATGAATTTTACGAAAGAATGTTGGTAGAATTAATAGATCGAATGAATAAGGAAATAAATTACTTACTATCCATATGTTACATAATAATTAATTAAATATTACGTAAATGTTAAATATATGGTTGACAATGTAATATATGTGTAATATAATCTTTTACAGAAATCGTAAAAAATGAAGGAGTACTGGAATGAAAAATAAAATATTAATTCGAATATCTGCTGTCTGTATGGCAATGTTAATGGCCCTCACACCAATCACTGTCGATGCAGCAACTATTATAAAACGAGGAGACCAGGGTAAGGAGGTAAAAGAGCTACAAGCTTCATTACGTGATATGGGTTACTTCAAGTATCATAAACTTACCGGTTATTATGGAAGAATAACGGAAAATGCAGTAAAGCAATTTCAGCGAGACAACGGAATCAAAGTCAGTGGAACGGTAGGTACAACAACAAATAAAGCATTAGTGAAAAGTTCTCAGGAAGTAACTACTGGAAATCGCGTAGCTACGATGTCCTCCAACATTGAAAATGCACCGAAGTTGGTAGGTAGTCTAGATTGGTTTAAGCAAGTACGAGCATTATGGAGTAGGGGAGTGATAGCAGAGATAACGGATATTGACACCGGAAAGACCTTTCAGGTGAAACGAACCTATGGTACAAATCATGCAGATGTTGAACCACTTACATTAGAAGACACGAAAATAATAAAAGAGATTTGGGGCGGGTTCAGCTGGAAGAGAAGAGCGGTAGTTGTTCGATTTGAGAATTGTACGCTGGCCGGTTCTATGTCTGCGATGCCACATGCCGGTATAGATAAAAAACCAGCGAATGCGATATTGAATAAACGAAGCGGAGGCTACGGCAGGGGTTATAATCTTGATTCAGTGAAAAATAATGGTGCAGATGGGGTAATGGATTTGCATTTTAAGAATTCTAGAACACATGGAACCAACAAAGTTCAAAAGTCCATGCAGGATATGGTAATGAAAGCAGCTAATTATATAAATACACTTGATATAAACTAAGGAATAGGATATTTGCTTGTCATAAAGATTAGTAATAAGTATTTGAGTTTTAGAAAATATCATAATTTATCATACGAAGGAGCTATTATAATAGAAAATCATGAACGGAGGTGAGTATTCCGTATGAATTGATTTTCATTATAATAGCTCCTTCGGTTTGTTTACTAGGGAATACTTAATACAGTAATTCATAAGAATGAGACCCTTAACATACCTCATAAAGTGCTTAGTTAATTATATGCAGTGTTTTGTAATACGGATATAATTTTACGTGATTTAACTATACTTTCTTAAGATTTTTGTAATGAATATAGTCAAGGATAACATTAGTACCCTTAAGATATCCTCCGGCGTGGATAAAGCTATCCTGTATATCGCGAGCATGTTGATAATAGCTTTCAGTTCTTAAGATGTGTTCGGCGGTGGTACGAAGGAGTTCTGCGCTGATGGAGTCAGGATTTAATGAGATACCGGCACCTAATTCGTCGATGCGTTTCCCGACTGCTGGTTGGTCATTTGCCATAGGGATTGCTATGACCGGTATACGATGGTAAAATGCTTCGCTTACACTATTTAATCCTCCATGACTTATAAATAAGTCTGCCTGCTTTAATATCTCCAGTTGAGGTATGTAATTACGAACGATATAATTTTCTGGAATATCTCCTAGTTCAGTAATATCGATTTTGTTTCCAATCGATAGAACAACCTGATAATCGGTGTTGTTAAATGCTTTCAATATATAATGATACAAATCCAGACATTTATTATTTATCGTACCCATGGAGATATAGATTAACTTGGTATAACGTGATTTATTTATTGTGAAATCGAGTTCCTCATCTCGTTTCATTAAGGATGGACCGATGAATTGATAGGAGTCATCGAGTGAATCACTGTTTGGATGAAAGTACTTTGAAGTATATACGATATTGCATTCTTCTTTCTTAAAGAATATATCGTTCAGTGTGAGAGCAGGAAGCTTCCATTCCTCCTTCACCTGCTCCAATTGATGATAGAGATAATCCAGTTGAACATGATATCCTGGTTTCAGCATAGAGGCAGGGATAGGCGGCTCCTCCATTACGAAGGAGGAACAGGAGGAGATAGCAGGAATATGTAGTTTTGCAGCGATGATTTTACCGGCACCGAACATTACGTCGTGAATTAAAAAGTCAAATTGTATGTCTGCTATCCGGTCTAACATAATCTTCATAATTGCATGATCAAAACCAAGCATATATTCCATTAATGTATAAAAAGGATGATTGCCATGAGGTCTAAATTCAAGAAGGAACTTATCAAATTCTTCACCTAGATCCATGAAGGTAGCTCCATGTTCTTCGATTTTTTTCTGAAATTCTTTGGTGGAGAGATAATAGACTTCTTCTCCTCTGTGAACTAATTCCTTCACGATTGGAAGGGTGGGGTTGATATGTCCGTGAAGATTTCCATTGAGAAACAATACTTTTGTCATAAATACCTCCATTCGGCAGAAAATTATTTAAGTATTCCTAAAAATACTAGTTGGGTTAATGACGAGTAGTAAAAAGTTCACGGGTTTCATCGCACCATCTAAGCGCACCTTCAGCATTGATTATACCAAGACGCAGGGATGCTAGCCAGTAGGGATAGGCTTCGTGTTTCTTAGCATTTTCATCCGCACAATAGGCTTCTTCCATTATCTTGTATTGTTTTAGATTATTTTCATTGCGAGTACGTACTTCCTCAATCAAAACCAATACATGTTCCTTTGGCATGTAATTACCAAAAGATAATTTTAATAATAATTCAGAACGCGGTGGCAGAATCTCAGGAGGCTGTGTAAGCCAACTCACGAACTCCTCTTTGCCCTTCTCAGTTATGAGATATATTTTGCGCCTCTCTTCCTTGTCAGAGCTTTTGGGAGCAATCAATCCTTCCTCGGTTAACTGCTTTAATACCGGATAAATATGTCCAAAATTCTCATTCCAAAAGTGCGAGATGGTCTTGTCACAGAACTTTTTGATATCATAACCGGAACAAGGCTTCATGCTTAGTACACCCAGGATTGCGTATCTTGTTTTGTTTTTTGTAGCCATAAGTTGCCTCCTTATAAAAAAAATATATCAGGCTGATACAATTATAGTATATCAGTCTGATATAAGTGTCAAGATATTCTATTCGTTTAATGGCAGTTCAACGCATTGGTTGGAGCCATACAATTATGATTTTCACACACATAGTAAGTGGTTTTTTCATTGATGATTCTATAATCATCTATGAAATCCGCTATATCTTTGACTTCCTCATAATTTTTTTCTGTCTTGAGAAGTACAACAGTATTTGGCTCGAAATTCATAGACATATAGTCAATCAAATCCCGGTATCCTTCCTGTTCCTTCGCAACACACACAATCTCCTTGGTCGGATATAACACTTCTAAGAAGGCCATCAAAGCAAAGCTATGACCGGCAGGATAATCCTTGACTTGTCCGGCTAGGAAGCGCAGCTGCTTGTTGGCACATTCGATAAAGTGTTGATTTGCAGTAAGATTAGCAAGACGCTGTAATACATATCCAGCTACTGAATTACCGGAGGGCATTGCTCCATCATATACTTCCTTTGGACGATAGATTAACTTCTCCGCATCATTCGCATTTAGAAAGAAACCACCATAGCGTTCATCCCAGAATAAATCAATCATTTTATCTGCTAAGAAGGAGGCTCTCTTTACATACTCGGGCTCTAAAGTAGCGTCATAGAGTGATAACAACGACATGGCATAGAAAGCATAATCGTCAATTAATCCAAAGTGAGATGCTTTTTCATCTCGGTAGGTAATATAGAGAAGTCCATCCGGATCGGTGAGTCTGGTATTGATGAATTCCGCAGCACGCTTAGCAATGTCGGCATATTCTTTGTTTTGGAAGACCTTTGAGGCCGTTGCATAAGCATGAATCATCAAGGAATTCCAGGAAGTAAGTGTTTTATCATCCTTATGAAGCTTTGCTCGATCCAATCGGTAAGAATACATCTTATTACAAAGACGTAAGATACGTTCGTTGTCTGATTTTAACTCATGTGACTTAATTAGATTCGGAATGGATTGTCCGTGTTCAAAGTTCCCTTCCTTTGTGATATCAAAGTACTCACAGAAGAAGGAGCCATCTTCATTGCCCAGCACGGAGCAGGTCTCTTCTGGGGTAAATGTATAATATTTGCCCTCCACTCCTTCGCTGTCCGCATCCTGTGCGCAGTAAAAACCACCCTCAGGATCGGTCATTTCTCTTCTAATATATTCTAAAATCTGTTCTGCAACAGTACGATAAACACTCTCTTTGGTATGTTGATAAGCTTCAGTATAGACTGTTGCCAGCAGTGCATTGTCATAAAGCATTTTTTCAAAATGAGGAACGAGCCATTTTGCATCTGTAGAATATCTGGAAAAGCCGAAACCAACATGATCATAGATACCACCTCGGTACATATGTTTTAGGGTGTTTTCAACTATAAATAGTGACGATTCATCACCTTCTAATTTGGCATGCCGAAGTAGGAACATTAAATTATGCGGAGTAGGGAACTTCGGTTCATTTCCAAAACCGCCGTAATCATGATCAAAGTTCTGATTGAATTGTGTTACGGCCAAATTAATAATATCCTTTGTCACAGAAGCCCCTGCCGAGGAGGCTTCAAATTCGTGCTTCATGATATCACCTAGTTTGGTTCCTGTGTTAATTAAATCGGTTGAATCCTCTTGCCACTGTGTTGCAACCTGACTTATCAAGTCCATCAATCCAAGAACTCCATGACGTGAGTTCTTAGGTAGATAAGTTGCAGCAAAGAAAGGTTTTTGTTCCGGAGTCATCAGGATTGTGAGAGGCCACCCACCATGTCCGGTTGTAACCTGACAGATGGTCATATATACAGCATCGATATCCGGGCGTTCTTCCTTATCAACTTTGATACTAACAAATTTATCATTCAAAAGCTCAGCGATTTCCTGATCCTCGAAGCACTCATGAGCCATCACATGACACCAATGACAGGTCGAGTAGCCGATGGAAAGAAAGACCGGTTTGTTTTCTTTCTTTGCTTTTTCAAAAGCTTCCTCACCCCAGGGATACCAATTCACTGGATTATATTGATGTTGTAATAGGTATGGAGATTTTTCATTAGATAATTTATTCGGGATTCGGGTGGTTTGAGTACCCTTATTCGTGACATGCTCTGTTTTCATAGACACACTCCTTATCGTCTTGTTATTAAATCAAAATTCTGATTTAATTATTATGCGTATAATGAGTAGAATTTATAAGAGAGGATAATAGAATAAAATCAAACACATATTGGGAATATTAAAAAACTGCCTACTGAGTTGCTAAATCAGGGGCAGTTATTTTTTTTACGTAATACACATTATTTGTATATGTATTACGTTTTAATTATTTTTCATCACTGAGCATGAACTCTGCTTTTATTTCACCAAATTTATTCATTTGGTCAGTGTCAATAAATCCATAGGAGTGATATATATGACTTGCAGCTACGTTCTCCGGCATGTATTCAAGGATAACCTTTGTAGCATTACCCAAAGGCATGGTCTTTATGTAATCCATAACAACTTGAAAAGCCTTATTTCCATAGCCATATCCTTGATAAGCTTTATCGATCATAAATCTGTGCAAATCATAATAAGCGGAATTATCCTTCAATACATATTTTACTTCGGCATAACCTATTAAATCATCATTATGATATATAGCTTTTACCTCAACCCGAGCTGTTTGGCTAGAGTTCTGGACATATGCCTGTGCCAGACTAATCAGACTGCTAGCAACATATTTAGTTTGTGTCTCATTCACAGACAATGCGATGAATTCTTGAAATATATCCATTGTAACATCTTCTAAATGTATCATAGATTTCTCCTACCCAATTTTCCAAACAAGCAACGCTGCTAGAACTATCCATACACCGCCAAGAAGTATAGTGATATTCCCGAAACCAAATTCAACTATATTGTTTTTAAAGAAACCATTTTGATAAGGACGAGAATTCCTGTCCACGGCAGTAATCTCATTATCTACAAAGCTTGTTTGTGCTGAATTCTCTGAACCGATATTGCTTATATTAATGCCGGAAGGGTTCCCTTTCAAGGTCATTAACAGACCAATCAGAACCAGGATAATACCTTCAACTGATAAGATATCCACCAAATGGAAGTCCTTTATATAAAAGATAAGGAAGGCTAGTAGTAAACCGATTGCCAGATAAATAAGAGAATATAGGAAGCTTAGTATTATTTTTTGTACGAATTGTTTCATGTGAGTATCCTCCTGTGATATATTTGATTATGTACGTAGCAGAAAAGTGTAGCTGTGATAAAGGTTCTTAAAAAGAATATGGATTTTTCGTATTACGGTTAATGTGTTTATCTATTACATAAATCTTAGCCAACAGTTCGTTAATCATATTGCTTTTGATTATACAGAACACCAGAAATGCTCCGGCAAAATTAAGAATTACATCATCGATATCGCAACTACCGACCTGTAATATCAGCTGAAGTATTTCTACACCAACGAGGATAATCAGCAGGGTTAGTATAAACTTGTGCCATTTTTGTAAAGAAGCTGAGACTGCGGGGAGTAATAGCCCCATCGGAGCAAATAAAATGAGGTTACCGAATATATTATCTATGATACTCTGAACATTAATTGTATTATTAAATAAAGCTTGGATATATCCTATTATAGTACGAAAGGGGATGAAATTGCAATTGCGGCTCATATATTGCAAAAAGTCAACTTTATATGCATAAACATGTTGCCGAAATCCACCGAATAAAACGGATAATAATAAAATGGAGTATAGGGAAAGTATTGCGATTGCGAAAGATCTAACGAATTTGCGCCGCTTTCTTTCCTTTAATCCCAGGGCGGTAAAGGTTGTCCCTAACAAACTTGGAAACCCTATGACAACGCACATTGGTATGACAGAATCCATTCCGATGGATGCATTCAGTAGTATTGTTTGTAGCACAAAAAATCCCATAAGTCCTAATACAAGTAAATAAAAGATGATACCGATTCCGGTAAGAAGGTGTGAATGTGTTTTTTTAATCATATCATTATCCTATCCTGTATTATATTTAATATTTATTATGTAGTGATTCCAATATTATACTGTAAACTGACATGAAAATCTACGCTTTATTTAGAAGGTTATCATAATATTTCTACATACTTCGTAAATAAATGATATTGAAATTTGAAAATATTACCTATATAATAACAGGAGTCGTAATTATTAATTTGAGTAAAATCTAATATTACAATCATCAATAATACATACGCAAGGAGAATGTGTAATGAAATACTTAAAGATCTTACTAATCAGTATTCCGTTTTCTATCGCTGGTTATATTCTAAAGTGGGACTCAACTCTTATGTTTATATTAGCTTGTGTAGCGATTGTTCCATTAGCAGGATATCTTGGATCAGCTACAGAGGATATAGCAGTGTATACCGGACCAAAAGTAGGAGGGTTCTTAAATGCTACCTTTGGTAATGCAACGGAATTGATTATCAGCTTTTTTGCAATTAAAGAGGGACTGTTTGATGTTGTAAAGGCTTCATTAGCCGGTTCTGTGCTTGGTAATATATTATTGGTACTTGGCTGTAGCATTTTAGTCGGCGGTATCAAGCATAAAGAATTAAAATTTGATACCCAACAGGGAACCTCTACTGCAACGATGTTATTATTTGCGGTTATCGGATTATCACTTCCCGCTATTTTTACCTGGAATGCTCCGGAAAAATTGATTACCTCAAAGTACGAAAGCTTCAGTGTAATAGTAAGTATAATCATGCTTGTTATCTATGTGGTTGGTATGATTTATTCCTTCAAGACACATAATGATTTATTTGGAGTGGATCACGCAAAGGATATTGAAACGCAATGGAAGCTGCCGATCAGTATCACAATATTAGCGGTAGCAACCGTATTTATTGCGTTGGAATCCGAGATTCTTGTTAAGAGCATTGAACCAATGACGAAGGCTGCGGGTATCTCCGAGATGTTTATCGGTCTGATTTTAATTCCGATTGTCGGTAATGCAGCAGAACATTCCACCGCCGTTATTATGGCTCTCAAGAATAAATTGGATATCTCAATAGAAATTGCAGTCGGATCCAGTTTACAAATTGCCTTACTGGCAATTCCGGTTTCCGTATTATTTAGCTTACTCTTTAGCCCGATGAGCATAATATTTAAACCGATTGAATTGTTTTTATTCGGCTCCAGTGTCTTTATAGCAAATCATATTGTGAAATCAGGAAGAACAAACTGGATGGAAGGCTTAAAATTAATGTCGGTTTACTTGATTGCGGCAGTAGGGTTCTTTATAGTAGGTTAATGAATGAACCAAAATAGTTACAATCTGAAAGTAGAAGGTAGATACTTAATACAAGAGGGTTATTGCATAAATTTATATAAACATTTTGTCATCGATGAAACATAAATATAATATAAAATCTAGACCGAATCATAAAATCTGAGAAATACTGCAATTTATTTCTTTCGATTTCTGAGTTCGGTCTTTTTATTATACTGAAAAACATAAATTTGTTATAGCTTAATTAATTCATTTCTGCATATATTATAATATAAGAAGCGTAGGATTGTTTTTTACCTATTATTCACAGAAAGATGATTTTGGATTTCACATAAATAGGATATAGTGTAGATAGATTGATAAACAGTTACGGGAATTGAGTAGATGAAAATCTCAAAGATCGTAGTGTTGTTGAAGGGTGTGATCATTATTATTCGGAAGTGTTATCATGAAGTATTCCAAACCGAAACCTTGATTGAATCGTACCATGATATGGAGGAATATTCTGATTACTTAGTTGAGATTGATGATTTAAGTAATTCAGAAGAATATGAACATGATGAATTTAATGAATTAATAGAGAAAGTAACATATGATGAAGAAATGGTCGATTGTTATATTTACATGGGAGAATTGGAGTATCTTTAATCATCTAGACAAATCACTTTTACACAGTAATCAATCACATTAATCAGTGCGTTTACTTTAGAATATGAAAGGGGGAAGATATCGTGGGTTTTTGGATTAAGCTAGATAGCTTTGATAAAATTAAAAAGTTCGTTGACATCACAAACCATGTGGATTATGAATTGGATTTGATTTCAGGCAGATACGTTGTTGATGGAAAGTCTATAATGGGAATATTCAGCTTGGATTTGTCTGGACCAATACTGGTAAGTATATTACCAGATTCAAACACAGTACCAAAAGAGCTAGAAGAATTTATTGTTAATTATGTTACGAGTATATAAGATGTAAAAATTAATAAAAATGCCCTCTGTATGATACAAGCCTATTGTATCATTTTTTTTTGGTTAAAATGCGATAATTTCTAGTGGATTAATGGGAATAAAGATTAAATTTTACAATAGCAATAACCGGATTTTTACTATAATTATCAATATCTATCGTTCTTTACTATTTATTAGAGAAAATTAATTATTTATAAGTATAATTAATGAATACGATTAATTCCACTAATTTGTAAAAAAACAAAAGACAAGATAATATATAGGAGTATTTTGAATTAGTAACAATTAAAACCTTACAAAAAGTGGGTAGCATATGCAATTATTAAAAGACAGAATTCGAAAAGATGGTAAGATTCGATCAGGAAATGTATTAAAGGTAGATAGCTTTTTGAATCATCAGATGGATATACAGTTATTTGGTGAAATCGGAAAAGAATTTAAAAGAAGATTTCAGGATAGTGAGGTAACAAAAATCCTTACAATTGAGGCATCAGGAATTGGAATTGCTTGTATCGCAGCGCAATATTTTAATGTTCCTGTTGTATTCGCAAAGAAAAATCAGACAAAGAATATCGCCGGAGAGGTATATACCAGTCAGGTGGAATCCTTTACTCATGGACGAGTATATGACATTATCGTGTCCAAGCAGTTCATCAATAAGGAAGACAAGATATTAATTATCGATGATTTTCTTGCTAACGGAAAAGCGTTAATCGGATTATCAAAGCTAGTTCAGGATGCAGGAGCAACTTTGGTAGGTGCAGGTATTGTAATAGAGAAGGGATTTCAAGAGGGCGGTTCGGTAATTAGAGAAAGTGGTATCCGTGTAGAATCCTTGGCAATTGTTGAAGCAATGAGTGAAGAAGATGGAATAAGCTTCCGTGATTAAGATTTACACTGGGCGGCGAGCCTTGTAAATAAAGAACATAGGGAATGACCTAACGAGACTGCAATCTCGGTACATTTAAGGAGGAGAAAGAATGTTTAAGAAATTTGTATCAATTATCTTAGTAGCTGTTTTAGCATTATCTTTAGCAGCATGTGGTACTAAAGACGACAAAAAAGACACTAGCAGTGCTTCCGAATTTAAGGCTGTTGCAAAAGACAAAATCAAAGTAGCAGTAATCCATATTGGTGATCCTGCATCCGGTGCTGGATATACATATGCTCACGATCAGGGTATCGTAGCAATGCAGAAAGAACTTGGACTGAAGGATGATCAGATTATCCGCAAGAACAATGTAAATGATACAGATGCAGTTGCTATCAAAACTGCAATGGAAGAAAGTATCGAAGCTGGTGCTAACATTATCTTTGGTACGAGCTGGGGTTACATGGATACGATGGAAGAGCTTTCAAAAGAATATCCTAAGGTATTATTTGCACACTGCTCCGGTTACAAGAGCAACGGAAAGAACTTTGTTAACTACTTCGGACGTATCTACCAGGCTCGTTACCTTGCAGGTATCGCAGCAGGTAAGAAAACAAAGTCTAACAAAATTGGTTTTGTAGCAGCGATGGACATTAAGAACTCTGAGGTTACCGGTGGTATCAATGCATTTGCTATGGGTGTTGAATCCGTAAATCCTAACGCTAAGGTTTATGTAAAGGTTACAAATACATGGTATGATCCTACATTAGAGCAGCAGGCAGCAGAAGCTTTACTTGATGCAGGTTGCGATGTTATCGGTCAGCATGCAGATACAACAGCTCCTCAGTTAGCAGCTCAGGCTAAGGGTGTATGGGGTTGTGGCTACAACTCTGATATGACTAAGGATGCTCCTGAAGCTCATTTAACTGCTCCTATCTGGAACTGGGGTGCATACTATACAGCAGCTGTAAAATCTGTTATCGAAGGTACTTGGTCCGGACAGAACTACTATGGTGGTTTAAAAGAAGGTTTAGTTGATGTATCTCCTCTGTCTAAGAACTGTGCTGAAGGAACTCAGGCAGCAATCGATGATGCTAAGAAGAAGATGTTAGATGGCTTCAAGGTATTCGAAGGTGATCTTTTTGATAATAAGGGTAATCAGGTTTGCAAGAAGGGTGAATCCTTATCCGATCAAGATATCACAGGCAAGATGAACTGGTACTACAAAAACGTAGTTGTTGAATAATTATAAAATTAGGCTGGTGACATTGTGGAAAATAAGATGAAAGAAACAATGGCAATCGAACTTAAACAAATAACAAAAACATTTGGGTCGGTTGTGGCGAACAACAAAATAGACCTATCCGTTAAGCAGGGCGAAATACTCGCCCTGCTTGGCGAAAACGGATCAGGTAAAACAACTTTGATGAACATGTTGTCAGGTATCTATAAACCGGATAGCGGTTCTATTTTAATTAATGGGCAACATGCCACAATCAATTCTCCGGAGGATTCCATCAATCTTGGAGTTGGTATGATTCATCAGCATTTTAAGCTGGTTGAAGCATTGTCCGCAACAGATAATATCATATTAGGATCAAAGGAAAAGGGAATCTTCCTTAATAAAAAACGAGCAGATAAAATCAGGGAAATCAGTCAGCATTTTGGACTTAGCATTGACCCCGACAAAAAAGTGTACCAGATGTCCGTAAGCGAAAAGCAAACAGTTGAAATATTGAAAGTGCTTTATCGTAAGGCGGATATTTTGATTTTAGATGAACCGACTGCAGTGCTTACTCCTCAGGAGACAAAGCGTTTGTTTGAAATCTTACGCTTGATGAAAAAAGAAGGGTGTGCCGTAATCATAATCACCCATAAATTGAACGAGGTTATGGAGATCAGTGACCGTGTCACCATTCTTCGTAAAGGCGAGAGCGTGGCTTCGGTAAACACCTCTGAGACCAGCGCACAGGAACTGACCGAATTGATGGTGGGAAGACCAGTGGAATTATCAATTAATCATCCAACCACTTCATTTGATGAAAATCTACTAGAGGTGCATCATCTGACCGTAAGTGATGAAGAGAATTTCGAGATGATCAAAGATATTACTTTTGAGCTAAATCGCGGAGAAATCTTAGGTGTAGCCGGAGTTGCAGGCAGCGGTCAGAAGGAGTTATGTGAGGCGATAGCAGGCCTTCTGCCTGTTAAGAAGGGTGCCATCCTGTATCATAATGAGAACCTGGTAGGTAAGAGTCCAAATGAAATAATTAAAATGGGCATTAGCATGAGCTTTATTCCGGAGGATAGACTTGGAATGGGTCTTGCAGCATCCATGGGTATGGTGGATAACATGCTCCTCAAGAAGTATAATGAAGGAAACAGTCCATTTGTCAGTAAGAAAGAAGCCAGAGAGTTATCAAAACGTCTGGTGAAGCAGCTGGATATCGTGACCCCCGGCGTAGATACCCCCGTAAGAAGGTTGTCCGGTGGTAATGTGCAAAAAGTATTACTTGGCAGAGAGATTGAGTCCGAACCGAATGTATTAATTACTGCTTATGCGGTTCGAGGACTTGATATCAATTCCTCCTATACTATCTATGATTTATTAAATGAGCAGAAGAAAAAGGGCGTCGGAATACTATTCATCGGTGAAGACCTTGACGTTATGTTAGAACTGTGCGATCGTATCATGGTATTATGTCATGGAGAGATAACTGGAGTTGTGAATACAAAGGATACAACGAAGGAAGAGCTTGGCTTACTGATGACCGGATCTTCAATCAAGAAAGGAGAATCCAAATGACAAACGGGAACAGTAAAATGAAGCAAGAACCGCTGATTCGTGTTGTGAAAAAAGCGGAAATCTCATTTGGAAAAACCTTAGCTTTATATCTATTAGCATTGGTTGTAGCAATTATCGCTGGTGGAATCTTTATCTTTGCAATCGGCAAAAATCCGTTCTCCGTATATGCAACGATCGTTAAGGGAGCTTGGAGAAGTGAGATATCTACAAGAGCAACCATTAAGATAGCGATTCCTCTTTTAATCGCATCCATCGGCATCACCCCGGCATTTCAGATGAAGTTCTGGAATATCGGTGCAGAAGGACAGATTATCATGGGTGGTATCTTTGCAACCTACTTTGCATTATTCTTTGACAACCTTCCACATGGATTATTAATCCTGCTGATGTTTGTGGCAGGCATGGTGGGTGGTGGAATATGGGGATTGATTCCTGCATATTTTAAAACCAAATTCGGTACAAACGAGACATTATTTACATTGATGTTAAATTATATCGCATTATATTTGATTAAATTTTTAACAGAAGGACCGTGGAGAGATCCCGCATCCTCCGGTTTCCCGAAAATTGCATCCTTTGCAGATAACGCAAGATTAGATCTCATCTTTGGAGTACATGCCGGATGGGTGATTGCATTAATTCTTGTGGTATTTATGTTTATCTACTTAAAATATTCAAAGCACGGATACGAAATCAGTGTAGTTGGTGAGAGCATCAATACCGCACGCTATGCCGGTATGAATGTAAAAAAAATCATTATTCGAACCATGTTCCTTAGTGGTGCAATCTGCGGTATCGCCGGTATGACTCAGGTCAGCGGTGCGGCATATACTCTAGGTGCAGGTGTTGCTGGTGGAGTAGGTTTTACAGCCATTACTGTTGCATGGTTGGCGAAATTAAATCCCGGTATTATACTGGTTGTTACAGTTCTATTCAGTATGTTAGAGAAGGGCTGCAGCGTAATGGAGAGTACCTTCCAAATCTCCGCATTTGCCTCCGGAATATTGCAGGGAATTATCCTCTTCTCCATCCTTGGATTTGACTTCTTCACCAGATATCGCTTTGCATTAAGAAAGGGGAGACAAGCAGAATGTTAATTAATTTTTTATTCGCCTCAATTAAAGCCGGTACTCCTCTTTTATTCGGTACAACCGGTGAAATCGTAACTGAGAAATCAGGCAGTCTAAACCTTGGGGTAGAGGGTATGATGTATATGGGAGCATTCTTAAGCTTCTATACCGCATTTCATACCGACAACTTAATATTGTCCCTTCTGGCTGCATTTGCAATCGGAGTATTTGCTGCATTAATATATGCGTTTCTTACCGTAACCATGATGGCAAATCAAAATGTATGTGGTTTGACTCTGACCATCTTTGGTATCGGCTTTGCCAGATTCTTCGGAGCAGGTATGGTAGAGGGCGGTAATGCTCCAAAGCTATCCAAACAGTTCATGTCCGTAATCAGTGAGAAGAAGCTACCGATTCTAGGAGATATTCCGGTAGTCGGTAAGCTATTATTCTCCCATAATATATTAGTGTACTTTGCAGTTGCTGTTGCAATCGTATGTACGATATACATGTTCCGAACCAGAGCGGGTCTGAATATGAGAGCGGTTGGTGAAAATCCGGCAGCGGCAGATGCAGGCGGTATCAACGTAACTTTCGTAAAATATGTTCACATCATGATCGGTGGTGGTATCTGTGCCCTTGGTGGTGCATACCTCGCCTTAGTCAATGGCGGTGGTGTATGGAATAATGAAGGTGTAGTAAACGGACAGGGTTGGATCTCCGTTGCACTAGTTATCTTCGCAAGCTGGAATCCTGCAAAAGCAATCCTAGGCTCCTTAATCTTTGGTGCGTTCAGCGTACTTCAGTTCTATGTTCCGAAGAACGTAATCGCAATTCCAAATGCGTTCTATGTGATGCTTCCGTTCCTAATCACAACAATCGTACTGATTATCACTTCCATGCGTAAGAGCAAGGAAGGAGCACAACCGGCCAGCTGCGGTGTGAATTACTTCCGAGAGGAAAGATAATTACGAATGAGTGTGTGATCCGGTTCGACATATCGATGTGATTCATCGGGATGTTAGTTGGTAAGTAGTATAGATATATTAAAATAATATTGTTTTGTAAAATAAAAATCCTTAAGAAATACCGTGATATACCATGCTGTAATGTTTGAGAAGGCGAAAGTCTTTTCTAATGTTAATGGGTGGGGTGGCGGTGTTCTTAAGGATTTTTTGCGTTTGGGTTAGGGTGACAGTGAGCGGGCTGATTCGCATACAAAAACCAACGAAAAGCAACGAAATTCGTAACAAAAACCAATTTCTTTTAAACTAATCTAGTTTTAAAATAAGAATGGTGTGTTGGTACAAGCAATATTCATGATAGTACTTGAACCAATACTCCAAATGATTTTATATTTGTGGGAGGGCAATATGATATTGAGAAAAAAATTAAAGCAATTTGTGTCATTAGTTCTTATCTTTTCGTTAATTGTTTGCTTAACATCAGAGGCTGCAAATAAGGCAAGTGCGGCAACTGGAACATGGACGGGTGGAACTATAAACTCTGGTTATCATTTAAAAGTGTCATGGAGTGAGTCGAGTCAAAATGCTCAGGCAAATACATCAACAGTGACTGCAACAGCATATTTAGTACAGGATAGTGGTTATAGCCTGAATATATCTGCCACTAAAACACTTACTATTACAATTGGCTCAGTGTCACAAAGTTTTGACTATACACCTGATATTAAAAATAGCGGTGGAGTCACAACAAAACTAGGAAGTTGGTCGACAAAGGTTTCTCATGATAGTGACGGTGGAAAATCTTTGCAAATAAAAGCAGCATTTGCAATCAATGCTACCTTATCGGGTACATACTATGGTACTATGAGTACATCCAGTACAGTTAATTTGGATACACTAGATCGAACCGCACCCAGCATAACGGTAGGTGTGGCTAGTGTTGGAACAAACAACATTAACATTAAAGCAACAGCTAATACAACTTGTGATAGCTGGCAATATTCTAAGGATAATGGAAGTACATGGACTGCATTTGGTAGCGCAGGTACATCAAATACTGTCAATATAACAGGACTTTATGCCAGTACGACATATAAAATTAAAGTGAAAGCCCGTAAAACATCGAATTATGTTCCTGGTACTAGTGGAGAAAAAAGTCAAATAACTGCTCCTAATTCTCCAACAGGGTTAGTTAAATCTAGTCCTACAACAACATCGGGAGTTTTAAACTGGACTGCTTCAACGGGAGCTACATCATATAAGGTATATAAAGATGATGTGCTTATCGCTAGTGGCATAACAGCATTAAACTACAAATATACTGGACTTACTCCAGGAACAGAATATAAGCTAGGTGTATGCGCAGTCAATGCGGGAGGAAGTAGCAGTACCGTCTCAAGTACTTATATGACGATATGTAGTGTTCCTAGTGGATTAGTGATTACTCCGCTAACGCAATCCACAGCAAAATTGAGCTGGAAAGCTTCAGCTAGCGCAACATCCTACAATTTGTTCATAGATAATAATCAAAGCAAAATAGCCAGTGTGCCAAGTACTCAACTATATTATAATTTCACAGGATTAAAAGCAGGTACAGCCCACACCTTTGGAGTCTGCGCAGTCAATGAGAGTGGATCTAGTGATAAATCTACCATTAGTTCGACAACTCTACAACCAGCCAGTACTCCGGCTAATGTAACAATAACCTCTCAAACAGCGAGTAGCGTAAGTTTGAAATGGGATGAGTCATCACCTGCCAATTCTATTAGTAATTATATTATATATAGAGATGGCGTAAGTATCGGAACAAGTACTACAAAAAGCTATACGGATAGTTCTTATAAGAACACGATATCCATATATACAGTAGCAGCTGTAGATCTTGATGGAGTTAAAACTGCACCATCAGTGGGAACTCCGGTACTTGATATTACTGCTCCAACGATAACGCTTCAAGAAATTAGTAATCCGATATTAACAGCAACAATTACATCCGCATTTGCAGATGTACAGAGTGGTATTAAAAATAAATCGTACAAATGGTCTTATGGAAACCAATCAATAGATTACTTTAAAGACAAGGGAAACTCATATGATGGATTGAGCTTCACTGCTACACGTAACGGCACCTATACTATATATGTAGAGGACAATACTGGTAACAAATGTGTGAAGACGATTGTCGTAAAGGATATTAACATTATAACAATTAGTGGCGGATACTCTCAGACTGTTAACGATTTAACAGTAGATGCACCTGGCATACCAATCGATTTTACACGAACATATAATTCGACGAACACTGCTAGTGGACCACTTGGAAAGGGATGGAGTTTTAGTTATTATGGTACAATTACGACATTAACAGCCCCTAGTAATGTGGTTTTGCTACAGTTACCAGATGGTGTTAATGATTACTTCACAGTATCGGGAACAACATATACAGGAGTAAACACGCGTGATAAGCTAATAAAGAATGATAGTGGTTATATACTTAATCATAATAAAACAAAATACTGTTTTAGTTTAGAAGGATACTTGATCGGGATTAGTGATATAAATGGAAATACTGTGAATATCACAGTAAATGATCAAGGGTTCCCAACACAGATAAAAGATAGTGTGAATCGTATATATACCCTCAACTATGAAAATGGGTTGCTCGCGGAGATAATTGATCCAGCAGGAAGAAAAGTGGTTTATGAATGTAAGGATAATAAGCTAATTAATACTTACTCAGTATCCGGTGCAGTGGTAAATAACTATGAGTATCATGCAAATGGGTTATTGAATAAAGTCAATGATGCATTTAAGAATAATATCGATACAGTAGAATATGATAGCCAGAACCGCATCTATACATTACAATCAGATTCTAAAAGTACAACATATACATATAATGATGATGGAAGTGGTAACCAGGTAGTTGATAATGGAACGAACACCCTTACTTATGACAACTTTGGGCGAATTTTGATTACGGAAGATGGAACAAAGACTACTTATGCAAATTTATATGGTGATATCGCTGAGGTTAAGACATCGGATGGTTCTGTAACAAAATATACTTATGATAATTATGGAAATATATCGGAAATAAAAACAACCGAGCCGTCAGACAACACAACCGAGCCGTCAGACAACATTACCGAACTTGATTCCTATAGTTATACATATTATGAAGGCACAGATAATATACACATCTGTGTAGAAACGAATCAATCAACAAGTTTTGATGATGAAGGTAAATCAACCTCAAATACAACCAAATTAACAACAATTTATGATACGATTGGTAATATTGAAACTCAGCAGGTACAAGATACAACCACAGATACAATAACAACATATACCTATACGAGTAAAGGCCAAATCTATACCGAAACGGATAAAGATGGCACGGTAACTACTTATTCCTATGACAATTATGGTTATCCAAATAATATTACTGAGGAAACTAAGCTTACAGATGGAAGTAGTATGACCACACAATCGACAAATACGTATAATATTATTGGAAATATGTTAACGCAATCTACAAATGGTTTAACAAACAATTATGTTTATGATATTTTAGGAAACGTCTTAGAACAAACAGTAAGTGATGGCACTACTACTCAAATAACACGTGCGGTTTATGATAAGAATGGAAGAGTGGTTCAAAAAATATCACCAGGTGAATATAAGGCTGGAGATGACAATCTGAATTTTGACGACGATACGGGAATCGCCAGTGTTGATCAATACAATAATTCTGGAGTGGGATCGCGTTATAATTATGATGACAAAACTGGAAAACTAACTAAAGTTAATGTGAGTAGCTATGAAGTGGGGTATGATTCGCAGGGTAATGTGTCCCAAGTTACTACTGCAGGAAATAACCTTGCTACTTACAATTATACCTCCGAAGCAGAAGAAATAAACTATGCGAATGGTGCTAAAATAGTATATAATTATAAAAATGATAAAGTTTCTGATATCAGTATAAATGGAACAACAAAATATACCTTTAGTTATAATGATAATGGTGAGTTATTATCAAAAAATAACGCCATTAACAACACAACAACAAGCTACAACTATGATAATGGTACAACTACGGTAACTATAGTTGATGATAGTACGAAAAAGGAGATTGACTGTTACGCTACTACTTCAGACGCGGAAAATAGTACGAGTGATAATTCTCTATCTACTAATCTAGCAGGTTTTACGGAGACTGTTAATGGAGAGACTTATAAGTTAAATGTTGATCGTACAAACAAAACCGATACTTTTTTGACAGGTTCCAGTAAAGTGTATACAAAGACATATACACCAGATGCAAATGGTAATCCAACTGAAACAAAAGTTGCAAATGGTGACACAACAATATTAGATACAAATAGTGTCTATAAATCCAATGGG
>JAEVYT010000008.1 GCA_023392615.1 Bacillota bacterium | reverse complement strand
TAACAAAATACCCGAATGGAAAAGAAATAGCAGGGAATGTGGCGTCAGAATGGCGTGCATGTTATTACAGGCGTTCGGCGATGATGGATGAGCTTAGAAAGGAGGGATTTTAATACGGGAGGCATTTATATAGGACGGGAAAGGGAAAAGAGAATATTATTAATGATTGATTTTACCTCGTGTGAGGTAGATAAATTCAGAGCTTACGGTGGAGCAAATAGAAGATAACGGGGAGTTAAGTTTATGCAAATGTAATTTGAACTTAGATAATCAGTTTGGAGTTGGCGTGGAGCCGGGAGTGTATATGAGAACGGAAGCAACGATAGAAGAATGGAATAAATTATATGAGATCGCAACACGGATTAAGAAGTTAAAACCGTGGGAATTCTTGTGGGATATGGATATCTTTGGAATACTGACCGGTGATAAACGTGAAGAAACAGTATTCTATAGTGTATTGGGAAGAGGTGGAAGCTGTATTGGAATATCTATTTATGAAGGATATGAAGCATTTAATAGCTATATGATGCTGACAATGCAGGAACGTATGAATATATCTGTGGAATATGCCATGTCCAATCAGAAATGCATGAGTTGTTATTGGGGTGCCAGAGAGGAACTGTCAACCAAGCAAAGAGAGATTATAAGTAATTTGGGGTATAAATTTAGAGGAAAAAACAACTGGCTGTATTTCATGTCATATGAACCAGGTTATTATCCTTATAATTTAGATCGAAATGAAGTGCTTCGATTAGCGGGTCATCTGGAAAATTTTCAATTAGCATTTACTTACTATTTAGAAAAAAATATACAGATAGATTTTAATAAGGGAAATATGTTTTCATTTTTTATATCAAAAGACAGAGAAAAGTGGCATTTTGAAGAAGAACCACTGCCATTAACGAGCTTTAGCTTCGGAAATCTTATTATAGAAGACGAAGACTTACTTGCAAAATTAAAGAAGGCACCGAAGCGTAATGCTGTTTTAGAGATGGAAGTAAGTCCACTTGGTGCATCAGTGACAGATAAAAAATATGATAGACCAGCCAATCCAATGCTTAGTGGAATTGTAGATGCATCAAGTGGAATGGCTATTTCTTTTGAAATGAATGAACCGGAAGAGGATTCTCTTGTGATTCTCGCGAATAGTCTAATAGATCTTATTTTTAAATATGGATTGCCAAGAGAAATACGAGTTTCGAATGTAATCGTTGAAGCGGCATTGGAACAAATCTGTGAAATATGCGGAATTAAGCTTAGAAGGGTGAAAAGATTGCATGCAATGGATGATTTCTTGAATTCAATGAGAAAGTTTAGATAGCATTCCGGTAAAGTTGGATGCGGAATGCCATTTATAAAGAAAAAATTAATAAATGAATTTGAATGATAAATCTATAATAATGGGAGGTTTGAGGCTTTGCAAGAGCAGGGATTTACCAAGAAGGATTGGGCGCTTTTTAAAAATAAAATTGTTGATTGGCAGGAAAGCTATATGAATAGGCTCAATAAAGAATATATAGAATTATTAAGTGAAAACGCTAATCCATCAGATAAGTTTTGGAGACTGGACAAGAGAATAAAGGAAGATAGGAAGAAAACTGGAGTTCAATTAGAAATGAGTCGGTCGAACCTTATTTATAATATTATTTCACTTATAAACGAGGGTGTAATTAACTGCAAAGATCTTGAAGAATTCAGTGATGAGCTGAAGGAAGTTGTAAATGCCTATGTCGAGAGATAGTTTGTAATATATGAGTTTAGCAAGGTATCGTTTTTGTAATAAGTATTAGTTAATTGTTGTCTACGCCAAGGATATACATGGATTGCTTAATAATTTAGCTGATGAATTTTTCTGGTTGTCGGTTACTTGGCCTCCAATCAATTTTACATACGCCTACAAAGATGAAAAATAGTGTAGCAGTTAAAGAACTACTACGCTATAAAGATTATTGGAGTCTGATCAATGCCTGAGCTGTGTTCTTTTTTAATTCTGCCTGTGGGCTTGATTTTTGTAGTCCGGCACTGGTAGCATCTGAAAGTATAGCAAGCCATTTGTTTAATGTACGAATTAATGGAAAAACGGTATGAAATCGTGTTCGAAGAGTATGAATAACAACTGCATTTGCAGAAAGTAAATAAGCGGATTTTGAACAATTGCAAATTTTGCAGCAGTTCAAAGTAATGATAAATTGGAGGAATACCATGCCAAAAAAGAAAGAGGAAATAACTATTCATAGTTCGGCAGCAGAATATCTTACCTATGTTGCAGCAGTCGGAGATAATGCAGACAGCATGGAAATGCGTTATGAAGATGAAAATATATGGCTGACACAGAAAATGATGGCTGCGCTGTATGATGTAAGTCTTCCAACGGTTAATGAACATATCAAGAAAATATATGATGACAGTGAGCTGACAGAGGAGGCAACTATTCGGAAATTCCGAATAGTTCAAACCGAAGGCTCAAGGCAAGTGAATCGAGAGGTTATTCACTATAACCTTCTGATGATTATTGCCGTTGGCTTTAAAGTCAATAATGACCGTGCTGTTCGTTTCCGCAAGTGGTCAGGACAAATCGTCAAGGATTACACCATTCAAGGCTGGTCAATGGACAAGGAACGGCTGAAAAAAGGTCATATGTTCACAGATGAATATTTTGAACGTCAGTTGCAGAATATCCGTGAAATTCGCCTTTCCGAGCGGAAATTTTATCAGAAAATCACTGACTTGTATTCTACAGCTTTTGATTATGATAAAGATGCAAAGACTACCAGACGTTTTTTTCAGACCGTGCAGAATAAGATGCACTGGGCTGTTCATAGACATACAGCAGCGGAACTAATTGTGAAACGTGCTGATGCAGAGAAAGAGCATATGGGATTGACCACTTGGGAAGCCGCTCCGGATGGAAAGATTGTGAAAGCGGATGTTTCGATTGCGAAGAATTATCTGAATGACAAGGAGATGTCCTACATGGAGAGAATGGTATCCTTGTATCTGGATTATGCGGAACTGCAGGCGGAGCGACAGATTCCTATGAGTATGGAAGATTGGGCAAAGCGTTTGGACGGTTTCTTAGAGTTTAATGGCAACGAAATACTGACAGATGCTGGTAAGATTAGCGCTGAACAAGCAAAGCTCCATGCAGAAACAGAATTCGAGAAGTATCGTATTGTGCAGGATAGAATGTTCATGTCTGATTATGATAAGTTTTTGCTGGAATTAGAAGAACAAACAAAAAACAAATCTGATGGAGTATAAAATCCAGTTGTTGCACATTTTGCAATAACTGTGGTGGTTAACATTATGCGGAGAATTAGTTGCCCGGAAATACAGAACAACAGCTGTGAACTACCAAGTTAACCAAGAATCAATCTGTCGGAAATTCCGACAGATTGGAAAAAATAAAATTGTAATTCTATAATTATTAGTTAATCGATTGTCTACGCCAAGGATAAAGTGTGCCTTTCAGGAATCTGTATTACAGCATCAACACATTGTGAAATATGTGTCGAAATATGTCGAGTAAAATAGCAAATGGTAATGTACGTTTCATATTTTTCCAGTTGATAAACAATTCTTAAGAAATATAGGTTGGCGCAAAGGTGGAACTGTATGCTTTGGTTATCATTATTGCACACTCAAGGCATGCAGAATTCTGTTGCCTGATAGAGCGGGGGTAAAGCTTTGCAAATAAAAAATATAAGACGTGTTGAAAGAAACTGAACATGAATTCAGGGGTTTACGATAAGCAATTTTGATCATGTATTCACCGATCCTTGCTGCCCGACACAAAATGGCTTCATCGAAAGTTTAAATGGAGATGAATGTCTTAATTATGACACTACAACTGGGGCAGGTCATAGTCTCTAAAAACTTTAATTTTTAAAAATAGTGTTACGAATTAAGGTTTAAAACGTTTATATAATAGAGGAGGATAAATAACCTGTATATGTTTTACTGAAAAACACATGAAAGGTTTATGTGATATGAATATAAAAAAAGATAAGATTATACTTATTATAATTTTCTTTTTGTTTTTAATATTAATAAAAGTTATCATACATTATAGAGAGTTTGTTGTTCCTAAGAATGACTTTTTGAATGACTCATTGCCACCACTGGTAATCATTAACAACAATTTATATCAGTTGAGGGATTCTGAAGATTATAAAAATAATGACATTACGCCTACAGGTACAATAAAGAAAATCATACCCCTAAACTTCATACCTACAGAGAACGAACAGGCTAATTTTGGTGAAAACGGAATGGAATATTGGATAACAGATGCTGATCAAAACCACTTAGTTATAAAATTAAAGGACAAATTATTGAAATTTGAACTTACTGATATTGACGTAGAAGATAGGTAAATATCCGCCCCCAGTTTTAGTGCCACTGGGAGCGTTCGTCCTTATGATACGAATATTCTAAAGGAATCATATTCCCCAGAGAAATGTGTCCTAAGATAATTGTATTCATCCTTCCAAGCATATATTATTACTCTGGCTTCAGTTATATTTTTGAAGATAATGGTACGTTTGAGAAAATTAAACATACTTAATATACAGCGGAGTAACACCTATGGACAACGGAAACAACAGGTATTGGAAGCACCTCACTCTTCAGGATCACCAGTTGACTGAAGCGTTGGAGTTGGACCAAAGATACTTAGAAACTGCAGATGTAAAAACCGAAGTATTGTAAATATTGAAAAACGTAAGCCATCTTTTGAAGCACTTACACATAAAAGTTTGAAAGAAATATTGTTTGGTATAGAAATAAAGTTTTTTCATGAAAAGGAGCAATTGAAAATGATTAAAACAAAAAGCGTTAAACACTCAGCACTGATAATGGTGTCCTTTATCATTTGTATCATCAGCATGGGTTGTACAAAAACTGAAATGACTAAGCAAGATCAAACCAGCACTGAGCAATTAACAGCAGTAACTAAGACTGAGGCGTTAACGACAGAAAAGGAAACATATACTGAAACCACCATGGAAGAACCAATCCGGAATAATACACACAATATTTTTAAAGGTAAAATAGGAGAATCAGAGGTACAAATGAACATCCGTAGAGAAGGTAATTCTTTGACTGCATCATATATTACTCGAACGGATGATGAAAAAACACTTCGTGGAGAAATGAAAAGTCCAACGGAATTCGAGTTAAATGATGATGAAGGCGGATATTTAAAAGGTACTGTTTATGATGGCAATTTAAAAGGCACCGGCAATATTTCCGGAAAAGATGTAACGATTAGTATGTATTTGTCAACGTTTATGCCTATAGGATATGATCCTGATGATTACTACAGTGGAGATCTTAATAAGAGTGGTCCAATGACATCAATAGAAGTTGAAAATTTTGCCAAACAGATAAAAGAATCTATAACAGATAAAGAAAAATTCATAAAATTGTTTCGATATCCACTTGATATTCGAGTAAATAAAAAAGTTATTCCTGTACAGAATGAGGATGAAATGTCAGATCAAATTGATACTTTATTCACAGAAACGGATTTTCATGAGCAGATTGAAACAATGTATACAAAATATTTATTTACAAATTACCAAGGGGTATGTGTTGAAAACGGAATTCTTTGGTTTGATAAAGATGATAATGGTGATTTTAAAATCTGGTCACTTAATTATCGGGATTCTAACCACCTTAACTAATAGATAGTTTTGCGGTGAACATAAAAATAATCTTTTAAAATTTGTTTCCTGCTAGTTTACAAAACTGAATATTCTCCCTTATTAAACAGTATAAGCGCTTATAAATAAAACTTAAATAAGGAGAATAGAAATGAACGTTAGTACTACTGGTAAAAATTTTATAAAGAGTTATGAGAAACATCATCTGGATGTCTATGATGATGGCTTTGGATTCCTTACAGTTGGGTATGGCCATAAGGTAGTTCCTGCAGATAATCTTAAAGAGGGCGATATTATCATAGAGAGTCGAGTAATCGCATTATTCAATGCAGATATTCTCAATGTGGAAACTGCCATTAATCAACATCCAAAAGTGTCTAAGCTTACGCAGAAGCAGTATGATGCCGTTGCTTCTTTGTTATTTAACGCTGGAACAAAGTAGATTACAAATCCTAATAATGATTTGTACAAAGCACTCAACAAGAGTACCTTTGTTAAAAGTGAAGTAGTAAAAGGTTTTACTGTCACAATAGCGGGGGGATCAAGACAATCGGGCTTAGTAAAGCGACGTAACGCAGAGCTTGATATGTTTTATGCAACCGATGGTATGATTAATATACCCATGAAAACTACAGATACTGTATCACAGATTCCTGTAAGTGCAAAGTTGACTGTTCAGGGTACGAATATTAGTATAAGGGATTTCCCCGATAATGTAGATGGTGATATTTTAAGGAAGTTAAGCACAGGAAGTAATATTACAGCTACAAGTCGTGTAACAGTAAATGGGATTCCATGGTTTTACATAGGTAATAAGAGCTGGATTAGTGGAGATTATGTTCAGGGATGGGTAAAAGACTATAATGATAATAAACGGTGGTGGTATTTAGAGAAAAACTACGTATATCCATCGAAAACCTGGAAAACTATTTCAGGGAAAGACTACTGCTTTGGTAAAGACTCATACCTATTTGTATCGTGCTACATTAAATCTGAGGCTAGCAATACTTATTATTGGGTCGACGATGATGGAGTCTGGTTAACTCAGTATAATACCTCATCTCCTGATCGTAATAAATATCGAGTGGTAGACAACTATAAAACAACAAACGCTTACCAGTAATTATGTGATATTTAAGTGTATTGTTATCCAAGTGGGACCGGACTTCCGGCCCCTCTAATTATAAGTCGTGACCCAGTTGAGCTCGCGAAGCGTGCGAAACAAAGTAAGATAAGTGCTTCAAATGCCTATGAAGCGTATGAATAACGACTGCATTTTCAGAAAGTAAATAAGCGGACTTTGAACAATTGTAAATTTTGCAGTAGTTCAAAGCTATGATAGATTGGAGGAATACCATGCCAAAAAAGAAAGATGAAATAAATATTCATAGCGAAAATTTTATCAGAAAATCACTGACCTTTATGCTATAGCTTTTGATTATGATAAAGATGCAAAGACTACCAGACGTTTTTTTCAGACCGTGCAGAATAAGATGCACTGGGCTGTTCACAGACATACAGCAGCGAAACTAATTGTGAAACGTGCTGATGCAGAGAAAGAGCATATGGGATTGACCACTTGGGAAGCCGCTCCAGATGGAAAGATTGTAAAAGCGGATGTTTCGATTGCGAAGAATTATCTGAATGACAAGGAAATGTCCTGCATGGAGAGAATGGTATCCTTGTATTTGGATTATGCGGAACTGCAAGCTGAACGACAGATTCCTATGAGTATGGAAGATTGGGCAACGCGTTTGTACGGTTTCTTGGAGTTTAATGGAAACGAAGTACAGACAGATGCTGGTAAGATTAGTGCGGAGCAAGCAAAGCTCCATGCAAAAACAGAGTTCGAGAAGTATCGTATTGTACAGGATATAATGTTCATATCTGATTATGATAAGTTTTTGCTGGAATTAGAAGAACAAACAAAAAACAAATCTGATGGAGTATAAAATCCGGTTGCTGCACATATTGCAATAACTGTGGTGGTTAACAACATGCGGAGAATTAGTTGTTCGGAAATCCCGAACAACTGCTGTGAACTGCCAAGTTAACCAAGAATCAATCTGTCGGAAATTCCGACAGGTTGGAAATGTCCTGGGAAAAGGCATTTTATAATTCGGATATGAAAAAAACTATTGGGAGGTTTGAGGTCTTGCAAGAGCAGAGATATACAAAAAAGGACTGGACGCTTTTTGAAAATAAAATTGCTGATTGGCAGGAAATCTATATGAACAGGCTCAATAGGGAATATATAGAATTATTAAGTGAAGATGCTAATCCATCAGATAAGTTTTGGAGACTGGACAAGAGAATAAAGGAAGATAGGAAGAAAACTGGAGTTCAATTAGAAATGAGCCGGTCGAACCTTATTTATAATATTATTTCACTTATAAACGAGTGTGCAATTAGCTGCGAAGATCTGGAAGAGTTCAGTGATGATCTGAAGGAAACTGTAAATGCCTATGTCATGAAATAGTTTTAATGTATGAGTTCAGCAAGGTATCGTTTTTATAATAAGTATTAGTTAATTGACTATCTACGCCAAGGACTAAGTGTGCCTTACAGGAATCTTTATTACAGCATCAACACATTGCGAGATTTGTGTCGAAATTTGTCGCGTAAAATAACAAATGATAATGTACGTTATATCCTCTATATGGTAAAATAAAAGAAAAGGTAGCTACTAAAATTAATTTCAAAGTAATTGATATTACTTGAAAATAGTGGATTGAATATCTGCCAATGCCGATAAAGATTTACATCTTAAAGCAGATGTTATCAAAGCAAATGCATAGGATATATTGAAGAAGTATTGACTCCCGGAATTTTTGTAGAACGTTCTGGGGGTCTGTTTTTGTATTACAGGTAGAGATTAGAAAGAAAGTACGATTGTACT
>JAEVYT010000032.1 GCA_023392615.1 Bacillota bacterium | reverse complement strand
TGCAGTTAGGCTGAAAGCCTTACAATTATATATTTATTGGGGTGCCCTGAAAGGGCTTAATTATATAGCGTAGGGCAACGCCCTACGAAAAAAACACACCAGCCACAAGCCCTGAAAGGGCGGAACCGTATACAATTATGCCCTTTCAGGGCGCAAATTCAGATTGTCGTTTTTACGTAGGGCGTTGCCCTACGCTATGTAATTAAGCCCTTTCAGGGCACTCCGCAAAATTATCATTTACCTCATTCTTGTATAGCAACAACCTTCGAAAAAGAATGGATAAGATAACGTCCGTTCGATAAAAATCAGCAGATTTGTCAGCAATCAAACCTAATATGTCAGCAATCTGACCATCGTTTCAGCCGGATATTAGCATCTTTGCACCAAGCTTTACAAGTATAAAGCACATATTACGTTTAACCTTTAAAATGCTAAAACGATGAAAAAAGTAGCACTATTCCTATTTTTATCCGTTTGCTTCGCGCAACAATCCTGTTCGTCGGATTCTGTTGGAACGGAACCGGAGGAAAATCCACAAGACATTCTTTTTAAAGACGATTTCAACTTTTTCGACGAAAAAGTATGGACGAAAGAAACTCATGAACCCGGTTGGACCAATCAAGAGCTACAGGCATACGATGCCGCTCATGTATCGATAGGAAAGGACGGGGATAAATCGGTTCTGATTCTTACCGCCGAACGCAAAGGGAATAAAATTTACTCCGGCAGGATCAATTCAAAAGGGAAAAAGAGTTTCAAGTATCGCAAGATAGAAGCAAGTATCAAGCTTCCCAAGACTAACGGCGGACTGTGGCCTGCGTTTTGGATGATGGGAGATAACGACAAAGAATGGCCGGCATGCGGGGAGATCGACATTATGGAAATGGGAGAACAGAGCGGAATGGCTGCGGGCGATTCGGAAAAACAAGTGAACACCGCCATTCACTATGGCCCCAGCGCAGCGGCTCACGAACAGCAATACTACAAAGCCAATGTTGCCAACAGCCTGCAAGACGGCAATTATCACACCTACTCTCTGGATTGGGATGAAAACAACCTGACAATATCCATCGACAACGTCAAGTTTCATACGTTCGACATTAGCTCGAACACATACTTTCATGACAACTTCTACATCCTGTTCAACCTCGCCGTGGGAGGTGCGTTTACAGGGATTACCGACATTAATAAACTGACGGGCCTGAAAGACGGTCAGAAAGTGAATATGTACATCGACTGGGTGAAAATATTATAGGAATCTTAAATATATATGCTATGAATATGGAAAAATGTAAGTATCTACTGTTTTGCGGAACACTCGCCCTTTGGATGGCGGGAGGTTTCCAGCAAGTGTATGCAGCAACGGAACCAAGTTCCCAGGCTATTCAACAACAAAGCAACAAGGTAACCGGAAAAGTGAGCGATGCCACAGGTCCCATCATTGGGGCTTCCGTAGTGGAGAAAGGAACTGCCAACGGAACGATTACCGATCTGGATGGAAATTTCAGTTTGAATGTAAAAGCGGGAGCTACGCTCGTTGTCAGCTACGTGGGTTATAAATCCGAAGAAGTAAAAGCGGGAAGAGGTCCTTTGAACATCACCTTGAAAGAGGATGCCAAAGCATTGGATGAAGTGGTAGTTACCGCCCTTGGCATCAAGAGAGAGCGCAAAGCGTTGGGCTATGGCATTGATGAAGTGAAAGGTGAAGCCTTGACCAAAGCGAAAGAAACGAATCTTATCAACTCCATGGCAGGACGTGTGCCGGGCTTGGTAGTCAGCCAGACCGCCGGTGGTCCTTCCGGTTCTACGCGCGTTATTCTACGAGGCAGTACCGAAATGACCGGCAATAACCAGCCTCTTTATGTAGTGGACGGTGTACCTTTGGACAACACCAATTTCGGCAGTGCCGGCACAAACGGAGGCTTCGACTTGGGCGACGGTATTTCGAGCATCAATGCCGATGACGTAGAAAACATGTCGGTATTGAAAGGCCCTGCGGCATCCGCACTTTATGGTAGCCGTGCCAGCCACGGTGTTATCTTGATTACAACCAAGCGAGCCAACAAGGATAAAATCAGCGTGGAATATAACGGAACACTGACTTTCGATACCCAACTTGCCAAATGGGACGAAGTGCAACAGATATACGGTATGGGAAGCAACGGTACTTATAGCTATGATGCCATATCCAACACAAACAAAAGTTGGGGTCCCAAAGCGGACGGTTCAAACATGCTGAAGTATTTCGACGGCGTGGAACGCCCTTTCCTCATTGTCCCCGACAATACGTCCAACTTCTTCCGCACGGGTATCACCGCCACCAACTCCGCCATCATAGGTGTGAACAGCGGAAAAACCGGAATTCGCTTTACCTATACGGATATGCGCAATAAAGACATTGTTCCCCAAACTCACATGAGCCGTGACATTTTCAACCTGCGCGCCAATACGTCTGCAGGAAAGGTAGACCTGGATTTCAGCGTCAACTATACACGGGAAGACGTGAAGAACCGTCCGGCACTGGGCGACAGCAAGTCCAATATCGGTAAAAACCTGATGACCCTTGCCACCACCTACGACCAGGAATGGTTGCAAACCTATCAGACTGCCGACGGCGAATACTCCAACTGGAACGGTATGGATCCCTACAACGTGAATCCGTATTGGGATATCTATAAGAACTTCAATAAATCCAAAAAAGACTTGTTCCGCATGAACGGCAAGGCCGTATGGAACATCGACCCACATCTGAAACTTCAGGCAACGTTGGGCGCCGAACTCAATTGGTTCACGTTCGATGATTATAAAGCACCTACCACTCCCGGATTCGAAGCCGGAAGACTTCAAAACAGCGCTTTCCGCAACCGCATGTACAACTTTGAAGTGTTGGCTCTCTACAACAACCATTGGGGTGATTTCGATTTCAACGCTACGTTAGGCGGCAATGTATATAAGGTGAACAACCAGACCACCGTTACCACCGCTCAAGACATGAAGATACGCGATGTCCCTTCATTGACGAGTTTCAACGAGATCAGTGTAGTGCCCGGCAGTTACCGCAAGCAGATTAATTCGGTTTACGGAGCAGTGAACGTGGGATGGAAACACATGCTTTACCTCGATGCTACGTTGCGTGGCGACCAATCGTCTACCCTTCCCACTGGCAACAACATGTATATGTATCCTTCTTTCTCCGGCAGCTTTGTATTCTCCGAGCTGACAAAACTGGGCGACCTCCTGCCTTACGGAAAGTTACGTATGTCATGGGCGCAAGTGGGTAGCGATACCGATCCTTATCAATTGGGACTCGTCTATACGAAATCCAAATATGCTTATCCCGGATATACCATCGGATATATCGATAACGGAACCATCCCCAACAAAGACTTGAAACCAACCAAAACAAACTCCGTGGAAATGGGATTGGAATTGAAATTCCTGAAGAACCGTATCGGACTGGATTTCACCTACTATTCTCAAATCAGTAAAAACCAGATTATGGGAATGGCAAGTTCCTGGACAACCGGTTACAACTATCGCTTGATTAATGCCGGCAAGATAGAAAACAAAGGTATTGAGATTGCCCTTAGCACACGACCGATTCAAACACGCGATTTTTCCTGGGACATTAATCTGAACTTCTCCAAAAACAGCAACAAGGTAAAAGAACTGGATGGCGAATCGGATATGTTTGAACTGGAAAAAGCATCTTGGCTCGACGTTCAGGTAGCCGCTAAGGTAGGCGAGAACTTTGGTTCTATTGTAGGCCCGGACTTCCAACGGAACGAAAAGGGAGATATTCTGATTGACCCGCAAACCGGTCTGCCGCAATATGACAAGAGCAACCACGTATTGGGTAATGCCTCTTGGGACTGGACAGGTGGATTACTCACCAACTTTACCTACAAGAATCTTTCGCTGGTAGCGGTATTCGATGTGAAAGTAGGTGCCGACCTCTATTCTATGTCTGCCCGTGCTGCTTACGAATCGGGTAAAAGTCCGGAGACATTGGCAGGACGCGACGCCTGGTATCGCTCGGAAGAAGAAAGATTGGCAGCCGGCATTGCAAAAGGAGCCGATAACTGGAAGCCGACAGGCGGATTCGTTGCTCCGGGTGTCATCGACAACGGTGATGGAACGTATCGCCCCAACGACATCTACATCAATCCGGAAGACTACTGGATGAGCGTTTGCCGTAATGCACCTTCTATGTTTATTTACGACAACTCATACGTGAAATGCCGTGAACTAACGTTGAGTTACAATGTGCCCAAATCCTGGCTGAAGAATGTAGTAAGCGGACTGACCGTTTCGTTCGTTGCCCGCAATCCGTTCATCGTATGGAAGAATATCCCGAATATCGACCCGGATTCCAACTACAACAATACCACCGGTATGGGACTTGAATACGGTTCGTTGCCTTCACGCAGAAGCTATGGTTTTAATGTAAATGTGAAATTCTAAAAAGATATATCATGAGACAATCTAAATACATCACAATCATCACGATGGCATGTGCCCTGTTTTTCGCTTCTTGCAGCGATGAATACATGGAAAACATGAATACCGACCCTTCCAAGGCCGCTACCATCGACCCGAATGCGCAGCTCACCACTGCCCAACTGCAAACGTACGGAGACCTTAGTATGATGGAAATCTACCGTAACTACCATTATGCATTCACCCAACAACTGATGGGATGTTGGAACACCACCAACTACGGCGGACGCCATACGCTAGACAATAATGAAATGAGCCGTATCTGGACATCGTTCTACACTCAATCCTTGAAGAATATCATTGATGCTCAATATCGCACAGCCGAAGATGCAGAGAAAGTGAACATCAACTCTGTACTCCGCATTTATCGGGTTTATCTTATGTCTATCATCACCGACACTTACGGAGACGCTCCTTTCAGTGAAGCCGGACTGGGATTCCTCGAAGGAAAGTTCAATCCGAAGTATGACAAACAGGAAGATATTTACAACGCTTTCTTTCTGGAGCTGGAAGATGCCGTCAATAAAATCGATCCGACCAAAGATAAAGTGACAGGTGACCTCATCTA
>JAEVYT010000004.1 GCA_023392615.1 Bacillota bacterium | reverse complement strand
TTGTGTATCAGTCTTTCTTTTGTTAAAGCTATGTTGACCGCCAATGTATGTGTAACAAACCAATAACCTCTACGGCTATTGGCTGCTTGCCACGCCAAATCTTCGGAAACGCCAAGTTTTAATAGGTGCGTCAGACCAGAGATTTGCCATCCGGCTTCCTTCAGATTCGTAGTCACCCACGACACCCTTGCCATTGGCTATATCCTTCCCACTACCAGGCGGATTCGGGACTTGCACCCGTTGAAACGTGCGCCCGCCGGGCGCACATATAAAAAGAAGCCGGTGCAAATTTTTGCAACAGCTTCTTTTTGATTACCAATTAAAACACTTCAAATATTTGTTAAATTAAAACGTTTTGCCTTTTGGCTCAAAAGTTGAACAATCTGTCTCATCTGATTGATGTGCGTTTCTAGGCTCTACGCTGATTTTCTCAGCTGCACAGTGATCACCATTCATATAGTATTCACAAGTATTTACAATACATCTAACGCCATCATTTGGTTTATCCATTTTTTTGATTGACATATTATTCCCTCCATAAATTATATTTGTTACGATACTATTATGAGTCAAGAAAATGAGAATAATACATTCTTTCATGCATTGGCATTAATCATACTTTTCAAGAAATTTTTTTATTTTTTAATCTTCCATACCTGAAAATTGTCTTATTATTCCGTCTGCCATCATATCAGCCATTTCCAAAGCCTGTATTTCAATCTGGTCATAACCGTTGATGCTGTCTTCGTAGTCGCCATTTAGCATCTGTTTTACATTATCACTTAATAGTTTCAAATGTTCCTCTAACATAGCACTCCAGTCATCTTCATTCCAGTATGGATTAATGGATGCAAGGAATTGCGCTATCTCATCAGCATTCTCATGCCATCGTTTATCTGCTGCTTCAGCAGCTTCTTTATTTCCTTCTTTTTCAGCTTTAAACAAGTCTGCTGCAATCGTTAGATGGTCTGTCAATAACTGATTGAATTTATCGGCAACTTCCTTCCCATAATATACTTCCAGCGCTTTTGCAAAATCCGAAGGATTACGTAATAACCGATTTATAATCTGTGATGATTCCGGAAGATTATGAATAATCCCTACTACTGCCATTCTCGTCCATGCAACATGCTGTTCCCAAAGCATACGCATATAATTCATAAGATCAGTCATCTGTACTGCTTCCTGGTTATCATCCATAAAGCCATTTTCGTACCATTCACCCATTCCTTCATAACCCATGTTATCCATGTCCATATCCATATCCATGGTATCATCATAATAGTTCATCTCAGCTGGGTAAACGGAATAGTTCATACCCTGTACCATTCCTCTTTGTGATGATGAATACTGATGATCTGGCTGAATTTTAATAACCTGCCCCAATTGAAGATTTCTCGGATCAATTCCAGGATTCATATTCATAATGGAATCAACCGTCGTATTAAACACCTGTGCCAACATCCATATCGTATCATATGGTCTTATTGTATACTCAATCGTATTAAACATTTTTTATACCATCACTTATATAAAGTTCTATTTATAATTATGTAATTATTATAAAAAATGTTCCTTTCCTATAGCAAATCCAGTGCCCAATCAATGGTTTTAAAAATAGTTTCTGTTCTTCTTCCCGTATTTTTGTTATATAAGTTTTCAAACCAATCCGGTTCCGGTATATGCCTCAGATTCGGTAATTCATAAAACATTCTGCTAATGGGCGGGAGGGGTATATCATTAATTGCAAACACAGCTTCAATAACCTTATCAGTCGCTGATGCTGTAATAAATTCTGACATGAGAGATTCCTGTTGATTTATAGAAGCATTTAGTTTTGATTTCGCACTATAGAGCCAATGCCTGAGTTCAAGTTTATCTTTTTCGTTCGCCTTATATTTTTTATATTTGTTTATAGCACTACGCATTAGTTTAATTAATCTTCCATCCAAATCATAAATAATCTTGCTACCCATATAGTGATAAACCTCTGTTCCAGACTTATCCAGCTTTGACTGAGCTGCTTCCTGCGTAACGTATAAATATTCTACCATAATACCATCTATAACTTCTGATTGTAATTTATTCTTATTACCTAATATAAAAAGATTCAAATCCGAATTTGGATTTTCCGTCTCCGCAGCCACAGATCCCATAAGCATCACGGCTGTAATTGAGTTGTCGCCTCTCAATTCGGGTATAATTTTTTTTAGTAATTCCTGATGTTTCATAATATCACTCCAATACAAGAAAATTAACAGTACCAGGTATCAACTCAATGACAATAAAAAAGGAGGTTCCATCTGCCTAAGCAAATGGAATTCCTCCTCGAATTTCACTTGGTATTTATATAATTTTTAGTTGTTATCTAGTATTAATAATAAATCATACCAATAATAAAGTCAATCTTTACTTAATATCGTATAGCAAAATATACAAATTTTGTAATTCAATTATTCGCATCTCAGACTAAAAATACTGCTCCATCAATATGTTAACCCACTGCGGTACAATAACATTATCCTTTAAGTCATATTGAGGATAATAAGGTTTTATATCTAAAATCGGTGTTTCATCAATTGCATCTAGAGCTTCTACGGTAATTATATTGTTCTCTACTGCTAACAATTTAACCGCTGTTATACCAATCGGATTCGGTCTATTCTTAGCTCTCTGCGCAAATATTCCTATCATTGGCATATTTTCTCTACCCTGCGGTCTTCTAATCAAATCTCTCGCTGGATTAAATTCTGCTTGATGTAGATGATAAATAACAATTATATGGCTAAACTCTGATAGACCTGATAGACCTTCGGCATATTCCGGAGTTATTATAATATGAGATATAGTACTGCTCCAGTCATGGTCTTTTTGTTCTATCACCTCAGATTTCACGTAACCAATCGGATTAATCAACATACGACACCCTCCCTTGAATCCCTGTACATCCATGCGAATTATTTAACTTATATGTAACCATAATGTGTACACTTACCCCTTCGCTTTTCCTCAATCACAACAAAGGATACTGCCTCGGTTGATGCAGTATCCTTTGTTGTGATTAAATATGAAATAGTTATTACTTATTATTAATATAGTTAATTAAGCCTTCTGCCTTAATTATTTTTTGCATAAATTCTGGGAATGCCTGACCCTGATACTGAGTCCCCTTTGTTTTATCAAAGATTATACCATTGTCAAAGTCAATCTCAACCTGGTCTCCTGCTTCAATCTCTTTGGCTGCTTCCGGACATTCGATAATCGGAAGACCGATGTTAATAGCATTACGGTAGAAGATTCTTGCAAAGGTTTCTGCGATAACACAGCTGATACCGGAGGCTTTAATTGCGATTGGTGCATGCTCTCTAGAGGAACCACAACCAAAGTTCTTATTTGCCACCATGATATCTCCAACCTTTACTCTATTAACAAAGTCCTGATCAATATCAATCATACATTTCTCTGCAAGCTCCCTCGGATCGGAGGAATTCAGATAACGAGCAGGAATAATTACGTCTGTATCTACATTATCACCATATTTGTGTACTGTACCAAATGCTTTCATAGTTACCTCCTATTATTATAATCCAATTTCCTCAGGTCCTGATATCTTGCCGGTTATAGCACTGGCTGCAGCAACAGCCGGGCTAGCCAGGTATACCTCTGATTCTACGTGACCCATACGTCCTACAAAGTTACGATTTGTTGTTGCTACTGCTCTTTCCCCTTTTGCCAAGATTCCCATATGTCCGCCAAGGCAAGGACCACAGGTCGGTGTACTTACAACCGCTCCCGCTTTTATGAAAGTAGCGAGTAATCCTTCCTCCATTGCTTGAAGATAAATTGCCTGTGTAGCTGGGAATACAATCACACGCATGCCCTTTGCTACTTTTTTTCCTTCTAAAATCTTCGCTGCAACTCGTAAATCCTCAATTCTACCGTTCGTACAAGATCCAATTACAACCTGATCAATCTTCACTTCTCCCACTTCATCAATAGTACGGGTATTCTCAGGAAGATGAGGGAAGGAAACAGTTGACTTTAATGCAGAAAGATCAATCGTATAGATTTCGTCATATTCTGCATCTTCATCCGCTTCATACACCTTATACTCCTTAGTAGAATGGTCTTTAATGTATTCGATAGCAAATTCATCTACTGGGAAAATTCCGTTTTTTGCACCGGCTTCAATTGCCATATTAGCCATCGCAAAACGATCATCCATGGTGAGGTTCTTGATGCCATCGCCGACAAATTCCATAGATTTATATAATGCTCCATCCACACCAATCATACCTATGATGTGTAATATAACATCCTTTCCACTAACCCACTTAGATGGTTTGCCGGTTAATACGAATTTTAATGCAGAAGGAACTTTAAACCATGCTTTACCGGTAGCCATACCTGCTGCCATGTCAGTGCTTCCAACACCGGTTGAAAATGCTCCCAGTGCACCGTAGGTACAAGTATGTGAATCAGCACCGATTACAACATCACCTGCTACTACCAATCCTTTTTCCGGTAATAAGGCATGTTCAATACCCATCTCACCAATTTCAAAATAATTTGTTATCTCCTGTTCCATCGCAAATTCGCGTACACACTTGCAATGCTCAGCGGATTTAATATCCTTATTCGGAGTAAAATGATCCGGAACTAAAGCAATCTTATCCTTATTAAATACCTTCTTGATCGTCATCTTTTCCATCTCATGAATAGCTACCGGTGCTGTTACGTCATTTCCTAATACTAAATCTAAATCCGCCTCAATTAATTGGCCTGCAACTACTTGTTTAAGACCTGCATGCGCGGCCAATATTTTTTGCGTCATTGTCATTCCCATCGTAATATCCTCCTTATATCTTATTTATTATTGTCAATCAATGTTGATATAGCCAAAACTATAATTCCGCAATTATCAATTCACCCATTTCCTTCGTACCTACTAATGTCATACCTTCGGACATAATATCAATTGTTCTGTACCCCTTCTTTAGTACTGACTTTACTGCGTCCTCAATCAGGTTTGCTTCTTTCTCTAAATCAAAGGAATAACGAAGCATCATCGCTGCTGACAATATCGTAGCAATTGGATTTGCCTTGTTCTGACCTGCGATATCCGGCGCGGAACCATGGCTCGGTTCATATAAACCTAACTTCGTATCTCCCAAGCTTGCCGATGCTAACATACCAATCGATCCGGTTACCATGCTCGCTTCATCGGATAGGATATCACCAAACATATTTTCTGTAAGGATTACATCAAATTGTCGCGGATCTTTCACAAGCTGCATCGCACAATTGTCCACAAGCATATCACTAAGCTCAACCTCAGGGTAGTCTTTAGCTACTTCTTTGGTTACCTGTCTCCATAATCTCGAGGAATCCAATACATTCGCTTTATCCACGCTACATACCTTTTTATTTCTCTTCATAGCAATTTCAAATGCCCACTTCGCAATTCTACGGATTTCATGTTCGTCATAAACAAGCGTGTCTGTTGCTTTTCTTGTGCCATTCTCTTCCACGGTACTGCGTTCTCCAAAATAAAGTCCACCAGTCAATTCTCTCATAACAACAAAGTCAAAACCATCTCCGATGATTTCTTCTTTCAGCGGGCATGCACCTTTTAGCTCATTAAAAAGGATCGCCGGGCGGATATTGGCAAACAATCCAAGTCCCTTACGAATCGCTAACAGTCCTGCTTCCGGTCTTAAATGCGGTGGGAGCGAATACCAATTTGACTGTCCCACGTTACCGCCTACCGCTCCAAGTAATACGGAATCACTTTTCTTCGCTGTTTCTAGGGCTTCCTTTGTCAACGGTTCCCCTGTAGCATCAATTGACACACCGCCCATTAGTACTTCCGTATAGTCAAAATTATGTCCAAACTTTAAGCCAATTTGGTCTAGAACCTTTTTAGCCTCCGTAATAATCTCCGGTCCAATTCCGTCACCCGGTATAACTGCGATGTTATAATTCATTCTTCTGACCTCCATTAATATATTTTTCCCTGGGATTTCCCCATATAAACTTCAATTATGTAATACCGAGGGAGATAACTCCAATCTAGAGAATCTCCCTCGGTCACTTAGAAAATAAGCTTATTCCTAAGTTGTATAAAAATTTTATTACCCCCAATAATAAGATGAAATATGCCACCATACAACCAAATATTATTTAATTTATACTATGGGTGCAAACATTATTTCATTTCATATTGCTATTCTATCACACTATTTGATATAATTATAATACATATTAATAATATCTTTTATAACTACTGGTTATGTCAAGGAGGTTTCCTATGGAACAAAATTTATCCTTTTATTATATCTTTAACACAGTTGCAGAAACATTGAATATCTCGCGTGCAGCAAAGCTACTATACATCAGTCAACCCGCGGTAAGTAAAGCCATTCAAACACTTGAAGAAAACCTAGAAACAACATTATTTATTCGTAATTCTCGTGGTGTAAGATTAACTGATGAAGGAACCTTGCTCTATGAGCATACCAAAAGTGCTTTTGAAACCTTAGATCGTGGTGAAGAAAGTTTGAAAAGAATCAAAGATCTGGGAATTGGACATTTACGGATTGGTGCTAGCACAACACTATGCAAGTATATATTGCTTCCATATCTGGATGGGTTTGTGAGAGAAAATCCTCACATCAAGATTACGATTGATAATCAATCCTCAACCCATACACTAAAATTGCTCGAAAGCAATGACTTGGATATCGGGTTGGTAGCCACTCCGACGAATATGGAGGCTTATGAATTTAGTTCTCTAGTCGAGATAGAGGATGTATTTGTCGCAACCCGTACCTATCTAGACAACCTAAAGCTTAGAGAGAATTCCACGGATTTCTTCTCAAATGCAAATATTATGCTTCTGGATGAAGAAAACATATCCAGGAAATACATCAATGCCTATTTCGAGCAGAATTCAATTGTACCAAAACATATTCTCGAAATCAGCAGTATGGATCTTCTGATTGAGTTTGCCAAAACTAGCCTTGGAATTGCAGGGGTAATTAAAGCCTTTGTACAGGAGGAGTTAAAAAGTGGTGCTCTTATTCAGTTACCATTAAAAACTCCGGTGCAAAAAAGAGAGGTGGGCTTCTCATATTACAAGAATGCCTACCTCTCTGAATCCATGTTGAAATTTATGAAGTTTGTCACTAAGTACAAAACAAATTAAATCTCCGGTCCCTCACTATCAGGTTTTTGTGTTGGTGTTGGTGTATTACTATTATCCGGTGTATTCAACTCCTCTTTTGGAGTTGGTGTTGGCTTTTTGGTTGGCACCTTCGTTGGTACTTTGGTTGGTGCATTCGATGGCTCAGGCTTATTTTCTACAAGAAAGGCAGCCTTTATATAACAGATTGATCCATTATATATTATACTAGCCCATCCGTTCTCAACCGAGATCACTTCAACTTTATCTGCAAAACTCAATGTTCCAACTGGATCTCCTTCTGTGGAAGGTGCCGGTCTTACATTAATATTGTCTCCATTCGCATACTTGGTAACCGTATCTCCCAAATATTCCGCTTTTTGTGATGGTAATGGTGCTTTCGTAGCTTCTGCGTCCTGATCGGATCCATCACTTCCAACTTCAGTAGGGATTGGTGATGGTATGAAATCAACCATCGTATCTTTCGTACCACATCCTGACAGAAAGATTACTGTCATTATGATAATTAAATATATACTCTTTTTCATATATAACCTCCATTCTACAAAGATTCGCCTAACTGAGCCATAGCACAAACTCGCCTTATAGAAAACCTTGATTTTCTACACGAACCTTCATTATTCTACGCATATTTTATGGCTATATTGTTATTGACTTGTCCTTAGTCATAAAACATCATTTACTATGATAACATACTTAACTGATATTACAATAATAATTATTATATATTTTTTATAATATCTTTTGTATATGGTGAAAAGGCGTTTGGAATACTATACGTTTCCAACATTTCCTTGACCGATACCCAATGGCATTGTTGATATTCCTGGACGGTTAGACGATTATCTTTTAGTTTTACATGATAACCAAGCATATGCCATTCCACATGGGAAAATATGTGCTTGGCATTCCCTAATTCTTCTATTCGATCCGGTCTGATTCCCATATCCAACAACCGTTCTTCCACCTCATTGATATTCAAATGATCTTCTAACCCTGGCAACTCCCATAGACCTGCCAGTAACCCTTTCTCGGATCTTTTTTTGATCGCATATCTTCCTTGATATTCCATAAGAAGAATAGTACGAGGCTCAATGCGTCTCTCCTTCTTAGGTGGCTTCACAGGAATCTTCATAACATTATCTTCATGAAATGCTTTACACAGATGCATGACCGGACATTTTTCACAGAGTGGTTTCCCATTCGGAAGACATACTGTCGCACCAAGTTCCATTAATGCTTGATTAAAATCTCCAGGTTTGTCCTTTGGCACCACTCTCAACAGATCTTCACGAAGAGCCTTTTTCACGCTGTTCTTGGTAATGTCATCAAAGCTACCCTCTAACCTCTTGGTTACACGCAATACATTTCCATCAATAGCCGGAACCGGAATCTGATATGCAATTGAAGAGATCGCACCAGCCGTATATTCTCCGATACCGGGCAGGCTAAGTAATGTTTCATAATCAGCAGGTAATTGTCCGTTATATTCCTTCATGACCATCAAAGCAGCTTTTTGCAAATTCCTGGCTCGACTATAATATCCTAATCCCTCCCAGATCTTAAGCAACTTCTCTTCCTTTGCATAAGCTAAGGCTTCTACATCAGGGAACGCTGCGACAAATCGGTCAAAATATCCTTTTACCGCCTCTACCCTCGTCTGCTGAAGCATAATCTCAGAGACCCATACATAATAAGGGCGTGGATTTTCCCTCCATGCTAAAATTCTAGCATTCAGTTCAAACCAGTCCAAAAGAAATGGCACAACTTCTTTATAATTATATGACATATTCATTCTCCTGATAGTACTTAAAAATATCTCTCGATTTTATGTATATTGAAGATTTCTCTTTCAATATATTTATATTAACGTATTTTACTTACTGAAACAAGTCAATCCATAAACTAACAAATCTTGACGCTCTTATCCACTATTGTTATATTTAACAATTTTATAATGAAATCAGCCGAAAAAATCGGTAGGATTACTGTAAATATTTTTCACAAAACTGTTTACCTATTAATAAATGTAATGCTATAATATTTTTATTGTATTTAAGCCACGCGGCGGAATGGGGATTTTTATGGCAATTGATTATGATTTAACCTATAATGATTTTAATCCAACCGTATTCTATGTAACGAAAGTAAAACTCCTGACAGAAGGTGTTTATCACGATCACGATTACACAGAATTGGCCTATATATTATCCGGCAAGGGCAGGTATCTGGTTGATGGAGTGGAATATGACGTTGAAGCAGGAGATTTTGTAATCTGTAATCCTGGTGTGAAACATACTCATGTTGTAACCAATCCAAAAGAACCAACCATTGAGTTCATCTCTGGTTTTACAGACTTTCAATTCAAAAACATGTCTCCGAATTCAATTGAATTACCCGGTGGTGGATGTATCGTTCATATGTCTTCTGAAATGAAGCAGGAGATTTCCATGCATTGTTATGCCATGATTGCAGAAAAAGAAAGCAATCTGATCGGAAGGTATTTTATGTTTAAAACGCATCTAATGCAGATGCTTCTTCTTGTTATGCGTGAAATATCCGATATGGAAAAATCCAATCAGAAAGGCTGTAACTTTGAATCCTATAACAAAAGCTATGCAGTAAACCGAATCATAAATTATTTGAATGAAAATTATGAAAACAAGATATCTTTGGAGCAAATTGCACATAATATCTTTCTGAGCCCTGTTTATATTTCCAAGATATTTAAGGAAGAAACCGGCGAATCGCCAATCAACTATTTGATAAAAATTCGTTTGGAAAAAGCAAAAGATATCCTACTGAATTCTGAGAGCGGCAGTATCAAAAGTATCGCAAATCAGGTTGGTTATGAAGACGTGTACCATTTCAGTAAGTTATTTAAAAAATATTATGGTGTATCTCCTTTGTATTATAAAAAGAGAGCCATGCGTAAAAATGCATCAAGCGAATAAGGAAGAAGGTTAATTGTAATGAATACTTTTGATGCTATATTCTCAAGAAAGTCTGTGAAGAACTTTCAAAATGAAAGACTGGATTGGGATGTTCTCTCTGATATATTAGAGTTTGCTAACAATCTCCCCATGCTGATTGAAGGGATAGCCGTTGAATTTAGGCTAGTAAGCAATATTGAAGAAAAACAAGGATTTCGTGGACCTTTTCATATAAAAGCTCCCTATTACATTTGCATCTCCTCTGAGGAGAAAGATGATTATCTAATGAACGCCGGATACCTTATGCAGCAATTAAGTTTATATATTACTGCGAAGGGCTTGGGTACCTGTTTTCAGTACAAAAGTCCCGGTCATAGCCTAACATCCACAATGAAATATACTTATGCAGTTGCACTTGCCTTCGGTAAGACTTCTGCTCCGTCTGTTGGCGATATCTACGAGGTAGATTGTCTCCCAGAATCGGAAGTAATCGTATACAAAGAGGAAGTACCCGGCGATATAAAGCAATTGCTCTCTGCTGCCAGACTTGCTCCCTCGATCTATAATAGCCAGCCATGGCGTTTTGTGGTATACAAAAATCGTATTCATATCTTTACCCGAAAACATAATCTAATCGCAAAAACGCTAGATCATAATAAAATGATCGATATGGGAATTATGCTTGCTAATCTCCTGCTCGCTGCAGAAGAACTATGGGTTGACGTATCACTAGGAATTACCGACACATTAACCACCAAGCAATTCCGTAGCAATGAATATATCCGCACCATAACAATTGGTTGAATTAAATAAATTATTTTAAAAAATTAAAAAACTTTTCAAATTCTATTGACAAGCAAAACAATCTATAGTATATTATGTAATGTGCTCACGAGGTAACAGACAGGCACAAAAACATAATATGCGCGAGTGGCTCAGTGGTGGAGTATCGCCTTGCCAAGGCGAGGGTCGCGGGTTCGAATCCCGTCTCGCGCTTAATTAAATCAAGGGTTACAGCAGTTAGCTGTAATCCTTATTTTTGTTTTAGCGGCTCTTTGTCAAGAGTTGGGGTAAAAATATTTTTTGCAACCGGAGGGTGTTTCCCTCCGGTTGTTTTACGATAGGGCTAACATAATTCTGTTTCTGAAGTTCTGAAAGTTTCTGTATCCAAAAGCA
>JAEVYT010000003.1 GCA_023392615.1 Bacillota bacterium | reverse complement strand
TGCTTTTGGATACAGAAACTTTCAGAACTTCAGAAACAGAATTATGTTAGCCCTATCGTAAAACAACCGGAGGGAAACACCCTCCGGTTGCAAAAAATATTTTTACCCCAACTCTTGACAAAGAGCCTAACTTAATGACATTGGTAATGCAACTAAGCGGAAGCGTCTCCAATTTTGGATTCATTGGTTGGACTCATTTTCATTCACTGTCTATATCTCATGATTGTGATCATGTTCACATTACAGTCCCATGTCTGCAATCAGGTTCACTACGTACGCAAAACGAGTCCAACAATGTTTTCCAAAAATTCTGGTTTCATTGGTTGGACTCGTTTTTATATTAATATAATTAGCCTAATTTAGCTGTGTTAAGTTTTACACCAGGACCCATAGTGGAAGCTAATGTAACACTCTTTAAATACTGACCCTTAGCAGCGGATGGTTTAGCCTTAACAACAGCACCAATTAAGGTTGTGAAGTTGTCAATTAACATATCCTCTGTGAAGGAAGCCTTGCCAAGAGGAACATGGATAATGTTTGTCTTGTCAAGTCTGTACTCGATCTTACCAGCTTTGATATCGTTAACAGCCTTAGTAACATCCATAGTTACTGTACCTGCTTTAGGGTTTGGCATTAAGCCCTTAGGTCCAAGAACACGTCCTAAACGACCAACAACACCCATCATGTCAGGAGTAGCTACTACTACGTCAAATTCGAACCAGTTTTCATTCTGGATCTTAGGGATTAAATCCTCAGCACCAACGAAGTCAGCGCCTGCTGCTAAAGCTTCATTTGCTTTATCGCCTTTAGCAAATACGAGAACACGAACAGTTTTACCTGTACCATGAGGTAATACAACTGCACCACGAACCTGCTGATCAGCATGACGGCCGTCAACACCAAGTCTGATATGTGCTTCTACTGTTTCATCGAATTTTGCCACTGCGGCTTTTTTTACTAAGCTGATTGCTTCAGCTGCATCATACTGAACTGCTCTGTCGATTGACTTTGCAGATTCAACATATTTTTTTCCTCTTTTCATTCTATAAACCTCCTAGTGGTTATACGGGGGAAAACGTAATTTTGTAAATCACGTTGCCAAAAGAGTTTGTTCGGCATACCCTCCCACGTTAATAGATTATCAATGCACAATCTCTTTCAATCATGCCGTTGCATTCAAATTAGTCTACTACAGTTACGCCCATGCTTCTTGCAGTACCTGCAACCATGCTCATAGCAGCTTCAATTGTTGCTGCATTTAAGTCAGGCATTTTAAGCTCAGCGATTTTTCTAACCTGTGCTGTAGTAATCTTCGCTACCTTAGTTTTGTTAGGTACAGCGGAACCGGACTTAAGATTAAGTTCTTTCTTAATCAAAACTGCTGCCGGAGGAGTCTTTGTTACGAAGCTAAAGCTTCTGTCAGCATATACGGTAATTACAACTGGTGTAACGATTCCGTCCTGATCTGCTGTTCTTGCGTTAAATTCTTTTGTAAACTGTACAATGTTTACACCGTGCTGACCAAGTGCTGGACCAACTGGTGGAGCTGGTGTAGCCTTGCCTGCTGGAATCTGTAATTTGATATAACCTGTTACTTTTTTTGCCATGATAGCATACCTCCTGATAAATGTGGTGTTTGCGGGGATTTCCCTCCCACGTAACGAACTAATATTACCTAGTTCTTCATTGCATTAACAAAATCTCTTACTTGCGAACTTTTACTTCACTGAAGCTTATCTCAACCGGAGTCTCTCGACCAAACATGTCTACGCTGATTGTAACACTCTGCTTATGCGGATTAATCTGTCTAATTTGACCAGTTGTATTCTCCCAAACACCGGAAGCAACTGTAATCATATCACCAATTTCAAATTCAACACTCACTTCGTCGTTTTTGATTCCCATACTCTGCATCTCAGTTTCTGTTAATGGAACCGGTTGCTTAGAATCAGGGCCAACAAAACCTGTTACACCTCTGGTATTACGCACTACATACCATACATCATCATTCATGACCATATGAAGTAATACATAACCCGGAAACATCTTCTTTTGAACGCGTTTCTTAACGCCATTCTTTACTTCGATGACATCCTGCATCGGTACAGATACTTCTAAAATCTGATCCTGCAATTTTCTGTTTTCGATTGTCTTCTCAATGTTCGCTTTTACTTTGTTCTCATACCCTGAATAGGTGTGGACAACGTACCAATTAGCTTCTGACATATTCTCACCCTTATCCTATAATGTGCCCCATACCATATTCAAATACGGTATCGAGTAGAAAGATCAATGCACCAAGGATAATGGTTACGGTAATAACAGCAACTGTAGATTTTACAAGCGTTTCTCTGTCCGGCCATACAATTTTCTTAAACTCGGCTTTAAGACCATCGAACCAGCTTCTCTTAGGAGCCTTTTCGACTGTAGAATTAGTTACCTCTCCCATGTCTTCACTTCCCTTTCAGTTTAGATTATTTTGTTTCCTTGTGCAATGTGTGAGTTCTGCAGAACTTACAATACTTCTTAGTTTCCATTCTGTCTGGATGTGTCTTCTTTTCTTTGGTCGTGTTATAATTGCGTTGTTTGCAATCAGTACATGCCAATGTGATTTTTACGCGCACAATATCCACCTCCGATTTCTCTTGTAGCGCTACGCCAATAAACTTTCCAACGAACTTTTAAGCATAAAAAAAAAGCCCAATTTGGTTGCTTACTAAATATAACATAACCGAGATTTTCCGTCAATATATTTTTTTGTAAGCATTTTCTGAATAACAAAAAACAAAAAAGAATGCGTTTGTCATAGACTTTCACATTCTTTTTCATTATTTATAGTTTAAAGGAAGGAGCTGGCTATTCTTAAAAGGAGTTTGATAAAATCGTACCAAACTCCTAAATACGTCGGTACAGACAACATCGCTTTCTGTCCATATTCGTATCAGGCTTAATGTACCTATTATCCCTTGCATTTAAGTTTAACTGTCCCATTAACATTACGGTAAATTCAACATTTTCCTTCGGAAGAATATCCTGTGTATTCATCGGTATGATTTGAATTTTAGAATTATTCGGTACAACAGGGTTGAGCTGCTTGTTTTGAATTGTATTCGGTTTTACCTCTTCCTTCTTAATCGTGTGATTGGAAGCTTTTAATAACCCGTAAGCATCCGGAATACCCGCATGTTTGATTTTACCATTAAGACTAGAAATATGTTTTATATTATCATCAATCAGATTTTTTGCATGTGCTGCGTTCATATTATCGTCAGATGCATAAAGTAATGCAGCGATTGCCGAAACCTGAGGTGCTGCCATTGATGTTCCACTCATGCGTCCATATCCGCCAACAATAGTACTATAGATATTAATGCCGGGAGCTGCAATATCTACCATGCCCATTCCATAGTCTGCTTTCTCACCTAAGTTTCCATTTGAATCAATTGCTGTTACGGATATTATATTGTCAAAGCCAAAACTTGCCGGATAAACAGGCTGTATATCGTTATCAGAGCTAAAATTACCGGCCGCTGCAACAAATAACATATTTGAGTTTTTAATTGTTTCTTTTAATTCATCGGTATATCCAAGTGCACCCCAGCTTATATTACAAATATCAGCACCCATCTTCTCTGCATATTTAATCGCATCAACTGCACTCTCCATACTTCCGCTTCCGTCCGTGCCACCGTTTACCTTCAGCGACATAATCTTTACATTAATATTAGAGGCTACGCCGTTAATTCCTATATTATTATTTGCAACTGCTGCTATAATTCCGGCGACATGAGTACCATGATTATCGTTATCTTTTATTGATGCTGTTACATTTTCATCCTGCTCTACGTAATTACAAATAGTTGCATCGTTATTATAAAAATCCCAACCATAAACATCATCTATATAGCCATTGTGATCATTATCAATATTATCTCCGGGGATCTCGCCTGGATTTCTCCACATATTTTTTGCTAAATCCGGATGTTTATAATCAATACCGGTATCAATTACCGCGATTACTACTTCATTCTTTGCTTTCCCAGTTTCTTTTAAGTAATCCCAGGCTGCATTAACATTCATATCTATACCCTTGCCTGACTTGATATACCATTGAGCATCGGTATAGCTTTCCTTACTGTAACTGAAATTAGTGATTAAGGAGTCATGTTTTCCGGCTTTTGTACCAGCCATGGATGTATGAAATGCAAGACCATTGACTACAATGAGAGATAGTAATATAGCCGATGCAATAAGTGCAGTTGCTATTTTTCTACATTTCATATACATTCCTCCCTTCTGTCAATTGTTGCATCTATTATATTATTAATGGTATTTCTTTCACTTGGCAGTTTCGTGGCAAATGTAATACATATTTATTAATTTCGACTACTATTTTATTAAGTTAATTTACCGAAATATTAATTAAATTTACCAAAATATTAAATTAATTAACTTTGTGTAACAATTATAGTCAGACAACATTTTAGTAGTGCATAATTTACTCTTTTATGCTATAATCCTATTAAACATTACATTATTTTCCATTCCGAAAAGGAGGAGTTTATATGGGTATTCTAAAAGACAAAGTTCAAGCCATGGAGCAACAACAGTTTTGGGATAGTCTACAATTCGATATTGCTGTTTCCGGTCAAAATCCTACTCACGACGATTTCAAAACTATGTTCGAACGAAGCTTCATATTCTCCCTCTTTCTTAAGGGATGTACCCCTACAGAGATGTCTTATTATCAAAAGTTATTTCATATTAAAAACTATGGCTATGTTATTGTCGTAGATCTTGCTCCTCATGGTTCACTGAACCTTATTAGTGCGATAGGGGACGAGTTAGAATTTCACAAATCATTTAAAAGTTTTATGAAAGATACCAATAACATGATTGGTCCGATTGCAGCGAATCGAATTGCATTGTTAATTAGTAGAGATGATATGCCAAGTGATAATTTACACAAGGAGGAGAGTATTACTCTTTGTAAAAAGATAATAAAATTCTTAGAGACAAACTATAAAGTAACAGCTAAAGTATATATTGGCACCGTGCAGAGCGCTATATCATTTTACACTTCTTATATCCGCGCTCTTTCCTGTCTTTCAGTCTCAAAAAACAATAAGATAGTTCATTATCTAAATAAAAAGCAGGACGCGGTGAATAACAATAGTATTGATTACTTGAATACAGAGCAGCATCTTTTTGAAGCAGTGCGTATGCACCGGCAAGAGGCCTATAACTATTTTGGAATATTAATGGATTGGTTAGAGCCATATGATGATGAATTTAAACGCAATAAGATATTTGAGCTTTTGACCTTAATCACATTTGCTCAACACTTTGACGGACGAACTGAAATCAGTTTCATTGATTATACGATTTATATCAAACAATTCAACACCTATAAAGGAGAAGAATTAATCCAGAATGCTTTTCAACGATTTGTATTTATCACAAATTATTTTCAGGGTCAGAACACAATTGATTATTCCAATCATATTGTCAAGGCTACGAAGGAATATTTAGAGAATCATTATTCGGAGGATATTTCACTTGATGATATTGCTGCTCAGGTAAATATCAGTCCGCAGTACTTTAGCAAATTGATCAAAAAGACCACAGGCTTTAATTTTATAGATTGGCTTTCCATGCTTCGTGTAAAAAAAGCAAAGGAGTTACTGACCAACTCCAATTTGACTGTGAAAGAAGTGTGTTTTATGGTCGGTTATAAAGACCCTAATTATTTTAGTAGAATATTTAAGAAACGAAACGGTATGACTCCCAGTGAATATGTAAAAACCTTCACTATCTAGGTATAAGAGTTAAAAAACAAACCACTGTACATCGATGTTACATAGGGATTCGGGAAGTTACTCTTTTGCGTATTCGGATAAAAGACTACTATTTTTTCAAGATATTCCATCGGGTTTATTGCAATTGCTTCAGTTTTATCCTTAAGCTTTGCGATAAATCCGTTTTCTTTAAAAAATAACGCCTCCATTGCGCCATCCGTGGCTGCTTGCATCGCCAATGAATCCTCTATCTGTAGCGTTCCATCTTCCATCTGATTGATTCCACAAGCCTCTAACTCATTACTATAATAATCTCCCAGACCCTTCATTTCACTAATTAATTTGGAAGCATTAAAGCTATCTTTATGTATCAAAGTACGTTCTTGTGCCAGACTAATTAATTTATTATAAGTATCAATCACTGATTCTACAGCATCCAATACCTTATTCCCGTTCGGAGTAATTTTCAACGTAACCGGCTCTTCCTGAGCCTTCTGCAACGAAATAAACAGAGTGTTTTCGAGGGAGAACGCATTGCTCATCGTCTGTTTATCTACATCGTTTAACTCAAACCTTGCATTTTCCGCCTCGTTACTAATACGATTTATTCCGAAAAACTCTACTATTCCACCGTCACTTGGATCGATATCTTGGAAAGAAAAATGATTATCCCCGTATCTTCCGGTCATATTAGCAACGATTTTAATGTAACTATAATTGTCTTTTTCTGCTTCTTCAACGGAAGCGCTGATTCCAGTAACTGAATGATTCAGATAAGAGACCAGGTTTTGCATCACCACGTTATTCGATACTTTCTCAGGATGATCGAATACCAGCGAGTAGGTTCTGTCCATTACTTCACACTCAAATTGATAGTTGCCAAGAGGTAGCGCCCTAGAATCCGTACGTAATTCCTTCCCTTTATTCTCCTGAACAGTAGCCAACGAATCTATCCGAATTTTAATCTCTTCCGGAAGTTTCTCAACATCTTCATTAAGCAGTTCTGCATATAATACACTCTCATTGCTAACTGACACCGCTTTTGAATCAAAATTGGACACAGTAGGATCTTGCATGTCATATAACTTGGCCTTCAGTTCCAGGGCAGTATCTTTAATACCAAAAGCATATTCCTGATTTTCCTGAGAGATATTTATCTTGTAAAAAGGCGTACGTTTACTAAGGTTTACGATTTCATCATAAACCTTCTTTAATTCGCTACGACTTTTAGCAGGACTCATCATGACCCGCTTCATCGGATAGCTCGTCTGAATATAATTATACACTTGCATTATATCGGACTCTCCCTCCGTATCAAAGATTGTACCTAGCGTAATTGTAGTTTATGAAAGATAAATATTCAATAGGGAAAATCGATTACCCATTGTAAAAAATGATACTTTGCTACTCAGAAAACGAACCTTGACAAGAAAAGAGATTATCCCAACGTAGCACGGAATAATCTCTTCGCTATAATTCCCTGTATTAATATGCCTGGTTATATCTCGTTTTATGAAGATATTTCTCTTTCGTTGCCAGCCCGCCTCTGATATGTCGTTCTGACTTATTAAGGTCCAAGACTACCCTTGCTTTTTCCGCTAGGGAGGGGTTAATTTGTGTTAGACGTTCTGTAACGTCCTTGTGTACGGTTGTTACAATCAGGAACAGGAGATATTTGATTCTTCCCTATTCCATAGGTTCCTAATATATATTTTAATACTACCATCCTTACCCACTTCTATGTAATTGATAATTTTCTTAAGCATTTGATTCGTGAACATATCATTCGATATCATAGTATCAATATTATTAAAAAGTTGGTTTATTGAATCCTGATATTTTCTCTCCTTATCCTGTAATTCCAAGGAGGATTTGATTTCTTCATCTAGTCGTTGGATCTGATACTTTAGCTCTGATGACCTTTGCTCAAACTCCTGAAAACTAATCAGCCCCTTTTCACACATTGATATTTGACGCTCATATCTCATCTTAAGTTCCGACAAGTCCTTCTCTCTACATTTTTTAGACCTCTGACCCATCCTATTTTTAGAATATATTTTTTTAAATTCTTCCGTAGTCCATTTTATCATCTGTGTTTGGTTATGGTAAATCTCACAAAGATAGCTCCTAATTGCTTCAAGAAGTTCTGTTTCTCTCACATTATTTGAGTTAGAGCACGCGTCCGCTCCGTGATAATTCCGATTATTGCAGCCCCAACTGGCAATGCCACTTTTATTCCTAACCTGAAGTCGTCTAAAGGTACTTTTACATTCCCCACATTTTATTAATGTGCTAAATATATATTTGTTACTACTGCGCTCTTTATTATTTATGAAGGCATTATGCCTGCTCTTTAATAACTCCTGTGCCTCTATAAAGGTCTCTTTCCTTATGATTGCAAGTTCGGGTTTATCGGTAATATACCACCGGTCAGACGGTAATGCCTTCCGTTCATAGGAATAGATTTCAATCATCTCTTCTCTGCCATTGATTATCCTACCGATATAAAGCTCGTTCTTTAATATTCTTGCAACAGAGGTTTGCTGCCATACAGCTCCCTGCTTCGTTGTAATTCCTTCTTCATTGAGAATATTCGCGATGGAAGAACAACCATACCCCTCCCTCGTATAATACTCAAATATTCTTCTTACCGTGTTCGCCTCCTGTGTATTGATTATCAGGTTAAAATAATCTCCAGCCACCTTATCATAACCATAAACCAGGTTCGGAACTTTACCTTTCTCCATATTCATCTTTTTCCCGAATTTTACACGTTTGCTTAGGTTCTCACTCTCCTGCTGTGCAATCAACCCCATGATTCCCAGAACAAATTCATCATCTGTCAAATTGGGTTGATTTACGAAGATTACCTTACTAATATGCTTTTTTAGAAAGCGAATCGTCTCGATGCTATCAACGATATTCCTCGCTAATCGACTGATATCCTTTACTAGCAGATAGTCAAATTGTTTCTCCTGCGCATCCTGTAGCATCTGTAAAAATGCTTTTCGATTCGCTTTTTTCGTGCCGCTAATTCCTTCATCCGAATAGATTTTTACTAGTTCAAGCTCCTGTTTCTCACAGTATCCTTTGAAGAATTCCTCCTGTGCGGCAAGCGAATTCAATTGATCCTCTTTGTCCGTTGATACCCTACAATATGCTGTCGCCCTAATCATCTACTAACCCTCTCTTACAAAACATTTTTGATACTACTTTACATTCCATTCGAGTAAAGAAAAGGATATTGCAAAATAAATAATTTGTAGGAATAATGTTATATTACCATAATGCACTGTTTGGAAGACAATATTCATAATTTTATATTTATGAAGGCGGACATTTATGTCCGACTGTAAAATACAAAATATGAATGCTGTTCTTCCAATCTGTGTATGAGGCAATTAACATTGTTCCTAAATAGAATTATCTATTTTGCAACATCCTCTTTCTGTTTCTTATTGTTCCGATCTAAACTCTGCAGTTCAAATTGATCTACCAAAGCAGAAGCAATAATCTTAGATAGGATTTCCCACTGCATCTGATTCTCATTCTGATCCACAAATATAAACTTACTCGATGGCTTGTCCATAGTATCACCCCTTCAACTTCATGGTCTAATATATGAAGGTTATAAGGATGATTATTACAGGTATTAGCCACTATTTTACGACAAGCAAATACTATTTTTTAACTCAAATATAATAAAGATCTTATAGGGTTTTAAATTAAAGGCATAAATATATAATGAATTTAAATTTCTCATATAAATTATCTATAATTAATTATTGCTTTAAATACTCTTCAAGGCAAATTCCTTTACTCATAATTTCTTCTGCAGCCACTTTTCCAACGTAACGATAATGCCACGGTTCAAATATAACGCCAGTGATATCTTTCTTATTGGGAGGGTAACGGAGTATGAAGCCATATTTCGCGCAGTTTTCTTTCAGCCATATAGCTTCTGCCGTATTTGCCTGCTTTTCATTCAAGATCTGATATCTACGAGATACAATGTCTACTGCTATGCCGTACTCGTGCTCGCTGGTTCCCGGATACGCAACCACTGTTCGCGCCTGAATACGTGCATTTTCTTCTGAATAGCCTTTCTTCTTAAAAGATGTAACTTCATTATTGTACAGTCTCGTCTGTTTTTGTTCGGACCGATATGCAGAGCAAATAAACGGAGATAACCCCTCTTCTTTCGCTGCATTCATCATATCAATCAAATCCTGAGCTGCTCTTTGATCAAATCGATAGCCGTCCCCTACCTCTTGCAAATCAGGTTTATAGTCTGTTGGTATTGGATTCTTATTATTTATTAATATCAATGCCCATTCTTCTTTGATATATTGTTTTCCTATTGTATTGATTGTACTCTGTTCCTCTTCCCCATTATCTGTTTGATCTTGACTTACATTCTGCTGTAATTCTTCCTTTCCTTCACCCCCGGTAGGCACCAATTTTGTAAACCCTACAATACCTCCAGCGATTATCAGGATACATATTCCTAACATACAAAGCCGAACGATTAATACTCTCCTCTTTTTCCTTTTTCTTATTAATTCCTTTAAATTCGTACGTTTTGAGCCATAAGTATCTGACATGACTTTTTATCCTCCTCATCCGCTGTTCATTATATAAGGAGTATAATAAATCGTTGTATCGCTCTCACATCTAAGTTGTATCTAAGTAGCATATTTTCAAGTAAAATATCCTTATTCACTTTCAGGAGGTGCACCATAGTTATAACCGGTAATATATTTCGTAATACCATACCTTACTGTTTTATTCTTTTGCTGATATATAACCTCCTGATAGTACTGATTATATAATTTTTTATTTTCAAAAGCTCCATTCATTGGCTTGACATAGCTTTCCTTTACTGTAAAACCAAGATAATTTCCCCAGTCTCTTGCAGACTTGAGCGAAAGATCATACAAGGGCACCCCCTGAATTTTAACAATGGAAAACATCAGTATCTTACCACTCTCATCATCGAATGAAATTGTTCCTGTTCCTTTTTGATTATAAAACATCATTGTCCATATGATAAATGATCGGGAGGGGTGTTTCGTACTAACATATAATTTTGCTATGCAGTCCTGAATACTAATTCCATCGCCGATATCAGGGAGCACCCCAACTTTTACCAATTTTTTAATCTCTTGAAGTGCTGCTTCCCGAACCGATTGCTTGTTAAAATATTTGCCTTGATCGATTGCTAAAGAATTAAAATCCGAATTCCCGTACAACTCTATCTTATCCATAATTGATAATTGCTCTTGATTATTATCAGCTATCAATTCCTGCTGTTCTAAGTTAACTTTATTCATTATATTTTGATCCTGAAGTGCAAATATACCAGAAGGAAGTACGATACTGAGAGCAATTAAAATAAGCACAACTATAACCATTGCGGCGACTTTTCGTTTTACCATCCACACTCTCCATTCTTTAGCGTAATACAGACTGTAGTTCCTTTTCCCGGTATACTATCAAATTCCATCCGTCCTCCGTGTAGATTCACTATCTCTGCGCAGATTGCTAGTCCAAGTCCTGCACCGCCCTGTGTCCTGGCTCTGGATTTATCGACCCGGTAAAATGCTTCTGTAATCTTGGTAAGTTCCCCTTCCGGGATTCCTCTTCCGCTATCCTGAATATAAATTTTATACTCATCCATAATATTCTTACCTATAATATTAATTTGCCCTTCGCCATCCATCGCTTTTCTCGCATTATCAATCAAATTAAAGCATAGAGTCTTCATCAAGTCTGGTTCAATGAATAGTTCTCCCTCCTCAGCAGAGATTTCAAACTTAATATTCTCCTTCACAAGGATGGGATCTATAAATGTCTTTATTTCATTAAATAAAGCAACTACATTCATTTTTTCAAATTCAAAACTTTGCTTGTGAAGTACAATCAAATCCAATAATTTAAGAGAAATAGCTTCCAGCCTCTTCCCTTCTTCACATATGAAGTTAGCAGCCAAAAACCTTCGGTCAGGAGACATTTCCTTAGATCGTAACATATCAGCATACCCTATAATTGAGGTTAACGGAGTTTTGATCTCATGCGCAAAACTTCCAATAAAGTCTTCCTGTCTTCTAACTGAATCTCTTAATTCCTCTATCTTTATCTCCAATTTATCTGCCATGGAATTAAAATCCTCCCCAAGAGTACCAATCTCATCATTACTGTTGATATCTGCACGAATAGACAAATCCCCTTCTGCTATATTCCTCGTTATCTTTGAGAGTTTCTTCACAGGATAAGTAAGCCATACCGATATAATATAACTTAGGATTCCATTCACAATAATGAGGCAAGCAATTAATCTTCGATACACATTATTTTGCTTGCTTCTTTCGGTATATACCGAAGTGATATCATGATAACTTTCAAGAAATAGCCGTTGGTTAACCACATCTAACATACTTACAATCTGAATATAATATTTTTTGTTATGTTTAAATACCATATATCCTTGCTGATTTTCCGATATCTGCTTTATTAAATTCGTATGAAAGCCTAAGCCGGCGCTTTCATAAAGAACCTCATTGTTATTTGCTATTCTTACTTTCACTTTGGACATCTGTCCACTACTCTCAACGGATTGAGCAATGCTGGTAATCATATTACTTTGTGAATCATCGGTATAGTCTGCATTCGACGCTGTCATTTCTATCGATAGATGTAATAATTTATTTTCTTCCTTCGCAAGATTGAGTTCACGTTCCAAGGAGGATTTAAACAATGAGTTAACCAAAATGTAACCTCCAATACTGAAGGTTACACATATCGTTATAATGGTATAGAAAAACAGTCTCCATGAAAATTTCATCTTATATCTCCAGTCTGTATCCTATCTTATAAACTGCTACAATTTTATCATCCCAACCAATCTTTTTCCTTAGTCGCTGTACATGCAAATCCACCGTTCTGCTGTCTCCCATATAATCACTTTCCCAAATTCTCTCGTATATGGTTTCTCGAAAAAGTGCGATATTCTTGTTTTTAATAAACAGTAGTAGAATTTCATATTCCTTTCGAGTTAATGATATCATATCACTGCCTCTCTTCACCGTTCTGGAAAGCGTGTTAATCTCCAGTTCCCCAAGATTGATAATCTTTTGACTTTTATTATATCTCTTTAATACGGATTCTACCCGCGCAAGGAGCTCAATGATTTCAAATGGTTTGACCAGATAATCGTCTGCCCCTAGCCGTAAGCCTTTCACTTTATCTTTTACCGTGGCCTTAGCTGTAAGAAAAATCACAGGTACCCCCATAGGTTCCACATATTCCATCAGCTCATATCCATCTAGCTTAGGCAACATAACATCCAGCAAAATCAGATCATAGAGATTCTGATCGATCTTCTCCACCGCTTCCATCCCATCAAAAACACAGTCACATTCGTAGCCTGCGTCGGTTAGATTCATCTCGATTAAGGTGGAGATTGGTTTTTCATCCTCCACAATTAAAATCTTTATCATATTCATCACCCAATCAAATCGTATCAAAGAATTGCATCATAATTGCATCATCTTACCTGGTTAATCAATCCCCCATCCATTTCATATACATTATCGCATAGGATTTGGATATCTTCTGCGTTATGGCTTGCAATCAGTATTGTTTTATTTTCCTTCTTTAATTCTAAGATAATCTCTCGAATTTCACCAACTCCCTTTTTATCCAGTCCATTAAATGGCTCATCCAGTATTAATGTATCCGGATTTTCCATAATAGCTTGAGCTATCCCAAGTCGTTGTCGCATTCCTAGCGAATATTTACATACATGCTTTTTCATACTGGGATCTAGCCCAACCTTTTTTAGTACTTCTTTTATTTGATTTTTCCCAAGTTTACCTTTTAGTGATGCCAGTATCTGAAGATTACGCAACCCCGTTTCATGTGGGAGAAAACCGGGTGTTTCAATAATAATCCCAAGCCCTGACGGAAAATCGGTATCCTTTCCAACTCGGTTTCCATCCACCACGATATACCCTTCTTTCGGCTTTAAAAATCCACAGATGCATTTGAATAATACCGTTTTACCCGACCCGTTATTGCCGATAATTCCATGTATCTTTCCGGATTCCAATTCTAGATTTACAGATTTCAAAGCCTGTTCTTCTCCAAACCAGATGCTTACATTATTTATTTCAATCATAATCTTTTATTCCTCCTGTGTTCCTAGAAAGTTGAAATGGTAACGCTTCATGGCTCTGACAGTGAGTAGTATTAATATCACGATAATCACACCATAAATCATATAAGTCTGACCAAGTGTTGGAAGCATATCATAACCAAAGTTGTGTTTCTGATAAGTGGCTTGACGAAGTGGGGAAAGCCATCCACAGACAATATTAGCGATATACTTAGCATGTTCCGATATATTCAGAGTCACTGAGATCCATTCCGGATTTAGCAAAAGACCGAATAGATGAAATCCAAAGCAAGCTACAACTCCCATAACCTGTCCTTTCTTAATCGAAACATAGAACATGAATAGTACGGATAACAAGATATAAAGTAACACCAATAAAAATATTGTGATCAAACAAGAATATGGCAATGACATCTGGAATGTCTTTAACGAGGCAGGGATATTAAGTTGTGCAGCATAATTACTATACCCCAGTATTGCAGCTGTTGGGCTCCACTGATTGCCAAGGAATGCATTTCCTCCACATAAAAAGATCGTAGCCACCAGGATAAAACCTGTGTAAATCAGTGTTGCAAGCACAAGATAAAGTAATTGACCCAACACCCAACACCCAACATTAATCCTGATTAAATAATAGGGAACTGCTCCGTTTAGGAAAGGCATATCCGCAAATAACAAAATACCTATTAATGCAATCAGAAGAATCGATATTCCATCTCCAAATACCCAGATAAAAGGTTCAAACGCTTGAAGCGTAGTTCCTTGACTTAATGTAAAATCATTCACCTTCTCTGTCAGCAGAAAACAAAGTATGAAAGCCAAGAGAAATGACATTATTATTCTCTTATTGTATCTCCAACGGTAGAAATGGTAGGCACATACTTTTCCTATAATAGTTACCTTCGTTTTAATTTCCAATGCATTGTCACTCCTTCCAGTACTATAAATATTAAGCTTACGGTGAACAGAAATACTCCCATCAAAATATAGCCCTCATGCCATATGTGCAGCTGTTGTACCCATTCCCTAGGATTAAGCAGATATGCATTCGTAAAATACCTGGTTGACAAAATAACAAGCACATAATTCACAAGAAATGGTCCTCCGTAAACCATATATATGCTTTTATTAATCAATCCAAGAAAAGTTCCTAAACTCGCCCACAACATCCCCATAAAGGATAGCTTTATAATTAATAAAGTTGTTTCATTAACAAATATATTCCAATTAATATCACCCTTCTGTTCTCTTGGCCAATAGCATAATCCGCCTACCACTATCACAAATATTACCCCTGCACAAACACACAACCAACCACATAAGCCATTCACAATAATCTTAGCGAGAATATATTGACTTTTTTTACTCCGGATTAATATAAAGTTGCAGAACGAAGTCCGAAACTCCTCCATAAATTGTCCGGCATATGGAATTGTCGATAACATTGGCAATACAAAGATAATCCCTTCCGATTTCAGTGCCTGATTTATAAAATTCAGAAAATATCCGGGAGGGAGCCCCTGTATGCGTTGCTCTCTTAATAGAAAAAGTGATTGCCAGGCTGCGAAGATAACAGCTAGAATTATGATGAAGAATGCAATCAGAAACCTTTTGGAGATAATCCCTCTCTTTAAATCACTCTTTATTAGATATAAAAATCGTTTCATTTAATAACCATATCTCCTATCTAATATTGTCCCATCCATTGCATTGATGGTCATCAAACTAGTTCGCCCGTACAGATCACTAATAAAATCCCACACCGGAACCAAGGTGAATTTACTTGGTTCATTTACATTCTTCACCCTCATATATCCAAATCGTAGCTCCGTCACTTGAACAGAAGTATCTTTATCAGTGGAAGCACGAGCTATTGGAATTTGCTTTTTAAAGGAATTTTCTATTGAATTTAAATCCAAGATTTTTACATTAGCAGCTCGTACTTTATCTACCTTCATAGGAGAATTCCATTCAAATTGGACAATTCCGTTATCACTGATTAGGAAGGATAACTTTTCATATGCATAGGGAAGACTGTTAACTTCTTCAATTGAGTCACTACCATCATAAACATCATAATTCTCGGTGATACCCTTGTATATTCTACTATAATGAAGAACATACCCCGCATATTCCTTTACATTATCACCACCGGTTCCTGACTGGACCCATGCGGCGTTCTCAAAATATGATAATCCATAATCCGCTGACACTCCCAGTTTCGTAAGAACATTATTACACATTGCTTCCGCTTCTTCCCTGCTGTATTTACAGGTATTCTGAAAATCCTGTGACGGTTTCCCATGCTCAGCTATATAATTCGTTTCTGTTACATAATAACCTTCTCCATTCTCTTCTGTCCTGTCAAAATGACAAGAGCTCGAATAATTTGAAGTGTTAATTAATATATTACCCTCACTCCCTGAATTGGTTTTGCCTTTGCCGGAGAAGGTTTTGCTGTTCTCTTTTTCTAATCCTTTATCTTTTCTTAGTGCAAACTTTGTAACCGGGCTAACATCCACATGGTCCGGTGCTGTTTTCAATAGACTATCTAGCATTTTAATGTAATTTGAATTTGGTTTGGATTTTAGTGCTCCATCCTTGCTTACATCTTCCTTTGAACCAGAATCAGATTCATAGCTTTTTAACTCATCTATCTTTCTTTGTAATTCTTCTTTTGATAATTCCTCGTCCGAACGATTTAAATATACATCGTTCTCGCCAAAGAATATCTTACATAACGTTTCAACATCCTCATTGTTAAAATCATCTCTAAGAACAGTGACAACAGGAATATTTGTTAATTTTGATTTTATTACTGCTGCATCAACATTTACCTTGAACTTTCCTTTTGCTGCTGTGATATCGAATTTTATCTTCTGGTTTGTTTCTGTTTCTGCTTGGTTATTATTTTCTTTGACTGTACTTTTACTTATTACTGAATTTAGATTCCCTTTTTCATCCACCGCAGTTTGCTTTGGAGTCGGTTGGCAAGCTGTAGTGAATAGGATGATTGAACATATTAGCGCACACCCCTTGATTTTCATCTGAAACGACATATCGACACCTCTCATTCTCTCTTTATGACTTAATTACTAAATTACGTATCTTAAATACATATCTTATGCTAAAAGACCTTTGCATCATAATTACATCATATTGTTCGTTTTTGATAATTAAAAAAGAGGCTGTTGCAGAACAAATAATTCTATTACAGAACAATGTTATTTGCCTCACACACAGGTTGGAAGAACAGTATTCCAAACAGTGCATTATGGCAAAATAACATTATTCCTACGAATTATTTATTTTGCAACAACCTCTTTTTTGTGAGATTGTTCTTTTATGAAAAGGAATTGTTATGACATTCCTAACAAGCTAATTTATTTACAGGCTTGCGACTATTGCTGCTTCTAGTATCTCTAGACCACACTCCAGTTGCTCATCCGTAATCACTAATGGACTTAGGAAACGAATTACGTTGGAGTAAACACCTGCACTTTCAACGATGAGACCTTTTTCATAGGCATGTGTGACAATGTCAGAAACCACTTTCGCATTTGGGATTTTGCTTGCCTTATCTGTCACAAATTCAATACCCATCATGCATCCGATTCCGCGTACATCACCAATTATGTCGTATTTTTCTTTCCATTCATAGAACTTTGCGCTACATACTTTAGCAATTTCCAGAGAACGATCACATAGATTGTCTCGTTCCATGATTTCGATTACTTTTAACGCGGAGGCACAAGCTAACGGATTACCGCCATAGGTGCCACCGATGATACCTGGTTTGATATTATCAAAGATTTCTTCTCTGGCAGTGACAGCACTGAGCGGAACGCCGCCTGCAATCGACTTAGCCATAGCGATAATGTCAGGAGCACATCCTGCCTCTTCCCAATAGTTTGATACAAACATCTTACCGGAACGGGCAAACCCTGTTTGTACTTCATCCGCAACAAGTAAAATTCCGTATTCGTCACAGATTTTTCTGACCGCCTTCACCCATTCGATTGGTGCCGGAATAAAACCACCTTCACCCTGCACCGGTTCAACAACAATTGCTGCCACATATTCAGCCGGTGATGCCTCTTCAAATACTTTATGAAGTTTCTCGATATAATAATCCATTGCCTCTTCTTCACTATATCCCTTCGGTCCACGATACAGATAAGGGAATTCGGCACGGTAGATACCATCTGGGAATGGACCTATTCCATTCGCATATGCCTTTTTGGAAGTCATCGATGCTGCCAATAAGGTTCTTCCATGAAATGCACCGGAGAATACGATAATATTCGGTCTCTTGGTATAGGATTTTGCAATCTTTACTGCATTTTCATCTGCTTCCGCCCCTGAGTTGGCAAACATCGTTTTTTTCTTTGTACCCTTTACCGGCACAATTTCATTCAATTTCTCTGCTAACTGAATATAACCTTCATGAGTGACAATATTCATCATCGCATGAAAATATTTCTCAGATTGTGCTTTTACTGCTTCGATAAGTTCCGGATGACTATAGCCAATGTTAAGAACACCAACTCCTCCTACCCAGTCAAGGAATACATTACCATCTACGTCTTCAAACATAGCCCCTTCTCCTCGACTAATCACACAGGGATATACACTTTTAATCGATCCAGGCATTGCTTCCTTTCTTCGATCTATAACCGCCTTAGCTTTGGGACCTGGCAAAGGTGTGATGATTTTTGGTAAAGCATTCTTTAACATAGTCCTCTCTCCTTTTTCTTACTCAGCATATGATTGTTTTACATTACTGATTATTTTAATTTTTAATGATTGGGTGCAAACCCCTTTTGATTAGTCATTATCAATATGCACAAAATATATTTTAATAAGAATAGTAAAACATAGTTCTACAGCAACACGCTTCCGCTTGGATGAAGTACGTAATGGTACATAGGAACACAAACTACGTGTTCCAAGTACCAACGTCTTCATACAGTTGCTTATGAATCTATGTATCGCTATTCTTATTGATATACATAAGCAGCATATTGATGTTTAAGCTTTATAATAGGGTTTTGGCACCCACCACAGGTAACTAATTGCTCTTGCTAAATTAAAACTATTTAACGTTTTTCGTTACACCATCCTGAGTACTTACGAAGTAATCATCGGTTAATCCATAGCTTGTTAAGATGTGTTTTAAGGTTCCGTCATCTTTCATTGCATTTAATTCTTTGTTTAATTCTTTGATAAAGTCTTCATCTTCAAAACGTACTGCACAACCAATTTGGCCACTTGCTTCTGCTTCATATGGTGCTAAGAGCTTTAACTTTAATGAACTATCACTGGACAATGTGTATCCTGCAACAATACCGTCTGTTACTACCGCATCAACTTTACCCATATTTACAGCAGTCATTAAAGTTGCCTGGTTGTCATAAGCGGTTAATTTACCGATTTTACCGTCATCAAGCCATTTTTTCGCTGTGTCATAGAAGGTAGTACCAGGCTGTGCGCCAATATTCTTGCCCTTTAAACCATCTTTGCTAGTAATAGCAGAATTTTCAGGAATTACAACCGCTTCACCCTCTTGATACCATTTATCAGAGAATGCAGCAATCTGAAGTCTTTCATCCTTAACATACATACCATCCACAACCATATCAATACTCTTGTTGTTCAATTCTACTAAAAGATTGGAGAAATCGATAACCTTTAACTTAATATCCGGAATTCCAAGTCTCTTGCAGATTTCACGTAAAATCTCAATATCAATACCTTTTAATTCTTTGGAATCAACGTCTTGATAACAGAATGGTGCATCATTAGAAGATCCGATCTCAATGTAACCTTTTTCCTTAATCTTCTTTAGTAAAGCAGATTCACCGGAAGAAGCGGGAGCGGCCGTAGGAGTAGTTCCATCCGCTTTTGTCTCTTTGTCCTTTGAGCCGCAACCTGTCAATAAAGCGAACATCAATAAGAGTGTTAATAAGAGTGACACTGTTTTTCTCATTGTTTTTACATTCTTCATAAATAATCCTTCTTTCTTTTTGTATTTGCTTTATGGCATCTTTTCATAAACATTGTTCCCAATGTGTTATTTCCCTTGGTTTAGCTTTCGTTCCACGATTTTCGATAAGTGAGACAGCGGAAGGCTAATCACCAGATAAACGAGAGCTAGTATTGTGTATGCTTCCACGGTAAGGAAAGTCTGGGAAGCAAATGTCTTGGTTCTGAGCAACAATTCCTGTACAGAGATCATCGCCAAGAGTGATGTATCTTTAATCATCATAACCAGGTAATTTCCGAATACGGGAACAGAGTTTCTTAACGCAGGTGGGATAATAAAGTGTAACATAACCTTTTTCTCGCTAAATCCAAGTGCCAATCCTGCTTCTCTTTGACCCGAATCAATTGCTAAAATCGCTGCACGGATTACCTCTGACATATAACATCCATAATTAATGGCAAATCCGATGATACCGCAAGTGGTTGCTTCCGGTTGAACATTCACATGAAGACCCATCATCGTTCCAATTCCGTTAATCAACATCGGCATTACGTAATAGATATAGAAGAATTGTACAAGTAACGGAGTTCCTCGAATAAATTCAATAAAAACTGTGATAATTCCTTTAAGGATCTTACTTTTTGAAAGCCTTCCGATTGCCAGAACTAACGCAACGATTAGTGAAAGGATAAAGCCGATTATGGTGACATATAATACCACGCCAATTCCGTTAATCAAGCTGGGTCCTAGGGTATCTATGGCTTTTTGAAAATGAAGTTCCATATTCGTCACCTCCTACAGTACACGGGACAGGAACGCCCGAGTTCTTTCATTTTTTGGATTAGTAAATATATTGTGTGGTGTGTCATCTTCTACGATATAGCCACCGTCCATAAAGATTACTCTGTCAGCCACATCCTTCGCAAAACCCATCTCGTGGGTAACTACTACCATTGTCATTCCTTCCTTCGCTAGTTGCTGCATAACTTCAAGCACATCGCCTACCAGCTCGGGATCTAAAGCGGAAGTTGGTTCATCGAATAATAAGATATCCGGGTTCATCGCCAATGCCCTGGCGATAGCAACTCTCTGTTGCTGGCCTCCGGAAAGAGCGGAGGGGTATACATGAATTTTACTTTCGAGGCCGACCTTTTTTAAGAGTTCTATCGCTTGTTCCTCTGCTTCTTTCTTTGGAACTTTGTTAAGCTTAATCGGACCGAACATAACATTTTCCAAAACCGTTTTTAACGGAAACAGATTAAATCTTTGAAAAACCATACCTACATGTTGTCTATACTGTGTTACCTTTTTACCGAGCTTCATAATATCCTCATCCTGATAAATGATTTCACCACCTGAGGGCTGCTCCAACAAATTAATACAGCGTAGCATTGTACTTTTTCCGGAACCGGAGGGTCCTATGATTACCACTACTTCTCCTTTTTTTACAGAAATGCTAACATCGCGAAGTACTTCGAGATCTCCAAAGGATTTTGAGAGTTCTTTAATTTCCAGCAAAGCCATAAAAACACCTTCTTTCCAAATAAAAACGGAGCCATTCATTTTAGAAGGCTCCGTTGCTTATAATTTATTTCATATTCTATTATACATCAAATCTCTTTTTAATAATTTGTGCCAATACATCACAGGTTCCATCAACACCAAGGAGACTAGAATCTAACATCACATGTTTGTAATCCTTATCTGACATTGTGAATCCACAATAATGTCTATGATACGCTTCTCTTGCTTTATCAACGTCAGCAATCATCTTCTTTGCTTCATCAGGCTGCATATTTAAGCTTTCAACACAATTTTTGAGTCGCTCTTTATAAGGAGCGTAAATAAATACTTTGATGATATTCTTATGATCATTCAGAATATAATCCGCACACCGTCCTACGATGATACAGGATTCCTTTTCTGCCAAATCAAGTATAATTTTCTTCTGTGTTGAAAAAATGGTGTCCTGAATGGAGGTAGTTCCCATACCCAGTGGATAGCTCATGTTAAAGAAGGCTGATTTTGCAATTTCTTCATTATCGCTGATCGCCGATACAGGAAGATCTAGCTTTTTCGCTGCCATATCCACAATTTCTCGATCATAGTATTCCACTCCGATCATCTCACTGACCTTAAGTGCGATTGGACGTCCCAGACTTCCGAACTGTCGTGCAATCGTTACAACGAATTTATCACTCATTCAAATCTCCTCCTTTAATATTTATGATTGATAATAGCGAGGTTCTTATGTAATAATCTGTACCACATTGCTTGATGTGATTTGTTTGCTATGTGTTGATTATAATGAACATATTCGAATATTTCAATGGACTTTAATTACGAAGATTCATGCTTTGCATTGTATGCAAAGTACAAACACTCGAATTTACACACTTGGAAAAGCCCTGTACACAGTTTGAATCACAAGAGCACACTCCTCCCTTTTGTTCTTTTCATACAATCTCATCTATGTTATAGTGAAATAAAGATTATAACGGTGTTCCAGTGCTATCATAACTTTGGCATCTAGCCCAGCAATATTGTAAGAGGAGAGGATTTCATGAAAACTCAAGTCAAATCTTTATATGAGACAACCAAAACCAAATATAAACTAACCCAACATGCCGGAGAGAATGGCCTAATTAATTCTGTATCTTGGATCTACTTAGCAGAGGATATTCATAATATCAGTTTCTTAAAAGGTGGCGAAATGGTGATAACTACCGGTCTTTTTCGATCGGGCGGAATAGAACTATTGGATTTTATTCGCGAACTTGCGATGAAAAACTGTAGTGCCATTATCATAAATGTCGGAAAATATCTATTTGACGAGGATATTACTCCTGAAATCCTCCAGTTTTGTGATATAAATAAAATCCCCCTAATCACCATGCCTTGGGAGATTCACCTCGTAGAAATCATGCAGGATTACTGCCGTGTATTATTGATGGACAATCAGCGTTCTGATCACTTAAGTGCTGCTTTCCAAAGTGCTCTTTTTCAAACTACCGTCCCTGAAAATATCTTGCGGACTTTGAATCAATTTGGTTTTACCACCATAGGAGACTATCGTGTTATGGTAATTCGTAATCTCCACGATTCCACCATCATCACCTCTCCTCTTAACAGTTACTCCGTAAAGTATCATCTGTTTCAGTATGATAATATGCAGATTCTAATTTATCAATGCACGCCGGAACAATTGCCCTTCAAAAAGATCCTTGAAATTGTATGCTACTGCGACAGCATCATGATAGGGGTGAGCGATGTCATGCATTCCATTACTCAAATCGGTCAGTGCTACAAACGGGCATGCTTTTCGTTAGCTACAGCAGAGTTATGGAATCGAAGCTACATTGAATTTGACGAGCTTGGTATCTTCCAATTGTTATTCTGCAATTCCGACCCGGAACTTTTAGAGAAAATCTATTCTAGGAACCTTGGAATTCTGGAGAAACATGATCTCGAACACGATACTGATTATCTGAATACGCTCAGAATCTTTTTATTATCCGACTGCAATCTGATTGAAACCGCCTCTAGGCTATACGCCCATCGCAACACAATTGTTTACCGCATTCGAAAAATAAAAGATCTGCTTGGAACTGAGATTGACAACTCTTCCATCAAATTCGATCTGCTATTGGCATACTATATAAAAGAATATATAACCATGTGACCAGCTTTGTGCGAGGTAATATATCCTTGTTACAACTTGATGAAAAATTTTGCTTTTGCAAATGTTCTGGTTTGTTACATCCGTGTGTACGGTTGATTTCGAAATGCCGAACTGCTTTGCGGTCTGTCTCACAGTAGCATTATTATCAATAATAAAATTCGCAATTTCAACCGCTCGTTCCTCTATATAGCCTTTCATAGTGTCTGCGTTCCAACACCTGCGGAACGCATTCCCCCTTATTATCGTTGTTGTTACATTGTATGCAAAGGAATACATCAGTAGTACTGTGAATAAACCGCATTGTAAAATTAAATGAGGTTAAGCTAAAGATATGTTGCTCTACCAATAAAAGAGAAAATTTATTATTTACTTCTGTTTATTAGGAGTTATAATATGGTTAATAGAGACAGGTATATGCCATTACTACATTTTAATAAATCGGCCTAAAAATAGATTGTTAGGAGAGGAGTAACTATGTTCTACCAGATTCAAGAAGACATCAAAGAGATACAGAGCACTGACGTGAACCCAGATAAATTAACCATTGGGCTAATCACCTTAGATGAACTCACACAATGTTATGAGCAATTCGGATTTTCCTACATCACCGTTGGGGAATGCAAGAATGGTGGACGGCATATCCATGGAACGTTAAATTCCTATTACGATTATCTGTTCGGCGTAATCATTGCAATTAATCCCAAACAAATTATTAAGCTGCAGGATCGTCTTGGCCTTTATATTAAAAAGAATCTTATGCTTATCGTTATTATTGAAGACAGAGATGAGAGCTCCAAGATTAAATTTCATGACATATTGAGCAATCTAAATTTGAATAAGTTGACCCAAGAACGCCTATTCTTTACCGTACTCGAGAAATTTATTAGTGAAGATTATGCAATTCTAGAAGATATCGAGGATGAAATTACCGGCTATGAAGAGAAGATTGATGACCTAAAGATGGATAATGATTTTACCCATAAGATTACTGATGTACGAAAAAGACTGATGCTACTAGATAATTATTTTCAACAATTTGTCACAATCGGAGAAGTATTAGAGGAAAACTCCATTGATATATTTGATGATGCAAATGTTCATTATTTCGGAGTATTTGCCAGCCGTGCTGAACGACTAAGTAATAATACCCGAATGTTACAGGAATATTCCGTTCATGTTCGAGAGGCTTATCATGCACAGCTTGAGTATGATCTGAACCGAATCATGAAAATATTTACAGTCGTCACAACCGTCTTTCTTCCATTGACATTAATCGTTGGTTGGTATGGAATGAATTTTACGTCAATGCCTGAGATAACTTGGCGCTATGGATATTTGTTCGTGTCCATACTAAGTATCATCGTCGCAATCATTTGTTTCATCTTCTTTAAGAAGAAAAAGTTTATGTAACATTATATATGCCCTGGTAAATTGCATTTAAGTTGCTCTTTACCAGGGCATTCTTTCGTTATAATTTAAGATATCCTAATCCGTCCACTATTGCTTCTAAATGATGTTTCTCTTTGCACATCGGACAATCATTTACGGAAAAACCGCTGTAATCAGGAAGATCCTTCGATTTAAATATGGAGTGTACTTTAAACTCCTCAACTTTATCCACCGCACTAAAGATAGAACTGATTCCTTGCATGATACCACCGTAATAATTAATACATTCTATACTTCGCTTTAGGGTATCTCCAGTTGTCACTGATCCGGTAAGCAAAAGAATGTTTTTCCCACTTATTAATGGTTGTACATTCTGTCTGAACATCATCTGTCCATGTGTGTTAAATTCAGGAGTAATAATGTATATTGTCTGGTGTGCATTCATGGACATTATCCCTGCCAAAGACAGCTCTTGAGCTAAAAATGCTCCAATCACTTCACAGCCGTCCAAGCATACTATGGTATCTACCAAGGTATTTACCACATACTGTTTTGCTAAGAACTTAGCAGCTTCCATCGCCTCATTTTGTCGTGCCTTCATTGTTGTCAAATCAATATAAAGGTTAACATGAGAATTACTTGTTGCAAAATGGCCGGATATTACTTTGAGTGATATCTTCCTATTCACCGGAGAGATTATTTTTTTTGCCTTTTCTTCCATAATGATATTACCCCCTTTAATTTAATTTTCACGATACCTACATATAAAATTATACAAAAAAAAGTGATGAATATCTATAACTTCATCACTTTTTTTGGTAAAATACTACTTTAATCTCTGCTCTTAAATAGACTTACAATACCTAATACAATAACTGCTCCCACTATTGCCACTATAAAGCTCCATAGGTTTAAACCCGTTGCAGGTGCAAGTCCGAAGAGACTTGCTACCCAACCACCGACAAAGGCACCAACAATTCCAAATAAGAGATTTGCCCACATACCCATCTCTTTACTCTTGCCTGTAATCAAACTTGCTATCCATCCGGATAACGCTCCTAATATAATCCATACAATAATACTTGTAATAGTTGGCATAACAAATACCATAATATTACTCCTTTCAAGACATCTTGTCCTTTTTATTTTTCAGTTTCTCGTTCGCTTTGTCCATAATATTGTTTGCTTCCTGGAACATGTTTTCTCTAACATTACCGATTTTGTCTTTCACCTCTGATGTTAAATTTTTGAATTTTCCGGTAAACTCAAGTTCCTGGTCATTCGTAATCTTTCCAGTAGTTTCTACTACCTTTCCTACAATCTTATCCTTTGCGTTTTCTATTTTCCCCATATGAAACACCTCCAAAAAATAAGCCGTCAGATATTTGCTTATGTTATAATATTTGCATTTTAAATCCTTACTATACTATTCAAATATTGACATAAAATTTTTATAAAATAATTAAATAGCGTATGCATTATTAATTTATACAGAGACCTTATGAACCACTACGTGCGGCAACAAGTGAGAACGTGTCTTCTGTATGGATAATAATACATACGCTATTCATTAACTGCAGTGTAATAAACTATATATGTTCTATAGAATTACTGGTCTTTTCGTCAAAAAGGCATCGCATGTTTTTTCTCACTAATGCAGGTGCATAGCCTGATGTTATATTATTTATAATGCGCCCATAATTATCTATCTGTTTATCACTTCATTACTTTTAAAATAGCGTATGTATTATTAATCTATACAGAGACCGTTTGTCGCCGGTGGTTCTTAGGTTGTGGCAGATGGCACATCTGTTACGACCTTATGAACCATTACGTGCGACAACGAGTGAGAACGTGTCTTCTGTATGGATAATAATACATACGCTATTCATTAACTGCAGTGTGATAAACTACACAAACCTTTCATTTGGCGCATTAATAAAAATCACCGCGTCAGCCCTTTGTTCTGTTAAACTTGCGATACAGATTCTCAACCTGATCACGATTTTGCAAGACCACATCCACAATGGTAGGATCAAAATGTTTCCCTTTTCCCTCTTCAATAATGCGGAATGAATCTTCCAGTGAAAATGCCTCTTTATAGGGTCGCTTGCTTGTTAGTGCGTCAAACACATCCGCAACTGCAACAATTCTTGCACTTAGTGGAATCTCTTCACCCTTTTTCCCAAAGGGATATCCTGATCCATCCCATTTCTCATGATGAGCTTCTGCAATTTCGATACCAATTGCGAATAAGCTCTTTCCCTTATCATGCAATTTTTTATCAGCGGTTCTTAAAACCTGCCCACCGAACTGTGCATGCCTTTTCATCTCTATAAACTCCTTCTCAGTCAGCTTGCCGGGTTTTAACAGAATGTCATCCATAATGCCAACCTTCCCGATATCATGCAAAGGACTGAACTCATATATCTTATCAATATATTCCAGTGTGATTATATCTGTATACAACTCATTTTCATACAATAGTTTGGAGATTAATCTTGAATATTTCGCCATGCGCTCCATATGCTCTCCGGTATCTTCATCACGCGCCTCTGATAACTTCGCCAATGCAAGAATGCTACTGAAAATGATGTCTTTGGTAATAATATTCTGGTTCAAGCTGATCGCAATACTATTTGCCAAAGTACTCAGAAAATTGGAATGTTCCTTAGTATATACGTTCTTATTAATACTGGAAAAGAAAATCATTCCTACCGGTTCTTTGTTGACTTTTAACGGTAAAGCGATTGATGCCCTAATACCAAATTCTAACAGCATCTTATTATATAGCTTTAGTGGAGCACCTTCACAATACTGTTCTAAATCATTTATAATTCTAGCTTCTCCGGATTCCAATACCTGATCAAGGCTTGTCTCATTTAGGTACCATCCCAATCCCATTAATTTTTCTGTCAATCCTGTAACTGAGCCGTCCGTCACTCCATAGGACGCTTTTATCATCTTCTTGTCATTGCTCATCAAAGCGATCCCTATATAATTAAATGGTATAAATGTTGAGAATGTTTTATTTATGTACGTCAATATCTCCATGAAAGAATTATTGTTATTCATGTTCTCAATTAAAGATATTAAATTTGTTATTTTTAAAAATATCCCATTTACTTCATCAACCATCGGTTTCACATTTCTACGGGTCGGTATATTATTACGGGTTGTCACATTAGTAAGTCCTATATCCGATAACCCTGTATACAACTGATAATATGGTCGGAATAAATAGTTACTTAATCCAATCAATGACACAATTATAATAAAAACCTGTAATCCTATTAAGGTATATGCAAGATGTTCATATCGCCTATCTGCTTTTATCGTACTATCCTGAACCTGTTGAAAAAGACTGTCCGACAAACTTAACAGCAATAAATTATTATTATTAATAAACCTGGCACCATTAATTATCTCTTGTGTATTGTCCGCTTCAATTATTTCATGAATTGCGAAATCGAATTCTTCCCAAAGTACATCGATTTGTTTCAAATATTCTGACTGATTAATCACCTCAGCATCGATATATAGTTTTCTCCCGTTGATATAGATATGGTAGTTATGAAATGCTTCCAGATTTGAAGCAAATCTGTCCCTCTCCTCTTGTAAATTAATCCGGAGACTTGCAATCTCTTTGTTGATCTGCACTTCTGCCTCTCCAATATTAACTTGGTTTTTCTCTTTCACCAGATAATATAAGCGGTTGGCGTCCTTTCCCATCATCTGAGTATATATTCTCTGTTTTCCGAATATATTAAGAATGCTTTTATCCTCATATTCTCTACGGGTGTTATACTTATACAGTACTACTACTGCAATCAGTATCAATAAGACTGCTGCAATTAATATGTATTTTATTGTTTTAATCAGTACCAGGACAGATGATTTAGTGTTTCTCACGTATATTATCCCCCTGTATTCTCTATTAAACATGCTTATCGTAAGTATCTCTACAACCTCAGTTTAGGTTATTTCCATTACCCTGTCAAACATAATTCGTGTTATTTCGATGTTATTTTCTGGGGACTGTTACAAATATACTACATTTGATAATTGTAACGATTCCATTATCTGTGGTAAAGTTAATTCAGTTGTTACTCATTTATTTAGAAAGGAGTTTTAAAAATGAATTATATAGAAGCAATCAATATACGCCAATCCAGACGTACTTATCTTACGGCTCCAATCACCTCAGATAAATTGAATCAATTACTCTCCTATGCCAATCAATATAACGAAGAAAGTGGTTTATCCATCCAATTAGTAGATCATGGCAAAGAAGCGTTTCAAGGCTTCTCCTCTAGCTATGGTATGTTCAGTAATGTGGATAGTTTTTTTGCTATGGTGGGAAAAACCAGTGATCCACATCTGAAGGAGAAGGTCGGATACTACGGCGAATTACTCGTTTTGGAAGCGACCAAACTAGGTCTTGGAACCTGTTGGATAGCAGGAACTTATAACCGCAAAAAATGTCCCTGTACAATTGATGATGGTGAAACTCTTGTATTGGTAATAACGGTCGGAAATGTGAGCGAAAAGAAAAGCTTTAAAGAAAATGCAATCTACAAGCTAGCCCATCGTGGTACAAAAACAATCGAGCAGTTAAGCACAACCGACACACATTCCCCAGAATGGTTTCTAGAAGGCATGAAAGCTGTACAAAAAGCCCCTTCCGCAGTAAACCGTCAACCTGTTCTCTTCCGCTATGAGAATGGAGTAGTAACGGGTGAAGCCACGAAAACCGACAGCTATCAACTCATTGATTTAGGCATTGCAAAAGCACATTTTGAAATCGGTGCAGGCGGCAAATTCGAACTCGGAAATGGAGCGGTGTTTGTGAAAGACTAGTTCGCTTTCAACGTAATAATACCGTCATTGAGATAGGCTCTACAACCACTTCACCGCCAAACACCTGCTCCAGAATTCGGGTGCCGGCTTTCTTGCCTTTTACATGAACTTCCCATTGTCCTTCCGGAATCTGAATGGTCTTGGCATCTTTGTTTGCATTATAGATCACACAGATTTCGTTGTCCTCCGGATGAGTGAGATGATATGCTACAATATTGGGTTCCAGCCACTCAAAGAAACGAAGATATTGTTGTATCTCCACTGTTTTCGTCATTCGCAACGAACAATGGGACTTACGAAAAGCGATTAGTCCAGCGTAATATTCCACCACCTCTTTATTCAGTGTTCTGTCATTCCACTTAAGACTATTAATAAAATCCGGAGAACTATAACTATTCCCTTCAAATAATAATTTCTCCGCATTTAACGGTTTACTTCTTAAGAATTCCTCACCCGCTTGAAAGAAAGGAATACCCTGGCAGGTTAGAATAATGGCTGCAGATAATAGATTCATTCTTACTAAATCTTCTCTGCTTAATGAAGGATCGGTAAGATTTATCTTATCCCATAAGGTTAAATTATCATGCGCGGAGGTATAATTAACGCACTGTGTAGGTTCTTTGGCCCAATAAGAGTTAGAGTATAACACCCTCCAATAATCAATGGTATCATGTTGGGTGGCAGCTACTACACCAAACTTAATCGTGTTCTCCATGTCTGTTCTACACCCAATAAAGCCTCTTTCTGTTCCGGCGAAAACACTTCCCTTCACACCATCACGCAGATTATCGTTGAACACGCCAATTCCATGATCCATATGCTTTATATTAATCTTTAATGCTCTCTCCCAGTCCGGCAGAGGGCTCAGCCCTCCCGTCCATCCTTCTCCGTATACAAGAATATCCGGGTCAACCTCATTTAAAGCCCATCTGATCTCGTTCATCGTTCGTATATCATGAATTCCCATCAAGTCAAATCGGAAACCGTCTATATGGTATTCCTTTGCCCAGTACAATAAAGAATCCACCATAAATTTTCTCATCATAACATGTTCCGATGCAGTTTCACTACCACAACCTGATGCATTTGAAAAATACCCTTCCGGTGTTAATCGATAATAATACCCCGGAACGATCTTATTTAGGTTTGAGTCCTTATTCTGCCAGGTATGATTATATACCACATCCATCACAACACGTATTCCTAGGTGATGGAGCGACTGTACCATTTGCTTTAATTCTCGTACTCTGACCTCCCCATGATACGGGTCAGTAGAATAGGAACCCTCAGGCGCGTTATAATTCTTTGGATCATACCCCCAATTATATTGGGCTTCACTTAGCTTGCATTCATCCACGCTGGCATAATCAAATACTGGTAATATATGAATATGAGTAATACCTAGTTCCTTCAGATAATCCACTCCGGTTGTATCCCCATATCCGTTCTTTGTTCCTCGCTCCGTAAATGCAAGATATTTCCCTTTATGAACCATACCAGAATTAATATCAGCAGAAAAATCCCTGACATGTAGCTCGTAGATAATTGCATCCGTGTAGTTAAGAATTGGTAGGTGATGCTCCTCTTCAAACCCCGATGGATTTGTAGCTTTTAAATCAATGACCATACCACGTAACCCATTGACTCCGACTGCTTTTGCATAGGGATCAACCGCCTCATTCATCTCCCCATCCACTGTTACGGAGTAGGTATAATAGATGAGGTTCATATCCCCCTCCATACTTACACACCAAGTTCCTGCAATATCTTTATTCATAGAGATTGTTTGAAATTTATCATCCTCATGACCACTTCGGTATAGATTCAAGACTACCGACTCGGCTGTGGGAGCCCATACTTTAAAATGTGTCATTTGCTTTGTCCACTGTGCTCCTAAATCATTCCCTGAATAATAGTTTGCGTCTTCAAATTCTTTTGTTGAGAACATACGATAATATTCTAATAATTTATAATTTTCCAAGTTGACCTCCACGGATACTGATAATTCAATAGTTGTCATATTATAAATGAGTTGGGTGACCTACTAATACGCAATTATCTTCACATAATACATTACTTCCAGAAAGGAAAAAGGTATCTCTCAGCTTTCCTCGAATGGTTTGCTTTTGAAATACCTTTTACTATTATAACGAGTAATTTCTTACTCATTCATCTATTCTATTATATTATATGAGAATTATCTGTCCCATTTGTCACAAAGTGAATTAATCTGCCCTAAGAATTTAGCTAAATCCTTATTGGCTCCTCCTTTGTTGTGCTGAATTACTGCTGCCAGACGCTTACCTGCAATAACAAGTCGATCATATACCGTACCCGGTACCGATTTGTTTTCCTCTGTCTTCGTGTCTGCAGCAATCGGTTTCCCTTCCTTCACTAATACATTAGCTGCTAAGTCATAGGTTGTTCCGCTAAACGGAGCGTATGCATTGTATCCCAAATCTTGAGAAATGTATTCTGTAAAGAACTCACAAATCTGTGTATCACCATGAACAACAAACACCTTATCCGGCTTCTTCTTAAAGCCACCTAGCCACTTAACAAGACCTTCTCTGTCAGCATGACCGCTTACACCTGCTAATTTACATATCTCAGCAGCAACCGTAATTGGCTCACCAAACAGTTTCACTTCGGTTGCACCTTCCAAAAGCATGCGTCCCAGTGTTCCTACTGCCTGATATCCGACGAATACAATCGTACTGTCCTGTCTCCATAAGTTATGCTTTAAGTGATGGCGAATACGTCCCGCCTCACACATACCGGATGCAGAAATGATTACCTTTGGAGAATCATCAAAATTTATTGCTTTAGATTCATCCGAGGTGATGGAGGTGCATAATCCCGGGAATGAGAGTGGATTAATTCCCTTATTTACCAAATTCATTGCATCCTGATCAAAGTATCCAATCATATGCTCATGAAAAATCTGTGTTGCCTCTATTGCTAAAGGGCTATCCACATATACCTTAAAATCACCATGTCCGGTTACGAGCTTTTCATCCTTAATCTTGCGTAAATAATATAATAATACCTGAGTTCTACCCACTGCAAAGGAAGGAATTACAACATTTCCTCCCCGATCGAAGGTTTTCTGAATGATCGAGGTCAAATCCCCTATATAATCAGGCAGCTCACCATGACTGCGATCGCCGTAAGTAGATTCCATAACCACATAATCTGCTTCCTCTATATATTCAGGGTCATTGATTAATGGTTGATTCAGATTACCAATATCTCCTGAGAATACGATCTTCTTTGTCACACCCTCCTCTGTAATCCAAACTTCAATACTGGCAGAACCAAGCAAATGTCCTACATCAACAAAGCTTATCTCAATTCCGTCAAATATCGAATAATTTTCTTTATATTCATGAGAAACAAACAACCTTGTTGTAGCCATAGCTGCTTCCATATCATAGAGAGGAAGTGCCTGCATATCACCGGCACGTCTGCTTTTTCGATTCTTCCACTCCGCTTCCGCCATCTGAATATGTGCGCTATCACGAAGCATAATATCACACAACGCACTCGTGGCGCCGGTGGCGTGTATTGCACCTCGAAATCCCTGTGCATATAATAACGGTAGCTTACCTGAATGATCCATATGAGCATGAGTCAATAGCACTGCATCGATATCCGCTGATGCCACAGGTATCTCCATATTTACATAGGTATCCTTACCCTGTTCCATACCACAATCAATCAGTATGTTTTTGCCGCAAGCCTCAAGCAGATAACAGCTTCCTGTCACTTCATGCGCTGCTCCTAAAAATGTTAATCTCATGGTAGTTCCCCCTTATTATTTCGTTGTATTGAACTTACTATCATTTTGTCATAATTTAGTGGAAAATGCAACACATCTTATCCTCCCAGGATAAGCAAAAAATGAGAATGATGCATAAACTTAACTTCTGTGAGGAATCTATGCAACACTCTCATTATAATTACTTTCTCTTCATACTACGAATCATTGCTTTCGTGTCCACATCCACCTTTAATGACTCTGTGATTTTCTGTAATGCTTTGTTATACGTAAAATCATCCAGTTGATTCTTTTTCAGATACTGCAGGGTAATCTCCGGAAGGTTAACATAATAAATCGAGATGACCCACGCCACAGCCATTTTTACATAATACCCTTCATGCTTAATTCGATCAAAATGCTCAAATACCATCGGAGCATACTCCGGCGATATATAATTTAAAAGCATAACCACACCAAAGCGAATCTCATACTCTCGTTCTGAATATAAGTATTGCTGAATAAAGTCCCACATCTTCTCTGAATGCTTTTTCGCATTCTTCAAACTGGTGATAAAACTGTCACATACCGACCAGCAATCTATCTTTGGAATGTAATCTGCTGCAAGAACAAGCACCTCATCTATATCAGCTTTGCAAGCTCCAATTACCATTCCCTGGAGCATAAGCTCCTCCATCGTGTCCCCTGATGCCTCCCTTAGATATGCTCTCCAGTCTTCCTTCACAATTTTGGAAGCCAACTTTCTTAACGCAGGTAACCTAACCCCTAGTATATTCTCTCTTCCGGGTGTTAAGCCTGCAGTAAATACACGGTATTTTTCTTCCGACAACTCTTCGAGTTGTTCACGTATTGTTTTATCCATTCTTCTACCTTCATCTTTCCGACAGTTCCTCCAGGCCATTCCGGTCTACGATCTGTATAGTACCTCGGCTTAACCTTACCATACCTTCATTCTGAAAATACTTTAACATTCTGGTTACTACTTCTCTTGCCGTGCCCAGATGATTTGCAATCTTCTCATGTGTAATATCCAGTAGATCTGCTTCCTCTATATTGGACTGTTCTATTAAAAATGTGGCGAGACGTTTATCAAAGCTCATAAACAATGCCTGTTCCATAATCCACATCACATCCGTAAAACGGGAAGCCATCAGGTTATTCGTAAATGTCTGAATCGGTATCGACTCCATAGATAATTTATTAAATGTTGAGGTTGGAATCAAGTATGCATGCGTTTCCTTCTCAACTTCAATATAGATATCAAAGGATATGTTTTTCATCATACAGGAGGCAGAAAAGATACATACATCTCGATCAAACAAGCGATAAAGTGTAATCTCTTTCCCACTTTCGGAGACAATATATGCACGCACCTGCCCGGTTTTGATTAAAAATAATCCGGAACAATTCTCCGAATTGCCGTGCATAAACTCTCCCACATTAAAATGCTTCTTGCTTATCACTTGTCTCAATGAATTCTTTTGTGCATCCGTGATATCCTTCCAAAAGCTTAACGTATCCTGTAAAAAAATCAAATCCTCCTTCTTATCTATCATTCTATTACCTCCATACTATCTCTTATCTATAGCATATCGGATTTTCATTAAATTATCAAGCGTTAACAAAGGAACGGATAAGGGTACATGTTATTATAAAACAAGGAAAGAGAGATATACTTTCACATGCAACACGCTCTCGCTTGGATGAAGCTTTAGAGGTCATTAAAAAGGAATTGAGTTATATCTCAATAATTATGTATCTGGTTATAATGAAAACTTTGAGTTATTACAAAACCGATAATTGATTTAAAGGGAGAATAAAAATGATAATTAAATGATTCCCACGTTCTTGGATTCAAATTAAGTCTTGCGAAAGTGTTATATATATCGACCCTTCTTACATGTGTACTTATTTTAAAAAGTGTGAAAAAAAGATTATATTTTCTATTGAAGAAGACGATGCTTTACCAGAAGTTTTAACACCAAAGAAATATTTAGACGAAAAAACGGTTACTAAAGCAATATTATTAGAAATTGGAATGGAATTTGAGATATAGAATCCTATTTATTATACCCACCATAGAATTATTATCCACCACTCTCTACATAGACTATAGGAACAAAGAAAATGATAAGGACACATTACTCCAAACGAGGGGGTAGTGTCCTTATCATTACACTGTATTATATTAATAATCGTCTCTCAATTTTATACATTTTTACGTAGTGTGGTTTTTTATCATAATCACGCCTCTAACATCTTAAGGATATCTCTTTTGGGTTTTGCGCCAACCGCAGTTGAGGAGATTTTGCCTTCCTTTACAACCATCAAGGTTGGGATACTCATAACGCGAAACTTAGAAGCCAACTCACTTTCTTCATCTACATTTATTTTTCCAACTTTAGCAAAGCCCTTTACCTCTTCTGAAATCTCATCCAATGCAGGAGCTACCATACGACAAGGCCCGCACCATGATGCCCAGAAATCCAGCAAAATAGGTTCCTTCGATTTTAAAACCTCTTCTTCAAAATTATTCTTTGTGATTTTAATCGTAGCCATAATATCCTCCATTCTATCGCCCAAGGCGATGTTTCAACATACAATGATCATACAAGCACCCAACACTTCTTCGTGTCTTTATCTAGGCTTACTATAACACTCTTCGGAGGATATCTCTGTGATATTATCACAATAGAATACACTAAAATATTTACAGATATAGAAATATGATTTTGAAAGTATTTGCAGTTTCTGTACCGCAAATACGAAGAAAGGAATTGCTCAAACTAGGCATAGACATTTTAGTCAAAAATTATTATAATGGAAATTACTTGAAATAAATGAAAGGAGCCGATTCTTATGAACGAAGTGCCCATACAACCTATACTTAAACCGATTGTTACAAAACCTCCTGTACCAATCAAAAAGCAAGTCAAGAACTCGGTTAATTATGTTATCGGTGGACTTCTGATTTATGAGCTGATTATGATCTTTTTTACTTTTGTATCCTCAATTGTATTAGTGGTATACCTAATGATTAAAGATTATAAATATTATAGTTCACCAGAACATATGAAGGAATTAACGAATGTCCTAACCAGTAGTGGCGTAGGTTATATGTTAGCCATTTTATTCGGAATACCGTTAATCCTATTATATTATCGTTGTATTCACCCAAAGAAAGTAAAAAGCTTGTTTGTTGCTAAAGCAAAGATGACTCCAAAAAAATTCGCCTTAATCTTTATTATATTCATGTCTGTGCAGGGATTTATCATTCCCATCAGCAGCGGATTGGAACTTTTATTTAACCAATTCCATTTAAGTGTCGAAAAAATACTAGAGGAGTTTGGACAATCTAATACAATATCGATGTTCCTATATATCTCCTTCCTAGGCCCAATTACCGAAGAGTTAATCTTCCGAGGTGTTGTTCTTCGTCGTCTTCAAAAGTATGGAGACTGCTTTGCAATCGTAATATCAGCTATATTATTCGGAGCATTCCATGGCAATCTTGCTCAAGGCATTTTTGCAGCATTTATTGGATTAGTATTAGGCTACGTAGCTATTGAGTACTCTATCAAATGGTCTATCCTGCTACATATCATTAATAATTTCATCTTCTGCGAATTATACCTGTTTATCACACAAAGGTTCAGTCAACCTATACAGGATGGCATCTCTGTTGTTATGAACCTTGCCTTTGCAATTGCCGCGATTGTGATACTGATAATATATCGAAAACAGGTAAGTTGGTACATAAAAAAAGAAAAAACTCCAAAGGGTTTTTACCGTTATGCCTTTACCTGTTGTTTGATGATCATATTCATTCTTGTACAGATCGGTTCTAGTATAATATCGATACAAAAGATCTAGCTGTATCGCTTGCTCTTACTACACCACTATGTAAAATAATAGGTTTTTAACTTCAAAAACATCCTCCTAGATCATAATTTATCGCAAATCAATCTAGGTGGATGTTTAAAATTTACAGTTGCCCAAGCTTTATTTTTGTTATGGGATTACTGCAGTTTTTATTTCCAACATTCCACAATCGAATGTCACTTCTTAAAAATCAATACTAGCCCAACAAGAATTAGCGATATCGCTAGTGCAACAATCTCCCATGAATCAACCACTAATCCAAACCAGTCTTTGTCATAAACCTTATTTTTAAATATAATTCTGTATATAATGATTAATGAAATAAAAGTAAACATCAATATTATAATACCAAAAACTCTCCTCATATCAATCACCTCCCGACTAAGATGGGTGAGTCTATTATATGAAACGTTTCGTGACAAATCTACACATTGCTAATGGGTATTTTCAAATACTATGGATAAAACTGTCGATAGTCTTTTACTATCACAGTAAATAACCTATGTCCAATATATGAAACAGTAAAATGACAGCAATTGTTGTCATTGTACTTATAAGAACAGAAACCGGCACATTGATTTTTATTTCATGGGTACTATAATATTCAATCCATTCCTTTTTTTCATCATCAGACATTTTGCCAAATTGAGTTTTTTGCTTATCTCGATATTTTTGATTTAAACCTGTTGCCCCTTGCAATTCTTCTTCGTGTTGTCTCTTATAATCATGTGCCATTAAGAGATAAACCATTGTAGAAAAAATAGTAGAGATCAGTATAGCGACATGCCAGTAAAACATAATTACTAACAATAGATCAAATAAAGGCATGCCAATTAAGATACAAAGTTTATGAAATTTTGTTTGTCTCCGATCAGGAATCCAATAAGTAAAAACAACGATTACTATCAATAATATTAGCCATAGAATCTGCAATACCATTACTGGTATATTGGATGAATCTAGGTCTACCCAAGGATTAAATAATTTCACTGTTAGTATCCTCCTCTTCTTTTGACAATCATTTTTCGCCACATTCCAGTAAGTTTGATTTTAAAACATTTAAAATTTTATTATCATCACCTCTATATAGGAAAATAACATTATTTATATAAAATACAGCCCCTTTTTCGGTCAAAAAATCTTTTGAGATTTCTTGTCGAACATTTTTTTCGTTTTTGTAAAAAAACAAAAAAATTTCTGCTTCGTTAATTTTTAAAACCTTTATGTCTCCTCTGAATGGAAAGTTTTCACTTCGAGACATTTCGATTTCAGTTGTTTCGCAATTGTAACCACTAGAAGTAAACAAATGGGTGATATCATCAGTTGTAAGAATTTTATTGTTTTTACTTTTACATGCAGACAAACTTAAACTAACAAAAATCAATGATAATATTATAATATACAACTTCTTCATTATTTTACCAACACTTTCATTTTCTTATTTTTTGCCAATTTCATTATTCTATCACTTATTGTCTTTTCTGAGTTCCAAAATTCATACCATTTTGAGTATAGTTTTCTGATTGCATTCCAATCTATATTTTCATTTTAATTTCTTGTCATTCTTAAATTTGAGATACGCCAAATAAAACGCATTAGCAAACATACCAATCGCATATACCGTTTCCGCCACATTAGTAATGTATGTATTTGATTTTTCAGAATTCAAATATATTAAAAAGCATATTAAAATTAAAAAGGTCGAAATTATATTACACCATTTAATCAACTTCAACTCAATATAATTTAACGAATAATTAGTAAAAGTCATACTAGAAATTATAAACAAAATATATAAATTACCCATTTTTATTCCCCCAAATCCCCGTCATAACTCCCGGTAATGCAAAAAATGCATTAAATCTAAATGTTACTCCCTTACCTTTATCAAACTTACTTAGTACAAATCCATCAGCAGCAAGAAACAGATACACGATGTCGATATGCGGTATGTATAACTTTTCTATTATGGTGTATGTATTCGTTACCCCACTTGTCATTTTAGAGGTACGGACATTCATCTGAGATTTCAGTTCTGACCTAATAATTTGTTCAATAACCCCATTCTTCACTGCTTTTTCTTCGAAATCTCTTATTATCCTTTTTTCTATTTGCTTTGTGAAAATCCATAATACTTACCTCCTGAAATGGTTTTATCATTTGTTATTTCCGTTCTGATATTACAAACATTAACACAAGAAAAAGAAAAGATACTATACTAGGGTAATAAACCAATCTCATTGTTTTAATCGTTGCATCTGTTCCAGTTAAAAGTCCTTCTCCTTTTAACGTTAATAATAAAAGTGGAAAAACTCCTATATATAAAATAGAAATAATAATAGTGAGAATAATAAACATTTTAGCATTCATTGTTCTCGTAACTATTTCGAGAATATCAAAAGCCACATTAATTATACAAATTAATATATACGTAAACCAAAATTGTTCCATACATTTTTTATGATATTTATATAATTAAATATCATATCTCCTTTCTTTTACGATTGAGATATCTAGTAAATTTTCAAACTCTTACAAGTTTTTTTGTGCGATATATATCCTAAAACTTGTAAGAATTATACCCATTGTATTTACAGTGAAGCACATTCTAAACGAACCTTATTAGTATTACATTTTCTTATTGCTTTTCACTAAAACCATAAACGAGTTATCAGACCCGAAACAGCTCCGATATATGCTGCTTTTATAAAATCTTCTGGCGTAGCTTTCTTACCAAACCATAAATGTCTCCAACGGCAAAATAAAATGTACCCTATATAATGGACAGTGGTTTTCATTCCAAATCAAGAAATGTTTTAAAAATTTTGTCCTTAACAAGGGGTCAATTCAAAGTAGAGTAAAATTCTTGACCTGCAAATTCCATAATTATAACTTTTTTTCACCCATTTTTAACAAAGATTTTTTTCAAATCATGTTTTGTTTAAAATCTTCCTTAAGTTTTCTCATTCTCTTGTATTCCCTTATTAAGATAAACATAGTTGCAAGTATCAGAATAGATTCAAGACAAATTATACTTAAGCTCAACACTGTATACCCTTTAGTTTTTAAACAACTATAAAGAATTAAATTTAAGACAAATAAGTTCACCATCAATATTGATATAAGTTTCTTACAATATCCTAGAAATTTATTGTCGAAATCTTGACTATTTGGTATGTATTGAGCCTCACTTATTTCGCGGTCATCAATAAATAATCTTGGCAGAAAGCCTCCATAATATCGATATTTTAGATAAATAGTCCTATCTTCATTTAATTCAAGTTTTATTTTACTATTCAAGCAATATGGAATTATCATCTCATGCCAATTTGAGTCAGTATTCATCAAAATAATATTGAATATGCCTTGTATTATACAAGTTATTATATATATTATTACGTTTATAAATGTAATTGCCCTTTGAGTTGGTTCATGCTTAAATTCCAAAAAATATTCTCCACATTCAACAAAATCGAAAGAAATGTGCGTAATATCCTCATTTACCATTTGACTTTTGCCACTAAATGCTATTAAAAAATCACCTCGAAAAGGCACATCACAGTTGACTAATAATTTCATTATCATATCTCCCAAACAACGTTATTCACTTTGTGATCACATATATAATCAAGGAATCCAGTTTTTATCCTCAATCCTACCTTAGATAATGCTTTACTAGTTATATTAAGAATTGTTGGGATAATCTTATATCCGTTTAACATTCTGTATGCTGACCCTATAGCCAACATCATAAAATGGCTATACTTTTTGAAGCCAAATATATCATCATGACATTTGAAGCAATTGCTCCACTAAAGATAGTTGAGTGATTGCTAGTCCGACAATTCCAATTATAAGATTTCATATGTTACATTGGTATTTTATTATCGGTAATTTTCTTAACATAATTATACGTCTTATTATAATTCATCTAGAAATGATGCTACTTCAGGAATATATCCTATTATTCCTTACTTTAACATTAATAACTATTTTTAATGCTTTTTGATTATTCTCCATTTTGAAATCAGAAATACGACTCGATGGTGAAATAGAATTAATTTCCATACTGGAATATTGTTGTAACTACAAAAATTTGCAAATTAGTTGGTTGATTTCTTCATGAAACTCTTTTCTCGCCGTTAAAATATACGAATCATGATTTGGGTGATCCGGGATATTTTCAATTATGCAAAGTAAAAAGTCCCATAGTTCGTTCATGTTAGGCCTTTCTTTATAAGAATTATTTTGAAAATATTCCTTAATTTGTTCACCGCACGAAGGTTTTGCAATGAAAAAAAACCTGCCTTCGATTATTGCACAAGACCAACTACTTAATAGTTTATCAATAGCAATGATATCTTTTAACTGCATAATAATCTCTGGATATCTCTTCATGTAAAATTTATTCCTGTCCCCCTCGTGATAAACATAGTTCTGACCACCGAAATCTTCTATTATCTCGTCTATACTGTTAGGCAATCCATAAGCTTTATAAACAATCTCGTTCCCTGAAAATACTTGCGAAATAATGCCCTTTATTATTTCCCCACTAATTTCGTTGTCAGAAGAAATTTCGAGAGAAAAGTTATCATCCATCAAATAATTCAAGCCATAAAAACCATTAATATCACTTCTAATTGTAATCATGAATACACCTACTTCCACTAAGTCATTGATTTAACATAAAGTATCCGAATTTTATATATTGTTTTTGACGAAAGCCTGGTATTTTTACATCATCTTGTATGTAAAAAAACAATTTATTTGAATGTGGATAGTGCAACATTATTATCAAAATATTGTTAATCTTTATACCGAAGATATTTCCATGTGTATTTGAAAACTTAGTATTTTCTATCACTTTTATAGTTCATCGCAAACTTATTTATCCAAACTTTGATAAAGTAAATTATCTGCTATCATTTTAATCTTATTGAATAATTTTATTTTTCCAATTACAGATGTAGATTTATAATTATCGGGATCCTGCCCGTCTTGAATTATACATTCTATAAGTTTATTTTTTCTGATATTTACTTCTTGGTAACTATTCACTTTTAAGTATTCAAAAAGTTCCACTTCATGATTTTTCACGCAAAAATATATCTCATTTGAACTTTCAAATGAACCATTCCAATTTGATGAAATAAACTTTAAATCATCCACGGAATTTATACTAATTAATAATGAAGGCATTTTTTTCATGAAAAACTTTTTACTATCACCACAAAAAATAATTGCGTTACTCTGCTTAAAATAATCCAAATACCTTTCCATATCACTTGGCAAAGCAGTATAACTACATATCATTGCAAAATTTTCAAGAAGATACTCCGAAATGTCAAACACTAACTTTTCATAATTATCATCATTAGAGCATAAATCAATAATAAAATAATCATCATCAAAAGTTTTATAAGTTAACTCAACCACTATATTTCTCCTCTCAAAATTATACACTAATAGAAGTAATCGGTCACACCCAGAGTAGTGGAGCGGTTCCTAAGGCGACAATTCCTTTTTGTTGTTTTTTTTCATAAGTTATGCAATATTTTTTAATTAGTTTTTAAATTATGCGATTTAAAAACTAGTGTTGTTATCAGCACATTAAATTACCAATGACTCAAAACTTGCTTTTATGCATGTCTTTGCAAATATTTCTCAAGTTTCTTGCGTGGACCCGCCCACTTAACGCCTTTGTTAATATCCAATTAATTTATACCTTGTTGAATACAACTTCTTATTTATATGCATGTTCTAAACATAGAGAAATGTCTTCTAGTACGAAAGCATAGCTGGAGTCTTTATTAATAATATCCTTAACATTTGCCATGTCACCATTTATAGATGGTCCACCCTCAGAGAAAGGTCCCACTTCCACGTGTAACAATTCATCGTTGTGAAAGTAGATGGAGTACGCAGCGTCACGATAATGGGTAATCTCAGCATATATTAGTTTACCTTTTTCATCATAGTACAAGTAATAATCAGCAGATGATTCTTGATCAAAATCGTGCTCAAAATAACGGAACATTAGAACATCTCTATCATAATGATCCTTGTAATATTTGTAATTTATGAGATCTTTTACTTTTGTTACTCGAGAATCAATTTTATGCATGATATTTTCAATATCTTTAGCACTTAAATGCGTAGGCATAGGCGAATCCAACAATAGTTTATCATTACTATGTGAAAATGTAGTGTTCGATATTATAGCACCTTTAGTTCCGTTATTAGTGCTGTTCTTTGCATACACTACGACTGTGATTAACGGCACAGTTATTAACAATAAAACAACTACCACTACTACTTTTTTCAATTTCATATACAGCATCCTTCCTTTCTTGACTTTTCCATATTAAAGAATTATTTCGCAAACGAGTTATAACAATCTGCGGCGTAATCTCTTCTCTTCTTCGCATCTTGATAATACTTACCTTTATAAGCCGAATAATATTTTATCTTGTTATCTTCTATGTGCTTACTTGTGGTAGCACCCTCAAACTTAACCACAAATATTTCAGCTGCTTCGTTCACTTTTTTTGCTTTTCTAAGAGAAGATACCCAATCTGCGCCTGTTGGTTTACAAGTATAGATATATTTTAACTGAATATCCACTATCTTTGATAAGTCTTTACTAGGAATATTTTTTTGAGCACCAGCGCCTTGGTACTTAGAAATATTATAACCATATTTCGACATATCCAGACCAGCGGCTTTATACTTTTTTTCTAATTCAAGTGCCTTACTTTTTCCAACCTGAAACAGTCCCCAAAATTGTCCACTACCCCTACGCAATGGATTCCAACCGGATTCTTGCTTGGCATTTACCATTATTCCAGCAACTTGCACCTTAGTAAATTTTTTGCTTATAAAAAAATTCCACACTTTTTTTGAATGGACTTATCAGTAGAAATATTACTCCCATACCCACTTGGGTCACTCTTATTAACTGGATTATTATAACAATATGCAAACAAATTTGCACTTACTGAATCATTTGGATCCAGATATTTTGGCTCATCCGCATTAATAAATCTTCCTGTACTTGAATCAAAGTATCGGCTACCTTCATAGAAAAATCCTGTCTCCTTATCAAGGTAGTAACCCCTATAACGCATTGGATTAATAATACCAATATTCTTGCCTGATGTATCGCTTGCTATGGTACATTTTCCCCAAGCATCATAAGTATAACTTACAATTTGTTTTCCAGTAGTGTCAAGAATACCAGTTACATCTCCTTGACCATTCATCACATAAACATATTCTGTGCCGTTCAGATTGAATCCTACTAACTGGTTATTCTTATCATAGCGGTAATACATTGTGTTTGTTACGTCAGACTGGCTTGTAATTCTTCCGCCAACAGTAGTGTATGTTGTTTTTACACCATTTACGGTCTTACTTGTTCGTATGCCATTATCATCGTATTGATAACTGAGATTATCCGAATCGTTGGTCATCGAATCAAGTTCTCGTCCAGCAGTCCAAGTCATGTCCCAACCGATGTACTTTAACGGGTTGCCTAAAGCATCATAAGTTAATGTATCTCCATCATTATATGATGTCATTTCATCCGGGAATGCAGAATTTCCATATTCATACTTTATGGTACTACTTGGTGTCAGACCTGTCAAGTCAGGTGCAGTCGTATAATCATATGTCGCTTTACT
>JAEVYT010000023.1 GCA_023392615.1 Bacillota bacterium | reverse complement strand
GCAGGTGCAGGTGTTGGTGTTGTTTGAATGTTTTGTGTTTCTTTTAAGCTTAGTCCGCAGTTTAGGCAGAAGTTTGCTCCTTTTTCATTTTCATATCCACATCTTGGACATTGACTTTTTTCTTCTTTTTCTATTTGTGGTTCTGGTTCTGGTTGTGGGCTTGGTTGGTTTAGTTTGGTTCCGCATTTTTCACAGAATAAGAATGTTGAATCGTTTTCTGCTCCACATTTTGGACAGTTTATTGTTGGAATAATTTCATCCTCCCATTTTTATTAATAAATAATATTTTTTATGATTATTTATTATCTATTGGGATTATGATTTAAATTATTTATGAAAAAAAATTAGGATTTGAAAAAAAAAGATTTGGAAAAAATAGTTAAAAAAAAGATTTTGGGAAAAAAATTGAAAGTTTTCCCAAAATAATTAAAAAATTTTATTTTATGCATGTACAGTTATTGTGTTACTTGCTGAACTGGATTGATAGACTGAAGTTCCACCATAGGAACATTGAGCAGTATAATTTCCAACACTAAGGTTGATTTGTAATTGGAATGCTCCATCAGTATCAGTAGTTACATAATAAATTTTACTAGCACCACTAGAAACTCTAGTGAGGTTTAAAGCAATATGTTGACCAACTATAGGTGAACCTTTAGCATCAACTAAAGTACCTGTGAAGTTTTGACCAGCACCAACAGTTTCATTAAACTTATTAGCAGTTAATGTGGTTACAGTCTTATTTGATGTTTGATTAACAACAGAGAGAGTATTGAATGCAATACTACTTGCATAATCGTTTGTTCCACCAAATGAAGCTTGAACTGTGTATTCACCTAAACCAAGGTTGATTTGTAATTGGTATTCTCCATTAGTATCAGTAGTTACATAATAAATTTTACTAGCACCACTAGAAACTCTAGTGAGGTTTAAATTAATATGATAACCGACTAAAGGTTTTCCATTTACATCAGTTAATTTACCTGTGAAGTTTTGACCAGCACCAACTAATTCACTGAATTTATTAGCTGTTAAAAATGTTACAGTTTTATTAGTGGTTCCATTTTGAACAATAATAGTATTAGTAGTGGTACTTGGTAAGAATTTACCTTCTTCACCAGCATAAGTTGCAACTACAGTGTAGGTTCCAGCAGTTTGACTAATAAGTAATTTTGCATATCCATCATCATTAGTAGTATTGGTGTATTTTTCAACTCTACCAGTACTTGCTTCAGTTAATGTGAAACTAATAGTTCTACCTGTAATGATAGCTCCATTTAAATCGTGTAGTTGAACTGTGTAATTTTGTGGATTACCATAAACAACTACTAAATCATCACCAGTTAAGATTGTGGTTGTTGTTCCAACACCAACAGTCATTACTGCTTTAGATTCACTATAATTACCTTGTTCTGGATAGGTTACTGTTAAGTTAAAGTTTCCTTCTTCATTAGGTAAGGTTGTGGTATAAGTTGCTTGACCATTTACAAGATTTAATGTGGTGTTTTCACCATTAAAGTTAACAATTATATTACCAGTTACAGGGTTTCCGTAACGGTTTGTTACATTAATTACCATACTTACATTTTCGTTTCTTTCACCATTTACATCTGGAATTGTAATGTTTACTTTTTGTTTAGTTACAACAAGAAGTGCAGATCCAGTTGATGATTCATAATATGTATCGTTGGTGAATGTTGCTGCCATATTATAGGTTCCGACAGGTTCAATAATAGTATATTGAGTTGTTCCAACACCATTGTAAACTGGTACTATTGTATCTTGGTCGTATATGTGTACTTTTGCGGTTCCGTTTGCAGGTTTACCATTATCATCTACAACATAAACATTTAATGCTACAACATCTCCAAGAGAACCTTGAACGTTTTCAATGGTTAATTTTGTGCCTATTGCTGTTATAGTGATTGTTCCAGCAGTTGTGGTTTTAATATAACTTCCATATCCATTGTAGGTTACATAGAATGTGTATTGTCCTGCACCACTTAGAATAATAGGTATTGTGTAGGTTCCATTAGTGACATTTACTGTGGAAATGTTTGTTCCACTAACACTAAGAGTTACATTACCATTAGTTAATTTATTACCATTACTGTCTGTTACAGTACCAGTAACATTTTTATTTTCACCTACTTTACCAGATACATCATTTACGGTTAAATTTACATTAGTACCTGTTATTGTAGTGCTCATAGTTTGTGCTCCTATAGTTGCAGTAACTGTTGCATCTTTACTAGCTTTGTAGTAGGTTGCAGTGTATGTTCCGTTTACAAGTGTTGCAGAAGTTGGGTTAATAGATCCAGCTGTTGTTGAGAATGTTACATCGTTAAATGGAATGTATTCAGATAAAGCAAGTTTTTTTGTACCGTCTGTGTATTTGTTTAAGTTTGCAGTTATACTTACAGTATCTCCATTATCTTTTGTAGTCATGTCCATTATTACCCAATTTGCTGGTTCGAAGTTAATATCTCCACTTGAGTATGGGTTTGTGTTGTTTCCCCACCAGTTGTAATCAGCAGTACAGGTTCCACCAGCTTTATACATACTTTTTCCTGAAGGTGCGTTGTTACCGTATAATGCACAGTAAGAAGTTGCTATTCCTCCTGTAACGGATGCTCCAACATAGATAGCTCCACCCATTGTGGTTGCTGTGTTATATGCATAAGTTGAGTTAATTACTGTCATTGTTCCATTAGTTGCTACAAGTGCAATTGCTCCACCATATTTTGCAGAGTTGTTGTAGAATAATGTATTGTTTATTAAGGAAGTACTGCGTGAAGCTGTATTACCTGTTAAGTAGATTGCTCCTCCACTTCCAGTTGCTAAATTATTTGTGAATACAGTGTTTTCTCCACGGTTGTAGTAGGTGTAGAAACGTCCACCATTATTGCTTGCTACAGCTCCACCATCGAATGCAGTGTTGTTTGCAAAGTTTGCACCGTAAGCCCAAGTCCACCAAAGGTTGTAGATTGCTCCACCATAACCAGTAGAGGTTGATGCTTTGTTGTTGGTTACATTGGTGTGTCTTACACTTAATCCTCCTCGGATTACATATGCTGCTCCACCATTACTGTATGCTGTGTTACCTGTTAAGGTACTGTTTTCTATAATGAATTTAGAATAGTTTGATGTATTCAATCCACTACCATTAATTGCTATTGCTCCACCAGATATAGTTGCAATATTGTTTTTTAGGGTACAGTTTATTATATTAACAATTTGAACATGCATGTTGTCGTGTATATAGATTGCTGCACCGTAATCACCTAATGCATTTTGTAGGGTAATTCCTGAGAATGTGAGTGTGGAAGTACCTGTTATGGTGAATAAACGGTTGGTACCACTACCATCAATGATTGTATCTACTGTGTTATCCATTGCAGTAATGGTTAAATTTTTACTATCGATTGTTATACCAGTATTTCCGGTTCCTGAGTAAGTTCCATTGTATAAGTATATTGTTCCTTCATTTGATGTAGAGCTTATTGCTTTACTTATGGTTTGATATGGGTTTGAGGATGTTCCTGTTCCACTTGTTTCACTACCAGTTGGACTTACATATACTGCTGAACTTGTTGCGGTTAATGCAGTGCTTGCTAAATTAGCTGTTGATACATCTGTGGTATTTGATGAATCTGTGTTTGCTTGTGTTGTGGCAAGTGTGGTTGTTGCTGCATCAGAAACGCTAGAGTCGGATATGCTAATGTCGGTACTAGTACTATTAGAGTCTGTAACTGTACTTGCATCTGCTGCGAATGTTGTATCTAGGGTGATACATATTGCGAATGCGAGTAGTGTTATTAGAACTAATGAGTATAGTTTTTTAGACATAATTTTATTTACCTCCATTAAGTTTTATTTAAAACGATATATTCATAAAAATAAAAAAATTGTCATTATTTTTTTAAATATACATTATTAATTTTAGTCTGTAAATGTATAAAAATTTAGTTAAAATAATAAAAAACATTATAAAAGTATTAATAATTTTTTAAAAAAAAATAAAGAAAAAAAGGTTAAAACTAATAAACAACAATAGAAGCAGTATCACTACTAGAACCAAAAACACTAGTACCAGCAAAACTACAATTAGCAGTATAATCCCCAATACCAAGATTAATAGCTAACTGAAACTCACCATTAGTATCAGTAGTAACCCAATAAACCTTACTCAAACCATTACTCAAACGAGTAAGATTCAATGCAATATGTTGACCAACAACAGGAGCACCATAAACATCAACTAACTTACCAGTGAAATTATCACCAGCACCAAAAGACTGATTAAAATTAAAAGCAGCCAAAATAGTAGGAGTAGTATTAACAAAAGAATTAACAACAATAATATTATAATTAACCATACTAGCCAAATAACCTGAATCCCCAGAATAAACAGCCTTTACATTATAATTTCCTAATCCGAGGTTAATTGGAAGACTTCCAATACCCTCAGTATCTGTTGTAACCCAATAAACCTTACTCAAACCATTACTCAAACGAGTTAAATTCAAACTTAAATGTTTACCCTCAATAGGATTACCATTAATATCAGTAAGTTTCACTGTATAATTACCACTTACCCCATAAATGAATATATAATTATCCCCAGTCAAATTAGTAGCTAAAACAGGATTAACAGTATTTGTAATACTCTGATAATCAATAACAGTTGTAACATTCACAGGACTTGAAATATTTAAATTAAAAGAATAAGTACCATTAGTTAAATAACCAGTAACACTATTATCCCCATATTTAACATTAGTAAAAAGTGGAATATTAGTTGTTTTATTATTCCCACTACTTGAAACCATATTAACAGTTAAAGTACTGCCATTTACACTTGTTTCCATATTTAACCAACTAGTAATATTAGCAATATAATTACCTGGATCCCACCAACGACTTGAGAAACTGATAGGATAAACTGTACTGTTTAAAGGATTATTAACCCCCCACCAATTATCATCAAAATTAGAAGATAAGGAAGCTTTAACAATATTAACATCAGTACCACGATAAGAATCAGAATTATTCACAAAATAATTATAATTACAAGTAACTCCAGTTAAAAAGAAACTATAAACCTCATCAACACTTATAGCTCCACCCATACGAGCATAATTATTAACAAAACTATTATTAAAAATTTTACTTACACCATAAGTGATTAAAGCACCACCAGAATCACCAGCACTATTATTATAGAAACTATTGTCAGAAACTGTAACATTAGTTAACCAAGAATAAACAGCACCACCCCAAGCATGAGCATAATTATTTAAGAAATAACAACCTCCAATATAACTCTTACTTAAATTTCCATTAGCAACAGCACCACCATCATTTTTAGCAGTATTATTAACAAAAATACTATTCAAAATAGTATTACGACCAGTATAAGTGTTTACAGCACCACCATTATTCTCAACACTATTATTAACAAAAATACAACAATCAATATTCACTGTTCCAAGATTAGCAACAGCACCACCATTATTCTCAGCACTATTATTAATAAAAATACAATCACAAATAGTTATAATCCCCTTAAAATTATCAATAGCACCACCATAATCATTAAAACCATTAATAAAAGTTAAATTAGAAAACAAAACCTCATAATTATCATAAATAATGAAACAACTACCATTCCGATTTGCATTAATAGTAACATTATCTAAACCAACAAAACTCAAACTTTTATTAACAACAATTCCAGATTGATTATAAACACCACTACTTAAAAATATTGTACTACCTTCATTAGCATTATTAATAGCATCCTGAATACTATCACTAGAATTAATAACTAAATCTTTACTAGCACCTAAAACACTAAACATAGGCAATGGATTGTTTACAATAATACTAGTAAAATTAGAACTAGAAGCATACTTACTATTACCATAATAATTACATAATGCAGAATAATTTCCAACACCAAGATTAATAGCTAACTGAAACTCACCATTAGTATCAGTAGTAACCCAATAAACCTTACTCAAACCATTACTCAAACGAGTAAGATTCAATGCAATATGCTGTCCAACAATCACATTACCATTATTATCAGTTAAAACACCAGTAAAATTATCACCAGCACCAACAGTACGATTAAACAAATTAACACTTAAAAATGTACTATTTAATCCAAAACTAAGCACATTTAAACTAGTTGTAATACTAGAGTTAGTATAATTAGATTTTCCAGGATAAAATGCATAAACAGAATATTCACCAACACCAAGATTTATTTCAAGATTAGCTAAACCATTAGTATCTGTTGTAACCCAATAAACCTTACTAAGACCATTACTTAAACGAGTAAGATTTAAACATATCTTTTCACCAACTAAATCAAACCCATCACTTGTAGTTAAACTTATAGTATAATTAGTTTTAGAACCATAATAAAGAGTTAAATCAGATGAGAATAATTCAGTGCTAATTAATGTATCATTTACAACATTTAAAACACCATTATTAGTTAAAGATTTGAAATTAGTACTATTAGATCCAGAATAAACACCACTAATAGTATATTCTCCTAAAGATTTTGTGGAATAATTAATTTTAGCTATTCCTTCAGTAATATTTCTTGTATCTAATTCATCCCCATTTATTGTGAATGTTAAGTTTTCACCTGTAATTGTGTTTCCATTATCATCAGTTACTTTAACTGTTAAATTAACATCCTTACCAATTTTAGTTTTATTTGGATTAGCATTAAAAGTTAAAACACTTGTTCCAATATTTCCTAGATTGTAAATATAATATCCATCATTAGTAGCACTGCAATCTTTCATTGTATTGTTTACGAGTAATAAATCTGCAATATTGTAAATTGCACCACCATTTTTAGCACTGCAACTAATTATACTAGAATTTGTTAAATTTAATCTTTGAACTTCATTATTAAAAATAGCCCCACCATTTTTTAAAGCAGTAGAATTAACAATTACAGTATTAGTTATACAGCAATTTCCAGTATCATCACCATAAATATCATTACAGATTGCTCCACCATCACTTCTTAATGATTTACTACCATTAATTAAACTGTTTGTTAAAATTAATGTTCCTACATTGTGTAAGCTTCCTCCAACATAATATGCAGAGTTATTGTAAAATGAACAATTATTTATAGTAATTGGGAAATAGAAGTTGTAGATTGCTCCACCAGAATATTTAGCTAAATTACCAATGAAAACATCACCAGATAATGATGCAACACCCCAATTTTTAATGCCTCCACCTAATTCTTCTGCAGTATTGTTGATAATATAAGAATTAGTTAAAGTTAATGTTCCAAGATTATACATGAATCCACCACGAGATGCTTGATTATTCATGAAAGTACAATTGTCAATGTTTACAACACTTCCACTATAGGATTTAATAGCTCCTCCTTCATCACTTTTACCATTGATTAATGTTAATCCTGTTAAAGTTAATTTTCCAGTTTTATTGACTGTGAAAATACTATCATCAAAACCTGCACCATTTATAATAGTTGAAGTGTTAGAATTTTGTGCAGATATTGTTAATTTTTTATTTATATAAATGCAACTGTTATTAGATCCAGAATATTCCCCACTTGATAAGTATATTGTGCTTCCAGATGTTGATTTGTTTACTGCATAAGCTATACTGTTATATGGGTTGTTTATTCCTCCATCTCCTGTTGTGTCACTACCATTTGTTGATACATATATTGAAGATGAAGTGTTTGAATTTTCACTTAATGTATTAGTTGATTGTATACTAATATTATTTGAATTTTGATTTAAATTTGTTAAATTGTCATTGGTTACATTATCATTTGCAAATACTGTTGATATTGATAATGAAACCAATAATATTAAGGTTAAAACCATTATAAGTTTGTATTTCAGTTTTTATTCCTCCATAAATTAAAAAAGTTTTAATATGATATGGTTTTCATATCGTATGTTTAAAATTATAATATTAATATTATTTAATAATTTATAAAAAAAATAAATAATAAAAAAAAGTAAAAAAGTATTAAAAAAATGTTTAAAAAAAAATGAAAAAAAAGAATCTAACTAAGATCCTTACTATTCTCAAATCTCTCAAAATCAACTTGGAAAGCAGTACCCATTTGATCCAAACGAACAATAGTACCCTCCAATTGATCAACAAGACTACTAATAATAGTGAAACCTAAACTGAAAGCACTATCAATATCGAAATCATTAGGTAAACCCTTACCATTATCAGCAACAATTAAAGTCACATGCTCACCAACAGTCTTAAGTGAAACAAGGAAAGTACCACTATCACCCTCATCCCAAGCATGCTCAATACTATTAAGTAAAAACTCACTAACAAGCAAACCAACAGGAATAGTCTCCTCCATAGTAAATTCAGGAGCATCCACATCAACCATAGGACGAACATGACCCGCACGATGACTAGATAATAAACTAGTAACTTCAGATTCAAGATAATGCGCCATATTTACATGAACAAGATCTGAAGAATGATACATACTCTCATTAATTAAAACCATACTGTTAATTCTATCACGAGTAGACTCAACAACCTTATCAGGATCATCAGGATTAAACCGCATATCCAAACTTAAAAAGCTTAAAATGATTTGAAGATTATTTTTAAATCTTTGATATAATTCCCTGAGAATAACATTCTTATCCTCAAGACTAATCTCAAGATCCTCATAACTTCTACGTAATTGAACCACATCAGTAATATCTTGAATAAAACCAGTTGAATAAGGAACCCCATTAACTTCAGGACCATAACAATGAACACTAAAAGTTATATTTTTAATCCCCACCTTAGTTTGTAAATCAATTTGAGTACTGAAACTAGACTTTTCATCAATAGTCTTTTGAATTAAACGTCTAACCCGCATTTGCTCTTCAATCTCACCATAAAGGTTAGAAATTATAAGATCACTACCAGGTTCAACATCTTCAGGACGTTCTTCAATAATATTATAAATTTCATCAGTATAACGGAAACCATTAATTGGATCCCAATGCATAACTGCAACTAAACCATCATCTGCTACAACTTGAAGATCTTCTTCTAAAATAAATGCTCGTTCTTCTGCAAGTTTTCTTTCAGTTATATCTTCACAAACCACTTGCACAGCAGGCTTATTTCTATAGTTTACAGGAATACCTTGTACTCTTAACCATTTATAAGTACCATTAGTAAATCTACGTTTTAAAGTCCACACATGACTATATACATCACGGTCTTGGATTTGAATAAATGTTTGTAAAGCTTGAGTTGTTTTTTCTCCTTCAAATTCAAAGTTTTTATTTGTAAAGAAGTATTCTACATTTAAATCTGATAATTCTATGTTTCTATCTTGGAAATCAGATACTAATGATAAGAATTTGGAATTGGTTCTTACGAATTTACCTTGGTATATAATTGCCATTGGAGAAGGTGCTGTTTCAAAGAGGTCATGTTCCTCTTGTTGAAACACTAAATCGAATTCAGTTTCTCTTTTTGTTAATAGTAATATATTTCCATTATATGGAACAACTACTTGATCGTAAGATTCAATTACATCTTTTTTGAAAAATTCTAATAGTCTGCAGTGGTAAAATGTTCCTGCAGCTAATACTTGACGGAATATTTCAGGATATGCTAATTCTCCGAGTTTGGGTAATACTTTATGGAATAATCTTCCTTCTAATGAAAGAGGGTCGTCTAAACCACCATATTTTAGGAGAAGCTCTGCTAAAGCATTTGGTTTTGTTATTATGAAATCTTCCCCATTGTTCCATGGAATTAGTACATCTATATTATAATCCATACTGTTGATTAAATTTCTTGTTTGACCATCGACAGTTGCTTTATCATAATCCTCGTTAATATATTCTGATGCCATGTAAAATGCATCTTTTTGAAAAACAGAATGGTTGATTTCATTTGCATCTTGGTCGACTAATGTTAATTTTACCATTGAATCACGCTGTAAATTATGTTTCTCCCTTTAAATTAATAATTAAAAAAAATATAAATTTTGATTGTTTGTTATTTAGCAATTGTTCTTAACTATATCTTTTTTAATATATAAAAATTATTATTAAAATAGTTCTTATTGTAGAAATTAAAAGATTTTTTTTATTAATATATTAATAAATTCTCAGAAATTAAAACTTTTTTAGTAATGTATTAATA
>JAEVYT010000049.1 GCA_023392615.1 Bacillota bacterium | reverse complement strand
ACAAAGTTTAATTAACCTATACCGTGCTTTAGGAGGAGGTCAGGAATAAACTGTATCATACTCTCTGTTTTCTAATTTAATGAAAGAAGGGCTGCCGGAGAAGTGATTCTGTGGCAGCCCGTTTGTTGGTCATATATGCCCAACACATTGAATCTATATGTCCAATACACACGGTATATATAGCTTGCAAGTAGCTGATAAACAGCGTTATTCTACCAGACTTTTCGCTCTTTCCAATGCTACGTTGATATTCGGGCAGATATTCTCTTTTCCCAGCAACTCGTAGAATCCGGCTTTTTCCAGTACATTATGCACGTTCTCGTTGACTCCCGAAAGAATAATGGTAGTCTTTTCCTTCTGCGACATTTCGCAGAGAGCAGTCAGGTTATGAATACCTGTGGAGTCGATAAACGGAACTTTGCGCATACGGATGATACGTACTTTCGGGCGGTCTCCCAGTTGTGTCATTGTTTCTTCAAACTTGGTAGCGATGCCGAAGAAATAAGGGCCGTTGATTTCGTATACCTCTATACCTTTGGGAATCATCAGGTTTTCTTCGTGTACGGTAATATCCGATTCTTTGTTCGGGTCAATCTCATCGGTAATCACCGAGATTTCGGTAGTCTCCATGACACGTTTCATAAAGAGAACGCAAGCAATCACCAATCCTACCTCGATAGCGACGGTCAGGTCGAAGATAACGGTCAGGAAGAACGTGATAAGCAGTACGGTAACGTCCGATTTCGGATTCTTCAGTAAAGCTCTGAATACACGCCATCCGCTCATGTTGTAAGATACGATGACCAGTACTCCGGCAAGGCATGCCATCGGGATATATTGTGCGAGTGGCATCAGGAAGAGCAGAATCAACAGTAATACTACTGCATGAATGATTCCGGCTATCGGTGTCTTACCTCCGTTGTTGATATTCGTCATGGTACGGGCGATAGCTCCGGTGGCAGGAATACCTCCGAACAGAGGAGCTATGATATTGGCAGCTCCCTGTGCAATCAGTTCTGTATTGGAATCGTGGCGGTCGCCTATCACACCGTCGGCTACCGTGGCAGACAGCAGCGACTCGATAGCTCCCAATACGGCAATGGTGATAGCCACCGGAAACAGTTCCCTGATAGCTTCCCAATCCAACGCAGGCACAACGGCATCGGGCAACTCCGATTTGATGGTGAAGCGGTCGCCGATTGTCTGGATGCAGTCGATCCCTCCGAAAGTTTTCATCAGGTAAACGGCTACCGTGACTACGATGATGGCAATCAGCGAGCCGGGAATTTTCTTTGAGAACTTCGGAGTGATGGCGATAATAATAATGCTGACAATACTAACGATGGTATTCCACCAGTTGATCGTGTCGAAGTGTCGGAAATAAATCAGCCACTTCCCGACGAAGTCTCCCGGCACTTTCTCGTCTCCGAAAGATAAACCGAAAATATCGGCAATCTGGGTCGTGAAAATAGTGACGGCGATACCGCTGGTAAATCCGACGATGATAGGATAAGGAATGAATTTGATGACAGCTCCCAGCTTGAACACTCCTAATAATACAAGGAGTACGCCCGCCATTAGCGTGGCTACAATCAGTCCGGCCTCGCCGTATTGTTGTATGATGCCATAGATAATGACGATAAATGCTCCCGTAGGACCGCCGATCTGGACTTTGCTGCCTCCCAACAGGGAAATGATGAATCCCGCAATTATAGCGGTGATAATACCTTTTTCGGGCGAAACTCCCGAAGCGATACCGAAAGCGATAGCCAGTGGAAGCGCCACGATACCTACGATGATGCCGGCCATCAGGTCCGCCATAAACGTTTCTTTCGAATAATTCTTTAGACAAGAAACCAGTTTGGGTTTAAATTCAAATAGCTTCATTTTTATATGTTGTTATACGTGTACTCTGTTCTTTTTTGCAAAGTAGAGGTTGCAAAATTAGATAAAATAATCGAAATAAGTATGTTTTTGAACATACTATTTGTCTGTTGATAGATTTCATCAATGAGGTGATAGTTTTTATTCATTAAGAAAAGGTGGTTTATTGTGAACAAATCGTTTATATTTGCGTTATAAATAGTACGACAAGTTACGTTTGGTAATCAACCAATTTAAAATATATATAGAATTATGGCTAAGAGTATTAAAGGAACTCAAACAGAGAAAAATCTGTTGACTTCATTCGCAGGAGAATCACAGGCTAGAATGCGTTACACTTATTTCGCAAGTGCAGCTAAAAAAGAAGGCTACGAACAAATTGCGGCTATTTTCACTGAAACTGCCGATCAGGAAAAAGAACATGCAAAACGTATGTTTAAGTTCCTCGAAGGCGGTATGGTAGAAATCACTGCCAGCTATCCGGCCGGTGTAATTGGTAATACACTTGAAAATCTTCGCGCTGCCGCAGCGGGTGAACATGAAGAATGGTCACTGGATTATCCTCACTTTGCCGACGTGGCAGAACAGGAAGGTTTCCCGATGATTGCTGCTATGTACCGCAATATCTCCATCGCAGAAAAAGGTCACGAAGAAAGATATCTTGCCTTCGTAAATAACATCGAAAATATGACTGTATTCGCTAAAGAAGGCGAAGTGGTATGGCAATGCCGTAACTGCGGTTACATTGAAATCGGTAAGGAAGCTCCTGAAGTTTGCCCGGCATGTCTGCATCCACAGGCTTATTTCGAGGTGAAGAAGGAAAACTATTAATCTACGGATGAAT
>JAEVYT010000048.1 GCA_023392615.1 Bacillota bacterium | reverse complement strand
CTTCATCCTAGACATCTTCGATGTCTGTCTGATTCGAACAAATCGTCGGGATGTACGGTAAATGAAATACATTCCCGGTTCCACAAACGCCAATCAACAAAATCCGCGAAGTTTACCGGGAAGGATTGCTACGATATAAGTAATCTACTTATATTCTATAAGAGGCTGTCAGGAATTTGGGACAAAAGTAAAAAGCAGATTGATTTGATTAAGTGGATATCAGGGATTCTGACGAGAGAATAAGAGATCATGTCTTGGATTAGAGATCTGTTTGTAATATTTTTAATACTTATTTAATTGGTTTTAATTATCGATTTGTAATATAATGGTAGGTGTACATGCCCATAATATGGATGTTGAATATACCGACAATACTCAAGATACTTATGTTAGATGTTTCTAAGAGAGGTCTTGTGGTTATAATTAAGAGGTACTTTGAATTAGATGTAGAACACATAAGGATTTATGAATGACATTGAAGTCTATGTTTACAGTTCAGGTCTTGGTAAAAGAAAGGAATGTATTATGTTAAATGTTGATGAAATTCAAAAAATAATTCCTCATCGCCCTCCGTTTTTATTGGTAGATCGTATTGATGAGATGGAAGCAGGAATTAGCGCTATTGGTAGAAAATGTGTCACAATGAATGAACCATTCTTTCAGGGACATTTTCCTGGGAAAGCGGTAATGCCAGGAGTATTGATTATTGAAGCATTAGCGCAAGTGGGAGCAATCTGTATGCTATCCATGCCGGAGAATGAAGGAAAGATTGCATTCTTTGCAGCAATTGACAAAGCGAAGTTCAAGCGTCAGGTATATCCTGGAGATGTTTTGACCTTGGAAGTGCACATAACAAAGAATAAGGGAAGCTTTGGAATAGGATCTGCGAAAGCTACTGTAGACGGAAAAGTTGCAGTGGAAGCGGTTCTTACCTTTGCAATTGGACAATAATACTTATTGAAGAGAAATTTAGTTTGGAAATTTATGATTTCCACCACGACAAATTTGTGCTGTTACCTACTTATTAGGTTTACAGCAGAATGGAGTTTAGTATGTTTAAAAAAATATTGATAGCAAACCGTGGAGAGATTGCAGTTAGAATCATCCGTGCGTGTAAGGAAATGGGAATTGAAACTGTAGCGGTATATTCCGAGGCAGATAAAGAAGCATTACACGTTTTACTTGCTGACGAAGCAGTATGTATTGGTCCTGCAAAATCCAAGGACAGTTATTTGAATATTCAAAATATAATCAGTGCAACAGTGCTTACTGGTGCGACAGCAATTCATCCGGGATTCGGATTTTTATCTGAAAACAGTTCATTTGCAAGAATGTGTGAGGATTGTAACATCACTTTTATTGGTCCTAACGCAGATACAATTGACCTACTTGGTAACAAATCAAGAGCACGTGAGACAATGATGGCAGCAGGTGTTCCGGTTGTTCCAGGCTCTGATGGAGAAGTGGAAACTGTGCAGGATGCACTCGAGTTAGCAGATAAAATCGGTTATCCGGTTATGATTAAAGCTTCCTCGGGAGGTGGCGGTAAGGGTATGAGAGCCGTTCACAAAGCAGAAGATTTGGAAAACCTTTATAATGCGGCAAAGGCAGAAGCAAAGGCAGCATTCGCAGATGATAAGGTATATATTGAAAAATTAATCGTTAATCCGAAACATATCGAGTTCCAGATCCTGGCGGACAGCCACGGCAATGTTGTACATCTTGGAGAAAGAGATTGTTCTGTTCAAAGAAGAAATCAGAAGATGATTGAAGAATCTCCTTCCGCAATTATGACACCGGAGCTTAGAGAAAAGATGGGCACTGCAGCAGTGAAAGCCGCACAGGCAACCGGGTATGTGAATGCCGGAACAATAGAGTTTCTGTTTAGTCACGGAGAATTCTATTTCATGGAGATGAATACACGAATTCAGGTAGAGCATCCGGTAACTGAATTAGTAACCGGAATTGATATGATTAAGGCTCAGATTAAAATTGCAGCTGGCGAGGAGATGCCTTACAGACAGGATAATATAGAATTTAAGGGTCATGCAATTGAATGTAGAATTAACGCTGAAGATCCAAGTAAGAATTTCATGCCATGTCCTGGTCGTGTAGAAAATGTTCTTTTCCCAGGAGGCCTTGGTGTAAGAGTGGATAGTGCACTTTATCCGGGATATGTAGTTCCATCCTGTTACGATTCTATGCTGGCTAAGGTTATCGTACATGGAAGTGACAGAGAAGAAGCAATCTCTAGAATGAAGAGAGCGCTCTCAGAGTTAATCGTAGATGGAATTCAAACCAATGTAGAATATCAGTATGAGCTTTTAGAGAGAGAAGAGATCATCTCAGGAAACTATCACACTGGTTTAATAGAGGGTAAGTAAAATATGAGTAAAAATCCTTTAAATCCTTTTAAATCAAAGCATTATGCGACATCAAAGATCGTATATCGAACTACTCCCCAGGATGTGGAGCAGCATGAGGAGGAGCGTCCTAACGTACCGCATGGTATTATGACAAAATGTCCAAAATGCGGTAAGGTTATATATACAAAGCTTCTAATTAAAAATTACAAAAGATGTGACGAATGTGGATTCAATTTTAAGGTTTCTGCAAATGAGCGTTTTGCTATGATATTGGATGATGGTGAGTTGCAGGAATTTGATGCACATATGTCAACCCGAGATCCTTTAAGCTTTCCTGGATATGGGGATAAGTTAGTAAGAACGCAAAAACAGACAGGTCTAGTGGATGGAGTAGTAACAGGGAAAGGGTTGATAGATGGATATCCGGCTTTGTTAGGTGTAATGGATCCTGCTTTCTTTATGGGAAGTATGGGTACTACCATCGGCGAGAAACTTGCCAGATTATTTGAAAGAGCTACAAAGGAAAGACTTCCGGTTATTGTTTTTACTGCATCCGGCGGAGCAAGAATGCAAGAGGGAATTTTCTCATTAATGCAGATGGCAAAGGTTAGTGCTGCCGCAGCTAAGCATAGTGAAGCTGGGTTGCTCTATATAACTGTTTTAACTGATCCCACAACTGGTGGTGTAACTGCAAGCTTTGCAATGTTGGGTGATATTATTCTGGCTGAGCCCGGAGCATTAATTGGATTTGCTGGTCCTCGAGTTATTGAACAAACCATAGGACAAAAGCTTCCTGAGGGATTCCAACGAGCAGAGTTTTTATTAGAGCATGGTTTTGTTGATCAAATTGTGCCGAGAGATCAATTAAAACAAACCTTAGGAAAGCTTATTAAGATGCATTCCGAAAGAACATTGGCTTAATGGAGGATGCCAGTTAGGCATTATGGAGGTAATATGAGTTTAACACCATGGGAAAAAGTTAAATTGGCTCGAATGCCGGTAAGACCTACCGGACTTGACTATATTGAACGTATTTTTACTGATTTTATGGAAATGCATGGAGATCGTTTTTATGCGGATGACCAAGCAATTGTCGGAGGAGTGGCATATTTTGGGGATATTCCGGTCACGGTAATTGCCGAACAAAAGGGCCGTAATACCAAAGAAAATATTGCGAGAAATTTCTCTATGCCTCATCCGGAAGGATATCGTAAGGCACTCCGTCTGATGAAACAAGCAGAGAAATTCCATCGTCCAATTATTTGTTTTATCGATACGCCAGGAGCGTTCTGTGGTCTTGGTGCAGAGGAAAGAGGACAGGGTGAAGCAATCGCAGCAAATCTCGCCGAAATGATGTTACTTAAGACACCGATCATCTCGGTTGTAATCTCTGAAGGTGGTAGCGGTGGTGCATTGGCATTAGGAGTTGCTGATAAGGTATATATGCTGGAGCATTCCATCTATGCGATTCTTTCGCCGGAGGGATTTGCAAGTATTCTGTACAAGGATTCCACAAAGGCAGATCAGGCTGCTAGAGATATGAAGCTTACAGCACAGGATTTACATGGATTTGGAATTGTGGATGGCATTATCGAGGAACCACAGGGTGGTGCACATATGGATTATGACATGATTGCCATGAACATGAAAAAGGTGATTGAAGCGGATTTGAATGAATTGATGGCTACCAAGGTAGATGTAATGTTACAGAACCGATACGATAAATTCAGAAAGATGTAACAGCTATTTCAAATTAGGTATTGTATAAGAATTACTATAGTATTCGGCGGGGTCGTCACATAATGTGACGACCCCGCTTCTGAATCCACCGATAAAAGAGACTGTAAGCTTTATCCACAAAATATTCTATAGATACAGTGGCATATCTTGTACGCTACTTTGCAATGATTTGCATAATCTTACAATAATCTTACAAGAAAGAAATAGTTATGGAATAAATTACATTTATGTAATATAATAGACATAAAGGATACTAAAAATTTACTGGAGAAACCGAATTAGTGTTTCTTCAATCCATAATAAATTACCTATTAATTCTATAAGGAGGATAAAACAATGCCATCAATAGATTCAGGCTTTTCAATTATGTTTTTTATTGTCCCATTTATTATAGCATTTGGATGTATCTTGATATTTGCGTTGATACTCTCTCAGATAGTTCGAAATGCGAAACAGAATCGAATAAATAATAATTCCCCTGTTTTGTCGGTGGAAGCAAAGATTGTAACGAAAAGATCAGATATTCGAGGCCATCATCGAGATGCCATTAATGATATGAACTATGGAACCTATGCAACAACCTATTATGTGACCTTTGAAGTGGCAAGTGGAGACCGAATGGAGTTTAAAGTGAGTGATTCCGAATATGGATTGCTGGTGGAGAATGATTTTGGGAGCTTAACATTCCAAGGGACACGATATATTAGTTTTGAACGCTATCGCTAGGTAGAATAGTGGATGTTGTATAATAATTCTACTAAGAAACAATGTTATTTGCCTCACACACAGGTTGGAGGAACAGCATCCACTTGTTGAATACCCCCGCTTCAATTGTGCGGTTGAGTTGCAAAAGAATAAATGTATCCCATTTATCTTTTCTTTACGTGTACAATGCTAGAAGTGATTGTTCCACTGATGCTTTCAGTGTAATGTCTATATTCTTCATAATTAATGTAGTATTCTTTTCCCCAGGAGGATATACGAAGCATATAACGTGACGCAATATCATCCCGTATAATTCCGGTAACTGTAACAAAGTGGCCGTTAACTGCTTGCTGTGCCATTTTATAATAATAAGCCTTTTTGACTTCATTTATTTTATTTTCAGGCTCTTTTGATGTATCCGATATTGGAGTATCATTTAGCCGGAATTCTATTTTTCTAAGCTCATAAAAAGGAATGCCTTTTTTACCCCAGATTTTAGGTAGATTGGGGCCAATCGATAATATAACTGGGATATCTCTAGACAACATCTCTCCCATAATTCCTAACATATCATAATAGGATAATTTATATCGCCAGGAGGCGTGAAGACCTAGGCCATAAGACTTTGAGTATGAATTGATTGAGGATGCAATCTTTGTACCTAATACTGCAATGATCCGATGTGTCTTAGTATAATGAGCATTTATGAAATGGACATATTGGTCATAGTTTTCATCATTGATTTGACTACTGCCTCTAATAGCAATCTCGGTATCCGGCGTTTTATAGCTTGGATTTTGTAATGCAAGGTATAGGAACATATCTGCAGTTGCGATTGTTCCGCAGCCATAATGTTGAATAACATAATCCTTACTAATCCATTCGTTTGCCGGAAACCACATTTGACTTCCACCATAATATATATGGGAGTCTTTCATTACCGGAACATAATTTGGGTCTCTAAGTTCTGCAGCAAAATTATTATTTGGTAGCACGGTAGATTCTCCTAATATATGTTCTCTATTCTATTTTATTCAGAACGCTTATTCATGTTTCGGGGAGGGGTTTTCCTATTATATGAAAATATTCTTAACATTTCGACATATATATGTGCAATAATAAAATAGTAATTCCGTATCGTTGAAGTCGATAGAGCTTTAATGTAAATTAGTTGTAATATATCAATCGATCGATCGATTTTATTAATTCTATATGATAGCTTATATAAAAGGATAGGAGATAACTTTGTATGGATTGGATAATAACAATACAAAAAGCAATTGATTACATAGAAGAACATTTAATTGATGAAGGGATTAAATTAAGATTGGAAAGCATTGCAGAATATGTGCATTCTTCGGAATCACATTTTCTTAAGATATTTAGTATTGTTACTGGAGTGACAGTCGGCGAGTATATCAGAAATCGCAGGTTGACATTAGCAGGAGAAGAAGTACTTTTAACTGACACAAAAATTATAGATATTGCTTTAAAATATGGTTATGAAACACCGGAAAGCTTCTCAAAAGCATTTTCTAGATTTCATGGAGCAGCACCAAAGGAGGTGCGAAAAAACAGTTCAGCCTTGAAGTCCTATCACCGTCTGAATATCAACTTTAAACTTGAGGGAGGACAGTCTTTAGATTATAGGGTGCAGCAGCAATGTAGTATAAGAGTTCTTGCAAAGTTAGGAGTTTTTAAAGCAAAAACCGTGGATCAAGATAGAATGGCGATGGCCGATTTCTTGAAACACTGTGCGAAAGAGGGATTGTATGAAACATTAGCCAAAGCGAATGAGAAATCACAAAACTTTAAAAATGTTACATTTGGTATACATGATGGGGTTGGTTGTGCTGAGGATGACTCAGAATTTCGATTTGGTATTGGTGTAGAATATAACGGAGAAGATGTTTCGGATGGATATGATATTATTGAAATAGCTTCTAGGAGGTGGATTACATTTCAATGCATAGGCGTGAGACCTACTGCGATTCAAAATCTATGGTATAAAGTGTATACAGAATTTTTACCATTTACATCATACAAGGTAGATGAAGATGGAATATTAGAAGTATGCAGAGAAGGATTTCGTAATGGCGACGATGTGGTCAGTGAATTATGGCTTCCATTACTCAATGATTGAAGGATAAAATTAATACTTAAGAGCCAATCTACCGGACAAATAAAAGCAGGAAATGACGAGAAAATATTCCTGCTTTTATTATACTTTCTCTTATAAAGAAGGGGGTATTAAATATGAAGCTTACAAAGGCGATTTTGTTTCTTTACATGATGTTTATCATAATAATTATGACAGCATGCTCAAATGGAAATAAGAGTAAAGATGAAACAGAAAATAAATTGACACCTTCCGGTGCCATACAAAAAGAACGCTCTTATGAGAATGGTATGACAGATAATGAAAAATCAAAAATGTCCGTTCGGAAAATGGATTTTGGAGATTTGATTTCATTTTACGATGACGAGATGGGCAAAAATTATGAGTCTTCCTTATTGAAAAGTAAGAATTTCGATCAAATGAAAGATGCTTCTCTTTTTATCGTATTAGGTAAAAAATTTAATGATACCGAGATAAAAGAATTAAACAATTATCTTAACAGTAATAGTCCACAAACAATGGTTCTTCTATTAAACAATAGTGAGGATATTGAGGATAATACTGAGATGAAGAATAGTTATATTACGAAAGCAGAAGATTTAAATAACTTTATAACGAATAATCTTCTGGGTTGGATGTATGAAAATTATAAAATAGATTCAGATAAAATATGTATCACTGGATATGGGAAAGCCGGTTGCTTTGCGGCTATCTCAATTTATGAAGAAAAGAATGTTAACAACTATTTATTGGTTCAACCCGAACTTCATATACAAAATAAAAACTTGGATATAATCAATAAGGATAAGAAATATGCAGGAGAAAACAAATCACTGCCCTCAAATGTATGTGTAGTCAGAGCCGGAGATGATCAAATGTGGATGGCATATAATAGTACAACACAATGGATGGATGCTGCAACAGCACATAATTATAAGGGGTTTAGATTAAAAGATATTATGATACCGGGAGCAGGTAAGAATACGATTGGATTTGAAGCATTAATGCAAGGAATTTGCTATTTTGATGGTAGGGAATATGGAGATAAAGAGAAAGACTGTGTTTTAGCGGCAAAAGCAATGAGTCAAAAAGAGAAGGATAGTATCAAACTAGGATCTCTTTCGAAAGAGCATGAATTTTATAAGGAAGTTGTAGGAAAACATCCGGATGCAAAAGATTATATCAAAGAAATAACAATGTATGATGAAGAGATTAATGACAACTTTTTAATACACATTTCCTTACCAAGTGGTTATGACCCACACAAAAAATATCCATTGGTATTAATGACAGATGGTATATGGAGATTAAGCGATCATCCTGAGATTAGAGAGATGATGAAAAAAGGTGAAGTAGAAGATGTAATCTTGGTTAGTGTTGGATATCCCAATGATTATGATTATATGCAGATTAGGGAACGCGATTTAGTAAAACAACCGGATTTGTTTTTGCAGTTCTTGGTTGATAACGTAATGCCGTATATGCGTGCTAATTATAGCATTGATGCCACCCGGACTATGCTGACGGGGCATTCCTATGGAGGGTATTGGGGCTTCTACTCCTTATTTCATAGTGATACGATAGGTGAAAATACATTTGCCTATTATTATATTGGCAGCCCATCCTTCCAGTGTAATACAAATCTTGCACTCGTATCAAACTTTGAAGACTGGTATGCCCAAAGAGATAAGAATTTAAATTGCTCCGTATATATGACGGTTGGAAGCGCAGAAAGCATGTTTATTGATATGTATAAACCTTTTTTGGAACAGTTGAAGGAACGCAATTATGGCGGATTCAAATTTGAATATAAAATCATCCAAGGTTACGATCATAATACTGTATTCAAACCCTCGATTAGAAATGCAATGTTGAAATTTTATCCAGTCAAATAATAACGAAATAATATTTTAATGCATAAATATATGTAATTAATTAGTGAGGCGTTACAAAGGCCATTGAAAGGGCTTGAGTAACGCCTATAACTATGGGCACAAAATACTAATTTATAAATATAATGCAAGCGGTATTTATTATTTACATTTAATGAGCATGATGATAGAATGTAAATAAATGGTAATAAGTCTCGCGCAATCCATTTATAGAAAAAACTTTACGGCTTCATAAAAGAAAATATAGAAAAACTTCTCAAAATATTCAAATATGTCCTACTTAATACTCGAAAGTATAAAAACATAGGATGTTTTCTTAAAGCTATCGTACAAATCATAAAGCTAACTTATCATTCAATCAATCCCTATTACAACAATATCGGACAAGTATAAATTTGTTGATAAATATCCTAAGGATCATAATTAAGTTAATAAGGAGGTGAAGCAAAACGTAATTGTTACATTTAAAAAGCTAGGATATTTGTCACCTATAATAAAGAAAGGAGATTTTAATAATATGAGGGTATAAGGCTGTTAGTTATACTATTTTTAGTTGGTCACATAATGATGTCATATAATTAATAAGGAGGTATAGTATGAAAAAGTTAATATCTTATGTTGTTGCTATCCTTTTGGTAGCTGGACTCATAATTACTCCACAAAAAATTCCGGTAAAGGCGGCATCTTTACCGGCAGACGATTATCTTCATGTAAATGGTAATAAGATATTGGATCAGAGCGGCAATCAGGTTAGACTAACCGGTATTGCATGGTTCGGATATGAAACAACCAATGCCGTATTCCATGGAATATGGAGTGTGACGTTGGAAAGTGTTTTGGATAAGGTTGCTGATAATGGCTTTAACCTATTAAGAATTCCTATCAGTGTTCAACTTGTAAATCAGTGGCGCAAGGGAGTTTATCCGATGTCTGATAGTGTTAATACCTATGTGAATCCGGGACTAACAGGAAAGAATAGCCTTGAAATACTTGATACTGCTATAGCATACTGTAAGCAAAAGGGTATCAAGGTTATGTTTGACATGCATAGAGTGGTGAATACGCAGCAGCTGAATCTCTGGTATAATGATACCTATAGTGTTACGGATTTTGAAGAAAGCTGGAAATGGCTTGCTACTCATTATAAGAATGATGATACTGTTATTGCCTGTGATCTATTCAATGAACCGCATGGGACCCCGGGACAGGGAAGTGCAGCTGCAAAATGGGATGGATCAATGGATCAGAACAACTGGAGATATGAAGCAGGTAAAGTGGGGCAGCAGATACTCGCTATAAATCCGAACTTATTGATTGTTGTCGAGGGCATTGAAGCAACACCGAAAACAGGACATACTTATGGAGAGCCTGATAATCCGACAAACAGTCCATATGATTTTGACTGGTGGGGTGGGAATTTAAGAGGGGTAGCCAACTATCCCGTTAACCTTGGCACCGGTAATAGCCAGATTGTTTATTCACCTCACGATTACGGTCCTAGCGTAAGTGCACAGCCATGGCTTCAGTCGGGATTTACAAAGGAGTCTCTAACAACCAACTGTTGGGATCCAAACTGGTTATATATTCATAAGCAAAACATAGCTCCTATATTGGTAGGAGAGTGGGGGGGAAGGCTCGATGGAGGAGATAACCAGAAATGGCTTACCTATCTAGCGCAAACCATAGCAGAGAACAATCTCAATCATACGTTCTGGTGTATGAATCCTAATTCAGGGGATACCGGAGGGATATTAAAGGATGATTGGGTAACAATTGATGCAGATAAATATAATATAGTGAAACAAACTTTATGGAAGAACAGCAGCGGTAAATTTATCGGACTTGATCACCAGGTAAATCTCGGTGCAAATGGTACACATGTCGGTGGATCAACGAGTACCCCTACGAATACGCCAACAATCAGCCCAACGGTAACGCCGACAATAATACCGACCATAACACCAACGGTAACGCCAAGGGTTACTCCTACAGTAACACCAACGGTAACGCCAAGAGTGACTCCTACGATTACCCCTACACAGGCGGCAACAGGTATTGTAGTAACCTATACTGTATCAAACAGATGGGATACCGGTGCTAATATCAATGTAACAATTAAGAATAATACTACTACAGCGATAAATGGATGGACATTAGCATGGTCATTACCATCAGGACAGAGTATTGCAAATATGTGGAATGCTGCTTATACAACAAGTGGCAGCACAATATCAGTAACAAATCTCAGCCATACCGCAACGATTCCCGGCGGAGGTGGAACGCAAAGCTTTGGTTTTAATTTAAATTATAGTGGCACATTTCAGTCACCTAGTGCATTTACACTGAATGGAACGCCCTGTCAAATTCAATAAGCGTATCAGAGCATTATATACAAAGAAATTCCAACAATATGTATAAACCAAAGGGCTGTTACAAAGCAAATAGTTAACTCGGAATAATATATTCTAGCCTCATACATAGTCAAAATAACTATGCATTAATGCTTTTAACAACATTCCTGTTTTATTTGCTTGAAACAGCCCTTTACTTTTATCTTAATTTTAAAATTTATTCTTCTGTGGATTCATCTTCAGCTTCAAATTCACAAATCTGTCTCTTTCTTGCCATTTCATCACTTTCTAGATATTCATCATAGGAAGAAATCTTGTCAATCAAGTGACCGTTAACAATTTCCATAATTCTGTTTGCAGTGGTCTGAATAAACTGATGGTCAGGTGAAGTAAATATTGCAACACCTTGGAATTTAATCATACCGTTATTTAAGGCAGTGATGGATTCCATATCCAAGTGGTTGGTAGGCTCATCGAGAATCAACACATTTGCTCCCATAATCATCATCTTGGAAAGCATTACACGTACTCGCTCACCACCGGATAATACATTTACTTTCTTAGAACCTTCTTCACCGGCAAATAACATACGACCCATGAAGCCACGTACATAGGTTACATCCTTCTCAGGTGAGAAAGGCATTAAGAAATCTGTGATAGATTCATCTCCTGCAAAAAGCTTAGTGTTATCCTTAGGGAAATAAGCAGTAGTAGTGGTGATGCCCCATTTGTAAAAGCCCTCATCCGGTTCCATTTCACCTGCTAAAATCTTAAACAGAGTGGTGGATGCTGCAGTATTTGGTCCGACAAATGCAATCTTATCGTCGCGACCAACGATAAAGGAGATGTTATCAAGAACCTTTACTCCATCGATGGTTTTGGATAAATTCTCTACTGTTAACACTTCATTACCGATCTCTCGGTTTGGTCTGAAATCAATATATGGATATTTACGGCTGGATGGTCTGATATCATCAAGCTCGATCTTTTCAAGTGCTTTCTTTCTGGATGTGGCCTGCTTTGATTTGGAAGCATTTGCACTAAAGCGTTGGATAAATTCCTGTAACTCTTTAATCTTTTCTTCCTTCTTCTTATTCGCATCCTTCATCTGTTTTACCATCAACTGGCTGGACTCGTACCAGAAATCATAATTACCGGAGTAAAGCTGAATTTTGGCATAATCAATATCAGCTATATGGGTACATACCTTATTTAAGAAATATCGGTCATGGGATACCACGATTACGGTATTTTCAAAGTTAATTAAGAATTCTTCTAACCAACGAATCGCTTCCAAATCCAAATGGTTAGTAGGCTCATCGAGTAATAGGATATCAGGATTTCCAAAGAGTGCTTGAGCAAGTAATACTTTAACCTTTTGACTACCATTTAACTCACTCATCTTTTTATAATGAAGCTCTGTATCAATACCTAGACCATTTAAAAGAGAAGCGGCATTGGATTCAGATTCCCATCCATCCATCGCTGCAAAATCACCTTCTAATTCACTAGCACGGATACCGTCCTCTTCGGTGAAATCTTCTTTTGCATAGATTACTTCTTTTTCTTTCATAATCTCATAGAGACGCTTATTACCCATAATAACAGTTTCTAATACTTCAAAGGTATCATATTTAAAGTGATCCTGTTGTAAGAAGGATAATCTTTGTCCTGGGGTGATGATGATATCACCGTTGGTGGGCTCAATCTGCCCGTTTAATATTTTAAGAAACGTTGATTTACCTGCGCCGTTTGCACCAATTAAACCATAGCAGTTACCTTCGGTAAACTTAATGTTTACTTCCTCAAATAATGCACGTTTTCCTAATCTTAAAGTTACATTACTAGCCTGAATCATGTAAAACCTCCTGGATACTTCTTTACAAGTGATACAACAAGATGTTTCACCTGTCTATATTTAAACAATCGCCATTTTCTATTGTATCGTATATTCTTGAATTTGCAAGTAATTTTTACTATACGGAAAAAGTAAATTTCACTAGTCATATGGTGGTATTATAGTATATAATGAAGAAAAAAGAAGAAAATTCTGGTATTTGGTATTTTCTATATTATTTTTGTTATCCGACAGTTATAATTTGCATAGGTAGAATAATTTGACTAATATAAATTGTGACGCACATTATTATTGGGAGGAAAATAATGCGAGTAAAGCTTAAATTCTTAAAATATTTATTATTTGTCATGACTCTTTTCCTTATATCAAGAGTATCCACTGTATCGGCAGCTGAGCAGGAGGACATTAAAAATGTACTGATTCTTAATTCCTATCATCAAGGACTTAGCTGGACGAATGATCAGACGGTAGGTATGATGGAGGTTTTAAAGAAAAGCAATAATAATATTGATGTGCTGGTTGAATATATGGATTGGAAAAACAATCCGTCTGATGTGAATCTGTCGTTGCTCCATAATTATTATAAATTCAAATACGCCAACAAAAAGATTGACTTAGTAATGGCAACAGATGATGCGGCTTTGCAATTCGCTTTAAATAACAGAGAAGAGTTATTCTCCAATGCTCCGGTGGTTTTTAGCGGCGTAAATGCTGAGAGTGCAAAAAAGATTACCCAGGGATATGAAAAAGTAACCGGAGTACTGGAAGAGTTCTATCCAGAGCAAACAATTGCAATGGCTTTAAAAATTAATACAACTATCAAGAATGTCTATCTGATATATGACAATACAGAGAGTGGGTTAACCATGGGAAATGAGGCTGTCAGGAAAATACATTCTAACTACCCTGAGTTAAATCTTATTCCAATGAATCAGATGACTTTTAATGAAATAATTCAGACTGTAAAGAATTTAGACAGTGATAGTATTGTGTTAATGACTACATATAGTAACGATATTAGGCAGAAGATTTATGAGATGGACTATGTAATTCGTGAGGTTTGTGCAAATAGTAGCGTACCCGTTTATCACGAGTATGATTTCGGCTTAAATAATGGAGTACTTGGCGGGGTAATGTTAAGTGGAAAGCTACAAGGAGAATCTGCTGCAAATCTGGCTGTTCGTGTTCTTTTGGGGGAAGATGCCAACAGAATACCATATATGATTCCGGAATCAACAATGTCAGTGATAGACTATAAGCAAATGAAGCACTTTGGTATTACAAAGAATCAAGTGCCGAGAGGGTTTGAAGTCATTAATAAGCCATTTTCCTTTTTTGATACCTACAGAAACCTAGTACTTTCGGTGATTGGTATCATATTAGTGCTTATCGTATTTATTAATTTCTTGCTCTTCCATATAAGAAGAATTAATAAAATGAAGAAAGAGCTTTCCGAAAGTCATGAAGAGCTTACGCAACTCTATGAAGAGTTAACTGCCTCTGATGAGGAGATGAGACAACAATATGATGAGATTCTTTCAATTAATGAAAAAATTCGTATTGGTGAAGATAAATTAGCATATCTAGCTTATCACGATATGTTAACAGGTCTACCAAATAAAGTTATGTTATATGAGAATGCCGGCAGTATCCTTTGCCCAGACTGTGGCAAAGTCGCTCTCTTGTTTGTGGATGTAGATAATTTTAAGTATGTTAATGACTCATTAGGACATGCATTTGGTGATCTTTTGATCAAGGTTATAAGTGAAAAGATAACTAAGCTGTTTGATAATAATGAGAATGTCTACCGTTTAAGCGGTGACGAATTTGTTATATTACTTCCTAATATTGAGGATGTGAAGGAAGCCCAGATTGGTGCAGATAAAATACTTCAGCAGTTTAGTCAGGAGATTAATATTCAAGAAAGCGTATTGCGTATTGGTGTAAGTATCGGTATCGCGATGTATCCCGAACATGGTAACCGCTTGGAGCAGTTGTTAAAGTACGCTGATATCGCAATGTACAAAGTAAAGGAAAATGGAAAGAAAAATCATATGCTATATGATTCCCTTATGAGTGATGTATTTAATGAGAGAGTTAATATCGAAAAATATCTTCAAAATGCATTAGAAAATAATGAGTTTGAGCTACATTATCAGCCACAGATTGATCCGGAGCAGAATAAAATTGTTGGGTTTGAGGCATTACTTCGATGGAATAGTCCAGAGCTTGGACGTGTTTCACCAATCAAATTTATAAAGGTTGCAGAAGATACAAGATACATTATACCGCTGGGAACTTGGGTTATTCAAACAGCATGTAAGTTTATTAAGGATATAATAAATATGGGCTTTGATGATTTATATATCTCGATTAATATCTCTATTCTTCAGTTATTACAATCTGATTTCTGTGAATTGTTATTCGATACATTGAAGCAGTTAGATTTAGATCCGAAATATCTGGAACTGGAGATAACAGAATCTATATTAATGGAATCAGTGGATAACATTGAACGAGATCTACAAAAATTAAGCGATCATAATATTAGGATTGCTCTGGATGATTTTGGAAAAGGATATTCTTCTTTGAGCTACCTAAGCCAGTTACCAATCACCACATTAAAAGTAGATAAGTCATTTGTTGATTGTATTGAATATGAAAGTGAGAGTGCATTAACCGGACATATTGTTACATTGGGCAAATCCATGGGTATGAGTGTTGTTGCAGAAGGAGTAGAAAAGAAAGAGCAACTGGATTATCTGATGCAGTACAAATGCGATAAGATACAGGGCTACTATTTTAGTAAACCATTACAGGGTAAGGATTTAATTGAGTTATTAAATCATCCGGATCAGTTGCCTCCATTTAATATTAGTAACTAGAATTGTAAGAGTTTTCTACAGTAAAGATATCAAGTTAATAAAGTTAAGAGTAAGAGCTTAAAAATATTGGGATGTTGCAAAATAATAATTAGTAGAAATATTGTTATATTGCCATAATGCACTGTTTGGAAGACTGTATTCCTATTATGTATCACCGAAGGCGTACATTTATGTACGACTATGAGATACATAATAGGAATGCTGTCCTTCCAACCTGTGTGTGAGGCAATTAACATTATTCCTTACAAAAATTATATGTTTTGCAACATCCCACTCTAAATTAGTTCTGTCCAATGTGTTCCAATCGATCGATTATATCAAGATGCTGTGTACATAAGGTTTCGCATTGACCACATTTAATACATTCTGCAGCTTTTGAAGCGGGAATACCCCAATGATTTTTTAAACGATCATGAAGGCTATTACCAAGAATCTTCTCATTATATGCATCCATATATTTCGGAATATCAATATCCATTGGACATGATTTGCAATAACCGCAACCGGTACATAGATCATTCAAGGTCATTCCCTTGCTTTCATATTCCTGATATATCTCAGAAGCAGGTTTTTCAATCAGATTCTCAACAGACTTCACGGCATCATCAACATGCTCCTTGGTGGTAAGGCCGCATAGCGTAACAGTGATTTCTTTATGTGCTGCAACAAAACGCAGAGCAGCCTGTGGCACGGTAAGGTCAGTACCCTCCGTTAAGTAATTAAATACTTTCGGGTTATTAGGAATTAATCCACCACCTAATGGATTCATGACTACGATGCCCATACCATTATCATATGCAGCACGAATACCGGCCTGACGGAAACGGTAATTCAATGCGTTATATCCGATTAGCATTCCCTTGAAGGAATTGGTTTTTATTACTTCTTCAAGATCGTTACCCTGCATATGGGAGGAGAAGGTTATATTACGAATTAAGCCTTCCTCTTGTGCTTTCACATAACTTTGATACATCAAATCATACTGTTTTTCGAAGGATTCCAAACTCAACATACACCATAGATAATAAAAATCCAGATAGTCAACCTTCAAACGGGTGAGGGAAGTCTCAAGTCTCTTGCGGAAAACATCCGGTGAGAATTCTTCTCCGTATACTCCCATATTTACCTTTGAAGATACATAAAAGCTATCTCTTGGAAGTTGAGAAAGTGCTATACCTGTAATGATTTCACTCTTGTCATCACAGTAGAAAGGTGCTGTGTCAAAGAAGTTAATTCCTTTTTCGTGAGCATATAAAGCGATTTCAGCACATTTTTCAAAATTGCCGGCTTTTACATCGGCATCATTATACCGCATCGCTCCCATGCCGATTGCTGATACTTTCATATCCGTATCACCATATTGCTTATAATACATGTTTAAACCTCCAATAATTAAGTGATCAAAACTTCGCTGATGAATCGTTAGCCTGCGAATTGATACGATCTAGTGGTTTTAAACCACATGATGTTAATTGGCAAGTACTGTCTCACGCGAAGTTTATATGTTGTGATATATATTGATAACATGTGGACTAGTATAACATAATGAAGAATATGAGTGAATAAGAATTCTGATAAAAAACAATGTAGTATTTTATATTATTGGTATTTTGACTAGTAAAAAGAAGTAATTATGAGTTTAAAATAGCGCTATCAGAGCTTCTTCCGACGGATGGGTTTGTACTTTTTTCCATTCTGTGTTTGATTATGGTATGATAATTAAATTCATTGGAGATTATATTCTGCAGCGTCCCTTTTTCCAATAACAGGTTTGACTTTTAAATCCTTCTTAGCTAGAATGGAACTAGTACAGATAGTTGAATAGGAAACGTGCAAAATTAATTATTCATTTAAAAATGAAAGGGAACTATATAAGATGAATTCATTTAGACTAAAATTATTGGCAATAACAGCTATGTTTATAGATCATTTTGGAGTGATTTTTATTAATCCAAGTGAAAATTATTGGTTATTCTTTGCTTGTCGGGCGATCGGTCGGTTGGCTTTTCCGATTTTTGTTTTTTTAATTGTTGAGGGCTTTTATCACACCAGTAATGTTAAGAAATATCTAACTCGATTAGGTGTATTTGCATTGATATCAGAGATTCCATTTGATTTTGCTTTTTATAAGAAGAATTTTGGAGTAACAATCTTTGAGGATATCCATAAGGCTTCTACAGAGCATACCGGTTATAAGATGATCTTTGATCAATTAATCAGTTATCAAAATGTGTTCTTTACACTGTTTTTAGGGTTACTATTAATTACATTAATGAATATGGTGGAAAATAAATTCCATAAGAATGTATATGATTATGCGGTTGCCAACTCAATAGATGGTGCGTTGACATTAATACTATGTGCAATTGCTTATGTATTAAGAACTGATTACAGTATCGCAGGAATATTAATGATAGTATCTTATTACCTGTTTCGTGAAAGTAAAGCGATTATGGCAGTTTGCACCGCAGTAATTATGGGTTCAATGTATTGTGACTGGGGTTTTTTCTTTCGAACAAATAACCCATATTTGTTAATCAGTTTATTATCTGTGTTAGCAATTATTCCAATCTCATTATATAATGGAAAGAAGGGTAAAAACGTAAAATATTTATTCTACATTTTTTACCCTGCTCACTTATTATTATTCTTTATCATACTTACTTTTATTTAATCTTCAAAGCGATCTTGCTGGGTGGAGTTAGTATGGGATGATTTTGAAGAATAGCGTGTATCTTCTCCGGAAGCATGATTTTTCTCTGGATAATAATACTTCGATTGAAAATCATTTATGCTGTTTGTGGATGGGAAACGATAGGTTTTTTTTGTTGATTCAAAATACATATAGTCAATCCTCCTTTTATTTAGTGTAAATGTCTATATGCTATAGGAAGGGCAAAGCATATGAATACTGACGATTAAAATATATGATAAGGGTTTTTAACACCCTATTTATAATATTATTGTTCGAAAAATACATTTTATCTATACTAGTACAATGTTTACAAAAAGACTGGTAAGTATGCAATCGATTTCAAAATTTTGCTTTTTAAGGAGAGAAAGTAATGATATCACTTAATATAACGGAGGTAAAACAGTTCATGGGAAAGTTGCTTACCAATGCGACTTTTGATTCTTTCCTCATGCGGGAATTGGAACTGCAAACGTTTACAAACTTTAAAATTATGGGGCAACTCAATGAGGATTTCTTCTCTAAAGAAGAACTAGAGGAAAAACAGGAGCATGAGTTCGTCCAGTGGTGTGATGTAAGACAAACAGTATTTGGGATGATTAAGGGTAACAAAACACCGCTATCTCTAAAAATTGTATTTCAACTTCCTAGGTCTGAATGTGAGGAATTAGCTCATCAAGCTGGTGGAAGACTTCGTCTCGAGGAGATTGGGGGGTTATACCTTAATGTCAGATTTGATAAGGGTGCTCTACACATCATAACTGGGGTGGCAATTAAAACATTCACACTTGATAAAACCCTAGAGCAGGAGTGGGATGGTAAAGTAAAAACGCTACTCCGAGAAAATGGTATTATTTTTGAAGAAGACTAGAATTGTTAGCACTCTTGGTTAAAGAGTGCTAATTTTATCTTGACATTTTAATGGGTCAGTATTATTATAATTTTTGAAGGAAATTTACTGATGCGATAACCGGTTATAAATATTCCGGGAGCGAATTGTAACGCAGAGTGTGGATGCGTAAGAAACACACTTAGTTAACAAATATTGAAAGAAAAAGGAGTGTTATTATGAGTACAGAACGTGGTAGTTTATCAATTCATTCAGAGAACATTTTCCCAATTATTAAAAAGTGGTTATATTCTGACCATGACATCTTCATCCGTGAGATTATCTCGAATGGTAGTGATGCAATCACTAAACTTAAGAAGCTTGAGATCATGGGAGAGGCAAACATCCCAGAGGATAATAAGTACAAACTTACCGTTACCATTAATCCGGAAGAAAAAAGCATATGTTTCTCCGATAATGGAATTGGTATGACTGCGGATGAGGTAAAGGAATATATCAATCAAATTGCCTTCTCTGGTGCGCAAAAATTCATGGAGCAGTATAAAGATAAGACAAATGAAGACCAGATTATCGGACATTTCGGCTTAGGTTTCTATTCAGCATTCATGGTAGCTAAGAGGGTAGCGATTGAAACATTGTCCTGGCAGCCGGGTGCAAAGGCTGTTCATTGGGAATCCGATGGAGGAACTGAATATGAGATGGGCGATAGCGGTAAGACAGAGCGTGGTACTGATATCACCTTATATCTGAACGATGACAGCTATGAGTTCTCCAATGAATATCGTGTAAAAGAAGTAATTAAGAAATACTGTTCCTTTATGCCGGTTGAAATCTATTTTGTAAATGCAAATGAACCGGTGAAGGAAGAAGAAAAAGAAGAAGTAATCGATGCAGAAGTAGATGCAGACGGCGTAGTAGAAGAGGCGGCAGAGAAAAAGGGTCCTCAGCCAATCAACAACCCACATCCTCTTTGGGCAAAGCATCCGAATGAATGTACCGAAGAGGAATATAAAGAATTCTACCGTGATGTATTCCAGGATTATAAGGAGCCATTATTCTGGATTCATCTGAATATGGATTATCCGTTTAACTTAAAGGGTATCTTATATTTCCCTAAGATCAATACGGAATATGATTCTCTAGAGGGTCTGATTAAATTATATAATAACCAGGTGTTCATCGCAGATAATATTAAGGAAGTGATTCCTGAATTCCTGATGTTATTAAAGGGTGTAATTGACTGTCCGGATCTTCCGCTTAATGTATCCAGAAGTGCATTGCAAAATGACGGTTTTGTTAAGAAAATATCTGATTATATCTCCAAGAAGGTTGCGGATAAACTGTCCGGTATGTTTAAAGTGGAAAGAGAAACCTATGAGAAATTCTGGGATGACATCAATCCATTTATCAAGTTCGGTTGCTTAAAGGATGATAAGTTCCGCGAAAAGATCAAGGATGCGCTTATCTTTAAGAACTTAGAAGGAAAGTACATTACGATAGCGGATTATGTTGAAGCTGTTAAAGGTGATGTGGAAGTTGAGAATAAAGAAGAGAAGCAGGACGAAAGTACAGCTACTGAGCATGTTCATGATGAAAACTGTGACCACGGACATGATCACGAGCATGACCATGAAGAGGAAGAGAATAAGACCACAATCTATTATGTGACTGACTTAAAGCAGCAGAGTCAATATGTAAATATGTTTAAGGATGCAGGAGTAGATGCACTAATCCTCACGCATAACATTGACCAGCCATTTATCTCACAGTTAGAATATCAGGAAAAGAATATCAAATTCCAGCGTATTGATGCCGATATCACCGATGGCTTCAAAGAAGAGACAAAGAAGAAGGATCAGAAAGTTCTAAAGAATAATACAGAATCGATGACAACATTATTCCGTAAAATTCTTGGTAAGGAGAAACTTGAGGTTAAGGTTGAGAAGTTCAAGAATGAAAATATCTCCTCAGTTATCACACTTTCCGAAGAGAGTCGTAGAATGCAGGATATGATGCGTATGTATAGCATGAACGGAATGGATATGGGTGGATTAGATACCGGAGAAACCTTAGTTCTTAACGCAAATAATAAGTTGGTTCAGTATATCATCACAAATGAGAATTCTGATAACACATCATTGTTCTGCGAACAGCTCTATGATCTTGCATTACTTGGACATAAGCCTCTTGAGCCGGAGGCAATGACCAAGTTCATTCAAAGAAGTAATGAGATCATGCTGGCACTAGCAAAGTAAGATCAAAGGATAAAGATTTATTATTGAATAGTAGTAAAATGCATATGCCTTTAGGGCAATGAATTACAATATTATAATGAGAAGTACCAGAAGATACGTTTTCTTCAGTAAACAACCCATATATCATGTTTACTGATTGAGGTGTAGACTACTGAGTGCTTCTCATTTTTTTGTAATGAGTCTTGGGAAATTATTATTATATTTTATTTTTTAATGAATTTTGAAATTGAAAATGTAAGTTATCTTTGGATTTTTGATTTTAAGATGAGGATTATATAATCGGGAATTTATTTGGTTATAGAGGAGATAATATGTATAGATTATTGATCATTGTGTAATTGTAAAATATTTATTAAATCAAGAAAGCACTTGATAATGTGAGCGTCTATATGTTATTATATAGTAATAAAAACTAGATGATAAGGTATGTAAATTTGATGATGTGATTTGGAATACAATATTAGGGAATAACTGGAATTATAGTAGAAGCATGCATACCAAACTTATCATTTCTATAACAGGAGGATGAATAGATGTCATACAGAATTATTGGAGACAGCTGTACGGATTTAACAAAAACAATGAAGGAGAATCCTAATATAAAGCTCGTTCCCCTAACTCTTATGGTAGATGATATTAGTATAGTAGATGACGAAACCTTTAATCAACAAGATTTTTTAAGTAAAGTGAAAGCCTGCCCTCGTAGCCCGAAGTCAGCATGCCCCTCTCCTGAGGCTTATATGCAACATTTTGACTGTGATAGTGATGTATATGTCGTGACATTATCATCCCAATTAAGTGGCTCTTATAATAGTGCAGAGGTTGCGAAAAATATATATTTGGAGGACCATCCTGATAAAAATATTGCGATAATTGATTCTCGTTCGGCATCAATTGGCCAAACCTTAATCACTAAGAAACTGATCGAACTCATCGAAGAGAAACATTCATTTGAGGAAATTGTGAATATAATTACTGCATTCCGTGATGAGATGTGCACAAAGTTTGTTATTGAAACGTTGGAGACCTTGAGAAAGAACGGAAGACTATCCGGATTACAGGCCTTCATTGCAAGTGCTTTAAATATCAAACCGGTTATGGGCGCAACACCAGAAGGAACAATATGTAAGATCGATCAGGCGAGAGGAATTGTTAAAGCTTTATTGCAGATGGTAAAATCAATTGAACAGGATGTAATCAAGCCTCATGAAAAAACCTTGGGTATCGCACACTGTAATTGTCTTGAGAGAGCAGAATATATCAAAAATGAGATATTAAAAAGAATACCATTTAAGGATTGCTTGATTGTAGAAACAGCCGGAGTAAGCTCCATGTATGCGAATGAAGGCGGAATTATCGTTTGCTATTAAGAGAATGAATTGTGATTAGAGTTTTAGTTTTGCAACAGAAGTTATAGTTAGCTTATATTAAATTAATACAACGCAGGATATTAAGCTGTGCACTGTGCACTCCTTACTCCTGCGTTTTTTATATAAGAGCGCATTTAATCTTTGATAAAAATTGATATAATAATGTTTATCGAATAATTTACAAAAAGCTATTAATCAAAAAGGAGGTTCTCAAATGAAAGGAAAAATAATATTAAACTTGGCAATAAGTCTTGACGGGTATATTGCTTCAGAAGATGGAGGATATGACTGGATTGTAGGAGATGGGGATACTGCGTTGGATACGGATAAGAAATATGAATTTGATAAATTCGTAGAAAGTATTGACGTTGTAGTAATGGGTAAAAAATGCTATGACCAAAACATGCATAATGATTATAAGAATAAAAAAGTATACGTAGCAACCTCACAGAAGATAAAGGATCATGATCATGTTCAATTTATCAATGGAGACATAAATAAGATCATATTAGAGGAGAAGGAGAAAGAGGGATCTAATGTATATTTGTATGGGGGTGGCGTTTTAGTAGATAGTTTTCTAAAAGCTGATATAATTGATGAGTTTATTATTGGTATCATTCCGATTATATTAGGGAAAGGGATACCGTTGTTTTTGGAAAATAATCCAATGATCACATTGCACCTAGATGATTATATCATAGAGAATGGTATCACTATTTTAAAATATTCTAAAAGAAAAAGTGATAATAAAATGTAATATCGTATGATGTTTTGTAAGTTGATAATTGGGTTGAATTTTTATCGAAATCAGAAAATTTATAGTTGACTTTTTAATGCATTTATTAGATAATATCTAATGCAGTGTTTGTGAAAGAGATAACTTCATAAGCATGAACATAGCAATAAATCGAGGCGTGGCTCAGTTTGGTAGAGCGCTGCGTTCGGGACGCAGAGGCCGTGGGTTCGAATCCCGTCGCCTCGACGATAAGAGTTCTGATTTTATCAGGGCTCTTTTTTTGTGTGTTGCATATCGTGTTACATAAAGATCTTAAAAGCATTCGGAGAGTTGCTATGTTCCTATTTAGATAGCATCTGAAAATGGGAACGGTGATTTAATCACGCACAGCTCTTTATAGGAATTTGACAAAGTTACCTATTCTATGAGACAATCTTTTTGCATGGAGGAACGATTGTCATATCAGGAGCTGTGCCAGATGAATAAATCCAAACATAGGTGATTATTCTCGCCTGGACAGAAGCTTGATAGCAAAGAAAATACCGGTATTATTAAAAAATAAATATAGAGGAGAAGAAAGTATATGAAGAGAAAAATATTATTTATTACATTGTTGATTGCATTATTATTTACGTTTTCAGGTTGTCAAACAGAAGCGGATAAGGTTTCACATAACTTATCAAAAGAAGCAGATAACTTTAATGTTGTGAGACAGCTTACGGTTATCAACTGTATCGAGGGTGATGTATTATTTCAAATGACCGGGAAAATGTCAATCAAGGCAGATACACCGGATAACCAACTAGAAGTCACTGTAGAGGATGAAGACGGAACCTACAAAAAGCACTTCATTGGATTAAGCGACAATGTTACATATGTGGTAGAAGATATCAGTAAAAATAAGGTGTCAAAATATAAATATACGTTAAATTACAATCCTAAAATGTGGATTCCGGTTGATGTGAAAAATATCGATTAATAAATATATCAAGTGCAGTTATATCTATGGTTTTATTTTTGGGATGAAAAATTAGAATTCTCATCCATCTTCAACGATAATTTACAGACAAATTTATAGGTTATATCAAATGTTTATATGAAGGAACTGTTGCAAAACTAACATCAAGTTAGTTAGCAACAGTTCCTTTTCATATATGCATTGTCTTTATTCATTTTGAAGAGTAACAATTACAATTTCATCCTGTTCCATTCCCTTCATCAATGTATCCCTGTCACTATTCGATAGCCAATATTCATGATTTCCAGTCACATAAAACACTGGGGCTATTTCAATAGCACCTTTTACAAATTCTAACACTAGGTTGGTATCTGTGTGATTGCTATCAACGATGTCCCCTGTAATAACAATAATATCTGGGTTCTCTTTATTGAAATTACAGTGAGAAATACCTTGGTTAACAAAGGGAGAAAGTGTAAAAAATGTTTGAAAAACTTAAGGTATAATAATATAATTATAGTAATTATACTTAATAGTAATCAGACTTAATCCATCTCAACAAATTATAGTGATTATTGTAATCGCTAATTGTTCGGCAATTGGTGGATTTATAAGTGGTACAAAAAGAATAGAAGTGGGGGAGTAATTATGACAAAGAGAGGATTAGATGCATTATTGGCTAATCTAAATATCTATGAAACCAAGGAAATAGCAGACAAGGATATTAAAGATTATAAGCTGGATCAAATTCATCATGATGAGGCCGGTAAAGCTTATATCATAGAGAAGGGGGAACTGGAGTCATCTGATATAAATACAGTACTTTTAGCCAAGATCTTTCAAGGAGTAAAGACAATAAGGGCTGCATGTATCTTCTTTATATTCGCCTTCATAATTATAGGTATTATGTTATATATATTTATTTTCATGAGATAAATTAAGTGAGTAACTATTTTGCTCTGTCACAACACATTGTCGATATATTGAACATTTGTACCATGAACTTAAGTGATTTAAATAGGACTATGAAAAACAAACTTAATATTAAAGGGAGAAAAAAGAAAATGAACTGTCCAAATTGCGGTAGTACAAAAATTGAGAATGGAGTTTCTATTGGGTTAAGTGCGGAATCGGGAAATGTTGGTCCGAACTTTAAAAAAGGTTTTTTCATTGGTGTTGCACAAATGTATTGTGATATTTGCCTAGATTGCGGAGAGGTAACTCGTTTCTTTATAAAAGAAAGTACCGACAAAAAATGGGTTAAAAGCCCAGGCTCATTGGGAAGCAAATAAACTATAAATTGAGTAATAAAAAAGGAAACATGTGGATAAAGAATTATTTGATTTTTATTAACTAACATTAAATTATTTTGTCATCAACAATATGTTGTGACAGAGCCAATTATTATTTTATAATCTTTGTTTTAGTGAAATCACAGAACATACATTCTTTTTTTGAGGCCTTACTCTTGAAAAAGCTCTAAAAAGGTGGTACTATTTGGTATGTATGAAAGGAGCTGATAACGTGATTCTAGAAGATAATATGGAAGAAGATTTAATAATAGAAGAGGAAACTAACATCAACGCTACAATAACAGGTAATGTTACAGTAAAAAGTAGCGCGGTTATGCAGCTTTACGGAACGATAACGAAAGATCTTATCGTTGACGAAGGCAGCAAAGCCTATGTATTTGGCTGCGTAAATGGGAGTATAATCAACAACGGAGAGCTGGAGGTTTATGGCGAGGTTAGCGGCGAAGTGATTGATCATACCGGCAAGGCTTTTGTTTCACGGAAGGCGGTAGTTGGTAAATAAATCAAGGCATAAAAAACAGCTCCCCATGGGACTCGAACCCACGACCTACGCATTACGAATGCGTTGCTCTACCAACTGAGCTAGGGAAGCATAAATATAAAATATTAAGTTTTGAATGGCTACTCAACTATTCTATTATAAAGATAGCTAAATTTCAAGAACAATTTGAAAAACTTCAACATTGATTATAGGATGATTTCAATGCGTTAAAATAGGGGATGTTGCAAAATAAATTATTAGTAAGACATAATTTATTTTGCAACATCCCCTTAATCTCTTTCGCTATCTCTTTTCGCCCATAAAGCATAGTCCGATTGCTCCGGGACCGGAGTGGGCACCGATGCTTGGGGTAATGTAGTTGATGATTATTTTCTTGTTGGGAAGTTTTTCAAGGATCAGTCCTTCGAGGTATTTTGCATCTTCAAGGGAATCACCATGAACGATACAGATAGGATCGTCACTATCAAGATACTTGCCCATGCTTTCCATCATATCATTACAGATTAAGGATAAGGATTTCTTGCGTCCTCTTGCTGTTGTTAATGGAACGAGCTGACCCTCGGAATTAATATAGAGGACAGGTTTTACACCAATCAGGGAACCGAAGAAAGCTGAGGTTTTAGAGATTCGCCCGCCTCTTTGAAGATGTCCGAGATCATCTACAATGAAGCGTACACAAAATTCCTGCTTAATCGTTTCTAAGTATTCAACGATTTCATCAAGAGATTTGCCTGCCTCTTTCATCTCTACCGCCTTCATGATAAACATGCCTTCACCCAGGGAGGCATTCAGGGTATCGATTACCGTGATTTTTGCATCCGGATTCTCTTCGCAGATTTCTTTTGCACCGCTGGTAACATTGCTGCAGCCGCTACTTAATTCAGAAGTAAAACTGATGTGTAGGATGTCCAAGCCTTTATCCACATAGGATTGAAAAGTTCTGAGTATGTAGTCTGGATTACTTGCCATAGTGGTAGGCATTAGTCCGGATCTCATCTTATCATAGAATTCCTTGGGGGTGAGAATGACTTCATCTCCATAGGTTACACCTTCAATATCATAGTAGTGGGGGATAATATGAATTTGCTTTTCCTGTATATAACTTTCTAGCAGGTCACAGTTTGAATCAGTTGTAATTACAAAGTCTTTCATTTCAAAAATCCTCCTAATCATTAATACTATTAATTTTACCCGACACAGCCTGTTTTCGCAATAGAAGATTATGATTGCATTGTGGTTGCATGGATTAGTTAAGGTTGGTTACTGTTCCCATAAATAGTGGAAGGCTAGTCTTAGTATCTATGATAGCAAATAGGAAAGGACGATTTAGGATGATGCTTTTATCCATTGGTGCAGAACTTGTCTTTTCGCCCACAACTGTTACGGCGCCTGCTTTCGTCCCGAGTTCATCAATCGATATACAAGCTTTATGAATTGCTTCACTGATATAAATATTACCATGGCTTGATTCACCCATTTTTGAAAAATCAGCCTGATTGGTCGAAAATGCATCCTTAATACCGAGACTCTGCAGGGGTTGATTTAGATTAATTGCATAATTATATTTTAACTTTGGTATAGTTGTTTCTACAACTTCCGACTGCGACTGATTCAGCAGATTATAGAACGTCTCCCCGGAGAGATCTTTCATATAGTCATTTAAGTTTATTCCTTCATGTGGTAGTACGGCGACAAAACGATAGTGATCCCCATAATAGGGTTTCATGAAACCGGTGGCCTTATCATCACTGATATAGATACTTTCTCCGGAGGTCATCCCACGTACGGTAGAGGTGGAGCCATCTTCATTGTGAAACATCATATCAGAGACAATCTTTTTTTGATATACTGTATCCCAACGGGCATCAAAGAATATGGTATTAACCAGATACATGATTTCATTTGCACCAATTCTATCGATAACACGATCGATTAAACCATGAGTATTTGTTTTCACCCAGTGATTAATATCATTTTTTGTTCGATTGTCAAATGCAGCTTGGTAGATAGAGGCCTTATAGTAATCAGCATTCGTTTGCAGAAATGATTCTTTGATTTTTAGATCATCACCATCACGATACCATATGGAATTAGAGATGTTTAATTCGCTTTTTTTACTATTGGGTAAATCCGACAGGTAGGAATGAATATACTGATTCCAATCTGATAGAGGGATATCGCCGCCCAAAGCCTGGCTCATCTGTGATAGGGTCTCTTTATCAGCGCCATTTTCGACCATTGATAATGCGATTATTACGGATACAGGGGAAATCAAAGTGTTCCCATCAGTGGATTTGCTGGCATTGAAAAGCCGTAGGGAGAAGTTATCAACACTCTTAACGAAGGTGGCATCCGGTTTTTATATCGTTACATTATTTGATTTTATTCCTGTCATGAGATTAGATGCTTTTACAGCAGGAACATAGCCGGAGAATAATATGTAGATGATGAATATGATTGCTAAACCAAGGAGTGTACCTATAAGTATATAACGCTTTTTGCCTATCCAAACTTTTTTCATTAAGACCTCCTTTTCATATAAAATACATTAACTGCTTGTTTTGGAAATATATAACTATAATATATCAGATTAGGGGTATGAACTTCAAGTCATTTGTTATCGTTTGTTATAGCCAAGCAGTTTATATTGCGATATAATAAAAGGAAATAAATAGTATATGAATGAGGCTGATGTATGGAAAAGAAGAGATTGTCAGAGAGTATAGCGGATACTTTGCTGTCTATGATTACGATAGAGAAGAGATTTTGTCCGGGGGATAAAATCCCGAATGAAAATGATCTGTCCGCGGAACTGAATGTGAGCAGGACAACCTTAAGGGAAGCAATTCGAATTCTGGTTACTAGAGGGGTTCTTGAAATTGATAGAGGAAAAGGTACCTTTGTAAAATCTGACATGATGATTGATGACAACGGCGAGTTTGAGACATTAGCAGGTAGTAAGGTAAATCTCAAGGATTTATATGAGATGCGGTTGATTTTTGAACCGGAAGCGGTTTATCTGGCTACGATGAGAGCCGGGGATGAAGAGATAAGACATATTATTGAACTGGGTAAAAGAATTGAACTTAATATCGCCAAGAAAGAAAATCGAACCAATACAGAGAGAGCATTTCATAAGGCGATTGCAAAAGCGACTCATAATGAATTCATGGATAAGCTGATGCCGGTCATATATAAGGCGATTGATCAGGGGGTAATCCTATCGAAGAGAAAAGAGAAGGCAGTGGAAGCGACGGTCCAGGATCATAAGATGATTATGGAATTTATGGAATCCAGAAATGCCGAAGGTGCCAAACATGCGATGAAGATTCATATATTACACGCAATTAAGGATCTCGAATTATAGGATCTGGAATTATAGAGTCATATTACTGATAGGAGATACGGTTTTGTAGGAGATATTAGTGATTTGAGAAAAATTTACAATTGAGGTGAAATAGATAAAACAAGAGAAACGAGAGGGGCTGTATGAAAAAAAGAATAACAGTTATAATGTTTTTATTACTTGCAGCTAGTTTTATATCCTGTGGGCAGAAGATGAAAGAGGAAGATAAAAAGCTAGCAGATCAATTAATAACCGGTAGTCAGACTATAGCAACTCCAACACCTACAGCGACACCAACACCTACAGCGACTCCAACGCCAATTCCCATATTCGATGTCGATACTTCCAAAATGAATATAAATAATGATTGTTGTAATATCTCAAAGCAAAAGAATGGTTACTTTACCTTTGATAAAGAAGGTGGGGTTCCAATGGTATATGATGGAGCTAGGTATTTTGGAATATATGTTTCAGATTCCATCGAAGCCAAACAGAACATACAAAGTGCGAAGATTAATATTGTTACAAAAGAAATCAGTAGCGAAGACAGTTTAATAATTGAAGCAAGAGGTTGCAAGAATGGTTCTGACTGGAGTGAATGGTACCAAACGGACGAAAACAATACAAATCCGGAATTTGGTTTTTATGAGCCCTATCAATATATCCAATTTCGTGTTACAATCGCAATATTTGCGAAAGAAAGTAAACCTAGGTTTAAGATTAATTCTTTGAAATTAAGGTTAGTAAGCGAGTGAGAGAAAAAATCGACAATAATAACTCATAATTATGTAAGAACATTATTTAATAATGAAAATAAAGTAATTGGGATAGAGTGTGTAGATGTTAAGCTACGCACTCTTTGTTTTATTGAGGAACTATTTTGAAGGAATGCCCATATGATATTACATATACATAATACAACGGTATTGACATCGTACAACAAATAATGTATATTGTAATACAACGAGTTGGATATAATACAACCAGGAAGATATAATACAATGAAGATAACAAGCAGTATTAAAATTATAACGAAGGAATAAAAGATAGAACCAAGAAAAGATAGTACCAAGAAAAAAAACAAGAAAAGATCTAAGTTAAAGAACCAAGCAAAGAATCAAGCGAAGAACATAAGTAGGAACCAAGTTAAGGAAAGTTGATATAGAAGGGAGTCGTAATTATGAGAAGTGATATTATAACGAAAGGTGTAAATGCAGCACCACAAAGATCTTTATTACACGCATTAGGTTTGACCGATAAAGAATTAACAAAGCCTTTAATCGGAATTGTTAGCTCACAGAATGAAATTGTTCCGGGACATATGAACCTTGATAAAATTGTGGAAGCAGTAAAGCAGGGAGTATCCATGGCGGGCGGTGTTCCGATCGTATTTCCGGCGATAGCAGTTTGTGACGGAATTGCGATGGGTCATCAAGGGATGAAGTACTCTTTGGTAACCAGAGAGTTAATTGCGGATTCCACCGAAGCGATGGCAACGGCACATCCATTTGACGGCCTTGTTATGGTGCCAAATTGTGATAAGAATGTACCGGGATTATTGATGGCAGCCGCAAGATTAAATGTTCCCTCGATCTTTGTCAGTGGAGGACCGATGCTTGCTGGAAGATGGAACCAAAGCAGAATCAGTTATTCAAATGTATCAGAGGCAGTGAGTGAATTTAAAACAGGAAAGCTAAGCGAGGAACAACTTTGTGAATTCGAGAATAAGGCATGTCCAACCTGTGGTTCTTGTTCCGGCATGTTCACGGCAAATAGTATGAACTGTTTAACGGAAGTATTGGGTATGGGATTGCCTGGGAACGGAACAATACCAGCTGTATATTCCGCGAGATTACGTCTTGCTAAGGAAGCCGGAATGCAGATAATGGAGCTAGTGGAGAAGGATATTAAGCCAAGAGATATTATGACGAAAGAGGCATTTCATAATGCGCTTACAATTGATATGGCCTTGGGTTGCAGTACGAATAGTATGTTACATCTTCCTGCTATTGCTCATGAATGTGAGATTGAGATCAATCTCGATATGGCGAATGATATCTCGGATAAGACCCCGAATTTATGCCACCTAGCCCCAGCAGGAAACCATTATATTGAGGATCTGAATGAGGCCGGAGGCATCATGGCTGTAATGAATGAAATCAATAAATTAGAATTGTTACATACGAATCTAATTACGTGCACAGGAAAAACAGTTGGAGAAAACATAGAAGGTCAAGAAGTATTAAATACGGAGATTATACGTACGGTAGAAGATCCATATAGTAGCTATGGCGGTATTGCTGTATTAAAGGGAAATTTGGCGCCAGATGGCTGCGTGGTAAAACGATCCGCAGTCGATGAGAAGATGATGAAGCATACAGGACCTGCCAGAGTTTACGATAGTGAAGAACAGGCAATTACCGCAATCTATGGAGGACAGATTAACAAGGGTGATGTAATCATTATACGTTATGAAGGGCCAAAAGGAGGACCCGGTATGCGTGAGATGCTAAATCCCACCTCAGCGATTATGGGCAGCGGATTAGGTGATAGTGTAGCACTGATAACTGACGGGCGTTTTTCCGGAGCAACCAGAGGTGCTGCGATTGGTCATGTATCGCCTGAGGCTGCGGTAGGTGGAAATATTGCATTGATTGAAGAAGGAGATATGGTTGAAATAGATATACTTGGTCATTCAATTAATGTAAATATTTCAGAAGAAGTACTTCAGCAACGAAGAAGTAAGTGGCAGCCAAGAGAGATTACAGTCAAGGGATATCTAAAGCGATATGCTAAGCTTGTAACCTCAGGAAGTACTGGAGCAGTGCTTGAATAAAATAAAGTATTATGTGCATGTGCATTTAGAACTGCACAAATTAAGCGTATGATTATTATTTTCCGAAAGAACAGATCCCCGGTATAATAATCACACGCTTTTTTCTATAGGTATTTAACAAAAGGAATTACTCCTTGTAGTATATGAACGGAGAATAAATCCGGTAATATCATTTCTGTAAAGAAAACGATATATAAGGGCAATAATGATTAATATTGATTGTTGAGTATCTTCACACATAAAAAGTAATTTCATGTTAAAAGAACAACAAATACTTTAAATTGTGACTCACTGTGAATTATTTTGATACCTTCTTTTCGAAATAAGTAAGTAATTTATATAACCCGGTGGCAACAATACACAGAATAACGATTGACATAACCACCCAGTCAAGTTTGAAAACCTGGCTGCCGTAGATAATCAGATAGCCTAAGCCTGCCTTTGCAGCAAGAAATTCTCCGATAATAACGCCGACAAGGGATAGGCCGATGTTTACTTTCATCTGACTGATGATGGAGGGTAGGTTGGAGGGGAGAACAACCTTAGTCAACACATCTTTTTTCTTGCCACCAAGGGTATAAATCAGTTTAATCTTATCTTCTTCAACGTGCTTAAAATCAGAATATAGATTTATGATCGTTCCGAATACGGCCACCGAAATTGCCGCGACGATGATGGTTTTCATATTATTTCCTAACCATACGATGAATATGGGGGCTAGTGCTGATTTCGGAAGTGAATTAAGCACGATTAAGTAAGGTTCTAGTACTTGGGATACACTATGGTTCCACCATAAGATTACAGCGAATAATATTCCAAAGACATTGACCAGGGTGAAGCTTATGAAGGTCTCCAGTAAAGTGATTCCTACATGGTAAAAGAGCTTGCCGGTGAGAGCCATCTCATAGATTGCGATGCATACTCTGGAAGGGCTGGAGAATACAAAGGAATTGATGATTCCTAAGCGTGCTGTGATTTCCCAAGTCAAAAGAAAGCCGATCAGAATAATAAACTGGTAGAAACGTATCCGCATGCGCTGTCTTTTTAGCTTATATACATAAGCCTCTTGGGCAGCGGAGACTCGAATTTCATTCGCTTCAACCCGTTTGCTCTTTCTGGTCATGATTCGTTAACTCCTTCCATATTTCATTGAAATACTCGTTAAACTCGGGTGCGCTTCGTGCTGCAAAGGGAGTACGGTTCTCGATGGAAAGATTGATATCCTTTATCTGTTTTACTGCTCCGGGACGTGCGGATAATATTATTACGCGATCCGCCATGCTGATTGCTTCGGAGATATCATGTGTAATTAAAATTGCAGTTTTCTTTTCTTTTCGGATGATTCCCCAGATGTCATCGGAAACTTCCAGACGTGTTTGAAAATCAAGTGCAGAAAATGGTTCATCTAATAATAAGATATCCGGTTCTAAGAGTAAAGTACGAATGAGTGCAGCCCTTTGTCTCATACCACCCGACAAACCGGAAGGAAAGGAATTTTTGAATGTAATTAATCCATAAGTATTCAAGAATTTATTTATTTGAACATAACTGTTATCAGATAGCTTATGCTGTATTTCTAACCCTAATGTAACATTTTTCAAGGTATCTCTCCAATCAAGTAATTGATCCTTTTGTAACATATAACCAATGTTTTTTCCGGAGGACTTTAAGTCGCTTCCATTGATATATATCGAACCACTGCTGGGTGAGAGTAAACCGGCTATCAAGGAGAGAAGGGTAGATTTGCCGCAGCCGCTTGGGCCGACGATTGCTACAAATTCGCCTTCATTTACATGAAAAGAAACATCGAATAATGCCGGTGTTTCTCCATCAAGAGTATGAT
>JAEVYT010000028.1 GCA_023392615.1 Bacillota bacterium | reverse complement strand
AGGGTTTCTACAAAGCCTAAAAAATAGAAAGATATATATAGTTTTATCAAGTTATATTTTTATAAGTAAGTTGGATATGAATTTAAAAAATAAGCTGTCACTTATAAATTGGGGCAAGTACAGAATATGTGAAATACACAATAAATTTCCCATAGATAGAAAGCTTCGTATTTGATTTACTAAAAGATACACTAGAAAAATAATTTTTTGGATTAGTTTATTTTTTTTAATCCTAAAATCTAATTAAAAAAATAACAAAAATAGTTAAAACGAAAAATTTTTTACCTATATGTGTTTTAATTGGTTAAATATTGGAAAATTAAACATCTTCCAAAATAAAAATTAAATAGTGAATTTAAAAAATAAGCTGCTATGTTTTTACTTTGCAGAGTGAAAATTTTTTTTTCACAGAAAAAAAGCTTCTTATTTAATTTTTAGGAGTGATTTTTTTTTAGTGTCATTTATTTACTTTTTTTTTAATATTCAATTCTTTTTTTGTTTTTTTTATCTTTTTAGTAATACTTTATTAGTAAATATTATTATAATTATTTTATCAAAAAATTAGTAAAAAAAAATAAATTTATTCATAATTTAATATTATTAGTTTTACAAGTGTTAATTGGGATAGTAACTGTGGGGGGTTTGAAGTTTCATATTCATAAGGTTTTAATTCCTTTAAAATTGGTATGAGTATTTCCTGTAATATTAATTTTTGTTGGTTTTGTTTTGTTTTCAAGTTTTTTTCATGTTTAATTTTTTGATTATTTTTTGGGTTGTTGTTTTTAATTTAGATAATACTTTTGAGGAGTTTTTAATAATTTAGTAATACTTATTCAGTAAAACTTATTATGTAGTTTATTAAAATATAAATATAAAAGTATAAGGAGGTTTTATAAAAAAACATTCAATAAAAAAATATTTCTTCAAAAACATAATTTTTAATAATTTAAAAAATATTTACTTCTATATTAAAAAACATAATTTAAGGGTTTAAATTAAAAAATAAATTAAGGAGATTATAAATTAATGAAATCTAAATATAGTATACTAATTTTATTAATAACTATAACCTTAATTGCACTATCCATGAATGCAGCATTTGCAGCTGATATGAACACAACAAGCTCAGGAACAGTTTCAGGAGGGGTAGATGTAGCATCATCTAACCCATGGAATACAACTGGTAATGTAAGTTACACAATTCCTACAACAGCTAAAAACATCACATCAGCACAAGCAATAGTGAATGTTTATTCAGGATCTGCACAACCAACTTATGGAGCTTTAGCTAACGTAAGTTTAAATACAGGAAATGGTTATAAAACAATTGCAACTGAAAATTTAACATCAACACAAGGATCAGCTGATGGACAAGTATATGTAATAAATAATCACACCACAAAAGTTTATAGTGATTATGAAATGACTTATAACATCACAGACCAAGTAATCACTCTTCAACCTGGAGATACCTTTAGTTTAGGTGTAACAACATCAAATATTGATAACTTAGCTTTTGATGGAAGAATAAAAGCAATAACAGTTATAATAGTATATAATGATGGAGATAATGATATTATAAATTACTGGATTAATTCAGGTCAACAATGGTCCAATGAAACAACTAACACTACATTTGCAACTTCAGGAATAACAGGTGATATTGACAGTGCAACATTAACAGATATCAGCTTATCTTCAGGTGTGGCAAAATATGAATTAAATGGCAATATACTATCTGATCCAACAACAACCACAGGAAGTTACTATGCTAAGAATATATGGAATGTAACAAGTGATTTAAACAAAGGACAAAATACAATATTAAGTTATACTGGTGCTACAAGTTCATATTCTGGAAAAGTATCATTTAAAAACATTTTATCTTTATTAACAGTCTCACAATATGGAGATTATAATATTAGTGCAACATTTAAACCAGAATATGCAAGTGGTGAGGGAGCAGTTTATGCTGGAGTAAACAACACTTTCAAAGTAAACATAACTAATGGTAATAATACAGTTAACTATGTAGATGTACAATTATTTGCTGATGGAAAATTAGTTGCAACAAAAACTGTAGCAATCAATAATAGTCAATCAAAAATTGTAACAATAACAGACCCTACAATCCGCGATATTACAGTTAACACAACTGAAAAAGTTAATAATTCAAATGTAAATTACACTATAGTTTTACTTAAAGACAATCAAACATTAAACACTACAAATAATTCTTACCCATTATTATACAATGGATATTTAGGTAAAAATTATGAATACCCTGCAAGTAACATGACTACAACAAGAGTATATGATATTAATGGTGATGTATCCATATACAATCAAAACAGTTCAACATATATGGCTGCAGGTAAAACAACCCGTAGTGATGTTTGGAATATTAATTTAACTAACTCTAAAATTGTAGAAGCATTAATATATGTAAGTTATAATTGGGATAAAACTACTAATAATGCATATCCTGTTTGGAACTCAACATTTAACAATGTAACTGTAACTCCAATTGCATACTATAAATATGCAAGTAATTTAGGAACTTATGGAACATTAGGTTATGGTGTAATCGTTTATAATGCAACAAGCTTAATCAACTCTGGAGATAATACTTTAGTCTTAAATAAAATATCAAATCTCACAGCTGTTTATCCAAGTACACTTGTATTAATTTACAATACCACTGGAAGTAAAGATATTAAAACAGTTTATATTAATGAAGGTGCTGATTTATTATCCACAAGTTATAATACTCTTCCACGCGAAACAAGTTCTATAAGTACATTCAATGTAGCTGGTATGGTTAATAAAGCTACTTGGTATGTTTTCGCAGCTAATGATGTTGCAGGTAGAGCACAATTAATATTCAACAATGAAACATTTAACAATGTATTTAATGGAAGTTCTAGTTCTGTTGGAGTATATACTGCTGATGTAACTAGTGCAATGGGATCTATTAATGTTGCAGTATTTAATGCTACAGGTTCTACTATTTTAGCTACTCAACAAATACTTGTTGTAAATAAGACTGCTAATAATTTTTCTACTGTTTTAACTATTAACAATTTCACTGAAGCTTATGGTGCAGCTCAAAACTTAACTGGTAAATTAACTGATGAGTTTGGAAATGTTCTTGTTGGGCAGCATGTTGCTTTAAATTTAACTAATCCTCGTAATGGTTTAAGTAAAGTTTATTGGGTAACTACTGATACTAATGGGGAATTCCAATTACAAATTAACCTTTGGATTGGTACTTACACTGCAACTGCATCTTATTCTGGAGCAACAATTAAAAATGTAACTTACACTGCAAGTAAAGATGTTACTGCAAGTGTTGTTGTAACAAATGCTAGTGATAATCGTACAAGTACAGTTTTAACTGTTAATAATTATAATGGTGTTTATGGACATCCTAATAATTTAACTGGTATGTTAACTTACTCTAATGGTACTCCAATTGTGGGTCAACATATTGCTTTAAATTTAACTCGTTTAAGTTCTGGTGCTAGTAAGGTTTATTGGGTTACTACTGATTCTAATGGGGAATTCCAACAAATGATTGAACTTGGTGTTGGTGATTATACTACTAGTGCTACTTTTAGTGGTACAGGTAGTCTTAAACCATTTAGCAGTGGAATAGCTACAATGATTGTAACTAAAGCTTAATTGGGTTTTTAAAATATTTTTTTTTAGAAGGATTACTGGGAAATTAATTTTTTTCCATTAATTCTTTTTTTTAAATTTTTTTCTCATTATTTTTTGATTATTTATTACTTTTTCTTGTTTTTTTACTTAGTTTGTATTACTTTTTTGTTGAATTATTACTTTTTGTTCTTTTTTATCCAATTTAGTAATACTTTAATCGTTATATTTATTAATATTAATTTACTTATATTTATTATAAAAAGTAATAACATAAGATTCCTTCTTATACACATTAACAAATTAAAAAAAAGTTAAAACAATCAAATTGGAGGTTAAAACATTAAAATAAAAAACAACATAATCATTTTAGTTTTATTAATTACAATAATTTGTTTAATGCCTATAAATGTATTCGCACAACCAGATAATACAACAACAAACAACTTAACAAATACATCCAATAATATAACCAATGACACTTTACTAAGCACACAAATCACAATTATTAATAATTCACAAACTAATGTCAAAATATCAAATTATAGGAACTCACAAACAACAATAAATGATACAGTAACAAACAATATAAACCAAACAACACAAACACAAAATCAAAATAATACTATAAAAAATCAAACAATAAAATCCATTTCAAATGAAGAAAAAATTATTACAAACAATACAGAAATAAAGTCTAACTTAACAATATTTTTAGTAAGTGACAACCCTGGAACAAATATCTTGGATATGGCTGCAAGATCAATAGTCGACTCAGGAAACTATACGAACATTACTATTATTGTTAGAAACGGTAATCAAATAAAAGAAATGAATCAAACAGAATTATATACACTAATATACAATTCAGATATATTCATAGATGAATGGGTAAGTACAGACGTTGATGCAGTTCTAACAAGCCTTTTAGGAAAAAACCCAACATTATCCAATAAAAAACTATTTTTAGTATTAGAACCACCTACCACATCATCAGGCACATCAATCAACTTAATGAGGTACAATACAATAAACTATCAAAAAATATTCTTAAACACCACATATTACACAGACAGTAAATTATCCTCATACTTTGCAAACACATTAAGAGGATTAAAATATAGTGATGTCTACAATTATATAACAACAGGTGAAGGGAAAAATTTCAATTCATACTTTAACAAAGCAGTACTCTACAAAGATTTGAATGATAAAGATAATTTAATGAATCAAATCTTATGGGCAGCAAACCTTGCAGGATACAAAACAAATTACTCCGAACCAAATAATAATGGTGTTTATGAATATGGAATTTATCGTGAAAAATACTTCAGTACCTTAGAAGAATATGCAGCACAATACTTCAACAGCTCCAGAAACAGAACAATTGGAATACTTGAAAGTACAATGTATGTTTCTAACCAACAATTAGCAACATACTATGCATTAATACAAGCATTTGAAGCAAAAGGTTACAATGTAATACCAGTAGTTGCTGCAGGAGGAAGTTCAGAACAATTAACAGTAATGGTTAATTCTTTCACCTCAGCACCAAATACTGCAGCATTTTTAGCTAATTCTTCAAAATATAATATTTACGTAGATTCTATAATATCAATGCCTGCATATGGTATAGGGGGACAAAACTTTTCAAATGCAACAAGTTTCTTCGAAGATTTAGGAGTGCAAGTTTTCAGAGCAGTACACTCAGATTATGTTTCAAATGAAGAGTGGGAATTAAGCACAACAGGATTACCTGGAAATAGAAGTGACAAATGGTGGCATGTTGCAATCGCAGAAGCACAAGGAATAATCGATGCAACATTCATAGGGGGAGTATCAAACACTATCTCAAATTACACAGGAGCAATATTAACAGGTTATGTTCCATACATGAAAAATATTAACTACCTAACCGAAAGAACAGACTCATGGATAGATTTACAATACACAAATAATTCAGATAAACGAATATCAATAATCTATTATAATTACCCACCAGGAAAACAAAACATAGGATCAAGTTACCTAGACACTATAACAAGTATCTATAACATGTTATATGAGTTAAAAGCACAAGGATTTGATGTAGGGGAAAATTTACCAGCAAATGTTAGTGAACTTGAAGATATGATGATAAAATGTGGAATAAATGTAGCTAACTGGGCTCCAGGAGAACTTGAAAAATTAGCAAACAGATCAAATGTAGTATTATTACCAGTATCTGACTATATGCAATGGTTCAATAATCTTGAAAATATAAGTAAAGTCCAAATTGTAGAAGGACCAGTAGCATACATTGGAGAATTAGCACGAGAATCAATAGCAATAAATTACACAGCACCAATGGAAGAAAGAATTACAGACTGGTATAATCAAATAGTCTCACTATTACCAGATAATAGAAGTGCAGAAGCAACTCCATTACTTAATGAGATTGTAAGTGCCTTAAAAACTTACCTACAAACTGGAAATGAGTCAGATTATAATGTATTTTTACAACTTAAAGCTGAATGGGCTGCTTTAAATGTTTCAGGATTAAATGGTTGGGGTGCTGCACCAGGTAATATAATGACAGTAACCCGGAATGGTACACAATATTTTGTTATTCCTGGATTGAAGTTTGGTAATATATTCATAGCTCCAGAACCTCAAAGAGGATGGGAGTCTGATTCAAATATACTTTATCATAGTACAGCTGTTGCTCCAACTCACCAGTATTTAGCAGCTTATTATTATTTCCAAACTAATTATCCTTCAGCAATGACATTTGTTGGAAGACATGGAACTCATGAATTTTTACCGGGTAAAGAAATACTTTTATCAACAACAGATTTTGGAACTATCTGTACAGGTTATGTTCCACAAATATACTTCTATACTAGTGATGGTCTTGCTGAAGCTATCCAAGCAAAAAGAAGAGGTTATGCTGTAATGATTGATCATTTAACCTCACCATTATCTCATACTCAATTGTATGGAAATTATACAGTTTTAGCTAACTTAAGTTATCAATATGAAAACACTACAGATATGAATATGAAAGTAAACTTAATGAATGAGATTAGAACAATTATTAGTTTAAACCACCTTGCAACTGGTATGGGATTTAACAGTACAATTAATTTAAGTAGTGTATCTGATAATGATTTAATTTCAGCTTTAAACACTTACTTGTATAATGTTCAAATGACTTTATACCCATTAGGTTTACATGCAATAGGTCAGAATTGGACAGATTATGATATTGGACGTACAGTTGCAGCTGCATTAGGTTATGAGTTTACATATAATGGAACTACCACAACATTGTATAATGAAATAAGTCAATATTTATATTCAAAGAATTTTAAGGACTTAAATGCCTTAGAACGTGATATTGTTCTAAATAGATCAGCAGTGGTTATAATATCCTTAATTTACTGGACACCTCAAGAGGTTGAAGGAGCTTTAGGTTCTAATAGTACAAGTTTACTTGCAACTTTAGAATATGGTAAATTGTATATTAATTATATACAAGCTAGTGTAACAAATGAGGTTAATAATTGGGTACTAGCCTTAAATGGTACATATGTTCCTATTGGTGTTGGTGGAGATGCATTAGATATTTACACTTATTTAACAGGTAAAAATTTCTATCAAGATCAATCAAGAGAATTACCAACACCTGAAGCTTATGCATATGGTAAAGTTTTAGCTTTACTTACATTATCTACTTTAACTGATAATGTTGAGAAAGTTGTTATGGGTATTTGGTGTGTTGAAACTGCTAGAGATGATGGTGCTCTTGTATCAGTTGTTTTATATTTACTAGGTATGAAACCAGTTTACACTACTTCACCAAGTGCAGGTATTAATACTGAAGGAGATTCTGGAATGAAAACTCAGATTATGCCCGAGTATGTTTCTTTATCTGATCTTGTTCGTCCTGATGGTTGGGATAAGAAAAGAATTGATGTTACAATAATCACTAGTGGTTTATTCCGGGATTTATACAGTACCCAAGCTTCTCTTATGGATAATGCATTTAGAGTTGCTTTAGCCCGTTCTTATAAGACTATTATTAGTAATAAAACTTTGATGAATAGTAAATATGGTTCTCAGATGAAAATCGCTTTAGATCAAATCATGGATGGTATTAATTATTATGGTATTGGTCCTGAGTCTTTGGATGATAATTATGTTGCTAAACATTGGGTTGAAGATTTCCTTTATTATAAAGGTTTAGGTTATAATACATCTTATGCTGGTGAATGTGCTATTACTCGTATTTTCGCACCACCTAATGGGGATTATGGTGCTGGTATTTCTAAATCTGTTCAAATGAGTTGGACTTGGAATAATACTGATGATTTAGCGAAATTTTATCTGGGTAGAATGGGTAATATGTACTCTAAGAATTATTGGGGTGAATCTAATCCTACGGTATTTGCTAGGGCTTTAAGTAATGTTGATAAAATGATTGTTAGTCGTAATACTAATCAGTATGGTGTTCTTGATAATGATGATTTCTTTGATTATTGGGGGGGATTATCAATGGCACTTAAGCATGTTAATGGAAAAGAACCAACTATGAATGTGTTAGAATATGGTAATCGTAATAATCCTTATATTGCATCTTTAGAAACTGTTTTAAATAATGAATTGACTACTAGATATCTTAATCCTTCTTGGATTCAAGGTATGATGAATGAGGGTTATAGTGGAGCTAGATATATTTCTAATAAGTTTGTCACTAATCTTCTTGGTTGGTCAGTTACACGTTCTAGTACAGTAAATAATTGGATGTGGGATTCAGTTTACAATACTTATATTAAAGATCAATATAATTTAGGTGTGACTAGTTGGTTGAAGACTGGTAATAATGCTTATTCCCTGATTTCTACTACTGGTACAATGTTAACTGCTGCTTATAATGGTTATTGGAAGACTGATTCAGCTACTTTACAAAGTGTTGCTAATACTTGGGCTCAGGCTGTGATTAATAATGGTGTTGCTTGTTGTGATTGTAGTTGTGGTAATATTGCTATGATGCAATGGGCGATTAATTACATTAACCCTGATATGTTGCAACAATTTAAGCAACAATTGTATCAGGCTACTCAGAAGAAGGTTTTTGATCCTTCTAATGATAATCCGACTAATCCTACTGATCCTACTCAACCTACTAATTCTAGTGGTGCTAATCAGTCTGGTACTGTTAATAATGGGCAATTAGTTAATGGTGCTTCTGGTAAGTTAGCTAGTGGTTCTTCTTCAAGTTCTAGTTCTGCTGGTAGTTCTTCTTCTGGTTCAAGTTCTGTTGGTGATTATGCATCTGATTCTTCAACGGATTCTAGTGGTTCTAAGGATTCGTCATCTAGTAGTTCTAGTAGTGCTGCGAGTGTTAGTTCTAATGGTAAAGGTGATGTGTATGAGGTTTCACAATCTCAAGGTTCTAGTTCCTCTAAAACTGGTATGAGTATCCCTGCAATTTTAGCTATTGTTGCTTTGGTTGCTTTGGTTGCTTTTGGTTATTGGAGAGGTAAGAGAAAAGAGGATGATTATTAATTCTTTTTTTGTTTTTGATATAAATTTATATATGATGTAAATTAAATTATAATGTATATAAATCAATTTAATTTGATTATAATGGAGAATTTATTATGGAAGTATTTAATATATTAATGCAAGTTGGAATATTATCTGCTGTATTAGTATTCGGAATAAAAGTAGGTTTAGCATCAGGATTAGCTAATCTATCAAAAAAGTATCTTGCAGCAATCTGTATCGGTTACGGTGCAGGAATATTAATATTATCCAAAATTGCATCTTATTATACTAGTCAATTAACTAATATGATTTATACTTATAACTCTGGATTTTTCATAATAATGGCAGCAATAATGATTATAGCTGGAATATTAACTATACGTGAATATAAAGTTCATAATAAAAACACAACTACAGCGACATGTATGGTAGTAATTGCCCCTTGTCCATGCTGTTTTGGTGTAATAATTGCAACAATATTATTAATAGCTCCAACCGTAAGTATAGGAGTCTTTTATTTAAGTGAATATGTTGCTGTTGCATTAGTTGCAACAATTCTAGTTGCTTATTATGGTGCAAATACTATTATTAAACATACAAGTAAACCATATCCAATAATATTAGGTAATTTTGAATTATTCTTAGGAGTTTACTTTTTACTATCAGCAATTGTTCTTCCAAACATTGCAGCAGTATTAACTAAACATTTCTCAGGTATAAATATTCAATCATTCCCTTCATTGTTCATGTTTTTAGTTTTTGCATTAGTATTAATAGCTGTTGGCATATTCCTTTCAAAAAAATCCAGTATGTTAGAATAAAAAAAATTTAAAAAAAATGTTTAATATTTGGTGATAATTAATGGTTACAAGTATTCCTGGAAGTAGTTTCTTAACATCAGCACTTGATGTTATTTCACAGAGTCTACAAATTCCAGTTATTGTATTTTTATTATTATTTGCAATTGCTTCAGTCATAATTCTTGGAGGACTTCTTTCTGAGTATACTACAAGAAAAAAAGTTCCTATGAAAGTTATGAGGGAGTTAATTTACAAAATTTCTGAATCAGAATCTGTTGATGAAATGAAAACTATCATTTCAGAAGCTATGATTCCTAAATCTCAAAAAAGAGTTTTAGATCAAATTGCATCTTCTAGTGATTTAACTCAAGATTCACGTATTGCTTTAGCACGTAAATATTTAGAAAATGAAGAAGATAAGACTGAGAAAAGTTTAGAGAAAACAGATATTATTACTCGTATTGGTCCTACTCTCGGATTGATGGGTACTCTTATTCCTATGGGTCCGGGTTTAGCTGCTTTAGGTACTGGTGATGTTAATACTTTATCTCAAGCTATTATTGTTGCTTTTGATACTACAGTTGTAGGTATTGGTGCAGGAGCTATTACTTATTTTGTTAGTAAGGTTCGTCGTCGATGGTATGAGGAATATTTATCTAATCTTGATGCTTTAAGTGATGTTATACTTGATAAATTGAATCATTTAAAACCTAGTAATGGAGATGAATAAGCTTATGGTTCGTGATTCTAGTCGTAGACATCGTCGTCAAACTCCAGAAGAGGATCCGATGGCTGGTGTAGGTAATATTGTTGATGCTATGCTGGTTATTGCAGTTGGTTTGTTGGTGTTTTTGGTGATGAGTTGGAATATGCAAGATGTTGTTTTTAATGATCAGATGAGTCAGAGTCAAAAGCAGAGTGCTATGAGTGCTATGCAGAAGGTTGCTCAAATTGATCAAGGTCAACAGTTGAATGATACTCCAGATACTAGTAATAAGTCTGGTCAAGGTTATACTGAAATGGGTAAGGTGTATAAGGATCCTAGTTCAGGTAAACTTATTATGGTAACGAGTATGATTCGTACTTTGTATTATTAAACTTTTTTTATTTTTTTATTTTTTTTCTACTTTTTTTGATTTTTCTCAATCCCTTTTTATCAATTTTGCTTAATTTAATTAAATTATTATGGATAAGTATTTATTATAGTAAAAAGTTAATATAAACAATGACTTTCAAGGAGGTGAAATATTGAAAAAATACAATAAAGTATTATCCTTGCTACTAATAATAACAGTTATTACCTTATGTATGGGACTAGTAACAGCTAGTAATAATTTTACAGCAAATACAATAAGTTCCACAAATACAACAAACATAAGCACAATAACCACAGACACCATAACTTCATCAGATTCCAACATTAATGATACAAACCAAACATTAATACAATCTAATCAAACCACACAATCATCAATAATACTAAGTAGTCCAGTAATCGATGATGTATCACTATCAACAACAAACCCAACAACAACAATACGAGCACTAGATGTTCATAACGACAGTACAGGAAACTACAGTGAAACAGGTTACCTAGTAAGCAATGCAACAATCAAAATTTATAATTCAAACCATAAACTAGTTTATTCAGGAATAACAGATTCAACAGGAATCATAACAACCACTAACTTAAATTATGGTAAATACACTGCATATGCTGATTATTCAACTTACAAACAGGTTGTATACAACTTCACAGTAGACTCATATAATACTGTAGTTGATGTTCGTTTCATACCAGATATATGCTTACTTGTCTATTATGGAGCACACAGTGAAAAAGTAAATATACTAATGAACTTATCCAAAAGAGTTTATTACATAAACACTTTCCCAACATTTGAATCAAATAAAGTTTGGATGCTAGATTATGCAAATTACATACAATTAGACATGTATGCATCTTCAACATACCAATTTGACACAAGTATACTTGTAAACTCTCCAGCAAACCAAAATTACAAAGTGGCATATACATTCGGAGTGTACAATTCAACATTCTTAAATAGTACAGGAATCCACTTCTTAGGAGCAAATGCAAAAAATAATACTCCATACACATTAGCTAATACATATATTGGATCTTACTTCCAAGCAAATGATATAACCGATATGGATGTGTTAAATGCTAATATGGTAAATTTACTTGGATATATTGAGTATCTCTTAGGAGATAGCAAAGTTAACCCAACACTTGATTCAACAAGAACTCCACTTTTAGCATCAACATTAGGTATATATCATACAAGAATTGGTAAAATAACCAATGCACCAAGTCAAAAACTTGTAAACCAATGGATAAATTCAAATCCAGGTTATAATAGTGATGGTCAAGGAAGCCTTAATTGGATGACAAATGAATATGTTAATTGGACAAACATTAATTCTAATCCATTAAACTTATTTAAAACATTTGATAAATGGTATTCAACAAATTATCCAAACTTAACAAATCCATATGTTATAATAGTAAGTTACTATCCTGGAGGAAACCTCATAGATGCAATGATAAAAACTTATGAAGCACAAAATCGTAGTGTATTCAACCTTTATCAAAGTTCAACATCCCCTTCTGTAGCATCCGTCTTAACAACAATATATAATGCTTCATCTCGTGGAGTAAGTCTTGTTAACAGTTTATACAGTTGGAGTATGGATTATGAAAATATGAGTACAGGTGGAGCAATCAGTGAATATACAAGTATGAACATAAATGTTATCCGAGCACTTAATGAAGTAAGTCAAACCAGTTACTTAAGCCAATTCGGTCCACAAGCAGAATGGACATATGCTGTAACAATACCAAGTTTTGAAGGAGTCTACGGTGCAATACTCTGTAGTTACCTAAATGAAAACGGTACAGAAATTGTAATACAAAGTGGTGTAGATAAACTTGTAGAATCCAGTTTAGGATGGGTTAATCTTAAAGAAAAAAATAATACAGATAAAAAAGTAGCTGTAGTATTATACGATTACCCACCAGGAAAAGGAGAAATTGGAGCATCATATTTAGATGTATTTTCAAGTGTACATGACCTTTTAGTACAATTAAGCCGAGCAGGTTATGATATTGGAATGAGTGAATCAGATATTCCTAATGTTACAACATTATACACAATAATTAGTGAAATGGGTAACAAAGGTATATGGGCTCAAGGGTTATTAAACCAATATGTTGAAAAATATTATAATAACTTAACTAGTAATGGTCAATTAATTGATTATAGTAAATATTTAACATACTTCAATAGTTTAAATAAAACTTTACAAGATAAACTTGTTGAATATTGGGGATCTAGTATAGGTAATGTGATGGTTTATAATAGTACTTATATAGTTATTCCAGGAATGTTATTTGGTAATGTCTTTATTACTTTCCAACCTAGTCGTGGATGGGAAAATGTAGAAGATTATCATAGTTCATATTTACCACCTTCACAACAATATGTGTCATTTTATAAATGGTTAAAGAATGATTTCAAGGCAGATGCAATAATTAATATGGGTACTCACGGTACAATTGAGTTCTTACCAGGTAGAAGTATTGGTCTTCAAGCTGATGATTGGACTTTTGAATTAAGTGGAACACCAACAATATATCCTTATATTGTAAGTAACCCTGGAGAAGCAATGGTGGCTAAAGAAAGATTAGCTGCACTTGTAATAAGTCATATGACACCTGCAATGGTTATAAGTGAATTATATGGTAATTTAACAACTCTTGATAATTATATAACTAATTATCAAACTGCAATTAAAAATAATGCTAGTGAATTAGCTGAACATTACCAAGTACTAATACTTAACCTTTCAAGTGAGTTAGCTTATACTCAACCAACAGCAAATCAAACTTTCGATAATTGGGTTCAAGATTTACATGAACAATTAGAAGATTTAAGTAATGATGTTGTTGCTTTAGGATTACATACATTAGGTGTAGGATTAACTGGTGATAACTTAACACAAGAAGTAATCACAGTTATTACTTCAAGAACAACTATTAACAATTACATTTTACATATGCTTTATCCAAATTTAGCGAAATATTCCTATTCCGAGGTATTACATAATACTAATTATACTCATGAAGTTGATGCCGTACAAGCATGGTTAACAGAGGTTGTAAGTTACTTGGTAACTGGAAATGCGACTGTTGAAAGTATTGCAAGTATATGGAATATTACTAATACTTCAGAATTTTATGCAGATCTTGTATTAGCTAATACTACAATTGGAAATTTAGTTAATAATGCTGAATGGGCTGCAATACTTAATGCTTTAAGTGGAGGTTATGTTCAACCAGGTTTAATGGCTGATCCAACTTATGGGGATAGTTTACCTACAGGTAAAAATATTTACACTACTGATACTACAAAAATGCCAAGTAAAGCGGCTTATGCAACTGCAAAAGATATTGTTAATAAATTACTTGTTAATTATTATGAGCAACATGGAACATTCCCTGAATTATTAGGTGTTATCATGTGGGGTACTGAATTATTACGTACTGAAGGTATAATGATGGGAGAATTCATGTACTTATTAGGTGTTACTCCTGTATGGAGTGCAACTGGTGCTGTTACTGGAATTGAATTAATTCCTTTAGATGAATTAACTGTAACATTATCTAATGGTACTGTATTAAACAGACCTCGTGTGGATGTTTATGCTAGTATGGTTACAAGTAATAGTAATTGGATTAGTTTACTTGTTCAATCAACATATCTTGTCTTTAACAGCACTCCTGGCGAAAATGCTAGTGTTAATATGGTTAAAAAGCATTATGCTGAAAATCCATCATTAGATCGTTTATTTGGTTTACCGGGTAATGTTCTTGAAGGAACTGGTATGAGTGATTTTATCCCTCAAACTAATAAATGGCAAAACACTACTGATGTTAAAGGAACACTTGCAGATATTTATCTTTCTAGAGTTTCTTATGCTTGGACTGTTGAAAATGGTAAAGTTGTTGTAACTCAAAAGCGTAGTGATTATGAGTATTTACTTAAAAATGTTGATATAATAACTCAAAATATTGATAGTTCATGGAGATTCCTTGATTCTGATGATTATTATGATTGGTATGGGGGAATGGTTGGTGCTGCTAAATATTTAGGTAACAAACCAGACACTTCTGTTGTAGATATTAGAAATAAGAATGATATTATTACACGTACTTTATCTCAAGAGTTAGAATTTGAGGTTAGAAGTGTTGTTTTAAATCCTAAGGTTCAAGCTAGTCTTCTTGGTGATAATCCTTCAGGTTGGCAAGCTTATGCTAAACGTTATGAGTACATTTTCGGTTTTGAAACTGTAGCTGGAGGTTCATCTAATTCTGGATCTGGAGGCGGTTCAAGTTCTGGTTCTGGAAGTGGTACTGGTTCAAGTTCTGGTACTGGAGGATCATCCTTATTTAGTAATTCAATGTATGATGCACTTGCTAATAATGTTATAGGTATAAGTAAACTTGCTAATGCAGATTATAAAGCTACTTCATTCCAAACAAGTGCTGCTTGGATGATTTATTCTAGTAGTAAAGGGTACTGGAAAGCAGATAGTAAAACTTTAACTAAACTTGTTGATTGTTATGTTCAATCTGTAGTTCAATATGGTTTTGCATGTTGTCACCATACTTGTGCAAATTTAGAATTTAATAAGATGGTTATGCAAATGTCCTCCTTGGATCCTACAACTAAAGAAAAGTATAATCAATTATATCAGCAAATGAGTGGTACTAGTCAGAATGTTTATACTTCTAGTCAAGCGAGTTCTGGTTCTACTACTTCAGGAACTTCTACTACTTCTGGTGCTTCATCAGGTTCTAGTTCTGGTTCTTCTTCAAGTTCTGTTTCTGGATCTTCTGGAAGTGATAGTTCAAGTAGTGCTGGTTCTTCTGCTAGTGTAGGGGATTATAGTTCTCATAGTAGTAGTGATAGTTCTAGTTCTAGTGGTAGTTCTGGTTCTAACGGTCAAAGTAATTCTCAATCTAGTAGTAGTGGTAGTTCTGGTAGTAGTGGTGATCAAGGTAGTACTTATGAAGTAAGCTCTCATTCTGCTTCTAGTTCTGCTAAAGGTTCTATGCCTGTTGCGGTTATCGCTTCAATATTAGTTTTATTAGCTATTTTTGGTTTTGGTTATGCTAAAGCTAGAAATCATAGGGAGGATATAAATGATGATGATGACTACTAATTCATCTTTTCCTTTTTTTCTTTTTTTTATTTTTAATCTTATTTTTTCCATTTATATTTATTTTATTAAAGTAAATTTTATTAACTACTTTTTATAAAATCTAATATTAGCTCAATTCAAATTTAATTTTATAAATAATATTTTATCAATTTAAATTTGTTGGGTCATATAAATATAAACCATTAACCTTAATCAAACAATTAAAGATTATATAATTAATATAACCAAAAATAAAAGATTAAAAAATGGTCTATAAATTAAAAAATAAATTATAACAAAATATTTTATAAAAAGAAAATTGGTGGATAAATAAAATGAAAGTAACCAAAGTTACATTAATATTAGGAATATTATTAATATTTTTAACTATTGGTGCTGTAAGTGCTACAGATATAAATAATACTGTAACTGACTCTGGAAACACTACAATCACAGATACAAACTCTGCAGTAGATGTTTCATCAAACCCAGTTACTACAGTATCAAATGCACAAGCAGTTTCAAATGTTCAAACTGCAACATCATCAAAAAGTTATAATATTACAAATGACTCATATGCAACTTACTTTGATGAGTCAGGAAATATTAAAAATACTTCTGGAATAAGCTCCGGAGATACAATAAATATTGGTAACATTAATGGTAAAAACTTTATTATTACAACTCCATTAACCATAACAAGCATGAATTCAACAAGCGTGTTATCTAATGGAACAATAACTCTTTCTACAGGCAGTGATGGTTCAACTATCACTGGTTTAACTTTAATTTCAAACACAACTAGTGGTATTACTGTTTACTCAAGTAACAATACCATAACCAAAAATAATATTGAAATTGGAGGAAACAACAGTTACGCTATCATGGCTGTAGGTGGAGACAATAATATAATAACATATAATACTATTAACATGAACGGTATCAATCCATACACTTATGCAATAGATATAGGAGCATCATGGACTGATGGTACAGCTACAATAAAAGGATACAGTATCAAAGGAAACAATATAACTGCAAACATTGATAATAATTATGTTGCAGGAATATACTCTTCTGGATTAATAAACAGTGAAATCGCTGATAATTACTTCGCTTTATCATCAAACAAATTTGTTTATGGTATAGCTACAAGTAATAATTGGGGATTAACAAACACAACAGGTAATATAACAATAAGCAAAAATAAAGTCATTGGTTTAGGTGAAATGGTTTATCTAATCGAAACTTTCAAAAATACTGAAATGACAATCACAGGTAACAATCTAAGTGGTATCGGTGATGGAATTTATGGTATTGCAGGAAGTGCACTTACCAACAGTAAAATAAACAACAATGAAATCACTGTTTTAGGTGGAAACATTGCAAACATGAACATTACCAATAATGATGTAATACCTAATGGTAATGCTGGAATTACATTAATCGCTGATTCAACAGGAAACACCATTAGTGCAAACAATTTAAATATATTAGATGCATATGGTATGAATATTTTAGGATCTTCTAATGATATCTTAAACAATAACATAAACCTCACAACAAGCGATAATTACACTTACTATATGGTAAACTGTATTAATATGGTTGCAAACAACACTTTAGATAATACTAACATTGTTGGAAACACCATAACCTATAACAGTGGAGCATCCTATGTTTACGGTATTAATATAGGAATTAACTATCCAAATACTGGAGAATATAATAATTTCACAATCTCAGGTAACACAATAAATGGTAACGGAAATACTAAAAATGTAATTTATGGTATGTACGTTGTAGGTTTAGATAATTCTAAAATTGCAAGTAATTATATTGATTTAATGAACTCTAAAACCGCTTATGGTATAACTGGAAACAATGTTTATGGTTCAACAATTATACCAACAAATGTTACAATTAATAAAAACACTGTTAAAGTTACCAATACTACAATGGCTTATTTAATAGGTTCATTATTTGAATTAAATAATTACACAATAACTGAAAATACTTTAACTGGTAATGCTGCAGGTATCTATGCTATTTCTGGTTACGGTTTAACAAACAGTACTATAAATAATAATAATATTGCAATTACTGGTGGAAACATTAGTGCATTAAATTACACTGATGGAGATGCAATTAAACATGGTAATGCAGCAATAAAATTAATTAAAGGTTCTACTGGAAATAATATTGCAGATAACACTATAAATAATGTAAATACTTATGGTGTAGACCTTGAAAGTTCATCTAACACTATACAAGCTAATGATATAACTCTTACAGCTAATAGTAATGCTGATAAAAACCAATATGGTTCAATTAATTTAATTGGTGTTTATGCAATTGATGATGGATTAACCGATGTTAATATTACAAATAATAATGTTAAATTATCAGGAACTGCTGATTACAATTATGGTGTAGATATAGGTTCTACTGGTTCAGCAGATACTAATATCCTTATAAATGGAAACACAATAACTGGTACTTTAGATAGTAATTATGTTGCTGGTGTTTACACTTACGGTGCAAATGACACTACAATAAGTAACAATAATATTAACCTTAAATCCAACAAATTCGTTTATGGTATTTCTACAGAACCATTATGGGGTTATACTTCATCTAATAATGTAATAACCTATAATAATGTAACTGGTCAAGGTGTAGATGTACGTTTAATCGAAGCAGTAAATAGTAAAAATGATACAATAGCTTACAACAATCTTAAGGGTAAAGGAGATGCTGTATATGGTGTTTCAGGTTATGCACTTGATGATACTGTAATCAACAGAAACGTAATGACTCTTATTGGTGGAGATGCAAGTAATGTAACAACTTACGATATGATTCCTGCAGGTAATGCAGCTGTAATCTTAATGGGTAACAGTACAGGTTCATACATTACAAACAATACATTCATGACAAATCAATATGTATACATAAACACTACTGGATCTTCTAATTTAACAATCTACAACAATACTAATAAAACCGTAAACTTATCTACAGTTTTAACAATTAACAATTTCACTGAAGTTTATGGTGCAGGTCAAAACTTAACAGGTAAATTAACTGATGAGTTTGGAAATGTTCTTGTTGGTCAGCATATTGCTTTAAATTTAACTAATCCTCGTAATGGTTTAAGTAAAGTTTATTGGGTAACAACTGATACTAATGGGGAATTCCAATTACAAATTAACCTTTGGATTGGTACTTACACTGCAACTGCATCTTATGCTGGAGCAACTATTAAAAACATGACTTATGCTGCAAGTAAAGATGTAACTGCAAATGTTGTTGTAACAAATGCTACAGATAACCGTACAAGCACTATTTTAAAAGTAAATAATTATACTGCAGTTTATGGTACTGTTGGTAACTTAACTGGTACTTTATTTGCTAATGGTGCAGTTTTAGTTGGTCAACATATTGCATTAAACTTAACCCGTTTAAGCTCTGGTGCAAGTAAAATATACTATGTAACCACTGATACTGAAGGTGCTTTCCAATTAGCTATTGAATTAGGTGCAGGTAAATATACTGTTGCTAGTTCATATGCTGGTACTGCAGCTTATCAACCATCAAGTGCTTCTGGTACAATTGTTATAACAAAAGCATAAAAGAAAACAAAAACATGTTTGGTTAGTAAAAATAATATTTTCATTATTTTTTTTTACTAACCTTTTTTTTTAAAAAAAATTTTAGGATATAATAATAAAAATTAATTAATTTATTTTTTTTTAGAAGGTATAATAAAATGAGAAAAATAGAAATTACAACAATCCTCTTATTTATTATTGTACTATCTATTAGTGCTGTAAGTGCTACTGATTTAAACAGTACATCATTATCAAATCATGATATTAATGATGTATCAGCAGTTTCATCAGTTGATAATGCTTCAAGCACTATTTCAACTAATGCACAATCAAATAATGTTTCAGATTCTAATTTGAACATTATTTCTTCTTCTGCAAAAACAGTTAGTGTAACTGATAGTTCATATTCCAAGTACTTTGATAATGATGGAAATTTATTAAGTACAAGTGGAGTAAATAGTGGAGATACAATAGATTTAAGCGGTACTTTTAATAATCGAAATTTCACCATTAAAACTCCTTTAACTATTACAAGTTCTTCTAATAATGCAATCTTGTATAATGCTACTATTAGTATTTATAACACTGGATCTGGAAGTACAATAAGTAATTTAAAGATTATAAATAGTAATGATGATGGAACAGGAATAATGTTATATAATGCTACAAATAATGTTATTAAAAATAATAATATTAGTGTAAATGGTCTTCGTGGTTTTGCAGTAGCATTAAACACTGGTTCTGATTATAATACAATTAGTAATAATTATTTAAAAACTACAGAAACTTCAATTGTTGGTAAAACTCATTCTACTCTTGTGTTAGGTGGTGCTAATTATAATAATATTAAAGATAATTATGTGACTAATGATGGAGTAAATGCAATATATTTATCATTATATGGTTCAGGTAAATTCAGTGGGGGATTATGTTACTTTAATAATATAACTGGTAATACTGTTACTTGTCTTATAGATAATCCTACAAGTTGGAATTATGGTATTCAAATGATGGGTGCTAATAATAAAGCTTTTAACAATAGTGTGACAGGTACTTACCGTGGTATATCATCATCTGGTAACAATAATGATATTATAAGTAATAATGTTTCTGGTGTTATAGGTGATTATGGAATTTATGGTAGTGATAATAGTACAATTAGTGGAAATACAATTACAAAAACTACTTCTACAGCTGCAATATATACATTAAGTAATTCCAAAGTAAGCAACAATAATATCAATGTTAAAGGTTCAACTATGGGAATACAAAGTGCTGGAAGTAATATAAACATTTCAGACAATACAATTAACACAATTTCAGGCACTGATGTATACACAATGGGGCAATTTTCAAATATTATAATAAACAACAACACCCTAACCAGTAGCTCAGCAACACCAATACTAATCAAAAAACAATCAAGTTCAAAATACCCAGATAAGATAACAATAACAAATAACAAAATCACAGGAACAACAACATATGCAATAGATGCCAGAGAAGCAGGAAGTACATACTTAATAAGAGATAACACTATAACTGGTAATGGAACAATTGGTTACCCAACACAATCTAACACAACTAACGGTTCAGGATTCAACGGTAAAGAATACACCATAACACCAGAAAATTACAATAGCTTCTTTGATAATAATGGTCAAATAATATCAGGAACACTATCAGACGGAGACAAAATCTTCTTTACTGGTAACTTCACAAACAAAAACATCACATTAAGCAGCAGACTAAAAGTATTAGGAACTGGTGCAAACTTCTACAACACCACATTTAAGGTAACAGCCTCTGGATGTGATATTGAAGGATTAAACATAATAAACAATAATCCAAACCGTATAGATCAATGGGGAATATATGTTGCAAGTGCATCTAATGTAAAAATAATAAACAATTACATAAACATCACAGACAAAGACGCAGCATATGCAATATACTTATATGACTCACACAATGATAATGTAAGTTACAATACACTAATAAGTAGTGGAGAATACTTAACATACACATTATTATCCTATGAAACAAGTGAAAATTACATAGCATACAATAATATTTATACAAATGGAACAAGCCAAAACCACACATATGAATCAGAAGCATGTATCGATGGTTCACATAATGTTCCTGAAATCTATAGAACATACGGTATACTCTCAATTTTCACATCAAACACTAACATAACAAATAATAATGTAAATGTCACTTCAGGCTTAACAAAAGTTTATAACCCTTATAATGAATCAACCAATTCAATTGTAGGAATTGATATTTATTATGATAGTAATAACAACACAGTATCAAATAATAATATACTAATATCAGGTAATGATCCATTTATTTACGGTACTGGAGTATTAGGTGCACAAACTGGTGTAGGTAACACAACAGCAAATAACAATAAATTCACAAGCAATAACATCAACTTAAACGGAAACTACTTCACAAGTGGAATTATAACAGGTTATAACAGTAAAAACACCACAATAGCAAATAATAATGTAACATGTAATGCAAAAACTTATGCTTATGGTGTAACACTCGAAATATCCCAAGCAAATAATGTTTATAACAATAATATAAACACTAAAGCAATTGCAAACTATGTAATAGAAATGTTTGACTCTAACAATAATATTATAAACAATAATAAAATCAATGGAAATGGAAGTTACACCTATGGAATAAGTGGATATAAATCCTCAAACAACACTATAACATCAAATCAAATCAATGCTAAAGGTGATGAATCAGTAAATCCCGAAACTACCATTCACGGAGATGCAATACCTGTAGGAAATGCTGGAATATTCCTATACAAAAATTCAGATAATAACACTATAAAAACCAACACTATTATAACAAATGCAGTTTATGCTGTAAACTCTACAACTTCTTCTAATACTGTTGTGGGTAATGGTTTAAAATCTGCTAATTATACAGGTGATGCTGCAGTTAATCCTCAATCTAGTCTTGTTCATGATAATTATGGTGTTTCAACTAATGTTTCTACTGTTTTAGTTTTAAATGGTTTGTC
>JAEVYT010000007.1 GCA_023392615.1 Bacillota bacterium | reverse complement strand
GCTTATTGATTATTACAGCAATAACCGGCTGTAGTATGAAGGGTGACAAAACAATTAAGAAAACGACTGACAAAAATACTGCTAAAGGCAAATATGTGGATGGGAATATTAAATTGCCGGATGGAATCGCATCAAAGGATTATGTATCGCTTACTAAAAATCCGGATGGTGAAATGGAGTTATACGTGTTACATTCCAAAAAAATTGAGAAATATACATATGTAGATAATAATTGGAAAAAAGATAATGCGGATGAGTTGATCAAATTTAGAAGTAATTTCGGTTCCTCATATTTTAATATTACGGATATATTTTATGGGGAAGATGGGAACCAATATATAATTGGTGATAATGCAGACTATAGTTATGCATTATATAAGCATTCTAAGAATGGGACTTACAAAAAGATTGATATTAAAAAGTTTCATGAAAAATATGAGGGGTGGACTTCGCCGATCAGGCCAAATGTTTTAAAAGTGCTGAAGAACGGAATGATTGCCGCGATCTATCCAATGGGAGAGATTGAAGTATATTCTCCCGATGGAAAGTCAATAGTTGAGAATCTAAATAGTGATAAATCTGGAAAAATAGCAGCAGAAGGGAATGAGCTCTATTATACAGATGAAAAAGGGAATGAGATTCTTAAGATTAATATGGAAACTCTGAAAAAAGAAGCTTCCTGCAAAATCGAAAAAAAACTGTCGGATAAGGCTATATTAGAAGTTGACAACGGAATGATCTATCTATGTGATACATCAGGAATCCAGTTGATTAAAGAAGGTAGTACGATATGGGAGACTATAGTGGATGGGAATCAAAGTAAATTAGGTATGCCTCGATATTCCTTAGGCAAGTTTATCTTAGGCACACAGAATAACTACTATCTTGTGATGAAGGATGATAAGGGAGCGATTATAAATCAGTATTATTATGACAAGAATGTGAAATCGCTTCCTTCGCAAGAGCTTTCAATTTATTCCTTATATGAGAGTAGAACGATTCGTCAGGCGATCGTCTCCTTTCAAGAAAGTCATCCGGATGTAAAGATAAATTATCAAGTTGCTAATACAGATAATATGATATATGAATATGGGGCTAGAGAAAAGGATTATAAGGCAACTGATAAGGATTATGTGAACGCATTGAATACACAACTATTGGCGAAAAAGGGAGCAGACATACTGGTTTTGGATGGGTTACCTATAGATTCTTATATTGAAAAGGGAGTTCTGGAGGATATGGGAAGTATCTTTAACCCTATGATTAAATCCGGCAAACTAATGAGGAATATTGCGAATAACTATAGCAAGGATGGTAAGGTGTATACAATGCCGGTTCGGTTTGCGATACCAATTATATATGGATCAGCAGATGCTGTAAATTCGACTGATACGATGGAGAAATTAACATCTTATATGCAGAAGAATAAGAAAATACCATTACTGCCCCCAAACACCCACAGGTCATTGGCTGCATGGTTCTTATTGACATATTATGATCAGATAATAAATGATAAAAATGTAATTGATAAAGAAGCCTTTCAAAAATATTTGGAAAATGTTAAGAAATTGGCGGTTAATATTGATGCTTCCGATGATGCAGTTATGAATTGTGAGAATAGGGGAGATGGTGGTATGGTGATAGTAGGTTGTTGGATAGCACAATCACTTGGGGTAAATAAGAAATTATATCAGTCGAATATGGAAGAGATGGTGGATATCAATAATTATTCGCTTCCACTTGTGGCAACAAAAGCATGGAAAGGATCATATAAAGCGATTAACAATACTTATCGTGCAAATTCCTTGGTAGGAATAAATCGTGCAGGGACGCATAAGGAGTTAGCAAAAGAATTCGTACAACTATTATTCTCAAAAGAAATTCAAAGCTTAGTTTTGTCAGATGGTTTTCCAATCAATAAAGCAGCGTTAGAGGGATGGATACAGGAAGATCACGATAATATAGGCAACTCGATTATTGATAAAGATGATAAGTTATTTGGCGGTTATCCAGTAAAAGAGGATCGGAAAAAAATCTATGAAAATATAAGTACATTAAAGCAACCAATGGTGAATGATACCACTGTTGTAAATATGATATTAGATGAAGTAGAACGCTTTCTTAAAGGTGATATAACAGAAAAGCAGGCCACGGACAATGTTTTGAGCCGTATTAATCGTTACTTGTCCGAATAGGGGGCAAAAGATGAAGCAAACGAAAATAGCATGGGCTTTTTTGGCACCCAGTTTTATCGGAGTAATCATATTTGTTTTACTACCATTTGGAGATGTTTTTCGAAGATCTTTTTCTGAAACAATAACCGGTAAATATGTTGGAATGAAAAACTACAACACCGTAATTCATAACGAGGCTTTTAAGCAAGCGGTGTTTAACACAACAAGATTCATAATTACTTGTGTACCACTGCTATTAGTACTATCACTGATATTGTCGGTAATGATATTCAATCTGGGTAAGCATAAGGATTTATTTAAGACCTCCTTTCTTATTCCTATGGCCATTCCCGTATCATCCGCAGTATTTTTGTGGAAAGTAGTCTTTCATCAGAATGGTCTTTTGAATGTATTACTTTCGAAGTTTGGTTTAGAGGGGTGTGACTGGATTAATACGAAGGCATTTCCTGTACTGGTATTTAGTTATATATGGAAAAATCTCGGTTACGATATGGTGCTTTGGCTTGCAGGACTAAATGGGATATCATCGTCACTGTATGAAGCAGCCGGGGTGGATGGGGCAAATTCTTGGAACAAGTTTTGGTACATTACATTACCCGGTTTGTTACCTACTGTGTTTATCGTAACAGTACTATCCATATTAAACACCTTTAAGGTGTTCCGTGAAGCATATTTGATAGCCGGTGCATATCCGAGTGATGATAGCATCTATATGCTACAGCATCTGTTCAATAACTGGTTTACTTCATTGGATATTCAGAAAATGTGCGCTGCTGCAATCATTGTTGCTTTTGTTGTGGTAACAGTAATTATGATACTACAACAAGTAGATAAAAAGATTGGTGGTGAAGAGTGAAAAAGTTATTTTTCGGTTGTATAAAGAGGGTAAGAATAGGAATCCTTATAATTGTTGCACTACTTATGGTTCTTCCACTGTGGTTTATTATAACCGGTTCTTTCATGGGCGCGGGTGAATTTCAGAGCAACTTTCAACCAGTGCTAGATAATACTACAGGAAAAGTATCTTGGCCTCTCTTACCGGTATATCCAACACTTCGTTCCTATGTTGAGCTTTTACTTGATTCACCAAAGTTTTTCGTTGTATTCTGGAATTCCTGCAAGCAGGTATTTCCTGCCCTCCTTGGTCAAGTAGTGATTGCAGTACCTGCTGCATGGAGCTTTGCACGGTTTAAATTTAGATGGAAGAAGGTATTGTTTACATTATATATCATACTAATGGTTATGCCGTACCAAGTAACAATGGTATCCACGTATCTGGTATTGGATCGCTTAAATATACTGGATAGTCATCTTTCGATTATTTTACCGGCTGCATTCTCAACCTTCCCGGTGTTTATCATGTTTAAATTTTTCAAATCAATTCCGGAATCTTTGATTGAGGCAGCGAGAATTGACGGAGCTGGTGAATGGAGGATATTCTGGAATATTGGCATCCCGATTGGATCGGTTGGTATCTTATCTGCTTTGATTTTGGATTTTCTGGAGCTGTGGAATGCAATGGAACAACCACTTAATTTTTTGAAAACAAAAAGTTTATGGCCTTTAACCTTATATCTCCCTGGAATATCAACGGATAAAGCCGGAATAACGTTGGTTGCGTCTGTAATAATGCTTTCACCGGCACTATTACTATTCCTATATGGTCAAAAATATTTGGAACAGGGGATTATGGTATCGGGATTAAATGAATAAGGTACTTTTCTCACACTATTATGATGGAGGTTATAATGATACATCGTTTAAGAGAATTACTACATTCTGAATATGGTAAAGTTTTATCAGGAAATAAAAAAGTGAAAAAGAGTTCCCTCTCCCGTGTGGCAGGAAAAATATTAATATTCTTCTTTGTGATAATGCTTTTGTTCACAATCCTATCTAGGGCTACAGAATCATTTGCTGTTGCGCGTGTGGTAGTGGAAAACCCAAGAAGAGATGTTTTAACTCATACATTGATGGGGACAGGGCAGATTGCGATGGCTGAGGAAGAAACTATGAATATATTACCCGGTTATCATATCGATAAGATTTATGTTTCAACCGGAGAAGCAGTTAGTACGAAAACTATTTTATATCAGTATCGTATTGAGGATCTACAAAATAAATATAATTCTATCAATAATGAAATAAAGAAGATACATAATCAGATTGAGATAGCTCAACTGAATACAATATCGGTAGATCAATTTGCTGCACCTGCTTCGTTACTTTCCTTACAACAAGCAAAGGATAACTTATCGGTTGCACGAGCTAAATTATCAGAAGAGCAAGCGGATTATAATAGCTTTTTGCAAGAAAATAAGAAGCAACCGCAGGGTGAGCAGAAGGCAGAGTATAATAGTGAATTAGAAGGAAAATTAGAAGCAGTAAAAGTAGCAAAAGAGACAGTACGGATTGCCGAGCAGACAGTCGAAACGAGTAACCTACAATACAATATCTCCAAACAAGGTGATGCTAATAAAATCAAATCAACTAATAAAAGTAATAAGATTACAGAGTTGACCATTCAAGGTTATCGTTTGGATTTACTTGAAAAAGAAAAGGAACTAAAAAACGTAAATACTCTACTGAACAAGTCTGGTAAAGTAACTTCGCCTTTTAAAGGTATCATTTCTCATATCAGTTTAGAAGAAGGTAAGACTACGATGGGAGATGAGTTGATCAAGATAGGTGTGGGAGATTATGTGCTAAAAGGTGCATTTGTTAGTGAACAAGAAGTCAATGTAGAAATTGGAAGTAAGGTTAAAATCACGATTGCGGGAGGACCAGAAGATAAAATTAGTTCTAAGGTTTCTAAATTAAGGATAAATGAGAATGGATCACCGGAACTTGTTGCTGTATTACCAAGTGGAAAATATCGGATGGGAGAAGGTGCACAATTTAAAATAATGACACAATCGGAGCGCTATGACCAATGTATCCCGATTCAAGCTCTTCATGAAAGTGGTAAGGATGAGTATTATGTTTTAGTAACAAGGGAACACGAGGATATTCTAGGAAAAATACTGATTGCAACTAGGGTGAAGGTTGATATTATTGGTAAAAGCGACTCTATGGTAGCAGTGAAAGAAGGTGCATTGTCGCGAAAAGATGATGTGATTATAGACAGCAGTAAAAACATTAATGACGGTGATAAGGTACGAATAAGTTAGTCGTAGGGAGTATGTGCTATGAAGCAGAAGATGGTCTTGGGCTACAACATCAGGAAAACAGTTCGAATCTTTTTTATCCTACTAATGGGCACACTTTTTTGGGTAGGTGCCATTATAAATCAGAAACACTTGGCAGATTACCATGGATCGGTTAGTGTGAGGTACCGAGAGGCTGTATTAACGGAGCAAGAAATTGAGAATGTGCGGGAGAATATGATTTTAAGAAAGGACGATAATATTCCAGAAGTTACTCTTTGGCAGAGTGAAGAGAATGTTTTAATCCAGAATGATAGGATTGGAACTTCTTTGAATCTAAAGCAAGTATCGGTGGTCGGAAATATGACACGGGTATATCCAGAGTCGATATTATATGGCGGATATTTGTTTGAAGAGGATTATAATGGGTGTGTAATCGATAAGAATACTGCCTACAAGCTTTTTCATACAGAGAACGCTGTTGGATTAAAACTTAATAATAATGGAAAAGAATATACCGTGAGAGGTGTAATAAAGCCGACGATCGGTAATACGATGTTAATCCAAGTCGATAATTCACAGCAGAAAGAAGGAGAAATAGCAAAATATAGCTGCATGGAGCTGAATTTTCCCGATACCAAAAATGAAGTAACATTGGCGAAAAATTTTGTAGCTATTTGTGGTTTTGATGAGCCTACTGCCTATATTGATGGTTATTTATACCAAAAGATTGCAGAGCGTCTGATACATATTCCCTTATGGTTTGCTGGTATTTGGATAATAGGACTTTCGATCCGTAGGGTATACTCGTTGAAAGCTTCACCGGTGCTGTCTTTGTCGGGCGGTCTCATAGTTATTGCACTCATTATTATATTGATTAAGCTGACTGATTTTTATATCTATTATCCAAATTCTCTTATTCCGAACCGGTGGTCTGATTTCGATTTTTGGAGCAAACAATGGAAAGAAATGATGATTTCACTAAGGGATAGAGCAGGGATGATACAGTATTATAAGGAAATTGTGCTGAGAAGAAGATTTATATACGTGTTAACCGGAGCGGTTGTGGCGGTTATAGCGGAGGGTTATTTTTTGAAAGGTTTTTGTTTTGGAAGCATTAGTGAAAAAACTAGCTAGTATGGCTAGTTTTTTTGTTGTGCCGAATTCAAAGCGTATATGTACATATAACAAGACATGCCCCGCATAAAAGTCATAAAGGTCGTAATTAACAATAATTGGTTGATTCTACTTAGTGATATGGTATAATTTAACTATCTATAGCAATGTACTTACAATACTTTGTTCCAATAATTAGATTATTTGGTGATTGATATTTATCCAGAATCTTAAGGAGGGTCATTTATGAATCGTTTTGTGGCTTTATTTCTAACATGTATATTACTTATGTCTTTGTTATTAGCAGGATGTAGTAAAGACAATGAGAACCCTAATCGTCAGAGTGTTACTCCAACAAGATCTATATATAACAATAATAATGCGGATGGTTATGCAACAGTAACCACTAAACCGAAGGATGATGTAATTAGTGTTTTCGCTTCCACAGAAGAAGTACCTAAGATGGTTATTCAATATAAGAAGCTTCATCCTGATTTTCCTTATAAAATTAAGGATATGTCAATGCCTACCGCTGAATTTTCATTTACACAAGTACTAGATGAATATCTTGCTGCCGGCGGAACGAATACGCCGGATATATATGGAGTAGATAGTTCTACGGTTATGAAATACACGCAGGGCGATGCAGCCCAATATGCAACTCCTTATAAAGACCTTGGAATTGATGTTGATAGCCTAATAAATGAGGCGGATATAGCACAGTATTCCATTGATATCGGAAAGAATCTAAATGGTAATATCGTTGGTCTCAGTTATCAAGGAACGGGTGGAGCTTTCATTTATCGTCGATCTATCGCGAAATCTGTGTGGGGAACAGACGATCCGGCTACAATTAAAGATAAGATTGGCCCAGGATGGAATAAATTTTTCAATGCAGCATATGAATTGAAATCCAGGGGATATGGAATTGTATCCGGTGATGGTGACATATGGCACTCTGTTGAAAACAGTGCAGATACCCCTTGGGTTGTTAATGGCAAACTTAATATTGATCCGAAGCGAAAAGAATTTCTTGTCTTAGCAAAAAAACTTAAGGACATGGGCTTCAGCAATAATACGAAAGACTGGACAGATGCATGGTATGATGATATGAAAGGCGTCGGTAAAAAGAAAATATTCGGTTTCTTTGGTCCGGCATGGTTAATTCAGTATGTAATGAATGTTCATTCTGGTGGAGATAAGAAAGGGAAAGGAACGTACGGTGATTGGGCAGTATGTGAACCACCGGTGGGATTCTTCTGGGGTGGCACTTATGTTTTTGCCAACAAGAATTCGAGCAATAAAGATGCGTTAGGTGATATTATTAAGTGGATAACACTTGACAGCACAGATAAAGGTCTACAGTATTACTGGGCTAATGGTAAATATTCTGGTTCTATTGGTGTAAAGGACACGGTAGCATCCGGTACAGTTATGAAGAATTCTGTTGGTAAACTTGATTTTATTGGTGGGCAGAATTTGTTTGATGTGTTTTATCAAGCGGGTAAGCTAGCAAATGGTAATAATATAACACAGTACGATGATACAATTAATTTCTACTGGCGTGAACAGGTGAGTGAGTATGTATCCGGTAAGAAAACAAAAGAAAAAGCTATAGCAGATTTTAAAAAGAATATAAAAAATAAGGTTAATATTATGGTAAAATAAATCAATAATAAATATAATATTATATTGTTCATTCAAAATTACGTTTCTTGAGTGACTATGCAGATAAAAACGATATAAAGGTTGAAGTTACATCTCAAACTGATCCAAAAGAGTTGCGAATGCAAAAGAACTTCGTATACGAGCGAACGGAGGAAATTATGTTAGATTTGGAAATGGAGTTCTATTAAAAATACCAGATGATATAATAACACAGATAGTAAGGAGAGATTAGCAGTGAAAATTATTGATAAAGCGGCATGGCATATTGATGCAGGAGTACCTGAAGAATTTGTTGTTAAACATTTTCAAACTGTATTTTGTTGGCTTGTACAAAAAGACATGTTATCTGACGAAGGGAAAGAAGAACTTGAAGATGGAATTGATAGTAGTGCTTCATTAAATGAAGATCTTGTTACACCCAAAGCTTTAGTTTTTCTAGAGAAGTGTTATGATGAATATTTAAGAGCACTCGAAGAAGTCGGGATATATGGAAATGATTCTAGCACGGCTAAACTTGAAGAGCTATATTTCGATTTTCTAAAATTATAGGACTTAATAAACTATATCAACGGGAAAACCTTTGGAATGAAGGCTTTCCCGTTTTTGTTTTACAATTGTACATATAACGAGAAGCGGCCCTACCATGCATGCAAATTACGAATGTTAATCTTTAACAATGTTTAGTTGATTTAACTTTGGTATATGGTATAATTTGATTAACTAGAGTAATAAATTTACAGATTTACAGTACTTCAAAATAAATATTTGGAAGGTGCTATTATGGAATTAGATTGGAATTATTTTAAAAGCAAACTATGTAACTCTCCCAATAATGTACAGATATTCGAAAAAACAGAATTAGCAAGTGATTTGCCAAGAGGCAATACTGCTATGGAGATAATAGCTAATAGTATTTCTTTTATCCTGGTTAATAAATATTTGAGAATACTCGGTACAAGTGATTCATTACATGAAAATATCTTCAAATTCACGGGTGAATTTGAAGAAGTATTTGGTGAAAGAAAATATATCATAGCTAATGATATATTCGGAGGGCTTTTCGCATCAGAGAAAACAATTCATTATTTTTCACCCGATAATTTACAATGGGAAGATCTCGGAGTAAATTATGAGGGCTTTATAAATTGGATCGCTGAGAAAGATATTACGGATTTCTATGAATCATTCATATGGGATGGTATTGATGATTTGGTATCTAATGTTGGATCTGAGCAAGGGATTTTTATATATCCATTTTTATGGGCGAAAGAGTGCAATGTGAATACCGCTTTCAAGAAAATCGTACCATATAAGGATTTATTAGTGGCGAATGCACAAAATATGCCCTTATTGGCAAAAGAGACCGAAGAGCAAAATTAATATAGATTCTAAGCAGAATTAACGGGAAAACCTTTGGAATGAAGGCTTTCCCGTTTTTGTTTTACAATTGCACATATAACGAGAAGCGGCCCTACCATGTATGTAAAATGTAAATAACATGTAAATTGCGGATGTAAAACTTTAACAATATTTAGTTGATTTAACTTTGGTATATGGTATAATTTGACTAACTAGAGTAATGTACATAGAATAATATGTTCCAATGATTACATTATATGTGGATTGATTTATTGTCCATAAATCTTAAGGAGGGCCATTTATGAAACGTTTTATAGCTTTATTTCTATCTTGCCTGTTAATTATGTCTTTGGCATTAACAGGATGCGGTAAACGTGACAACAACCCAAGTAAACCGAATACTCCAACAAAATCAGCAGATGACAATAAAAAAACTGATCATGCAGCAACGGTAACGGACGCTCCGAAAGATACTGTTATCAATGTTTTTGCTCCTACAGATGAGGTGCCTAAGTTGGTTAAAGAATATAAAGAACGTCATCCTGATTTCAAGTATACAATCAAGGATTTTACATTTTCTACGGCAGATGTGTCATACCAGTCAGCACTTGATGAGTGTCTGGCTGCAGGCAGAGAAGATGCACCGGACATATATACTGCTGAAAGTTCTTTTGTCATGAAATATACCAAAGGAGAACAAGCTAAGTGTGCAGTCCCTTATGAAGAACTTGGAATCGATGTGAATAATCTCGTTAAAGAAGCTGATATAGCTCAGTATTCCATTGATATTGGAACAAATCCCGAAGGTAAAATTATTGGACTGGGTTATCAGGGAACCGGAGGCGCTTTCATTTACCGTCGCTCGATTGCAAAGTCAGTTTGGGGGACGGACGATCCGGCCACGATCAAAGATAAAATTGGACCGGGCTGGGATAAATTTTTCAATGCAGCAGCAGATTTGAAAGCAAAGGGGTATGGAATATTATCCGGAGATGGCGACCTATGGGATTGTTATAAATATAGTTCTGACACTCCGTGGATAATGAATGGACAACTCAATATTGATCCGAAACGAGTGGCAAGTTTTGACCATTTCAAAAAACTCAGAGACAAAGGATATAGTAATAATACATTAGATTGGACAGATGAATGGTATGCAGATATGAAGGGCACCGGTAAGAAACAGATATTAGGTTTCTTTGGTCCTGCATGGATGATAAATTACGTAATTAAGGGTCACTCAGGTGGTGATAAGATAGGTAAAGGTACTTATGGAGATTGGGCAGTATGTGAACCACCGGTCGGATTCTTCTGGGGTGGCAATTGGGTATTCGCGAACAAGAATTCGAATAATATAGACGTTTTAGGCGATATCATTAAGTGGATGACACTGGATACTTCCAATACAGGTCTACAGTATCTCTGGGCTACTGGTACTTTGGATGTTAATAGTAATGAAAAGGATGCTGTGACATCCGGTACTGTTATGAAAAACTCCGATGGCAAACTTGATATCCTTGGAGGACAGAATATGTTAGAAGTATTTAATCAAGCTGGAAAGCTTGCAAATGGAAAAAACAGTACAGAGCTTGATGAGTCACTCAACACCTACTGGCTTGATCAGGTACGTGAGTATGCATCCGGTAAGAAATCAAAAGAGAAGGCCATTGCTGATTTTAAAAAGAATGTAAAGGATAATCTTAATATTAGTAACATGAGTTATAAGTAAGGAATGTCCTTTAAATTGTAGTATCTTATCAAAAAGTTCCGTTGATTTAATAGATCCTCGGAACTTTTTTTATGAGTGAATACTATAAAAATTCACGTTTATAAATAAGAATAGTAAGGGGTGATAAAAAATCGATGGATGATGAAAAAATGAACCTTTGACATTCACTAAAACAAATGACTTCATTGAAGTCACAATACTTAAGGCATTTGACTAAATAGGGTTTCCCGTTTTTGATGCTTTCTTAAAGTACTTAATTTACACTTTTCACATAGTTGAGAAATGCTTTGTTATGTAGTATGATTAAAATAATACGATTAAGGTGAAAGCAAGTATTATAACGTGTGATGTAAAATGGTTATTAACAAAACGAAAAAGATTGGATAATATTAATGAAAAATAAATTATTAAAGCATCAATTACTGCGGACTCTCTTTGAGTTGCGCGGCAATCCTCGGGCTTGTGTATATACGGAACCTATGTGGGGACTTTCAATGAATCTATGCTTACCATATGCTTCGATTTACATGCTGACCTTAGGTATGAGTGATGTACAGGTAGGTATTGTAACTTCAATCTATATGTTTTCACAGATGATATGCGCTTTTTTATCAGGGGTTATAGTTGATAAAATGGGGCGAAGAAAAAGCACTATGTTGTTTGATTTTTTGGCATGGAGTCTCCCCTGCTTAATTTGGGCCTTCAGTCAGGGGTTTTGGTTCTTCGTTGTTGCGGCATTGTTAAACGGTTTAATGAAGATAACAACAGTATCCTGGGATTGTCTGTTAGTAGAGGATGCACCAAAAGATAAAATAACACACATTTATTCATGGGTTATGATTTCGGGTAATCTTTCAGCACTTTTCGCACCAATATCTTCTATCCTTGTATCGGAGCTGACACTTGTTCCTGCTATACGTATACTCTATATTAATGCATTTGTTATTATGACTGTTAAGCTTTTGATATTATATAAATTTTCTACTGAAACAGCGGTGGGTAAAATCAGACGAGAAGAAACACAGAGGATGTCTTGGGGTCAGATGCTATCCGGTTATAAAAGTGCCTTTGGAAAAATAATAACCTCAAGAGGAACTATCTTTGCGATAATTATCAGTATCTTAGTGGAGATTGTAGCAATGCTTGGTATGACCTTTTGGCAGATTATTGCATCGAAACGTATTGGTATTCCTAATACTTTATTGCCGATCTTTCCAATGGCACGAAGTATACTTTCCATATTTCTATTTTTTACTGTAATCACACATATCAAACAAACAAAACTAAAATGGCCATTGATAGGAGGATTTATAAGTTCTATTATTAGTTGTTTGTTATTAATCTCTATTACGAATATTGGAGCCTGGGGATATGCGATATTATCGTTTTCTTTAGTATTTGAAGCACTAGGAGTAGCGATTTTGAGTACACTTAGAGAATCTTTAGTTGCAATACATGTTGACCCGAATGAACGATCCGGTATTATGGCATTGCTTCAAACGACAGTAATGCTGGTGAGCGTCCCGTTTGGATACATAGGAGGTTTGCTTAGCGATATCTCAAGAATATTGCCTTTTGTGCTAAGCGTTGGATTGTTATTCCTTGGAATATTAGCTACCTGTGTATTTTATTTTAGGTCTACGAATGATGTAAAGCATTCAGACCAGCTAGAGGAATGCTAATTTTGGAGAGCAGGAAGGGATTTGGTAAATGAATTCCAATTTCGTTGAATTTATTGATTTATGGTGGTCAAATTGTTAAACTAGGAATGTATTAATTAGAAGAGCATCAGAAATGTTTCTATATAATGAAGGAGTGAATAACGAAAAAAGTTCCTGATTTCTTCTATGTAATTTATTGACCGTTTAATAAAGAAGGTGTTTTTTATGAAAAAGGATAAGGATTTTGATTTTTTAAATGAAAGAAAATTTGACCCGAGAATACTCATACCAATCGGAATTGCATTAATGGCGTTAATAATCGTTACCGTAGCAATACTATGGAATATGAAACAAAAGGATAGTGATTCGGACAAGCAATCAGTATCGACTAATGTGTCGGAAGGTAATTCGGATATAACGAATGCTCCAGCGGTTACGGATGTTCCGGTAGTTACGAATACGCCCACTATCACGGATATTCCAATAAGTACAATTTCACCAAGTAATTCGAAAGATCCGGAAGATCCTCAAAATAGTAACATGAGCCCTGGTGCCGGCGCAGCTGTTGATGTGCGCAAGCTATTGTCGTCGGGTAATGTGGCTGAGAATAATAAAGTGACCATTGGAATTGATGTTGCGAAATATCAAGGAACAATTGATTGGAAAAAAGTTGCATCTTCCGGTATAGATTTTGCGATGGTTCGCGTGGGATATCGTACCCAGAAAACAGGCGAAATATTTGCGGACACAAATGCAAAATATAACATGCAGGAGGCGCAAGCCAATGGAATAAAATTAGGAGTCTATTTCTTCTCCACTGCGATTACGAAGGAAGAGGCAAAGGCGGAAGCGGACTGGGTAGCAAACTATATAGCTAAATATAAGATTACATATCCGGTTGCCTATGATTGTGAAGGCTTTGATCAGCAAGATAGCAGGCAATACAAGCTTACCAATACGCAACGTACCGATATGGCAATTACATTTATGCAGGAAATTTATAAAAAAGGTTATACCCCAATGTTTTATTCCTCAAAGAGTGAATTGCAGGGGAGTGCAAAATGGGACACAAAAAGGCTCGAGAGCAAATATAAGATATGGGTGTCACAGTATCCAGCAACGCCTTATCCACAAACTAAGAGATCCTCATACAATGGAGTTCATGATATGTGGCAATATACTAACAAAGGAACAATCCCTGGTATCACCAAACCAGTGGATGTAAATATTGCTTACTTTGGGTATGCGGGTACTGCAGGTGCAAAAAGTATAAAAACTCCGGATACAGTGGAAGCGGATGCAGAAGCGCTTATGAACTTTAGTCAGGTAAATGAAAAGGTTACTGCAAAACAAACCACAAATCTTAGGAATATACCAAGTCAAGATAAGGATAGTAAGGTTAAAATGACGCTCTCAAACGGAGAGACTGTTACAAGGACTGGCGTGAGTGCGAGTGGTTGGTCAAGGATTGTTCATAATGGGAACATTTATTATGCTGTTTCGAGTTATTTAACTACCGATCTTAGCTATGTTCCGCCTGGTCAGAAGGATCCAAAAGCGGATGATGGTCTTAAGACTAAGTTCACTGATTGCAATGATACGGTCACAGCAAAGATAGAAGTAAATCTTCGTTCACTTCCTAGTGTAACGAATACTGACTCAAAGATTGTTGCAGCACTTAAGAATGGTGAAATTGTAACAAGGACAGGTATCAATGAGGAACTTGGATGGTCCAGAGTGATTTATAACGGAAAGACACTATTTTGTGTAACAAGTTATCTCATTGATGCAAAGTAAATAATAGTTTTAAACAAGAAGGTGTATCATCTGAAAATGGTGATACGCTTTTTTTATAATAAAAAGCGAGAAGTCTCGCAGTAATGCAGGGTTTCAAGGGAATGTACTTGTCGAAGTATTGAAGATTTATTTTGGAACTTAGGTTGATTTATTTCTAAATATATTTTCTGTAAATAGTATTGTATTCCTATTAATACATCTGATATACTGTAAGAAAAAAATGTCAGAAAAGGTCGTGAACATGCGAAATAATCCTGACTATTTTATGCGCACTATAAGCAGGTACATATGGATAGATTAATGAAATTAGCAAAAAGCGTTTAGATAATGTAATAAGGAAAAACCATTCATAATAAGTAAAAGTAATAATAAAAAATGCTCGAATAACAATGGTTTCTTAGAAAAGAAAAACAAGTGTAAAATAAGGAGAATTATGAAATTTATATTTAAAATCATCGTACTAATCGTTATCGTTTCAGCGTTATCGTCCTGTGGATTTTTATCAAAACAAAAGAAGCTATTGGATCCAGGTAATCCGATTACGGTTACAGTTTGGAATTATTATAATGGGTCAGTGAAGGACAAGTTCGATTCGTTAGTTACGGAATTCAATGAAACAGTAGGAACAAAAGAAGGAATAGTGGTAGAATCACAAACCTATGGAGACGTCAATGAATTGGCTGATTCCGTATATGAATCTGCAAATAAAACTATGGGTGCTCTTCCGATGCCGAATATATTTGCTTCCTATCCGGACAATGCATTTCGTATAGATCAGGTTAGTGAATTAGTGAACCTTGAGGAGTATTTTTCGGAGAAGGAGTTAAAAGATATACGAGATGAATTCTTAGTTGAAGGTAGATTTGGTAAGGATCAAACATTGAAAATACTTCCGATAGCAAAATCAACGGAAGTATTATATCTAAATAAAACGTTTTGGGATGATTTTTCTCATAAATCAGGTGCGAGACTGGAAGAACTTGCCACCTGGGAGGGGTTAATTAAGATTGCCAAGCTATATCATGATCAAACTGGGAAAGCTTTTTGTAGTATTGATGCAAATGCGAATTATATACTTGTATCATCCATGCAGATGGGAGATGAGCTGTATCAATATCAAGGGGAAAAAGGGGTATTAAATCTCCAAGAGGAGAATGCTTATCGTATATGGAAGAATTTCTATGTTCCATATATTAATGGTTTTTTTATAAAAACGAATCGCTTTAGCTCGGATGATTTGAAAACGGGAAAAGTAATCGCATATACCGGATCAACAGCGGGAGCATCTTATTTTCCAATAGAAGTAGCTCAGGAAGATAAAGTATCGCCAATTGAAGGTATCACTTTATCATATCCCGTATATCAAGGAGGAGCCCCATACGCGATTCAGCAGGGAGCAGGAATGTGCATTGCAAAAAGTGACAAATCGCATGAATATGCTTCTGCAATGTTTTTAAAATGGTTTATCAATACCCCTCAGAATGTGGAATTTGCAGTATCTACTGCATATCTACCTGTGAAAAAAGAAGCGCTTAAGGCTGATGTGATTTTAAAGGAAACAGAAGAAGCCGGGATAACAAGTAAAGCGGTTCAAAATTCAATAAAAACATCGATGGCAATGTTTCATAGTTATAAATTATATGGGAATAAACCATTTCAAGGAAGCTATAATATGCGCAATTTGTTAGAGACAACGCTGGTACAAAAATATAATGAGGACATTGAGAAACTAAACAAACGTGTGGCGCAAGGGGAAGATCGTGCGAAAGTTGTAGAAGATTTAATATCAAAGAAGAATTTTGAAGATTGGTATCAAAGATTTATGTATAATGCAAATCAACAAATAAATCAATAACGGAAGGCAGAGTTTGAATGAATTTATTTAAGATAAACCGGAAATCTATTAGATTTCGGGTTACTGCTCTAATTATTATATTAATTGTTCTTCAGGCTATTTTACTATCATTTTTGATCGTAATGGGAGGCGTAATAAAGCAGGCAAAACAGAATGCGTTTTCCTCCTTTTCGGAAAAAGTAAATAGCCGTAGAGATTATCTTCAAAGGGAGATGAATTTTAATTGGAGCAACATGGATCCGTATATGGGTGAAATTGCGGATATATATATAAATGACAACAATCCGGATGAATATCTGACAAAGATAAGTTCGAATTTGATATCTATGTTAAGAGAAACTCAGGGTACAGGAGCCTTTGTTATTCTGAACAAGGGAGGGACTGATTCAGAAAAGCCCGCTATTTATATAAGAGACTATGACCCGTACTTGAATAATTATGGGAACAAAGATTTATACCTGATATATGGTTCTTCAAAACTGGCAAATAAATTGAAAATTCCGCTGGATCAGCGATGGAAATACCATATTGATTTAAGTACCATTAATTCTGATTTTTATCAAAGACCAATGTCGCAGATTTCATCAACTTCTGATGTGAAACTTTTGGGATATTGGAGTAAGCCATTCCAATTAAATGAAAGTGACTCGCCCATAATTACCTTTACGATGCCTTTGGTTAATCGCGATAAGGATGTGATTGGTGTTATCGGAATTGAAGTTTCTGAACAATATTTACATAAAATGCTTCCTTCCACAGATTTGGAGTTAGAAGATTCATTTGGATATTTGATCGGATATCAGGAGCGAGGACAAAAAGAGATTACACCGATTATTATGACCAAAGCGATACAAAAACGAGTGTTTAAGGATCAAGCTGAAATCCATTATCTACCTGATTCTAAAAAAGAAATATTTAAGCTTAAGAATAACACTACCTTTCATAATGTATATCTATCTGTTGATGAGATTGGTCTTTATCAGGCCAATACTCCTTTTCAGGAAGAACACTGGTATCTGGTGGGAATGATGAGAGAGGATCATCTATTTAGTTATGTGAGAAGAATTCAGAGCATTTTATGGGTAGCAACGATATCGTCTATCGTCATCGGTGTGATAGGCGGATATATTGTTAGTTACCGATTTACTAAACCAATTACAATCTTGGCAAAAAAGGTAAAGGATTCGGATAAAAGTAAAGTATTGGAGTTAGAGGAAACTGGTTTGATTGAGGTAGATGAATTATCAAGAGAGATGCAAACAGCCAGTAATTCCCTTCTTGAATCAACAATTAAAATGTCTCGGATTATACAATTGGTTGGTCTTCCGATTGGTGCATATGAATATACACAAGACAAAGATTCCGTGTTTGTAACAGATGAGCTACATTCTTTATTAGGAATAGATTCAACCGAAATGGATTTGCTGGTTCAAAATAAAATGCTTTTTATTAAGAAAATGAATCAAATTCTTGATTATCCGGATGATGAGGAAGAAGATATCTATATTTTGGAAAGTACACCGATGCGTTGGTTAAAAGTAAAATATATTGAAAATGTAAAATCAACAACCGGTGTTATAATGGATATTACAGACGAAATGATTGTGAAAAAGCAGATCCTTCAAGATAGAGATATTGATACGTTGACAGGTATTTATAGTAGGAAGGCGATGCAGGATCATATTGAAAATGCACTTGCAATCAGAGATAAGCAACTTCATACAGCGGTACTTATGTTTGATCTTGACAATTTGAAGATAATTAATGATACCTATGGACATAAATGGGGCGATATTTATATTCGGCATGCGGTACGACATCTGGTAGACATGAGTGAAGACAGATATATTCTGGGTAGACGTTCAGGTGATGAATTCACCGTACTATTATATAATTTTCAAACAAGGGATGAGATAAGAAACTGTTTGATTGATTTTTATACCAGATTAAATCAAGACAGTCTTCTTTTTCCGGATGGACTAAAGAAACAGGTCACTATATCATCAGGACTCGTATGGGTAGAAGATATAAATTCGTCATTTGATCAATACCTTCAGAAGGCAGACGAGGCGTTATATTGCGCTAAGAAGAATGAAAAAGGAAGCTGCTATGAGTATGATTCAATGAAAAAACTTTAAGAAGAAAAGATTAATAGAATAAAAAATGAATTACCGTCAAAGGAATGGGATAAGCCAAAAGCTTGTGCCATTCCTTTTTATTCGTCAGTTAACAATAAATGATAGAAAAACATCTGGTTAAACCTTATAACATAGACATTTGGACTTAGTATTTTCACAAATATTCCAAAGTATTTTCACAATTAAAAATTATAATCTTAATTGCGTAGACACATCAAAATTATGTACATAGTCGTTCGTAAATGGTGTAATAGTTTATCAATCCGAAAATCACTAGAAAAGAATGAATAATTGGAGGTTACAGGTGATGGCAAAAAAGTGGATTAAAAACACAATCGTTGGAGTTTTAGTTGTTGCGCTTATAGGTGGGGGGACATTTACTTATAAGCATTTTAGCAAAGCAAACGAAAATGCAACAACAACTACTTTCAGATTAGTGTCAGTTACGAAAGGTAATATTAATCAATCAGTATCCGGTAGCGGTACAGTAAGCTCAGGGGCACAATACACACTTACGGCTGCGAATGCCGGAACAATTGATAAGATGCCGGTAAAACTGGGAGATACAATTAAATCCGGAAGTACAGTAGCTCATATTAATGAAACTGATTCTGCGCAAGAGGTAGAGTCAAATAAGAATGCGCTACAGTCAGCTAAGGATGCCTTAGAGCAAGGTCAACAGGATGTTAATTCGGTTTATACCAAAGCTCCGATCAGCGGTCGAATTAAGAATATCACAGTTCAATCTGGTGATGATCTAGGAACCATGAGAGCAGTGAATAATGGAGTACTTTGTACTATCTCTACAGATGGAAAAATGAAAATATCTATTAATGCTTCAGGGTTGCAAGTAAATGATAAGGTCAAAGTAAAATATAATGGAACTATAACTACGGGTACAGTTACCTCTACGAATGGAAGCAATTCGTCAAACAGTAATAAAACTGGTAGCGGTAGTGATCTGGATTCGAATAGTAATTCCGGTAATGTAACCGTGGTAATAAACCGTGATGATTGGCCGGTGGATGCATCCGTATCAGTTTTATCGAGTGATGGTAAGATTTTAGGCAGTGGAACACTGGAAGTAAATAGTCCGGTGTCCATTGAAGGAGCTAATTCCGGAACAGTGAAATCAGTACTTTGTTCAGAAAATCAGAAGGTTTCTAAGAACACAAAACTCTTTAAATTTGATGATTCTTCTGTTCAAAGTCAGATTCAAAAGCTCAAACAGCAGGTAACGATGGCTCAGAATCAATTATCAGCTTCACAAGAAAAAGCGGATAAAGATACAGTTACAACTCCGACCGATGGTGTGGTATCCGAATTGAATGTGAAGAACGGGGATAGCGTAACAGCGGGAGAATCCATTGCTACCATAGTGGATCCTAATAAAATGCAGGTAATCGTATCAATAGATGAACTTGATATTACGAAGGTGGAAGTTGGTCAGGATGCAAATATTGCGATAGATGCGTTGAGCGGAAATAACTATACCGGAAAGGTAACACAGATTGATTCGATCGGAACAGCTTCGAATGGTGTTACTACATATAATGTTACAGTATCCATTGATAATGCTAAAGATGTAAAAGTTGGCATGAATGCTACCGCAACAATCGTTATCAAAGGCAAAGAAAATGTATTGACGGTACCTGCTTCCGCAATACAAAATATCAGCGGTACTACTGGTCAAGTTTTGTTAGCTGCTAAGTATATTGATAAAGACGGTAAATCAGTCACCTTAAAAAATGCAAATATTAGTACCTTACTATCAAAAGAAGGGAAAGAAGTTAGACTTGGATTTAAAAATGAAAGTACAATTGAAATTGTATCCGGGTTGACAGAAGGCGATCAAATAGCTGTTCCTAGAACGATATCCAAATCAATGATTAATTCTCTTAAGAATACTACAACAACACAGAATGCATTTGGCGGAATGGGTGGATTAGGAGAATTAACTGGTCAAGGCGGCTTTAATCGTAGAAGTTTTAGCGGCAGCGGAACCAATAACAGCAATAGGGAGAGCACCGGTAACAATAATTCTTCATCTGGATCAACAAACGGAACAAGCGGTGGAGGAAATAATAACAGATCATCAGGTTCTGGTGGGAATAATTAATATGTTCCTGCTTTAAGGCAAATTCAGATAAAGGAGAATGAGAACGATGCCAATTATTGAGATTACTAATCTTTTTAAAACCTACGAATTGGGTGGCAATACGGTTCATGCGCTTGATGATGTTACGATGCGGGTGGAGAATAATGAGTTTGTTGCAATTGTCGGACCGTCCGGATCCGGTAAATCCACTCTAATGAATATCGTGGGCTGTCTGGATATCGCAACTTCAGGTAGCTATAAATTATTGGATCGTGAGATCAGTACATATAACGACAATGAGATTGCAGAGTTTCGGAATAACACAATTGGGTTTATCTTTCAAAGATTTAATTTACTAAACAGGCTTACAGCAATAGATAATGTGGAGCTTCCATTGATTTATCAGGGCGTTTCCGGTAGTGAAAGACGGGAAAGAGCTGTGGAAGCGCTTAAGTCTGTCGGGTTGGAGAGCAGAATGCACCATAAACCCATGGAGCTTTCCGGTGGGCAGCAACAACGTGTAGCGATAGCGCGTGCCCTGGTTACGAACCCATCTCTTATATTAGCAGATGAACCAACCGGTAACCTTGATAGCCATACCGGAGAAGAGGTGCTAGAGATATTGTGCGGCCTTCACCAAAAGGGAAATACCATCATGTTGATAACACACGATATGAAGATTGCGAATATAGCAAGACGTATATTAACCATACATGACGGTAAAATCAATGTATACAAGGAGGATTTGCGATGAAATTTTCTCAGGCAATTAAAATGTCATTAGCCTCTGTGTTCGCCAATCGAATGAGATCCTTCTTAACAATGTTGGGTATTATTATTGGTATTACATCCGTTATTGTAATGGTAGCAATCGGGCAAGGTTCTGCTAAGCAGGTTACTGATGCGATTCAAGAAATGGGTACGAATATGTTAACTGTGAGTATTACGAGCAGTTCCTCATCAAGATTAACCTCTGATGAGATCTCACAATTAAAGAGTGAACCATCCATTGGCGGAATTGCTTCTCAGATATCAGGTAATGCGACTGTTAAGAATGAAGCAAATAATAATACAGCCTCTATTATCGGGACAACATCGGATTATGAATCTGTGCGAGATCTTCACACTGCATACGGACGGTTTATCACACAGGATGATATCGATAATCGCTATAAGGTATGTGATGTAGGGATAGAGGTATTGCAAAATATCTTCCCGGATGTACAGGCAGAGCAGTATGAATCTCTTATAGGGAAAAAGATTATGGTAAATGGAACACCGGTTATAATTATTGGTATTCTTGAAAGCAAGGGAACCAGTTCGGCCGGTTCGAATGATAATCAGTTGATTATGCCCTTATCGAGTGCACAGAGATTATTAAAGACTACTACAGTGTCAAGTTATTTTGTGGAAGCTGCCTCTGCAAAATCAGTGGATTCAGCTACTTACGTTCTAAATCAATTCCTTCTTTCAAAATATAATAACGATACAAATGCATTTCGTGTATTAAGTCAGAGTGAAATGATCAGCGCACGTAACCAAACCGCGAATACACTTACTATGATGTTGGCAGGAATAGCAGCGATTTCTCTAGTTGTAGGAGGAATTGGAATTATGAATATTATGCTAGTATCTGTAGTAGAGCGAACTAGAGAAATCGGTGTTCGTAAAGCAATCGGAGCAAAACGTAGAGATATTTTGTCACAATTCTTAATCGAGGCAGTATTTTTAAGTTGTACCGGTGGAATTGTAGGAGTACTTCTTGGAGTATTAATCTGTTTGATATTGCCGGGAGTTTCATCAATTGCAGTCCAGATGCAATTATCTGTTATGTTGATGGCTTTTACCTTCTCAGCAGGGGTAGGAATTGTATTCGGGCTGTATCCTGCAGGAAAAGCTTCCAGTTTAAGTCCAATCGATGCATTAAGATATGAATGATAATTAATAAAAGGAGACGAAGTTATGAAGAGTCGAAGAATATTAACAGTTTTGTTAATCTTTAGTTTGACAATCACGATGTTTACACTGACAGGCTGTGGTTCTAAGAAAAGCGGAACGAACAATTCACAGGGAGCTCAAAAAAATGCCGGTGGACAACAGTTTAGTGCAGAAAATATAAAGAAAATGCTAGATGACAATCTGTCTACTCTCGTTCAAGATGGTACAATTACTGCGGAACAGGAGGATAAGGTAATAAATGCAATTTCTGATAATATGAAGAAACGGATGGCTTCCATTACCGGATTCCCTCGCAATGGACAGAGAAATGGCGGTGAAAGACCTTCCGGTAGCCCAGGAGGAAATAGACAATGGAGACAGGATGGTAACAATAATTCAGGTACGAATAATGATGCAAAAGGGAATGGCGGAACAGATGGTAGCAATAATAGTGCGGGACGACAAAGGGGTGCCATGTATTCCACGGAATTAAAGAGCCTGGTTAAGGATGGTACAATTACACAGAAACAGGCAGACGCAATAGAAGAGGCGCTTGCTAACGGCTTTGGTGGAATGTTTAGAGAAAACCGTGAAAATGGTAACGATAATGGCAATAACGGAACAAACAATAGTAAATCGAATAGCAGCCAAAGTATTGACGATAAAGCAGGGAGTAGTGCTAATTCATCGCAATAGTAAGTTTAATAAATGATAAACCTACGAACTTATAATGAGAACTTAGAAAAGTCATAGATAAAATATTCTATGACTTTTCTTGTATTTTCATAATGTATTGTAAAATTTATTCTGGTATAAATAACTTTCGATCCAGAAGAGTATACGACGACAATATGAGATTGTGTTGTGAAGTTTTATTTTATGGTACTAACTTATCTTTCTGTGAATGGGTACACTTATCCGCCAGTTACTCACTTATCCAATAAGTTCTTAACGCTTCTTAACGCTTCATACAACAAAAGTGTGAAATAAATCGATTTCTATGTTATAATAGATAGGCTAAGGCGTTATCTAATATCGATTTTAAGACGAATGCCATTACAAAGTTACATTTTGATAAAGGAAAAGAGCGAATGAACGAATTAAAGAAGATACCACAGGAGTTTTGGAATTTATTTCGGAGCAGTAACCGTTATATTTATATAGAGTCGCTCATGGCGATATATGAAGAATATCTGTACAATGATTATTTTCTGACCAGGGATACAGGGATACGAATCTTATCAGAACATTTTGAAGGAAGAATGATCGACGTATCTGGTGATGATGATGAGATAGAAGTTGATAATAATGAACCAACTTCTATGAAGATCATTAATAAGCTCACCTCCTTTGGATGGGTCAGGAAGGTCGAGGATTATGTTAATTTTAAAACTAATATAGTAATTCCGGATTACGCAGCTACCCTAATTGAGGCGTTCATTAATCTAAATGATCCGAATGATCAGGAGACTGATATTGAGATTCAGAACATATTCTCGAATTTATACTCCTTTTATAATGATAAAAAACTGGGAATTGAGATGCTGGTGAGTGCAAGGCAAAATGCAACTAAGCTAAATCGTTCCTTACAGAATATGTTACATAATATGGATCGTTTTTTTGAAAGTCTATTAACAAAAACCACTTATGAGGAGGTTTTAAGTGAGCATCTGGAGGTATTTGTTGAGACTGAAATTAATCGAAAATACGGACTGTTAAAAACCAGTGATAATTTTTATAAATATAAGAATGACATAAAGGATATGTTATACCAGTTACAGCAGGATGAAAGCAGACTTTACCTGTTAAAAAGAAAGATATTATCGGAAAAATCGGACAAAAAGCCAGAGGAAATTGATATGGAGTATCATGATCTTATATTTGAGATAGATCGAAGTATCTCCAATATCGAGAATCGTATTGCGAATATTGATGCAGAGCATTCAAAGTATGTTCGTGTGACAGTGAGTAGAATGGAATACCTATTAAGTAGGGATCAGAATCTAAAAGGAAATCTAGTCACTTTATTAAATATGATGTCGGAACGGCATAGTGATAGTATTACAAAGAGGATTACAGATAAAATTCAGTTAAATGATTTTGCGATTAATTCAGAGGATTCATTTTATAAGAAGAGAGTAAAGAAGAATGTAATCGATGAATCAGATGAGCCCGAAGAAGTACTAGAAGAAGAATTATCTAAGGAAGAGATTCTAAAGGCGAATAAGAGCAAGGCACGATTTAATAAGGCACAGATTGAAGGTTTTGTGATGACCAAAATGAAAGATGGTGTCTATAAAGTGGAGGATCATGCCGTTACAAATAGAAGTGAATTTGAATTGTTGATTTTAGCCTTCGATTATAGTTATCGTGTGAAGAGTCCGTTTGAAGTAGTGCGGGACGGTGAAGAGATGATAAGAAACGGGGAGTTTTGTTATCCGAAGGCAGTCTTTAAGTTGAAAGAACGTGTGAATTAATAAAGAAATATTCACACCTTAAGTTTATAGTGTGAAATTCGCTGCTCGAACTAACTTAGTAAAGGGCAGTCATGTAAAAACAAAGAAAAAGGAGTAATAAAATGCTGGCATATTTTAATGGCTTAATGGATGAAGAAAAAGCAAAAGTTACTGAAGTAATAAAAAAGCTCTTAAGCCAAACCTATATAATGGAACGAAAATATGATAAAAAAACAGAGCGTCATATGATTAATGATGATTATCGTGTATGCGAAAGACATATTGAATTCTTAAAGGATTATTTTAATGTAGCTGACATAGACCTGTATGAGAATCGTCAGTATAACATTATTTATATTAAAACTCCAACCTTACAGGGAGAAAAAATTTCTCCTTTATCGACCTATTTTATCCTGTTGCTTAAAGTGATTTATGATGAGCAGATGAGTACCATCTCGAACTCCATCCATGTTTATACCACTCTGGGTGCGATTAATGAAAAATTACAGTTGTTCCGTCTTTGGAAGGGCAAGATGGGAATAACAGAGATGAAGAAAACAATTGCATTCTTAAAGAGATATCAGATTGTAGAAGTACTGGATGAGGTCAATGAGCTGGATAGTGAAATCCGCTTTATCATTAATCCCATTGTAAATCTTATGTTTGATAACAAGGAGATTACAGAAGTGATTAAGCAGTACCAGGAGGGAGAGGAGGAAGAGGATGAACAACCGATTTTTGGCGATGACGAAGATGTGCTTGAATAACTGGCACTATATAAATAAACGTGTGATGTGTTATAACGAGGTCGTGAACTTCTTTACCGGTCATTCAGGAAGTGGTAAATCAACTGTAATTGATGCATTGCAGATGATATTTTATGCCGATACGACAGGTAGAGGATTCTTCAATAAAGCAGCGAAGGAGGATTCTAACCGAACCTTAATTGAATACCTTAGGGGTATGATGCAGATTGAAGAAAATAATAGCATTAAATATTTACGAAATAAGAATTTTTCCACCACAGTGGTTTTGGAATTTCAAGATACGGAGACCAAAAACTGCCAGTGTATCGGTGTGGCCTTTGATGTGGATACCTCGAATAATTCAATATCAAAACAATGGTTTTGGCATGCGGGAGCATTACCGGAGAATCAATACCGGGGCGACAATAATAAAACTTTTCCAATATCAGAGCTAAAGGATTATTTGAAAAAGAATTTTTCACAGGACGAGTATTTTTTGACCTCAACAGATGTGAGATTTCGAAATGAAATCTATAATAATTACTTTGGCGGACTTCCAGATGAGCGTTTTATTGCATTGTTTAAGAAAGCGATTCCATTTAAAATGGATATGAAATTGGATGATTTCATCAAGAACTATATTTTTACGGAAGTAAATATACGAATAGATGATATGAAGGACAGCGTAGCACAGTACTCGAATTTAAAACTTAAGCTTGAGGATACCAAAAAAGAGATTGAGCTTCTGATGGAGATTCAAAAGCAGTATCAAAAATATGATTATAGTTGTAATAAGGAACTTCAGTATAAATACAACCTAGATTGCTTAGAGATTAAGCAGGTACAGCAAACGATAGAGTATAATCAATCTCAATTAGAGACTCTGGATAAGGATATTAAATCGTTAAACAATACCTCTGACAGCCTGAATAGTCAGATTAAAACCATGCAGGTCGAGCGTGATGAGGTAGCAGGATTTATTCAAAATAGCGGATACTCTCACCTACAGGAACAGCTAAAATTATTGATTCAAAATATTGATATGTTAGGTAGATCAAGAGGAAAGTATGATAATCTGGCACGTAAACTCAATGCTTGGGTACAGACCGGACTTTTAAGTATAGATACAGTAGAATCAATCAATCTATTTGAAACTTACCAAGCAGATCAATCTAAAATGGAAGAGATTCATTCAGAGATTAAAAGTATAAAAGCTAAATTAGAAACGGAAAAAACCGAACTCAGTCAAAAGCTTCATTCTCTAGGTGATCAAATTAAGGAAACAAAAGAGGAAATTGAGGTATTAAAAAACGGACATAAGAATTATTCACATATATTAATAGAGGCAAAACAGAAGATGTCAGAGCAATTATCTGATTATTACAAAGAGACGATAGAAGTTGAAGTATTAGCAGATGTAATTGACGTGGAAGATGATAGCTGGTTAAATGCAATAGAAGGATATATGGGAGGCAACAAAACAACGCTGATTGTTCCACCTGCATATGCAAAAAAGGCAATGGAATTCTATCGCTCAATGGATTCGAAGAGATATCATCAGGTAGCAGTGATCGATACCGAGAAGGTATTGTCAAAGGCCAAAGCACCTTTGGCTAACTCTTTAGCGGAAGAGATAAAGACTTCAGCGGATTATGTGAGAGCTTATATCGATTATCTACTCGGACGGGTGATTAAGTGTGAATCTATTGAAGAATTAAGAAACCATAACAGTGGCATTACTAAAGATTGCATCCTATACCAAGGTTATAAGCTACAACATATTGATCCGAAAAACTATACTGATTTTGCTTATATCGGACAAGGCGCCATCGCAAAGCGACTTGGTGTTGCTCAGAAGAATTTAATACTTTTAAGTGATGAGAAGCAGCCTTTGGATGAACGAAGTAGGGAGATTACAGAGATGTTGTCCTATGAATCTTTCCAAGAAACTCAGGAATACCTGGAATGGATGAAGGATGTGGAAGCACTTATTGAAGCAGAGAAAGAAAGAACTGAATGCCAAAGTAAGATTGATGATCTTAAGAAAACGGATATTGAAGCTTGGCAAAGTAAGCTTACACATTTGGATAAATCTTTGGAGGAGTTCAGAGTTCGTAAGAGCCAAGCGGATGGATATGCAGTTGCTAAATCGAACAAACATAAAGAAATCGGGGATATGCTTATCATCTATCACGATGAGTTAATAGAAAAGAGAAAGAACTTTGTTCAGGATACTGCCAGAGATAAAGGTTATGAAGCATTTATGGCAGAGAACGCTGGAAAAAGAACGGATTATATTAAGATTCGCATTCAGAATGAGTTAGAAGAGATCAAGAACCGAAAAGAAATTGAGTATACAGCTTTAATAGAAAAAAGGCAGGCTCATTATGATGTGTATAACTACAGAGGTTTTGGGGTTACCGGTAAGGATAATGAAGATTATGAGAATCTCCTTAGTATTCTCAGCAGTGAGAAACTGGTTGAATTCACGGAGAAAGCAAACCGTCAGGCACAGATTGCAATTAAGCATTTCAAATCAGACTTTGTATATAAGATCAGAGCAGCCATTCAGGACGCACAAAAGCAGAAGAATGATCTGAATCAAGTATTGGAACAACTTGATTTCGGTAAGGACAAATACAGCTTCAGTGTGACGAAGAACACCGGAGAAGAGGGCAAGTTCTATGATATGTTCATGAACAAGGATTTAGAGATTAATCCGAAACAGCTTGAGAATAACATGGATGGTCAAGTAGATTTGTTTAGTATGAACCACGAGAGTGAATATAATGAGATTATGAACGAGCTATTAGAAATGTTTATGCCACCTGCTAATAGTGACTCAAAGACATTAGAAACAGCTCGCGCTAATATGGAACGTTATGCAGATTATCGAACTTATCTTACCTTTGATATGAATCAAAGAGTAAACGGAGGTCCGCCTACTTCTCTTGCCAAGATGTTATCCAAGAACTCTGGTGGTGAAGGACAGAATCCGTTATATGTTGCATTACTCGCAAGCTTTGCTCAAATCTATCGCATAAACATGAATGCGAAGGTGAAGAGAAGACCGACACCGAGACTGGTTATTCTTGACGAGGCATTCTCAAAGATGGACGGTGAAAAAGTTTCAACCTGTATCGCTTTAATTAACTCCCTTCACGTTCAAGCAATTATCAGTGCACCAAATGATAAGATTCAAAACTATACGGAAAGCGTAGACAAAATCTTCTTATTTGCAAACCAGAACAAGACTCGTATCTCAATTGAAGAGTTTGAACAAAATCGTTTCTATGAATTAATGGAAAACCTAGAAGGGAATGAGGGGGACTTCGAGGAAGATCAGGTTTCTCTTGCTTTTGATTATTAATCTTAAATAAGGAACAACGATTTATGGCTTGATGTTAGGATGAAAAATACGGTAGCACAAAGACTTTATGAATCGGAGGGATTCATTGAGGAAGGTATCTTGAGAGATTGCATACTTTATAATGAGGATTATGAATCGTTGATGGTTATGTCAATTCTTGAAAGCGAATATATGATTTAGAAAATATATAATGAACCCAAAAAGGAAAAGTCACATTCCACCTTTTTGGATTATTGGGAGGATACAAGTTTGAGTCTAATAATAACTTATATTGGAGAGATGATCGGATATATTTTAGTAGCTTTGCCACTATATGTATTGATCCGATTGATTATAATTAAGAAGCGAAAAAAAACCACATCATTGGGTAGAGAAGCAGTGTTAGGACTATTTGCGTTGTATATGGTAGGACTGTTATCTCAAACGGTATTACCAATATGGAATGCCGGTATCATGAATGGGAAACCATATTTTAATATTTATATCTATAAACCTGCACCGATTAATATTATCCCTTTTCATACCATATACCAATATTTGTATTCAAATAACTCGGCGGTAGATGGTTGGGAAGTGGTTTCAACTTTAAATCTTTGGGCAAATCTTTTACTTTTTGTGCCGCTTGGTATATTTTTACCACTTCTGTCAAAGAAGTACAGATCGTTATTACGTGTCCTTTTGAGTGGATTCATAAGCTCACTTTGTATTGAATTTATTCAATTCTTTATAGGACGCCGCGCTGATATTGATGATGTTATGTTAAATGTTATTGGGGTATTATTTGGGTTTATCATTTATCGGGTATGTCGTTCAATTATTCGCAGTATCAAAAAAATAGGTACAACTAAATAAATCATCAATACAATTAGTAATCATAAAGAATACCTAATACCTAAGAACTTAAGGCTCGAATCCAAAAAAGAATTAATATTTATATATTCCAAAACAGGGGTATGAGGGCATGAATAGGAGGAGGTAGGGATGATGTGAGAAAATGCAGCTTGTTTTTGAACACATCCCTATCTTCTTTTTTAACCTCTTACGACTCAGTCCTTTATTATCTTTTTTCGCATTCATTCGAAAATAATACACTATTTTCAAAATCTGCTATCTGTTTTTCGGTGTTGGGGGATGGTAGTATCTAACTGTAGCAAAAACATTTCCAGGGAGGAAAGTATTATGAAAAAGATATGGGCATTCATACTTGTGGCAGTGATGGTACTAACGATGGTAACCGGCTGCTCAAACAAAAAAGATCAGCAGACGGACTCGGATAAGGGAACGGTAGCAACGGATAAACCTGAGTCAACAAAGGCACCGGAGAAGATAACTTTAAAGCTGTTTTCAAATCTACCAGATAGAAAGAACGGACAGGGATTAGTGGAACAAATGATTATCGATGAGTATATGAAAGCAAATCCGAATGTAACTATTCAGGTTGAAGCACTCGATGAAGAGGCTTATAAAACTAAGTTTAAAGCGTATGCAATGGATGGCATGCCGGATGTAGTAAGTATCTGGGGACAGCCTTCCTTCTTAGGTGAAGTTCTTGATGCAGGGGTACTTGCAGAACTTAATCAAGCCGATTATGCAAATTACGGTTTTGTTCCCGGTTCATTGAACGGTTTTATGAAGGATGGAAAGTTATACGGTCTGCCTAGAAATACGGATATCATGGGCTTCTATTATAACAAAAAAATGTTTGATGATCATGGTTGGAAGGTACCTACTACATATGACGAGCTCCTAGATCTCACCAAGAAGATTAAGGCAGCAGGAATTGTTCCTGTAGCAATGGATGGTGGAGACGGATGGCCGATGGCAATCTACTTAACCGATCTCTTAGTTCGCCTTGATGGAAAAGATGCATCCACGTTAATAAACAAGGCAGTTGGTGCCGGTGACTTTTCTGATCCTATGTTTACGCAGGCAGTTGATTTGTTAGTAAAATCAGCAAAAGCCGGAATGTTCCAGACCGGATATGATTCTCAAGATTACGGAACCGCAATGAATCTATTTACAAATGGTCAAGCAGCGATGTTCTATATGGGAAGCTGGGAATCCTCTATGGCATTAAACAAGGATCTTAAAGAGGATATAAGAACGAATGTAAGAGCGTTCACGATGCCTGTAATTACCGGTGGCAAGGGTGCTCAGACAGATATTGCAGCCTGGAATGGTGGCGGTTATGCGGTATCTGCAGATTCTAAGGTGAAAGATGAAGCGATTAAATTCTTAAACTTTATGTATCAACCGGATAAATTATCAAAATATGGCTGGGAGAAGGGTGTTGGTATGTCGGCACAGGATCAGTCAGCGTATATGACAGGGAATGAGACAGAGTTACAGAAGACATTTACAGGTATCTTGAAGAGTGCTAGCAGCGTATCAGGAACCCCAATCAATGACTGTGGACCATCCGCGTTCAAAGCAGCAATCGAAAGTCAGATACAGAGTGTTTCCAATGGAACCGTATCTGTGAAAGATTTCCTTGCAAAGATTGGTGAAGCTTGTAAGTAACGCTTATAAAGTAAAGAGTGTGGCTGCCCGTCTTGTATGGGCAGCTATTTCTCTAATATCGTAATAATTTGTTGGTTTTCTACTAGTTGGTTTGTGTGAGCATGAAGATTATTCATACAACAAATTTGCGCTGATGCCAAAATTCTTTGTGCTTCGGCAGTATGGGGGACATTATGAAAAAATTATATAGTAATAAATTGGTCATTTTCAGTCTGGTATTGCCGGGGCTGGTTTTATTTGTTTTAGCAATTTTGGCTCCGATATGCCTAAGTGTCTATTATGGTTTTACCAATTATTCGGGCATGGGTCATGCAAAATACATCGCCTTTGAAAATTATAAGAACCTATTAAGTGATAAGACTTTTCATAGAGCGTTGTTGAATTCCCTGCTGCTGGCAATTGGTTTTATCGTAATTCAGCATCCGATCGCTATTATTGTGGCAGCGGTTCTTGATAAATTACAGGGAAAGGCAGAGGGATTCTTTCGTTGTGTTTATTTTATTCCAAATGTTATCTCAGTGGCTGTAATCGCATACCTTTGGAAATTCATTTATAATCCAGACTTTGGATTACTAAATAATGTGTTAAAGGGGCTGGGATACCACGGAAAGATTAACTGGTTCAATTCCGATACGGCAATATGGTCGGTATTAATCGTACTGATTTGGCACGGATTTGGATGGGGTATGTTGATTTACTATGCTGGAATTAAGAATATAGACCCGGTGTTATATGAAGCGGCAGCGATTGATGGAGCAGGAACAAAGCAGACTTTTTTTAAGATTACTTTACCACTTATGAAACCGGTGATTCAAATCAATGTGACAATGGCTGTTATTTCTGCTTTAAAACAGATGGAAACAGTGTATTTATTGACAAAGGGCGGACCTGGTGATAGTACACAGTTTACCGCAAACTATTTGTATTTGCAGGCTTTTAAAGCATTCAAATACGGTTATGGTAATGCGATTGGTGTAGTATTTATTATCGTATGTCTTCTTGTTACGGTAGGGCTAAATCGACTATTCAAAGAAAAGCAACCTAGAAGGAGAAGATTGGTATGAAAGAAAAAGGTATGATAATGAGAAAGATTATTCTTTGGCTTGTCCTTTCGGCAGTGGCAGTGGTTCAGATATTTCCACTCATATGGTTGGTTGATTTTTCACTTGGAAGTAGTAACGAGATGTTTACCAGCGGTCTTTTAATCATTCCACAGAAGATTTTGTGGGGGAATTATATTAAGGCGTTTGTAGACGGACATTTCTTATTATATCTTAGAAACAGTGTTTTGATCAACGGATTGGCGGTGGCTTTGGTAACTGTATTCTCGATTATGGCTGGGTATGCATGTAGGCGAATGCACTGGAAACTAAGTGGTTTTGTTAAGACATTATTACTGGTTGGTATGATGATTCCCATCCATGCAACGTTGCTTCCGAATTATAAAATATATCATATGGTTCATCTTACCGATACCATATGGGCACTATTAATCCCGTATGTGGCATTCTCTTTACCCCAGGCATTATTTCTAATGACTGGATTTATTGAAGCACTACCGATTGAGCTTGAGGAGGCGGCTGTTATGGATGGATGTGGGATTTATCGAATCGTATTTCGTATCGTTACTCCCCTATTAAAGCCCTCGATTGCTACAGTGGCAATAATGACCTTTTTAAATAACTGGAATGAATTCATGATGGCCAGCACCTATCTTAGTACCCCAAAGTGGAAGACGCTTCCTTTTTCTGTATTAGAGTTTACCGGCCAATATTCTTCGAATTATGCGGTACAATTTGCGGTTATGGCATTAACGGCTACGCCAGCAGTCATCGTATATATTATATTAAATAAGCATATTACAAAAGGTGTTGCAATGGGTGCGGTAAAAGGATAAAATTTAATATAATTATACTTTTTGGGGGTATTATGCGACATATCAAATATTGGATTCGTCGATTGAGCATCAGAAAGAAATTAATATTTTACAGTTATATTATCATTACCCCAATTTTGCTGATAATTAGTGCAATATTATTTGTCAGGAATTATAATACCACGATTGACAGGGAGAATGAGAGCTACCTTCAGAGCACACAGAACCTTACAAGCGGTATTGATGTGCTCCAAAAAAGTATCATTGAATTTGGAACATATATCTGCATCAATAATGATATTAATCTCATTCTTACCTCTGATAAACCACAGGAGTTGAATAAGGATTCATTGCTATGGCTACATAATGCACCCATGGGAATTATTCAGGATATGATGGCACTGAACGGACAGATTAAAACGATCGCAATCTATCCGGAAAATGGTGTGAAACCATATCTTCGATGTATGGATGCGACAGCATATCTTGGAACCATGAGACAGGTGCAGGCAACAGAGATCTATAATCAAGTTGTAAATCGTAAAGGTAAGATTATCTGGAGAAGAGTGACAAAGAATGATATGGATACTTATGAAGCAAATCGTACCGATAAGCTTGTAATGTATCGTGAAATATACGACCTGGCAAAAAAACACAAGTTAGGATATCTGGTGATTGGAGCTTCGATGAATAAATTCACCGAACTGTGTGAGAATTCTCTTGCGTCAGATGTTGAGGGGATTGTAGTTGTGAGTGCAGAAGGTGCCGAACTCGTTCGCAGCGGGAAGATTGAGGGGGAGATTCTATCACAAGTGATCAAGGATGGAGAAAAAGGATCATTATCCCAAAGTCTATCAGGATATGTCAGTTATACGAATTATAAGATATTCTATAGTAGGAATGAGGATACAGGAACCATAATATACCGTATGGTTCCAAAAGAAGGAGTAGGTACACAACTTTTTTCAATAGCATTTGCACCCGCGGTACTCCTTTTGGGATTTTTGGTTGGACTTTTTCCGATTCTGATTTTTGTATCCAATATTATCTCAAAGCCCTTGAATAAATTATGTAATGCGATGGAGCTGTTTAAAAAGGGAGACTTCAGCCAGAAGGTTGAGGTTAATACACTTGACGAAGTAGGAGAGGCTGCTGCCTGCTTTAATCAGATGGTAGATGATATTAAGACCTTGATTGATAATAATTATGTTATGGCGTTAAGGGAAAAAGAGAGTGAGTTAAATGCACTTCAGGCACAGATTAATCCTCATTTTCTCTATAATACTTTGGATTCTTTGTATTGGCAGGCGACTGACGCGGATCATAATGAAATAGCAGAAAATATCTATGCATTATCACAGCTATTCCGTCTGGTTCTAGGTCAGGGAAAGGGCATCGTTACTGTAAGAAATGAGCAGGATTTGATTGATCGATACCTTCATATTCAGAAAATGAGATTTGAGAAGCGCTTGGATTATGAGATAAATATTGAGGAAGAGATATTAGATGCAAGCATCCCTAAACTGATCCTTCAGCCGTTCGTTGAAAATGCAATTGTTCATGGCTTTGAAAAGGCCGGTGAAAAATGTTTCATCACCCTGACCGGTAAGAAAAAGGGAGATCATATCATCTTTATGATCAAGGATAACGGAATCGGAATGAGTAAGGAACAGGTGAAAGCCATACTAAAAGTAAATGATTCTGAGCGATATGCCAGTCAACGAATTGGTCGGTATGCAATTAAAAACATCAGAGAGCGACTGGAATTGAAATATCATGAAGCGTTCAAGTTATTGATATATAGTAAAGAAGGTAGCGGAACAACTGTAATTATTGAATTACCGTATGAGAATAAGGAGATGTAATAGTTTGGGAGTAAAACTACTAATAGCGGATGATGAAGATATGATTAGAAATGGTCTGGCAAAATATATTCAGCTACATACAGATCGTTTTGATAAAATATATCTGGCAGAAAATGGACAGATTGCTATTGATACGATATTTCGCCATGAGCCCGAGTTGATGTTACTCGATGTACAGATGCCCATAAAAAACGGTATTAATGTCATGCAGGAGGCACAAAGGGCGGGAATAATGCCGGTAACCATTATATTGAGTGGATATGATGAGTTTAAATATGCACAACAGGCGATGCATTACGGTGCAAAAGATTATCTTTTAAAGCCCAGCCGCTCCTCTGATATCTTGAAGAAGCTAAATGAGACAGCGGATGGACTATTAGTGGAGAAGGAGAAGTCTGGTGTAGCAGTAAAAACAGGGTTGAACGGGTTTGTAGATATCGCCAGAGAGTATATTAATGAACACTATTATGAGAATCTAACCCTGAATGGAGTATCAGGAAAGGTTGGAATAACGGCAGGATATTTATCCACACTGTTTACACAGCAGATGAACTGCAGCTTTATCGACTACCTAAATGAAATTCGAATCGAGCATGCCTGTTCCTATCTACAACAGAATTATTTCAAAACCTATGAGATTGCTTATAAAGTCGGCTACAACGATGAAAAATATTTTTCAAAGGTATTTAAAAAAGTGACGGGAATGTCTCCTTCTGAATATAAGAAAAAGTAGTGTCAGGTAAGTACACCTTATAGAGATTCACATTGTAATGTTACAAGAAGGAGTATTGAGCAAGTGATTTTTGAATAAGCATGGACTTAAAAATCATGTTATTGTATCATGTAAACTGTACTAAACAGTTGAATTGATTTAATGGCATGATTTTTACATAATTAACAACCACGCTGAGAAGAATATGTATACTATCGATAAAGGATGAGTAAAGATGGATAAATTAAAGCGAATTCCCAATCATATCGGAATTATCCCTGACGGCAATCGAAGATGGGCAATTGAAAATGGGTTGGAAAAGAAAGATGGTTACAATCATGGAGTCAATCCGGGTTTTGAATTGTATGAGATGATGATAGAATATGGAATTAAAGAAGCTACCTTTTACGGATTCACAAAGGATAATAATAAAAGGGAAAAGACGCAACGGGAAGCATTTACAAAAGCTTGTATTGACGCGGTAGAAATGCTTAGCGGCAAGGATGCAAATTTATTAGTGATTGGTAATACGGAGTCAGTTGCGTTTCCCAAGGAGTTATTAAAATATGCGAATAAACGCGTTGAATTTGGCAAAGGGACGATCAATCTGAATTTTCTGGTCAACTATGATTGGGAATGGGACTTGAAAAATATGATGGATAAGAAACAGCTGGCATCAATGGATATACCCCGGGTGGATCTGATTATAAGGTGGGGCGGAAGACGAAGATTAAGTGGGTTTTTACCCGTTCAATCAGTATATTCGGATTTTTATGTAATTGATGATTATTGGCCAAGCTTTGAGAAATCACATTTTACAGACGCACTAAAATGGTATCAAGATTGTGATGTAACGCTCGGTGGTTAATAAAAATTGGACTCAAAATATCCTATTTTCAACAGAAATCCCAAGAAAAAATAGCTATTTGATACTTTATTGCACTATAATTTTACTACATCATAGTCATATAGCATTGACAAGGGAATGAATCATAGATATAATAACTTTATGAGTTAAGCGTGGACTAAGATGTCAATATTATAGAAATGGTCGACGCTTAAATTTTTGCGATTTTATATTTTTGGAAAACAGGAGGATAATATGAAAAAGTTTACAGCTTTATTATGTGTAGCAGTTTTAGCTAGCACATTATTTATTGGATGCGGTACAAAAACTACTGATACAAAAGACGGTGATACGGCAAAATCCGGAGATAAAACATGGGTAATTGCAACTGACACAGTATTCAAACCTTTTGAGTACACCAATGAGAAGAACAAGTTTGTTGGTATTGACGTTGATTTACTGGATGCAATTGCGAAAGATCAAGGATTTAAGTACAAGTTAAATAGCCTTGGTTGGGATGCTGCTGTTGCTGCTGTTCAGGCTGGACAGGCTGATGGCCTTATCGCTGGTGCAACAATCAAACAGGAACGTATTGATAAGGGCTGGATATTCTCAGACGGATACTTTAATGCGACTCAGACTTTCGTAGTTGGTAAAGACAGTACAATTGCAAAATTTGAAGACCTTAAGGGTAAAAATGTTGCAGTTAAGAATGGTACAGCAGGTGCTGATTATGCAATGAGCTTAAAGGATAAATATGGATTTACCGTTTCTAAATTCGATGATTCACCTACCATGTATCAGGATGTTGTATTAGGAAACAGTGTTGCATGTGTTGAAGATACACCTATTATGGCTGCTACAATTAAAGAAGGTAAGCTCGCGCTTAAAATTCCAACAGGAATGGAAAGTGAAGGCGCACCTTACGGATTCGCTATTATGAATAAAGATAATCAGAAGTTACTCGATATGTTCAACGCTGGTTTGAAAAATATCAAAGCAAATGGCAAATATGATGAGATATTAAATAAGTATTTAAAATAATACATCAGACAATTATGGTATGATTGCGAACGTGGGGGACCTGTTGCAGGTCGCTCACGTTCTTACGTTACATTTGTTTATTATAAAATCAGAAAGGAGAAGGAATAATGATTTTAATAATTCAAAAATATAGCTCCATGCTACTTGAAGCAATGGGCAAAACATTATTACTTACACTACTTTCATTATTTTTTGCAATGATTATCGGTCTGATATTTTCCTTGATGAATGTTGGGAAAAATCGATTTTTTAATTTGATTGGTACGGTTTATGTCGATGCAGTGAGAGGTGTTCCGTTAATTGTTTTGGCTTTTTTTGTATACTTTGGTGTTCCTACCGGAATGAAGAATTTAGGGTTTGATCAATTTAGATTTTCAGCTCTTCAGGCGGGTACCATTGCGCTCTCTATGAACTGTGGTGCTTATATGGCGGAAATAATCCGTGCAGGTATCGAGAGCGTTGATAGAGGTCAGATGGAAGCAAGTAGAAGTCTTGGAATTAATTATCGATTAAGCATGCAAACGATTGTGCTTCCTCAGGCGATACGTACGATGATACCATCAATAATCAATCAGTTTATCATTACGTTAAAGGATACTTCCATCTTATCTGTAATCGGATTTCCGGAACTTACGAATATGGGTAAAACAGTTGTTGCAAATACGATGATGAGTTTAGAGACTTGGACGGTTGTTGGTTTTATGTACATGATAGTTATTATTTCATTAAGTAAAATAGCGAAGCAAGTTGAAAGGAGGGTGAACCGTGGAAGATAAGAAGACGATTATTCATGTTGAAAATCTCAAAAAAAACTTCGGCATGTTAGAAGTGCTAAAGGATATCAATATAGATATATCAGTTGGTGAGGTTGTAGTATTACTTGGACCTTCCGGAAGCGGTAAATCCACATTTCTGCGTTGTTTGAATCAGTTAGAACAGTCCACAGATGGAACCATCCTTATAGACGGTAAAGATATCACGAATAGGCATACAGACATTAATAAAATCAGAGAAAATATCGGTATGGTATTCCAGCACTTTAATCTATTCCCTCATAAGACGGTATTGCAAAATATTATGCATGCACCGGTATTGTTAAAGAAGATGACGAAGGAAGAAGGAAAGAATAAAGCGATGCAATTGCTGAAGCGTGTTGGTATGGAAGCAAAAGCAGATGCTTATCCTTCCCAGTTGTCCGGTGGTCAAAAACAGCGTATCGCGATTGCGAGAGCACTGGCGATGAATCCGGATATTATGCTCTTTGATGAGCCTACCTCCGCTTTAGACCCGGAGATGGTTGGTGAAGTACTCGCGGTTATGAAGGAACTTGTAGCGGATGGTATGACCATGGTAGTGGTTACCCACGAGATTGGTTTTGCAAAAGAAGTGGCAGATAGAATAGTATTCATGGATGGTGGATATATTGTAGAACAAGGAACTCCTCAAGAAGTAATAGATAATCCTAAGGAAGCAAGAACAATTGATTTCTTAAATAAAGTTTTATAATCTGCTTGGAGGAAAGATCAATGAAAAAGATTATAACCATAAGTCGTGAGTTTGGAGCCGGTGGTGGTGAAATTGGCAGAAAAGTAGCGAAAGCATTGAATTACGATTACTATGATAAAGAGATGATTATTGAGGCAGCAAGAGAATCCAATATCGATGTAGAAAGTATGCTACGTTGGGATGAAAAGGTTCCGATGAACTTCGGTTTTGCGCAGAGTCTTTTTGATTTTTACAATAAACCGTTAAGTGAAAAACTATTTGATGCCTTACAACAGATCATTAAAGAAATTGGCGAAAAAGGAAATTGTGTTATTGTAGGACGTAATGCAAACACCATTTTAAAGGAATTTGATAATGGACTCCATGTATTTGTTCACGCAGATCCGTACTGGCGTCTCGACCGTATGAAGAGTAAAATGCCGGATACCTCTGAGGCAAAGCTTAGTGAACAGATTCGTCTCATAGATAAGATGAGAAAAAGATATTGTCAGTATTACACCAATACTGAATTTGGTGTGGCAGATTACTATGATATCAGCATGAATACCTCCAAGTTGAGTATAGATACTTGCGTAGATATTATTTGTAATTTGGCGAAAGAATGATAATACAAAATGTGAACATAAAAATAAGGTGATTCCTAAAGTCTTTAATGACTGAGTGGAATCACCTTTTATCTATGTAAATAATTGGATAATTACTTTTGGTTTTGTTTTTAAAGTAAGGAGTTTTTAGTTTTGTAATTTAATAACAGTATCAAGATTTATGACATGGATTCCATTGATTTTATCAATATTATCACGAGTAATAATGATTTCTCCATTCGTTATGTACTCTTCCTTTATATTAAGGTGTTCTGCTAGGTTCTTTCCGGCATTCGTATCGCCATGCTCGGGAATAACGATCTTAGGCTTAAGAGATTTTAAAATTATATCTACGTCATCCATAATTAACTTAGAAGCGGCAGGATCTTCGAATATCTGGATCAATATTACATCGACTTTACCAATTTTCTCAAGAACTTTTGGAGGTGGAAGTTCCCCTTGAGAGGCAAAGTGAGCAATTTTAATACCATCGATCGTAAAGACAAAAATATTATTTGTATCACCGTCGTCGCCCTTATTATGCTTACCGGCATAGCCTTTTATTACTATGTGTTTTGTTTTATACTCTCCAGGAACGGTTAACAATTTAAAAGGTTTTTTTAGATTTGAAACATCATTATGATCCATATCCTGGTGACTTTCGGTTACGACATCCGGATGAATTTTTTTACCTATAACAAATGGATCTGAAATAATCTTGAAGCCATCAGGGGTCACAAATTGAAAACAGGCATAATTGCCGGGGTATTTTTTGATGCGAACACCTTCTGTGAATGGTTTATTTGTATTCGTATAATCTATAATGTCATTCTTATTGGAAGAAGTAATGTTGGGTGTGATCGTAGGAATATGAGTAGACGCAATCGTAGGTTTGAGGGTGGCTGTGATCTCAGTATCTGTCGGAACTGCTTTAATATTGTCATCTTTATTAAGGTATGATTTATCTGTTCTTTGTACTGTGTAAGACAAAAAAATTATCGATACAGCTATAATGAATGAAATAGCCAAATATTTCTTCATGAAACCCTCCTTTACAATTGTGAATTACTAATTTTAGTGCTCATATCCATGATACACATTTGATAGTATATAATTTATAACTTACTACAAGCTGACCTGTAATAGAATGTAAATTACTGGTGATTATATTTTATCAGATAAGAAACCTGTTTACTATAATTAAAATGGATTATAACAAAGATAGTTGATAATGAAAGTGATAGTATTTAATAATATAAGTTGATAGACAGGGCTAATGGATAAAAGGGTGAAACCACAAAAACACAATAATGCTTGTTTGTGGTTTCACCCTTTTGAGTATAAGTGTATTTTATCATTAAATATTAATTAGTGGAGACCACTAATATTACCGATAACAAGTAACATAACCAGCGGGAACACCGGTATTAGTAGCCTGCGCTGCATATGTTCCGGTAGACGAATTCCGAATTAGGTTATCCAGAGTAAATCTTGAGGGATAATTATCGAGTCCACCAAAGTTGACATAGCCTGTGTAGGTAGTCCCCGAGACGGTGGTTGTGATCTTCATCCAACCGCTTTTTAAATTCCCCCATAGTTCTAGTACCTGGAAGGTACCAACATTTGTAGTGGAATCATATGGTGAAAGTTGTACTGGTTGATTGTTTAAACCTTTATATGTTGTACCGTTGATATTATCGTATATGTTAAGCACTTTCCCTTTGTTTTTTCCATAAACTTTTTTGTCTGCTAAATTTATAGATGTATCTGCTAAAGTCACACTAATTAACTTTCCTGTCATTGGTTTAGCAGATGAATAGCTTGAGTTATAAGGAAGAATGGATTGACAAATATACGCTATGTCTGCTCCCCAGTTAGCGTTCGAGGAATAATAACTATTGAGTCCGGAGGCACCTCTGTTCTTACCTCCGATTAATGTTCCGGCTATACCGCCTGTGCCGATATAATTACCCGCTGAATACATTTTATTGTTAGTATCAGAAGTTAAATAATATTGGTTAAGCAAGTTTGCTTGATATTGAATCGCTTCTTTTATAGAGCTAAACGTATAAGCGCTATCAAAGGGTGATTTATCATATGCGGCTACCGAATAGATATTGTTTTTACGGATAGAAAGGTTGTTTGTACCCCACCCGCTTTCGTGCATCGCTATTGCAGCAAGGATAAGGGGATTGACACCGGATTCTTTTCCTACATCAATAAAGGTTTGACCTTGATTGTCAATCGGTATTTTTGCTGTTATTTTATTTTTTGCCTTGTAATTAACAATCGCAGAATTAATCTGAGCGGCTGTTATAGAAGAAGGCTTGCGAATGTCCAAGGTGCTGTAAAAAAGTTGCTGATGGTTTGATACTGCCAGATAACCTAACTTCCCACCTGGTGCTGCAATCTGAACAAAGTCCTGATTGCCGATGATTGGCACAACATTCACATAGGCACCGTTTTTTACTGTTCCCAGCACTTTAGAGGAAGAGGAAGGGGTTGTGTAAATATTGGCAGAGCCGTTTGCTGTTATATAAGCAGCATATGCAGTTAACTGAGCAGATACCGTATTATTCTGATCCATAAGGCTTTTTGATATGTAAGCAACTTTACCATTATAATTAATCTGAAACCAAGTGGTATTATAATCAGAAGTAATAGTGATGGGATTTCTACCTGTTAATTTTCCTATTATATTATCGGAAACATTTGTATTTGTAGTAGTTCTTACATTTAATGAGCCTATATTAGGTGATATAATTCCCATATAGCTAGACGGAACCGGTGCCCTCCATCTGGCATATAATGTCATGCCCGACTGAACTTTATTCGTAAAAATCCATTTGGATGTTAGACTTGGCGAGGTATACCATCCTTCAAAGAGATATCCGTTTTTTGTTGGCGTTGAAGGTGAAGGCATTGTGCTGTTGTAAGTAACTGTTTTTGATGAGATAGCACTACCACCCTGTGAATAAAAGTTCACAGTATATTTGTTTGGCGTCCACTTTGCATATAATGTGATATTGCCGGTAACAGTATTACTCTTAAAATTCCATGCTGATTTATATTTTGAATCTTTATACCATCCGGCAAATGTGTACCCTGTTTTGGTTGGATTTTTCGGTATGGCAATAGTTCTTTTATAATTTATCTTTTGTGTATTTACTTTGGCACCGCCAACTGAGTTGAAGGTTACGCTATAGGTATTGATTTTCCATTTAGCATATAGCGTGATGTTTTTTGTAACGCGGTTTGTTTTAAAGTTCCAAGTAGTTTTAAGCTTTGATTCCTTATACCAGCCAACAAAAGTATAACCTGTTTTCTTTGGGGCTTTTGGCGCAGTTACTAATTTGTTATAAGCAACTTTTTTAGCGGAAACAGCAGAACCACCTGCTGAATTGAAGGAAACTTTAACATATTTTGTTGCTGCAAGTGCGTCAGTAGGGATATCAAAGACGACAATCAGAGCCAATACAAATAGAGTTAAAGCAACAAATCGCTTCATAATTTTTTTGTTCAATATATCACTCCTTTATTTAACAACGACCGGATTAAATCCGCATGTCCACATATCGTCATTGAATTTTATGGACAGTTCATATTCATTATAACTCTCTTTTATTAAAATTTACAAATTAAAATCATATTAAATTAATAAAGCTTGAAATTATAAAATAGTAAAGATGAGGATTCTATAATACCTTAAAATGGGATTAATAAGTACTAACAGATTAGTTGACAACAGAAAATTATTCTGATATTTTAAATAACATAGAGATATATGAGCTTATAATACATAATTCTACAAAAATAGTGGAGATCAGGAGTGTGATGGTGTATGACAAAAGAGAAGAAACACAAAAGGCAAAAAGAGCGAAAACCCAAAGAGCTGAATAAGAAATTGAATATTAGAAAGTCGAAACAAGGGATAGCAAAGGTGTTACCTAGTATGAACGTATGGAACAAGCTTAACATACGGACAAAAATTATGGTTGCCTTCGCTGTCCCTATTTTATTTTTAGCTGTATTTGGATTCGTTGCTTATCAAAAGGCGTCGTCAGCAATTATTGAAAATTATGAGAACAGTACGATAACAACATTGAACGCAACGAAAGATTATATCACAATGGAGTTAAATAGCGTATTGGATGAGTCATATAATCTAATAAGCTATGAATCAGTAAGGGATTATTACAAAAGTGGATCCCTGAAAGAAAAGGATAGCTATATGAAGATGGCAAATGAGTTGTCCGCAGCGAAGACGTCGAACAGTGTTAATTATAATATTCATGTCTTTGGTGACAATGGTGATTCATATTCAACAGCCGGTAAGCTTCCAAAGGATTTTTATCAGAATTTCAATAAATCTGAAGAAGGGAAAATGATACAATCTTCATCTCAACGTTTTATCTGGCTTGGAAAGCATCCTTTTCTAGATGATGCTCTTCGCAATACGCAGACCGCATATTCAGCAACAATTATTCGAAAGTTGACAGAGAACAACGGTTATATCGTGATAGATGTGCTTACCAGCAAAATCGTAAGACCTATATCACAACTAAATCTTGGTAAGGATAGCATTGTCGGCTTTATAACAAGTGATGGCCAGGAAGCGTTATATGGTACTACTGCAACAAATGTATTTAAGGATCTACCTTACTATAAAAGTACAACAAAGAGGATAGGGGAAAATGGCTCCTCATTCGAAAAATATAATAAAAAAGACTATCTATTCCTTTATAGTAAAGTGGATAAAACAGGAGCGACAATTTGCGCCTTAGTACCAAAAAGTGAAATTCTTAAGAAGGTTAATGATATAAGAACTTTAGTAATACTATTTGTAATACTTGCATGCGTTTTCGTATCAATAATTGGTACGATACTGGCAAGAGGTATCGGTATTGAGATTACAAAATTATCCGGTTCAATTATGAAAGCAGCAGGAGGCGACTTAACCACTAAGTTTGAAACGAAGAGAAAAGATGAATTCCTAATACTATCTCAAAGCTTAAAGGGAATGATGGGTGAAATGAGAAGTTTGATTAAAGAGGTTGCGAATGTGGGAACTCGAGTTACTAAATCAGCAGATGAATTATCAGGCGCTTCTACTAATATATTGGATTCAACGAAAAACATCTCGCTAGCAATTGATGAAATTGGTAATGGAGTAACACAGCAGGCTTCCGACACGGAACAATGTTCCAATATGATGTCCGATTTATCGGATCAGATCAATCTTGTATATAAAAGTACATATGAAATAGAGCAGATTGCGAAGGATACAACAGCTATTATAGGGGAAGGAATCGTTATTGTTGATGTATTAAATAGCAAATCTAGCGCAACTACTGAGATTACTCATGTAGTAATTAATGAAATTGAAGATCTAGAGCTTCACTCCCGAAATATTCAAAACATAATTCATGCAATTAATGATATTGCGGCTCAAACAAACCTATTATCCTTAAATGCTTCCATTGAAGCGGCAAGAGCAGGGGATGCCGGGAAAGGTTTTGCGGTTGTTGCGGAAGAAATTCGCAAACTGGCAGATCAGTCATCACTAGCTTCAAATCAAATTAAAGAAATCGTGGATGAGATACAAGAGAAGACTAAGGTAACAGCTCACTCAGCAAAACAGGCGAAGAATATTGTGGAAACACAGATGGAAGCTTTGGGTAAAGCAATCACTACTTTCGAAAATATCAATCTGTATGTAGAAAAACTTGTATCCAATCTGAATAATATATCAGAGGGTGTTAAGACGATAGAATCCGCAAAGGATAGAAGTATGGATGCAATTACGAATATATCCGCAGTATCTGAAGAGACAGCTTCTGCTTCCGAGGAGGTAAGTGCTACAGCTATTGAACAGATTAATTCAGTGGAGTTCTTAAGCAGATCCGCGGATGAACTAGCAGAGGAAGCAAAGGTACTTGAGAAAGCAATTTTAATGTTTAAGTTTGAGGATGAAGAATAATAAATTTCGTAAAAACTAATGTTGGTAGAATGTAAGAATGAATGTGTTCCTTTTACCATCTATAAGAGATGCCGTATTTGATATTTGTCGAGGAGCTATACTTTCCTAGTAATGTCAAGTAGGGTGTCTCTTTTTTTAGAATTATATACAGACATTTTTTGAAAATGGATAACAAATATATGCAACTATAACATTGACGTTAATGTTATGGTTGCATATAATTTTTATAATAGAGTTGCTTATACAATCGTATATGTGCTGATGTGGGGCAATTTGTTTTAATAATTCATGATAGCTCTAGATGAAAGGTAATGATAATGATTATGGAGAAGAAACTTTATCGAATTGAAGAGGTGGCGAAGATAACCGGTCTTACAAAGCGAGCCATTCGCTACTATGAGGATATTGAATTAATTAAACCGGTAAGAACTGAGTCGCAATATAGATTATATTCCGATGAGGACATTGATAGGATATCGAGAATAAGATCTTATAAGGACAGTCTTGGCTTCAGTCTGAATGAAGTGAAAGATGTATTTGATCTGGAATTAATTATTAGAGGTATTATTGAAGGAGAACATCAAGATAAGGAGATGATTGAAAAATCAGTTCATGCAATCAATAAACAGATTGAATTAATTGAGCAAAAAGAAGAAACGATGAAACGAGTAAAAGCTAAATATATGGATATATTGGCAGATCTTGATATGAAGGCTAATAAATAATATCATCATAGGAGAGGACGAAAATGAAACAAGATAGATATAAATGGATTGCACTTTCCTGCACATCAATGGGTGCATTATTTTCAGTGTTAAGCGGAAGTACATTAATGATGGCGCTTCCTGTTATTATGAAGGATTTAAAAGTGGGGATGGCATTGGTAACCTGGATTTTGATGGGATATATGCTCGCTATGACCATATTAGTTCCATCTATCGGTAGAATTGCAGATATGTTTGGGAGAAAGAAATTATATGTAAGTGGGTTTGCAATATTTACAATTTCATCTTTATTCTGTGCAATATCACAGTCAGGAACTCAGCTGTTAATCTTTCGATTAATTCAAGCAATTGGAGGAGCATTAATGGTTGCTAATAGTACTGCGATTGTTGCAGATGCATTTCCTAAAAGTGAACTTGGAAGAGCATTGGGAATTAATAGCATGATTATAAGTATAGCATCCATTGCAGGCCCCATATTGGGTGGATTTTTAATAAATATCGGATGGAGAAGCATATTCTATATTAATATTCCAATCGGTATTATCGGAACGCTTTGGGCAGCGTTTATGCTGAAGGAGGGAGAAATTATAACTACAAAACAGAAGTTTGATTTTAAGGGAACGATAACATTCTCTCTTGGCATGCTTGCATTGCTAATTGCCCTTACGATAGGCGGATTTTCAGGTTGGTTTCATGCCTCAGTGATAGGGTTAAGTGTAATTTCGGTTGTATTGTTAGGTGCTTTTGTACATATAGAAAACAGAACAGAAGAACCGATGCTTGATATGAAGCTTTTAAAAACACGAGTACTAGCTTTTGCATATGCCAGCAATCTTCTCAACGGAATTGCAAGAGGTGCGGTTACATTCTTATTAATCTTTTATTTTCAAGGAATTAAGGGGATTGATCCGATTCAGGCTGGAATTTTGCTTGCGCCATTTGCTATTTCAATGATGGTTGTATCTCCAATTAGTGGTTATCTTTCAGATAAATACGGTGCAAGAGTGCTCAGTTCAGTTGGACTATTGATATCAGCAGCCGGTCTTTTTGGAATGATGTTTATTAACAAGAACACATCCATGGTAGAATTAATGATATGGATGCTAATTATGGGCTTTGGTTCCGGTATGTTTTTCTCACCAAATACGTCTGCGATTATGAGCATCGTGCCTGCAAATAAGAGAGGAATTGCGGCCGGAGTGAGAACAATGTCAATGAATGCAGGGAATGTATTGAGTATTGCGATATCGATGGCTATTATATCATCATCAATATCACCGGAAGCGATGCAGGCATTATTTGTCGGGACTCAGGTTGGCTCGAAAGGAATTGCAGTAGGACAGTTTATGGGCGGCCTTAGGATGGCATTTATGATATCGTTTATATTTAGTATAATCGCAGCTATTATATCCTATTCAAGAGGGATGGAACCGGATTGGTCATCGGATGGTAAGGTGGATTCTTTGAGTTAGTAAGGTATGAAAAGAGGGATGTAGATTGAAGTTATACGGTAAATATTTCAAGAGATATAAGACTCCTTTTATAGTCGCACTCATATGTGTAACGCTCGAATCTTTCTGTGATTTGTTAGGACCCACTCTTATGTCACATATTGTGAATAGCGGAATTGAAAAGGGAGAACTAAGTCGCGTCTATTATTGGGGATTAATGATGTTGTTTGTGACATTGATTGGTGCATGCTTTGCGATAGTCAGAAATAATCTGGCGAGCTATGTATCACAAAGAACGGGGGCTGATCTTAGGGCTGATTTATTTGAGAAGATTATGTCCTTTTCAGAAGTTAGCTCAGATAAGATTGAGAATGGCTCGTTGATTACCAGAATGACAAATGATACTGCACAGATTATTCAGTGTGTTAACGGAACCATGAGGATATTTATGAAAGCTCCAATCACGTGTATTGGCAGTATAATTCTAGCTACCTTAATGAATCCACGATTAAGTCTTATTATCTATGGAGTAGTTCTTGTCGTATCTATACTTATCTATATAAGTATGAAATTCAGCTATCCTAGATTTTATCAGCTACAGAAAGCTGTTGATCGTGTTAATTCAAGAGTTCAGGAATATTTAATTGGTGTGCGTCTAGTGAAAGCCTTTGGTACTTACGATAGCGAAATAGATAAGTTTAATATCGAAAATAATAATCTGATGGCAAAAGGAATATCCTCCCAAATGGTAATAACAGTAATCTCACCGATTCTGACTCTGGTTGTTGGGATAGGAACCGTAACTGTTATCTTTGTTGGTGGAATTTTATTTCAAAAAAATCTTGCCAATACCGGAGATATGACGGCATTTACAATCTATATGGCACAAATACTGAATTCGCTAATCATGATAACAAATATATTTACTGTATTTGTACGAACGAAAGCCTCTACTGCACGAATTCAAGAGGTGTTTGATTGTGAGGAGGATTTTGCAGGAAGTGAGAAGAGGAATCAATCATATCGAAGCATTACTTTTGACCGAGTTAGCTTTGCTTATCCAGGGGGTAGTGGAGTTCCTGCAATTAAGGATCTATCTTTTTCTGTAAAACAAGGAGAAAGTCTGGCAATCATCGGACCTACCGGCAGCGGAAAATCTACAATAGCCTGGCTTCTACTACGATTTTATGATACAGACAGTGGTCATATATTTTTGGATGATTATGATTTGAAAAATATGGGAGTGGATGAGTTGCGCAACAATATCTCGATTGTACCTCAAAGACCTATGTTATTCTCCGGCTCAGTAACGGATAATTTGCGTTGGGGCAAGAAAGATGCATCACTTGAAGAAATTAAGCTGGTTACGGAGAAGGCTCAGGCAGATTTTATCACAAAGATGAATAATGGTTATAGCAGCATACTCGGAAGTGGAGGAGTCAATCTATCCGGTGGACAAAAGCAACGCATCTCTATTGCACGTGCAATGATTAAAAAATCACCGATATTAATACTTGATGACGCTACAAGCGCTCTAGACGCTGTGACGGAAGCAAAGGTAAGAGATAATCTTAGAGAATCACAATATTGCCAAACGCTGATAACAATAACACAGCGGTGTGGAACAGCAATGTTAGCTGATAAGATACTTGTTATGGAGAACGGAAAGAAAGTTGGATTTGGCTCTCATGAGGAGTTAATGAAAAGTTGTGAAGTTTATCAAGATATCTATCATACTCAGATTGAAAGTGGAAAGGAGGCGTAAATATGGCTGAGCCTCTTCAACAGAGGGGTCCTACATTAGGTCATCGACCGGGAGCAGGAAGGGATCGTTTCGTTCCTACCGCAAAGGCAAAAAATGCAAAGGGAACCTTGATTCGAATTATTCAAATCTATATGCGTTGGGGGAAAACTATATTTATCGCTATCCTACTAACTGGTGTATCTTCGTTGATATCAGTTGCAATTCCATACTTTATAGGTAAGAGTTTTAATACCTTTCATATTAAAGGTAGGAGTGTAGATATAGATAGACTTACGGTTTTAATAATTGTAATCCTCTCATTATATATATCAAATTGGTTATTGAATTTAATCAATGGTATAATTACTCTGAAGATATCACAAAAGTTAGTTTTAACGCTACGGAGTGAGTTCTTTCGGAAGATGCAGAGGCTTCCATTAAGTTTTTATGATACCCGTTCTCATGGTGATACAATGAGTCGAATTACAAATGATGTGGATAATATCAGCACAGTAATAGCGCAAACGACCACTCAACTAATAGCAAGTGTTTTGACTGTAATTGGCTCCTTAATCGTGATGATTCGCTTGAATATTCCTCTGACATTTACCGTTCTTTTATGTGTACCCTTAGTGACGATTTTAACGAAGCTGATTGCCTCCAAAAGTAGATCGTATTTTTTGTCTCAACAGAGAAGTCTTGGAGCATTAAATGGAGTCATAGAAGAAAGTATACTCGGACTTAAGATGGTAAAAGCCTTTGATCGTCGTAAGGAAGTAATTGACCAGTTTAATATAATTAATGAAAATTTACAAAGTAGCAGCACAAAAGCACAAATTTGGTCAGGATATATGATGCCACTTATGAATGTAATTAATAATTTTATATTTGCAGTGGTATCAATAGTAGGCGGTATCTTGTCAATACAATACGGGCTTGCAGTTGGTACAGTTGTAAGCTTTCTAAGCTATTCGAAACAATTTGCTCAACCACTCAATTCAGTAGCAGGAATGTTTAATACAATACAATCCGCACTTGCCGGTGCAGAACGGGTATTTGAAGTATTAGATTATGAAGAAGAAGCAGTGGATGTAAATCATGCGGTATTTATGAAAAATCCAACCGGTGAGGTCACTTTTTCTAACGTGTGCTTTTCTTATGATAAGAATAAACCCGTTCTAAAGAACATTAGCTTTCAAGTGCAACCTGGGGAGGTGGTTGCCCTAGTAGGAGAAACTGGTGCAGGAAAAACAACAATAGTGAATCTTATGACTAGATTTTATGATGCGGATGACGGAACGATACGGATAGATGGAGTTCCGATAACCGATATAAAAAGAGACAGCCTAAGGAGATGTTTTTCGGTCGTACTTCAAGATACAAGCTTATTTGGGGGTACCATTAAGGATAATATACGGTATTCGAATATTTATGCGGATGATGAGCAGGTAATTAAGGCTGCTAAAATAGCACATGCACATGATTTTATCGATAAACTTCCGCATGGATATGATACGATTGTATCGGCATCGACAGATAATTTGAGTCAGGGACAAAGACAATTGATATCCATAGCTAGAGCAGTTCTATGTGATAGTCCGATATTGATTTTAGATGAAGCAACCAGTAGTGTGGATACCAAGACTGAGAAGGAGATACAGAAGGCTCTGGTATCACTTATGAAAAACCGTACCAGCTTTTTAATTGCTCATCGTCTGTCTACAATCCGTGATGCGGATAAGATCATGGTAATTGGAGATGGACGAATATTAGAATACGGAAATCATCAAATCCTTATGAGTTTGAAAGGTCATTACTATGAGATGGTGATGAGTCAGATGGGATATAGCATATCCGCAATACCTATCACTTGATAATAAGAGAATGAGATGATAAACTGTTTTTTGAGAATAGATTACTGAGAGGAGAATGCAGATGATTAATAGTGAAATATCTGAAATTAAAAAACAATTTAATCATGATAATTGTTCTATTACAAAGGTTAGCGGTTGTTACGTTGACGGAGAAAAAGAGATTAAGTCAAGATTTACGGAATCCTTCCTCTGTATGCCGGAGGAAGAAACCTTTAAATATTTTGAAATATTTAAGAAAACTTTATCTGGTTCAATCGGAAGAAATTTGATGAACCTGGAATTTCCAACGGAGAGTGAATTTAATGGAGGGACACAGGAGTTCTTATTAAAGCTCAGAGACAGTGAATTAAAGCAAGAAGAATTACTGGATGAATTTTATCAAAGAATTGTGCAGTTATATGATTATGTTGGAAGCTATTTAATCTTAGTGATCTATGCAGCGTATGATGTACCGGGAAAATCAAATGATAGACAGTTTATGGAGGATGCCTCTGATGAGGTTTATCGCTTTATATTATGTTCCATCTGTCCGGTAAAACTATCAAAACCGGGTCTTAGTTATAATACGGATACAAATCAAATCCAAAAGCGTATTCAGGATTGGGTGGTAGGTGCACCGCATAACGGATTCTTATTCCCGGCTTTTAATGATAGGAGTACAGATATCCATAGCATATTGTATTATTCCAAAGATTCCGAGGAGTTACATAATGAATTTGTTGATGGTCTACTTGGATGTGATGTACCAATGACCGCAGGGTTACAAAAGGAAACTTTTCAAACATTGGTAAAAGAGACACTTGGGGAAGAATGTGAATATGAAATTGTAAAGAATATTCATGATAAATTAAATGAGATTATTGAAGAGCATAAAATGAAGGAGATTCCTGAACCATTAGTTCTTGATAAGTCAGAAGTGAAATCTCTCTTGTCCGAAAGTGGAGTAGAACAGGAGAAACTGATTGAGTTCGATAAGAACTTTGATGCCATGACAGGGGATAATGCCACATTACTTGCAGCGAATCTTACCAGTACCAGAGTTTTTGAAGTGAAAACTCCGGATGTTGTTGTAAAGGTAAATCCGGAGAGAACGGATTTGGTTCAAACCAAAATGGTGGACGGTCGAAAATGTATCGTCATTGAAATAACAGACGAAGTTGAGGTAAATGGAATGGTGGTCAAGCCACTTTAATGAGATAGGAATAAACCATCGACATTGATAAGATTGTATGTCGTCTAGATGGCGATTAATAATAGGGGGGAATATATGAATAAAAAACAAACCAGCATCTATACAATATTAAAAAAATATGCTTTGTTATTGCTAGGTGCTTTAATTGCAGCTTTGGGTCTGGAGATTTTCCTTGTACCAAATAGTATTATAGACGGTGGTATTGTGGGTATTTCCATTATTGCTGGACGAATAACACATATTCCGATTGCTGTATTTACCTTTGTGTTAAATGTTCCATTTTTATTTTTAGGATATAAACAGATTGGTAAAACCTTTGTTATTACATCGCTTTTTTCAATTACGATGTTCTCTTTATTTATGTATCTCTTTCATCCTATTTCGGAATATACAGGAGATGTATTGCTGGCAACTGTATTTGGTGGAATCATATTAGGGGTAGGCGTGGGGTTAATTATACGATACGGCGGATCGTTAGATGGCACGGAGATTATAGCAATCATTTTATGTAAGGGCGGCATGTTTTCTATAGGACAGATTGTTATGATATTTAATGTATTTATCTTCCTGTTGGCAGCTCTTGTTCTAGGACGAGATCGTGCATTGTATTCGATGCTTGCATACTTTGTTGTACATAAAGCAGTTGATATAGTGATTGAAGGTTTTGATGAGGCCAAGGCGGTTATGATCGTAACAAATAACGGAGATGAAATTGCATCCGCAATTAACGATCGTTTGGGACGTGGAGTGACCTTTCTAGAGGGAAGAGGAGGATTTACGAATGCCTCTAAAACAGTAATCTACTCTGTTGTATCTAGGCTAGAGCTTTCGAAGATGCGAGCAATTATTAATGATAAAGATCCGAACGCGTTTGTAACGATTAATGATGTAGCGGATGTTATGGGTGGTCATCACGGTAAGAGAGCAATTCATTAAGTAATTGTTATATAAGAATTCTACTGTGTGATAGCGACTATTATATGAAACATAAATTATATCATGGGGTCGGCAGAATGGAATCCTTGAATGATTTATAGTGTTGGTGGTTTTATCTATAATAATGTAAACTGATTTTTGTGATAATCTAATATCCCTTCGCTTTTTAAGCGGCTAAGCTCCGCAGACATTGCGCTACGATCAACACTAAGATAGTCTGCCAGTTCCTGGCGATTAAATGGAATAAGAAAATGATTGGATCCATTTTTCTGAGCTTCTGAGGATAGATAAGCAACTAGCTTTTCTCGTGTTGTGCGTTTTGATATGAATTCAATCTTCTGACTTAGTAATAAATTTTTCATAGATAAAATTCTTAACATGTTATAAATTAATGTACTATGGAAGGAACATACCTGCGTACAGGGAGAGATGATCCTTCGATAATCAATCCAAAGAATGACGCTTTCGGTTGTGCTGATCACACTAACCGGGAGCGTTTTTATATCAGCGCACACAAAGGTTTCGCCAAATAGCATCCCTTCGCTTAAATTTGCAATTAGGTTACGATTACCGTAATAATCCTCTTTCATGACCTGAGTCTGTCCCGATAAAACGATTCCGATATTTGTAGTGTTTTCTCCGTGATGAAGAATGACCTGGTTCTTTCCGTACCTTGTTGTTTTTGAAGAGAGACAGTTTAGTACTGACTCAAGTTCTTCTTCTTTTAAACCTTCAAATAAAGTAACATTTTTTAAAATTTTATAATATTCTTTCAAATTATCCTCTTTTCGTTGTAAATACAACATACTTATATGTTTCACTATAGTAAAATCAGTACATAAAGTCAAGAACAAAGATGATTAATCATATAGGAGGAACAAATTATGATAAGAAAAATTATAAAAATTGATGAAGAAAAATGTAATGGTTGTGGATTATGTGCGGATGCCTGTCATGAAGGAGCAATTGGAATGATTAATGGAAAGGCTAAATTATTACGTGATGATTATTGCGATGGGTTAGGAGCATGTCTTCCACATTGCCCAACAGAAGCGATTGGATTTGAGGAGCGTGAGGCTGCAGAATTTGATGAAGAGGCTGTAATAGCAAATAAGCAACAGCGGCAGGAAGCAGCACTTCCTTGTGGTTGCCCGGGAACACACTCCAAAGCAATTCATAGAGCAGAAGAGCTTGTTGAGAATATAGCGGGAAACGTAACTAGTCAGCTTCAGCAGTGGCCAATTCAAATAAAACTTGTTCCAATTAATGCACCTTATTTCAATAATGCAAATCTTCTGATTGCAGCAGATTGTACCGCTTATGCATATGGAGATTTCCATAATCAGTTTATAAAAAACAGAATTGCATTAATCGGTTGTCCAAAACTTGATGAAGGTGATTATAGTGAGAAACTCACAGCGATTATAAAAAATAATAATATTAAGAGTGTAACTGTAGTACGTATGGAAGTACCATGTTGCGGTGGTATAGAACATGCAACGGTAACTGCTTTAAAGAACAGTGGAAAATTCTTGCCATGGCAGGTTGTAACAATCTCCACCGATGGCAAGATCTTAAACTAAAATTTCTAATGAATTGTTTACTCTTCTCTGGACGGCATCTCTTGCGGATGGGAAGGGTTAACTGTAGAGGGTTTGGGTTGTTCGATTTCAGGTTTAGTTGTATTGGAATTATGAGGTTCAGGATCTCCGGGTTGAGGGTTTTGATTATCATAATTATTAAGTATTATCATATAGTCTCCATTCTTGTGATATTTTTGAACTCACATTTTATATTAGATTAAATTAATATTGGGTAATTGTAAAACATAAAAATTATGTTCTGCAATTACCCTATTTATATGAACGAAAGTTAGTGTGCTTACTGTTATTTAAATCGTAACCTATCCGCATCAGGTTCAATTATTTCTGCTTATTTGCACCTCGTTGTCTCATAAACGGAAATTCTCCACTCTTTTTAATCTCTCCAAATCGACTCATTAAATGTCCTTTTACTGCTGCAGCATCTTCTTTACTAATGATTTCAAACTCAGCGAGTTTGTCTAAGAGTCTCATCTCGGATTTCATCTCGTCTTCAATCAAAGCATAAACCTCTGCCTTCTGCTGGGCAGTTAACGAATTCCATTTTTGATTGGCTTTCTTTATCGATTCTTCGAAAGCAGCTTTTCTCTCTTTATGATTATCATTCTTTTCCGACAGTGTTACTGATTCATTGTTCGTTTCAGTTGCATATGCACTCATTGGAAGAAAACTTGCACAACCAATTAGGCCTGCGATAGCAAAACAGCATAATTTCGCTTTTAACATTAGCTTCCTCACTTTCTAAAATAACAGCGAGTACACTACTTTCAAAATTAGTATTGCCTTTGTGATAAATAAAATGATAAGAAATAATGTTAATTCAAATAAATAATGGTAGAAGTTTATAAAAACGCTTAGGGATACATAAATTTTTTAAATTATGGAAAGGATAAAACCGTCAGATTTACCTATATTAATGTAGTATAAAAGAGATAAGGTAAATTATTCAATTAAGAATTACATTTAAAACAGACAGAATGTGGAGGTCGACAGATGAAAAAATTATTTGTAACACTTGCGTGTTTAGCAGTTCTGGCACTTTATGGAGCGTATGCTTATAATCAGAATATGTTCAAAGCAAATTCGGAAGGCAATACCGCAGATTTAGTAGTAACAAAAACGCCTTACCAGAGCGGTCAGTTGGCCACAAATGATGTATCTCCAACACCGTTGGCGAATTCTATTTCTACACCAATTCCAACAGATAAAGCGATAGTATCAACAACACCATCAGGATCAAAGGTTCCATCAACAATTTCTACTACTCCATCGGTAATATCCTCTGCCCAGACGACAAAAGCTCCGTCCAAATCAGTTGCAACACCAAAGCCGTCGGCAAATACAAATATTTCATCATCTACCGGATTGAGTAGTTTTGCTACCGAAGTACTTCGATTGGTTAACCAGCAACGTGCAAAATCTGGCTTAGTAGCTTGTACAACAAATCAGACATTGTCTTCAGCATCCGGTAAGCGTGCACAAGAAATTTCAACAACATTTTCTCATACCAGACCGAACGGTTCCAGTTTTTCATCAGTACTAAAAGAATATGGAATATCATACAGAGCGGCGGGTGAAAATATAGCAAGTGGACAAAAGACGCCACAGGAGGTTGTTAACGCGTGGATGAATTCACCCGGCCACAGAGCAAATATTTTGAACACCAAATATCGTAAACTCGGAGTCGGGGTTTATCAAAAAAGTGGATCAATATATTGGACACAAGTATTTACTAATTAATTTTTGATATTTTATAATTATATATCGACAAGCATTCTAGGGTTTTTGCAATTGTAGTAATGTACCATTGCGAAGACCCTAGAATATTTATATCAGATTGCGAATAATAATATGATAAGGATTGCATTCGTGCACAGGTTTAAGGAGAAAAGGAGAAATCATTTTGGACGATTATAATAAAGATTATTACTCGGATGAAGTAGCTCAGATTTCATACTTACCATTTTTTAGATGTGATAAAAAAGATCAATATACCATATACAAACAAAAGCATCCTTATACATTATGGGTGGATGTTATTACTTATGTAAATATCGGCCTTGATCAGGAGTTTTATCAGGGAATACATAGGGTAGAGAACCCGGAAAGCTTAACTGTCTTAGTGAATAAATATCGTCAACTCGGTGAGGATTATATTCCGGCTGACCTAGAGAAAATCAACCCGTTATTTAATCCATATGGATTAATGCTAAGGCATGAGGCGCGGGTTGCATTCGAGAAGATGTGTAATGATGCGCTAGAGCAAGGAGTTCACCTAGAAGCGATATCAACTTTTCGAAGTTTTTATTATCAATGGAAAGTGTATCTGAATAATATTACACCATATATGTCACTGGAAGAATATCAGCCGAGTCGTGATAGGGTGTCAGCAAGACCCGGACATAGCGAACACCAGACTGGATTGGCGGTGGACATTAATGAGTTAGAACAAAGTTTTGAACATACGCTGGCGGGGAAATGGTTGGTAGCGAATGCACAAAGCTATGGATTTATCCTTAGATATCCAAAAGGAAAAGAAGAGATTACTGGTTATGATTATGAACCTTGGCATTTTCGTTATGTCGGAAAGGATTTAGCAGAGGCAATCTATGATAGTTCTCTAACTTATGATGAATTCTATTCAAGATATATGGAGTAATAGGTAAAATATTAAGAGTAATTGTAATATAATAATTATAATAGGAACAGTGTTACATTTTATACTGATATAGGGTTGGATTTATACAGTATAGATATAATATCTATGTTCCTATTAATTATTCTGTTACAATTACCCTTTTTATATTACAAGATAGGAGACAAATCTGAGTTGTTCATGTATTTGAATTCAAGTTGGTTTTAACTTTGAGCGACATAAATCTGATAGTAACCTTGAGGAAAGCCACAGATTGGACATCGTAGTGGAGCACAATCGCCAACTAAGATATTGCCACATTGCAGACAAATCCAAAGTGATTGAGTTGGCTTGCAGAAAACCTGCTGTTGAATGATGTCATCGTATTGAGTGCGGAAGTCTAGATTATGATTCAATTCAATGTTTGCAATTCCATTAAACAGAGACGCAATATCGGCGTAGCCCTCTTCTCTTGCGGTCGCTCCATATGCTCTACATAGAGCATTTGTTTCAGTTCCGATATTGATTGAATCATGTAAATTTGTCTGCGTATCAGGAATCATATCGTTATTTAATTTTCGTAAAAAAATACGTGCATGTTCTTTTTCGTTTCGAGCAGCAGAGGTAAATATATTACTGATTTGAATATAGGTCTCCTGTCTGGCTCTGTCACTATATATATCATATAAAGTAGCGGTCATGAGTTTTCTCAAAAACATGCTTTGGATATTCTGATATGTTTGACTTTGCTTAAACTCCATATAGCCTCCTGTAACTGCATTTGTATAATAATATGAATAAGTTGATGGTTATATGATTATCGTTCCAGCCTTGGACTTGCAGGGTCACAATCAGGCTTTCTAATATCGTCCGTGCTTTGGGATAATTTATACAAATAATAACACTCTTCTCGGTACATATGGTCTGCCATCAATGGAGTCAAAGTGCCGAGAATCTTACTATCCACGCGTTGATCCCGTAATTTACTGAGAAAATCCATAAACTCCTTGATTAAGTATTCGGCTTGTATATTTAGGCGAGCCAAGGAAGGAAAATTACTGATGCCTGTTCGAAGGTATCCGTTCATCATATAAGATTTTGTCATTAAATCATGAAATGAGACCTCAAATTCATCTGCTAAATTAATAAGATCCTTCTCTATAAAGTCTAAATTAGATAAGATAGAAGCAGCATGCCCAAACGCATCAGTAAGCCATAATATATGATAGTGGATGGGGTCAAGTAAAGGACATTGTCCATTAATCAAAGAATTAATTACGAATAAATACTCTTCCAGTTCATTCAGCATGTCATTAAAAAATGATGGGGGCAGGCTCGAGCTAAGAGTAGAGGTAATGGAAAGTGTTAGTAATTCTATTTTAAATTCACGCAGTCGATGTGTTGCCTCATAAGCCTTACGGTTTAATTCTTCTAAGCCGGCATTTGTAGTTTGTTTATGAGATTGTTCCATTAAACTATCAAATAAAGAGATAAAATCGCCTGCCATTTGTATGTATTCTGACTCGGTAGGAGCCAGAGAATTGTAAATAAATCGGGAGTGATCCCCCATAATCTGCAGCCAAAATTGATGCTCTGATAATGTATAATTCATGTCGACATTACAATTCATCCTTATAATCCCCCGTCGCAATAATATTTGAATAAGTATATTACCCATTAAATATATGCAGAAAGTAAAAGGATTAGATTAAAGAAATGATAACAAGATATATGAATTTACTAATACTAAGTTCGAAAGCCTCTTCCTATGATTTCGCTTGTATTAGTAATAAAGATAAAGGCATGCGGGTCTTGATGTTTAATGAATTTTCTTAACAGAACAGCCTGACCTCGATTCATTACAGTAATAATGATATGTCTGTTTTGCTCTGAATAGGCTCCCTTTGCATCAAAAACGGTGGCACTACGATGAATATCCTTAATGATAAAGTCTGCTATTGGCTTTGGATCTTCACATATAATCGTGAAATACTTATTTAAATTTAAATTTTCAATTATCGTATCCACTAATGTTGATTTAAGAAAGAGTCCTAACGTTGAAAAAAGCCCAATTGTTACACCAAGAACTGGAAAAGTTAGCAGTGTTAATAATAAATCGCTGGTCAATAGGGCTCTTCCGATATCAAGATTACTGTATTTTTTAAGTAACATTGCAATTACATCGGTACCACCAGTGGATGCTCCAATATTGAATATAATAGCTGCTCCCAGTGATGGAAGAATAACAGCAAAGGCCAGCTCCAGGGTGGGCTGATTCGTCAACGGTTTGCTTATGGGGCAGATATATTCGAGTGCCTTCAGTGATACGGATAATAATATAGTGCCATAAGCCGTTCGATTGCCAAAGTTTTTTCCTAAAAATATATAACCAATTACTAAAAGAATGCCATTTGCAATTAAAACGATAGTTCCTGAGCTAACTCTTTGGTTAAACAGATTACTAAGTATAATTGCTGCACCGGTAACTCCACCAATGGAAAAATGATTTGGGAACTTGAAGAAATATACTCCAACAACTACAAGCATTATACCTGCTGTGATTATCACATACTCTTTAAATTTATCTTTAAAATTACTAATTCGTTCCATGAACAACCTCCTTTGTAGGCAGAAAAATTCACAGTATAATATTTGCTTTGATAAAAATTTTTATACAATAAGAAAACCAGCAGAACAGTGTCAATGTTATTCGCTATTGAAACATATGATTCTTCAAGTTAAAGTTTAAAGTATTAAAATACGGGAAGATTATTATAGAGATTAAATGGATGGAAGAAGGGGCGAATATTGGAAGTTAAAGAGTACAAAGATGCACAACGGTTTCTTAATGATTATGAATCGATTCTTCTAGAACATGAATCAATCAGCCAACTTATTTTATATTCTGCATACAAAAGCAGTGAAAATAAGATAACGGAACAGGTATTGTTTGGAAGTGTTGTTAAAGCAGGAAGCCCATTGCTTTTCTTTGCTAATGTTTTACCTTATAATATGGCTGTGTATGTCGTTCCGGAAATAAGTGAATTATCATCGGTGGTTGCCTTAGCAGATTATTTTGGTAATAACCATATAGTAATTCATGGTATCATCGCCAGATTTGATATCTGTAGAGAATTTATAGAGGAATACAAGAAGCTAACCATGAATCAGTTCAAAGAAATATGGGGACTGGATTTGATGGAGTTACGTGAGCTTAATGAAATGTACTTAATTGAGGGAACACATCGTTTGGCTATACCGGAGGAAGCAAAAATAGTTGCTGAATGGATGATTGAATTTCAATTGGAAGCCTTCGCGTTAGAGTTGGATTATCAGGCGGCAAGAACAAGAGCTGACCAATTGATTAACGAAAACAAGGTGTTCTTTTATGAGAATAAGGAGAACAAAGTGGTAACCATGGCAATTGCATTGAGAAAGTTACCTCACGGTACGACAATTACCTACATTTATACACCGGAAGAGTTCCGTGGAAATGGTTATGCTGCTGCAAATATATTTAATTTGACCATGAATTTATTAAAAACAGGAAATGATTATTGTACGATATTTGCAGACAAGAAGAATCCGCTATCCGAAAGATCTTATGAAAAGGTTGGGTACGAAGTAATAGAGCAAGTATACGAATATCTTTTAGTATCGGAGGAATAAGATATCCATTCATTTTTTAACACCTATGTAATTGGGGATGGATTCTTGCGTTTTATAGGGGTGAGGAGTAAAATGATATAACAAACAAAAACAGGATAGGTTACTTGTTAGTAATAGTCAAGACTCGTTTCCTACTGAACAAACTAAGGATTTCGTGGAGGACAAGATATGCAAACAATTCGTTGGGGTATTATTGGTACTGGAACTATATCATCAATTTTTGCTAAAGCGCTAAATTCAATGGATCATACAGAAATAATAGCGGTATCATCCAGAACACAGAATAAGGCAGATGAATTTGCAAGAGAATATTCTATTAAAAAGGCATATTCTAGTTTTGAAGAGCTGGCTAAGGATCCCGAGATTGACGTTGTTTATATCGGAACGCCTCATACAGAACATAGAGCAAACGCAGCCCTTTGTTTGCAATTCAAAAAAGCGGTACTATGTGAGAAACCGTTTACGTTAAATCAGTATGATACGGAATACTTGATAAATCTAGCGAAAGAACATAATGTTTTCTTAATGGAAGCAATGTGGACAAAGTTTCTCCCGGCAACGCAAAAGGTAAAAGAATGGATTAAAAGCGGTTTGATTGGAAAAGTAAAGTTCTTCAAAGTGAATTTTGGATTTACAAAAGAGTTTGATGCAACAAATCGTTTATTTAACCCAGATCTGGCCGGCGGAGCGTTACTTGATGTAGGGATCTATCCCATTACATATGTAATACATATGATGGAAAGTCTCCCGGATGATGTTAAGAGCTGCGCTCATCTTTGTGTTACGAATGTTGATGAAATGAATGCAATTACCTTTCATTATGAAAAAGAAGGTGTAATGGCAGAACTTAGCTCAGCGATTACCGCTGAGGTGGGTAAGGATGCTGTTATTATTGGGGAAAAAGGTCGCATTGTTGTTCCGAATTTCTGGATGGCGGACAGTGTAACTTGCTATGATGCTGCAGGAAAACGATTAGAAATGTTTTCAACCAATTATCAACCTAATGGCTATATCTATGAAGCGGAGGAAGTAAACAATTGTATAAGGGATGGTAAAAAGGAAAGTAGTATACTGCCGTTACAGGATACTCTTGATATTATGAAACTAATGGACACTTTACGTAAGGAATGGGGATTGGTTTATCCTGGAGAGCGTAGATAGAAATTCATAATGTGTACATAGAGGTGGTTATAATTTATGATAAGTAGTTTTAACATACAAATCCTTAAATAAACTACTTAAATGATAAAAGGGTATCCTGAGAAGTTTGAACAAGCTTTAAAACAGAGGGTTTTATTTCACAATTTTATCATAGTTAAATGATATAATTCTTAAAAAGTAAAGTTATTACGAAGAATGATGACGATGATTACTATTTAATATAAGAAATAATGGTAACTATGGAGGTATGGTATGGATAAACTCAAAATCCTTGTTGTTGATGATGAAAGTAGAATGAGAAAATTGGTAAAAGATTTTTTGGTTCGTAAGGATTATGAAGTAATTGAAGCAGAAAATGGTGAGCAGGCAACGGACATCTTTTTTTCAAAGAAGGATATTGCGCTTATTATACTGGATGTCATGATGCCGAAGATGGACGGGTGGCAGGTGTGCAGAGAAATTCGCCAATATTCCAAAGTGCCTATTATTATGCTCACTGCAAAGAGTGATGAAAAAGATGAATTATTAGGCTTTGATTTGGGAGTGGACGAATATATATCAAAACCTTTTTCTCCAAAGATTCTTGTGGCACGTGTTGAGGCGGTACTCCGTAGAACAACAAACAGCGATGATGAGATGATTGAACTGGGTGGAATCGTTCTGGATAAATCAGCCCATCAGGTGAAGATTGATGGAGAGGAAATTGAACTTAGCTTTAAGGAATTTGAACTTTTGACCTATTTTGTTACGAATCAGGGGGTAGCCTTATCTCGTGAAAAGATTCTGAATAATGTGTGGAATTATGATTACTTTGGAGATGCGAGAACGATTGACACTCACGTGAAAAAGTTAAGAAGCAAGATGGGTGAGAAGGGAGATTTTATTAAAACAATCTGGGGATTGGGTTATAAATTTGAGGTGGATGTATGAAACATTCCATTAGAACTAAGATAACCTTATCTCTTACGATTGTAATAGTACTTACCCTGCTGATAACATGGTGTATTAATCGAACCTTCCTACCGTATTATTACAGTCATAGTAAGGTGAAAAATATAAACGAGTCCTATGAGAAGATATCTAATCTAATTCGGGAAGCGGGAAATCAGGATACTCTTACAGATGAACAGCAGAAGAAAATGCAAAGATATGAGAGCTCTTATGATGTACATATATATATCGTGAACTCTACAAGAGCTTTAAGGAAACAGATGAATTCAAAAAAGACAACCTCTTTTACGTTGTATCCTGCAAATCAGATAAGCAAGAGGGAAGAAGATAAGATTAGGGATATGTTTCTGGTATATTTTAATTATAACAATCCCAATATCATTAACAAGAGTCTTCTATTAGAAAGGGATAAATACTTTATCTATAAGCTTCATGATATGGAACTGGATTCAAATTATATCGATTTGTTTGGAGTTATCGTTAGTGATTCTGATAAGTCCGGAGTAAAAGATCATACTAGGTCAACGGATGGACAACAAATTCTTTATGGAATAGATGATAAATTCATTCTCATACGAACGAATGTTGAAAGTATTGATGAAGGAGTTGCCATAGCGAATGAATTTTTAGCGTATGTTGGCGTGCTTGCCGTAATTGTAGGAACATTGGCTATGTTTTTAATTAGTAAACAATTTACGAAACCGATTCTAGAGATGGCAGGAATCGCTAAGAAAATGACAAAGTTGGACTTTGATATTAAGTATCCGATTAAGTCCGAAGATGAAATCGGGGAATTGGGTAATAGTATCAACACTTTATCAGATAAATTAGAATCAACAATCACAGAATTAAAACAAGCAAATAATGAACTGATGACTGATATTCAAAGAAAAATTGAAATTGATGAGTTGAGGAAGGAGTTTTTATCCAATGTATCCCATGAATTGAAAACTCCGATTTCGTTAATTCAAGGCTATGCGGAAGGGTTAAAAGAAAATATTAATGATGACATAGAAAGTCGTGATTTTTATTGTGAGGTTATTATTGATGAAGCGAGTAAAATGAATAACCTGGTGAAAAAGCTATTGAGTTTAAATGAAATTGAATTTGGCAATAATCAAGTTAATTTTGAGCGTTTTGATATTGTTACTTTAATTCGATCTGTGATAGATTCTTCAGATATCTTAATAAAGCAAAAAGAAGTTACATTACACTTTGATAATACGGAGCCGGTATATGTATGGGCAGATGAATTCCTAATTCAACAAGTGGTAAGTAATTATATCAGCAATGCACTGAATCATGTTAGCGGTAATCGAATAATTGAAGTCAAACTAATTCCGAGAGAAGACACCTTACGTGTAGCAGTATTCAATACCGGAGACAATATTCCGGAAGAGGAACTGGATAAAATATGGATTAAATTTTATAAGGTGGATAAAGCAAGAACAAGAGAATATGGTGGTAGCGGTATCGGTTTATCAATTGTTAAAGCAGTGATGAATTCACATAATAAAGATTTCGGTGTAATTAATAGACCTATCGGTGTTGAATTCTGGTTTGAGCTAGATATAAAAGCAGAGTCTATATAACGATTGCATAGAACAGAAATGAAAAGGGAGTAGCATATCCTGCAAAATATTTATTAACATTAATTTGTTATAATATTGGATCGGGCATGTTGCTCCTTTTTATCGCATTTAAAGGTAAAATGTTCATTTGTATATAAAATTTATTATATATGGTAAACAATAAATAGAAGCAGAAGAATGATTTTATCTTGCAAATTTTGCAAAAAGTGATAAGATGTAAATTGAACAACCATAGCTTTTTAAATGTTAAAGGATTGACTGGGGGATACGCGAATGAAGAGATGGAAAATGGCTGCAATTGTTCTTTTAGCACTACCTTTTACCGGATGTATAAAACAATACGATATACCGGAGGATAAGAGTGATGCCATAGCGGAATATATGGCAGGAACTTTACTGCAAAGCGATTCCACTTATAAGGAGAACTTGATTCCGGAAGATGAATTAGGATTGAAGACTCCGGATGATAATCTTATTGGTGACGGTGTCGTGGATGATATAACAGCAACGCCTACCATAACGCCACTACCGTCAATAACAGATGGAGCAGATAAAGATCATGGAACAGATGGAAAGCCGAATGGGACTCCAGGGAAAACAGAGAAGAATACCTTATCGGAAGTAATCAACTATGAGGGCTTCAATATTAGTTATTATTCAAAAAAGATAACAGATCGTTACCCTGAAAATCCTAGTAATTTGGAATTTTCCTACAATGCAAGACAAGGTGATCAAATTATTGCATTAACCTTTAGTGTTGATAATTTAATGAAGAAAGAAGAGGTATTTAATCTAGTTAAGCAAAACATTAATTATCAATTAACGGATGATGAAGGGAATGTATATCAACCTCTATTTACTTTATTGATTAACGATATGCAATATATTGACATAAAAGTACCTGCTGGAAAATCAAAATCAGGCATACTAATTTTTGAAGTTCCAAAGAATAAAATGTTGACGAAATCAAAATTGACTGTATCAAATGAAGACAAAACGGTAACAATTGAATTGAAATAATAAGGATGGGTATTACAATGAGTTTTAATGAAAGAAAACGATCAGTATTCCTAGGGCTGCCACTTAGCTTTACGAAGTACTCAATTGAAGAAGAAAAAGTTACGATTACCACGGGGTTTTTGAACATCACTGAAGATGATGCTTTTATGTACAAGATTCAAGATGTCAGATTAACACGCTCATTATTGGAACGCATATTTAAGTTGGGAACCATTACATGCTATACTGGTGATACAACACATCCGGAGCTTATATTTGTACATGTTAGGCATTTCGCCGAGATTAAGGACTTTATTATGCAGTATTCTGAGGAGGCAAGGAGAAAGAGAAGAGCTTTGCATACAATGAATATTGATGCGGAAGAATTAGATGATGAAGAGCTTGGTTAATGCATCAATGAGTGTTGCAAAAGATATCGAAAAAAGTTAAATGTTTTACTTGACATTTTTCGATATGGATTGTAAAATAAAACTCCACTGCTGGTGAGCAACCACGAAATATGAAATAAGAAATAAAAAAACATAAAAAAGTGGTTGACATAATAAAGCTAGCGTGGTAAACTAAAAAAGTTGGCGGCGCAAACGAGACAAACATAAAAGTGAGTGCCTTGCAACACAGAACCTTGATAATTGAACAGTGAAACAACCCTGAAAATTCTAAAAAATTGAAGCTTCACATGGGCTTCAAATAGCGTCTTAACAGACGCGTTATAGATTTTCAATTGATGCATCGAAAGATGTGTCGCGAACCGTATCGGATGTCGAAAGACATTGGGTACAACCTAAAAACAGTAAAGATAACAGGATGCTTAACCAGTAATATAATTGCTTCGGTGATTGATATTACACAATTGGCTAACGTTTATCTGACTAGATCAAAAACTTAAACATGAGAGTTTGATCCTGGCTCAGGATGAACGCTGGCGGCGTGCCTAACACATGCAAGTCGAACGATTAAACCGTCCTCGGACGGACATAGAGTGGCGAACGGGTGAGTAACACGTGACCAACCTGCCCCCCGCTCCGGGACAACCTTGGGAAACCGAGGCTAATACCGGATACTCCTCGCCCCCCTCCTGGGGGGCCCGGGAAAGCCCAGACGGCGGGGGATGGGGTCGCGGCCCATTAGGTAGACGGCGGGGTAACGGCCCACCGTGCCTGCGATGGGTAGCCGGGTTGAGAGACCGACCGGCCACATTGGGACTGAGATACGGCCCAGACTCCTACGGGAGGCAGCAGTGGGGAATTTTGCGCAATGGGGGGAACCCTGACGCAGCAACGCCGCGTGCGGGACGAAGGCCTTCGGGTTGTAAACCGCTTTCAGCAGGGAAGAAGTTGACGGTACCTGCAGAAGAAGCCCCGGCTAACTACGTGCCAGCAGCCGCGGTAATACGTAGGGGGCGAGCGTTATCCGGATTCATTGGGCGTAAAGCGCGCGTAGGCGGGCTTCTAAGCGGAACCTCTAACCCGAGGGCTCAACCCCCGGCCGGGTTCCGAACTGGAAGCCTCGAGTCTGGTAGAGGAAGATGGAATTCCCGGTGTAGCGGTGGAATGCGCAGATATCGGGAAGAACACCGATGGCGAAGGCAGTCTTCTGGGCCGCGACTGACGCTGAGGCGCGAAAGCTGGGGGAGCGAACAGGATTAGATACCCTGGTAGTCCCAGCCGTAAACGATGGGCGCTAGGTGTGGGGGGATCATCCCTCCGTGCCGCAGCCAACGCATTAAGCGCCCCGCCTGGGGAGTACGGCCGCAAGGCTAAAACTCAAAGGAATTGACGGGGGCCCGCACAAGCAGCGGAGCATGTGGCTTAATTCGAAGCAACGCGAAGAACCTTACCAGGGCTTGACATGCTGGTG
>JAEVYT010000005.1 GCA_023392615.1 Bacillota bacterium | reverse complement strand
GCATAAGCTAGTAAGACCCCTGGAAGACTACCAGGTAGATAGGACAAAGGTGGAAGTGCGGTAACGTATGTAGCTGATTGTTACTAATAGGTCGAGGGCTTGACCTAAAAAGGTTTAACAGTAAAATGAACAAAATGTTCGTAAATGGATGACATTTTCATGTGTAGGATTTAGTCAATAAGGCCCGGTGGCTCAGTTGGTTAGAGCGCCGCCCTGTCACGGCGGAGGTCGAGGGTTCGAGTCCCTTCCGGGTCGTAAAAGTCTGAAAAGACTAATTGTTATCTCAAAAAAGGGTTGACAATTGATTGATTTTTATATAAAATCATTTAGTAACATTTTTTACAAAGCAATATCCCATGGGATCTTAGCTCAGCTGGGAGAGCATCTGCCTTACAAGCAGAGGGTCATAGGTTCGAGCCCTATAGGTCCCACTCAATACAATTTCGTATTGGTTTTAGGAATTGCCGATGTGGCTCAATTGGCAGAGCAGCTGACTTGTAATCAGCAGGTTATCGGTTCGAGTCCGATCATCGGCTTTTCAACTTAATAATGTTGATATTAATTTTGGATGGGTTCCCGAGTGGCCAAAGGGGGCAGACTGTAAATCTGTTAGCGACGCTTTCGAAGGTTCGAATCCTTCTCCATCCACTGGCTTTAAGCCTTAATCTTCAAATGGTATAACTTAATACAGAAAAACGTCGCGGGGTGGAGCAGTCTGGAAGCTCGTCGGGCTCATAACCCGAAGGTCATAGGTTCAAATCCTGTCCCCGCAATTTAACACTATTTTAAATCAAATAGTTTCGTAAAACCAAGGAAGTTAGTATTAATTCTAAGGTATACGATGTTGACCTTGCCCAGATAGCTCAGTTGGTAGAGCAGAGGACTGAAAATCCTCGTGTCGCTGGTTCAATTCCGGCTCTGGGCATTTTGCTTGGAATAAAGCATGGGATATTAGCTCAGTTGGTAGAGCACATGACTTTTAATCATGGTGTCCCGGGTTCGAATCCCGGATGTCTCATTTTTAATCAAATAAGAGAATGAAAAGAGAAGATGATATGCTTCTCTTTTTTTTATATATTTATATGGCTGTAATTGTAATTCTTGATACCTTTATCTAAACATCTCCCCTAATGTATAAAGTAATTTAAATCTATGTGTTATAAGATAAGTATTAATTTAATGAAACATATGATGGGTTAAAAACTGCACCATAATATGTTACATTAAGCTTATTTTAGTGATTAAAATTCAACATAAGATGCAGTGAATTAAATTTCAAATCTAGTATGTCAATATACTGTAATGTTGATGGACCTATAAGCATTGGTATTAATAATGTAATATATAAACTCATATTATTAGGATATATAATAGCAGGCGTGACTTCGCATTAAAACTTATACAAATTTTTATAGAGTAATTTAACACAGAAAGCAATCAATATATATAAGTATGAAATTACGAATATAATAACAGTATATGCAGGTCGATTCATTGGCATATAGATCTTTAATACTCAAAAATTACTGTATTTTGATATAATATGAATAAACTATAGGTTAATTTTATATACGGTTTACATAATAAGTTATTTTGTTATACGAATTTGTATATTGAATTGACTAACTGGATAATTTTTTAGTGATTTTTTATAAAAGTGTAGTAAAATTGTGCATTGTATTGTCTTCAATTATATAGTATATTTAGTAATATATGAGCAGAAAATAAGTAGAGTAACTCAATTATTAAGGGAGTACTTTTCTTAATATATTATTAGGCGAAGTTCCAGAAACTTTAGATCAATCTTTTGACGGATACTTTGACTTATTTTTAGCAGAAACAATACTTTAAGACAAGCTATATGACCAATTTAGGGTTCGAGGAGTTTTGGTTGAATAGCATCTATCACAGGAGGTAAGTTATGAAACTTTTTATTGACACAGCCAATGTCGAGGAAATTAAGAAAGCAAATGATTTAGGTGTAGTTTGTGGTGTAACAACAAACCCTTCATTAATTGCAAAAGAAGGAAGAAACTTTGCAGAAGTTATTGCAGAAATCGCTTCAATCGTTGATGGTCCGATCAGTGGTGAAGTGAAAGCAACAACTGTAGATGCAGAAGGTATGATTGCAGAAGGTAGAGAGATTGCTAAAATCCACCCTAATATGGTTGTAAAGATTCCTATGACCTTAGAGGGTTTAAAAGCTACTAAAGTGTTAGCAAGCGAAGGAATTAAGACAAATGTAACACTCATCTTTTCCGCTAATCAGGCACTTTTAGCAGCAAGAGCAGGAGCAACCTTTGTATCTCCTTTTGTTGGTCGTTTAGATGATATTTCACAGCCTGGTACAGAGTTGATCGCAACAATCGCTCAGATTTTCCAGACTTATGATATTAAATCAGAGATTATTGCAGCAAGTATCCGTAACCCGATTCATTTAACAGAATGTGCTTTAGCTGGTGCTGATATAGCAACAGTTCCTTATAGTGTTATTGAGCAAAGTGCGAAGCATCCTTTAACAACATCTGGTATTGAGAAATTTGTTCAGGATTATAAAGCTGTATTTGGTGAATAATTTGATAGTGCAATAACCGGAATTCGAACGTTTTTAAATCTTTATAATAAATATATGTGATTTAAGGAGGAACAAAAATGAGTAATATCGATACCATGTCAGTAAATGCGATAAGGGTATTATCCGCAGATGGTATACAAAGAGCAAATTCTGGACATCCTGGACTTCCACTAGGTGCAGCAGCAATGGCATATGAATTATGGGGTAAACAAATGAACCATAATCCTGCAAATCCAAAATGGCCAAACAGAGACAGATTTATTTTATCCGGTGGACATGGATCCATGCTTCTATATTCTTTATTACATTTATTCGGATATGGTCTTACTACAGACGATTTAGCAAATTTCCGCCAAGAGAATTCTTTAACACCTGGACATCCGGAATATGGTCATACAGTTGGTATTGAAGCAACTACAGGACCTCTGGGAGCAGGTATGGGTATGGCTGTTGGTATGGCTATGGCTGAAGCACATCTTGCTGCAAAGTTCAACAAAGAGAATTTCCCGGTTGTTGATCATTATACATTTGTACTTGGTGGTGATGGTTGTATGATGGAAGGTATTACTTCAGAAGCAATGTCACTTGCAGGTACACTTGGCCTTGGAAAATTAATTGTATTATATGATAGCAATAAAATATCAATCGAAGGTAGCACAGATATCGCCTTCACCGAAGACGTTGCGAAGCGCTTTGAAGCTTTTGGCTTCCAAACCTTAACCGTTGAAGATGGTAATAATCTAGAAGAAATTGGTGCAGCAATAGCAGCTGCTAAGGCTGATTTAACAAGACCTTCAATGATTACTGTAAAGACAAAGATTGGTCACGGTAGCCCGAGAGAAGGCCTTGCAAGTGCACATGGCGAGCCTCTTGGAGCTGATAATATTAAGGCATTAAAAGAAAAACTTGGTTGGCCAAGCCAGGAAGACTTCTTCGTGCCAGATGATGTATATGCAAACTACAAAGAACTTGCTAATAATGGTGCAAAAGCTGAAGAAGCTTGGAATAAGTTGTTTGCTGATTACAGCTCAACATATCCTGATATGAAAACAATATGGGATCAGTATCATGATGAAGATGCTCCTAAGAAATTATTAGATAATGAAGAGTTCTGGGCATTTGCAGATAAGCCGGAAGCAACTAGAAATCTTTCCGGTGTAGCATTAAATAAGCTTAAGAATATTCTTCCTAACTTAATTGGTGGTGCAGCAGATCTTGCTCCTTCCACTAAGACTTATATGAGTGATATGGGAGATTTCTCAAAGGATAATTATGCAGGCCGCAACCTTCATTTTGGTGTAAGAGAACTTTCCATGGCAGCGATGGGTAACGGTCTTGCGCTTCACGGTGGACTGAGAGCATATGTATCGACCTTCTTCGTATTCAGTGACTACGTAAAACCGATGGCGAGATTATCCGCTCTGATGGGATTACCTTTAACCTTCGTTCTTACACATGATAGTATCGGTGTAGGTGAAGACGGACCAACACATGAGCCTATTGAACAACTTGCTATGCTTCGTTCTTTACCGAACTTTACTGTATTTAGACCGGCTGATGCTACAGAGTGTAATGCAGCTTGGTACTATGCAGTATCTTCAACTAAGACACCTACTGCTTTAGTGCTTACCCGTCAGAACCTTCCTCAGCTTCCAGGATCATCAAAAGAAGCTTTAAAAGGTGGATATGTAATTTCACCTTCCAAGAAAGATGTTCCTGAGGCTATCATCATGGCAAGTGGTTCCGAGGTTGAACTTGGAGTAAATGCTCAGGCAGAACTTGCAAAAGAAGGCGTTGATGTTAGTGTTGTAAGTATTCCTTCTATGGACTTATTCGAAGCACAGCCAACTGAATATAAAGAAAGTATTCTTCCTAAGAATGTTAGAGCTAGAGTAGCAGTAGAAGCTGCAACTGATTTCGGATGGGGTAAATATGTGGGTCTGGATGGAACAACAGTTACTATGAAAGGCTTTGGTGCATCTGCTCCTGCAAATATTCTCTTTAAGAAATTCGGATTTACTACTGAAAATGTAGTAAATGCAGTAAAAAGTGTATTATAATTAAAGTAAAATAAAGATATAAAAAGAAGTCGAAGGTTTTTTCCTACGGCTTCTTTTTGTGTTAACTTTTATTTGATAATTTATGTTGTTTATATTCAACTTACATGATATGCGACCCTAAGGGTGGTGTATTTATTTAATAGTAAATAAGGCTTCGTCAGTGCATATACTTTTATATTTACTTTCTAATGAAATTCTAATTTCCTTATATTGAAAAAAATGTTTATAACCGATACAATGAAGGAAGACAATAAGTTCATTTGATTTATATCAAGTGTTAATATTATAATAATGGAGAATTGGATTTACGGATATAAGGTTACTAATATAAAGTATGGAGGGATATACATGTCAAAAATATTGATTGTAGAGGATGAGGTTAAAATTGCTCGTTTTCTGGAGTTAGAACTTAAACACGAGGGGTATGAGGTAGAACTTGCAGGTGATGGCAGACTTGGATTGGAAAAAGCGTTAAAAAATAATGTGGACTTAATTGTACTAGATATTATGCTTCCAGGACTAAGTGGTATCGAAGTATGCCGAAGAGTGAGACTGGAATCTCATGTTCCAATCATTATGCTTACAGCCAAGGATGATGTAACGGATAAAGTGGCAGGTCTAGATATGGGAGCGGACGATTATATGACTAAGCCATTTGCAATAGAAGAACTATTAGCTAGAATTCGTGTTGCATTAAATCGTAACTCAAAAAAAGAAGAGAACAAAATGGAAGTTCTTCAGATTGGTGAATTAAAACTTAATATAAAAAGTCATAGCGCGTTTTATAAAGAGGAGGAATTGGTGTTAACAAAAAAAGAGTACGAACTTTTAGAATACTTAATCCGAAATAAAAATGTGGCATTGACCAGAGAACAACTACTTAATAATGTATGGGATTACGAGTATTTTGGTGATACAAATGTGGTAGATGTGTATATTCGTTACTTAAGACAAAAGATAGATGAAAAATACGGAATACGATTAATATCAACCGTACGTGGGCTGGGCTATATTATAAAAGATTGATGAATCGATTCTTAAAGAAAAGGGAGAACTTTTATGGGTGAAAAGCTACTTGAGCTGATACGAACTATATTAAGGAAAACTGTTCTTCCATTTAGAAAGAAAAAAGAAGAATTGTTGAGTAAATTCCGGCTATCAATGGCATTTCGCATATCAGTATCCTATTTTAAATTATTATTTCTATATGGGATTTTGTTAATGATAGGATTTTTCTTTCTATATATGTATACAGAAGAAAGCTCTTATGAGAACATGGCTGATAAAGTGATTAAAGCATATTCAAACAAAGGGGTTGACGGAATTGTTAACCCTTATTATATCAATGGAATTTCTGTTCGAATTGTTGATAAGAAGACGAACACAGAGATCTATAGTGATATGGACAAGGAATCAAATGAAAGTATGGAGTTCCTATATGGAATTCATTTTAATAGAAAAAGTGAAAATAATATATTAGTTATTGATAAAGATAAAAACTTTGCAGTTGATGGCAAACACTATTTAGCGGAATTTAATTTTGATTTAACAGAGAGCTATTTAAACTTTTTTAACTTACTCTGGAAGCTAATTATTCTCTACCTTATAATAGTTATATTGCTATTAAAAAGCGGACGAAGAAGTGATGAAAAGCTTTTTGAACCACTTAGAATTATGTCAGCAACGGCGAATCGACTGACAGTGAACAACCTTGATAGTGAGAGATTAAATGTGGAAGGGACTAAGAATGAGCTAAAGGATTTGGCAAATGTAATCAACGCTATGTTAGATCGTCTAGAAACCTCGTATGAAAGCCAAAAGCAGTTTGTATCGGATGCTTCCCATGAGTTGCGCACTCCAATAGCCGTAGTGCAAGGATATGCGAATCTCTTAAGTAGATGGGGGACAACGAATGAGGAGGTTCTACATGAATCCATTGAAGCAATTCAAAATGAATCACGATCTATGCAGGATTTGGTAGAAAAGTTATTATTCTTATCAAGACATGATATGAAAACCTTAAAATTAAATAAGCGACGCTTTAATATGAGACTAGTAGTAGAAGATATGGTGAAAGAAACAAAACTGGTAGCTGCCAATAGAATTATAATTAATCCAGTTATGGAGGATGTAATTGTATATGGAGATAAGCAGTCATTAAAGCAAGCAATCCGTATCTTTATTGAAAATGCGATAAAATATACACAGGATGGGGATGAAATAACAATTCAATGTCAAAAGATCAATGGCGACTGTGTAATTACAGTTCAGGATACAGGCATAGGCATGAAGAAGAAGGATATTGATCATATATTTGATCGCTTTTATCGCTCGGATTACGTAAGAAATAAAAACATCAGTGGTCACGGTTTAGGTTTATCCCTAGCTAAGTTAATTATATTAGCACACACAGGAAGAATAAAGGTTAGGACCCAGTTTAAGACCGGTACAAGTTTTATCATTACTCTTCCAAAGAGAAGATATTAGATATATCACAAAATAGACAGTATCCCTGAGAACCGCATAAAGAGCTAGATTCCAATCATCATTAATTAATAAAGATTATTCTCTAGAATACACATTGTTAGATAAGATATTAGATCACTCGTTAGTTTATTGAGATATTTAAATATTCTCAGGATTTAAGGACATAGGTAATACCAGTTTTAAGATTGAATATCGGACACTGTATTGTATAGTATGCTGTTGTAAAGTATGAATTACTAAAAAAGAAGGTTGACTAATCAAACTCTTTCTTAGTAGAAATGTATTTTACAACAGCATATTTTTATTCTAAAGAGAGGCAACCGTTATCCGTTAATATGGCCGGTACATCAAATTTACTAACTGTATTTGAATCGGCAAAGGATATTAAATGAATAAGATAAGAGGAACCATTTTGCTGAATGTTAACAGTAACATTCTCCGGTATTTGGCCCGGATTAAATTGGATTAGCTTAATTGCATTATTGCCACAATATACAATATTCCACTCATTTTCGATAACTCCGCCATCTTTGAATGTATAGCGTTTTACTTCACCCTTATTGACCCACCCGATTGTAGTAATCGGTCTGGATTCTATATTCTCCTGTTTCTGAGTTATACTCCATATTCCAAGCGAGTTCTTTGTAAGAATAGCAAGAGCATCTGATTTATCCTTTGAGGAAGTTTTTATAACTTTGAATTCTTTATCATTTTCATTGTGACTGGTATCTATAATCTTAACATCAGAGGTGCTATAACCTGAGATTAGCAAAGTAATATAAAAATTATTAGCCCATGCAGCTGACAGTGCGGTTACTAATAACGCAGCAGCAGCGAGTATAATAATTAACGGTTTCTTCATAAAATTCCCCTTTTAAATAGAATCATTACAATATAATTATATCCAAATGTTGAAAAAAGGTGATTTATAAGAAGAAAGATTATTAAATGCTGAAAAAGCGAATAAATGGCTGAGTATATGTTCTATTCGTTAAAACACAGTATAGGTCACCTATGAATATATACATCTTACATTAATAATCTGCATCTTACAGACAGAGATATTGATTCACCAGAAAAAGGGAGATATAATCACACCAGATTATTAAATGTGGAGGTAAATATGGAAGATATTATTCAAGTAAATCATCTTAAAAAATATTATAAAGAAGTAAGAGCAGTTGATGATATCAGCTTTCGAGTTAAAAAGGGAGAGCTTTATGGATTTTTAGGAGTAAATGGTGCAGGGAAATCCACGACGATCAATATTCTATGTACATTACTGAATACCGGAGGGGGAGACGTTAATATTTGTGGACATATATTAGGGAAAGAGGATAAGGAGATCAGACGAAAAATTGGTGTTGTATTTCAGGATAATACCTTAGATGAAAACTTGACAATTAAAGAAAATCTGGTTACTAGAGCAGCTTTATATCACAAAAGCAGTAAGGTGATATATGAGAATCTTAGGTACGTCAGTGAAATTCTAGGGATTGAAGATTTAATGAAAAGACAATTTCGTAAATTATCTGGAGGGCAAAAAAGAAGATGTGAGATAGCAAAGGCATTAATGAACCGTCCTGAAATTCTCTTTCTGGATGAACCGACAACGGGGTTAGACCCTCAAACCAGGCAGATGGTGTGGGAAAGTATCGAAAAGTTAAGAAAAGAGGAAAGTATGACGGTATTCCTAACAACACATTACATGGAGGAAGCAGCAAAAGCACAGTACATCTCGATTATGGAAGCCGGCAAGTTGGTGGCTACGGGTACACCATCTCAGCTAAAGGAAACATATGCTCATGATATATTAAAGCTTGTGCCAGACAATTTGGATATACTTAAGGAGGATTTACACAAATCAAATATAGATTATCAGGATAAAAGCAACCACATTCATGTAATCATACCGAATACGATGTATGGATTGGAGATATTAAACCGTGTTAAACATAATCTAAAATCCTTTGAGGTAATCCAGGGAACCATGGATGATGTGTTTTTAAATATAACAGGAAAGAGTTTATAGGAGGTAATTATGCTTTTATTAAGATTAATAAAGAGGAACATCTTAGTTTACATCAGGGATAAATCAAATATATTCTTTTCTCTGCTATCTATGTTAATTATCATCGGGTTAATGGTTATATTTCTTGGGAAAATGAATGCCGATGGTGTTGTTAATCTTTTAAATCAATATGGTGGTATCAGAGATAAGGTTGCAGATCGTGATAATGCCAATCAATTAGTTATGCTTTGGACACTAGGTGGTATCGTAGTAGTAAATTCTGTTACAATCACTTTGTCCATGATCGGTATTATGGTGGAGGATGAGGTAAAGAAAAAGCTTGGTAGCTTTTATGTGTCACCGGTGAATCGTATTATATTTGTAATGGGATATATAAGTGCTGCAGTTATTATGGCGATAATAATGTGTTTATTAACAGTATTTGTTGGAGAAGTATATTTTTCAGTGATAGGAGCAGATCTTCTATCTGCGTCACAATTTTTAAAAATACTTTGTTATATCGTTCTAAATGTTTTTACTTCTTCTTGTATGGTGTTTTTTATATTGAATTTTGTGCATACTCAAAGTGCGTTATCCGGGCTGGGAACAATTATCGGAACGTTAGTAGGTTTTATGTCAGCCATTTATCTGCCGATGGGGATGCTTCCGGATAAAGTACAAACGGTATTAAAGTGTTTCCCGATGGTTCATGGCTCTTCATTTTTACGAGATATTTTTACCTCAGATATTTTAATAAAGACTTTTGAGAATTGCCCTCAGAAGGTGATTGATGAGTATAAGGAGTATATGGGAATGACGCTAACTTATCATAATGATATAATCTCGGACGTATTTAAGATAGCATTTTTGGTGATAAGTGGTATAATTTTTATAGGTATTTCTACGATTTTGCAGAGAAGAAGAAATGTTATGAGAAGATAGGAGCTCTATGAAGATTATAATCGAAGAACCAAATCCGGGAGAGGAAGATCAGATAATTATCCGATGCAAGGTTATGGACGACAATGTATTAAAGGTAATATCAGATTTAAGGATGGGACAGAAAAAACTGACCGGAATAAAAGATGGTAATATTACCATGATAGATCCTGTCAATGTTTATTACTTTGAAGGGGTGGATAATAAGGTGTTTATGTACTGCAAACAAAATGTCTATGAAACCCGGTTGAAGTTATATGAAATAGAGGATGAGTATAAGAATACTGACTTCTTTCGCGCATCAAAATCAGTAATTCTAAATGTAACCAAGATTAGAAGTATAAGCCCTGCCTACTCTGGACGTTTTGAAGCAATTTTATTTAACGGAGAAAAAGTTGTCATATCAAGGCAATACGTACCAGAGCTTAAAAGAAAGCTTGGGTTATAGGAGGTAAGGAAATGTTGGTATATACATTAAAAAATATGGTTAAGATATTTTCTTATATTATGGCTGGGATGTCCATATGTACAGCAACTTTTATCTCGATATTTAATTATAGCGCAAATATTACAGTGGATATATTATGGCAAATAATCGCAATAGCAGCCGTTTGTTCCATGGGGAATATACTCTATATAAATCATGCTGTACTAACCAAACGAACCATGATTATTCGATTTTCCTTGCACTATATTTATGTAAATATAGTCGTTATCGGAGGAGGATTTATTTTCAATTGGCTTACTATGGATAAGTTTTATGAAGTAGTTGTTATGTTTTTTATGATTGCAGTTGTGTATATTATTATAATGGTAGTTGATTTTACGCAAGATAAAAAAACGGCGGATTCAATCAATCAGCATCTGCAGTTAAAGTATCCTCACAGGGAGGAATGAGATCTTATAATTGGCTTATAATTGTTGGGATTATAAGAGAATATAAATAAATAATTTTTGGTGAAAAATGAAAAATATTGTATATAACTATGCATTAATTTCCTTGAATTTACTAATACTACATAGTATTATAAGATTGTAATACAAATTATGTAATTTAGAAGGTAGGGTGGAGTCGATGAAAGGAAAAACATGGTTAAGGTATTTGTTTTACATTTTTTTAACTATTTTAGTAGTGTATTTTAAGGGGTATTTTGAGAATTTATATGCTAATGAAATTAAAAAGAACTTTAAAGTGGAATGGTACATGCTTATTTCAACGGCTCTGATCACAGCAGCGATTGGGGTGGCATTGGGGTTAGAACATCTATGGATTCAAGCCAAAGAAAAAGGGAGATGGAGAATGAATGGAGGAAGGTTCATTATTCTTGGTATACCAGCACTATATTTGTCCTCCATGTATATCATCTCTAATATACCGAATATGAATGGGTTAGCATGGCCTGTTTACAAGATCTTTGGAAATGCATCTTTTATATCCATTTTTCAAATTATCTTTGGTTATGTATTGATTACTTCCTTTTATAAATCCGAAAAAATATCTGAGAAAAATTCGATTGAAGATTCTGTGAGCGATGAGATAGAGGATCTAGAGTTTATGGACGAAGAGCCAGAGCATAGCCTTGGGGCTGGGCTATATTTTTACTAATATAAGATATCGATCATTGATTACTAAAAATCATGGGAAATGATTAGTAGGACATTAATCTATGAAGGAGTGACTATGATTATCTGAGATGTCGTTGTAAGAAATCTCAGATAGTCTTAACACTCCTTCTTTTGATTTTAAAGTATGGATCTTGTTATTGTAAAATGATAAATTTTGCGAAATCTATAAGCATGCTTTCAATCGTTCAAGAATTACAGATTCTTAAACTGAGCCATATAGAGATCATAATATAATCCTTTTTTGGATAGAAGCTCTGAGGAGGTACCTTCTTCCATTATCCGTCCTTCATCGATTACGAATATACGATCCGCTTTACTGATTGTAGAGAGTCTATGTGCAATGACAAAAGAGGTTCTACCCTTTAATAATGTTTCAATACCTTCTTGAACAAGTAATTCCGTATGTGTATCGATACTAGAGGTTGCTTCATCAAGAATTAATATCTTTGGCATGGATACCATGGTTCTTGCAAATGCAAGTAGTTGCCTTTGACCGATGGAAAGACCGGCACCTCTTTCTTTTAATTCGGTTTCATATCCATGTTCCATCTTTATAATGAAATCATGTGCATTTACAGCTTTGGCAGCAGCGATAATCTCATCGTCTGTTGCATCTAGCTTTCCATACCTGATATTATCTGCAATGGTACCGGAGAATAAGAAGTTATCCTGTGTCATAATTCCCATCTGCATTCTTAAACTCTCAATTGAAACATTCGTTACATTGTGATCATCGATATATATATTACCCTGCTGGATGTCATAAAAGCGACTGATTAAGTTTACTATTGTTGATTTTCCGGCTCCGGTAGGTCCGACTAAGGCGATGGTCTCACCGGAATTAACGGTGAAGCTTACGTCATTCAGTACTTTCGTATCCTTATCATAAGCAAAGGATACATGATCAAATTGGACCTTACCGATGATGGGTGGAAGCTCTGTCACGGAATCAGAATCTGTCAATTGAGGAGCGGTATCTAGAATCTCAAAGATACGCTCTGCACCTGTCATATTTGTTATTAAGGAATTGTAAAAATTACTTAAATTCATGATAGGTTGCCAAAACATCGTAATATACATACCAAAAGCCATCAGGGTTCCGACGCTTCCTTCATTGATACCAAGTATCGTAACAGCTACAAAGTACATGGCAACTGAACCGATGCTCCAGCTGATATCAACGCTGGGGAAGAAGGCATCATTTAACCGAACTGCCTTTACAAATGCATTACGATGGTCAACAAGAAGTTCTTCATACGATTCCTGTGCTTCTTCTTCTGCTGTAAAGCTTTGGATAATTCTTACACCGGATAAATCCTCATGAATTAAGGCACTTAAATTTGAGCTTTTCTTTCGCCATATTTGCCAGTGATGATGGGAGTGTGTCTGTATGAACCATAACACGGCCATCATCAGTGGAACTGCGATAAGGGCAGCGATTGCAAGTTTCCAGTTGATGATCAACATAATGGTAACAACGGAGCAGATAGTTATAAAATCCGGAATTAAGGTTGTAACACTATTCGATAAGACGTCCTTTAGTGAATTAACATCACCGATAATTCTTGCTAGTATTTTACCGGTAGGTCTGCTATCGAAAAAATCAAAACTGAGTTTTTGTATATGAGTATATAGTTCCTGCCTAATTGTGAGTAGTATTTTGTTGGATATCTTCGCCATAATATACATACGAAGTTTAACCAATATTACAAATAAAATATTTAGACCAAAGGCAAACAATCCAAGTTTGATTAAACCATTGAAATCGTTATTGGCAATGTTATTGTCAATTGCGGATTGTATAATAAGTGGGTTTGCCGTAGTGATACCAACTGTAATTAGCATTATTAGTATAACTAAAGCAATCAAACCTTTGTAGTCCAACATATATCGAAATAATCGAAGAAGAGTAACTCGTTTACTCACTACCTTCAAATTCTCATCTTCTCTGGTTGAATTTACTGCCATGCAGCCACCTCCTTAGCATATGGTCTGTCAGTACAAGTATTGTTCTGGCTTTTACTTAAATAATCACCATACTGTGCCATATAGGTTTTATAATAATATCCTCTTTCGTGAAGAAGAGTTTCATGTGTACCTCGTTCTACGATTCGTCCTTCATCTAGAATAATAATCTCGTCGGCATTACGTACCGCAGAGATACGATGGGCTATAATGATTTTAGTTGCCTCAAATTCTGATAAGGAGCTCTGAATCATATGCTCTGTTTCCATATCCAAAGCTGAGGTAGAATCGTCAAGTACGAGGATAGGAGTCTTCTTAGCCAGTGCTCGTGCGATACTGATTCTCTGTTTTTGTCCACCGGACAGGCCTACCCCTCGCTCCCCTATAACGGTATCGTATTGGTTATCCATTCTTTCGATAAACTCAGTTGCTTGAGCATTAGCAAGTGCCCTGAGTACATCGTCTTGCTTTACCTGCTTCTTGTTACCCATCTTAACATTCTCATTAATTGTGTCAGAGAATAAGAATACATCCTGCATGACAAGGGAGATACTTCCACGTAATTGACTTAGGGCTAAATCCTTAACATCTACCCCATCCAGTTGGATTTCTCCATCTGTAACATCATAAAAGCGCTGAAGTAGATTTATGATTGATGTCTTACCAGTGCCGGTTGCTCCCATGATACCAATTGTTTTACCAGCAGATAATTCAAAGTTAATATCCTCTAGAATGTTCTTCTCATCCAGTGAGAAGGACACATGATTAAATGTAATATTACCCTTTACTGTATCAAGTGCAATTGGTTCTTGTGGATCGGTTACAAGTGGTTTTTCCTCGAATATTTTGCTGACTCTGTTACTTGAGGCAAGGGCGGAAGCAAATAGATTGGATAACCAGCCAAACATCTCTAAAGGCCATACAATATTCATTGAGTATTCCGCAAATGCACCCAGAGTACCAAGCGTTATCTTACCGTCCATTACCATCTTTCCACCTAGAACAACAACAACTAATGGAAGGATTTTTGTAACAAATTGAAAGTATGGGTATAACTTAATAAATATCCTAGATTGTTGCATGTTTAAATCATAATACCTTTTATTGTGAGACAAGAATTTCTTGATTTCATGTTTTTCCCTCGCAAAGGCTTTTACCGTACGGACCCCTGCCAAGTTTTCCTGTGCAACAAGATTAAGCTTTGAATTCTCGTCACTGATTTCTTCATATACTTTACCTAACTTTCGTTCCATATAGATCGCAAGCATACCCATAACAGGGATTAGAATAGCTGGAAATATTGATAAAGTAGGAGACAAATTAAACATACAGAATAATATAATTACTGTATGGATTGTGATTTCAATCAACAACATGCTGACAAAGCTTAGACCCTCCCAGATATGATCCACATCGTCCTTTACACGAGACATTAATTCTCCTGTATTTGTTCTATCAAAGAATCTTAATGAGAGACTTTGAATGTGTTTAAATAGATCTTTTCTTATATTTACGGAAATCCTAGATCCCACGAGGTCAAACAGGATTTCCTTTGTGTAATGAAAGACACATCGTCCGATACCTATGATAAAGATAAGGAGTAATAGCTTAGGCAGCAGATTTTTATCGCCCCCTACGATGACATCATCAATTACACGTTTTGTAATCTGCGGTGTAAGCATATCAAGAGATACGGCTATCACCATGCTTAGTATCGCAAAGAAATATACGTACCAGTATCTGAATATATATTTTGAAATTTTTTTCATTCATTCCTCCGTTCTTGCATTCCCTCAAATGCAAATTATGTAATACATGTTGTCTGAATAATGTTCTCATGGATTTTCGAAGATGGATAAAGATTCCTTCGAGGATGGCGACAGTCAACCGGGCGAAAAGGCAAAAAAAACCGCGGTATGACATACCGCGATACTATAGTTAAAATATTTGATTATAATTCATTCTCTCGCCTGCAGAATCAAGAGAAGTAGAAGTAAATCTTAATTTTTACTATTCCATGAGGTAATATCATATAGATTATTCAGTATTAAATTATTATTTTGTTTGTTCATAAAAATAACGTTCATCTAAATTACCTCTCTTTCTGTAATAGTCTGCCAACATTATAGTCTGGAAAAGCTTGACCTGTCAACCCATATTTATGAAAAATTTATAATTATGATGAAAATTATAGGATTTATGGTTCGTTTTAAGGATGAGAAAGTATTTTATGGGAGAATATTTCAAGTTTCTTAATTTTTGATTAATCTTTTAAAACTTCAAGAATTGTTCATATTTCTATGATATAATATAAAACGTAAATAAGATATAAACAAAGATTACCATAGTAGTTGGTGAATGATATAAAAGGATAAGGTGGTACTTAAACATGGAGTTACCGGTGTTTTATAGTGAAGCAGAGGATTGGGGAAGCGCTCTGTTGTTGTATGATGCTGCGCTGAAAGAGATAAACACAAAGCTAGAGATATTAAATAATGAGTTTAAAATGGATCATCAATATAACCCGATTGAGCATATTACATCAAGAATTAAATCACCTCAGAGCATTGAGAAAAAACTGAGACATAATAACAGAGAATTAACAATTGAAAACATAGTAAAGTATGTAAATGACGTAGCAGGAATTAGAATTATCTGCTCGTTTACTTCTGATATATACCGAATTGCAGACTTAATTGCAAAACAAAGTGATATCAAAGTGCTGAAAGTAAAGGATTATATTATGTGTCCGAAGGAAAACGGTTACACTAGTTATCATATGATCGTATCCATTCCGGTTTTCCTCTCGGATCGTACGGTAGACACCAAGGTTGAGATACAGATAAGAACTATCGCGATGGATTTTTGGGCAAGTTTGGAGCATAAGATCTATTATAAATTCGAGGGTGGGGCACCGGAACATATCCGTAAGGAACTAAAAGAGTGTTCTGATATAGTATCGTATCTGGATCAAAAGATGTTGAAATTAAATGATGAGATTAGAAACTATACAAGAGATAGAATTGGAGAATACCATACAGAAGTTACAACCAAGCATCGAACCGTGGTAGCTGAAACATTCGGCACAATCGTAGAAGAGGAAGAAAATACGATTGATGTAACCATTACAAATGAAGAGAAAACAGTTGAAAGCGAAAAGACGAAAAAGAGAGCATTTTTTGGATTCCGCTAGAGTGAGATTTTACATTAATAGAAACTATACAACAATATAATAGGATATTGAAGTTCAAAGACCAACATGTGTTTTGTTACCTTGAACTTTAATATCCTATTTGTCTACACTCAAGTCAGAACGCACTGTCAAATTAATCAATTCGATATCTCAAACTCTATAAGATAATTAATGACTAGAGTTAAGTGTATCTCTTTTGTCATTAACCATATTATAGCTTAATATTCTTTAACAATGCAGCGAGTCCTGTAGTCGCTTCTTCCCCGGTGGTAAATGTGGAAGGGGCCGCTTCGATATCTTCAACGACTTCTTCCTTTTCTTCAACCGCTTTGATGCTTAAGCTTATCTTACCTTCTTTCACATCGATGATCTTAACTGTTACATTTTCCCCTTCTTTTAGAACCTCGCTCGGAGATTTAATTCGTTTATCACAGATTTGCGAGATATGAACTAAACCGGTTAATCCGTCACCAATGTTAACAAAAGCGCCGTACGGAGCTATCTTTTCTACCACGCCGGTAGTTACAACTCCGATCTGTAGATGTGAGATTTTATTGCTCTTTTCATTGTTTTGCTTCTCTCGTTCCACTTCCTTAGCGGATAATACTAACTTTTTATCTTCCGCTGAGGCTGTGATTACAACTATTTCCACTTCTTTGCCAATCCACTCTGATACATCCTCTACATAGGATAGGGATAGCTGAGAAGCTGGGATAAAGGCACGAACACCATGTAAATAAGTTACTACTCCTCCGTTAACGGCTTGCGATATTTTAACGGTGTATTTAGTTTTATTATTTAAAGCTTCCACCAGATGATCCCATGCGAGAATATCATCCGCACGTTTCCTGGAAAGTAAGATATTACCCTTACCATCATCCTCACGAATTACAGTTGCGGAGATCTCTTCTCCCTTCGTAACATCGGCTTTGATGGAGAAAGAGGGGTCATTACTTAGTTCCTCAAGTTTTATAATTCCTTCTGCATAATAGCCAAGATCGAGAATTACTTCGGTCTCAGAGATACCGATTACAGTTCCTGTAAGGATATCCCCTTCTTTGATTTTCTTAAAAGAGCGAGCAATCTCCTCTTTAAATTCATCCATTGACGGGATTACTTCAGGGGTAACCTCCTCTTCTACAGAGTTATTTTCGATCTGTTCATTTGATACATCACTCATAAATCCAACCTCCTTTATGCTAATATTAATAACAAGTATACCACATATACTAGGAAAAATTAATTATTTTACTATGTAATCGTTAATCGGAGTATCCATAAAAGTCACATTAGCTACGGGAATATACAAAGGTATTGCCCTTCTTTCCTACTCGTTCAACAAGACCAATATAATGAAGTATCCGTAGCGCAGTTTGTGCATGGTGCAGAGCTAGTCCGGACGCTTTCTTATAATCCTTTGAGGTAAACGTTTCATTAAGTGATTCAGGGATTAATAATCGATAATCCATAAGTGTATTGATTTCTACCTCTTTGACTAATTCAGTTGGAATACGATCGCAGCGAGTAGAACCTTTCTTTTTATCCTGGCTCCAGCCATCTAAGAAACGATATTCTTCCAAATCCATCATTATAATCTTAAGCTTGAGATTCGGGTTAAGCAAGAAATCTTTTATTTTATATAGTTCAGGGAAAATGCTGTAGGGTGAGCCTGACTTTGGTGATTTTCTAGGTGGACTAATTTCACCTGTTTGTGGATTAACCCAACGAATCCATTTAATATTGTGGATAGGATATACGATGGTAACGGGTGAAACCTCAAGAAAGGCCTGAAGCTTTCTTCGAAGTTTATCAAAATTCCTGGTTTGGACTTCAATAATCTCGCTACCGGTACAGATATCCGCTACGAAACCGGCAACTTTAATTTCATGACTGATTTGATTAGGAGCCAAATAGTTTTTAATTACAGAATGTACAGTCTTTTCAGCTAAAGTCCCGATACCATTTCTTGTTTGAATTTTCCCAATCACATCATCGCATATCTGATCAAATAAACCCTTGTCCATAAACTTCTTCTCACCTTCTTCACTTCATATATTAAGAATATATGATTCCCTCTTATTAAGCAATACAGAACATATAATGTAATAATATGTGGAAAATATTTTATGCAATATTACATAATTATTATAAAATATTATAATTCCTATTGACATATTCACTAAAATTTGATAATCTAATATAGGCTAGTACGTGAGAAGGTATTATCCGGAGGAAGAAGCTGGGGAAGCGAGAGGGTAGATAATAAAATAAGGTTGACTGAAACGTATGTTTTTATAACATACCTTTTCGGTCAACCTTATTTGTTTATACCCGCATACCTCTCAATTACATAAAACATAATAATGGCGATATGCAGGAAGATTGTTAAGTTCAATTAATTTCTTAATTAGGGAATATACCAGCTACCCAGAACCTGTTTTGCAAGATTACAAAGCTTACTATACGTTATTTTACCTTGCTTTGCCAGATCTGATACACCATGACGTTTGGCTAATTGCTCATTATAATCATGGAGTTTGTAGATTCCGTAATGATAATCCGGAGGTCCATTTTCATAATGGGTTACAATTGGAGTGATGGAAGATTTCGTAATACGAGTACCGGAGGAATCTTTCGTAATTGTAATTTTGGCCATACCACCCAGCATACGGGGAGCCTCTCTTTGATATGAGATAAAATTTCCTAAGGAATAATAAACAAGCATACTATGATCAGGCTTTGTTTTAATCCATTTTACCGGTTCAATTACATGAGGGTGTGCTCCTATGATGAGATCAACTCCGTTATTGTAGAAGAATTGGGTCAGATCATTTTGGTATTTGGTTGGTGAATAGGTATATTCGGTACCCCAATGTGGAAATACAACTACAAAATCAGCTTGTGCTTTAGCCTTTTTAATATCAATGGCCATTTTCTTTTTATCAATTATATTAACAAGGTAGGATTTGTTCTTAGGTGGCTTCTGACCGCCGTTTAACCCAAAGGTATAATTTAGCATAGCTATTTTAATGCCATTTTTGTTTACAATATCAATCTTATCGCGTTCTTTTTGAGAGGAGTTAATGCCCAGTACGGTAATATTAGGATACTTCTTCCAGTAAGACAGAGTATTTTCTACACCTTCAACACCTTTATCCAAGGTGTGGTTAGAAGCTTGAAGTACCACATCAAAACCTGCCTTAATAACGGCGTCACCAATCTCGGTTGGGGAATTAAAGGAGGGGTAACCGGTATAAGGCATACTTTTCCCGCCTAATATGGTTTCCTGGTTGATTACGGCGATATCTGCAGCTGATATATCATTTTTTATATTGGAATAGAGATGATCGTAATTATAAGTACCATTTTTCTTCTTGCCACTTTCTATAATTTGGATATGTATTAAATTATCACCCACTGCCAATAAATTAACCGAGGTAGATTTCTTCTTAGGGTCTACGACATTTGAGGACATAACGGGGACAGTGCCAGAGTTTTGATTGGAACTTTCGGTAGCAGATGGAAATGCAGGCTTTACCTTATCTTTGTTGATCGGAAAGTCACTCCACCGAAAAAGAGATCCTTCATCAAAGACATACTGAGGAGTTCTTAATGGGTAAGTTAGTTCCTTTTCATAATACCAAGGATCATCTGGATGTAGGGGGTTTTTAAGGATCTGAAACTGTTGTGCCGGCATATAACCTTGAGCGAGAAGAAAACTTTTTTCACCACTCTGATTAATGGCTTCATCAACTACTACTACACAGTGCCCTGGGCTCCCGCCTTTTATGAAGATATCTCCCGGTTGAATATCCTTTGTTTTGATTTTAGAACTCTCATGGGATAAAGAAAGTGTTCCAGCATAATTAAAAACCTGCTCTAGATAAGCACGAAATGATTCATAGGATTTATTGTAATCAGCGCTTTTCTTCCAACTAACATTATTGCCATTCACCTGTAAACGATAACCCTCTCGCCATTTCGTATATTCCATGAAAAAACCGTTCGTCAAATGAAAAGCAATTTTACTATAGTCACCGATGGACCAATAGTACTCAGCGAATACGCGCATAGCAGAATCAGCACATTGTTGTAGATTTTTCTTTCCAATATCCATAGAAAATACAGCACAGTGAGCAGATTGGTCAGATTTCAGTTCACCGTTGTATAGGTGAACTTTGCTTCCCGCTTGTTCTAATTTGAGAGATCTGAGAAAACCGGTAAACTCCTTCTTGTTGGATGGTACGCGAACATATCCTTTTGGAGTATTAATTCGACTATCCATTGTGGAACCGTTATTATTAAAATAAGAATATCCTTTTGAACCATTAGATTCCTTACTCGGTGATGAAGTAGTGTTCGTTGAAGTTCCTGAGTTACTCTTATAGCCATGAGGAATCGTAGATTTTGTACTATTGGACATAAAAATTTTATATCCACCGACGGATATTGGTATGAGCATTAATAAAAAGAGTAGAATATATAGTAATCGTTTCGAATTATTTTTTTTATGATTCATAATAAAGCTCCTTTCGATTGATCTTAATGTATGATTAGCAAGATCAATGTACGATTACATTATAACAGTATTTAGAATTAGATTACAATATTGGAATTGGAGAAAGCCTTTGACAAAGGAAATATCGCATGGTATACTTTGCATAAATATTGAAAAGGCAATGAAAAGAAGAGTAAGCAGTGGATTGGTCAACAGAGAACCCCGGTAAGCTGAGAAGGGGAGACGGACTCATTCCTACCTGACGAATTTGGGTATAAAGAAGCTGCTGAAGATGGTCTTGGAGCTGCGCACCGAGGAGAATTCTTAGGCTGCGACGGATGCAACCGTTATATTGCTATGCTGTAGATATTGCAGCGATAGAGGCTTTTACTGTGAAGTAAAGGCAAATTAAAGTGGTACCACGAGAGTTCCTCTCGTCTTTAAAGTGATTTAAAGACGGGAGTTTTTTATTTTTACAGAAAAAACTTGTTACGTATAGTAGAAAGTCAGGTTATCCTATAGAATAATCAATTCGCCAAGGATACGCACTCATCATGAAACACACATTAAAGGAAATGAATTAGCAGATAATATGATTAATGAAAAGAAAGAAATAGTGAAAGGAATGAAAGGAAATGAGTAAAAAACCGTATTACATTACAACTGCGATTGCATATACCTCTGGTAAACCACATATTGGGAACAGTTATGAAATCGTATTAGCAGACAGCATCGCACGTTACAAGAGATTTGAAGGTCATGAAGTGTTCTTTCAGACAGGAACAGATGAGCACGGACAAAAAATCGAGTTAAAGGCTGCTGAGGCAGGAACAACTCCAAAGGAATTTGTCGATAATGTTGCAGGAACCATCAAGGACATATGGGACTTAATGAATACCTCCTATGATAAATTTATCCGTACCACTGACGCGGATCATGAGGTTCAGATTCAGAAGATATTTAAAAAGCTATATGAGCAGGGAGATATCTATAAAGGTACCTATGAAGGTATGTATTGTACCCCGTGTGAATCTTTCTTTACTTCTTCTCAGTTAGTAGATGGAAAATGTCCGGACTGTGGCAGAGAGGTACAGCCTGCAAAGGAAGAGGCTTATTTCTTAAAGCTTAGCAAGTACGCGGATCGTTTGATTGAGCATATTAATACTCATCCGGAATTCATTCAGCCCGAATCCAGAAAGAATGAGATGATGAATAATTTTCTACTTCCGGGACTTCAGGATTTATGTGTATCTAGAACTTCCTTTAAATGGGGTGTTCCGGTGGATTTTGATGACAGACATGTCGTATATGTATGGATAGATGCATTAAGCAACTATATCACCGGTATTGGTTACGATGCCGACGGCAATAGTAGTGACCTGTATAAAAAATTCTGGCCTGCAGATTTGCATTTGATTGGTAAGGATATTCTCCGATTCCACACGATATACTGGCCAATCATGTTAATGGCGCTGGGAGAAGAATTACCTACTCAGGTATTCGGCCATCCGTGGTTGTTACAGGGAAGTGCCGGTGACAAGATGAGTAAGTCCAGGGGAAATGTGATATATGCGGATGATTTGGTTAAATTATTTGGCGTGGACGCGGTTCGTTACTTTGTACTTCATGAGATGCCGTTTGAGAATGACGGTATTATCACATGGGAGCTGTTGGTAGAGAGAATTAATTCTGATCTTGCTAACACGTTAGGAAACCTTGTTAACAGAACAATCTCTATGTCCAATAAATACTTTGGCGGAGTGGTTCAAAACGGTAAGGTAACCGAAGCAGTGGATGAGGAACTTATCGCTTTAGCACTTGAGACACCAAAGAAAGTCGCAGCAAAGATGGAACTACTTCGTGTGGCTGATGCAATCAGTGAGATATTTACATTGTTTAAACGTTGTAACAAATATATTGACGAGACCATGCCTTGGGTATTAGCAAAAGAGGAAGAGAAGAAGGCTCGTCTGGAAACCGTTCTATATAACTTAACCGAGAGTATCTGTATCGGGGCAACCTTACTGGCATCCTTTATGCCGGAAACAGCTAAGAAAATCCTAACTCAGCTTAATGCGAAGGAAAGAACAATTGAAGAACTCTCAACCTACGGTTTATATGAAGACGGCACAAAAGTGACTGAAACACCGGAGATTTTATTTGCAAGACTTGATCTTAAGGAGGTACTTGAAAAAGTGGAAGCATCAAAAGAAGTAGAAAACGTAACAACAGAAGCTGTGGTAACAGAAAAGGCAGCAGATGTGATTGATATCGAAGCAAAAGCAGAGATTACCTATGACGATTTTGCAAAGCTACAGTTCCAGATTGGTGAAATCATCGCCTGTGAAGAAGTTAAAAAATCTAAGAAATTATTATGTTCTCAGGTTAAAATTGGTTCGCAGGTAAAACAAATTGTATCAGGAATTAAACAGCATTATACTGCGGAAGAGATGGTGGGTAAGAAGGTTATGGTTGTGGTAAATCTTAAACCTGCGACGTTAGCTGGAATTTTATCTGAAGGCATGCTCTTATGTGCAGAGGATGCAGAAGGCAACTTATCTCTTATGGTTCCGGAGAAGCCGATGCCTGCAGGAGCAGAGATTGCATAATCTCAAGTGATAAACAGAACAAACCTATTAGGTTAATAAATAAGGCGGGAAGGTTGTAGAATAGAGTCTCATTCTATAGCCTTCCCGTTTTAAATAATGATATAAATTTACTTATGTTCATATGGCTTTTCAATCATTCTTTTATGTATGGAGAGACTGGTTTCGGTATTACTGCTTCATCCCTTGTTCCCTAAAATCGGTTGGGGAGATAAAAAAATAATTCTTGAACGCCTTACTAAAATAATTACTGTTACTATAGCCCAAAAGATCAGAAATCTGTTGTATCTGAATGTCATCGCGCAACAATAACTCCTTTGCCCGATTCATTCGTAGCGAAAGAACGTATTCATAGATACCAATTCCATAACTCTTCTTGAATAGTTTTGATAGATACTCTTTTGTAAAATGGTATTTATCACTAATATCAGTCAAGTTGATTTCGGTAGTATAATTTTCATTGAGATAATCCTTTATAACCTCGGGGATTTCTGCCGTATTATAGGTTTCTGACTGTTTGATATCCATACTTTGTCCTGTGTCGTTATTTAGCGCAGACACAGCAAGTGCGATTACATCATTTAATTCTTTCCCTGATATTGGCTTTAGCAAGTAATCAATTGCCTTTGTCTGGAGAGCGGTTTTTACGTAAGAGAACTCATCATGGCCGCTGATTACGATGTACTTTATCGCGGGAAAGGTGACTGAGGCCTGTTTTAAGAACTCATTACCATCCATAATAGGCATCTGCATATCCACAAATACAATATTAGGTCGGAAATCCCGTATCATAGAAAAGCCATCTTCCCCATTTGTAGCAGTAATGGGAGGCTCAATTCCAAAATCCTGCCACCGACCGAGCTTGGAGATTAATACACGTGAGGATTTTTCATCATCAATAATTAGCGCCTTATACATTTGAATCACCTTCCAAATCTGTGTCTTCAATAGGGAAAATCTTAATACTGATACAAGTATATTTTCCATAAATACTGTCAATCTCTAATGTTGCACGTTTGTTGTACAAGATTTTAAGCCGGCTTGCTATATTATATAAACCGATGCTTCTATTTTTACCAGAAGTATCAATGACATCTACGTCCTCCAAAGATTTCTTTATAGTGCTTAACTTGTCCGGAGGGATTCCCATACCGTTATCCTCTACCTTCAATAAGATATAATCCTTGCACTTTTGAACGGTAATGTTAATATCAATTTTTTGACCGGAACCCTCCATGCCATATATGATGGAGTTTTCAATCATCGTGATAAAGGATAACTTCGGAACGTGGATATCCATACAATCTTCAGGAGCATGAATATAGTATTCTACTAGATCCTCAAATCTGGATTTTTGTAAAAAGAGATAGTTTTCAACATGTTTTAACTCTTCTCTGATAGGAACCAAATCTCCACCCTTGATGGAATATCGAAACATATTAGAGAGAGATAAAATCATCTCATGGATATGTAGTTGGTCATTTTCTACTGCTTTTGCACTTATGGTTTGCAGCGTATTGTAGAGAAAGTGAGGGTTAATCTCAGCCTCGAGTGCAAGTAATCTTGCGGTTTTTTCTCTAAGCTCAGTAACATAATTTTTTTCTATTAGATTAGCAATCTGAATAATCATTGCGTTAAAATCTTCTGTTAATGTGCTGATTTCACTACAACCACCGATATCAATTGTCGTTTTAAAATTACCCTTACCTACTTGACGAAGTCGATGAGCTAGCTTTGATAGAGGTCTGGTAAACAGCTTAACAAGTAAAATGGCAAGTAATGTGGCAATAGCGATAGCGATGATACCGATGATAACCGTGACATTGCGTGTCAAATTCGCTAACTGATCGGTTATATTCTGAGAGCTTAAGGAAAATACACTCCATCCGCTTTCAAAGTCCTTAATCGAAACATATAGGAATTTTTCATTACCTAGATGTATAATACTTGTTTGCTGATTTTTATCTGGGAAAGTCAGTTTTGGATCATAACCGTTCTTACTTATAACGGCGGGATTGCTACTATATAGAATTCTACCATTTTCATTGGACAAGCAAAAGATCGAATTGCTTTCCGTTTGAGTACGCGCTAGTTCATTCGGGTATGAATTATTAATGGTGAGTTTAACGATGGCGAGAGGTTTCTGCGTTTTTATATCTATGATTGTTCTGTAATATATAATAAAGTCACTCTCATTAGGAGCAGGATATATTACACGAAAATACGGTGGCTGTGTAAATACATCGGAACCCATTAATTCTGCCACGGATAGGAAGGGCCTCATAATTATGTTACGATTGGTTTTTGATATGGAAAAGGAAGATTCTTGATTCACTAAATATAAATCATACTGCGTTAAATCGTTACGGGAATAGAAATTGACACGAAGAAGATTCTGGATATATATAATATTGCTTTGGGTTAAGCTCTCGTTCGAGGAAATCAGCTTCATAAAAGACTCATCGCTTCGAAGCAACAATGAATATTGATCAAGCTGATTTGCATAGGAATTTAAATTCTTATCCTCTAGGGAAAGCAGAGCCTGTTGACTCGAAGCTTCTAGTTTGTTAATGGTATCAATGTTTCGAATATAAGAATAACCTACGACCAAGAATAGAATAATGGTCATGGATAGAACGAGCATGACAGTTAGTTGAACCGCCATGGATAAAGCATTTATTTTATTTTTTATAAACTTCAACGATAATCACCTCGTATTTGGTATTATACCACGGAATAATAATGAATTCCAAGGGAATTTTTGTTCATTTTTTTACCCATAAGCGTTTTGGATATTGCATTCACCATATATTCTGACAATGATATAATCAGATTACAAAAAATAATTCAACATTTTTTAGGAGGAGATATTTATGAAAAAGCTTTTTGCTGTAATGTTAGTATCACTCTTACTGGTATCATCCCTAGTAGGTTGTTCCAGTAATACATCATCAAATGATAAACCCACTCCAGATGGAGACAAAAGCAAAAGTGATCCGGTAACCCTTCACTTTATGCTTAATAGCCCGGAGAACACAGATGCTTATAAGGCCATGGCTGCTGAGTATCATAAAGAATTCCCGAATGTAACAATTGAGATGGATATCTTACAGAATGATTATCAAACTGTGTTAACAACAAAGCTTAACTCAGGAAATGTTCCTGATCTGTTTATGACAAGTGCTTATAGCGATAACACAACTTATAAGGATTATATCTACGATATTACCAATGAAGGATTTGTAAAAAGTATTGATCCGGCGCTTTTATCCAGTGTGTCTGTAGATGGCAAAGTTACCGGATATCCATTCCTTGTTCAAGCACATTCCTTCATCTATAATAAAGATCTTTTTAATAAAGCAGGAATCACAACATTACCAAAGACGCTTGATGATTATAAGGCTGTTTGCGAAAAACTTAAGGCTATTAAGGTTCAACCGTTTAGCTCCGGCTTTGGAGAATGGTGGGTTATGCCACAGACAGCTTATCCTTCGATGAGTGATGCATACAAGGGAGACTATGTTAAGCTCTTTAGTGATGTTCAAAGCGGCGCGTTAAAATTCGGTGATCTACCTCAGGTTGATTATGCACTTGATCTACTTGATCTGATTAAGAATAACAGTGGTAAAAAACCGATGGAATCTACTTTTGATGTACAGGTATCTGATTTGGCATCCGGTAAAGTAGCCATGATTCACCAGGGAACTTGGGCTGAAGGAAGTATTCGTGCAATTAGCGCAGATATTAACATTGGATTTTTAGCAGCACCTCGCTTGGATGGTAAAGATGTAACAGCAGTAGAATCTAATCTTACCTTCCGTGTGGCAAAGGATTCTAAGAACCGCGATGAAGTGTTGAAATTCTTGAATTGGTTATCAACTTCAGATTACGGTAAGAAATGGGTACCTGAAGTGGTTAAACAGAATTCACCTCTAGTTGGAGCACCGGCACCTGATACTCAATTAGCGAAAGATACTGCAGCAGCTCAACAATCAGGCGATATTTGCCCTTGGTGGATCTTTAATGCTCCTTCAAAAATGGAACAACCATTTGGCGAAGCGTTACAAGCTTATGTTGCGGGTAGTGCAGATCGTGCACAGACAAAAACAGCCCTGACCAAAGTATTCAAGGACGCTTATCAACAATAATTAGATTTAGAGGGGTAGGGGTATGATACAAAACAAGTAATTTGAAGGAATGATAACATATTCCTAAATAGAATTATTGTTTTGAATCATCCCCTGCCTTTTATAACGAAAGGACTGTTTTCATGAATAAAAAAACTTCTAAAAAGTTTTCCTCCACATTGCAATTTTTCGTATATACATCGCCTGCAATCATTGCAATTATATTGTTTGTAGGAATTCCGTTTTTAACTACGATCAATTATTCCTTCCGCAGCTGGAATGGTATTGACAAGGTTTCAACCTTTATCGGTTTGAAGAATTACATTCGTCTATTTACCGATGATCCTTCATTTATTCATGCTGTGGTGTTTACATTTATCTATGCTTTTTTTGTAGTTATCTTTGTTAATATACTTGCATTATTGTTTGCACAATTATTGGAATCTAAAATCCGTGCGAAGGGACTTTTCCGTACCGCATTTTATTTGCCCAATATCATCAGTCTTGTGGTTATCGGCTTCATATGGAAATTCATTTGTACAAGAGTTTTTGACCAGTTAGCAACTGTTTCAAATATTGGCTTCTTTGATATGAGCTGGTTGGGTGACCCCAAGCTTGCAGTCGCTTCTGTGATTTTCATCTCAGTTTGGCAAGGGTTGGGATTTTATATGGTTATTTACATAGCCGGATTACAATCCGTTCCTGAAGATATCGGGGAAGCAGCCATGATTGACGGTGCAAGCTCATTTCGAAAGTTCTTTAAGATAACATTACCAATGATTATGCCTTCAATTTCTTTTTGTATGTTTTACTCTGTGGCTAATTCCATGAAGATGTTCGATCTTATTTTCAGTCTTACAGGCGGTGGCCCCGGAGCTGCGACAACTCCGATGTCACTCGATATTTATAATACCGCGTTCGGAAAACAGATGATGGGATATGGAACTGCAAAGAGTGTGATTTTATTCATTATTGTTGCTACGATATCGGTTGTTCAGATTAACTTTTTCAAGAGTAAGGAGGTAGAGTCATAATGAGAAGAAAACGCAATTTTACAACGATACTGGTTACACTTTTACTTATGTGTTTTCTTGTTATCTATTTGTTACCTCTCGTGCTTATGGTTACAAATTCCTTTAAGTCCTATAGTCAGGTTATGTTAAATGCACTCTCCCTTCCTAAAGTATTCTCCTTTGACAACTTTAAGAAAGTATTTGAGACTATGGATTACCCAAAAGCATTTATTAATACTTTTATTATTACATTGATTGGAGTTTTTGGTATAATAATAATTGGATCTATGGCAGGCTATAAATTAGCAAGAACAAAAACAAAGCTCAGCAAATATGTATTCCTATTCTGCATCATGCCGATGATGATACCATTCCAGTCATTTATGATTACTCTTGTACAGGTATCAAAGCAAATGCATCTTACAAACAGCGTATTAGGAATTACTGTGGTATATTGGGGGCTCGGTGCACCAATGGCCATCTTCCTGTATCAGGGGTTTGCAAAATCCATACCGCTAGAGCTTGAGGAAGCAGCGATTATTGACGGCTGCAATCAATTTCAATTGTTTACAAGAATTATATTCCCCCTCTTAAAATCAGTAACGGCAGCAGTTATCGTAGTAAATGCGATGTGGGTTTGGAATGACTTTTTACTTCCGCTTCTTGTACTCGGAACAGATAAAAAGAACCAGACCCTACAACTGGCCGCATATTCATTTATGGGTCAGTACAAAATGGAATGGCAGAATATTATGGCAGCAGCGATTTTAATCATTATCCCTGCATTAATTATCTATCTGATTTTCCAAAAGCATATTATTAAGGGTATGATTGCTGGTGCAGTAAAGGGGTAATAAAATCATTAAAAAAGAAAGTGAAGGGTAGATATGAAATTTACAGATGGTTTTTGGGTTGTAAAGCCTGAATTTACAGCAAATTATGTCCAAGACATATATACTGCAAAGGAAGAAAATGACACATTATATATCTATGCACCCTATAAAAAGGTACAAAACAGAGGCAATACACTCAACATCGGTTTGATGAAAATTGCCGCAAGTGCGCCTATGGAGGACGTATTAAAGGTTACACTTACTGCTCATGGTGGCAAATATAAAAAAGCACCTGACTTTAAAGTATCGGAAGCTCCGGTTAAACCATTAATATCAATCGATGAGCGAAGCGCTTCTATCTCTTCCGGCGCGTTAAAGCTTTCGGTAGATTACGGAAGCCCGGTGCTAACTTACACTGTAGGTGACAAGCTACTTACCTCAAGTAAATATAAGGATTTATCACAAATGACCCATAGGGACGGAAGAAGATTTATTGTTTCTTCTCTATCCCTTGACGTTGGGGAGACGGTATATGGTTTTGGTGAGCGTTTTACCGCATTTGTAAAGAATGGTCAGTCCATTGACATATGGAATGAGGATGGAGGAACCTCAAGTGAGATATCCTATAAATCAATTCCATTCTATTTTACCAATCAAGGTTATGGCGTATTTGTAAATCATCCGGGTAAGGTAAGCTTTGAAGTAGCAAGCGAGAAGGTAGAATCGGTACAATTCTCCGTACAGGATGAGAAGATTGAATATTATATTATATACGGACCCACTCCAAAGGATATATTGCAAAAGTACACTGCCTTAACAGGAAGAGTACCGCTTCTTCCAAAATGGAGTTATGGGCTATGGCTGACAACTTCTTTTACAACCAATTATGACGAAGCAACAGTAAATAGCTTTGTAGATGGAATGGAGAAAAGAGGTCTACCATTAAGTGTATTCCACTTTGATACCTTTTGGATGGAGGCCTTCGAATGGTGCAGCTTTATTTGGGATAAGAATATGTTCCCAGATCCTAAGGGTATGATAGAACGACTTCATGCGAAGGGGTTAAAAATCTGTCTTTGGATCAATCCGTATATTGCAGAGAAGTCACCTCTCTTTCAAGAAGGTATGAATTTTGGCTATCTGCTTAAGAATTCAGAGGGTGATGTATGGCAATGGGATTTATGGCAGGCTGGTATGGCGTTAGTGGATTTTACAAATCCGGACGCAGTAGCCTGGTATAAGAGTAAGCTAAAGGCGTTACTGGATATGGGAGTAGATTGTTTTAAGACGGATTTCGGTGAGAGAATTCCAGTTAATGTTCAGTATCATAACGGTGCAGATACTTTAAAGATGCACAACTACTATACTCAGCTTTATAACCAGACGGTATTCGAACTGCTAAAGCAGGAGAAAGGAGAAGGACAGGCGATTCTCTTTGCCAGAAGTGCAACAGTTGGCGGGCAGCAGTTCCCGGTACATTGGGGTGGTGATAGCACAAGCCAGTTTGTATCCATGGCAGAGAGTTTACGTGGCGGACTTTCCTTGATGGATAGCGGGTTTGCTCTATGGAGTCATGACATCGGTGGTTTTGAGGATGAAGGGTTCGCTAGTGTGTATAAGAGATGGGTTCAGTTTGGTATGCTGTCCTCTCACAGCAGATTGCATGGATCGGATTCTTATCGTGTTCCGTGGAACTATGACGATGAGGCCTGCGATGTGTTGCGTTTCTTTACAAAGTTAAAGTATCGACTAATGCCATATATCTATAGCAAATCAGTGGAAGCACATCTGACAGGTCTTCCGGTTATGCGTCCGATGCATATTGAATTCCCGGATGATCCTGCTTGTGAGTATCTAGACAGACAATATATGCTTGGTGATTCCCTTCTGATTGCTCCGATATTTAATGAAAGCGGTGAAGTTTCCTTCTATCTTCCAAAGGGCAAATGGACGGAGCTTTTGACCGGTAAAGTTGTAGAGGGAGGAAGCTGGTTCCGAAATCAGTACGGTTATTTCGAACTACCTCTCTTTGTGAGGGAAGGATATTTCCTGCCGATGGGCACAGAAGAAAACACACCAGAATATGATTATGCTAAAGACACTGTGGTTCACCTATATCATCCAGATAGAGAAACAACCTGCAACGTTTATAATGAAAGCGTAAAACATGAGCTGGAGATTACTGTGAAACCGAACACATATGGTTATGAGTTTAATTGTTTAATTAATCCTGGCGTAGAAGTAATCCTTCATACGGAGAAGAAATTGATATCTTGCACAAATGGTTGTGTATGTGAAGAAGTAGAAGAAGGAATTCGTATTGTTCCATTGGAGAGTACGTTTACGGTGACAGTAAAGTAATAAGAAATCAGAGAGGCTAATTATTATTGATTTTAAATAAGGACAATTTCTTACCCCCGTTAGAAATTGTCCTATAATAAAAATTTAAAGGCGTTCAATAAAGCATCCTACATTATTACAATACGTTAGATTTATAAATTTAAAAACTGGCAACTTAAGTTCATAAGTTGCCAGTTTTTATTATAAGCGATTATTCAAGCTCTGCTACAACATTCTTTAACGCTTCTAGTGCATCTTCAGGAAGTTTATCAAACCCACCCTTTTCGGTATCTCTGGATTCAACGAAAGCGATACGATCCTTCATTCTGGCAATCAACTGAGACTTGTAAGCAGGATCATCAAGATTTGGAACAAATCCATCCCACTCAAAGATTTCAATATCAGAGAACGGTCCCCAAGGTTTAAAGTTTGTTTTTCCTTCTACAACTGCTTCAATAATACCGAGTGTGTCAGCTGGTTTAACCTTTTTACCCATGAAATCACCAGTATTGATAATGTAACAATCAACATTTCTTTCCCCTACGAGTTTCTTAAACTTCTCATAATCATTCACTAATGGATAAGTCCTGAATGGATTGGCATAAGGTTCAACAACCAATGCGTTAGGGTCAACTCCCGGTGCGAGACGCTCTGCGGTTGTTCTTTTTGTAGCGAGGGTAGCACCCATGACGGAAGCTAATGAGGCACCTTTTAATTTAACAATTGGCGGTATCGTTGGATCTTTCATAATCCAGAAGATAGAGTTAACCGGCTCATAAATCTTATCAACACGGTTTGGTGACCATAACTTTGACTTGATTGCACGGCCGTTACCATTGCGGATATCTTCTGTTACAAGTACAACCTTGCCATCTTCATCGATTGTTGCTGAACAGTTCTGAGCTGTCAGTAAGAATTTGTTATCCTCACAGTTTGTAGGATAATCCTGAGTCTTATCAAAATATGTAGGCTCCATCGCGATGGAAGAACCAGTTTCGGTATTGATTATGAAAGCATCATCATGAAGAACCGTTACATCATATTTGTTGCCATGCTTTGCATGGGTTATGGTTGATTTGCCAGATCCTGAAAGACCGAATACCGCAGCGACATAGGATTTGCCGTCAGCCAGGTTATATCTCTTCTCGCCGCCGTGGCAGGAAGCATAACCGTTACGGTTAGCGATTGCCCAGGCTATGGTCAGTGTGCCTTTCTTATGCTCTCCAAAGTATCTCATTCCTAGTAGAGCAGCACAGTTTGTGGTTGTATTAAAATATGTTAATCCCATTGGATGATCGGTATGTTTCCACTGAGGATTTGAGAAGATATAGATATCACATTCATCCCCAATCTGTTTAGAGGATTTATACATTCTCACATATTCATCAGACATATATTGAAAATTAAGCATCCAGGAGTAAAGAATATTTTCTTCACCTTCCGGAATTAATAAATGAGCCTTTACCATAAATTCCGGATCCAATCCGATATATACTTCAGCGTGATATAATGTAGAGTATCTAGTGTCATAGATAGCATCCATCAATTTACTGTCAAGATTGGTCGCGTCTACTCCCGGTTCTCCGGTTATCTTTCTTGCAGATGCAGCACGCCCGGTTACAAAACCGTCGTTAAATAATAAAACCTTTGCATCTCGCTCTAAACCGAAATCCTCGCCGCGGTAGACCGGCATATCTGTAACTACAGTACCTGGTGAATTTTTAGCCAGTTCATAAGCTTCTCTGAGAGTATTCACTTTAATAACATTATTACCATAAAATGCAGCCTCAATGATAGAACGTGTTTTAGAAAATCCGGGTTTTCCGGTTCCGATCTCGTCACGCTTAAAGTAAGCTTTTGTTGACATGATAAATCCTCCTAATTTCGTATTTTAAGTGAAAGCCATACACGGCATACGAGTATTACTGTATACAATATCACTCTTAATAAGTATAATTGTCAGATATTAAAATGTCAACGAATAAAAGTAAAAACAAGGAAAATTTAGAAATTATTTCTTCCTATTTTTAATCCATTCATTCATGTGTTCTTTAATGATTTCAAACTGTGCGGGTCCAATATCCAGGAGGAATTGGTGGAAGTCCTTTGCAACAAATTTCTCACCTAATGCACTCTCAGCATCATTTTTCATACTATCCATCTGAAGGTAACCGACAGCATAAGGTAAATAGATAGCGGGCTCCTCAAGAAGGGTATCATAAATCTGTTCCGCTGCGCTATCATCGTTAATATACTGTTTTATAAATTTAACAACCTCAGCTTTTTTCCATCCCTGATAATGGATTCCGATGTCTGCACGGGCATACATGCAGAGGACGATAATATTATTGTACTCTAAAAAGTCGGCGAGCTTATCATCAATCCCTGCTAGGTGGTAGGAGTATAGTTCAACATAAGTAGCCCATCCCTCATCGTACCCGGTAAAGTCGAGCACACTTCGAATCGGAGCTGGATTTTGATTTCGAAAATATACGCACTGATATAAATGTCCGGGGTATCCCTCATGTGCTACCGTTGTATAGATCATGGAGAGTGTTTTTTGATTATTTCCGTTTATGTAGATATTGTTATTATTAAAGTTATCGATTGGCGGAACCAAGTACATAGCAGGGCTAAGAAACTCAGATAGTGACGGGGGAACATATTTTATCTTACAGTTAACCGGTACGGCGGGTGGAAAGTCTTTAGAGATATCCTTTTTTAAATCCTTCAAGATGTCCTTTGGGTTGGTCAATGGGAAGGAGTTGAAATCCAGGTATTTATCGATTACATCCGGATCGGAATCGGTTAACGCATTCAAATCTGCCATATTACGATTGATACCAGCATTCAGTAACTCAATCATTTGATCCATTGTTTCATTACTTCCTACCTTTGACTGTGCAAGACATTCATAATAATCTTTGCCTTTAGGATAGTAATACAGACCGGCATCATTCTTACCCGTTCCTAACAGACTGGTAAGTGAGGTAATTAGATTTTGATACGCAGGGATTACATAGCATAATACAGCTTCTGTATTTTGCTCCTTATAATATTCAATCTGATCTTTTGACAATCCTTTAAAATTTGAAACCTTCTCATTAAAATATCCAATTAAAAAATTACTCTCAGGATTTTTTATAAATGTTTTACACTGTTCAATTATTCTCTTGGCCACGGAATCACTCATAAATAATCCGTTTTTGGATTTCTCCTTCTCGTATTGAATGATATCCGCAAAATAATCCTTCACACAGGGCAAAAGCTTTAAGTATTCTTCAATGTCCTGTTTATCATTAAAACTGAACTCAGCAAGAAGAATGGGCAGCTGTGCCTGTATACCCGTAGTGGGTCCTAAACACTCTGAATAATAAGGATATTTTTTGAATTGAATTTGTTGTTCTAAATAACTTTTAACTATTTCATAAGTAAGTTTCTGCTTTGATGTAAGCTGACTATAATGATAGCTTTGAAGTTTTTTTAACTCATTTTCAGAGTTAGCCCATTCCTTTTTCATCTGGTTCAAGCTATATTCACCAAACGTTGCAGTGTTTTCATTAATACCGTAATTTTCAGGATGTGCGAGTGAGTAATTTAAAGATAGAGTATCAGATTGAACCTCTTGAATAAAGATATCATTCATAAAAGAATCAAATTGATGCTGCATCAGCTGATGTTTTGTTTGGTGAGTACAACCAAATGCGATTAAGGCAGTACAAACCAGAAAAGTGAGGATAAGAATGAGTTTAAATCTTTTTTTAATCATAAGGACCTCCTTAATCATTTCCAATAACAATATGATGTACCATGAAAGATCATCCTATGGCGAAGATATTCCCGGATGGACAAGATATCTGCTTGTTCGCCATTTATCAAGAGGATAAGCTTCTCCCAGTATGTAAAATGCTATTTAATTCATGTTTATTCGAGAAATTGGACGATAAGAAGTAGTACAATTAACTTTAAATAAAAAATTGTATCATATTACCTATCCTTAAGACTGTGGACAAAGGTTAAGTTTTGTCATAGGTTTGCCGAAATATACAGCATAAGCAAGAATAATGAAAAAGCTTAATTGAATGCAGAAAGCAAAGGTGTTCGAATGAAATATAACAATATATTAAATAACGGAACCGGTGTTAATACAAATAAATCAAATGTTAATCCACTTAAAATAGAACAAGGTAATAAGAATAAGGGTGTCAATTCACTGATAAAAGGGCAGCAGATTACTGGACAGGTTGTGTCTGTGGGTGATCAGATCACTCTTGATTTTGGCGGTCAGGAAGTGACCACCTCCAACAGAGTAATGGCGGATGCAAAGCCCGGTGATGTGAAGAAGTTTGAAGTGGTAAAGGCGAATGGAAAAGAGATTGAGCTTCGTGTACTAAATGAAACACTAAGTGCAACAGGTACTACATTTAAAGCAGTATTAAAAAAAGATTCGGACTGGGAGTCCGTACTTGAACAGAAAAAAAAGAATGCAGATAAGTCAGAAAAAGAAGCTGATATCAATCAGACAAAGAATAAAATAAATAAATTACAAGCGTTAATAACGGAACAGGATTGTGCCAAGCTTGAAAGCGCTGGTTACAAGCTAGAGGATTATACGATCAATGCGTTATATAGCGCGCTAAAAAGAATTAAAAAACAGGAAGAGAGAGCGCAGCAGGAGCAGGCATCAGGTCAACAACCTAAGGATGCGAAAGGACTTGGGAAGGTATTAAAGGACAATAACCTACCTGCAACAACGGATAATTTGGCCTCCTTAACCAAAGCGATGGAATTGACCTCTTCGATTCAGGGAATGAATGATAAATCAATGCAATATCTGATCTCAACGAATTCGGTTCCTTCTATTGAAAATATATATAAAGCTAATTATAGTCAAGCATCGATCAATAAAAACAGTACACAGCCATTGTCAGAGGACACCTGGAAGGAGCTTCAGGGTCAGGTAGAGGATGTGATAAAATCTGCTGGGTATGAAGTGAATGAGAGCAGTCTTAAGGATGCCAGATGGTTAATTGAGAACAACCTTCCGATGACAGAACAAACCTTTACATATAAGAAAAATCTTGACAAATTGAAAGAAAGTTCTGACGATAACACCATATTAAATAAGATGGTGGAAGGGATGAAGGATGGGATTGACCCGAAAGATGTATCTTTGGTGGAGGAAAGTACAGGACAGGCAAAGCAACTAGTTGATGATGTTCAATCCATAAGTGATGAAGCTATATCAAAGGCTGTTCAAGATGATGACGAGATAACCATTCGACGTTTAAAGACGATACAGGAAGGCTTATCCTCTGTTAAAAAAGATGACAAAGGGGATGAGAAAGAGGTTATGACTCCTTCCGGTGAAGATACTAAGCAAACAACGGTGCAGGAGCAGAAGGATCAGCCTCAGGAGATAACATCCAAAGAGTATGAGGAAGCAAAAGCAAAGAGACAGATGGAAGAGATCCGACTGAAGATGACACTGGATGCTGCCAGACAGCTCGAGAAAAAGGGAATAGATGTTGATACACAGAGCCTGGAAAAGGTAGTGGAGGAACTTCGTCGCATCGAGGAACAATATTATCAAAAAGTTCTTCAAGAGAGTGATGTAGTACCAAGTGACTCTGCTGTTCAGATATTAAGAGATACCTCCAATAGCATAGAAGCACTCAGAAATATGCCGAGTGCAATACTGGGAAGTACGTTAGTAAACCGCACCACACAGACGATACCGGGGTTATTATCAGAAGGAAGCAAGCTACAAGCAGAGTATACGAAAGCCGGAAATGCTTATGAATTATTAGCTACCGTGCCAAGCGCTGAGTATGGAGATTCGATTCGGAAGGCATTTGGTAATGTGAGCGAACTACTGGCTCAACTGGGTATGGAAGATACAGGGCAAAATCAAAGAGCGGTTCGCATCCTTGGATATAATCAGATGGAGATTACAGAAAGCTCTGTAAATCAGGTTAAGGCATATGATCAACAGGTTACAAGCTTAATGCAGAATCTTAACCCTGCAGTGACAGTGCATATGATAAAGCAGGGAATCAACCCTCTTGATATGACGATTACGGATTTAAATAGGACAATCGATCAAATGAGAGAGGAACAAGGGATTAATGCGGAGGATAAATATAGCGTATACCTGAATAAATTAGAGAAGCAAAATGGGATAACCGAAGAGGAGAGAAAAGCCTATATCGGGATCTACAGACTTCTATATAATATTGAAAAATCGGATGGAGCAGTAGTAGGTTCCGTGGTGAAAGCAAATCGAGAGGTAACATTAAACAATTTATTAACTGCGATACAAACGAATAAAAAGGGAAACCTGGATGCAGTAATTAACGATGAGTTTGGCACACTCCAGAGCATCACGCAGAATAAAGAGAGTATCGCTTCTCAATTGAGCTCCTTTCAAAATACCGGACTGTCGGTGGAAGAGCAAATTGAATATGCAGACCGTGTGTTAAAACAACTAAAGGATGAATTATCGCCGGTTGGGTTAATGGATGTTGTAAGCAAAATGGCTCATTCGGGAATGCAAAAAGGTAAATCCGATTCCGCAGCACCGCTCTTATCGGGGGATAAAGGGGTGTGGGATAGCATAAAGAATGTATCACCTGAAAAACTACTCGAGCAGCTTCGCCAAAACGGGGATAGATCTGCGGAAGGAGATTACACCTCCAAGGTCAATGAACTACGTGAAATGTGTAAAAATGCAGAGCAGGCCATCCGCTTTTTAAAGGACTTTAGAATGCCAAGTACGCCGGCGAATATGATGATGACAAGTCAGATATTAAGCAATGGAGAATCCGCGATAAAAAGACTTCTAAATCTGGAAAAAGAAAGAAAAGTCGAAAAATCAGAAAATGATATAAAGAATCCTGACGATTTATCCGATAAACTAATCGACAGCCAAACAATGAAAGAAGCTTATGAGCAATTAGACACCCAAGCAAAGAGCGCTGTGGTTCAAGCTTGTTCGGGCGAACAGATTGATAGCAGCAAGCTAGCTCAGTTAAAAAGTATTGGTCAACAGATAACATTTGCAAAAGCATTAGCCCAAAGTGAGTTCTATCAGATACCAATTGAAACCAAGAATGGTATTACGAATATGAATTTGACGATACATCGAGGGGCGAAGGAAAGCGGAAGGGTATCTGTATCACTATCCTCAGAACGGCTTGGGAATGTGAAAGCGGATTTTGTACTAAAGGAAGATAAGATAATGGGCTTCCTAGGTAGCGACAAGAAAGACGGACTGGATTGCTTGAGACAGAACATGGGCGAGCTAGAGAATGCCGCACAAGAGCATAACGTAACAATCAAACATATAGATTACGGAGTGTTGCAAAGAGATTCTGATACTTACAACTATAGTAATACAGAATCGGATGGAAATGGTACAAGCATATCCACTGATACAGAAAGAATTCTGTACCGAATAGCAAAATCTGTTGTTCAAACGGTACGAATAGCAGAAAACAGTGAAACAGCAGTAGATAAAGCGGTTTCCTAAATGAGAAGAAATCGGCCACACGGAGGTTGCTGATAATAGAATAAACTTTATGTAGAACCATCAATTCACGGAGGGTAGATGGATTCGATCAGAAAGGGAAAAGGTGAAACAAAGTGAGAATTAACCATAATATCGCAGCTTTAAAAGCAAATAACCAATTAGGAAAGACCAACAAATTATTAGATAAGAGTTTGGAGAAATTATCCTCCGGATACCGTATCAACAGTGCAGCAGATGATTCTGCAGGTATGGCAATTTCTCATAAAATGAAAACTCAGATCGCAGGTCTTGATCAGGCATCCAGAAATGCTTCCGATGGTATCTCAGTTATTCAAACAGCAGAAGGCGCTTTAAATGAAGTGAGCAGCATGCTTCAAAGAATGAGAGAATTGGCGGTTCAATCTTCAAACGGAACCTATACGTCAGAAGATCGTACTGCAATCCAGTCAGAAATCAATCAGCTGAATCAGGAGATCACAAGAATTTCAAAAACAACGGAATTCAACACCATGACATTATTAGATGGTAATATTGATAGAAAATCATTTTCCAGTAACAACAATGTAAAACTGGTATCCTCCTCAGATGATGTACCGGTAGGAGATTATAAGATAAAAGTTGAGGAAGACGCAAGACAAGCTGTATTTATTGGTAATACCTCTGCTTTTGGTGGTACCACAACAATTGGTGAAGAAGGAACCATAAATCTTAATGGGGAAACCATATCAATAAAAGCAACCGATACCTATGATGATATCTTTAAGAAAATCATTGATGCCGGCGATACCGTTGGGGTAGATGTATTTGCAACATCAGCAACAGCAGCCTCCGGTAGTACAGGACCTGCGGGCTATGCTACAACAGCATGGGCAACCGGTACACGTTTAGGTTTTGCATCACAAGAATATGGTTCCAATCAGAAGATAGAAATCTACACAGATAATGCTACATTGGCTGGAAAGCTAGGTTTATCTTCCGCTAAGGTTACTACGAACGGTATCGATGCAAAGGCATCCTTGGTGCTGGGAACCGGTTCACAATTTACGAATACAACAACGCTTTCAATTACGGGTAATAAAATCGCATTATCCGATAGAAATAATTTCTCCATGGTAACGGAAGTAAAGCCGGGAACTGTTGGAACAGTATTTAATGATGCTGTGTATAACGGAGCAACGACAACAACACCTGGTATCAATACAGCGGGTGCTGACACAACAGTTACAATATCCGTACTTGATGCAGGACCTATGGATCTTCAGATCGGAGCAAATGAAGGACAGACAATGTCAGTTCGAATTCCTAAAGTTGATCCGGAGACACTTGGTATTGATAAGATTAATATTGCTACTGCAGAAGGTGCACAGAACGCAATCTCATTATTGGATTTTGCAATTAATCAGGTATCAGGAATTCGCTCTAAGCTAGGTGCGTACCAGAATCGTCTGGAGCATTCCATCTCAAACCTTGATACAACTTCAGAGAACTTAACCGAGTCATTATCTCGTATAGAAGACGTAGATATGGCATCTGAGATGGCAGAATACACACAGAAGAACGTATTGGCTCAAGCAGGAACATCGATGCTTGCACAGGCAAACCAGAGACCTCAGTCTATCTTATCTTTATTACAGCAATAAATAGGATAGGTCTTTAGACAGTAGCGGTTAGTGGAGGTTATTCATGAAGAAGGAAGCGATCCAGGCTTTTACAGCAAGAGTGACGCAGGCATCAAGAAGTGAACTCATTGTAATCTTATATGAGATGATATTAACTGAGCTTGATGAAGCAAAAGAAGCGTATCATAAAGAAGATATAGTAGCATTTGAGAAGGAATTAAAAAGAGCTCAAAAATATGTAAATGAATTAATAACAAGCTTAGACTATCATTATAATATTTCTTATGATTTGGTTAGTCTTTACCTATATATCAACAAAAGAATTATAACAGCCATCATGAAGAGAAACCCGGTTTCTCTGGACAGTGCAGAAGAGGTAATTAAGAAACTGCTTATTGGTTTTGAAGGAGTTAGTAAAGAAGACAATAGCGGTCCAATGATGCGCAATACTCAACAGCTCTATGCGGGCTTAACCTACGGGAAGGGAACTTTGAATGAAACTTATATCAATCCCTCCAATGGAAACCGTGGGTTTATTGCATAAATAAGCCACAACCAAAGATCTCTAAGATACGGAAGAATGTAATAAACAAAAGAAATTAAAATACACAAGAGGCATCTGTATGATGCGAAGATTTCCATCCAAAATAGTTACTACAAAAGACTTTAATATACAAAAGAAGGTAAGTTACAAAAGATTTTAAGCTACAAAGGATGTTAAAGTGCCAAAGATTTTAAATTACAAAGGATTGTAAAGCTACCAAAGATTTTACATTACAAAAGATCACAGAACGTAGAATACCTATGATTGTAAATTACAAAAGATTGTAAAACACCTAAGATTTAAATTCACTAAAGATCTTTAATTACTTAAGATAATAAAAGATATAGGTACTAAAGAATTTAACTACTAAAGATTTCAAGATGCCAAAGATTTTAACTACCAAAGATTAATATAAGAATGTACTAATGACACAGCTGTACATAAGATAAAAACTGTCCCAAGGATGAACATGAAACCACGAATAATCGTAGAATCATCTCATAATTGGGACAGCTTTTTTGTGTTTTGCAATCATCCGAAATTAGTATCGGTTTCCTTAGCCATCCTTAGTAAGAACTTGTACCTGTTTTGAACAGCATTAAGTTCATAGATACAACTGTCAATCAAATCGGGGTCAATAACATTTTGAAAATTCGAGTATGCTGCTTCCATTGCAATCTTTGTCTTGTTTATTTCGTCTATTAGGTAATTATCTTTCGGAACTTTCTTTTTCGCGAATATCAGCACAATCTCACCAACCTTTAAACAATATATAAATAGTATAGTCAAAAATATTTCCATTTATTCTTTTAAATAACATAAAATGGATGAACTTGTATATAAATGTAGTAGGTCACATCTTGATAGGAGGTTGGACACATGGGAACGGAAAGTAAGGTATTCCTTGGCATTATTGTTGTCTGTGTAATATTTATTGTAATTAGCCTAATCCGGCATAAACCAGAAATGATTGTGAATGCATTTTTGCGTACCTTTATCGGTACTGCAGGAATCTATCTTTTGGATTTTGTACTTAGAAGTAATGGAATACAGGTTAATGTAGGCATCAATGCAGCCACGGTTCTGACGAATTCCTTTCTAGGCCTACCCGGCTTTATCATGTTGTATGGCCTGGCAGCCTACTATACTTATAGCTAATCATTTATTATCATAGATCGTACGAGAAGCCCGGAGGAGAGATGACCCCTAAATCATAGCTGGTAGGTTGTGGTTTGGGGGTTGTCTCGCGTTTTTGGCGTGTATATTAACGAGTTAATAAAATCTAGATTAATTTCTATTAAATATATATAAAATCGGTGATAATGATACTTTTAGGAGGTTGACACAAATACAGTTGTACGATAGACTTTAAAGTTTTAGTCAAATGGCTCTTTTTATTATACTAGAAAGCTGTTTACTGTGAATGTATACTTATGTTACGAAAAACAGAAAATAATCTTGTTATCCGGACTTCATCTATATAATCTCATTGGTAAATCGTCTGAGAACGTTCTCAGTATGAGGTATATTACTATCTGTTAACAAGGCATAAGATACGGCTAATCGGAAAGGATAGATATAATGATTAAGTTGAATCATTATACAGGGAAAAGTTATGGATTTTGGAGCACTAATTAGTTTTTTATCGGCGATTATATTTATAGTAATATCAATTTTGCTAGGTGGAGCTTTATCGGATTATTTTGATCCCGCTTCCGTAATGATAACAATAGGAGGCTCTATCGCCGCCTCATTTATCGCATATCCGTTCAGAAGTGCAATCGCCGCAATCAAAGGGATTAAATTAGTTTTTCTTAACAAGGATTTGGATATGTTAAGTTCGATTCGGACTATGGTAAATCTATCAAATCAGGCACGAAGTAATGGTTTGTTATCACTTGAAGATAGTTGTGAAGCACTGGATAATCAATTCATGAAAAATGGGATCTTGTTAATCATCGATGGCACTGACCCTGAACTAATTAGGGAAATCTTAGAGAATGAGACCGAGAGCATGAGAGAACGACATAAGAAAGTATATGGATACTGGGAAAAACTCGGAGAGTTTGCTCCTGCCTGGGGTATGATCGGAACCTTGGTAGGCCTTATCAATATGCTTCGTAATCTAAGTGATCCGTCCACAATCGGGCCAAGCATGGCGGTGGCTTTAATCACAACCTTCTATGGTTCTGTGATTGCGAATATGATCGCAATTCCAATGGCATCAAAGATGAAGATTAAAAGTGATGAAGAAGTAATGCTAAATGAGATAATTATAGCGGGCGTATTATCCATTCATGCAGGAGAAAATCCCAGAGCAATTGAAAATAAGTTAAAATCATATCTGCCACCGAAACTGCGCGTTGAAGATAATAGCAACATAGTAGGAAAGGATGAAGAATAATGGCTAAAAAGCGGAATGAAGAGCCCAAAGGTGGTCTTCCCGGTTGGATGGCAACCTATGGAGATTTGGTAACATTATTATTATGTTTTTTCATATTGCTTTTCTCGATGTCCAGTGTGGATGTTACGAAATATAAAGCAGTTGCGGAATCTTTTGAAGGTAGATTTGGAATATTACATGGAGGGAAGTCCGTTATAGATGGAACCCCGGTACCCAGTGTAGCAGCACCGGATAATAAACCGACAGCTACTCCAGCCTCAGGTAGTAATACCTCTGAATATGAAAAAGCAACTCAAATATCTAATCAAATCAAACAATACTTAGTGCAGTCCAATATGGATCAGGTTGTATTAGTATCTCATACTTCGAATTATGTGAAACTGACATTTGCAGGCGATTTATTATTTGATTCCGGAGAAGCAACCATCGCTCATGGTGAAAAAGTATTAGAGACCATCAATCAAATCATGATAAAGGGTGGCTATACAAAATACATGTTAAATATTAAGGGTCATACGGATAATGTACCGATGAATAGCTCAAAGTATCCGAGTAACTGGTATCTCTCTTCTGCAAGAGCTATTGCGGTGGGGGAAGAATTAATGAAGAAATATAATTATAACGCAACCAGAATATCATGTACCGGATATGGACAATTCAAGCCGATCGCTACCAATACTTCCGAAGAAGGAAGAGCAAAAAATCGACGTGTGGAGTTTGAAATTCGTCTAGATGACGAGAGATAAAGAAACTAATTGAATATCGTAGAGACAAGAGGGTGGTTGTAATATAATTTGTAGGAATCAGATTATATTGTACCACCCCTTTTTTCGTGCAATATGTTTGATTCTGTAGACAAAATATGTATAAAAATTACAAAGTTCTACGATGAGTCATATCGTTTATTGACAATATAAATTGAATAATGTAATATTATTAAAAAATATAGAAATAAATGTAATTCCATGGAGATACATAATAGGTCTATTACTTTTCCAACTCGTTGTCATACGAGATACCGTTTTATGCAAGTTCTTTGTTAAGAAATTCCCCAAACACTAAATTTATAAGGAGAATAAGATTGAATAAAATTCTCGCACTTTATGATTCAGATGTAGTATATGTTACCCGATTTATGGAGTATTTCTCTAAATCAGAAATACTCGAATTTAATATAGTGGTATTCACATCCATCAACACTATGAAACAGTATGCAGATTCACATTCCATTGAAGTGTTACTGTTTGGAGATAATGTGACACTAGAAGACTTAGTTACGGAACACATAAGGTATATATTCCGGTTAACGGATCATCAACCGCCTGAAGGCGAAAATCAATATCAAGGTATATTAAAGTACCAATCCGTAAAACAGATACTAATGCAAGTTCTTACTATCATATCACAAAAAGAAGAACATCCACAAACACAGAAGTCTGGTGAAACCACAATTCTTACAATTGTAACATCTATTCCCCAATTAGAAACATTATCTTTTGCATGGGCTTTTAGCGCCATGAGGTCGGAGCAAAGTAAAACATTATTTACTTTGTTTGACCTAATCCCCATTCCATTTTTATCTCATATAAATCATCAAAACAATAATCTATCCGACTTAATCTATTACCTGAAAGAGGGTAATAACATTACATCTAGATTTCATTCTTTAGAACAATCGTTTCAACTTATGAATATGAACCAATCTATTCACTACCTATCAGGAATTCACCATTGTTCTGATTTACTGTCATTAGGTAAAGAAGATATCCGCACCCTGTTTGAATCTATTCGAAACAATACAAATTATGAAACTGCAATATTCTATGTAAGCTTTGCCTCTGAGGCAATGATGGAAGTGTTGAATCTCAGTGACACGGTATTGGTTCTCTCACTTGATAGCGATTATGAATGTGCTTGCCTAAATGAGTGGAAGAGCCAAATGGATCGAATCGGATTATCACATCAATCTGATAAATATCAATTTATAACAATACATAAGGAAGACGGAAGCTCTAAGCTACCGATAACGATTCAGGAGCTATCCCAACGTTATGAATGGGAAAGAGCGAGGGAGTATCTGAATTCCTGTACCTAGGAGGTAGTGGTGCAATATTATAAGGATATACTAAGACAAAAGGTTCTAGAAGGTGTAGACCTATGTCGAGATATAGAAGATAGAGAGATATTGGAGATGATTGACCGAGAAATCCTAAGCTATAGCAGGGAGACTTATATCAGTATTCCAGATAAGCTTTCCCTGAGAAGAGAGATCTTCAACTCGATTCGTAGACTTGATATTTTACAGGAATTCATTGAAGACAGTACTATCACCGAAATTATGGTGAATGGCACTAACAATATATTCTATGAAAAAGACGGTCAGATACTTCAGAGTGAAAGAAATTTTGAATCAGTACAAAAGTTAGAGGACGTAGTACAGCAAATTGTATCCCAATCCAATCGTATTATCAATGAAGCGAGTCCAATAGTAGATTCTAGGTTATCAGATGGTTCTCGTGTTAATGTTGTACTTCCTCCCATCGCTTTGGAAGGTCCAATTATAACGATAAGGAAATTCCCAAGCAATCCAATTACCATGGAGCAATTAGTTCGACTTGAATCCATAACTGAAGAGGTAGCCACATTTTTGAAACAGCTTGTAATAGCCAGATATAATATTTTTATAAGTGGTGGGACGGGTTCAGGGAAAACTACATTTCTAAATGTCTTATCTAATTTTATCCCCTCGGGTGAAAGAATTATTACGATTGAAGACTCAGCTGAGCTTCAGATTCGTAATATATCCAATCTTGTCCGCCTAGAGGTCCGGAACGCTAATTCGGAGGGAAGCAATGAGATTACAATTCGTGATTTAATAAAAACTTCTCTTCGGATGCGACCCGATCGAATTATAGTTGGAGAGGTTCGGGATGCGGCTGCAATAGACATGCTCCAGGCATTAAATACCGGACATGATGGATCATTATCAACTGGACATGCGAATTCACCTGCTGATATGTTAAGCAGATTGGAGTCATTAGTGCTTATGGGCACTGAGATCCCTCTACTTGCGGTACGTAAGCAAATTGCCTCTGCAATTGATATCATTGTGCACTTAGGAAGATTAAGAGATCGAACCAGACGGGTGTTGGAGATAACTGAGGTACTGGAGAGCATTGACGGAGAGATTATCATGAACCCGATTTATGTATTTGAAGAGGCGGGAGAAGAGGAAGGAAAGGTAATTGGTACTCTAGATCACTTCAATAACCTTATGAATAGCGATAAGCTTTTACGTGCCGGATTAATGAGAAAGGAGACTTAAGTTGATTCGGGATTATAATAAATATGAATTTACAAAGAAGGAAAACATTATCTATTTTCTGATGGGTGTGATGATCATCCTAATTCTAGGGATTTTATTCTATCGAAATATTGTCGGGGTGATTATTCTGTCGCCAACCATTTATTATTTTAGAATATTCATAAAAAAATCTATTATTAATAAAAGAAAGTGGAAGCTAAACCTGGAATTTCGGGACGGTATTACGGCACTTTCAGCCGCCTTGGAGGCAGGATATTCAACAGAGAATGCTTTTGAACAGGCAAGCAAGGACTTAAGATTATTATATGATCAGCACTCTATGATAATAAGTGAGTTCAATTATATCATTAATCAGATGCGAATGAATATTACCGTCGAAGAGGCTATAAGAGATTTTGGTGATCGAACAGGGATAGAAGACATCAAGAGTTTCGCAGAGGTCTTTAATACAGCCAAAAGAACAGGTGGAGATCTGATTAATGTAATTAAAACTACCAACTTGATCATTAATGACAAAATCGAAGTAAATCGAGAAATTTTAACAATAATTTCTGCAAAACGGTTGGAAGCCAATGTTATGAAGGGAATTCCGCTGTTTATTCTATGTTATTTGGCGGCGACGTCACCAGGATTTTTAGATCCCCTATATAATAATATAATAGGATTTATGGTAATGACATTAATGCTAATTTTCTACTTAGCAGCATTTTTGATTATTGATAAGATCGTTTTAATTGAAGTATGAAAAGGAGGGTATCTTGTTTGTATTAAATATTCTAGTGATAGCGTTCTTGGTCACAATAAGTATTATATGTTTTTTAAAAGCTAAGAAAGATCAATTTAATTATGATAAGAAAGCACATAAGTTATATTTTTTATTTCCATTGGCAGAGCGCATTCTTGTGAGGATAAAACTTGAACGTTGGATAAAACAAAGTGAACGAAAGCAAGAAATGATGAAAGTACTTTACAGCGGATTAAAGAAGGAGGAGATAAGCAAGATATACTGGTATGACAGAATATCCACTGTAGTTGCCATTGTAATTCTATTTAACATCTTATCCATCATGTCACAGTTGGCCGGTAGTAACTCCGAATTAGTTAGAGGAGAATACATCTTAAGACCCGATCCCGGAAAGGGAGGTAAGCGTGTAGAACTGAATGTTACTATGGAGAAAGGGAATAAAGGGCATAGTTCACAAGGGTCGGAGATGCCAAAAACAAAGGATGTATCGATTACGGTACAAGAACAGGCATATAGCACCAAAGAAAAAGAACAACTTTTTGCAGATGCATATGTCTACTTACAGAATTGCATATTAGGTGAGAATAAATCTTTTGATAAGATTTATACTAACTTAAACCTAGTGAGTAGCATACCAAAGAAGGGTGTTACAGTCGAATGGAGACCTTCGGATTATTCTCTCATCCAAACGGATGGACAAATTCATAATGATAAGATTAACGCAGAAGGAAAGGAAGTAAAGGTAACTTCTGTGTTATCGCTTCAAGACGAGAGAAGGGAATATAACTGGGAGTTTAAAGTGATGCCAAGGAAGTATACCGAGGAGCAGCTTGTAGAGATGGGGCTGGTTGAAAAGGTGAAAAACTATGCGAAAGATACAATAGGGGATGATTACCTAAGGCTCCCGAATGAGATTGAAGGGTATCGTCTTAATTGGAAGGATAAATCAAAAGGCGATACGATAAACTGGTTGTTTTTAGGGGTAATAGCATCGGTTATAGCCTGGTTGATTACAGATAAAGAGTTAGAAAATAATATGAAAAAGCGTAAAGATCAGATGGAAATAGATTACCCTGAGATTATTAACAAATTTACGCTTTTAGTGAATGCCGGAATGACAGTAAAACAGGCATGGAATAAAATCATTGAAGATTATAAAGAAAAGTACGGCATAAAATCACATCAGAAAAGATTCGCTTATGAAGAGATGATCACGACGATGAATGAATTAAAATTAGGTGTTGCAGAGCAGGTCGCCTATGAGCAGTTTGGAAGACGAGTTGGATCCATTCGATATATTAAATTCAGTTCCTTAATTAATCAAAACCTAAAAAAGGGAACGAAGGGGTTTACGGATCTATTGATGAAAGAGGCGGAAGATGCGTTTGAACTACGAAAGCAAAATGCGAAACGTTTAGGGGAAGAAGCGGGGACTAAATTATTGATGCCAATGATGATGTTATTAGTACTTGTATTTCTCATTATCATGATTCCTGCTTTTTGGTCTTTTAGGGGATAAATTATATGGAACTATGAACAGAATTGATAAGTAGGAAGGGATGATAATATGAAACAGGGTATTAAAATGTTTTTTAAGAAAGCCTCTGCAGCCGAGGTAGATGGAATCGGAGTAATAGAAATTATATTAATTCTGGTAATTGTTATTGGGCTGGTATTGATATTTAGGAATCAGATTACGGACATAGTACAAAATGCTTTCAATTCTATAAATGGTAATGCAGAAGGAATAAACAAAGAAATGATAATTGATTAATAGAAAAAATCATTACATTTAATTTGAGTTTAGAGACCATGCATCTGAGATGAAATGAGAGGGGGATTGTTTGGTGAGAAAAATTATGAAACAAAAAGAAGAGGGAACGATAACTGTATTTATGAGTCTGATCCTAATTCTAATTCTATCCTTACTTCTAACTATCATTGAGGGTGCTAGAGTAAACACAACGAGAACATTTGCAGAGCGTGCTTTAATGACGGCAACGGATTCTCTGTTGGCAGAGTATTATAAACCCCTATGGGATGAATACCATGTCTTTGGATATTATGCAAATCAAAATGACGAGTTAATAATAAAGCAGGATATCCAAAAAAAACTAAATGGTTATATGAACTATACTTTTCAACCGGCAGGAGAGTTAGTCGGAATAAACGCAAAGGATTATTATAATTTTTATCCATTTGATATAGGCAATCTAATAGTTGATAATGAAACATTCCTCACGAGTTATCAAGGGACTCTGTTTATCAATGAAGCTGTGGAGTATATGAAGTACAAAGAGTTAGGTAAAGGAGCAGAGCTTATATTGGATAAATTCAAGCTATTAGAGGAACCTGAGAAACTTAGTTATGTGTATGAGAAGAAGCAATCGGTTGAGGAAGAACTGGTTGAGATAGATAAGGGCATATTAGAATTGATGGAGTTACTAGATGGATTAAAAACAAGTAAAAGCGGTATAAAAGTGAATAGCAAGGGTAAGCTGACCACCACTGATTATTTTGTTAAAAAGATATGTTCCTCTAAGGTATCAATGAAAGCTGTGGAGGTTAATCAAAAAGATGTATATCAGGCGGTAAAGAACTTATATTGCAATCCGAAAAAGGATTTTGAGATGATAAAAAAAACGGTTGGGGATGTTGATAAGGAACAAATCTTCATTGAGAATAAAGAAATAAAGTATAGCGAGTTAGTAGATAAGATATCACAGAAAAAGAGTGAGATAAAAGATGTTGAAAATATCGGAAGCAAAACAAGAGAGTATTCAAGTGAGATATCAAGATTAAATGATGAACTGACTGAATTGGAAAAAAGTAAAACAGAAATAAAAAACCAATTAAAAGAACATAAGGACAATAAGAAAAAGCTTCTTGAGAATATAGGAGATAGAGAAGAAAAGCTAGATGTATTATTTAAAGAGATGAAACCCGTAATACAAGATGCAATAGCTTGTGTGGATAAGCTGATTATAAAGACAGAAGTAGCGAAACCGTTATTACAACAATATAAGACATATTTATACAGTCAGAAGGAGAAAGTTAATCCAGATACTTTTTCCGGACTGGAAGAAAACTATAATGAGCTCAATAATTACATAGGTAACGGTGGAAATGGTTATGATTTAAAGAATATGAAGAAGATTCTTAATGATAATTTTGATGTAGTTATAACAATAATGGAGCTTTTAGCGGAGGAACAAAAACAATTATCTGTTCAGGATTATTTAGAGGCTAAGATGAGTGCTGATTTATCAGTAAAGGCGCTTAAGAATTACAAAATAAATGGATTAAAACTAGACTATAGTACACTGGTGTTGGATAAGAAAGCCCATATGGATAATCCGATTGAAGGAATAAACAATCTACTTAAAAAGGGAATATCTACACTGGTCATAAACCCGGAGGATATATCGGAGAAAAAGCTTACAGATATGGGATTACCCTCAGATATTGCAACCATGCAGGGAGAAAGTGAGGGTTATACCGGTGCTTTCACTGAGTTTTTTGATAAGATGACAACAAATGGGAATTCCTCAGGACTAGGAGAAGTATTTAAAAGTTTGGGAGCAAACAGTGATTTTAGTACAGTCTTAGCAGGTGCTGTTAATAGTGTAGCGGAGAAGTTTTTGTATCTGGATTATATGAAGGAGCATTTCTATTCTTATGATAATTCCAGTGAGAAAGATAAGAAGCCTTCTGCCCTTAACTATGAGCAAGAATATCTATTATGTGAGAATTCTTCCGATGCAAAGAATCTATCCGCGGTAATCATGAGAATTACACTACTGCGAGCAATCATGGATTTTGTTAGTGTGTCTGGAGATAGTGCTAAGCGAAATGAAGCGCGAGTGTTGGCAGCAGCGCTGGTCGGGTTTACGGGTTTACCGATATTAATTGGTATCGTTCAAGCTGTGATATTATTGACCTGGTCCATGGCTGAAGCATTACTTGATGTATGTGCAATGATGATGGGAAAGGAGATTCCGCTACTAAAAAAGAAGGTTATTCTTCAATTACCGGAGATATTATTAATAAATCGAACATTTCTACTGAGTAAGGCAAAATCCATACCAAATTCGAAGGAAATTAGCTTGGCTTATCAGGATTATCTTAATATCTTTCTTTTTCTCAAGAACAAACAAAACCTAACCTATCATGCGATGGATCTGATCCAGGAGGATATTAAACTTCGTTACAATTCACCAGGATTTCAGATAAATCAGTGCTTATTTGGATTCGAAGTGAAAGCGGATGGTATAGTACCCACCAAGTTTACCAGCTTAAACGCAGTTAGCAATATCTTTAGGAATAAAAAATCGGGATTTCGCTTTTCAACAAAATTATCAAACAGCTATTGAGTAAGTTTAGCTTATTGATGGATTGGGATGTCCGCTCTTCTGTCCAAATAAAAATCCAAAAAAATTAAAACTCTCCAAGAAATCATTTGCTGATATGTATTATAATACCTTTTCTTCGGAAGAACGGACATCCCAGTCCATTAGATCTTAAATACAATTTATTGTAATGCGGTTACACGTTAATATAAACCTTGAACTGGATATAAAAACTACTATGATGAAATTAATATATAATTGGTTATCTTCGAAGCAAGATAAAAAGTTCTATCAAAACAGGAAGACTTATAGTGGTGCATTAACTGTAGAGGCGGCACTTGTAACACCAATATTTCTTTATTTTATGATTGCTTTTCTGTATTTTATTCAGATATTTACCATACAGGAACAACTTCAAGCATCCGCTACGAAGAAGGGTCTTGATTTATCTAAGGCAGCGTATTTTTATCAGGATTTTCCGGATCTTTCAGAAGTAATGAGTTTTGATAAATCGTTGTTACCTGAAGGTCTAAATTCCATGATTACGGATGAATCGGATAAGTTTATCAGTGAAAGCAGCCTGTTTCTTTATGCACGAAGATATATGGATAAGGACTGCTTCAATCGATCCTGCATCAAGGGAGGGTTTAATGGGATAAACTTCTCGTATTCGAGTATTCTCAACGACGAAAACATAGTAGATATTATATTGCGATATAAAGTCAATCTCCCGATTAAAATAATTCATATAGGCGATATGAATATGTTACAAAGAGTTCGTCTCAGGGCATGGACAGGATTTTCCGTTGCGCCGTTATATGGTACTAACCAGCCCGGAGATGAGGAGATGGTATATATTACTGAGACAGGTACGGTATATCATAAAACATCGGAATGCTCCCATATTAAACTGTCCATACGAGAAGTAACCGGTGTGCCAAGTGATTTACGTAATGTTAACGGAGCAAAATATTATCCCTGTGAAACTTGTTGTAAAAGTGGTGGTGTAGATGGAGGAATATTCTATATTACATCGGATGGCACAAGATATCATACTTCTAGAGGATGCTCCGGGTTGAAACGGACGATAAAGAAAGTCCCAATATCACAGGTTGGAACTAGGAGCCCTTGTTCAAGATGTGGGAAATAGGATGTAGAGGGAAGAGTAAAATAACATGAACAAGCAATTGTCATAGTTAAATATAGTAGAAGGAAGTGAAAAGGATGGCCGAACTATCAATACAATGGGTTTTAATGATTATGATAGGCATATGTGGAATACAGGATATGCTTAAGAAAAAGATATATCTTTGGTTGGTTATATTTGGTGCGTTATTTATCATTGTCTGTATTCCGTTCTGTCAGTCATATGGGTTATTGGATCGACTTGCCGGGTTCTCCATAGGTGCAGTAATCATTGTTGTCAGTATTGCAACTTCGGGGAAAATCGGGTTGGGGGATGGAATATTACTCTGTGTTACCGGGGTAGGCTTGGGCTTTTGGAGTAATCTAGAGTTGTTTGCAATTGCGCTTACATTTGCAGCTATTATATCAATCGGTCTACTTACCTTTCGCCTGGCGGATAGAAAGAAAGCGATACCGTTTGTTCCATTTTTATTCATAGCATATCTATTCGTATTCTTTTCGAAGTAATATGTGATTTTTGGGAGATAAGGCTGAATTATGATAATAAAATGCAAGAAGCAAAAACATCAAAATAAACATATGACAACACCATCGTTTGAATCGAATTGCCCTACGATAAATGGCTCCATCACAGTGGAAGCTTCCTTTGTTATGCCTTTTATATTGTTATGTATCTTTGCATTAATCTATCTTTCTTTTTACCTTCAGGATAAAAATCGTATTCAAACAGTCACTGATGCATCATTAATAAAGGCTAGCTTTTATTTTAAGCATAGGTCAGATCTTGTAACCGGAAGAGTAGATTATACAAATATTGATGATAGAGGTGTGTTTTACATGCTAACGGACACATCACCATCCAAGGAGGAAGTAGTAGAGAAGCTAATTATAGCGCAATTAACCGGTAAGTTACTTCTGTTAAGTGTAAAAGACATCAAAGTAAATGTAAACCATAATAAAATCACCGCAGCAGTTTCTGCTCATTCAGAAATTCCGATACCATTTATAAAGCAATTGTTTAAACCCTATTCATTAACAGTGATCAGCGAGGATTATCCCATGCATAACCCGGCAGAATCGATTCGTTGCATGGAGGTAATATTAGAAACAGGATCAAAAGTAAAGGGAATAAGTCAGCTGCAGGATAAACTAAATCAAATACTAAGATAGCCATCATCCAGCAATTATAGTCATAAATGATAAAACTACATGAGAAATCTAGCGACAAGTGAAAGTTGTCTATAACTGATATCTGGCTGTAAGAGATATCTGGCTGTAAGAGATATCTAATTACATGAAATTATTATGTGAAATTAATAGTTCATATTAGTTAGAGCACAGAAGCGAGTGATATAAATACATAGAGTTACGGGAGGTTTTTAATAGGATGATTATAGAATATAAAAAAGACTTAAGGCATAATTACTTAGTTATTACGGATGAATCCTTACACGTGGAAGATTACAGTACAAAGGTATTGGAGTATCAAAAACTGGAGGGATTTCTTATGATGAATCAAAGAATTATGGATAATAAAACCTATCTTTATTATGATATCTCTTCAAAGCAATCCATGTCAGTGTTGTATGAAAAGGCACGCTTATCTTATGAAATGATAAAGAATATGTTTAAACAAATATTCATCATTATACAAACAGCGTATGAATACCTTCTGTCTGAAAATGATTTTATATTGGAGCCAGAATATATTTATTTCGACTTATCAACGAATAGACTTGCTTTATGTTATTTCCCGGGATTTGATAGAAACCTGAAAGATCAGATTGTTCTATTCTTAGAATATCTGATGAATAAGGTGGATTATAACGATAAGGAAGCAGTTTTGTTAGTATATCGGCTATATGCATCAAGTAAGGAGGATGGGTATACAATTGAACATCTGATACAAACAGCAACAAATAAGAAATCTAACTATTCAACTCCGAATGTGCAAGATGAGGCTAAGACAAAACAAGAGATATTAAGTGAGGGTCATAAAGAAATTGTTGATAATTATAATGAGAATATCAATGATAATGATAAGTTTATGATGAGGTCAGAAGAAGCAATCAAGATGAGGGCATTGGATAAAGCGCAAAAGAATATAAATAATAATTCAGATAATAAATTAGATAACAATAAAATTATGTCATCTAGGAAACACGAGAGTTATTCTATAAAGAACATTCCAGTCATGCCGGAGAAGCTCGAAAGTGAAAAAGAGGTATTATATTACCCGTTAAAGACATATTTACTTACCGGTGTAAGTGTATTAGTCTGTAGTGCTCTATTCATCGGTTTCTTAATATCCGGGATACTGTATAATTCCTTTGGTAATAGGCCAGATACCACAAAATTATTAGCCGTTATTTTAATTCTCATCTGTTCTGAAAGTTATCTACTCAAATTAATTTGGGACAAAAAGAATAAATTATCTAAGATTGTAACCTATCATGAGTATGTTGATCCCAGAGGGATTTCACAAACGGTCGGTGAGAATAATTGGAATATAATTGATCAGAAAAGCACAGTATTTGAACAAAACCAAACCGATTTAAGAAAGACTCAGATGGAAGAAAAGAAAAGCTATTCTAAATTAAAACAGAGTTTCGAGCTAACGGAACATAGCGATAACATCTATCAAAGTGAAGAGAATCTACAATCTGATCCCATACCGAAGATTTTCCAAAAGAGTATCAGCAATACCATGAAGAATAGTAATAAAGATAATAATATCTCGATCTTTGATGAGGACAATCCGACCTATTTGTTAAATCCAACTCAAGAAGAAAGCCGTGATGAGGGGGAGAGTGGATGTATAGATACTCATGAAACTGAAATTCTCCTTAAACCGGAGGATGATACACTTAATGAACCTATTATTCTTAATGCTATTCCCTTTTTTGTGGGTAAAGTTAAGCAAAATGTGGATTACTGTCTTGAAAATGACGCGATCAGTAGATATCATGCCAAAATCTTTAAGGAAGAGAATCAGTTTTATATTACCGATCTTAACTCGACAAACGGAACCTTTGTAAATGGAGAGGTATTAATGCCGTATCAGAAGAAGGAGCTTCATATCGAAGATGAGGTAATGTTTGCAAATATTAAATATAGGATGGTGCAGGTATAGTATTAGAGAGCGTCTGGAGATGTAATTAACACATGCTTATGATAAAATGGGATATCTTAAAACAGCCATAGACAATGGAGAGAGCGCGAGTTAATATAGCAATTAATGGTGTTTGCATTAGTTTCAAAATATCAACCGCTATTATGATATCCACCAGGAAGATTTCTCTTGAATTATGTAATGACATGGAAGTTTCTCTCACATAGAGAAACTTCTTGTCGTATTAAGGTAGTGACTAGTGGTTGGAAGCACGCCCTACCACTATATAATCAGCTTGTAATGGATGGGACAAAGGTGGTAAAATAAAGGTAGAAAAAGAAGGTTCCCCGACGATTGGAGGTATTCTTATGATGAAACGTTATGATATAGCTCAAACAGTTATATTAGCTTTGCTTCTTGCATTTGCCGTAGCAATTGGTAATGTGATAATCAAAGGAATCCTTTTGTTGCTTTTTTCAGGGTTGATGATTATAAATATAATTAACATATTGAAGAAAAAGAGGGAAGATAAGTACATAGCAAGAGTCTTATATGGCTTATTATTATTCTTAGTGTCTATTCTGGCACTTACTTCAATCTATATGATAGCAGCTACCATTATTGAGGCTTTTTAAGTAGTACATGTATAATACAAAGGATATCAAATAATTTGAAAAGGGGATCGTGGTATGAAACAATACATAATGGCGCTTGATCAAGGAACGACTAGCTCAAGATGTATTATTTTTGATAAACAGGGAAAAATGAAGAGCGTCGCACAGAAGGAATTTACTCAAATATATCCGAAACCCGGCTGGGTGGAACATGATCCGATGGAGATCTGGTCCACCCAGATATCTGTTGCCACCGAAGCGATGGCGAAGTCCGGAATTCGAGCAGAGGAGATTGCTTCGATCGGTATCACGAATCAGAGAGAGACCACAATTGTGTGGGATAAGAATACCGGACATCCCATCTATAATGCAATTGTATGGCAGTGCAGAAGAACCTCTGATATAATCGATGTGTTAAAGGCGAAGGGCTTTGATGAATATATTAAGGACAGAACAGGACTTATTCCGGATGCGTATTTTTCAGGAACGAAGATTAAGTGGATTCTGGATCATGTACCGGGAGCAAGAGAGGGAGCTGAGGCAGGAGACTTAATCTTTGGAACAGTGGACAGCTGGATTATCTGGAATCTAACTAAAGGGAAAACCTTTATCACGGATTATACGAATGCGTCCCGTACCATGCTCTATGATATAAAGGAGTTAGCCTGGGATGAGAAGATATTACAGGAATTAGGCATACCAAGAACGATGCTTCCGGAAGTGAAACCCTCTAGCTGTATCTATGGTTATACGGATAGAAGTCTGTTTGGGGAAGAGATTGCGATAGCCGGAGCTGCCGGAGATCAGCAGGCTGCCCTGTTCGGGCAGTGTTGCTTTACGGAGGGAGAGGTTAAAACCACCTATGGAACCGGATGCTTCCTGCTTATGAATACAGGTAGTATGTCGATAGAATCAAAGCATGGATTGTTGACGACATTGGCGGCAAGTACGCAGGAGAAACCTCAGTATGCCCTTGAGGGGAGCGTGTTCGTTGCGGGAGCTGCAATTCAGTGGCTTAGGGATGAACTACAGCTGATTCGTACCGCTGCAGAGAGTGAAAAATGCGCACGTAATGTGGAGGATACGAATGGTGTATATGTCGTTCCTGCATTTGCCGGACTTGGTGCACCTCATTGGGACCAGTATGCGAGAGGTACTATCGTTGGAATCACCCGTGGATGCAATAAAGATCATATTATACGTGCTACATTGGAAGCAATTGCTTATCAGGCGCATGATGTAATTCGCTCGATGGAAGCGGACTCAGGCAATTCACTAAAATCCTTAAGGGTGGATGGAGGAGCCTGCGCGAATCAATTCTTAATGCAATTCCAATCCGATATATTGCATACTACAGTTTTAAAACCGGAGTGTATTGAGACAACTGCACTTGGGGCAGCTTATCTTGCAGGACTTGCTGTTGGTTTTTGGAGGGATAAGGAAGAGATTAAAGCAAATTGGGCTTTGGGGGAAACCTATGTACCGAATATGGACACAGCCAAGCGTGACATGCTGATTAATGGATGGAAAAAAGCAGTGACCCGCTCTTTCGGTTGGGAGGAGTAAGAAAGTAGTACATCATCTATTCGAAATTATACGCCGATATATTGGTATATAGAAAGTCTTATAGGTGATTGCCTTATAGAAAGAATTTTGGATCGTCCCATAGAAAGAGTTTTAAAGCGTCTTATAAAAGGATAATAGATGGCCTTATAGATCGGTTTCGCAATTCTTTATAAAACTTTAATTATGAGGTTATTGACAAAAGTATCCTATTATAAAATATAATATACACATTACTATTCTGAGTAAGTGAATTAAAGTTTTAAGAATCAGATTAATATATTGACATAAGAGTATTGATACTTTTAAGAAAAGGAATTATAGAATGTTTGAAGATAAATTAAATGATAATTTAACCGGTGCAGGATTTCAGAGATTGAATTCTAACGCTCAAGGTGTGTATCTGTATTTTCGTGTGGAGGAACTAGGAGTATCCATATTATCCGTTGTTCGTGCAATGCATGGGGATGAGATTACTCAGGAACAATATACTCATATCCTAAAGCAGATTAAAGAGAATTTTAAGCAAAATTACAACCTTCCGGTGAGATTGCTTAGTCTTATCCTAACTCTTAACCCCGATCAGGTAAAGCATCTGTGTGCTTCGGACACGAATGATAGTCATTGGATCGTAGATTTATATCGTTATCGTCTTATGATTTATGAGACACAAGCGGTTAACTTTTCAGGACTTGATAAGATGATTGAACAACTTCTTGACGCAGAACAACAGGAACAAGAAACGGATACAGGTAATGCAGGAAGGGCAGAAAGTGCAGGTAGTGCATACAGCCGCGGTGAGATGGGTGACTACCATTCCGCATCACCCTATGATCAAAAACAGGGAAAAGCTTATTGGGCTTCTCAGTTTACATTAGTGACGACGATACTAATTGCACTTAATATCGTAATTTATATCATTACTCATTATACCAATGCCTTCGGAACACCGACCCAAATGTATGTGAAGGGCGCGCTATCATGGTATTTCGTAGTGAATTACCATGAATATTATCGCTTTATTACAGCGATGTTTATGCATGCGAATTTGGAGCATATCTTTGGAAATATGTTGGTCTTATTATTCCTCGGAGCAAGTCTGGAACGGACGATTGGAAGATTTAAGTATATTTTGATTTATTTTGGCGCTGGTATCCTTGCGGGGTTGGCTTCCTTCGGGTATAATATGTGGCAGGAGCATACAATTACGATAGCTCAACATACCTCGATGGGAATCGGTGCATCGGGAGCAATCTTTGGTGTAGTAGGAGCATTATTATATATTATTCTGGTTCATCGTGGATATCATAATGGAATTAGCGCTGTACAGGTGATTATATTTACAGCTTTGAATATCTATAATGGTGTTATTGATGCACAGATAGATCAAGCAGCTCATGTGGGTGGTTTCATTGCAGGCTTTTTATTGGCTTTTCTTCTATATCGCAAAGAGACCTATAACAGAGTTAATTCATGATTATAGAATACTGTAAGTAAACAGCAGGAGGAGAGATTGTAGAATGAAGATTAATATCTATTACGGTGGCAGGGGTTTGATTGAAGATCCAACACTCTATGTAATTAGCAAATTTACGTCAGTATTGGAAGAACTTCGGGTACAGGTGACAAGAATTAATCTGTATGAAGAGAAAAATGCAATCTCCATGCTACCGAAAACTTTGAAGGAAGTAGATGGCGTAATCCTTGCAACGACAGTGGAGTGGATGGGAATTGGTGGATTGATGACAAGCTTTTTAGATGCTTGTTGGCTGTATGCTGATAAGGAAAAGCTAAGCAAGCAATATATGCTGCCAATTGTTATGGCAAGTACAGTAGGAGAACGTGATGCTGAGACTACACTGATTAAAGCTTGGGAAGTGTTAGGAGGCATTCCTTGTAATGGTATCAGTGCTTATGTAGAAAGCCACGTAGAGTTTGAAACCAGTCCGGAGTATGCAAAGATTATTGAGAAGGCGGCAGAAGCCTTTTATCGTGCGATTAATCAGAAGAGTAAGATGCTTCCGACTAGTCACACAGTAATTAGACAGAATGTATCAAATAATACAATTCTACTGACTCCTCAAGAAAGTGAGCAACTCTCCATGTATGTATCAGATGATGCATATGTTAAGAAGCAGAAGGAAGATATCGAGGAGCTTACACAGCTCTTTAAGGATATGCTGGATAATAACAGTACAGAGAGCGATCAGGATTTTATCAAGAATCTGAAGGATAACTTCCATCCGGTGGATGACTTTATCGCTTCTTATGCAATAACATTAACCGATGCAAAGAAGACCCTTGTCATTGAGGTAAACGGAAAGCGTCTCAAATGTTATTATGGTGAGAAAGCAGATGCGGATGTTATAGCGAAAACAACACACGCAATGATGAATCGATTGGTACTTGGTCGCATCACATTTCAAGGGGCATTTATGTCCGGTGAATTAACAGCGAAGGGTAATTTTAAGACTTTACGTACCTTTGATCAGGTATTCCAGTTTAATATATTGTAGAACGATAAGAAGATAAATGTAATAAAAAAAGCATGGCATGAACTAACCATATTAAAGCCCCTTCATATAAGGTGGGCGGCTTTCTATTAATGGATAGTGGTATGCCATGCTTTAATTATATCAATCTAAATAGAGTTCAGGTGCTAAAATGATTTCAGACTCTGGTTCGCGTGCACATTCATATCTTGTTATCAATTCTACATATGAATATAATTACTAACTTATATGGTGGCGATATAAAGTGCATTATAAGGGAAGCATTACGGTAAATGAGGTCAAATTCTCATCCGATTCCACACAGACACTTCCATAGTGAAGGTCAATCACTTTCTTAACCAAAGCCAGTCCGATGCCGGTACCGCCTTTTTTGTAGGTGACAAAGGGGGTAAAGATATTGCTGATCTCATCTTCAGGTATTGGAGAACCATTATTCCCAACTTGAATCAGAAGCTTAGATGGGGCTGGGCATTCTCCTTCCTGATAGGATAATCGTACTTCTATGAAATGCCCGGAGTCAGTGGCTTCCAGCGCATTCTTAACTAGATTAGAAAAAACCTGTTTCATCTTTACGCTGTCACATTCATAATCCTCAAAGTATTCTTCACAGCCAGGATTAATGGATAGAGACAGAGTGACTTCTTGTGTAAGTGCTTGTGGCATAAAGCTATCGATAACATTTTGAATTAACTGTAATAAATTAGTGCTTTCCTTATGTATATAATTACAGATATTCAATTGAGAGGCATCTGCCATGATGTGCTCCATATCATTTAATAAGTCCTGGAGCTGATCCCAGTATTTGTATTCCCTCGCCTCTGGATGCTTTTGCTCTATATATTGAACAGTGCCCTTAAGCAACGCCAAGGGATTACGAAGTTCATGTACAAACATGGAGGTCGTCTTTTTATTCTCATCTATCATATTCTTAATGACATTTTCAAAATCAGGATTTGCTTTGACCATACATGCTAGAGCATCATTGTTAAATTCAGAAAACATATTGTAACCCCCTTTTTCCTCCAAACAAATCGAAAAAGTATATCGATTTGCGCAGTGCAAGAATAATTCCTGCAGTAAAATTAAATAAATAGTATTACAGTGTTGACATTGACCCAACAAATAGATAGTATCAAATTATGGAAAATTATGCAATCTTAACATTGCTACAAAAAGTGACATAGGAGGTTTTAACACAATGAATAATTGTATCTTTTGTAAAATAATATCGGGAGAGATTCCTTCCTCAACCGTATATGAGGATAATGATTTTAAGGCAATTATGGACATCTTCCCTGCGGCGAAGGGACATGTGATTATTTTGCCGAAAAAACACTATCAAAATCTATTTGAGTTGGATGAAGAGATATCGACAAAAGCACTAGGGGTAGCGAAAAAAATTGCGATTGCTGTAAAAGAAGAATTAAATTGCGACGGCATCAACATTCTTCAAAATAACGGAGAGGCAGCAGGTCAAACTGTATTCCATTTTCATATGCATGTAATTCCCAGATATAATAGTGATAAGGTTCAGATAACTTGGAATCAAGGTAAATATGAAGATGGCGAGGCGAATTCTTTAGCAGCTGCAATTGCCGGAAGAATATAAAAGCTGATACCAAAGGTAGTCGAAGAGATTTAGGGTAGTTATAAGTACATGTATAATTTATCTTATATATTATTTAAATAATAGCGTGTAATTATTATCATATAGAGAAGGTTTACGCCCCTTTCAGTACAAACGAAGGAGGGATTCTCAAGAGAATAATAATTGTGCGCTATTTTGTTCGTTTGGAGAGTTTACCGGCGCCAATTAAATTGTGCCAAGATATTCTTACACTCCATAGGAAAACTATGATTTGATTTTTTATATTAGAATGTTAATAAATGGTATTGACATTAATTTAAGACAGTTGTAAAATATAAATAACACAAATGTAGAAAATGAATGTAGTGGTGAAATATATAGAGGACCACACTGTAAATAAGTGCTGTTGCCCATTAGCAGGCACCGGCAGAATGGAGACTAATATGAAAGAACTTAAAAAGCTACCAGATTCAGAATTCGAGATTATGAAAGTTGTTTGGTCAAATGAACCGCCTATTTTTACCGGTACGGTGATGGAACAATTAGGGAAAGAAAAGGAGTGGAAGGCACAAACAATTATTACCCTGCTAACAAGATTAGAAAAAAGGGGTTTTATACGTAAAGAGAAAAACGGGAAAGAGCTAACCTATTTCCCACTTGTTCAAAAAGAGGATTATTTAAAATTTGAATCAAATGATTTTTTAAAGAGGTTTCACTCTAATTCATTATTTAGTCTATTTGCGACCTTGTATAATGACAAAAAACTGAATGAGAAGGACTTGGATGAGTTGGAGAAGTGGCTAAAAGAAAAGAGGGAATAGTATGAGCCGATTTTTATCTACGATGATAAGTTGTTCCGTAGTAATGTCAGTAATATCATTAATCTATTTGGGAGCACTTCCGTATCTTCGAAAACGATATTCAGCAAAATGGCTATATTATATATGGCTGATGGTTATCATCGGATGGATTATGCCATTTCGCCCATATATCGGCTCCATCTTCAAAGCTTCCATTATGCCGAAGACGCAACAGTTACAAGGAGGTTATAAGATATATAATCAACAACTTTGCAATCTCCCGAGTCAGTCAAGCAGCAAACTTCATATATCCTTTATGCTGATTATGATCATCATATGGGCGATGATTGCAGTGGGAGTAGTTGGTTTCCAGGTATGGAGGCACGCACAGTTCCTTAAAATCGTTAAGAGATGGAGCAATAATGTTGAAGACTCAGAATTATTACATCACTTATCACAGCTTAGGTATGAAATCGGCATAAAGCATAATGTAGCTATAAAAACATGCCCGACAGTAGCAAGTCCGATGATGATAGGATTTTTTAGACCAACCATCTTAATGCCATCCGTAAAAATATCATATGATGAATTGGACTTTATTCTGAGGCACGAGTTGTATCATTTGAAAAGAAATGATTTGTGGTATAAAGCAATCGTATTATTAAGTACAGCGCTCCACTGGTTTAATCCCGTCATCTACTATGTTGGGAAGTCTATCGAGGTTCAATGTGAAATCTCCTGTGACGAGTTATTAGTTAAAAGAACTGATTTTAAGCAGCGAAAACGATACGGAGAGACCTTAATCGGAGCGATTAGGAAGGGCAACAACTTACATACAGCTTTATCCACTGATTTTTATAGTAAAGAGAAAGTGATCAGAACCAGGTTGGTTCATATCATGGATACAACCAAAAAAAGTGCAGCACTCATCGTATTATGCCTTATCTTTATTCTGGTACTTGGTTCCGGAACGGTATACGGGTCCAATATACTAGATAATTCAAAAACAACTCAAATTATAAATGTGGACGTAAAATCTCTTAAGAAGGGACAGCTTGCTTATATTGATGGGCCCTATGTTCTAAAGGCAGGAGATGTTATCAAATACGATATTACCTCGAATAACATGCAGAATATGTACGTTGATTTTATTAAGAAGGATAGCATTCAGGAAGGAACTGATATACGGTATCAGCCCCTAAGAGGTTATATTATGGGATATCCTAACTGCCAGTCCACAGTCTACAAAGGTCTGGAGGGAGAATTCTGTGTGTTAGTGAAATTCGCTGATCTAGATGCCGGAAATAATATTAAAGGTAAGATTGAAATTGTGAGAGGAGAATGAGTGGTGGATAAAAAGATTAGTAGAAGGCAATTTATCGGATATGCCGGAGCCGGGATTATATCATTAGGCTTATCCGGCTGTAAAGTATTTAGCCAATCAGATGTCAAAGTAACCCAGGCCATTACACCTACGAGTGCAGCGAATAGTACACCTACTGGAATTCCGACTCCAAGACCTACTCAACCTGTGGTAAAAACAGTAAGTGAATTAGTTGTTGCCCAAGGGAATGATCCAAAGAGCCTGATTCAAAATGGATTAAAGGCATTCGGAGGGATCGGAAAAATAGTGAAAAAAGGAAACATTGTAGTGATAAAGCCTAACTTTAGTGTGATTCGAAGTCCGGAAGAAGCGGCAACAACAAATCCGGAATTGGTTGCGGCGGTTGTGAAAGAATGCTTAAAAGCCGGTGCAAAAGAAGTTAAGGTAATCGATTTTCCTTTTATGAGTCCAATCTGTCTCACCAAGAGCGGAATTCAAGATGCAGTGAAGAAAGCCGGCGGAAAAGCATATTGTATCAACGAAGAAAAGTTTTATAAAGAAGTTAATATGGGTGGTAACGTACTTAAGAATACATTATATTCAAAGGATGTTATGGATGCTGATGTTTTAATTAATATGCCAATATTAAAGCATCACAATGTAACAAAGGTTACGATGGGACTCAAAAATATGATGGGTTTGGTATGGGACAGAGAACATTTTCACAGTTCCGATTTAGAACAAGGAATCGCAGAACTTACAGCATATCGTATACCGGATTTAATCATTATGGATGCAATAAGGGGAATCACCGAAAATGGTCCGATCGGACCAGGTGCAATTAAAGAGTGGAATCAGGTTATCTTTGGGGTGGACCCTGTCGCAGTTGATTCCTATGCGGCGAATTTGTTTGAATTAAATCCCATGGATATAAGATGCTTATCAATCGCATATAGTCTTGGTTTGGGTCAAATTGATCTAAAGAAGATAAAAGTGCAAAAAGTGTGAAAGAGGTGGTTTTATGTTTGGAAATATTGGTGTGATGGAGTTAGTATTGATTCTTCTCGTTGCTCTTGTGATTTTTGGACCGGGGAAGCTTCCCGAGGTTGGTAAATCCTTAGGGAAAAGTATCGGTGAATTTAAGGAGGCTTTAAGAAAGTCAGAAAAAACAATTAAGGATAGTTTGAATGATGAAGATGAAAAATGAGACAATGATGGAACACTTGAAAGAGTTGCGAAAGGGCATTATAATCTCTCTGATTGCTTTTTTGATGGGAGCGCTCGTATGCTACTTTTACTTGGATGAAACCTTGATGTCCATTGTCTTTAATCCAATTCGTCATATTGGAAAAGATGTAGTACTTACCGGAGTTGCGGAAGGATTTATGATTCAGCTAAAGCTTGCATGTATCGGAGGAATCATTCTATCCGCTCCGATTATCTTATGGCAGATCATTTGGTTTGTATTACCCGCGCTCTATAAGAATGAAATGAAAGTGTTCATAATATATTTTTCATTGTCGCTTGTTCTATTTATCTCAGGGATTATGCTAGGTTATTTATATGTCCTGGGGATTGGGTTACATACATTTTTAATTGATTATAATAAGGGTTTTGCTACAATGATATCAGCGAGCAGATATATGTCCTTTGTTATAAGTTTTTTACTTCCGTTTGGGTTGATATTTCAAATCCCGTTGATAACCTATTTTCTTAGCTATATTGGGGTGATTAAACCCAGCTTTATGAAAAAAAAACGAGCCTATGCGATTCTGATTATACTCATCTTTGCCGCTGTCCTAACACCTCCTGATATTCTATCACAGATATTATTATCCTTACCAATGATATTACTTTACGAAATAAGTATCCTTATAGCTGTGTTCGTGGACAGAAAAAGAAAACGGAAACAGTCACAATAAGACGGGAGGATATTGTAATGAAGCAAAGGTTAATTATTATAGTTCGATACACAATCCAACTCGTAATACTTGCTTTTTATGTGTATTTGTTTACAAACTTATCTTATCCACTGGAAGGACATGAGGATCTCCTAAAAAAGTTCTCCTGGCTGGACCCGTGGGGGTTAATTAATTATATACGGTCGCAGGGACATATCCCTTTATGGATCATGTTGTCGTTTATCACAATAGCCTCGGCATTCATCCTTGGAAGAGTTTTCTGCGGTTGGTTCTGTCCTTTTGGAACACTTCTAATGATTATTGATAAAGTAAGTCGCTTTATAACCGAAAGGTTACGAATTGGAAAAATTGAAAAAATAAGAATGAGGCTAATAAAGCGAATGCAGCCATATCGATATGCATGGTTGATATTCCTGTTTCTTTTATTTCTCTTTGGAATAAATGTTGCTTACATGCTAACACCCTTTGCACTCTTTAGTGATGGGATAGTAAAGAGTCTGATGGGAGAAATTCCGTGGTTGTTAATAATCGTTATTATCCTAACAATTTTTTTCTCTAGAATATGGTGCTCGGTATTATGCCCGACAGGGCTGCTACTATCTGTTTTCAGTCATAAGCGTATATTCAGATATCAACTTAAGGAAGGTTGTGTTCATTGCTCAAAATGTTCTAAAGTATGCGCATTAGGGGCGGATCCGCTAGAGACAGGAATAAGCAAAGATAACTGTATTGTGTGTGGAGACTGTACACATGCATGTAAAACCAATGCAGTAGTATTTAAATCATCCAGTTATAAGAAACATAGAACGGAAGTGGAGTCTGGCACTAAGTCTAATTCTAAGAAGTTAACCACTGAAGAAAAGAGGAACCAATTACATACAAGGCGACAATTCCTCAAGCTGTCTGCTGCAGGATTATTCGCCGCAGCGGTTGTACTGGGGGAAAAGACAGTGTATGCAATGAAAAAGGTTTTACGTCCACCCGGTTCCATATCAGAGGAAGCATTTGCCTCGGTATGCAATCGTTGCGGAAGATGCATGAAGGTATGCCCGAATAAGGCACTGAAGCCAATGAGCCTTGAGAATGGGATAGAACTCTACGGAACACCCTATATCAAGGCACGTGAAGCAAGTTGCTGCTTATGCTTTTCCTGCCATGAAGTGTGTCCAACGGGTGCGATAAAAAAGGTGGAGTTTGAACATGTGCATATGGGAAAGGCGGTTCTATACAAAGACAGATGTTTGGTATGGGATCAGAATAAACTATGCTTAATCTGTATGGAGCAATGCCCAACGGGTGCGATAAAATACGATGCACAAAATAGGCCGGTGGTACATACCGAACTGTGCGTGGGATGTGGTTCCTGCGAGAAATGCTGTGCTGTAAAGGGAGAAGCTGCGATTCGAGTCACACCAAAATAAAGATAACATTCCCCATTTTAATAATGATAAGAGCAAATAAAAGGGTCATGACAAAATAACGTATAAACCAAGTTATTTATCATGACCCTTTTATATAATTTTTATATTGTAATCAGGTTATATACTCTCGATTAATTTACGATCATTATTTGTTTGAAGCTTCTTTGATCAGATTTATGATCGTGTCAATCGCGTTATTTAACTCGCTCTTATTCATAGCTGAGATATAATCCTGCTTTTTCTCCATAACTGTCTTAATGGAGTCCATCAAGGAGGCAGGTGTTACATTTTCCTCATTTAAAACAAAGGAAAAACCTTGTTTTTCAAAGGACTGCGCATTAAGAATCTGATCTCCTCGGCTGGAGGCAGCAGGGAGGGGGATTAAAATATTAGGTTTTCTTAATGCAAGAAGTTCACAGATTGCATTAGCACCTGCGCGTGAGATAGCGATATCGGCTGCAGCAAACAGATCTCTTAATTCGCTCTTAATGTATTCATATTGAACATACCCGGTGGTATGATTTAACGATTCATCTAGATTACCCTTTCCACATAGATGAATTACCTGATAATCCAGAAGAAGTTCTGGGAGAATGCTGCGAATTGCATCATTAATCGCTCTGGAACCGGTACTACCCCCAATAATCAAGATTACCGGTTTGTTGGCGGAAAACCCACAGAAATCAAGTCCTTTGATACGGTTTCCGGTGAACAATTCTTTACGAATTGGGGTTCCTGTAAGTACTGCCTTGTTCTCCGGAAGGTACTTCACGGTTTCAGGGAAGTTAGCACATACCTTTGTTGCTGAGGGAAGTGCAAGCTTATTGGCAAGTCCGGGTGTCATATCTGATTCATGAATAATTACCGGAATTTTATGTTTTTTGGCTGCAAGAACAACAGGGACGGTTACGAAACCACCCTTAGAAAATACAACATCAGGTTTTAATTTCTTTAATATTTTACTTGCTTCAAAATATCCCTTAACAACCTTAAAGGGATCGGAGAAGTTCTTAGGATCAAAATATCTTCGTAACTTACCGGAAGAGATGCCGTGGTAAGGAATCTGATATTCTTCAATCAATTTTTTCTCAATACCGTCATAGGAACCGATGTATTGAATGTCAAAGTTTTCATTTTTAAGTTCGGGTAATAAAGCGATGCAAGGGGTCACATGTCCGGCGGTTCCGCCTCCGGTTAAAACAATGCGTTTCATGCGTTTTGCCTCCATTCCTTTAAAGCTTTTGCTAATTGATCCGGGCATGATGTGGATTTAAAGCCACAGGGAATACCATCTAAGCGGGAGATTGCTTCATCGACCTTCATCCCAATCAGTAAACTGGAGAGTCCAATGGCATTACCCGCACAACCTCCGATAAATTCTACTTTGTTAATTATTCCATTAGCTTCATCAATATCAAATTTTATTTCACGGCTACAGACGCCGGATGGTTTATATGTCATATAATATCCTTTCCTTTTGTTCCATATATTTTATGAGAGTTGTAACATCTGGGGCACTCATAATCGAGTACATTGTATCTCACGATTCTATTTTTTGCAATGCTTTCATTGTAAATTCATTGGATAAGAGATGATCAGAGTTCTAATTGATTTTTAATGTACTTTTAAATAATCTGTTCTTTACAGAGAAGGTGGTTAAGTGGTACGCTTCCATTAAAAGGGAGATGGGAGAGAGTTATGATAACAATTTTTAATAGAAAAGAAATTCTTACTACGATGGATGCACAAAGGTTTTATGAAATTACGGGAAAGCTTAAAGACGCAAATATTAAGTATGACTATAAAATTCGAAATATGATGGGAAGTGGACAATCGCGAGTTGGAGCGATAGGGCTAAACCATAAGTTTTTATATCAATACTACTTATATGTTCATAAAAAGGATGTTGAAATTGCACAATATGCAATAAATAAAAGATAAAGAATTATTATTTATGCAGATGATATATTTCTTGGAAGCTGATATAATAGGACTGTACTAAAGAAAAATAGGTGAGGAGAAGATCAGATGAATCAGAATTTGAAACAATTAGCCACCTGGTCAAAAGTTGTAGGTGTGTTCTTTATTATCGGTGGTGCTGTAGAATGTCTTACAATTATTGGAGTTATAGTTGGTTGGTTATATATCCTATTAGGGATTAAGTTATTGAATGCATCAAAAGAGGCGAGAGAGATGAATAGAAATCCAATTCCGGTTAACAGCAATTTGGATCGTATGCTTGGAGAATTCAAAGGCTTTTTCAAAGGTCTGGGTATCTACATTATTGTTGTTGCATCATTTGCTTTAGTAGTAATCATCATTTTTTCAATAGTATTAGTTATCGCAGCCTTAAACGCACCTTCCGGAATAAATCAATTTTAAGGCGGTTATAAATATGGATAGAACGATTCAAACATTTATAGAAGCGTTATCCTCCGGCGCACCGATACCCGGTGGTGGAGGAGCGAGTGCATTGGTTGGAGCGGTAAGTACTGCATTATGCTCAATGGTGGCGAATTTGACGCTGAAACAATCGATGAATTCTTGTGATAGGGAAGTGTTTGAGAAGATTTTGGATAGAACACAGAAGGCCTCCGTTCATTTATTGGAATTGATTCAGAAGGACGGTGAGATGTTTGAACCATTATCAAAAGCTTACCATCTACCCACGGAGGAACCGAACAGGGATCAAATACTGGAGAAGGCTCTTGTATCAGCTGCTTCGGTACCAATGGAGATATTAGAAGCGGTTCACGGAGTCATCGAGATACTCGAGGAGCTATTGATAAAGGGAACAAAACTTGCAATCAGTGATGTCGGAGTTGCAGCGTCTACTTTTCGCAGTACACTTGAGAGTGGCGCAATGAATATATTCATTAATACCAAACTCATGAAAAATAGGGAGTATGCATCAGAGTTGGAGATGAAAGCAAAGACATTATTAACAGATGGGGTAAGTCGTTGCGATATAGTCTACCAAAGCATTTTAAAAGAGTTAGTAACTGACTAGTTTCAGTTTCATATGTTTATAACAAAGGAGTAATTTTATGGGCACAACAATATTTATATTTGTTTTTAACTTATTAATACCGATTATAATCTTGATTCTGGGCTTGATTTTTAAAAATGCATCAACCAAGATCAATTATATCTATGGTTACAGAACCGTTCGTTCCATGAAAAATCAGGATACTTGGGAATTCGCGAATAAGTATTCTGGTTCCATTAATATAAAGATGGGCATTATATTTACTATCATAGGACTCGTAATTAGTTTGATTACCATGAATCAAGGGAAAACGGTGCAAGGAATAGTGATGATTATATGGGTCACAGTGTTGACCATAGCGATTATCGCTACGATTCCTCCGGTTGAGAAGGCATTAAAGAAAAACTTTGACGACAATGGGAATCGAAGATTAGATAGTAAATAATTAATGGCTGTGTTTCGTATATTTAACAGACTACATTAGGACATTAGGATAGATGGAGGTACAGAATGAAAAAAATAGGCATAATTGGTGCAATGGATGAAGAAGTTGCTATTTTAAAGAGCCGTCTTGAAGGTGCGACAATAAAGACAATTGCCTCAATGGAATTTTGTGAGGGTCAATTACAGGGTAAGGATGTTGTTGTAGTTCGTTGTGGTATTGGTAAGGTGAATGCTGCGGTATGTACACAGATATTAGCAGACTTATATCAGGTTGAGGCAGTAATCAATACCGGTGTTGCAGGTTCGTTGCGATCAGAGATCGATATTGCAGATATTGTACTATCAACAGACACCCTCCAGCATGATATGGATGCCACCGCTTTTGGCTACGGTATTGGTGAAATTCCAAGAATGGACAGATCTATTTTTGAAGCGGACATACAACTACTGGAACTTGCGAAGGGCGTATGTGCGAACATACTTCCGGAGGTCGGAGTACATGTTGGCCGTGTAGTAAGCGGAGATCAATTTGTATCCGATAACAATAAGAAGGAATGGCTGGTGGAGAACTTTGATGGATTCTGTACCGAAATGGAAGGCGCAGCGATCGCTCATACAGCATATTTAAACGGAATTCCATTCTTAATTATCAGAGCAATATCAGACAAAGCAGATAATAGCGCACATATGTCATATACGGATTTTGAACATATCGCGATTGATAACGGTATCAAACTTTTGGATGGTCTGCTTGCTAAATTATAAATATCGCGTGCCTTCATAATTACAGTCATCAACTTATAGATAACCACTTATGTGTATCTATGCTTCGACTTTTCATTATATGAAATGTCAAGAATAGATATAATTAAGTGGTTTTTTATTGTAATACTTTACCGATATGGTGGTTTGTGGTCTATGATTATTGTCAACTTAGTATAATTATAATTATTTCCTTGCGGTAAATTTAGTAATTTATTATAATTGATATGTAAGTAATAAGGGTGTTGGGATGTTTTGTGGAAAATGAGAGGTTTCCACCGTAACAAAGATGGGAGGAGTTTATGGAAAATCAATTTAATTTATCAAAAATGATTCACAACATGGAACAAATCATCGTAGGAAAACGGGAAGTGATTGAGTATACCTTAATAACACTATTGGCAGGAGGTCATCTTCTGTTGGAGGATGTACCAGGCGTAGGTAAGACGACACTTGCTAAAACACTGGCACAGACAATAAATTGTGGTTTCACAAGAATTCAGTTCACACCGGATACGCTTCCGAGTGATGTTACCGGATTATCAATCTATAATATGCAAAGTGGTAGATTTGAGTATTCAAAGGGTGCAATCATGAACAATATTATCCTAGCGGATGAGATAAACCGAACATCGCCTAAGACGCAAGCAAGTTTGTTAGAAGCGATGGAAGAAAAGCAAGTAACGGTGGATGGTGTCACTTATCCGATCGGGCTTCCATTTATGGTTATTGCAACACAAAATCCGGTTGATTACCTTGGTACATACAATTTACCTGAAGCACAGTTGGATCGTTTTATGATGAAGCTATCTATTGGATACCCTCATGTAGGCGATGAGCAGGTGATGGTAGATAGATTTTTAAATCATCAGCTTACTCAGGCGATAGAGGCGATAGTCGAAGGATCTGATATATTATTGATGCAAAAGGAGGTTGAGCAGGTTAAGGTAAATCAGGATTTGGTTGCATATGCAACTAAGATCACTCACTCAACCAGGAAGGACAGTAACATCTTGCTTGGTGCAAGCCCCAGAGCTACATTGGCACTTCTACGCGCAGGTCAGGCGATGGCTTATCTATCCGGAAGAAATTATTGTATTCCGGATGATATTATTAAGCTGGTTGAACCGGTTCTTGCTCATCGTATTATCATGTCTCCGGAAGCTAGACTGTCACAAATCAAACCTGGAGCAGCTTTAAAATTAATTCTAAATAAGATAGCTGTACCTGTATTGGCGTCGGTATAGTATTAGGCGCTTATAATAGAGAGAGGGCATGGTTAATTTTATGAGAATAAATCGTTTGGTTTGTTTGTTACTCATTATTGGAAGTGGAGTATATGCGTCCTATTATGGAGGTAATATTTCTTACGCTCTTTTCTATCTGGCACTTTTGCTTCCTGTCTCCGCCTTGCTTTATACACTATATGTTTATACAAGATTTAAACTTTATCAATCTATGGAAAGCTTTATTGTAATAAAGGGAGATTGGACCAAGTATGACTTTATTGTTGCCAATGAAAACTATATTACATTTAGAAATATAAAGGTTAATTTTTTAGATGATAAATCAACGATAGAAGAAGCAACTTCCGGTACGGAGTATAGTTTAATACCGGGTGAAAGTGAGAGATTAGAGACAAGGATTCGGTGTAATTATCGTGGAGAGTATTTTGTAGGAGTAGATTCCATTGAGATAACTGATTTTCTATATCTATTTACAATAACCTATCCGGTCAGAAGCAAGATAAATGCAACCGTTTTACCACGTGTGGTTCATCTGGATCGGATTTCTATTGCACCTTCTCAAAGTGATGTTAAGAATCCTATGCGGTTTTCTAATTCAGCAGAAGAGGAATTGGACACTGAAGTAAGAAAATACTTTCCGGGTGATTCAAGGAAGAAGATTCATTGGAAGGCTTCCGCCAGAATGAGAGAGCTGATTACTAGAAAGTATCAATATATTCCTAAGGCGCAGACCGTAATTTTTATGGATTTGAAGAAGCTTAAAGAAGAGGAGATGAAGGTAGTAATTATAGAGGATAAGATTATCGAATGTGTTCTGGCCTTATCAAACTTTTACGCTCGTCAAAGGACACCCTCACATATTGTCTATAAATCTGAAGAAAAGATGTTGATTACGATCCGTTCCGTGGAAGAGTTTAATGCATTCTATAAAACCTGTGCAAAGATGCGATTTATATCAGAACAACCAGTCGCGCAGTTGATGCAGGAAAAAATTCTAGCAGAGGGACAGGGGTTATTCTGTGTAGTGGTAACGCATGATTTATCAAAGGAATTGTATATGAATTCGTTGCAGCTAGTTGAAAGTGGCAATCATGTCAGTATACTATGGGTAAGTGATGACACTTCTGATAGTGTTAAGAGCTTGGCAGAAGGAATGAAGCAGTCGGGAATTAACGTATATCAAATCATGTCAGAAGAAGAAATTGGAGAGGTATTAACGAAAGGGAATGTATTATAGCAAATGCTTGGGGGGCAAGAGAATGCTAAAACACAGAGAAAAATTATATCAGGCATACCATACTATGTTAAGCATGTCCTTAACATGGGCATTTGTGCTGGTACAGAATCAATATTTTAATCTTAAGATGCCGATGGTGCTAGTAGCAGTATTTTCTTTTATACCGGTAATTTTAGTCAGTGTGTTCAGTATAAATCGAAAAAATGTAATTAGTTATATTGTTATTGGAGGAACGATCACTGTAATAGGAGTTATTCTTTATATTACAAAGATTAATTTGGTAAAGTGGATAAAGGAATTTATCCATTGGTGTAATATTTATAATGGAAGTAAGCTCCTATATCAAATGAGGTTCGCTTACTTTGCAATCTTTTTGGCTGCAGTAGTAATTGCAGTTTTATTCTATGTTACGACTAAATTTTGGTTTACCAAAATATCTTTGGCTATCATAATTAGCGTCATGCTTTTTGTTCTAAGTATTAACAAGATAGATGTCAGTAAAGTAGTTGTAGGTATCAGCATCTTTTATATTCTATCAGTTTTAATTGAGTTGTTTGGAATTATCTATTGTAAAAGGGTTAGAAGAAAGGAAAAGAAGGAAGGGATACTTTATCTGGTGCCGATATGTTTTATCGTAGCTCTCATTGCTGTGGCGCTTCCTTCAAAATCGGAGCCAATCCGTTGGACATTCGTTAAAAATATATATACTAGTACAAGAGAAGCGATCGAGCAAGTACAATTAGATTGGAATTTTTATTTCGGTGAAGGTAGTGAATATTTTACTTTATCTGGATTCTCAGATGAAAAAGGAGATCTTAGTTCCGGTACAGAGTTACATACGGGTATGAAGGATGTACTCGGAGTAAAAGGTTTAATCGGTGGAACTAAAGTATATCTGACCGGTTCAGTAAGTAATACATATACCGGGCACAGTTGGGAGGCCGGTAAGGATAATTATCTGGAAAGTGATAAGGAATATAACCTTGATTATCTGGAATTATTCTATGCACTTTCAAGAAGAGATGAAGAATCACTTGAAAAATATGCTTTTATGCGTAGAAATCATGTGGATCTCACTTATATTAATCTTAAAACAAAGACAGTATTTTTCCCGCTTAAAACCTGCAGATTTACCACGGATAATGATTATCAGTTTTTAGATCAGGCGCCCCAGATTTCGTTTTCAAAGAGAAGAGGAAAAGGGACAGAGTATGCAGCCGATTACTTAGATCTTAATCTGGGGGGCAAGGCATTTCAAACGATGCTACGAGAAGCAAACTCCTTTACTTATGGGAAAGCACCTGAAGTAAGTGAGAAGAAAGTAAGAATATTAGAACGCTATTCATTAACCAGTGGTCAAATATTCAATCCAAAGAATATGGAGCTTAATTATCAAAAGCTGAAGGAACGCGAGCAGTTAATTCGTACGCAGTATACACAGTTACCGGAAGAACTGCCGGATAGAGTGAGGGAGCTAGCCCTTCAAATCACAGCAAACTATGACAATGATTACGACAAACTGAAAGCGATAGAAACATATCTGAAAAAATACACTTATTCCTTAAAGACGGATAAGGTTCCTAAGGGTCAGGACTTTGTAGATTATTTTCTATTCGAAGGTAAGAAAGGATATTGTACGTCCTATGCCTCCGCAATGGCCGTGATGGGACGTTGCATTGGTGTGCCAACCAGATATGTGGAAGGCTATTCTGCTGAGATGAAGGAATTCAAGAAAGACAGATATATAGTACGAAACAATTGTGCTCATGCCTGGGCAGAGGCTTATATTAATGGTGTTGGCTGGATACCCTTCGAGGCGACTTCTACCTACTATTCTAACAGATATTTAAAGTGGGCTGAGGAACTGACTAAATATGATTCGAACAACGGGATAAAGAAAAACAATCACATTCCTCAAAATACTAATAAACATAATAATAATGATAATATAATTAAGAAAAAGAATAATGATGACGAAATAATAAGGATAATGATTATATGCTTTACTGTAATCAGTGGTATCATCCTCACCATACTATTGTATTACAACATCCTTAAGCTTCGGTATAAACGTGAGTTTAAGAAGGCAGATTATAGCAAGAAGATGTATCTTCAGTTTCTGCATATTTTAAGATTATTAAGTAAAATGGGATTCCCTCTTGATCAACAGGAAACGATTCAAATGCTTGCGAATAGGGTCAAGAATAATTATCTGATAGACCGTGTCACATTCCAAGATGTAGCCACAATCTACATGAGCTATCGCTATGCTGAAATGCCGGTTACCAAGCAACAATATAAACGTGTGGAACAATTCTATGAAGGATTGTATGAACAGTATAAGAAAGAACAAAAACCATATAAGATATGGATTGAAAACTTTGTATTTCTCGCCAAACGAAACAGATGATTGCTTTTACTAGGAACGGTGAAGTAGATAGGGGAATCTGTTTGACTATCCGTTATAACTTTCAGGTAATACTAAACTTTCATATTGTAGCTTGAAACAAACTGTCGGAGCAGAGCGACTTCCATGTCGCCTGCTCCTAATTCGTCCCTCCATGGACGAATTCCAGTTTTGATCGCTACAATCTGAAAGTAAGTATCACCAGAAAAGTTATAAAGTCAGTCAAACAAATACCCTCATCCACTTCACCTGTCTATGTAAATAGGAAAGACGAAGATATCAAAGGGTAAGAGGTAGTTTATATCTTGTTGGATGTGAATAAGATGTCTGTACTAAGATTTTCGTCAGATCAGTTTATGTTTAAAATTTTAAATTAAACAACGGGATTAAGATATATGTGATGTGTAACCTAATTAATATGATGTTTTAAATGGTTAAGGAAGTGAGTCTTTCGAGTGAATACTTACAGGAATAGATAGAAAGTATTTCTGATATAGACATACACTTGGTGGTAAAAAGCATTTGGATTATAAATAAAGCAGGATATTCTCAATACAACATATTTGCATAAGTTGCTATATTCACTTATGCAAATTGGAATATGGTTTAGAGTTAGAAAATAGCATGTTTGACGAGCGAAGTGAGGAGTTTGCATTTTTTAACTCTGTTCTACCATATGACAAGTTCATTAGTGAATAGCAACGTCGCAACAAGGTTGTAGTGAGAATATCCTGCTTTATAAAGATAATCCGAATGCTTTTTACCATCAATATCAGTTCACTAAACTTATTCTCCGTCAGCCACGTTGGCGAACTTCACCCCGGTGTAATAGTAGCTGAGAATTTCTTTATAGAGAGATCCTTCCTCTGCCATCGCGTTGGCGCCATATTGACTGAGTCCAATTCCATGTCCGGAGCCGTTACAGATGATTCGAGCTTTTTTATCATACTTTTCTATGTAGAAATGGCTGGAGGGTAGCCCCACTACTTTAGTGAATTCATCACCGGATACTGATTTACCGTTAAGATCCATTTTTAACACATAACCGGAACTGTCTCTTGAAATCACTTTGACTTGAGTGAAAAATTTATCTTCTGATAAGCTGATCTTAGTATAATATTTATTGAGTATGGCAATCAAATCGGATACGTCATACTCTTGAATCTGTAGATAATGAGTGGAGGTGACATCCTGTTTACTGGCGATACTGACCAGATAAGGAACTTTAACTCCCCATGCTTCATAAGCATTACGGGTGAATCCGCTACCGGTATCAAAAAAAAGAGGAAGAATTAATTTGTCATCATATACAAGAACCTGGTTCTTGGTGGAATATAATGCATTCTCTATCTTGGTAAAGTAACTCTGATAGTCATTTCCCCAGAATTTCTTTAAAGAACCCAAGCTGATATAAGACAAACCAAGTTCCGTGGTGGTGAATTTGGTTTTATTCTTATCACCGTCTGAAAGAAGAGCCATATTATATAATGCATAGGTTCGGGCTATGACAGCTTGCGCTTTTAAAGCCTCCGTCTGATAACCGGCTGGCATATTGGCAGCGACCACCCCAATCAAATAATCATCGAAGGAGAGCTTATCCTTAGAGCCATTCTCATCATTATATATTGTAAAATTCATAGCTTGTATCGATTTTGGCTTCTCTTTATTCTGAAACAGTAATGTAATAGAAAATGGTATTAAGAGAACCAATATACATGCAACCAGTGCTTTTCTAATAACTTTCTTCATAACCCCTCCTGAACTTGTAGCATTAATATATTATATTAGGTCATTTAAGGTTTATGATACTTATCGTTTGGCTTGTACAAATAATGTATCAATATGTTTATTGCATAGTAGTCCATAAGATTGCATATAACTGTTTATCTTATTGGTTAAAATAGTTGTTGTAACACTTCATAGGGGAGATTCATATATTATCTATATTAATACATATATAGGAGAAGTGCGTTTATGAGTAAATTGGATCCGAAAAAGTTATATGTGACATATCAAGAGGGAGTTACAAGAACAGATCCTATCATACCAAGAAGGTATACATTAACACACTCCGACATAACAGGAGAGCTGTTTTTGGATATAGGGCCAGATTACGCGAATGATAAAATAACGGAGATGAGGGATGAAGTACGAGGTGAATGGGTGGAGAATGTCGGAGGTTATCTATATTATGTGTACCTAGATGTTGACGGCGGTTCAGGGCGTGGCATCACAGGAGTACGCAACTTTATATTCCGTAGGGAACTGCCATTAGCACTGGAAGCAATACGATTTGGGGATAGGGATTTTTTTGAGAATCACCCTGAGTTGAATTTCGTGCCAATCATTGTATTCTTTCGATCAAATAATCCCAGATATAATTCTATGGAAAACTGGGGAATGTTCACGGATTACGACATAACAAAAACGCCAAACGTGAAACAGTTAAAAGCTATGAATATAAATAAGGTAATAATTGATACTAAATACGGAGATGTTAACGGGGACGGGGTACCGGACACGGTGATTTTATATGGGACTCGAAGCGATGATAATGATAGTACCTATATTATGAATATCTCGGTAGTTATAGAGGATGGTCGTACGAAGGCATTAAAAACAATACTTCCACAAGTGAATTCCGGTTATAATCCGATGATATTTCTAGGAGATTTTACAAAAGATAAAGTGGATGAGATTAAGTTAAGCATGGATACCGGTGGCAGTGGAGGGTACGGTGTATTCTACATATATTCAGCATTTGATAATCAAATAAAAGAATTGTTTAATACTGATACTTATAATTTGCAAAACACCTATACTGTTCTATATCAGGATCAGTATAGAGTTAAGGTAAGTAGTGAACCACTAGATACACAATTCATATTGGATATCAGTGATAGAGGAGAATCATATTTGTCGCAGTATTATCATGCGAATGAAGAATTGATCGAGCCAGTGAAGGGGGAGGTTCTTTCGCTTAGTTCTTTAATTCCGTTCATTAGTAATGAGAAGGAAGCGTATTATGAGTTATCGGCGATTCAAAGGATAATCGGTACATATAATGCAGATACTCTCGGATATATCCAAAATCAATTAAGCTGGAATGGAAAAAAATTTGTACCGACCCGTTTGATGGCTTCAGTGGGAGGGACGAAGTTATCATCGCCTTATTAACCTTTTTATTAGTCAAAAGCCTTGATTTGTTATGTGACCATCAATATGATTATAGTAGATGTATAAAAGAATGAAACAATATATTTCCTAAGCAACACGCTCTCGCTTGGATGAAGTACGTAGTGGTGCATAAGGTTGTAAAATACACAACCTAAGCACCAACGTCTTCATACAGTTGTTTAAGAATATATGTTGTTCCATTTTTTTTGGATACATATCAATTTCACATTGATGATTTTATATTTAATTAGGGCGTTTGACAATTAACTCATTTAAGATATCATTTCTTATCAACATAATAAGTAATTCAACTTCTTTATACTCCAATATATGGTAAAAGGTAACAATTATTTCTTCTTTCCTCAATAAAATGTTTGTGATATAGTAGAAAGACTAGCTAAATTATTACATTTTAATGCACAGGAAGAGAGATGATTGTTATCAAACTAAAATTTTTGGACACGTATAAGGGCTTACCTAAGAACATGTATATATTGTTCCTAGCAACAGTAATCAACAGATTCGGTGAGTTTGTCTTTCCGTTTTTGACGATGTATCTGACGCTGAAGATAGGACTCTCATTTGGAGAAGTTGGTATTATCGTAACTATTGCGTCATTGATCGGTATTCCATCCTCTATTATCAGCGGGAAGCTTGCAGATGAATTCGGAAGAAAGAAAACTTATCTGATTGCTCAGGGAGGGGCGGCATTAACATTGATTCCGTGTGCTTTTATTAAAGACCCAATCATTGTAGTAGGCCTACTATTATTTTCGACCTTCTTTAGCGGAGCAGTCAGGGCACCGATACAAGCAATCATTACAGATATTCTTCCTCCTCATCAACGACAGCAAGGGAATTCATTACAATACATAGGCATCAATTTAGGTGTGGCAATCGGTCCGGTTGTAGCAGGATTTTTATTTAACAATTTTCTTCCAATGCTCTTTATCGGCGACGCAATTACCTCATTTATAGCAATTATCTTAATATGGAAGTTTATTAAAGAAGAAAAATCGGATCATATTCACACGACTGCATATACGGTTAAGGAGAAGGCGGAAAAGGGAAGTACCCTTCACGCTTTAATAAAACGTCCGCAAATTATATTGTTTTTAATTATATACATTTTATATAGCTTTGTTTATACACAACACAGATTTTCCTTACCACTCACGGCGGATTCTGTATTCGGAAGTAGCGGTGCAAGTAAATTCGGTATCTTAATGAGTGTAAATGCTATTACGGTATTAGTATTTACCGTGGGGGTAACTGCATTGACAAAGCATAGGAAGCCATTAACTAATATCGCCATGGCGGGATTGTTATATGCGGTCGGTTTTGGAATGCTTGCTTTCATTCACAGCTTTCCGTTATTTATCCTGTCTACGGTGGTTTGGACGATTGGTGAGATATTGGTCGTTACGAACTTTAGCGTATATATGGCTGATAACAGCCCTAGTAACTTCAGAGCCAGATTCAGTGCAATCGGATCGTTAAGCTGGTCAATCGGTGCAGCAGGTGGAACCTCAATTGCGGGCAAATTTATTCAGGAGGTAGGGTTAAATTATATTTGGCCACTATGTTTTATACTAGCACTTCTGGGTACAATTGGTATGTATGGGATATGTCTGAGAAGTAAGAGAAAAGAGATAGAGAACGAGCCGGCTTATGAATAATTAGCTTGACAATAAATAAAGAATTATAAATAAATACAGAGCTGTATAGATAATGATAATTCATGTTAAAATCTATTAACGGCTCTGTTATATTTTATAGTATAATATATAAAAATAATGACAGTGAAATCGTCATTCTAGCTCAATTAGAAAAGAAGCATATAACCATAATTGAACGAAAGAAGAAGGGAGTTTGTTCTATGTCAGAGAGTAGTCACGTATGTACCCATTGTCATAATCAGTTATGCCTTCATAAGGTTCCTATATTTGGCGGATTAAATCATGAAGATATGTTTCGAATATCAGAATTAATTATTCACAAATCCTTTAAGAAGGGAGAAGCGATATTCTCTATAGGTGATAATCTGGATTCGATTGTTATTATTAATGAGGGAAGTGTGAAAGCATACAAATATACTCCGGAGGGCAGAGAGCAAATTCTATACCTCTTTTCAGAAGGAGATTTCTTCGGAGAACAGTATCTATTAACACAAAGAAAGGCTACTTATACCGTTGAAGCATTGGAGCCGGTATTTGTATGTATGCTTTCGAAGGAACATTTTCAGAAGCTATTACTTCAGTATCCTGATATGGGAGTTAAGATTATCGAAGAATTAGGTAAACGAATGCTTCGACTGGAACATTCCATGGAGAGCATGGGAGTGAGAAACATTGATATGAGAATCAATGCACTCCTACTAGACTATTCCGCTAAGTTCGGGAAAGAGGTGGAAGAAGGGATACTGATTCGCCTTCCGCTAAGCCGAGAGGGAATGGCGAACTACCTTGGAATCGCAAGAGAGACGGTGAGTCGTAAATTAAGCCAGCTCGAAAATGATGGTATAATTCGTTCAGTGTCCAATAAAGCTCTATTAATACTTGATCAATCAGCCTTAGAAGAAGGGAATGATAATATATAGAGAAGAATGTGATAGGATCTGCTTTTATAGAATGTTGTATGCTATGGGCTTCAAACCGACTTGATCATTATAATATAAAAAGAATAAAATCAGATAAATAAAGAGAGAAAAGTGTGACTGTAATCACATCTTTTCTCTTTTTATATGTCTATAATATGAAACATAAAGAAACAATTAACAAATTCATCTTATAAAGATAATGATCCTGTAGAGAGTGCAGGACAAAGAAGGAGGATTATATGAGAAGATATCAGGACAAAAATGCAACAATCGGTGAAGTGGTGGTGGAATTACCGCAAGCGACAGAGGTATTTAAGGAATTTGGAATAGATTTCTGCTGTGGTGGACATCGTAATTTTATTCAAGTAGTTGAGGAACAGAAGATCGATCAAAAGATACTATTTGACAGATTAGATGAAGTCTATGACCAACGAAAAGCAAGCTATGAGCAGGCTGATAAAAAGTTTGACCAGATGAGTCCGGAGGTGCTGACTACTTACATCGAGGATACCCATCATGAATATATGAGACGGGTACTCCCTGAGATTTCTGAATTACTGAACACCTTATTAAGAGTACATGGTAAGAATCATGCGGAGTTATTTGAAGTGTACCGTGTATATGGTCAATTAAAGACAGACTTAGAGCAGCATTTGTTAAAGGAAGAAACCATGTTATTTCCCGATTTTGATCAAACTGATAAGAACAGAGAAGAGATTACTGAATTAGCAAGGATCATCACCGAGGAGCATGAGGGGGCTGGAGAATTACTCGTCAAGCTCCGTGAGTTAACTCATGATTATCAGGTACCGACTGATGCGTGCAAAACTTATGCAAGAACCTATCAATTACTGGAGGAGATGGAGGATGACCTTCATCAGCATATTCATCTTGAGAATAATATTTTACTTAAGGATTATGCAAAGCATTAAATCCGATGAAAGGGGTAGGCTATGAATAAAGTTATATATTTGAATAAATCGATCTATGAATTAACCGGTGAATACCCTGAGATGATAGAAATACTGGAGTCCCTTGGATTTACAGATATCACGAAGCCGGGAATGCTTAAAACTGCAGGCAGATTTATGACATTACCAAAGGGAGCGGTGTTAAAAAGGATCAGTTTAGAGGAGATTAAAAAAACTCTTATCGAGAAAGGTTTTGAAATAAAGGAGTGATATTATGAGTGAGTATATAAACAACAGAGAGTATCGTCAACAGACGATTAAGGAGATTATCAAACAACTTCACGAAGGAAAGTCAGTGGAGGAGGTTAAAGAACAGTTTGAAGAAGCGTTTCAGGGGGTATCAGCTACTGAGATATCAGAAGCGGAAGGTGCTTTGATAAAAGAAGGGCTGCCGGTTGAGGAAATACAAAAACTGTGTGATGTACATGCAGCAGTATTCAAAGGTTCCATTGAAGAGATTCACCAGCCGACTGATCAGACAAAGATACCGGGACATCCTGCGAATATATTATTCCGTGAAAACAGACAGATAGAATATATCATTCAGAAAGAAATCGAACCTCAGTTATCCGGTGAGGCAGACGGGATAGACAGAGGTAAGCTATTACAGGGTATGGAGGAACTGTGGAAGGTTCATATTCATTACCTTAGAAAAGAAAATCTTTTATTCCCGTATATGGAACAGTACGGTATCACCGCACCCCCTAAGGTTATGTGGGGAGTGGATGACGAGATTCGAGCACAAATTAAGGAAGTGAAGGCGCTGCTCACTCAGAAGGAAGTTAACATAGAAGAGATAAAGCAAAAAGCGAAGGATGCAGTGGAACGGGTGAAGGAGATGATCTTCAAGGAAGAGAACATCATGATCCCGATGCTCTTAGAAACACTGACCCAGGATGAATGGAAGGTCATCGCGGATGAGAGTAAGGAGATTGGATACCTGGTGGATAATGTTCCTGTATGGACTCCGGTGAAGGATGCGAAGGTAGAGGTAGCGAAAGATCCAAAGGAGAACCATGAGCCAGGCCGTGTCAGGTTGCCTTCCGGAGTGTTTGAGGTGGAGGAATTAACCGCTGTGTTGAATTCACTTCCCTTTGATATCACCTTTGTGGATAAAAATGATCTGGTGAAATATTTTTCCGAAGGAAAAGAGAGAACCTTCCCACGTACCAAGGCCATCATCGGACGAAATGTATCCAACTGCCATCCACCGGCTAGTGTCCATATCGTAGAGAAGATTGTGGAGGATTTTAAGAACGGTGTAAAGGATCACGAGGATTTCTGGATTAGGATGGGGAATAAATTCGTACTAATACGCTATTATGCCGTTCGAAGTGAACAAGGTGAATATCTAGGTGTGTTGGAGGTTACGCAGGACATTAAACCAATTCAAGAGATTGAGGGCGAGAAGAGACTCATGTCGGAATAGTATATTAAACATTTGGAGGAATTAGTGTGAAAAATCATAGTTTTTTCACACGCAAATTTGAACCTGCGACCCAAAGTTTGCAGGCTATGTAGAAAGGCTTGGTTATTAATATGGGTAAGAATATAACAGATAAAGTAACTTGGGTAGGAAAAGTAGATTGGGAGCTTAAGAGCTTTCATGGGAAGGAGTATTCCACACGAAGAGGCTCCTCTTATAATTCATATTTAATTCGTGATAAAAAAATAGTATTAATTGATACTGTATGGCAACCATTTGACAAAGAATTTGTTACCAGATTAAAGCAGGAGATTGATTTAAATAAGATTGATTATATCATAGCGAACCATGGAGAGATCGACCACAGCGGTGCTTTGCCGGAGCTGCTTCGGGAGATACCGGGAACCCCTGTATATTGTACCGCGAAGGGGGCACAGATATTAAAAGGGCATTACCATGAGGATTGGAACTTTGTAACGGTGAAGACAGGGGATACATTAGACATCGGGGAGAATAAGCTTATCTTCGTTGAAGCACCCATGCTGCATTGGCCGGATTCCATGTTTACTTATATGACAGGGGAGAATATTCTGTTTAGTAATGATGCATTTGGACAACATTATGCTTCAGAATCTCTCTATAATGATTGTGTGGATGAAAGCGAACTCCATGAAGAGGCAATCAAATACTACGCAAACATATTGACACCATTTAGCGGTTTGGTTACAAAGAAAATCCATGAGGTATTGGGCTTTAATCTTCCGGTTGATCTCATTTGCCCAAGTCACGGTGTGATCTGGAAAGAAAATCCCACACAAATCGTAGAAAAGTATCTTACTTGGGCTGATAACTATCGGGAGAATCAGATTACAATTATCTATGATACGATGTGGAACGCTACAAGAAAGATGGCGGAGGCGATTGCCAGTGGAATTCATGAGGCAGATCCGGAGGTTACCGTTAAACTCCATAATGCCTCAAAGACGGATAAGAATGACATCATCACAGATATCTTTCGTTCTAAGGCGATCTTAGTGGGTTCACCAACCGTGAATAATGGATATCTTCATTCCATCGGTGGCTTAATGGAGATGGTGAAAGGGCTGAAATTCAAGAATAAATCAGCAGCGTCCTTCGGTAGCTATGGCTGGAGCGGAGAAGTGGTAAAACAGTTAAATGAAGAGCTTACTAAGAGCGGAATGAGATTATTGAATGAAGGACATCGTTCCTTATGGGTTCCGGATGTAACGGAGATCGATAAAATCAGAGAGTATGGAAAAGAGTTTGTGAAAGAGTTAGAGAAGTAATAACTTGATATCAAGATAATATAGATGGAAGTACAGCAAGATTGGGTGTAGTTAACTCAACCTTGCTGTGTTTTATTATTATCGTTTGAACAATTTTTATTTGGTTGATTATTATTTGAATTCGCTTTCGATAGCTATCTTATTCAGATCAAAGGCTGTCGGAGGAGATTTCATCAATAATCCCTTTAAGGTTAAGGCTATCTTCGAACCCAGGGTCAAGAAGTAAGGATTTCTCAAGGTGCTCTATAGCTATATCGAATACTTGCAGATTATAGTAGCATAGAGCAATCTCATAATGAATAGAGGGGTCCTCACCGTAGAATTCCATAGAGGTTTGAAAAAGTTCGATAGCATCATAGTCATATTCAAAGTAGGCTAATATCGTTCCTAAACAGTAACACAAATCTCCTTCTTCACCGATTGGAAAATAGTTTTCCCGTACTCCATCAATGATAGAAACCAGCTCTTCTCTTGGGAAAGCCTCCTCATCTTGAATTCGACTAAGTAGTGTATTGTAGAATTCAAGGAAGGTTCTTGAATCATACATTGTGTAGCGTAAAAAGGTTAGTAATTCCCTTGTAGTAAGGGACGCATGATGAGGTAATACGGCCTTCTTAAGGATATAAAAATCATCCGGTCCGATGCTTTCAATAATCTCATTAAATGCCATCGTTGTCTCCACAAAATCATGTGGTCGCGAACTTAATAGGAATAAGGACATTGTAACATTCTCATGGTCATAGAGAGTATGGATTGCTTTTCCTCCAAGGCTATTAAAATAAAGCTCCATAGCATGGAAGTTCACAGTTAGAGAGATGGAGCCGTGCTTTGACAGGAAGGGATGATATATCTGTTCCATCGAGGAGAGGTTACGATATCCTTTATCCGAGGAGAGCAGCACGATATCATCATTGAATAATGATCTTAAGCGATTAATACAGCGTAGAGCCTCAATTGGTACAGAAAATGCACTGTCGTTGAGGAGATCCTTATAAGATAGGAGGAGACAATTAAGAGTATCCTCCTCATAATACGCATTTGCCTGAATCAGCTTGTCCGTATATTCATAATCTAGCCCTGCCAGTATGGAGTGATCACTTGCATCAATCGGTGCATCAGTTGAGGTAACGGTTATTAGACCTTCATAGAGCTCCCCTTCATTCACATAGAATGTATCCTGTGGCAAACTGTCGAAGGTATAATTAGCGAATAATATAAGAGGATTTTGAAGGTTTCCTTTGCTTAGAACTTCACCGGAATATCTTAATGAGAGTTCATCGTCCTTCGTCATATCAAAGGTAGCGCAATCAAGTACCCCGCTCTCAAAGTAGGGCTTCAAATAGCTGTGAGCTAACCAGTACTCTACATTACGTTCGGCAAGATCTGTGATCAAGTACTTGAACTTTAACCCTTTAAGGGTGGACTGCTCAAGCATCTTTAGAAATCTCTTTAAAAATGTATACGTAAACCTTCCCACACCGGCGGCAAGCTCCATGATGTAGATCGTGGAGTCTTTATTAAACTCCTCCGTACTCACAATATCCCTGCAGTATGCGAATACAGTCTTCACATAGAGATTCGCGATGTATGGGTTGGTCGTAATATATTGAGGAACGATTCCTCGAATCCAAGCCTCGGGACCCTGATTCTCATAGAAGTCTGATTGTAACTTCCAGATGATGGACTTTGAGAGCGGCTTGGCACTATCTAATATAGTGGTTGTATTGTTAATGTTGGCTGTAGCAGTGGTTTGTACTGCTTCATTGGCTTTATCTGAATTTGACATGGTAATCCTCCCGGAACGTTATTTGAACAATTAAATTAATGAATGATATGAATACATGGACCATGGCCGGAAGCAACAAAGCTCACAGTAAGTTTACTCAATTCACCTAATAATTTTCTTCTACTTACGCTTTTATCGCCCAGCGTAGCTTAGCAGAACGCGCACGGCTATTGGTGTTGCACTCTTCTTGTGAAGGGCGAATAAAATTCGGGGATATCTCCTGATAGATTCCTTCCCGGTATAAGCGTTGGAAGGATTTCTTAACGAGGCGATCCTCTCCGGAATGAAAGGACAGAATCGCAACTCGTCCACCTGTTGCGAGTGCATCCGGTAGCTTCTCTAAGAATTCATACAACACTTCATATTCTTTGTTAACATCAATACGCAATGCCTGAAAGCATCGCTGACAGGATTTCTTAACTGCTTCTTTTCGTTCCTTTTCAGGAATAAATCTAAGGGCATCACTGATGGTTTGCTGAAGCTGAGAGGTAGTGGAAATCTCAGTTCCTCTTTTGATTGCAGTTGTAATAGCACGGGATATTTCTGCGGCATAGATCTCATCCGCATTCTCTACTAACATTCCATGTAGTTCTTCCAGTGATATGTTTTTCAGACGTTCTGCCGCTGAGATTCCTTTGTTTGGATTTAGTCGTAAATCAAGTGGACCCTCAGTCTTATAGGAGAAGCCACGGTCGGGATTATCGATCTGCATAGAGGATACACCCAAATCAGCCAATACAAAATTAAGCGGTCCTGCTTCCACTGCGATTTGGTCAATCCCTGAAAAGTTCATGTGCTTTATCGTTAATATCTCGGGTCCATAACCTAAGTTCGCTAAACGCTCCCTTGTACGTGGTAATTCAACTGGGTCTTCGTCTGTGGCATATAAGTGACCCTCAGAATTAAGACATTTTAACATCTCTCGTGTGTGGCCGCCATAACCTAAGGTGGCGTCTAGTCCGGTTTGTCCGGGAGTAATCTGTAAGAATTCTAATATCTCGTTCACGCAGATGGAGCGATGCATACCGGCAGGGGTATTGCCTTTTTGAATAACCTTTTCAATCGCATCAGCGTATTTTTCAGGTTGCAGTTCCTTATATTTATCTTTAAAAGCTTTTGGATGAGTGCCTTTATATCTCGGGCGTCTTTGATGTTTTTGCTCTTGATTATCCATTATAGTATCCACCTTTATATTCACTATATTAAGTATTGTAACAAATCATATGATATCAAATACATTTGATAATAGCAAACGCATAAAAAAGATAATATAAGGAAAAGCAAATATGTGTAAATACTAAGGTAAAATAGTTTTTATTGCATAAAATCAAATACCCATGTAGAATTGGTTAATGACCATAGTAGCAGTAAGGAGGTTAAATTTGAATAATAACGATATAATAATAAGATTAAGATATGCGCTTGATATTAGGGATATAGATATGTTGGAGATATTTAAACTGGGCGGAATAACAGTAACGAGAGAAGAATTACAGAGAATGTTACTAAAGCCTAAGAATGATGCGGATATTGATTCGGACAAGTATGAGTTTATCGCACATGATGATATGAGAAAATGTAATAACTACATGTTCGAGTCCTTTTTGAACGGCTTTATTATATTTAAAAGAGGAAAACAGGAAGCAAAACCGGGTGAACCGCAAAAGGAAGTATTCTTAATTAAGGATAATAAACAAGTCAATAACGTCTTCCTGAAGAAAATCAAAATTGCTCTATCGCTTACGGGAGAGGACATGCTGGATATATTTAAGGCGGCAAATGTTAATTTGTCAAGTAGCGAATTAAGCGCGGTATTACGTAGAGAAGGACAGCGTAATTATAAACCATGCGGAGATCGATATGTCAGAAACTTCTTAAAAGGTTTGGCAATACGATACCGAAACATATAACAGAGACAAAAAGGTAATAGAGAGAGGAGAGTATGATGTATAAAGTTTTGCATCATACAAAGTAATATGCAATTTAATGAATTAAAGGTTATGCCAGATATATTAAAGGCACTAGAGAAACAAAATTATTCGGTACCAACGCCGATACAGGAAAAGGCGATTCCATATATATTAGAGGGCAGAGATCTTCTAGGTTGTGCCCAGACCGGCACCGGAAAAACAGCAGCATTTGCCATACCAACGCTACAGCTACTTGCAGAGGATAATACTTCGCATAACGTGGATCGTAAAATACGTGCGTTAATTGTAACGCCAACCAGAGAGCTGGCGCTTCAAATATATGAGAGCTTTTGTACCTATGGCAAATACACCAAATTAAAAGCTTGTGTAATCTTTGGCGGAGTTTCACAAAAGCCGCAGCAGGAGGAACTACGCAAAGGTGTGGACATCCTTGTTGCAACCCCAGGTAGATTAAATGATTTGATTAATCAGAAACACATTGATTTGAAGCATCTTAAAATATTTATCCTAGATGAAGCGGATCGTATGCTCGATATGGGATTTATTCATGATGTGAAAAAGATTATCGCCAAGATACCCGAGAATAAACAAACCTTGTTATTCTCAGCAACGATGCCACCCGATATCGCTAGGCTGTCCCAAACGTTGCTCAAGAATCCGGCGAAGGTTATGGTAACACCGGTATCTTCCACCGTTGAAATCATAGATCAATACTTGTATTATGTGGACAAAGGCAATAAGAAGGATTTACTTCTTCATATATTAAAGGATAAATCCATCGTATCAGCGCTGGTATTCACCCGTACGAAACACGGAGCAGATCGTTTGGTTCGTCAATTATCCAAGGAGAACGTGGCAGCACAAGCAATTCATGGCGATAAATCACAGGGAGCACGCCAAAGTGCCCTTCGTGATTTTAAGGATAAGAAGCTTCGTGTCTTGATTGCAACAGATATCGCAGCCAGAGGAATCGATATTGATGAGCTCTCCCATGTAATTAATTATGATCTACCTGAAGTACCGGAAACCTATGTGCACCGTATCGGAAGAACCGGACGTGCCGGACAGGAGGGAGTAGCGATTTCCTTCTGTGATTTTGATGAGAAGGAATATCTACAGGATATAGAGAAGCTTATCAGAAAGCATCTGAAAGAGGTGAAGGAGCATCCTTATCCTTTGGTGAATAACTTCCCGGCACCGAAGAATACCCAGCCCAGGAATAAACCAAAGGCAGCAGGGGTAAGTTCAGGAAAATCTCAGAAAGCTTCGACTGAATTAGCTTCAGAGTCTAAGAAGGGTTCTTCAAAAAGGAACGTTGCACAAACGGCTGCTCAACAGGCAGCAGGCATAGATCCGAGTAAAAAGTATAGAATGGCAGCTGATGGTACACTTAAGGAAAAGAAGGGATTTATGAGCTTTTCTAAGAAGGGGAAGACCAGGTCAGGGTATTCGAAGAAGAAGTAGCCAGGAAGCTTTATGGTTAAGGAATAAATCGATAGCAGAAGGGCTAGAACTTATTGCTATGATTTTATCTATTAAGTTCAAATAGTTAGAAAGAAAAGGTCTGTGACACAGTTTAAAAATGTGTGTTTCAGATCTTTTTCTTTGCGTAAGTATGCTGATTTTCGTTCTAAGCTTGCAAAGGATGAGAAAACTACAGCATGGATGAAATATATAATCGGTTATTGCAAAGCGAAGGAAATTGGTGATGGTTATGATTCTCAACCCGAGATCTAATTCCTTATCAAAAGGAATATTAAAAACTTATTAGAAGTGGGTTAAATTAGCATAGAAGGTATATACAATTCCTAAGCACCCTGTCATAATATGGATAGTTTTTATAATTAAGAGCATTTAGGAGGAATTAAGATGAATGAGTTACAAATTATATTATTAGTGGGAGGCATAATATTATTTTTAATCCTCTTTATCTACGGCATCGGGTTTATCAGCATTGGTACGGATGAAGTAGGTATCGTAGAAAAATGGTGGAGTTTAAAAGGATCTATAAAAGGTGCCGGAATTATTGCATTAAATAAAGAATCTGGTTTTGAACCAGATCTCTTAAGGGCCGGTGTTCATTTCAAAACACCGTTCAAGTACAAAGTGAAGAAAATAAAATTAATTACTATTCCCCAAGGACAGATCGGTTATATATTTGCAAGATCCGGTAAGCCGCTTGAAAATGGACAAACGTTAGGTAAAATGATTGAATGTGATGCCTTTCAGAATGTACGAGATTTCTTAAATAATGGAGGACAAAAGGGTCCGCAGAGAAAAGTGCTTCGTGAAGGTACTTATGTAATTAACTTAGCACAGTTTATCGTAATTACAAGAGAGAAAGTATACTCAATTGCCACGAACAAGGATGAAACATCACAAGTGGAATCAATGAGAAATGAAATTGCAGATGTACATGGTTTTGAACCGGTTCGCATCGGTAGCTTTAGTAAAAGACGTAACGCTGCCGATTTAGAAAACCCTAATAATTCAGATTCGGTAGGAGACTTTAGAGATGGGATCTCAACCGATACGATGGGTATCGTTACCGTACTAGAAGGTCCCACTCCTGACGGTGGAGCAATTATTGCACCGGTGGTTGGAGGCAATATCAGTGATGAGTATTATCATAACAATTTCCAAGAACCTGAGAACTTTCTTAATGCCGGAGGTAGAAAAGGAAAGCAGATGCAAGTCCTCATTGATGGTGAATTCTTCATTAACAGATTATTTGCAACAGTAGACATTGTTCCAAAGACCAATATAGAGATTGGTATGGTCGGTGTAGTAGTAAGTTATTTTGGTGAAGAAGGTGCTGATTTATCCGGAGCAGATTATTCTCATGGAGAATTAGTAGAGAAAGGGAAAAAAGGTATTTGGAAGGATGCATTGGCTCCCGGAAAATATGCTTTCAATACATATGCAGGTAAAGTGGTAACAGTCCCGACTACAAATGTTATCTTAAAGTGGATTAGTGGTCAAAGTGGATCTCACAAGTTGGATGATAACTTAAAAGAAATAAGCTTAATAACAAAGGATGCCTTTGAACCGAATCTTCCATTAACAGTAGTATTTAATATCGATTATAGAAAAGCATCCTCTGTGATTCAGAGATTTGGTGATATCAAGCTATTGATCGAGCAATCACTTGATCCGATGGTGGCTGGATATTTTAAAAATATAGGTCAAACAAAAACACTGATTCAATTGGTGCAAGACCGTAGTATGATTCAAGAGCAAGCATCACAGGAAATGAAAGAAAAATTCAAAGAATATGATTTGGAATTGAAGGAAGTTTTAATTGGCACTCCAACCAAATCAGTGAATGATACCAGAATTGAAGATATTCTCTCACAGTTAAGAGAACGAGAAGTAGCGAAGGAAGAAATCAAAACCAATGAAGCTAAACAGTTATCGGCTGTAAAAAAGAAAGAGCTCAATGAAGCTCAGGCTAAAGCAGATGCTCAAAAGAATCTTACACAGTCTGCAATTGATATTGAAGTAGCCGATAACCAAGGTAGAGCACAGTTAAAACTGGCTGAGCAGGAAGCACAAAAGATTCAAACACTTGCAGAAGCAGATAAATTTAAGAGACAACAAGAGGCAGATGCAGAAAAATATACCAATATAGCCAAGGCAGAAGCGAGTGCAAAAAGTACAGAACTAGGTGCGCAGGCAGGCGCAACACAAGTAACTTTGGCAGCAGACGCAGAAGCGCATAAACTAACCGTTACCGGTAAAGCGCAGGCTGAAAACATCAAGATGGTAGCCGATGCAACTGCTGAACAAGAAGAAAAAGTTGGTAAGGCAAAAGGTTTAGCAGCGCAGGCGCTTGTTGATGCGTATGGCGGTGCTGAGATGCAGGTCAAGAAAGCGGTATTGGAGGCCTTTGCAAAAGCTCTTGAAACCAGTGGTGCAGCCATTGTTCCGCAAACAGTAATTACAAGTGCAAATGATGGAAAAACGCCAAATGCACTCGAGGGTATTATGTCTTTGGTACTTGCTAATATGGCAACAACCAAGGAGACAAAGTTAATGGATAACTAGTGGAATGAGAAGCATTTTTATAAATTTAAAGTAGTCTGGTGAAAAAGAATTAAAATATATGAATTATTAGCCGTGTCTTGCCATATGTCAATTAAAAAGAGCATCAGATTGTAAGCTGATGCTCTTAATTATACTTTAGGGATGATGGGAAACGCTTTACTCTATTACTTTACAAAAACTTTACATCCAAACCCACCACTAAAACCGAAACATTTATTGCAAGATAAACATTTTGATTTTCTTCTGTCGCCTGATTCCCAAATTCTAGGTAGCTCTGGTTCGCATATAAGGGGACGACATAAACTGATCGCTTGTATTTTCCCAATATTCAAAAATTCCTCAATCATATCAGGTGTGCGATAACAGCCTACACTTATTACGGATGCATTTACTTTCTCTGCAATCTGCAATGCATTTTGAGCGAAAGAACCTTCTTGATCTGTAGTAGACATACGTCTAGCGGAAAGGCTTTCCATTGAGATGTTGATACCACCGCTTACCTCAATTCCGTCTATCCCTAGTTGATCCAGTTCACAACATACCCATAAACAATCTTCAAAGCTAAGGCCTTCGTCTATGTAGTCCTCACCATTAAGTTTAATCCAGATAGGATAGTCTGCCCCAACTTTTTCCCGAATAGCAGAATATACTTCAAATACAATTCTGGCACGATTAGATATATCTCCGCCGTATTCATCATTTCTTTTGTTATAAAAAGGACTGAGAAACTCACTGAGAAGATAGCCGTGTGCACCATGAATCTCAACACCATCAGCTCCAGCTTCTTTGCACATCTCTGCAGCCATAGCAAAACTCTGAATTACACTTTGAATTTCTTCTTTTGTCATGCTTCTAGCGGATTTGTCCGGCGCGATTATAAAGTCAGATGGAGCAAGCGGCGTGTTCCCGTTATCAGGAATAGCTTTTGCACCACAATGCGCTAATTGAACAATTATTTTGCAATCATGGATATGTGATTTACTAGCTAAGTTAGATAATGTGGTATGAAAATCATCTCCATACGCTTTTACCATCGTGGGAAGTGCTCTTGAATTTTCATCAACCCCCATCATACTGGTAATAGCAGCACTAGTTCCACCCGCCGCGAGCTTTTCATAAATCGAAATTAACTCCTCTGTGATATGTCCGTTGAGGTCAGCACTACCCTCCTGGGTTGCGCTACGTATCATACGATTTTTTAAGGTGATCCCACCCACTTCTGTACTCTCAAAAATTGCTTTCATATTATTAACTCCTTATATTTTGATTTAATTACAACCGATTTACGAATTTGGATTGATGTCGTAAACGGATAATAATTCTAGACCGAACGTTCTAAAATACCTAAAAATTAATTATTTATCAAGAATCGATAATGAAAAATCAGCGATACGGTGTAATTTTTCTTTGCTGGTAGAGTTTCTTATCAGAACTCTGAGTCCAAGTAATGTATTGTGAAGGTATTCTGCTAAAACCTCAGCTTTGGTATCACATGAGATATCACCCTCTTGTTGCCCCTTTTGAATGAGGTTTGTTAGAAAATGCTCTGTTTGATCGAAGGCTTTTCCCGCTCGTTCCTTTACTTCGTCATCTCGGAGGCTTAATTCTACAGAAGAATTTACAAACAAGCACCCCCAGTGCTCCTCCACATTCCATATTCCTTCAATTACTCGGTCAAACAATAATTTAATGGATTGCTTTGCGGTACCTTCTTTTAATACTTCACTCATCAAGGTATCCTGCATATGCTCTCCAAAAAGGTCTAAAACTTTCATGAATAGCGAATGCTTATCACCAAACGTATCATACAAACTCTTTTTATGAATTCCCATATGATTTATTAAGTCATTCATGGAAGTGCCTTCATAACCCTGCTTTAAAAATAATTCCATAGCTTTTCTAAGAACTTCACGTTCCTCAAACTCCTTACTACGACCCATTTTCTCACCTCCATAGAGGCATTATACTCATTCTGGAACGATTGGTCAAGAAAAATATTATTCTCTTATAACTCATACCAGATGAAAGACATCGAAAGAGGAAACTTTTCGTAGGAGGGGGCTCTTCGCTATTATTTGTATAATTATGTGACAATTATATCCTTGTAATAATTTGTAGATCATACTATCATAGAAATTGAGAAAGATATGTAATTTTATTCTATTAAACAAGCTAAGCGAGGGAAAAATATGAAATGGTCTAAAAAATCTTATTTTATGCTTTTGGGCACCATAATAGCCTTATTAATAATATTGTACATTTTCCCATGGAATCAAAAGATAAATACTACATTGAAAGGAATAGAATGTAGGGTAGGTGATAACGATTATAGCCAAGATATATCTATTACAATTAAGGGAGATTACAAACATTTTCTTTTTAAGAGTGATACTTTTCATGGAACAATATCAATAGACAAGTATAAGATTACGTCAGATGATTCAAAAGTTTCTTTGGTATTTAACAAGGGAAAATCATTCTTAATATATATGAACGTAGTTGATGGAAAAGCAATACAAAATCCTTTCGGATTAATTTATTGTACTCCGAATTTTAAGAAACTATCAATTTTTATATATGAAAACTCTGATGACAATACTTATACGTGGGATACAAAAGATGGATTATTTATTAGTGCTCCTTCTTCGAATAGAACGAGATCAATAAAAATCGCTAGGTACTTACATGAACGGGATAAATCTTCTGGTTTTAAATAAAAGAAGAAAACCATTTATATTAATATTTCAACTAGTATATATGAGCGGCGTTGCGACTGTGCTCATATTTTTTGTACATATGTATTTGTTTCCATCTAAAATAAGAGGTTCTGTTACTTTAATATAATTGGGTAGTTATTAATTATATATGGATTACTGCTACTATGAGTTTGCTAGATTTGGATGTTTTTTAATAAAATTGTAGTATATTAAAAGGGAACATTAATAAAAAGATTCCAGATTCTTGCAACGTACATAGAATTTTGTTGTCATTATAGGTATAAGCGTATACATCATTCGGGTTCTAACCTGACGATTATCGGTAAGTTCCCGGGATGAATAGAACATAAGGAGGAGAAGTTCTTGGAGGATGTTCAGATCATTGATCTCTATTGGAATCGCATTGAAACAGCAATTGCAGAAACTTATACAAAGTATGGAGGATACTGCAATCGCATTGCCTATAATATCCTTGGTAACAGTGAGGATTCGGATGAATGTGTTAATGATACATTTTTGCACACGTGGGATTCGATTCCTCCCAACCGACCGAATATACTGTCTGCATATCTAGGTAAAATAACTCGCAACATAGCGCTAAACCAATACAAACGTGCGAATGCCGCAAAAAGAGGAGGAGGCACTGTTCCTTTGCTACTGCAAGAGCTGGAGGAGTGTATTCCACATAGTTGTAGTGTTGAAGAGGAATATGAAGCAGGTGTGACTGCAAAGGTAATCAATAATTATCTGCGTTGTATTGATACAGAGAATAGAGTGGTATTTGTCAGGCGGTATTGGTATGCAGATTCCATCTCGGTTATTTCTAAAAGATATCATATCAGCGAAAGCAAGGTGAAATCCATGCTATTTAGAAGTAGAAAAAAGCTTAAAGATTATCTGGAGAAGGAGGGGATTCAGATATGAGTAGTGAGAGATTACTTGACGAGATTGGTTTGATAGAGGATGAGATTATCGATGAGGCGGAGAACTATCAGCCCAAAGTAGAGATACAATCCAAGAATTCGTGGAAATGGTTTGTCGCAGCCGCAATCGTATGTTTAGCGATAGGGTTGATATTATATATGAAGAGCCCTATGCGTGGGATCATTGAGAATCATACGAAAGGAAATAGCACAGCAAATCAAAATAATAACAAAGACAATAGTCTAGCCCATGGAAATAATGATAGAGATAATAATAAAGATGGTAAAGACGATGAGAAAAATAATAAACCGACCAATACATTCCATGTAGATAATATCAAGTATAGTAAGGTCAACAACCCGAGTAAGCTCGAAGCTTCTTTTGCTTCAGAAGGGGCTGGTGGTGGTGCAGAGAACTTTGGATGGATTGTGGTAAGAGATTACTCAGAGGTTGCGACGAAAAATCCAACACGTAATAACACAGAAGGAATTAAGGAACTTCCAGTTTTCAAAAATGAAAAAAAAATATGGTCTTATGAATCTATGGATGATGGAAATATAGATCAATTGATTTATTTTGATCACCCATCATATGAGAAAACATATGATTATACATTTTATGGAGATCGTAATGGATGGAGTGTTTGCTATAAGTATGACCCCACGAAATCATTAACAGACCAGTTACTAGACTACTCGTTCTATAGAATTGAAACATCAGAATATCCTGATATTAAAGGCAGCACGGCAACGGTTGTTCGTCCATCCTTTGGGGCAGGTACGTTATACCCGATTATCTCACTTGAAGAAGCAAAGAAGAAACTAAGAAGCGGTAAATTCTTTTCGTATGGGCAAGAAGAAACTTTCGCTAAAACAGCAGATATTCTATCAGTAGAACTTATATACAGATACGATGATTATCAAAAATATATTCAGCCTTTCTATATGTTTTATATCACGGACACCAGTTGGAGTTTAAAGGATATTATGTGGTGTAGAGATAAATTTGAATTCAAGAGCGTAAGTCCGATTTTTGTTCCGGCAGTGAAGGATAAGTATTTAAAGATAGTTGATCCCAAGGTTTATTTGAATTGATGATGTAGGGAATGCACATAGAATAAATGAATATTGGACCGCTTATCTTATAGCAAGATAGGCGGTTTCTTATTATGCGCAACTCTTTTGTTTTATTAAATAACGAATATTTTTATATAACCCTATCATTGTGATTACATGAATTCACACTAACATCTTTCTATAGTAAATACGCTGGTATCCATCCTCAAGCCCCCTTTTATATTCGAGGTAACCGCATCCGGAATATAATCTTTGCGGTACCGCAAAGGCTTCATTGGTAAGAACTTCAATATTATGATAGCCGTATTCCAGTGCTTTTTCTTCTCCAAAGGCAACTAGTTGTTTACCGATGCCTCGCCCTTGACATTCGGGATTTACAGCGAGCACCTCAAAGATTAGATGATCCTTTGCTCGGATTAGGTAGATAAATCCTTCCATAAGTTCCCCATCATAACATAGCCAGATTTCATCACATTGGAGAGCTTGTTCATAATCCTCCTTCATAGGCCCCGGTTCTTTCCCAATCATAGGAATATAGGGTGAAAAAGCTGATATCACACAGCTTGTAATTATGCCAAGATCTTTCATTGATGCTTTTTTATACATACTCCTCCTGCGTCCCAATTGGTTTGACCAAACTTTATGTTGATTGTTATATAAATATAATGATTCCGGCAACCAATACCAGAATATAAGTTATCTTTCGAAAAAGCTGTTGATTGATAAGGTTATAGAGGTAATTCCCGATTATAATCGATAGGACCAAGGGAATCATACTGATTCCGATCAGCTGCATGTTTCGTAAGGTATAATATCCGCTCTGGTGATGGCGCCAGATAAGCAGTAATCCAAGGACGACCCATACCGGAGATACGGTTGCGCGAAATATTTGCTTCTCAGGTAATGCCTTAACCGCATAGACGACTAATAACGCACCCCCGGATACAAATATTCCATGAAAGATCCCGCTTAGTAGTAATGCAGTATACTGTAACCAGATTGGAAAATTCGGTTCCTTTTTAAAGCATATATTTTGAAGCGCAATCAGAATAATCGTCCCACCATATACATAGAGTAAGATCTTCAAATCAAACTTGCTTAGAACAAATATTCCAAATCCCATACCAAATAACATCAGCGAAAGCATCTTGAACAAGATCTTCCACTGAATGAATGCCCTGTTCTTGTACGCAATCCAGCCGCAGGCAGTAAGTGTGAAGACATTTAATACCGTCACAGAGGTTTCATAACCTTCCAATAGAAGAGAGGGGGGCATAGCCAGCAAATTGCCGGCAAAGCCGGTGATGGTCTGAATGGTATTTGCTAAAAATAGTACAATCAGGAAAAGAATATCATGTAGTATCATAATCCCTACCCCTATACTGTGGACGCTGCGGTGGAATTATTCTGCGTATTAATGATGTTAAGAATCTCTTCGCGGATCTCAATATATTCCGGTGAGTATACAACGCTTCCCTGATTCGCACCGGCGATATCATAGGTAAAATCAGTATTAAACTCTTTCACGATACGTCCGGGTCTGGCAGACATAACGATGACTCTGGTTGCCAGTGCAAGGGCTTCGTCCACATCGTGGGTGATGAGGAAAATCGTATTGCCAGTCTTATTCCATATTTCACGGGTAAGGGTTTGCATATTAAATCTGGTAAGTGCGTCCAGTGCACCAAAGGGTTCATCCATAAGCAGCATATCCGGTTTGTTAACCAATACGCGTGCCAGTGAAGCTCTTTGCTTCATTCCGCCGGATAACTCATAAGGTTTATGTTTTGCAAAATCCTTTAATCCGACCAATTCCAGGTACTTCGTGGTTTGATCTTTGATATCATTCTTAGCGATACCCCTCATCTTTAATCCGAACGAAACATTATTATATATGTTTAACCAAGGATATAAGGTTGGTGTTTGAAATACAACGCCGCGATGCCAATCAGGTCCTGTAATTGGAATGCCGCCAATCGTTGCGCTGCCGGAGGTGGGTTGTACAAATCCGGCAATAATGTTTAACAGTGTGCTCTTTCCACAACCGGAAGTTCCTAGTACACAGATGAATTCCCCTCTTTTTATATCAAGATTAATATTATCTAATGCCTGAACCTCGCCACGTTCTCCCTCATACTTTAAGTACGTATCATTTACTGAAACAATTACTTCATTCTTTATTAGCGTTTCACTCATGATTATCATCACCTCTTCATAATTGTTATAATGACATTGTTAGTAAAAAATCACATCTCGGCAGCCTGAGACTGCCGGAATATGATTCATCTTTATGTAGTTATTATTTTTCGTTTGCCATCTCAATATATTTTGGATTAACCGCATCCTTAAATACCGAGAGATCCGGAACGCTTTTTATACTTCCTTGTTCCTTCAAGAACACTGCAGTATCATATAGGTTTTGTACAATCGCGCCTTTTGTGCTACTGGTTCCCATATATTCCGGTGCAAGTTGCTCTTTTGCACTCAACCAGGTGGAACCTGACATCTGGAATTTTGCATCCTCTTTTGATAATTTCATTGCATCGGCTATGGTGCTAATTGCTTTATCCTTGTCATTTTGATACATCTCTACCGATTTATTGAGTGCTCTGATATAAGAAGCCACTACCTCAGGATATTTCTCAGCAAATGCTTTTCTTACGATCTCCACGTTAGAGGTCATAAAGCCTAGCTTTGCCAAATCGCCGCTTGTTGTGATTGTTTTTGCATTCTTAAGCTGGGATAAGGTTGGCTCCCAGATATAAGTAGCATCGATCTCTTTGTTCTCCCAGGATGCGAAGATTTCACTGGTCTGCATATCCAGAATCTTAACTTCATTTGGTTTAATCCCAGCACTTTCCAAGGCTTTTAATAAAGAGAAGTGTGCGGTGGAGGCAAAAGGAGTTGCAATTGTTTTACCCTTTAAATCAGCGATGGTTTTAATTCCGGAATCTCCTCTGGCAACTAGTGACTCAACGCTTCCCAGTGCTTCATGAATCCATATGAACTCTACGCCAAGATCCTGTGAGATAGCAAGAGAAGCAGGACAGGAGCCAAGTAAACCAAAATCAATACTACCGGAAGTAATTGCTGTGTTTACGTCTCGACCTGAGTCGAATTTAACTAATTCAACCTTCACACCCATTTCTTTTTTGAAGTAGTCCAGTGCCTTTGCTATGCCTTCATCATTTGGCATCTCCTGTGTACCGATTACCACTTTATCCGGTAAATCACCGGAAGATTTTGCACCTTCAGTGGTAGCATCTTTTGTGCCGGGGGTAGAAGTATTCTCTGCCTCTGGTTTACTGCAAGCAGCTAATACCGATATGGATAGTACAAATGTGAGTAGTATAGCAAGCATTTTCTTTTTCATCGTTGTATCCTCCTTGTTTTGTTTGTGTTATATATTTTTACCGATCTGCAACATGACCGTTGACAGGATCAGACCTTACCGCTCCATGGAACGAGTTTTTTCTCGATTGTCTTAAGTAGCAGGTCAATCAGAATACCGGTAGCACCCATGATGATAATTCCTACGAAGATAATGTCATTTCTTAACCAGTTCTTGGCATCCAGTACCATCCAACCAATTCCGGAATCAGCGGCTACCATCTCTGCAGCGACCAACGTGGTATAAGCCACACCGATAGCGGTACGTAGCCCTACGAACACATCCGGTAAGCAGGAGGGAAAAATCACATGAATGAATACCTGAACCTTATTGGCACCCACAGAATAGGCACTGTTGATATAATCCTGCTTGATGCGAACAACTGCGGATACGCAGGACACATAAATCGGTGCAAAGCAGGCTAAAAATAGTAATGCAATTTTTGATTCATTGCCAATACCCAGGGCAAGAACTAATAAAGTATAATAAGCTAACGGTGGTAGTGGTTTATAGAACTCTATAATCGGTTCCAGTGCAGCCCTTATCTTAGAACTGAAACCACTGGCAAGGCCTAAAGGTGTGGCTATAACAAATGCTAATAAGAATGCCTGCACCAGCCTCTCCATACTAGCTCCAAGATGTTCTAGTAGCGAATGTCCCTTATAATCTTTCACCACATCCAGGAAGGCTTCGCCTGTTTCTTTTGGGGAAGGAATTAACTTTGCATTAACCCAACCAAAGCGGGTGGAAAAGTACCATAGCAATAAAATGATTACTAAAGTGCCACAGGATATAAATCGTTCGTTTTTAATTTTCTTTTTGTTCCCTCTCAAAGATACGCTCCTCTCTCTTCATAAAAAAAGCAAAGGATTTCCATAGTGGAAACACCTTTGCTTCGCAATGCTTTTCTTATATTTTTCGGTGAGTTCGAACTTGATATGTTTTCTCAACAGGGACTACAAATATCTTGCCATCGCCCGGACTTCCGGTTGAATTCACATCTACAATCGCTTTCACTACTGCTAGCTCTGCTTCGTCCGGTATAAGTATAATGAATAATCTCTTCTGTACGAAGGAGGTTTGAATCACGGTACCATCCGGTAATTCAAAGCCAATTGATTTGCGTCCTCTTCCGGTGGCTTTGATACAAGTGAATCCAGGGTATCCCGACTCTAGAAGTGCTTTCTTCGTTAGGGATGCTTTGTTCGGACGAATCATTGCATATATTTCTACCATGAAAGCACCTCCTATAGCCCTTCTGATTTTGAACTGATGGTATAAGTTTTTAGTACCTCAACGACAAATACTTTTCCATCACCATAATTCCCATTTTCACCGGTCTGAGCATGCTCCAGAATGATCTTTACTACCTTTTCCTCATCTGCGTCATGTACGACCATCATAATCAGTTGTTTTGGGAGTTCGTCGTAGAATACATTTCCGATCTTCAGACCCTTTTGCTTTCCTCTTCCATAAGCATCGATCTTGGTCATACCGGGGAAACCGGCATCCATAAGTGCATTAGCGACTTCATCCGTTTTCTCAGGTCGGATTACTGCTTTAATCATCTTCATAATGAATCCTCCTATCTTAACTGCTGATACATATCATTGAGCATCTCATCGGTTATGTCCACCGGATTATTGTATAAGTTAGGATGTCTGCTGATTTTAACCAATTCTGTTACTTGTTCCTCCGTGAGCGAAAAGTCCTTTAAATCCATACGCATATTCATGGTTTTTTTCATCTCCACGATCCGATCCGCCATCTGATCAACGTTATCAAAGCCAAGCTTCTTAGCGAACAACTGAACCCTTCCGCCGTCTGCATCTTTGTTAATTCTTGCAAAATAGTCAAGAGTCAATGCACAGGCTTCGCCATGAGGTATCCCCAGAAGATTAGTGAGAGGGAAGCTGCATGCGTGGGAGGAAGTGGTTTTTGGGATGGAGAAGGATAGCCCTGCTATAATGGACGCTTCCGAAAGCTTTTCTCTCGCTTCTTTGTCATGCGGGTTGTGATAACAACGTTCCAAGTATTCGAACACATAACCTGCAGCATGGATTGCACAGATGTCACAAATTGGTTGATGTCCCTTGCTCCAATATCCTTCGATTGCATGGGATAATACATCCAAACCGGTAGAAGCAGTGATATGTGGGGGTACGCTATAGGTAAGCTCCGGATCAACGATCGCATACTCGGGATAGAAGCTGTCACTGACAACGGGCGCCTTCTTGTGCAAGTCATAATCTGTCAATACGGATACACAGGTAACTTCACTTCCGGTACCGGACGTAGTAGGGATCGCTATGAGGGGAATATGTTTGTTTGGTAAGGTAACCCCTGTTCCGTGGTATTTGCAGATGGAATCCTCCGTCATACATACGGTTGCGGCTGCTTTTCCGCAATCAATTACACTTCCGCCACCTAAAGCGACAACAAAATCAATATTATAATTTCGAATTATGTCTGCACAGGCATCCACTGATTTCACATCCGTATTGGGTAATACCTCAGAGTATAGTTGAATTAAAGTTCCTTCGGAGTCCTGTTGCAGCTGATTTGCAAATCCGTTTTTAACAAAGGTACCATCGCAGATGAGCAGCCCCTTATGTCCACCGACCTTATCAATAATCTCGTTCAAAGATTTCACCGAGCCATTACCGAAGCATATCTTCACAGGTTGCATATAATTCCAATTCATAAGCGTCTCTCCTATAAGAATGTATTGTCTACCCAGGTCAGTACTTCATCAAGGATCGGAAGATATTCATTCAGTTCTTCCGCCGTGATAATACATGGTGGACAGATATTTACATTGTTTTCTCTACCCATGGTTGAGAATCCTTTTTCCTTTAACTTGCCAAGGATCTGAGGCATGATGTTGGTGCATTGTCCATAAGGTTCGATCGGAACTCGATTATCTTTATCCTTTACGATTTCAAGTGCGGAGAATAATCCGAGGATTCTCGCTTCGCCGACACAAGTATGTTTTTCTACCATTTGCTTCAGAAAATCCATAAGAATAACGCTCATCGCATTCACATGATCACATACCTTGTTATCTATGTAATACTGCACCGCCGCAACACCCGCCGCACAGGCTAAGGTGTGACCGCTATAGGTGAGGCCGCAGGCTAATGCATTCTCTTCGAAGTATTCTGAGATTGCTGTGCTTGCTATAACTCCACCAAGAGGGACATAACCACCGTTTACACCCTTTGCAAATGTGAATAGATCCGGTTTTATATCAAAGTTCATCCAGGTGAACATCTTGCCGGTACGGGTAAAGCCAGCCATTACTTCATCACAGATCATCAATATGCCGTATTGATCACACAATGCACGAATGCCTTCCATATAACCAACAGGAGGAATAAGAATTCCATTTGCTCCAACGATACTTTCCACAAGAATCGCTGCAATATTGCTTGGTCCTTCATAAATGATTTGTCTGGATAAATCAGATAGGTAACGCTTGGTAGCTTCGGTATCATCCACACCTAAGGTATAACCGTCCTGATACATATGAGGATTCATGAACTTTACAAATCCACCGGCTCCACCGATCTCAGCAGCAAAACGTCTGTAATCTCCGGTCGCATTGGAGGCTGCCAGAGTACCGCCATGATAACTTCTATAGCCGGATAGTATTTTAGGTCTTCCGGTATAGAGCCTTGCCATCTTAATTGCATTCTCATTCGCTTCCGCTCCGTCACAGGTAAAAAATACTCTCTTATAATAATCTGCGCCGGATACATCAACCAATAGCTTTGCCAGCCTTGATTTTGGCTCTGAGGAATAAGCCGGTGACATAAAGCAGATCTTATCTGCTTGTTCTTTGATTGCATCTACGATTGCTTGATTTTGATGACCGAGGTTTGCATTCACTAACTGGGAGGACATATCAGCATATTTCTTACCGTTATAATCCCAATAATAGATCCCCTCTGCTTTCTCAACAGCGAGTGCCGGTCCACCTGATTTCCCCCAGGATTGCAATACATGTTTTCTGTGAAGCTCTTCTACCTCTGTTCCGGTCAATTTTGTCATTTTGATCAACTCCCTTATTTTTCTTCTTAAGATGTCACTCATTATAGCGACCAAAGATTAGGGAAACAATGTACTGCAATCCAAAGATCTTTGTGCACGTGCACAAAGAATGGTATAAAAAAAGATCTGCCTATTTCAGCAGATCTCGTATTTGTAATGCGATGGTTATTCGCATTCTTCTATTAAAATCGGATAGACTTCCATCCAGAATATCTTCAATCTTACGCAACTTGTAATTAATGCTATTACGGTGCATAAACAGCTTCTCGGCGGTCGCTTTCACACTGGCACCGTTATCAAAATATATCTTAAGAAACTCAATGTATCCGGTGTTATTGGTCTCATCAAATTTCACAAGTGGTTGAAGAATATCCTTATAATATTCCTCAAGCACATCAAAATCATCAATTGGTAAAAATAATTTTAACTCTCCCAGATTGTTGAAGTAGTCGATTGTATTAATCGCGGATCTTTTTTTGTTCAAGCGAATTATTTTCTTTGCGATGTTATAGGATTTATAAATGCATTGCATGGTTTTGGCCTGTCTTCCAATCCCGACATAATAATTAATCTGGTCTAAGATCTCAGAAGGGATTGTCTGTATCGCAGATACCAGCAAGGAATAACAAGAGATATCATCAATCTTTGCAAAGAGGATGATGATTTCATTGCCATTTCGAAATTGCATGGTTGAATTCTTAAAAACTTTCCACATAAGGTGATTTTGTATGGTTAGTTCGATTTTATTAAATATCTTGTCCGATAGATCAATGCCGTTTTTACCGGAGATCTCTATATTGGCGATACAGTAGGGCCAATCAGCATGTAGCCCCTGATTCTCAAGTGCCGGTACATATTCATTCATCCGTTCGTGATAGTATACCGCATTCTTCATCGCGGTTACGAATTCTATCTTCTGCGTCTGTTCTTTCAGAAGCTGTTCCGAGAAGATTTTGATGATGTGCGCCATGTACACTTCCCAGGGAACAATAAATAACGGAAAATCATTATTATTACAATACTCGATGAGGGCAGCAGGGATGCTCTCTATGTAATGACCGACGTTGATGATCGCGCCGCTGGCTTTGTGCTCATGCAGCTGCATAATTAATTTGATCAGCTCACCTTCGTTCTTTAACGCCACGCCGGTGATCACAACTAATTCATACCCCTCGAGAAAGCACACATACTCATCACTCTCAACGGTATGCATCCACCGAACGATATTACGTAATCCACCGATTCCGGCTAATAGTTCCATATTAATGTTTTCTTTATTACGCAGATTATCATACAAATCTCTGAGCTGAATCAACGAAACCACACCCTTCACGATTAATGCATATTGTCCATGAGTAGTGTCATTATATCATGGAGTGTGGGATTTTGCTAGAGTAACGTGGAAAAGAGGGGGGAGGAGAGGAGAGGGAGGAAAAAGTAGTCAATCATTGTATAACTCATATTTATGATTGATGTTTAATAAGTTTAATAAGTCATTATGGACAAAAAATCAGGTGGGGATAAACGTTTGCATATATTTACAGAATATAGTAGAATATATCATATAATTACAAAGACATACTTTTGTACTTACTGACGCACTTATATGTATCACAATTAAAAGGGCATGCAGTAGCAAAAACGTTATTGTATGTCTTTTTTGCACACGGGTAGGGGTAAACTAATAGGTGGGAAATTCCTAAGAGTACTATTTAATTCTTATCAGATGATAAGGATGTGGACATCGATGATAATATTCTAATGGTAGAGAATTTATTATTTATAACTGTTTATTATCATAACAGATGTTTGATTGCTTAATTATAGGATAATAATATTTGTCGATAGATTTCTATTGTTTTATACTTTATTATTCTGCTAAAAAACATTGTAAAATATGGTTGTAATATTTGCATGCAAGAAACTTTTTTAAAAGTGCGGAGGTATTAAAGACCTAAGACATTAGCTAGCATTAACTGTTTAATTATAATTAATAAAAATAATAAGAGGTGAAAAGATGAAAGTATTTATAAGTTGGTCCGGTGAAAGAAGTAAATCGGTAGGGGAATTATTGGATGATTGGTTACAGTGTGTTCTACAAGCAATTGATCCTTGGATGTCAAGCAAAGATATTGATAGAGGATCATTTTGGTTTTCTGAAATCAATGATCAACTAAAAGATGCAGCTATTGGTGTAATATGTTTAACTCAAGATAATAAAGAAAAGCCGTGGATTTTATTTGAGGCAGGAGCTTTAGCAAAGGGATTGAGTTCTAATAGAGTATGTACTTTTCTTATTGATTTATCACCAACAGAAATTGAAGATCCATTAGCTCAGTTCAATCATACATTGCCAGACAAAGAAGGATTATGGAGTCTTGTTCGAACTTTAAATAGTGCGTTAGGTGAAAAAGCACTAAAAGAAAAGATACTTGAGAAAGTATTTGAAACTTATTGGCCTCAATTTGAAACTCAATTTAATGAGATTATTGATAAAACTCCTATTACTACGACAATTGAAAAAAGGAATAATAATGATATTCTCAATGAGCTGCTCTCTATATCAAGAGGACTTGATAGACGTATAAGATTTATAGAACATAATCAGAAGCCATTTTTTAGTGAAACAAGAAACAAAAGGATTCTTTCAAGAGAAGATACAGATCGATTAATACATATAATGGTTAAGGATGGATTGAAATTACAAGAGGTATTTAAGGAACTAGAAGGAATGGCACCTAGAAGCTATATAAACACTTGTTATGTCAAATGTATGGAAAATTATGAAAATGAGCTTATTGATGAAGTTATACAAGAAAATCCATAAAGAACATTATTGTGAAAATCTAATATAATGAAATTAGGTAAGAGGATGTTCTAGGCATACCCAAGATGATACATAAGCTAAGTGGGTTACAGTGGCAAAAACATTAATAATGACAAACGGATTATTATTTGTGAATATCTCGGAGATTAAATAATATGTTAAGTATCACAAATTTGTATTAAATTAAAATGAACACTTATGATAGTTTATGCCAATAAACGAGGGAGAATAAGCATGAATATACTTTTTAAAAGCCCTAAATTATGGAAGGACAGTGCGACTCTTGCTTTTACTTTACTTGCTGTGATAGAAACTATTATGAGTGTATCAGTAATATCGCTTACGTGTATACAAAAATGGTGGGGTCGCTTATTGATGATTATCTTGGCTTATTGTTTTCTTACAATAGGTATTCTCATATTTAAATATACTTATTCGAAAAAGAGCATTACTCTTTCTATTCGTGGAATTCAGGTTACAATCAAACAAGGGGATTTGTTCAAATGTAATGGATGGAAGTTGATACCATTTGATGAAAGGTATGACACCCAAGTTGACGATATTGTTATAAATAAGAATTCTCTTAATGGTATTTTTATAGAAAAATATATTGGAGATGAAAAATTTGAAGAGTTTCAACAAATTATTTTTTCCGTTAATGATGAAAAATGCACCTTGTTTAAGCGGTCAAAAAATGGTGAGCATTGGATATATCCGCTAGGACGCATAAAGACATATCAAGATTACATGTTATTAGCATTCAACCCTATTAACGAGCAGAACGAGGTCCATACAACTCGTGCAAAATATGAACAATGCCTTAGGGTAATGTGGCAAGAGATAAGTCGTACATACGCTAATAAACCTATAACTCTTCCGCTAATAGGTTCAGGAATTACAAGATTTGACGACTGGGCTGAAAAGTCTAATATGGAACTTTTGAAGTGCATTATGTGTACTTTGAGGACAAGCCAAGTTCATATTAACCAGCCAATAACGATACTGCTCACAGAAGAGATTGTAAAAGGAATAAACTTATATGAATTGAAAGGAGTTAAATAGATATGACATACAGGACAAAAACTTATATTGCAGGAGATTGGACAGGAGACAAAAACGCAATTGATCAACTTCACATATGGAATGATAGTAAACACTGGGGGATGTCGTTTAATGATGCGCATGATATTACCCAGTCAAATGATAATAGCTTAAACTGTAGTATCAAATCGTCACTTGCAACTAGAATGGATATTTCCAAAACATTTATTCTTATAGTAGGAAATGATACAAAGACCCGTCGTGCTGGGGAATGCAATTACTGCTCTAAATATAAAAATGGTATTTGTAGCAAAGGATTTAGTGTCAGTAACAAAAGCTTTATTGAGTATGAGTGTGACAAGGCTGTTCGTGACGGTTTGAAAATTGTTGTTCTATACAATGCTGCTAAGGTTGATAAAACAAAGTGTCTTGATTCAGTAAAAGATAAAGGAACTCATACTGCCATGCAATACATTGACAATAGTACAAGGTATTGGGATTATCAATCTGTAAAAAAAGCACTTGGGACGTAAGGTTATAGAAGTTACTAATATCCATTTTCTTATATAATAATTATGGCGAATTATATGGCAAACAGGACAGGAACTTATGTTGCTTTTGATAGATTAGAGGAAACTGATTCACCAAGTCAGATTTCGGGTATTATTCTACAATTCAAGCATGGAATTAAACAAAAATATTGAATTTCGTTAACCAACAGTCATGAGAAAAAATATTCCGTGAGGGATACAAGTTCACAGGCGACATTATATTCGCGCATTCAAGAACGGGATTAGGGCATCTAAAAACTTGCTAGTTATTCTCACAAAAGATACCCGATATACCGGAAGCGTTCTTTTTTATGAAATAGAACAAGCTATAGATACATACAAGATACCATTAATAATCGATTACCCCAGATACTCAGCAATATTGGATATTGATACTCTCAACAATTTATGGCCAAAGGCTCTTGCCGAACGAACGTATTAACAATGCTTACATAGAGGATATACATATCGATTTTGATAAAGACTGCATTTTTGATGCAATCACACGTTTTTATGTAAATGGAGAACATTTAACAAACGGAAAACCATTACAGCCAAGAAGAGTGTATTTAATGGAGTCTACTAAGTTGAGAATTTAAGAAAGTATCTTTCTTTAATAATTACCTTATTATTGAGTGGTATGGGTATATGAATGGCCTAAGATTTATTTTCTTAGGCCTATTTACAAATTTATATCTATAGGGATGCATTGTTATCTGTACTGTTTTCGTTTATTATTTTATTGCTTAATGTCTTTAACTTAACGGACTTTAATATTCTAGTTACTTCTTGTTCAGAAAGAATATACTTTTATTGTATAATCATTTTCCTATACGCCTCTGGAAAATCAAATTCAGTTAATTCAATGATATCTCCAAATTCACTAACAACCTCATTTAAATATTTATTAGTTGCAACTAAACTAATCTTAGTTGGAGAGTAATTACTATATACATTTCCTATAAAACCGAAGAAATTATGAATTTTATTTTTTAGTTGCATATTAGTTTCTATTTGTTTTGAATTCAAAATTAATGTTCGGATAAATGGGTGATTGCTATTGTAAAAAACCTCCTTTAAGTAAACGGTATTAACAACGCTAAATAACAATTTATTATCAAAAGGTATATCAGTATTAATAAAAGAACTATATTCTCTTCTGTTTTTTGTATTAATAATAATATTTCCATTCTCATATTTGCTTAATATTAACTCGAACTTTAGTGATTTAAATAAATTATAGCAAAACATAGATAAGTGGTTATTTTTTATATAAGCAATAGGAAGATCATTAGTAGGTAAAGATGTTTTTATTATATCTGGATCTATCTCCTCGCCACCAATAAATATAAAAGTATCGTTGTTATGAATAAGTTCAGATATCAACATATATCCAGTATGTTCTTTTGCATACACTAAGAGATGAATATTGTAAAGCAACAATTCCTCAAAGTCTTTATATGGAAAATGGTATAGATTGAGGTAATGGTTAGTAAATTCATCAAGGATCTCACATTTAATAGTGGGGTTAAGTACTTCAATACTTTGAAAGAATTTATTTAGAATTATCTTTTCAAATTGATACACAATATTAATCAAAGAAATATCATTGAAACTATTTCTATTTATATTTATTTTTAATTTCTTTTTGAAATTAATTTTTATTACCAAATTATTACTAAAAATACGATTGTTAATCCAATAGTTATCGTGAACTATACGTACTCCCTTTTGGCATAAAAGAATGGTTGGCTTATAAAGACCATTAAATATTCCATTGACAAAAAAAGGAAAATACTCACATAATTTAGTGTTCATAAATATAACACCACATATTCCTTCGTATTCATTGTTATTTATATATGCTTCCAAAAACTTATAATCAGATAATTGACCTCTTGCTTCTAATTTTATTTTATGTATTAGCTCTTTTTCTATATCTAAAATTAACTTCTCTTTTTCTAATTTTTGATACTTATCACCACATATTATAATAATATTAATGTCGAGAAATCTAAAAAAATCTCTAACTATTGATAATAATAATTCAAATGTTAAATCATTAATGATATCTTCTCGTAAATGTAAAGTGGTTATAGTACCTTCGTTTATTTGTGATATAAAATTATGATAAAAGTAAAAGTAAGATTTTAAATTTTTAAAAGCTTTAAATTTTATTGGATTAGAATGTTCAGCTTTTGTTTCTACAGTGAAATTATTACATAACATAAAGTATGAAAACACCCCGATACCAAATTGTCCTATTGAATCTAAATTATTATCTTTATAGTATGATCTGCATAATGCCGAAAAATAATTTTTAATTATGTATTCGTTCATTCCCAATCCATTATCTTTTACAATTAACTCCACGCCATTTAGTTCAAGTATAATTTCAGGAAGATAAAGGGGATTCATGCTTCGCTTTAAATTACATGAGTCGATAGAGTTTTGTATGACTTCTCTGATTGCAATATACTTATCATCATAAATATTATCGCCAATAAACATTTCTGCGACTCTATTATGATCCATAGAAAATCCAATTTTTTCGCTAAAGGATGAATTTATATTATCTTCAATAAATGATATGCTAAATTTTAATTCGGGTCTATATTTTTGTATTTTAGAATTTAATGTCTCAAGCTTCTGCCTAAATTCTTGAATATGACGATTTAGAGAAATATAAAGCAATTGATCATTACATTTGCCAGTAAATAACAACCTGTTCTCATAGGCTTTACAAGTAATACAGTAATTTGTTTCATCCCATAGTTTTCTGCTAAATCTATATCCATCAATATCATCATAATCAGAGAGTAAATAATTAGAATTAAGATTTTCTACATCAATCATATCAGCTAATTGAATTAATGCACTTAAATATGGAATACATACTTTTGTTCTCCCTCCATCAGAATCATACGCAAAATAATCATAATCGAAAATATCTATATTAACATTTATACCAGCAACCATTGCTATTGCTTCGGTCCATTCACTCAGCAAATTTAACTTTTTCCAATTCGTGACTATATAATCATAAGACAAACGGGGATGATTGTTCCGAATATATGTTTCTAATACTAGATTATTAAATATTATATTACTATTTTTATATTTATTATATATGTCATGAATAGCCTCATTTGGCATACAAACTCCAATATCATGGAGATATGAAGCAGTTGTTAATATATATAGGTCTGTTTCGCTCAATCTTGAAGCTTCTGTAGAATCTATTAATTTATCTCCAAGTATTTTACTCATATTCTTGCTGTGTTTTTTTGTGTGATTACTATACAAGAAAAAATTTGCACTGTATTCATCAATTAATTGCTGCACTACCTTTTTCGTATCTTGTAACTTTAAGTATAGATGCTCACTTTTCTGTTGTAATAATATTTCTAATTTACTAGAATTATATAATAATTCAGCCTTTTCTGCTTCCCTCTCTATCAATAACTTTTCAAAATGATTACTATCAATTACAACTTTAAAATCAAAAAATAAAACTTTAATTTCTTGATATTTTTCAATTAATAAGTCAATGTCATTTGGAGTCATTTTTTCAAATGTAATCTTATCTAAAGCTTCATATATTTTTGCTTTTACATCATCATATACTATTGATTTTAAGCTTTCCGTATTATTTATAATTCCTTTAGCCCAATCATCAATTTCTGTAACATTATAAGTCTTATCAGTTAGTGAATTTATAAAATCTAAGGCTTTTTCACTAAACCCGTATGTGACTATTATGTTATAAACAAATAAATCTAGATTTGTAATCAAGTTAATATCTTGAGTATAATACAGTAAGAATTTTATAATCTCCTTGCCAACCTCAGATTTATCCATATTATTCCTATATCTTTTACATTGAATAACACCTACATTCGAACCCGCTTTTAACAAAATACAATCTCGTCCTCTTTCTCCGACACCTTGCATTAATTGTATATTATCATATCTCTCTTTTAAGATTTCATTATTATAAATCTCTTGTTTGAATATACAATAGATTAATCTTTCGAAATCTCTCGGTTGCAAGTCATGATAAGGAAAGCCAACTTGTTTTTCAAAGGCTATAGCTTTGTTTTTAAAATCTGTATTTTCTTGTTCGATATTTAATTCGTCAATCAGCTTAGTATACATTATATTACCCCCCTAATGTTATCATTAGAAATAAGATTGCGTAATAAAATCTCAATAACACTTTATTGTTATTATATTACAAAACATTACATTTTTCTATTCGTAATAAAATAAAATGCGTATAAATCATAATAAAGTCTCCTTGAGATCTCCCAGTATTATTTTTAATGACTTTAAAGTAAATTATGGAAAACAGTAAAAGCAAATAAAAAAACGTATTTACATAACAAGAATAAATAAAACTCGCTATTAAATATACGTTTCTTTTTTACGATTCCCAATTCTTACAGTTAAAACAGTACGCGGATAACGGGTAATCGAAACGTCAAACTATAAGCAGTTTGACGTCGCAAGAATAAGATATTTCGCCAGTGGGCTCATGCTTTTTCTTGCATAGTCCAATTATTATGGTTCAACAGCTTCGCGGATACACGGGAAAAGCCTTGCCCAAAAAAGATGGCAAGGCTTCAGAAGAATAAAAGTTGCTCACCAGAGGGTTCGCATTTTTATTCTTCCAGCTTCACTTATATTATTACATAAAAGAATAGAGGGTTATGTCACCTAGGCGGTGCCATAACCCTCTATTCTTTACAGCGGATAACGGGAATCGAACCCGCACTGCAAGCTTGGGAAGCTCGCGTTCTGCCATTAAACTATATCCGCATAACTCAATTTTACTCAAGTGGCATAAATTGTCAACCCAATTCGACCAAATTTATTCAAAATTGTAATTTATCTGAGACTAAAATTTGTTTAAATGGAAATAATAAGGTATGTAAATTACAACTTTGTTTCTAAGGAAAGCCAACCGAGGAAAAACGAAGTGTAACCTCATACGCATTGCTAGGGGAAGAAAATAATTCAACTAGGTGTATGGAAAACGTATAAATAAATTTTTTACAGAGAGAATATTGATGAGGTGATTACAGTGAAGAAGAACAAATTTAGTGAGTTTTTCAAGGGAAAAGGGTATTATGTGTTATTGTTTATCGGTGTAGTTGCGATCGCGGCAGTTGCCATCATCGGATCACAGTTGTCAGCAAAACAAAGTGATCAGAATTATGTCAATCTGAACGACTCGGACACAGCCAAGAATGATAATAGTCAAGTGGCTGACAATAAGCCGGTAACAAAGGCACCTACAAATGATCAAACAAAGAATCCTATTACAAATGAAAACCAGCCGGTGAATAATGATGCAGCAGAGCTCGAGGGTTATAACGAGGGCAAGACCGGTACAAACAAACCACAGGTTGGCGACACCAAAGGAAATGCTGTTCAAACATCAGGTAATAATGTGAAAAATGATTACAAAGCAGAATTAGCAAAGTTGACCTTTAAGACTTCGGATGGATTGGTATGGCCGGTAAGCGGTAATGTCCTTATGAACTATAGTATGGATCATACCGTATTTTATGCAACCTTAAAGCAGTATAAAGTAAATCCTGCTATCATCATTGATGCAAAGGTTGGTAAGGAAGTAAAATCCGCAGCTAGAGGTGTAGTAACGAAGATTGAACCGAAGAATGATGAAACCGGTTACACTGTTACCGTAGGTATCGGCTCAGGGTACACACTTACCTATGGACAGCTTGATAAGAAGAGCGTATCCTTAAAGGTTGGCGATGTTGTTCAAAAGGGTGCTGTAATTGGTAAGATTGCGAATCCAACAAACTACTATGTGGTAGAAGGAAGCAACTTATACTTTGAGGTTATGAAGAATTCTAAACCTGTTAACCCTATGTTGCTGTTAAAAGATTAAGCTTATAAAAAGCGAGTGAGAATAATTCGGTTTTTGAATTGTTCCACTCGCTTTTCTTTTGATATATGTCTTTAGAGATATGTTTTTTGATATACGAATTATTATTATGATTCCATCAGATAACCTTTTTTCTTTAATGCTTTTTCGATTCGGTCTATCATCTCCTGGGATTCCGCTTCTACGGTGTGACGGTGGATACCGTCTGTTAATTCCTTTAGGGGAATGATCTTTTTGTCGTGGACCTTTTTTACAAAATCATAAACATCCTGCCTGTTTCGTATAATTAATGCAGTAGTGATATCTCCGTAGATTTCATGCGTTACAAGTACATCCAGTATCTTGCCCCCGTTATCTACGATGGTGCATAACTCATCCTCTATTTGCTCATTGGTATGCTTTACTTTAAATATCTTTTTGACCATGGAGGATTCAGATTGTACCAGTAGATATCCCCTCGTGGTAGCGATAATATTTATGTCAGCTGCACGCAGCAGTGCGATATCCTGAACAATTACCTGGCGGCTAACACCAAGCATGCGGGACAGCTCGCCTCCGGAGATGGGGTCGCCATTCTCCTTTATTATTTTTATCAATTGTTCCCTGCGTTTGCTTCCCTCCATTAGCATCTCCTTCTCATCTATCTTCAATGGATTGCTTGGTTGACGAATAATGTGCAGAACATATATAATACTAGTAATGTGTAAGCACATCAACCATTTTTATTAACAAACCTTTCAGCATAATTATATACTGCGAGACAGGGATTGGCAATGCTTTTTGATGTGAAGTATACCGTGAAGAGAGGATAGGAACATGTTTCGTTTATGGGCAAAAGTTTTTAAGGATAACCGCATGGTTAAGGATATGGTAGTGTGTAATGACAGTAAGGATGTTCGTAGAACTCAAAAGGTTTTTATGGCCATAGATGAAATCTGCAATACATATGATTTGTCAAAGCCGATTTGGCTAAATGTTACTGTAGAAGATTTTAGAAAACATGATAAGACAAGATTTACCAAGGATAATTTTATAGAAGCGATTGATTTTGATTATCTGGAGATACATGTGATTGAAGAAGATGATTAAGATACTCCGGATTCTGAAGGGAGAAAGACTTGGTGGCTTATGCGTAAGACGATTATTGCAATAGGATTTCTATTTGCTATGGTCCTACTTGTTCTAAACCTTTTACCTAAGGATAAGACTGTGGCAAAACAGGATAGTAGAGACGGGAGAAATACTACATTATCGCCCACTATAAATAAAGCGGTGAAGGCTATTTCTACCCCAACGCCTACCATTACAAAGTCTACAAAGCAAATATTTCATGGGAATAAGGAGGAGCAATCCATGGAGGTATCGAATCAGAAGAAAGCTGAATTTTACTATGAGATAATACCGGCTTCAGTGAAAATGAGAATAGTGGGCAAATCGTATGGAGAAAAATGTGATGTACCCATGGAGGATCTTCGATATGTCACGGTTCTCTACTGGGGCTTTGATAACCAATCTCACAGGGGAGAATTGATTGTAAATCGCAAGATAGCATCAGATATTGTTGATATATTTCAGGAGTTATATGAGAAGAAGTACCCGATTGAGCGGATCGAGCTTGTGGACAATTACAATGCGGACGATGATGAATCTATGGCAGCGAACAATACTTCCTCCTTCAATTATCGTAACATTGATGGGACGAAGAAAATATCGTTACACAGTTATGGTTTGGCGATTGATATAAATCCTCTCTATAATCCGTATGTAAGAGAGCATAATGGCAAAACTGTAATCACTCCTGTTAATGGTATGAAGTATGCGGATCGTTCTCTGGATAATCCATATTACATTAAGAAGGATGACGTTATTTACCGTGCATTTATTAAGAAAGGTTTTACCTGGGGCGGGGAGTGGAAGACCCAGAAGGATTATCAACATTTTCAAAAAACCTTTGACTAATATTTGTTTTGTGTAACATACCGACCTGTGATGAGGACAAGAATAATTAACATGCTTTTAAAGTGAAAGCATTTTAAACGTGGATACCGATATGAGTAGACAACACAAATCATTGTTTTAAAAACAGAGCTATGGTATAATATCGCGTAAGTGAGCCAAATCTGTTTTATAAGGGGGTGGCGGATGGATGCATATATTCATAGCACATTTTGAAGATGAATTATATCAGTTTTCGGAGAATGTTTTGAAGGAGTATCATCAGGTGCTGCCACTACCGGAGGATGATAAACTTCTACCATATTTTAAGAGTAACCCTGTGGATGCTTTTTTGCTTACGATTGAGGCAGGAGATACTAAAGCATTCCGTACCTATGATATTCTACGAAGAATTCCACGGGTACAACATAAACCCATTCTATTTCTTGCGAAGGAATTGATGGAAGATGTGGAGAAGCGTGCGCTCTTGGATGGTGTGGATGATTTTTTGACGATGCCAGTTACCCCTCAGTTATTGCTTCATAGGGTCAATACCCTGATGCAACTGGCCAATCTTCGTAAGCGAAAAAACTATGCGGACACCTATGAAGAGGAGATCTCAGTTATCTTTGCAGAGCTTATGGAATGCAGGGATATGGATACGGGAGATCATCTGAAGAATACTACGAAGTACTTTAAGATCCTTCTAAATGAGGCTTATCAGGAGGAACGGTATAAGGATATCATATCGGAGGAAGACTATCATGATGTGGTGCGTTCCGCCATGCTTCACGATATTGGGAAGATAGGGATTCTGGATGGTATTCTGCGTAAAGAGACAACGCTTGATTATGACGAGTTTGAGCATATGAAGACACATACTACTCTTGGAAAGCAGGCATTTGACAAGATTATTCTGGAGACAGGAGGGTCAAAATGGCTGTACCTGGCAAGGGACATGGCTTATTATCATCATGAACGCTGGGACGGAAGCGGGTACCCAGACTGTTTAAAGGGTGAGGAGATTCCATTTTATGCGAGAATGCTTACGATAGCAGATGTATACGATGCACTTACCTCTGACCGAATCTATAAACAGGCATATTCCCATGAGAAAGCAGTAGAAATGATTAGGGAAGGACGGGGAACCTATTATGACCCGGACTTGGTGGATTTATTTATTAAGGTAAATAAGCGTTTTGAAGAACAATTAAATTTTTCAAGATTCGCTAGACGATAGAAAGGAAGTAGCCTATGTCATATACGGCGCTTTATAGAAAGTTCCGTCCGGACAATTTCTTGGATGTGAAAGGACAGGAACATATAGTAACTACATTAAAAAATCAGGTTAAGGCCGATCGAATCGGACATGCTTATCTGTTCTGTGGAACCAGAGGAACCGGTAAGACAACGATTGCAAAATTGATGGCGAAGGTTGTTAACTGCGAGCACCCGGTGGATGGAAATCCCTGTAATGAATGCAAGATGTGCAAGAGTATCGCTACAGGCAATTCTATGAATGTGATCGAAATCGACGCTGCCTCCAACAATGGCGTGGATAATGTACGTGAGATTGTGGAAGAAGTAAGATATTCTCCGACGGAAGGTAGATTTAAAGTTTATATTATAGACGAGGTTCATATGTTATCGCCGGGAGCGTTCAATGCACTTCTTAAAACAATTGAAGAGCCGCCGTCTTATGTTATCTTTATTCTGGCTACAACGGAGGTTCATAAGATTCCAATTACAATCCTATCAAGATGTCAGAGATATGATTTCAGACGTATTACAATCGATACAATTACCGATCGATTGGTAGAGCTGATGAATACGGAGAATATTGAGGCAGAGGAGAAGGCACTTCGCTATGTCGCAAGAGTGGCGGACGGTTCCATGCGTGATGCCTTAAGCTTGCTGGATCAGTGTATCTCATTTTATCTGGGGAAGAAATTAACTTATGATAATGTGTTAGAGGTACTGGGTGCTGTGGATACGCAGGTGTATGCAAGACTACTTGGGTTTATCCGCTCACAGGACGTTGCAGCATGTATAAAGTTGTTAGAAGAGATTGAAAATCTCGGGCGAGAGCTGGGACAATTTACGATAGATTTTATCTGGTATATGAGAAATCTTTTGCTAATCAAGACAACTGCAGATGTATCGGAGGTTGTATTTGAGATCTCGACTGAGAATCTTGAGGTGTTAAAGCAGGAGGCAAACCGGATTGACGAACAGTCACTAATACGGTACATCAGAATATTTTCTGAGCTATCCAATCAGGTACGATATGCTACTAGAAAGAAAGTTATGGTAGAAATTGCACTGATTAAGCTATGTAAGCCGGAGATGGAACAGAACCTGGAAGCAGTGAATGCACGTCTACGCCTACTGGAGGAAAAGCTTGAGAAAGGCGTGGTAGTTAGCGCGAATGTTACACAGGCTGCAAGTGCTTCAACCACGGAGCAGGAGCCACAGGTAGAGGAGGCACCACCAACCATTTTACCGGATGCAGTTCCGGAGGATGTGAAGGAAGCGGCGACCAAGTGGAGGAATATCGTAACACAGATTTCAAAGAAATCTCCATCGCTAGGGATAATCCTAAACAGCGTAACACTTAGTGTGGATGGCAATGCATTGTTGCTGGTTGTCAAAGATCCTTATGATAAGGATATGTTAGATCGAGAAAATCACATGCAGTTGATTAAGGATACTATTAGTCAACTGATTCAAAAGAAGGTTCAGATCAACACCAGATATCTTGATCGCAACAAAGATAAGATGAACGAGGTTCCTGACTTATCTAAGATTATTAAGGTACCAATTGAGTACGAGTAATATTTTCTTACGATTCTAATAAAATAAGGATACAATAAACAATATAGTTGTATTATTATAATAGGAATATAAAATTAAATGTAACGATTTGAAAGGAGTTTAAGAATATGGCTAAAAGAGGTGGATTTCCGGGCGGAGGCGTTCCGGGGAATATGGGTAATTTAATGAAACAGGCTCAGAGAATGCAAAAGCAGATGGAGGATAAGACCAAGGAGCTTGAAGATAAGGAATATGAGGCAACAGCTGGTGGCGGTGCGGTTACTGTTAAGGTATCCGGTAAAAAAGAAATCGTAGCTGTGAAACTTTCTCAAGAAGTAGTTGATCCGGACGATATCGAGATGTTAGAGGATCTAATTGTGGCAGCAGCAAATGAAGCACTTCGTAAAATGGAAGAGGAATCCTCTTCTGTTATGGGTCAAATCACAGGTGGACTTAACGGTCTTGGAGGCTTTCCTTTCTAATGGATTACTATAGCAGGCAAATAACCAAGTTAATAGAGGAATTATCAAGACTTCCGGGAGTTGGAGCGAAGACAGCGCAAAGACTCGCGTTTCATATCATCAATATGTCAGAGGAACAGGTGGGTAGCCTTGCGGATTCAATCGTAGAGGCGAAGAAGAATATCCAGTATTGTAAGGAATGTTTGACCCTTACGGATAAAGAGCTTTGTCCGATTTGTTCATCTCCTACCAGAAATAAAAAGCTTATTATGGTAGTTGAGAATCCGAGAGATCTGGCGGCTTATGAAAAAACCGGCAAGTTTGACGGAGTATACCATGTTCTGCACGGGGCAATCTCTCCGATGCTTGGCATTGGGCCTGCGGATATCAAGCTTAAAGAGCTGATGCTGCGTCTTCAAGGCGATGTTGATGAAGTGATTATCGCTACCAACTCGAGTTTAGAAGGTGAAGCAACAGCGATGTACTTAAGTAAGCTGATCAAACCGGCAGGCATCAAGGTGAGCCGAATTGCCAGCGGTATTCCGGTGGGCGGAGACCTCGAATACATAGACGAGGTTACGTTGCTTCGAGCATTTGAAGGTAGAGTGGAACTGTGATAGGAGTATGATATGGCAGGTATAACAAGCTGTGACAGCTGCATGAATTATGTGTATGACGAGGAATATGATTGCTATGAATGTCAAGTCAATCTCGATGAGGATGATATGGGCAGATTCTTAAGCTACAGCCAATTTAGCTGTCCGCATTATCAATTCCAAGACGAATACAAAATAGTTAGAAAACAGATATAGGTATGATCGGGCTGACACACCGAGAAATCATTCACCCTTTTTAGATGTTGTATTTCTCGGTGTGTCAGCCCCTTTACATATTGCTCTATTAGATATTAATAACAATAATAATTTAATTTTGGTATCAAAAAAAGCACGCATATATGGCGTGCTTTTTTGTTCTATAGGAAATACCTTGTTATTGTAAAGTTATAAAGCTTTTGAATCCTATACACTATAATCACTCAACGAAGGATGCGCACACGACGCGAAACGCATACATACGTATTGCATTTATCTGCCTATGGCAAAACGCATTTTTTAGTACATCATTTGAATAACCTTATCTATGTTATACAGGATATTCACTAACTGACGAACGATATCGATTTTTGGTGAATATATTGGAGTAGAAAGGAGGAGCATTATGCAGGAACGTTATTGGAAAAAGTTAACGGATAAGCGATACCGCTTAATATATATTAATGAATATTATAATCAATGTATTTGGATACAGAGGGCAATCAATATATTACTCGCAATCACCTCCTCGGGAGCAGTTGCTGCATGGGCTGTGTGGAAGGAGTTCCCTGTTGTGTGGGCAGGTATTATTGCGGTATCCCAGGTTATTACTGCGGTAAAACCCCTTCTTTCTTATGAGAAAAGGATTGAAATAATACACGGGATGATAAATCAGATGACCTTGCTTTGTGACGAGATAGAATCAAAATGGTTTTATGTGGCGAATGGTTCAATGACGGAACAGGAGATAAACGATTTGTATTACCAATATGAGAAAAAATGGAGTGACATAGAGACGAATAGTTTAAAAGGGGATAGTATTCCGGCTAATATACGTCTGGCACATATAGCAGATATAAAGAAAGACGATTACTTTAAAAACGATTTTTAATATAACAAGGAGGGTTCATTGTGAGAGCTTTAAAATCAGTAAAAGCTGCTAACACTTGGGAAGAAAGGCAAAAATCGATTAATATACCTCCGCAGGCGACAATTCCCAAGATGCCACCTGTTCAACCACCGAAAAAAACCAACTAAATAGTAAGTAGCTTTGAATGGCTGTTACTTAGTAAATATGTAACAGCCATTTATTAATATTTTGCCAAGTATTATCAGGAATGTTATAATAATTATGTATCAGATCTTTTGGCGCTCGAATTAAATTTAATATGTTTAGGTATGAGTCGTAGAAAGGAGTGGAACATGGAGGTTAAAGTTTGTAAAAATTGTAGAAGATTATTTAAATATATGTTTGGGCCGGAATTATGTCCTGAATGTTCCAGGGTTGTATGGGAAAACAAGCAAGGGTCTGCCATGACGAATACTGTTCCCGATGTAAAACCAAGAATTCTAGAAGATGAAGAAGAATTTGACACGATAAAAGAATATGTTATGACTCATCCGGGAGCCACTATTGCGCAAATATCCGAAGAATATGGGGTTACACCGTCAAAAATTCTGGATTGGATTAGAGAAGAACGATTGGAATTCTCAGAAGAATCCGGTGATGCATGGTTTACCTGTGAACGATGCGGAGTTAGGATTCGAAGCGGCAGATTTTGCGTTCGATGTAAGTTAAAATAACAGGGGAGAATTCTACGTGATGGATACCCTTATATTTGTAGATGGACTTATCCAGTATTGATATATTTTGGTATACAAAAACAGCAATTTATGTTAAATTAATAAGGTACGATAAAACTCGGAGAGGAGCGTGAGTAAGAATGTTGAAATGGAAGAAAAAGCAACAAACTTTCATAATTTTGTTATGCTTTATTTTTTTGTCTTATTTAATACTCACCCCTGCGATGAACGAGTTAGGGCGTACCACAGAGTACAGCACAGTCCGATCAAATGAGTTGAAGCCGGAGCCCACTTCTATGACACCGGTAAGTAAGCTTTCCTTAATAACATCGTTCTATAACCTAAATGATATATTAATTGAAGGGAACGCCTCCTTAGCCCAATATACGAAGATGGGGCAAGATCGACAATTAATATTTAAAGGTTTATATATAGTGGCTTTATTGCTGGCCGGTTATTGCGTTCTGTTGTCTTATCGAAGATGTTTCAAGAAACCAACGGATCGCCATATCCCACTGATGTCCATATCGTTAGGTGGACATGCTCCACCGACTATAATTTAAAAGATAAATTATAAAATATGAAAGGATAAGAATATGAAAAAAACTAAGCCAGTATTTTTTATAGTTTTAGTGATTGCATTACTTATGTCATATTCGGCTATTTTCGGAGTTAATATTAAAATGGGTGATTCCAATTTTAAGATTCTCGGAGCTCCGGATATGCGTTTTGGTACAGACATCCGTGGTGGTGTTAATGCAGCATTCCAGCCGGTAGGACTTAATCGTAAACCAACCCCAGCGGAATTAGAATCAGCACGTTCCATCATAGAGGTGCGTCTTGATCAGAAGAACATCTTGGATCGTGAAATAACAATTGACAAGGAGCACGGATTTGTAATCGTTCGTTTCCCGTGGAAAACAGGAGAGAAGGATTTCGATCCTGCAAAAGCGATTAGAGAATTAGGTGAAACAGCACAGCTGAAGTTCACAAATGATAAAAAAGAGCTCTTGATTGATGGTGCTCGTGTAACAAAGGCTGCTCCGGTTATGGATAAGCAGAACGGTGGTTACATGGTAAGTTTGACTTTCGATTCTAAGGGTAGTGAGCTTCTTAAAAAAGTCAGCACTGAGTATCTGAACAAAGAGATGGACATCTACATGGATGATAATATGATTCAATCTGCAACAATTAGGTCTGTAATCAGTGATGGCTCTTGCGTAATTGAAGGTATGGAGAATTATAAAGCAGCGAAGGCATTAGCAGAGAAGATTAATGCAGGTGCACTTCCTTTCTCCATGACAGCAAAGAATTACTCCTCCATCAGCCCTCAGCTTGGTGCAGGTGCATTAAATGTAATGGTACAAGCAGGTATTATCGCATTCTGTATCATCAGCGTACTATTGATATTCTATTACCGTTTACCTGGTCTGGTAGCTGTTATCTCTCTGATTATTCAGATGTCTGGACAGTTGCTCTCCATCTCTGTTCCTCAGATGACATTGACCTTGCAAGGTATTGCCGGTATTATCCTATCCATCGGTATGGGTGTCGATGCGAACGTTATTGCTTCTGAGAGAATCAGTGAAGAGATTAAGGCTGGAAAGAGTACGGCTTCCGCGATTAAGTCCGGTTTCTCTAACTCCTTCTCCTCAATCTTTGATGGTAATATCACCGTATTAATCGTTGCATTTATCATGATGTTTATGGGTACAGGATCATTATTGTCCTTTGGTTATTCATTATTTACCGGTATTGTATTCAACTTCATTGCAGGTGTAACCGCATCTCGTTTGATGGTATTCTCCTTGCATTCATTTAAGTTTTTACAGAAGCCGGCACTTTATACCTGCTGGTCAAGGAGGGTGACTTATGAAGAGTAATAATAAGATAATTCCGTTTTTTAGTAAACGCTGGATCTACTTCACTATCTCACTGACAATTATGGCAATTGGTACATTGTTTGCTATCTTTGAAGGAGTGCAGTTGGATATACAGTTTAAGGGCGGTGCAATGCTCAAGTATACTTACGAAGGTAAGATTGATGAGAATGCAGCCTCTGATTTTGTAGCAAAACAGTTAAATAGAAGTGTATCACCAAGTCTTACCAAGGACTACACTAGCGGTGAGAAGCAGATAGTCTTTAACTTAGCCGGTAAATACGGTTTGGATGCGAAGGATCAGGATGCTCTCAATGCATCGTTAACAGAGAAGTTCCCGGAGAATAAACTGGTGTTAAAAGAAACACAAATGGTTGAGAAATTCTTTGGTGATAAATTCTTTAGAAATGGTATTCAGGCAGTATTGCTGGCTGCACTATTTATCGTTTTATATGTATGGGTTCGTTTTAAAATGATGGGTGGTCTCTCCGCCGGTGTAATGGCGTTGGTGGCACTCGTGCATGACGTATTTGTGGTATTTTTCACGTGCGTTGTATTCAAGATACCGATTGGAGACTCCTTTATCGCCGTGGCGTTGAGTATTCTCGGTTATTCCATCAATGATACTATCGTAATATATGACCGTATCAGAGAGAACAGCAAAGCTTTGGTGGGAGAATCAATCGAGAAAATCACGGACTTGTCAATCACTCAGTCCATGATGCGATCTGTCAATACAAACGTAGCAGTTATGATCAGTGTTAGTATGGTGTATATCATTGCACATTTGAATAACATTGACTCAATCAAAGCATTCGCACTTCCTATGGCAGTAGGTTCTATCAGTGGTTGTTATTCCACGATCTGTATCGCTGGACCGCTTTGGGTTATGTGGAAGAAGAGAAAAGGCAACACGGTTATCTTTGAAGAGAAGAAACCAGTTGCGAAGAAAAAATATTATTAATATGCATATTTAGAAGTGTTATAACATAAAAAGAGGGTATCAGTAAAGTTAGCATTTGCGACTTTACTGATACCCTCTTTTTATGGCTTAAGTCTAGACGTTTTGAAGGTGTAGAAAAGTTATCACAGCCTCCCAAATCGCTAAGGCAGTCAATTCTCATAAAACTAAAGTTGGATGTGTGCTATAAAACATCTTTTCATTTGCAACTGTATGAAGTCGTTGGTACTTAGGTTGCGTGTTTTGCAACCTTATGCACCACTACGTACTTCATCCAAGCGAGAGCGTGTTGCAATGAAATATGTTTTATAGTACACATCCAATTCACATAATATTATTGAATTGACGTTCATAAGGTAAGGCTTGATGACTTATTGCAACGTCAATACGCGCAGCTTGCTAAAGCAATAATTGATAGCAAGACAGATTTGATCTGCCATGGACATCACTACATTTAAACGGGTGGTCTGCAAGAGCATATTATCGAAGTCTCCTGAGAAGTTTACGATACCAGTAATAAAGATATCTCCTACTTCCGGAAGATCCTTATCCACTCCGGCGCCTGGCTTTAATGGACCCTCACCGATGGTGATATATCCAATGTGATTCGATTTTCCAAGCGACGCATCGATGGCAATGATATATGCATCGTCATGCTTCTGGTAGATTTTCTGGATTGTTTCCTTCAGATTTTTCGCATGAACCGGCTCCTCCAGAGTACCATAGATAAATATGTTTTTATGCTTGCGATATTTTGTTAGTTTGTATCCGATGATAGGGCCAAGACAGTCTCCGGTAGCTCTGTCAGAACCGATACATAAAAAGATAATTGACTTATTTAGAAGAAATTGCTCTCTCAACAAATCGGATAACATTTTGCCAAGATCAAATGCAATATTTTTATCGGAAGAGTTAAAGTATGATACACTGCTTTTGCTTTTGAAAAAAATGCTCATTCTACCTCCACTTGCCCGTTTTGTACGGGCATATCGTTTCGTAATAACAAAATAGATTTCATTGTTTGTTAAGTTAAGTATTACCAAATGTTTTATGTAATAGACACGGAAAACCAGATAACTTGGGATATTTGTTGCATTTTTTATTCATTTTTCGTTGTTTGTCATCAATCCGGTTAGAAAAAAACAACCGATATGGTGATTTACTCTTTTATTAAGTAGAATCATGATGAAAAGTTATATTCTGGGGTAAGCGTGATGTGACAAAAAGCATGTCCTAAATATGCTATGATAAATTATATTTCAGAAAGTACGAAATTATGTATGGAATAGGAGTGAGAATTTTGATTGAGACAATTTATAGCAATAATAATTCAGATTCAGATAGAATTGGTAAGACGCAGTCTTCCCTAAAGATGCCAAAGAACATAAGACAAGTGGGTAAAGGAAATGGTTTTAAAAAGATATATATCGAAGATTACGTTATGACTTACGTGAAACAACTGTCCGGAGAGGAATACGCTGGGCTAAATATCGCAGTATTGGTTGGTCAGTGTGTCAGAACAGATAGCAGTAGAAACATATTCATATCCGGAGCAGTAAAAGTGAATGATGTCGGAGCTGACAATGAGATAGTATTTACGAATGATACTTGGACAGCGATATATGAGGACATTAAGCAGTATTTTGTAGATTGTGAGATTGTTGGTTGGTTTATTGGAGGACCAGGATATTTACTAGAAGAGGAAGAGAAGATTTTACGGAATCATTTGAATAACTTCGGGGGGAAGGATAAGATTTTACTTGCCTATGATTCTTTGGAAAAAGAAGAGACATTTTTGAGCTATGAGAATAATCGCCTGAACAAACAGGAAGGTTATTACATATATTATGAGAAGAATGATGAGATGCAATCCTACATCATAGACCATAAGAAGCCGGTAAGCATAGAGGCGGAATACGATGATAGAGTATCCAGGGAGATACGTACCACAATACAAAGGAACACCGAACAAAAAGAGGAGGTTAGTAGTAAGAATGTAGCTCGATTGATGTATGCGGCAGGAACGTTGCTTGCGATTATTGTTCTGATTGTAGGGGCTACGATGTTGCGTGGTTTTGATCAGATGAAGAATATGCAGAATACGCTAGATACACTAACTCACAATATGCAGAATTATCAGGGAGCCGCAGATGACAAGGAAGATGTGAAGAATTCTGACAAAAAAGATAATGATAAAACGTCACCGGATAAAACGGTTACACCAAAAGCAACGGATAAGCCAGTGAAAAATTCAGATAATAACCAAACGTCTAGTGACGGGGATGGGTTGGATGTTGAAGTGGAACCAGGAAATGTTAATCCAATTAAGAAGAACGATACCAAAACAGCCAATAACTCTACCACAAAAAATAGCTCCACTAACAAACCCAAGTCTACCCAGACTTCAAAACCGCAGCTGAAATACTATACAGTAAAAGAAGGCGACACCTTAGCGGATATCAGTCATAAATTATATAATACATATACGAAAGTAAAAAAAATAATGGAGTTAAACGGTATTACCGATCAGGATCACATTAAGATCGGACAAAAATTGATCGTCCCTTAATCGAAATGAAAACAATGGTGTAGCGCTTTCGTTTAAGTGATATAATAATTGGGCTTTTGCAATGTCGCAAAAGCCTTATCTTTTTGAGCATATTAGTCATTCTGAATTATATTAAGAAAAAACTAGTGTCATTATATTGGAAATTTGTTATAATACATTCATGAAATTGGCTATGGGAGATTACTATGGAGAGAGAAAATGAGGACAAGTCCGTCAGAGGATATGCCAGTCGTAAAAGACATTATAAAAGAACCAGAAATTTGCTGATACTTATCCTGTTGGTAGTGGTGGTGATAATCGGCATCATAGTGACGTGGAGTATATACAATCGAAATTATCATAATTATAAGGTAGTGAAATCTATACAGGTTAAGGGTGAAACAACAGTAGGATATTTGAACTATGGAAGTTATATCGTCAAATATGGTAAGAATGGTGCGATAGCCTACAATCGTGACGGTAAAGTGCAGTGGAATAGCTCCTATAACATGTCAGACCCGGTAGCAAATGTTTGTGATAAGTACATTGTTATAGCAGATCGTGGAAATAAGCAGGTTCGTGTTTTTAATGCTAAGGGTTCCGTGGGACAATATTCTACCGAGTACAGTATTATTAAAGTCGAAGTCGGAAATCAAGGTGTGGTTGGAGCCCTGATGGAGGAGGGGGATAATAATTATATCAAATTATATAGCATAGAAGGTCGTGAACTTGCTAAAATCAAAACGAGTGTCAAGGATAAGGATACAGGCTACCCGGTGGATTTCTCGTTATCCGATGATGCAAAGAAGATAGTAGTATCCTTTCTTGCTATTTCTGGTAATGATGTATTTAGTAGAGTAGGATTTTTTAACTTTGGTGAAGTTGGTAAGAATTATACGAATCGTATGGTGGGTGGATTTAATAGCAATAAAGGAACCATTGCTTCTCGTGTAGAATTTATAGGGAATAATACAGTAGGAATATACAAGAATAATGGATTTGAGATCTATGCTATGAAAGAAATTCCCAAGTTAGTTAAAAAGGTAGAAACGAAGTCAAAGATTAAAAGTATCTTCCATAATAAAGAGTATACAGGAATTGTGACAGAGCCAGATAGTAAATCGGATATGAAGCTCTTGTTGTATAACCTTAGTGGAAAACAAGTACTCAATAAACAAATCAAACTAGATTATAAAAAGTTATATATGATTCATGATGAAGTGATATTTTACGATAGTCGCACTTGCAATATTATCAGAAGAAATGGTAAAAATAAGTTCAAGCATACATTTGACGGAGATATATCGGGAGTATATCCGATCGATATGAATCATTACTATCTACTCAGTGAAACAAAAATATCAATAGTAAGGCTGGATTAATCAATGGAAGTATTACATATAACGGGCATGAAAGGTGTAGGGAATAATATGAATTGGTTGTTGATAATAGTAATAGCAATATTGGTGATAAATGCATTTATTGGAATGAAAGCGGGTCTTATAAAGACTATCTTCTCGCTTTGTTCTATGATAATCGCATTATTACTATCTGCTTGGCTTAGTCCCCATGTAAATGATTATATGAGGGGAAATGATATGATCTATAATGCAGTTTCAACAAAAGTAGAAAAGGTATTGCCGGAAATTGATAAAGGGTTGGATAAGAGCAAACAAGTAGCCCTGATTGAAGGGATGACTTTACCAAAATCACTTAAAAATTCTTTGATTGAAAATAATAACGCGCAGGTATACAAGCATTTGGCTGTAAAATCATTTAAAGATTATCTAAAAGGATATTTAACCGGAATTGTAATCAATGCATTAGCGTTCTCATTAACCTTTATATTATTACTTATACTATTATGGATTCTAAGTATAGCTCTGGACATTGTGAGTAAACTACCGTTACTTCACCAGATTAATAAGACGGCAGGACTTGTCGCCGGTTTAGTTCATGGACTAATTCTGGTTTGGGTACTCTTTACACTGCTAACGGTATTTAGTAGTAGCTCGTTAGGACAAAAGGCAATGGCTATGATAGGGGAAAATGAATTCTTAAGCATACTATATAATTATAATTACTTGATGAAGTTTATACTAAATGCCACAAAAATGCTTTTTTAATATGGATTATGAATTTGGTTTATTAAATCTTGGGATAGGGGTATTCTATTAAACATTGAGCTTATCATAACCCGGGTAGCAAATGTCGTGTTCTATTAATGACATTAGTTACCCGGGTTATGATATATAAGAATATAAGTGTTTGTTATATGTCGAAACCTTTACACAATTGCGGATAAAGCAAAGTATATTAATACTCTAATATGGGCTTTGATGAAAGGAGTTATAGTAAGTAGATAGGGTGTTGACGAACGAATAAAATATGATCGAAAGTGCTGTAATATATTGGCATGAAAAAAGTTAAAAGTAGTGCTTGACATATCTCTTGTCGGATTGTATAATAAAACTCCACCGCCGATGAGCGACCACAAATTATGAAACATGAAATAAAAAATAAAAAAGTGGTTGACATTCAGAAGCGAGTGTGATAAACTAAAAAAGTTGGCGGCGAAAACGAAAGAAACATAAACGATGTAGCCACAACGAATTGAACCTTGATAATTGAACAGTGAAACAACCCTGAAAATTCTAAAAAATTGAAGCTTCACATGGGCTTTAAATAGCGTCTTAACAGACGCGTTATAGATTTTCAATTGATGCATCGAAAGATGTGTCGCGAACCGTATCGGATGTCGAAAGACATTGGATACAACCTAAAAACAGTAAAGATAACAGGATGCTTAACCAGTAATATA
>JAEVYT010000006.1 GCA_023392615.1 Bacillota bacterium | reverse complement strand
GAAAATCAATATGAGTATTTATATTTGCAGCATATTTGCTTTCCTCTTCATTCAATAGAGAATAATCCTGAATCAACATATAGAGTGGTAAATGGCAAATGATATTCAAATGACGCATATTGATATTTTCTTTCAGGATATCTTCAAGTAATGCAAATGTAAGATTCTCGGAATCGTATTCGGATATTTTCTTGTGCTTCTTCAAATAGGCAATTCGAGCATCTGTATATTGCTCATATAGATAATCGAATATAGAATGAATCTTACTGGTGGAAACAATGCCATTGTTATATTCGATATAAGCAATCAAATCGCTGATATTGCAGTCTTTGGGTTGTTCGTTTCCCGATACGACTAAATAGAATTGTGACTTAGCCCGCGAAACAGCAACATTGAGCAGGTTGGGATCGTCGGAAAAGGAAGTGATGATATCGTCGACAGTGGTCATAATGATAGCCTCCTTTTCTCTTCCCTGAAATTTATGGACTGTTGCGACATCAATATCCTCTTCAAGTGCGGATTTTACTGCATCTACTTGTTTGTTATATGGAGCTATGACGCCAATTTCATCTGTTTCATAAGATAGATTCGGTAGTACTTCCTCTTTGATAACATCTATTTCCCGTTGATTCATGTGGCTGCGGGAGTGGTTACCTTTGGCTGTCCGTATGGCACAAATGACATCCTCTTCTCCTTTATCACGTGTCATGATGACAAGATCTCCACCATAAAATTTCTGATTACAGAAGTTGATGATTCGGGGATGGCATCGATAATGTTCCCGTAACAAGGTCTGTGGTACATTCGGAATAACTTTGCAGACGGATTGCAGAAAACTCATATTGGCACAATCATATTCCGGCTTAATCAGGCAGGCATTAGCGATAAAGTTTAGCTTTTCCTTATTTTCTTCCGTGACTACATTGGGAAGTTGCATGGTGTCACCGACAATGATTGCATTTTTAGCACATGACAAGGCTAAAGCTCCGGTTTCAACGGAAACCTGTGACGCTTCGTCCATAATGATATAATCATATACGGCATCTCGTTGCAGACTGCTTAATGATGAAAAGGTCGTACTTAATATAATAGGGTATTCTTTTTGTACCTCTCGCCAATTATTTCTTAGATCAGGGAGCGTAAAGATGGGCTTGTCATGATTATTGCCATAGGTATGAAATAACTGATTCCTTAGATATTTCATTGATGTATCGGTCATTTGTCTAGCCATTTCTGCTGCATCTTTGTTGGCAAGCTCCTTTTCTAATGTGTCTATTTCGACTTCCAGTTCTGCGTACTTTGTTTGGTAGAATAAGATTTGGAAGTCGGCGATAATCAAACTCATCTCCCGTTTATAGAAACCTTTATCAGGGATTTTACAAATCGTTTTGCTCCTGAATTTAAAGAATAACCATTTCAACCGTTGAATAAAAGCTGCTATTCCCCGAGGACTTGATGATTGTTCTTTTTCTGCAAATTGCTGACATTCATTCCATAAATTCAGAAGGTCTGCCGAACTGGAATTTTTCCGTTGTTGGAGAGTAAATTCTTTTGTTCCGAACTCTTGCAGATAATGTTGCCACTCTATTTTTAAAGCTTGTATTTCCTGTCTTGCCATGGCAAGGCGTTCCTGTTTGTAAAATATGCTTTTTAGTTCTTCTGTCTGATGATGTATCTGATTGAGAAATTGAGGTTGGTCGACATCCGTATCATGCCATGACTCAAAGTGCTCCGGATATTGTTTTTCCTCTTCTTGAGTCTCGATGAATTTCTCTTTGTTAGCTGTGCTGCCAAGCAATGCAACAATGAATCCCATATCGTATTTGGATAACTTCTCAAGTACATTGACAATGGCGGAGTTATTATTAGATACTACCTGAACAGTCTTACCACGCACAAGGATATTGGCAATGATGTTCAGAATCGTTTGGGTCTTTCCAGTTCCCGGAGGTCCTTGCACAACACTGATTTGATTCTCAAAAGCTGCCTGGACTGCTTTTTGCTGGCTTGCATTACAACCGAAAGGAAAAATCAAGGTTGAGGCAGTCCGGGTCTGCATTTTATATTTTTGAGGATTCAGATATACAGCAATAGCTCTGTTGTTTGCGATGAAATGAATCTTTTCATATTGTTTTGCCAATAGCTTCGTTCCGTCATCAGCTTTCAATTCGTTCGCATCGGCAACTTTCTTCAAATATTCGAATATACTTTTCGAACGACTCTCTCCCAAGCATGATTCGATAATTTCTAAGTCCTTTTCTCTGTAATCATACTCTTTACCATTCAGAAAACGAATGTGCCAATAGTTGTGTGATCCGGCCTTAAAAATAGATAAGGCTTTGATGTTTGATAAAGTTCTCCCTTTACTGATTATTTGATAATTATTGGGGTCCGGTTTGTCCGGATCAGTCAGCCAAAGGACATTTTCTTCTTTGTAAGTATACGCACTGGGAACATTCCGGAATACTACCTTATAGTTGCCATTATGATTTTGGCAACTTTCTATTTCAGGAGTCTTGATTTGACCTTTTATAATAATCAGATTTTCGGAAGTATCTATCATAGGCTTGTGTGTAAATATAATAAGTCATGCTGCTGTTTTTATTTATTATTTAGGATATAAAAGTAAGAATATTTTCCAGAATATCAAAGCTGAAGTAGAAAAAACAGTGAATGACTTTATTCAGCTTT
>JAEVYT010000040.1 GCA_023392615.1 Bacillota bacterium | reverse complement strand
ACTACCACCACTACGACTCATTGTCCGACTACCACCACTACGACGACGCATTGTCCAACTACTACCACTACGACAACACATTGTCCAACTACCACCACTACAACAACACATTGTCCAACCACAACTCATTGTCCGACTACCACCACATGTCCTTATTGGTGTGGTTTATGGCCTTGTGATCCGTGCAATCCTGAAGAACCATGTGATACTCCTACATGGAAATGGTGGGCAAGAATCTGTAGGTATATCACCGCTAGAATTCAATGTATGATACTACTTTCTATAATGTTTACTAGTGCTGTCATTGTTGCCTTAATCATCCTCTTAACTAGTATGTAAATTTATCAAACAAGTAATTGCAAATAAATATTTAATATAAAAACGTAAGAAGGGGATTCTACAAAACAAATAATTGATACTAGTACTGTTATTTGCCTTATAAACTATTTTTCAGTCTATAAAGGTAATTGACATCTTACTTAATAATTATTTATTCTGTAAATCCCCTTCCACTAAACATCTAAAACTTTATTCAATATCTTCAGATAACTCTGTTTGACCATATGAATCATTATATGCGAATTTTATCCCGACAAGATAGATACCAAGTGCTAGTAGAAACATAAATAATACTATATAAATCGGATTGTGCATCCAAGCAGGAACTGCTTCATAAAGAGTAATAACACCGAAGAATAGAAAGATAATACCAGCACCCCACTTAATATATTTTTCTGGGACATGTTTTGCCATCCAAGCTCCACCTAAGATTCCAATTCCGTCTGCGATTAACATACCAACCGTGGTTCCCATTAATACAAAGAGTGGGAGGTGGCTTTTTGCCGCAATAGATATCGTCATCAATTGCGTCTTATCACCCATTTCTGCTATGAAGAAAGCAATCGCTACTGTTACGATTGGCCCAAATTTTGATTTCTTTTTCTTATCCTCATCCAATTTATCCCCTCTTAACGTCCATAAACCGAATAGCAGAAAAGATATCGCAGCCACAATTTTAATTGCATCCGGTGGTATGAAAGTATTGAGATAACTACCCACTCCTACCGCAAGCGCATGATTGAAAATTGTTGCAATTAAAACTCCAACCATAACCTTACTTGCCTTATACTTACTTGCCATAGCCATTGCTAACAGCTGGGTCTTGTCCCCCATTTCAGCAACAACAACAAATAGTAATGCAGTTAGAAAATCCGACATTATAATAACCTCCTTTAATTTTTTCGGAAGAAATCTTATCCCTCATATGCTAGTAACAATTTCAGTACAAAAAAAGACCTCTAACACAAGAAATACATTGCTCATTACCTTTTCTCAAAAAAGATAATAAGTAATATATTCGTTGTGTTAAAAGTCTCACTTGACTGAAATCAGTCACGATAAAGCCAGGTCTATGACCAGTATGTTGACTTTATCACCTATAAGAAAGGCAGCTACTCCCTTTTAATGTCATATATATTTTTCTCATCCATACAAATATAGCATATTTTAGAAATGTTATCAAGCATGTTTATAAAGGTTTTACCTCGATTTTTTCTTCCTCTAATGCATGACGTATCTTTTTTACAAATTCTAGTGCCTTAGCACCATCACCATGTACACATACGGAATCTGCCTGAAGAGGTATCTCCTTACCACTGATCGCAGTAACCTTACCATATTTAACCATAGCTATGACCCTGCTTATTGCAACATCCTCATCCTCGATCATTGCTCCCGGCTTCGTTCTGGCAACCAAACTACCATCCTCTTCGTAGGCTCTATCAGCAAATACCTCCTGCTTAAAGGCTAATCCTACCGTCTTTGCAGCCTTTTCCATCTGACTGTTACTAAGTCCTAACAGCATTATTGTGGGATCAACCAGTGCTATTCCCTCACAGATGGAACAAGCCAAGTCGTAATCTTTCGCAGCCATGTTATAAAATGCACCATGTGGCTTTACATGACTAAGGGGTACCCCTGCTGCCTGACAAAAAGCATTTAATGCACCTATCTGGTACATGGTATAGGTTTTCGCTTCCTGCCCTGATAAGTTCATATTTCTTCTGCCGAATCCAAGTAAATCAGGAAACCCGGTGTGCGCACCGATATGCACCCCATTTGTCTTACAAAGCTTTACTGTCTTTTCCATAATTAATGGATCTGAGGCATGATAACCACAGGCTATATTAGCAGAAGAGATAAATGGAATCACTTCCTCATCCATCCCTAATGTATATCTTCCAAAACTTTCACCCAAATCACAATTTAAATCAATTTGATACATGTGGCCTCCATACTGCCTACGGCAGTTCAATTAAATGATCTAACAACTAAAGCTTAAGCTCAACATTTTTTACATCAGTTATAAACATATGCCCCGGTGCATGCGTAATCGCAAATGGGGGTTTAGATGCCATGAGTGCTGCCTGAGGTGTCACACCACAGGGCCAAAACACAGGAACTTCTCCCTCTTTTATCGTTACTCTATCACCAAAATCCGGTTTATTAACATCTAATATTCCGATATAAGCAGGATCTCCTATATGTATCGGTGCTCCGTGCACTCTAGGCATAGCAGCGGTTACGGATACTGCTTTCGGTATATCCTCATATGGAATCGGTCTCATACTTACTACCATATTCCCCGAGAAGATACCTGCCTTTTCACATGGAATATTCGTCATATACATCGGAACATTGCATTGTTCCTCGATATGTCTTACTGTAATACCGGATTGGAGTAATTCTTCTTCAAAAGAAAAACTGCAACCAATCAAAAAGGTGACAAAATCACTTCTCCAAAATGTAGAAACATCAGAATATTCACCAGTTAGTTTGCCATATTCATAGACGCGGTATTTTGGAATATCTGTGGCAATGTCAGAATTAGATGCCATGATTCTTACTAATCTTTCTCCTTCGTCCAACACCTCCAAAATGGGGCATGACTTGGGGTTTCGTTGAGCAAATAATAGAAAATCGTATGCAAATTCCTTGGGTAATATAACCAGATTAGCCTGCGCATATCCGCCACACATTCCCGGAGTAGGTGATGTGATTTCTCCCCTACGAATTAATTCTCTTACTTTAGTAGGGATACTGTCTCTATAATCCATGTTTACCTCCCATCAAAATATCTTCAAGGTCTTTCCTGATCATATCCTATAGTCGTATCATTTTATTCTGAAATTTATTTCTTGTTTTAACATACTTTTTATAGAGCTTTTGTGCTTCTTTTAAGGATATAACCTTAAAAGTTATCTCATCTCCCGGTTTACATTGTGCCAAAACGGGTATATCAATTGATATCACATTCGCAATCTTGGCATAGCCGCCCGTGGTTTGTCTGTCTGATAACATAATAATTGGCAGTCCGTTTGAAGATACCTGTATTGCTCCAAGCGAAATTCCGTCAGATATAATATCCATCATCTGCTTTCCTTCAATCGTAGGCCCAACCAACTTACAAGCCATACGATTTGAATCATTACTCAGTTTATAAATTTCATTCTCAAAGGTATGTAATCCAAGCTCAGTAAAATAATCATCTTGGGGTCCTAATACAACACGTACATTCCTTACCTTTCCAACTTCACCAACTGATTTTTCAATGAATCTCTGCTTCATCCCAGTTAGTTTGCTTACAGGATTTACAAATCCCAATTCGTCGTTAGCCTTTAATGCTCTTCCATTATATCCACCGATTTCACACTTTAAATTCGTAGATTTACTTCCGAAACATTCCTCTACTCGAAGTCCTCCTGAGAAAGCGATATAGCTTCGGCATCCTTTTGCTGCAAATCCTAGTACTAAGGTTTCACCAGCCTTTACTGTTACCGCCTGATTCAAAGGAATCTCTTGATCATTAATCTTTGGATTCATGTCTGCACCAGTAATTGCGATCACATTATCCCGGTTAAAATAAATGGTCGGCCCGAAGAGGGTACATTCGAACACTGCCTCACCCAACTTGTTACCAACCAGTATATTGCCAAGTTCCATTGCTTCGGTATCAACAGCTCCTGAAGGGGAAAAGCCTATATCCGCGTACCCAATTCTTCCATAATCCTGTATGGTGGTCAATGCACCCGGAGTTATGATTTGTATATCCATACCATATTCCATATCAAATTCCCTCCATAAACACTTTGCATTGATAGTTACGTTGGGTGACAGCATCTTCTATCATCTGGTATTCTTCCGATGTAACCGGCTTAAATCTAATGTAATCTCCTGCCTGATATAGAGTCGGATTTTCTCTTTCGCTATCATACAGTTTTAACGGAGTTCTACCTATAAGACGCCACCCTCCAGGAGAGGCAATAGGATAAATACCGGTTTGCTCTCCTCCAATGCCAACCGAACCGGCCGGGATGGATGTTCTTGGATTAGATAGGCGCGGAGTATTCAGTCTACTGTCCATTCCTCCAAGATATGGAAACCCAGGTAAAAAGCCCAACATATAAATTAAATAGTCTGTACCGGAATGGACTTTAATCAATTCCTCTGCACTTAAGCCGGTATGTTGAACTACATCACCAAAATCCTCCCCATATTGACCTCCATAGCATACAGGAATCTCAATAATTCTCTTCTGATTTGTAGCCCCACTACCCTTTTCATCCGATACATTTTTGATATATTTACTAAGTTTTTTATAACTAATTATTATTGGATCATAATAAATTAGTAAAGAGCGAAAGGTTGGAACTGTTTCAATCACTCCCTTTACTTTATCCCTACGGATATACTGATTTAACTGCATGACCATATCGTTGCATTCCGTACTTATCTCATTTCCGAATTCAACAACTAGGGACAAATCACCCGCAGGCAAGATACGAATATCAGACATAATTACACACCCCTTGTTAATTAAAAAACCCTTTTTCTAATACGCTTTCATACCAATGATCACTCTTACCCTCAAATTTTAGAGCATATCCGGTACATTGACGCATCAGTTCAACAATGTTAACATTCATTTTTGTGTTAAAACCATCGATTCCCGGAATCAATGATCCGGTCATATCTACGATCCCACATCTTGTCGCTACTCGCATTACCTCCATCTCCATATCCCCTTTATGGAAGATATCAAGATCCTTTTTTAGATATGCGATTGCTGCCATTAATCCATAACAACCCCAATCAGAAACTGTTGCTGTTATGATATTATCTGCCTTTGTTGCAGCCAGAATCCCGCCCTCACAGTCGCATTTACATTGACCCTGCGCGGTATAGGGTACATACTTTTTGATATGTTCACTGATTGTTCCCATACCTATTTCATTACCAAGATCTCCGATTGCAATATTTAAAACACCCTTCTCTTGTAATTTACGAAATAGAATGTCTGTTTTTGCTTCAAGATCAGTAAGATTTAATCCGATTGCATTGTGATATTCTCCACATTCATTTGCACCAGGTGCTTCGATTGATATCACTGCTTTAGGAAGTTTTCGTTCAATAATTTGGTCAGCCTGTAACTCCGCTAAATCCTTATCTTTTGTGAAGGTAATCACTCCCATCGAGATTGGTAATTCTTCTACCTTATCTAAATCCTCATAGCAGTGAAGTCCTACAACACCTGCACATTTTTTAACTGCCTCCAAATTATCTTCAGGGCATATAATCACAGGTTTTGCATCAAATGCTTGAACCAAAGATCTTGCCAATAGCATAGAACTTACAATACCATCCATCTCCGGAGCCTTATGGGGAAGAAGAATAAAACCGGTTATAATATAAACAAAATCGTTCGGTTTAATTGCTTCTACTAACTTCTTTGCGGAGTGCATGGTAAGTGGTTCGCCTGTATAAGCCCTACTTCCGCTATAGAGGATACGGCATACGCCATATCCTCTAGGGTCAAGATTCATTAAAGTATCTAGGTTTTCACCTATATTATAGATTGCCAGTTCATGATTTGTCATATCTGCTACACCTCTTTTTGATTGGTCGCTATCAGATATTCCTCCATCAAAGCTTCCTGCAGTTTGTGTAAGAGATCCTGTGCTTTACCGCCTACCTTTTGACCGTCTACTTCAGCCACAGCCAAACAGAAATTACTAGAAGAGCTTACTATCACCTCATCTGCTTCCATTAACTCCTTTAACGTAAATATTGTTTCGTCAACCGGGATACCAAGTGTCTTGCTCATTTTAATCAAATGTGCTCTAGCGATTCCGGGCAAAATGTAATGATCTGCAGGAGGTGTGATAAATTTGCCGTCCTTAATAATGTGAATATTGCTATGAGCACATTCTGTAACACGATCGCCACGATGGAATATGATCTCATCACAGCCAGCCATAGTACCTTTTTGTGCTGCCATAACATTGGGTATTAGATTTAATGTTTTGATATTACAATGCAGAAATCTGGTATCCTCAACAGTTAATAGTTTTAATCTCTTACCTGGATCACCTATTTGAGATGGTCTTATCATAATCCAGAGTTTCGCACTTTTATCAGGAAATTCATGCTTTCTAGGAGCCACTGCTCTGGTAACTTGCCAATATACAAAGAGCTCATTGCCTTCTACCTTTTGCACCATTTCATTCAAGATATCCTTCAACTCCTCTTTTGTATGAGGAATTGTAATGTTTAGCAATCCAGCGCTGTTGAAAAATCTCTCAATATGCTCCTCCAAATTAAAGATAACGTGATTACCGGCACAGGTAGCATCATATACGCCGTCTCCATAGTAATGCACTCTGTCATCAAATGGCACTACCATATTCTCAATTAAATCATATTTCCCATCATAATAACCCAAGTTTTCCAATTACTTCACCTTTTTTCTATGATTTTTTCTTTAAGCATTTAATTTTAATGATATATAATCTTTTATTAATTCAACCGTCTTTTCAAATCCTATTTTACCGGTATTCAGACATAAATCATAATTTGCAGGATTCATCCACTTTTTACCGGTATGATAAGTATAATAATCACTTCTGAATTTATTTATCTTCTTAATATTTTTTTTCGCTTCTTTTCTATCGCAGACAAGGCGCTCCATCTCGTGCCGGATACACACCTCTTCATCCGCCGTAAGGAAGATTGATATCAGATTAGTGGATTCGCGCAAAATGTAGTCGCCGCATCTGCCAATCACAATATAGGACTGTTCTTCGGCTAACTCTTTTAAAACCTTAGCTTGATAATTAAACAGGTTAATATCAGAGGTGAAGTTATCACTCTCAGGTGGAATCAGTTCTCCGTTATATACTCTTTTGGATACTTTATAAAGTATAGTATTTTTTACCTTTTCATCTGCGCCAAAAAATAATTCCTCATTAATGCCGCTATCCTCAGAAGCCAAACGCAAAAGCTGTTTATCGTATAAAGCAATTCCATATTCTTTGGCAAGCATATTACTGATCGTAGTTGCACCACTGCCACATGTTCTTGTGATTGCTATTACAAAACGTTCCATACTAACCTCCTTCATGCCGTATTACGGCGTAAACGGTTTACTGACCAAGGTATGCTTTACGAACTCTATCATCTTCTAGCAGTTCTTTCGCATCACCACTTATTGTGATATTACCTGTTTCTAAAACATATGCACGATCGGCAATTCCAAGTGCCATCTTTGCATTCTGCTCTACTAACAGTATAGTAATTCCCATGTCATGGCAGTACTGAATAATGCTAAATATTTCCTTTACCAAGATAGGAGACAGACCCATGGACGGCTCATCCATCAATAAAATCTTAGGATCACTCATCAAAGCTCTACCCATCGCCAGCATCTGTTGCTCACCACCGGATAAGGTTCCTGCCAACTGTTTATATCTTTCTTTTAGCCTTGGAAAACGACTAAATACTAAATCATAATTCTTCTCCAGTTCACTCTTGCTTTTCTTGATTGCATAAGCGCCCATCTCAAGATTTTCTAAAACCGTCATATCAGGGAAGATATGTCTACCTTCCGGTACGTGACTGATCCCATACCTAACAAGTCTACTTGCATCCGTAGCTCTCAGATCCAGATCTCCGTAAGTGATACTTCCGCTGGTTGCTACCTTTAATCCTGTTACAGTGTGCAATATTGTTGTTTTTCCTGCTCCGTTGGCTCCAATTAGCGATACAATTTCGCCGTCATTAACATCTAGGCTGACGCCGTGAATGGCATGAATAGCGCCATATGAAACATGTAAATCTTTAATTGATAACATAAGCACATTCCTCCTATTCGTCGTCTTTACCGAGATATGCCTCGATAACCCTTGGATTTTTTGCTATTTCTTCCGGTGTACCGAATGCAATGGTTTCACCATAATCAATCACCTGAATCTTCTCACAGATTTTCATAACTAAACTCATATCATGTTCGATTAATAATACAGATATATCAAACTTCTCACGAATAATATTGATGATATCCAGTAATTCCGCTGTTTCTGTAGGGTTCATACCTGCTGCCGGTTCATCCAATAGTAGAAGCTTCATACCGGTAGCAAGCGCTCTTGCGATCTCAAGTCTTCTCTGCTGACCATAAGGAAGGTTTTCAGCAACAAAATCCGCTTTATCTCCAAGATTAACCACTTCGAGAAGCCCTCTTGCCTTAGTATCAATCTCTTTTTCTTCCTTCCAATACTTTGGTAAGCGAAGAAGCGCTTCACCAAGGGAATACTTCATATTCATATTCATTGCAACCTTGACATTCTCTAAGGCTGTCATTTTCTTAAACAGACGAATATTTTGAAATGTTCTGGCTATACCGGATTGAACCACCTGATGCGTTTTCTTTCCATTCATTTTCTCGCCATTTAAGTAAAATGCACCTTCTGTAGGCTTATATACTCCGGTAAGGAGATTAAATACTGTAGTTTTTCCCGCACCATTTGGTCCGATCAAACCAAATAACTCACTTTTCCCAATTTCGATATTAAAATCTTGCACCGCCTTAAGACCACCAAAGGCAATTCCAAGATTGGTTGCTTTTAATACAGGTTGTTCTACGCTCATTATTTCCCAGCCTCCTTCTTATTCTTTTTGTCAAATATCTTTGAAAGAGTACCAGTCAAGGAGAATTCATAAGTACCGAAGATACCGCCTGGTCTGAAGATCATAACCAATACCAATACCACCGAATATGCTAACATTCTGTATTTTGAGAATTCTCTCATTGCCTCTGGTAATGCAGACAGGAAGCTTGCACCAAGGATAGAACCGGTAAGAGATCCGGTACCACCTATAATAACCTCAGTTAAGAACTCCGCAGAATACATAAAGTTAAAGTTAGTAGGAATCATCGCTGTCATATAATGTGCGTACATTGCTCCACCTAACCCGGCAAAGAATGCTGAGATGGTAAAGGTAAGTACTTTATAATAAGTAACATTAATGCCACTTGCACTTGCAGCAATGTAATCTTCACGAATGGCAATAACGGTTCGTCCATATCTGGAACGTACGTACATGTACATTAAGGTTACGCAGATTACCATAACCCAGAAACACCAGCTAAAACTTGAGAGTTTTGTAATACCACTCATTGTTCTACCACCACCGGTAAAGGAGAAGTTACAAAAAGCCACTCGAATAATTTCCGCAAAGGCAACCGTAACGATTGCTAAATAGTCACCCCTTAATCGGAGTGCCGGGATACCAACTAAAGCTCCTGTAATCGCGGCTGCAATACCACCCACTAACAAAGCAATAATGAATAAAAGAATATTAGGAATTCCCTTATCCACCAATTGATTGGTAACGATCGCCGAGGTATATGCACCCACTGACATAAAGCCTGCATGTCCAAGCGAAAATTCACCCATGTAACCTGTTAAAAGGTTAAGAGAAGCAACCATGATAATGGTGTAGCATGCAGTAGTAAAAATACCTTTAATATAATTTGTTCTGGAACCTAATATGCCCGTTTGAAACATCAATGTAAACAAAAGAAAAAGGACACAAACTCCGATGAGATTGATTAGGTATGACCATTTTTTATTCTTTAAAAGACTCATATTCGCACCTACACTTTCTCCCCTATACTTTTGCCAAGAATACCGGATGGCTTTACAATAAGCACAATAATTAATAAGCTATAAGTAATCGCTTCATACCAGCCGGGAGCAATGTATACCTTAACTAATATTTCAATCAAACCAACCAATAATCCGCCGATCATAGCACCCGGAATACTTCCGATACCACCGATAACCGCTGCAATGAATGCTTTCAGACCCATAACACTTCCCATGTCTGTCGTACTTCTTGGATAGGTGCTGCAATACATCAAGGCCGCTACCGCTGCTAATGCGGAACCAATTGCGAAGGTGATTGTAATAACTGTATTCACTTTTATACCCATAAGGGTTGACGCCTGTTTATCCTGAGGAACCGCTCTCATTGCCTTACCCATCTTTGTCTTCTTAATGAATAACTGTAATGCAATCATGATAATTATTCCGATTGCTAAGGTAAGTAGATTCTTCCACTGTAAGAATATACTTCCTACATGAAGAGCTGGTAATTTAAATATCGGTTGAACTAATTTTGGATTTCCACCAAACAACACCATCGCAAGATTCTCTAAGAAAAGACTCATTGCAAGTGCTGTGATTAACGCGGTCATTGCTCCGGCTTTCCGAACCGGCCTGTATGCAATCACCTCAACTAAAACACCAACAATCGTACACACCGCTATTGCGATGAATACTGCCATCCAAGCCGGCATTCCTGCATTGACCATCATAGGGATTGTATAGAATAATGTATAACTGCCCACCATAATAAAATCACCGTGAGCAAAGTTAATCATACGTATAATGCCATAAACCATCGTATAACCAAGAGCAATCAGGGCATAAATCGCACCCTGATTAAGTCCGTTTACTAAACTTTGTATAAGTAATGACATGCTTCACCTGCTTTCCGAACATTTAATGAGATATGGGGCTGTTGTATTAAACAACAAGCCCCCATCTTTTTCCGCTCATACTTTATAGAATCTAGATTACGGATTTAAGGTCTTTAACCATTTAACTTTGCCATTTTCATATGTATTGATTACCACACTCTTAACCGCATTACGGTTTTCATCGATTGTAAAGGTACCGCCTACACCGGTAAAGGTCATTCCCGTCATACCTTTTACTAATTTGGCTGTATCAGTTCCACCGCCGTTTTCTGCTGCTTTTACTAACATATAGATTGCATCGTAGTAAAGAGCTGCACACGCATTCAAGGAATCTGCGCCGTATTTCTCTTTGTATTTGGTAACGAACTTCTGTACTGCTGGTGCAGTATCTTCTGATGAATAGTGATTTGTGAAGTAGCACTTGTCAAAGTATTTCTCTATGCCGGAGGTTTTGGAACCATCCCAGCCGTCACCACCCATGATGATCCCCTTAAAACCAGCTTCTCTGATCTGCTGAACAAACAATGGAACAGTATCAAGGAAGCAAGGATAGAATACGAAATCTGCACCTGCTTCAACAGCCTGGGAAGCCTGTGCTGTAAAGTCAGTATCCTTAGTAGTACATCCGCCGGTATAAACCACTTCAATACCGTTTGCTTTAGCATTCTCAACAAATGCATCTTTTAAACCATTTGAATAGTCATCATCCTTTGCATAGATGATAGCAGCTTTTTTTGCTCCCTGCTCTTTAGCAAACTGAGCAGCCATCTTGCCCTGGTAAGGATCGATGAAGCAATCTCTAAAGATTGTAGGTCCAACTTCTGTTACTTTTTTGTTTGTTGCACCTGCAGCAAGTAATAACATGTTCTGACCTTTTGCAATTTCAGCCATAGGTAATGTTACGGATGAGAAGAAAGCACCAACAACTGCTTCCGGTTTCTTTGGCTCTAAGCTGTTGTATGCATTAACTGCTTGCTTGGAATCACCACCATCATCAACAACATCAATGATTTTAACCTTGTACTTACCACCGCTACTATTGATCTCATCTGCCGCCATGGTAACAGAGTTTTTAGCGCCTTCACCATAGATAGCACTACCACCTGTTAAGGAAGCAACTACGCCGATATTAATAACATTGTCTTCCACTCCTGGTGCTGTTGTCGCAGCTGGTGTATCTGCTTTTTTGTCTGAAGTACCGCATCCGGTCAACAACGATCCAACTAAAGTTGTCGCCATTAAAATAGCTAATAATCTTTTCTTCATAAATTTCTACCTCCTTTTATTTACGACAGTTCCATATCAAGTAATTTGCTTTTCCGTAGATATAACTTCATTCTCGATTAATTGGAATTATGTCATATTACATGAAAAGGGCTTCAGCCCTTATGAATAAACACTATATCGGTTTTTATTCATAAACGTTGAAACCCTTTCGTTTCCATTTAATGTATCAAGTTAGTATTCAGATTAGACCATTAAATGATTTTCAAATTGTTTTCAGATATGGCTATCGTGATAGGGTTATTATATTACTATTTTTCGGACAATGCAACTATTAATTTGTTATAATTTTACTCGGTGTTTTTTGTTTATTTTGGTAATAAACTATAAAATTTTAGTAATAATAGGTCACCAAACCATTTACATCTGTCTTATTATTGAATCCATATTGTTTATAATGAGGAGGTATGCTAGAATCATACCAAAATGCATTAAGATAAAAAGGAGTGCAAAATGAAGACGATTGACTACATAATAGAGGCAGTAAAAACGTTGGTGAATATTCCAAGCCCATCCGGTTTTACAAGAGAGGTTATGACCTATGTTCAACAGGAAGCACAGAAGTTTGGCTACACCTGTGAGTTTAATAAAAAAGGTGGATTAATCATATCGGTAAAAGGAAAACAAGAAGAGACATTAGGGTTATCCGCACATGTGGATACACTCGGAGCTATGGTTCGCTCCATCAGTACAGATGGCAGCTTACATTTTACCCTAGTAGGTTCCTACACGATGCACAGTGTAGAGGGAAGCTACTGCAAGATTCATACGAGAGATGACCGAATTTATACCGGAACAATTCTGGCTAAGAGTCCTTCCGTTCATAGCTATGATGATGCGAGAACACTCGAACGATCTGATCGTAATATGATTGTTCGAATTGATGAAATGGTCAAGACCAAGGATGACGTTCTTGCACTTGGGATCAATACCGGTGACTACATTAGCTTTGATGCCCAGTTTCAATATACGGAAAAAGGATTCATTAAATCCAGACATCTGGATGATAAAGCTTCTGTTGGAGTAATATTAGGTGTATTAAAGGAATTGTCGGAGGGTAATATTACTCCTGAAAAGAACATAAAGATTTTAATCTCAAATTATGAAGAAGTAGGGCATGGTGCCAGCAATCTTCCCTCTGAGATCGATGAATTACTAGCAATCGATATGGGAGCCATCGGTGATGACCTAAATGGTAACGAATATGCGGTATCAATCTGTGCAAAGGATTCCACAGGTCCTTATGATTACGAGATGACGAGCCGCTTAATTGAACTGGCTAAGCAAAATAATCTCAGTTACGTTGTTGATGTATTTCCGCATTACGGCTCGGATGTGTCTGCCGCCCTCTCCGGAGGAAATGATATTCGTGGTGCATTAATCGGGCAGGGGATTCACGCCTCCCATGGAATGGAGAGAACACACATTAGTGCATTGGAGAATACCTTGGAGTTAATTAAGGCATATATTCTAGAAACGGTTTCTGACAGGAAGAACAACTACGGGATGTGAGTTTGAAAAGCTGTTGCAGTTTACTAGCATTTCTATGGGCTCTTCACTCACTTGAATCAATCAGAACATGCAAAAACTCCTTAGGGGATATAGTAGATACCTACACGGTAGATATCTACTATATCCCCTTCGTCAAACATTTGCTTTCGTGCGATTTATCGCAAGTCTGATCTCATCGTTCCCTACAAGCCCTAAGAATTGCACGTAAACTGCAAATGCTTTCAAAATTAGCATCTACTAATCTTTTTTACTCCGGGAATTTTATTTTTATGTAGTCCTTAATCAGCTCTACGCATTGGTTAATTCCAACCCTTTCACTGTTTAGGGTCATATCGTAGTTCACGGGATTCACCCAAGTATTACCACCGGTGTAGTGCTGGTAGTAGGCCGCCCGGTACTGATCCGTTTTCGCGATAGAAGTATGTGCTGTTTCCTCATTCACACCCATTTTTTTCATAACACGATCCACGCAAAAGGCACGGGGTGCTTCAATATATATGCTGATTACATTTGGATAGTCTTTTAATACCCAGTCCGCACATTTTCCTACGATAATACAGGATTCTGACTTTGCAAGATTTTGAATGATCTGACTTTGAAACTCAAATAATCTTTGATCAGATACGAAATCATCATCTACTGGTTTGGGCTTTAACGTTCTTGGTAGCCCTTTTAAAAGACCCGAGAACTTTTTACCTCTGATCTTTTCATTTACTTCCTGAAATAGCTCCTCGTCCAACCCGCTCAGTTGAGAAGCAAGCGTAAGAATACGATTTTCATAACAGCCAATTCCTAATTCGTCCGCTAATTTTAGAGCAATCTCTTTTCCACCGCTCCCAAATCCCCTTGCGATGGTTATCACTACATTCTCCATTAACAGCCCTCCTATTTTTCGAATTTTTTAAAACCAAGTCAGATTGTTATATTTAACTTTACAGGTCATTATTCTTCAACTCTATATACTAAATAGTCTCTAGGCCTATTCAAACGAACAAATTATGTAATATATGATTTCTATGCATACGATGCAATATTTCTTATATCAAGCTTTCCACTGTTTCTTTTATAATATCATATGCCCTATCACAGTCTTCCTTTGTCACAATCAACGGAGGTACCATTCGTATGATATGACCACCTATTGCCGTTAATAATAGCTTTCTATCAAAGCAACCATGTTTCACATCAATCCCCTTAATCAAATCATCGAACTCAACACCTACCAATAATCCCATTCCCCTAACTTCTTTTACATGAGGAAGGGTATTCAGTTTATCCATAAAATAAGCCCCAACCTCCTTCGCATTTTCAGCGAGATTTCTGTTTAGGAGTTCATTTACTTGAGCCAACGCTGCTGCACAGGAGACCGGATGACCTCCATAAGTGCTTCCATGGGAGCCTGGTGTGAATACCTTTGCAACTTCTTCTTTTGCACAGATTGCTCCAATCGGCATTCCTCCTCCTAATGCTTTTGCCATCGTTACAATATCGGGCTCAATACCGTATTGCATATAACACATAACTGATCCGGTTCTGCACCATCCTGTCTGAATTTCATCGATCAATAATAGAAGTCCCTTCTCATCACAGAGCTTACGTATTCCCTTCATAAATTCCAGGGTAGCCGGATTTACACCACCCTCTCCTTGTATTGGCTCCAACATAATTGCTGCGGTATTTTCCGTCACTGCATCTTCAAAGGATTTCAAATCGTTGAAGTCAGCATAGCGAAATCCTGGTGTCATACCACCAAATCCTACTTGGCACGCATTATTCGGTTGTCCCGTGGCGCTCATAGATCCAAAAGTTCTTCCATGAAATGACATTTTTGCTGTAATGATTTCATATCGCCCCGGTCCGTATTTTTCTACACCATATTTTCTTGCCATCTTAATCATAGCTTCATTTGCTTCTGTCCCAGAATTTTGGAAGAAAATTTTATCCATTCCAATAGTGGTACAAACTTTTTCTGCAAGCAGTGCCTGTGGAATGGTATATGGATAATTAAAGGTATGTATCAGATCACCAACCTGATCACGAACTGCAGCAACCACCTTCTCATTACAGTTTCCTGCACTGTTTACCGCGATACCGGCATAGAAATCCAGATATGCATTTCCTTCTTCATCATAAAGATACATATCCTTTCCGCTCTCCGCAATAAAATCAAAGCGTTCATAGGTCTCAATCATATATTTTTTAACCTTTGCCTTTAGTTCCTCCCTGGTTAATCCAGCATCTTTTAATAACATATTATTCCTTCTTTCTTTTTACTCATTCTTAAATATATCAAATCTAATGGTTTCTATCTCTGTACACAGATTTTGTTTTATTTAAAACTAAATATTGACGTTATCTTTACCATATCATTGCCCTCATTGCTATACCAATGTTCGATATCAGAGTCGAAACGAAATGCATCTCCGGCGTAAATCTTATATTTTTTATCACGTATTTTCAATGTAAGTGTACCAGTTGCCACAGTGATATATTCCACAGTTTTTTCCCCATGTGATCCACTGTAATAGGTACCATTTGGATATATTTCCATTCCGTATATTTCAAATTGACGATCCTTCTCATAGGGAAAATATGTGTAGATAGAATATTGTCCCTCCACTTCCTTCGTAGGAATCATCTCTTCTTTGGATATGTGGTAAGTATCCTGATGTGGCGGCTCAATCAGCTCATTCAAATCCACTCTGAGACCACTTACAATCTTACCAAGGCAGCCTATTGATGGATTTGCTTCCCCACGCTCAATATTAGCTAGCATGCTTTTGCTAACACCAGTCTGCTCCGCTGTTTCATCGAGACTCATATTTTTACCTATTCTAATTTTCTTTAAATTAAATGCGATATTTCTATTGATATAATCCACTCCAATACACCTCCTTGGATTATTTATTATCCATTCATAAATCTTGATAAAAATTCCTTTGTTCTCGGATTAGACGGTGTAATAAACAACCGTTCCGGAACATCCTGTTCCGCAATAACTCCTTGATCCATAAAGATTGTTCTAGTTGATACATCACGTGCAAATGCCATCTCATGTGTAACGATGATCATTGTTAACCCTTCTTTTGCCAATTCTTTAATAACCGTCAGTACCTCTCCTACCATCTCCGGGTCTAGTGCACTGGTTGGTTCATCGAATAGTAATACTTCCGGCTCCATGGTAAGTGCTCTGGCGATTGCAACTCTTTGTTTTTGTCCACCGGATAACTGGGAAGGCTTAGCATTTATATATGGAGCCATTCCTACCTTTTTTAAATATTTAATTGAGATAGAATGAGCCTCCTGCTTACTCTTTTTAAGTACCTTTCTACAACCAGACATACAGTTTTCCAATACAGTCATATTGTTAAACAGGTTAAAGGACTGAAAAACCATACCTACCTTGGAGCGATATTCGTTAATCTTCTTCTGTGAGCCACCAATTTCACTCTCTCCATAATAAATTGTGCCACTTGTTTTTATTTCAAGAAGGTTAAGGCATCGTAGAAGTGTAGATTTGCCGGAACCGGAGGAACCGATGACACACACAACCTCACCCTTATCAATGGTAAAATCAATATCCTTTAATACCTCATGATTTCCGAATGATTTACTTAAATGTTGTACCTGTATAATTGACATATCGCTTACCTCCTAATCCGTTAAATATTCGGTTGCTAATTCATAATCCTTCTTGCCCTCAAGTTTCTTCTCCAGCATATTGAGTAGCTGAGTGAAGATTACGCATAATACAAAATATATTGCACCTGTAATCAAGAAAGCCTCGAAGTATTTATAATAAGTATTTGCGGCTGTCTTTGTTACAAAATACAATTCCGCGATTCCGATTACATTTAATACAGAGGTCATCTTTAAATTAGTAATAAACAAATTACCCATCTCCGGAATAATATTTCGGAATGCCTGTGGAAGCACTACCGAAAACATGATAGTAAAGTGCGACATGCCCATGGCTTTGCCTCCTTCAAACTGCCCGTTGTCGATTGATATAATTCCACCACGAACCGTCTCAGCCATATATGCTCCAGTGTTTAACATGATTACAAGTATCGCTGCATTAAAAGAAGATATATCGATACCGTTCTGTTTTAATCCATAATAAAGTACCATTGCTTGAACCATCATCGGCGTACCCCTAAATATATGGATAAATCCGCTGGTTAATATCTTTAATATCTTATAATAAATTCTCTTGAACAAACTGTCCTCCGGATGAACCGGCGTGGATTGTACAATACCAAGAAGGAAACCTAATAAAAAACCAAGTACTGTACCAAGTATGGATGTCTCTAAAGTTATTATTGTTCCCTTCCAGAAGTACCCTCCATATTCTTGTAATAAAAATAAGATCCACTGAAAAATATTCTTCTCCATACTTATTCTCCTTTATACAATAATCAAATCCTAATATATTCTTGATCCGAATCTCATAATTAAGATAGCATTCCATGTCACAAATCAAGATAAAAGAAGGCGCCTAGGTACTGTCACGCCCCTATGCGCCATATATTTTATCTATTCTACTACTTATTTACTAAGTGGTTGTAAAGAAACAGCGAGATCCATTAGATCATTCATCTTCTTTTCATCCCATTTAATTGCATCCAAAGCATCGTCTAGCTTCTTCTGTAGCTTTTTATCGCCTTCTTTTACTGCTACGCAAACATTCAGTGACTGACCCTTCGGCACTTTAAAACCATCTGACTCACCAAACTTAACATAAGTAATGTTAGGATTTGCAATTGCTGCGGACATTGCGGTAGGCTCATCTAAAACTGCACAATCCGCTGTACCTGTCTGCACCGCCATTACTACTTCAGAAGTAGTCTCGTAGTATGTTAGCTTTTTGCCATCCGGAATCTGCGGAACATATTTCTCCCATATTGTACCAATCTGGGTGGTTGCAGAAGCGCCCTTAAAATCAGATAAATTTTTTGCATTTGCATATTTTCCATTCTTATTTACAATTACAACATTATTTCTAATATAATAAGGTTTTGTAAAGTCTACACTCTTCTCTCGTTCATCGGTATAACCCATACCTGCAATAATTGCATCATAATCTCCGGAGTTCATACCAAGTACGATACTTGACCAATCCACTTTATGTACTTCTAATTTCCATCCCATCTGATCAGCAAGCTTTTTAGCCAACATAACATCATAACCATACGCAAAATCCTTTGTTCCATAAATAGGTACAGCCTCATCCCCATTGGATAACTTATCACTCGACTGAGTCCAGTTAAATGGAGCATACGCACATTCCATACCCACTCTTAATACTTTTTTCCCATCACTGCCACCATCTTTTGCTCCACATCCTACTAATAAAGATGTTATTAATATTACCGACAATAATATAGATATAATTCTCCTTTTCATAACAAACCCTCCTAATAATAAATGCCATTGTTTAAGGTCTTATTCTGCAGATAAGCCTTCTGGGGGAATGAGCTCATATCAAGATCAAATCGATTTATAAAACAGACAAAGGCGCTGGTTATGCACCAACGCCTTTGTTCTTGATAGATTACATTCTATACACAGATATTAGATTTGTCAATATACAATTAAACAATATTTTGCACATAATCAGTATATTTGTGCATCATTTTGCATAACTGTATCAATATATTGCACAATTTAATATAATCTAATGATTTCTTAACTTTCTTCTCCCGCTTTAAAATTATAAATCGGTTTAATAATTTTAATAATTTCCGCCGTATCTCCAATATTTTGGACAATATCTTCCATTCCTTTATAGGCCATCGGACATTCATCCAAAGTATACTTATTAACACTCGATGTATAGATTCCTTCCATCTGTTTTTTAAATTCAGATACTGTATAAGTGTTACGTGCATTTGTTCTCGACATCAATCTTCCAGCCCCATGAGGAGCAGAATAGTTCCAGTCTTCATTCCCTTTTCCGATACAGACTAGAGATCCATCTCTCATATTAATCGGAATAAGCAGCTTTTCTCCAGCCTGTGCGGATACCGCACCTTTTCTAAGGATCATCCCCTCCGTGTCAATATAATTGTGAATGGTTGTAAACTCTTCTTCGATTTTTAGCTTCATACCACGAATTAATTCATCCATCATTGCCTTACGGTTTAGCATAGCAAATCTTTGTATAATCTTCATATCATGCAGATAGTCCTCCATTAATTGTCCGGATACATAAGCAAGTGCTTTCGGGATATCCGTACGAATCTGCATTTTCAGAGCTACAAGTGCTGACTGAATTTCTTTATCCCTTCCACTCGCTTTATACTCTGCTATCAGATTAGCAATTTCATGCTCGGTAGGCTCCGCTAAGTCTTTGTAAGCCTGCTCCTGATAAAAAGTAGCCACCTCGAGACCCAAATGTCTGGATCCGGAATGAATCACGATATATATATTGCCTTCATCGTCCTTGTTGGCTTCAATGAAATGATTTCCTCCTCCGAGGGTACCTAAAGATTTCACTGCTCTGTTAAGGTTCACCTTCCCTTTTGACATAGACAAACAACGAAGCTCACTCAAATCAATCTCTTCATTATAAACATGTGGCTTTTCTCTTACGTCAAAACCGGATGGGATCTTTTCGTAAATCAACTTATCCAGCTTCTGCACTTCCAGTTTTGAATTCTTTATACGAATTGTTTCCATGCCACATCCGATATCAACTCCTACCAAGTTTGGAACGATATAATCTTTAATTGTCATCGTTGTACCAATCGTGCACCCTGCACCCGCATGTACATCCGGCATAATTCTAATTTTCGAACTTCTTGTATACTCCTGATCGCACAGATTCTTAATCTGCTCCATTGCCTCATTTTCCAACTGCTCAGTAAAAACTTTGGCATAGTTATATTTTCCTTCTATTATTTTCAATTTTTTCTCCATTTCTATTAACGTTTTCTCATATATAAGCTTGAGCCAATAGCAACAAACTTTGCTAGGTTGTGAGGCAAATAACATTGTTGCTTAATAGAATCACTTATTTTGCAACAGCCTCCATAGCTTTTAAAAATCCTTATTCTTTTTATAATCCTTCATATCCTCTAACTTCGCACTCATTCTGACTTTTCTTTTTTCCCTATTGGGCTGTGTTTCTTTCGCACGTGGATAATATTTATCACACTTTTGACAATAATGTTCATGGCAGGCTTCCCTACCTTTTTTGCATTCCCCGAATGCGACATAATGAATGCAAACTGCTTCTCTATACTTTGCCATATTAATTCTCCTTCTCATACAATGCTACCGCCTAACGACATAGAAAAAGCCGATCTTATCGTGAACACAATTCACAATATCAATCGGCTTTCATTCAAACTATGCAGTTATCGCCGATAGCATTAAAGATATGCTACCAGTAATTTATCTATTATGGATTCACGGATTCCATTGCTTGAAATCCGGATATAATACGACCGTAGCATATACCATTATTCTGTTTTAAACTGCTCTGACTATTCATACTTTCACTTAGTCGTAGTGCTATTATTATTAATTGTGATTTCATTGCAATGTCTCCTTTCTTATATTTATATTGATATGTTACGTTTAGTAATATAACACAGCTTTCTATATTTGTAAAGAAAAACCAACTAGATTAAATGATAGATAAAATCAGTAATCCTCTGTGTGGATTTTCCGTCCAGCGAATTTACGAATACCTCTTTAAATATCTTCATCCTATCCGGATCACCCGCTGCATGCTTAAGTTCATCACATAGCTCTGACTGACTTTTTACTATCGGTCCAGGAGTAAAATGCTCATATTCAAAGTATACGTCTCTCTTCTCCATATACTCTTCCATATCATAAGCATAGAATATCATCGGAATATTAAGCAAAGCAGCTTCAAATATAACTGAAGAATAATCTGTCACCAAGATATCGGTTACGAATAATAGATCATTGATATTCTCATTTAGGGATAGATCCATAATTCTATCTTTATATTTTTCATCATAACGAAATCTATCACGAACAAATGGGTGCATTTTTGTTACAAATACATAATCCTCCGGTAGTTGTTCACATAATTGATCCAATGATAATTTATCCACAGGATAATATGCATCTCTGTTACCATCTCCACGGAATGTCGGTGCAATCAAAACCACCTTTTTCTTATACAGCATAGGATACTTTTGTAACAGCGTTTCATAGACTGCCTGCTTATACTCCTCCGAAAAGAAATCATCCGTTCTTGGTACACCGAGATCTAATACATGCTCAATTGGTATTCCAAAAGCTTCACTATAGATGCTACGAATACGTTCTCCGCTTACAAATGTATAATCATAGCATCTATGATTCTTAGACTGCTGAGGTGCCCATCCCGGTTTATCCATTCTGGTAAATCCAAAGGTTTTAAATGCCCCACACGCATGCCAAAGCTGAATAACCTTACTCTCTGTTCTAATATCCAATGCATGGAGCTGGGGATAGAAATCATCCAGTATAATTATCTTAGCCGTACTAATTACTTCTGCTATATGTTTTAACTCAGGAAGGCTCAAGTTAGCAACTGTCTTCTCATTTTGCAAAAGAATAATCTCTAGCTCATTATGCTTTGCTAATTCTAGTTTCACACGATTCAGATTACCATTCGGATCAAATCTTCTTTCTGACAAAAAAACAATACGTTTTGTGTTGATAGGCTCTTTTATCTTGCGGTAATAGCAACTAGTAAAGAATGTAGTCTTCCATTCTCTGACACTATAACTCCATCCAGATATTATTCCTGTTGTAACACTGACATATCGTAATGCTTTCTTTATTCCTTTTAATCTTATAAAACCAACAATAAAAAAAAGCGGAAAACATAATATGCAACCCAAAAATAAAGTCAATCGATAAACCTTATGAAATTTACCATCATTGTTTTTTTTCTTTCCACTAAACAAATCTCCATCGATAAAAATCTTGTTGGAGGCAAATGTGATTCTTTTATCTAAATTTTTTTGATCTATTTCTAGAATAACATCATTAAGTTCTTCATAACCAACAAAAAGCATTGGCTTCATTTGGCATACTTTAAATAAATCATTCCTAAAGAATACACTTGCAATGTGAATATTTGCAATCCCTTCGAATTCACATTTAAGATTTTTACCCTCTATAAAATTACAAGTTATGTCGACTGGAATTCTTCGGTTTTCATGTTCATGGCTCAATATCAGTATTAGTCTAATCTTTTCCTTCTGTATGCAGTTTCGCAACTCACCTTTTAGAGAAAAACTGAGATAATGCTTATTATAATTTACATTTCTTATCTGAATACTTGCATCCATCAGCATCATCCTTTCTTTTCTAATGATGGTTCATTATAATCTCCACAACCCTATTTGTAGATTGTCCATCTCGATAATCATAATGGCGTGTAATAAATTTCTCTCTTTTTTCATTAAAGTCTGAATCTATTGACTTCTTGATAACCTTAGATAAATCTGCAATATTTTTTACAATTGGTCCCGGAACCATCTCTTCGTAGGAATCGTAAAATCCACGATCGTACTGTTCCAAATCATAAGCATAGAAAATCATCGGTTTATTAAGAAGGGCATATTCTACAACTGCTGACGAGTAATCCGTAATTAATAAATCCGAAACAATATAAAGTTCTTTTACATCATCATAATCTGTGACATCAATATATCCTGCTGTAATCTTTTTCGTTGAAGGTTGTATCTGCGGGTGCATCCGAACTAAAATTATATATTCTTTACCCAATTCACCTAACAAGTAATCCGCATCAAATTTCTCTAAAATCGAATTATTCTCACCTTCTGATTTTCGAAATGTGGGAACATATAAAATTATTTTTTTCTCACTCACCATCGGATAACGACGAAGTACACGTTCCCATGCTTTTTGACGGTTTTGTTCCTGATAATAATAATCAGTTACAGGGATTCCCGTCGCATAGATATGTTCATTCGATATGCCCATGGCTTGTTCGTAGGCTGGAATATTATTTACGGAAGATACAAACAGGTAATCCAATTGTTGATTCCCCTTTGATACTAGACTACGTACTAGCGGATCATTTTCTGTGGATAAACCGAATTTTTTGAACGCTCCTACACCATGCCAAAGCTGAATCAGTTTTGCATCACTTTTGAACTTCATAAATGCGAGCGGCAAAAAATTATCGTTTAGACAGATATACTCTGACGTTGCAAAATGATAGTTTACTACAATATAAAAGCTAAGAGTTCCTTGTAATTTCTTTAATATTTTAATAAATGGATTTACGCTTTTGCAATAAAACAAATCCTTTTTAGAAATTATAATGAAGCGAAAAGATGAATCTCTCCGCTTCATTTCTTCATATATAAATTTCAAATTATCTTTAAAATTACTATTGTGTACCATGTACAAAAGTACTTTTTTCTTCCTTAACGGAAACCATTTTAGTATGTTGAACAGCAAACCGTACAAGCGATACGTAAGCTCTTTCATAATTCATCTCCATAAATTGCATCTAGTCTCTAATGTTTATTTTCAATTATATTATCAATCAGATCAACCACACGAGAGGTAGAATTACCATCCCGATAATCAAAAAATCGATTTTTAAACGCTTCAATCTTATTTACATCAAAATCTTTAGTATGTAGCGCATTGATTAATTGAGATTGATTCCTCACTATTTTCCCAGGAACAAAATGTTCATAATCATAATAGAAGTCCCTGGCAGCAATATATCTTCCTAAATCATATGCGTAAAAGAGCATTGGTATATTTAATAACGAAGCCTCAAATACTAAAGATGAATAGTCCGTTATAATTACATCCGTAACAAAAAGTAAATCATTTAATTCAGATTTATCCGATAAATCAATTATGAATTCTTTATATTCCTCTGGCACCACTAACTTATTTTTTACAAAAGGATGATGCTTAATTATGATAGCATATTCCTTATTTGTACTTTCGTAAACCTTAACAGGATCAAATCGATTTTCATTAAAATATGCTGACTCTTTACCATTTCCACGAAACGTTGGCGCGAACAGAACAATCTTTTTATCCCTTAATTTCGGATTTCTTTCATAAAACTTGGATACCACTTTATTTTTATGTTCTTCACTGAAAAAGATGTCTGTACGAGGTATCCCAGTTGCTATCACATGGCTGCTAGGAATTCCAAAACCTTCTGCATAGAACTTTGCTATTTCCTGTGAACTAACAATAGCATAATCATAATTCCTATGATTTAAGCTATCTTGCGACGGTCCACCAATCTTTCCAACACGTGTAAAACCAAATGTTTTAAATGCTCCGCAAGCATGCCATAATTGAATTAATTTTGTTTCTTCCTTTAAATTTACAAAATTTAATATTGGAAAAAAGTCATCAATTAAAATTATTTTTGATGTTGCGCAAAGATATGCTAACTTTTTAATATTTTTTAAAGACATTCGAAACAAAGGTTTTGGGTCCAATAATTGCTGTATATCATAATTTGGGCTATCCTTCAATAGTGCAGCATATACGAATCCTAAATTACCCGTCATATCCATTCTTCGACTTGATAAAAAGGATACACGGTTGCCTATTATTTTGTTCCGGCAATAATACTGATATGCTATTTTTAAAAAATGCACTTTGAATAAAAGAATATTAATATTTGTCTTACTAAAAACGGAATATCTCCAACGAATATGAACAAGAAACCATTTTAATCCCGTACTTCCATTTTCACTATTACCTGAGCTCATATCAAAATAAGACATCAAAGCATCAATAAAGAAAAGCGGTAAAAGAAATAGTCCGAGAATACAAAGAAAAAGAGTATATAGCTTCCCTACAATCTTCTTTACAATCGTCTTAATTCTATTCATTTTCTTATTAATTGCAGAGGATTCTGATTTGTGTTTTGCTAATTGTTTTATTACCAAATAACAGCCGCCACAATCCGCTTCTACTTTATAGTCCTCATAATTCAAATTGATGGAAGAACTGAATGTAAATGGTACTGTTTCATTATAATAATCTCCATTAGAAACAGAGAAATGGATCTTTATCTCTTGATTGGGTTTCTTATTCAAAAATAAGTTTTTAATCTGATAACGATACTTGGCATAAAACACTTTTGTTTTCTTATCTTCTGATATATAGGAGGTATCACCTAATATCGGTAGAATACGATCCTCTGTTCCGCATTCGAAAATCACTCTTATCTTCGGCGAAGCAATCAATTCATCTGTTGGACAGGTGATTTTAACAACTATATTAATTATTGAATCAACTATATCAAATTCTTTAATTTCTAAACTAGACTGAAACGATTTATCCATGTCTTACTTGTCCCATTTCATAACGGTTTTACCAAATGCATTTTTTATATCTGCATCAAAAGCATCTATAATATCAGATACATTTCGTACTACTTTTTTATATCCCACGAGATTTTCTAAAAACTCGATTAATTCTGGGTGCTCTTTGTATAACTCAACCGTTTTGACGAAATCTTCACGCCCACTACGACTGCTTCCGAATATACGAAGACCTTTTTCAAGAATCATTCTGGTATTGATAGGAACCGGATATTCCGATACTCCTAAGATAGAAATAGTGCCTTCTGGTTTGATATAATCTATGATTTGATTGATTGCTATTTGAGAGCCATTACCACCAACACATTCAAAAGCATGATCTAACTGTAACTCCTTTGGTATACTTGTTGTTAAAAAGCACTTATCAGCAAAGGAAAAATAATTCAACTTTTCTAAATCGATGCCAAAAACATATATTTTCGAGTCTGGAAATACCTTCCTCAAAAACAGTGAGGTAATATATCCTAAATTGCCATCACCCCAAATACCTATCGCTTCTTTTCTACCATGAGAAAATCGTTCAAATCTTGAAATAGCATGTACACTTACACTAATAATCTCTGTGAAAGCTGCGACATACGGATTAATATTTGCCGGAAGAAGCACCAAACGATCCGGACTAATCGCAACATTTTCCTGTAAAAAGCCATCAAAACCACTTGCACGGAATTTACTTGAACGTAAGTAATTTTCTGCGATAAATTCATCTGACTCTACCGGTGTATTTGGAATCATCACTACGCGATCTCCCAGCTTAAAACTATTGGTTGGATCATATACTACTTCGCCTATGCCTTCATGAATTAATGCCATCGGTAATTTCTTTGCTAATATCTCCGGATCACGAGTTCCTTGATAATAGCGTTGATCTGCATTACAAATCGATAGATGTGTCGGTCTTACAATTACATTATTTCCAAATAGGTTAATGTCTGAAAAAACGGTCTCTATCTTTCGCGGTGCTACTAATCTATATACTACATTAAGCATTATTCATTATCTCCTTTAAGCAGGGATTCTGCCACACGAATATCATAAGGATAAGTTATCTTAATATTAAATACTTCCCCTTCAACCAGATGCACATCTTGTCCTTTTATTACAAATATTTTAGCAGCATCCGTTAATATATCCTTCTCAATCTCTGTTAATCCTTCATATAGTTCTTTCAATTTCGTGGCTTTAAAAGATTGAGGTGTCTGTCCCTGATACATATGTTTACGATCTGGTATATTAGAAATAATCTTATTATCTGTACTCTCCACGATGGTGTCCGTAGCAGATATAACTGTATCACATGCCCCATGAGAGAGCGCATATTTAATATTTTCATCCAAAATACGATGTGTTACAAATGGTCGAACCGAATCATGGGTTACTATTACTGTATCTTCATCAAGACCGTCTGTCTGCTCGATATGACGAATAGAATTCATGATTGTTTCATTACGAGTTGTTCCACCTTCAATTACAGTTATTTTTTCTTTATCTGGAATATATCTTTTTATGATATTTTGCGTATGTCCAATCCATTGAGAAGGGCATAGTACAATTATTTTATCAAACTTATCATTTACAAGGAACTTTTCTATGGTATGGATGATAATAGGTTTCTCTCCTATTAATAAAAATTGTTTTGGTTTTTCTGTATTTCCCATCCTACTTCCTATTCCACCTGCTAATATCACTCCATAAATCATATATTTCACCTCATATTTTATTTAAAAGTATAAATTCACTTATTCTACCAAAAGATTATACCTCACGTAATTTTAAATGACAATGTTTTTTTTAATGTACAGCCTTTCGCAATGAACGACACAAAACCATAATGATTGAATAACATCCTAAGTATCACCTTATGATTCGATTAATTACTTTTATATCATTCCCAGTTATCCAAGTTTTATAATTTGATCATTATCTCGATTAATGCTTTCTTACTAATTCGAAATAAGTTCCGCCACCAATTACAATCAGAGTATTATCATCTTTTACCAAGAAGGTATAAACGTTATTAGCGGAATCGGAGACCTCAATCATGTTAACAGAATCCTTACTTATTCCAAGCTTTTCAAAAGTCATATTGTAATTAGTTATGAAATCCGAAGCTGAAACTGAAGTTCTCTTATAGCTTGGATTTTGAATTGATTTCTTAAGATAAGCAGGATCATCCCCAAAGCAGGTAGCACTATCCTTTGAAAAAATTAGATTCTTACCTATTAATCCTTCTGCATCTTCTTTACTGTAGGTTCCTGCTGAACCATATGCGATCACCTTACTTATACTCCAGTTACCATAAAAAATATCTGTATTCTTGTCATTTGACTGAGTATTCTTACTAGGTGTTTTTGTGACCTCCGGTTTCGTTGTATCTCCACTGTTAGATCCATTCTCCTTCGTAGGTGCTTTGGTTACACTTGCAGTAGGAGCCGGTGTTTCAGTTACCTGGACGTTTTTAACTTCCTCAGTAACGGAAGGTGTATCATTGTTACCTGTATAAGTGCCGACTTTTTTGCAGCCGGTTAATCCTACTAAACCGACAATAATTATTAATATGAGTGTGATTAGTGTATTTATCCATCTTTGCTTTTTATATTTAGTAATCATAATGATTCTCCTTTTGTAGTTTGATTTATGCTTCCATAGTCCAGCTGTAACGGGTATAAAATTAGACTCAGAAAACAGTTTGATTAATTTAATGACTGTAATGCCATAATTTTGATATTCTTCTGACTTAAGATATCTTAATGCCTCCGAATCACAGGATATTTCACAATCCTCATGCAGTTTGGCAAATGCATACCAAACAAGCGGCTGAAAGAAATAAACAATCTGTAATACCGTAAGAATCCAATTTAGCGTAATATCTTTTCTCTTGTAATGAGACAATTCATGGAGAAAGATATATTTTATCTCCTGATCACTTAATTGCTCAAAATATACTTCCGACACCAATATTCTAGTATGAAACAGGCTATACAACGAGGGTGTTCGAGGTCTGTTTGTCGTGTATAGAGATATCTCTTTGTTAATTCCTACAATCTGTTTACATTCAACGAGAATTGATAAAATCCTTTCATTATTTGAAGGTGTGTATGTCCTTTTCATCTTTAAGTAAAATAAAACGTTAATATAAATCGTATAAAGCAGTAACAAGCTCATTCCACTTAGCCATATTATAGCGAGTACTTCCATAACGCCTATGTGTTTAGCAAGATTGTTCCCTGATGGATTCAAATTATCGGTTGAATCGGATGGCTTATCCGGCAAATTGTCAGTTGAGGGTGTGTTTTTTACCGTCTCCTGCAAAGACGAATCTTCGGAACCTGTATTCCTTGATGGATTCAATGAGGGAAGTGTGCCTTCACTCCGAATATGTAGTTGTTCTGCTGTAAAATAATACAGGTTTAGTGCACTGAATGAACTCTCTGGAAACACCGGAACCAACAGTCTGATTACCAGTAACATCCATATATAATAATGCCATTTTGGACTCATGATTTTACCAAACAATCTTTTTAACGCCAAAATCAACACTATAATAATACTGGACATCGCTCCCAGATATAATATTTCACTAAACACCTTTACCAAAAGATTCATCATACTCATAACCATGCCTTTCACCTATCATGTCTGCTCATTGTAAAGTGTATTATGCTTTTCAATAATTCACTTTGTATCCTTCTTGGCCTTTAACAAATTCTCAAGGTCCTCAATATCTTTGCTTGATAACTTCTCATCTTCAATAAAATTAGCCAACAACATATTAAGTGAACCATTAAAGCATTTTTCTAAAAATGTTTTTGCTTCTTCTTTGACACATTCAGTTTCACTCACTACTGCAAAATAAGAGTAAAAGGTATTCTTTTTTCTTGCCTCAATCGCACCCTTTGAAACCAGCCTTCTAATCAGTGTGTGAATTGTTTTTGGATTCCAGCCTGTGTCCGGCTCTAGTTCCTCCACAATCTCACTCGCCAATCTTGGTGACTTCTTCCACAATACCTTCATTACCTTCCACTCGGAATCTGATATATTGTTCATTCTTTTAATCCTTTCGTATTACAAGTGTAGTACTACAAAACCATATTACAATTGTAATACGGTTTTGTCAAGCATAGAATTATATAAATAATATTATAAAATATGTTAATTCGACTTTATGCAACTAACAACTGGAAATCATTTGTATACTGTAAAGTTTTGACTTATAATACTTTTATATTATTGTGTTTTATGATAGTTCGTTTATGACAAGAAGAAATATTGGAAAATAAGGTGATCCATATGATAAAAAGATATAGAAAGAATCTGGTTTTTTTATATGTGTAATTTCAATATTTGCATTATCAACGGGATGTAATCACAAAAACCAGAGCTCAGATAAACAGCATAATGAATTTGGTCATATTCTACCAATGATATACAATATTGGTGTAGCATTGATAAAAATATAGTTGATGACCTGCGTAATTTTTATGATGAAAATCAGACAAGATAGATATTTGTTTTATATATCAGAAAAATAGTGTTGGGCAATTTATGAAACAGAACAACAACTATGTGAAGTAAAAAAACGAACTATCTAGAGAGAAATAACTTATTCCTCTTCTCTGTATTTAAACCACAGATATATACCTAGACCAGGAATCAATGAAGCCAATCCAAGAACAAAGAGCCATCCAAAGAGTGATATCCCATTGTCTCCGCCTCTTTTCGTAAGCCTGTATGCTGTTCCGTATGAAAAAATAGTTTGTATAACCACTAATATCCGCCACAAAAAAAACATTCTCATTCTCCCCCTAATTATATAAATTTATATAGTCCTATGAAATTATATAATATTACTTACCAATCTAGATTACTACATAATTTGTCAAATAACAATCTATAATTCCCCCTTTTATTTTGCTCTACCTTTATAATTGATTATATTATGATACATATTGTATAATCATACCAACAGTAATAATTGCCTTTATAATTAGTGTTAAAATATCAGTAATCAAAGAAACTTTCAAAAAAAGGAGAGATAAAATGAAACGATATATGTCTGTTATTATATGTCTAATCTTTATTTGCATTATATGTACAGGATGTGATAAATCGCATAAATCATCACAAAATAAGAATAATTCTGTGAACTCAAATGATTCAAGCAAACCCATCCATAATAATTCAAGTATCACTGGGAGTGGAGAAAGCACTCCTACACCAGAAATCAAAGACAACTTAGTTGTAATAGACGGTGAATTCCATTTAAACTACTATGATTTATTCGATGAATATAATAAAGCTCATACCTTTGGTAACTTTAATATATCAGAGGCATGGATTGATAACAAACCTTATTACCAATTTACAAATGGAAGTATTAAGGTTCTTTGTGATTCCTGGGGAAAAAATTGGTTCGTTGATAACGGTACGACAAAAAAGAAGATCAGTTACAAGAGCGATATGTTCTTTATTGGCGCACATTGCGGTATAAGGCTAGACTTAAAAGACTGTTTAGCATCCGGTATTCCACAACTCATCCTGATCCAGACGATAGCAAGCTCTAATACTCAAACCGAATCAATCTATATTTACAATATTGATACCTTAAACGAGTATAAAAGTGAAGATTATTCTAAAAAGCTTTATAACTTCGCTAAAATAAGCATAGAAAAAAACAAAATAAACACTAAAAAGAATAGTAATTCTGAGATAGATCTGAATTATTTTAGTTACTTTGACACTACGAATGAAGGGAAACTATTCGTTACCCACCTTGTCAATTCTGATCCAAACACAATTCTCGGAAAGATAACCGGAGAATTAACGTTTGATGGTTCAAAGATTGTAATTAAAGATCACTCATTAAAATTTACAAAAAACAGCAAATAATAAAGCTAAAACCCATGTCTACAATAGTCATGGGTTTTTTAGCAGGGATACAAGGATTCGAACCTTGAGATGCTGGAGTCAGAGTCCAGTGCCTTACCGTTTGGCGATATCCCTATGGTATTTTGTTGTGTGTCCGTTTGTCAGCCACGAATGATATTATAACCCATCAAAATTTATTTTTCAAGCATTAATTTCATTTTTTCTCAACTTTTTTTCATCCTTATTTTACCTGTTTTTTAGTCCCAATATTTGCATCGCATTCCCTCCTAATATGAGGTCGTGTTGCTCCTTCGTAAGCCCTAGTTTATTCAATGCAGCAAGCCCTTCTTTTTGTCCATCCCAAGGTGAATCCGTTCCAAACAAAATCCGATTACTTCCATGATCTTTCACTATTCTTAATAATTGTTCTTGTTCCATCTTGTTTAGTGAATAACTGGTATCCATCCATATCTCTTCCCCTACAAGATATTTCTCAACATCATCCCACATATCATATCCACCCATATGAGCGAGAATAATCTTTCCTTCTCCGATACTTATCTTGTGCAGCAAATCCTTCGTTAGTTTTGGTGTGCAATGCACCGGATTAGGTAATCCAATATCAAGCCCAGCATGTATTACAACAATTAACCCAATCTCCACTGCATACTGAATTAAACGTATCATTTTGACATCATTAATAAAGGTATTTTGGTAGTCTGGATGAAGTTTAATACCGAGTAAGCCCATCCTTTTTATCTGATTCAGCTCCTCTTTATAGTTATTACTATCCGGATGAATCCCCCAAAGGATATAATCCCTTCCTTCTCAGTAATCTTCTTAGCGTAGTGATTAACCGATTCAAACTGGGAAGGTTTTGTCACAACAGGTAGAACGACAGAGATATCCACAGCATTCTCTCTCATCGAGGATGTCAATCCACAAAGTGTGCCATTTGTGAACGCTTTTATCCCACTGGACTCCTCCAGCTTCTTAACTGTAGCGTCTGCGATACTCTCTGGAAATACATGCGTATGAAAATCGATTATCATTCTTCTACCTCCTGTTAAGCAGTAGTGGATAAACTTAGGGGTGTTGCAAAATATAAAATCAGTAGGAATAATGTTGATTTACTTTATCCTTTTCTACTTTTCCGCAATAAAGCTGTTCTCGATATTAATAATACAGTTATGTCGTTCATCAAAGCTTTTAACTTTTTCGTTAATGTTATCTATTAAATTATGTTTCTCGGATTCTTTATATGAATATGGAACGACCAGATCAAATATCATATTAATTTGATGTTCACCACTTATCACACGAAAATCATGAAGGGAAGCTTTCGGTTCTAATTTGTTTATGATCCCTATTACCATCTGCTTTTTTTCCACAACCTTAACATCATTAATCTCTACAGGATCCATATGGATAACTAAAAAGATGTCCATCGTTTCGCAGATCTTTTTCTCAATCAGATCAATGGTATCATGAATCTGCTCAAAATTAACGTTATTCGGTACTTCTACATGAATTGTAGCCATCCTATTCGTAGGACCATAATTGTGTATAATTAAATCATGTGTACCAACAACCCCATCAAAGCTTTCTACTAGCGTGGTTATTCTTTCGTAAACATCCCGTTCCACCGGCTGTCCTAGTAGAGGTTCCAAAGTATCCTTAGCAATTCGAAATCCTGCAAGCATAACAAATACTGATACTACGATACCCATATAACCATCTATCTTTAAATTCGTAAAACCACCTATGATAGTAGAGATAATTGTTGCTGTGGTAACAAATACATCCCCCATAGAATCCGCAGAAGTAGCAAGCATCACCGTTGAATTAATGCGTTTCCCTAACGTTCGATTAAAAAGCATCATCCACACTTTCACAAGTACCGACAAACATAATATTCCCGTCAATATGGGATTAAAATTAATCGCTTCGGGGTGGAGTACCTTTTGGAAGGAGCTTTGAAAAAGATTAAAACCAACCTGAAGGATTAGGAAGGCTACCGCTAGAGCTGCGATGTATTCAAATCTTCCGTGCCCAAAGGGATGTTCTTTATCTGCTGGTCTGCCCGCTAACTTTACACCAATAAAACTGATCACCGATGAAGCCGCATCTGATAAATTGTTAAATGCATCGGCTGTTACAGAGATACTATTAATTACCATACCTACCGTTAACTTAACTCCAAAAAGAAAGATATTGCATATAATCCCTACAACACTGGATAGAATTCCATATGCTGTTCTAACCTTTGGATTTTCATATTGGGTATTATTTTTTAAAAAGATTTTAACTAAAAGTTGCGTCATGTAACTACTCCCTTCTTCTTGAGTAATCGTATATGATCTATTTCATTTGCGTTCGTTTTATATGTTTATCGAATATTTCAGTCTTAATTAAAAACGGATTAAATACTCATTATGATTTGCTTACCTTACTTGACACACTCAATTTAACCATTATATTATGGAAAAAAGATCAATAGGAGGATTTATATGATTGTAACTACTACACCTTCCATAGAAGGAAAACAAATCAACGATTATTTTGGTGTCGTATTCGGTGAGGTAATCTCAGGCGTAGATTTTGTAAAAGATTTTACTGCAGGCTTGTCTAATTTCTTTGGGGGTCGCTCAAGTACCTATGAAGAAGAGTTAATCCGTGCCAGAGAACAAGCGATGCAGGAGATGGTTAGCCGCGCCCACCAACTTGGAGCAAATGCTGTAATCGGTGTCGATATCGATTACGAAGTACTTGGCTCAAATAATGGTATGCTCATGGTTACTGCCTCAGGAACTGCAGTCCAAATCAACTAATTCCCTAATAAAATATGGTTGTGATTGCAATCATTACAAAGCAAATCAATGTATAGCATACAACGCCGACATTGATAAAATAATCCTTTCTTTTAACTAATAGATTTGTTTTGTTAAAATAAACTTTGCGATAGTTAAAGGCGAGGATCAGACTTCCCGTTATGATTGCAATAAACACCCATCCAACCATAATCATACTAACGATGATATTTCCTTTCAATACAAACGGCGCGGCTAAGGTTGAGCTCGCATTAATAATCATATGTAATAAAATTGCATATCTTATTGTATTTGTTCGTATTGTAACATAAGCAAAGACAAATCCCAATACTGCTGCATAAAAAAACTGGGTTAAATTCATATGGAACAAACCGAATGCAATTCCTGTCATCAGTATAGCCGGAACATCTCCAAATCTCCTTAATTTATCTAAAAGAACTTTACGAAATATAAACTCTTCTACTACCGGCGCAATTATAGATGCATAAATAAAAGCCATCACATAATTACTGTTCATAATTGCTTCCTGTGCCGGGTTTATTAAATGTGTATCCCCTTTTAAGTAAGCAATAACCAGTGTTAATATGCTACTCAAGATATTGGTTATGTGCATTGCAGCTACACAGACAAAGAATATAACAAGAAATTGTAATGGTTTTAACTTCACTACCCCTCCCCTTTCTGAATTCGGAATTCTCCTCATCAAAAGTAGGTAGACTGGCAATCCGAGCCCGATTAATGGAAACGCAGTAAGTACCCATACGTACCAATCGGTTTTAGCCAAGCTCGGATAATACCTGCCTACCAAAATATCAATGCCACTTTGTGTAAATATAAAAATACATGCTAATGCAAACAATGCGAATCCTACTTTACTCAGAATTCTCTTTGGCTTCTGCTTATCTATCTCCTCATTATTCATAAATCTTTGATTCCCCCGTCATTTATTGATTTAATCCATAATTCATTAATTTTATAGCATCGTCATATCTGTTTCCTGCATCGGAATGCATAATAACGCATATTACTTTCTTACCATCTTTTTTTGCAGCAGCTATCAGACAATTACCTGCCATGGTGCTGGTTCCGGTTTTCAAACCAAAAGCTGAGGGGTAATACTTGCCACTATTTCGGTTTAATAACTTATTTGTACTTGTCCAAGTCACTTCTTCTCCGCTGGGGAATTTCGAGCTGCACTTACTCTTTTTCACTATATCTAGAATAGTATTATAATTGATGGCTGACATACCAATCAATCCCATATCATATGCTGTTGTATATTGACCAATAGCATCATATCCATCCGGAGTCATAAAGTAGGAATTCTTAGCTCCGAGCCTTTTTGCTTCTTCATTCATCAGATGGCGGAATTCACCTATCGCTTCTTCTTTACTTGCTTCAGGATTATTTAATGACTTTCTTCCTACATAAGCAGCAATTGCATAAGCAGCATCATTTCCGGAAGGAAGCAGCATACCCTCTAGCAAATTCTCCACCGTCAGCTTTTCCCCCTTTTTTAAATAAGCTCTCGTAGAGTCGGAAGCAATCATGGTTATCTCGTCACCAACCGTGACAATATCTTTGATATTACAATTTTTTAAAGCTACAATCGAAGTTAATAGTTTTGCCGTACTTGCAGGAAATTCTGCTTTGACGGGGTTTTTATAATAAAGCACTTTTTTTGTCTTTACGTCTAATAATATTGCAGCATCTGCCTTAAGATCAACATCTGGATTTTTAATATCTAATGCCTTCCTTAATTCACTATCCCAAACCATCTTAGGAATATGGGATCGATAGTCTACCTTTCTATAATCATAGATAAGTTGTGGTTTATATATTGAATCGGCAGTAGCCATGATGGATGCATTTGACGAGTTATAAATCGTACCATCTGTTGTCTTTTCATCCTGTACTCCACTAGGTGCGGGAGTAATCTGCTGGTCAGTCTTTTGCGAAGAAATCGATGCATTATAATTTATATCAGTCGGCTTCTCATATGCGTATTCTCTGGCAGCTTCACCAAGTTCCACCTTATTATTTGTTTCTGTTTCCTCCACAGTGGATTTATCTTTTTGAATTTGTTTATTCGGAGCAATCGTAATGGTTACTTCTGATGATTCGGATTGTCCTTTAGTATTATTCACCTCATTCTTAGCAAAATCCGTACTCTGATTACTTAATGCTTTTTCTTCCGTATGATTTACTCCTGCTTGTTGTGTGTGTAACGTGTTGCTACTTTGTTCAATGAGTACCTCCGTAGACAAAAACATTCCGGATATTACAACACATGAAAACAGAAGCAATCCAAGCAGACTTTTCTTATTCATATCATCTCTCCATTCTGCCGCTTTAAATAGCGCTCTGCAGTAACTTTGATTTACAATTTTTATTGTCAGGTAACTATCAAGAAATGGAGACGTTAGGATAATTAACGCCCCCATTTATATTTTACCTTTTCTTTAAAACAAGTATTCCAATTTAATAAAAAAATTACTTGTTTTATATTGGTAATGATTAAATATCACTAATTAAAGTTATGATAAGAATTATATATCATACTTACGAAATAATACACTTTTGCTTAAATGATGAACGTATTGATCCCTAAATTGTTATTTTATTTTTATATTAACTGACCCGACGCCACCATCTACTTTAATTTGATTTTGTGCATCCAGGTTATATTTGCCGGATATCTTGTTGCCATTTAATTTTATTGGACCCAGTCCTGTATCAACATTATAACCGTAATCATCCACTTCGCCGGATAGATCAAGTTCTACTTCACCAACACCGCAATCCACATTTGTTTTACCTAAGAGCTGTCCACTCACATCAAGTTTCCCAACCCCACTATCGAAATCTGATTCTTCAAAACGTACTTGATTTAACGTGATTGATCCTACGCCACCATCAACCCTAGCTCTGGCTGCAGTCAAATCTTTTGTCCTTATTTTCCCTGCGCCTGCTTCAATAAATAAATAATCTGATTTTAGCCCTTCAATGATAGTATTTCCTGCTCCTGTGCTGATTATAGATTCCTTAGAGATAAAATTAGAAGGAACATATACAATAATATCTGAACGAGGATTTGTTAATCCATTGAAATTGAACCATAAAAAGTTGAAATCATTTCCCTTATCTTTTATCGTTAATGTTCCATCTCCACTCACATCCGCACTAAATTTCTTACTAACATGATTTGCCACAACTCTAAAATCTTCGCCAACGCAAATTTTCAAATTACCAAGAGCATTTTCAACGCTTAAGCTGCTTACCCCTTTAAAGGATTTATCATAGTCAGCAGAAAAATTTCTTTCATTCTTTGAGTCTGTAAACCGCAATCCGTCTGAAGTTCCACTGAAGCCATTCGCGATAGTAAACGCGATATTGGCCATCGCCGAGATAATTCCTACTGCCAGTAATATTGCAAATGTCATTGCACAATATTTGATTGTTTTTTGGGTACTACTCATTTGATATCAATCCCCCCAAACATACAAGTTGAGTTTAGATAGATAGTCGGAGCTGCAGGATCGTTTGTATAATTGGTCTTATTACCAACTCCACCAAATATCGGTATATTGTTTACCTTTACTTTAACACCGGCAGGAATGTAAATATCAATTCCTCCAAAGATAGCTTGTGCGGATATTTCAACATCATGATTGATTTTTGCATTCCTTAGGTCAATTGAAAGACCTGCAAATACCGCAGATAAGCTGGCACCAACAAATTCCTCTTCAATTCGAATTCTGTTTCCTGAAAAAACCGCAGAATATTCGCGTTTTTCTCCACCATTATATGTTTGTCCCTGATCAGTTGTATAACTATCATTACTCGTTTGAAAATTTGGTTTTTTATGAAATAAATTTTGAAAAATTATACGAAAGCCAATAAAGATTAACATAATCGGAACAACCAGATTCCACACCTCGAAGGGAAGTTCTATATTCTCTGATAACAGTATTAATACACCAATCACAAAGCCAAAGGTAGCTCCGAATCCCATTCCATTCTTAACCATACTGATAAAACATGGAACAATAATAAAAAATGTCCACCAACCAGGAAAGAACAAATTAAAATCCCAGCCAAATAATACATTTCCTGCAAACCCCAATCCAATAATTATAAAAAACAATCCCCAAAGACCATTTGATAATCTATTTCTCATGAATCCTCCTAACAAATTATATCTTCTTATATTTTCCATGTCTATCATACTTCAAATAATAATATCCTGCAACAAAAAACCACATTCTAATCTATTTATAATCTTTATATCCACGACTCTATTCACATCATCTGACACGAAGTGTATTAAATACATTAAATACATTCAAAATTCCATAACCCCAATCTCTGTTTGGGTACAGCAGTTGAGGATTTCTTTCCGCTCCTCTTATAATAAACTTCTTAATTTCTACTGAATCAACACCTTGATAATTTCCCTTTACAATAGCCCATTCAAGTATCATTGCTATAATTCCGGAAGTATAGGCGGCCGCAACACTTGTGCCGGTAAAATTGGTAAATCCCTTTTGAAGTGTAGGCCCAAGAACATCTACGCCCGGTGCTGCAATATCCGGTTTGATTTCATTGCCACGTGTATATCCCTTTCCGGCTCTACGATACAAGCTGTTATTCCTAGTATTATAAGCCGTACAAGTAATCGGAACGGGTGAATTACCGGGCGAAGTAATCGTTGTATATGGGTCTGCCTGAAGAAAATATGTATCAGGTCCAATAAAATCGTCACTGGGTAACCATATATGAAAAGAACCCTGGAGATCACCTCTGGTATATACTTTAAAATCCCAAATTCCAGGCGAAGGATTGCGAAACCTCATTAATATTAATTGATCCCCCGTTGAGGATTCCACCATTTCATAATCAACAGATATGGTTGTATCTTCAAAAATAAAAGAAATCTCTCGATTAACGCGTATACTCTCAGGAATTCGAGGGATATATTCATTCGACGGGGATGTGATATCTATCGAGTAACTGTTTGGCGCAGTTCCCCATAATTCCATTGAGAATCCATGCTCGCCCTCTCCAACATTTAACTGTACATTACTATAGCCTATCGCTGATTCAATCTCATCATAAAAATGTCTGTTAGCCTCTCCTTCATTCCCTGCTGCCACAGAAGCAACTACTCCCGTATAATTTGAAACTACGGATAAAAAGTAACTTAACGACCCTCTTCCGTCGTGTGATCCCTGAGAAGAACCCAGCCCTATGCATACTGAGATTGGATGTTGTAATATTCTAGCCCTGTCGATACAATACTGTACTCCCCACATAATATCATTTTCCTGAAAACACACAACATTATCCGGAATAACAAAAATATTCCGGATTACTTGTTTTGCCGGCTTTAATTTTACGATAATCAAATCCGTGTCCGGAGCGACTCCACTAAAATCATTTGAGGGCACTTCAGAACCTGCAGAAACTCCGGCAAGCATAGTACCATGCCCATTAACATCGACACTTGGTACGACCTCCAGTGGATTTATGCTCGTTAGTGCACGGTTAATATCCTCTCTGGTATATTCTGTGCCGAAATTGTATGGCATCGGATGATTTCCCGTCTCAATACTTTGATCCCAAAGGTATGCAATTCTTGTAGATCCGTCCGCGTTACGGAATACTGGGTTTGTATAATCAATGCCGGTATCAACAATTCCTATTACAACTCCATGACCTCTTAGGTTAAAATTCGGCATACGGCGAAGTCTTGTAACTCCGGATGCATCTAGACTCCCTTGGCTGGTCAAACCATAACAGGTTGGAAATAACGAATATCCTTCTAAGCTAATATATCCTGTTCTGATAGCATCCTTAGGTACATATATAATTGCAAAGATATCATTCATGATATGTACCGTTCCCTCGGGGAAGCGATCAAAAATTTTAATATTTTGATTATACTCGACAATGAGATCCATATAGTCATTGCTATTAATTTTGAATCTATCACTCTCTGTCATCATACACATCCCCCCTAATCAATTATGGAGCTATACTTACTCTAAGTGTATCAAAGATATTATATACATCCAATATTCCATAACCCCAGTCACGATTAGGATATCTCATATCCGTTGATCTTCTCGCTCCTCGTATCATGAAAACCTTCATATCAACTGTACTAAGAAATGGTTGATTTCCTTTCACGATTCCCCATTCTAGCATCATCGCCGCAACTCCGGTTGTATGTGCTGCTGCTGCACTGGTTGATGTAACTTCAACAAAGGAATTATTAAGACCAGGACTTATGATATTTACGCCGGGAGCTGCAATCTCAGGCTTAATCAATCCCGTAAGGGTATACCCTCTACTCGCGTTAATATATAAACTTTGGTCTCTTGTATTATAGGCAGTCACTGTAATCGGGGATCTTCCATTTGCCAAAGATAATAGCGTAATGTTCGGATCTGATCTTGTAAAAAACGTATTATTAGAGACAAATCCCTCCATAGGCAGCCACATATTAAATGCACCTTCCAAATCGCCACTATAATATACTCGAAATCTCCATACTCCTTGAGATGGCCTGCGAAACCTCATTAATATTAATTGTTCTCCACTTTGAGATTCCGATATTTGGAAATCAATATTTATTACTGTGGGCTCAAATATAAAAGTCAGGGTACGATGCTCATCCAATACCGGGATTATCTTAGGTATATATTCCCCACTAGGTGTCTGAATATCTATTCCATAAATATCCGGTGATAAGCCCCATAACTCCACAAAAAAACCCGGATCATTTGCTCCTACCTGTAGTTCAACCGTATCATATCCAGTTGCCTGATCTACCTTCCCTGAATAATGACGCCTTGCATTTCCTTCATTTCCTGCTGCTACAACAACCCCTACTCCGATATTTTCCGCTTTCATTGATAGACCGCCGCTCAAGGTTCCTTTTCCATCATGAGGTCCTTGAGAGGTACCTAATCCCACACAAATCGCAATAGGTCTATTTAAGCGATTGGCAACCCCTATTAAATAATTAACCGCAAAGAGAATATCATTCTCCTGATATGCTGGTACATCACTGGGTATTGAAAAAAAGTCTCTTAGATATTGTTTTGCTTGCTTTAGCTTCACTACTACCAGCTCAGCATCGGGTGCGACCCCATAGAAATCATTAGCCGGTACTTCATTCCCGGCTGCAATTCCCGCTAGCATAGTTCCATGACCTATTTCATCCGTAGTAGGAACAATATTTCGAGGTTGCTCACTTTGCAATGCTGCATTGATCTGTTCTCTAGAATATTCCGTTCCGTAAAAGGAATCGTCTGGATAATTATCGCTGAATATGGTTTGATCCCATATGGATACGATCTTTGTCGATTTATCCGTGTATTGAAAGATTGGATTCGTATAATCAATGCCTGTATCCATAAAACCAATCAATACGCCCTGTCCACGTAAATTAAAATTCGGTACATTCCTTATTCGCAGAATACCAGAAGCCTCCAAGCTTTCGTGGCTACACAAACCGAATATTGACGGCATTACAGAATATCCCTTTTCTACAATAATATTATCAGTAATTTCTGCAACTGGCACATGAACAACAGCATTGTAAAAATCTATAATATTGATTACATTATTCTGATAAGGAAGAAAGGCGCTTCTATCTCCGCTATATGTAATAAGTAAATCAGCAAAATCATTGCTAATTATTTTTTCTCTGTCTTCCCTTGTCATTATTATCCTCCATTCCGTCATAGTCCAATCTGATTTCTTATTAACCGAAGCAGAATATTTTCTTCATAGAATCCCTTTACTCTATTATATCGATAGAGTTGAATTTATATAATCGTTTTCTTTGCAATCTTAATATCCGTTACTCATAGAGTACAAATCGTTTCACAGAATGATAATTATTATATAGGAAACAAAACTTTATCACTTTACAGTATCAAGGTATTTCCCTAAAAAAAAGGTATCGCAGATGCGACACCTCATTTATATTATGTTTATATAATTAAGCTAACTTGGATTTTGCGAGCTCAGCAAGTGCAGTAAAGCCTGCTGCATCGTTGATTGCCATATCAGAAAGGATCTTTCTGTTGATATCAACGTTAGCTAACTTTAAACCGTGCATTAATTTGCTGTATGATAGTCCGTTTAATCTTGCTGCTGCATTGATACGAGCAATCCATAACTGTCTGAACTGTCTCTTTCTCTCTTTTCTACCAGCGAAAGAAGATGTTAAAGCTCTCATAACTGATTGCTTTGCTACTCTATATTGTTTTGATCTAGCTCCTCTATAACCTTTAGCTAATTTCAATACTTTATTATGTCTTTTCTTAGCGTTTAATCCGCCTTTAATTCTTGCCATGTTCTATTTCCTCCTTATCACCAATCTCTTAAAGATATGGTAAGATTTTCTTCATGTTCTTAACATTGGTTGCATCTGTAATAGTTGCTTTTCTAAGATTTCTCTTGGTCTTAGCGGATTTTTTAGTTAAGATATGTCTCTTGTAAGCTTTACTTCTCTTAAGCTTTCCGGTTCCTGTTACTTTGAAACGCTTAGCTGCTGCTCTGCTTGTTTTTAATTTTGGCATGATATTTCCTCCTTAATAATTAATACAGCAAAAGGGATTATCTTAATCGTTCCCTTTCAAAACGCTGTAATATTTAGTATTTTAACGTTTTTCTGTTAAGAACATAATCATATTTCGTCCTTCGAGCTTCGCTGGTTTTTCTACAACGGCAATGTCCTCTAGTTTTGAAAAGAATTCATCTAAGATAACTTTAGAAGAAGAGGTATGTGCCATCTCTCTACCACGGAAACGCAGAGCTACTTTTACTTTATCACCATGTGTAATAAATTTGCGTGCCTGATTTGCCTTTGTATTCAAATCATTATCATCGATATTCGGAGATAGTCTGATTTCTTTTACATCGGTAATTTTCTGCTTCTTCTTTGCTTCCTTTTCTTTTCTTGCAAGCTCATATCTATACTTACCGTAGTCAATAATCTTGCAAACCGGTGGCTTTGCTGTTGGAGCAATTTTCACCAGATCCAGATTAGCATCCTTCGCCATCTTCATTGCATCTTTAGAAGACAAGATTCCTAACTGCTCTCCGTTTTCACCAATCAGGCGAACTTCCTTATCCCTGATTTGTTCATTAATCATTAAATCGCTAATAGTACTGCACCTCCATAGGTTATAAATCAATTAGTTACAATAACAGAATTTCTATTAGAACTTCTATAAAATAAAAATAGGTGGATAAAGATTATCCACCTAAAAGCTCAATCACATTATTATCTCTATATAGAAATAATATTAGTTTTTAAAAGCATTAACCCGTTCACAGTAACTCTGATCGTACGTTATGGGTGAGAGATGGATCTCTTCTTTATCGTGTTAATATTGCTACGCAATACTCACAGCTAAAATATTGTAACATAGAAACATAGTTAATGTCAATAGTTACTTTAGTTTTAAACATTCTTTTATCATTATTATTTATTGAGGTAATATCAAAAATCGTGTAAACACTGCTAATCTATTTATTTAGATTATAGTGGATGATCTTCTCGCAAAAGTATCTACGGATTTTGCTACTACAGTTCCCACAACAAAACAAACGATAGCCTCTACTAATCCATTAATACCGACAAATGCAATAACAAATGCAAATATATTCTTTGTACCTAACTGATCTGCAATACCTTGAATGAGATCTGAGTTATAGAATAATAGCAATAATGTTGTCATAAAAAATATGGTATTTAACAAAGGACCGACAAGATTGGCAACCGCAAAGGAGATATTTTTGTTATATTTTTTTACTCCAATAAATATAAGACCAGTTAACCATCCCATAAGTACACGAGGAATTAAACATACGATTAAAGTTCCTAATGGATTAATTCCCAATAATGCTGCCCCAAATGGACTCATACCAAAACATTGAGCAAAACTTGTCAATCCAAATATCGCTCCAAGTACTGCTCCTCCTGTAGGTCCGAGAATAATTGCACCTACCGAAACAGGGATTACGATCAAGGTAATCTCAAGCCCTAAGGTCTTAATGTAACCTATTGGTGTAAATGCCATTAATAATATGATTGCTGTGAATAGTGCCAGCTGCACCAGTTTTCTGGTACGTAAGTTAGTTGTTGTATTCATTTTTCCTCCATTCTGCCGTTCATCACGGCTCCTTTTACAACTCGCTACTTTTATTTTTAACAGCTGAATATCATCATTCTCCCTAAAACACTCTTAATCATATATAATGTTTCCTTCTTTACACATTACAATGCAAAATCATACATTTTATGCACAAAAAAGCTGATCTCCTATTGTCGCAACAGACCAAAGAAAATCAGCATATCATTTATTTACAAAGAAAACCCATTTCGATTCTTTTTAAAATTCAATTACATAGTAAATAAACGAATAAGTTCTTTTCAGTTCCTGCCACGATCATTTTCGGGGTCAAGACTTACCATTAAGAGTTATTCCTATATTATCCGTACTTATCATATATCAATGATTTTATGTACGCGGAAGTCGGGTCTATGACAATCCTCATCTCCTCCTATTATTCCTTCACGCCTCTTTATCAGAGTGCATATGAAACATCTATTTAGATATGGTTTTAATTAATTATCATTTATCCCTATGAAATATTCAATTGTCATTAGTATGATATATGATTTTTATTTTAGATGCAAGTAAAAATTTTTACTCATTTATTATCATTCGATAATTCGATATAATTTTAAAGATTTAATCATAATAACTATCACACCTATCCCCAGAAATATCATTACAAAATAGGATGATAGCCTCTCCGGAAATACTAGAATTAAATAAGAGCTTATATTCACAGTCATATGCAGTATGATCGGAGCTATAATTGTTTTAAATTTATGATACACCAGCCCCAATAAAAATCCAAGTATTGCAGCATATATTCCTTGTACGATATTAAAATGATAGATACCAAATAACGTTGCCTGGATTAGGTTTGCACCCAAAAAAGATATATATCTGTTCGTATGATGTAGAATCACTCCCCTAAATATCAATTCCTCAGTTATAGGAGCTATAACAGCTAGTAACAAAAAAACCACCCAAGCATTTCCTTGATGTAACGAATTGATTTGATTAGCATACTCTTCAAATAGATTTACCAAGATCTTCTGTAGCATACTCATAGTCCCGGAGACCGCTAACTGGCATCCGAGTCCAAGCAGGATAAGAGAAATGATCATTTTAACTGATGAGCGAGTTATTAACCTCTCTTTCTTGTATCCCCGTGTCTCCATAATATACAATGCAAAGAAAACAATACCACACACAAGGACAGAAGACGCAGATATTAGATATCGCATATTCTGTGATAGATCTAGCTGTGATATCCCATTAACATTGGAATTCGTAGCACTCAGATACCCGGACAATATTATTAATATACTTGACACTACAATTTGGATTGCTTCCGCTAATATAAATATCACTAAGGCATAAAAACACTTTACCCTCTGATTCATCTGTTTTTCCTCCTGCATCTTTCCGTTCTATATCAGTAATCATGAATATGTATTCTATGTTACCCACTTCTTCCCTCTTACTTATATTATCATAGCAAACGCAATTAATCCAATTCAACTAGACAAAACTCAAAAAAGCTGCCAAAGCAAATAATTTCACTTTGGCAGCACATTACTAATCTATTATATTATTAGCCTAATACAACTTCAACTTCGTGAACCTTCTTGTCACCGGCTACAGGAATGATATTACCTTCCACTTCCTTACCGTCTACAATCATTTTCACTACGCCCTTAGATACATGGTTAGGGTTCTTAACTGTTACGTTATATTTATCCCCTCTGAACTCACGAGTAATCTTATAGCTATCCCATGCCTGAGGAATGGAAGGATCTATCTGTAAGCCATCGTATTCCGGTTTTACACCAAGGATGGACTGAGAGATTGCAACAAAGTTCCAGGAAGCGGTACCTGTTAACCAGGAGTTCTTTGCTTCACCGTGACGCTTTGCATCCTTACCTGCTACCATCTGTGAATATACATATGGCTCAAGTCTATGAATCTCAGAATACTCTTCTGTATATGCAGGAGCGATTCTTGAATAGTAATCAAACGCCTTATCGCCTCTACCCATCAGAGCTTCTGCGATCATGATCCATGCATTGTTATGACAGAAGATACCTGCATTCTCTTTGTAACCTGCAGGGTAAGTGGAGATTTCACCGTATTCAACGTAATACTTTGTAAACGCCGGATTCTGTAACACAAGACCATATTGGGTTCCGAGACGTTCCTCGATTGCATCAAGTGTCTGAATTGCTTTACCGTCTTCTACACCACAGTTACCCATGATACAGAAACCTTGGGATTCGATGAAGATCTTACCCTCTTCATTTTCATCAGAACCAATCTTATTGCCATTATCATCATATGCACGAAGGAACCAAGAGCCATCCCAACCGTGTTCCATGATGGCATCACGCATCTTGCCTACTTCTGAAGTAACTCTATCTGCTTCTGCCTTATTACCAACCTTGTCCATTAATTTCACATACTCTTCGCCGATATAACAGAACATACCTGCGATCATAACGGACTCCGCTACTCTGCCATCCTTACTGGTTGAAGTCTGGAAGGACTCACCCGGCTCAGTAGAGAAGCAGTTTAAGTTGAGACAGTCATTCCAGTCAGCACGTCCGATAAGAGGTAATCCATGAGGTCCTACATTATTGATTACGTGATCGATGGAACGTTTTAAGTGATCAGCCAGAGGTGTAGCCTTGGAATCATCATTATCATATGGTGTCATCACATCTAAGATTGAGAAATCACCGGTTTCTTTGATATATCCAACTACCGCAAGTACTAACCATAACGGATCATCATTGAAGTCGCCACCGATTTCATCATTACCCTTCTTAGTAAGAGGTTGGTACTGATGATATGCACCACCATCCTCTAACTGAGTGGAAGCAAGGTCAATAATTCTCTCTCTTGCTCGATCAGGTATCTGATGAACAAAACCAAGTAAATCCTGGTTGGAATCTCTAAAGCCCATACCTCTACCGATACCGGACTCGAAATAAGAAGCACTTCTAGAGAGGTTAAATGTAACCATACACTGATACTGGTTCCAGATATTTACCTGACGATTTAACTTATCATCTGCAGAGTCAACAGTATATTTGGATAATAACATATCCCAAGATGCAGCGAGTTCATCAAATGCCTTATCTACCGCTTCAACAGTAGAGAATTTCTCGATGATTTCTTCTGCTTTTGTCTTATTGATAACGTTCTTGCTTTCCCATTTGTCTTCAACAGGATTCTCAACATAACCCAATAAGAAAACATATTCTTTTGATTCGCCCGGCTCTAAATCCACTGCGATAGAGTGGGAAGCAATTGGATGCCAACCATCTGCAACAGAATTGGTGGACTCACCAGCCAAAACTGCCTGTGGATTTTCAAAACCATTATAGGTTCCCATAAAGCTTTCTCTATCGGAATCAAATCCTGCAATTGGTGTATTTACAGAGAAGAATGCATAATGATTTCTTCTCTCCTTATATTCTGTTTTGTGATAGATAACAGAGCCCTTAACCTCTACTTCACCGGTGTTGTAATTTCTCTGGAAGTTAGTCATATCATCCTGAGCATTCCATAAACACCACTCGATAAAGGAAAATAATTTCACCTGTTTCTTCTTGTCAGTCGTATTCTTAACAACCACCTTATGAATTTCAACATTTTCATTCAAAGGAACAAAATAAGTTACTTCGGTTTCCACTCCCCTTCTGGAACCGGTAATCTTAGTGTATCCCATACCATGTCTACATTCATACTTGTCCAATTCTGCTTTAGCCGGTGCCCAGCCCGGAGACCAAACATCACCTTCATCGTTGATGTAGTAATATTTACCGCCACCCAAATCTAGCGGAACATTATTATAACGATATCTTGTGATTCTTCTCAACTTCGCATCCTTGTAAAAAGTGTAGCCTCCCGCCGTGTTGGAGATTAATGTAAAATACTCCTGGGAGCCTAAGTAATTGATCCACGGATATGGTGTAGTAGGTGTCGTAATAACATATTCCTTCCGTGCATCATCAAAAAAACCATATTTCATTTAAAGTCCTCCTTATAACTATTTGTACTCTCAGTGACCATTATATTATAACCTAGGATCCATTTCAACAGAAAACGCAGAATAATAAAAACAAAAAAACTCCTTAAAATTCGTGTATTATTATTGCATTTCTTGACATATTACGGGGTTTTAAATATACTATTTATAATATATCCAACGAATCGGATATTAATTTTATTCAATATGTATTAATGGGGAGGAAATTATGGAAGAAAACAACATTCATCAAAATTCTCAAACTCCGGACAGTGAACCGACCCCTGGTATTCAATTAGAACCAATGGACTTAACCCAAGGCATTGCTTACACAGGAAGTAGTAGAAAAAAACCGTTCATATTGTTTTCATTGATACTGTTGTTATTATTAATCACAACCGGATCACTCACTGCCTACGCATTTAGAGATAATCTATCGAATTCTTTCGCCAAGGTGACAAAAAACCCTGCAGAATATTATTCATTCGTCGAAAAGCGTACAATGTCAGAAGCAATTCACAACTATGTTCCTGTTGTTACCTCATCAACACAAGATAATGCCTATCAGATGAAAACCGACGTGTCCATAGATCGTAATTCCGTAGACTCCTTAATGAAACGCTCTGTCAATCTAAGCCTTAAAGATTTGGAAAGTCAAATAGGTATTACATTTGATAGTGTTGGCTTAAATCTTTTATATGAAAAAAAGGATAATATCTTAAATCAAACTCTCGGGCTGACTTTGAACAAAACAAATATTCTATCAATGGAATTATTTCAGGATGCAAATACCAAAAAATATCTTGCAAGAATCCCTGAATTAAGTAACGCTTATATCAATTTTTATAATGATAAAGATAATCAAGAAATCTCAAAGAAGGTAAAGATACCTTCTAGCGCAGATACAATCAAATTCCTAGAACGATATAATGACATTATTGTTGATCATATAACAAAAGTAGAACGAAATGATAATTCAGTTTATAAACTAGATAACTTATCTAAACAGTGTACCAAATTAACAGTGACCATTACAAATGAAGATACTAAAAATATTATTGAAGCTGTTCTTGATCAAGCAAAGAGCGATGATTACATAATCAATTTACTTCCGTTATACAATTTATCAAAAAATGATTATCAATCATCCATCAATGATGCAATAGCAAATCTACAAAAAAGTACAGAGACTCTGATTGATAAAGATATTAAGATGATCGTATACGTAGATGGTGCTGGCAATATAGTGGGACGCAATATCTCAACACAGGCTTCTAAAGCTTCTTTTGGATATGGTCTGTTAACCAAAAAATATTATCAAGAATATAATTTCTACATTAATAACGAAGAAGGCTACACTGCATTTAATGTAACCGGTAGCCACAAAATGAGTAATGGAGTAGTAAATGGCGATGCTGTAGTGACTTTAAGTAATTCAGCTAAAACCGATTTGAAAGACATCGACATAGATCTTAAATATAAAGACATCAAAACAGTAAGCAAAAAGAAACATTCACTCCACTCCGGCACATATTACTTATCCTCATCTGATTTGATGGGTCTTCAGATAACAAGTGATTTTTCTATAAAAGATGAAACACAAATGAATAAAACTACAATTGAACTAGGAACTACGAAATTAGCCACCATAGACAGCTCTATTACACCGATAAAAGACTTCAAACCAACCATGCCGAACCAAGATGCGAAGGTTTATAGTATGAAGAATATTCAAGACTATTATTCTACCATTAATATCGGGGCATACCTTCAGTCACTGTCCGAGAAACTTGGACTTAATCTTGGCTCCCTATTAGGAAAGCTTGCGCTTGGCTCTCAAATTCAGCCATGATCACATAGGTTTCGTGGTTAGTTAACTAGGGAGCGCCCTATTAAGTTTAAGATGTTTATCACAATATAGGTTACAAAGTAAGGTGGGGGAATTATCATCCTTCAGAGACACGTTTCCACTCGTTATCTCACGTAACGGTTCATAAGTTCGTAACAGATGTTCTATCTGCCACAACCTAAGAACCGACGGCGATAAACGGTCTCTTCATGGATTGATAATTCCCCCGCCATTTTTATAGATACCCAGGTGATATCTCTGAGGTTAATCTATTTGACTAAAGCTATAACTTTCCTAATCATACTTATTTCCAAATTGGGACGATTTATTCTGCATCTCATCATTCCGATCAGGTCATATTATTTTTATAGATATTTTATATTTGCTTTCTATGCTAATTAACAATATTATGGTACACTATTAGCAATACTAATACCGTTGAATTTTATCATAAATTCACGAAGAAATAGAGAGGTTTTACTATGTCAAAACAAACAAGATTGGATGATGATGCTTTAATTTATCAACCACGAAAAGAACAAACGGAAAGAGAAAAATTAAAGGATATGCCTTTCCGAAAGAAAATCGAATATTTATCGGAGTACTATAAATTTCATGCTCTGGTTACTGTGGTAGCGATTATATTAATCGCATATACTGCCAATACTATTCTCAATCCTCCTAGTTCAACACGCTTTTATGCTGCAATGATTAGTAGCCCTGTAGATCAGAAGCTTCTCGCAGAGTATACAAGTGGGTTTGAAAAATATTTGAATCTGAATCCCAAAAAGGAAAAAATAGAATTAAGTAATAATTATAATTTCTCTATGAAGGACTCCTTATCCATGGATCTAGAGCAAGCATTAATCACTCGCGTTAGTGCGAAACAGGTTGATGTTATTATAGCTCCAGAATCATATTTTAAGAAATATGCCAGCGCAGGAAGTTTCTTAAAACTTTCAGATCAATTACCCACCGATATATATAGTTCTTTAACAGATCAGTTTTATATCACTCATACAGATGAAGATAAGGATCAGACCGCTTACGGAATCTATATGAACAATACTGAATTATATAAAAACATTACTAAAAACTCAGATCCTTTTGTTCTTGGAATTGTTGCAAATTCTAAACATGTAGATAATTCAATCGAATTTGTTCGTTACGTATTTAGGAAGAAGTAAATGCAAAATCAATAATACTAAAATATAAGGGCTTCTACAAAATATTATTCATACGAGTGAAATACTCGACGAACATTTTTGTAGAAGCCCTTTTCTATGGCATATATTACTGTTTTTAAGTTTCTGCTAATTCATGAGTTCGGCTATTATAATAGATGATTTATTTCGCTGTGATATATCCCTGTGCTTTCAAAAGTTCAGCGATTAAAACTGCGCCGCCCGCTGCACCACGAACTGTATTATGGGATAAGCCTACGAATTTATAATCGAAAACGATATCTTCACGAAGTCTGCCAAAGCATACTCCCATACCGTTCTCATAATCTCTATCAAGCTTAGCCTGAGGGCGATTATCTTCTTCAAAGTATTTGATAAACTGCTTTGGAGCGCTAGGTAGTTCAAGCTCCTGAGGGAGTCCTTTAAACTCTGCCCAAGCTTTTAAGATTTCTTCCTTGGTAGGTTTCTTCTCAAAGTTTACAAATACTGCTGCAGTATGACCATCGGTTACCGGAACACGAAGACACTGTGTGGTAATAACTGGTGACTCAGCTTTTACAATCTTACCATCCACTACTTTACCCCAGATACGTAATGGTTCTTGTTCACTCTTTTCTTCTTCCCCACCGATATATGGGATTACATTATCTAGCATCTCCGGCCAATCCGTAAAGTTTTTACCTGCACCAGAGATTGCTTGATAGGTAGTTGCTACTACAAGCTTTGGTCCAAATTGCTTTAATGCATTCAAAGCAGGTGTATAACTCTGGATGGAGCAATTTGGTTTTACAACAATAAAACCTTTCTTTGTACCCAGACGAGTCTTCTGTGCTTCAATCACTTCCAAGTGCTCCGGATTAATCTCTGGCACAACCATCGGTACATCAGGCGTCCATCTATGTGCACTGTTGTTTGATACTACTGGTGTTTCAGCCTGTGCATATGCTTCCTCTATTGCCTTTATCTCATCTTTTGTCATATCTACTGCACTAAAAACAAAATCAACTCCTGCGCTGACTTCATCAACTTCATTCACATTTTTAACGATAAGTTTCTTTACACTATCCGGCATCGGTGTAGCCATCTTCCAACGGTTCCCTACTGCTTCTTCATATGTTTTTCCTGCACTTCTAGGACTCGCTGCTACTGTAACGACTTCAAACCATGGATGATTTTCCAGCAATGATATAAAACGCTGACCAACCATTCCTGTACCACCAAGGATACCTACTCTTAATTTACTCATTCCTAAACCTCCACTTGTTTCTGTACGGCATACATATGTCTTTCTTGTAAGTATACTATAACGCAATTTCCAAAAAAATCAACAATTTTTTATATTTATCCAAATATTTGTTACAATTATATATTAATAATTCATTTTCCGTTATGGCTTTGGTTATTTTTCAAGATGATTTTGATAATTTTCCAGTAAACGGAATAGATCCTCCAGGTTTTCTATCTCATTTACGCTACCTCTAAACTTAGCCGAACCCGGATATCCGGTCATATACCACGCAACATGTTTCCTCATCTCACGAAATCCAATAAATTCTCCCTTAAATTCGACCAATAACTGTGCGTGACGGACAATCATTTCTCTGACTTCGGAGAAATGTGGCTTTGGTAACAGATGTCCTGTCTCTAAATAAGCTTTAATCTGCTCAAATATCCATGGGTTGCCTCTGGTTCCTCTCGCAATCATAAGACCATCACAACCGGTTTGCTCTAGCATCCTTTTTGCATCCTCAGCAGAGAAGATATCACCACTGCCAATAACCGGTATACTAACTGCTTCCTTTACTTTGCGTATAATCTCCCAGTCCGCGGTGCCACTGTAATACTGTTCTCTCGTTCTTCCATGAACTGCAACAGCCGCTGCTCCGTTTTCCTGTGCAATTTTCGCAACTTCAACAGCATTTTCTTCATGAAATCCTTTTCTAATCTTGACTGTAACCGGTTTACTATAGTCTTGTGATACTTTCCGTACTATTTCACCAATCAGTTTCGGATTCTTCATTAATGCAGAACCCTCACCATTATTAACTACTTTCGGTACTGGGCATCCCATATTAATGTCCAAAATATCAAAGTTACGATGCTCGATCAGCCTTGCCGTATTACTTAGAATATCCGGATCCGATCCGAATAATTGTATAGCCACAGGTCTTTCTTCCGGCAATACCTCAAGCAAATTCTCAGTGTTTTTATTATTGTATTGAATTCCTTTGGCACTTACCATCTCTGTATAAAGAAGGTCAGCCCCTTTTTCCTTACATAATAAACGAAATGGCAGGTCGGTAACTCCTGCCATGGGTCCTAAAACTAATTTTCCATTAATCTTTACATTACCAATTTGAAAACTCATGATTTCCTCAATTCTTAATATTGAATTTATCGTATTGCAAGAGCTGTTGCAATACAACCTTGCAACAGCTCCATGTTATGTGAAATATCCCTCTAGCTTATGTTTACTTATTATGAGAATTTTTATCCGTAATAATCTTTAATCCCTTTAATGTGAGGTTACCATCATATACTTCAATCACATCTGTGGCTTCCGAGATTATTTTTCCTAACCCTCCGGTGGCAACTACTTTGAGGTTATCAATGCCGGCTTCTTTTTGCATTCTTCTAACAATATACTCCGTTTGTCCAATGCATCCAAATACGAGACCTGCCTGCATACTAGTAACTGTATCCTTGGCAAGTATGGTATCCGGCTTTGCAATCTCTATCTCGGGAAGCTTCGCTGTGTCATTCCAGAGTGCATTTGCTGATATTCTCAGACCCGGCGAAGTAACTCCTGCTATGAAGGAGCCATCCTCCGTGATTAAATCATAGGTATTGGCAGTTCCAAAGTCGATTACAAGAACAGGCCCACCATAAATCTCATAAGCAGCAACTGCATCTACTACTCTATCAGCTCCCACTTCTTTCGGGTTACTAGTAGCAATCTTTAGCCCAGTCTTAGTACCACTACCAACTATTAATGGAGTAATCCCTAAATATTTTATAATACCGGAGTTTAATGAGTACATAATCTTCGGTACGACTGAGGCAATTGTAACCTCTTTAATACTTTTTATATCAATGTTTCTGGCAACCAATAGATTGCAGATTAATAAGCCAAACTCATCTGAAGTTCTGGCCGTATTTGTTGTCAAACGAAAGGTTGCCTTCAGATTTACATCTTCAAATACACCTAACGTTATATTTGTATTTCCCACATCAACAACTAATAACATGGTCTCACCGTGCCCTTCAACGTATTATATGAGCTGGGAAGCATCTTCTCCTAGAAAAAAAACTTTGTAATAAAGCTCAAGTGCCTCGAGCAGTTCCGATTTTTCTCTCTGCAATTGCTTTATCTTTAATGCACTTCCTATCTCATCATATAAATAATCGCTTTCATCGGATTCTACCTGAAACATCAGTGTGCCCTCCTCTTCGAATTCCAAAGTCAGCACACCGCCAATATCCTCGGTGAATAATACGCACATAATTTTTAATTCTTGCTTGATTTGTTCAGGCAATGTCTTAAAATCGTCATTCAACCAGAATTTTTTATTATAAGCGCTGCTTGCACACAAAACCACTTTCTCCTGATACATGCTTCAAGCTCCTTTATCATAAAATCTGTCTATATATTTCCCAAAGTGGCCACCATGACAGCTTTAATTGTATGCATACGATTCTCTGCCTCATCAAATACTACATCAGCAAAGCGTTCGAATACTTCCTCGGTTACTTCTTTTCCTTTTACCGCCGGTAAGCAGTGTAAGAATATAGTACTATCTTTCTTTGTCAGAGCTATTAATTCATCGTTAACCTGATAAGGCTTTAATAAAGTAATACGTTCTTTCGCTAAGTCTTCCTCACCCATGGAACACCAAACGTCTGTATATACAGCATCAGCGCCTTCAATTGCATTTACTGAATCAGATATCTCAATCTTGCTGGAATATACCTTTGCATATTCTTCGCATTGCTTTACTAAATCCTCCTCCGGCCATAACTCCTTCGGCGCAAGGATGGTAAAATCAATACCCATTTTAGCGGAACCGATCATTAAGCTATTTGCCATGTTGTTACGTCCATCTCCGACGTAGACCAATTTGAGCCCCTTAAGCTTACCAAACTGCTCTTTTAATGTCAAGAAGTCGGCGAGAATTTGTGTCGGATGGTCTGCATCTGTTAATCCATTCCATACTGGTACACCGCTGTATTTTGCAAGCTTTTCCACTGTTTCCTGTGCAAAACCACGAAACTCAATGCCATCAAACATTCTACCGAGCACGCGTGCCGTATCCTCAACACTTTCCTTATGTCCTAGCTGGATATCATTCTTTCCCAAATATTCAGGATGAGCTCCCTCATCAACACAACCGATTGTAAATGCACAACGTGTTCTTGTAGATGGCTTTTCAAATATCAATGCAATATTCTTACCTTTCAAACTATTTCCTGTTATACCTTGTTTCTTCTTCGCCTTTAAATCTGCTGCAAGGTCAATTAAATATTCTATTTCCTCCGGTGAAAAATCTTTTAGTGTTAATAAGCTTCTTCCTTTTAAATTCATATTATCCTCCAATCATCCGCCAGGCGGAACATGTATAAATAAATGTTTATTTATACTAAAATAATGTTTATTTATACATTATTCCAATTGAAAGAAAATGTCAAGTTAAATTATTATTGATTATCGACATACATAATTCAAGATTCCCATCAACTTTATCTTCCATCGAATATTTTTTAGAATAACCCTCACGTAATAACTTGCAAAAATCCTTTTCCTGATATATTTTATATCTTGGTATTCTTAATCTTTTTGCACCGTACTCCAATATCGAATAATATAAATTCTCATATCCCCAATGCTTGCCTAGTTTAAAAATATTTGCAAGTTGAGGCAGTGTCTCCTCAAGCCTCTTTCGAACCATCGAGATGTAAGTATTATTCTCTATTTTATTTGAAATATTGACCGCATTTAATACGTCTTCCGATAAACATAAAAATGCATCCAAATAATCTTTTTCCTCCTTAGTAGATTCGATATAGTAATCATTCCCTGCTAAATGTCTGAGTATTCGAACCGCATCATAATAACCCAGTGTTATATTACGCAATGCTTTTTTGCGATTAAATTCTAACACATTACATAGAGGTACCTTCGGAGCAATATAGATGACATTTACATCCTCGGGAATCTTGACCTTCTTTTCCACACCAATACCGAAAATCCGGATTACTATTATATTCTTATATCCTCGATTTATCAGCATATCAATCGGTACATTATTAGCAAGCCCTCCATCCAGATATAATTTTCCGTTCAGTTTTTCATTTTTAAACAAAGGAAAGCTGGCACTTGCCATCAAGTAGTTCTTTAAACTTCCATCCTCTGCATCCTTTGCTACAATTTCTATCTCCTTCATATTCGATACATTAAATGTACCAAGGTAAAACTCTATGTCAGATTCCTTTATTCTCTTTTCATCAATATTCTCTTCCATCAAACGACGCAGAGGAGTTACGTCAATTCCACCACCCACAAGAAATCTTCTACTCTGTTTTCCAACCGATTGCAAATTAATATCCCTAAACCGCCGACTCATTAATTTATCCATTTCATTATCATCTACATTCATGATACTGGAATAACTAATATTTTTCCAAATCTCCACTGCGCGTTCATAATCTCCCATGCAAATCAATGCCCCATTCAAGGCACCTACCGATACACCGGCAACCCCTTTTATTTTAACCCCGCACTCCATAAGTGCTTTCCATACACCGATTTGATATGAACCCTTTGCTCCTCCGCCCTCTAATACAACTCCATATTCTTTAGTCAAATCGAAACCGACATTCTCCATAATCTCCCCCCGTTCCATTATGTTATATGAATTTATTCTTATTAATTTTAATAATGTTCAATCATAATTAGCACAAAGCTGTCATAAACCGATTTCTACTCGTTTCATGACAGCTTCTATATATCGTTCGTATTTTGTTAAATAGCTAATGCTTGACATATTGGCCGATCAGATTCTGATCCAATATTTGTTTTGATGTCTTTTTCAATAGAATTGCTCTATCATAATCCTTCTTATATTTTGCCGCATCGACAGTATCGTTGGTATCAATCTTCCACGCCCTGCTGCCTTCAAATATACCTTCTCTGGAAATCTGGAACATAATATCGTTCGTGGCGAAGGAACCACCAAACAAATATGCTGTAAATGCAACGAACCCATCCTTTGCATTCGTTAAATCCTGACCCATTATAAATTTATCATCATAGGACACACCCATAATATTCGCTATCGTTGGTAGGAAATCAATCTGACCTCCGGTTGTGCTAATCGTTTCCTTCACACCACTCCCGGGTACATGTATAATCATAGGTACTTTCAACATCTCATCGTAATCATAATCACGTCCTATAAATTCACTCACTTGGTCGTGGACATCACTCATACCGCAGTTCATACCATGATGGTCACCGTATAAAGCAATTACTGTATTGTCATAGAGCCCTGCAGCTTTCAACTCATCAATAAACTGACCGATTGCTTCATCCGTATACCGCACGGTTTCAATATAGTCTCCGAACTTTGTTCCCTGATCTTTTTCTGATAGTTTAATCGATCTATATTTTTCATCCAATACGAATGGATGATGATCTGTTAATGTAATAGCAAAGGTGAAGAAAGGCTCAGTCTTCTTTTTCAGTATCGGAATTAACTGTTTGAACATGGATTTATCCGATATGCCCATACCGATAATCTCATCCTTATTCAAGTCTTCCATACTATAGAAATCCTGGAATCCCTCTTTGGGATAAATGTATTCTCTATTCCAAAACTTACCCTCAAAACCATGAATTGCAAAGGAATAATATCCATTCTGTCTCATGATCCAAGGAAGGCCATTAAATGTGTTGTCCTGATACAGACGATAACATTCACCATCAATTACAGGATATAAACTGTTTAGGCTTGAGAATTCTGCATCTGCAGTATTACCCTTACCAATATTCGAATAATATCGATCATAATACAATGTATCCTTTTGAAGTAAACGGTTTAAATTCGGAGTAATCTCCTGACCCTCATAAGTTTTACCTAACATCATGTTTTGTACTGCTTCTAGCTGAATTACAACTAGATTTTTGCCTTTACCGATGCCGTGGTATTTCTTAGTTTCAACTTTTGGTACATCCTGACTTAGCACCTGTATAATCTGATCCTTACTCATATCCTCTTTCACGATATTCTCAGATATAGTCTCATAAACGTCATTCACATGATTTGTGAAAAACTCAGTTGAGTTTACGCGTTCAAATGCCGCTGAATGAAATGGATTTGCAATTAAGGCTGCAAATATAATCGAAACCACATAAATCGTATACTTTAAACGCTTTCCCGGAAAAACCTTTTGTATATTCTCTCTTGTTGCCTTTCTTTTAAAACTATAGTAGGCAAATGGAATGTCTACAAACAGCAAAAAGCTCGCCGGAATTAATGTTGCAAGAAAACTCTTTGGTACAGCGGCAACACTTTTCGCCTGCCAGAGCTGTTTAACAGATACCGTTTGATTATAATAATTATAATACATTGTATCGGAAAACATTAATAAGCTGAACAAGAAATAAATAATCAAAAATACAAACCGTTTTTTCTTCAAATTAGATCTTCCGAATAATATAAAAATAGTTGTCCATACAATTAAACTAACAGCTATTAAGATAATTTCCATGTTTGTAACATGAATGAGCGAATAATAAATCATCATCTTCAGCACAAACAAAGAAGCTATAAAATATGGTGATGCTAATATATCTTTTAACTTTTTCATGCTATCCCCCAATTAGGTACCATCCAAATTATACCATAATCCAGTAAATTAACTAAAATTATAATATAACAATGGCAAACCAATATCAAGCTCTTATTTCTTAATTTTTTCTTAATCCTTTGGCAACAGCGTAACAATAACTTTGGTTCCTGTTATTCCCTGTATTTTTACCGTAGCATCTCTAGGTATTATTCCACCCTCAAGCGAGATCGCTGACCACTCTTGTCCTTCTATACTAACCTGACCCAAGCCTTTCATATTATCTATATCAATAATAACAATCGCAGTCTTTCCGATAACCCCTTGATATTCATTCAGTGTTCCTCTTGAAGAATTAAGTTGTTTCATTACTACCGGCCTGGTAAAATACAAAAGCGCTAATGATACAGCTAAAAACACAATTATTTCAAGGATCAAGTTATCATAAAATAGTGATAGTATGAATGCGGCTAATGCTCCACCGGCAAACCAGATCGTGGTAATTCCCAAGGTTAAGATTTCGATAAAAATCAGTATAGCCAGTACAATAATCCAGTATATCGAATTCATATTGACCCCCTCCATCATCTCTAGTACAACCAGATTTCTAGATATTCCCTACTTATTATATATTTTATTAAATTAAACAAGGTAGTGCAAGTAAACTTGTATTTTTCTAATAATATTTTAATCTTTCTACGATTATGACATAGATAATGGCTGAACCGTATCTTTATAACGACACGCTCAGCCATGTTTTTCTTACTTATATTATTCAATAAAATCATATAAAATTATTCTATCTATCTGTGTTCTATTTCCTTCGTTGCCTTTGCGCCTCATACATCAATATCGCTGCTGCTACAGCTGCATTTAGAGATTCCAACTTTCCGTACATAGGGATTTTGATGAGCTCATCTGCCATCGCAGATACCTGCTCACTTAAACCGTTCGCTTCGTTTCCAATCATAAATGCACATTTTTTTTGAAAACATCCTTCCCTATCATACTCCTTACCATGAAGATGAGCTGCAAACAGAGTGATTCCATTTTCTTTCATTCTTTTTAATGTATCAATGAAATCTTCCGCCTGATAAAAGGGAACCCGGAATAATGATCCCATCGTTGCTCTGATTACTTTAGGATTATAGATATCTACGGTTGAAGGATTAAAAATCACGCCTGTTATCCCAGCTCCCTCTGCTGTGCGAAGCATGGTTCCAAGATTTCCAGGATCTCTTACATCCTCAAGTATTAACAAACAGGCTCTTGGATCTACAAGCATACTCTCCAGGCTATACTTTGGTTGCTTCACAATCCCCATAATCCCTTGTGGTGTTTTCGTCTCGGATATATCCTGAAAGATCGAATCCGTAATTACTTCAAATTCGATATCTTGAAAATAGTTTGGATTCTCATGACTTTTTTCTTGATAAAAGCTTTCCGATGCATAAGCCTTCTGTAGAATATTTCCATCCACCGCTTCTTCAAACATCTTTATGCCTTCTATCACAAATACTCCCTGCTCTTCCCTGGCTTTTGCCTTCTTTTGTAACAGGTTCAAATTTTTGACTTGTGCATTTGATGTGCTACTTATTACACTTTTGGGTTTCATAATATTCTCCGCTCCACGATCAGACAATTTACTAACTTAACATGCCTGCCCTTTGTGCTAGTTAATGCTGAGGACTTTGCAGGGGCAAACTTGTATTGTGAATTATGCTTTTCATTAATACACACTATTCCCCTTGCATGTTACTTAACTTAGCTGCCTGGTCTGCTGCAATTAAACTATCTATAATCTCTTGTAAATCACCATTCATTACATTATCAATTTGATGTACGGTTAACTTAATTCTGTGGTCGGTAACACGTCCTTGAGGGAAATTATAGGTTCTAATTTTCTCAGAACGATCACCGGTACCGATTTGGCTCTTTCTCGCTTCCGCTTCTGCACTCTGTGCTTTCTCTAATTCCATTTCATACAATTTGGAACGTAATACTCTTATTGCCTTATCTTTATTCTTTAGCTGGGATTTTTCATCCTGGCAGGAGATTACAATACCGGTTGGAATATGGGTCAAACGAACCGCTGAATCCGTTGTATTAACACACTGGCCACCATTACCAGACGCACGGAACACATCAAACTTACAGTCATTCATATCAAGTTCCACATCCACATCCTCTGCTTCAGGCATAATAGCAACCGTAGCAGTGGAAGTATGAATTCTACCTCCGGATTCCGTTACCGGAACACGTTGAACACGGTGCACTCCACTTTCATATTTTAATTTTGAATAAGCCCCTTGTCCGTTTATCATAAAGACAACTTCTTTGAAGCCGCCAATTCCGTTCTCATTGAGATTCATCATATCAATTTTCCAACGGTTACTCTCTGCATACATTACATACATACGGTATAACTGAGCAGCAAATAACGCTGCTTCATCACCACCGGCTCCGCCACGAATTTCGACAATAACGTTTTTATCATCATTCGGATCCTTAGGTAGTAGTAAGATTTTAAGTTCTTCTTCAATTTTAACAATATTGAGCTTACCGATATTTAGCTCATCCTTTGCCAACTCTCTAATCTCTTCGTCGGTCTCTTCTTCCAGCATCATAATACTCTCCTCGATGCTGTTTTGTGTCGACTTATATTCCTTGTACTTTTCTACAATATCACTTAGATCAGCGTGCTCTTTTCTTAATTTTCTGTATTTATTCTGATCATTCATAATATCCGGATTCATCATCTCTTCTTCGATCTCCTGATAACGAATCAGAATATCCTCTAACTTATCAAACATGCGAAATATTCCTCCAAACTAATTACGGCTTTTTAGCGGACACCACTCTGTCCAAACCGCTCAAATCCTTTTTTATGCATATATCTATAAATCCTTCTTGACTAAGGATTTGTTTTACAGCTTCCCCTTGATCATGACCAATCTCATAATACACGAAACCTCCACTACGAAGATGTTTATTCAAAGCAGCTGTAATTCTACGATAAAAATATAATCCATCCTGACTGCCATCCAAAGCGATAAATGGTTCATGTTCCTTCACTTCCACCATCAATTCATCAATCGTCTCTGTCGGGATATAAGGTGGATTCGATACAATGATATCATATACCCCTTCTACCTGTTCAAACAAATCACTGTGTATAAATTCAATCTCAACACTATGCTTCGTTCCGTTCTTTGCAGCGATCTCCAAGGCTTTTTCCGATACATCAACCCCAACAGCTCGCGCAGGATGACCTAACTTGTTAATGCTGATAATAATGCATCCTGAGCCGGTACACATATCCAGAACGGTTTTCCCTTCACAATTCTTTAAGACTTCCTCTACCAGAACTTCTGTATCCTGTCTCGGAATCAATACATCAGGTGACACTTCAAACTCCAGCCCCATAAATTCTTGAACACCAGTTATGTGCTGTAAAGGAATATGGTTTGCTCGAAGTTCCACCAAATGTCTATATCGCTCTGACTTTATCTCATCAGCATTGCTTAACTGGTTTAAATAATAATCTGTTCGTCTTATCTGAAAAACATGGGATAACAGATACCAAGCATCTACCTCTCCATCTGCTATCTCATGTTCTTTTAATTTCTTTCGCGCTCCGTCCAATAACTCCTTGTAAGTGCTCATCTATATTCCTCTTACCGATAAAGTGAATGCTTACTTCTCATCCGCAAACTTAGCAGAATCCTCATCAAAGAATTTGTCCAATGCTTTTAATATCTCATCATCCTCTTCTTCATCTTTTGATGATTTTGTAATCGGTATTGATCTATTTAAAGTATTACTTTTAACCGGTTTTTCATTCTCAGCCTTGCTCTTATTATTTACAGCACTCTTAGCTTCCGAGTTTTCTTCCGCTATTTCCTCTTCCTTTGTATCTGTCTCAATTACCTCTGCTGCCTTTGGTTCCGATACTGTTGCCTTCTTTTTAGTTTTTTTACCCTTTACAACAGCCTTCTCGGTAGATTTGGCATCTTCAGTCGCTGTATCTTTTAGAGCTTCTTCCTCTTCTTGCTTGGCAATAGCTGCCGCTTCCTCAGTTTGTAGTTTGATACTACTCTCATTCACAAAGGTCTTCCAATCAAATACTGCGTCCACTGATTTAATTGCTACTTCAATCATGGAATCATCCGGTTCCTTTGTTGTTAATGCTTGCATCCACAATCCCGGTTTACTTATAATTTCAACTACCTTGTTTTCGCTTCTTCCTGCTAAACGAATAATTTCATATGAAAATCCTGCAATAAAAGGAACAAATACAACTCGGGATATTACTTTAATCAACAAATCACCTGTTGGAATCAACATAAAAAATACCAAGCTGATTAGGATTACTAGTAAAGTAAAGCTGGTACCACAACGTTTGTGCACTTTTGATTGAAGCCTTACGTTCTCGACAGTAAGCTCATACCCCTGCTCGATACAATTTATCGCTTTGTGCTCTGCACCATGATACATAAAAACTCTTTTTATTTCGTTCATTCTAGAAGCTAAATATACATAGCCGATAAAGATTCCAAAACGAATAACACCTTCTATTAAATTAATCAAAGCATAGCTTTTTATAAAATGCTTAAATATATCTGATAACAAAACCGGAAGTACCATAAAAAGAGCGATTGAGATCACAATTGAAAACAATACTGCAAACACCATCATTAAGGCATTCGCTTTATCATCTTTACTGTCATCAGTGCTCAGGTCAACACCATCCATATTAGTAGCAGATATTTCTTCTATATTAAGATCCTCTACCTTAGGCTTTTTTGCACCCTTCTTACCTGACTTACTATCCTTCTTCTCATCTTCTTCAAAGAAGCTGGCAGAAAAATTAAGTACTTTTACGCCGAGTACCAAGGAGTCAACAAAAGCCAGTATTCCACGGAAGACCGGAAGCTTAAAAAATTGTAATTTGTTAGAGATATCTTTATGGGTATTCTTTTCAACTACTATTTCATTATTCGGCTTACGGACTGCTACGGCGTATGCTTCTTTGTTCTTCATCATAACGCCTTCCATAACAGCCATGCCCCCAATGCCTGATGGTTTCATTTTTTCACCTGAACCTTTCTCAATCGCAAGTTCATAATCGTCCTTGCCTGTTTTTTGCTTACTGTTTCGTAAACATTTCCATTATAATCTTCTCATTTGCAAATATTTAAAAATAGGCTGAGGAGTAAACCTCAACCCGATTTTTAATGTATCCATTTGATTTTTAAAATGTTATATAAATACAACATCTAAATTATCAAGCTTATAATGTCGAATAGAATAATTCTACTATTTATCACCTAAACCATACTTACGGTTGAACTTATCGATTGCACCACGAGCAGTAGCAGCCTTCTGCTGACCTGTGTAGAAAGAGTGACACTTAGAACAAATTTCTACGTGGATGTCTTCCTTTGTGGATCCTGTTACAAATTCGTTACCGCAGTTGCAAACAACTTTAGCCTGATGATATTTGGGATGGATTCCTTCTTTCATGTTTTCACCTCTTCACATTCGAAAAATATGACTAGATATTACAATAATATTATTATAATAATTCCAATCTAATAAACAGCTTTTAAATTATAGCATAGGTTTATTAAGTATGCAATACCTAAAAAATGGTGCTATCCAACGATTTTCGTCTTTTTTATTATTTCAATAAATTCATTATTCGTCTTTGTCCGGAAGAACATATCAATGATACGTTCTAGCGCCTCATCTGATTTCATTCCACCTAACGCTTTACGCATCAGATAAGTTGCTTCCATCTCTGGTTGCGTCAAAAGAAGATCATCTCTTCTGGTACTGGATCTTTGAAGATCAATTGCAGGGAAGATACGTTTTTCTGATAAGCTTCGATCCAGAACAAGCTCCATATTACCGGTGCCCTTGAATTCTTCGAATACAACATCATCCATTCTACTGCCTGTCTCGACTAAAGCCGTGGCAAGAATTGTTAGGCTACCACCCTCACGCATATTTCTCGCCGCACCAAAGAATTTCTTAGGCATATGAAGTGCTGCCGGATCCAAACCACCGGATAAGGTTCTACCACTTGGCTGTACAGTCAGATTATATGCTCTTGCTAGTCGAGTAATACTATCCAGTAAGATTACAACCTCTTGTTTATGTTCCACAAGTCGCTTTGCTCGTTCGATTACCATTTCGGATACTCTCTTGTGATTATCAGGGAGCTCATCAAAGGTTGAATAGATTACCTCAACATTCTTACCTTCAATTGATTCCTTAATATCGGTAACTTCCTCTGGACGTTCATCAATCAGCAGAATAATAAGCTTCATATCCGGATGATTTGTTGTTACCGCTTTTGCAATTTGCTTTAATAATGTTGTCTTACCTGCCTTTGGTTGGGATACTATCATTCCTCTTTGCCCCTTACCAATTGGAGAGATAAGATCCACCATCCTCATTGCTACCCCGCTGCCCGGTGTTTCAAGATGGATTCGATTATTCGGGAATATTGGGGTCAAATCTTCAAATCGCTTGCGCTTTTGCGCTTCGTTCGGATGAAAACCATTGACTGATTTAATATATAATAAAGCACTGAATTTTTCATTCTGGCTTTTTACTCTCGTATTACCTGCTACGATGTCACCTGTTTTCAAATTAAAACGACGAATCTGAGCCGGGGATACATACACATCATTCTCTCCGGGAAGGTAATTATCACAGCGGATAAATCCATAACCATCTGGAAGCACCTCTAAAATTCCTACTTTTGTCTCGCCGCTATCCAATTGCTCCATCTCGCTATGTTGTGATGTAGTTGTTTTCTTCTCTTCTTTCACAGGTACCGAATCAGTTGTATCCTGTTTCAATAATTCTTGATTTCCTTCACTCATCTTCACTTCCGGTATTCTGGTCAAAGGTTGATTTACCTCAACCACTTTGGTAGTGTGCTGGTTTTGCACTTCATTCTGCACAGATTCAACACTACTCTCTGAATCCAATCTCTGTAAGCTCTCAATTAATTCACTTTTCTTTAGTGTCGTAATATTCTTAAGTCCTTTTTCTTTTGCCAGTTCTCTCAAGTGTACAAGAGTCAACGAATCATACTGATTTCCCATATATTTCGCTCCTTTGATTTTAATCGGATTCTCTTACGGAATGTGATATAGAGATGATTTAGAAATTTATTTAGAAAATATCCAAAGATTATCCTTGACTATGTTTTTCATTATACATCATGCTTTAAAGAAAGGGAAGTATTTTCTTCCAAGGCAAACTATTCTCTCTATTATTGAAAAATTTTAATCTGTCATTTCTTATCATTGTATAATATCATTTTGTATAGCATATTTCTCTAACTAATTTTCCAATTTCATCATACCTGTACTGCGAGGATAGAACTACAAGATAATCACCGGGTAATATTTTGACATTTCCGTTTGGTACAATCTCTTTTTCTCCTCTTCTAATTCCGACTACCAAAAGCCCTTCCGGCCAATTCACATCCCTCACTTTTTTCCCTGCTGCTTGGCTCCCAAGCTCAACTGCTATTTCTATAATTCCTCCTGGATTACCCTCTTCCAGCATATGTCCGTCCTTTTTTAGCGTTCGCTCAAGTAATGTTTCATAAATTGGTGTAACCTTAAGTATATCGGATAATAGTAAGGCTATAAATGCACATGCTGCTACCGGCAACAAGTGAACAAAAGAGCCTGTCATTTCGGCCATTAGCAAAATGCTTGTTACCGGTGCTTTTACAGAACCGGAAAGTGTCCCTGCCATACCACATATAGCAAAATCAGCTATATAAGAAGTAGGTAATCCAAAGTGTGTCGCAACTATACCAAACAAACTTCCGGCAAGTGCTCCCATTGACAAAATAGGCATAAAGATGCCACCGGGGATACCACTCCCAAAGCTAGTGCAGGTAAAAACAAATTTTACAATTAGTAATATAATGACAGATGTTAATGCAAACTTAGCACTTTCCGCTATTTGTATTAAATTTTGACCTCCCCCTAATACGGAAGGCAATAACAATCCTATTGGTAAAGCTATGATTAAAGCCATCATCGGTTGTATAACGGTAGGGATTTTTTTATAAAATACTTGAATCCCTAATAATGATTTATTAATCAGAGAGCCTATCAGACCCGAGATGACTCCTAATGGCAATAGCCAAAAGTAATAATGTTCCGGAAGCTGTGGCAATTCTTGAAAATATAGCACAGGCTTTAAACCAAAGAAATATTTTGAAATTAGATCTGCTGTCAGTGATGCCGTTGTTGCAGCAATTAAAATGAGTGGTGAAAAGCTTCTGTGTACCTCTTCAAGTGTAAATACGATGCCTGCCAGTGGTGCATTGAATGCTGCTGAAAGGCCCGCAGCAGCCCCACCCGTAATAAGATAGTTTTCCTCTAACTTATTCCTAGCAATTTTCTTTACTAATGCCTGACTTCCAGCGGCTCCTATTTGAATTGACGGGCCCTCTCTACCAAGAGAAACACCAAAAAACGAAGCCCCAATCCCTGCAATATACCTAACAAATAAAATTGTATACCATTTTATTTTCAATCCATATAAAACGATACCCTCTACTTGAGGTATTCCGCTACCAGATGCCATCGGCTCAATTTTAATCAGACTTGAAATAAGCAATCCGACTAATACGATTACACCTATCCACAAAAAAATAGCAATCGGATGTATTTTCAAAAAAGAATATATCTTTATCGCAGATTCCGTTCCAAATTCTATTCCGATACGATAGAAAACCACCAAAAATCCGGCTACCAATCCTGATAATATTCCTTTAAAAACAACACTCCACTTCATTTTATCCAACCCTGACAAGAGTTTGTATACATTTGTTCTATTCATTTGTTTACACCTCCTGTTTCATACAATGTAAAATATTCTACCACTTTGGTTATGGGGATTCAATGTTCAACATGACGTATTTTGCATACTATTTCTATGGTAGTTTGCAAATTATTTATAACCCCGACTTATAATTAGCATACGTTATTATACTGAGTGAGGCTAGCATTTTGCTTGATTTAAGATTTTTATAGTGCTATGATTATTTTAATGATTTACCATGATGGAGGAAAACATGAATATTAATGAACTAGCGTTAAAAAAACATGAAGAGTGGTGTGGCAAAATCGAGACCACTTCCAAATGTGAAGTAAAATCAAGAGAAGATTTAGCGGTGGCTTATACCCCAGGTGTTGCAGAACCATGTAAGGTAATTGCAAAGGATAAAGAAGCCGCTTATCAATATACAATGAAAGCAAATACGATTGCAGTAATCTCTGATGGCAGCGCGGTATTAGGTTTAGGTAATATTGGCCCTTATGCAGCAATGCCTGTTATGGAAGGAAAAGCGGTTCTGTTTAAGGAATTTGGTGGTGTAAATGCGGTTCCAATTTGTCTTGACACCCAGGATACCGAGGAAATCATCAAAACCATCGTAAATATTGCTCCAGCCTTTGGCGGAATTAATTTGGAGGATATTTCTGCTCCAAGATGTTTTGAAATTGAAGATCGTTTAAAGGATCTTTTAGATATACCGGTATTTCACGATGATCAACACGGTACAGCTATCGTTGTTCTTGCAGGTGCAATCAATGCATTAAAGGTTACAGGGAAAAAGAGAGAAGATTGCAAAATTGTTGTAAACGGAGCAGGGTCAGCAGGTATCGCAATCTCCAAGCTTTTATTGTCCTACGGTTTCCGACATCTCACACTTTGTGATATTCATGGCATTATCTCAAGGGATTATCCGAATTTAAACTGGATGCAAAAAGATATGCTAAAGGTAACTAATCTCGCGAATAAAAACGGTAATTTAGCCGACGCGCTAGAAGGTGCCGACTTATTCGTCGGTGTTTCCGCACCAAATATCGTTACTCCTGAGATGGTCACTTCAATGAATCAAGACGCTATAATCTTTGCTATGGCAAACCCAGTACCTGAGATTATGCCGGATATTGCAAAACAGGCAGGTGCTAAGGTCGTTGCGACAGGTCGCTCAGATTTCCCGAATCAGGTAAATAATGTTGTTGCATTTCCCGGTATCTTTAAAGGTGCATTAGAAGGCAGAGCAACACAAATCACGGAAGAAATGAAACTTGCAGCCGCAACTGCAATTGCTGGTTTAGTTGATGAAAAGGATCTTAATGAAGATAATATTATGCCACAGCCTTTTGATCCACGTGTAAGCGATCTCGTAAGTAATGCGGTAAAAGCATTCATTAGAAAGTAGAGGCTACTTTATGATGTGGGATCAAAAACCCTATCATTCACTTGATTATGAACTAAAGAATCAATACGGCCAAAAAATATACAAACTATCCTTAAACGGTGGTATGAGTTGTCCGAACAGAGATGGTACATTAGATACAAGAGGATGCATTTTTTGCAGCGAAGGCGGTTCTGGGGACTTCGCCTCCTCCCCGAGTAAATCAATCAAGGATCAAATTGAAGAGGCAAAGATAAAGGTAAACTCAAAAATAAAAAACCCGGATGGTGCCAAATATATCGCATATTTCCAAGCTTATACCAATACCTATGCACCAATCGAATATCTTCGTAAACTATATCTGGAGGCAATCTCTGAACCAGATATTATCATCCTCTCAATTGCAACCAGACCGGATTGCATAAATGATCACGTTCTTTCTCTTTTACAGGAATTGAACCGGATAAAACCTGTATGGATTGAGTTAGGTTTACAAACGATCCATGAAAAAAGTGCGAAAATGATACGCAGAGGATATGACTTATCCGTGTTTGAATATCAGGTTAATCGCTTATCGGAATGTGGAATCACTGTTATTGTTCATACGATTCTGGGCTTGCCAAAGGAAACAAAACATGATATGTTAAAGACCATGGAATATATCTCCATGCTCAAGGTACAAGGAGTCAAACTTCAATTGCTTCATGTACTTAAGGGTACTGATTTAGGAAGGATGTATGAACAAGGTGAATTTACAAACATCTTATCCATGGAGAATTATATTGATCTCGTAATTACCTGTATTGAACTTCTTCCACCAGATATGGTAATTCACCGTATCACAGGGGACGGACCTAAGCAACTGTTACTAGCTCCGTTATGGAGTGCAAATAAGAAACTGGTTTTAAACCGTATTCATCAAACGATGAAAGAAGGAAATCATTATCAGGGAAAGAAGTATCCATTACAGCTCGATAGCATGACTTAAAACCCGGCAGAATGATTAGAGTACTAGGAGGTAACCATGCAATCTGATACTTTTATGTTATATAAACTAATGATCCTTTATATTCTTAGCAGAGTGAGCTTTCCACTTTCGAACGCCCAGCTAACTTCATTTATATTGGAGAAAGAATATACGAATTATTTCAACATTCAAAGAGCAATTTCCGATTTAATCGATGATTCTTTCATCACCACAAAAACAATCCGGAATAGTACTCTCTACAGAATTACAGAAAGCGGTTCCCAAACTCTCGTATTTTTTGATAATATGATTTCAGCAGGAATTAAGGAGGATATTGAAGCTTATCTGCTTCAGAATAAGTACCAATTGCAAGCAGAGATTTCCACTCCGGCAGAATTCTATCAAGTAAAGAAAGGTGAATTTGCTGCTCATTTAAGTGTAATCGAGAATGAAGCATCAATTATTGATTTAACTTTATCTGTTACGACCGAAGAAGAGGCGGTTCATCTTTGTAATAACTGGAAAGAAAAAAGCTCTGATATCTATGCTTACCTGATGAATACCTTACTGGAAAGCAAATAAAGTCAAAGCTTCTTCTCTACCATATGATATTTTTAAAGTTACGGTTGCTATTCTACCGGTGTATCCATAGATTTCAACCCAGAAACTTCTTCTATACAATCCCAGATTTCATCCCTGCCCTGCTTCGTTAGTGAAGAAAAGGGCAGTATTTTTGTACCTGGTGCAACCTTTAGTGTTTCGCGTATTAATTTGATTTGCTTATCCTTCTGACTACGATTAATTTTATCTAGCTTTGTTGCAATGATAATCGGTGTAAAACCTTGATAAACAATCCAGTCATACATACTTCTATCGTTTGCATTTGGCTCATGTCTGATGTCAATCAGCAGAAAAACCGCCTTTAACTGTGCGGAATTCTTTAGATATCGCTCAATCATCTTTCCCCACTTCTCTTTAATTGCGACCGAAACTTTCGCATATCCATATCCCGGAAGATCCACATAATATAATTCATCATTAATATTATAAAAATTTATAGTTTGCGTTTTACCGGGCTGTGAAGAGGTTCGAGCCAGTGACTTACGATTCATAAGCGCATTGATTAATGAGGACTTTCCTACATTAGACTTTCCCGCAAATGCAATCTCCGGTTTCTCATTCTCCGGTAAAGTACTAGTGATGCCGCACACCGTCTCCAAATTAGCACTTTTTATTATCATATTGTACTCCAATCTTCTATAAGTTAGGTGTTCAACCTTATTCATGTAACAACTAGAAATATATATCATAAGGAATAATGTTATATTACCATAATACGCTGTTTGTAAGATAGTAATTAGTTTTTGTATTTCAGGAGCGAACATTTATGTTCGATAAGGAAAAACAAAATCTGATTGGTGACTTACAACCTGTTTGTGAGGTAATATCACTTTGTTCCTTATAAATGATTTATATTCGTAGTTGTTACATGAACAAGGGGATGCTGCAAAACTTTCGTTTTGTAATATCCCCTTTTCGTTTTATGCTATCTCATCTTTACTTTTTTTTGAACTGCGTTTAGCGATCTGCTTTCTGGCAACATTCTCATCAGTAATGATTACCTTCGGCTTTTCCTCACCTTTCACTGATTCTTTGGTGATGATACACTTAACCGCTTTCGGGTCAGAAGGTATACTATACATAGAATCCATCATAACCGATTCCATGATTGCACGAAGACCTCTGGCACCAATCTTTCTCTCAAAGGATTGCTTTGCAATCTCCTGAAGAGCTTCCGGTTCAAGCTCAAGTTCTACCCCATCAAGCTCAAACAGTTTCTTATATTGCTTAGTTATAGCATTCTTTGGCTCCGTAAGAATTCTGACTAATGCTGCTTCATCCAACATATCAAGTGCAACCGTTGCAGGAACACGACCTACAAATTCAGGAATTAAACCAAATTTAATTAAATCCTGAGGCATGGCCTGTTTGAATAACTCACCTACATTGGTCTTATTCTTTTCGATAATTTGAGCATTAAAGCCAATCGATTTCTGTCCGATACGGCCTTCAATAATCTTTTCAAGTCCATCAAATGCTCCACCACAAATAAATAAAATGTTTGTCGTGTCAATCTGGATAAATTCTTGATGCGGATGTTTTCTTCCGCCCTGTGGAGGAACAGAAGCTACTGTTCCTTCTAGGATCTTTAACAGAGCTTGTTGCACACCTTCTCCTGATACGTCTCTGGTTATTGATGTGTTTTCTGATTTTCTTGTAATCTTATCTATCTCATCGATATAGATAATGCCGAACTGGGCACGTTCAATATCAAATTCTGCTGCTTGAATTATTTTCAGTAGAATGTTTTCTACGTCCTCACCAACATATCCGGCTTCGGTTAACGCAGTGGCATCTGCTATGGCAAAAGGAACATTTAATAGCTTCGCCAGTGTTTGAGCTAAGTATGTCTTACCAGAACCGGTAGGACCTATCATTAGTATATTACTTTTCTGTAGCTCAACATCTAAATCCTTTTCAGCGAGCACTCTTTTGTAATGGTTATATACAGCAACCGCGAGAACCTTTTTCGCTTCTTCTTGACCAACAACATGTTGATCTAGAAAAGCTTTAATCTCTGCAGGCTTTAACAGGTTAATATCCGAATTGATTACAGTATCTCCATCAAATTCCTCTTCGATGATTTCACTGCATATCTCGATACATTCATCACAAATATATACGCCCGGACCTGCGATTAATTTTCTGACCTGATCCTGTGTCTTATTACAAAAGGAACATCTCAGTTGTTTTCTGTCATCTACTTTTCCTGCCACTACCTAATCACCTCATTTTCTACGTGATAGATTAATGAAACCCCATGACCTGGCATAACTTATGCATGAAGTTATATTATCTGTTGGTTAAAATACCATCGATGATACCATAATCACGTGCTTCTTCTGCACTCATATAGTTATCTCTCTCTGTATCAACTTCAATTACTTCTACCGGTTTACCGGTGTTTTTTGCTAATATTTCATTCAGTTTTCTTCTGGTCTTAAGGATGTTATCCGCTACAATTTTGATATCAGTCGCCTGACCTCTGGCACCGCCTGATGGCTGGTGAATCATAACTTCCGCATTCGGAAGAGCAAATCTTTTACCCTTTGTTCCACCTGAAAGCAAGAATGCACCCATACTAGCAGCCATACCAATACAAATGGTGGATACGTCACATTTAATATAATTCATGGTATCATAGATTGCCATACCTGCAGTAACAGAACCGCCGGGACTATTAATATAGAAATTAATGTCCTTACCCGGATCTTCTGACTCAAGGAACAACAACTGAGCCACAATCAAACTGGCTGTTACATCGTTAACTTCTTCTCCCAGGAAAATAATTCTTTCCTTTAATAATCTTGAATAAATATCGTAGCTTCTTTCTCCACGACTGGTTTGCTCAATGACATAAGGTACTAAACTCATCTATTTACCCTCCTTATCTACATTCTGTCTCCAATAGTATCATGTTAATTATATATAGAAATAACATCATCAATCAACTCATTTGATCAATTGGTTCAACAATATAGTTTATGCTTCTTTCGACTGTTCAACAACAAAATCAACAGCTTTTTGAACTGCAATATCTGATTTAATCTGCTCTTTTTCCTTATCACCGATTAACTCTAATAACTTGTCTGCTTCCATCTGATATCTGGATGCCATGTCTGTAAGCTCTTTATTAAGCTCTTCATCACTTACTTCGATATTCTCGGCTTTAACGATTGCATCGAGTACTAATCTGCTTTCGATACGCTTCACTGCCTGAGGCTTTAAGTCAGCGATAAACTTCTGAGGATCCATACCAGTAAACTGGAAGTACTGCTGAATAGAAAGACCCTGTGATTGCATTCTCTGAGCGAATTCATCTGCCATCTGGTTAACCTGAGACTCAATCATTGGCTCAGGAATATCCATTGTTGCACCTTCGATGATTTTTTCGATGATCTCATTTTCTTTCGCAACTTTTAATTCTTTTTCTTTGCTTTCCTTAATTGTAGCCTTGATACTTTCTTTGTATTCATCCAAAGTATTAAATTCAGATACATCCTGAGCGAAATCATCATCTAATTCAGGAAGTTCCTTTACTTTGATTTCTTTAATCTTAACTTTGAACAAAGCAGGCTTTCCAGCTAAATCCGGTGCATGGTATTCTGCAGGGAAAGTAACGTTTACTTCTAAATCTTCACCAATATTCTTGCCGATTAACTGATCTTCAAATGTATCGATAAAGGAATGAGAACCGATTGTAAGGGAATAATCTTCTCCCTTTCCACCTTCAAATGCAACGCCATCTACGAAACCTTCGAAGTCAATTACAGTGATATCATCATTTTGTACTGCTCTGTCATCTACAGTAATTGTTCTAGAATTTTGCTCGCGCTCTTTTTCAATACGTTCTAAAATCTCATCTTCTGTTACTTCTGCTTCTTTCTTCTCTACTGTGATACCTTTATACTCGCCTAAAGTTACCTCTGGCTTTAAAGCCACCTCTGCTGTAAAGATGAAGTTCTTGCCTTTTTCAATCTGAACAACATCGATGTCAGGTCTGGATACAATATCTAATCCACTTTCATTCGCTGCATTCTCATATGCCTCTGGGATTAACTCATTTGCTGCATCCTCATAGAATACACCAACGCCATACATCTTCTCGATGATTGCACGAGGTGCTTTTCCTTTACGGAAGCCCTGTACATTCATTTTACCCTTGTTTTTCTGATAAGCTTTTTCTAAAGCTTTGTCAAAATCCTCAGCGGAAGCCTCTATTGTAAGCTTTGCCATATTCTTTTCTAACTTTTCAACCTGTAAACTCATTTTGTAATTCCTCCTGTATTCTTGAGGGAAGTATCCTCCCTGTTTTCTTGGGAGCATGTTCTCCCTGTTATCTTGGATATTGTAAGGAGCTTTTCCTCCCTTAATTATGTACTTTACTTTTTACCATTTATGGGCATTTCTATACACTCCATATAAAAAAGTACATTCCGCCACTTTAATAGGCAGTTTGAACATAGTATATAATAACATCCTCTATCTGTAAATACCATATTTCATTTTAGTGAAAATATAGAATAAATCATTCCGTAATTACTAATTTCACCAAATAATAATATGGTATTACAGACAATTCATTTAACCTACATATCCTTGGCTCTTCATTACATCTATAACTCTATCCACCTGTAGCCTGCAAATCTCTTGAGAACTAGCTTCGACCATAACTCTGATCAATTGCTCCGTGCCACTCTCCCTAACCAGAATACGCCCTTCTGATCCTAATTCATCTTCTACTTTTTTGACGATGTCAATTACTTTGGCATCATTATTTACTGCTTTCTTGTCTTTCACTTTAACATTTTCTAAAAGCTGTGGATAAATCTTTATCTCTTTAAGTAATTCTGAAAGAGGAGCTTTGCTCTCTAACATTACTTCCATTAATTTTAGTGAGGTCAGTATGCCATCTCCGGTGGTTGCATGTTTACTAAATATGATATGGCCGGATTGTTCACCCCCCAAGGCATGACCGTTCGTCATCATATTTTCAAACACATATTTATCTCCAACTGCGGTTTTCTCATATGCAATTCCTTTATTATCTAAAGCTTTATATAAACCTAAGTTGGACATTACCGTAGTAACAATCGTATTATTCGCCAGTTCATTACGGTTTTTCATGTATACGCCACACAAATACATAATCAAGTCACCATCTATAATATTACCCTTATCATCAACTGCTAAACATCTGTCCGCATCTCCGTCAAAAGCAAACCCCACATCTAAATTATGCTCCAATACAAATTTTTGCAAATCTCCAATATGTGTTGAACCACACTTCTCATTTATATTAGTTCCATTTGGCTCACTGTGAAGCACATAGGTTTTGGCACCCAATGCATCGAACACACCCTTCGCCACTGTAGTTGCAGACCCATTGGCCAAATCAAGGCCAACTTTTTTATCCTTAAATGATCTAGTAGCCAATGAGATCAGATATCCGATATAACGGTTTCTACCGATTGCATAATCCACAGTTCTTCCGATATTCTCACGGGTTGCAAAGGGTAGCATATCTTTTTCACTATCAATATACGCCTCAATCTGATTTTCAATTTCTGCCTCTAGTTTATATCCATTCCCATTTATAATCTTTATTCCGTTATCATAAAAAGCATTGTGACTCGCTGATATCATAATACCACAGTCAAATCCTTCACTGCGCACTACATAAGATACACTTGGAGTGGTCGTTACATGTAACAGATATACATCAGCACCACTTGCTGTCAAACCTGCAACAAGGGAATATTCAAACATATAACTTGACCTTCTTGTATCCTTGCCAATTACTATATTTGCCTTATGATCCTTCCCATAATAATGTCCTAAAAATCTACCTACTTTGTAGGCATGTTCTACAGTCAAATCTTTATTCGCTTCGCCGCGAAAACCATCCGTTCCAAAATACTTCCCCATTTGTTTTAGTCCATCCTTTCATAATATATATAAATATATGCCAATATTCACATGACTCATGTATTATTTGAGGTTACTTTACCCCTATAAAAATTTATTTTAACATATGTATTATCTATTTGGAAATATCATTTTCAATTTATTAACCAAATGTTCATACAACATATTTTAACTTTTAGAAGAAATGTTATTTAAAATGAAAACATCACTGACAAATGCTTCATTCAGCAATCATCAGTGATGCTTTATTCATTTGTATTACGCCTTAGGGGCAATACGTTTCATTTAATAAATTACTTACCACCAGACATCTGTTGTTCCTGCTGTTGGATCATACGTTTAACCATTTCTCCACCTACAGAACCGTTCTGTTTGCTTGTTAAATCACCATTATAACCTTGTTTTAACGGAACGCCGATTTCGTTAGCGATCTCCATTTTATAACGGTTAAGAGCTTCTTTTGCCTGAGGAACTGAAGAACTATTGTTACTTGCCATACTGTTTCACCTCCGTTTTGTTTTATCAAAGCAATCAAGTACAAAATCAACTTATTGTAGGTTCAGCGATTACTTATTAAGTATTATCACCGCGAGTGATCTTGTTTTGTATTGCCTGTAATCTTATTGTTAACAGGAGAGGGAAATATTATAATGGTAATTTCTGTTTACTATTCCATTTCGATACATTGATATTAATGTATTATTTTATATTAAAATATCTATTTTATTCATGCATTTTTATAATTTTACATGTACTTTAACTTTGCTAATTTTAATTTCTATTGTGTACTACTTGATACTACTTTTCCACCTTTCTTCATATACATAGAAAGGACAGTAGTACAGGAGGTTTTTGTTTGATTGAGACTTTAAAGCTTTTAAATAATTTTCTGTGGGGAATTCCCATGCCGCTATTACTGTTTGGAACCCATATTTATTTTACAGTTCATTTACGTGGAGTTCAAAAACATATCGGAAAAGCAATTAAATTATCTGTTAAACCAGACAAATCAGCAGAAGGAGATCTAAGCGGATTTGCATCACTAACAGCACTCTTAGCTGCTACAATAGGAACCGGTAATATCGTTGGTATCTCCACGGCTGTTGCTTTAGGAGGACCAGGAGCAATATTCTGGTGTTGGCTGACCGGAATTCTTGGAATGGCAACAACATATGCAGAATGCTTCTTGGGTGTATTATATCGTAAGAAAACAGAAGATGGTACCTATCTCGGAGGACCAATGTATGCTCTCGAGTACGGATTACACAAAAAATGGCTTGCTGTTTTATTCTGCATCTTTACCCTTATGGCATCCTATGGGGTCGGTTGTTCTACCCAGGCTCGCGCTGTTACTGAAACAACAAAAAGCCTTTGGAATCTGCCAGAGTACGTGGTCGGAATGACAGTGGCCGTCATTGTGGGATTGGTTATTGTGGGAGGAGTCGGCTCCATAGGCAAAATATGTAGTAAATTGGTACCAACGATGGGTCTGTTCTATATAGTCGGATGCTTTGTACTTCTCATTATAAACCTCCAATATATCCTCCCTTCCATTATCCTTATATTCAAATCTGCCTTTGTATCCACCCAACTTCCTGCTGCCGTAGCCGGTGGCTTTATCGGCAATACTCTCAAATCTGCTGCACGATACGGAATCGCACGCGGGCTGTTTACAAACGAAGCTGGGCTTGGCTCTGCTGCCATAGCAGCTGCTGGAGCTAAAACATCTCATCCTTCTAGGCAAGCTTTAATCTCGATGAGTGCTACTTTTTGGGACACTGTTGTAATGTGTGCTGTCACAGGTTTAGTCATCGTATCAAACATTTTGAAAAATCCGGACTCGGTAAAGGGATACTCATTTGGCGAACTAACCACTGCAGCATTTAACTCTCTACCTTATGGTAATATCATATTAGGACTTTCTCTAATTGCATTTGCAGTCGCCACCTTAATCGGATGGTCCTACTTCGGAGAAAAGGCAGTAGAGTATCTCTTCGGAAAATCCGGAATAAATACCTACCGCCTCTGTTATATCGTTATGATTTTTATCGGATCAATCATGTCCTTGGAATTAGTATGGGAGATGACAGACCTTGTCAATGCCTTTATGGCTGTTCCCAATCTTCTCTGTTTATTCTTATTACGAAAAAAGATTACCGCACCTAAGGACTATGTCTGAAAGCGGTTGTTGCAAAATAAATAATTCTATCTAGGAACAAAGTTATTTGCCTCACATAAATTGGAAGGACAGTGTTTATATTTTGTCTTCCAAACAGTGCATTATGGCAATATAACAATATTCATACAAATTATTTATTTTGCAACACCCCTGAAACGTATTAATAATGTGCATAGTAGATGGCCCCCGCTACTCTACTTGCCTCTTCTTCTCCTACCAGCTTTTTAATGATTGTTAAGGAAAAGTCTATCGCTGTACCCATCGCCTTGGACGTAATAATATTACGATCCTCCACAACATCATCCCCTGTAACAATTGCACCATCTAAAGCCTCTTCATTACCCGGATAGCAGGTAGCCTTTAAACCTTTTAGGATGCCCTTCGTACCTAATACCTTTGGAGCAGCACATATTGCCGCCAAGTTCTTACCATTACTATGAAACTCTTTTAATAAGCGATCTAATCCATTATGCTCAAGTAAGTTCTTAGTTCCTGGCATCCCTCCAGGTAATATTAGCATATCCGCATCGTTAAAATTACACTCTTCATATAATGCATCTGCTCCAGTTACAATATGATGGGCACCGGTAACGGATCGCTCTCCTGTTATCGATACCATCACAGTTTCTATGTTTGCCCTACGTAATAAATCAACAACTGTTAACCCTTCAATCTCTTCATATCCATTCGCCAGAAATACATAAACCTTTGCCATTACCATACTCCTCTCACATCTTTTTTCTTCATTATATTATTCTTATCCTTGTAAATCAATCCACAAAGCATGTACCATCATCAGGATACACAAAAGAAGTTGGTACAAATCAAATATATCCTATCGAATATTATCTGCTGCAAATTACTTGCACAAAATTACTCTTTTAGAATGACAAATGATTTGGGCCAACTTCACGAAATACAATTATAATTCATTTATCCGTAATAATTAGCGTTGAATCAGGGATTATTCCATCATTAAGTTTGCCACACCGACATTTTTTAAGGTTATCATCGGCTTACAAGACACTCTGCTTCGATTACCACGGCAACACCTACGATTGTTGGAATGAACAGGGCACACGACTAAGAGATAAAAATCGTCATAAGGTACATTAAATTTAAAACAACCGCAATCGGATACTATCTTGCAATCAATCAAGAATCGATTATCTCCGCAGGATTTATATAGCTTTAACTCCCACTCATGATTGTGACCACAGCTGCACCCCCATATACATCCAAATATAGTACCAGGCGTAATTAAGCATTCATCACATCTTCTCTCCTCCGGTACCGGAATAGGAATCGGAATAGGAACCGGTTGTACCCTAGTAGGACATGGAGGACAAGGTTCGGGAGTTGGACATTGCGGACATTCTTCTTTCACCGGCATCGGAATAGGAATTGGTCTTGGTGTTGATGTTGGTCTTGGGGCTGGTCTTGGGGCTGGTCTCGGGGCTGGTCTCGGGGCTGGTCTCGGGGCTGGTGTAGGAGGTATCTCCTCTTGCGCTGGCTCCTCTTGTACTGGCTCTTCCTGTACTGGCGCTTCTTGTACAGGTGCTTCTTGTGCTGGTTCTTCAACCTGTTCCGGCAGAGTTTGTGTAGTATTACATACCACTCCACCAACAAACGGATATAAATGAAATTCAAAACCACTGGTATTATTGACCTCAAGCGATCCTAAGGCCGCATTTCCTGCTACCGTCCCACCGGTTTGATGTGCATGATATTTTGCCTGTGGTGCAAATATACTTCCCCATATTTGCGCCGGTTTATCCATATAGATATCATTTGCATCCTCAAATACATAAAGAGTATGTGTTGCATCCGTTTCATTTCCAAATAATCCTGCTCTGATATGAGCATTATTACCGGTTTTCAATCTTACAATAGCCAGACTGTTATCCGGAACTTCCAGACGAATCTCTTTATCCAATATCCCATTTGAAGAAACATCAATCTGAAATACATTCTGATTCGGATCATTTCCCTGAAGAACTAATGTTGAATATCTTTGAGTTACCGTACCGTTTGGCTGCAATTCAGTCAAGCAATTCATAAATGTTGAAAAGCTTTCTCTCGCATCTGTAAAGAATTCTTCCACATTTGCCTCAACTCTTGATGCAGGAATATATCTCGGCACATCATAACTTGATACCGCATAATGCGTACCTCTGTCACTTAAACTCCAGTATTTACTTCCTCCATCTGCATGATACAAATCAGATAGTTGCTGCGCCTGGTTTGGTGAGCCATCCTTCCCTATCATATACGTGCTACCCCTGGCTGCTCTAAAGTCCTTGCCACCAACAACATGGCCAATCACTACGAGTGGCCCTTGCATTGCAACATCACCCCCAACTAAAAATCGAACAAAGTCGGGGCTATAACCGGTACCCGCCAGCTTTCCATCTTTTCCGTATCCAAGACTAAGTCCTCTGGAACTAGTAAAGTTTCCACCAACTGCCATCGCTCCTTGTGTATCTACAATATTTGAAGCATCTCCAAGTATTATAGAATTAAAGTAGGATGCTATCCCAAATGGTTGGCCATTTACATCATACCAAGTCAAATCATCATAAGGTAACCCTGCAAAATCATTATTGTGATATTGATACATTGTTTCCTCCTTAAAAACGCTTTGAATCTCAAATATCCAATATTCTCTATTCAGTTTATTCATCTGAAATATAATCGTGCAGGCTTTTTTATAAGAAACATAAATATCAAAGCGATATCCATATGTTCACTGTTATTTCACTATGTTTTTTGAGTAAGCTATAGTATAATGGAACTTGTTCTATTCATTATAATGAGAAATTTTATTATTTGGGGAACAGAAAAATCCGGTCAATATACCGGTTTAAAAGAAAGGACTAAGTTATGCAGGAATGGATAATTGACATAATGAATAAATTCGGTTATCTCGGTATTTCATTATTAATTGCAATTGAAAATTTATTTCCACCAATCCCTTCTGAGGTAATCTTAACCTTTGGTGGCGTTTTGACTACACAGCCAAAATCAAACCTTAATGTATTTGGTGTTATTATCGCAGCAACCATTGGTTCTGTTATCGGAGCTATTATTTTGTATGGAGTAGGCCGTATCCTCTCCGCAGAACGACTTGGCAAAATACTCGATGGCAAAATAGGACGAATTCTTCATTTCAAAAAAGAAGATGTATTTAAAGCATGTGATTGGTTTAACAAACATGGTAAAAAAACTGTTTTTTTATGTCGTTGTGTTCCGGTTGTGAGAAGCTTAATTTCAATTCCGGCAGGTATGGCTAATATGAAATTCGGCATCTTTCTATTATTAACTACAGTGGGCTCCCTGATATGGAATACTGTTCTTGTTAATCTAGGTGTACTTGCAGGTAACTCTTGGGAGAAGATTGTGGAAGGCGTAGGTGTATACCAGACAATTACTATAGGGGTACTAGCAGTAATTGCAATTGGTATTGTAGTATTATATATCCGTTATCTCAAAAAGAATAAAGACAATCAATAATTAACCCGTATAAACTCTTATCAAAATATCTGACTTGATAAGAGTTTATTATGTAATATGATATTAGCTGTTAAGAGCATTCTGTTTTATGTACATGTACGGACACTTATTCTTTACGGATTAGAATAGTTTTCATATAAAATAAAGATAAGGGTATCTTCGTAAACTTTTTACTTACGAAAATACCCTTATTATTATTCTTCCTCTTCTTGTTTCACCCCAATATAGAGCTTCACTTTATCAATACGTTTATTCTTAACACTTTCTAATTTAAATACCATATGAGCAATTTCAATTGTTCTCTCATCATGCTCCTGTGGGATAGATCCCATATGATCAATTAGGTAACCTGAAATCGTATCATAATTTTCCGAATATAAATCAAGATCCAATTTCTCATTCAGTTCATCAATTGTAGTCATACCATCTATCAGGAAGGTGGAATCATCCAACTTTTTAATCTTAAAGGAGGTAGGATCATATTCATCTTCAATATCTCCCATTACTTCTTCCACCAGATCCTCCATCGTTACAATACCAGCAAAACCACCATACTCATCAATTAAGACAGCAATATGCTTCTTTGATTGTTGTAACTCACGAAATAAATCTTTAATGATTTTACTTTCCGGTACCAGATAAGGCCTTTTCATGATACTTCTGATATTCACATTCTTATATCCAACTTTTACAACTTCTTTTAGGAAATCCTTTAGGTATAGGATACCAATTATATTATCTATCTCTTCTTCATAAACCGGAATTCTGGTATACTTTGTTTTCATTAAATCTTCTAGATATTCTTCCTTGGGAGCAGACAGATCAATTGCAAATACATTAATTCTTGGAGTCATAATCTCCTTTGCAATGGTCTCATCAAATTCCATGATTGAGTTAATCATTTCTTTCTCTTTTTTATTCAAGACACCGTGAGCTTGTCCTTCATTTACTAATGAAATCAGTTCTTCCCTGGATAGAATCTCTTCCGTATTCCCTTCCTTGATACCGAATGGCATAGTAACGATATTGGTTGAGAAGGTCAACAGCTTAATAAAAGGGTATGCAACCTTGGATACTGCCTTTATTGGCTTAACACTAAACATACTAATCGCTTCCGGTTTCTGCAGAGCAATCTTTTTCGGAACTAACTCACCGAATACTAATGTAAAGAAAGACAGAATCAAAGTAACCACTACCAAAGAGATCTGACCGGGATAAGGAATATTATTCTCTGTAAGCCATGCTGCAAACGGACTGGAAAGTCCTGATGCTGCAGATGCACTGGAGAAAAATCCGGCAAGGGTAATTGCGACCTGTATTGTAGATAAGAATTTGGTCGGTTCTTCATTAAATTTGTGTACTAGCTTAGCCCGTTTATTACCTTCTTCCGCTAACCTTTTAATTTTACTCTTATTTGCGGATACCATAGCCATCTCAGCACATGAGAAAAAGGCATTAATCAAGGTCAAAATTACTAAAATCATAATTTCACCAAGCATATTATCAGGGTCAGGGTCCATTCTTAAAATCCTCCGTTTTTAGGTCAATTATCATCGACATTGTTATTATTATAACCAAAAATATTATAGCAAATAGTATAGCATAATTATTTTATTTATTCCAAACATTTATTATGAATTTTCCATAAACAATTACTTTACAGGAACAAAATCTTAATTAGCATAAAAAAATGACCCACTAGACTAAGTTGAATGTCAACAATAATCTAGTGAGTCATTTGCCCACGGGTACTTCTTACAAATACTTGAAGACCCTTTTTTACTGCGGATGAAGGGACTTGAACCCCCACTCTCTCGAACCAGAACCTAAATCTGGCGCGTCTGCCAATTCCGCCACATCCGCTTATATTGTGTTACAAATGAGACATCCGGGATTCGAACCCGGGACACCATGATTAAAAGTCATGTGCTCTACCAACTGAGCTAATATCCCGTACTGGGCTAGATGGATTTGAACCATCGAGTGCAGGAGTCAAAGTCCTGTGCCTTACCGCTTGGCGATAGCCCAATTTATTATATCTTGTATTCCTTGCTATTGAAAACGAAAAGTCTTCTCAGACTTTTCTAGGAATATAGTATAGGGTGGATAAAGGGATTCGAACCCTTGGCCTCCAGAGCCACAATCTGGCGCGCTAACCAACTGCGCTATACCCACCATAAAAACATTCTCATCTTTAGAGATGAAAAATGTGCCAGAAGGGATTCGAACCCCCGACACATGGCTTAGAAGGCCATTGCTCTATCCAACTGAGCTACTAGCACATTATGATGCGATATTGATAAAAAATCAAATATCAAGCGGGTGATGGGAATCGAACCCACGTATCTAGCTTGGAAGGCTAGTGTTCTACCATTGAACTACACCCGCATATAATTACTATTTAATTATTTTGCGTTACAACATATTTATTTATGCAGTTAATATCAAGTGAATGTTGCTTCACACAATTGGGAACTTCCCAGTCGGGGTGACAGGATTCGAACCTGCGACCTCTTGATCCCAAATCAAGCGCGCTAGCCAAGCTGCGCTACACCCCGAGAAAATCTTTTTGATTAGTCATAACGCAATCAATTGCTATCGACTGTCTAATGATTTATGCTTATTCCTTACCGGCCTGTTCGACTATCTTTAAGTCGTTTCTGCCGTGACGCAAGATTTATTATATAATAGAGAAAAGGGATTGTCAACAACTTTTTATAACTTTTTTAATTTTTTAAATTTTTTACAAAATTTAGTGTGTTTGGGGTAATTGTATACACAATTATCCAGCATAAAATCTGTATATATTATTCTGGCAAACTATTCAAACTAAAGTGAGCATCACCATTTGAATCGAGCTCCATGATGATAAAGGTATGCTTTCTACCATGCTGCCTCGGCAAGGCTAAACTACCCGGATTAATCAACCATACATCCTGAGACAAATCAATCATAGGAACGTGAGTATGACCAAACATTGCAATATTTACATGGTTCTTTTGAGCCGTCTCTAACAGATGTGTTGTTCCATAATTTACACTATAACGATGACCATGCGTCAACAAAAGAGTATACTTACCGATTCTCATAATAACTTCTCTCGGCATATTAGCAAAAAAGTCATTATTACCAGATACCATTTCGACCGGACAATTTGCTATTGATTTAATATAATCTTCTCCGCCTTCAAAATCACCTAGGTGGATTAATAAGTCTATGGGTGATACACGCTCAATCGCATTTTTCAAATATTCATTCTTGCCATGAGTATCACTAACAATCAAAATCTTCATGCCACTCTTCCATTTCTTATAAATGTTTAATAAGCTCTTCTTTCATAGCTCTTAATGCTTTCCCACGATGACTAATCTCGTTCTTTTGGTCAGATTCCATTTGTGCAGTAGTACACTGATATTGAGGCACATAGAAAATCGGATCGTAACCAAATCCATTCTCACCTGATATGGTATGATTGATAAAGCCTTCAATCGTCGCTCTTTTCGTAATAACTTCACCACTTGGAAACGCACAGGCAATCACACAGACAAACCTTGCAGTTCTTTCCTCTTCGGAAGCTGCTTTTAGCTGATCAATAATATACTGATTTTTGATATCATAGGAAGTGTCCTCTCCCATAAATCTTGCTGAGTATACACCTGGCTCTTTGTTCATATAATCCACCTCTAAGCCAGAATCGTCTGCTAATACAATCTCCCCGGTTAATTCTAAAACCGCTTTTGCCTTAATAATTGCATTTTCTTCAAATGTTGTACCATTTTCTTCAATATCCGGATTTATACCCGCGTCCTTAATGGAAAGCAGTTCAACATCTAAACCGTTAAGTATTTCCCTAATTTCTTTCATTTTACCTTCATTCGAGGTAGCAAATATAATCTTCTTCATAATCAATCCATTCTGTCTATCCTTATTCTATCTATTTAACATTACTTAACAGGAAGCTGCTTATAGGCTTTTATGATACCGTCATAAATACCTTTCGCAATCTCCTTTCTATTACTTTGCTTTGCTATATAATTCATATCATCAGCGTTTGTCAAATATCCTATTTCTATTAATATCATAGGTACCTGTGCTTTGTCCATAATATAAACATCATCTTCATGCTTTTTCACAATACCACGCTTTTTGAGTGGGATCTTGTTTGCTATCGTATTAGAAAACAAATTAGCTAAATCCATGTTTTTTACGCCTTTATACTTATGATCTGTATAAAGAACTTCTGTCCCATTTGGATAAGTTTGCTCATTCGCATTGCAATGGACACTGATGAAATAATCACAATCTACATTGTTTGCTAGCGTACTACGTGGTCTGAGATACACGGTACTATCATCAGTACGTGTATAATATATCTTAATGTTTTTCTCTTTATCCAAAAGTTCTTTTAATTCCTTTATTACAGCTAGATTTATATTCTTTTCATAATACTGTTCGTTTTTCGAGCTAGCACCAACATCTTTTCCTCCGTGGCCTGCATCTATTACAAGTATTTTGTCATATACCTCAGATGGCTTTCGAAGATCGATATAATAACTATCTTTATCCTCATAAACAATATAAGCATAAACTTTATCAAGTTTCAATAAAATATTATCCGTATAAGAAAGATTATTATGATCCTGTGCAGAAGTTATATTAATCGCTGAACAGAAGTCACCATTCTTAGCTTTTAAGTCTACGTCTTTTTTAGAGGGTTTTGTTGGTCTTCCCACATAGTTTTGACTACCCCTTACCCGTGTTATCATATCATCTGTGATCTGATTTGATAACACTCCTGATATGCTTATGCGTATACTTTGATTTATGTATAGATCATCAAACTTTAAGCTTAGGTTTTTCCCTTCTGGTTTTTTAATTACCAGATAATTGTAACCCAACTTTTCTTTTACATTCTTTTCATATCGTATCTCTAAAGGCTGTGTTTCGGATAAATTATTATTTAACATCTCTGAATTTATATTCAGTTGGTTCCATGGATCATCAAAATTTATATTATTTTCAATATCATGTGTTGTCTGCCCGCTTGCTTGTATCGTTATTGTCTGATATTGTTTTAAAGAATACGAAAATGTAATTACTGCTGTCATTAGTGCGAGACATTGTATTGCTGTTTTCTTTAGCAATGACGTATCCATATAACACCCCCATAGATTTATATTTATTGGAAAATGCCATTATTCTACAAAATACTATAATATTGTATAAATTATATAATAATTTATCAATATTCTCAATAATATTTTAAAATTTGTAAGATAATATTTTTCCTTTTTGGCACTATTTGACTATATCTTTCTTGATTTTTCTCAATATTATCTATATAATATTGGCATAGATTTCACAAATATAAATTTTTAGACAAAGGAGATAGGGAGTATGGGTGAGGTTATTCACATCCAGGTAAAGCAGGGGGACGGAACAAATACAAAATTAACACAATATCTTTGCCCTGAAAAACCAAGGGCCAGCGTATTGATTCTTCATGGTATGGCAGAACACAAGAAGCGTTACAAGCACTTTGCTACTTATCTTACCTCAGTCGGTTACGACGTTTTCATTTACGATCAACGTGGCCATGGTAAGGATCTACGATTGTTCGAACTAGGATATATCGCTTCCTTGAATGGGTACGAGTTACTTGTACAGGATGCGATAGTCATTTCAAAATACATAGACCAACATAATCGATGTGATAAATTTTATCTACTCGGCCATAGTATGGGTTCGCTAGTTGCTCGCAATGTGATACAACTTTATGATCGCTATAATGGCGTAATTCTATCCGGTACAATGTTTCCACCAAACTTAATGGTATATCCCGCTTATATTCTCGCTTCCTTACTTCGATTACTGAAAGGGCCTAAAAAATTAACACCGTTTATGAATAATCTTATGTTTGGGAACAAGTATTATTCTGCTCATTCACGCAGAACCGTTTTTGATTGGCTTACACGTAGCAATCCAATTGTAGGTGCCTATATTCATGACCCTTACTGTGGATTCGTTTGTACTACATCCTTTTATAAGGATCTTCTAACACTGGTTCGCAATTCCACGAATTCAAATCTGATTCTTAAGACAGATAAGAATCTGCCGCTCTATATTATAAGCGGTGAGAAAGATGCCGTTAGCAGCTATGGCAAAGAAATAAAAAAATATCTCAATGTGTTGAAGGAGCTAGGGTTCAATCATGTTGATTCAAAATTATATCCAAACTGCAGGCATGAGATTCTCAACGAATTAAATCGTGATGAAGTATATTCTGATATTAATGCATGGATAACAAAATCCATATAAACTTAATTGATAGAAAAAATGCTGTAGCATATCAAAGATTATTTCCTTTGTTATGCTACAGCATTTTCTTTTACAAAAGTTAAATTGATATATTATAAACCGGATGTTTGTTTCGGCGGTTTTGGACCCATATATTGATAAAAATACGTCTTCATCATACCATTGTATATCTTTCGATTTTTATCTGCTGTCTTTCCAATATACTTCTGTGCATCTTCATAAGCTGTTATTAGGTAATATGACCAGGAATCCAGAGAGGAGAATACTTTACCCATCTCTTTATATAAAGGTGGAAGTTCATTCTTTTCTTCTAAACGTTCACCATAAGGAGGATTCGTTATGATAAAACCATATTTCTTGGGGCTACTCAGATCTTTTAAAGGTTTTTGCTGAAAATGAATATATTGATCCACTCCTGCCATTCTTGCATTCTGTCTGGCCGCCTTAATCACTTCACCATCTATATCGTAACCCTGTATCGTCATCTGAATGTCAGTACGTTGTTTATCCCTTGCTTCCTGCCTTGCCTGTTCCCATATCAAGGGTGAAAACATCTCTATCCATGACTCAGCCAAGAAAGTTCTATTTATACCGGGCGCAATTCTTGCCCCAATCATTGCAGCTTCAATTGGGATAGTACCACTACCACAGAAAGGATCCACCAGTAATCTATCCTTGTTCCAAGGAGTTAACATAATTAATGCTGCTGCTAGTGTCTCTGTAATTGGTGCTTTGCTAGTCAGTTTACGATATCCTCTTCTATGAAGTGACTCCCCTGAGGTATCAATGCAAATCGTTACTTCATCTTTTAATATCGTAACTCTCAGCGGATAAGAATTACCTGTTTCTTCAAACCAATCCTTCTTATATTTAATTTTTAATCTTTCCACCATAGCTTTTTTCATAATTGATTGAATATCGGACGGACTAAACAACTTACTATTTACGGAATTTGCTTTGGCTACCCAGAACTTACCGTCTTGCGGTATATATTCTTCCCAAGGTATTACTTTTGTCTTCTCAAATAACTCATCAAAAGTTACCGCCTTAAAAGAGGCTACTTTTAATAATACTCGTTCTGTAGTTCTCAAAAATATATTTGCTCTTGCAACTGTATTTATATCCCCTGTATAGCTTACCTTGCCGTCTTCTACTTTAGTTATTTCACATCCCAAATCAGTCAGTTCACGTTTTAATACGGCCTCAAGACCAAAATGGCATGGTGAAACATATTCATACTGCTTCATTTTTACCTCCGGTTGTGTTTAAAGGAATCTTCTCCTGTACTTTTTTGCAGGTTATGCAACTGTTATTGTAAAGCTCTTTTTCACTGTAGTCAATGAACATTTATCTGCTCCGTTCTAATTTGCCTCGATAAGCCCTCATTCCACCATAAAGGCTCTTAATATTATAACCATCTCTCATTAAATCTCTTGCTGCAAGTAAACTAACATTACCTCTATCACAATAAAATATTAAGAGAAAATGACGAGGTAATGATTTTCTTCTATCTTCGAGTTCTTCATATGGAATATTAACAGCAGTGGGAATATGTCCTTTATCATAGTCGTGTTTATCTCTCAAATCAATAATCATTACATTAATTGCTCCGATATATTTCGCTATATCTCCTGTTTTAATTGTTTCGAAAGACATATCTTTACTGTCACCACCTTTGATGAAAATAAATGGAACCAATATATCATATTCAAAATAAGTCAAATTTGCTCATAAATCGTATGAATTTCGTTCTGATAGATAAACTTTATTGGTAGGCTTGCTTATCTTATGTATTCATATTCTGCCTCTTCTAATCCATCAAGATTTTTATAATAGTAGATATCAGCAAAAAAGAAGTCCCCAGACATATATCTAGGGACAACTTTACCTTCATATATTTTAATAATCACTGTCCATATCATCTAAATCACTATAACTGTTTCTGTATCCGCTCACATCTTTAGAAGAGTTTCTAGAAGAATTTCTGGATGTCATATCTCTAGAAGAATCTCTGGATGAATTTCTAGATGTCATATCTCTAGAAGAGTCCCTCGATGTGGTATCTTTACATCTTACATCAGAAGCAGCATTGCGGCTAGATCCTGTGGTATAGTTTGAAGTTGTATTTTTACTACTATTAGAACTTGAATTTCTAGATCCAGCTGCACTTGTTGAAGCATTTCTACTTGAATTTGAGCTGGTTGTATCTCTTAAGTTAGATGTTTGGCTGTTTTTAGAATTATTATTTGTCATAATGACCTCCTATAAATGAGTTAAAATTTGATATTGCAGTACTTATTATCTTCATTTCAAATTGAAATATTCATATGCAAATCTAGTAATCTATATTCAGTAAAATATAATAGTTTTGTCATTTTACAAATTATGCATTTTATTAAAATAAAATTATTGCATATACTTGTCTTATGTATTATAATTAACAAGTGCTAGGGGTAACCCTAGCACATTATAACCCCTTATTAATTATTTATACTCCCCTCATCGAAAAGACCACCTGGCTCCCCCAAGTGGTCTTTTCGTTTCTATTAATATAAAGTCACACTAAAATCGTTTTCGAAACATTGAATACACCAACATCAACAGAATTATCGGCACTGCAAAAACAAATAAAAAGTTAAAGATAATTCTACCGATAAACGCTATAAACAAGATGGATAACACAACAATCAATATTAATATTACTTTATGATACCATTTTATATTAAATAATTGAAATATGTTCGATTTTTGATCATTACCATTATTATTCGTATATTCATCTTCTCTCTCATAATAATCAGAAGAACGTGTCTGATGACCTGAATACACACCTTTTTGTTTTGCAATCCTACTCGACTCAATTATCGTTTTCGCTATAAGTCTCGGATCTCCTAAAGCCTTAATTACATCTTTTTCACTTGCTGTCTGAGTACTAATATATTGATCATAATATTGTATATTCTGCTCAACGGTATCTTTATCAACTTCACCGATCAATGATTCTCTTAAAATGCTCAAAAATTCCTTTTTATTCATTCGTTTGTAGCCTCCTTTGGAACATTCTAGCATAGATCTATATCTGCGTAAATGAATTTTAAATTAGAAGTTAATTAAATCTCTATAAATTCAAAGGATTATACTATATCATTAACACAATCAGTAGTTATCATACAACAAGAAAAAGCATCATATAGTCTTCTATACGATGCTTTTCGTTCTGTGTGTTAGAAGATTCGAACTCCCGACCTTCTGGTCCGTAGCCAGACGCTCTATCCAGCTGAGCTAAACACACATATTAATTTGTTGCCATTTGAAATAAAAACAGCATTACTCTTCTAAGAAGAATAATGCCGGCGACCGGAATCGAACCGGTACGGGAGATTAGTCCCGCAGGATTTTAAGTCCTGTGCGTCTGCCAGTTCCGCCACGCCGGCACAAATGGGACCTATAGGGCTCGAACCTATGACCCTCTGCTTGTAAGGCAGATGCTCTCCCAGCTGAGCTAAGATCCCATGGGATAATTATGTTGCTTACTGCTAAAACATATTAACATATAACTATAAATCATTCAAGCAGTTTTTAATATTAAATTCACAAGCTTCTTAAATTGAAACTTGACGACCCAGAAGGGACTCGAACCCTCGACCTCCGCCGTGACAGGGCGGCGCTCTAACCAACTGAGCCACTGGGCCATAATATTATGTAAGTGGACCTTCAGGGACTTGAACCCCGGACCGACCGGTTATGAGCCGGTTGCTCTAACCAACTGAGCTAAAGGTCCAATATATCTAAGAACGATGTTCCCTGGACTTGAACCGATAACCAGTTGAATTCTCAACTGTTCTGCCAATGTATTACATCGGTATACCGGCAAATAAGGTTTATTCTTTTGCTGCTTAATGACTCCAAGGGGATTCGAACCCCTGTTACCGCCGTGAAAGGGCGGTGTCTTAACCGCTTGACCATGGAGCCGCATTTGTAATTATATCAAATATAATACATTATGTCAACCATTTTTTAAACATTTTTCACTTCTTTCGAAGTTAACTCCCCGAGTAGGACTCGAACCTACAACCCCACGGTTAACAGCCGTGTGCTCTACCATTGAGCTATCGAGGAATATATTACAAACAATGTTTCATTTGTATTATACTCTTTAAACATTAAATCTACACATGAAAATGTCATCCATTTACGAACATTTTGTTCGTTTTACTGTTAAACCTTTTTAGGTCAAGCCCTCGACCTATTAGTAACAATCAGCTACATACGTTACCGCACTTCCACCTTTGTCCTATCTACCTGGTAGTCTTCCAGGGGTCTTACTAGCTTATGCTATGGGATA
>JAEVYT010000037.1 GCA_023392615.1 Bacillota bacterium | reverse complement strand
AAAGGATTTTCTCTTCATCGGAGAATCGCCTCTATCATCATTGCTTTTCTTGAATGGCATGAACATGACCTCCTTATCCGAAATTTAATAAAGTTAGTGAATATAATTCACTTATTTATTCTAGTTAATATAATCTAGTTAAATGGTAACTTATATTTAGTGATAATATGTATAAGAGCTTAGAAAACACCACAAACACGTAGGTTGTTTAATTTATACATATGAAAGCGTATAATACATCACCAATAATTAAAATTTTTGTTAATTATATATTGGAGTAACCATTTTCCGATGATAATATCTAAATATTTTAAATATTAAATGTTTGTAGATTATCTAACTTAAAATATATAAACTTTTCAAAATGATATTTTAATCAGTATGTTAGCACTACATTATAAACACATATAACAACATAATAATTACATTAAAAATAATAATCTACCAATCTCCTATGTTCCTACCAAGTAATTCATCATATGTTTTATATTCCACTTTTTCAAATTCGTCTCCTACGCAATTGTTATAAACTAAATCCAAGATATTTTGATCCTTACAATAAAATTCAATATAACCTGAGTCAGTACAAAGAAAAAACATCTGACAGGAACTATCTATAAAATCTTCAAAAATTTTAATATCAGTAATTTCTTTGCCTATGGGATATACTTCTATACCACAAAAGATCATATAATAACTATTTCTAGAAATACATTTTAAAAAATCATCTCCATTCAATACATCCTTGCTAAAAATGTTGGTTTTCTTTTCTCCATTTTCAGAATATATAAAATCTTGATATACAATTTTCCATGTATATTTAGACATTTCTATTCCATTAAAAATTTTAAATAAATAATTATTGTATTGGTTTTTAACTTCTATATCTAATCCAATCATACATTTCTCCTTTAATTTGGCTAAATTTTTAAATTAGCAATCTATTGTATAATTATTTCTGATTTGTATTTATATTAATTATGGTACAGGAACTAAATTTCTTGGTGGAAACACTATTCTAGACCCTTCAGATATCACCCAATATATTATAGTTCCAACCCCAACAGCAGTTGCTGTATCTGCAACCACATTATTATAACTAACGGGCTGTCTCCAACTAAATTGACTAGGGGATGGAGTCGGGCATGGTTCTGCGGGCCCTCTTACCCCATCTTTCCATTTATGTTTATGCGGAAATTGATGCTTATTTCCAGGATGGTTATAATCAGTATCTTCTGTGACTTTTCCATCTGGGCCATATGAACGCTCTTGCTTCACACTACCATCAGGATTGCGAAGAACTGCTGTAGAGTTTGCCTCTCCTTCTGTTGGCAAACTTGATACCCACACATGGCCATTATAATAATTATGCCCATTCGAATCCACATTACTAATTGGATTATTAGCACAATAAGCAAATAAGTTTGACTTGTTTTGTATATCTACAACATCATCCTCATTTAAAAACCTTCCCCACTCTGGATTATAATATCAATCGTAGAGGCTCTTCTGAATCTCCCGGATTCATCATAATCAAAGAATGTCTGTAATCCATTTATCAAATCCTCCGATCTAGTTACTGATCCGGCGCTATCATAAGTAAAATCAAATTTTGCACTTCCATCATATTTTATCTGAGATACCTTATCTAGTACATTATATGAATATGAGGTGACATCACCATTACCATAGGTTGAAGTTATTAGCTTGCCGTTAGATGTATTATATTGATTGGTTATTTACTGTTATGCTTTCTCCTACTGCTTAACAATCATCTTCATTTTTATGTAGATTGTCTCCAGTCTGTAGCATTACAAAAAACTTAGTTATCATAAAATCTTCACCAGCCAATCTGCTTTGATTTACTTATAAAAAGAGGATATTAGACGGAGTAAACGCTCTAATATCCTCTGTTTATATCTGTAAATGGTTGCATCCTATTTTGTTTGCATTGTCTAGTGAAGTGATGTAAAGATTCCACCAGACTACCATGCAACTAGTTTCCTGCCAAGTAGTTCCTCATGAGTTCTGTATTGTACTTTTACAAATTCATCTTCTACACAATTATTATAAACCAAGTCTAAGATGTCACTAACTTTACATTTCCTTCTCTGATAATTTAATTGGAGATGCTTCTTAATCCATTTATAAATCTACTTAAACACATTCATTAAATCGCAACTAATAAATCAGTATCTATAATCAAATAAATAAAGACACAATAATTACAATACTAATAATTAACATGATATAAGAAAGTACTACGCTCCAACAAAACGCATATTGGGCTTGATTTTGATCTTTATAATAATCTATATAAAATTCCTTAATTTGTTTATGTTTAATTTTTATATTTACAAAAAATCCACCTAATATTAAAGCTGGCATAATTCTTGCAATAATATTCATTAAATCCGGAATGATTATCGTAATTACAAAACTTATTACTAAAACAAAAATATCAAAAATGAACATCTCTTTGAATAATTTCATATTTTCGTCGTATGATGACTTAAAAGTAGCACCAATACATTCCTTTCTTGTTTGATTAGCTTAACAATAATATAATACTTTCCTAAAACATCTTTGGAACAAATGGCATTATTGGATCCACGGGTTTAATAGGTAAAAATTTTGTATATGTAGCATCAATATGTATCTCAAAAAAAGGTTCTATTTTGGGTCCAACATTTATGTTATAGCCTTTTATTTTCCCATCAGAAGAAAATATTCTATCAGCACCTATACCAACAGGAATAGGTCCTAGATTAAAAGATCCTCCAATTTCGCCTCCAAGATCCTTTAAATCATAAATAGTTTCTGCATTAGTATATGATCCACATATAGATGCTCCAGCGCCAATAGTACCAGCTCCTCCCCCAAGAGATATACCAAGTCCTAAATTACTATGTTGGTCTACAATAACTTGAGCACTTAGTGATCCCTTTATACCAGCCTCTGCCATCACGCTAACACCTATTCCTAAAGTACCTTTCTTTTTATTAGATTTAGGTTTCTTATCATTATCATCCCCTCCTAACGAACTTACCCACTCATGACCATTATACCATTCGTCTCCATTCGAATCCACATTACTAATTGGATTATTAGCACAATAAGCAAACAAGTTTGACTTGTTTTGTATATCTACAACGTTATCCGCATTAATAAACCTTCCCCACTCAGGATTATAATATCTGCTCTGCAAATAATACATTCCCGTCTCGGAATCGTAATAATATCCTCTATAGCGTATCGGATTTATTAAAACTATATTACCGGGATCTGTTATTGTATTTCCTTCGCTGTCCTTTACTGATAAAAGTTTACCCCACTCATTATACTCATAAGAGCCTTTCAGAACTCCTGCACCAGTGTATACTCCGATTATATCCCCTCTTAAATTAAATGTAAAATAGTAGTTCAAACCATTGTACTGAATACCGGTCACCTGACCATCCGCATTGTAATAATAGAAGATATCCTTATCTCCTCTTTGTTCATATACTAATTGATCACCGTCATACAGATAGTTCGTTGTAACACCGTTTGCAGTCTTACTTACTCGTAATCCATTCGAACCGTATGTATAATTAACTGTTTTGCCACCAATCGTTGAACTTGCAAGCTCCCTTCCGTTGGCCCAGGTGTAGGTATCACTACCAACTGTAAGTGGGTTTCCAATACCATCATATGTAATCGAATTTCCATTATAGGAGGTCAGTTTATCCTTCCAATTACTATCACCATAGGTATAATTTTTTGTACTTGTAGCAGTTCCAAGGATTCCTCTTGTATACGCAAAGGTCTTGACTGACGTTATATTCCCTCCGACATCATAGGAATAAACTCTTGTAATATTTTCCAGAACACTATCCACCCGTACTAATTCACTCGAAGAATCATAGGTATAATACAGATAGTCTGCATCATTTTTATCTATTTCCGTAATATTGCCTGATTTATCATAAGTGTACGAATATTTCACACCATCTATTGTCTCTTGTTTTATCTGAGTAGTTCTGTTTCCATTCCCTAATGCTGACAACCAATAAACATAACTCATAGATAACGGTGTATCCGTACTAAGCGTTTGGGACTTCAGTCGATTGATTGGGTCATAGTCTCTTGTCACTGTTCTTCCGGTCGGCATCGTATATTTAGTAAGTAGATTGTCCTTACCATACTCATACTTGTGCTTCATTGTTAATCCGTTTGCTTGATCAACAATACTTGTCACATTATCATTCACATCATATCCATATTCAATATTATAGATATTACGATCTGTCGAAGTACCTTTCGTGGTATCAATCGTAGAGGCTCTTCTGAATCTTCCGGATTCATCATAATCAAAGAATGTCTGTAATCCATTTATCAAATCCTCCGATCTAGTTACTGATCCGGCGCTATCATAAGTAAAATTAAATTTTGCACTTCCATCATATTTTATCTGAGATACCTTATCTAGTACATTATATGAATATGAGGTGACATCACCATTACCAAAGGTTGAAGATAATAGCTTGCCGTTAGATGTATTGTATTGATTTGTTATTAATGCTTTACTCCCCACATATACTGATGAATTGTTGCCATATGTATCGTAATTATAAGTATAATTCGTACCATTACGACTTATTGTTTTTATATTTGAATTATTATCGTAGGTGTAGGAATTTGTTGCTGATGCAGAACTCGAATCAACAGGATTTTTTACTGTTGTAGATACTAAAGTAAGTAAATCATTATCTGCATCATAGGTATAGCTTGTTTTATTGCCTAATTTATCAGTATATGTATTAAGTACACCTTTTAATTCATTATAAGTAGAGCTATCCTTATACCCATTTATATCCGTAGTTGAAGTAGTATATCCTTTTGTGTCAATCGTGGATGAAGAAGATATCGTAAATATTTCACCGCTCGTACTCAAACCACCAATTTCAGTACTATTAACTAATCCTTTCATATACGTGTAGTCTGTTGTCTTCTTTGTCCGACTAACTGATTGTGTTACATTATGTGCACTATCATAAGTATAGGTCGTTACATAACCTTTTGCATCCGTCTTTGATTTTACATCAGAGGTTCCATCATAGTATACGGTTTTCTCATTGGCATCTGCTCTTTTAGTGATTAGATTTAAATCTCCTTTGTCATTATAGGTGTAAACTGCAACATCATCCTTGATTAATTGGATATCATCAAAATACACCGTATTCGCTTGTTGATAATATCTTAAATAAATCGATATTTGAACTGGAGACTTCACTGTTGATGTTCCATCATCCAAATCGAAGGACTGTGCTGTATACTGCCACCCACTAATATTATAGTTGAACTCGGCCGGTAATTTCCATACTTCACTTCCATCGGAATAGGTAATTTTCGTTGATATCTTAAACTTATTCGTATCGGAAGAATTTTTAGGAACTGCATTCGCTGATGCCCAACCGCTGATAATATAGCTATCTCCTTCCTTACCTTTTACATCGATATCCTGAACCAACTCTTTATTTAATCCAGCATTCCCTACCATCTTAAAGCTATTATCACCTACACGATTTATAGTTTTAACAACCACATCCGATGTTGTAAGATTATTTTCTCTCCAGCTAGTTGAAAATTCTGATGTCGCTAATTCCATGCTTGAATTTTCTATCATATTGAATTTATTCACAGAGGTTCCGGTTTCGACCTGTATGCCATCAAACCACGCTGTTCCGGTTGATTTACGGATTGCAAGATTAATTCTGGTAGAAGTAGCACCAGTTGGTACGGTAAAAGTTATTGATAATCTTCTCCATCCATTATTGATAGCAGTATCTGTTGTACCTGTTATATACTCCGAATATGTTGATAATATAGTTTCTCCATCATCAAACACATTCGCTTGCAAGCACGCTCTGTATTTGCCTGCTTCTGTACCTGTTATTCCTGAAGTTTTCACATATGCAGACAAGGTATATGTAGTTCCTGGAACTAATTTCGTATTACTAAAATCCTGTGCATATCTTGCTCTTCCATCACCCTCCAATGATGATACAGAAAGTTTTAAGGAGCGGTTACCATAATAGCTTTGATCGGTCGCATATGAGGATGTAAATGTACATGTATCAATCCAGCTTGAAGCCGCCCAAACTGATGAATCTTCAGCATTCCCATTGGATGCCATATTATTCGTACTTCTGCCAAGCGGAATGGCTGTTTGTAGCTTATTATTACTCTTTGGCTTACTAGAACTATTCGCAGTATAACTATACTTTGATGCACCAAGTGCCTTATTATCGGCCGTATCCTCCTTTACCGCTATAGTTTTTCCTGTATTATCAAACTGATAAGTGATAAAGGAATCATCATCGTCACCATACTGGTCATTTTGACCACTTGTTCTAAAAACACTCGTATTGTACTTAGAATAATCAATCGTCATCTTTTGTCCTGCTGCACCATTTGACCCTGATTCAGTAACACTTGATATGCGCTTTGCCTTACTTGAAGAAGTATAACCGAAGGATACTGATTGTCCTCCTGCACTTGTCGCTTTTATTAGCGCTTCATCAGAATCATATACATACGAGGAACTCGTTCCATCGGGATATAAAACCTTAATCAATTTACCCTTATCATCAAAGAAAAAATCAGTAACTCGCCCACTCGGATCAGTCATAATATCCACATAATTAGAGCCATTATCATATTCTGTCAATGTAATTACATTACCACCACCATCCGTAACCTTTGTTATCTGATTACCGCTATAGGTTATTGTCATTTTATTCTTATTAGCGTCTGCAATCGATATAAGATTTCCGGTAGTATTAAAAGTCATCACATTATCTACTTTATCAGTTACAGTATAGCCGGATGAAGTTTTAACTAATTCGAACCCTAATCCATCTTCATCAACTAATTTTTTGTCAGTGTCATATTGGAAATAGTGCTCTGTTCCATCACCATCTGTATAGACATATGGATAATTAGTTTGTGCGCTTCCTTTCAATCCATAAAGGGAGGAACTTCGAATCGTCTGCTCTATATTTAGTCTCCACCCATGTCCCAAGTAAGGTTCCATATCAGTAAATTTCTTACCAGCCATATATCCATTATATACATGTTGTATCGTTACTGGCATAAGATTTCCTGCTGTCGAAACATCATCATGAGTAACAACTAAGTTACCTGTATAATCATTGATACTTGCTGTACCCGCACTTCCCAAACCAACATTATGATACGTCCAATAGTCTTCCAGCCCTTTATTGTTTCTATAATTAATGCTAATACGAGGATATGCACCTTCAGTTGAGTTATATTTATCAGACCAAAATCGACCATAACCCCATATGCAGCCCAATCCGTACTTTCATTATTTGCTTTTAACATTATACCGTTATTAGCAATATCTCCATCATACCAATCTTTTACAACTTTAGTTATATCCCAGCTTTTCCATCCTGATGTCCTCGTTATGTAATTATAATCAAGAATAGTTGAATTATAAGCTGGTTGGTTACTCCAGGTTAACGAAGTCGGATTCCAAGTAGCATTGACTGCATAAGCATTTACTTGAAGATTATCCGTACCTGAAGAATAAAAACTATCATCGTACTGGCATAAATTCATATCAGCATTTATTACCATATCGCCTTTATTCAATGTTGGTAAAGTAAATTTTAAATATGCTCTAGTACTACCATATGAATAGCTATCATTTCCAACTAAAAGTTCTAATTCTTCATTATGGTTTGCAGATGCATGATTTTTATCTACATAGGTACAGCTTATTGCACTTTGATCCAAATCCGTTGTAATGGCTGGATCAATAGTTACAGGAAAAGTCATTGAATTCACTGTACTTTGATCTGCTATAACTGTAATATTATAATACTTATTCTCTTTACTCAGTTCGTATTTAACGCTATATGATATGTTGCCATCGGCATCATACATATAAGGGAGCGGTATGCAGTACTGTTCTTTATCTGTTTTTGGATCATATACACTGATACTTCCATCCCCATTCTGTTTTGCCTCAAGGTTCTTTAGGTTTAAAGAGAATGGAAATGAGTAATTTTCTCTTGCCTGTTTGACAACAATATTCTCTTTAATGTTTGAACCATTAACAAGATATTGAAGATCAATACCTTGTTCGATATCGGTATAGGTAACACCAGAATCATTTTTTTTTATTTTATATTTATCGAGTTTAGAATTTCTCTTTTTCTCTGTTCCCTTAAATATGGAAGCATTATCTTGTTTTTCAGTATTTATATAATCCCATACCATCTTGTAATTGCCTGACTTAACACGTACCAAATACTTTCCGCCTGCTTGTTTTGCAAACTTAACTTTAAAACTATTGTCCTTGTTTTCATAACCACTTAGATCTGTACTATCCTCTTCTGTAGAATTTTGAAGTGTATTATCAATATCTTTATATTCACCATTCTCATAATAATGAACATTCTCATCATATATTACCGACATAAAAGAACGGTCACTCATAACAAAAGTCTTTGAATCCAGTGTTCTCTTCGATGTATCTTCTCCAATAATTTGAGGATCATCTGTTGATTCTGTCTGATCCTGTTCTACAGTATTATTGTCAATCAAGTTTTCTTGCGTGGTCGAAGGATTTACGATTTGACCATTCGATTCATCCGCTTTTGCCGTAAACTCATTTGGTAAAGTGATTATCACCAAATTTGCTGAAAGAACTATTGCAATTATTTTTTTGCGACTCTACTCCACTTCTTCATTATATTACCCCCAATATTTTTATGTTTTGTAATAATATGTTATTTTTATTATATATTTACATATTATGTTAAACAAGTAAAAATCCCGTAAATATTCTGTTAAGATTTGTACGTATTGAATGTATATTATATATATTATATATTTTATTTTTTGATTTTCTGTTTTTCCCTCTCGGTGGCAAAACAAGTTGTAAAATCCAAAAAAAGCCGCTTCACAACCTAAGTTATGAAACGGCTCTCAATTTTGATTTAGTCCATAGTGTATGGCATTAAAGCGATGTGTCTTGATCTCTTAATAGCTACTGTTAAAGCTCTTTGATGCTTTGCACAGTTACCTGT
>JAEVYT010000035.1 GCA_023392615.1 Bacillota bacterium | reverse complement strand
AAAGGATTTTCTCTTCATCGGAGAATCGCCTCTATCATCATTGCTTTTCTTGAATGGCATGAACATGACCTCCTTATCCGAAATTTAATAAAGTTAGTGAATATAATTCACTTATTTATTCTAGTTATTATAATCTAGTTAAATGGTAATTCTTCGTCAATACCGTCAGGGATATTCATAAATCCATCCCCCATCGCTGAACTCGGTTCCGGTTTGAATTCTCTTTGGAATCCTCCTTGTCCGCCCATATCTGAGCTCGCTCCCTTACTTTCAGCAAATTCAATATCTTCTGCTACCACATCAGTCGTGTATACCTTAATTCCATCCTTGTTGGTGTAGCTACCGGTTTGAATTCTACCTGCTAATACCATCTTCATGCCTTGTTTGAAATACTTTTCCACGAACTCTGCCTGCTTGCCAAAGGCAACACAGCCAATAAAATCCGCTTCCTGTGATTCACCGGCTCTTTTGAATCTGCGATCTACTGCTAAAGTAAATCTTGCAATTGCGGTTGCATTCTCACCCTGTGAGTATCTAACCTCAGGATCTCTGGTTAAACGTCCAATTAATATAGCTTTATTCATAAGTTAATACCTCCCTTAATAAGTTCGCCTTAGGGTAGTATATCTTCAAGCCAAATCGATGTTTCTACACCCTAATGTGTAACTGAACTCGGCTTGCTATTCATTAAGCATCTTTTCTGATGCACAAATATCTGATAACATTTTCCATAATACGAACTCTCTGCTCGATCTCGCCTGGAACTGTAGAATCAGATTCGAATTGGATGAAGTAGTAATAGCCTTCTTTCATTTTCTGAATTTCGTAAGCTAATCTTTTCTTACCCCAGTCATCAACATTAGTAACGTTACCACCGAATCTGGTAATAAGTTCTTTCGCTGCTTCTAATGTAGCTAATCTGGTTTCATCCTCGATTTTTGCATTTACAACTAAGGCTAATTCATATTGATTCATAGTTGTTTAGCACCTCCTTCTGGTCTCTGGCTCTTTTTTAATGTAATTTGATTGACGAAGAATCATAATCACATTTAAAGAACAAGGAAATTATAGTATAACATATCACAATTAACTATGATACCATAGGTTAGTACATATTACAACTAATTTTTTATGTCTCAGTTAAATTAGTGAATTTTACTGTAAAAGTTAATATAAACTGTTATTATCCGACAACCTTTTCTTCAATAAAGACAGAATATCTTCCGGCTCCATATCTTTCGCCAGATCAACCGGAATCATAACCGGGGGTAGATTTAGATTAATATTTCGTTTCGCCAAACGACGCTTCACTCCCCCTAGTTTTGATAAAAAGTCATCAATATTCTTAGGAATGACTGCAATTACCTTCTTCCCATATACTGAAACGATTATGAACTCTTTGATGTCATCAAAAGATATGTACCCGACCGAACTAATCGAAGAATTATCAATAATTCCCTCCATCGTAATCGTAATCAAGCTTTTTACCTGCAACACATTGATTAGTGAGATAATAAACCCTATTAAAAATGCCATTACTGCTGCCATACCCGGAAAGCTATAAACTGCCTTATTCTCTCTTAAGCCAAGAATCACAATCGCTGTCGCTGCAATCAAGAAGAATAAATTAGCAAGCATAACAACAAATGCTTTATAATTTATCTTCTCTATTATAATATCTCCCAACGAACAGCCCCCCTTAGCAATTAAACTAAAATTATTTTAACTGTATCTTATTTTATTTGCAATAAGCAAAATAAAAATAAGTGAATTTTACAAAATTTATAAAAAGTACTTTACCTGTCGTAGTAATCGTGATATACTTACTTTACTACGACAGATGGAGTAGTGTATATGATGGATCGCGCGCCATCATAAATCCTAGTCAAGGAGGTTACAATTTGATAAGCAGCGACGTAATTAGAGGCTACAATGACACTATCATCCTATATTTCCTCCTAGAAGGTGAATCTTATGGATATGAGATATCAAAAAATATCAAGGAACATTCAAACGAAAAATATATCATGAAAGAAACAACCCTATATTCAGCCTTCAACCGGCTTGAGAATAATGGGTATATTGAATCCTTCTATGGAGAAGAAACCTTTGGAAAAAGACGTACTTATTACAGAATTACTCCAAGTGGTGTTGAGTACTACAAGGAGAAATGTAAGGAATGGATACTAACCAAGGATGTAATCAATCGATTTATTAAGGAGTGAAGATAATTATGGAAACAATCAGAACTTATCTGGAGAATATGTTCGCCGGACTGCCTAGAACGGCGCAGGTTAACGAGATAAAAAATAATATTCTCACTAATATGGAAGAAAAATATCTGGAGTTAAAAAGCCAGGGTAAATCAGAAAATGAAGCAATCGGTATTGTAATCTCTGAATTCGGTAATATAGACGAGTTAACCAGTGAATTAGGATTAAAATCAAGTAGTGACGAGAATACCCGTACAGTAAGCCGAGACGAAGTTATGGAATATAAGGCCGTAAAGAAGGCAACTGGTATACAAGTAGCGCTAGGTGTATTTTTATGTATCCTGGCTCCAATCGTATTGATCCTTATCACTGCTTTAGATGACAATGAAATCATCCGTGTACCAGAGAATACAGGTGTTATACTACTCTTTATTCTGATTGCTGTGGCTGTTGGTATATTTATTAAATCAGGAATGAGCTTAGAACCCTACAAATATATTGAAGAAGGAGTTCTTCTTCCTTATGATTTAGAGCATGAAATCAGACAGGAGTATAAACAATTTACCCCCATGTTTAACCTTAGTGTTATCATTGGAGTATGTCTTATCATACTATCTCCGATTTGCCTGTTTATAGCGTCAAATGGTAGTGACCTTACCAATCAATTCGGTGTCGTTATTATGCTCTTTCTTATTAATATTGCTGTTGCAATTTTTATATTTAGAGGGAATCAAAAGTCCTATTATGAACTACTTCTAAAAGTCGGTGACTATACTCCTTCTAAAAGGGATGAGAATAAACTGATTGGCGCGGTTGCCTCCATTATATGGCCACTCGCTGTTATTATATTCTTAATATCAGGTCTAGTCTTTCATCTGTGGTATATTAACTGGATTATCTTCCCCATCACCGGTTTACTGTTTGGAATGTTCAGTGCAACCTATAGCATTATGAAGGGTGATAACAAATCGTAGTTCATGAAATGGGCTGCGGCAAAAGAATTATTTTTAGGAACAAAGCTAAATTGCCTCACACACAGGTTGGAAGACAATATTTATAATTTGTATTTCATAGTCGTACATAAAAGTTCGCCTTCGAAATACAAATTAAAAACATCGTCTTCCAAACAGTGCATTTTGGCAATATAGCATTATTCCAATAAATTCTTTTTCCGCAGCCCATAGGTTTACTTTACCGTTTTTTTCTTACTTTATAAACTTATCTTTATAATTCTGGATACAGTGGTCGATTATCGCTACCGCATCCTCCGGACCACCGAATTCATTAACTGCGGTATCTTTATTCTCTAGCTCTTTATATACGCTAAAGAAATGTCTCATCTCATTAAAAATATGAGGTGGAAGCTCGCTGATGTTGGTATACATATTATAGGTAGGGTCATTATATGGAATTGCTATGATCTTCTCATCACCCTTACCATTATCGATCATGTTCATTACGCCGATTGGATAACAGCGAACCAAAGACATTGGTTCAATTGCTTCCGAGCACATAACCAGCACATCGAGCGGGTCATTGTCATCTCCATATGTTCTCGGAATAAATCCGTAGTTTGCAGGGTAATGTGTTGATGTATGCAGGATACGGTCTAAGATTATATAACCGGTCTCCTTGTCGAGCTCGTATTTTTTCTTACTTCCCTTTGAAATCTCCACCACAGCCACAAAATCCTGGGATTGAATTCGTTCCGGATTAATGTCATGCCATATATTGTTCATCTTCTTTTGCTCCTTCTCTAATGTAATCTTGTCTTTTGATTAGTTTCTGATATTGTTCCAAGATTATATCATTCTTATCAAGCAAAATACAGTAAGTTTTACATTTTCTTTCTTCTGAACAAAGAAATGGCAATATATAGGGATGCTATTGTTAATACTGCTGTGATAATTAACACCGGATAGAACTCGCTTACTTTCACTGTTTCCTTCAACAAATCAAGATTCTTAGAGGCCAACGTCATGGGATTGTATTTCCAGGCATTTGGAACAATACTGATCATTAGTAAGATAACCAATATAACTGCTGTCACAATCAATCCACCAAAGGTTCCACTTGTTAATGTTCCGGATAGTAATATAATTGATATTAAGAAACAGCCAAACATCCATAGGCAGAACAATGAAAAGATTAAATTTGGCTCAGTGGCGTTACCAAATAGGTAATACGTATATCCATATGTTGTTAATACCGCTATCACATAACCGACTGTCCATAGTATTACCGCAGAGGTGAATTTCGATAATATAACCGTAGCCCTTGAAAGACCTTTCGCAAGTACATTCACCAGGGTCCCCCTAATTAGTTCATTGGATAAGATACCACCGAATACAAGTAGCAATACCAACAATCCCATTTGATTAAAATTCTTAAAGAATTGACTATATGCATCAATCTTAGTTGGATCAGGGATTTGAATTGTCATACCCTCAATTTTCATTCCTGATAGAATATCCGGCATGATCTTTGCAATCAACGGGCTCATCATTCCTAATAGAAAAAATACGCTGATAAGTATGAGCATCTTGTAAGTACGAAGTTGTTCTAGTATCTCCTTTTTTACGAACGCGATATATTCTCTCATGAAATCACCTCCATAAAAACATTCTCAAGAGATGGCTCAAGTATCTCATATCGAAGAACCGGTACCTTTTCTTCCACAAGATAGGACATCACTTGAATCCCTTGTTCCTGCACCTTCGACAGTATGATATCAATTTTATTCTCAGTTATACTGATGCTCTGGATAAATGGAAGCTTCTTCATATCTTCTGCCACTTTAGGTAACATTGATCCATGTAAAAGCTCCACTCTCAGAGTATCCGTACGATAATGCTCCTTTATCTCATCAACGGTTCCCTCCATCCTTAACGTGCCATTATTGAGAATTCCAATTCTGTCACACACTCGTTCCACATCTGATAGGATATGAGTAGAAAACACGATGGTGGTTCTTTCTTTTGCTAATGCTAAGATATCTAAAATTTCTTTTCTTCCTACCGGGTCAAGTGCTGAGGTTGGTTCATCACAGATCAATAATTTCGGTTCATTTAATAGTGCTTGAGCAATTCCCAGCCTTTGCTTCATTCCTCTGGAAAAGCCCTGAATACGGCGGTTTACCCCTTCAAGTCCTACCAGATTTAACAACTCATTTGACCTTTCCTTTGTAACATCAGCCTTTAATCCGGTTATTTCCGCACATAGCTTTAAATATTCTTTCGGCGTCATATATCCATAAAACTCAGGAACATCCGGTAAATATCCGATGTGGCGATTAGTCTTTGTGTTACCATAAATCACCTTCTCCGAGCAAACCCTAAGCTCTCCCGCATCTGGCTTTATAAATCCCAAAATCATCTTCATTGTAGTCGTTTTTCCGGCACCATTCTTTCCAATAAAACCAAATACTGAATGCTCTGGAACAGCAAAACATAAGTCCTTGATAACTTCCGTATCGCCAAAACGTTTATAAACATGATGAAGTTCTAATATATTCATTCTTCTTCGCCTCTTCCAACTGTGAAATATAGTATTGGACCAATTGTATGAACAACTACAACTACTATAATCCATAGAATTCGATTACCGAATCGATATTTTTTATGCTTTAATACATGTATCAACGCTGTTATCATCAGTACCAGCTCAATCACTAAAACTGGGATAATAATGGGTAAATATTTTAATATTTCTTCCATAATGATTCTCCTCTCTATTTATTCCGGCATACGCCTTTTCAACTTTTTAAACCGCTCCATGTCTTCTAGTGGTACAAAGGCAGGATTATTCAAAATTGCATTCTTAACATCTTTCCAAATAACCTCCGCGCTTCTTGGTGATGTGGTTTCTATATCAACGGTCTCTAGATATTTATCAAGAACATCGAATATCGGGTTACCATGAAGAGTGAATTCTTTACCGTAACTTCTAATGACCAAGTCCATATAATCCTCTAGAACGTCCAATGCTTCCTCCGCTCTGTTTTGCATTACGTACACCGTAGCTGCTGCCAGATAGATTGTATATAATCTTGCAGGATACAATGTCTTCAAATCGAATAAGTCGCATAGTTCAATAAAAATCTGATAATACGAATCCATGCGTTCGGGCTGATCCGCATACATCAAGAAAAAATCAGGTGCTAATCCCAATAAACTACTCAAATTAATATAAGCATTTCCCTGCAGATACTCTATCGCCTTCTCTTTATCTCCCTTCATCTGATACGCTTTGGCCAGAAGTGTTTCAGGTTGAAGAGGGGTCTCTTTCATCGTTTCTAATATATCAATTGCTTCCATCGGTTCATTCAGACTGAGATAACAGAATGCCTTTAAAAGAAGTGCTTGCTTCGCCAAGCTGATATCATCTGCGGATTTTGCTATTCGGTCGAATATCGTGAGTGTATTATGGATGACTTCATTCATCCGTTCCGGTGCCCCTGCAAGTGTGCAATGATTTATATACAAAACAGCAATCTCAAATTGTAAGAACCAACAGGAATAATACTTCTTCAAATAAGCTTCACATTCTTCATGGATCTCTTCAAATGGTTCATTTGCAAATCGTTTCGCAAGCTTATGATAAAGCTTTCGAATATCTTCCTTGGTCATCTGTGGTTCATAACCTAACAACTCATCAACGGAAATATTAAAGTAGGCAGCCATCACCGGTAGGAGAAGAATATCTGGGTAGCTTTGACCGGATTCCCATTTTGAAACTGCAGGCTTTGATACACCGAGATGCTGTGCCAGCTCCTCCTGTGTAACACCTTTGCCTTTTCGCTTTGTTGATATGATTTTCCCTATCTGTATCGAGTCCATAATCCATCTCCCTTCGCTATAACTTTGGAACTAACTTCATTCTATATCTGATTCCAAATAATTTCAATGGACCCATAGTTAACTTATGTAAATAATGTTAACCAGTGGTTAACTGATGCTCAATAGCAACTGCGACAACCAGATGTTGAACACAGTTCAAATCTGTAGTCTTCCTAAAGAAAAAGAAAGAATGCATCTCTTACTCAACTGCGACAACCAGATGTTGAACACAGTTCAAATCTGTAGTCTTCCTAAAGAAAAAGAGAGAATGCATCTCTTACTCAACTGCCACAACCAGATGTTGAACACAGTTCAAATCTGTAGTCTTCCTATAGAAAAAGAGAGAATGCATCTCTTATTAAACTGCGACAACCAGATGTTGAACACAGTTCAAATCTGTAGTCTTCCTAAAGAAAAAGAGAGAATGCATCTCTTACGTGATGCATTCTCTCTTTTTCAAGGCGACAACCAGATTTGAACTGGTGATCAGGGTGTTGCAGACCCATGCCTTACCGCTTGGCTATGTCGCCACAGAATATATATATTATAATAACACAATTTTAATACGTCAATACATATATATCATTCTTCTTTTTTAATCTTGTACGTAAATCAATTAAATTACGAACTATTGCAGATAATTCTATATAGATTACATGAAAGGCCATCTCCTAATCCAGCGCATTATTTCACTAGATTAGGAGATGACCTTTCAGTAAAAATATATGATTAGGGGAACGAGCTGGTTAATTAATACTTACCGTATTCGCCATCAGATAAAGAAATCTTTAATTTCTTTTCTTTCTTCTCTGAGGATGCATCTACTGTCTGAGCGTTCATCTTGTTATATTTATTCTGTAACATTTGTAAAACCTCAGGACTAATTTCATCCATTCTGTCATACTTCGCGTTGACTCTTTTGATTTTGAATCTGCTTACCGTATCCTTTAAAAGTTCAGCCTGACCGTTCAGTTCTTCACTTGCTGCTGCACTTTCTTCTGATGTAGCAGAGTTGGTTTGAACAACTTGAGATACTTGTAGAATACCTTGATTTATTTGCTCAATTCCGATGGCTTGCTCATTGGAAGCAATTGCGATGTTATTCACCAAGGCTGCAGCGGTTGCAACATCATCTACAATTTTATTTAAAGCCTCTGCTGTTTCATTTGCAAAACGAGTTCCGATTTCTACCTTTTGAATTGATCCTTCAATCATATCCGTTGTTTCTTTTGCCGCATTAGCTGATCTAGCTGCAAGATTCCTTACCTCTTCTGCAACCACGGCAAATCCCTTACCATGTTGACCCGCCCGAGCTGCCTCAACTGCAGCATTTAAAGCAAGAATATTAGTCTGGAACGCTATCTCATCAATTACCTTGATAATCTTAGATATATTCGTAGAAGAGACATTAATATCCTCCATAGCATTCTGCATTTCTTTCATCTGTGAGTTACCTTTTAATGCATTATTCTTTGCTATCTCGGCCAAATCATTTGCTTTATTTGCATTCTCAGCATTTATCTTAGTCTGAGCAGATATCTCCTCTAATGAAGCGGTTAACTCCTCAACGGAGCTCGCTTGCTCGGTAGCGCCCTGAGATAAAGCTATACTTGCGTCAGATATTTGTTTTGATCCAGATGCCACTTGCTCCGATGCTGCCGCTATATTAGAAAGAACTTCATTATTTTTAGCTACCATTTCGGAAAGCTTTAAACCAAGTAAGTCATTTTCAGAGCTAACTTTAACTTCGACTGTTAGGTCACCATCCGCTATTCGTTCTGCGGTTACAGCTTGAGAACGGATATTTGCAATCATTCTTTGGAATGCTTCTCCAAGATGTCCGGTTTCATCCTTCGAACTTACTTCGACCCTTGCATCCACATCACCTAGCGCCAGTCTGTTTGCTGCAGCCACCATATGATTAATTGGTTTACTAATCGTTCTTGAGATAAGAAGTCCTAATACAATGGATAAAGCTGCACCTACTATAATAATGATAACCATCATTATTATTGCTGTACTCGCTGCCGCGTCATTACTCTCAGATTTAAGCTTAGCCTGTTCTAAATTAAACGTAAGAAGGTTGTCAAATGCGGCCTGCACAGCATCCGCTGATGTTTGAGCTTCTCCGTTAATTATAGATCTCATTTTTGTTACATCATTGCTCTTTGCTGATGCAATCACAGATTCAAGTGCTGTTGTGAATGATTTTTCATTTTTTATTACTTCATCATATATGCTCTGATCTCTGGCAGTAAAGATCGAATTCTTATATTGATCCAGATATTTATTCATGTCTGATTTAAATGTCTCAATTTTCGTGATATATGCATCTTCACTACCACTCTCAGATGCCATTTTTAGCATATTTACTCTGATTCTCTGGAATGAGATATTTGCCTCCGCAGATAACTGAATTCCCTTAGTATTGTCTTGGTATAATCTGGTGTCTGCCTTATTAATATTAATAATATTAACCAATCCAACGATACCCACCGCACACGCAATCAATGCTATTATAATAAAACCCATTATTAATTTTGCAGCAATTTTTAAATCTATAAATTTTCTAATCATAATCCTTTCTCCTTCGTTTCATATTTAAGAATTTATCTGATTTTATATTCTTTAGTCGACTTGCCATTTTCCTTATTACTATCATGATATTGCTTCGTCAATAATAACTAGTTCATCTTCCGAGAGTAATTTCTCACAATCAAGTAAAAGCTTTACATCACTTCCGACCTTACCAATGTTCTTTATGAAATTATTCTGTAATCCTTTATTTATCTTCGGTGGCTCTACGATGTCCTGTTCATTTATCGACAATACTTCCGATACGCTGTCAACGATTAAACCGACTGAAATATCATTAATATTTATTACAATAATACAAGTTCTATCGTTATATTCTCGGTACTCCTTTCTGAAGCGAAGTCTTACGTCCATGACCGGTATAATCTTTCCCCTCAAATTAATAATGCCTTTAATATATTCTGATAGCTCTGGTAATACTGTAATCGCTTGAATTCCTATGATTTCTGTGACATATTTAATTTCTAAACCATAAGTTTCTTGACCAAGCGTAAAGGTTAAATATCTCCCTTTTTGCGTATCTTCCTCATACGCAACTTCATTGATATCAATTTCCGGCATAACAAATCTCCTCTCATTTTATTTCTCCTCCGTATGTAATACTTCTGGGTCATCTCTCATGTAAATATATTTACTAGCATAACTTCATTCTCTCATTATCCGAATTTTGAAAGTGCTGGAATGTCAAGAATTAAGCTGATTCCTCCATTCCCTAGTAAAGTGCACCCGGATAGCCCGTGAATTTTTTTGGTTTTACGTACGTAATCCGGTAAGCTCTTGACTACTACCTGTTGCTGCCCAAGTAGCTCATCTGCAAATATGCAGAATGTATTATCATCTTCTTCTACCATGACTATTATGCCATCCGTATATTCTGTTTTTGCTCCCTGAATCTCGAATTGTTCGTAGAGCTTTAATATCGGGTAGCACTCTCCTCTTACCATAATCATCTCATTATCATTCGGGTCGACAATTATATTCTTACGCTCGGGTCGAAAGAACTCTATCGCATTAATCGTAGGGATTGTGTAGTAGGAATTTGCAACCTTAATATTCATACCATCTATGATCGCAAGTGTAAGCGGAATCTTTAATGTAATCGTAGTTCCCTGATCTGCAATACTATCAACGGATATCGATCCTCCAACTTCGTTGATATTACTTGACACTACATCCATTCCTACCCCACGACCTGAAAACTCAGTGATTTCATCGTTTGTAGAAAACCCAGGAAATAAGATTAAGCCGAATAATTCCTTATTCGTAATTTCAGACTCCGGTACATTTAAAAGGTTTTTATCCTTTGCTTTCTTTAATATCTTATCTCTATCCAGGCCGATTCCATCATCTTTAATCTGAATTATTACATCACTTCCCGAATTCTTCGCTTCAATGGTAACTACACCATTTTTAGGCTTTCCTTTCTTAATTCGCTCTTCCGGCATCTCTATACCATGATCAATAGAATTACGTATTAAGTGCATGAGTGGGTCTGATATATGCTCAATAATATTTTTATCAACTTCGGTATCTTCTCCAATAATATTCAGTTCTGCTTCCTTACCCAGCTTTTTATTCATATCTCGAACGATTCGATACATCTTGTGAAATGTGGCTGAAAGAGGAACCATTCGAATCGCCATTACTGTGTCTTGTATCTCTGTAGTAATCTTATTAAGATGCCTTGCTGCTTTATAAAAATTATTCAGGGTTAACCCTGCCAGGTCTGAATTTTCTATAACCATCGCCTCTGCAATTACCATCTCGCCTACTAGATCCATTAATTTATCAAGTTTTGATACATTAACACTGATGATACTTTGCTGTGTGCTGATAGACTTTATATCATTTAAAATACCTTTACTATTACTCTCTCTATCCTTTACCGATTGTGGTTTCTGGCTCTCATTCTTAAAAGTAATATTAAGCTGATTTTGATATTCCACTTCATCCGGTATATTATGTAGTTCGAAACTCTTCAAAAAGACTGTCTTCTTAAGAATATTTTCTATCGTTTCATAGGAGCAATCCGACTTTAAAAATATAATAAACCCATTATTTTGAATTATTTCTGCACTATTCATGTTTTCAACAATATCAGTAGGCAAATAGTTTATATCCTTCTGTATTCCTTCTAGATCATGAATAATTGAAAATGCGCGCATGTTTTCCATGCCAATCCCATCTTCAAAATAAATGCGAGCTCGATAGAAATAACTATTCTGATCATCTGTCTCTTCTAATGGTGGAGCGACTAATAGTATATCACCGCTTACGGGAGCCTTTTTATTATTCTCCTTTTGACATTGTTCTGGAATCAGTTCATTGATTCGATTAATTAGCTCCTTGTTAGTATCACCCAGTGGATGACCTGCTCTAATTCGTAGTTCCTCCACTTTTAGTAAATCTACGCACTCAAGGAGAATATCCGCCAACTCAGAATAATCAATAGCATCACCTTGTCCATTCCGTATACAATAAAAAAGATCCTCCATACAATGAGCTAATGTTGCTATATTTTCAAAACCCATCATTGCTGAAGACCCTTTTAACGTATGCATAATACGAAATATTTCATTCACAGATTCATCTGTATAGGAATTCATTTTTTCATTAGCCAGGATTTGATCTTCCAATTGATTGATTAATTGTGAAAATTCGAAAATGAACATCTCTAACACATCATTGGAATTATAATTAGACAAAAATATGCCCTCCTTTATCCGTAATATTATTAGATAACTTGCTTAATTGTACCGATAAAAATATCATCTTTAAACGGCTTTACGATAAAGGATTTTGCACCTAGCTGAATTGCCTCAAAAACCATACTTTGCTGACCCATAGCGGTCACCATAACCACCTTTGCATCCTTATCATACTCTATAATCTCCCTCAATGCTTCAAGACCAGTTTTCACCGGCATGGTGATATCCATCGTGACTATATCCGGCTTTAATTCCTTATATTTTTGAATGGCATCTTCCCCATTCTCCGCTTCTCCGGCTATCTCATAACCATTTTCAGTAAGTAACTTACTTACCATCATTCTTAAGAAAGGTGCGTCGTCAACAACTAAAACTCTCTGCATTATTAATCTCCCAAAATCAACCCTATTTTGTTTATAAATATATAATTTTTCGGATGTAACAGTATTGCTATTTTGTTACATCTAGAATATATTTTATAAAGGATTTGCTTAATAAAGGGTGATTATTATTGTTAAAATTTTAATAATTTGAAGGAAGAGGGACATTATGACTGTTGAGCCGATTAGAAATAAGGACATAATTAATGAAATGTACCATTATTTATCAGAAAAAGATGCGAAGTATGCTCTATTGTTAAAATTCGGATTAAATACTGGCTTGCGTATCAGCGACATACTTCCAGTAAAAGTAAATAATCTGTATTTAATCCACGGTGAATTTAAAGAACACTTAACATTATTTGAAAAAAAGACAGGAAAGGAAAAAAAGATCAAAATTAATGATGCATTAAGGAAAGCAATAGAAACTTACGTTTTAGAGCAGGACTTGCGTTACGATAGTTACTTGTTTTACAGTAAAAAAGGCAATAATTTCGGGAGAATACAGGCATATCGGGTACTTAAAGAAGCAGCTGAGTATATAGGTGTTGAAAATTTTGGTACGCATAGTCTTCGAAAAACCTGGGGTTACTGGACATATAAGGCCTCTCAACATAATATCGGATTAATTATGGATACATTTAATCATAGTTCACAGAGTATAACACTGAGATATATTGGTATAAGTCAGGACCAAAAAGATGAATTATATACACTTGTACAATTTTAGTGTCGGTTATTGTTCATATAACGATATATTTGTCTAATTTTATAATATTATGTTGCTATTTGGCATATTAAGGTATATAATAATGTAACAAAATAGCAAAAATGTTACATTACATATTTTAAAATAGTTGGGAAGTGAATATCACCTCACTTCCCAACTGGCTTAAACTTAATAAAATCATAGTTTTCACTTGGAATAGTTATATCTTTTCCAAGTTTCTCTGGTTAATACCATATTATATGAATCAATCATCTCTCCTTCATATTCTAAGTCATCTTTTTCTATGCTTTCTAATACAAATCCTACTTTCTTGTATACCCTCAGAGCCCTTGGATTAAACGCATATACACCAAGCGTGAGTTGTTTCAGATCTGTATTTACGAATACATAGTTCACCATTAATTCCGTCGCTTCAGTTCCGAATCCTTTATCACGACCTCTAGGGCCAATTAGTATTCGGTAATTCATACTACTTTTCTCTTCGTCATACATATTTACTACTACTTCGCCAACTAATCTGTTTGTTGTCTTATCAATGATTGCCATATCAAGACGATCCGTTTGTATATTGCGTGTTCTATACCACTCACGGATACGTTTTTCATCATATCCTGAATCGCTTCCAGTTAATTTGTTTACTTCCGGATCCTTAAGACATTCCTCAATATCATTATAATCATCGTCTTTAAAAGGTCTAAGTATAATTTTTTCTCCTATTATAGTAGGTTTAATCTCTAGTTTTATCATAATCTCCTCCAATTTTAAGCGTTTGCGAAGCAAACCTTCCTTATCGCAAAGTGTGTATACTGCACAAAACCTTTTATATGAACAGAAACTTCGATATTTTCTTTATAAAAAAAGTACTTCTGCATCCACAGAAATACTTCACTTAACATTCCTATATTAATATTACAAATATAATTAGATATAATTAGGTCAAGTGATATATTATCTGTAAATTCTGTGCAATATATTGTTTCATTTGTATCACTCCCCAGTAAAAAAAGTTTATCATGCAATATAATATAATGTCAATTGTTTATATACTTTTTATAGCTATATATTCCGAAAAAAGCTCTAGCATCGATTAGATACTAGAGCTGAATAATATTTAAGGCGACAACCAGATTTGAACTGGTGATCAGGGTGTTGCAGACCCATGCCTTACCGCTTGGCTATGTCGCCGTACATATATATAAACTTCTATATTTCAGAAGTGACTCCCCGAGTAGGACTCGAACCTACAACCCCACGGTTAACAGCCGTGTGCTCTACCATTGAGCTATCGAGGAATATATCACAAATGAATTATTATATTCATCTGAATAGGAGAATTTTATCAATTACCCCTATAATATAAAAAACAGAAATCCCATAATGCTATTTCTGTTTGATATTGACTAAAACCTACACTAGAAAATGCCATCCATTAATGAACGTTTTTCGTTCATTTTACTGTTAAACCTTTTTAGGTCAAGCCCTCGACCTATTAGTAACAATCAGCTACATACGTTACCGCACTTCCACCTTTGTCCTATCTACCTGGTAGTCTTCCAGGGGTCTTACTA
>JAEVYT010000026.1 GCA_023392615.1 Bacillota bacterium | reverse complement strand
CATATCTCATTGTAAAATCCTATATCCCCGGAAGCTTCTGTTTGTCCATAATCGTCATAGATATATCCGATTACACCCTGATTGTCTTTGTTTATGATACTGGTTATACTTGTATGGACATCTTTGTTGTATAAATACGAGCTACCATCGCCGGTATCTGAATAACGTATCGTTGCAATGACATTCTTTGAGGTACCATATAGGTTAAAGCTTGTTTTCTTATTCGAGCCGTCTGTTGTGTAAAGCACAACACCATCCTGGTAATAGTAATTGGTGATGTTACCATTCTCGGTTTTTCTGATGCGTTGTCCGGAACCATTATACTCGTTGTTTTGTTCCAATGTAATGATGTTATTGCTCTTCTTAACAAGTTTGGTCAGCTGATTATTCACATCATAGGTACTAGTGGTACTTTCCTTGGTTATGCTATCTGTTTCACTTGTTTGATTACCATTATCATCATATCCGTATGTTTTTTGAGATGTTGTAGACTTTGTTCCGGTTTCTTTCTCTTTGTTCGTTGTTATAGAGGAGGTTAACTGATTTAAGTCATTATACTGATAATCCGTTGTTGTAATCACAGCAGAATCTTCCACTACCATGCTCTTACGATTACCAACCTTATCAAAGCCATAATCTATATTGCTTATTGATTCCTTCAAGTTATCCGTTATCTTTGTATGCTCCAGTCTTCCCATCGGATCATAGATATACTCTTTTAATGTATCCAACTTATCAATAGAAGTAGGATAATTCTTATAAAGCTTTTCGGTCAAGATATTGGAATCTTTATCGTAAGTATAATCATAGGCTTCGAATATTGTATCCGGATCACTTTCGTTTGCATATTTTATATGCTCTACTCGGTCGAATACATCATATTCATATTTTTTTAGTATATACTTTGTTCCACCGTTAAGAAAGTCAGGATTATCAATAATGTACTCTACTTTACCATCGTTATAATAAGTGTAATCTCGGAGAAGGTTCGTTTTTACCTCTGAACCATTCTGTACCTTAACATAGATTTTATCCAACCATTTATCTGGAGTATAAGTAAAGTTTAGCTCTTTCACCTGATTCTGTGAATCTTGATATGTAATTGTATCAAGATTATTTTCAATGTCATAATGATATATTATTTTGTGATTGTCAAAGTCATCATCGGATGGTATGGTCGTCCCATTGGTTTCATAAAATCCGATTAATCTTTTTAAAGCATCGTATGCATATCTAGTATAGTGATACTGTACTTCACTACTGCCTTGATACTTATAATCAATCATTGCGTTGATGTTATCATAAATGTCGTAGGTATATTTTGTCTTACTTACTTTGGTATTGTCTTTGCGATAATTTGTGATGCTTTCTAATCTTTGCTTTGCATCATAATCAAACTTTTGATAATCGCCATTACTATATACCTGTGTTGCTTTTCTACCCTGATTATCATATGTGTAGGATATCTGAATTGAGTTTTTCTGCTTGCTTACATCTTTAACAGATAATAATTGACCTGCTGCATTCTCGATGGACTCGCTAATCTGCCCTAATGCATTTATCGTTGTGGTTTTAATCGTTTTGTCCACATCGTTTACACTATCATACTGATATGATGTTATATTGGGAGTATCCGTTCCATCCGGCATCGTTACACTGGTTAATCTTGAAGTTGCATCATAGCCAAAATCCGTTTTATAGCCTAAACCGCTTGTAGTGTGTGTAACATTTCCTAAGGAATCATATTCTGATATTGTGGCTATGGTTTCTTTATCGTCAATTATAAATTTATCTGATTTATAAATCGGATTAAGTATTTGATATGTGTTATTTCCCTTTTCGTCATAGAGATTGAGCGTTAATTTCCCCTTGGATATATCTTTTTCGTCTTCACCTATTAAAAAGGAAGTACGTATTTTACCCTGTTTATCATAGGTATAGTCCGTATAGATGCCATTTTTCTTCTCTCGTACTAATCGACCAAAGTTATCAAAGTATTTTTGTGAAGTGATATAACCTTCCTTGTTTGTCTCAGTTTCTACATAGGCATTTAGTATCTCTTGTGTCCCTGAACCGGTATAAATCTCCACCTTATCAACATAAGAATATGCTGTCGTATAGGATACACTTAGGTTATCCTTTGTAATTGTTCTAACAACTAGACGATTCATGCTATCATACTGATAAGAAGTTGTAACACCTGCTCGGTCTGTTTCACTGATTAGTGACCCATTATTATCATAGGCTTTTGACTCTTCTTCCGTCATAGACTTACTGCCATCAGGAATAACATATTGAGTTTTTGTCACTCTTCCTAATAAGTCATACTCGTAATTTGTTACTATACCGGTGTTCGTATCCGTACTATTCTTTAATAGTCCGTTATCATAATACACGTTAGTTGTAGTGCCAGATACCGTTCCCGATGTTAAGTTTGATATTTTTTCATTCCCATTTGCATCAATATCAATGTACTTTTCTACGCCCGCATCTAATCCAATATTGGTTTCTGTTGTTTGAGTTATATTATTTCCATCTTCATCATATTCAATATCTGATTTTGATTTATCAACTTTGTCTGTAGATGAAGATAGATTACCAAAATCATCATATTGTAGACTTTCATTCGAGGTTTCTACATTTCCTGCATCCTTCTCAATAATAGAAGAAGGCATATCTAATGCGGCATTGTTCTTTGTATCATAACTATAATCCGTCGTATTACCCTGTTCATCAATTTCTTTTTCTACATTACTATTAGCATCATATTTTGTCGTACTTATTCTGTCTTTCGTACCAAAAGTAATTACATTACCTTCTACCGTGGCATAATCTTCCTGTCTCGTAGTGGTAGTTAGCAGATATTTGTTAGGATTCTCTTGGTTGTCATAAGCATACTTTATTAGATTATGCTTTTCCTTCGGATTATCCGTACCCTCTTCATTTTTATTAACGTTTCCTATTATACTGTATTCTTCCTTGACATTCCCTGTTTCCGTATCATAGAAGGAATATTCACTATAAATCGCATGATCGTTCTTGTCGTTCTTCGTAACAGTTGTATACGTTGGATCAGCATACACAACCTCAAAGTAATCTCCATTCGGTTGCGCATATGTAGTTGCTTTACCATCTGTATAAGATAAATTATAATAATTTTGTTCAGCATCTATTATATCAGTTAACAGTCCTGTTGATTGATCATAGTTATATCGATAAATTACTGACTTGTCCGAGCTATTATCTTTTCGTGTAACACTCATCAATTTGTTATCAATATAAGAATACTTCAATGTTGTATTATCCGCTAATTTGATTTCTTTTACGGTTCTACCTGTTGTACCGTAATCAAAAGATAAAAACTGACCACTGTTTGATATAATCTTTAGTAACTTACCATCTTTCTGGTCATAGGTGAATAAATTGAAATTGCTGCTCAAGTCTGAGATACTAACAATCTGACCGCCTGAGTTAAATCGATAGATATTATTATCTTTTGTCTTTAACTCATAAGCAACAACAAAGGGATAAGTTCCTTTTTCAGTTCCATTCTCAACTGTTAAGCTGGTTGGTGCGTTAACAACTGTTAATTTTAAATCAGTTGCTTTATCGCAAGTATAGATGCCATTGGTATTCTTCTTAAAGACATATAATGCACCTGTTTCATCCTTATAGATTAGATTAACTGCTCCATCGGAGCCGATTTGCTTCATAATCTCCACGTTCATGCCAAGATCCCATCCTAAGCCGAACATGCCAACTGTTTCATTACCACTATTATAATCACGTGTTAATGATATCTGTAATTGTGGATTTGGAAGTGTAACATCTGTCTGGGAATAAGCCACATTCCCCTGGCTTTTTTCAATGCTTCCAGAACCCGTAGCTAAGCTTATACTCTGATAACCAAGATTTTGTACATTACCGAGGCGTCTATTGGGGTCAATTTTTTTTGTATTAGTAAGGATATAATCAGCATAATCACCATAAGCTCTTACCACTCCGTCATACTTTACAACTGCCCTTATTTTATAAAAAACCTGCGAATTATTTACCGAAAGATCACTCCAATAATTATCCTTTATGTCCGAAGCTACCAAGTTGTCTTCAGAAGGTGTAAAATTAATATAATCTCCCCGATATATCTCATAACTAATGGCCGATGGTAATTTATTTGTACTATTTCTATTCCAATTTATTATATTCTTATATCCAGTTAATGTCTCTGATGAAGGGTCTATAGGATTGTATACTTCTAGACCTTTAAAGGGTTCCTCATAGTAATATTCTAGTGGTGTTACACTACTCGTCAAACCTGCTTTGTTTATTGCTCTTATATTAATTGAATATTTCCCCGTAGTTTTAAATAAATCACTGCTCAAACTACGACTTCCAGCTGCAGTTGTTCCCAGAAGGGCATAAGTACTTCCATTAATACTATACTCCATTCGAGCTGTATTCTCGCTGACATTCCATGTAATAAGTGGTGTATTATTATACGATACATCACCTGATGCGGAAGTTGGTGTTATTGTAACACTGTTTATGACAGGAGCCTTCGGATCGCAATAATAAAGTAATTTTATTTTCGTTCCACCATCATCACTTTTATTGTCTGCTTTATCTATCGCCCTAAAATATATCGTATACACTTTGCTCTGTGTAAAAATGTCTTTAGGAAATTGATAACTACCGGAAGATGCCGTACTAATCGCTGTATAATTTCTATCGTCTAAACTATATTCAACCCTTTTGAAGCTAAAATCGCTAATGTCCCACTTTATAATAGGCTGCGTATTGGATGTATAGCTTGTATCTTGTGTCGTCGGTGTTAATGAAACGGTATTAACTACAGGCTTTACATTATCAAAATAGTAATCAACGGATTGAGTACTGCTATTTGTTGCGGAATCTGTAGCTTTTATTTTTAGATTGTATTTACCCGGAGTAGAAATTTTACCACTAGGAATTGGTATGCTACCGGTTGACGTATTAATTTTTGTATCTACAAAAGTACTATCATTGATACTATAATCTATTTTACTTAATAGCTTATCCGTAATATTAGTCCACTTAAGCGTTGGTGTTGCCGATTTTGAATAAACTTCTGTAGTAGTAGCAGGATCGGTACTTACACCACCTATTACGGGCACTGCTTTATCGTAATAATAGTCAAATATTTTTGCAGCACTATAATTATCTGCCTTATCTTTAGCCCTAATATTTATCGTATATTTTCCAGCAGAAGTAAATGCAGTACTATCCAAACTACTACTTCCTGACACAGCAGTACCTGCCAATTTATAAGCTCCACCATTAATACTATATTCCACTTGTTGAAAATTTGCATCAGATGCTGTCCAACTAATTGTTGGAATAAGGTTAGAATAATCAGTAGCACTAGTTCCTCCTGATATACTTGCACTAGATAAAGTTGGTGCTGTACCATCTACATAAACTGTTGCACCCTTTCCTGTTCCCACAATTCCACCGTTATCAACTCCTCGTACAAAGATACGATAGCAACCTGCCGGCCAAGTATTACTACCCGATACCGTCTTACTTCCTGAGCTCGTAGTTCCAATTAATGTTGAGGAGGAATACGGGATATACGACTCGTTAATAACATTAGTATTTGTTGAATCATAAGTCGCCAGTCTATATTCCACTCGTTTTAAAGAATGGGATGAAATTCCTGCCCAGTTTACAGTTGTCAATGTTCCTGGTTTTATGTACTGGTCATTGACCGTCACACTGCTTGCAATTGTAGGTCCATCATAATATACGATTGATAACTTTGGTTTATATGCATTATTACTACACCTTGAACTATAGTATTGTGAATAAACACCGCTACTGGATTCGTCTTTGTTACGGAGCATGATACCGAAGCTTGTATAGGTTCCATTCGCTATCTCTCTCGCATGGTTTGTAATGTCTAATGTTTGGGCGGTTCCTTTTGTCCCCTTGGTAGTATAGGAATCATAAACAGCGGTTGCATAATCCGGACGATTTGTCCACGTCAGCGATGATGCTCCCCATTCTTTCAATAATCTATGAGCCTCAACTACGCCACCTGAACCACCATTATCCGTCTCGTATAAGGTCAAATTTGCACTATCAATGTATTTATTATCGATTGTCTTTGTAAAATCTTTAAATCTAAGATAGGTTCGGAACAACCCTTGAGATCCATATCCAACCGAGAAGGTAGTAACGCCACTCGAATAAAAATTCGTATCTGTGTACGGACTTTTATTAATGACATAAACATCTGAAATTTCCTCACTACCATTCCAGGTAAAAGTAGGGTCGATAGTTACCGGATATGCTCTATCCGAACTGCGAAGATAATCTTCACTTACAGTGAGTGCTAAGACATAAGAATCCTCTTCCCCTTCTTTTTGACCGAGTGTATAATGCAAGTCCTGACTATATGCATTATTGGTTGCATCATTCATAAACGGTGCTTCAATACTGCCCACTATATCTCCAGTTTCTTTATCATAGAATGTAATTCCACCATCGAGTGGATTCATTCTAGGTACGATCCCCTTCAGATTTAGATCATACAAGAATACATTGGAATCCGGTTTCTCATTTAATACGATATTCTCCTTCATACCCGTATCTTGTGATACATATTCTACCTGCATGTTTTTATCCTTGGTAGAATATGTAATCTTTGTCGGTGTTTCGGTTGTCTCATCATATAAATCCGTTGTTTCTTCATTTGATACAGCAGCGGATTTTAGGTCAGACTCTTCCGGCAAAGCTGATAGATCGATATTATCTAGCACCTGATCGATTGTATCTGTCTTGGTTGTATCCTCCAACACTGATTCTTCCATTTGATCTTTAGTTATCTCTTTGGCATCTTGATCAACCATATTTACAGTATTATTTTTATTATCTTTTATTAACTTATCGATTTTATCATTTTGCTCCAGATCAGTTGCTTCCACTTCTTCATTTGCAAACACTGGGCGGAAAGCCATCTCATAAGAATTATTCACCATAAGGATCGGGGTGTCCTCTGTGAGCTTCTGTGGAAGATAATGCTTTTTATCGCCCTCTTTATTCTGAAATTTATAACTTGCTAATCTTTTATTGGTCTTGATATCCTCTGTAGTAATACCAACCAAACTTGGGTCATAGTCTAATAGTTCGCCTTCCCCATTCTTAAAACGCACATCTCCACTGTACATAACAAGCTCCTTGGAGCCATCGTCATTCTGAAATGTTGTAGAGTTCGTTGTCTTCTTAATTACTCTTTCTCTCTTCGTTAGCTTATGCTTTTCCGGCTTTGTGCTAACTGTTTGTTTTGATCCACTACTAACTGTGTCTTTTTTAAATACTTGTGCTGATACATTCTCAGTAGCAGTTGTTATGGTCATACATAGAACAAGCACCATAACAACAATTCGTTTAAATGATTTTCCCACTCTTTAATCCTCCTATAATTTTATATGTCTTTTCTAAGTTAATTTAAAAGCTAAAGTCAGCAAATGTTATGACTTAACTTCACTTTACTTCGTCCTCAAGCCAACCATATTCCCCCATATGATTATTATTTGAAGCTATTAAATCACAATATATTCAGACATATTACTGTATAAGATATTTTACATGAATAATTTTATAAATATATTCCTTTTTGTACTAAAAAATGTTGCTTTTCGTTGGTTTTTGTATTTTAATAATATATGATAGCAATTGGAATATATCATTTTAGGAGGTTATATGGCAGATAATATCTCTATTATAATTGTAGAAGATGATACGACAGCATGTAATGAATTTTCCAACTATATAAGCGACTTAGAAGATATTACATTATTAGGGATTACGAACAGTTCCTATATCGCAATCGATTATATAAAAGATTACTTACCTGACGTGGTTATACTGGATCTCGAACTACATAACGGCAGTGGTAATGGCATATCTGTTTTACAGGGACTTAATGAACTATCGCTTGACACTAAGCCATACATTCTGATTACTACTAATAATTCGAGCCAGGTCACTTATGATTTAGCTCGTCAGCTTGGTGCAGATTTCATAATGTCAAAGCATCAAGAAGATTATTCTGTGAAAAAAGTTATCGATTTTATCAGAATTATGAAACCTATTGTGAACAGTCAAAGGCTGACACCCTCAGCAACTCATGCTACAACAGAAGATCCTAATCTTCGTAGCAAGCGTATCGTTCGCAGAATAACCGCAGAGTTAAACAACATCGGTATCAGTCCCAAAGTTGTAGGTTTTCAATACCTTCTCGATGCAATTCAGATTGTGATTGACAAGCCAGAACAAAACTTATCTTATATTATTGGTACAAAATATAGAAAAACTGAATCGAGCGTAGAACGAGCAATTCAGAATGCAATCAGTAAAGCTTGGAAAACTAATGACATAGAGGATTTACTTAAATATTATACAGCGAGAATTAATCCTGATAAGGGTATGCCCACAATAACAGAATTTATCTTTTATTATGCAAATAAAATAAAGAATGAATATTAGATTAGTTACAAATAACAAAAAAACAAGCCACACATATGTGCAGCTTGCTTAGCTTATAAACCAAGCCATCCCCAAAATCTTTTCCAAAAACTACTCATGTTTTTGTCCTCCTATTTTTTCTTTAAATTTACTTTAAATAGGAAGATTTCTATATTGGTTGGTGTGTTGTGCTTTCCGTTAATAATTGTTACTTTAAAGAGGGTGATCTTATTTTTGCTATTTGTGTTAAGTATCTATTTACATTGATATCATGCTTTTACACTTTTACCAGGCTTCTACATATAGTACCTAGTAAGAAAGTGTATCTATCTTTTGGCTTGTCGTTAATTCCTATACTGCCCCTATTTTATTTAATGAGAACACACATCAAACCTCTCAGTTTTCTTATAATGGTTCTCTTATTCACCTGTTTTGTCGTTATATTCCTGAAAGTTACTCCAAAGTTAGCTTTGATCGTATCAATTTTTTCATTTGGTATTTCAACTATATATTTTGTACTAAGTGCATTTGTTGCATACCCTATTTGCAGTATTATCAATTTGTTTACACATGAATTCCCACCTGATATAATTGCAATGTTTATACTCGGAATAACACAAATGTCCATAGCATATGTCCCCTTTCAATTCAAACGTTTAAAGAAGGGTATGCCATTTTTATATGATTATGCATCCAATGATTTGGGTTTTTATATTAGTATAAATTTATTATTTGCAATCTCATTTTTTGGCTTTAAAGAGCAAGCTTACCTAGTATTCACTATACCGGTTTTTTTCACCATGCTATGCGGTCTTTCCATCTTGTACTGGTGGAAGAGTAGACTTTCCCAAAAATACATTGAGAAAATAAATGCAAAAGAAACAGAAGCGCTTCAAGAAATCATTAATAATAAAGAAAGACAAATCGATGAGTTGAAATTTCATAATGACGAATTAGCTAAAATTATACATAGCGATAACAAGCTAATCCCTTCCATGGAACTAGCCCTACGTGAGTATCTATTATCTGCGGAATATGAAACAGATCACCAATCGCATATTGATAAGGCGAAAGAATTAATTACACAATTACAGGATATGACGAAAGAACGTGTCGGTATTATTAATACGTATGAGGTTACCGGGAAGCAACTTACGAAAACCAATGTTCTACCGATTGATAATTTGTTATCCTACATGCTTCAGAAAGCGAGTAGACAGCATATTAACTTTGATTTCTCTTTAACGGGAAGTATAAAATATCTAACAGACACCATTATCGGTGTAGAGGATTTAAGAACTTTACTTGCAGATCTAATTGAAAATGCTATTATTGCTACAAAAAAAGAACATAGTAGAAAGGTTATGATCAACATTGGAATTATAGACGGTCAATACTTTATCGATATTTTAGATAGCGGAACGCCTTTCAAGGTCGAGGTACTACTTAATATCGGAGTAAAGCAGATTACAACACATGCAGAGGATGGTGGCAGCGGGATTGGTTTGATGACTACATATGAATTAATTTCAAAATATGATGCTAGTTTAGTGATCGAAGAATATTTGAACAATAATATATTTACGAAAAAAGTATCCGTGGTGTTTGATAAACAAAACCAGCTACGCATAAAATCAAACCGTGATGACCTTAAGAATATACTTTCCTTCCGGAGTGATATCATATTTATCAACAGTGATAAATCAAACTATATCGAATCCGCATCATAAATAAAAGCACCGCGTATCAAAGCTAGTATGATATGCGGTGCTTTTTCTTGGTTCTGTTTTTAATCCCAGCTATATTTGTGAAGTTGGCCTTCCATTCTCATACCTTCAAAGTTGTTCTGTCTCAAGGCTTCGTAGAGTACTATGGCTACTGAGTTACCTAGATTGAGGGATCTGATATCTCCGATCATCGGGATACGGATTGTATTCGCCTTGTTCTCAAGTAGAAGCTCCTCCGGTATTCCAGCGCTCTCTTTTCCAAACATAATAAAACAATCCGGTTCATATGCCACATGGGTATAAGAGTGCTGTGCCTTTGTGGTAGCCATGTAGATCTTAGCATTCGGGTTCTTCTCCAGGAAGTCTTGATAACTGTCATACACCGTCACATCTAGATCCTTCCAATAATCCAATCCGGCTCTTTTAATTTCTTTTTCATTCAAACGAAATCCCATCGGCTCAATCAAATGAAGCTTGGTTCCTGTCGCCACACAGGTTCTGCCTATATTGCCGGTGTTTGCCGGTATCTCAGGCTCTAATAATACTATATTCATTAATTACGACCTCCAAAAACTACTTTGTTCCATTTCTTCTTTACCGTTGAAACTTGAACATAGCTTCTCTATTCCTATTAAATAATAACTTATCAACTATGCTTGTCTTATCCGACATTATATAATCAACTACCTGTTCCTTTTATCATGAAGTATATAGAAAAAAAGGTGAATTAATCACCTTTTATCGCTATATTAATTTCAATTATTTTGTTTTCCTCATAGGTTAGGGGAACACATATATTCTTTGCATAATTTGTAGTAAATGATATCGTTCCATTGCCAATTGTCGGTGGGGTGATATCGATTGCAATTCCCTTCGTTGAAAAGATCGTTGCTGTATTACCCATAATCATATTACCAAGTTCACCAATAGCACTCCTTGCCAAATCATCCAGTTCAGATACTGGCATCATAATCATCTTTGATGCAATATCGCAAGCAATCTCATTATTAAATGCAATCATCGCCTGCCCTTTCATTTCCCCTGTGAATCCGATCATAATGATTAAATTATCTGCAAATGTAGATGTACTATTTATATATGGTTTACCAATTTTGGCATCAATAAAACACATTTCTTTAAATATCTTTGTTGCCGCCATAATGAATGGATTAATATGATCAACATTGACATTGACATTAGCCATTCGACTACCTCCTATTTATCAATACGTATTTCCATTGTAACACATAATCCGCCATAATTTCAACTAATTCGTCATTATTTCCTATTTTCTATGTTTTACAACAAATCTTTCGATTCTTTCAAGGGCTATCTTTAAGTTATCAATGGAATATGCATAAGAAATTCTAAGATATCCTTCCCCACATTCTCCAAAGGCTGTTCCTGGAACCAAAGCAACTTTCTCTTCCTTTAGCAGCTTTGTGGCAAATTCATCCGATGTCATCCCTAGACTCTTGATACATGGGAATACATAAAAAGCTCCATATGGCTCGAAACATTCCAGTCCCATTCCTCGAAGTGCATGAAGTAGGAACCTTCTACGTTTATCGTAAGCATCTCGCATTAGCTCCACATCGGCATCGCCGTTTTTGAGAGCTTCTACTCCGGCATACTGACTATTCGTTGGTGCACACATAATTGCAAACTGATGTATTTTTGTCATCTGTTCAATAATTAATGCAGGACCAACTGCATAACCTAATCTCCAACCTGTCATTGCATAGGATTTGGAAAATCCGTTAATAACAATGGTTCTCTCTTGCATGCCGGGGAATGTAGCGATGGATACATGTTCCTTACCGTAGGTTAGTTCAGAATATATTTCATCCGATATAACGATGATATCCTTCTCTATAATGACATCTACAATTTCCTTCAAATCGTCATAATCCATAATCGCTCCAGTTGGATTATTCGGATACGCAAGTATTAATACCTTTGTTTTATCGGTGATGGAATCAAGCAATTGCTGTCTAGTCAGTTTAAAATCATTCTCTCCCATTAATTCAATTATTACAGGAGTTCCACCAGCTAATACAGTACATGGGTGATAGGATACATAACAGGGCATCGGGATCAATACCTCGTCTCCCGGCTCTATCATCGCTCGCAAAGCAATATCGATTGCTTCACTACCACCTACCGTTACGATAACCTCTTTATCATAATCATATTCCAGATTGCATCTTCTTTTTAAATAAGTACTGATCTCTTCTCTTAATTCTCTCAAACCGGAATTCGAGGTATAGATGGTTCTTCCTCTTTCTAAGGAATAAATACCTTCTTCACGAATATGCCAAGGTGTATCAAAATCAGGTTCACCCACACCAAGGGATATCGCATCCTTCATCTCACTTACAATATCGAAAAACTTTCTAATTCCGGAAGGAGGCATATCTACTACTGTTTTTGCTAATGGATTTCTCAAGGCGTAATCAACATCCTTTCATCTTGTTTCATCTGTACCAGTGGAAGACCGTGCTCTTTATATTTTTTTAATACAAAATGAGTAGCGGTGCTTAAGATTGCATCCATTGGGGCTAATTTTTCTGATACGAAGTTTGCAACTTCTCTCATTGTTTTCCCCTCAAGGATAACAGTCAAGTCAAATCCACCTGACATAAGATAAACGGATTGCACCTCATTAAAACGATATATTCTTTCCGCTATTTTATCAAAGCCTAAACCTCTTTGCGGAGTTACTTTTAATTCGATTAGTGCGGTTACTCTTTCACAATTTACTTTATCCCAATTTATCAGAGTCGGGTAACCACAGATGATGGACTCATCCTCCATTTGCTGGATTGCAGTTACCACTTCCTCCTCCGTACTACCTAACATAATCGCTAAATCCGCGGGGGATAGTTTGCTGTTTTTATCAATGGCCTTTAAGATTCGTTCTCTCATGCTTACCTCCATTTACTGCTATTTAGCAGAAGACATTTAAATATAACTACATTATCTTATATAATTCATCACTCTTTGGAGGCTCTAAGTAACGTCTTTCCTCGTCATTAATAATGATTCTGTCATTACCTTGAGTTATTCTTCCAATCACCGCTGCTGTAATTCCCTCTGATTTCAGAGTGTCCACCAGCTGATTTGCTCTATCTGTGATTATTAACATACATCCGCTGGAAATCAGCATATACGGATTCAAATCATAGTATTCGCATATCTCCACCGTTTCCTGCTTTAATAATATCTTCTTTAAATCTACTTCTAGACCAACCTTGGAAGCTGCACCAATTTCCCATAGAGCTCCAAATAATCCACCTTCTGTGACATCGTGCATTGATGTCACGCCAACGGCTCGTGCCACCATCGCTTCCGGAACAACTGATAAATAGTTGATGAATTCTTTGGCATTTTCTATAAAGCTTGCTGCATATTTGGTTTTAAGTTCCTCTTCCTTCTCGGCAGCTATAATCGCTGTTCCTTCAAGGCCCGCCCATTTTGTCATTACTATCTCTTGACCGGGACGTGCTCCTGCTGTTTTGATAATCTCATTACGCTTCATCTTACCAACACCGGTTACCGTTACAATTGGTTGATTAACCGCTTTGGTAATCTCTGTATGACCACCAATCACTTCCAGATTAAGCTTGCTACATTCAGATTCAATGTCCTGCATGATCGCGCGAAGTTCTGCTTCCTCTGTTCCTTCCGGTAATAAAATCGTAAGCATTAACCCGAATACTTCTGCTCCGTTAGATGCAATATCATTTGCGGTGATATTGACCGCTAAGGTTCCAATATCCTTTACCGCGCCTGTGATGGGATCGGTTGACAGTACAAAAACTTCATCCTGTTCTAAAGCAAGTACACTGCAGTCTTCCCCTACGCCGGGTCCTACCAGTACTTCATCGCGTCTATGTCCAATTTGTTTTAGTACAGACCGTTTCAGGACTGTTTCAGATACTTTTCCAATCTTCATCATATCTCTCCAACTAGCATTTTATCATTTCTTAAGTATTCATTACAGAGTCAGTTATTAATGTACCTAACCCTCAACATTATTCTGATCACCTACATTACCAACCGGTGCTTTCGTCGGTGTATTTGTTGGTGCATTCGTCGGCTTGACCTCTTTAACTACTTTTGTTCCTATAATTATACGACGGGCTGCAGCCTGATATGAGCTTTTGTTAACAAGCGTTCTGCTCACTTCAACACCATCTTTATATACTACCTTATAAAGCTCTGCTCTATATCCTGTATGCGCAGGAGTAGTAACCTCACGATAGCCTACTGGTTTTGAAGGATCTTTAGTAATTATATCCTTTGAAGGTTGCTTAACTGATAATGTCTTTGACACATATTTTATTGTACGATGTTTCGTATCTCTAGTTTCATTTCCCCATAATTTGAAGGTAATTCTACGATTAACTGTATATCCCTGAATTAAGATAGGAACATCTGTATTGTTCTTAAATTTAAAGTTCTTGTAAGTACCTGCTATCGCAGCATCCCTTGATAAATCGACATAGCTAATTGTCATGGAATGCGGTTGTCTTTGTACAACTTCCAGCTCAGCCATTAAAACTGCATTGTACAGTGTCGTTGTAACCTGACAAGCACCACCACCAACGCTATCAATAACCTCACCATTAAGATATGCACCTGCTATATGATATCCATTTGCTGCTGTAAATGGAGTTAAAATATCATAAGCAGAAAAAGTTTCTCCCGGATATAGAACAATGTTATTAATTAATCTTGCACCATTTGCAAGATTTGCAGCACGTCCCGCTGCTGAACTTGCGTATTCCGTTGTGTAGGAACCTAATAAGGTATTACATTTTTTAACAACATCCAAGGTATATAAAGGCTGATCATCTTCTACTGCTGCCTTAATCTTAATATCCTTGCGATCCCATTTATCAATCGCCGCTGTTATAAGGTTTGTAGTTTCATCAACACTAACTTTCTTACCCACAACGTCCTTTGTGTATACCAGTTTTCCACCCTTCATAGCTACTGAAGCATTAACCGGTTTTTTGTTAAATGCACTGACATCCTTCGATACGAAGGTTTTAATCTTCTCTTTATCATAAGTAAACTTAAGAGGAAGTGTTACACTTCCATTCTCAGTATCCTTAATATCTTTATATCTTTTTACCAAATTGCCGGAACGACCTATATTGATAGCTTGAGTCGTCTCTTCTTGTACATCTGCTGTATAACCCAAGTCTCCTAAGGTTTTATATACAACATAATCTCCTACGGATAATGTTACATGATCAGCACGAAGCTTATTAATAAAATCATTAACAGCCTTTTCCGCCTGGTCTTTTGTCATTCCACTTACATCTACTTTGTCTATGAATACACCCTTGTATATTGTCTTTTCTTCATTTGTTGCCGCTATCGCAGGCTTTCCTGCGTATACTGCGGATATTAATAAAAGGAATACTGCGCATAATACAATTTTTAATCTGCTCATATTCACCCTCCGTTTCCACTTACTTATACTAAATATCGTAAAACCCTTTATTTCATAGTGATTTATGTAACTTCTTCCTATTGTATCATAAACCTAAGATTATTCAAGACCCGAATTCCTTAAGTTCCCAATAGCTCACTTTAAGTTTCGGGATTACCGTATTACACTTACTATATAAGGCACAACTAAAGCAAGTACCAATATTAAAACAATAATTCTAGCTATAATTCTTCTGGATTTTTTACTGTAAAAGTTCATTCATTTCACCTCTTTTATTCTTTTTCTGCTTATAATAAAACAATTTATTTTATCATGTTCTATCACGACAATGTTGATGTATCTTTGGACCTCCGTTGCATGTCCCAATTGAAAAAGTGTTGATATTAGTTTTACTGCACGGTACAAAAATAATTCTATGATACTTTCACGTATCAATCAAGGTTTTTTTGATTTTTGAGTTGGTTTATTTAACTTCTTACCCTTTTGATTTGAAAAAATGCAATCTTCTCTCAAAAAACACTCCTCACATCTGGGACTTCTAGCCGTACAAAGCCCTCTACCGTGCGTTATAATCTGTATATTATATAAAATCCAGTGATCCTTAGGAAGGCGCTCCATTAGATCAAATTCTATTTTAACCGGATCTTCTTCCTTGGTAAACCCTAGATGCTTTGATATTCTTTTAACATGAGTATCTACCACGATACTGGGCTCATGAAAGATATTACCCCGAATTACATTCGCCGTTTTCCGACCTACTCCCGCTAGATTAGTCAAAGCCTCCAAATCATTTGGGACCTCACCATTATATTTTTCTACCAGCTGCTTCGCACAAGCGATAATATTTTTCGCTTTATTTCTATAAAAGCCGGTGGAATGAATATCTCTCTCTAGCTCCGCCTGATCTGCCTCAGCAAAAGAATGTATACTGGTGTATTTTTGAAACAAATCTTTGGTCACGATATTGACTCTTTCATCTGTACACTGAGCACTCAATATCGTAGCAATTAATAGTTGCCAGGGATTCTCATGATTGAGATAGCACTTATACTCCGTACTATATTCCCGGTCAAGTGCTTCTAAGATTCTGCTTGTTCTTTCCTGTTCCTTTGACGATATTTTTCTTTTGGCCAAGAATACCCCTCCTTATCCCTCTATCTCTACTAACCTCGCTGATTTGTTTAATGGATCTCTGTTTTTATAATCAAACAAGATTGTTAGTGTCTTCTTAATAACTTCACCTGTTCGTGCTGAATTAATTACATCATAATGAAATTGCTCTATGTGAATCATCCTGCGATCTGTCTCATAGCTTCGATAAAGTTCCCGAAGCTTATGTTGAATAGGATTCTCGGGTGCAAAGTCAGGCCTCGCCTTCATACCCTCTCTGATAAATACATCAAATACCAAAATCTCTGTAAATAGTGCAACTTCCTCTGAGCAGTCCTCCTTACCGTCTAGTACGATTTCTTGAAAGAATGCTAACAATATCTCAAATCTACGTATTCTGCTGTGCGCAATAGATGCCCATCCATTTAACTCATAATAATCACTAAGTGCGCGGTACAGCTTCATCGGCGATGTATAAAAATGTTCCAAATATTGAATCGAATACGTGAATTGCGCACTGTTATAGTAGACTTCTACCATGTCACATATTCCTTTTAACTGAAGAATCTCGTCATAGCTAAGATCCATCGTAGATAGAACTTCATAAGGAGCACTATCATGGTACACAATATTGTATTTATCGCTTTCAATATGCATTAAAGAACCCTTTAACACCTTTAGAAAACCAAGTTGCAGCTGATCAGGCTTTAATCGGTATACATCTTCAAATGACCTCTCAAAGGAAGCGTATCCTTCATATGGAAGCCCTCCGATTAGGTCAAGATGTTGGTGTATGTTCTTACCTTCCTGAATGCGATTCACATTCTTCTTTAAAACCCCAAAATCCATCTGTCGATGAATAGCCTTGACCGTATCAGGATTCGTACTTTGCACACCGATTTCTAATTGAACTTGTCCCGGTCTCAGTGTTGATAAGAAGTCTATCTCTTCCTCATTCAGAAGATCTGCCGATATTTCAAAATGAAAATTCGTAATTCCGTTATCATTCTCTTTGATAAATGACCATATATCCATAGTGTGCTTTCGACTACAGTTAAAGGTACGATCAACAAACTTTACCTGAGGCACCTGATACTCTAGGAAAAGTTTTAACTCCTTCTTCACCAGCCCAGAACTTCTTAGCCTTACCCTTTTATCAATGGAGGACAGACAGTAGCTGCAGGAAAAAGGACATCCTCTGCTGCTCTCATAATAAATAATCTTATTCCGAAATACCTCCATATCCTCATATGGAAATGGTATATCATCCAAATTCATAGGAGGTCGTTCCGCTGTTAATGTAATCGTACTCTTCTCTTCAGTCGTCAAATCATTCTGATTCTGGGATAGTAATGCACTCTCTCTGTATGCCAGTCCACGAATATCCTTAAGGGCAATATTCCCCTCAACATAGTACTGCGCAAACTCTAAAAAGGTCTGCTCACCTTCGCCTATCATAATACCATCCAACTGGGGATTCTGCTTTAAGCAATGTTCTGCATCATAAGATACCTCAGGTCCACCAAACCATATCTTAACCTTCTTTTGTATCTTCCTCAATTCTGATGATAACCGTTTTATGATATCAATATTCCAGATATAACAGGAAAATGCTACAACATCTGCTTGATGAAGGTAAACCTGTTTCAGTATCTCTTCCTCCGTATGATTAATTGTCAATTCCGCAATTTGTATTGAATCCGCATAACGTGCTGCATATGATTTTAAGCTGTAAACTGCTAAGTTAGAATGTATATATTTCGCATTCACTGCGACTAAAAGTATTTTCATGTTGACCACCGTTCTAAGACATAATAATTAGAATGTTAAAAGAACTCAAGATTACTTCATCAAGTACAAGTCTTTTTCTTACTAATAATTTCATTCATAATTCCATTCTATCATAAAATTAAAAATTTAATCTACCCAGTTTATAAAAATTTAATTTTATGTTTGCTATATAAAAATGGTAAGATACTTGCTATAATAAATTCTCATAGGATAAGTTTACATTTAATAGGATAAAACTAGTTCTATGCGCAACACTATTAACTTAAGAACCAAGTGGAGGTAATTATGCTAACGTTTGAATCAATAACGGCTGATAATATATTAGATTCAGTCGCATATTTCAAATATAAAGTAAGCCGCACCAGTGACTACACAATTGGCGCTATGTATATGTGGCGAGACTTTTATCAAACTCAATTTACCATCTTTGATGACATGATACTGTATAAGGTGAAATTCTTAAATCGTACATCCTTCACCTTTCCGGTAGGAGGCGGTTCTCTTGACAAGGCTATGGATGCCTTAAAAGAATATTGCAAAGAAAATGATTTGCCTTTATGGTTTTGCACTGTTCCAGTCGAGGCTGTGCCTACATTGGTAGATCAATACGGCGGTACTATCCCCGGTCATCCAAACAGAGACTGGGCCGATTATCTGTATCTTGCAGATGATCTTGCTAACATGGCAGGACGTCGATACAGCGGCCAACGAAATCATATCAACAAATTCAAAAAACTTTACCCTGATTATAAATATCAGCGTATCACTTCGGATAATCTGGGAAGAGTTGAAGAGTTCCTAAAGGATTATCAACTAAATCACGGAAAGGATGCGTCCTTAGCACAGGAAGAGTTAACAAGAACTTTGGAACTATTACAGTTTTTGGATAAATTCAACCTTCCCGGAGCATTTATCGAAGTGGATGGTAATATCGTCGCATTAACAATCGGCGAGATTGTAAATGATACCTTACACTGCCATATCGAGAAGGCTGTCCGTGATTATCCCGGTTCCTATCAGATGATCGTTAAGGAATTTGCTACTGATATGGTTCAAGAATACGGTATCAAATACATTAACCGTGAAGAGGATGTAGGCGATGAGGGCTTACGTACTTCAAAGCTTTCTTATCACCCGGTACAATTACTCGATAAATATTGTATTTTAGTAGACTAAAAGATTTTGTACCTGGGCTTTTCCTCTTTCAGAAAATAATAGCGGAGATAGTCATCGAGTAAAATCGCAAACAAAGATAAAAAGAACCAAAGGTTCGTAAATAGTAGGCATACCTGTCCCATGATATTATACGGAAGAGGGGTATAGTCCCATATATTTAGCTTTAACCAAACATTGACGATTAACCCGGTGATAAACTCCACTACGGAGACGATGATTGAGGATATCGCCATCTGACTAATCAAGGCCATTCTCCAGGTAAATACCTCGTTCAGAAGACCAATTAAGATAAAACAAATCCCTCCTGCTATAAACATGGAGATATGCGAATATCCTCGAGAGATGTCCTCTATCATACCGTAGGCAAATCCCCCTGTGATAAAAAGAAAGATATATTTCAGATATTTATTATAAGCAATTAGCATGGAATAATCCTTTCAAGCAAGCATCTTCATGTTTTATGTGAAAGGAACGCGCGTTACTTCATATGTAAAGTATGTACACTTAGTGCATATAATATCTATCCTCAATCCAGTTGGAATCAACTCTACTGCGATACCAAATATTGAGTGATTTGGGTTAAGATAAGAGTTGTGTTTAATTTATAAAGGGCTGATGCCAACAAATAATTTAGTTAAGGAGCAATGTATATTGCCTCACACACAGGTTGAACTGACAATTTCTTGATTTTGTATTTCTTAATCGTACAGGTATGTTCGCTTTCGAAATACAAAATTAAGAAATTGTCGTTCAAACAGTGCATTATGGCAATATAACATTGCTCCTACAAATTATTTATTAGCATCAGCCCTGCTTTACGTTTATATGTACAACGACTCCTATCTCGTTATACGTTCTCAGCCCTACTCAAAATATATCAGCCCTCCATGCATTCCTGTAGTTAAGTACCACAACAGCAAGTCAAACTTTCGTGCATATCCTTCATCGGAGGCGATCGCCCAGATATGGTTTTCTTCTATTTGTACTGATGTGATTGTAATCCAGTGCCAGTCTTGTAAGATTCTTTCTTCTCCTCTTGATAGATTTAGGAATGCTATCGGAGCGTCTAGCTCCATGGCTTTTTGGACAAATTCTATTAATTCCTGCTTTGTTCTTGTGATCTTAGTCTCCTTTTCAGCAGTTAACAAATTCGTACGCAAGGAAATACCCTTAGATTTTGCATATTGTTCAATACCTTTAATATATTTATCCACATGGTTTACACCCATTGGTCCCGGTTTTACATATTCGAATAGCTCTTCCATATGATGAACAAAATCTGCTTTGTTCCTGCTTCCCTGTTCATAAAGCCTATTATACTCAGCTCTGGTTTTAGCAAGATAGGAAGTTATGTTTGCTGCTGAAGTAGCTCCACAACCGGCTCTTCTAGCCCAGAACTTTGGATACCATGCCTGATTTCCTCCGTATGATTTTCTACCGAAACCATCCTTAATATCGAACAATTCCGGCTGTGTGATTGAATATTGCATCGGTTATACCTCCTTAGCCTTCCTCCTGATTCATCATGGAAAATCCACTCTTGAGAGGATCTGCAAGTTCCGGTTCTACATCCTTTACAGTAATATTTTTGAGTTTTTTCACTACACCGTAATGTTCTCGTAAAGAGATGCGATCTCCTCTTCCGGAAATCACCCATAGAATCTTATATCCCCTTGGAATCGTCTCCAACTTTTCTTCTCCTTTACCATCGGTAAAATATACTAGAAGGTTCACCTTTGTCGAATTTGCAAATGAGATGACCGGACTAAACTTTGTTGCTCCTCTTTCCTTAAACCTTTCTCTTATATCCTTCTCCGTTTTGACCTTATAGCTTCGTCTGATCTCATCATCACACTCCACTACCGTAATTTCATGCTTATAATTTCGTACTATACTAAGCACTTCCTTCATTGCTTGAAGAAATTCCTCATCACTAATACTACCGCTGATATCTAAAGCCACGATCAGATTCGCTTTATGATCCCTAAGTTCTCCTCTTAGATCCATGCGCTGCGGCTGTCTTCTATTTCTCCTAGTAACGGTTTTCTTTTTTCTGCTCTCCATGGTTCCCATTAATCGATTCAGATACAAATTCCAAGGTAATTCTCCACCGCTATTTTTCAATCCTTCAATAAGACCGGACAGATATGATGGAAGTTCTCCCTTCATGGCATTATCTACCGCCTTCTCTGTAAATTCGAGAAGAACCTTTTCCTTATTCTCTTCTGATTCGTTCCATATTGCATGTGTTTTCTCTACATTATATTCCGTTTCAAACAAATCAAATTTAGACGTATCATTCCCATCAACCGGTTTCAAGTTATTATCATGAAGGTCTGCCTTACGGGATTTATTATCTGTATCGGAATGATCCTTATCCTCATCATCTGTTTCTTCCTGTTGGTTGAGTGCAGCTTGTATTTTCTCCAGATAACTTTCAAAGGTTTCATCTACCTTAAGCTGTATCCCGTACTTCACATTCACCCATTCAAGAGTGGTTGCATAAGGTGGCAGATAATCCAGAAAGCGGTTGACTACAACATCCATTGCCATATTCACCGCCAGATCATTATAACTACCAAGGTAACTTTTTGCCCTTATTAAATGTAGGGATAGTATATGAAGTATCTCATGCTTTATCGCTGTTTGCATCTGCTCCTTACTAAGCATAAGATACATAAGTGGATTAAAGTTGATTACATATCCTGCTCCTTTAAAGACAACTCCGGTAGGACTGCCAATATCAAACCGAATATCCCTAGTCATTTGAAAGAGAAAGTATCCATAAAAGTTATCTCGATCTTCCATTAGACTTAAACTGACTCTGTCAATTAAGCGAAAAAACTCTATTCGGAATTCCTCAGGTATCTCAAATTCAATATTCTTATCGTTAATCCATGCCGTACTATACCGGTTAACTATCTCCTTTGCATCTTTCAGAAGCCGCTCTGCTCCGTCTACAAAGTAATTTTCCATTCAACATCCCCTTATTGAAGCATTGCTTCATAATACAGATTTATAAAGTTCTCATCCTCAATAGCAATTTTATAAACTTCAGAATATCCGTTTCTGATATCCTTCATTATACCAATCCTTAAATCAACCGGGTAAATTTTTAACAACATAATCAACTGATTGACATAAACTTCTACATCAATTGATTGATCTATTATATCTTTCTCTAGTCTCTTAAGCATATTCTTCACAGCAATATAAAGTCTTGTATGAGTTTCTTTGGATATTCGTTCGGATAGATCAGTTGATAAATCACTACCAAACACTTCTTCATACGTTAGTAGCGGACTGTAATCCGCCTCAACAAAACTGATAAATTCAGCAGCTATCATCTTGCCCACATTGCCTTCTAATACATTCACAAACACGGATCTTGGTATGGAATCCTTTTTCTCTTTATAGATCCGATATGCCTTAGAGATTCTCTCATAGCTTCTAGGAGTTGCATGGATATCATCACCGTTTTTCTTAATTAAATGCTCCGGAAATGTGGCAATAAACTCAACAATCTTCTGATCCAATCCCGCCCCTTCTGCCCATTCAATCCATTGAAATGCGTCCGGTTCCATGAACAACCATACAAATCGATTCTCCTGTGCTGGGTCCATATCAACTACCTGATAATCATAATCCGAGCCATATCTCCCTGATGGATTCATAGCAGCGAGAATATGAACCTCCTTTGCTAATCGGTAACCGTTAATTTCCCTGTTTAAGATAAGATTCATCAGTTCCTGCTGAACCGTATGTTCACAACGGTTTATTTCATCGATAAATAAAAGCACTGTGCTTCCCATTGCTATCGCATCATCTATTTCTTTTAATTTGTTATGTATTGCATATACCGTTATCTTTTTCTCTGTATTTCGGCCATCCGCATCCTGCCCCAAGTAACTTTCTATCGTGGGCAGACCACCGATTTCTCCTTCCTTTAACAAATTACCGTCTATTACAATCAGACTCCAATTATTTTTTTCTGCAAGCAGATTTGCCAAGGCTGTTTTTCCTATACCGCTTTCCCCCACTATTAAGGGAACCTCTCCGGTCGCTAATACCAAATCTACACTTGCTAATGTATCCTTAAAGTTCATAATAATAACCATGCCTTTCTACATAGCCTGCAAACTTTGGGCCGCAGGCACAAATTTGCGTGTGAAAATCTATGATTTTTCACACTATCCTCCAAGCTATTACTACACATAGGTAGAAATATTTGTACTAATACTATTTTCTATAAGAACGATCAATTTTCAAATCGATTATCTACTACATCTTCAGTCTCTCATCAACCGCAATTTTCTTAGCTCGCTTACTACCGTAGTGATATATTAGTTTCAGCTTATCGATATGACGAATAACACTATCTTCGACGCTGCTATATTTAATAAAGTCTCTTACATACTCTTCTTCTACTTCATCACGGGACAGCACCTCTTTTAACACCACTTCAAGTTCCATCTCGGTAATTTCTCGATTTATGTACTTCAAAACTTGTATATTAACCCTTAAAAAATCAAGTATCTTCTCCTTAGTTATCTCATTTACAAAAAGAAAAGCCTTATCATTATTCTTAACAGCTTCCAATTCTGTAAGGTGAGTTGGATTTTTCATATATCGAAGTGCTTCATAACTTGAACGTACCGCCTCCAACTGAACTTCTTCTGATGGATTATCTATGTATTTTATTGCATCAAAGTTCTTACGAACTGCTAAAATCCTCTGCTCCTGTGTAGCGTGTTCCACATACCGAATTGCCCATCCAGCATATGAGATTGCGTGACGAACTACCAGATCTGTGGGATTTTGAATGTATTGAAGGTTAATCCAGTTACGATCAACCGCTTTTCTCATCATATCCTCTGAAGGATTCGATATATATCTGATGGCTCGTGCGTCCTGCTCCATGGCTGCCTCTTGCACCTTCAAGGGTGCATGCTTTAGGTGTTCTAGCAATAATCCGTTACAGGTTACTGCTGTTAACATCATCTCCTCTGTGGGATTTTTTACTGACATAATCGCTGCCGGGTTTCTCTTTATTATTTCAATCTGATTTGCCTCATCCATATTGACATGTTCCTCTATTCTCAGTTTCATATATCGATTGTTGATCGTATTGATGGTTAACTATTATTATAATGAATGATTTGGGGAAGTCAATTATTATAATGTGTCATAGTAAGTAAATTAAATGGCTAATCTCATAATTAATGGTATTAGAACAGCCCCAGAATACGGGGCTGTGTGATATACCTATTGTATTAGAATAATGTTATAAATTATAATGCACTGTTTTTATCTACAAATCCTCCCAAAAGACAAATAAAAAAGGACAGTTATGGGACTGTCCTTTTTCGGAGAAGGTATTTTTGTTACTTATGGGGGGGTGTAGCAAAAACTATATAATGTATTGGGGTTTACATACAAAGTATACCATGTTCTTATCAATAAGTGTGCACAAACTTTACAAATATTTTAACTGATTTTCATCATTCTGCACAAAATATGTCGATAATTGGTTAACCAAAGGCCTTTGTATGATCGAAACATTCTTTTAATTAAAGTATTGTAGCTGTTTCTTCAAACAACGCTTCGAATTCTTCCCTTGTGATTCTTTCTTTCTGTATTAACAATTCTGCACACGCTTCCAACACTTTTCTGTTCTCAGTTAAAACGCGTTTTGCTTCCTGATAACACTCATCGATGATTGTACGTACTTCTTCATCAATCTTGTTTGCAACACTCTCGCTGAAGCTTCTGGTATGAGCCAAATCTCTACCAATGAATACTTCATCATCGTCATTATCATAATTTACCATTCCGATGGAGTTAGAGAATCCATAACGAGTAACCATCGCTCTGGCTGTTTTTGTCGCTACCTTGATATCTTGGGAAGCACCGGTTGTGATATCATCCAAGATCAACTCTTCAGCGGCTCTACCGGCAAGATCAACGATAATCTCCTGCTTCATTCTTCCCTTGGTATTAAACATCTCATCCTTTTCCGGAAGTGGCATCGTAAAGCCTGCTGCCCCATTACCGGTAGGAATAATTGAGATGGTATAAACCGGTCCTACGTCCGGTAGCTTATGGAACAGAATTGCATGACCTGCTTCATGGAAAGCAGTAATTCTCTTTTCTTTGTCAGTAATAACCTTACTCTTCTTCTCGGTACCTATACCAACCTTGATAAACGCTTTTTTAATATCTTCATCAATAATAAAGCTTCTATCGTCTTTTGCTGCACCGATTGCTGCTTCATTTAATAGATTTTCAAGATCGGCTCCGGTAAATCCTGCAGTTGTCTGAGCTACTTGCTTTAGATCTACGTCATCACCCAAAGGTTTGCCTTTTGCATGTACCTGTAATATCTCTTCTCTTCCCTTTACATCTGGGCGACCAACGGTTACTTTACGATCAAAACGGCCTGGTCTCAATATTGCTGGGTCAAGAATATCAACACGGTTAGTGGCCGCCATTACGATGATACCTTCGTTTGTACCGAAGCCATCCATCTCAACCAACAACTGATTTAAGGTCTGTTCTCTTTCATCATGTCCTCCGCCCATACCGGTACCACGGCGTCTTGCAACAGCATCAATCTCATCGATAAATACGATACAAGGGGAATTCTTCTTAGCGTCCTCAAACAAATCTCTTACTCTGGAAGCACCAACACCGACAAACATCTCAACAAAGTCGGAACCAGAGATGGAGAAGAACGGAACACCAGCTTCCCCTGCTACTGCCTTACCGAGCAATGTTTTACCGGTTCCCGGAGGTCCTACTAATAAAACACCCTTAGGAATTCTTGCTCCAAGCTGGATATATTTTTTGGGAGACTTCAAGAAATCTACTATTTCTCTCAGTTCTTCTTTCTCTTCTTCCAGACCTGCGACATTCTTAAATGTAACATTTTTATTCTCATCCGTAGTCATCTTTGCTCTACTCTTGCCAAAATTCATTACCTTATTATTACCGCCGCCAACGGCTGCCTGATTCGACAAGAAGGTGAACAGCAAGATAATAATCACAAACACCAATATATAAGGTAGTACTGATGTTAAAAATACACTTGGTCTTTCAACCTTATGAGCTACGGGCGTTAGACCCTGCTCCATTGCATATTTTTTGATCTCATTGATATCAACTGCATTAAAGGACTTTTCCTTATTATCCTTAGTGGTAACCGTTACTTGACCTAACGGATAGTATTGGCTCGGATATATATATATTTTTGTCTCAATCTGTTTGTTTTCAACGTCCTTCATGAATTGGGTTTCACTATAATCACCTGAATCCTTAAAGTCAAAGGTTTTAGAAGCATATAGGGTAGCTATCACAATAAGCAAAATGATAATGTACCAACCGTAACCTTTTATCTGTTTTCTCACTAAACAACCTCCTTACAAATTATATTCGTCAATCTATTTATCTATTAATTATACGTTAACCCTGAAAAGATGTTCTACCCTCTTACTAGAACAAATCGCGCTTATTCTACAACGCCGATATAAGGAAGATTTCTGTAGAGCTGATCATAGTCCAGACCATAACCCACTACAAATTCATCAGGAATTACAAAGCCAACATATTTAACTTCTACTTCTTTTTCCCTTCTGTCCGGTTTATCTAGTAACGTACAGATGGATAAGCTTTTTGGAGCTCTGGTACCTAGCAAATCACTAAGATGAGCCAAGGTTCTTCCGGAGTCAATGATATCTTCAATAATAATAGCATTTCTATCTTGAATAGATTCGTCCAGATCCTTTAAGATTCGAACTCTACCTGAGCTTACTGTCTCGCTTCCATAACTGGACACAGACATGAAATCTAAGGTTACCGGAATAGTGATTCTCTTTGCCAATTCACAGCAGAAGAAAACACTTCCTTTTAAGATACAGATTAGGTGAACGCTTTGACCTTCATAGTCCTTGCTAATCTGCTCAGCCAATTCTTTAATTCTTAAGTCTACGTCCTCTTCCGATATCATGACTTTAACGTTTTTTAACATAGTTTAGTCCTCCAAATCAATCATTTTCATCAATAGTATGTTTTTAGTGGAATCCTCCACTTTATATTTTTCACTAATACGTTCGCCCAATCCGGGTATCCACATAACGTGATTGCCATCGGTGATTAGAAGCTGACTATCTCTTAGCTTCTTTGGAATTTTTTGATCAATAAAATAATCCTTTAATTTCTTTCTTCCTCCAAAAGCATTTACCTGAAGAAAGTCTCCTTCTCTTCTCGTTCTGATTTCAACAGCATTTTCTATTTTATCATAATCAAACCATTTGATACAACTACTTTTCGGGATAGAAATATCTTTTTTATACGACAAAAGCTCAGTTTCTAGTACTTTTCCGGTTCCAGGTACATTTATTCTTCCTGGTACCATGATTTGTAGTGGTTCAAAATCACTTGACTCACTTGATTTTACCGTTTTTCCCCTGATTAGAAAGTGTAATGAATCGTATTCCCTCTCTGCTACCATTGCATATGGCAGATGTACGCACTTACCCACCTGTTTGTTAAGTAGAGACAAAACCGTTTCTACATGTTTTGACTCAATATCCTTACGTTTCCCTGCCAACAGCTCCAATATTCTTAATATAATACCTTTTTGAATCACAACGTCTTCCTCTTCAAAATCCTTAACAGATATGCGATAAGAGGAATTATTAAAATTAACCAATTTGTGAAAACGTTTCCTTACATTCTCTTCAATGTAATTTAACGCTTCCCGAAGCTGTATTGCTGTCTCTCCGATATTATCAATCGTACCCGAGTTTATTTCACTTACTGCGTAAGTTAACACACGATTACGGATCTTATTCCTAGTATAATCATCTGTTAAATTCGTGGAATCGGTTAAATAATTGACTCCCTCCTGTTGTAAATACTCTTCAATCTCTGCACGTTTTGCAAATAACAACGGCCTAATAAGCATAACCTCACCATGTTCTTCAGCCATTACACGTTTCGCTTCTATTCCGGACAACCCTCTCATCCCTGTTCCACGAAACAGATGAAATAAAATGGTTTCCGCATTATCGTTTTTATTATGTGCAATCGCCACCTTATTACACTCTTTCTGGCGGCATGTTTTCAAAAATGAATCATAACGGACTTTTCTCCCAGCTTCTTCTTCGGAAAGTCCCATTTCACGTGCTATATCTTTCACTCGATAGGTATACGTAATATATTCAAGGTGTAAGCGCTCACATAACTCTTTTACAAAACTCTCATCTCTATCCGCTTCAGCGCCTCTGATTCCATGATTTACATGAACTACGACAAGCTCTGCCTCAAGTTCCTTGCAAACCCTGACTAGGACACACAAAAGGCAGACAGAATCAGCACCACCGGATACACCTACAACTATCCTATCTCCCTTTTCTATCATCTTATTCAATTTGATGTAGTCCAATGCTCTTTGAATCATTATTATCCTATCTTTTCAATGTTTTCCATGAAAATATCAATAATATTCTAACCGTTTTAAATTAATATTTCAATGATATTTTCGGTTTATTTCTTTATTTTAACCAAATACCGGCTGTTATAATGGTCATATCATCCATAGGAACATAATTACTTTGAGATAAAGCTTTGTCAAGAATACGGTTTGCAATCTCCTGAGGATTCCTGCTCCCTATCTCCATAATTAATTTTTCCATCTCTTCTTCTTTATTCTCCTCCTTCAAACTATCTAGTACTCCATCAGTCACCATGATGATAATATCCCCCTCATACAGCTTTTTGGTCACTGTATCATAATCTACATTACCGAACATACCAATCGGTAGGGTTGTGGAGGTTATCGTCTCCACCCAGTTATCTCTCTTGATAAAGGCTGCCGCCGCTCCTATTTTAATAAATTCACACATTCCCGTAAAAAGATTAATGATGGATAAGTCTATCGTCGAGAAGGTCTGTCTGTCTGATTTAAGTACCAAACTAGAGTTAATCAATTTTATTGCAGTTTCTGCCTTGAATCCCGATTCAATCATCTGCTCTAGCAGCGACATCACTGTTTCGCTTTCATCTCCTGCCTCCTTTCCTGTTCCCATTCCATCTGACAAAGCCAACATACACTCACCAGATTCCATATTTAATACAGAAAAATTATCACCAGACACAGATTCCTTCATTGCCCTTGCTACACCGGTAAGGGTTTTAAACTTTGTGTCCTCTACAAAGATAAAATTATCATATTCCTTAGATATTACTGTCTTTGAAGCTACCGACACTCTCATCCTTACACCAAGTGCTTCCGATATTGCAGCAGAGGCTTCCTTGGCGGTAATGCACCTTCCACCTTTTGTAGAGGCAGCTAGATAAACCTCCTTGCGTTTGTCTCCTCTTTCAAACACAGTGATATCCCTAATGTGAATGTGCTCCGCGCTTAGCCTTCGGATAACACGCTCCTCCTCCGATCTTGGAGCTTCAATTGCTTCATAGATCTCTCCGGTAATATCCTGGATCACTGATGATACATCCTTAAGTTGCTCTGCTATCACTTCTCGACTCTCCGATATTCTGCTACTCCATATCTGGTTAAGTTTTGCAATCTCAAACCCTCGATTTGTCTCACGAATAAAATCATCCACACAGATACAATCTTGTGCAAAATATTCCGGTATGTCCTCTCTTTGAATGGTACCTCTCTTTTCCGCAACCTCAAACAACTCACACGCTGCCTGGTAGCTTTGACTGAATTTATTCTCCCAACATTTATCACAATTTTTACAATTCTTACATAGCTTGTCCGATATATCTTCAAAAATACGATTTATATTATTCTGAGATAATTTTGTTTGACTCTCCGATATGGTATCTAGTGTTTTTGATAACTTTAAAAACGATTCCGAGAATATTCTCATTCTGGCCTTAGCAATCTTTTTCAAATTCTGAGATGCCAACATCTCCTGCCGCCCAGTTCCTCCGGCTGCGTCAACACGGTATATAATTCCCCTTGGAAGTAGTAAAAATGCAATCACGGCTGAGACAAGTGCACCAATTTCTCTGGTATTGAGCTTCATACTTTCACTCAAAGTACTTATAAGTGCAGCGGTGATAAGATATATCGTTGCCGTTGGAAACCTTCCCATCTCTCGAAAGATTGCAGGAATAATGCCTAACATCGTCAACATACCCACATCGGATAAAGTAGCCCCCCTAAGACTAAGCACAAATCCACAGACTGCTCCGGTTATCGTCCCTTGCCCCACACCATACTTATAGGTAAAAAAGATAATGATGAAAAAGACGACTGTCTCTAATGGCGCCAAATAATCGCTCTGAAAATCGGGGATTGCATATACGCATACAGCCATGATCACGGCAATGCTGACCATTTGTTCATTAGTCATCTTAAAGCCCTTCGCACTTTGTTTTATATAATCAACACCGTTCTTAAACAGAACTGAGGATACGATTGCGATAACAGATTCCAAAAAAGCTAACATTATAAAATTAACTAACTTTGTAGATGATTGAATCTCTAACGCAGAAAATATAAATAGAAAAATCGATGGTATCGTATACATAGCGGCTGCCGGAACCGTCCTTTTTTTAAATATGGGTAACTCAAACAGAATCAAGCTGGCAACTAGCGACAATGAATACTTTAAAATCTGAACGGGATTCATGACTGAAGCAACCCCAAGAAATGATACGATAAATGCCAGTCCACCTCCTGTCTTTCCAAGATATGAAGCTGTAAAATAACCAATCGCCAATGGGTTCATCCCAAAGAATGTTGCTCTCGATACAACAAAACCTAAAATATGAACTAGTATGGTTCTCTTATTTATGCCTTTCATTATGAATATTCCTCCCGTTTCTGCCATTAATTTTGCACTGGCTCTAGACTGTGCTGTTATTATAGGCATGCCAGGATAAAATCTTTGTCAAAATAAATCCTGCTGATTCTTAAAGTTTTTGACAATAACTCCATGGAAATGGCGAATATCACGATTAAAGGGAGTTGATTTATTTTAAGACGATAACAAAAAATAACTTTGAGAACCCTCAAAGTTAAATAATAAAAATACAGATTTTCATATATAAATTATACAATTCATAAACTTCCTCATGGTTCATACACTAAATAATGTGTTTTAACTATCTTTTTCAAGCACTATATGGTATAAGAATCAATTTAAACGATATATCATAATGTTTATACAGAATTTCTCCTAAGCAATGCAATCTTTAATTCTAGCTTTACAGCGTTTAACAAATGTTGTTTTTATTGTGTAGAAGATTGCAAAAAAATTCATACAAAAAAGGAAGTTGTAAAACACAACTTCCTAAATTTTAAATAGCGAAGGACGGATTTGAACCGCCGACACCGCGGGTATGAACCGCGTGCTCTCGCCAACTGAGCTACTTCGCCAAAGTCACGAACCCTATTATATCTTCTTACCAATAGGTTGTCAATCATTTTATTCAAAAGAATATCCATTCACACTAGGATTTATTCCTTTGGCTCAAAAATTATCTCATCCTTATATACCAGTCCGAGTCTCTCTCTAGCAATTTCTTCTATATATTGTCTTGTCTTCTGATATTCCTTTTGCTCCTTAATATCAACGGCACGTTGATTCTGCTTCGCTATATCCGACTCAATCCTTGTGATATTACGCTGAGCCTCCACCTGCTCCTGTGCCAGACCAACCCTACTATAGGATACAATTCCACAAAAGATCAGTACAACAAAAGCTACAATTCCTAATCCCGAACTTCTTTTCTTTCTTCTCCTCTTCATAAACCCATCTCCTAAAATTATAACAAAACTACTTGTCCACCCTCAAACAACTATATTTCATTTATCTCTTGTTTTTAATAGGTATCGGTTTAACCTCTACCGTTCGCCCGGTTCTTCTTTCCCCATCTATCTGCCCGTCTTTTTTCTGTGCAGGAGTCTTCTTCGGATTTTTCTTATTTCGATTCTTCTCTTTTGCCTTCTTTTTTGCAAGCTTTATATCATCTGCTCGTTTCTTCTTTTGATTCTTTGATTCTAATTTCTTGTGTTTTTTTAAAAGTGTCGCTTGATGTTTTGCAGATAACTTTATTCTAACTGATTGTGTCCATTTTTTCAATTGGTTATTGATACGAAATACTACTTTCTTGACCTTTCTTCCGACTAATTTCCCAGTTTTGATAAACTGTTTTATAAGAAAAACCAATGGGCTGATTAGTGTTTTTATTAATTTGGTAAGAATATTCACAAATGCCTCACTAAGAGCAAAGTGATATAATATGGTTCCAATCGCCATTCCCATAATTGAAAACCCTCGGATTATGCCATTATTCTCTTTATACATCATGATAAAGATACTTAATCCAGCCACAACCCAAAAGACTAGGTCTTCCAATGCTACACTAAACTCTCTATGTTTAATAAGTCTTCGAAAAACGCGAAGAATATCATAAGCCATCAATAAGAGCGCACCGGATAACACGGATATGAAAAAAAACTGAACTTCCATTGTGATTGCTTGATTCATACAGGCCTCCTATTTAAATAGCCTGCCAAATAAAGATTCGCCGGATCTGTTTCCGTTTGCCCCGTCTGAATAGGTTAGGCTGTCTATTCTTCCATCAATATCAACCTCTCCTTTTTCGAGCGTCAAACGATTTACATGCAATTCACTCCCTCGAATCATTAGTACCCCCTGCTCCGTCTGAAGTAATACTTCTCCTGCATCAAAGGACAATACATCATTAACTCCAGTTATCGTCGCTGCCTTTCTCGCATTAATATTTAATTTGTGCCCTTTAAGAGTGTTATTCTGTAGTTTCTCTTCCATAGAAAAAGCCTCCTCATATTATACCTTTGGCTATCTTATTCCAAAAATGGAACAAGATATACCTTTTTAAGTATATGAGAAGACTTGCTACTTCATGACATATCCGTATAATCGATACCCGATAACTATAGGTATTTGTAAAGTTCTTTTGCATCATCCTTTTTCGTCGTTTCCTGAACATCAAGAACCTCTACCTTGACTGCTTTTGTACCAAATCCAATCTCTATCACATCACCGATTTTTACGTTCGCCGATGCCTTGGCGGGTTTACCATTAATCATTACTCTACCTGCATCACACGCTTCGTTTGCAATCGTTCTTCTCTTAATTATTCTGGATACCTTTAAAAATTTATCTAGTCTCACAATTCCCTCCAATATAATTGGCTGCTTTCTTATCATATAAAAAAGGCTGTTTTAAAAGCCTTTACCCTAACGGAATCGGAATTTAAAACAGCCTCTTTTGTTTTCAATCAACTATGCGTTGATAACATCCTTTAAAGCCTTGCCTGCTTTGAACTTAGGCGCTTTAGAAGCAGCAATTGTAATAGTTTCCTTTGTTAAAGGGTTTCTTCCGGTTCTAGCAGGTCTTTCGGATACTTCAAATGTACCGAAACCAACTAATTGAACCTTCTCGCCTTTTGTTAATTCTTCTGTTACTACATCAATAAAAGCTTTTAATGCTTTCTCTGAATCCTTTTTGGAAAATTCTGTCTTCTCTGCAATCGCTGCAACCAATTCTGCTTTGTTCATGGATTTGCTCCTCCTCTAAAGTAATTGTTATATTTCAATCTACGAATTTTTTACTTCCCTCCATAAAACATCTTGCTCCATAGGGGATAGTTCGCATAGATTATGTCCCCTCCTCTCAGCCAGAGCGAAGACATCTACAAATCTATTTATAAACTTATTAGTGGCATTTGTCAAGGAATTTTCTGCATTTAATTGTAAAAAGCGAGACAAATTAACTATAGAAAACAACACATCTCCAAATTCCTCTTCTATTATACTTTTACCCCCATTATCAACGCTTTTTTTCAATTCCTCAAGTTCTTCATAGACCTTTTCGAGAGCCTGTTCATACCCCTCGAAATCCATTCCCGACTTGGCCGCTTTCTTTTGTACTTTCTCTGCCCGAATGGTAGCCGGAAAGGCTTTTGGTATGTCAATTATTTCCTGTGCAACACTCTTGTTTTTCTTTTCCTCTTTCTTAATCTCTTCCCAGTTTTTGATTACACCCTGTGAATTATCAACAACCACATCTCCAAACACATGAGGATGTCTGCGAACCATCTTTTGTGCTACACCAGATACCACCTGATCAATATTAAATTCTTTCTTCTCTTCTGCAATCGCAGTGTGCAATGCAACTTGTAGCAAAACATCTCCAAGTTCTTCACAAAGATTATCGTTGTCCTTATTATTAATTGCTTCAATGGTCTCATAGCACTCTTCAATCAAACAGGTCTTTAGGCTTTCGTGGGTTTGTTCCCTATCCCAAGGGCACCCCTCCTTACTCCTGAGTTTTCGAATGATATCCATAAATTCATCGAAATCATACTTTGGCATAATCCGCTCCTTCTTTCGTATCTTTATTGTCCTTATCATCTGTTACATAATATTCCATAAGTGTTGCATTCTTATGCCAATTATAACAGTACTTTACAATATTACAAGATATAACAATTATGATCATTTCATTTCTTTGATTATTTGAGTATCGATGATTTTTGACTTGGATTGATATATAAGAATAGGATGCTGTGATAAAACTATTCAGCATCCTATTCTAATGATTATTACTGTTCCATTTGTCTACCTAAAAATGCCGCTGCCGTACTAGTAAGCTTTATCTCCAATTCCCCAAATTTAGTCTTTGCGTCTTTGGTCAACATTATTACTGAACCAATTGCGTCACCTTCACTAATGATTGGGGTAATTACTTGGTATAAAAACTCCGCATCATCATCATTCATAATTTTAACAAAGTTCTTATCATCTCTGGAGGCTACTATCACTTCTCTTTCATTGATGACTTCCTCTAAATCATGGCTGATTCCCTTAGAAATCAAATCTTTTTTTGTTGGTCCGGCAACTGCGATAAACTGATCCTTATCCGTAATTGCAACAATATAACCGGTTGTTTGATTTAAAGAATCCGCATACTGTTTCGCAAATTGTCCCAATTCTCCAATTGGAGAATATTTCTTTAATATGATTTCTCCTTCTCTATCGGTGAAGATCTCAAGAGGATCTCCTTCTCGAATTCTTAAGGTTCTTCTAATCTCTTTCGGAACAACCACTCGACCAAGGTCATCTATTCGTCTTACTATACCTGTTGCTTTCATGTATTATCTTCCTCCATTTATTGTATTTTGAGTATGCAGTTAATTGTTATCACATTTACTAATTATAGTGTTTGTAAAATGGGAAAGTTTATACATTTATTTCAAATATTATTTTATTTATAGAGAATTATTCTCAATTTTATATCTTTACTTGATCAATTACTGATAAAAGATTCGTTGCTAAGGAAGATAATTTTGCGCTTGTTTCCGACAATGTCTGCGCTGACGTTACCTGATCATCCACAAAAGAGGCGGCTTGTTGAGTGCCTGCAGCGTTCTGCTCCGCTATCGCTGCTAAGGACTGAAGCATGTCTACAATCTCATTTTTAGCATGAACCATATCCTGCACAGTTTCATTCAATCTCCTTAATGCTTTTTCTGAACTCAACATTGCGCCTGCAATATTCTGATATTTTTCAATGGTCTGGTTAACACTTTCTTGTTGATGCTCTGAAGTGATTTTTATTTTTGCCATACTCTGCGATGAGTTTTCCACATTTTGAAGAAGTTCATTGATAATATCATCAATGAATTGCGTAGATGAATTTGATTGATCCGCCATTCTCTGTATTTCCTGAGCAACAACTGCAAATCCTCTACCTGCCTCTCCAGCTCTAGCTGCTTCTATCGAGGCATTAAGCGCAAGTAAATTCGTCTGTCTCGTTATATCGGCAATCACATTACTTGCTTCTCTTATTTGCTCCGAGCTCGTGCGAGTTTGTGTAATTACCTCACATATTTCATCCGTAGCTAGCTTATTCTTGCTGGTAGCCTCCGATAATCGTTCAACGTCCAGTAAACCACTTTTTACAAGATCATTCACCTTTTCTGTCGTTTCGTTTAGGTTTACTACATGCTTGAGATTTTTCTCAATTCTAGTTCCCAGTACTATTGCATTTTGTTCTCCAACTTCCGTGTTTTTTGCTTGTTCTAATGCACCGTTTGATATACTTTCCACAGTATTGGATATCTCAAGCGATATCCGGGCTGATTCCTGGGAGGTCGCTGATAGTTCCTGAGCAGACGCTGTTACATCAACTGCTGCCTCCGATATCTGTGTAATAATTTCTCTAAGCTTGTTGGTTAATATCTCAAAGGTACTTGAAAGCGTACCAATTTCATCCTTCTGTTTTAAATATTTTTTTGATATCTTCACTTGAAAATCCAGATTAGCAATTTGTTTTGAAACCTGGGTAATTCCTATTAACGGTCCTGTGATTTTGTAATCCAGAAAATAAACAATAACTATACTTGCTGCCAATACAACTACCATTACAACCATAATTGTTTGAATCATCTTTGGAATCGCCTCGAATACCTCGTTTTGATTCGCAGTTATAGCAAACACCCAATCCGTTCCTTCAATTGGAGCATATCCAGCAAAATACTTCTTCTTTCCTTCCGTATAACTGATAACCCCTTGCTTTTGTTTTAGCATAGACTGAAAAGCGATAGAAAGGGAAGTATCCTTCTTATTCTTCTGCGCTTCCTTAATTGGGTTGTATAGCTTTAGTACCTTATTGGTATCTGGATATGCTATGTATCTACCTTCACCATTTATCATAAATGCATATCCTTTATTACCATATCCTCTATCTTTAATTAATTCTTCCAACGTGTCTGCTTCTTTTCTTGCCAACAGTGCTCCGACTACTTTACCATCCTTTATTACCGGAACACTAAGTTCTATCTCAGGTTTTCTGGTGATTCGACTAAATATAACATCAGATATCCCTACTTTTCCCTTTAACGCGTTTTTTATATATGGCCTGTCACTCACCAGACTCATTGTCCCATTCATATAATTGGCATAACCATTTGGAAGAACATATGCCAAATCAATAAAATCAGTTTTTTGAAGTTCTTCTTTCAACTCACTAGGATTGACATCTAGCCCCATGTCAACTATCTCTTTTTTCTTTGCAATCATATTCAGTGTAATGATTAACGCCTCAATACGGCTTTCCGTTAATTTTGCTCCATCCTCTGCCATAATATTCAGTGATTTCTCAGCTTCATCATTCAATGATTTATAACCACTTCTTATAAACAAAATACCCATTACCAAGGTTACTGCTACGATGAGCGTGGCAAATGATACAATCAATTTCGTCTTAATGCTCTTCATTAATTTAATTTCACCCCTTCTTCTTATATAATGTCAGTTTATATCAATTATCTACATGTTTCCCTCATGTTTAATTGAAATAAAGGTGAAATCAATGTGTAATTTGTAAAATGTGGAACCTTTATATTTAAGCTTGTCCCATGATTATTGTGATTCATAGTAGTTTAAATACGTAATTATACAAATAAAACCACTGCTTTGATATCTAAGTATACCGATACCCTACTTATTTATAATTCTTTATACAAATAGATATAGCATATTTCTCTTCGGTTCTTGATCTAAGCCACGTGTAAGATAAAATCTCATACTTTATAATTCGTGGGATTTGAATGCAATTGTTAAAAACAAAAAAAGCGCAGATAAAGTCATCCTATGGAATCTTTATCTGCACACCTAGTACAACAAATATCTACATTATCGATTCATCCAGTACTATGGTAAAGGGTCCGTCATTGATTAGCGATACTTTCATGTCTGCTCCAAATTTACCGGATTGCACTTTGCCTAAACGTTCTTCTATCTTTTTTAAAAAGTATTCATATAGCTCATTAGCAAGTGCTGCACCTGCTGCATTGATAAAATCAGGACGGTTCCCCTTTTTACATTCTGCGTAAAGAGTAAATTGAGATACCACCAATACTTCACCCTTCACATCCTGTAAGGATAGATTTGTTTTACCATTTTCATCTGCAAAGATACGCATTTTTATAATTTTATCAATATAACGATCTGCAATCTCCTTGTTGTCCCCCTTACCTACGCCAAGAAGAATCAAAAATCCTTTTCCAATGGAACCTATACATTCTCCTTCTACATCAACCTTTGCTTCCAATACTCGCTGTATTACAATTCTCATATGTTCCTCCCTTGATAACGTCCATAAACTTAAGCATTAACGATGCTCTCTTTTCACTTGAATAGTATTAGTCTCTGATACATGCCCACTCCTGTAATAATTTCTCCAAGCTGCTTGCAGCATTCGCCGGACTTGTTGATGGAAGCTTAATACAATTTCTCTTGGCGAGCGGCAAAATATATCTCTGATATAATTGATATGCTGCATTCCCATTCGTATAAATCCTTTGGATATTGGCTTTATTTAATATCGTTGTTATATCATTGGGAATTACATTCTTTATACTACTATCAGAGGATCCCACAATCTCACAGCTTTGGATTACATCCCATACTGCTATTCCATTGCGAAGTAAAAAATCCTTCTTTTCGTCAATTGTTATAGGCGGCTGCTCTAGATAGATCGAACTTATCACATTCCAGAATCGATTCCTCGGATGATGATAAAAGAACTCTCCTTCTCTAGACTTCACAGAAGGAAACGATCCAAGAATTAATATTCTAGAATCTTTATTATAAATGGGTGATATCGGGTGTACTATTCGTTCCATATAACTACTCCGTTTTATTAATGTGAATTATGTTTTTCAATAATTCACATTAAGGTATCTTTCAAAAATGATGTTCCCGCTACCTTTTGCTCCACACCGAAATATTCTAAAACTGTTGCAGCGATATCGGCATACGATCCTCTGGTCCCTAAGTCAAGACCTTTTTTTATGTGTTTCCCATACATTACCAAAGGTATATATTCTCTGGAGTGATCCGTGGATGGGGTAGAAGGATCACACCCATGGTCTGCTGTAATAATTAAGATATCATCATCTCTCAAACCTTCCAGTATTCTCGGTAACTGTTCATCAAAGTAAGTTAAAGCTTTTGCATATCCGTCCACATCATTACGATGTCCGTAAATCATATCAAAATCAACAAGGTTTGCAAAACACAGCCCCTCAAATTCTCTACGGGTATGCTCTATGATTAATTCGATCCCTTCCGTATTATCATGGGTTCGAACTGTGTCCGTAATCCCTTTTCCAGCAAAGATATCATATATCTTTCCAATTCCCAGCACATCCAAACCGTTTTGACTAAGCTGATCAAGCATCGTAAGCGGAGGGATTAGTGAATAATCGTGACGGTTGGAAGTACGTTTGTATTCCGGACTCACCCCAATAAAAGGTCTTGCGATAACACGTCCCACTCCATGCTCTCCAGATAATAACTCTCTTGCGATCTCACAGTATCGATATAACTCCTGTAGCGGAACGACCTCTTCATGAGCCGCAATTTGAAATACACTATCGGCTGAAGTATATACAATAAGCGCACCTGTCTCTACATGTTCCTTTCCATAATCGCGTATTACATCCGTGCCGGAATACGGAAGGTTACAGATTGTTTTTCTCCCGGTTTTCTCTTCAAAAGCTTTGATAATGTCCTTTGGAAATCCGTTTGGATAAGTCGGGAAAGGGTTCTTTGAGACAACCCCTGCTATCTCCCAGTGACCGGTTGTAGTATCCTTTCCTTGTGAAACTTCTATCATTCTTGCAACTGTACCCTCAAAGGATGAAACGGTTTGCTCCTGAGCAAATTTTTCTTTTACACCTTCTATGTGAAACAAACCTAATCTCTTCATATTTGGCATATCAAAATATTTGCTTGTGGAAGCAGCATAAAGAGTATGACTTCCCACATCTCCATATTTATCTGCATCAGGTAACTCTCCAACTCCGACACTATCTAGTACTATGATAAATATACGCTTCATATTTTCTACCTCCAATTTAGATCATTAACTGACCCTGTGACATACGAATCCAGTTAATATTATTATAAATATAATTCCTACTTATGTCTATGTTATACCATACACTTTTTAGTTAAAACAAATATCGATAAAACGTATTTTACCACTCCTGTTTTTTATGAGTAAAATTATCATATTCTGATAATTAATATGATTAGCGGAATTTGTCTTCCCTAGCATTTTAAGGTATTATAGCTCATATCTTCATACTATAAAGAAAGTTTTAGTATATTGTTATCCCTTTCTATCTGTGCTATAATTTACGAAGCCATGTAAGTATGGACTTCAGAAGGGTTGTGATAATTATGAAAAAAGCGAATACTTTCAAATCATTTTTTACAAAGTACAAGCACGGTCTTATCCTATCATATTTTTTTATATATATTATTTGGTTCAGTTATTTGGAACGCACCGTTACTACACATTTTAATGTGATACACTCTAGACTTGATGATTTTATTCCATTCAATGAAGTCTTTATCATACCGTACTTTTTATGGTTTATCTATATATTCGTTACAGTGGCATATTTTTTAATTACCTCAAAAAAGGATTTTTACAAATGTTGTGCTTACTTGTTCAGCGGAATGACAATATGCCTCTTTATTTATACAGTTTTTCCTAACGGGCATCACCTAAGAGTTGATTTAAATTCCCTAGGCCGAAGCAATATCTTTATTGATATGCTTGCCAAAATATATAGCGTAGATACTGCTACTAATGTATTCCCAAGTATTCATGTATTTAACTCCATTGGTGCTTTTATCGCAATTAGTAGAAGTGAACGATTAGGTAAAATAAAATTGATAAAATGGGGTTCCTTATTATTAACCATCTCCATCTGCATGTCCACTGTATTTTTAAAACAGCACTCGATTTTGGACGTATTTGGAGCGATGGTATTAGGCACTGTCCTATACTTTATCGTTTATGTTCCTTTTTGGGCAAAGTTACCCAAACGTACGGAACAAAAACTATCAAATACTTAATTCAACATCAAATCAATCATAATTATTATATTCTACCTTGCAATATATAAACCAAAAGAAGGGTAAATATCCTCAAATTATTGAAGATATTTACCCTTCTTTTGGTTCATAGTATAAAGCGACCTTCGTCCCAACTCACCGAAGGCAACATCACCTGATTACCGATTTTTTATTATACCTATAAAAATTGTTGTGTTGATGAGCATTCTGTCAATTACATCGTCAATATGCTCTTAATTATCTTGACGAAAGAATTGCCAAACATATAACATTAAGCAACTGTATGAAGACGTTGGTGCTTAGGCTGTGTGTTTTACAGCCTTATGCACCACTACGTACTTCATCCAAGCGAGAGCGTGTTGCTTAAAATATATGTTTGGCAATTCTTATCAAGCCCTTGAGCATATTGACTTCGATATTACTTATGACTTTTACCCTTCAATCTTCTTAATTAAATCCATAAATCTTACGGGTGATGTTGTAACCCATTTCGATAATTTTTCTTCCGAACTTGCCCGGTAAATTCATCGATCTTCCAAGTATCTGAGATCTAATCTTTTTGTACAAATGTTTATCGTAGCTCTTTAGGTATTCCCACAGCTCTTCCTTCTTCACAAGGCTCTCATCACTGCCCTCCTTAATTAAGAAGACAGTGCTTACCGTCATCATCATTGATAGGTATTTAATCATATAATTTTGCAGTTTTTTGCTCTTGATTTGCATCAGATCATGGGATTCTATCATGATTTTTGTGATTTTAAGCTGTTGATCTATACGGCGAATCATTACTTGTTCATTAACTGATTGATCTGCTCTTCCGATAAAATAACGATACAAATTCACATCCATATAATACAAGGTCTTTACATATGGCAACGGTTGATAAACAAAAATGTTGTCCACATAGAAGGTGTGTTTTGGCAAACGAATTCCACAGCCTTTCAAAAGTTTCGTACGATAAATTGTGGAATGCATTAATATGTTCTGGCTTTGCTTGAAATGCATAATCTCATCCCAAGTAAAAATCCGATCCTTTGGTAATGCCCAGTTATAATTAATTACCTTTTTCTTTTTTGCATCTACCTTCTCATATACATAATTAGCCAAAAACAAGTCAGGACTCTCTCCGTCTTCAATCAAATTTTTAAGAACTTCCATTACTTGCTTCAGTGCATCTTCATTTACCCAGTCATCACTATCGACAACCTTGAAATATAATCCTGTTGCATTTGCCAATCCCGTATTTACCGCTTCACCATGTCCCCCATTCTCTTGAAGAACCACCTTTACAATACTCGGATAGCTTTGCTGATATTCTTCTGCAATCTTCTGAGTATCATCTGAGGATCCATCATTTACTATAATGATTTCTATCTCCTCCCCACCGGTGAGTAATGTGTCAATAGCATGACTCATATAAGCGGCCGAATTATAACAAGGTATTGCTGCTGTAAGTAATTTCATAATAACTTAACCTCCATGCTGCCATAGACAGCTCAAATAGTTTCTAAAATATTATATTAAATTCTCAGGGTTTAGACATTCTAATTCTTTCACAATAAAACGTCCATCCTTACGTATAAGAACATCATCAAAGTAAATTTCTCCACCACCGAATTCTGGAGTCTGGATGCACACCAAATCCCAATGGATTGCGGAGGAATTTCCGTTAGGCGCTTCTTCATAACAATTACCAGGTGTAAAATGGAAGGATCCCATAATCTTTTCATCAAATAATGTATCCTTCATCGGTTTAATGATGTAAGGGTTTACTCCAATCGCAAATTCACCGATATATCTAGCACCCTCATCGGTATCAAGAATGTGATTAATGCGTTCAGAATCGTTTGCGGTTGCTTCAACAATCTTACCCTTTTCAAAACGGAAGGTTATATTCTCAAAGGTAAATCCCTGGAATACTGCAGGTGCATTGTAAGCTAATGTACCATTAATAGAATCACGTACCGGAGCAGTATATACTTCACCGTCCGGAATATTACGATCACCGGCACATGGTACTGCAGGGATATTTTTGATAGAGAAACTCAAATCAGTTCCAGGCCCCACTAATCTTACTTTGTCTGTTTTATTCATATAAGCTATTAGGCTCTTCATTGCCTCGCCCATCTTTGAATAATCTAGATTGCATACTTTAAAATAAAAATCTTCAAACGCTTCCACACTTGTATTAGCAAGCTGTGCCATTGCCGAATTTGGATAACGAAGTACTACCCATCTGGTTTTCTTTACACGTACATCATGATGAACCGGAGTTTGATAATACGTATCAAACATTCTCATCTTCTCAGCAGGTACATCTGCTAATTCTGATGCATTATCAGAACCTCTTACTGCAACATAACAATCCATCTCTTCCATCTCTGCTGCATCAATTTTAGCCATAAGTGATAACTGTTCTTCGGTACAGTTTAAGAGGATTTCTCTTTGCAACTTCGCATCCGTATAATGTGTAAATGGTAGCCCACCAGCAATATAGATTTCTTTTACTAATTGTCTTGCTAAATCCTGAGTGGCAGTTCCATTATAATGAACATATACTTTGTCACCCTTTTTTACTTCCATTGAGTAATTAACCAAGTTATGAGCTAATACTTTAATTCTCTCGTCCATATTTCCTCCATCTCGCCGATCTGCTGCGGCTAATTATTCTGTCTCATATTTATTGTTCAAGGTAAGATATAAATACATTACCTGCAGACTCAAACATCTGTCTGGCATCATTTAAGCCAATTTTCCTTACACTATTCGTTGATGGATCAATCACCTTAATATTTTGTTGATCATATCCATAAATTAATACTGCGTGTGAGGAATCCTTCATGCCAATTATTGGTCTATTCATCGCTATATAATACAATGTATCCTCTAAAGATGTACCTGTCAATCTGATAGGCGTGTAGCTTGAGTTGTCCTTCAACACTTGATATGCACTGCTTCCTTGAATATTTAACTTATCAAGTGAAGCGTCGGTACCCTGATGCTGAAGCATCAGTTTGATACATTTTTGAACTGTTTGATCGGACCCTACCTGCCAACTCATTGAATCTAAACCAGTAATGGTATGCTCACCAACGATTGCCTGAACACCTCTCATCCATACGAGTTGGTTACGGTTACTCATAACAACACCAACTTTATTTCTTGCCACTGTGATAGCATCAGATGCATTTTCAAAAGCGCCGGCTATCCCTCCTGTGACATAAGGATAATAATAAGTATGCTTTTGTTCTAATTCAGGTAACCGAAGTGTCGGATCTTGGCTGATAACTGTGTTAACCGTAGTCAAAACCTTCGGCTTAGTTACCATTTCAAATCCCTTGGGGAGTTTCATAAAGTATTCCGTAAAATCCTTATCAGAAGCCCTGGATACTACCCCTACTAATGGATTCTCTGATTTTATCTGATTCATAATATAATCAGAAGATGCTGCTTCGTAAGAGCTTCCACCCTCACCAGTTTTCTTAATTCTATGAAGCTCCAGAATATTATCCTTTACCGATACACCGGTTATAAAATAATTGGGTTTATTGTAAGTTTTTAATATTTTCTTATTTGCCGTAGCAATTTCAACTGTACTGATAGGTGCTACTATGCTACCGTCAACCAAAGAAACTATACTATTATTTTTGACAAATCCATATACAATATTTGTATCTATCTTATCCAGCAACCTTATATTATATCCATCCGGTGCTGTAATCGTCTGTATTTTATCCGTATCCAAATCCATGATATTAACTTTTGTAGATTTTTTTAAATCCGCATTATCCTGCCATGCCGCCACCTTGCTTCCGGGGAGGATAACTACTTGATTTTTATCAACATCAGATGCGATTACGGATAAATTTTGCGTTATCATATCATATGCATAAATAGAGTTATAAATATTAAAGTAAAATACCGCATTCGTACTAACATAGGTTAAATCACCGATATTCTCCTTCAAGCTCTGATATGGTTCTTCCACAGGAACATAAACCAACTCCTCTATCCGATTTTCTGCTTTTACAAAACGATAGAGCAAAATCCCCACATGACCTTCATATTGACCACGATTCATGTACCCATATACCAAGAAATCGATATTACCCTCTGCGTCCATATCAAGTATACGGATATCATGTTGATTGTATAGATCTCGAATATAATCTGATTTCTTCTGCTCAAATGAGAAGATTCTGGTTACTTCATTCTTATTTAGATCATATAACCATAATGCTCCATCCCGAACAAATGCCAGTTTATTATGATCAACAGATGGCATATATGGAATCTGAGTATTTGATGTTATCCCTAGCTTAAGCTGACTCTTTGCTGCATCTGCCATATTTATATCAAAGATTGATTCCATATGACGCTCGTAATTATAAAGATGCATTCTATCAGTTCCATAGCGGATACGGAAGAATTCCGTTACCCTATACCTCTCGGTATTCCCATTCACCTTGGCCTCTATATAATAATCGAGTTCGATTAAAGCCATTTGCTCATATATTTCCTTCACAGTCGGAACTACTTTTGTGATTACGGTAGGTTTCATATTACCCCAGCTAATAGTATCTAAATCTGAGGTATCCATTGATACATTTGCTAGGTTCGGCTTTTTATCAAGATTGGTTGGTGTCCCCAAATATAGCTGCATACTTTCTGCTGTTTTCTTATTTAGAATAGCTTTATGAAAATTCATTACAAAATCAATATCATCCTTAACACGAGCTTGTTGACTAACTTTGATACGATTATAATAATATATCTTTTCACTCTTACTCGTAATTAAAGTTATTTTAACTGCGTAATCTTTTTCTTGTTCCAATGAAGCATTTAATTTGATTTTAGCAGATTTATAATCATCACTATTTTCAAACACACTAACAGAGGAATTTTCGATTAATTTATTTCCGGCAAACTCCCTTACTTCATAATTTAATTTTTTTACTTTATAATAACCATTTTTAAATAAAACTTCAAAGGTTTGATCTGCTCCGAGCGGAGTCACTGCTTCCCTGATCTTATTAGCAGCTATATTGCTACTATAACCATGAAGCATATTCATCACTCGGTCATCCGTTTTTAATGTAACCAATGGAAGCGTTGCATCTTCCATTGTTATAGTATTATTTACATTAAATACTACCTCTTTAATATCCTTACTAAAATAAAATAAAGCTCCTACAAATATCGCGATTAGTATAATCGCCCGATAAACATATTTTAACATCGATACCTCCATGATGCCATCAAGCATCATATAATACTGTATGATTTCTATTAGTTATTAATTGATTTTATATAATGATAAATTATTTATTTTTCATTTCTGAACAGTTTTAATAAACATGGATTTACTCCCAAAAATTCCATACAACTTTCTAGCTCTCCGTTTGTAAATTTTACTTCCTTTTGAGGAGAATCCTTTAAAACCGCTCGGATAAGTATATTCTTAGGGGTGTGCTCCATGTCAATAAATTCCAGTAACTGTACACGGTAACCTTGTTGCTCAAGTAACTCCGCTCTCAACGCATCTGTTATCAACGCTGCCATACGCTCTTTCACAATCCCATATTTTAAAATAGGTTTTAACGTAGTACTTTTAATCTGCTGATTTAATTCATGCTGGCAGCATGGGACGGATAAAATAACCTTCGCACCCCAATTTACTGCTTTATATAATGCATGATCCGTTGCAGTATCACAGGCATGTAAAGTAACTACCATATCGACCGATGTACATTCCGTATAAGATGCGATATCTCCTACAAAAAAACGGAGCCTGTCATAACCATATTGTTTCGCTAATTCATTACAATGTTTAATCACATCAGTCTTAAGATCCAATCCGATAATATTAATTTGGTATTCTTTTAAAACACGCAAATAATAATATAAAGCAAAGGTAAGATATGACTTTCCACATCCAAAATCGAGAATTGTTAGTTCTTTTCCTTTATCAAGATGCGGAAGAATATCCTCCACATATTCAAGAAAACGATTGATTTGTCTAAATTTATCTGATTTTGCTTTAATGATGGCACCATCTTTATTCATAACCCCGAGGTCGATTAAAAACGGCAATGCCACATTTTCCTGTAGAATATATTTTTTCTTCTTATTATGAGACAACTCCTGCGGAAAATCATCACTTTCCATAAGCTGATTCTTCACAATCCCGTCTGGCTTGTTGCCTTTGTTCATTACCGTTACTTTTCCCTTTTTACTGATTAGAATAATAACATTTCCGCGCCTAGTAGTTATTTCTGCCTGTCGAAACAATCCTTCGAACCAATTCGGAAGCAGAGTATATAATTCCTCTATCTGATAATTTGTATGAAATACTTGAGTACCGATATATTCAGATACCTGATAATATAATACTTCTTTTAACATTACAGGCCTTATTTTTATTTTATTTACTTTTTCTCTATCCGATGAATTTGAGATAATTATACTTGTTACTTGATTTTTAATTGCCTCTTCGAATGTTTTCCTAATTATTTGATCCATTGTTTTATCCAATCTATCATAAAATTTACTTATTTCGGCATTTATTATGATTCCTTCTCTATTTTAAAGGCTTTTCGCCGATAGTACAACCTAATTATTATAAATTTTATTATATTCATCACAAAAATCCCATTTCACATATATTCTATGCCTTGCATATATTATAACAAAAAGCTTAGGAGTACTTATATGTCGTTTACTATGGGCAGAAGTTATGGCACCAACCGAGGCAATAGAGTGCCAAATTATAATGCAAATTCTCAAAGTATGAAGACTCCTGGTTCCTCTGGTAAGTCCTCTACCAGCACATCACAGAAGTCCACATCAAAAGTATTAAACATAAGTCAAGAACGTACTAATAATACCACAACACCTAATACTCCAGCAGGATTGCCGATAAATCCTACAAACGGAATCCCCACTCCAACCACTCCTGGATCAGGAAGTAGTACAGGAAGTCAGCGTCCGGTATACCCTGCGATTCCTAACATCACTACTCCAGGCGGTACTACTCAACCAGGTACATCCACTCGACCAGGTGCTTCCACTCAACCAGGCACATCCACTCGACCAGGTGCTTCCCCTCAACCAGGCACATCCACTCAACCAGGCGCTTCCACTCAACCTGGCACATCCACCCAACCAGGGGGATTATTTACCCCCGGTACCAGAACACCCGGTTTATCCACACCAACAGCACCCGGAACCGGCACTCCGTCAACTTCTCCAATATCCGGTGGTATGAACACCACTCCTCCCTCTATGCCAGGCGGTATGATTCCTAGAACTAATGGTATGCCAGGCACTATGAATCCTGCTTCCCCTCAAACTCCTATGACTCCAGGAACTCCCTCTATGCCGGGCGGTATGAATAATAGAACCAATGGTATTCCGGCTCCAACCACACCGATTACTTCTCCTATATTAAATCAAGAAAGACCCGGAACAGCACCAGGTGGATTTCCTCCATATTTTTATCGTTCATTCCCCCAAGGTGGACCACAAAATAATATGAATAATATGCCCTCATATATGAATCCTGGTACACAAACGCCGCCTACAAATTCTGGGGGTATGGGAAACTCAATGCCTTCCCCTATGCCTACACCAACTCCTGCACCTATGCCAGGTGCTGTTACTCCACCAGCTAACATGAATGGATCTGCTGCTCCAACTCCTGCTCCTGTGCCAGGTGTTGTTACTCCACCTGTTAACATGAATGGACCTGCCGCACCAATTCCTTCACCTATGCCAGGTACTGCTACTCCCGCTCCTATGCCAACTACTAATCCGAATGCTAATCGCACTCCAATTACACCATTTTCAGAATTAGGCATGATGGCAGGAAGAACGGACTCTCAGAGTGTATTTTCAACAAATACGAACCCCTATGTTGCCCCAACGGGTGTACCTTTATTCCCTCTTTATGGTTATGATAATACCCACGATTCCGAAAAGGATGTGTTATATCTAAGACATCTCTATCCAAGAACGGCAAAATTAGTGCAGCTTGAAGTTGATAACGAAGCTGACCATATGGAGTATGATGGAAGCATGATGTTTGATGAGAACCCTGATAAAGTCTCCGTCGAGATGATAGTAGATAGAATTTATGACAAAATAAAGGACTCCGTCGAGGAATCGAAGGTAGAGGCAGAAAGCATCTATTTATTTACTCCGGATAACACACGCAACTATTTGCATGATTTAGTTTATGTCATGTTTCTTAATGAAATGTTTAATCGCAGAAGGCGTTATCGAGGACGAAAACGCTGGTATTAAAACCCTTCTTCGCGTATCAATCATAATAGTATTATATAGCATTAGGGAGCAATATTATTCCATAAGTTTTCAAGACTGAGTAAGCCATCCATGCTTCTCGCCTAGAAATCTTTATTGGAGTAATGCTGCTCCCTATTAATTATTCTTAATAACTATCATTCAACACAGGTGTTGCCAAAGTTACCGTTGTTTTATTCGTCAATTCATTGTAAGTTATGGCTATCTGGATATTAATCTTATTGCCTAAAGATTTTACATAATCCTTCAGCATCCCTGTATAACCATACACCGTATACAGATCTCCCTCATCGTATTCCATAGCTATTTTTCCTTCAAGATCTTTTACCAACATGGTTGCCATCTTATGCTTTTGCTCTTTGTTTAAGGTACCGTTTTTACTACCCTCGTATTTAAGAGTAGTCTGGATATTCTTAACATCCTGTGCTTTAAAGGCTTTCTCAAGTTCCTTCTTATATTTATCTATACTGCTAATCCCATCAGAGATATTAAGCCTGGCAATAATATAATGTCTGATTGTAGTAGATTGGCCGTCCTTTTCCTTCACACTGGATACTTCCAGTTGTGTATATGCCTTCTTCGCTTTCTTAAAATAATAGCTTTCACTTCTTGTAGCATCTTTCGTTACAGTGATATCCTTATCTATTACCAGCCCGATTGCATTTGCTAAGTTATTAATAATCGTTTTCTTTTGATTATCGCTTAACGTTTCTTTATTATATTCTGCCACAACTTGTAAACTACTTTCCATTTTTGAAGTATCTGACTTTACAAATGCTTCAGTAATTTGAACCTGATCTGTAAACATTCGATTCATAAATACCTGTGCACCTACGGCTACCCATAAGACAAGTACAATATATAAAGTAATTCTAGTCTGTTTTAAAGTGAAGGTATGCTTTAGTTTTTCTATAATAAGATCTAATTTTAAATTCTCCATCGAAATCCTCCTCACATGATGGTGGTCATTCATTCATCCATCAGTTTATCCATATTTTGGAGTTTTATTCGATTAGAAGAAAAGTTTAGTATATTGTGGTAATTCAGGCATATAAAGTATTATATTTTCTTATGGTTTTTCTATACCGTTTCACATTTTCATGATATAATGAGTTAAAACTTTCCACCCCAAGCATATTGTTTTCCGAAAAGGAGGTTATTCTATGAATCTACCTACACTTTATAGAAGGCGTTTTATCCCGAATGAACTTATCTGTTTGAAAGACGATATCATTTTAGTGATTCAAGATAATTTAATTATTACAAAATGGGTTACTCTTCATCCAAGAAAGGATATCTGCCGGGGAATCTCTGCATATTATCTGGATAAAGGTTATAAAGTCAGTAAAGTATATAATTGTGACAACAAAGTTGTTTATTGGTACTGTGATATCATTCAAGCCAAACAGGATTCCGAAAAAAATACCGTCATCATTGAAGACTTATTACTAGATGTCATTCTATATGAAGACGGTACTGTTCGTATTATGGATCTTGACGAGTTATGTGATGCGACCGAACAAGGTTTAATCACACAGAAGGAATCCACGCATGCTCTGCGCACACTGGATTCCTTACTTAATATAATATATAACAAACACTTTGATCAACTTCAAGCTCCGATTAATGAAATTGAACAACTCAATCCTCTTCTAACATTTGAATTCTCCTAATATGTCTCTCATCTTCTGAGAAAGGAGTGTCAATAAAAGTCTCCACAATTTTCAGTGCATGTCCGATACCAATTACTCTGGCACCCATCGTTAATATGTTAGCATTATTATGCAATCTGGTGGCTTCTGCACTAAAACAATCATGGCATAATGCTGCACGAATTCCCTTCATTTTATTCGCCGCAATGGATATCCCAATTCCAGTACCACATATCAAGATTCCCAATTCACATTCTTTGTTCTGAATTGCTCGTCCTACCGCATGCGCATAATCCGGGTAATCACTTGCAGTTACATTGCCACAGCCATAATCCTTGTACTCAATACCTCTGGAATCAAGATACTTCATTATAGCTAATTTCATTTCATATCCACCATGATCATTTCCCAATGCTATCATCTGTTATCTCTCCATTTCTTCATTAAGTTTATATAATGTCTTTTTAACCAGCCTTCCTAACTCGATGTAACATTCCTCATAATCCATTAGTGTTCCACCATAAGGATCCACTACATCTCCTATTTCGCCGGCATATTCCTTAATTGTAAAAATATTTTTGGTATCAGGATAATCCTCAAGAATTTTTTTCATCTGACTCTCAGTCATTGTCAGAATCATGGTATCATCGTCAATATCATATTCCTTTAAGCCTTTTGAAACATGACCCGGTAATTCCAAATCATGTTTTTTTAATACAATTTCAGCCTTTGGATTGATTGGCTCAGAAAAGAGTACTACCAGTCCACGTGAAAGCACTTGCATTTCACTAACTTTTTCTAAATTTTTATAGATTGCTTCCGCCATAGGGCTTCTGCAAGTATTTCCTGTACAAACGAATATTAATTTTTTATATTTCCCCATACAGACCTCCGATATTGTGCATGTTAGCACAGTTAAAACACGTTTCATCCCCTGATTTTACATCCAAGCATTGTCTTTTTAAATCAGTTCATACACTAACCAATTGATATCCAGCTGCTTTTAGCAGTCTGTTCATTATAGCCTGTCCCAAACTATTGTCTGCAAAGCTCTCCGAATAAATGTATTCTGTATGAATTTCATCGAATTCACGAAGAGTTGCATACAACCCCGCGGCAATTGTTGCTTCATTCTTTCTAGAACCAATCGTTTTTACCGTCCCATATCGGTACAAACCCTTGGTTTCATCCGTAGCGATAACTCCTACACTCTGTCCTTGTTCCGAATGTTGCATTGTTTTAGCATTAATTGCTTTTACTACTTCATCGATATTTCCTTCATAGATGGTTAAGGTTCCTTCCGGTGCATAGTGTCTATATTTCATACCCGGTGCCTTCGGTACCAGATTAACATCCGGATTCATCGTTAGTATAGCAGGGTCATAATCAATCTTCCCGATGACATTCTCAATCATAGTCTTCGTAATACAACCAGGTCTTAATATCATTGGCTCTTGCCCTGACAGATCCACAATTGTGGATTCCAAACCAAGTGTTGCTTTCCCTCCGTCAATAATCATGTCAATTTTTCCATTCATATCCTGAATAACATGAGTAGCAGTTGTGGGACTAGGTTTTCCGGAAAGATTTGCACTTGGCGCAGCTACAAAAACACCGGAGTCTTTAATCAATTGTCTTGCAATTTCATTTGCCGGAAGTCGAATTGCAACGGTATCAAGTCCACCTGTTGTCTCTGTCGGAACGCAATCCTTTTTCTTTAGTATCATAGTAAGGGGTCCCGGCCAAAACACCTCCGCTAAATGATAAGCTGCATCAGGAATATCTCTCGCTAAAACTTCCATATCACCTACAGAAGCAATATGAACAATTAACGGATTGTCAGAAGGTCTTCCCTTTGCTTCATAGATTTTTTTTGATGCATTCTTATTAAGTGCATCCGCACCTAATCCGTATACCGTTTCAGTTGGGAACGCTACAAGCCCACCGTTCTCTAGTATTTCTTTGGCATCTTTTAAACTATTTTCTTGCCAATCTTTCGTATCTATTTTAATAATCTTTGTAATCATTATTTGTACTCCCTATGGTTAAGATAATAACCGTAACACACATTATAGCATGAAATACTAATAATATCAAACAGTTGATTTTTGTTATTAACGACAGTTTTCGCTTTATTGATCAATTGTATCATCCATATCTGATTTCCCTGCTTTTAGTCCACTTTGATTAATATATTGCATAATGCCTAGGTGAATTCCAAAAGCCATCCTCTCCTGATAGTCATCTTTTATCAATAGTGACGATTCCTTATAGTTTGTTAAATATCCACACTCCACAATTACTAAAGGACATTCCGTCTTCCTTAACATATAATATGAAGTATTTGACTTGGCAACACGATGATTACCATCTGCTATTGTTTTCTTAACTTGATCCTGAATCATCTCAGCAAGCACTTTTCCCCCTAACGATTTATCATAATAAAAGGTCTGTGCTCCCTTAACATACTCCTCAGGAAAACTATTCTCATGGATGCTAATTGCGATGTCTGCATGCTTTTCATGAATAAAGTCAACACGATTATCCAAATCCGCTCTTTTCTTGTACGCATCCGATTGAGAATACAATCCATTATCGTCTTCTCTTGTCATATAAACTTTAATATCGTTCTGCTCAAGTAGGTTCTTTAATTTCATAGAAATACACAAATTAATATCCTTCTCAAGAATATTATTAATACCCACTTTACCGGGATCTCTTCCGCCATGTCCCGGATCAATTACAACTACTATTTGATTACCTGAATCTTTTCCCTGAGTGAAGAAGATACGCTTCATAACCTTCATCGAAGGCTCTGAGGTTAATATAATTGCAATCAAGACAAAAAACAAAAAGAACACACTAAAATATTTTTTCATAACAAACTTCCACAATTATGCTCTTTATATCTTATGAACAGGTACCTCACGGTATACTAAACAAAAGGCTGTTGTAAAGCAATTAATTGATAGAAGCAAAGTAATATTGCCATAATGCACTGTTTAGAAGACTGTGTTTGTATTTTGTATTTCATAGGCGAACTTTTATGTCCGACTATGAAATACAAATTATTAAATACTGTACTTCCAACCTGTGTGTGAGGCAATATACTTTGCTCCTATCTAAAATTAATAATTTACAACAGCCCATTCACAAATTTGCACTTATTTATTAAGATAACGAATGATTACATTCCATACACTTTCGCTCTCTAATCCAAGCTTCCAAGCAGCTGTACCAGCCATATCCGCGTTATAGATTGCTTTCATCTTCTCTTCGATTGATTTATCTTCCTCCTGCCACAAGCGATAGGTAGAACCATCCTTTTTATATTCTACATAATGACAACCGATTTTATCGTCCCATTTTGCTTTTAAACCATTGGCTGCTATTAGATTCTTGGCCTCTTTCATCGATATACTACTTGCAGACCATGAACCATTCGTTTCTTTCCAAAGTCTTGAATAGAACGGAATACCAATGATGGTTTTTTCCTTCGGAACCATCTCAAGGATATTCTTAATTGCTTCATTTACAAAACCGATGGACGCTACGGGGCCGGGTTTATCTGAACCGGTGTGGAACTCATCATATGCCATAACTACCACATAATCCGCAATAACACCCTGCTCTTCTCTATCATAATATTTTGAATAAGCAGATGGAACATAGCTATCTACTGATAGAACAATACCATTATTACGGCACTTAACCGATAACTCACGTAAGAATTGAATATAGTCTTTACCGGCTTCAAGAGGAATCGTCTCGAAATCGATATTAATTCCATTCAATCTATGAGTCAATGCTTCTTCAATTAATGCATTGGATAATTTATCTCTTCTTGATGTATAGGAGAGCAGCTCCTTCATATTAATCTTCTTATTCACATCATCTACAACTGCCCATACTTCCATACCAAGATTATTTGCTTTTTTCACGTAACCATCAATTGCATAAGAGTTAAAGTTACCAGACTCATCAGTGAGGCTATACCAAGTCGGAGCGATGACATTTACCTTCTTAGTATTGCTAACCAGACTTTCCATATTATATGATGCACTCTTATTAAAGACCTGATGGAATACCATGTTTATCTTGCCCGAACGTGTCTGTGAGGTATACTTTGGTGCTTGATAGTTGCTTTCAAGTTTCTTATACTCGCCCTTAGTCAGCATGTTTTTCTTAACATATCCTTTTACGCCGTCTTCCGTCATAACCTTAACAAAGCCTTTTTTTGGAGCTTCTTTCTTATCTACATATTGCAAATTAGTTCCGGTTGCGAGTTGTCGTAATATTGGGCTTTTAATATTGGGCTCAAAGCGAAGCTGTGTACCCTTTGCCACGGAAGAGTAAAGATAATCTCCCCATTTGTAATTAACCACGATACGATTTGGATCCTTATATAATTTATAATTCATATCTGAGTATTGCTTCACAAAGTCCAGTGCAATATAAACCTGATCCCCAAACACCTTTACGATCGGATAATCTACAGCATTCTTCGTTTGTATCGTACTCTTTGTTAAACTATACTCCTTTGTATCCGCTTCTACTCTTATCACATCAGTAGGCGTTGTATATGTTAATATATTTTCATTCTTGTCCCAATAGAATCTCTTATTAAAATTATCTACGATTGTGTCATAATCTATATAAACTTTATCATTGATTAAAATCCCCTTTTTATCGTAGAACGCATCCTGGAGTATCACTTCCACTTCAGAATCCTTTAATTTATAATAATCCGTCAATTTCATAATTTCTTTGCTCGGAGTAAACTTCTCAACAATCACTGATATCAAGGCAATCACTAAGATTATTACAGCTAAAGCAGAGCCGATAATCGCTAATTTCGTTTTCTTCTCCATAGTATCCTCCAAATAAATCATTTGCACATTTTACAATATTATAGCATTAATGTGCTTTATCGTCATTACTAAAATCGACTTTTTTTCCAAAAAAGAGGCCTCCCGTAGTTTTCATCAGAAATCTTCAAGTCAGGAGCCCCTTTTCTCGGCTAGTTTTCTGAAAATCACTATGGAAGGCCTCCTAATAAACCATCCCAGATTTACTACCAGACATCACAGTTTTAACTTTACTCAAGTCAACTAACTAAAAAAGTATAGAGGGCTTTTAAGTCAGTTATCAGATTATAATTGCTACTGTGTTTGTCTTTATACAAAGCTTAACCACTACACCATATTTTATTCAGGGTTACGTTGTGTGTATCAGGAATCGGGTGCTAGAATTCTTCATTAACGTATTACTCCTATGCTTTTTCGGATAAGAAGTTCATTGTGATATGTTATACTTATCCTTTCCAAAACGACTCCTGTAGCTATCTATCACCACGGAAAACCCTTTCCCAAAAACGGTTGATGGTCTTAGAGGGCCCTACCGGTTCTTCGATAAATGGTACGGCTAGGACCTCTGTTTGTAACTCTTTTTTTAACTTTCTTACATGTTTTTCATTTGCCATAGGTACTAAGTACTTCCAAGTGGTGATATCACTTAAATTCTCTACTTCTCCTACAAAATCCAAAAGCTTTTGAATATCCCAGGAAGTCCTTCCGCCTACTACAAACTTTGTATTACATCTTAATAATTCTTCTCTATTACTCTTATAAGCTGTACCGAAGTCTAGAATCATGCACTCATAATCTTCATTCATGATATTTGCAATCTGATTCGAAGTCACCTCAGAATAACAGGTTACCCGGTGAAAGGTGAACGACTTCTCATCTTCATTATTCCAATCATAAGCGCAACGGATTAAATCCATATCATGATGCGAATTACATTCTAGGTACGCTGTTCTCTTACCCAGTTCCTCTCCCATATAAAACGCGAGCATCAGCCCGGTAAAAGTAACGCCCACACCATGATGGCTGCCGATTAGTCCGATTATCTCTCTGCCCATCGGCCGGCAAAGCTTATTCCATCCATGATTCCTACTTCTCTTATTTAAAGGAATCCCCCCTTTCACATCCCATATAATAACAGAACAGGTCCATTTAATTCATGAGAATTGCTCTGAATAATTCTAATCCGTTCTGATGAGTAATCGTCGCAAACGGATCGGGCTCGTATGGAATTCGATCACCATTTATCATAGGTAGTTGTCTCATTATCTCTTGAAATTGCTTTCCATTCATATAGTTAAATAGATAACGAACTTCCTTATGATCTGAAAACGTTTGAATTTTCTTTATCGCCGAATCAATTTCCCATTGCTTGGCTCCTAGAAGGAACAGCTTTATATCCGCCGATAAAAACTGCGCCTGATTATCTTCGGTCACACATCCATAATCCTGAATAACATAACTATAATCCTCTTTTTTTATCTCTACGTTTAAGTGAGCAGGAACCATAGGTATTCCTTCTATTATGTAAATTCCATTAATAATGTCAACCTTATCACTGACACATTTTAATGACCACACACTTCCCGTATCATTTTTTTCATGATAGAGGCAGCTTGCCTTGGTTCCTATTAAATACTTACCTAAACGGAAAGCCATATGAGTCACTCCGATATAAGGATGTGAACCACCAATTGCAATTGTAATCGTCTGACTTAATTCTGCTTGATACTTGATATGTTTTTTTAATTCTAATAATCCTGCATTAAGCTTGATAACCGAAGCATATCTTTGAGAAGGATAAAATCTGAGGCAACGACTTATCACCTTCTTCAGTTTCTTAGAGCATGCACCAGTATAATCGATATGCTCTTTCTTTGATCCAAGTTGTCTTATTGATTGTCCGGTTACCATATAATATAACAGGCATCCAATTCCATACACACCGCAGCGTTCATCAATGTGCTGATTCGTATATAATTCCGGAGCTGCATACCCGTTCGTACCATAATAGTGTGCATCAGACTGTGTTTCATCCATATACAACGCACTACCAAAGTCAACCAGCTTGAGACTTCCTTCACATAGAATAATATTCTCTGGCTTTAAATCTAGATACAAAATTGGCCTTTCAATTGAATGGAGATACTGTAATAGATCGCATAATTGAAGTCCTAGGTTGATGATAATATTTTCCCGAAGTGGGCCATTTTGCAATATCGTATCTTTTAGAGTATTCCCTTCCAGATATTGTTCAATAATATAGGAACCATCTTCATTTTCTTCAATATCATAGATAATAGGAATACCAGAGTGTTTCAGATTTTTTAATACAAATGCTTCTTTCAATTGTAAATCGTATAGGGGATGATTTTTAGAAATAAACTTGATTGCACGAAGTGATTTTAATTTGACGTGTTCTGCAAGAAATACCTTGGCACTGCCTCCTTTGCCAATTAAACCTAAGATTTGATATTTTTGAAACCAGATTTCCTGTTGCATTCTCTCCTTTCCTATCAATACTAAAGCAGATTTAAGTCAACTTAATTATATACAAATAATGGTAATACATCAACTAATTTTCTATTGATCTTTTTCACAAACTTTTCTAGACTTTTTGTAGGAATTAACGATGTCAAATCATGTATTTTACTGTAATATATAGAAACCTATAAAATACAAATTTAGCACTGGGGCATATTGACTTTACAACTTTTTTAAATTATACTTTTTTTACACCAATGGATGGTTACGTGTTGCGTCAATCAGTTCCTTTTAGAAAGGGGTGTACTTTATGAAGATAGAAAAAATTAGTGACAATCAGATTAGATGTACCTTGAATAAAAGTGATTTAATAGACCGTGAGTTAAAGATTAGTGAGCTTGCATATGGTACTGAAAAAGCAAAAGCATTATTCCGTGATATGATTCAACAAGCTTTTTATGAGTTCGGTTTTGAGGTGGATGATATTCCACTTATGATAGAAGCGATACCGGTTTCTACTGAATGCCTTATCTTAGTGATAACCAAAGTAGAAGATCCTGATGAATTAGATACTCGCTTTTCAAAGTTTTCCTCCTTTAACGTTCATGGTGATCATGAAAATGAGGATGATGAAGAGGAGTCCTATGCTGATGAGATAATCAATTGTTTTGATCAGTCTGAAGATGATTTATCTGAAGAGAATGAAGATAACGCAAAAGAGGACGTAATCGAAACAGCTGAAATCGACACCAACGAAGCCCCGGAAAAACCAGGCACATCACCTATCGCCAAATTAGTTAAGATTTATTCCTTCCGTTCACTGAAAGAAGTTATTGAATTATCTAATATTATGCTTGGAACCTATCATGGTATCAATACCTTATATAAGAATCCGGTTACTTCAATTTACTACTTGGTAATCAGCATCTCTGATCATACTCCGGAGGAATTCAATAAAATCTGCAATATTATATCTGAATTCGGAAAGGTAGAGCGATTTACTTATGCCAGCTCCACTTATTACGAGGAACATTATGAAATAATCGTTAAAAGTCACGCTTTACAGGTATTATCTGTAATGTAAAAGAAGAGGCTGATGCAAAAGGAAACCCTTTCACATCAGCCTCTTTCATTTGTTTAATAATGGTTTGACTTGGAGTTATTCACCAATCTCAGCCTTAATACGATTCATTAATTCTTCTGGATCTAATCCGTGAACCATAGCTGCTTCTTCTAATGTCTCTGCCTGTGCAGAAGGACAACCAAGACAATGCATACCAATATCTAAAAGTACCGGTATAATATTTTGATTAGTAGAAATTGCCTGCGCAATAGTCATATCCTTAGTTATTGACATGTTAAATCCTCCTTTAATTTATGTTAATTTTGTAGTTACCAATGTATTATAAACCCATGGCTATGCCTTATTATATTCCAACGTATTCAAACCGTCAAGGAGTCAAATTTCGTGTTTACCACAATAAAGTACTAGAATTTACTTGCATAAATCACTAGCATATATTAAAATGTAATCGATTGTTTAAAAAGGAGGTAATTACAATGGCTTACGTTATTAGCGATGAATGTATTAGCTGTGGCGCTTGCGCAGGCGACTGCCCAGTAAGTGCTATTTCCGAAGGCGCTTCTCATTATGAAATCGACGCTGCTACTTGTATCGATTGTGGCGCATGTGCTGACACATGTCCTACAAGTGCAATTTCTGCACAATAATATGATACATAAAAAGAGGATATAGCAAAACCACTAAGTTCTAATTTAATGGTTTTGTTATATCCTCTTTTTGTTTGTTTTATTGTATACTTAAATCTTTACGTTATTTTTTTGAAAGAACTTTGATTTTCTTCTGTTTTTATCCACACTGGCTGCTGCCAACATTTTGCTTCTCTGATATTCACGAAGGGTGGCGTCGAATTTCTTAAAGCGCTCTTCTTCCTTTTCCTCCTGGACTCTCATGAGATAACTCATCTCTCGTACTACATTTTCTGTAACATGGGAATTAATCTCACCCGTTAATGTTCCGTTGTTCTCCTTTAGTGCATCAAGAATAATATTATTCATGATGGATTTGAACTGCTCCATTTTTGTTTCGGGCTGTGGCTTTAATTCCTGTCTGCCTTCCTCGGTAACCAGGCCTGTCCTTTCTTCCTTATCTATAAGCTTGTCCTCCTGTATCATGTCTATATCCTTATCCTCCTTATTATCCCCTTTCTGCATATCACGGTTCTGTATATCAGTATTAGCATCAAGTGAATCTGGTAAGCTTTCATTTTCAATGAACATCTTAATGGCTTTCAATCCAAACCCTTGCTTTTTCATAAGTTTTATTTTTTTCAGCAACTCAATATCCGATTCCTTATAATAACGCTGATCCATCTCATTACGTGAAATCGGTAGAGCAAGCTCTTTCTGCCAGTATCTGAGTACATGAGACTCTACGTCTACCCGCTTTGCAGCCTCAGAAATCATATACCTAACTTCTTCCACTCGTTTGCCCTCCCTGAATATGTATTTATTTTCCACTTTTTACATTATAACATAGCAACTTTCAAATGCAATATAATTTCCACATATTTACATATAACTTATCGACATAAAAAAAGGAAACCCATAAATAGGTTCCCCTTTTCTACATTTCTTGCCTAATACACTTCTTACTACTATATATTGTGTTATCTCTCCAGATTTGCAAACTTCGTGTACTGTGATAACCATGCAAGTTTCACTGTACCGGTCGGACCGTTTCTCTGCTTACCGATGATTATCTCTGATACACCAGGTTCTTCCGTGTCCTTATTATAATAATCATCACGATAGATAAACATTACAATATCGGCATCCTGCTCAATCGCACCCGACTCACGTAAATCGGATAACATTGGTCGTTTGTCCGGACGCTGCTCTACTGCACGACTTAACTGTGATAGTGCAATTACTGGAACATTGATTTCTCTCGCCAAAGATTTTAACGATCTTGAAATCTCTGAAATCTCCTGTTGTCTGGACTCTGATTTTTTGCTACCGGTCATTAACTGAAGGTAATCAATGATAACAAGTCCGAGATTTTTCTCTAACTTTAACTTTCTACACTTTGAACGCAACTCACTAATGGATATAGCGGAAGTATCATCGATTACAAGATTGGAATTACCCACCGATCTTGCACTTTCCATTAAGCTTGACCAATCCTCGCCAGAGAGATTACCGGTACGTAGTGCCTGGGAGTCCACCTTGGAGTTCATCGCAAGCACACGCTTTACTAACTGATCTTGCGACATCTCCAAACTAAATATTACAGTCGGTATATTGGACTTAATTGCGACATATTCTGCGATATTTAGTACAAACGCGGTCTTACCCATAGAAGGTCTCGCTGCAATCAGAATCAAATCCGATGGCTGAAGACCTGCTGTCTTATAGTCCAGATCATAAAAACCTGTTGCTATACCTGTTACACTTCCTTGATTTTTAGCTGCTGCTTCAATACTGTCAATTGTTCTAAGTACTACTTCCTTTATATCAGTAAAGTCCTTGGTGCCTCTATTTTGAACGATATCAAAGACCTGCTTTTCTGTCTTCTCAAGAATCACTTCAAGTTTTTCTTTATCCAGATAGCAGTCATTCGCCGTTTCTTCTACTGTTTTAATCAGCTTTCGTAAAATTGATTTATCATGAACAATTTGTGCATAATATTTTACATTTGCTGAGGTTGGAACAGATGTTACCAAATCTCTAATGAACTCCAGACTGCTTACCTGAGGCGGCACATCCTTTTCCTTTAATCGATCCTGAAGTGTCACCAAATCGACCGGTTTTCCTTCGTTGGATAATTCAACCATTGTATCAAATAAAATACTATATTGCTTTTCATAAAAATCATTACCGGTTAATAATTCAGAGGCTGCAACAATGGCTTCCCTGTCCATAATCATGGATCCGATTACAGATTGCTCTGCTTCAGCGCTATGCGGAAGTACTCTTTTAATTAATGCTTCATCCATTGGTATTCCCCCTTAAAGATCTTATCCTTATACTGCATCTACCTTAATCTTTAACTCTGCGGTTACCTGTGGATGTAATTTTACAGCTGCTGTGAAGGATCCGGCATGCTTAATCGTATCATTTAGTTGAATCTTCTTTTTATCTATTTCGATTCCGTATTGTTCTTTTACTGCAGCCGCAACCTCTTTGGAGGATATAGAACCAAAGGTTTTCCCGCCTTCACCTGCTTTAATCGATAATTTTATATTGAATTCTTCAATCTTCTTTGATAAGGCCTGCGCTTCCTCTAGAATTTCCTTTTGTTTTTTTGCTTCAGCCGCTTTCTGATTATTCAAATCATATAAATTTTGCTTGGTAGCTTCAACACCCAGCTTTTTTGGGAATATGAAGTTTCTCGCATAACCATCGTTTACTTTTACTATTTCACCCTTTTTACCAAGAGCCTTTACGTCTTGTAATAATATAACTTCCATTAATTTCTCTCCTTTACAGCTCACCTTCGCGAGTCATCTCGTCCAGCGTTGCTTTAATTTTAATGATAGCTTCTTTTGTTGTAGTATTAACTAACTGGGAGCCGGCTGCACTCAAATGACCGCCTCCTCCGAATTTCTCCATAATCACTTGAACATTTACTTCATCAATTGATCTGGCACTAATGTATATCTTATCATTGTATTTGGTAAATACAAAGGATGCCTTAATATCCGTAATGTTTAAAAGCTCATTTGCTACCTGTGCACCAATCACCATAGGGCTGTCTACATCTGAGCTAGCACAAACAGTAATTGCATAATGCTTCAGATAAACCTCTGTGCTACTAATCGCATCTGCTTTAATCTTAAAGTCTGAAATCTCACTTCTGAAACACTTTCGAATTCTCGTTACATCCGCTCCGTTTCGACGAAGATATGCAGCGGCCTCAAATGTCCTGACACCTGCTTTGGTCAGGAAATTATTTGTATCAATCATGATACCTGCATATAATGCATCTGCTTCAATTGGTCTTAATTTTAAATTACCTCCGATATATTGCATAATTTCCGCAATCATCTCACTGGTTGAAGAAGCATAAGGCTCAACATAGGATAACACAGCAAAATCTATTGCATCCTTAGTCTGTCTATGATGGTCAAAGATTACCACAGTCTTGGTATAATCCAGTAAATCCTGACACTCAACATACGTGGAGCGGTTAACATCTACGATAACTAGCAATGTATTACTATCCACAATGTCCCTTGCTTTTTCATTTTTAATAAACATATCCTCATCATAATCTGGATTACCGATAAATTTATTAATCATCGGGCGTAGGGAGGAAGTAACCTCATTCACTACAATATGTGCTTTTTTATTAAAATTCTTCGCAATTCTGTATACACCAATCGCTGATCCTAGGGAATCAACATCACCAATTTTATGACCCATGATAACTACATTATCTTTACCCTCAATAAATTCTCGGAAGGCATGCGCCTTTACCCTTGCTTTAACACGGGTACTCTTTTCTACGGATACACTTTTTCCACCATAATATGATATCTTGTCTTTATCCTTGTCTTTAATTACCACCTGGTCTCCGCCTCTACCGAGTGCCAAATCGATTGCTGCTCTTGCCAGTTCATAGCTGCTCGCATAGGTATCTGCATTCACACCCAGCCCAATACTGATGGTTACGGACATTTCATTTCCCATATTAATTCCACGCACTTCTTCAAGGATGGAGAATTTGTTTGCCTGAAGATCCGGAAGATATTTTTGTTGAAAAACAAAGATATATTTATCTTTTTCTAATTTTTTAATAATAGCATCGATACTCTGCATGTACTTATTAATCTTTTGGTCTACCAGCGCAGTTAATAGAGAACGTCTTACTTCATCGATATTTTCTAACGACTCTTCATAATTATCGATATATAATAAACCGGTAATCTGTTTCTGTTCTTTATTTTCTTTCCGTAAGTTGATATTATCAGTCTCATCATACAAAAACATTGCTATTAAAGCATTTCGATCATTCCAGATACGTTCCGTGTCCTCAAGACTCTGTTCCATATCCTCATCAAAATCCGGAGTAACCACCTTGCGCAATAGTACCATATAATTATGGTCCTGAAATGAAATGTGCATAATCTCGTCTTTTTCTTTTTGTGGTAGCACCTCCGGTGTTATCTCAGGAATTAATTTTGTAATGGAATGCATGGATATCGACTTCTCATGAACAATATCCATAAACTCATCATTTCCCCATAGAAGCTTTCCTTCTAAATCGAGTATTGCATATGGAAGATGCAATTCTTTTAGAAGCTTCTTTTGAACCTGTCCGTAATCCATCGCATAACGGACTAGTTCGGATGCAATCGAATTACGTTTAGAATAGTAGATTGCCATGGCGAATATAAAATATAGTACAGTAAATAACACTGAGACAATCGCAGCATCTTTATTTATAGCATAAACGCTCAGATTCATGCATAACAAGAACGCAGTCAAAATTATCGGCCACAGCAAATATAACCTCAATGCTCCTCTGAGTTTTAATTTTCGGATCATAATATCGAACTCCTTAAAGAATTTATAAGATCAATGGAACCAATTTTCGTCTCAAATCTTCGGCTAGACTAGAATATTATAAAGTCGGTTAGCTTGATTATATCACCAACAGCCCTTCTAGGGAAGATAATAATCTTATCAATTTCTCTTTTTTACAAATGGACTCAATATTTGGTTAATATTTCTTAATAATTGCAAGTCCAATCATAAAAGAATGATTAACGTAAAGAATATTTAAGTATAATTAAGTAGTCAATTTAAAAAGCATCGATTAATACCTAGTTTTGAGGTATTGATCGATGCTTTTTATAATTTTTATTTATGATAACCGCTTTACCGAAGCTCCCTTATCTAGTTCTCCTGGGATTACTATTTGTTCAATTAATGTAAGTTTCGGTTTTTCAATTAATGAAATCAGTTTCTCCGCAGCAATTTTACCCATCTCACCGGTAGCTTGGTTGACCGTAGTAAGAACAGGATCTATAAATTTTGCCACCTGAATTCCATCAAATCCCGCCACTGAGATATCCTCCGGAATCGATAGTCCACGTGATTTAATTATATTTATACCACCAATACTTGCAAAATCGTCCTGAAACATAATGCACGTCGGCGGATCACTCAGATTTAACATCTGTGCCGTTACCTGAGACGTCAGCTCCGTATTACGATAAGGCGCCTCTGCAATGTATTCATCAGGAATATCCACACCCAGTGATTCTGCTATATTATAAAAACTGGCCAGACGATTTTTCGTTACGGTTAGATTGCTCTCACCATGAATATAGGCTATCTTTCGATGTCCCAAATCATAGATATATTGAAACAGATCCCTCATGCCTTTTATATTATCAGACATTATTGCTATGCGATTATTGAACATATAATCAATTGTAACAATGGGGATATTGCTTTGAATCAATTCGGTTACCTCCGGATCGTCAAAGTCAATACAGGCTATAACAACTCCATCCACGCCTTTATGTTTACAGCAATCAACATAAGACATTCTGTCCTTACGTTGTTTGCTTCCATTAATAAACGTAATATCATATCCATGTGTTTCTGCCGTTATCTTGAAACTCTCTAGGATACAGGCAAAATAGTTATGGGTCAATCCACTACGCGATGCGTCAACAAATAACACTCCCAAGTTATAACTTTTATTCATTTTTAATGCTCTGGCTGATGAGTTTGGAAAATACCCCATCTCCTTCGCTGTTCTTTTGACATTCTCTTTTGTCTCTTCCCCAATGTCCTTATGTCCATTCAAAGCTTTGCTTACGGTTGCAACGGACACTCCACATGCGACAGCGATGTCCTTCATAGACACCATGTTGGTACCTCCTACTGTTTGATAATAACTGAATGTTCCAAGTCAAACACAGTACATCACCACTAATAGTATAGTGGATGAACCAACTCTAATATACGACAATTCGCATTATTATGCAACCTGAATTTTGGTACACATGCTATCAGCCAAAATGTCCACTCACATAATCCAATGTTTTTTTATTCTGAGGATTTGAAAATATTGTTTTGGTAGAATTAAATTCCACAAGGTCACCTAGAAGAAAAAAGGCAGTTTTATCTGCAATTCTCGAGGCCTGCTGCATATTATGTGTAACAATAATAACAGTGTAGATTTTCTTTATCTCCGCTAGAAGATCTTCTATCTTATAGGTAGAGATAGGGTCTAGAGCACTTGTGGCTTCATCCATCAGTATCACCTCCGGATTTAGAGCAATTGCCCTCGCTATACATAATCGCTGCTGCTGACCACCGGATAATGCCAAGGCACTTTTATTCAAAGAGTCTTTCACCTCATCCCACAGAGCCGCTGCTCTTAAGCTACTTTCTACCACTTCATCCAATTCCTTTTTCTTTACACCATGATACTTGGGAGCATATGCGATATTGTCATATATGGATAAGGGGAAAGGGTTGGGCTTTTGAAATACCATACCAATTCTTTTACGTATCAGCATAGGATCAACATCCCTATCATAGATATTGATATTATCGTAAATCACCTCTCCACTCACTTTACAATTCGCGATTGTATCATTCATGCGGTTAATCACTCTTAAAAATGTTGATTTTCCACAGCCAGATGGACCAATCAATGCTGTAATCTCATTTTTTTGTATCTCTATATTGATATCATTCAGAGCTTTCTTATCTCCGTAATTTAGATTTAAATGTTTTGTAGTAATAATACTCATTATTTTACACTCACCTTCTTTTTGAATAAACCTGCTATTATATTAGCCATCATGTTTATTATAAAGACTAAAATAATTAATACTGTGGCCATAGCATAAGGCACCCAATCAGGAGATCCGCCTTCTGTAGCATATAGATACAACTGAACAGTCAACCCTGCTCCAGGCTCTGTTACGTGCTTCAAATAGTTGACAGGCATATTATAATCAATACCGGCGGTATAAAGTAAAGCTGCAGACTCACTGACCACTCTTCCTACACTGAGTATTACAGCTACTACAATCCCCGGTAAAGCTCCGGGCAGTAAAATCGTGCGGATAATATGTAGTTTAGAAGCTCCCAGAGAATAGGCTGCCTCTCTGTACGTCGGATTGACTTGAAGCAAGGCTTCCTCCGTAGTTCGTATCATCGTTGGCAATACAATTAAAGTACAGGTTAGTGCACCCGCCAGCATGGACCCGCTACTACTGCCAATACGAAAGGTGTTAACAAAGAATGCAAGACCAAACAATCCATATACAATTGAAGGGATGCCTGCTAAAATCTCGATCGAAAATCGAAAAGCATCGATAATTTTACCGGGCTTGGAATATTCAGCAAGATAAATTGCTGTACCAATACCAACCGGAATTGATACAATCAGGGTAAGCAATACGGTATATAAAGTATTAATGATCATAGGCGCAATTCCGTAGGTTTCATCCAGACGTGATGGTGCTGTAGTTAGGAAATTCCAATTGATATAGGGTAGTCCTTTTACAATAAGATATATAATAATTGCAACGACCATACAAATTACAGCAGCCGTAACTGCATAAATCAACCCTCTTATTGCAATAATACCCGGTCTAATTCGTCTTTTATATAAATTTTTATCCATTCATCCTACCCGCCTTTTTAATAAAATAACGAAATACGGAATTAATAATAAAAACAAATACAAATAGTATCAACCCAATTCCGATCAAAACACCTCTTGTTTGCTCTGTAGCATAGGACATTTCAGTAACAATCGCAGTTGTCAGAAATCGGACAGGTTTAAGCATAGAAGGTGCCTGTGGAATATTGCCAGCAACCATCATCACCGCCATCGTCTCTCCGATTGCTCTTCCTACTCCTAACAATACTGCTGCCATTATCCCCGAACGAGCTGCAGGAATTATAATAGTAAAAAGCGCAAACTCCTTTCTTACTCCTAGTGCGTAAGCAGCTTCCATATACCCTTCATTTACTGCGTTAATGCTGGTTTCGCTAACACTAATAATGGTAGGTAATGTCATGATGATTAAAACAATGATCGCAGAGAGCATCGTTAAACCTGATGATAGAGCAAATACCTTCTGAACAAATGGTACTACAAAAATTAATCCTAAAAAACCATAGATTACAGAAGGAATTCCTGCCAGTAAGCTAATAATTGCCCGCAATACAGAGGCAATACCTTTTGGCATCAACTGACCAATTGCCAACGCTACAAGAATGGAAATCGGTACTGCTATCAACACAGTAAAGAAAGTTGAATAGAAGGAAGACAATATAAAGTTTAATATGCCATACTTAGGCGGATCATTCGCAGAATCCCACACTGCTCCAAGAAGGAAATCTTTGAGACCCACCTTAATAATACTGGGACCTCCATTTGCGGCCATAAATATACCGATCAACACTACTGATAGAAACGTAATAAACGCAAAGAAAAAAACGATTGCTTTGAATATGTTATTGTTTCTATGTATCCTTTTATTATTCATATATACTCCTTGTATAATGAGATGATATTTATATATTTTGCCTCTCGTGAATTGGTTAATGGCACTGCTAGGACGCAGTGCCATTAACCTCAATCGATTGATGTACTCTTATTTAACGACTTTTACTTTACAGGTCGCTTTCTTTGCACCTTCTTTAGTAATAGCCGTAATTGTAACCGTTCCTGCTTTTTTACCCTTAACAACACCTTTGGATGTCACGGTAGCAATTTTTGTATTAGTGGATTTCCAGGTAACCGACTTATCTGTTGCCTTTGACGGATTAACGGTTGCTTTTAATGTAAGTGTTTTACCTACTTTTACAGAAGCACTTGATTTGTTTAGTTTCACACTTGATACAGGATTGATAACTTTTACTGTACACTTACGAACTACATTAGAACCATCTTTCGTTTTAACCGTAATAACAGCTGTTCCTACCCCAACTGCTTTTACAAGTCCATAGTTGTTTACTGTAGCAACTTTCTTATTTGATGTGGTGAATGTCACTGCCTTGTCTGTCGTATTGGAAGGAGTTACTGTCGCTGAAAGCCCTGCTGTTGCACCAGGTTTAAGTGTAATAGAAGTCTTATTTAAGCTTATTTTTTTTGCCTTTACTCTAACAAGGTCGTTCTTAACAAATCCCATTTTGCTTATAATAGCCTGACCATCTGCACTCTTTACAAAATCTATGAATGCATTTGCTTCAGGGCTTAGAGTCTTTTTCTTATTATATACCAATAAGAACGGCCTCTTAATCGGATAGCTTCCATCTGCTACTGTATACTTGGAAGGCTCAATCCCATCTACCATCAATGCTTTTACCTTGCTCTCATCCATATCGCCAAAAGACATATATCCGATGGCACCTTTATTCTTTTGAACAGTCGTCTGCATTACACCGGTACTTGCAAGAGATCCATCAAGTGCTGCATCATATCCGCTAGGAAGTACTACACCATAATCTGCTTTAAAGAAATCTTCAAAACAACTTCTGGTACCGGAACCTGCCTCACGTCCGAAAGGAGCAACCTTTACACTTGAGGAATAGGAACCTTTGATCTGATTCCAATTTGTTGCAGAAGAGCTCTTTGTATAAATCTTATATAGCCCTGCCGAACTAATCCCTTTAATTGGATTACTCTTATTTACCACTACTGCAAGTCCGTCTAAGCAAATCTGAAATTTGTCTAATTCGTTTGCCTCATCACTAGTTAGTTTTCTACTAGACATACCAAAGTCAACACCGCTATTAAGATTTTTTGCATCTGAAATACCTGAACCAGAACCGGTTACGTTCTGCTCTACAATCTTAACGCCCGGATTTTTCTTCATAAATGCCTCACCTAGTGCCTGTAGGAGCGGATTAACTGATGTAGATCCGGAGAATACTACTTTACCATTGAGTGCTGCTGCTGAAGCAGGTGTCGAAACATTAGTAAAACCGGTAGCTACCAGAGCAATTAGTAAAACAATTGATAGAAATTTTTTCATGATACATCTCCTTTTTATTTAATATTCACTTTACATGATTACGTACTAATTATAACTTCTGCATTGTGAAATCTAATATCAGACAAGCGTTAAGCGAATGTATAATTTTGTTAATTTTATGTAAAGTCGTAAAAAAAATCCAACGCAGAATTCAAACATACGAACTCTGCGCCGGAATATTGATTATATCTTGTATCCTAGCATATCCATTTTGTTCTCTCATTACTCACCACCGATTACAGAAACACCCGTATTAATGTAATCAGGACCGGTATCCTTCCCCAATATCGCTGCTACCGCTTCTGCCATTCCAAGATAACCCATAGTATATGGGTTTTGAGCAATAATTGCCTTCAAACTGCCTTCCCGATATAACTTCTGAATAATCGGAGTTTTATCAAACCCCACAGTTATGTATTTATTATCATATAACTTGTTAGCATTACCCACGCCAATGCTTGTTCCTTCACTAGCTCCAAATAGAGCCACCAAATCCTTGGTATCATTAATCAGCTTCTCAGCTGCAACCTGAGTCTCTTCCGGTTTATCGGTAGCTGTATAGGTTGCGGGTGGAACTATAAATCTTCCATCCTCCTCAATCACTTTTCTAAACCCATCTTCCCTTAACTTGGTATTGGCTTTATCCGCCAGATTAATGACTCCGATGGCTCCACTTTTGATTCCTTCATTATTAAGTAGTGATATCATGGTCTGCCCTGCCTTTACACCGGCTGCATAATTATCTGTCGTCAGTGTTGTGACTGCCTCTTCATAGGCAGGGGAATCAACATAGATTACCTTTACATTCCTAGCTTTTGCATCCTCAACTGCACCAGATATATTTCTAGGATCATCCGCTGCAATTAATAAGGCATCTGCTCCATTTTCAACTGCTCTATTAATAATCTCAATTTGTTCCTTTGTACTCCTAACCTCAGGTGCATCCCATATGTACTGTATCCCAACCAGTTTTGCCATATCGGATGCTCCTTGATTAAGCATTCCCCAGTATTGAAATCCTTTATCTACTGTTATTAGATATACTTTATAATATTTTACATTGGATGCATTCGTCTTTGTGGAAGGTTCTAGGCAAGAATGATGCCATATAACAAACAACATAAATGCCAACGCGATTATAGCAATATTTATAATTATTTTTTTTTGCCTCATCTTAACCAGCCTTCCAATCAATGTTATATATCTCATATAACTATATGAAATGATCTTCTATAATATATATTCCATTACTTCTCTAATATATTAAACCCGGTATTAAAAAAATTCGGCCCTGTTTTTTTTCCGAGAACTGCAGCGATAGCCTCAGCCATCCCAACGTACCCCATAGTATATGGATTTTGTTCTATGATTACATCTATGCTACCCGCATCTAATAATTCTTTTGTTTTCTCAGATTTGTCAAATCCTACAACAGTATACTTATTTTTAACATCGCTATTCGCTTTGCCAACACCCTCACTCGTGGGTTCATTTGTTGCAAATAAACCTACTAAATCGTCACGTGTACTCATTAATTGTTCAGCCTTAACCTCCGCTGATTCAGGAGAAGTTCCTGAATATATCGTTGGAACAATTTGATATTGGGGTTCCTTTGCTAAAGCGTCACGGAATCCTTTCTCCCTCTCCGATTCCGTCACTTTATCTTTGAATGTAATAATACCAATTGATCCTGACTCGATTTTTTTCTTTTTCAGATAGGAAATCATTTTTTCCCCTGCTGCAATGCCCGCTTCGTAGTTATTTGTTGACAGTGTCGTAACTGCCTCCTCCGTTGCTGGGGCATCCACATAGATTACCTCTATCCCTTTCGCCTTAGCATCTTCAACAACTCCCGATAACTTTCTAGTATCATCCGCAGATATCAACAACGCACTAGCGCCTTGCTTAATCGCTTCATTAATAACCTCTATTTGCTTTTGGGGGTTCCTCTCGTCCGGATATTTCCAAAAGTATTTAACCCCGGTAAGTGACGCCATATCCGATGCCCCTTCATTAATATACTTCCAGAATTCATCTTGATTATCCGTTGTAATTAAATAAAATTTGTTATTCTTTAATGATGGTGTAGTTGATGTTGGTAATGCTCTATGTATAAAATTCTGCTCCCACACCACGAAGAGTATAAAAAACAACCCAATAATAGCAATATTAATTACAATTTTCTTACGTTCCATCTTGACTTCTTTCCAAAGGAACCACGAAAATATCCATATTCCTTTTACAGAGACTATCTTGTAACTAATATATTATATGAAAGAAGTTATAATAACCGTATATCAGATTTTTACTTATGTATATAATCGCAATAGCATAGATTAAGAGTTATTCTTATTGATGGTATCTAAAATCTGCTCATAGCTTATACCAAATTTGTGTGCGATATCCATCGCGTAACTCTTTCCTGTTGGTTCTCCCGGTATAATAATATAAGAACGTTCCCCTTTTACCAGCCCTGTAATCATACTAATAATTTTACTATCTCCTGAAACTTCCTTATTCATCCTATCAGCATAGGATGCAAGTTCATGCATATGTGTATTAAATATGACTCTAGCTCCCAAATACCTGAATGCCTTTACAACATCTTGTGCAATAAATAAACCTTCTGAAAAACTTGTGCTGGAAAGTGATTCATTTAATAGGACCAAGCTAAACTTGGTTGCTTCTTGAAATATTTCATTCAAACGTTTTGTCTCCTCACCCAGTCTTCCCAGCTCCACAGTTTGGTTTTCATCAACCGGAAAATGAGTCAGTATGTGATCTGTAGGGCTAATCGAAGCATACGTGCCAGGAATAAAAGTCCCTGCTTGGAATAATAAAAAGGCCAACCCTAGTGCTTCCGTATAGACTGTTTTCCCTCCTCTGTTTGCTCCGGTCAGAATCAATATTCTACCATTTTCATCAAAGCTAACATTGTTTAGCACTAATTTTTCAGCCGGACTATCATTTTGTCTTAGCATATGTAGAGCAAGATTAATATTGTATATATCGTTTATCCTACAACTTCTATCATCAAGCTTCATAATTTCAGGTTTGCACAGTGGCATTCCATTACTTTTTAGTTTCTTAAGTAACCCCGTACATCCCAAATAAAAAGTCAGTTCCGGTATCAGTTCGAGGAGATAATATCCTTTTATATGAGAATAACGCTTTAACCCTGCTGAGAGATCATTTATCACTGGCGTTAATATCTTGTCTATCTCCCTATATAAGGTGTTCATAATAGGGTTTCTTCTATCGTCACTCATTCTATAAATTCTTGATATATTACCGAAATCCTGATATTTCATACCTGTTTTTTGTTGAACCAATTCCTTAAACCAAGAATGTTCTATAAATCTTGTCTTATTTACAGAAACAAGTGTTGCTTCAATTGGATTTAAGGAGGAATCCAGATTAATCCCTATTGTAATACTTTGAATTTCATTTATCTCAATTTCAAGATTTTTCACTGTATCAGTGAGGGATTTAAACTCTGCATCTTCGCTTATTTCACTAACTATATTACGAATCGAAGTAAGTCCCTCTGACTTAATATCAAGTCCTCGCATTAATCGATTTATCTCAGTCACACAATCAACATAGGCTTCCAGCTCTTTAAATCTTGAAAAAAGCTTCCACAATCTGGCCTCTTCGAAGGAGGAAGATTCATTCGTTACATGCTGTAGTTCTTCTAAAAGTTTTAATATACTGTCCATCGCAGATATAAGCTCCTCTGAATCCATAAAGTCTTCGAAGATATTCTGTCGATATCGGATCACCTCCTCGTCGTTGCACATATTAAGCAGAATTTCTTTTATGATTTTACATTGTTTTTCATTACTCGTTATGCTAATACATAGTTCCTCTAAACTGAGATTGGTCTCCGTAGCCGCGTTTATTCGATGAATCTTTGAAAAGTACTTTTCCTTATCCTTAGGCCATAGCAAGCTTACTGATGAATTATCCATAATTGTACTCCTTTACGTTCCTTTCAAATATTTATTCATAACCGTTTAATAATTCCATATTAATACATATTATGTAATTAATCAATTTGATATCGTTGTTATTATGTTTATTGATTTTCTGTTTTTCAGCTTTCTGTTTTTCCCTCTCGGTGGCAAAACAAGTTATAAAATCCAAAAAAAGCCGCCTCACAACCTAAGTTATGAAACGGCTCTCAATTTTGATTTAGTCCATAGTGTATGGCATTAAAGCGATGTGTCTTGATCTCTTAATAGCTACTGTTAAAGCTCTTTGATGCTTTGCACAGTTACCTGT
>JAEVYT010000013.1 GCA_023392615.1 Bacillota bacterium | reverse complement strand
ACGTACGCCGCGATGGACACCTCGTTCTCCACGCCCGACACCACGTTCTCTATGACGAGGCCGCCCACGAGGAACACGCCGATGATCATAAGCGACAGGAAGATGGTGACGATGGAGCCGAGCGTCGTCGAGAGGTTGCGCGTGAAGCCCTTGAGCGACTCGCGTATGAAGTAAGCGAAACTAGACATCGAAGCCGTACACCCCCCGGTCCTGGTCGCGGGTGAGGTGCCCGCGGTCGAGCGCGATGACGCGCCGGCGCATGTTGTCCACCATCTCGCGGTCGTGCGTGGCCACGAGCACCGTGGTGCCCGTGCGGTTGATGCGCTCGAGCAGGTCCATGATGCCGCGCGACGTCTGCGGGTCGAGGTTGCCGGTGGGCTCGTCGCACACGAGCAGCGGCGGGCGGTTCACGATGGCGCGCGCGATGGACACGCGCTGCTGCTCGCCGCCGGAGAGCTGGTCGGGGCGCTTGTTGAGCTTGTCCTGCAAACCCACCAGGCGCAGCACCTCGGGCACCTGCGTCTTGATGACGTGGCGGCTCTTGCCGATGACCTCGAGCGCAAATGCCACGTTCTCGAACACGGTCTTGTTCGGCAGGAGCTTGAAGTCCTGGAACACGCACCCGATGTTGCGGCGCAAATACGGCACGCGCCAATTGCGCATGGTGGTCAGATCCTCGTCGGCCACGTAGATATGGCCCTGCGTCGGCTTCACCTCGCGGATGAGCATGCGGATGAACGTGGACTTGCCGGAGCCGGAATGGCCCACGAGGAAGATGAACTCGCCCGCGTAGATCTGCAGGGATATGTCGTTGAGCGCCGGCTTGTTGGGCTGCGCGGGGTAGACTTTCGTCACGTGGTCGAAGGTGATGACCGGCGTGCCCGTCTGCTGGGGAATGTCATCGACCTCCAAGACGGGCAGCGACGCCGAGAGCTGCGATGCCGTCTGGCGCGCAGGCGCCGGCGCCGCATGGGCGCCGCCGCGCCGGGCTTGGCGCGCAGGAACCCCTTGGCTGGTATCGTTCGTCACAGAATGCTCCGTTCGAATAGTGATGTACTGAGACGGCTCGATTCTATCAGACTTGCTTTCGGGCCATAACCTTCTTCACAGCTTCGACAATCGCCCCCGCATCCAGGTTGAAGTACGCCATCAGCTCGTCGAACTCGCCCGATTTGCCGAAGGCGTCGCGCATGCCCACGAACTCTGCCGGTGCCGGGCAGGTGCGCGCCAGCGTCTCGGCCACGGCCGAGCCGAGGCCCCCCATCACGCTGTGCTCCTCGGCAACTGCCACGCAGCCCGTCTTGCCCACGGAGGCGAGGATCGTCTCCTCGTCGAGCGGCTTCACCGAGAACGCGTCGATGACCTCGGCCTCGATGCCCTCTGCAGCCAGCAGCTCGGCCGCCTTGAGCGCCTGCTCCACCTCCACGCCGCATGCCACGATGGTGGCGTCGCCGCCCTCGCGCAGCACGTAGGCGCGGCCGAGCTCCAGCTCCACGTCGTCGGCGTACACGCACGGCACGCTCGCGCGGCCCATGCGCACGTACACCGGGCCGGGCGTGGCGGCGGCCAAGCGCAGCGCGGCGCGGGCGGCGGCGTAGTCGGCCGGCACGAGCACGCGCATGTTCGGCAGGCCCCGCATGAGCGACACGTCCTCGAGCATCTGGTGGCTGCCGCCGTCGGGGCCCACCGAGATGCCGGCGTGCGTGGGGGCGATCTTCACGTCCAGGTTGCTGTAGCACACCGTGTTGCGGATCTGGTCGTAGGCGCGCCCCGTGCCGAACACGGCGAAGGAGCCGGTGAAGGCCACGTGCCCCGTGATGGCCAGGCCTGCCGCCACGTCCACCATGTTCTGCTCGGCGATGCCGCAGTTGAACAGGCGGTCGGCGAAACCGGCGTCGGCCAGCTTCTTCGTGGTCGTGGACCCCGTGAGGTCGGCGTCCACCGCCACGACGGGCACGCCCTCGGACGCGAGCTCGGCGAGCGTCGCCCCGTAGGCCGCGCGCGTGGCCTTCTTCTGCTGGGCCTGGGCCCCGTCTGCAAGCTTAACCACGGATCGACTCCTTCCCCGCGCCGCCCTCGAGCGCGGCGAGCGCCTCGGCGGCCTGTTCGGCATTCGGGGCCTTCCCGTGCCAACCCGCCTCGTTTTCCATGAACGGCACGCCCTTGCCCTTGACAGTGCGGGCGATGACCGCATGCGGCCTGCCGTCGCGACCGGCCTTCGCAGCCCCGAGCACCGCTACGAGGGCGTCCAGGTCGTGGCCGTCGACCTCCGCCACGTCCCAGCCGAACGCCGCGAACTTCGCGCCCAGGTCGCCGGGGTCGCACACGTCGCAGGTGCGCCCGTCGATCTGCAGGCCGTTGCGGTCGACGACGGCCACGAGGTTGTCCAGCTGCCGGTGCGCCGCGAACATGGCGGCCTCCCACACCTGGCCCTCCTGGCACTCGCCGTCGCCCAGCAGCGCGAACACCGTCTGGGGAGCGCCGTCCAGCTTCAGGCCGGCCGCGGCCCCCGCCGCGACGGACAGCCCCTGTCCGAGCGAGCCCGTGGACACCTCCACGCCGGGCACCTGGTTCGAGTCCGGATGCCCTTGCAGCCGGCTGCCCAGCTTGCGCAGCGTGGCCAGCTCCTCGCGCGGGAAGTAGCCCGCCTGGGCGAGCACGGCGTAAAGCGCCGGTGCCGCGTGCCCCTTGGCCAGGATGAAGCGGTCGCGCCCCTCCCACTGCGGGTTGCGCGGGTCGTGCTCCAGCACGCCGCCGAAGTACAGCGCCGCGAGTATGTCGGCGCATGATAACGACCCGCCGGGATGCCCGCTCCCCGCCTCCGCGATCATGCGCACGATGTCGGCGCGCATGTCGTTAGCACGCCGTTCAAGCTCGGTCATACCGGTTCCTTCCATTATTGGGACACCCTCCATTTGTGGTAGCCTATCACGAACTCCTCCAGGTCGCCGTCGAGGACGGCGTCCACGTTGCCGGTCTCCACGCCGCTGCGCACGTCCTTCACCATCTGGTAGGGATAGAGCACGTAGTTGCGGATCTGGCTGCCGAACGTGTTGTCCATGCGGTCGCCGCGCAGCTCGGCCAGCTCTTCTTGGCGCTTCTGCTCCTCGCGCTCGTAGAGCTTCGCCTTGAGCACGCGGAACGCCGCTTCCTTGTTCTGCAGCTGGGATTTCTCGTTCTGGCACGTCACCACGATGTTCGTGGGGAGGTGCGTGAGGCGCACGGCGGAGTCGGTGGTGTTCACGCACTGGCCGCCGGGGCCGCTCGAGCGGTACACGTCCACGCGCACGTCGGCGGGGTTGAGGTCCACCTCGATGTCGTCGGGCAGCACCGGCAGCACCTCCAC
>JAEVYT010000009.1 GCA_023392615.1 Bacillota bacterium | reverse complement strand
AAATAACAAAAGAGAAAATCTCACAAGATATGGAAATCCTTTCCCATAAACTGGAATCTTTGGAAAAGCAGATTACTGAAAGGATATAAAAAACGATCTATCTCAAATTCTTTTTTTTGTTACTTCTTTCCCATTCTTTTGTTAATCCGATTAAATTGGTAAAAAAGAGTCGGTTGAGAGAAGAAAAGTAACCGTAACTTTGTCGCAATAAAATAAAATAGAGAAATATGTTAAGAGAATTAAACCGAGTGATTGATTATATAGAAGAGCATCTGACCGATGAAATATCACTTGAATCGGTTGCTGACTATGCAAGGGTTTCTGATTTTCATTTCCGAAAAGTATTCTTTTACCTATCAGGAACGACGCTTAGTGAATATATTAAAAACAGAAGATTGTCGGAAGCTAATAAAGATTTACTGGCAGGGGAACGGGTTATTGATGTGGCTTTCAAGTATGGTTATGAGTCAACAGACGGATTTACCCGCGCATTTAAGAAATGGAGTGGGCTTTTGCCATCGGATGTAATCAAGAAAAAGAGAAGTAAAATGTTCCCTAAATTTTCATTTAAAATAGTTGTTACAGGAGGAATTACCATGGAATTTAGAATCGAAAACAAACCGTCATTTAATTTGTTCGGGATAAGTAAACGAATACCGATGCAATTTGAAGGAGTTAACAAAGAGGTTGTAAAACTTATACAAAGTATTACAGAAGAGCAGAAGAAGGAAATGCTTGAGCTTCAGAATATTGCACCATATGAAATATTGAATATTTCTTATGATGCCGATGCAAAGTTTATGAAAGAAGAGGGTGATTTAACCCATATGATTGGCGTGATGTCTACTAGGGAAATGAGTAAGCAATTAGAAAAATTACCCGTTGAAGCAGGTTTGTGGGCAGTATTCCCAAACGAGGGTTTATTTCCTTCAACTTTGCAGCAGACTTGGGCAAGAATTTACTCAGAATGGCTTCTGTCATCCAATTACGAACTGATTGACAAACCCTCGTTCTCTTTTACAAAAATGGATGAGTTAAAAAAAGACTTTGCATATAGTGAAATATGGATTCCTATAAAAGAAAAATAATCCTTATCTATTAAGCTATTGGCATTGCGTGTAAATTCCTAAAAAACATCATACAGCATAGAACCGGACTTCGGTCTGAATCAATAATCACAATTAAATTTTATGCTTATGAATGAAATTTTTAAAACGAAGTTTGTCAGTCTGTTATCTGATACTTCAGTAGTTGCAAACGAAGAAATGCAGAATGCCTATGTAGATTTTGTAGTGCAAGTCGGAACCCTCAGTCAGTCCGAACCGCATTATGAAAAATCCATTCGGAGATTGAATCTTACCCGCATCGAGTTGGATTCGTCAGGGTCAGCACCTCTTTACGGGCAGGGGGAAAAATGCCTTGAAAAAAGCATATATTCAAAAGGCAATCGCTTTCATCAACTCCGAACAGGAGCTTCTATGTCTTAAAATTCGGCATCCCGAACAGTTCCGACAAGCAGGCGAACCTACATTCAAATCCGACCTGCATATAATCCCCAAGTCGAAAGGCTTGGGGATTATTGCTTTAGCAGAAATAGTGATTGCTCTGTTTTTGACAAAGCAGGTGTTTCAACGGAACGGAAAGCCCGCACACTTGATTCAAATTGCAGATGCTTTTGAAAAGGTCTTTAATTGCAGTTTCGGCAGTATCTACGACCAACAGGAAAAGGTCTTCGACCGTAAACCATTTAATCGGACAAAAGCCATTGACTTCCTTCGTAATCTCATAATCCGCAAAGAAAAAGAGGATGGAAATAAACAAGATGAAAAATAACCGTTTTGCAATAGGCTAATTAATAGCTTGTTATCAAAAAAATTCGGGGGAGTAGTTAGCTACTCCCCTTTTTCTGCTTCTTCGTTCTGCCGTCCTTTGCTTCATCAATGCATTGAAAAACAAGATTGTAAAACTTAAAAACGAAGCAAATCATGTATATAGACAATGAAGATTTTGAGAAATGGATGCAAAAGCTATCCAAGAAGTTGAACGATATAGGGGCAGACCTTAAATCGCTTATCAACACCAAAGAGGTATTCGAGCCTGACGAGAAACTACTCGACAATCAAGACTTAGCCTTTCTTCTGAAAGTAAGTTACCGGACACTCCAACGCTACCGGACAAGCGGGAAGCTCCCTTACTTTATGATAGGTCATAAAACCTATTACCGGACGAATGATGTGCGGGAGTTTGTGCGCCAACATATGGATTTCCAGACATTCAAATACATCGAAAGCGCACTCTAAAGGTCTGTTCCCTGTCAATGATTCCGCTTTTTCAATTTAACGCGGAATGGCGCAAATGCGGGGGCTTTTATTTTCATTTATGCCCCCTGTTAATGGCTCCGCATTCATCCGAAACAACGCTGCTACCCCGCATCGTTAATTCGGCTGAATTAAGCAAGAGGGAACCGGACAAGTCCTGTTCTTCCCTCTTGCCCTGCGGGGCAAAGCCTTCGGCTTTAATGGGTTACATTCGTAACCATTTATAACAG
>JAEVYT010000044.1 GCA_023392615.1 Bacillota bacterium | reverse complement strand
TCTGTCATACGACTTATAGATGTGGCAGCTGCTCAAGAGAGCAGTTGCGCACAACATATATAGAATCTGTTTCTTCATATCGAATTTCATTATTTAGCGTATTGTTCAATCTCTGTTACGGCATCTGCATTGTCAATATCTTCCCATTCCATCGGTTTAACTTTCTCTTGCAGATACTGGAAGATAACAAACAAGGCAGGAACGATGAAAATTTGGCAAATCATACCGATTAACATACCACCGATAGAGGCAGTACCTAGTGTACGGTTACCGTGGGCACCTACACCGAAGGCAAACATCAACGGAAGCAAACCGACTACCATCGCCAATGATGTCATCAGAATCGGGCGGAGACGAGCACCGGCACCCAATACAGCTGCCCAAGTGATACTCATACCCATCTTGCGACGATCTAGGGCGAACTCTACGATCAAGATGGCATTCTTCGCCAACAGACCCATCAACATGATTAACGCGATCTGCATATAGATATTGTTTGACATCGTACCCAGAATCATCTTCAATGCTGAAATATTACCGATAGCACTTACACCATTCACAAACAGGAAACTGCCTAATAGACCGAACGGAATGGATAATAATACGGCCAATGGAAGAATGTAACTTTCGTACTGTGCACTCAACAATAAGTAAACGAATACAAAACAGAGTACAAAAATCAGTCCGGTAGCACTTCCGCTACTTTGAGCCTCTTCACGCGCCATACCTCCTAGTTCATACGTATAACCGGTAGGCAGGTTTTCTTGAGCAACTTCGGCAAGAGCCGTCAATGCCTGACCGGATGTATAACCACTTGCCGGAGCTACCATTACTTTCATAGAGGTATAAAGGTTGAAACGACTAATAATATCCGGACCATATACTTTCTCCACAGAAATGAACTGGGCAATCGGGGCCATCTCGCCTGCACTATTACGCACCTTGATATTTTTTAAAGATTCCAGGTTTTTGCGTGATAACGGATCTGACTGAATCATAACACGATACATCTTACCGAAACGATTGAAGTTGGATGCGTACAAACCTCCGTAATATCCTTGCATAGTAGTGAGGATATCGCTCGGGCTGATGCCAGCTTTTTTACAAGCTGCCGCATCAATGTCAATCATGTATTGCGGGAAATTCGGGTTGAAGGAAGTCTTTGCCGAATTGATTTCCGGACGTGCTTCCAGTGCTGCCGTATAATCATTAACCACATCGAAGAATTTGTTCAGATCACCACCGGTCTTATCTTGCATATTGACCTCAATATCCGTAGATGCCGAGTAACCCGGGATCATAGGAGGAGCGAAGAACAATACCTGTGCTTCTTTGATAATCTTTTGTGCACGCATATATAAGGAACCGACTACAACGTCTGAATTCTGTATCATGGAACGTTCGTCCCAGTCTTTCAGTTTGATGATGAAAGAACCGTATGATGGTCCCTGGCCACCGATAAAGCTGAATCCGGAAATCATGGTACGTGACAATACCGCAGGATCGGAAGCGATCAGACTGTCTACACGTGCCAGGATTTTTTCAGAACGGTCTTGGGAAGTACCCGGAGGTAATGTCACTGCTCCCATCAGCGTTCCGGTATCTTCATTAGGCACCATACCTGTCGGAGTGGTGTTCATGAAGAATACAAGTATCGCAATGGAAGCGACAACTAATCCCATAGACAACCATTTCTTCTGGATAAAGAACAGTACTCGTTTCTTATAACGTTTCAGGATTGATTCGTATGTATCGTTGAATCTGTTTTTAAACTTCTTCGTACTCATTCCGATCAGTGCCAGAATACTAAGCACTACGAAAATTGCAGTGACTATCGGATTGATACTGAACAAACCAAAGATCATGCCGAGAATGGCAATAAGCGTCAAAGTAAGTGTAATTCCCGGATGCAACATCTTTCCGATAGCTTCGGTATATCTGTTGATCATAGTTGTATGGGCTGCCGTATAGGCTACTTTCATACGTTCTTTCAATGTGGAGTCTTCCGTTGTTCCATCTTCTTTTTTGTGAGGTTTCAGAAGAACGGCGCACAAAGCCGGACTCAAAGTCAATGCGTTCAATGCGGACAGACCGATAGCGATAGCCATAGTCATACCGAACTGACGATAGAATGTTCCTGCTGTACCTCCCATGAAACTTACCGGAACGAATACGGCCATCATGACCAGCGTAATAGATACGATAGCACCACCCAATTCATTCATGGCATCGATAGAAGCCAGACGGGCAGATGTATAACCTTGGTCAAGCTTGGCATGCACACCCTCGACGACCACAATCGCGTCGTCGACCACAATCGCAATAGCAAGCACGAGCGCACATAACGTCAACAAGTTCAGACTGAATCCTACCAGGGACAGGATGAAGAAAGTACCGATCAGAGCTACCGGAATGGCGATAGTCGGAATCAATGTGGAACGTAAATCCTGCAAGAAGATATACACTACGATAAACACCAGGATAAATGCTTCGATCAACGTCTTCAACACTTCATGGATAGAAGCGAAAAGGAAGTCGTTGGCATTCATGGAGATGTTCAGCTTCAATCCGGTAGGCAACGTTTTTGATGCTTCATCCAGCAATGCTTCAATATCACTGATGGTCTGTGTCGCATTGGTTCCTGCCATCTGGTATACGATACAAGTCACAGA
>JAEVYT010000030.1 GCA_023392615.1 Bacillota bacterium | reverse complement strand
AGGGTAACAGACCTCAGGGTCAGGGATATCAGGGTAATAGACCTCAGGGTGGCGGATACCAGGGTAACAGACCTCAAGGTGAAGGATACCAGGGCAATAGACCTCAGGGTGGCGGATACCAAGGTAACAGACCTCAGGGTGGCCAAAGAGGAGGATATGGCGGTGGTCAGGGTTATTCCAGACCAAGCGGTGGACAGAGACCAGGAAGCTATGGTACACGTGGCTTTGAAGATATGGGTAAGGATGATGACGATAAGCCAAACTACAACAGATCTGCACAGGGAAGAAAACCGGCAGGAAGACCTGGCGAGCGTAAAACCTTTGATCAGCAGATTCTTGATCAGAAAGTAGCGGAAAAGAATGATAACAGCAACAAGAGAAATCGTGACCGTATCAATAAAGAGAAGAATTATAAAGATAGAAATCTGACCGAACGTGATGATCAAGGTGATATCAAGATTAAGACAGCACCTAGAAAAGGTCAGTTCATCCAACCGAAACCTATACAGGTTGTTGAGGATGAAATTAAGGTTATTATTATTCCTGAAGTTCTCACAATTAAAGAATTAGCGGATAAGATGAAAAAACCTTCCGCAGCTTTAATTAAAAAGCTTTTCCTAGCAGGTAAGGTAGTTACATTAAATCAGGAAATCACTTTTGAGGAAGCAGAAGAGATCGCACTTGATTACGAAATCATTGCTGAAAAAGAAGTAAAAGTAAATGTAGTTGAAGAGTTGTTAAAAGAAGAAGATGAAGATCCGAATACATTAGTAAAACGTCCTCCTGTTGTTTGTGTTATGGGTCACGTTGATCATGGTAAAACATCTCTACTTGACGCAATTCGTGAGACAAATGTAACCTCTAGAGAAGCTGGTGGAATAACTCAGCACATTGGTGCTTATATCGTTGAAGTAAACGGCGAGAAGATTACATTCCTAGACACCCCTGGTCATGAAGCGTTTACCTCCATGCGTAAGCGTGGTGCGAAATCTACTGATATTGCTATTCTAGTTGTAGCTGCAGACGATGGTGTTATGCCACAGACTGTTGAAGCGATTAACCATGCAAAGGCAGCCGGTGTTTCAATTATAGTAGCTATCAATAAAATTGATAAACCAAGTGCTAATATCGAGAGAGTAAAGCAAGAACTTACCGAATATGAATTGATTGCAGAGGATTGGGGTGGTGATACCATCTTTGTTCCGGTATCAGCTCATACAAGAGAGGGTATTGAACAATTACTTGAAATGATTATTCTTACTGCTGAAGTTGGTGAGTTAAAAGCAAATCCGAATCGTAATGCCAGAGGTATTGTCATCGAAGCACAGCTTGATAAAGGTAGAGGTCCAGTTGCAACAATCTTAGTTCAAAAGGGTACCCTACATGTAGGTGATAATATCGCTGTTGGATCAGCTTTTGGTAAAGTACGTGCGATGATGGATGATAAGGGAAGACGTGTAAAAGAAGCAACTCCATCCACTCCGGTTGAAATTCTCGGTTTAAATGAAGTTCCGGATGCAGGAGAGACCTTCCTTGCTACAAGTAGCGAGAAAGAAGCGAGAAATATCGCTGAAGCTTATCTAACACAAAGTAAGGAAAAATTGATAGAGGATACGAAAGCGAAATTATCCTTAGACGGATTGTTCTCACAGATTAAGGCCGGTAATATCAAGGAGCTTAATTTGATTATCAAGGCGGATGTTCAGGGCTCCGTTGAAGCGATGAAGCAGAGCTTGGTAAAACTCAGCAATGATGAAGTGGCAGTTCGTATTATTCATGGTGGTGTTGGTGCGATTAACGAATCTGATGTTATCTTAGCAAGTGCATCAAATGCTATTATTATTGGTTTTAACGTAAGACCGGATAATGCTGCAAAAGAAACTGCAGATCGTGAAAAGGTAGATGTGAAGCTATATCGTGTCATTTACGACGCAATTAATGATATTGAAGCTGCGATGAAGGGTATGCTTGATCCGATCTTCGAAGAGAAGGTTACCGGTCATGCAGAAATAAGAATGACCTTCAAGGCTTCGGGAATTGGTACTATTGCAGGTTCCTATGTACTCGATGGTAAGATCGTCAGAGGCAGCAAGGCTAGAGTGTTCAGAGGCGACGAAAAGATTTATGATGGTAATCTTGCATCTTTAAAGAGATTCCAGGATGATGTAAAAGAAGTTGCAACCGGATATGAATGTGGTCTTGTATTTGAGAAATTTAATGATGTTAAAGAAGGCGACAGGGTTGAACTCTATGCAATGGTTGAAGTACCTAGATAGTTCAAGATAAGGATATAAATGCAGATAAGTGGGGATGTTGCAAAATAAATAATTCTATTAAGGAACAATGTTAATTGCCTCACACACAGGTTGGAAGGACAGCATTCATATTTTGTATTTCAAAGTCGTACATTAAAGTACGCCTTCGAAAATACAAAATTATGAATACAGTCTTCCAAACAGTGCATTATGGCAATATAACATTATTCCTACAAATTATTTATTTTGCAACATCCACTTTGGCTGTATCTTCTGACACACAAGTTCGCAAAGCTTTGACAGAATGGAGATTATATGAGAAAAAACAGTATTAAAAACACAAGAGTAAACGGTGAGGTACAAAAGGTACTGAGTACGTTAATTAGCAGAGAGATAAAAGATCCACGAATCAATCCGATGACTTCCGTAGTAGCGGTTGAAGTAGCACCTGACCTTAAAACAGCGAAAGTATATATCAGTGTTTTAGGAGATGAGGAATCGAAGACCTCTACATTACGTGGATTAAAGAGTGCATCCTCCTTTATGAGAGGACAATTGGCAAAAACTCTAAACCTAAGAAATACACCGGAACTTACTTTTGTAATTGATAGCTCCATAGAATATGGCGTTCATATGTCAAAATTAATAAATGAAGTTAATAAGAACTTATCTGATACCAACTCGGAGACTGCTTCCGATAAGGATGTAGAAGATATCGACGATGAGGTTTAACGAAAGAAGAGGATGAATAGCTTATGGTTAAAATTAATGCAGAGATAATCGGTGCTAAAAAAATAGCAATCGCAGGACATGTAAGACCTGATGGTGACTGCATTGGTTCCTGTACAGCACTTTATTTATATCTAATACAGAATAAGGATCAATTTGCTCTCGAACAAATTGATGTATATTTAGAACACTTCGGAAAAGAGTTTGACCTTTTATCAGGTGTGGAGGATATAAAGCATTCTTATGAATCGGATGAAGAATATGATATATTTATTTCGTTGGATTGTGGTAGTTTAGACCGTTTGGGTAATGCATTAAAATATTATAATACAGCTAAAAAAACAATCAATATCGATCATCACATCAGTAACCAAAACTTCGGAATGGTCAATCATGTGATTGCGGATGCTTCCTCTACCTGTGAGGTGTTATTTGACTTATTTGATGAAGCGCTTATCACGAAAGAAATTGCTTCTTCTTTATATGTCGGATTAATTCATGATACGGGTGTATTTAAACATTCGAATACATCACCGAAGACATTACAGGTGGCAGCTACATTAATCAGCACAGGAATTCCTTTCTCGACTCTGATTGATGAATCTTTTTATGCTAAGACTTATATGCAGAATCAGGTTTTGGGTCGTTGTTTGATGGAAAGTATTCTGGCTTTAAGTGGCAAAGTGGTTATATCCTCCTTAAGCAGAAAGATGCTTGATTTTTATGGTGCTTCCTCTGGTGATTTAGATGGAATAATTGATCAACTTCGGGTGACTAAGGGAACAGAAGTAGCAATATTTATTTATGAAACGGATTTTCGTGAATTCAAAGTGAGTATGAGATCAAATGGTGAGGTAAATGTGAGCAAGATTGCCGTTTATTTTGGCGGAGGCGGACATATAAAAGCTGCAGGTTGCACGATGACTGGAACCGTACATGATGTGATTAATAATCTTACTCCACATATTGAAGCTCAGCTAAAGGAATTAGGTAAATAAGGAACGGCTATGCGATAGGAGCAAATGCAATTGATTAACGGAATAATAAATGTATATAAAGAAAAAGGATATACCTCTCATGATGTTGTAGCAAAAATGAGAGGTATCTTAAAAATAAAAAAGATTGGTCATACAGGAACATTGGACCCTGATGCAATTGGGGTGTTACCGGTATGTATCGGTAAGGGTACAAAACTAGTTGACCTAATTACGGACAAGGATAAGACCTATGAGGCGGTTCTAAAACTCGGAATAACCACAGATACACAGGATATCACAGGAACAATCCTTACCCGTGAGGAAGTAAACACAGATTATAATCGTATCTGTGATACAATTATGCGTTATGTCGGAGAATATGATCAGCTTCCACCCATGTATTCAGCCATCAAGGTGAACGGTAAAAAACTATATGAATTGGCCAGACAAGGGAAAGAGATAGAGAGAGATCGTCGCAGAGTAAAGATACATGCGATTCGTATACTTGGATATAATGAGTTGGAGAATGAGGTTACATTATCTGTGGATTGTTCTAAGGGAACATATATCAGAACACTCCTTCATGATATTGGTACAGATCTTGGCTGTGGGGGAACAATGAAAAGCTTAAAGCGAACCGCAGTTGGTAATTTCCGTCTGGAGAATGCATTAAAGCTTTCTGATATAGAAGTTCTTGTTAAGGATAATCGTATTGAGGAGTATGTGGTTGCTATTGATGATATATTTAATAATCTTCAAAAGGTTATAGTGAAGAATGAATTTCAGAAATTAATCAATAACGGCAATATATTTACTACAGACAATATATTACCTCCTGAATACGAACTTTCAGCGGGCAATTTAAAAGTTTACGATGAAGAGAATAATTTTATAGGAATATATCGATATGATAAAGATGAAAGTCGGTTTAAGCCGGTAAAGATGTTTTTGACATAACCGATATCAGTGATATGTTTCCGCCATTCGAAAGAAACAGAAAGGTCGGGGATACTATGGAATATATATCAGGGACTAAATTCAAGTATAAAAACAGTGCGGTTACCTTGGGTAAATTTGAAGGGCTTCATCTGGGACATCAGCAATTGATTGATCAAGTGGTTTCTCTTAAAAAACAAGGATTAACAGCAATTATGTTTAGTTTTTTACTAAATCCCTCCAACTTATTTTCAGAAAAAGAATTTGAATTAATATATACAGAAGAAGAGAAAATCGCCCGAATGAAACGCACAGGAATCGATGTGTTGATATCCTGTCCCTTTACAGAGAAGACAAAATCGATGGAACCGGAAGACTTTATTCGAGATATACTGGTTGGTCAGTTGGACGCTAAGGTGATTGTAGTTGGTAACGATTATCGTTTTGGTGTTGATCGAAAGGGTGACATAGACTTATTAAAGAAATACGAAGAGGTTTACGGATATCAGGTGATAGCTTGTGAAAAGATTAGATGGAAGAAGGAAATTATCAGTAGTTCCTCGATCCGTCAGGCACTCAAAGAAGGAAATATGGATAAAGTGAATGGTTTATTAGGCCATGCTTATTCCATACGGGGTGAGGTGGTACATGGCAGGAAATTAGGACGAACCATAGGAATGCCTACCACAAATCTTATTCCTCCCTCTAATAAATTATTACCACCATGTGGAGTCTACTCCTCTAGATCAAGAATCAACGGAATATACTATCCAGGTGTAACTAATATCGGATATAAGCCAACGGTAGGAGAAGAAGAACAACTTGGTGTAGAAACTTTTATCTTTGTTTATAATGAGAATTTGTATGGTAAAACGATCGAAGTGGAGCTCCATACATTTATCAGACCGGAGCTGAAATTTAGTTCACTCGAGGAGCTAGTTCAAAAGATGAAAGAGGATATAAAAGTTGCAAAAGACTATTTTAAGAATGTTAAGTAATGCATCAATCCTAATAAATAAAAAACACATAATAAATAATATAAGCTCTTGTATAGTATGATATGTTCTTACCTAGGTAAACAATTTTTATTTTCTTGTCTAACTAGAAGAAAGTATATTAATAAAAAGACTATATAACAACTTTTGTTTTGGTTTTTTGTACAATGAATGGGGTGGGTTTCTCTGAAACCCACCCCATTCATGTATTTTGAGCCATTTTATTTTGTATAACAAATAATTTTTATTTCATCTTATACTTTATTATTGATTGGAGATAAAAAAATTATTATAATAAATAACTTAAAGAACTTCAAATAACTTATATTTTAGCGAAGTCATTGATATAAAATGATTTCCATGTAATATCTTGAGAATATTGTAAATTAATTATATAATAATAGCAAATAATGGGTATACGGAGGGGAATATGAAAAACAATAATAGTTTAAACATGGGGTTAGTGATTGCAGGGGCTTTGATTGTTTGTGCGCTAATACTGTCCTATTCAATCAATAATAGTCAATTCAATTTAAATGGCGATTTAAGCGGTAATTTAAATGGTAATTTATATGGAGAATTATCATTAGCAAATAATGATGATAATACGGATGATCCTAATAATAAAAACAAGAATAACCCTACGAATTTAATCATGGCAGATGAAGCGAAAAGTTTAATATATTATGATGGCATAATTGATGCATTTTTAAGCGATATTAAATCTGGCAAATTAACAGATTTTCCGTATATTAAAATGAAAGAAAATTATGTATTCAGCAGAAAAGCTATTGAAGATTGGGTATATAAGCAAAGTTTGAAACAAACAATTATTAAGTAGGAAAGTATGTGGCAAAGGTTAAGTGTCTATCATATTAAACAAATAAATCCTAAAATACTTCAATCAAGATGTGATTAATTCCATTCCTTCGAATAATATATTATAGAGTTCTATGTTCTGTGATTGGAGAAGATTAATGGATTTTGAAAAAAAGAATCTAGGGATTCCTGTTAATTTAATGGTTTTTCTCTCATATTTGATTGGATATTATTTGTCTAACAACTTAAGTGCATTATTTGTATCTGTAATCACCGCTGCTATTGTGTTCTCATTTGATTTTGATGATAGAGTTAAGGTGGCTATAACGCAGTCCTATCTATTGGCATTTGTATTTCAATTATTTTTTGGTTTATTGAATGTACTTTTGCTGACGGAGAATCTATCGGCTTACTGTAAGATATTTGCGATACCGGATATTGATATACTATATCAGATAGGAACAAATGGATTATCTATCCTTCTTTTCATCGTTTACTTTATTTTTATCATATCCGCTCTGGTTGGCAAAGATATTATTCTGGGATTTAGTGCTGTTATACTCGATCGTATAAGTAAAGACGCAGTACCAATGCCTGATAAAGTTTCTTCACAACCACAGAAGATGTCAAAAAGAATGAAACGACTGTTTCCGCCAATACAACAGGAATATCCTCCAATGCCTCAAGTACAACCTCCGGCAAAACCATCCGGAATTATAAAACCAAACATTCCGTCCTCTACAAATCAAGGTAGTACAAATCAAAATAACCAAGATCAGAGTAGTGGAAGCCAAAACCAGGATACGAATAACGTAAACCAGAACGAAGAAGATAATAGTTCGGATAGTGAAACCAATCAAGAACAAATTGATGTAGGTAATGATACAGAAAATCAAGAGCCACTGGATCAAGATAACGATCATTAATATAATTTATAGTTGTGAGATTCGAAAAGCCCTTAATTTATATGAAATAATTCTAGCAAATTATGTTTACAATATAAGAATAATATGTTACTATACCAAAGTAAACAAACCCATTACTCAGATTTGGGACACTCCGACCTTTTTCTTGGTAATAGGCGTTTAAATTGAAAGGAGAATTTACTATGATCAGTAAAGAGAAAAAACAGGAAATCATCAAAAATTTTGGTAGAACACCAGAAGATACAGGTTCACCGGAAGTTCAAATCGCACTTTTAACAGAAAGAATTACAGAGTTAACAGAGCATTTGAAAATTAATAAGAAGGATCATCACTCTAGAAGAGGTCTTCTTAAAATGGTTGGACAAAGAAGAGGTTTACTTGAATACTTAAAGAAAACGGATATCGAAGGATATCGTGGACTTATCGAACGTTTAGGTTTAAGAAAATAGTAAAATTCTAATTCTAAGAAAGTGAATCTTGATTCACTTGTATTATAAACTGTCCCATTTGAAGCCGATGTGCTGAGTATGGGGCAGTTTTATATTATTTAACAGTTCTTTCTGTTGAATATATGACTTCTTTCAATATGTTATTTTTATATTTGGTTATTAATTTGTGTACTCTATATTGAAAAATAGTTATGAATTGAAAATTATGATTATTATATAAAATAAAATTGGTTTGGTGAAATAATGAATAGTATAGTAGAAGTTTTTAAAGATAGAAGTTTCTTGAAGAAAACCCTAACAATTGCAATTCCGGTAACACTTCAGAATCTTTTAAGTAATATGTTGAATCTCATTGATTCGCTTTTAATCATACGATTGGGTGAAACTGCTGTTACTTCTGTTAGTTTGGCAAATAAATATTTCTTCATATTTTCCTTGCTGATGTTCGGAATTAGTAGTGGATCAAGTGTTTTAGCATCACAGTTTTACGGAAAGAGGGATATGCTGAGTATCAAGAGAGTGCTAAAAATTTCAATGACGGTAGGGGTAATCGGGGGCATATTATTTATGCTGCCTGCATTATTTAATCCTAAGTTTATTATGGGAGTAATAACCACTCATGATGATATGATAAAAGTTGGAGCACTTTATCTGGGAGTAATCGCTATCAGCTATCCAATTACCGCAATCACGGTATCCTATTCCTCAATACTGCGCAGTATGAATTATGTGAAGGTTCCGATGTTAATTACCGGTTTAGCAATCGTGGTAAATGTCATATTGAATTTTGGTTTGATTTTTGGTATGTTCGGTTTGCCGAAACTTGGTGTAGCCGGTTCTGCACTCGCTACCGTGATAGCCAGAACCTTGGAATGTAGCTTGCTTCTGTTTGTTACGAGATTTCATAAAGAAGGAGATGGAGGAGTAGGAGATTTCATTCATGCGAAGTATCATAGATCAATTGAAAACTATGAACCCTTCATCACTCGTAGATTTATTAATAAATATTTAAAGACAGCCGCGCCGGTTATAGCAAATGAGTTTATATGGGGACTTGGAGTAACCATGTATGCACTTGTTTATGGCCGAATGAATCCGCATGCAACAGCTGCAATAACGATTACGAATGTCATTGAATCCATCGTAGTGGTAACATTCTTGGGTTTATGTAATTCATCTGCCGTCATTCTGGGTAACGAGTTAGGGGCAAATGAATTGGATAAAGCAGAAAAGCATGCAAAGAATTATATGATATTACAATTATTGATCTCACTGGTTGTTGCTCTAGCAACATTCCTGCTTAAAGATGTAATAGTTTCTATGTTTCCAGCTTCAGATCAAGCGATTCACTACATTAAGTGTTGCATGATTGTACTGGCAATTTCCATACCAATTCGTGCTTTAAACACGCAGATCATTGTGTCCATATTAAGATCCGGCGGAGATAGCTTAGCAGCTTTATTTCTTGATTTTACTGGTGTTTGGTTTATTGGTATACCAATGGCGTTATTGGGAGGTATGGTTTTTCATTTCCCAATCTATATAGTATATGCTATGGTACTTACGGAAGAGCTATACAAACTAATTGTGGGATATATAAGGTATAAACAGAAGAAGTGGGTAAGAAATATTGTTGTCCATGATGTAATATGATAAAATGGGATTTGTAAATTATGAACTTATACGAGAAGGATAAATTATAAATATAAATTTGTAAGTTAAGGTTAGTTTCGTTTATGAGATGCCGGAAGAAATCGAAATTTTGATTTTTTTCGGCATCTTAACTTTATCTTACACTCAAATGATTAATAAATACATAAATTGAAGATACTGATTCATGCATAGAATTATTCTATATGGACGCAGCTTGAAAATAATTGTAGCATAATGGTAACAATAATGGTATAATATTGTAGTTAGAGTTGCGGGAGGACAACCCGAGACTTCTGAAAAGATTATCGAGATCAATTCGTTTCGGTAGGTTTTTCAGTTGTTTCGGTGCCTCCGACTCTAAAGAAAACAAGCAGAATTAGTAAAGCTATGCTTGTAACAAGAAAAGGAGACTAACTATGTACAAAAGTTTTAGCATGGAATTAGCCGGCAGAACGCTTACCGTTGACGTAAACAGAGTAGCTGCTCAGGCAAACGGTGCTGCATTAATGCATTATGGTGATACCGTAGTATTATCTACTGCAACAGCATCCGATAAACCAAGAGAAGGAATTGATTTCTTCCCTTTAAGTGTGGAATATGAGGAAAAATTATACGCAGTAGGCAAAATCCCAGGTGGATTTATTAAAAGAGAGAGCAAACCTTCCGAGAATGCAATTCTTACCTCCCGTGTAATTGATCGTCCGATGAGACCTTTATTTCCGAAGGATTACAGAAATGATGTAACTTTGAATAACCTTGTATTATGTGTTGATCAGGATTGCTCTCCTGAAGTAACCGCTATGCTTGGTTCTGCAATCTCAACAGCAATCTCTGATATTCCTTTTGATGGCCCTACCGCATCTACTATGGTAGGTATGGTTGATGGAGAATTAGTATTTAATCCTACTTTATCCCAGAGAGAAAAGTCCACATTAGTACTTACTGTAGCATCTACAAGAGATAAAGTTATTATGATCGAAGCAGGTGCGAATGAACTTCCTGAGGATAAGATGATTGAAGCAATTTTTGCTGCGCATGAATTAAACCAAGAGATTATCAAATTTATTGATACTATCGTAGCTGAGGTTGGTAAGTCAAAACATGACTATATCAAATGTGATACACCCGCTGATTTATATGAAGATATGGTAAACTTCATTACACCGGAAGGTATGGAAGTTGCGGTATTCACTGATGAGAAACAAGTAAGAGAAGCTAATATCAGAGAAATCACAGATCGTCTTGTTGCTCGTTATGAAGAGAGTCATCCGGAATGGCTTCCTTTACTTGGTGAAGCAATCTACAAGTTCCAGAAGAAGACTGTTCGTAAGATGATTTTAAAAGATAAAAAACGTCCTGATGGAAGAGCAATTGATCAAATCAGAAAACTTGCTGCAGAAGTTGATGTATTACCTAGAACACATGGTTCCGGTATGTTCACTCGTGGACAGACTCAGGTACTTACAATCACAACCTTAGGCGCTTTGGCAGAAACTCAAAGACTTGACGGAATCGATGAAAACGAAACCGGTAAGAGATATATGCATCACTATAACTTCCCGTCCTATTCTGTTGGTGAAACAAGACCATCCAGAGGACCGGGTAGACGTGAAATCGGTCATGGTGCACTTGCAGAAAGAGCACTTGTTCCGGTACTTCCTACTGAGGAAGAATTCCCTTATGCAATTCGTACTGTATCTGAAGTATTAGAATCCAACGGTTCTACTTCACAGGGTTCCATCTGTGCATCCACATTATCATTAATGGCTGCAGGTGTTCCGATTAAAGGTATGGTTGCTGGTATCTCCGTAGGTTTAGTAACAGGTGATACCGATGACGATTATATCATTTTAACCGATATTCAGGGTCTTGAAGACTTCTTCGGCGATATGGACTTTAAGGTTGCTGGTACACATAAGGGTATCACAGCAATTCAGATGGATATCAAAATCCATGGATTAACCAGAGAGATCATCGAAAAAGCGATCTATCAGACCAAAGAAGCAAGAACTCACATCTTAGATGACGTAATGGCTCCTGCAATCTCTGCACCTAGAGCAGAAGTAGGACCTTACTCTCCAAAGATTGTACAGATTAAGATTGATCCTTCCAAGATCGGTGAAGTTGTTGGTCAGAGAGGCAAGACAATCAATGCAATCATCGAGCAGACCGGCGTTAAAATCGATATCACTGATGAAGGTGCAGTATCTGTTTGTGGCGTAGATAAGGAAAGCATCGATAAAGCGTTAGAGATGGTAAGAATGATTGTTACCGAATTTGAAGAAGGCAAGAAATACACAGGTAAGGTAATCAGCATTAAAGAATTCGGTGCATTTATCGAATTCGCACCTGGCAAAGAAGGTATGGTACACATCTCTAAGATCTCTAAGCAGAGAATCGAACATGTTGAAGATGTATTAACCTTAGGTGATGTCGTTACTGTTGTTTGTCTTGGTCAGGATAAGATGGGCAGAATTAGCTTCAGCATCAAAGATGCACAGTAATAACTGAATTTAATAAGAATTGATAACCCCATGCTTTCATTGTAACAATAGTGAAAGTATGGGGTTGTTTTATGACTTTGTAATTGTCAGATTATTATTGAGAGATATCATAGTGTAAATTAATATAATCTCTATTACGTAAGTCAATCCAAATAAATTTTTGTATAGAATCAAAAGGTAAACGATTAAGATATTTAGCGAATGATCCGTTTCCTAGTATGCTATATTTTAATGATGTTCGCCACTAACATTCCTATGCTATTGGTTGAATTAGTAGCATATATATGGTAGTATTAGGTAACATCGAATGCTGTAGAAAAACAGTCACATTTACAATATTAAAATCACATTTCAGTTATCAATCATTTTACTCTATTTAGTTAATACTATAATCAGCAATAATGTATATGTATTGTTTCTTTTAAACTAATAACACCATGAATAAAATAATTGATTACTGAAAAATAAAATGCAACATGTTTTATAGATAGACTAGATATATACAGAAGGTAATAAAAAACGGGAGGAACCTATATGACAAATATCATAAAGTTAAAGAATAACATAACCGTCATAACAGAAGTATTACCATATCTTAGAAGTGCATCTTTAGGAATTTGGGTCAGAGTAGGTTCTGCAAATGAGGATGAGAACAACAATGGAATTGCTCATATTATTGAACATATGCTTTTTAAAGGGACAAAACATCGTGACGCGAAACAAATAGCAGATGAGATGGCAAGAATCGGTGGCAATATGAATGCATTTACCAGCAAAGAATGTACCTCTTACTATGCCACCACGTTAAGTGAGCATTTACCGATTACAATAGATATTTTATCGGATATGTTTCTAAATTCACTGATCGATGAAAATGCATTAAAGAAGGAAAAGGGAGTTATCATAGAAGAAATTGATATGTATGATGATTCACCCGAAGATCTAGTTCACGAGATGCTTCAACAACGTGTTTGGAAGAACCATCCACTCGGGTATCTGATATCCGGTACTAAGAAAATTGTTAGGAAAGTTACTAGAGAAGAGATATTGGATTTTATGAGCACTTATTATGTAGGTGAGAATATTATCATATCTGTGGCAGGCAATTTTGTTGAAGATGAGATCATTAAGATTCTGGAAGAGAAATTCGCGATGATACCAGCTACGAGTGAAAGACAGAACTCCATTTTAAGTAAACCCGTGTACAACAGGGTACGCTGCAAGAGAGATAAGGACATAGAACAATTGCACTGTAATATTGCATTTGACAGTATATCATATCTGTCCGATGAGAGATATGTGCTATCAGTGCTGAATAATATATTCGGAGGAAGTATTAATTCTAGGCTGTTTCAACAGATTAGGGAGAATAGTGGGTTGACATACTCCATCTATTCCTATGGTAGTTCATACCGCGAAACCGGATTGTTTCATATATACGCAGCGATGAATCCTACTCAAACTAAAACGGTTATTAAAAAGATCCATAATATTATAAATGATATTAAAAAGCATGGTGTTACAGAGGATGAGCTGTCTATGACTAAGGAACAGATTAAGACAGAGCTGATACTTGGAAATGAAAGTGCTAAGAGCAGAATGAATGCCAATGGAAAAGCAATGATGAACCGCGGTAGAATCGTAACAATAGAAGAGTTGGTAGACGAAATCAACAAAGTTACAAGAACTAGAGTGACAGATTTTGCAAATAAGTTTTTTGATTTCGATTCTGCTTCTATCTCATTGGTAGGAAATCTGAAAGAATTGGACCCAAAAGCAATTGAATTTTAATAAATAAATGCGATGTAGGGGAAGAGTGAAAGATAAATCTTTCACTCATGAAGTATGTGCTAGCGTATTCTTCGGCGCAATCTTTATATGCGCAAAGTTATGCGCAGGAATGGAGGTTAAGTATGAAGTATCAAATTATTGGGGAGCCACTACCAGCCGTTACCTGTAATCTGGACATGGGTGAAATGATGATAACGGAAAGAGGTTCCATGTGCTGGATGTCACCAAATATGAAGATGGAAACATCTACAAACGGGGGAATTGGTAAGGCACTAGGAAGAATGTTTTCCGGTGACTCCATTTTTCAAAACCGTTATACTGCAATCGGAGGAGCAGGTATGATCGCGTTTGCGTCTAGCTTTCCAGGCTCAATTCGTGCACTAGAGATTTCACCTGGTAATGGAATGATTGTACAAAAATCAGCATTTTTAGCATCAGAATCAAATGTAGAATTGTCTATTCATTTTCAGAAGAAATTAGGTTCTGGCTTATTTGGTGGGGAAGGCTTTATTATGCAAAAACTTTCCGGCCGAGGAACTGCATTTATTGAAATAGATGGTTATGCAGTTGAATATGTTCTACAACCTGGGCAGAAGATGGTGATCGATACCGGATATCTTGCAGCGATGACCGAAGGTTGTACGATGGAAATACAGACAGTACCAGGTGTGAAGAATATGATATTTGGTGGCGAAGGAATCTTTAATACAGTTGTGACCGGTCCCGGTAAAATCATTCTTCAGACAATGCCGGTTAATAATGTAGCGGCAACACTGAGACCGTTCTTCCCATCCGCACAATAGAAAGAAGTTGAATTGATTTTCAACTTCATCTTGACAATATTAATCAGAATGTTATAATATATTCTATCAAAATCATTCGTAAATACGTATGATAATATGAAAAGCGTTGATGAGACGAGTAGTATGCAGAAGAATTCAGAGAGAGATAAACTATGGTGAAATTATCTTATTCATACAAGTAATTGATAATATTTACTTGTCAGAAGCATATGAAGACCAACTCAGAGTGACCCTAATCCGGTCCGGTGATTCCGTTATCAATCAGAATGAAGTGGGTTTATTACCAAAAAGGGTGGAACCGCGACGTAGAATTTACGCTCGTCCCTTTCGAATTGCCATAAAGCAAGTCGAAAGAGGCGAGCTTTTTTGGTGTTTAAATTATAATAGTAATTGAAGGGAGAAAACAATATGAACATTATTTTAAAAGACGGCTCCATGAAAGAGTACGACAAAGCAATGACAGTGTATGAAATTGCAAGTGACATTAGTGAAGGCTTAGCCAGAATGGCATGTGCCGGAGAGATAAATGGTAAGGTGGTTGATCTGCGAACTGTAGTGGATCAGGATTGTAATTTAAGTATATTGACCTTTAATGATGATGCAGGTAAAGCGGCATATCGTCATACTACATCACATGTTCTTGCTCAGGCTGTAAAGAGATTATATCCTGATGCAAAACTTGCAATTGGACCATCCATTGACACCGGTTATTACTATGACTTTGATATTCCTTCCTTTGACCGTGCAGCTCTTGACGGAATTGAGAAGGAAATGAAAAAAATCATTAAAGAGGGTGCGGAATTAGTTCGTTTTACCTTACCTCGTGCAGAAGCAATTGAATTAATGAAACAAAAAGAGGAACCATATAAGGTTGAATTAATCGAAGATCTTCCGGAGGATGCAGTAATATCCTTCTACCAGCAAGGTGATTTTGTAGATCTATGTGCCGGACCTCACTTAATGAGTACAAAAACCATCAAAGCAATTAAACTGATATCTTCTTCCGGTGCTTATTGGAGAGGTTCTGAGAAGAATAAAATGCTTACTAGAGTATATGGAACAGCATATACAAAAAATGCAGAATTAGAAGAATTCTTAGCACACCTCGAGGATATCAAAAAACGTGACCACAATAAACTTGGTCGTGAGATGGAACTCTTTACTACTGTTGATGTCATTGGTCAGGGCTTACCATTATTAATGCCAAAGGGTGCAAAGATGATTCAGACCTTACAGAGATGGATTGAAGATGAAGAAGAGATGCGTGGTTATGTAAGAACCAGAACTCCTTTAATGGCAAAAAGCGATTTATATCGTATCTCCGGACATTGGGATCATTACAAAGAAGGTATGTTTGTTCTCGGTGATGAGGAAGTGGATAAAGAAGTATTTGCGCTTCGTCCAATGACTTGTCCATTCCAATATTATGTATATAAGAATAGCCAGAAATCTTACCGTGATCTCCCTCTTCGTTACGGTGAGACTTCCACCTTATTTAGAAATGAAGATTCCGGTGAAATGCATGGCTTAACCCGTGTGCGTCAGTTTACAATCTCCGAAGGTCATCTTATTGTAAGACCGGATCAGATGGATGATGAATTTAAGGGATGTCTTGACCTAGCAAGATATTGCTTACAGGTACTTGGAGTAGAAGAGGATGTAACTTATCGTTTATCCAAATGGGATCCTAATAATACTGAAAAATACATCGGTTCCCCTGAGGTTTGGGAAGAGACTCAGAGCAGAATCCGTAATATCCTCAATGAGTTAGGAATCAAATTCACAGAAGCTGAGGGTGAAGCTGCTTTCTATGGTCCTAAAGTAGATATTCAGGCTAAAAATGTATATGGCAAAGAAGATACTATGATTACCATTCAATGGGATGCTGTTTTAGCTGAGCAGTTTGATATGTATTATATTGATCAAAATGGAGATAAGGTTCGTCCTTATATTATTCATAGAACCAGTATGGGATGTTATGAGAGAACACTAGCATGGTTAATTGAAAAATACGCAGGATTATTCCCGACATGGTTATGTCCGGAACAGGTAAGAGTATTACCTATCTCCGAGAAGTATCATGACTATGCTAATAAGGTAAAGAATGAGCTTCAAAAGAACGGTGTACTTTCAACGGTAGATGAGAGAGCAGAGAAAATCGGTTATAAGATCAGAGAAACCAGACTGAATCGTATTCCTTATATGTTGGTTGTCGGACAAAAGGAAGAGGAGGAAGGATTGGTATCTGTAAGAAGCCGTTTCCTTGGAGATGAAGGTCAAAAACCTCTTTCCACCTTTATCAGCGATATCTGTGAAGAAATCAGATTAAAAGAAATCAAAAAAGTTGAAATTGCTGATAATAATGAGAAATAATTTTATATCGCGTTAAAACCCTGATTTGCGATGCGCTGGTTAATAGTAACATAAGTAATGGAAGAAACTTTAAGTATCAGAGTATTTGCAAATAAACCATATTATTCTTAAAAGGAATGTTATTGATAAACTAATTAAAAGCTTCGTTTTTCAAGTTTTTAAATTAAGTTTACAATGGCATTCCTTTTTATAACATAGCACGCTATTGTTTTACATCCTCATTATTAACATTTCCATTAATAATCTATTATGAGTTTAAATGTATTGTTTATACTAAACTTAGGTACAAAAATCAGAAATAAAGAAAAATCATCAATTGAACTCTATATATGATTTTTCTATCTAGAATAATTCTTTTGGTTTCTTTTTATAATTATATTTTTTAAAGAAAAGAAATTACACTTAGTTAACTTATCTCTAAATTATTATATATTCATGAAAGGATGGTATTAAAGAATGGGAAATAAGATGAAAAGTACAAAGAATCATAAAAAGGAAGATGGAACATTTCATTCTAAAAAGATAAAGCATGACCCGCAGGCTGAAAGTGCGAGAGCAGTATTTGGTTTAAAAGATAACAACGAAGAAAATAACAATTACTCTAGATAGGGTTATCGTAATGTTATGAGTAAAGTACTGCCAGTAAGTAATATTACTTTTAAAGGGATGTAATTTAGCACTGAAAGTAATATTATTTTGAAAAGGATGTTATTCTACTAATAGTAAAATTATTAAGTTGTTCCAGTTAGTAAATAATATTATATAAAGGAATCAATCTCAATAGTATTATATTATCAAGAACAGGATAAGTGTGATCAAAATAGGTCATGGTAGAAGGGGTAGAAAATGATTAGCTTGTTTTCTACCCCTTCTACCATGACCTATAACTGATCACATTTATCCGTCCCTTTGTCACTCATCTATCCTTTGTCACTTATCTTCCCATCATCACTCATCTATCCTTTGCCACTTATTATCCCTTTGTTGTAAACCGTGACCCGTCCTTTCCTGATACAACTTGACAAATCACATACTAATTGAGTATGATATCATAAATATGGAATAAATGATAATATGTGGAAGGATGAATCGAATGAGTAATTATCGTATTGAAACAAAATGTATCCAAGAAGGATATCAGCCTAACAATGGAGAAGCACGTGTTCTCCCAATCTATCAAAGCACTACTTATAAATATGATTCCAGTGAACATGTTGGTAAGTTATTTAACTTAGAAGAGGATGGTTTTTTCTATACCAGATTATCAAATCCAACAGTTGATTGTGTGGAACGTAAAATAGCAGAATTGGAAGGAGGAGTCGGAGCGCTTTGTACCTCATCCGGACAGGCAGCTCTCTTGTTATCCGTTCTTAACATCTGTAATACGGGTGATCACATTGTTGCCTCTGCAGCAATATATGGTGGAAGTACTAATCTACTTGGTGTTACACTTAAGAGAATGGGAATTGATGTAACTTTTGTAAATCCTGACTCTTCTGCGGAAGAATTACATAAGTGTATCCAGGAGAATACAAAATTAGTTTTTGTAGAAACCATTGCGAATCCCGCCTTGGTAGTTACTGATTTAGAAAAATTTGCAGAGCTTGCACATAGTCATGAGATTCCCCTATTTGTTGATAATACCTTCGCTACACCAATTAATTGCAGACCTTTTGAATTTGGAGCTGATATAGTTCTTCATTCCACTTCAAAATATATGGATGGTCATGCAGTTGCACTAGGAGGTGTTATTGTTGATAGCGGTAAATTCAACTGGGATAACGGCAAATTCCCGGGTTTATCTACTCCTGATGCTTCCTATCATGGTATGGTATATACAAGGGACTGTGGAAACAAAGCATTTATTGTTAAGGCAAGAGTTCAATTGATGAGAGACTTAGGATCCACTCCGGCACCGAATAATGCGTTCTTACTAAACTTAGGATTGGAGACACTTCATTTAAGAATGGAACGACATTGCAGTAATGCCCTTAAGGTTGCTAAGTATCTCGAGAAGCATGACAAAATCTCCTGGGTCAACTACCCGGGTTTAAAGAGTAATAAATACTATGATTTAGCGCAAAAGTATTTATCAAACGGAGCCAGTGGTGTGATTTCCTATGGCGTAAAGGGAGGAAGAGAATCCGCAGTAAAATATATGGATTCACTTAAGTTAGCAACTATCGTTGTTCATGTAGCAGATGCAAGAACCAGCGTACTACACCCTGCTAGCACAACTCATCGTCAATTATCCGACTCGCAATTAATTGATGCAGGCATAACACCTGATCTGATTCGTATGTCCATCGGTATTGAGAATGTGAACGATATTATCGAGGATATTGAACAAGCATTAGCTCTGGTATAATTCTCTGATATTATAAGTAATGCAATTGTATTTTATATTTATCTCAATATTTAAGAAGCGCAGAGAGTGAATAAACTCATTCTGCGCTTTTTGAAAAATTTTTAGTATATATCAAAGAATAAGAAGCACAGATAGTTAAGATACTCATTTTGTGCTTCTTTTTTACAATATAACTTGTACTTACTTGGAAGAATAAAACGTTACTTATGATTTATCCAAGCTATCGTTAGACGATAAGATTACAAAAAGAGGGTTATTAGTATAATTTAACCAGACTACATATTTAGACATTATTTTATAATTAATGCTAGACACTTTTTGTACAATGAAATATAATAGATATGAAATATCTGAATATACATATAATAATTGTCTTTTGAAAAATAATAACAAAGAAGAAATGTAACTACAAATGAAGGGGTTGTGCTTATTAAGGCATAGTGATTAAAATGAATATCAAAACTAAAGGCATGATTTTCTCACTACTCATGATTTTATTGATATCATTGGTATTAGGTGGGAGCTTATATTATCGATTCAGATCTATGTTAATTAACGAAGTTAATCAGGATGTTTTGCGGGAGGCGGAAGAGTCCTCCGATCAGATTGATCATTATTTAGACCAATTTACAGCACCTTTGGTACGCTTATCAAAAAATGAAACTATAACATCAATGAACTGGGAAAAGCAAAGGAAATTAATTGCAGATCAAGTATATTCTCAATATCTTAATGTTGCAGTTGTTGACTTACATGGGCAGGCACGTTATCTTGACTATGAAATTCTAGACTTAAGCGATCGGGATTATGTTAGGAAAGCTCTACGAGGCATCACCTCATTTTCTGATGTGATAATTAGTAGAAAAACGAATGAGCCGGTAATTATGGTTGGAGTGCCCATATATCAGGGAAAAGCAGTAAAGGGAGCATTAATCGCACGCATCAATGTCGATTTCTTGTCTTCAGTAATACATGGTTATGGAAAAACAGGTTGGGCGTATGTAATCAGTGAGGAAGGAGATATAATTTCTGAAACCTTAAAAGATGAGCCGCTTGATACTTATAATTTATATAAATTATCCCAATCGGATGATACTTATAAATCCTTTGCTGACTTTGTTGAAAAAAGCAAGAACAAAAACGCTGGATTTGGCAACTATATTAATAATGATAAAAAGATACTGATTGGCTATTCACCAATTGTAAATTCTAACTGGTATGTGTTCGTAGCAACTTATGAATCGGATGCATTAACAGCACTTCCAAAACTGCAACATATGATGGTTGTGATTATATCTGTACTTATGATCTTATGTGTTGTCGTTGCGTGGTTTGGTGTGGATCAGTTCACAAAACCAATTATTGAACTTGATGATTTGTTTTCCAAGGGTGCTCAGGGTGACTTAACCATACGTTTTACTCCAAAGACTAAGGATGAAATCGGTAGGTTAGGGATTGGTTTCAATCGTATGATGGATAAGATAAAGACATTAACACAATATGATCCACTAACCGGTTTATTGAATACTTATGTTCTTGAGAAAGAAGTAGAGTCTATCATTCAAAATGAGACAATTAATGATTTTTCGCTAATAATGGTATCTATTGATAAATTCAGTATGATAAATGATGCGTATGGATACACTTCGGGAGATGAATTATTACAGCAAATGTCGAAGCGTCTGGATAATTATTCTGCAGATAGTAGTCAGATTTATCGATATAAAGGTGATAAATTCGTACTGCTTTATAAAAATCGAGAACTAATAAAAGATACAAATAAAATTGCCAATAAACTATATAAGGAACTGTCAGAAAGCTATCTGATAGCTAACAAAATAATTAATATCAGTGTAAGTTTAGGTACTTTTATATGGGATGATAATACACGCTCGGAAGATCCAATTAATGCAGTGACTCAAGCTAAGAATTATGCGAAATATCTGGGAGGTAATCAGGTTCAATTCTTTGATCGCAACATTTACCAGGGTATCTTAGCGATGAAGTCGATACAAACCGATATCTATGAAGGCATCAAGAAAGATCAATTCTATTTGGTTTACCAGCCACTGTTCGATTTGGAGAATGAAAGACTCGCAGAAATGGAAGCACTTATCCGATGGGATCACCCTGAAAAAGGACTTCTATATCCGGATAAATTTATTGACCTTGCAGAAAGAACGGGTTCCATCATTAAAATTGATATGTGGGTCATGGAAACAGTATGTAAGCAATTAAAGAAATGGATGGATAGCGGGCAACCTAGGGTATGTGTATCAGTAAATGTTTCCTCAAGAACCTTTGAAACAAAGAATTTCATCACGGATTTACTACATCTAATTCAATATTATGAAATCGATCCGGTTCTTCTTCAGCTTGAAATTACTGAAAGAATCCTAATTAAGAATGTAGATGAAAGTATTAATAAACTAAATCAGTTACGTGCTATGGGAATACGTGTAGCGATTGACGATTTTGGTATCGGATACTCTTCCCTTAGTTATATTGTTCGTCTACCAATTGATTGCATTAAAATCGATAAATCCTTTGTACAGGATATTGGTTCCAGTAAGGAGGCAGAGGCGATTGTTTCTGCGATTATTAATCTTTGTAAAACATTAAAATTAAATGTTGTAGCAGAGGGGATTGAAAGTCAGATAGAACTTAATTATCTAAAATCAAATCATTGTGATATCGGTCAGGGATATTATTTTTCAAAACCTGTAAGCATCAATGAAATTGAAACAAAGTATTTAGTTCAAAAAAACATAAATCGATAATAGATAAGCATATGAGTGTTATAAGTAAGTATGGATTAATCCTGCACATTACTTATAACACTTTTATTTTGCAGAATAAAAATCAATCATTTTCAAATAATAATATGGAATTATTGCTTTAGCAGTGTTTCATCAAATTGAGGAAATGAGGAAGTATTCATGCAGAAAAATTTGTTACCAGACAATAGTAATCATAATTCAACCATAACAAAATCCGAAAATAATGATATTATGGATGCCAAAAATTCAGGAAATAGAGGACAAATCTCCAGAGAAGAGGGTGCTAGAGAAGATAGTCGAAGAGGATCCCAGGAGAATCAGGAGAGAGAAAAGGTAGCGAAAGAAAACGAGGATTTAAAAGATCAACAAATCAGTGAATATGGTCAGACACTCCTTGAAAACGGAAAGAAGGATCACAAGATTCATCTGTTATCAATTATAGGTGAAATAGAAGGACATGAATGTTTACCCCAGCATAATAAAACCACAAAATACGAACATGTTCTACCTCAATTAGCAGCCATAGAAGATAGTACAGATATCGATGGACTTCTCATATTGATTAATACCGTGGGTGGAGATGTTGAGGCCGGGTTAGCAATAGCAGAGATGATTGCATCGCTCAGTAAACCTACCGTATCCCTCGTACTGGGTGGCTCGCATTCAATAGGAGTGCCTTTGTCCGTATCAGCAAATTACAGCTATATTGTACCAAGTGCTACAATGATAATTCATCCCGTACGTATGAATGGTACCGTAATAGGAGTCACACAAACCTTTGAATATTTTGAAAGAATCCAAGATAGAATTATTAACTTCGTAGTAAATCATTCAAAAATTGACTATAATAGCTTTCGAGATTTAATGCTAGATACTCACCAGCTTGCTAAAGATGTGGGATCTATCCTGGTGGGAGAAGAGACAGTTCGAAAAGGAATTATCGATGGGGTAGGTGGAATAAAGGAAGCACTTGCAAAAATCAATGAGATGATTGATTCAAAAAATGAAACAGATTAAATAGGAGGTGCCTATGTTATATACAGCGAGACCTTTGGAGAAAATCTATGCCCAACCGTCTGTCTTTGATCAAAACAAAAAAGAAAATGAAGAGAATAAAGAAATCCCTGAGTATAGAGACGTGATTTTACCTAATGGTAGACTACGTACCCGTAGAGATGGCGAGAATTATATTATAGAAGGCATCTATTCTACCAATATGAGTGATTATTTAAACGAAGAATACTTTCCGGGTCAAAATTATAAAGGATAATTATACGTGCTACTGTTAAGTTTTGTTATAACGGTAGCATGTAATATTGATACAGTGAATAGTTGAAATCATACCGATACTAATATTATGAAAATATATTATAGAAAGGGTTGTTTTATGTTTTAGTCTTGCATATCATTTTTAATAAAGGTATAATTAAATGTAAAAGTATTTAATATATTAAAGTAAATTTCATATTAAAAGTTGACGACGGAGGCTACTACAGTGGGATTGATTCAGTCGATTGTAATGGGTATCGTTCAAGGAATAGCCGAGTTTTTGCCAATCAGCAGCGATGGTCATTTAGCACTAATGAAATTCATTTTGAATATTAAAACAGATGATGTACTTTTGTTTGATGTACTATTACACTTTGGAACTTTAATTGCTGTATTTATCGCATTTTGGAAGGACATATGGGAACTGATCAAAGAAGGGATTGGTATAATAGGAGATTGCGTAAGTAATTTCTTCAAGATGATACATAATGCAGCCTCAAAGAATAAAAATCCATATAAAAAAGTGATTTCAACACCATATCGAAAGCTTGTGATGTTAATTATGGTCGCAACAATTCCAACCGGAATGATCGGTGTTGTATTTGATAATGCGATCGAAGTAGCAAACCAATCTTTATTGGTGCCTGGACTTTGTTTGATACTATCGGGACTTCTACTTATGATTGCTGATCGTATGAAGCCGGGTTTTAAAAAAGAGAATGAAGCGACCTATCAGGAAGCAGGTATTATAGGCATAGCTCAAGGGCTTGCTATTCTTCCTGGTCTATCTAGATCCGGGTCAACTATTACCACATGCTTAATTGCTGGCTATGAACGTGAATTTGCAGTAAAGTATTCCTTTATCATGTCGATTCCTGCCATTCTTGGAGCAGTAATCTTTAAGGTAAAGGATTTTGACATGGCATCTACTACGCAAAATCAACTTATGAACTATCTGGTTGGCATGATTGTAGCTGCAGTAGTCGGTTATATTTGTATTAAAACAATGTTAGTTATTGTTAAAGGTAAAAAATTTAAATATTTTGCATATTATTGTATCGCAATCGGTATCTTTGCGTTAATTTGGTACTTTGCGTAAGGAGGACTCAAAGGAAATGGCTCCAAAACAGAAATCGAGAAAAACAACAAATAAACGAAAGAAAAATACACGGGGAAGACAAAGCATAAAGGACCGAGGTGTTATTCAAGATGAAATCATTCTTGTAATTGCATTGGTGCTTTCCATCTTGTTGTTTTTAAGTAATATCAATTTATGCGGAAGCGTAGGAAAACTCATAAGTGGCTTTTTATTTGGATTGATCGGTTTAGAAGCATATCTCTTGCCATTTATTATATTTTTTATGGCAGCGTTCCAATTGTCCAATTATGGAAATAAACAAGCCGGAACCAAGATAGTAAGTGCCTATGTATTCTTTGTAGCATTAGCATCCTTTATCCAGATGTTAACTGATCCTGACCCAAACATAAAGTTAGGTGATTATTATATCAACTCCCTGCAGCAAAGAAGCGGAGGTGGACTTATTGGTGGCATCTTTGCTAATCTTTTTTGCAGCTTATTTGAAAAGGTAGCAACTTTTGTAATCTTATTAGCTATTATGGCTATATGCGTCATCGTAATAACTGGTAAAGCCTTATTCACTATGTTGGCCAGCAAAAGTAAAGATTCCATCAAAGAGCGAATGGAATATCAACGAATTCGTAAAGAAGAGCGTACTACCTCAACTGATTTTAAAGTTATTGGAGGTACAAGAAAGCCTGCCAAAACGTTCGTTATTAATGAAACGACTCCCTCTTCTCTGAGGGAGTCGGGTGAAGAAGAGCTAGTTATCCCGGATCATAAATCAAAGAAAGCACAAAAAGCAAAGAACGGTTCTGTTGAGAATGAGGAACCAATCATTCCAATTCTAAATTTTAATTCTATCTTTGATCAAAAAACAGAAGATGATGGATTGACGAATGAGGAACCTGTTCCAACTTATGAAGAAGAATTAAAACGTAAATTTGGTCGTAAAGAAGAGCCATTCGACCCAGCTGAAAGCATTGAATTTATTGATGAGACAGGTGTTGATATTATGTCTACTGAAGTAGAAGATCCAACAACAGAATCTACGTTAGAACTCCACTCACCAGCATCGAAACCAAAAAGTAATTCCAAGAATAATAACGATTCTACAAGCGTAGAAGAATTGAGTATATCTCAAACCGCAAAACAGAAGGAGTATATCTTCCCGCCTTATCATTTGCTTTCGGCTCCTAAACTTAAGTCAAACAAGGGACAATCCACGGATAAGGATTTAAAAGAAACGGCGATGAAGCTTCAGACCACGCTTGATAGCTTTGGCGTACATGTTACTATCACAAATGTAAGTGTTGGCCCAGCTGTTACGAGATATGAGCTTCAGCCTGAGCAAGGTGTTAAGGTCAGTAAGATTACTAGTCTTGCAGATGATATTAAGTTAAACCTGGCTGCATCTGACGTTAGAATCGAGGCTCCGATACCTGGTAAGGCTGCGGTCGGTATTGAAGTGCCGAACAAAGAAAATTCCATGGTAACCTTCCGTGAGATGATAGAATCCAAGGATTTTGAAAAGCATAATTCCAATCTTGCTTTTGCAGTAGGGAAAGATATAGGTGGACAAACTGTTATTACGGATATCGCGAAGATGCCACACTTACTGATCGCGGGCGCGACCGGTTCCGGTAAGTCCGTATGTATTAATACTTTAATTATGAGTTTGTTATATAAAGCCAAACCATCCGATGTTCGACTTATCATGATTGATCCAAAGGTTGTAGAATTAAATATCTATAATGGAATACCTCATCTGTTAATTCCGGTTGTAACAGATCCAAAGAAGGCCTCCGCGGCACTGAACTGGGCTGTAATCGAGATGACAGAGCGTTACAAGAAATTCGCCGATGTCGGTGCCAGAGATTTGAAGGGTTATAATGATAAGGTGGCAAAGGTAGAGCATCTGAATGATGAAAATTGCCAGAAGCTTCCTCAGATAGTAATCATCATCGACGAGTTAGCAGATCTTATGATGGTAGCTCCGGGTGAAGTGGAAGACGCAATCTGTCGATTGGCACAGCTAGCCAGAGCAGCCGGTATTCATCTGATTATCGCGACACAAAGACCATCCGTAAATGTTATTACCGGTTTGATTAAAGCGAATATACCATCCAGAATTGCATTTGCCGTATCTTCAGCAATTGATTCCAGAACAATTCTAGATGGGTCCGGAGCTGAGAAGCTGTTAGGAAAAGGCGATATGTTATTCTTCCCTTCTGGATATCCGAAACCTGTTCGTATTCAGGGTGCTTTTATCAGTGAGAAGGAAGTTAGCTCTGTTGTTGAATTTCTTAAAAAGAATAATAACGAAGCAGTATATAACGATGATGTACATGAGAAGATTAATAATGCGAAGGGCGGCGAGCTCTCAGGGACAAACGGTGGAAGCGGAGATGACCGTGATGAATACTTTATGGAAGCCGGTAAGTTTATTATCGAGAAGGACAAGGCTTCAATTGGTATGCTTCAGCGTGTGTACAAGATTGGCTTTAACCGTGCGGCAAGAATTATGGATCAATTAGCAGAGGCAGGTGTGGTAGGGCCGGAAGAAGGAACCAAACCAAGGAAAATTCTTATGTCACAGGAGCAGTTTGAACAATACCTGGAAGAATATTAGTAAAGTAAATTGTATACTTAATCATTTTATTTCTAATTATGATTATCATTGGATAAATATTAAATTATTAACAGTGTAAACTTAAAGAATCTTCTCTTATCATAATAAGTATTAAATATATGAATTATTATGAAACACATGAATCACTTCTGTATAAGTATAAGCTCATGATTCGAATAATACATATTGATAAAATTATTATTAGAAACAATATAAAGGATAAATATGACTGGAATACTTGTAGTAAATGAATTTTTAAAATCAAATAAATTTAACGAGATACACTCCTGGCTTTTGGAAGCTGGAAGAAAACAAAATATCAATATGATGTTAAAAACCAATGCAGAGCTCCTAATCGATATTCGTAAAGGCGATTTTCCTAGGTTGAGTGATTTTATACTCTTTTGGGATAAGGATGTAAAACTAGCAAGCTATTTAGAAAGATTGGGTTATCCGGTTTTCAATTCATCAAGGGCAATTGAGGTATGTGATGACAAATCACTAACCCATCTATCGTTAATGAATTCCGGCATTAAGATGCCTCGTACCTTTATTGCACCCAAAACCTTTGAGAACATAGGTTATACCAATTATGATTTTCTAAATGAGATATCTGCTCTGATCGGGTTTCCTTTGGTGATCAAAGAAAGCTTTGGTTCCTTTGGCCAACAGGTTTATTTAATTAAGAACGAGGATGAGTTGTTATCAAAAGTAATGCAAATCGGATCGAAGTCTATGATATTTCAAGAGTTTATCCCCACCAGCTTTGGAAGAGATATTAGGCTACAGGTGGTAGGCGGCGAAGTGATTGCAAGTATGTATCGTTATACAGAGGATGGAGACTTCCGTGCAAATCTGACGATTGGTGGAAAAATGAAACCCTACACACCGAACAAGGAGCAAACAGAATTAGCCCTATTATGCTGTAACCTGATAGGGTTAGATTTTGCAGGAGTAGATATAATCTTTGGTGAACAGGATGAACCGATATTATGTGAGATCAATTCTAATGCACATTTTAAAAATATCTATGATTGTACCGGTGTGAACGCTGCAGACGTTATTATTAATCATATTCGAACTAAGGTGGTCTAAACATGAAGGCATGGATGATTTATTACCGGGAAAGTGCAGCTTATAATAAACAGTATATTGACTATTATCAAACAGAAGGTAATAAGCTGAATATAGACATAGAACTTGTTCTAGTTGAGCAACTAGAATTCGGTGTCAAGAATAATCAGTTGTTTCTGTATATAGATGGTGAAGTACCGGATATGCCCGATTTCGTAATATGTCGCGCCATTTATCCGTTATTAAATAAACATCTAGAATATATGGGGATTAAGGTGTATAATAATTCCTTCGTGTCTGAAATCTGTAACGATAAGGCACGTACCTATCAATACCTCGCCTCTACCGGAATTAAGATGGTCGATTCTGTTTTCTGTACCAATAACTTGATTAGTTCGAAGATGGATAAGATTGATAACCCTACAGTGATTAAAGCAGTAGATGGGCACGGTGGAAGCCAAGTTTACATGATAGATCCTTCGGAAAATGAACCCGATCGGGAATCCATTTTATATGGTTTGAAAGGCTCGGATGCTGTCATACAGCCATTAACCGGTAGCAAATATCAGGATTTACGTGTCTATGTAATCGGTAAAGAAATCATCGCTTCCGTTTTACGCACAGCAAAGAAGGGCTTTAAATCTAATTTTTCATTAGGCGGGGAAGTTATTCTCTATGAATTATCCGACCAGAATAAAGAGATAGTGAATAAAATTATCGATCTCTTTGAATTCGGTTTAGTAGGTATTGATTTTATAATCGGAGATGAGAGTGAACTAATTTTTAATGAAATAGAAGATGTAGTCGGCTCCAGAATGCTGTATCAATGCGCTCCGGAGATTAATATTGTAGAACGGTATTTACGGTTTATTATTAGATCAATGGTTTGATTTTTGGGGTGAGTATAGTAATTTTATATAATTATGTGGTTCTTCATCCTTTACAATATTATGGTTTACCAGTGACTTAGCTATATGGAAAGCGGCTTTACTATTTTTAGTAGTAGAAGCGTTTTTAATTATGATGATATATTTTATTGAAATGTATATATGTAAAAAAACAATATATTCAAACAATTAATTATCAAAATAGGAGGGATAATGTATTCCTTGATTTTTATAAGTTATCTTTCTCGCTAGTATACCGTTATCTTGTGTATATAAAAGTTCATAAACTAATAATATCTATGTAAAAAAACATATTATATTATCGTCAATATCTCACGAGGAGTATCAATTAGATAATCTGCGCCTTCTGCACGTAACACTTCACGACTTCGAAATCCCCAAGTTACGCCAATACATGGAATTCCTGCATTCTTAGCAGTACGGACATCAGTTTCCGAATCACCTACCAGAATGGTTTTATTAAGATCAGAACCCAGTTCCTTCACTGCGGTATAGATGCTGTCCGGTGCTGGTTTTCGTTTGATATCATTCGTTTCTCCAATCGCCACTGATATTAGATTACCAAAATAGATATTTGCCAGATCTTTAACTGCAGTATCAAATTTGTTTGATACAATCCCTATTTTATAATTGTAACGGCTCAAATCAAGCAACAACTCCATTATACCGTTGTAAGGTCTAGTTTTGTTCTGCATATTGTTTTTATATTGTTTTTTAAATTCTTCAAATACTTCCGTAATCACTTCTTCGTTAGTTTGTTCAGGTAACGAGAGACGAACCAGATTTTTTGCACCGTTTCCAACAAAACGCCTAACATCATCAACCGGTATCTGCTTATAGCCATGTTGATTTAAAACATCATTTAAGCTATCACTCAGATCATCAATTGTATTTAATAATGTCCCATCTAAATCAAAGATTACGGTAGTATATTTCATATAGATTTCCTTTCAAGCTAAAGTTTAGGATTATAAGTTATTTTTAAGTTGTTTCTTAATAATAGAAGTTATTCTATACAAAATAACTTCTATTCTGACAAATTATTAAGGATAGTATATACACATCCTAATTCATAAAGCAAGTAAATTTTATTTAGTTTATAAATTAATCTTGTAAATAGTGGTGATTATCTTGTATAATGATTTCAATTTCATGGATGAGCTTAAGAATGACTTTTTATTGGCGATTATTAATATGAAAAGACTTCGTTAATTATGATTCTCGATTAGAAATAATAATTTGAAAGGAAGGAACACTAATGAAATCAGACATTCAAATTGCACAGGAGGCAAAATTAAAACATATCAGAGAAGTGGCGGCACAATTAAATATCTCTGAAGATGACTTAGAGTTCTACGGTAAGCACAAAGCGAAGCTTTCTGATGAGCTTTGGGAGAAAGTAAAGAGCAATCCTGATGGCAAGTTAGTTCTTGTGACGGCAATTAATCCAACTCCAGCAGGAGAGGGGAAAACTACCACTACGGTAGGTTTGGGTCAGGCATTAGGAAAGATGAATGTTAAATCCGTTATCGCGCTACGTGAACCTTCTCTTGGCCCATGTTTTGGTGTAAAGGGTGGAGCAGCCGGTGGTGGAAATGCACAGGTCGTTCCAATGGAAGATTTAAATCTACATTTTACCGGAGATTTTCATGCTATCACTTCTGCAAATAACCTTCTGGCGGCACTGCTTGATAACCACATTCAACAAGGCAATTCATTAAATATTGATACAAATCAAATAGTATGGAAGCGTTGTGTAGATATGAATGATCGTGTTCTTCGTAATATCGTAGTAGGTCTTGGACGCAAGGTTGACGGTGTAGTGAGAGAAGACCATTTTATTATTACAGTTGCTTCAGAAATCATGGCTGTTCTTTGTCTTGCAGAGGATATGAAAGATTTAAAGGCTAGACTTGGACGAATTGTGGTTGCATATACTTATGACGGCAAACCGGTTACTCCGGCAGACCTGAATGCGGTAGGATCTATGGCTGCGTTATTAAAGGATGCATTGAAACCGAATTTAATTCAAACGCTAGAGAATACTCCTGCTATTATTCATGGCGGACCATTTGCTAACATTGCACACGGTTGTAACAGTGTAAGAGCAACAAAAACAGCATTAAAAATAGCAGATGTAGTTGTAACGGAAGCTGGATTTGGGGCGGATCTTGGAGCTGAAAAGTTCCTGGATATTAAATGCCGCATGGCTGGTTTAAAACCGGATGCTATCGTATTAGTTGCTACAGTAAGAGCATTAAAATACAATGGTGGTGTACCAAAAACAGAATTGTCAGAAGAAAATGTAGAAGCATTGAAATCTGGTATCGTGAACCTAGAAAAGCATATTGAAAACTTACAAAAATATGACGTTCCAGTTGTAATCGCATTAAACCGCTTTATCACGGATACCCCTGCAGAGATTGCATATATAAAGGAATTCTGTGAAAACCTCGGATGTGAATTCTCTTTATGTGATGTATGGGAGAAAGGTGGAGATGGCGGCATTGATCTTGCGAAAAAAGTGCTTGCGACAATGGAAGAAAAAGAAAGCAATTATCATCCAATCTATGATCTTAACCTATCTATTAAGGAGAAAATTGAAACGATTGCGAAAGAAATCTATGGCGCAGATGGTGTTACTTATGATGCTGCAGCAAACAATGCAATCAAAACCATTGAAGCATTAGGTTATAAAGAACTTCCTATCTGTATGGCTAAAAATCAATATTCCTTATCAGATGACGCAACAAAGCTTGGAAGACCGAGTGGTTTCACAATTAATATTCGAGAAGTATATGTGTCCGCAGGTGCAGGTTTTGTGGTTGCTATCACCGGTTCCGTCGTAACTATGCCTGGACTTCCTAAAGTTCCTGCAGCTGAGCGTATTGATGTGAATGAGGACGGAATTATAACAGGCTTATTCTAATCAAAATAACATGTCTAAATAAGTGATTAAAGTGTCAAGAGTACTTATCAACAACTATTTGTTTAGGTTCATATTTACAAAGACACTATTCCTATGTATATCAAAAGATGCTCCGATCATAGAATTACTGATGATTGGAGCATCTTTTTAGTCATAAAATCGGATAAGCTCTCGTATGATATAGAAAGTAGTACAAGTGTTAAATGTATTCTGAGATAAGGAGTATAGGGCATGATTGAGATGATAAAATTTCATTATACCGATGATATTACAGTTGTAAACCAGAAGCAATATGAAGTACATTTGAAATTATATGAGGGATATGTAACGAATATTAATAAAATCGATGAAATACTAGCTCATGGTGATGCGCAAAGAGCTGAATCGAATACTACCTTCAGTTATTACAGAGAGCTAAAACGTGGGGAAACCTTTGCACTTGATGGGGTAATTTTACACGAACTGTATTTTAGTAATATTGGCGGATCTCAACCGGAACCGGAGCGCTTTATTCAAGATATTCTTACAAGGGATTTTGGTAGTTATGATAAATGGACAGAAGATTTTATTGCTACTGCGAAAGCAAGCAGGGGATGGGCAGTTCTTTGCTTTGATCAAAGAAGTAGAATGTTTCGTAATATCAGTCTTGATGCTCATGATGTTGGTAACATTACATATTCAGCGCCGATTCTTGTACTAGATATGTATGAGCATGCGTATTTCCTTCAGTATGCCGATAATAAGAATGAATACATAAACAATTTCATGAAGAATATTAATTGGGCTGTAGTAGGGAACAGACTGAGCTGACAAATTTACTGAAGTTATAAAGCAAATTCAAAGTTATGCCATAGAGATCTCGGCACCACTTACATATAGAATATCATGTATAGTGATATGTAGAAAAAGGCTCTTACAAAGTAATGCCTTCTTTGCAAAAGCCTTTATTTCATAACATTCTATTATTTTCGATCAAATGCTTGTTCGCAATAAATGCAACGATAAATACCGTTCTCTCTGTCGGTCAATTTAAAGGAATGTGTCAGCCCCTGCTCAACTGAAGTGATACACCTTGGATTTTTACATTTTAATACATTATTAACATGTGAGGGTAGAGTTGGGTTTCTTTTTTCGATGATTTGACCGTTTTCGATCACATCAATTGTAATTTGATGATCCAGCGCACCAAGAATATCCAAATCCAAATCATTAAGCGTACCTTCGATTTTTATAATATCCTTTTTCTCCATCTTATTACTTTTAGCGTTTTTAATAATTGCCACGGAACAATCCTTATTCTCCAGATCAAGATACGAATAAATCTTCATCGCTCCGCCTGCTTTAATGTGATCAATTACTATTCCTTGATTTAATACACCAATATTAAGCATTATTTACCTCCAATAACATCATAATCAGAGCCATTCTTACATATACGCCATATTCAGCTTGTTTAAAATACACCGCACGTGGATCATCATCTACTTCAGTTGCTATTTCGTTTACACGAGGGAGTGGGTGAAGAACAAGCATGTCCTTTTTGGCAACGGACATTTTCTTTTCGTCTAGTATATACGTATCCTTTAAACGAATATAATCTTCTTCATTAAAGAAGCGCTCTCTTTGAACGCGTGTCATATAGAGAATATCAAGATTTGGTAAAGCACTTTCTAGCTTTCTGGTTTCCTCATATTTAATATGATTCGCTTCAATTACTTCTTCACGTAAATAAGTAGGAATTTTAAGCTCCTCAGGTGAGATAAGTACAAAATTAATGTTTGTATAACGTGATAATGCATTAATTAAAGAATGTACTGTACGGCCAAATTTTAAATCACCACAAAAGCCGACGGTTAAGTTATCTAAGCGTCCTTTTAAATTTTTAATTGTTAATAAATCTGTAAAGGTTTGTGTGGGATGATTATGACCGCCGTCACCGGCATTGATAACAGGAATAGTAGAATAGTGAGATGCAACTAATGGGGCGCCTTCTTTAGGATGGCGAATAGCACAGATATCAGCATAGGAATTAATAACACGAATTGTATCAGCAACACTTTCGCCTTTTGATGCTGAACTTGAATCAGCGGATGAGAAACCTAAGATATTGCCACCAAGATTAAGCATTGCTGCTTCAAAGCTAAGTCGTGTTCGGGTACTTGGTTCATAGAATAGAGTAGCTAGTTTTTTCCCCCTGCACACATCGGCGAACTTCTTGGGGTTTTGGATAATTTCTTCTGATAGAGTAAGAAGCTCGTTCAATTCAGAAACAGTTAAGTCAGTTGGACTGATAATATGTTTCATAGACACCTCCGTTAAGTTAAATGTTTTTGTATCCTAACTAGGTATTCTAATATAAATCTTTCCAAATTACAATCCTTATTTATGAAATTTATTGTTATAGGTACATTCCTTACAAATTCAATAATTATAAACGAATCGCATCAACTGTTGTATGTTACAATCCTATTTTTAAGAATGATTTTTTATCGTGCAATAAAAAATGTAAAAAGTCTTGAAATAAATTACTTCATATATGTAACAGATTATTATAAAAATACATAATATAAAATAACTAAATCAATCAAACATAACCACATAGCTATATTCAGTCATTAACAAGTTTATCCATTGTATAAACATGCAATATATCATAATATGTCTAATTGTCTGATAATAGTATTGACAAACTACGAATTATAATATAAAATAAGATCATGAAAACAAATAACTTACTACAATGTTTACATGAATATTATTTATGAAAGGGCTGAGTCCAATGAAATAATTCGATTTTTGCAAGTGGTAATTCCCTTCAGATAGGAAGGATTACAGTTATAAATTATGAAAGGAAGGTATTCGAAGGAACTTATTTATTACTATAAGAAAAACAGAAAGGAAGGTACATTCCAACAAATACTTAAGCAATTAATAATTATTAATTTTTAAGAAAGGAAGGTACAAACCACCAGACACATAATTAATATACCTCATAAAAAATTACGAGAAGGGAAGGTACAGACCGCCAGAAATCTTAATGATTTACCACATAAAAAACAATAAGAAGGGAAGGTACACTCCAACAGGAACATAACGATTTACCTCATAAAAAATAACAAGAAGGGAAGGTACAGACCGCCAGAAATCTTAATGATTTACCACATAAAAAATTAATAGAAAGGAAGGTACAGACCACCAAACATAGAATTGATATACCTCAAGCAATATTATGAAAGGAAGGTACAGACCAACAGGTTAAATAATGAAATACTTATTACATAATAGAAAGGTTGGTACAGTTCACCAAAGGCTTTGCGATACATATCAAAGCATTTTTGAAAATAAGATGGCACGTACCAATTGTATAAATGAATAACTACTTATAAAAAGAGTATCTATCACATGCGCATAGATACTCTTTTTTATGATATTAAAGCGATTTAGTATAACTATTTTTACGCTATTTTAGCCGCAATGTAAATCTGTCAAAGATCTTTGATATAGATATAAAATATTAACTTAAGCATCTATGTAATTATTTAACTTATATTACCTTTATTTGAGCAAAATAAAATAATACAAATATGTTACACATTTCATTCAATTTGTGTTATAATAATAAGATACAATGCAAGAAAGGTGTGCGTATATGATTCAAATTTCGCGTACAGGAATACGTAATTTAGCTTCAAATGATACAATCTATGCCAGAGGTCTGCAATATTATAAGGATAATCGCATTGTTAATGCGACTTATTCGAATGCAAACAAACAGTATCGATTAATTGTAAAAGGTAATTATAATTATTCTGTAACAATTGATGAACAGGAGGATGGCTCCTTTGATTATAGCTGCAATTGCCCGTCCCGACTTAAGGATCAGGGTGCTTGTAAGCATGTTGTAGCAGCATTATTATTTGTTTTAAAATATCAGGAACGTACGATGTTAACTGAAACACGTAATCCGGAGGAACGAAAAGTCATGACCTTACTGGATTATTTTATCGCTCAGGAGGACACCGTATTAGTAGGAGAAACCTTTGGCCTCGAAGTGATCCTAACGATTCCATCGATTCTAAAGGGGGAAAGTGGAAGAGCACTGGTTTCTCTTCGTGGGGGTAGTGGAAGAAAGTATAAAATCCAAACAATCAAGAAATTCCTCGCAGATCTTAATAATCATGAAAGTTTTGCTATCGGTAAGGAATTCAAATATGTTTATGGGGAAAGTACCTTTGATACGGAAGCTCTTAAAATCCTTGATTACTTACTAGGTATTTATGAAATACAGGAGTTGATTGATTCGGCTCATTTTTCTAAGATTTTTTCAAAGTCACAGATATCATTTACAAAAAACATGTTAATTAAGCTATTAGATTTAATTCATAATTCTAATTTAATACTTGAATTATATGGCAAGGTATATGAGCATGTACAGTTTAAGAGAGGCAATCCTCGCATTGCTTATCAGCTATCCTTGGATGACGATTCCATTATGATTGATTATCAGGCGAAGGACCCTATTCTACCACTTACCGAGACGGGAGAGCTATTGTTCTATGACGGAACAATTTATATGCCGGATAAAAAGTTTATCCGTAATTTCAAACCATTTTATAATAGCTTAGGGAAGGACAAGGATCCGCTTGTTTTTCGCGGTGAGAACAAAAACAGCTTCTTGGAGCATGTTTTGCCCAGAATTAGTGAAACGATGGTATTGGATGTCCCTGAAGAGTTAAAAAGCAGATATATCACTTGTGATATGGAAGCAAAGATATATTTTGATAAATATAAGAATGGTATCAAGGCAGAATTAAAATATAAGTACGGTGAATATGAGTTTAACTCTTTTGAAAATGCTGCCTCTGGCTCCTATATTATCGTTAGGCAGCGTGAACAAGAGGATGAAATCATAACGGAACTATTACAGGAAGGCTTTGTTCCTTATAAGAATTTTTATTTATTAAAGGATGAGGATAAGATCTATGAGTTTTTATCCGGCCGAGTGATGGATCTTGAAGGAAAAGCATTATTGTTCTATTCCGAGGACTTTAGGAGACTTGGGATTCGTGCACCGGGTGGTTTTAAAGCAGGTGTAAGGATGAATTCAGAGCTAAATATGCTGGAATTAGATTTGTCTTTTGATGAGGTTCCCAAGGATGAACTAAAGGAATTACTACATTCTTTCCAAATAAAAAAGAAGTATTACAGGCTAAAAAATGGTAGTTTTATTGATCTTGAGGATAAAACAATCAATGAAGTAAATCATATTCTGAATTCTTTAAATATTAGTGAAAAGAAGCTCCAAGATGAGAATTTACTCGTTGAAAAATATCATGCAGCCTATCTGGATAAAGCATTTTCAAATAGTGATTTTGAATTTGAACGCGACCACGACTTCCTTGCACTGGCGGATAAGATAGCAAATCCGGCCAATACCGAATATACAATGCCGGAGGGTATCTTAGCACAATTGCGCCCATACCAGTTTACCGGATTCAAATGGCTAAGGACACTTGCTGACAATGAGCTTGGTGGAATCTTAGCGGATGATATGGGTCTTGGTAAAACCTTGCAATCCATCGTATATATCACTTCTACCGTTGATAAAGAGGCAGGAGCACACACGTTGATTGTATGCCCAACCTCATTGATCTATAACTGGCAGGATGAAATCGAGAACTTTGCACCTCATCTTAAAGCGTTGGTTATTACCGGCACCCCGCCGGAACGACAGGAGATGATATCTCGTTATAAGGATTATGATATATTAATCACCTCATATCCGTTAATCCGAAGAGATATCGTAAGTTATGAGGCAATCAATTTTCATACGGTATTTATTGATGAGGCACAATTTATAAAAAATGACTCCTCTCAAAATGCTAAATCAGTAAAACGCTTACGAGCACAACACCGATTTGCACTAACCGGTACACCAATTGAAAATAGCTTATCTGAGCTCTGGTCGATCTTTGACTTTATCATGCCGGATTATCTGAACAGTCATTCGAAATTTGTCGAGACGTATGAAAAGCCGATATTAAAAGAAGATTTGGATGTCTTAAAAGATCTGCATCAGCATATTGAACCATTCATACTACGTCGTATGAAGAAGGATGTATTGACTGAGCTTCCGGACAAATATGAATCCAAAATGCTTACGGAGTTATCCGAAGGGCAGAAGATGGTTTATCTTTCTTATCTGGAGAGTATTCGAGGAGAGCTTCATAGTGATATCGAAGAGAGTGGTATTGAGAAGAATCGAATGAAGATTTTGGCTGCGCTTACGAGATTACGTCAGATCTGCTGCCATCCATCTACCTTTATAGAAAACTATCAGGGCGGAAGCGGTAAGCTTGATTTACTGATGGAAGTTATCCCAGAAGCAATTGCAAATGATCACAGAATATTAGTATTCTCACAGTTCACCTCCATGCTTCGAATTATTGAGAATGAATTAAAAGATTTGGATATCCCATACTTTTATCTGGAAGGCTCAACAGCAACCCAAGATCGTAACGAATATGTTAAGCGCTTTAATGCAGGAGAGGGTAAAGTATTCTTAATCTCTTTAAAGGCAGGCGGAACCGGTTTAAACCTCACCGGAGCAGATACCGTAATCCATTATGATCCATGGTGGAATCCTGCGGTGGAAGATCAGGCTACCGACCGTGCTTATCGTATTGGTCAGCAGAACAAGGTTCATGTTATGAAGTTAATTACTAAGGGAACAATCGAAGAAAAGATCTTCAAGCTTCAGAAAAAGAAAAAGAACTTATCCGATTCTGTCATCAGCTCGAAAGAGGTATTTATCAACACCTTAACAAAGGATGAGTTGGTAGAGTTGTTTACTCCAATGTAAGTAACCAAGTTAAATCAATTTCAAACAGATAGTAATCTATATCTTAAGAAAATTGTATTAATCCATTTTCTCTATGGAACTTATATAAATAAATGAAACCCCCAGAATACTGTTGTTCCAGTTTCTTAGGGGTTTCATTTATTTATACCACTTAGGTATAATATTTATATATTATAGTTATTTGAATATACCTTTGAAGAGTATAGTTAATATCAATGGACTGTTATGTTAGTTCGTATTATTTTACCGATCTGACACTGACTTCACCTGATATAAGAGCCTCTATCGTTTTATCCTCATACTCTACAATTAATCTTGCCTTATCATCAATATCAATTGCTTTTGCAGGTGTGGACTGACTTCCCTTTAGTACAATAATCTCTTTGCCAATTAAAAACGATCGATCTTTATATTCTTGTAGATATTTCTTGTCGGTGAGAGAGCTCATACAGGCAGATATATTATTTAGTACCTCAGCTACCAATATGGAGGAAACCGGTGTGTCACCTGGTTTTTGATCAAAAATAGATCCTGCTATATGACTGATTTCGGTCGGAAAATCCTTTGTAGAGATATTAATTCCAATACCGACCACTGCATACTCAAGTGAACCTGATTCAAAGTTTAATGATGCCTCGGTTAAAATACCACATACCTTCTTGTCGTCTACGAAGATATCATTTACCCATTTAATCGAAGAGGATACACCACTGACAGAATCAATTGCCTTTGCTACTGCAACTGCAGTGGCAGTAGTAATTAAAAGTGAATCTTCGAGGTTGACCTTTGGGCGAAGGATGGTTGAGAAGTAGATACCGGACGAGTCAGGAGAGTAGAAGGTTCTTCCCATACGTCCACGACCCTCGCTTTGTTCTCTGGCGATGACTACAGTTCCTTCCTTTGCTCCGTTTGCTGCTAATTCTTTTGCAATCGAATTTGTAGAAGTTACTGATTGTCGCACATCTAATTCAAAGGAAGTTGCTTCTCCTCGAAGGTAAGGAGTGATACTTTCACTAGATACGATATCATTACCCTGAAGAAGAGAATAACCTTTGTTCGTTACTGCTTCAATACGGTACCCTTCTTTCTGAAGAGCTTTTACGGATTTCCATATTGCACTCCGAGTCACATTTAATTCACTCGCAAGCTTGGCTCCGTTTATTGTATTCCCTCTATTTTCCTCTAATAACTTTAATACCCGATGCTTTATTTCCATAAATATCTTACCTTTCCTACAAAGCAATTAATATGTTGAAAAGGATGTAATTAAGAAGCGATGAGCTCAGTTCTTAAAAACATCCTTTTCATTAATTATTCTTCTTCATAATCATTAGGGTTATTATAAAATTCATCAATCAGTCGATCAACATACGCAAGATTTATGGAACCAAATTCTTTGATAATCATTTCTTTAATTATATCCATCTTCTTTATATGATTTGTTTCTTCAGAAATCATATCGTCATGGATGGAAGATAGAAAGCTATCAGTGATATGTTCCTTCATCCAGTTATTAATTTTTTCAGTTAGCTTTTCTTCCTCGTATATCTCAGACCTAACTTGTTTGGCTTTCGTATTCGTGGTTATTCCTATGTATAAACAGCCAAGGAATAATACCGACATCACTAAATTAGGAATAATGCCGGAGAATAATGTTAGTATTTTTAAGATATTCAACACTACAAATATTATACCAACCACACCAAATCCAAGAAAAACCCACACCGAACTGGAGAGTTCTTTGTATTGTTCGGACTTCATAACGTAAGTTGCTGAATGGGTAGAACGTTTATACTCAGTCACATCTTCATTAGCAGTTTCTTTTACTTCTTCCTCCGCATCCGCTTCGATATCCTCCGGATTGATGTTATGGTAAATATCATCATCTTCCATAACTTCTTCAACTTCATCCGGGGTTTCGACGCCATTTCGTTCATTAATCAGACGCTTTGCTTCTACAAAATAAAAGGCTTCATATAATCTTCTAGCTTCCTTCTCGTCTTCGGAAGCAACAGTTACTGTGTATAACTCGGAAGTTTCATCATATTGTATTTGTGAATTCAAGTCGGAGTATTCAAAAAAACGAACTAATTTATCTGCGAGCTTTTCATCGGAGGTATAAAATATCGGCTCAGAAGCTTCCTCCTGCTCAATTTGATCAATATGATCAACAAGGGTAGTACCACAATCAGCACATGTGGTATAGCCTTCCTGATATTCGGTTTTACAATTAGGACACCAAGGCATAATCTCAACTCCATTCAATGTATTTTTAATCCCAAACAATTACGAAAAACTACTCAGCCATAAAACGGTGGAATGCTTTCTTTCCTTTACGAATTAATAATGCTCCATCGTTATCAAAATCATTGGTTGTAAATACTCTATCAAATGCATCAACCTTCACATCGTTTGCTGTAACGCCACCTTGCTGGATAGTACGTCGAGCATCCGAACGGGAGGAAGCAAGCTTTGCATCACACATTAATGTTATTAAATCAATTCCTTCTTCAAAACGGGATGTAGGGTAGGTAGTAGTTGGAATATCTTCGGATTTCATACCACCCCCAAATAATGCTTTGGAAGCTTCCTGAGCTTTTGTAGCCTCATCTTCACCATGAACAATCTTTGTGATCTCATATGCAAGTACTTCCTTTGCATGATTGATTTCAGCATCTTTCAGTGCACCAAGTCTACGAACCTCATCCATAGGAAGGAAGGTAAGGAGACCAAGACATTCTTCCACCTTAACATCTTCAATATTTCTCCAATACTGATAAAACTCGTAAGGGCTTGTCTTATTCGGATCTAGCCATACAGCACCCTTCATCGTCTTACCCATCTTAATTCCTTCACTGGTGGTTAAAAGCTTGAATGTTAATCCAAATGCAGGCTTTTGTTCCTTACGACGAATCAAGTCAACACCACCGAGGATATTGGACCATTGATCATTACCGCCCAACTGAAGAGAACAGTCATATAATTTGTTCAGCTTCCAGAAATCGTAGGACTGCATTAACATATAGTTGAATTCAAAGAAGGTGAGACCTTTTTCCATACGCTGTTTATAACATTCCGCCGTTAACATCTTATTAACGGAGAAATGAACACCAATCTCTCTCAAGAATTCTACATAGTTTAAACTTAATAACCAGTCAGCATTATTTGCAAGGATTGCCTTACCATCCTCAAAATCGATAAATTTAGATAACTGTTTTTGGAAACAATCCGCATTATGCTGGATCGTTTCAGCTGTCATCAGTGTACGCATATCGGATTTTCCGGTTGGATCACCGATCATGGTAGTACCGCCGCCAAGAAGAGCAATTGGTTTGTGTCCGGCTCTTTGCATATGCATCATCGCCATTACAGTGAGAAAATGACCTGCTGTCAAACTGTCAGCAGTTGCATCAAAGCCTATATAAAAGGTAACAGATTCCTTTCCTAAAAGTTCGCGAATTTCTTCATGTGTGGTTTGCTCAATGAACCCACGTTCTTTAAGTATGTCATAAACATTAGTAGACATGGTTTTCCTCCTTAATATATTAAGAAATGCCATATTTCATAGAAATAAAACTTTTCCTGATATGTCCATCTTTTAACTAAAAACATTATATATGATTAGTATGGATTTTTCAATGAAAATATAGCCATACGCTCAAAAGCGAAAGAAGTCTGTTGCTGGAGAATATAATATCAGTTATAATATCTCTGAACTATAAGTATTGTGTTAGAGTGTCAGAATAGTGATATTATTTTATCATTTTATCGTTGATGAATGGAAGTGAATGAATGGAAGAAAAAATAAGAGGACGGTTGAAAATATTTTTTGGATATGCACCGGGAGTCGGTAAGACTTATGCGATGCTCGACGATGCTCAGGAACAGTATCAAAACGGAGTGGATGTTATTGCAGGTTTTATCAAGCACTCCACCAGTATTGAAACTATTCAATTACTTGGCGATATTCCTATATTACCAAAGAAAACAGTGGGAGATGCAACGAACCCAAGAAGCGAATTCGATTTGGATGGAGCATTAAAAAGAAATCCAAAATTAATCATAGTGGACGATATTGCACACTCCAACGAGCTGGGTGTCCGCAACAAAAAACGTTATCAGGATATCGAAGAACTTCTCAATTCAGGAATTGATGTATACACAACAGTTAATTTACAAAGTATTGAAAGCTTAAATGATATGGTTCAGGTTATTATGCACACAGTAGAGACAGAGACTATCCCTGACTATATTTTTGATCATGCAGATAAGGTCAAGCTGATTGATATAGAGCCGGACGAACTTCTAAAACGACTGGAATTCGAGAAAGAAAAATATATAGACGAAGATAGAAACTCATGTGTAGACTTTTTAACTAAGGAAAGTCTAGTTTTGTTACGTGAATTAGCTATGCGTAAAGCTGCTGATCGTATTAGTAATAATTCGGACGGGGTATTAGCAGATAAAACAACAAGCACAAAGCTATTAGTTTGTATCAGTAGCTCCCCATCCTCAGCAAGATGCATACGTTGGGCAGCAAGGACAGCAGAGGCTTTCCATGCGCCCTGGGTTGCAGTTTATGTTGAGAATCGAGAAAGTGATACATTTTCGGAAGAAGAAAAGAAGAGCTTTCAGGCTAATGTAGAGCTTGCAGAACAGCTTGGGGCAGAAATCACGACCTTAAGTGGCCAGGACATTGCCGGTACAATTGCAGAATATGCAAAACTAGCAGGAATCACCAATATAGTAATTGGAAAAAGCAGAAGGAATAAACTATTTCACCGATTTGAAAATGACCTGGAAGATAAGTTGATTTCACAAATACGCAATACCGAAATTCACATAATTCCGGATAACCCTACGGTAAAACCATATAAACCGAAGCATAAGCTATATCCAAAAACCAACTTATCCATCACATTTACTGATTTAATCAAAACGTTCGGAATTATAATATTATTTACTTTGATTTCTATCTTATTGTTCGAATTCAATCTAAAAAACGAGAATATTATTATGTTGTATATCCTTGCGGTATTAATCGTATCAAGAATTACAACCGGTTATGTATACGGCTTTATTGCCTCAATAATATGTGTATTTATTGATAACTTTTTTTTCATGGAACCAAGATTTATTATTCACTTAGGGAAAAATGATTATCCGATTACATTGTCTGTAATGTTCCTTACCGCATTGATTACCAGTACAATGACAGTTCGGATTAAATCACAGTTTAAATTTGCACAAAGCAGGGAACAAAGGACAGAGGTTCTTTATGAAATCAATAAGAAGCTATTGGTTACAAGAGGACTAGATAATATCATCGATCTCACAAATGAATATATAGTGAATTTATTCGATCGTTCCGTAATATTCTATACCAAAGATCCAAAGCAAGGAGCGGAAGGTATTATAAAATTTGCCGAGGAAGATAAGGAAGCAACCTTTTTATATTCCCCGGAAGAAATTGATGTTGCACACTGGGTTTTTATAAACCAAAAAAGAGCCGGAGCCGGTACAGATACGTTAACCAGTGCAAAAGCATATTATATGCCATTTATTTTCCAGGGAAATGTTCTCGGCGTTCTAGGAGTATCCTGCTCAAACGGATTTATATTTGACCAAGGATGGCGTTCCTTTATGAGAAGAATTGCATCTTTGGTGGCAATGGCTTTGGAAAGGCAACGATTATCCGATGAACAAAGAGCAATTCTGGTTGAAACAGAGAAAGAAAAGATGAGAAGCAATCTTCTAAGGGCAATATCGCATGATCTGAGAACGCCTCTCACTTCTATCCTAGGTGCAAGCTCTGCAATTCTTGAGAATAAGGATTCGCTTGATGCTCAAACGAAGCAACAGCTCATATCACATATCAAGGATGATTCACAGTGGTTAATAAGAATGGTAGAAAACCTCTTATCAGTAACAAGGATTAATGAAGATACCGCTAATGTATCAAAAACTCCTGAGGCTGCAGAAGAGATTATCGGAGCTGCAATCAGTCGTATCCGCAAAAGATTTCCTGTTCAAAAAATCCAGGTTACAGTACCGGATGAATTGTTAATGGTGCCAATGGATGCAACATTAATCGAACAAGTAATTATTAATTTAATAGAAAATGCTATCAAGCATACTAGCGAAACTTTGGTGGAGGTATCCCTATTAAAAATAGATAATTATGCGGTGATTGAAGTAAGAGATAACGGAGAAGGGATCTCAGAACAGGATTTTCCGAATTTATTCGAAGGTTATATACCAAATGGAAAAAGATCCTCTGATTCCTCAAGAGGAATGGGAATAGGTCTTTCTATCTGCAAATCCATTATCAATGCCCATCAAGGTAAAATCGAAGCATCCAATAGTGAAAATAATGGCGCAGTATTTCGTATATCACTACCATTGGTGTAGCTTTCGGGCCGAACGATTTGTGACTTGTTAAATGATGAAATTACTGTTATGATGTTTTCAATATATGATATAAAGAATGAAAGTTTGATTTAACCCTTAAGGACACGAAATCAAATCTTATCATCAAAAATGTCAAAAATAAATTAATTTGAAAAATTACAAATCATAAAATGATCAAGGAGGGAGTTTATGAATAAGAATCAGGTTGTTTTATTAGTAGAAGACGAATTGCCAATTAGCAACTTCATCTCCACAATACTTACTCATAACAGTTATAATGTTATTAAAGCGGAGACAGGAAGGGACGCATTGGCTTTAACATCTTCCCATTGTCCTGATATCATATTGCTTGATCTAGGATTACCGGATATGGATGGTATTGATGTACTTAAAAATATTCGTGAATGGAGCAGCATTCCTGTTGTTGTAGTGTCGGCTAGAGGCCACGAAAGAGAAAAGGTTGAAGCACTTGACCTTGGCGCAGATGATTATATCACCAAGCCCTTCGGTACCTCAGAATTATTAGCTAGAATTCGTACCGCTGTTAGACATTCTCAAAAGCTACCGGAAGATAAGCTACCGGAACAGGATAGAGTTAGCGTAGGTGGTCTCTGTATCGACTATGAAAAAAGAATCGTGAAGGTTGAAGAGAAAGAAGTACACCTCACACCGATTGAATATAAGATTATCGTACTTTTATCAAAAAATGTAGGTAAGGTTTTAACTCATGATTTTTTAATTAAAGAAATCTGGGGACCTTATGTTAATGAAAATCAAACCCTTCGCGTTAATATGGCAAATATTAGGCGTAAAATCGAAGCTAATCCTGCAGAGCCGAAGTATATCATCACCGAAGTGGGCGTTGGGTACCGAATGGTTGATGAGGTGTAATGCAACCTGCTGGGTTTTGTGTTAACAAAGGGTAGGTTATGAATAAGCGTGAGAACGATTATCCATCAGAGACTCGTTTCCACTCGTTGTAGCACGTAACGGTACATAAGTTTCTGCCAGATTAAATCTTTCTGCCACAAACTAAGTACCGACGGCTACAAACGGTCTCTTCTTGGATTAATCGTTCTAACGCTTTTGCTATATGTAATTATTTGTTTGATTTTTCATAAAATTGTAGTTGCGGTTACTTTTTTGATTATTATCAAAGGGTAGGTTATGAATAAGCGTGAGAGCGATTATCCATCAGAGACTCGTTTCCACGCTTTTGCAATATGTATTAGGAGCATATAATTATATTATGAAATGGAGTTGAATACTTTGATTTCTGGATTAAGCCATATCACATTAATAGTAAATGACCTAAAGAAAACAACAAAGTTTTTAGAGATTATATTTGAAGCAAAAGAAGTCTACTCCAGTGGAAATGATACCTTTTCCTATTCAAAAGAAAAGTTCTTTCTTATTAATGGTTTATGGATATGTATTATGGAAGGTAAGCCACTTGTAGAACGTACTTATAATCATATTGCTTTTAAGATACCAGACAGTTGTTTTGACGGATTTCTTAAACGTATTAAAGATGCTGGGGCAGAAATAATACCAGAACGTACACGTGTAGATGGTGAAGGGCGTTCAATATATTTTTATGACTATGACAATCATCTATTTGAATTGCATACTGGAACTCTTGAAGAGAGATTAGAACGGTATTCTAAAGGTTGATGAAGATTATAAGCATAATCCGAAGTAAGTTTTACTTGAAATATATTATTTTCGTAAACTTAAAGGAGATAAGTTGAATTTTATCAATTAGTTAGTTGCCCTATTCTATTATCTTGTTCGCAAGTGCATTTAACTCCTCACAGGGCTGATATTTTGCTTTGTATCCAACTCCGTTAAGTACAATATATGGGTTATAATCACCCCATTTTATTATCTCCCCATTCTTTTTCGTAATTGTGTATTGTACAAATTGACCATTATAATTTCCCCACGAATTATTTTTCTTATAGATTACAATTCGGTTTAAGGTTTCTACTAGTTTTTGGATCTGTTCTTTGTCTGTTACTTCTTTTTTTATATTGGGTGGTTGTAAAAACACTTCAACTTTTTCAATATCCTTAACCTTTAAGTCTTTTAAAGGTTTCTCACCTGAAATATTAATTACGATTAATATGGTTATTGTTAGCAATATAAACAGACTTGTAATTATCCATTTCTTCAATTTTATCCCCCTCCCTTAATAGGGTAATGATAGAATATATATATGACGATGTATATTGACTTTGCGTTCCGCATGACATTTTAAAGTGCATGAATTTTGCTGTTTTCTTTGGTATAACTGGCTCTTTGTCTCAATATAATGAATTAAAACAAGCAATGTAAGGATTGAAAGGAGGCGCCATATGAATAGTAAGATTGATGACACCACAACCATTCCTCAAATTGAGGAGAATTTACATTATATGAATCAAAATCTGTTTCATGATGGTAATCTTAGTGAAACAAATCAGTTGATACCGAGAAAAGATGCAACACAGCTTCGGCCGGATAAAACAAAGGTTACAAAACAGGACGCGGAAAATCTACCTTTGGTTTCAAATGACTACATAAACGAAGCTCCTATGATATCTAGAGCCGAATATATTAGGCAGGCACGAGAATCTTGTCTTCGCCAATTAAGTAATGTTCAGCTTTATAGTAAACCATATGATATTAATTATATGGAACCTGATATTCCAAGTGAGCAGCTGAGCGATAAAAATTCCCATGCAATGAATCTGTTTCATAATGCTCCGGAGAATCATACAATAACTAAGAACCCAGAACAGCAATTAGCCTCGTTTCGTTCCATCCTGATACGAAGTGTTTGCGCGATTATTCTATTTTTAAGTATCTTTGCACTTGATAAATTTCACGTAAAAGCAGGTAACGTCTCCAATCAGGTTATTAAAGAATACGTAACAGGGAATGATGCGTTAAAAGATTTGGAAAATATAATTGTCGGATGGTTAAAATAAGTATAACTTATTCTATTGTTCGTTGTAATTTCACAGGTTATCAGTTATAATATATCGGACAGAAAAAACGGATTATTACGAAAATGTATGAGTAACATCCGTTTGGCGAAATTTCTTTCGAGATATTTCGTGCACTAAGGTAGGTGCTGCAATCAGCGCCATGGAGGTAAAATGAGAAAATTAGCACTATCAGACGAGACATTATTAACAGTTGAAAAGCCAGCAAGATATATCGGTGGTGAAGTAAATGCTATAGAAAAAGACAAATCAAAAGTTGACATTCGTTTTTGTATGTGTTTTCCAGATGTATACGAAATCGGTATGTCTCATTTAGGAATACAAATTCTATATGATATCCTGAATCGACGTGAGGATACCTATTGTGAGAGAGTATATTCTCCTTGGGTGGACTTGGACAAGGTGATGAGAGAGAAGAATATTCCTCTATTCGCGCTCGAAAGCCAAGATCCGATAAAGGATTTTGACTTCTTAGGAATCACATTACAATATGAGATGTGTTATACTAACATTCTTCAAGTATTGGAACTATCACAGATACCTCTTTATGCCAATGACAGAACCGAAGGGTATCCTATCGTAATCGGTGGTGGTCCCTGCAGTTATAATCCTGAGCCAATCGCAGACTTTTTTGATATATTTTATATCGGTGAAGGGGAAACAGCATACGATAATCTACTCGATGTTTATAAGGAAAGTAAAAAATCAGGTTTATCAAAATATGAGTTTTTAGAAAAAGTGGCACAAATCGAAGGAATGTATGTGCCTGCTTTTTATGATGTTAAATATAAAGAAGATGGAACAATAGAAAGTTTTACTCCAAACAATTCTTTTGCACCGAATCAAGTTATGAAGCAGGTAGAGATGAATCTTAGTGAGGCTTATTATCCAACAAAGCCGGTAGTTCCATTTATCAAGGCTACACAAGATCGCGTAGTTTTAGAGATACAACGAGGATGTATTAGAGGATGTCGTTTCTGTCAGGCGGGAATGATTTATCGACCAACGAGAGAAAGAAAATTAGAATATCTGAAGGAATGTGCTTATGAGATGCTAAAATCTACCGGACACGAGGAAATCTCCTTAAGCTCCTTAAGTTCCAGTGATTATTCTTATCTTCAGGAGTTGGTATATTTCTTAATAGACGAATTTGGCTCAAAAGGTGTAAATATCTCTTTGCCTTCTCTTCGTATTGATGCCTTTGCACTAGATGTAATGAGTAAGGTACAGGATGTACGAAAGAGTAGTTTAACCTTTGCACCGGAAGCGGGAAGTCAGCGACTTCGTGATGTGATCAATAAAGGATTAACCGAAGAAATTATTCTTGGTGGTGCATTAAAGGCATTCCAAGGTGGTTGGAACCGAGTTAAATTATACTTTATGCTAGGACTTCCGACTGAAACAAATGATGATATTGAGGGAATTGCTACCTTATCAGAAAAGATAGCTAGAGAATATTATACAATTCCAAAGGAAGAGCGCAATGGTAAAGTCAGTATTGTATCCAGTACCTCCTTTTTTGTGCCAAAGCCGTTTACGCCATTCCAATGGTCAAGAATGAATACCGGAGAGGAATTCATTGAAAAAGCGCGCTTCTTAAGAGATCGAATGAACGAGCAATTAAATCGTAAAAGTATAAAATACAATTGGCATGAAGCGAAACTCACCGTGTTAGAAGGTGCTATGGCAAGAGGTGACCGTAAAATCAGTAAAGTTATCTATGATGCCTATCAACTTGGTTGTTTATATGATTCTTGGAGCGAACATTTCGATTATCAAAAATGGATGCAGGCTTTTGAAACGAATGGCATTGACATTGAATTCTACAACAGTAGAGAACGTTCCGAAGATGAAATTTTCCCTTGGGATTTCATAGACGTAGGCGTAACCAAGCAGTTCTTATTAAAGGAATATCAACGTGCGAAAGGTGAGAGTGTTACACCAAACTGTAGACAAGCTTGCTATAATTGTGGTGCCAAGGTTTTTGCAGATGGTACCTGTCCGGCCATCATAACAAATCAGACATTAGAGGAGGTTCAGGATGAAAGCAAGAATTAAGTTTCAAAAATATGGTGCAATGAAATTTATCGGTCACCTTGACGTTATGAGATATTTTCAAAAGTTATTCCGCAGAGCAGAGATTGATAGTGAATATTCCAAAGGCTTTAGTCCTCACCAAATCATGTCCTTTGCTGCGCCTCTTGGTGTTGGTTTGACCAGCGACGGAGAATATCTGGATGTACAGCTTTTATCCAGTGATTCCGCCAAAAAGATGGTCGAAAGAATGAATGCAGCGTCTTCTGAAGGTTTTCGTATTACTGGGTTTCACCCATTATTAGATCCGATTCAAAATCAGAGAATGGTTACTGCGATGTCTCTAGTTGGTTCCGCAGACTATCTGGTATCCTTAAAAGATGATTATTCAATAAAAGGGATCACTAATCAACAAGAATTTCAGAATATGTTTGAAGAATTTATAACTCGTAAGGAAATTATCGTTGATAAGAAGACAAAGAACAGTGAGAAAGCGGTTGATATAAAACCAATGATTACATTAGTTGCATATGAAGAACAAGAATACAAGAATAAGCTTAAGGATGTATTAATTTCCGAAGAGGAACTGACCCATACGAATCCTGTGGAAGGATATACTATGTCTGTAGAATCAATAGCAGACCATTATAAAAATGGCATCAAAGTATATCTTCAAGTAGATACCGGAAGTGCGGCCAATCTTAAACCGGAGCTCGTGATGGAGGCATTTTACGATACAATTGGTCAGCCTTTTGAAAAATTTGCGTGGCAGGTTCATCGCATTGAGGTATATACGAAAGACCTAGAGCAAAGCAAATTAATTGCGCTGGAAAAGCTGGAAAGATAATTATTATAACGCCCCAAAGGAGTGAAACATGAATAACAAATTGATTATTACGAAAAATGAAAATCAAATCATGTCTGCGTTTTTTGAAGGCAGAGATATAGTTCAAGTTTCTTTGAATTCTTGCGAAAACTCCTCAATCCTTGGCAATATTTATTTGGGTAAAGTAAAAAATATAATCAAGAATATAAATGCAGCGTTTGTTGAAATCTCGGATGGTAAAATGTGTTATTACTCCTTAGGAGAAAATCGATATCCAATTATGTCCGAAAGTAATCCTGAAAAACGTAATCTTAAGCCAACAGAAGTAAAACTAAGAATTGGGGACGAACTTGTCGTTCAGGTGACGAAAGAAGATGTTAAAACAAAGGCTCCAGTTGTAAGCTCCAATATTAACTTTACCGGCAGATATGTTGCTTTAACCTATGGTAAAACTACGAATGGTGTGTCATCGAAGATAAACGACGAGAAGGAACGTCAAAGGTTGAAGTCTATCACCAAAAAGTTTCAAAACGGGGAGTATGGCTTCATTATACGCACAAATGCGGCTTATAATTCGGAAGAGAAGATTACGGATGAAATTAAAAAATTGATTGAAGCTTATGAAAAAATCCGTAATTATGGAATTCATAAATCTTGTTTTTCCTTATTATATACAACGCCCCCCAATTACATCTGTGATATCCGGGACGGCTATGCAGATAATGTAGAAGAATTTGTTACGGATAATGAGAAACTGCACGATAATATAAAGGATTATTTGGAACAATATCAGCCCGAGGACTTAGGCAAACTTAGACTATATAAAGATCCAACCTTAAGTCTATCAAATCTGTATGGTATTCAAGATAAATTAACCGAGGCGATTCGACCGATGGTATGGCTAAAGTCGGGTGGAACTCTTGTAATTCAACCAACAGAAGCATTGACTGTAATTGACGTCAATACCGGTAAGGCGGTAGCGGGTAAAAAGAAAGTACAGGAGACTTTCTTGAAAGTAAACCGAGAAGCAGCAAAAGAGATAGCAAGACAAATAAGACTACGTAATTTATCAGGTATCATCATTATAGATTTTATTGATATGGATTTACAAAAAGATAACGAATTATTAATGAATGAGCTTGAGAATTATTTAAAGCAAGATCCTATTAAAACGACTTTAGTTGATATGACTGCTTTGGGTCTTGTTGAAGTCACTCGTAAAAAGGTAAGAAAACCTTTACATGAACAGGTAGAAGAGGTTAGAAGGAAGAATAAATAATGTCTATTAGCAATTTACATTATAATGGATTGCATGTTAAGTTAGTGTGATGCATTAAAAGACATAATTTGATTCAATAATGATGCAACTTAAAAACGCTCAACATAAGCTAACATGAAAGGTAGGTGTGTATTAATCGTATGGTAAAAACGAATGTGATGCGGCTATTAGATCAGGCCAAAATCCCCTATCACTCAATCGAATATGAAGTGGATGAGAATAATCTCACTGGCGAGCATGTTGCCGTTCAAATCGGTATACCGGTAGAGCAGGTATTCAAGACACTGGTCGCTAAGGGGGAGAAAAAAGGTATCGTTGTCTTTTGCATCCCGGTTAATCTTGAATTGAATTTAAAAAGAGCCGCCACTGTCATCGGTGACAAAAAAATAGAGATGCTTCATGTTAAAGATTTACTCGCAACAACAGGTTACATACGAGGCGGATGTTCTCCAATTGGGATGAAGAAAAAATTCCCTACCTATATGGATGAAACTGCCATTCTTTATGATGAAATAACAATCAGTGCAGGCATTCGTGGATGTCAATTAACCCTTCCACGAGAATCATTAGTTGAATATATTGATGCAACTCTGTGTAATATAGCGGAGTAGTATTCTATTTATCATATTTTTTCATTGACAAACAGGGACATTTATATTATTATATCTTAGTGTGCCGCACAACGAGGTATAAGTTTCGAAATTGGAATTGTTTGGTAATCAAGTGATGAAAAGTTCAAACACCATAGTTGGCGAGTAATGATAATAGGAGGTGCCAATATGTACGCAATTATTGCAACTGGTGGAAAACAGTACAAAGTAGCGGAAGGCGATATCATTAAAGTAGAGAAGCTTGGTGTAGAAGCAGGTCAAACTGTAACTTTCGATCAAGTACTCGCTGTAAACAACGGCGAATTAGTAGTAGGTAGCCCTACAGTAGCTAATGCTAATGTTTCTGCAACTGTTGTTGAAGAAGGCAAAAACAAAAAAGTTATTGTTTTCAGATACAAGAGAAAATCAGGATATCACAAGAAGAATGGTCACAGACAGCCATTTACCAAGGTTAAGATTGAAAAGATCAACGCATAGGTAAAATTATGGTTGAAGTAGCTATTTTTAAAAATTCGGAGAATTTGATTACTGGTTTTAAGCTATCTGGACATGCAGGCTTTGCCGAATTCGGAAAAGACATTGTATGTGCGGCAGTTTCAGTCTTAGTAATCAATACCATTAATTCTATTGAGAATTTTACCTCGGACAAATTCACTTATGATGAGGACGAGAAAAAAGGAATTATAGAATTTCATGTGACTTCTGAGCTTTCAAGCAATGCTAATTTATTATTAAGTTCCTTAGCACTCGGTCTTATGAACGTTGAAGAGGAATATGGTGATAAGTACATCAAATTGACTCAGTTGAGTTCACAGTAACTTTAGATTGTTATAGATGAATCTATTCATAGAATAATTTATCTGAGATATCATTGAATTTAGGAGGTGTAGAACATGTTAAGAATGAACCTTCAATTTTTCGCTCACAAAAAGGGTGTTGGTTCTACCAAGAACGGTAGAGATTCCGAATCCAAGAGATTGGGCGCTAAAAGAGCAGATGGTCAATTTGTTCTTGCAGGAAATATTCTTTACAGACAGCGCGGTACAAAGATCCATCCAGGAACTAACGTAGGACGCGGTGGCGATGATACATTATTTGCTTTAGTAGATGGCGTTCTTAAATTTGAGCGTAAGGGTAGAGACAAAAAGCAAGCAAGTGTTTACCCTGTAGAAGCAAAATAGTCATAAACCATTAGGTATTGACCCCAAATTCTAAAGTGTAAGAATTTGGGGTTCTTTTTTGCTCGGTTGTAATTACCCTATATTTTGTTTATAATAAGCAAAGTAAAGTTGGAAATAATAATGTTTAATATTAATATGGACGTTGCACGTTTATATTACACAGATAAATAATGTCATTATAAATGATAAATGAAACACAGAATTCATTCACCATTTATAATGACATGAAACCATGTAGTTAGTAAGAATGGAGGCAAATATGTTTGCAGATAGAGCGGAAATTCATATCAAATCCGGCAAAGGTGGCGACGGTCATGTGAGCTTTCGTAAAGAAATCTTTGTACCAGCCGGCGGTCCTGACGGCGGCGACGGCGGCAGAGGTGGCGATGTAATCTTTGTTGTAGATGAAGGGTTAAATACATTGTCTGATTTTCGATATATTCGAAAGTACAGCGCACAGGACGGCGAAAGCGGTGGCAAAAAGAAATGTCACGGTAAAGATGGTGAGGATATCATCATCAAAGTTCCAGCTGGCACAGTAATCAGAGAAAAAACAACCGGCAAGGTTGTAGCAGATATGTCCAACGGACAAAGCAAAGAATTAGTCCTTCGCGGTGGTAGAGGCGGTAAAGGAAACCAGCATTACGCAACTCCAACTATGCAGGTTCCTAAGTACGCACAACCTGGTCAGAAAGCACAGGAGATGGACGTTCTTTTAGAGCTTAAGGTGATTGCAGATGTAGGTTTAGTAGGTTTCCCGAATGTTGGTAAGTCAACCTTTTTATCACGTGTTACCAACGCGAAACCAAAGATTGGTAACTATCATTTCACAACACTTACTCCAAATCTTGGAGTTGTTGACATGGAGGGAGGCGGTTTTGTAATTGCTGATATACCAGGTCTCATCGAAGGCGCTTCGGAGGGACTTGGTCTAGGACATGAATTCCTAAGACATATCGAGAGAACAAAAGTAATTATTCATCTTGTAGATGCAGCGGCAACTGAAGGCAGAGATCCAATTGAGGATATTAAATTAATCAATGCGGAGCTTACTGCATATAATGCTGATTTGGAAAACAGACCTCAGGTCATCGCTGCGAACAAAACCGATGCTATGCTTCCGGAAGACGAGGAGATTATTCTCAACCAATTAAGAACAACTTTTGAACCACAGGGTATCCCTGTAATGCCTATATCAGCGGTAAGTGGTAGGGGTGTAAAAGAATTATTATACCACGTCAAAGGAATGTTGAATAAGCTTGATCGTGCTCCGATTGTATTTGAGAAGGAATTTGTATACCATGATCTGGCAAACTCGAACGAACCATTCGAGGTATGGAAAGAAGATGAGAAGCTCTACGCCGTAGAAGGTCCACGTATCGAGCGTATGCTAGGATATACGAATCTTGATTCGGAGAAAGGCTTTGAATTTTTCCAGAAGTTCTTAAAAGAGAACGGTATTCTAGAGCAGCTCGAGGAGCTTGGTATTCAGGAAGGCGATACCGTAAGAATGTACGGGTTGAGCTTCGATTATTATAAATAAATAATAAGATATAAGAAAGGGGTCCACATATGACAACAAAGCAAAGAGCTTATTTAAAGGGACTTGCAATGACAATAGAACCAATCTATCAGATTGGAAAATCATCTTTAACACCGGAGCTTACAGAGGGAGTGTCAGAAGCATTAGAAGCAAGAGAATTAATCAAAATTTCTGTATTAAAAAATTGTATCGATGATCCGAAACAATTAGCGCAGATACTTGCCGAGCGTACACATTCTGAAATCGTACAGGTTATTGGTAAAAAAATTGTTCTTTATAAAGAATCAAAGGACAAGAAGAAAATCACCTTACCGGAAGAGAAGAAATCTAAAAAGTTATAATCTTTGTAAAACTTTTTATGATCTACTTAATTTCACAATCTATTATACATTAAATATTGCATAATAGATGAATATGTGAAGTAGAGAGAATGATTGCATCAAGATAACATTAGTGTACTATGTGATGAAGTTTGTACAGAATGGAGCTAATTATGAAGAAGATTGGTATTATGGGCGGAACCTTTAATCCAATTCATATAGGTCATTTGTTTCTCGCTGAAAATGCATATGAACAGGCTGGTTTAGATAAAGTACTATTTATGCCCTCAAAAAACCCACCGCATAAAGCGATGCCTAATCAAGTGACAGAACAACAGCGTGTGGATATGGTGAACCTTGCTATTAAAGATAATCCACATTTTGAATTATCTACGATGGAATTACATCGTGAAGGGCTCACATATACAGCTGATACTCTGCGAATAATGAAACAGCAGAATCCCGATACAGAATATTTTTTTATAGTTGGGACGGACTCTCTATTCATGATGCAGCACTGGAAGGAGCCGGAAGTTGTGTTTGAATATTGTACGGTACTGGTTGCCGCTAGAGATAATGCAGATTATGATACCATTAAGGTTCATATGAACTATCTGAAACAGACTTATCTAGCCAAGATTCAGTTCATGCAGATGCCGATGTTAGATATAGCTTCAGCTAAAATCAGGGATCGTATTGAGAATTCTCAAACAGTTCGATATTATTTACCACAAGCTGTGATTCGGTACATTACAGATCATAAACTATACGTTACCATATAGGAGGTAGCTGATATGGAGTTGGAGCAAATCCATAAAAAGCTGAAGGAATCACTTAAGGAATCGAGATACGTTCATAGCACAGGCGTTGAGGAAGTAGCTCATGATTTGGCCATAATATACGGCTGTAACGAGCGACAAGCAGTGTTGGCTGGAATTTTACACGATTGTGCAAAGTGTTTATCAGATGAGGCGTTATTACAAGAATGTCGCTTAAATCATCTTCCAATCACTGACGTAGAAGTAGAATGTCCCTTCTTACTTCATGCGAAAGTTGGCGCTCTGTATGCCAGAATAAAGTATGGCATAGAAGAGAAAGAGATACTCAACGCGATTACCTATCACACAACCGGAAGGCCCGGCATGTCCATACTAGAAAAAATCATATTTGTATCAGATTACATTGAACCATATCGCAGACCACTGCCTCGTATCGAAGAGATAAGAAAAACTGTGTATCAGAATTTAGATCAAGGAGTTTATCTGGTACTTGAGAATATGGTACAATATCTAGAGAACTCCGGCAGTATAATTGACCAAACAACAACAGAAACCTATCAATATTATAAAAAGTTATTAAATATATTATAAGTAACGTTGTGATTAACAAAAAGTATAGTACAAGAATAAGTGTATATTAATGATAGTATCTTATAATCAAGCAAAATACACTAATATAATTGAATTGACCGATAGAAATTAAGAAAGGTACAGGTATATTATTAATGGATATTTCAAAGAAAATGGTTAAATTAGCATATGAAGGATTGGATGAAAAAAAAGGAGAAGATATTCAGATTATTGAAATCAAGGATATCTCCATAATTGCAGATTACTTCATTATCGCTAATGGTACGAACTCCTCTCAGGTAGATGCATTAGTTGGTTCAGTGGAGGAGAAGTTAAGTAGAGGTGGTTTTGAACCAAAGAGAATTGAAGGGGTTCGTTCTGCCAGCTGGATTCTTATGGATTACGGCGATATCGTAGTTCATGTATTCTCAAAAGAAGACCGTCTATTCTACAATCTGGAGCGTATCTGGAGAGATGGTAAATCAGTTTCAAAAGAAGAACTTGATAACGAGTAACAGATATTCATCATATTTAGACATAGAATATGGCTCTATGAAACGATGCGGATAACTCCATTGTTATTCTCATACATTTCACAGAGCCATTATATATGAAAGGCAAAATATTGGGTCATAAATATTTTGTACTGTATTTAGTAATAAGCAGGTAAGGGATAAAAGGAGAGCAGTATTCCTTTAATTTATGTCATCGCTCATTTTATTAATTTTTCTTCAATTTCAATTGCCCTTTCACTAATCTCTTCGGGTATTCTAAATTCTATTGAACTATCCGGGTATTTTCCGTTTTTGAGATAATATAGTTCGTTTTCAATATTTACCTTAACGTATGTCTTAATACTTCCCTTCACTTGTGTTTTTACATGCGGATGTTTTGATTGAATATCTATTTCCGTTTTAATATTGGTTATATTTATCATATCATTCACCCCTTTGTAGTATTATTATATTAAATATTACTCCAAATGATACTGCTCAATTATATTTTAGTGTATATTTTTTACAATTACAATATAAATCGAACCAAAATATAATACATATTAACTAAATTTTTTTGGTTTTTAGCATGTTTACTAATTTCATATCTTCGCAATAAGGATATTTATGAACTTATTTTGAAATATATTTAATGTATACAACTTTTTTATATGTTTATAAATTTAATATTAAGGCGTTATGTAAAAATCGGTTCAACTGCAGGTGTAAGAGCATTTGCGGTAAAAACTGTACAAGGAAAACTACAATCTATTGCAAACTGTGTTCTTCTTGCAAAGATAACTGCTCGGACTTTCTTCTTGAAATCTGTACTACGCGCTTCCGTGTCCCTTACATCTGCAATTGCTGTGAAAAAATAAGTAAATGCTCCTTACTTAAAAATATATATGATGCGGTACATGCACATATATATTTAAGAGGCTTAATGAAAAAGGCAAGCCTTTTCAATTTGAACTTTATAATGGAGAAACAAAAAGAATCTACTTAAAGCCAAACGGAATAGATCTTGTACCAAAAGTTTTAATAGACACCAAAGAAATTTTACTAGCTCCAAAGTTAAAGATTTATCAGTATTTTCTGGTTGGAATTCCAATGATTCTCTTATTTGTGGGCGGAGCAATCGGAGGCCTTCTTGGCGTACTTGGTTCAATGACTAACCTCAGGGTTTTAAGAAGTAAAATATCTTTAATTTTAAAAATCTTATGTATTCTTGGAATAACAATTGCTTCTTATTTAGTATACATATTGATTGTTATGCTACTATTGGGATAATAAGAGGTGGAGGGGCTTTCTTTTATGATCTATATATAATATTTTAATTTTTGAAGAATTCTTCAATTAAATGAAAAGAGAGGCAGCTACGCATCTAGTGCGGCTGCCCCTCTTAACGTGCATATTATTTTGGTGAAATTCCCGAATATGTAACGGACTAGTTATACATACGAAATAATCCAATAACTTTACCAAGAATTTTAAGATCAGATACGATGATCGGTTCCATCGTATCATTCTCTGGTTGAAGACGATAGAAGCCATTCTCTTTATAAAAAGTCTTAACCGTAACTTCCTCATCAAGTAACGCTACAACATAATCGCCATTCTTAGCATGGGACTGACGTTGAACCAGAATATTATCACCGTTATATATGCCTGCATTAATCATACTTTCTCCCTTGACCTTAAGCATAAAAGTATCTTCATTCGGCATATATTCGGATGGAATCGGAAAGTAACTGTCTACATTCTCTACAGCAAGAATAGGCTGCCCCGCTGTGATTGTACCAATAATAGGTACATTCACTAATTCACGTCTGGTTAAATTAAATTCATCATCGATGATCTCTATGGCACGAGGTTTAGAAGGATCTCTTCTAATGTAACCGTTCTTCTCCAACGTCTCAAGATGGGAGTGCACTGATGAGGTCGACTTCAACTTTACTGCTTCGCATATTTCACGTACAGCCGGCGGATATCCTTTATTAATAATCTGAGATTTCAAATATTCCAGTATTTCTTTCTGTTTATTACTTATTCTACCATACCCCATAAATATGTCGGCCTCCATTCCTTATTTGCTTCATTATAACATAACACCCAAGAAAATGCAAAACGAATGTTCTGAAAACCGAAAAAATGTTTGCAAAAAGGAATATATGTTCGATTTAATGTTGACAAACAGATGTTCGTGTCATATAATTATAACAACAAAACAAATGTTCGCATCATACGTTCGAAAAAATTAAAAAAATATATTAAACCGAGACATCTGATGACCGTGACCCATATTATAATGATGAAAATGATTGATGCAATTATCGATAATTATATCGGGAGGTATGTATATGAATAGAACAACATATAGGATGGCAGAAGGGCAGCATTATTATGTGGCCAATAAGAAAAGAATTTGGAGTATGGCAATTGCACTATTAATAATCCTACTTTTAATATCTGTTGGATTTATCGCAAAAACCGTAACTGCTCAGAGCAACAAAGAAAGTATCAAGTTAGTTACAAGCGTGGAAGTGAAGAGTGGTGACACTCTATGGGGTATTGCCTCAGATTATTTTAGTGATAACTATTCAGACATGAATGCCTACATAAAAGAAATCAAATCAGCCAATGGGTTAACCAGTGATGATATCCATGCCGGCAATTATATTATTGTTCCTTATTATAAATCATCAACATCAAAAGCAACTCCACAATAAAAGAGAAACACGCTATGCGTGTTTCTCTTTTATTGTTAATGAATATTTCTCGTTTGGCTGTCTATTACTTGCATGTTCTGCAAAAACCGTATAGGTCAAAAATCAAATAGTATTAATCAGAATAAACTTTTATCTCATTTAAATGTCAGATTAATAACACTTATTCTTTATTTTATCCCCAAGATTAATTTTGAACATAGAAGGTATTTACTATGGAAAGTATTGAATTTTGTGAAATGGGATTACCACCTAAATCCATTACAGTTACTGTTACTTCATATTGATCGAAGACAAATGAGTATGCTGTTGTACTTATACTTATTCCTCCCATTTTCATAGTAACATCAGTTCTTAGCACATTACCGATATTGGTCGGAAGAGTAACTTGTTTAAAGTTAGCAATCGAAAATTTCATGCCAGAATCCGAATCGCCTAATAGATCTTCTAATTCTTTCTTCATAGCAGATAGAGAAAACTCTTTTTCAAATTTTTTCTTTACGGTATAATAATCTGGAGCTTTTTTTCCGGTATTAGTGATACTGATTGATAAATATGACATACTATCTTCGGTAGGAGATCCCATTCCCTCGTATGTACCCTCAATAACATCTCCCTCATAACTCCAGCTTTTTGGAGTAGAAAAATGTAATGTACCAAAGCTTTGACCAGTAGCAACATCATTACCAACCTTAACAAACGGATTTGCTGCACTAACGGCTACAATAAAATATGTATATTTTGCAGTACCTATGGTAGCGGTTACTGTTGCACTACCGACTTTTATTACATTCAAAGTTCCGTTATCTACCCCAACTGCAGAAGGGTTATCTGAGGTCCATGCAACCAAACCCGTTGCATTAGCCGGTAATGCAAGTTTCGTTGTTTTATCCCCTACGAATACGAGCTGTGAAGTTTGATTAGTACTTGATAAATTCATCACTGTAACTTTACATGGATAATCAACTCCATCAATTCTACCGGTGATAATTGCAGTACCTTTACCAACAGCGGTTACGATACCGTCATAGGATACATAAGCTACGTTCTTATTATTTGATGACCATATCGCACGACATTTAACATTTTTAAAAGATAATGCCTGTGTTTTCCCTTGCGTTAGTGTGAGAGCCGTGTTAGATAAAGCGATTTTATCATTAACTGTTACCTTGCAGCTATATTTTTTACCATGAATGGATGCTGTAATTGTAGCAGTTCCTTTTTTAATACCTGTTATAACTCCTGTTTTGTCAACAGATGCTACTTTTGGAGCACTTGTGGTCCAAGTAGCAGTTTTAATAGCACCAGTATCTTTACCATTCACTCTTACAAAGTCTCTTTTACCAACATTAAGAGTAATAGATGAACAACTCAATGCGGTTTTTTCCACAACGTTAATTTTAAGTTTTAACTTTTTACCGCTTACTGTTGCAGTAATTGTTGCTGATCCTTTTTTTACAGCGGTTACCTTGCCTTTTGTGTCAACTTTAACATAGCTCTTGTTACTACTTGACCAGGATACCTTTTTCTTGGTTCCTGATATTGAAAGAGTCGTTGTCGATCCTACCTCAAGAGTTGTAAGTTTTGCCTTTAATGAAATAGTAGCTGCCTCAGCAACCTTTGAATTGGTCTGAGAAGGAAAGATAAGCAAAGATGCGATTAAGCAAATCGCTAAAAAATATGATATGTACTTCTTCATGTTATTACCCCCATATAATTTTGTAGCATAATTTTGTAGTAGAAAATATGTATCATTTTAGCTATTACATCTACACTAGGTTCCATTATAAAGTATTATATTTCCAAATGCAATATTCAATAATAATTAGTATGAAATTTGATATAAAAATATATTTAACTTTTCTGTGTTCCGAATATACCATCAAAAAGGACTGATACATCGTTTGACACAAGCATTTCCGAACATGAACCAGTTGATGATCCTACACCAAGAGTTGTTAAGCTAAACTAAATTGAAATCGGTGCCGCATGTGCAAGCTTAGTTCTCACTTGATACAATGCTAAGGATGAAATTATGATTGAAGAGACTAAACAAACCACCTCAAATGCTTTTACATGCAATTACGGCCATGTTTTTTATCCCAACATGATTAATAAAGTAGATTTCTTGGAAAAACAATTTAATTAATGTATAATGATGGAAGGACGCCTGTGCATGATTAGCTCATTTATATACTAAGCAGACAGAATATAGCTTTTAAATTGATAAAACACGATAGGAATTATTACTTACCACTTGCATCAACTAATTTACCTCTTAGTTTTTATCTATTTACATATTTATTTCAATAATTATAATAGGATTATGGAGATGAGCAAATGAAAGTAAGAGTTGAAATTGATGAAAATCTGAAAGAAGATGAGATTATAATTCGTAGTAACATATTAGATGATAAGACCCAGAAGGTCTACGATGCCCTGATGGATATTACAAGGGGTTCTCAGCATCTTATGTTATACAAGGGAAATGTAGAATATTATATGCCACTTGAAAGCATTCTTTTTTTTGAGACTGCTGATAACTGTATTAGTGCACATACGGCGAATAACATTTTTGAGACTACATATCGTCTATACGAATTAGAAGAAAAGTTACCTGGATATTTTATGAGAGTTTCAAAATCAACTATCCTAAACGTAAATCAAATTTATTCAATTTCCAGAAATCTTACTGCTTCCAGCGAGGTACAGTTCATAGGAACACATAAACAAGTTTATGTCTCCAGATTATATTATAAATCATTAAAATGTAGATTAGAAGAAAAGAGGAAAAGTATATGAAAAGAAGAGAAACCTATTGGGGATTGTTATTTATTATAGCAGCCGTATTAATTTTATTAAACCAATTTGGATTTTTCCATGATGCTTTATCAAATGTAAATGCGTTTACCATCGTAGCATCTGTGATTCTTGGTGGTATTACATTAAAAAGCTTGATTTATATTGATTTTTGGGGCATTTTTTTCCCAATCGCATTTATAGCAATCCTATTTAGCAAAGAACTTCATATCGAGAAATTCACTCCTTGGCCGGCATTATTCACAGCATTTTGTCTAAGTGTAGGATTTTCATTAATCTTTCGTAAATCACGTGTGTATGGTCACAGATGGCATTACAATCATCACGACAGCACTTTTGGTAAAAATGTTATTAATCAACCGGATAACGATACGGTTAAGTGTAGCACCAGTTTCGGCGAGTGCATTAAATATGTAAACTCAGATAATTTTCAAAAAGCTGATATAAAAAGTTCTTTTGGAACAGCTAAGGTATATTTCGATCACGCACAGGTTCCATCCGGTAAAGCTGATATCTATTTGGATGTATCATTTGGTGACGCAAAATTATATATACCAAGTTCTTGGAACATCATCAACGATGTTCATGTTGTGTTCGGTGATACCGACATCGTTAATAAGGGTGGGAATGAAGACTCCCCTGTAGTTACCATTCACGGAAATGTAAGCTTTGGTAATGCAAAAGTATATTATGTATAGTAATATAAGTTGATGTTACAATATAATTCTTTGAAGTATCAATGTTATGTTAAAATAAATTTTTATACTTTAATAAATCAGTATAATGTTCTATAATAAAGTAGTAAAGACTGGTATTCATGGTAATAATTAAGAAGTATTATAAATAAAGGTACGAAAGGTGTGTATTCGATATGGAAAGAACTCTTGTAATTATTAAACCGGAAGCAGTAAAGAAAAAGTTAGTAGGAAAAATCATATCAATTTACGAAGATAATCGCCTGGAAATCATTCATGCACATAGGGTATTACCGACCAGAGAAGTATTAGAGAAACATTATTCTGCACATATTGGGAAAGAGTTCTTTGAGAGTTTAGTAGCTTTCATGTCATCCTCTGAAGTAGAAGTGCTTATTCTAGAAGGGGAAAATGTAGTTGAAATTGTAAGGGAGATTAATGGATCAACGAATCCGTTAAAAGCCAGACCCGGTACCATACGATATATGTACGGTGATAATGTACAAGCCAATACGGTACACGGCTCCGAATCAGTTGAAGTAGCAAAACAAGAGATTGAAATCTGGAGAGACTTAATCAGATTTGAAAGTTAAGTTAAATATTAAATAATACAATACAAAAGGACAAAATTCATCTGCATTCCTATGCTTGATTTTTTGTCCTTTTCTATAATCGGATAAAGAGAAGGATAGAAGGAGCAAAACATTTATGGATCACTTACTTAATCTGTATACAAAAAGCTATGATACCGAGTGGAATCGAATAGTATATCTAAAGATCCTTAACGAGAACGCCTATCATCACCTAAATGATACGCAATCTTGTAAATTGATTTTATTCTCTGGTGGGAATGGGCTAATTGAATGCAATAACCGTATGCTACAAGTCTCTTCTCCTGCAATTATATGCTTAAATCATACAGATACAATCAGAATAGATAAGAATATTGGATTCGTTATAACTGTTTTATTTTTCCGTCCAACCACGCTCAACGATTGTCTGGATTATACATTTATTAATCAAAAATTATATGATTCTTATGGTGGTACCACCATATATCAGGATTTAACATTACTTAGCACATTCTATGACATATCGGGCTCAAAACGTATTCTTATCATCATCGATCCTACATCATCAAATGCTTTACATAGTTTATTAGATAGAATCGATGCGGAATTAACCCATCAAAAGGATGGGTTTTGGCCATGCCGAAGTAGATCGTACTTTATAGAGCTACTATTTTATCTTGAAGGATTAAGAAACGAGAAAAAGTCTTATAATGAAGAGGCTCCAATTAAGATACATTCAAACACTTTAGTCTATTCCATAATTAATTACCTATACCAGAATATTAATAGTAAAATTACGCTTGAGATGATCGAAAAAGAATTTGCCTGCAATAGGAATAAAATCAACAATGAGTTTAAGAAAGAAATGAATACCAGTGTAATGAACTATTTTGTTAAAATGCGTATGCAATTGGCTGCAGGAATTTTAAGGGATACCGGAATACCCATTATGGAGGTTTCCATGAGAGTAGGGTATTCCGATGTTGGATATTTTTCGCGAACTTTTAAAAAACAATTTGGTCAAACACCAAACGAATATCAATCACTTTTTGAATCTTGAATATGAATACAACCGTTTGAGTAATTATTTTACTTTTTCCCCATACGTGTAGGTTCCGGATATTTCGCCTTTTGCAATTATATTACCGGGTTTCCCACCTGATATATCTAGTCCGCTTATGATACGATCTACCTTCCGATTCGCTGCATCCGTGGTGCCACCATAGGAATCAGGCTTATCTTTTAGGGCGTACACTGATATAACGTATGTATGTGTTCCACTAGGAGGATATGGACCAACATAATCACTATTTTTTAGTTTCTCTCCAAGTTTAAGATTCGTTTTGGTTAGATCTTTTACCATCCAATGTAACCAATTTTGAGCAGTAGGATCAAACATATAGATAGCATAATAGGATGCTCCATCAAATGTATCCCATGATAATTGGGGAGACATATTTTCTCCGTATTTGGTGTAGGTAATTATTGAACGCCATTTTCCATCCTCCCTAAGTTGATCGGATGTCACCTCAATCTTTGGAAGTTTATTCACTTGATCAAGTATAGTGACCAGTGGGGTTGGAGTTAATGTAGCTTCAGGCTCTTTGTTCGTGGCTGGGGTTGGAGAGGTTGTAACTTTCTCCGCAGGTTTCTTATTACTTGATTCTTGTTTTGAGCATGCAATTAACGTAGAGACAACCAGTAACACAAATAATAAAATTGATATTTTGTTATAACGCATAATTTCTCCTCTCATAATAGTATTTGCAGATTATTTATAATTGATGATTATATTATAAGCATTATATAAATATTATAAAGTGAAAATCCGCATAAATCGTTGGATAATCCGCACAATTTAATCTAAAACCCTGCCATATACGGTAATAAATTAGAATTAAGGGAATTACCCCTTTATATATTGTAATAATATTCAAACAAGAAAATAACTCACTATAACTAATATTCAAGAAAGAAGGATATTCATGGACTTGTTTACTCAATGTGCCTCTATAATAGGGAAATCACAAAAGATTATGTTTCTCACAGGAGCAGGTATGTCTACCGAATCCGGTATTCCTGATTTTCGTTCAGGTACCGGATTGTATCAAGGTCAATTCCACGGTTTAAAGCCAGAGACAATTCTTTCTTTGAGTTTTTTTAAGCAAAATCCAAGTGTTTTCTGGGATTATATTGCACAATATCTGAACTGCGATTCTGCAAAACCAAACATAGGACATCAAATCATTGCAAAATGGGAAGAAACGAAGAATATTACAGTGGTCACTCAAAACATTGATCAATTACATTCAATGGCAGGTTCAAAAAATGTAATCGAGGTTCATGGCAATATAAAAAGCTGTACATGCATTGGATGTGGCAAGAAGTATGAATTAAATGATGTACTATCAAATGAAGAAGGATATCGATGCTCGTGTCGCTCGTTGATAAAGCCAGATATCGTTTTATACGAAGAAAGTGTTAATAAAATGTCAGAAGTTTATCCTCTGTTACCTTCAACTGATTTATTAATAGTATTAGGAACTTCCCTTACCGTATATCCAGTTGCTATGATTCCTGAATTATATAATCGGAGAGCAAAGTATATGATTATCATAAATAAAACAGCTACACCCTATTACAACGAGAATAATATTATCGAAATTCATGAGAGCATCGGAGATACCCTGAAAAAGATTGATTATCTACTGAACTACCAATAGTTTATGTATCAAGTGTATATTCAGCTTTTTACCGAATCAATGTTACAAGGTAAAATATGTGAAATATGTTAAATTTTATTTTTATTGACTTTATGTGGTTAATAATGGATAATACTACCATGCATAAATATTCGCTATTTTTATCGAAGAGTTGTGCTATGTAAAGGGGGTAATCATGAATTGTATTAATTGTAGTGCTGAATTAAAAGATAACGCAAAGGTTTGTTATTTCTGTGGAACAAAGGTAGAAAGTAATCAGAAGCGTTACAACAAAATACTGCGTAGGATTTTTTATGGAATTATAGCCACATTTGCATTAATAACAACAGTTTTATTGGTAGGATTTATTGTAAAAAAGACCACACCTCAGAGCGTACAACCGACTGAAAATGTATTTTACATAAAGGGAGGTTCACTTTATCATACACCTCTGAATGAAATCAAACCTTTGGAAATCGTAAAAGATTATTATAAAGATCATACAAGTGAACCTCAACCTCTAAACTTAAGCACGAACGGAAAATGGTTGTTTTATTCATTAGTAGATGGAAAATCCGAGTATTTTAGATATAGATTGAATTCTCTATCGGATGAAAAACATAAAATAGCGTCCGATGTTGAATCATTTACAACAAACACAAAAGGTAATAAATTTTATTATATCTCCAAACACAATTTATATAAAGCTAATACGAAGAAGGCTCAAAAGATAGATCAAGAAGTATCGAAGTTTTATACCGATCAGAAATGTAGTCGTATTATTTATAGTAAAACCGATGGATCCTTATATGAAAAAAACAACAAAAAAGCTGCTAAGAAAATAGCCGATCAGGCTGATATCCAATATGTATCAAAGGATTTAAATACAATCTATTATTCGGATGGTAATGAACTATTCCTTATTAAAAATTGTCAGGACAAAATATCAATATCCAAGGATAAACCATTGATTTTATATGTATATGAGAATGGGGACATGTATTACCAAACAACAACTAATTCTTCGGTTGGAAACTGGTCCATTTTCTACTGTTCAGAAGGACATTCAAAGCCGGTAAACAGCCCTTTTGAAACCCTAACGAAAATCAAGCAAAAAGATCTTAAAATGTATGCTTTTAATCCAAATGGCAAAGAGTTGTTTTACATAATTAACGAAAAAAATAAAAGTAATCTTTACCATGTTAGTTTAAATAAAGATACCGTGTCTGAAAGCAAAATGGAAGCAAAAGATGTGATTGGCTATATCAATGCATTTAATGATGATAGTTTTGCATATTTAAAAAACCCGAAAAATCACGGTTCAACCGGTGACCTTTATATTAATAACCATAAAGTAGATACTGATGTATGTTCCTTGTTCTCTGATCAACTTGAGAAGACTGGCAACTTATTATATGCTAAGAATGTCAAACAACTAAAAAACAACAAGGATAAAAGTACGTGTACATTAATGCTATATCACAATGGCAGAATACAAAAGATTGCAGATAATGTCGTTGATTACAAGATCCAAGAAGATAAGATTATCTATCTATCATTAACTAACGCAAGCGCTACTAGTGGATTATTACGTGTTTATAATAATTCGGGAGAAAACAGAATTATTGATACAGATGTCAATACAATACTTACACCGAATACATACTGTGATGAGGTTATTAAAACTAACGATAATCAGAAAATTATAGCTCAAAAAAGCAAGGCTAAATAGGTTGATACATTATAATAATTGATATGTGCAATGTTATTATGCCATATACACTGTCTTCTAGGATGGTAGTGTGAGGCATATAACATTGTTCATTGTAGAGAATTATTGTTTTGCTTCAGCCTATTTTTATACCATGGCATAATTTAGATAATTACAGTTGATGTAACCGAAAAAGTGCTGTAGAATGATTAATATCGTCACATGAATGAAAAAGAGGGGTTAAGAGAAAGATGGTAATTGACAAACATTCAATTCGTAAGCAGAACCGTTCTGTGATAATTGAGCAGATTATTAGTAATCAACCTATATCACGTGTAGAACTCTCAAAGCTTACTAATATCAATAAAGCGACTGTTTCTGAAATTATCAAAGAGTTATTGGATAACGAATTGATAGAAGAAGTGGGAGTTGGTAACAGCACTAGTGCCGGAGGTAGAAAACCAACCATGCTTCAAATGAATTATAAAGCCGGATTATGTGTCGCTATAGATTTAGGTGCAACCTATATCGCAGTTTCATTATTTTATATAAACGGAATACGAATTTATCTTAATATACATAGAGAGCTAGAGATAAATAGTCAAAATGCAGTATCCCATATTGAAAATGTAATTCATGAAGTGGAATCGATAAAAGCGGATTCTATATATGGAATTACCGGAATTACAATCGCTGTGCATGGCATTACACTCAACAACAAAATCATATTCTCCTCACAATATGATTTGGATAAAATCGACTTAAAAAAAGAAATCAGTGAACGTTTCAAATACCCTATTTATATTGAAAACGAAGCAAATTTAACAGCATTAGCTGAGAACACATTCTCATCAACACACAAAAATTTAGTTTGTTTAAGTATTCATACCGGTATTGGTGTAGGGATCATAAATAACGGAGATCTATATACCGGTATGAATGGTATGGCCGGTGAGATAGGACATACTATTTTGTTTCCGGATGGGAAACCTTGCAGATGTGGCAACCATGGATGTTTGGAATTATATTGTTCAGAATCAAGTATACTAGAGCAATATGAAGAGATTACTGGTATCACAAATGCAACTCCAGATATACTTCAAAAAGCATACTATGAAGGTGAGAAAGCAGCAGCCACACTTAGTACGCAGATGTCAAAATATTTAGCTATCGCTATAAATAACATAGTAGTTTCGTATTCACCTGATGTGGTATATATTAACAGCCCAATCATTTTTAGAATACCTGAGATGATAAATCAAATCCAAGATTTTATGCAAAGCTTCTTTAGTCGGAATATTATAATAAAAAATTCCAGTTTTGGTTCAAAAGCAATCCTTCATGGCGCTTGTGCTAATGTAATTAAAAATTTTCTTCAAGTAAAACACCTGAAATTTTGTTCAAAAAACGAGGAAAAAACAGAAGATATTTGATAAATGTTAATAAATTTTCACTTTTTTTCGAAAGCAAAAATTCCATTAGGGAATTTTTGCTTTTTATTTTATTCAATTTATACAAAAGATTTGAAAAATCGGCGAAATATTGTGCTTGTTAGAATTTTCACAATCGTGTAGAATACATTATGAAGAGTTTGTTAGCACAACTAACTAACATTATTATGGAGGTATAATATGATTTCATTATTGAACAAATCTGAAATGTATGATTCATCAGACTACTTAAAAAAAGTTGACGCGTTCTGGAGAGCAGCAAACTTTATTTCTGTAGGACAGTTATATTTAAAAGATAATCCGTTATTACAAAGACCGTTAGAGGTTACCGATTTAAAAGTGCATCCAATCGGACACTGGGGTACTATTTCCGGTCAGAACTTCATATATGCTCACTTAAATCGTGCAATCAACAAGTATGATTTAAATATGTTCTATATCGAAGGACCTGGTCACGGCGGTCAGGTTATGGTTTCTAATTCCTATCTTGATGGTAGCTACAGTGAGATCTATCCTGAAATTACAGAAGATATTGAAGGTCTTAAAAAATTATATAAACAATTCTCCTTCCCAGGTGGTATTGCATCACATGCAGCTCCTGAAACACCAGGTTCCATTCACGAAGGTGGAGAGTTAGGTTATTCTTTAGCTCATGCAACAGGCGCAATCTTAGATAATCCTGATGTTATCGCTGCAACAGTAGTAGGTGACGGCGAGGCAGAGACTGGTCCTTTAGCAGCAGGCTGGTTCTCAAATGTATTCATCAACCCTGTAACTGACGGTGCAGTTTTACCGATCCTTTACTTAAATGGATTTAAGATTTCAAATCCTACTATCTTATCCAGAAAAACTGACGAAGAGTTAACAAAATACTTCGAAGGTATGGGTTGGGATCCATTATTCGTAGAAGGAACTGATCCGGATAAAGTACATCCTGTGATGGCTGAGCAATTAGATAAAGCGATTGAAAAGATTAAAACAATCCAGGAAGAAGCTAGAAAGCATTCCGCAGAAGAAGCAGTTATGCCAACATGGCCAGTACTTATCGTTCGTACTCCTAAGGGCTGGACTGGTCCTGCTGAGTGGGATGGCGAGCCAATCGAAGCTTCCTTTAGAGCTCACCAGGTTCCGATTCCTGTAGACGCACATCATCCAGAATTTATTCCTGATTTAGAAAAATGGTTAATGTCTTATAGACCTCAGGAATTATTCACAGAAGATGGTCAAATCATCCCTGAGTTAAAAGAGATGGCACCGAAGGGTGACCAACGTATGGCAACAAATCCGATCACAAACGGCGGTATTGATCCTGAAAAATTAAACTTACCTAGCTGGTATGAATATGCTGTGGATACTTCCGTTCCGGGTGCTGTAATTGCACAGGATATGGCTGTATTTGGTAACTATGTTCGTGATCTTGTTATAGAAAATCCAAAAAACTTTAGAATATTTGGACCAGATGAATCTAAGTCCAACCGTTTAAATGCTGTATTCGAAGCTACTAAGAGACAGTGGTTAAGCCCAATCAAAGAGCGTTTTGATGAATGGCAGTCCGCTTCCGGTCGTGTAATTGACTCCCAGCTTTCTGAGCATCAGGCAGAAGGTATCTTAGAAGGCTATGTATTAACTGGCCGTCACGGATTCTTCGCAAGCTACGAGGCATTTTTAAGAGTGGTTGACTCCATGTTAACTCAGCATTTCAAATGGTTAAGAAAAGCAAAAGAGCAGAAATGGAGAAAGAACTATCCTTCCTTAAATGTTATTGCTACTTCAACTGTATTCCAGCAGGATCACAATGGTTATACTCACCAGGATCCAGGTATCTTAACTCACTTAGCTGAGAAAAAACCTGAATTCATCAGAGAATACCTTCCTGCAGATGCAAACTCTCTTATGGCTGTTGCTGAAAAAGTATTCGCAAGCGAAGAGATGATCAATGTTATTGTATCCAGTAAACATCCTCGTCCTCAGTTCTATAGCATTGCAGAGGCAGAAGAGCTTGTTAACAAGGGTCTTAAAGTAATTGACTGGGCATCCACAGCAAAATCCGGTGAGCCAGATGTAGTTATCGCTGCTGCAGGTACAGAGCCAAACTTAGAAGCACTTGCTGCAGTATCCATATTAAATAAGCAGTTCCCTAACTTAAAGATTCGTTTCATCAACGTTGTAGATCTTCTTAAGTTACGTAGTCCAAAAGTGGATGAGAGAGGCTTAACCGATGAAGAATTCGATTCCTTCTTCACAAAAGATAAGCCGGTAATCTTCGCATTCCACGGTTATGAAGGCATGATTAGAGATATCTTCTTTAATCGTAACAACCATAATTTATACATCCATGGATACCGTGAGAACGGTGACATCACAACTCCATTTGATATGAGAGTATTAAGTGAGATGGATCGTTTCCACATGGCTAAAGAAGCAGCAGAAGTTGTATATGCAAAAGAAGCTGACGCATTCGTTGCTGAGATGGACGCTACCATTGCAAAACACCACTCCTTCATCCGTGAAAATGGTGATGATATTCCTGAAGTAGTTAACTGGACATGGGAAGCATTAAAATAATCAAATCATTATATTAATTACTGCACTATTCGGCATTTTAATAACTCAACACAAGAGAAAGAACGACGATAGCTTTATGCTATTAGTCGTTCTTTCTTGGTTTATCCGCATTGATTTTTTAATTTTGTAAAATTCATTACTAACCTAATGCTATTTTATAAGGTGGCTTATGCCATATCTTTTTCTTAATAGGATGAGATGATATGTATTACTCTGAAATTCACTTGTTATTTTATTATCTTTAAAAAAATCATATTTCAGTTATTCCTTTTCCCTCAACCTTACCACCTTTGCCGCACTTCGTCTTCGTTGATCCTCAATCGCTGCATAGTGTTTCTTCGTGGTATTAACGTCCTTATGTCCTAATACATCAGCGACGAGGTAGATATCACCGGTTTCACGGTAAAGACTTGTACCATATGTACTGCGAAGTTTATGCGGTGTAATGTTCTTTAACTTTGTAATAACAGAAGAATACTTCTTAACCAGGTTTTCTACGGATCGGACATTAATTCTTTTTAATTGCATGGAGAGGAATAATGCGTTCGTATGTCCTTCACAAGGGATTATTTTATTACGTTCTTCAAGATAATCAAGTAAGGCTTCTCTGACTTCATCCCCAAAGTAGACAATAACCTCATAGCCACCTTTTCTTCTGATTTTTACTCCATTGTTTTCAAAATCCACATCATTGATATCAAGTCCTACACATTCGGATACACGAATACCGGTTCCAAGTAGGAGAGTCATCATAGCCAGATCTCGCAATTTAGTTTTCGCATGAAAGGCTTGTTGTTTCTTCGTCATATTCTGGGCTGTTTCCACTTCGTCTAATAACTTAGCCACCTCATCGATTTCAAGCCTAACAATCGCTTTCTCATGTAGCTTAGGTACATTAATTAAAGAAGCAGGATTTGTATTAATCATTTCCTTTTTAAAATAGTAATTATAGAAGCTGCGAAGGGATACTAATTTGCGCTTTTTCCCATTCTCGGTATTCAGTCTTTCTTTATTCTCTGATCGATAATAACTCAGGTAATCTAGATATTCTTCAATATCAATGGCTTTAATTTGATCTAATATTTCAATATTAATATCCTGAATTCGTGTGTCTTTTAAGGTGGGATTTGATTTCATTAAAAATTCAAAGAATACATTTAAATCATATGCATACGCAATTCTGGTGCGAGAGGAGGTTGTTGGTTCAATTCCTCTGAAAAAATGCTTACAAAAGCGTGGCAAATCCTCTAGCAAGGTACGAAGGCGTTCGGTGTTATCTATATTAATTTGATCATGATAATTTCGTTCTGACATAATATCCTCCTGATACTAAATAACAGATTTGTGTGATACTTAATGACAAATTCAAAAAACTTGTTTGTGTTATATCAGTACTGATCACAAATCGACCCAGACTTTAACACATCATCGCATCATATTTAAATGAGATATAGTAATACTTTAGGAACATACAACATCGGTTTACATAATATTATTATGTTTGCTATATTTGTTATTCCATTTCATATTATTTCTATCATATTATTTCTATCATATTATTCCGTTTTGGATTTTTCTTCCTCACAATTCCAACCATCAATCTTACTGCAAGAAATTGCGTGGAACAATCGTTCTTTCAATCCTGGGCTTTCTGATCCGAGGGTTTTTATGAGCTGTTTTATATATTCACGTTTTGTATATCCGTCCACTGGACAAGGATTTTTTACTACCGGTAAGTTATGAATATTACGAAAGCCTTTGATGTCTCGTTCCTCCACATATATCATCGGTCGAATTAGAGTAATATCAGCACGTTCAAGATAAGTCACAGGAGAGAAGCAGTGGAATCTACCTTCATAGATTAATGACATCATCATTGTTTCAATCACATCATCGTAATGGTGTGCATAGGCTGCTTTGTTACACCCTAATTCCTTCGCTCTAGTATTAAAAGCTCCTTTTCTCATCTTAGCGCAGAGCGAACAAGGGTTATTTTCTTTCCTATGAGTGAATACAATATCTGCAATATCTGTTTCTACAACTGTATAATCAATTTCAAGTTCCTGACAGAGTGTTTTTACTGCGGTAAAATCCATATCCTCAAAGCCCATACTAACAGTTATTGCCTCAATCTCAAATTGCTTGGGATAAAAACGCCGTAAGCCGGATAATGCATATAAAAGAGTCAAACTATCTTTGCCCCCCGATACACCGATCGCAATCTTATCACCATTCTGAATCATATTATATTCGTCAACTGCTTTTCTAGTATAACTCAGTAACTGCTGTAATTTCATGATAATGTTACCATACCTTTCGCCGCTCTGTAATATTTGTCATTATAACATATTTAATCAAAAGTGAAAACCATTGGTTATAGTATGTGCAATATTCTTCATTTACAAACAAATATTAACCTCTATGGTAGAACAGAAATATCTCGTTATAAATTAATATTAAAACATAGAATAATCCGAATATGTATTCTATGGCTATAGAATACATATTCTATATTTGTAACAATTGAATCGTGGATCATCTTATTGATAAAGAAATCGATTCTACACTCCTAGAATATATTTTTATATTAGGAATTGTTAGTTCTACAGACGTAGACCCAACAATTATAACGCGATGAAGGCAATGATATAGTATAACAACCAATAAATCTATGATAGGATTATATAAAATTTTCAAAGATTTTTTGTTGTTTTTTCTGATATGACACACTTTTAACACGATTTAACATTATTGTAATATTTAATAAGGTATTTTGATGGTGGGAAGGAGTTTACGATATGATAAGATATTGCATGGACAATATATCAAACACGAATGGGAAAACGCACAAAAAGCTTCTTGGTAAATTATATATTATGTTATTTACTGTGTTAATCATTATTGGTATCACTTCTGTTCAAGTTGAAGCAGCCTCAGGGTTAAAGATATATAATTATACTACGAATAAAACAACCTCTTACACCGATAAAAGGGTGAAGGTTACTTGTAACGGTACTACGATAGGCAGCACAGCCACACCTGGTATTCTTATAAAAGGCGTATCCATGCAACCATATGATGATATATTTAACAGCTCCAGAATTGCCGCTGACTGCTCCTATGATTCCAAAAAGAACACTATAACAATCTCAAAGTACGGTAAAAAAATAGTGATGAAAGTTGGCAGCACGAAAGCTACAGTAAACGGGAAATCCGTATCGTTGTCTGTTGCACCGATGAAGGTCAAATATGTAACAGCAAATAAAACCAAGATTTTAGTTCCGTCAAAATTTGTAGCTTCTACTTTTGGCCTTGGCTATACATGGAATAGCTCCAAAAGCACAGTCGCAATAGTCAAAAAGACTATCATGATATCAATTAACAGCGGAGCAAAATATGAATACAGCGGCCCACAGGTAAAAGTAACGATTGATGGCAAAAGTGTTAATTTAGCTGCTCAACCAAATATTATCTTAAATAATAATGTGTTACTTCTTGCTAAAACAGTGTTTGCAGATTCCACCATAAAAGCTAGCTATAATTATGATTCCAAATCAAAAAAGATTACACTCAAAAAGAATAATACTGTAATCACAATGACGATCGGTAGCAAAACAGCTTATGTAAATAACGCAAAGAAATCTCTACCTACTGCACCTGTTTTATTAACGAATAAAGAAACAGGTAATTCTTATGTTTTAGTTCCCGGAACATTTACTACAACAACTCTAGGATATAAATATAACTGGAATAATTCAACACGTACCTCTGTTATCGTAAAAAATTCACCACCTAAAACGCCAACAAAAGAGCCAGAATTAGGTGATGATGGTGATGTTACGGATACAGGTATTATTTTAAAAGAATGGATTGCAGCAACAAAAAATTACGCTATACCAACCGGCGTTCATTCTCTTTCGTCCACCATTAAAAAAGTAGGCAAACTAACAAGTATCAGTCAAAGCACCGCAAATACAAAACCGAATACAGAAACGTTTGTATTAGTAAGTTCCACTGGTTTTGGAGCGATTTCATCTTCTAGTTCCGGTAAGACGATCACTTTACAAGCATCCTATACTAGTGCTTCAAATCCCACAAATCATTTTACTACTGCCAATAGCAAGCTGGTCTCTTCCATTAAAACGACAAACAAATCGTCCAGCTCTAGTGTAGCCATTGAACTCAACCTTCGGCAGAATTATTATCAATATGCTCTTTCTTTTTCATCTGATAAAAAATCGTTGATGGTTACTGTTTACACAAATACATTAAAATCTGTCTTAATAGGAACTAACAGTGAAGCAGAATATATGGTTATCGAATCAGTAGATAATATGCATGCCTCAGTTTCAACTTCCGGCACTAAGATTACAATCGATTCACCGGATTGTTTAAACGGAATAGGATCTTTGTCCTCTGATATAAAGAATACGAAGTACATAAGCAAGGTATCATCTACAACTTCAAGCGGAAAAACTCAAATTATACTTACTATGAAGGCTGGATACACTTATCGTGTAGAGCAAAACGGCAAAAAGTTTAAGCTGATATTGCAAGAATCACATATTTCAGTTGTTGTGGACAAAAGCAAATATGAAATTGTAATTCCTTTATCATCGGAGTTAAATATGTCCACCATAACCGATGAAGACTTTTACTACAAGAACTACTTTGTTATACGAATGAAAGGAGATTATAGAAGCTTTTATCAGAAGAAGGCAATCTCCGAAACTTCAAAGACTGTATCCGGTAGATCCGTATCATTAAACAGCAGCGGTTATACCGAAATTAAGTTTACCACAACGAAGATTCAAGGATATGAATTAGCTACCGATTCCAAGAATTTATATATAAGAGTGGGAAATCCGAATGAAATATATAAGAATATCGTCGTATTAGATCCCGGTCATGGCGGAGCTGCAGTTGGTGCAAAGAATCAAGGATATTATGAAAAAGATATCAATTTCAAAATTCTCTACACGATCGGAAAGAAGTACTTCAATCAAGACCCTTCCAAACTTAAGGTTTATTATACACGAACAGCAGATTATGATATCTCCTTAGAAGATCGTGCTGCCTTTGCATCAAAAGTAGGTGCAGATCTATTTGTAAGTTTACATATGAACTCAGCCCTCAATGCAGCGAGCGCTAAGGGAACTGAAGTATTTTATTCCTCCGATAATAATTCACCAAACAAAGCAGGCTTAACCAGTAAAATGATGGCAACCAACTTTGTTAATAATATATGCAAGGCGCTCGGCTCTACAAATCGAGGGGTAAAACAAGATGCACTTTACGTCACAAAAAGAAATAGTGTTCCAGCCGTATTGATTGAACTAGGATTCATTTCTAATTCGAGTGATTTAGCAATGATTACCAATAGCGCGAAACAGGATACAGCAGCAAAAACCATTTACAATACATTGCTAGATTTGTTTAAGAAATATCCTGGTTGATTCAATATATATTTATTCATCACTCAATCGTAACCGATGTTCCGATAGGTAGTAAATGATACAATTCAATCACATCTTTGTTGTTCAAACGAACACAACCATGCGATACACTTTTACCAATAGAACTCGGATCATTCGTACCATGGATTCCATACCCACCATAGGGTATATTAAGACCCATCCAGCGGACACCGTAGGGGCCTCCCGGATTCATAAGCTTATTAACAATTTTATAATTACCGGTAGGTGTCGGAGTAGAAGATTTTCCGATAGCTACCGGATATCTTTTTATATATTGACCATCTTTCAATAGTGTTAGTGCGTGCGTTCCAAGATTAATCAAAACCGAATATGGATTCATTCTTTGTCACCTCATTTATACATTCCCGGTAAATGTCAAATAGAGCAAGAGAGCATTGACGCCGATAATGACCGAAGATATAAGCCAGCCTGCAATATTGGTAATCCTCTTGTTTTTAAGCTCTCCCATTAAATCTTTGCGATTAGTAATAATCAACATAGGAATAATCGCTACAGGGAGAATAAAGCTTAGTATTACCTGACTAAAGACAAGGGCGTTTATTGGATTTACTCCGATTATTATAATTACCATACCAGGTAGCATCGTGACCAGTCTGGTAATATTGTCCTTGATCTTAAGTCCAACGAAGCCTTGCATAATTGTTTGACCCGCCATCGTTCCGACGGCAGAAGAGGACAGACCCGATGAAATCAATGCGATTGCAAAAGCCGCCCCTGAGGCCGCTCCTAATAATGGTGTTAGTGTTTCTTTTGCCTGCTCAATCGAAGTAATTGCAAGACCATTTCTATAAAATACTGCTGCAGAGACAATTACCATGGATGCATTGATAACAAATGCAATGTTCATTGCAATGATAATATCAAATCGTTCCATTTTAAGGTGTTTCATTTTTTGTTGGATTGATAATCCAATATTTCTTTCTTGCACCAGGCTGGAATGAAGATAGATTACATGGGGCATTACGGTTGCACCCAACATACCGACTGCGATTAATACTGCTTCTCCGTTTGGCAAAGAGGGGAGTAATACATGAAGACCTACCTGAGACCATTCTGGTTTTGATAATAGTAATTCTACAGAATAAGCGACGCATATTACAGCGACAAGAATTGATATAATAATCTCGACAATACGTTGGCCATACTTCCCAACATATACAATGATAAAGGTTAGAATTGCTGTAATAAGCCCTGCATAAACCATAGGGATATGAAATAAGAGATAAAAACCAAGGGTTCCGCCTAGAAATTCAGCGAGATTTGTTGCCATAGCTCCAAGCTCAGCTACTATCCAAAAACACCAATTCGTTTTTCTTGAAAACACTTTACCACACATCATAGGTAATGATTGACCCGTTGCAATACCAAGCTTAGCAGACATAATCTGCAAGAAGATAGCCATCAAATTGCTCCATAAGATAACCCATAACAGAGTATAATTGAATTTTGAGCCTCCACTAATATTTGTTGCAAAGTTTCCTGGATCAATGTAGGCTACACTAACTATGAAGGCAGGCCCTAAAAATTTTAATAATGATTGCAATCTATAGAATGGGCCAAATCCATGCTTTGAATTTCCTTTTTGAATAACTCCCTCATCTGTTACTGGGCAGATAGGTTGAGCGTAGTTCTCATCTAACATCTATTTACACCTCTTTATTATCATATTGAATAGAATTATGTACTAAGAGATTTAGCCCAGCCTAAATCAAGTCTCTAACTCACAATATGACAGAAAGGTTAATTATGTTACAGCTATCGTTCAACCGATATGATAATGCGAAAACTGATTATATTTTTCAAGTACTTCTGGATTACTTTGTACAAATTGATTAAATAGACTTAAGCGTTGTAGAGTGGAGGGTGATATAACATGTTCAATCAACTCTGTTTCGATAAGTAAATTGTCCTTAACATCAAGATTTTTCAAAAATTCTTCTATGATTTCATGACGTTGTAGCAGAAATTTACCAATGTCCTTCCCATTCTCTGACAAGCGGATAATTCCATGCTTTTTATAGTCCAAAAGCCCTGCTAAACTTAACTTTTGCACCATATTTGTTGCTGAAGGTGCTGACACATTGAGCAACTCAGATAGGGTGGTAATACGTAAAAACCCCTCCGATAAGCTATTACGATAAATCATTTCCAAATAATCCTCCATAGATGGGGTTAAGAGCTTCTTATTCTGTTCCATCAATTGATACCCACGTACCGTATGAAATTTCGAATTATCTTCTTCCAAGTCTAATCCCTCCCAATATAGAGTTCCCTTACATAATGTATATTCCTTGTTTTTAAATATATAAGCCATTATTATAAGAAAAAATGTAACAATGATTAAATTTAAAAGGCTGTTGTGAAACAAATAATGTGTAAGAATATATTCTCAGCAAAGTATTTATTTCACAACAGCCTTATATTATTATTTAATTTAATATCATATATCAAGAGGATTTTTTCTTTGTAAATCCGTCATAAAACTCTTTAAATTTTTTGTCCTTTTTTCTAGCGTTTGTAATTTTATTATTTGTCTCTTTTATCAGCTTAACTACATCCTCATCATTAATACGGTCTCGGTAGTACTGCTTCGTCTTTTCATCAAAATCATCCGAAAATATCTTCATCTTACCCGATAAATCCTTAACAACGTAAAACTCATCTAAAGCCGGAGCAGTGGTATTTATATTATAAAACTTAATATTTTGATATACAAAAACAATATATTCGTTATTCCTAAAACTCTTTTTTACATAGCACTTGATATCTTTATAACCTTCTATGAAACTTATATTCTTTTTTAATTGTTGCTGCGATGCCACCTGGGAGGTGTCTGTTAATAATGATTTGATAGAGTCACGGTCACAATGAAGCTTAGCCTTGTAATACTTATTGATTAATTCTGTAATTTCCGCATTCCCATCTTTTTCAAAACTGAATACAGGCAACTGTGCCGGCAACTCAGATACGGTCGGAGATGGCGTTAATTCTTCTTGATTTTTACCAGCTTCATTTGATTTATCCTGAGAAGCTACCGTACTGACATTTTGAGAATGATTCGGGTTAACAGATAGCGTTAATATCCCCATTCCCAATGTACTTAATAAGGATAATAAGATTGCTTTTTTATATCTTAATTTCATCTTCAGACCTCCGAGGTTCGTTTGACACACCAAATCTTGTGACATAGTACATTTTAACAAATTTACCTTTATCAGGCAACAACATCTTATACTTTGTCGAACAAATCCTTCCGAAAATCATTTCATAAACATAGGTACAATAATGTGCACGTAAGAATATATTAAACTAAGTATAATCATAAAACGACAAGTTATTGCGTATTAAAATTGTGATTTTGTAAAAATATGAATCACATTAGGTATAGGAGGGGGCAGTAGATGTTCCGTTTGTATCGAAAAATGATATTATTCCTGCTGGATATCAGCATTATTATCACGACAATTAATTCCACATATTTTATTATGTTTCATATATATAGAGTTGATGAATTTAGATATACGTATTTGTTACCTCATATAGCCATATTCATTGTTATTCTTACTGTGATGCAGTGTTTGTTTGGAACCTATCGTATTATATGGAGATACGCCCGTTCTAAAGAATATTTGACTATGCTTTTAGGGGGCGCGGTAGGTTTTATCATTTATATTATTATTGATTATGTCCTTTTAAATAGCGTTGTACCGATTATTACCGCCATTTCTACCCTAACGATATCCCTTTTAGGAATGCTCTTTATGAGATTGTGTTATCGTCATTATATTTACTGCAGCCATAAAGCATGTAACAAATCTTTACTTCCAATTGTAATAATTGGAGCAGGGGATGCCGGAGTCAAATTATACGAAGAGATTGAAAGCAATCCGAACAACAAATATAAAGTACTTTTTTTCGTTGACGATGACCATTTAAAAATCAGTAAAAAAATTCACAAAATTGAAGTAAAAGGCCCGATATCTAATTTAGAAAATCTTTTACAGGATACTAATGTCAAAGAGATTATTATTGCAATTCCATCTATGTCAGCGAATCGTCAACGAGAAATCTTAAACCTATGCTCTAAGCTTCCCTATAAAATTCAGATCTTACCAAATACTTTAGCCATCCTTCAAAGCAAAACACATGGATCATTATTAAGAAGAATACGTGATATCAACACGGAAGAACTACTAGATAGAGAACCGGTTAACCTTACAGGTGATGAAATAAGGGAGTTTTTATCTAACAAGATTATAATGGTTACCGGAGGAGGCGGTTCCATCGGTTCTGAGCTATGTAGGCAAATCTCCAATGCATCTGTTAAACAATTAATAATTCTAGATATATACGAAAACAATGCTTATGAAATTCAACAAGAATTAATTAAATACCATGGCGATAATCTGGATTTAAAGATCGAGATTGCCTCCATTCGTGATAAAGCTAAAATCAATCAGCTAGTCGAGCACTATCGGCCTAATATTATATTCCATGCCGCAGCTCATAAGCATGTCCCGCTAATGGAGGAATGTCCTGAAGAAGCGATTTTAAATAATATATTTGGGACATATAATGTGGTTCAAGCAGCAGAGCGCTGTCATGTCGATAAATTCGTTCTTATCTCAACAGATAAAGCAGTTAACCCCACCAGTGTTATGGGGGCAAGTAAGAGATTCTGTGAGATGATTCTCCAAAGCAAAAAAAACAACAGTGAAACTGAATTCGTTGCTGTTCGTTTTGGAAATGTACTAGGCTCAAATGGCTCTGTTATTCCTTTGTTTCAGAAGCAAATTGCACAGGGTGGACCAGTCACGATTACAGATAAGCGTATCGTTCGTTTTTTTATGACTATCAACGAAGCTACTGAACTTGTATTACAGGCTGGTGCTATTGCAAATAGTTCAGAAATCTATGTACTTGATATGGGAGAACAAGTTAAGATAATTGATCTAGCAGAAAATCTGATCCAATTATCCGGATACGTGCCATATGTTGATATACCGATTGTTGAAATTGGTCTTCGTCCCGGAGAAAAATTGTATGAGGAACTCTTAACTAAAGGTGACAATCTAGTCCGTACGACAAATCAAAAGATATATATCGAACAACAAGATGAGTTGAGTCATGATGAACTGGATAAAAGCCTTAAAATATTGTCCGGTGCTTTAAAAACAAACGATAGAAAACAAATTGTTGAAGCATTAAAACAAGTAGTTCCAACCTATAAGAGCCCCGAAGAGGTGAATAACAATTATGATATAAGGAATTAAGGTGAATCATAATGAATAAAAAAATATATCTGACCTCCCCACATATGAGTGAGGAAGGTTATGAAAAGAAATACATTGAGGAGGCCTTTCGTACGAATTGGATCGCACCGCTAGGATTAAATGTAACATGCTTTGAAGATGATATCTGTTCGTTAATCGGTACAAAGGCAGCTGTTGCACTCAATTCCGGCACCTCAGCCATTCATATGGCATTAAAAGCAGCAGAGGTAGGAGAGGGAGACGTTGTATTCTGTCAGTCCCTCACATTCTCTGCCTCTGCAAATCCGATTATTTATCAGAAGGCTACTCCTGTTTTTATAGATAGTGATGATAAAACCTGGAATATGGATCCACAACTTTTGGAAGAAGCATTCAAAAAATACTTATTACTGGGCATCAAACCAAAAGCAGTGATCATCGTTCATTTATACGGGATACCGGCTGAGATTGAAGAATTAGTTAATATATGTCGCAAATACAACACCATCTTAATTGAAGATGCTGCTGAAAGTTTGGGCAGCTTATACAAAGGAAAATATACCGGAACCTTTGGTGACTATGGTACCTATTCGTTTAATGGTAACAAGATAATCACCACATCAGGAGGCGGAATGTTAGTCTCAAATCATAAGGAAAGAATTCAAAAGGTACGATTTTGGTCAACACAATCTCGAGAACCGGTACCTTATTATGAACATCATGAACTAGGATATAATTACCGCATGAGCAATATCATAGCTGGAATTGGCAGAGGTCAACTGCCCGTCTTAGCAGAAAGGATTCATCAAAAAAAATATATTTATAATTATTACAAAGAAAGCTTCAAGGGAATTAACGATATTCAGATGATGCCAAGTAATGAAGAATCAGATCAAAACTGCTGGTTAAGTTGTATCAAACTACGAGGCCTGATGACTCCGACTAATATCATCAATGCTCTCAAAGCTGATCAAATTGAATCCCGACCCATCTGGAAACCAATGCATTTACAACCATTCTTTCAAAAATATGATTATATTGGCAATGGGATATCAGACGATATATATAACAAAGGATTATGCTTACCTAGTGATACCAAGATGACAGATCGGGATTTAGAACGTATTGTAGATATTGTAATTAAGGCATATTCTTAGTGTTATTTGGCTCTTCCCAATATCCAAAGGCAATCTTCACTTCGATTTCTGATATATTGGAAGGTAAAAAGAATAACACAAAAGAGCTTCCGGGCGGTATAATATACATTCCTTGAAAATCATGTTTCGTAAGTGTTTGACTGGGTTCTACCCGTCTAACAAAGGTATAGGTTCCTCCCTGTGGTGTACGATCCGTGTTACTGACACTCTGAATTAATACTTTAGGATAAGAGGGAGGACAGATTGCCTGATTTCCTGCTGCAACCAGCTGTGAAGTAATCGCCCTTCCAGGCAAATTTGCACTTAACCATCCTTGTGCTGTTATCGGTTCTGAGGAAAAATTCGATATCGTATACGCATTCAAGAACATATTCACACCAGATCCGTTTGGATTTATTAACCCACCCCACGCATAGGAGTTCGGATCAAAAAAGATGCTTTTTGTTTGTCCAAGAAAGTACTTACCTATACTTGATTGATACACATTCTCCGGCATTACTATAACCTCCGGAGGATTTTTTTCATTATGGAGATATATTCTGCTCATAATTCTCCTCCTTATCGTGTATAGCAGTAAGAAGGAATTTTCTCTTCCCACCAAGTTAATACAATTGTTCCAGTTATTTTTTCATCACCAGGTGATTTCAGCAATATCGAGAACGTCCCTCCAGGGCCAATAATTATGGAACCTTGATGAGAATCACTTACTAATGTTGAATTTGGTGCTACGATACGATCAAATATATTAACACCTTCCGACAAAGGTTTTTGTATCCTGTCCGAATATTTCATAAATACAATTGGTTTTGGTGGTGGCTTAATTGACTGGTTGGACGGTGTAACAGTTGTGGAAACCAAAGAATCCCTTGGTGCCGGTGCATTAAGCCATATCTCGGCTGTATAACTGGTTTCAGAAAAATTTGTTATAGTGAATATATCAAAATATAGATTTACACCTGATTGATGTGGATTAATCAATCCACCCCAGGCATCCTCGCAAAAACCGAACTCTAGTTCACCGGTTTGAGCGATAAAATAGCGCCCTTCCAACGCATTATAGCCAGGGCTAGTAATGTCAACAATGGTGGGCGGTATTCCGATTACATTTTTATTTTCACTCATTCTATTCATTCCTTTCATGATGAAAATTAAAGTATTTATGATAAGCGTAATCAAAGTGTATGAATCTCTATCATTAGCCCATCATTTAATTATATGAAAAGATTACTTCTTCGGTGAACGTAATAATCCCTTAAATACTTCTTAATTAATCAACCTCACAACCGCTAAAGCGATTAATATGAAGCCGCTTAACCAGGAGAGATTAAAAGGAACCTTATCACTTAATTTATAGCCCACAATCTCACCACATTTAATGGCCCCCATACTTAATAGAATTGATGAAAATATGACTACCAGTACGTTAATATTACCCATTGCTGCACCGACACCTGCTGCCAGACTATCTATCGATAATGCGATACCAAGTGACAATGCCTCTCTCGGTGACAATACCTTTGATTCGTCAATATCTGCTTCCTGTGGATCCGCATATATATTTAATATGAAATTGAGGTTTAGCATGCTGAATTTAATTTGTTTATTGATGATGCTATATCGATCAATGAATGACTTCACCAAATTATCCAACAGCCTCATGATACCTAGGAAGAATAGAATTGTGAATGAAATTCCTTTCAAAACTTCAGCAGGTAAGAAAGGTTTTAGTACAGAACCAACAAGAAGTGAACACGCTAGTATTCCGGTACACAGAAATGCAATAACCAGAACGGATACAAATGGAATTTTTATCTTGTTGCTTCCATAAGCTAGACTTGCAATCAGCGCATCAGTTGATAATGCTGTTGCAAATAAAATGGATTCAAATACAATAAAAACCGGATGATTCATTACTACATACCTTAATACCTTAGTTGCAACATCAAGATATCATATGTTCCATGATTGTTTAAAGTTCCCCTCGTATTATTTGAGTCAAACGACCAATAAATAGCGAAAGCATAATTTAATCCTAATGCTATGTTGAACAATATCAATTCGCAGACATATTTTAGTAGTATAGTAACACCTTAGGAGGATATCATGGTTATAACTCCTGATATAGATATTTTAAAATATAATAACATTCGAGGCGTTAAATACTTTGAGTTAACAGCAGAAGAGGTGAAGCAAGAAATTCTGCCCGGATTATTTATTAAAGCCTGGGGGTATAACGGAAGCACACCTGGGCCCACTATACTAGTGAACCATGGAGACTATATTAATATAAGAGTTTATAACAAATTATCAGAACCCACCAGCGTACATTGGCACGGTCTGGATGTGCCTAATATGATGGATGGTGTACCGGATATTGAACCTTCTCCAAAAATCGAACCTGGTTATTTCTTTGATTATCGATTTCAAATTAAGAATCCACCCGGCACACATATGTATCATTCTCATTTTCAATCCCATAAACAAATTATGATGGGTCTTATGGGTGGATTGATCATTGAACAACCCTATAGCAAAATGGATAAAGATTTCTTCCTTATGCTTCAGGAATTCAAGGTAAAAGATATCCCCCCTGGTACCGTGAAAGCAGGAGAATATGACCTTGATTCTTCCTCCCACGAATTTAACTTTTTCGCAATCAACGGCAAATGTTTTCCCATGACAAAAGCATTACCTGTAAAATCCGGGGAACAAATCCGTGTCCGTTTCGGAAATGTAATGATGGATGCCCATCCTATGCATATACACGGACATCAGTTCCAAGTAACAGCCTCGGATGGAAATGAGTTTAACGCTTATCTCAACGTAAAAAAGAATACGATAAATGTAGCGTCAGGGGAAACTTATGACGTTGAATTCAATGCAAATAATAAAGGAAACTGGCCATTTCACTGCCATATTCCACAACATATGACCAATAATATGACTGATTCCATTGGGGGAATGTTTACTACCGTGCATTATGATTCCTAAATCTAGTAAATATATCATGGCTCCCTAATATAATTATAATAAATATTGTTATGAACTGTATTTACTATAATATAATAGAATAAGAATATGTAAATTGAGGATACCATGACATCGGATATCAACGATATGATCTTTAGTAATGATTATGCTGATTTTCTTATTGAGTATAATGGGGACTTATCAGTATTGCAGCCCTTTGCACAATATGGATATTATATAGTAAATTATTATTTTGCTATCGTACATCTACCAGTAAGTGTTATGACAGAGGATATTATATCCCGAATGGGTTATGGTGCATTACCTTCTCTATTAGGTCTTACACAAGATCGAAATCTTGAGGCATCGGGTATTACACGATTGAGGAGTATCCCCAATTTAGATTTGAAGGGAAATGGTGTATTAATCGGTTTCGCCGATACAGGAATCGAGTACACTAATCCGGTATTTCAGAATGCAGATCGAACCACCCGAATTGTTTCAATATGGGATCAGACCATACGGAATGATTCTCCTAATAATACCGTTCCTTATGGAACAGAATATTCCAGAGAACAGATTAATCTTGCACTCCAAAATCCCGACCCACATAGCATAGTACCCAGCAGAGATGATATTGGCCACGGCACTATGGTTGCAGGAATTGCGGCCGGAAACGAAGTACCGGAAAGTAATTTTTACGGCGTCGCTCCGCAGTCAGAGATCGTTATAGTTAAAGTCAAACAATCTAAGCCATACTTGAAACAGTTTTTTCGAGTGCCTGAGAGTGCCATCGCCTATCAGGAAAACGACCTTTTTATCGCGTTTCAATATTTATTAAACTATGCAGCATCGGTTAACCGACCAATTGTTCTTTGTATCACTATTGACACTGCACAATATGCTCATGATGGGCGAGGTTCAACCAGCGGATGGTTGTCCCTACAATCTACCATTCCCGGAGTAGCGATGGTAATTACAGTTGGGAATGAAGGTAATGCTAGAAGACATTATTTCGGATCAATTGATGAAGAGAGAGGATTTGACACTATGGAGTTAAATGTGGCTCCAAACGAACCTGGATTTAGTATGGAAATCTGGGGAACAAGTCCAAATGCTTTCAGTATCGATATCACCTCACCCTCTGGGGAATACATCCCACGTATTGATATCAGATTAAACGAAACCAGAGAGATTACATTTATATTTGAACCAACTATTATATTCGTGGATTATCAACTTGTGGAATCGCAAAGTGGTGATCAACTGATTCTATTACGTTTTTCCAGACCGGCACAAGGTATATGGAGATTTAATGTATATGGTAGAGGAATCGAACCGATAACCTTTAATTCCTGGTTGCCGATGAATGATTGGATTCTGCCTGATACCTATTTTATTCGGTCAAATCCTAATACTACCTTACTATCTCTAGGCTGCGCAGCCATCCCAATAACAGCGACTGCCTATAATGTAGAAAATAATAGTCTGTATATTAATGCCGGCAGAGGCTACACGCGAATCCAAGTAGTAAAACCGGAGATTGCAGCACCCGGTGTCAATGTATTAAGCCCTGATTTACAAATGGGTTTTGTTGAAGTTACAGGTGCCAGCGCGGCAGCAGCACACACCGCAGGAGTCGCAGCTCTTTTATTCGAATGGGGTATCGTGAATAATTTCTATCCTAATATGACTTGTCAGGATATTAAAATATTCATGATTCGAGGAGCCAGAAGAAGTCCGGATCTTACCTATCCAAATCCGGATTGGGGGTACGGAATATTGGATGCCTATAATGTATTTGACCGAATTAGAAGTGGTGGATAATTCTTGACGAATGGGGTTGGAGGATGTGACTTCAGAAAGCCGATTTAAAATTGTTAGTAATGATTATTTCGATGTTCAACTTATCTATAATGGAAATCCTGAATCTCTTCGACAATATGAACAATATTCAGTTCAAATTATGAATGTGAGCTTAGCGATTATCTATATCCCAATCTCACAGGTTACACCAAGGTTAATCACTCAATATGGCTATAACGCTATTCCTAAATGTTATACCTTGACAGACGCGCAAAGTCTTGACGAATCAGGTGTTACCAGACTTCGTAATACGCCTGCCCTAAATCTGCGCGGCAATGGTGTATTGGTTGGAATGATCGATACCGGAATCGATTATACGAATCCGGTTTTTCAAAGAGCGGATGGTACATCAAAAATACTATCGTTATGGGATCAAACGATCGATAGTGTCGATGGTTACCCAAAGCTTGATTTCCCGCCTTTATATGGTACCGAGTATACACAGGAACAAATTAATCAAGCCTTAAGAAGTCCTAATCCACGCGAAATCGTTCCGTCAGTCGATGAAAACGGACACGGAACCAAATTAGCCGGAATAGTAGCAGGTTCTGAAAATCGTGAAAATAATTTTAGCGGGGTAGTACCCGATGCAGATTTGATTGTTGTAAAGTTAAAACAAGCAAAAAGAAATTTAACTGATTACTTCTTTATCCCTCCAACAGAGCCTTGCTATCAGGAAAACGATATTATATGGGGGATGCAATATTTAATTGAAACAGCAAGAAAATTAAGACGACCCATTTCCATATGCATCGGTATCGGTACATCACAGGGTGCTCACAACAATGCAGGATATCTCAATAATACTGTTTCAACTGTTGGTGATTTCCCGGGAATTTGCATATCAACAAGTGGCGGTAATGAAGGGAATGCCAGAAGACATTTTTACAGTGCTATCCCGATAAATTCTCCTCCTGTACCAATTGAACTTAATGTGGCTGAGAATGAAACAGGTTTTACACTGGAAATATGGGGTGAACCTCCTATGACTTATTCCGTTGATATACTTTCACCAACTGGAGAATATGTACCAACCATTTTTGGAAAATTGGAAGAGACCAGAACCATACGTTTTATCTTTGAACAAACCCTGATTTATTTAGATTACATATTGATTGAAAACGAAACAGGAAACCAAGTAATTCTGATGCGCTTTCAAAATCCAACCCCCGGAACTTGGCGATTTCAAATCACCGGAAGAGGGGATTTGAATGGTTCAGTCCACTCATGGCTTCCATCCGGTAATTTCATCTTACAAGATACCTATTTTATACGTTCCAATCCATATACCACACTCACATCACCCGGTAATAGTTTTGTACCATTAACAATTGTTGCTTATAACCAAGCGAACGGTTCTCTTTATATCAATTCCGGCAAGGGTTACTCTACCTCAAATTTATTAAACCCAGATTTTGCAGCTCCCGGTGTTAATGTTCAATGTCCGGGACCGAACAATACCTTTACAACGCTGACCGGAACAAGTGCAGCGACGGCTCATACAACAGGAATAGCAGCAATGATATTAGAATGGGGAATTGTAAGGAATAATTACACCAATATTGACACGATTGGAATTAAGAAATTTTTGATTCGAGGAGCTAGACGTAATCCTCAGTTATTATACCCGAATCGTGATTGGGGATATGGTATGATCGATATATTTAATACCTTTAACATCTTTCGTACCGATGTAACATGATCGATTTTTAATATATTGTGTCGATACTAAGAACTTAGTATATTCTCCTATCATAATATATAGGGAAGGAGGAAGTAGTGTGAAAAATCATAGATTTTTCACACGCAAATTTGTGCCTGCGGCCCAAAGTTTGCAGGCTATGTAGAAAGGCATGGTTATAATTATGATTATTGATAGCTTTAAATCCTATCCCGAACCTAAAATCGCATATACAGATCATGAACCGGTAACGATTGAAACAAAACAAGAGGAGGAAGTACCCCTTCCTATGGAACCATCTGACCTCCTTAAGGAATCCTCCAATCCTCTGTATCATATGCCGATATATATCAATCATCCCAGCACATTGAATCAATTGCAGCAGGATTTTATTGAAGAGATGCTTCGTCAAATCAAAAGAGCCAATCTTTTCTGTAGAAGTTTACCATTTACAGATCAATATCCGATAACACCACTCAATAATATTAGGAGATTAATCACCTCAAGCTATGGGATGGTGTCCTTAAACTTAAGACAGCGCTGTGTAAATATAATCGAAAACAATGTATCTACCAAAACAAACGATACGATTTGGGAAGGTTGTCCATTTGCTCATGTGCAAACAGGTATGGCATATCAGTTCGGCTTACCACTACTTCTGATTCGGGAAAACGGAGTAGAAAAGAATGGAATATGGTCCTTTGGAATTAATCCATTCTTAAGCCTTGAATGGGATTCCACCTTACCAAATCCGGTAAAGTCCTTCTTTGACAAGAACGAATGGAAATCTATCTTTCAAAATTGGGTTAGTCAAGTCATATCCGGTTATTATATTCAGACCCAGCCACCGTTTAAATATAGCGCTAATGTTGAGATTTAGTCATATTTGCAAATATATAAGCTATGGTAAAGCTTCGAACCAATATAATGATAATTCTATCGGAAGCATATTAATACTAAAGTTCATTTGACAATTGAACCGTAATAACATGCTTCCTCTGATAGAATTATCTGTAATCAATTAGAAGGAACCACCACATAAACAAAGAATTAAAATAATTGGTAGGATACCACTCATTCCATCCCCGCAACCACATGAGCTGCCGTCTCCACAGCCTCCTAAGAAGTTACCTCCTCCACATAAAAAGAGAAGTAGTAAAATCATCATCATTGAATTAGATCCACATCCACAGCTGCTATCACTAGAATTGCAAAATAAGTTACCCATAAAAGTACCTCCATATAAATCATTTATAGTTTATCATATGATGTTCCACCAAATACTTTCGCACACTAAAGTGACTAAGTCACATTGTATATAAGGCTCACCTATTATGTGAAACAATCTGTCATATTAAGTAATATTCTCTTTTCTACCTGTAATCCATGTTATATAATATAAATAACATGTTACATAGCTTACCTACAAAATGAATGAGAATATATTTATTTTAATTACGAAGATACAATTATAAAGAGATGGGAGATTTCAAATGAAAAAATCAATTACACTTATATTGTGTTTACTTCTTATAAGCAGCCTTTGTTCTGGCTGCCAGAAGGGAAATAATACGCCTTATACCAATAAAACAAAGATAACAGTAACAAATCACCCACTGAGGTCGCCACACAATTCAGAACAAAACTCAACTAGGAATTCGACAAAGAATCCACCAACTAACCCAAATCAAATCTCAGATCCCAACTCAATATTCAACAATAACACGCAAGAATCCGATATAGGTTCTGTCACAGGTGGTACCTCCGAAGATAGATACAATCAAGCAATTCACTTTATTAAACTCAAACGATATCCTCTAGCTATCAGTATGCTTTCCAATATTATCGATTACAAAAACTCTAGAGAACTATTAAGCCAATTACGCTATCTGATTAATGGTTCTTACATTTCAATCGGTCCCAATATGGTAGGGGGCGTGACTAAGGAAGGACATGTTTCCATCACTAGTAATAATAACAAAAAAGAATATTCGACGGTCTCATCATGGTCAGGAATTCAATCGATTAATATTAATGGTGCAGGAATAATACAGGGATTAACTACGAAGGGCATTATCATCTCCAGTAATCAAGAAGGTGCAAGAGTTAACCCTTCCCTATATGATCAGGTCACCGGTTCAATTGCCTCCTGGAGCAATATCATATCTTTTCGTAATGATAGTGCATATTCGGCTACCGGTCTGGACTGTTTCGGAAATGGGTATTATTCAGAATTAACCGATAATAGTTACTCCGATGGTACCGTTAAATCCGATGAATGGAATCATCTAGTAGCATTTGATGATGGAGAATACTATCTGGCTGGTCTTAAGGAAGATGGAACTGTTATAACCAAGATAAAATCTGAGGACTATCGAATTAATGAGGTGTTTGATACGTCAGACTGGAAGGATATCGTTGCTATATCTGCCGGCCAATCATTGGTTGGATTAAAAAAAGATGGAACCGTTGTTGTTACCGGTTGCATGTCCACCGTAAAAGAAAAATTATCAAAGTGGCAAGATATTATCGCTGTCTCGTCATGTGGAAAAGTCATTCTTGGATTAAAACGAAATGGAACTGTAATCTCTGCTACGTATACACCGAATGGCCCCAACGCTGTTAAGAATTGGACAAACATAGTTGCCATAAAATCCGGCATTGAATATTCAATCGGTTTAAAGTCGGATGGCTCTATGATCATTACTACAGAGTACGGCACAGGGAAAAAGAAAAATCCCAATGTTTCCGCGATGAAAGACTTATATGTCCCCAGCTTTCATTATCTTTCCACGGTTTCATTAGCAACCCCGACAAAAATTAGTTGTTTCAAGCAAAATCAAAAGCCGCAAGAATTAATAACAAGCCCACCAAAATCAGGAAGCGTCAAACCACCTGCAAATTACAATTTATATGTAAACGAAGATGGAGAAGTACATCTGAAGGATTATGATTCTTTTAGTTCTTTTAATAGGGATCACACGTTTGGTAAGTTTATGATTTCAGAAACCTGGATTAATAAAATCCCTTATTATCAGTTCAAATATAAAAATCTCATTTTACTATGTGATTCTAGAGGAGAGAATTGGAGCATCGATAATGGAACAATTAAAAAGAAGATTGATTTTCAAGGAGACATTATCAATGGTACTATAATTGATATTAAGGATTGTTTATCAACAGGTACTCCTCAGCTTATATTAACGAGTTATGGCGGTGGAACCGGAGTTCTTATAGAGTCAATTAATATCTATAATATTAATAATTTGAAAAAATACAAAATCGAGAATTATATTCCAAAGTTATCTGATTTTGTAAAGTTGAAGGTAATCGAATTAAATAAGAAAACCGTAACGATAGAACTCAAGTTTACTAATGGTAAAACCTACCGTAAAAAAGTCGATGCATTTTATCATGACAAAGATAAGTATAAGTTATGTTTTGAAAATTTTTATTCATTTGACATCTCAAAAAACAGAAAATTATATGTGACACATTCTCTATCATCGGATCCAAATACAGTACTCGGCGATATAACTGGAGAATTGGTTTACGATGGATCAAAAATTATACTAAATAAGAATTCTCTAAAATTCTCAAAGACTATAAATTAGACAAAATGTATATTGCAAAGGAGGAAGATTACAATCAAAAAATTATTAATAGCCTTATTTATAACAACTATCCTTTCAATATTTGGTTATATGTTGTTCCAAGATGCATCAAGCCGTGATGTCGGAAAAGAAATCGACTCTTATAAAAATATACCGGTTTATGATAATGGCGATAAATACAGTGAAAGTCATGGAAAAAATTATAGTTTTGATGGTTATTATTACGGACAGAAGTGGCAATGCGTAGAATATGTAAAACGCTTTTATAAGGATGCACTTGGTCACAGGATGCCAAATCTTTATGGAAATGCAATTGACTTTTTTGATAAGAACGTTCCACAAGGTGGATTAAATAAGGATCGGGGATTACTGCAGTTCCGTAACGGTAGTGACGAAAGACCTTTTCCCGATGATCTGATGATTTTCACCGATTCAAAATATGGACATGTAGGTATTGTAACCTTGGTAGGAGATGATTTCGTTGAAATCATCCAACAGAATGTAAAAGGTAAATCCAGAGAAAAGTTCAGTCTAAAAAACGAAGATGGGGATTGGGTTGTTGGAACGACCAAAAAACCTGCCGGCTGGTTAAGGCTACCTTCGAAGAATTGAAATCTTAAATATGTATGATTTTACATATCAAAAGAATATCCGAGCATATTTCTAAAGCAACACGTTACCGCTAGGATGAAGTTAATAATGGTATAGGAACATAACCACAGGTTTTTATACCGACGACTTCATATAGTTGCTTTAATCTATCTGCTCGGATATTCTTTTTATTTACATTTAGGAGGATAACAATAATACGATTGTAGGGATACGAATATGCGATAAGGTAAGTAGATTTCGATAGGGGTAATCAGTAACACCTATTTGGAAATATTTTAATATTGTCTTTCATGCGATAGCTGTAGTATTATAAACAGGCGATGTGTTCTACACAAGTCGTAAACCTCAATAATACATTCTATGAGATTTATCTACTGTACAAATGAATTGAAAAAGTATTAATTTTTTCGTAATATGATTAAATTAACTTGTCGCCTATAAAAACCCTAATAATTATCAGCATGGAGGAGAATAATATGAACAAATTAAAATTTGGTGTTTTATTTCTTTTGGTAGCTTTAAGTATTGTAGCAGTGGGTTCTGCAGCATTATCCAATGTAACCTTTAATCGTAGTGTGAATGCAGGCCAGATTATGGTTGATACCGATCAAAATGTAGCAGTGCAGATTACAAACATTTCAAAATACTCAAATCTCGTGAAAACAGATGCAAACGGAAAAGTAAAATTTGATTTAAACGAAGCAATCAATAACAACACTTCAAATGGTTTTAACACAGACGCATTATTTTCTATTGGTTCAACCTCAAATGGTGCAATTAAGATTAAGAATAATTCCGATATGCCGATTACGGTTACCATGAATAATGATGCAAACAGTGGAAATTCTATGTCACTAGTACCTATAAATAATGGCAGCAATACGATTGGTGTTGGAGCATCTACAGATTTTTATTTTTCCATTAATACAAATGGTCAAGCCGCAAACAAAACTTTAAGTGCAGTATTACGTGTAGAAGGCAAGTAATTGTCCATTGTAATTTCTCCGTAGCGCCTCAGTTGGGTTGACTATTAGGAGAATAAGTTATGAAGAAATTGATGAACGGAGCATTATTGGGTTTAGTAATCGCTGTTTTTATACTAATGGCAAGCACCTACACCAATGGTGCTCCGATTTTAACGTATGTATATTCAAATAGTATGGAGCCTCTTATCAAAGTAAATGATGGCTTTATCGTATGGCCGATTTCCAAACCAAAGATAGGCGATATCATCATGTATCGTCCAGTTGTTTTAAAGGCATCATATGTCACTCATCGAATCATTCAGATTGGTGAAAATGGTTATATCACTCAAGGTGATAATTCTCCTTATCCAGATCAAATGATTGGTGAGCCCGAGGTAAGAATACACCATATTGTAGGAAAAGTTGTAACCTATCAAGGCCAGCCCATTCTACTTCCCGGTCTGGGGAATATACCATCCCGTATCAAAGAAGGGGTAGGGTCAAATGCAAAATACCTCTCCCTTCTATTTTTGGCACTATCCATCATTTCCCTTTTCTTTGTCAAGAACTCAAAAAGACGAAGAAAGCCAAGGCATAGATTACGATTAAAGCAGGTGTATCAATCTATTATCTGGTTTGGAATGATATCCATTATTATTACCATATTCATAGGATCAAGAGTATCCCAAGTAAAATATTTAGTCAGTGAATATCCTGGTACCCTAGGAAATCAGGTAGAAGTAAATCATCCTGGCGAGCTAATTATGAACATTCAAAATAACGGATTAGTACCAATATGGCCTATTATAACAGGGATTGCACCATTAAGTATAAAATCTTCACCCACATATTTACCACCAAAATCCAAAGGTTCCGTGATAATTGCTGTGCCACCCGTGCAAAAAACCGGTATCTATCAAGGTTATATTCAGATTTATAATTATCCTGCATTTTTACCTAGAACATTGGTTATCTATCTTCATCGCCTTTGGCCTACCCTTGCTATGCTGATAACCGGCATAATCGGAGGATTATTATTAAAACTGATACTTAAATTATTGAACCGTATTCCAGGCTTTGAAGAATGGATTCCTTTAAAAGCCATAAAGGATAAGATTACAACCCGTCGTATCCGACGCGTTCGCGGAAAAATCATTGGAAAGGAGAGAAGACGACTATGATACGCAGAAAATTACCACTGATATTATTATCCATCAGTTTAATATTCGGATTAATTGCTATGCCAAAGAGTGCTGCGATAACGATCAATAATTTATCTAGGAATGCTACATCTGTAGTATCAGCCGATTCCAATGCAGTGGTGAAATTGGAGGGCTTTAATTCTTCCCAATACACTAAATTAAATAGCAATTATAGCAAGGTCGGTTCCATTACTAATAATTCAAATCAAGTGATGAATATTAATGTTATTATGACCCCTTCGCAAGTATTTAGTATTTTTAAAACCTATCAACTCGGTGTTAAAATCGGCTCTTCCTCCTGTGTATTTCGAAACAACACAGCCTCAACACAGCAGTTAGCCGTATCACTGATGCCGGGTCAGTCCATCGATGTTCAAATGAGTTTAACAAATAATCTGCTTGATTTTATATCAACTTCATTTACCATTAACGCCTATGATAACACAAAAACATACTCCCTTTCAATTCAAGACACATCTTCCTCGCCTCGCCGTATTTTAACTTACTAAAAGCGCCATACTAAGCCTTGAAAGTAAAGGTGAGAACTATGAAGTTAAAAAATTCATTCATTAATTTAATGATTGTTATTTTAATACTGGCATTGGTTGCAGTTGCGGTCATTACTTATCTCGACGTAACACAAAACAATGATACTCCACAGGTGAACCTAACAACGGCTGAAGTTTCCCATGATTATCAAATCATATCCAGAACTCCCTTAAAGATATGGCCGGGTGGAACTGTGTTTCCACAGGGGATGCTTGCATATTTTTATGCTTCTAATCCCTATATGCCTGTCGTTCCAAAGATATCTGCCAACAATATAGGCAATAATTCGATTCACGGAACAATATCCTCTCAAGTTATGCTTCGGGCAATTAATGACAAGTCCGAGGCTTATTGGTCATATTTATTAAATAAGACATCCGAAGAAACCTTTCAATTATCCTCAGAACATCCATCTTATTCCGCAAAAACGGTATATCTTGATCCTACCGATGCATACAATCAGGCACTTGCCATGGCGGATGAGATTAAGTTTCAAACTAGCCAGTTTCAGCTTATCATATTCACTGAAATCAAATTAAGTGGCAGCATTCAAAATAACCCGTTTGAGAAATCATATACTCAGGAACTACCCATCACATTACAGGCTATTAATTTTACAGTATCAAAATCCCAAGATTTGTCTAGTAATATCACTTTAAACAAAAACACAATTCAGACTTCAAACAACACCTCAATCTATAATATTTTTTATAACCACATATATCAGTTTATAATGTTAATTATACTCTTGATTTGCATCTTGATATTATATCGAATAAAATCCAAGACACAGCCAAAATTGCTGCTTGATCATCGTAAATATAAGGATTGGATAACCGAGGGTAGTGTTGAGGTAACCAATCAATATTTCATTCAGATTCACACACTACAGGGCTTGGTTGATCTTGCAATTGATTTGGACAAGAGAGTAATCTATGATTCCAGAGTGGTTCGTTATTATGTCATGGCAGAAGATATGATCTATGTATTTGACGGAAAACAAAGATATTCGCCAAACAATTCGAAGCAACAACTGGGTAGACTTCTATTAAATCAGGGATTAATACAGCCTCAACAATTGGAAATGGCTCTTTATTATCAGAACAAGATTGGCTATCGTCTGGGTGAAAGTTTGATTGCTCTGGGTTTTGTGGATGAAACTACACTGTTTAGCACCTTGGCTGCACAGAGTAAACTGGATTATTATGATACAAGGAATCCGGTAGAGCTCGATCAGGTCGATTTACAGAAGCTAGATAAGAACAAAGTAAAAGCATTGATGACTGTTCCATTAGGTAATAGGGCAGATGGAAAGCTGGTCGTGGCTTGTAGCGAATTCTCGAGAGAAGGTATTCTAGAGGAACTAAAAAAAGTATACGGTAGTGAAGTTCATGTCGTCGCAACAAGTCCGTCCTTTGTTAACCGGATTCTTGAACGTATTGATCACAGTAAAACAGAACTGCGGGAACAAGGCTTATCAAACCCAGAACATTTAGATCCGTCCAGATACCTTTCTTCAAAAGAATTGGAAGAATTCAAAGCAGCCTATTACCGCGGAACATTTCAAACAAATCTATTTATTCAAGGCACAGGAATAATTGATCATGATATAATATCACAAATTCCTAAACAAGAGTCACTGCTAAGTTGGCTAACGAATAAGCACACCCTAAACAGTGATTTAACTAATTTAATTAAGGGATTGGATAAATCGATAAGTGCATTGGAACGAAATGAGAGACAGACGAAATTAACACCTAGCTTAACATCACTGCTCATTCATTCAAATTATATGACAGAGGAAACACTGGAATGGGTTAACCAGGAGTTAACGATTCAAAGAATACCGGTTGAAATGTTATTATCTGAAAACCTTATAGTATCCAGTAAGACGGTCGAACAGGCTAAAGTAGTGCTAAATATATTAAGTAAGATATTAGAGTGTTCATAAATAAATCCTAATTAAATGGTAAGGTTGTATGTTAAGCATATTGACATTGTCATAGTATTCCCTTATAATTCTATTGCAAATCATTTGCAATAGTGCTTTTTGAATTCACAAAGCTGTTTTTCTGAAAGGGTGAGTCACTATGACAAAGAAATCAACTCGATCCAAAATCGCCTGCATAATAGTAATCATACTCTTTCTTTCATTTATGCTTTCAGAAGGTTTTATTTCCACGCATCTTAAACATAACTGTACTGGCAAGAATTGCTCCGTTTGTGAGCAACTTCATATTGCTGAAGCATTGGTACAGAATATATCAACCGCTCTATTAACCATATCATTCGTTCTCATGATAGAACTTATCATATTCTATCAATTATCTTTTCATTCTTTTCTTGTTCTAATAACCCCAGTTAATATGAAGGTTCGACTAAATAATTAAAATTATCGAAAATCAACTTAATTTTAGCATGCTAATGTAATCACGCTCCATATTTATATACGTGGAACCCTTACATTAGCGTTTATTTTTGATATCTTTATAACTTAATTATTGGAGGCCATATATGAAAAACAAAAAAAGTATTCTCATGATTGTCATTAGTGTATTAATGATGATTCTATTCGTTGCATGCGATAAGAATGATGAAAAAACCACAACAGCAAATAATCAAAGTAAAAAAATAAATGTAGTTACTACGATATTCCCAATCTATGATTTTGTTCGTCAAATTGCCGGAGATCAAGTTAACCTTACCATGCTTTTACCTCCGGGTGCGGAGAGTCATAGTTACGAACCCACCCCTCAGGATATCATAAAAATTCATAATTCAAACTTATTTCTATACGTAGGTGGTGATTCGGATGCCTGGGTAAACAGCATTCTTAAATCCACGAATAAGGACAAGATGAACATCATGACCTTAATGGATTGTGTAACAACAGTGGAGGAAGAAAGTGTAGAAGGAATGCAGGCAGAAGAAGATGAGGAAAAAGGTGCTGATCCAGAGTTGGATGAACATGTGTGGACCTCTCCCAAAAATGCGATTCTGATTGTAAAAAAGATTACAAACCAATTATGTAAAATAGATTCCTCCCATTCTAAAGTATATAAAAGTAATTCAGATGCTTTTATTCAGAAATTAACAAAGCTTGATCAGGAGATTAAATACGTTGTAGATCATTCCCATAGAAAAGAAATCATAGTAGGCGATCGTTTCCCCTTCCGGTACTTTGTCGATGCTTATGGTTTAAAATACTATGCTGCATTCCCAGGATGTTCCACCGATACGGAGCCTAGTGCTGCCACTGTATCCTTCCTTATTGACAAAGTTAAAGAAGATAAAATACCGGTAATCTTCCACATTGAATTATCAAATGAGCAAATGTGTGATTCGATTTCGAAAGCAACCGGAGCAAAAAAAGAACTACTGAATGCTGTTCATAACGTTACAAAAGATGATTTCAAAGCAGGTGTCACTTATCTTGATTTAATGGAGCGTAATGTTAAGATTTTAAAGGAGGCGCTTAATTAATGAGTCAATTTGTATGTGATAAGGTTTCGTTTTCTTATGAAGGGCAAACAGTTTTAGCAGAGATCAATTTTAGCGTAGAACACGGCGATTATCTATGTATCGTGGGTGAAAACGGAGCAGGAAAAAGCACATTGATAAAAGGAATTCTAGATCTTAAGAAGCCCACAAGCGGCAAAATCATCATGGGCGATAATTTAAAATCAAACCAAATTGGTTATCTTCCTCAACAGACTGCTATACAAAAAGATTTCCCGGCAAGCGTATATGAGATAGTGTTATCCGGTTGTTTGAATAATCTTGGGTTCTTTCCTTTTTATAAAAAATCAGATAAGAACAATGCATTATCTCAAATGAAGCTTTTAGGAATAGAGAATTTAAAGAACAAATGCTACCGTGAATTATCCGGAGGACAACAACAGAGAGTTTTGCTGGCTAGAGCTCTCTGTGCCAGCAAGGAATTATTAATCCTAGATGAACCGGTTTCAGGTCTTGATCCGATTATGACCGGAGATCTCTATCGCCTGATAGAAAGAATCAACAAAGAAGAACGTCGAACTATTATTATGGTTAGCCATGATATCCAGGGGGTTTTACCATATGCAACTCATATCCTGCATTTGAGCAACAAACAAATATTTTATGGCACAAAAGAAGCGTATGAGAATAGTGACATCGGAACGTATTTTCTAGGAGGTGGCAAGATTGATTAATACATTTCTACATATGTTGTCCTATCCATTCCTTGTGAATGCATTGACTGTAGGTATATTGGTTTCCCTATGTGCGTCCTTACTTGGAGTAAGTTTAGTGCTTAAGCGTTACTCCATGATTGGAGACGGATTATCCCATGTCGGATTTGCAGCTTTAGCAGTAGCCTACGCAATGAATGCTGCCCCACTGGTTATCGCTGTACCCGTATGTGTAGTTGCCGCATTTTTATTACTTAGAATGAAAGACAACAGCAAGCTAAAAGGAGATGCTGCCACAGCTTTACTGTGTAGCGGTTCTCTGGCAATTGGTGTTATGACCATCTCACTAACCACAGGTATGAATACCGATGTATGCAATTATATGTTTGGTAGTATCCTTGCTATGAGCCAAGCCGATGTAAGATTATCCATCATTCTGTCCATCATAGTATTGATATTATATGTTATATTTTATAACAAAATATTTGCGGTCACCTTCGATGAAACTTTTACAAAAGCCACTGGAACCAGAAGCAACCTTTATAATATGTTGATCGCATTACTTACCTCCGTTACAGTTGTATTGGGTATGCGCATGATGGGTACATTGTTAATATCTAGCTTAATTATCTTCCCGTCCTTGGCATCCATGCGAATATGCAAACAGTTTCGTACCGTAATCCTTAGTTCTGCTATTATATCAATTTTGTGTTTCATCGTAGGAATCTATTTTTCATTTATTTATTCCACTCCAACCGGTGCCAGTATCGTTATCGCAAATATGATTGTATTCTTTGTATTTGCCATGATAGAAAGGATTAGGGAGCGATGATATGTGTAGGAATAATTCCAGAAAAAATAATGTGTTACAAGATTTAATGTTAATGAAACGAAGAAGAGTATTCACTATTATATGTATCATAATGATTGCTCTTGGGTTATCAGGTTGCGCACGCCCTCAAAGTGCTGCCTTGAATAACCGGATGAAAGATAAGAGTAGTAGCTCGACTTCTCAATCCAATAATGGGAATGATATTAATACGATTACTCCGATTCCAGCTTCCGATGATGCGAGTGTACAGGCATTCCTTGATTCTAAAGATAAAAACAGCCCTACTCCAACATCGAAATCAAAGTCAGATAAGAATTTTGGCAAAGCGGATTCAACCGGAAGAGTTGGCTACCAATGCGATATCGAACAAGACAAGAAAAATTTTAGCGGGAAAGTTGATATTACTGTAGGAGATAAAATGTATGCGACTCAAATTAATGATTGGTATGCAAATTTCAAAAAATACGAAGGTAAAACGGTAGAAATTGAAGGGTATTATATAGGAGACTATAAACCCTATACATTTGTTGGAAGATATGGTCCATCCTGTCCTTATTGTAATGGCGGTTATGTTAGCTTTGAATTTTATACCCAAGATGATATCTCCGCGTTAAAGTCAGTGAAGGATTGGATTAAAGTAATTGGAATCTTAAGACAAGGGGAAGATAAAAACGGGGTCTTTTATTATATCGAGGTGCTTAAACTTGATATAATGAATAAGATAGGCAAAGATACTGTAACAAATTAGATGAAAACTAAAAAGATAAACATTTGCAAACTTCCTCATATATTCTACCAATTAACACATTTATTGTTAAAATAAAAACTATACGAAATTATGATTTTGGGGTATTATGTAATTAGGAGTATTTATAAACATGAGCAAGCGCATATTTACATGAGGAGGTTTGTATGCATACTTTGTTGATAATAAATCCCAAAGCCGGACGTAAAGCGGCTCAATATAATTTTAATAAGGTGGTTAAGGTCTTCTCGCAGTACGGGATGGATGTTACAGTAGTTTCTACAAAATGTCGTAAAGATGCTACAAACATCACAAAAAGCTTAGCCTCGCAATATGATTTGGTCGTATGTATGGGCGGTGACGGAACATTGAATGAGGTAGTGATTGGATTAATGTCGTTGCCAGTGGATGAACGTCCCAAATTTGGTTATATTCCGGCTGGTACCACAAATGATTTTGCTAAAAATCTTAAGATACCTACTGATGCAAATAAGGCAGCAGAGATTATTGCGAACGGTAAGGTTCGATCGATTGATATTGGTTATTTTCAGAATACAAATTTCATTTATTCCGCTACGTTTGGATTCCTAACTGAAGTTGCCTACCTTACTGATCAAAAAAAGAAGAATGTTCTTGGCAAATTTGCTTACTTTATCGAAGGAATAAAACGAATATGGCGTAATAATTCTTATGAGATAACAATGGAATATGACGGCCATCGCATTGAAGGTAACTTCGCCTTCGGAGCCATCACTAATACGCTTAGCTTGGCCGGACTAATCAAATTCGATCCTAAGAAGATTAATCTTGACGACGGTTTGTTTGAGGTTATATTAATCGAAAATCCAAAGAAGACTTCAATTCTAAGAATGACATTCGCTAAACTGATGCAGAACAAGATTGATAAAAATCTCGTTCATCTAATTACAGCATCAAATATTAAAATAACCTCCAAGAATCCAATTGCCTGGTGTATCGACGGCGAAAGCGGTGGAGACTTTACGGATGTTATGATTGAAAACAAGATGAGAAGTATAGAAGTGATATCACCATAATGAAAATGTTCTAGTTTATTTTGCTGCATTAAGTAAGCTTCTGATAGAAGCCACTTCTTATTAAAAGTAGTCATCAAATGGTTGCAAACCTTTTGAGACTACTTTTTTATATATTATCATGCATTTTATAGCAATCTCATATTGACAAATTTAGATTTGAGAATTACAATAAAATCAAATCGAAGTATTTAGATATGAGGTGAATTCATTTGACAAAAGAACATATCGATCATGCAAAGGTCTTTAAAGCCTTTTGTGACGAAAACAGATTACAGATACTAGAACTTCTTCAAAGCGGAGAAAAATGTGCCTGTGTATTACTTGAAAAACTAAATATCGGACAATCGACTCTATCACATCATATGAAAATTCTGGTGCAGAGTGGGATAGTGAACGCACGTAACGAAGGAAAATGGACGTATTATTCCATCTCAATACAGGGATCACAGAACGCTATTGACTTACTAACACAATTAACGATAGTAGGAGATAGCAATCAAGCAACAGAATACAATGGTTGCGATTAATAGGAGGTTCGTTATGAATCAAGATCAATGTTGCGATACAGCGGTTACGAATAAGAAACGTAATATACAAAGGCTAAAACCTCATTCCGTGAAAATCCTTAATAATACTATAACAAGTAGTTGCTGTTGTTGTGGTTCATCCTGCGATGATCAACCAATTACTGTATACGATAAAAAAGATCCTTGGATTAGCGGGGAACTTCAAACTACGGTTGGAACGATTCCGCAGATCTCTACGAAGCTAGTAATGTCTGATATTTTAGGCGCTTGGAAGGTACGATGGGGAATCGGTAGAATGAGCTATTTGGTTAATCCTGGACTTTATGCAATCGGCACTCCTGATGAAAATTCAAATGTACTAGTTACCGCGAATTATAAATTAACGTTAGATGCTTTACGGAAAGAGCTAACAGGAATGAACCTCTGGATTCTTGTACTGGATACAAAAGGTGTGAACGTTTGGTGTGCCGCAGGAAAAGGCACCTTCGGGACAACGGAATTAATAAATCGTATCACAAAATCAAGACTCTCAGATTTGATTTCTCATAAGAAAATCATCCTCCCACAGCTTGGTGCTCCCGGAGTGATGGGTTACGAAGTCACTAAGCAAACCGGTTTTCAGATAGTATATGGTCCTGTCAGAGCAGAAGATGTAAAAGTCTTTATCAATTCCGGTTTCAAAGCAACTGAAAAGATGAGGGAAGTATTATTCACAACAAAGGATCGACTTGTCTTAACCCCCGTTGAGATTGTATCTTCCTTTAAACCCTCTATCTATGTATTTGGAGCGATGTTTCTTCTAAACTTACTGGCTGTAAACCGCTTTGGTATTATCGATTTTTATGCTTACGCCGGTGCTGTTATATCAGGTTGTTTTTTAACTCCGTTACTCCTTCCATGGATACCGGTTAAAGCTTTTGCTATGAAGGGTTGGATTCTTGGTTTACTATGGACCATATCTATAATAGTAATTAACGGTTGGCCTTCCTCTAATTCCTTTGAGATTCTAAGAGGATTCGGGTATTTATTCGCACTACCATCCGTATCCGCTTATTTTGCGATGAATTTTACCGGGTCATCTACTTATACCTCATACTCAGGTGTATTAAAAGAGATGAAAACCGCAATACCTGCCATTCTTATATCAATTGGATTGGGCATAATCACATTACTTATCAATTTGTTCGTAATACTATAAAATTCATAACAAAGTTATGTAACTTTGGATATGTACTTATCACTCTTGAAAGAATGTTATACAATTATCAGAGGGAGGTTACATGAAACATCAATATCTTAACAATGTAGCAACACTTAAGCTGATCTCAGAAAAATGCACCGGATGCGGAAGATGTATAGAGGTTTGTCCTCATCACGTATTTGAATTAGAAGAGAAAAAAGCATTAATAAATCACCTTAACTCTTGTATTGAATGCGGAGCTTGTGTAAAGAATTGTCCGTTCAAGGCATTGGAAGTCAACCCCGGTGTAGGGTGTGCAAGTGCAATCATTCGAGGATGGCTGACAGGAACTGAACCTAGTTGTGATTGCTCTAGTAACAACAGTGGATGCTGTTAATCAAATGTATCGTTTGTAGTGTCAAAAGCGTATTGTTCTAAGCTATCTCATAATTGTTAGGCTTTAACATGCATTACAAAATCATTTAGCTTGCATTGCAAATTTTTTTGATTATCAATTTGAAAGACCTCTGACATCCTAACCATGTATTTTATAAAATTATAGTAGGAGATTAAAATGAGTAAAGAAAAAGTAAAATTAGGTTTTTTGGATCGATTCCTTACCCTATGGATATTTATCGCAATGGCGTTTGGAGTAATTCTTGGTTACATCTTTCCAACTCTTGGCAAATCCATAGAAGGAATGAGTACAGGAACAATATCATGGCCAATTGCGATAGGCTTAATTATTATGATGTATCCACCTCTCGCAAAAATAAAATACGAAAAGATTGGAGAAGTATCACAGAACAAAAAGGTATTTCTGATATCTTTGATACAAAACTGGATTATAGGACCTATTCTTATGTTTGCTCTCGCAGTTACATTCCTGCCTGATTTATCCGGATTTGCTATGGGTTTAATCATCATCGGACTTGCAAGATGTATCGCCATGGTAATTGTGTGGAATACATTAGCAAAGGGCGACAATGAATATTGTGCCGCATTGGTTGCCCTGAATTCGATCTTTCAAATACTATTATATTCCGTGTATATTTATTTCTTTATCACATTATTACCGAATTTACTCGGCTTCTCCTGGGGAGGCAAGGAAGTTCATGTCTCTATGTGGGAGGTTGCAAAGAGTGTACTGATTTATCTTGGCATTCCCTTTGCAGCAGGTTTCCTGACCCGATTTATACTTGGGCGTGTGAAAGGAATGGATTGGTACGAAAGGCAGTTCCTACCCAAAATATCACCCTTTGCATTAATCGCGTTATTGTATACAATTGTAATTATGTTCTGTACGAAGGGTGAGCAGATCATACAACATCCGATGAATGTCGTGAGAATAGCAATTCCCTTATTAATCTATTTCATTATTATGTTTTTCGTAAGCTTTTATATCTCATACAAAAATAAATTTAACTATGAACAATCCATCACCTTATCTTTTACTGCAGCAAGTAACAATTTTGAATTAGCGATTGCCGTAGCGGCAGCAGTATTTGGCATTGCATCGGATCAGGCTTTCGCAGCAGTAATCGGGCCGTTAATTGAAGTTCCGGTTATGATTGCACTGGTAAATATTGCATTATTCTTAAAAACAAAGTATTATACTAAGAGTAAGGATGATAAAATCTATGAATAATTCAAAAATAATTATTAGGGATATGCTATCAACAGATTGGATTCATGTATCCAGTATCTATTCTGAGGGTTTAAAGACTAATCTTGCAACTTTTCAGACAGATTGTCCCACCTATGATGAGTGGGATAGTAATCATATCAAGAACTGTCGTCTGGTTGCAGAACTGGATGGGGTAATGATTGGATGGTGTAGTTTATCCCCAGTATCCAGTCGATGTGTTTATGGTGGCGTAGCAGAGGTCAGCGTATATATTCGTGAAACGCATCGCGGAAAAGGAATTGGGGCGGCTTTACTCAATGCTCTTTCCACCGAATCAGAGAAAGCCGGATACTGGACATTACAATCCGGCATTATGCAGGATAACATCGCTAGTATACGTCTTCATGAAAAATGCGGCTACCGGATGGTAGGATATCGTGAAAAAATAGGGAAAGATAAATTCGGAGTGTGGCGTAATACAGTGTTAATGGAACGCCGCATCCCTTCTGATGAACCGAAAGGAGAAACATGTACATGTTGCCAAAAGTAGCATTTATCTGTGTCCACAATTCATGTAGAAGTCAAATTGCTGAAGCATTTGGTAAGCGTTATGGCTCTAAAATATTTGAAAGTTATTCAGCAGGCACAGAAACCAAACCACAAATCAACCAGGATGCAGTCAGACTTATGAAACATTATTATGGTATCGATATGGAGGCCACACAGTATTCCAAGCTTTTATCGGATATCCCTCCAGTCGATGTTGTCATCACGATGGGCTGCAATGTTAATTGCCCGAACCTTCCTTGTAAGGAACGTTTCGACTGGGGGCTGGAAGATCCCACAGGAAAAAGTGACGAAGAGTTTATGCATGTTATTGATGAGATTGAGCAAAATATATTACGTTTAGTTGGCCATCTCAAGTCAATTTAAATAATTCTTTTGGATGATATAAGCGGCAAAAGTATTGACAATATACTTTTGCCGCTTTTTTGTAGACAAATATAGGAGAAATCATTTGGGTTTACGATTAAGGATCGTTATTACGGTTACTGAAACGGTTACTGAAATCAATTCAAAATCAGTTTAAGTCTGGTAATGTATGGAATATCATCTTGATATATGATACAATAGCATTACATAAAAGGATAGAATCAAATAATTCGTGGTATGACTCGCGCAAATTAACAATCTCGATTTTCTAAGTTTAGTAGAAAGAAAGGTTACAAGATGTAATCATTAGGTGTGAAAATATGGATACATTTATAAATGGAGCAAAAATATATTATCAAATCATCGGAACCGGAACCCCTGTCATTATGCTTCATGGATGGGGCGTTGACCATAAAATCATGTCAGGTTGTATGGAACCCGTGTTTGAGTCCGGTTTACAAAATTTTCAACGTATCTACATAGATTTGCCGGGTATGGGAAAATCAAAAGAAAGCGACCGTATAAAAAATTCAGATAATATGCTTGAAATCATATCTCAACTCATAGATACTATCATACCCAATAAAAAATTCATATTGGTTGGAGAATCCTATGGAGGTTATCTATCACGAGGGATGGTAAAGCAAAGACCGGAGCAAGTATTAGGTCTGTTACTTATCTGTCCACTCATAATTCCCGGATATCGTATGGGCAAAGTGCCGGAATTAAAAGTAATGGAATCCGATGATATCTTTTTATCTGAGTTAAGCGAAGCGGAAAGAAAATCTTTTGAATATATCTCCGTAATTCGTAATAGAGAGGTTTGGAAAAGATTCAAGAATGATATATATGATTCATTATCACTTCATAACAGTTATTTTCTGAATGAAGTTCTTGATGGAGCATTTTCATATGATGTGGATACTCTTGAGAAACCATTTGATAAACCGTGTTTAATTTTAACAGGAAGAAATGACACAGAAGTCGGTTATCAGGATCAATTCAAGCTCCTTGAGAATTATTCCTCTGCGTCATATATGGTGTTTGACCGTGCAGGACACAATCTGCAAATAGAGCAAGCGGAACAGTTTACGTCCGCAGCCAGACAATGGTTGAATTTATATTTCAACATCTTCTAGATAAAAAGTTATGATATGTCTCAATTAGGGTATATTAAACTTTAAGTTTAAACTAAAGGAGAAATTAACTATGAACAAGTATACGATTAATAATTATTTTCATGAACCAGAGGGGAAAATCGCCAAAAGAATGCTTTACAAAAGTGATAATGTAATTGCCTTCGTGCTTAACATTGCAAAAGGCGAAATACTGCCGGGACATACACATCTTGAATCAACCCTATTCCTACAAGTCATGGAGGGCAATGCCAAAGTTGTCACGGATGGCAGCGAAACACCTCTACAAGTGGGTGAGTTAATGCAGGTAGATGGGCAGGAAAGTTTACAGGTTATAAATATTGGTGATGGTGTCTTGCGTCTATTTGTTACAATTTCACCAATGGGTACAGAAGCCTTTGCAACAGATGCAAATGTATAAGACCTTTGATTTATTGTTTGTAAGTGATAAAAACTAAAAATCCGTGAAAATCCGCTTAAGGAACTGAGGATAACCCAACTTCCCATAGTAGCAATAATGGAAAGTTGGGTTTTTAACAATAAATAAATTGTATGAAACGGAGTTGATTTTATGTCTAAAGTTGCATTAGTAAGATGCAAAAGTTATGATTATGAGCAAGTGAAAACGGCGGTACAAAGAGGAATTGATCTTTTGGGTGGACCATCCGTTTTTGTAAAACCAGGAGAAAAAATTCTATTAAAACCAAATTGGATTATGGCTGTACCTCCGGAAAAAGCTGCAACTACTCATCCCACTGTTTTTAAATCAGTCGCTGAGATTTTTAAGAACAATGGGGTAAATCTTACTTATGGCGATTCTCCAGGATTTGGTTCAGCTGAAAATGCAGCCAAAAAGACAGGTTGTGCCGCAGTAGCCAAAGAATTGGATATACATATATGTGATTTCAATAACGGCAAAGAGGTATTTTTTAAAGAAGCAATCCAAAACAAAAAATTGACTCTGGCAAATGGAGTTCTGGAATGCGATGGATTAATTAGCCTGCCGAAACTGAAGACTCATGCTTTTTTAAAGTTAACCGGCTCAATTAAAAATCAGTTTGGTTGTGTTCCAGGGTTGCTTAAAAGTGAATTTCATGTAAAGCTTCCCGATCCTGTTGATTTTGCAAAAATGCTTGTTGATATCAACACCTTTATCAGACCGAGGCTCTACATAATGGATGGAATAATTGCTATGGAAGGAAATGGTCCGCTGAACGGTACTCCCAGAAAAATGGAACTACTACTGTTTTCATCAGATCCCATCGCTTTGGATGCTACTGTATGTCGTATAATCGGCGTTGACCCTGCATACTCTCATACAATTACAATGGGTGAAGCTGCAGGTCTTGGCACATATGACGTGAACAAGATTGAGCTAGTCGGAGATCCTATCGATAGTTTTAAAGACCTAGAATTCATAGTGGACAGAGATCCTATCAAAGGTCTAAAATCGGGAGAATCTTTGTTGAAGCATTTAAATAGCTTTATAGTCCCTAAACCGTATATCATAAATAGCAAATGTAAAAAATGCGGTGTTTGTGTAACGATGTGCCCGGTTGATCCCAAGGCTTTAAACTGGCATGATGGGAATAAGGAAAATCCTCCGTCCTATAAATATGAGCGCTGTATTCGTTGCTATTGTTGTCAGGAATTATGTCCTGAAGGGGCTATTGAAATTAAGAAACCAATAATCAGGAAGGCTTTCCGAAAGAAAAAGGTATCGCATAAATGCGGATGATTTGCATATTGAAGCATCCACCATATAAGAGAATAACAATATATAATAATTCGATTTAATACAAAAGGAGAAACGAAGAGATTATGGAAACAATACAACAGATTATTAAAAATTTTGATTCAACCAAGGATAAACAATTATATAACGAAATAATTAATCGTATAAAAACAGATGAATTATTGTGGATTGCCTATATGCCTTACACAAATAATTACTATCTTGATTTTGAGAATGGTAAACCAACCGCATACATATTTACAGAAAAACAATATTACGAACTATATCAGGACTATATAATGCAGCAACAGATATTCATTAAGCCTGTAGAAAATAACAAAGAAGAAAGAATATTTATGTTTGGTGATTTATATCGAAGCGGTTTTGAAATGCTTGTAATTGATAACGGTCAGACTCATTTGGTTATGAGTTTGTTTGATGTCATCGACAAGCCGGATTTTACAGATGTTCCGGTAATCAACAGACCAATAATGAATCCAACCTTAGTTTGTACTGCTAACTTTTTCTTTCAGGAGCTGAACAGAAAGAAAGCCTCACAGGATATGGAATCAAATATGTTCAAGGAGATATATAACGCAAGATATCTTATGCCTTTTGATGCAAGTAAACTGAATATGGAGAAATCTAATTCAGAGGACGGAAACTTTGTTGTAAAGGAAGAGAGCACATTACAATTCCCTTTAATAACCAATTCTGAAGACAAAGTCTTTTATCCATTTTTTACCGATTGGAATGAATTGAGAAAGTTTGACCCAGAGCAAAAGTTTAGCGGTAATATTGCAACCTTTTATGATATTAAGTGCTTTATTGATAAAGCCAATGGAATATCCATTAATCCATTTGGAGTAAATATTATTTTAACAAAAGACATGATTAATGCAATTGAAAGTGCAGCAAATAGCACACCTCAAAATTCTGTGATAACAGAACAAATAGCAGATAAAGATACAAAAGTTATGCTTGGTGAACCAGCTGAATATCCTCAAAAGATGGTTGATGAGATTAGTAAATACCTTAAAACTAATAAGAATATTAAAGCTGCATATCTTAGATTAATGATGAAAGAGAATGAACAAAGCTATCTTATCGTTGTCGATTTCTCTGGTGATAAAAATGAAGTTTTTAGTGGTATAGCCGATGCTGGCATTCCTTTTTCCAATGGCAAGTTCCTTGATTTTGTCCCGGTATCTAGTGAATTTGGAAAAGATGCAATAAAAAGCGTTGAACCATTCTATAAGAAAAAGAAGTTTGGTATTTTTTAAGTATTTGTGAAGGAGTAACATGAATGTCTAGTTATATCATTACTATGTACTTGAAATCAAGCTGTTTAAAATCATTCCAAATAGAATGAGCACAATTCCAATCATCCCCGAGATATCAGGCAAAGCATCCGAAAGCAGAAGTATACCACCCAACAAAGCAAAAATCACTTCTCCCGCTTGGGTGGATTCCACTACCGCTAATTGTTTTTGATTCGTTTTAACAGAATCTGTCGCTTTGAAAAATAACAGAGTAGCAATTACACCTGAAAACAAAGCAACAAGAAAAGATTGAAGTGTTTGAGAATAAGATGGAGTACCTACAGTAACAATTCCAACGATGGATAAACAAAACCAGAAAGGTATGCTACATAAAATCATCCCATATACACGTTCTATCGTGGAGAGATGTTTTGAACTTATCTCCATCATCTTCCGATTCCCAAGCGGATATGATATGGCCCCGATTAAGATTGGTATTAAAGTCTGAGCGGATGTATCCAAATTAAATTCCGCCAAATTATTTGCTTGTAATAAAAAAACACCAATTAAAATAATAGCAGATACAGCCAAATTTCTAACAGGAATTCGTTTACCAAATAAGGGCGCCATTAACACACCCATAACTATGGTTATCTGCCAAGAGGCTGCAATCAGCCAGGACTCTCCATAATCACCCGCATACGATATAGTTGCGTAAAACAGTCCGAAACCAATCGTGCTCCAAAGAATCCATTCTACCCATCGATCTTTAATAGCCTGGTGAATTTTTTGAAATCCGAACTTCTTTTTAACGATAACCGCCAAGATAGGAAGTGCGAAATAATATCGTAAGCTTGCACTCCAGATCCAGCTTCCCCCTGATAAATGCATACTTCTATTTAGCACAAAGGTAAAAGCAAAAAAGAGAGAACCAGCAATTCCAAGTAAAAATGCTTTTTTCATACTAATTACCTCTTTCATTCTTAGGCATCGTTGTAGGATAAAAAATAATATTTAATATACTACAACTATTTTTATCATCCTCATTAATATAGCGATGAGGAACATCGGCCTGAAATCGAAAGCACTGTTTTTCAAAAAGTGTGATTTCCTGCTGACCTAAGTGTAGTTTAAGGCTTCCTGCCTGCACAAAGATGTATTCCTCAACACCGTCCATATGCTTGGCTGATTCATGAACACATTTTGGCTCAAATTCAATATAAAGCATTTCAAAATTCTGTACTGGATTATAAGAAAAAAGTGTGAAAGTTTTCATCAAACCGTTTTCTTCAAGTATCGGAATTGAATTTTGATAATCAACCAGTGTAAAACTGCTTTTTTCTTCTTCTAGAAAATATGTAAGAGGTACTTTATATCCGGTTGCAATTTTCCATAGCGTTGTAATGGTGGGCATCGATTGCCCCCTCTCCATCTGGCTTAACATCGCTTTACTGATTCCTGTTAATTCCGCTGCCTGATCTAGATTTAGTTGTTTTGTATGTCGAATTAATTTTAGTCTTTCTACGATAACTGCTTTTAGATTCTCCATTTTGTGTTCCTCCTAATATTGTTAATCTTCAGCACAGTATATGTTATAACATATATTTTATAACATAGCATATATTTGCGTTTTTAGCCAGTTTTTTTATTGTATGATGCCAAAATGATAGTAATATAATTCACGAAAATCATCCCGAGAAAATTATTGCAATAATTACAAACCTTACATATAATGTAAACGTAACGGTTTAGTATATTGATTAGGAAAATAGGTGTAATTTTGCGCCTGTATTTTAGACAGGAGTGGGAGATGAGTAAAAAAGGTTTAAGATGGCAGCATATATTAATTATTCTTTGCTTTATTTCGACCATAATGATTTTACATAAACCTGCAAAGATTGAGGCTGCTATTGTTCAAAGTGGTTACAATGAAACCACCACCAATTTAACAAAGCATGTGGGCGAATCATATACGATTCGTACCAACATCGATGGGGTTGCAAAATGGTCCAGTAGTGATTCATCGATTGTTCGAATTAATTCTTATAATAATTCCGCCGCAACGATGTCCTTCTTAAAAGAAGGAAAAGCAAGAGTAACATTCCAACATACATACACTTATATTCAGCCAATTTTTAATCAAACCGGAACAACCACCGGTATTTGGACTTCCAAGCGTTGTCAGGGTATGACCGTAGTATACTTAAATATTGAGGTAAAAAAAGCAATTGGAAATGATTTGTTTGCAGGAGGCAACGGAACTTATTCGAACCCTTACCTAATCTCAACTAAAAAACAATTGGCAAATATGAATAATACTCAAGTTTTAAATGCATATTTCAAATTAACAAATGACATAGCATTTTCTCCGGAAGATTTTGCACCCGGAGGAGAATTTTATAATGATGGTCATGGATGGTTTCCGATTGGTTTTTATATCCCCGGAGTATACGGCCAAGCCTTCCGAGGAGTTTTTGATGGGGATGGTCATGTCATCTCCGGTTTACAATGCTCTTATTATGGTACCGGTAATTTAGGAAAAGGATATTATGGACTATTTAGTGCAAATAATTATGGTACGATTAAGAATCTAGGAATTGAAAACAGCACCTTTTTATGCTATTCTGCTTCAGATTCTGGCACAGATTTTGAGTATGTCGGGGCTATTGCAGGTATTAATACTGGAACTATATCAAATTGTTATTCTAAAAATAATATCATAGGCGGTAATTGTGCTGGTGGAATCGTGGGCTATAATCAGCGATTAATTTATAATTGTTATTCCGCTAACAATACCTTTGGCCCGACTTCATATTATTTTAATCACCCTAAAGGCTTTATCTTTGGAGGTTTAATAGGTACGGTAGATGTATCATATACCGGAATATCAAAAACATTCTTCGACTGTTATACAGCTGATCTTAATTTTATGGGTTGGTATGGTCATAGCGGAGCTTTGGCAGGATATTTAACTTATAACACCGAATTTAGTGATACTTACTTCAGTAACACGGATGTTAGTGCTTATGTATACACTCGTTACTCAAGTATTGGTAAAACTTATTATAAGCAACTCACAGATAGTGAAATGAAAGTGAAAGATAACTTTAAGTGGCTCGATTTTACAAATACCTGGTACATGGATAGTACGAGTGATTACTTATATCCGCAGCTAAAAGTATTTAAAAAGCTAGAACAGGCTCTATATGTTTCCTCTTTGCCAACAAAGAGTATATATATGATCGGAGAAAAAGTGGATCTGACCGGTGGGAAAGTCAGTTTTACTAATTCGGATGGTAAGAACTATACGTATTCAATGTCAGATCCAATCTTTCGTCCCGTAACAGGCACTACGTTACCAGAAAGTCAAAAAGGAACAATTTCGGCAGTGAACACAACCACAAAAGGAACAAAGACAATTACAATTGAATATAAGGGACAGAAAACACAGTTCCAAATCTATGTAATTGATTCAAAGATGAATTCTAATTTAAAGATTACGTGTGATAATATTTTGAGTGGTAGTACACTTCAGCCGAAAATAGTTCAAAATGATTCACAAGGATCGGTCATATTTCATTATTATAATGATTCGCTGTGTAAAAAAGAAATTACACGCCCAAGTAAGCCTGGCATCTACTATGTAAGAGCCGTATCTCAAGCTACGAATGCCTATAATGCTGCAACTTCAAATATCTTGAAGGTTACAATTCAGGGAAGAAGTTTCGCTGTAGGTAATGTAAGCAGTAAAATCTATTCTGGTAAAGCGATTACTCAATCTATTTCTGTAACTAGTGGTACCAGTAAACTAGTACTCGGTCGAGATTATTCACTTTCTTATCGAAATAATAAGGAAGTCGGAAAAGCTTCCATCATTGTGAGCGGAATGGGTAACTACATCGGAAAAGTAGAAAAATACTTTTACATCCTACCGGCAAAAGTAGTCGGCGGTAAGGGTAGTAAAGCAGCTTCATCGAAGATTAATCTGGTTTGGACTTCATCCAAAAGCAAAGTATCCGGTTATGAAATTCAAATGTCAACAGCAAAGAATAGCGGCTACAAATCGATAACTTCGGTACAGAATAAAAAGGCCTACACCTATAAGAATACGAAACTCAAGAAAAAAACGACCTATTATTTTAAAATAAGAGCATATATCGTGATTGACGGTAAGAAGCAATGCGGAACTTATTCGGATGTGATAAGTGTAAAGATGTGATAATTCTAAAGATTAACCATGTAAGATAACACTGGATATAATCGCATTAAGGTAAGGATTATTAATATGGCTCAATAATAGCCAGCTTTTCTCTTATCACACTAACCAATTGAAATACAGTAAGGGGGTTAATATGGGTATTAAAACAAAGAAAAATATTGCATCTAGAATTTTACTTGGAATTGGGATAGTATTATTAATATTTTATTTGGGAGGCATCTATTATTTTTATAATATACAGGTGTATAAACCATATGCTTCAGCGGGACCCGATGTTGATGCTCTTATTCACAGCATTTTGTTTATACCACCAACTATAATATGTTTGATATTATCTCTTATTTTACATATAAAAGACAAAAAGTAATTCCTACATCCTAAAAAAATCATCTAATATTTTTAATTTTATCTATAATGATTGCCTGTAGCCCATACCTGCTTACTATCATAAGCTTCTATGTAGGACTACAGGCGATTTACAAATCAGAATATATTTTGATATAAGAATTATAACATTATATAGCTTAATTTTTCCTAATAATGTTATAATAACTTTAAATTAACAGTTTTATATTCCGAACGGAGAAATTTTAAAAAAGGACAAATCAAATGAACGAAGAAAAATTTACAGGTAAGGCAGCGATCTATAACCAGTTCAGATCATCATATCCAAAAGAACTCATCGATTATCTATATTCACAAGTAGGTTTTACGAAGGATAGTATAATCACTTTGCTAATGAAAGAAGGAAAAAAATAAAATGAACTTACTAAAACAAGCCGAGACGAATATCTATAATATTCGTAATAATGAATATCCCGGACGTGGAATCGTAATCGGAATGTCTCCCGATGGAAAGAATCTAATTCAAATTTATTGGATTATGGGAAGAAGCCCAAATAGCCGTAATCGCATTTTTGAAATGGATCATCATTTTGTAAGAACTAAAGCGTTTGACGATACTTTAATGACTGATCCCAGTCTTATTATCTACCATCCGATAAAATCTTATAAGAATCAACATATCGTAGGAAATGGGGATCAGACAGATACGATATATGAATATATAACAAAAGGAGATTCATTTGAGAATGCTTTAAAAACAAGGGAGTATGAACCGGATTATCCGAATAACACACCCCGAATTTCAGGTATTATAAATATAAATAGGGATGCTGCAAACTACTCCTTGTCAATATTAAAAGCTCTTAACGATGAATCATTAATATGTCAGAGAAACTTTTATCATTATAGTAATTTTCTTAAAGGATTTGGTCATTGTATACATACCTACAAAGAAAATGGGAACCCCCTTCCATCTTTTGATGGTGAACCTTTCATCGTGAAACTGTATGATGACATTAATGAAAATGCTGAACATTATTGGAACCAGCTAGATATTAATAATAAGATCTCTATTTTAGTAAAATATATTGATATATCAAGTAAAGATACTAAAATCACTATTATTAATAAAAATTTAAAGATCTAAACGAAGCAAAAGTTTAAAACACCGCTAAACAAATATTGTATTTCATTAGCATAATCCATACTTGAATAGGCTAGAGAAGGAGAGAACATGAACGGACAAAATAGATCGGATGTTAAAATTGGCGCACAGGTCAAAATCGTATTGAAGGCCGACCAAAAGACAGGAAAACTAACGGAGGGAACAGTCGCAAAACTTTTGACCAATAGTAGCTTTCACCCACATGGAATCAAAGTAATGTTAGCGGATGGACAAGTGGGAAGAGTTCAGGAAATCTTATGAAACAAATCGCAATTTATATCCGATACACATGGACTATAACAAGAGCAGGTCATTACTGAGCTGACCGCTGCTGATTGTATGATTCACGCTGGTGATATCAACACGCCTTACATAGTTAATACTATGAATGAGGTCTTAGAGACCTATGTTGTACCAGGGAATAATGACAAAGAATGGGCAGTTTAGACAAACATTCTTTATTTCGAAAGGAAATCTATATGAATAAGGTTAAAAGAGGGAATATCTTTTTAATATTTGTAATGCTAATCAATATTTTATTATCTTTTGTTATTCCTCATATATTTCAGTCAAAAATGAATAACACTAACTTGGTTTATGCAATCAGAGAAGTTATTAATCCAGGTATAGTAATTGTTCTGTATTTTTTTATAACGAAACAGAATCCGAAAAAGATATTAAAACTCAATCGAATTACTCTTAAAAATTTGATATATAGTATTATTCTTGCTATTTCCGCAATACCAATTACAATAGCAATATCAACTTTAACCAATATTATTTTTAAAAATCCATTAATGTCAAATCAAATGAAATCATTATCAGAAAACAACACTTTTCTGATTGTAATACTAATCACAGCTTTACAACCAGCCATAATCGAGGAATTTAGTTTTAGGGGAATAATTACTCATTCTTACAGGGATTATGGTATCAAAATCATGGCAGTCATGAGCGGTTTATACTTTGGTATGTTTCATATGAATTTTAACCAATTCTTTTATACTGCATTTATTGGAATTATTTTGGCACTAATTCTATATTATACAAAATCCATTTATTCCACAATGATATTTCATTTTCTTAATAATGCTACAGCTGTTATTTACTCTAGATTTATACCAGGCAAACAACATATTATTCCACTCAGCACGAATAATCCGATTATTAACTATTCCATACTGATTTTTATTCTCGTCATTGATGCTTTGATTTTCTACATAATATTTAAAGCTTTTATAAAATATAATAAAAAGAGGTTAGTAAATACCTTAACGAATACGTTTGAAGATGTTGAGCAAAATCAAAACACAACCAACATCAACCTAAAAAAAATCATATTAGCGCCATCTTTTCTTATTATTGTAATGATGTTTTTTGCCGTCTCAATATATGAACAATATTCCGGAGTCACCATTAATAATGCAATAAATTATGTGAAAGAAGGAACTACTTTAACGAAATCGCATCAATATGATAAAGCGATTGCCGACTTTAATAAAGCGATTGAGCTAAATCCAAAACTTGAAGTTGCTTATGGTGAACGCGGTATCATTTATTTAGCAACAAACAAATATGATAAAGCGATTACAGACTTTAATAAAGTGATCGAGTTCAACCCTAAGAACGAACTTGCTTATCGCTATCTTGGTTTGGCTTATATGAAATCACAACGGTATAAACAAGCATTCGTCGAATACAACAAAGCCCTAAAGTTGAACCCCAAAGATGAGTATGTTATAAAAAGCATAGAGATTTGTAAAACTATGATGAAAATACTTAATATCAAATAAACAAAGACTTAAGTTTTTCGGGTTGATATAATTTATTAGGTACAACTGTTACAATAAAGGTTATAATAAGGGTATTGAAAAGTGAAATTAATTACATAATAGTTCGATTGGAGTAAATACGATTAATTCATGTATAATATTCAATATGATTCTAGAATTTAAATAACTACATAACATATCAAGTTATTCTCAAGAAGAAAGAGAGGATTTTCTATGGAAAATACAGATATAAAACTTGCGGTATTATTTGATGCTGAAAATGTACCATATAGTAATATAAAAGGGATCATGGAGGAAATCGCCAAATACGGAACACCTACAATCAAACGTATCTATGGTGATTGGACAAAACCTGGCCTATCAGGATGGAAAAGTGTCTTACTCGAAAATGCCATTACACCGATTCAACAATACAGCTATACTAGCGGAAAAAATTCCTCTGATTCAGCTATGATAATCGATGCCATGGATATTCTGTATTCAGATAAGGTTGGAGGCTTTTGTATTGTATCCAGCGATAGCGACTTTACAAGACTTGTTATCCGATTAAGAGAAGCAGGAATGAAAGTTATTGGTATTGGCGAACGAAAAACACCAAATCCATTTATCGTTGCATGTGACAAATTTACATACATTGAGATAATTGGTTCAAAAATTGTACAAGATCCTGAAAGTCAAGAAAACCAAAAGAACAATGCCCCGTATAAGCATACGAATGATCCAATAATCAAAATAGGCGAAGATATTATTTCACTAATTTCAAATTCGATCAATGATGTTGCTGATGAAGAGGGTTGGGCATTCCTTGGGGATGTCGGTAATCTGATTCAAAAGAAGCAGCCTGATTTTGATGTTCGTAATTTTGGCTTTACAAAAATCACTCCTCTTATCAAAACATTAAAGCAATTTGAAATCGATGAGAGAGATACTGGCAATAGGAAAATCAAACTCATTTATGTGAGAAACATCAAATAGGAGAGATCACCCATGATGCAATCTATCGTGCATATTGTTTTGGTTGTAAAAGACTATATTGACATTGTATCCAAAAAGATTGAAATTGTACATGAACCAAAGGAGCAGTCCTATGGGATTGTTGAAGTATTTAAAGATTCGTACGGAAACCTCTGGGATTTGGTATGATTCAAAGAAGACCATCCTATGTATAAACGAGTAATTAGTGTTATCTAGCTTCGTGAAAGTATATTGATTATGTTTTAATGAAGTCTTTCTGAAGTTATAGATAGGATAATTGATTTTTAATATAATGATAAGCATAGCAAATGACAATAATACATAACATAACATTTTTGAATCAAAGGAGACACAATGAAGAAAAACAACAAGCTTAGAATTTTCAATGTTACAACATTTATTATAGAAGTTATCCTTTTTTGGATAATATGGTTTATATACGGATATGCATGGGCTAATAATTTTCACACAATTGCAAACATTTTGAATATCGTTACTATAATCGGTATGGTATTAATCGTAATGACAGGTATTTTAATTGCCATTCGACTGGTACGAGATATCGATTCAGAGAAATCCGTTTCATTTTCTAAGAGGTTGGGAACCATCATCCTTTTTGTTGTATTTATCGCAATACATACGCTAATGTATAAAACGTATGGACAAATGGGTTATCAAACAGTTACAACAACGAGTATAGTGAATAAAGATATTTCGCAGGGGGAGTACTATTTTTTTATTAAAAAAAGCGCCTATCTGGTTAAAATTGAATGTACAAAAGATATATATGACCAATTAATCGTTGATAAAGATGTGAGTTATATGGTTTCATATCGTTGGTTAACTTATAAGAAAAATGTTGGTGTACTTGATGAAACTATAGACACAAAGAATATAGTAGATAATAGACCTAAGAATTAATATTTGATATACGATGTTTACCTTTATCCTGAATACAAATCATTCATTATACAAATACGTTAGGAGATTTTCTATATGACTGAATTGACGCATCAGCAACGCGATAAAAATGTTAATTCTGCAGAGCTATTTGCAAATATTGATAAAATTCATACGACTGATCTGGGTGTATTACGCATTAAAAGAAATTTAAATTTAATCGATGTTAATGTCGTTGATTGGTGCATAGACCAAATTCACAAATCAAATGCAATGATTGATAGAAGGGGCAAAAAATGGTATATCATGATAAATAGTTGCGAAATCACAGTTAACGCATATAGTTATACAATAATTACAGCACATCGAGTAAAGGCAATACAAAACAGTTAACAATTATGAGAAAGGAATGGGCTACATAATATGAATTTGGAAGAGCAAAGGCAACTTATTCTTAGTGGATCTATGTATAATGATTTAACAAAAGAGCTGGTTGAGGCAAGAGAAAAAACAGTTTTCCTAACGAATGAATATAATAACAGCTTTGGTAAACCCTCGGAGGAGCGAGAGAACATATTACGTCGCTTATTAAAATCTGTAGGTCGAGGAGTTCACTTTGAACCCACCTTCCGATGTGAGTTTGGCTTCAATATTACAATCGGCAATAACTTTTATGCAAATTTTGATTGCATCATGTTGGATGGTGGAGGGATTGAAATTGGTGACAATGTTCTATTTGGACCAAGAGTAGGGATCTATACCTCAAATCATGCAATAGATGCTGAGGAACGAGCCGCCGGAGGTTGTTATGCAAAGAAAGTAGTAATCGGAAACAATGTTTGGATTGGGGCCGGTGTCCATATTAATCAAGGGGTCACAATTGGAGATAACACCGTCATCGGATCTGGAAGTGTCATCACAAAAAGTATACCTCCTAATGTGATAGCAGCGGGTGTTCCATGCAAAATCATACGTGAAATTACCGATCAAGATAAAATGAATTTTCTGACAGTTAATAATTTGTAACCTGTAATATTTAAAATAGCAGACTGAATAATAGGGGAAATGGGGTACATTATATGAAATATATATTTTGGGGATTTATATTTATATTTATTAATTTTAGTATTAAATTTAATGGTTCTAGTATTGATGTTCTTCCTAATTTTATCGGATATATCTTGGTGATAAACGGATTAAATGAGATGATGATTAAAAGCATATTATTTGCGAAGGCTAAGCCGATTTCGATTGTTATGCTTATAATCTCATCACTTATATTTGTTACTGATTTACTTGGAATTACAGCCACCCTAGGTAGCCTAAACTACTTAATATTAATTGTATGTGCAATTCTATATCTTTATATGACATATAATATCGTGATGGGAGTAAAAGATTTGGAGGGCAAATTTTTAATCCATTTAGATGGTGATGCTCTTAAATCTAATTGGACTTTCTTTACAATTTTTTATGTATTATCAATAATATTAGCTTTAGTTCCACTTTTAAATATTGTATTATTAATAGTGGGCTTCATCGCCAATATTTGCTTTCTAATTGCTTTTAATAATTCCAAAAATCAGTATTATAATAGTTATACATAATTCACTTTAACAAATGTATGTAATTGCTTTCATACAAATAAATATGAGAGGTGCCTATGATACGATTAAGACCCTATAAACCTAGTGATGCACTCTATCTATTAAAATGGCAGGGAGATGAATATGCATTTGCACAATGGTGTGCGTACAAATTCTCTTACCCATTAACAGAGGAGCAATTAATATCCTATTATCACCAACAAGAAAGCGATGAGCATGCCTGGATTATGTCAGCTTTAGATGATGATGGGACACCGGTAGGACATCTGTTAATGCGTATGGCAGATTATCAAAATGAAAGCATCCATTTTGGTTTTATCATTATAGACCCACTTCTTAAAGGGAAAGGCATTGGGAAAGAAATGGTTTCCTTGGCATCAAGCTATGCCTTTGATATACTTAAAGTGAACAAAATCACATTATCGGTATTTGATAATAATCCATCCGCACACAATTGCTATAAAGCGGCTGGTTTTGAAGATGTTACGTATCATGAATCTGCTTTTGCCTTTGAGAAGGACTACTGGGGTATCTATGATATGATTCAATTTCATCAATAAAAACAACTATTTAGGAGGTAAAACTATGTTAGAATTTAAATATGATACTCAACTTTTACTGGAAGGGGATAATCTTGATGAAGAAATCATCAACGAATATTTCACCAAACATTTTGATGGTGACTGCTTATTAGCGGTCGGTGATGAGGAGCTAATTAAAATTCATTTTCATACAAATGAACCCTGGAAGGTGCTTGAATATTGTTCGAGCCTCGGCGAGATATATGATATCGTAATAGAAGATATGGACCGACAAGCAAGAGGGTTACAAGGTTAATTCTATACAGGTTGGAGACGATTTTATGTATACTAGGTATCATGTAAATTATATAAGTCCCAAAACAGGACAACCGGTTGGATTATTTGTGGCAGTGTGGAGTATACTTGATACCTGTTTAACGAAAGACGAGGTTCAGGAATACTGGCAAAACCGAAATTACTTTGAAAAAGTATTACCTATTCCACCTTTTTATTCGGATGGTAATACAATAGGCGCGGTTACCTGGTTTAAAGAAAATAATAATACCGTTGCAATAATAGAAAAATTAGAGTTTTATTTTAGAATGCTTCGTAAGTATAATGTTGATGTGGTAAAATCACAGTCCGACAATCCCGGAACAATAATATATGAGGATGAATACCAAGTCGGAGTTATAATGGTTAATGTATAAACTCGTATAAGATGAAGAGGAGGGTAGTGTGAAAAATCATAGATTTTTCACATGCAAATTTATGCCTGCGGCCCAAAGTTTGCAGGCCAAGTAGAAAGGCATGGTTATTATTATGAAGACACTGATCTTTAACGGTTCTCCAAGGAAAAACGGGGACTGCTCAAGCCTAATAAATCTCTTGACTCAGGAAATAAGCGGAGATTACAAAATCGTGAATACATATCACTGTAATATTAGCCCATGTATTGACTGTAGATATTGCTGGAATCGAAGCGGCTGTAGTATTAAGGATGAGATGCAGTCTGTTTATGATTATATTCAGGAATGCGATAATATCTTAATCGCTTCACCTATCTATTTTTCTGAATTGACAGGTAAATTATTGGACGTGGCCAGTAGATTACAGACATATTTTTGTGCCGAGTACTTTAGAAAAGAAAAGGTATCAATTAAGCCAAAGAAAGGTGCAGTCATACTAGTCGGTGGCGGAGATGGGAACCTGAACAAACCCTACGAAACAGCTAAGATTTTACTGCACCATATGAATACATATGATATATTCCCGCTGGTATCCAGTTTTAATACCAACGTAGATCCTGCCATACGTGATCCTCAAACATTAAATGGGGTTAAGGGTATTATCCAATTCTTTAATGAAGTGAATCCTATAGCAGAATAAAAAACAAAGTAATGGAGAGAACTTATATGCTTATTTTTAAAGAGAAGGATTATCGCATCAAATGTAATTGCTTCATGGAAGAGATTATTAAATACTTCCTGTAACCTATATTGTCCCTCACACGGGAATATAATAACACGTTCAACCCTGAAAAAGGCATATAAAAAGCATTCTTAATCTTATTTTTGTGTTGATGCAATGGCAAACTGAATCATGTTATAGTTACCATAATCCGATGTTTTTTTATATACTACCAAACCGATTAAGTCATTGTAATAGCTACTAGCTGCATAATTTTCATTACTTTCTATATGATTCCCATTACTAAGACTTAGGTAGCTCTCATATTTTTGTAGTAAATCAATAGCACTTATTTTATTGAGATTAATTTCATCTGAAGTGGAAGTAATATTCGCCATCCATATCTGACCTGTTTGTGCATTTAACGTAAGATCCACTATTATTTTTTGGTTTGCAAGGCTTACTGACCAGAAGCTATAGGCCGGGCGAGGAGCGGGTTCAACCCCTTCTCGGGTAGGAGTCGTCTGTATATCATATAAAAATGCATTTGTCTGATTGAAATCTCCTTCAAGGATTTGACTGGGCAAAACCCCCTTATTGCAAAAATAATATAACCCTGAGCTGGCAGCTTTTATGGCCTCCTCCATCGTTAACTGTCCCTCGACTGGATCATGATAATATCCCGTCTTTTCATTTCTCCATACCTTTAAAATATCAGCGATTTCCTTGGTACTCAAGATAATTCTATCCGCTTCTCCATCCTGATTGTCTTCAGGAGATTCCTTGACTTTTACAGACCGCACAGTATTAATCAAATTGAATTGTTGTCGATCCATTAAGGCATTGGTCAATAACCAGCCACCACATACGATGAATACAGAAAATATCGCAGCAATTGCTGATAATATACGTTGCTTACGCATTATTGTCACCCTCTTTCAGTGGTATAGGCATTGATACCGTCGTCCCGTTGTTTGGAATACTTTTAAATTCTAACCTACTGTCATGTATTTGAGCTATTTTTGAAGCAAGTGCCAGACCAAGTCCTGCTCCATGCTGTTTTCTGGATCTGGACTTGTCCACCATATAGAAAGCCTCCGTAATTCGACTTAAATCTTCTGATGCTATTCCACATCCGTCATCCGATACAGAAACAACGTAGTCGCTTTTTACAACCTCACCGGTAAGTGTAATATTTGTACTTCCGGCCTTAATTGCATTATCGATAAGATTTAGAAGTAGTGTTTTAAACAAGTCAAAATCTACTTTAATATACTCATTCATTGCGTTAAGGGTAAATGTAATTTTTTTGTTTTGGAGTAATGGCTTTAGCGTTTCTCCAATATTTTGAAGTAGTTCATTAGCCGGAAGCTCCTCAAGAATAAAGTCCTGCTTATTTAATACAATTAAATCCATCAGCTTAACAGAAAGAGCTTCCAACCGAAGTCCTTCATCTAAGATATACGCGGCTGCATTCTTGGTGTCTTCTCTGGATAGTTGTTTCTGATAAATCATATCAGCATACCCAATTACTGATGTTAACGGCGTTTTTAATTCATGAGCAAAATTCGATACAAAGTCTTCCTTTTGTTGAGCAACAGTAGAAAGCTCCGATATCCTTTCTTCAATTGTCTCAGCCATCTTATTGAATCTTTTTGATAATTCACCAATTTCATCTCCGGAATAAATCTCAAGTCTTTCCCCATAACTGCCATCAGCAATTCTGGCTGCTGCCACAGACATATTTCGCAGCGGACCGGTCAGGAGAGAAGAGAAGAGTATTACCCATATCACTCCAATACTGATTGTAACAAAATATATCGTACCATAATTTTTTATCATTTTTTCCTTTTGATCTATCACCGTTTGAATGTTCGTTGATGTTAATAGATAAATAATTTGCCCGTTTTGTGTAATCTTACCAAGCACCAGGATGTGGGTAACTCCTTCGATTTGTATAATCTTATTAATAATCTTTTTATTAACATCATAATCTGCAATATTAAACTTTATACCCTCAGGAAATGTAGTATAAATCGAGGTATGATCTTCTCGAAAAACACTAATATAATTATTATCGCTAGAAAACCCGGGTAAATTCTGATTGTTCAGCTTAGATACACTGGAATAAATCGTTTCATCCAGCTTTGTTTTATCCATTTGCTTCTCTTGTTGAATAAGATCTGCCTGAAGAAGAAATTTAATATATTGGTATTGATCCATGGAACGCTGAATCTCTTGATTTACAGCATTTTTATAAGATGAGGTTATAAGCAGATAACCGGACAGCGACAGGGCCATGGTTAACACAATCATTGAACACAAAAATATTTTTGAAAATAATTTCATTCTTTACACCTCAAGTCGGTAACCGATTCGAAATACTGTTTTAATATGATCTTCCCATTCCAATTTTCTTCTCAATCGTTGAATATGGGTATCCAAGGTTCTTGTTTCTCCGGTAAATTCATTTTCCCAAACCCGCTCATACAACCAGCTGCGACGAAGTGCCACGTTCTTATTATGAATCAACTGTATTAATAATTCAAATTCCTTCACGGTCAAATCTATTAACTGACCATCTTTTCTAACCTCTCGAGAATTAATATCAATGGTTACACCATAAAGTTCAATTCTTCTTTCACTTTTTCCAAAGCGCCGAAGTACTGCCTCTACTCTTGCAAGAAGTTCTCCTACTTGAAATGGCTTTGAGATGTAATCATCTGCCCCAAGTTTCAATCCCCGAATACGTTCATTGATATTATTTTTAGCTGTAATAAAAATCACAGGCATTCCAAAGGGTAGGATATAATCAAGCAACTCATATCCATCAATTTTAGGGAGCATGATGTCCAGTAAAATCAAGTCATATACATTATTCTCTATTAAATCTGCCGCTTCCTGTCCATCAAAGGCACGCGTACAGTTATAACCATTATCTCTTAAATTAAAAAAGATTAAATCATTGATTGCCTTTTCGTCTTCTACAATCAAAATATTTAACAAATAACCCACCAACCTTTCTTTTCGTATTAATAAATTATCATCTACTTGTGTCATAGATGTATCATTCGCCTTTTATAGAGACCTCACTCTATTTTTGTATATATTCTTTATTATTATAACTCTTATTTATGAACTTGTTAACTTCATTAAGATAACGTACTTTTAAAAAAAACAACTTCGACACAACTAATGTACAAAAATGATACATTATCTTGATAAGATTAGTCTGCAACTGAGAGTTCTATTCTAATCCACATAGAATCAGCTTAGCTCTCTGCAAACATATAATGTAATTACGAGGTGAACAACGATGGAAAAAAATCAAGAGAGACAGCAGGAGAAAAGATATTCGTCAACACAAAGAAAAAGTACTAGAAAGAGGAGGGCTTTAGGAATACGATATATGATTTATAGTATATTGGCAATTGTATTGTGCATATCATTTGTAAAGATAGCAACAGGATTACTATTCACCTACGGAAATTCAAGGCATAACACCAATTCAACTAATCAGCAAGATTACATAGATAAGAATGGGACAAAGAGTGGAACGAAGGGCTTTATTGTTATTGATCCTGGTCACGGAGGTAAAGATAGCCCTGGGTGCACCTATGGAGGACTTCTTGAACGCGACATTACACTCGAATTGGCCCTGCAGCTTAAGAATAAGTTAACTACCGCCGGATACAAAGTATTATTAACAAGAGAAACAAATATGAGTGTAGAACTTGAAGAACGAACAAAGATTGCAAATGAAAGTGGAGCAGATTTATTCATCAGCCTTCATCTCAATGCACATGATGATATCGGTGTATCGGGAATAGAGACCTGGTATAATCCAAATTCTAATTCTAATAACAATACTCTTGCACAAACGATTGAAGATTCCATTACCGAATCAACCAAAGCAAAAAATCGAGGTACCTATTCCAATAGTACACTCGTTGTAATCCGCGATACCTTAATTCCATCCTGTTTGGTGGAGGTAGGCTATCTATCAAATGATAGCGAACGCTTGAAGATGACAACCGAGGAATACCGTGATCAAATATCGCAAGGTATCCTAAATGGGCTGGAACTGTATTTTAAACAGTTCCAGCCCTCAACAATTACAGACAACAATCCTTCTAAGGGAGATAATACTACAAAAGACAACAATACCTCAAAGGGATTTGATAATAATGACAATGATGACTCAGAGGGAAGTGATCATAACAACGATGAGAACACTAAGGGAAATCATAATGGAGTGAACAAACCTGATAAACCATATCAACCGGTAAAAAATGTTTCGAATGGAAAAAAAGATAAAGTAGTGTATCTTACCTTTGATGACGGACCTTCTTCAAACACTGAAAAAATACTTAAAATATTAGACCAACACAAAATTAAGGGCACCTTTTTTGTGACCGGTATCAACAAACAATATTTTCCTATGATTAAGAAGGCCTATCAAAAGGGACACACGATAGGCCTTCATACTTATTCCCACGATTACTCCAAAGTTTATTCCTCCGAAAATGCCTTCTTTGAAGATTTAGATTCCATCGGTTCTTTAGTAAAGCAAGAGATAGGATTTGTACCTCATTTTATCCGTTTTCCAGGTGGTTCATCCAATGGAGTAAGCAAACAATATAACCCCGGTATTATGAGCAGGTTGGTTAACCAGGTATTAGATAATGGCTACCAATACTATGATTGGGATATCTCTTCTGAAGATGCTGCTCATAATACCACAGTAGAATCCATTGTAAAGGGAGCAACAGCATGTCATTGGAGCAAGATTACAATATTACTTCATGATGCAACCGGCAAACAAAATACAGTAAAAGCGTTATCAAAGATTATAGAAATCTATAAACAACGTGGGTATCGTTTTGAAAAAATTACGGATAACACCATTCCAATTCATCATAAAACATTGAATTAAAAATTAAATACACTCTGAAAGTTACAATTCCATGTTGAATTCTGTTAATATTTGGTGTAACCTTATTATATATCATTATCCGCTCAATACAATTATCAATATTGATTCTTAAAGGTTTACATAAGCTAATTTTAGGGGGATATTACAATTGAGGAGAACAATAAGACCTATTGATTCGCATTAACTAGGAATAAACTTTTATATGGATTACATATCTATACCGTCCAAAATAGTAAAGTCATTCCCGTTAGCGATAGTCTATTCTTTGATGAAGCACAGCAAATTAAACAAAATTAACAAAAGAAGATCCACAGGAATAGAAACATCAGAATCGAATTATTTTACATCAATTGACCAATATACCATATAAATACCATATAAATCAGTATCGAAAGGAGTTTCCTATGTTTCGTTATGTACACACCAACATTATCGCTAAGGATGTAAAAAATCTTATTGCATTTTATAAGAATGTACTTCATTGTAAAAGCATCGATGAAAAAAGAGATCTAAAAGGAGAGTGGTTGGATCACCTAACCGGTCTTAAGAGTGCACATATTGTTGGTGAACACCTGTTATTACCGGGATATGATAGTGATCATCCAACTCTTGAGATATTTTCTTATGATGAGTTAGGAGAAAGCATCCCAACAGAGATTAATCGACCCGGATTCGCCCACTTGGCGTTTGAGGTTGATGATGTAGAGAAGACTTTAGCTGATATTATAAACGCAGGCGGAAGTAGTATAGGAGCGTTAGTTACCGCAGGGTACCCGGATGATATGGAAGCAGTATTTGTATATGCGAAAGATCCGGAGGGTAATATTATTGAGCTACAAAGCTGGCGGAATAAAATCGATTAATAAACGGAACGAAAGCACTTTCCAATATTTTCTATCAGTTGTATCACGGGGTATTGCGATGTTGGTGATAGCCAATATCATTACTTGTCATCCTGCATATTTTATTTATTCTTAGATAGGAGAACTCATGATTTATTTAAGAAGCTTTACCTTCCCTAATCCAGACATGGAATTTGATTTTTTTATTGGCATCAAAAGAACCTGTTATGACTCTTTTTATCCATTTAAAATATTATCAGGTCACGACCTTGACCGACTTGATTTCGAACCGATTACTGTACTATATGGCGGTAATGGCTCGGGAAAAACAACTGCTTTAAATGTTATTGCAGAAAAAACCGGAGTGATCCGTGATTCTGTTTATAATAAATCAAACTTTTTCCCTGATTACGTGAGTATGTGTGATATGAACATAGATGATGAGGAGGACATACCGAAGAGCAGTCGTATTATTACCAGCGATGATGTATTTGATTATATGCTAAATATCCGTAATCTAAATCAGGGCATTGACCTAAAGCGTGAAAAACTATTTGATGAATATATTGAGTCAAAGTACTCTCATTTTCAAATGAAATCTATGGATGATTACGAACAGCTCAAAAAAGTAAATAACTCTAGGCGTAAATCCCAATCCCGATATGTAAGGGGAGAATTAATAGATAATGTTCGAGAATATTCAAATGGAGAAAGTGCCTTTCGCTATTTCACAGAAAAGATCGGCGATAATGGACTCTATCTGTTGGATGAGCCGGAGAATAGTCTTTCTCCCAAACGACAGATAGAATTAGTAAGCTTTCTAGAAGAATCAGCTCGATTTTTTGGATGCCAGTTTATTATATCAACTCATTCGCCGTTCCTGCTGGCGATGCGCGGTGCTAAAATATACAACCTTGATGAAAATCCGGTAACGATCGAGAGATGGACAAATCTAGAGAATGTACGAACCTATTTTGACTTTTTTAAATCACATGAAGAGGAGTTTAAATAATAAAACCTTTTCTTACATTTAAAAACCATCCTTTAGATATTATTTTGGGGTCAATTGACACATCTGTATTGTATTCTATCTAAAGTATTGAACGGAGATTGGTATTTATGTTTGAAATCAAATTAATTGAATATGCTTCAGAGACTATCAAAGTGATTGCTCGGAATATGGATCATGCTACATTTCAGAGATCAGATTGGATAACTGATGAAGATGCTGCCCTGATTTATTCCAGAAAAAATTGTATTATCTGGCTAACAACGGATCAAGAACCTTCTGGTTATATAACGATAGTTCCAATTAATAATCAGCTGCCTAACATCTCAATTAATACAAACAAACCAATCTACAAATTATTGACGAAAGCGAATTTGAATGAAGTAGGCAAGGGTGTTCTTTATTGTCATTGCATATTAATTTTACCTAAATTTAGAGGGCAAGGTTTGATATATCACTTATATGAGGGGCTTAAAACCTGGTTAGAACAAAACGGTAGCACTTATTCAGATATCTATGCGGACGCTATTTCAATAGAAGGTCGTAAATCTTTAGAACGAATCGGATTCCAGCCGATACATGCGATGCCCGGTATGGGAACCTTATATTTTTCCGAAAGGACAAATGTGATTAATACAATAGAACGATTACTTCAAGCAAATAGATATAAGTAATGAGGAGACAAATAATGATTACAAAAATTAATGATACTCAAAAAGCAAAACCATTATTCTCTAACTGGCAGGAGACTCCCATATGGTCCTGTCTACAAAAAATCATGGGCAGTATTTATGCTGATACCGAGGAAAATCCTCGTTCCGCTATGGCATTGCTCGGTGATTTTTGTTTTTTAGGCGGCGAGCCGAGTAAGGAACTTATAAAATTTCAGCCGGAACGAAAGAATTATATTATTATGGTACCACAAAGCGAGGAATGGGCAGCTCTGATTGAACAAACCTATGGCGTTAAGGCAAAGCAGGTGACTCGTTACGCAATCAAAAAAGAACCTGATGTGTTCGACAAGGAGAAATTACAGGATATCATTCGTTCTTTACCAAATGAATACACCTTAAGTATGATTGATGAAGTAATATTCAATCAATGCAGAGCAAATGAATGGAGCAAAGATCTTGTATCCCAATACAAAGATTATGATATGTACCATCGCTTAGGAATTGGCGTGGCTATATTAAAGGAGGGTGTGCTTGTAGCCGGTGCCTCCTCCTATTCAAGATATCTTGAGGGCATTGAGATTGAGATTGATACTAAGGAAGAGTACCGAAGAAGAGGCCTTGCATATGTATGTGGCGCAAAATTAATCCTGGAATGTTTGGATAGAAAATTATACCCTAGCTGGGATGCCCAGAACAAATGGTCCGTGGCTTTATCAGAAAAGCTAGGATATCATTTTGATCATGAATATGTCGCATATGAAGTTGTATATTAAGCTACATTTTATGATAATCTATATATAATACGATATAGCAAGGAGTAAAGACATGATTTTACTTGTAGTAGATACTCAAAAATTAATTACTAATCAATATTTATATGCATTTGATACGTTTGTTAAAAATGTTAAAGAGCTGATAAAAACCGCTAGAGAGAATCAGATTGAAGTTATTTATGTAAGGCATGATGACGGTGGGGGCAGTGAATTAACCAATGGAACGGATGGCTTTGAAATTTACTCTGAATTCGCACCCCTATCCGGCGAAAAAATCTTCGATAAAACAGTGAACAGTGCCTTTAAAGAAAGTGGGTTATTAGAATATCTAAATGAAACAGGGGAACGAGAAATCTTCCTCGTAGGCCTTCAAACTGATTATTGTATTGATGCGACGGTAAAATGTGGTTTTGAGCACGGTTATCATATGATAATTCCTGCTCATTCTAATTCCACCATGAGTAACCAATATATGACGTCTGAGATGAGTTATAAATACTATAATGAGTTTATCTGGAATACGAGATATGCAGAATGTATTACTTTGGAAGATACTTTAAGGCGAATGAGAAAACATTAATATGAATAAATATAAGTAGCCGCAAAAGATTTACAATTACAAAAGGATGGTGGAGAATGAAAGTAATGACAAAAAGATTAATATTAGTTCCGTTGGGAATGCAATATTTGTATTCAACTCACGCTTATTCCGGTGATACGGAAAACGCAAAATTCATGGTATATCTACCGAATATTGATATATCTGAAACCAAAAGCTTTATTGAAGACGCGGAATTACAATGGATTAGTTCTGATCCTGATTTCTACGAATTCGCCATCCTTCTAGGTGAAGAACATATTGGAGGAGTTTGTGTCTATCTCGATGAGGATAGGAAGATAGGCGAGTTGGGTTGGATTATTCATAAAGACTACTGGGGTAATGGCTATGCGGTGGAAGCAGCCAATGGAATCATTGATTTTGGAATAAAGAAGCTCAAGATTAACAAATTTGTGGCTTTCTGTGATAGTGAGAATATTGCATCCTACCGAGTTATGGAGAAATTAGGTATGGCACTGGAAAGTAGGAGACAGGGGCGTAAAAACAAGTTATCCGAGGAAGACAGAGAGGAACTAAAATATTCTCTTGAAATCGATACATAATTGGTAAGTTTGTAGTGAGGAAAAATATGATTTTTAAAGGGTTCAGATTCGGAATGTTGTTACAGTTGGCCGTTGGTCCTATGTGTCTTCTGGTGTTCAACACCTCCGCAAAATTCGGTATTGAGGAAGGGTTCTCGCTGGTACTGGCAATCTCCTTAATCGATTTATTATTTATCACGTTATCCGGTATCGGTGTTAGCGCAATCATAGATAGGAAAAACATTAAAACATTTATTAAAATATTCGGCGCATTTGTATTAATATTCTTCGGTGCAAATATGATTGGGAGCGCTTTTCATATTAATTTAATCCCGGGAATCCATCTATTATCGGGAGGAAATAAGAAAGATATCTTTCTTCAAGGGCTTCTATTAACAGCGTCAAATCCATTAACCATCATATTCTGGAGCGGCGTATTTTCTACACAGGTAATCGAAAATAATTATAACCGGGTACAACTTGGCTACTTCGGATTTGGTTGTGTATTATCCACAGTTGTCTTTTTAAGTATGATTGCATTCCTTGGTACCATAATTAGTAGCTTCTTATCACCGATTATCATGAATGTACTTAATATTGCTGTCGGAAGTGTTATCATATATTTTGGACTTCGCTTAATGTTGCGCCGAACTGATTAAAATTCAAATCAATTTATTGAAGGGTGATTTTATGTTAAAATATGAGAAAAAATTACATTTTGATAAATATAATAATATGTTACAATCCAATAACATATTTCTAAAAATGATCAAGTTATTATGGGGTGTAATAGTTTATCTGTTACTATATTACGTATTTAAAAGTCTATTTCACTATATTCCGGACATCCAGCCCTGGAATGACACTGACTCCTTGTTCTATCTAGATGAATTAAATATTACAGAGGCTGATCTATTATACTTTATCGCGGGACTAATTATAAATTGCTACGGTTCATTAAGGCTTTCTACGATAACCTTTCAAAACCATCAAGCAAGGGGTAAAGACATAACCCCAAAGACATTGCTTACAAATGGCTATTATGCTAAGGTTCGTCATCCCATGTATGGAACGTTCATAATCTTGCAAGCAGGTTTTATGATATCACTTCGTTCCCTCGATGGATTATTAATCGCTTTACTCATAATTATAATGCAATACATAAATGCAAAAACAGAAGAGAATAGACAGCTAAAACCATTGTTCGGAGACGCTTATACACAATATTCAAAAGATGTGAAGTGTGTGCTGTTTACCAAAACAGAGTCTGCAATACTTCTAATTATTTTCATTCTCAGTATTACAGGATTTATTGTGTAATACTATGTTATACTAATTCGTTTACCTTCTAATGATAATTTTAAAAGGAGATTCTATGATTAACTTTGTAAAATCAAGTACAAATGAGCTCAATTTAGTAATGCGTATTAGAATTGAAATGCTTAAAGTAGTAAACAACTTATCTGAAGATACGGTGTTTAGCCAGGCATTTATGAAGAGTACAGAAGAGTATTTTAAAAATGGAAATCAATCTACCTTGTTAGCGATTGATGATGTTGATAATGAAGTGATTGGATGTGCTACCATTTGTTACATTAAGCTTATGCCAACATTTGACCATCCCAGCGGAAACAGGGCGCATGTCATGAACGTATACACAAGAAGCACATATCGCCGGCAAGGAATCGCCTTAAAAATGATGAATATGTTGATCGAAGAGGCGAAACAAAATGGAGTTACTGAGATTTCTCTTGATGCCACAGAATCCGGAAGATTTTTATATGAAAAGATGGGTTTTATTCAAACAGATGAAGGTATGATCCTGAATCTTAACTAATTTGACAATGAGCTTTTAAGTAAAATTAATATCAAAGATAATAAATAAAACAATCAACTATATAACCCAAATGAGATTATCGAATAAGGAGACATAATATGGAAATTATTGAAATGAGAAAAATTGATTTAGAGAAATATGTCGAATTATTTGTATCCGTGTTTAATACAGAGCCTTGGAATGACAGCTGGACAGAGGAAACTGCAAGGATTCGAATCAAGAACATGATGGATACGAATACTTTTATTGGAAAAGCTCTGATTGATAATGATAACATAATCGGAATGATATGGGGACAAAAGGAACAATATTTTGATGGAATTCACTTTCAAATTCAAGAGTTTTGTGTCAGAACAAACATACAGGGAAAAGGATATGGAACCGTATTATTAGATGCTTTAAAGACCTCGCTAAAGAACGATAATATATCAAATATCTATTTAATAACTTCTAAAGGAGAACGTACGGAAGGATTTTATCAAAAGAAAGGATTCCAAACATCTGATTATATCATAGTTATGAGTCAACGATTATAAACCCTTTCATGTAATGGGTACATATTAAATAACGATTGAGGAATTCCAAACATATCGTTGTAACAATTGGTATAATATGGTATATTAATATTAGTTTATACCAAAGAAGGTGAATAATTATCAATTACAAAAAACAACTTACTATTTTTTCAATTTCTCATTTTACTGTTGATTTTGCCTGCTTTTTTATTCTGACCGGTAGTTTTTATCATAATTTCAATAGTATAACATTGATAACTACAGGTTATCTAATTTACAACTTTATAGCTTTTGCTTTACAAGTACCGATAGGATATCTTGCTGATCAATCTAAGATATCCAATACATATTTTGCAATATTCGGTACAATAGCGGTTGCTCTGGGAGTTGCTTTTCCATATTTCGCATGGGTAAAGCTCATTATGTGTGCCCTTGGCAATGCTTTCTTTCATATTGGCGGGGGAATTGATTCACTAATTAATGCGAATGGAAGATATGCTAGAAGTGGAATTTTCATTTCCTTTGGTTCGATAGGCGTAACTATCGGTACACTTACCGGAAAGCATAACTTACTGCCAGCCTGGTTCTTGATTACAATATTAATTATATGTGCCGCCTTACAATTGATGTATTGCAAAGCTGACAACCGGAGTAAAGTCGCGAGGTTCAACCTGAAACCAGCCATCATAAATCGTGCAGACATAGTCATCTATATTTGTATGATTTCAATTATTATCAGAGCCTTAGTTGGATCTTACACACCGATAACTTGGAGAACATCATATATACTGACTCTATTACCGACGTTATGCGTGTTTTTTGGTAAATTTTCAGGTGGATTGTTAGCCGATAAATTTGGTGCGAAAAATGTGACTGTTATCTCACTTGTGATCGCTGCACCGTTACTTGCATTCTATAATAGTAATATAATCTTATGTTGCATCGGCCTTTTACTTTTTAACATTACAACCTCTATAACACTTTGCATTATAGTATCAAAACTTCCGAATAATCCAGGCTTAGGCTTTGGTTTAACAACACTGGCGCTGTTTATTGGAACTGCTTTTTGTTTCTTTTTCATCATGTCATCATCATTGCGTCCTATTTTACTCATAACATTTACAATAATTTCAGCCATAAGTATTTATTTAACTGCATCAAACCGCTTTAAAAAATTCGAGGAGGAATTATAATGAAAATGCCATTAATCTATCTTGATATATCGACGCCGTCTATCACGCTAAGCGATGTGGTGTTACCCTTCTTAGTTGTCGGTGTAATCATTGCTGTTATTATAGCATTTTGTTTAATTGAACAAAGCATTAACAATAAAAAAACACATAATAAAAATCAACCTTCAGATCAAAATCAGCAGGATAGTGCATCAACTTTTGAAACTAATGACAATGTACAAGAAAAAGGAGAGAAATAAGCTATGTTTCTTTTGCTTGATTCTGATATCCCAGAAAAAACAATTACTAATATACCGACAAATAGCTTATTGGTAGGGGTAATTATTGTCGCTGTCATTATTGCACTAGCAATTATATTAGTAATGCGGAGTTTGAAAAACAAAAAAGATACTTCGCAAGCAAATAAAGATGAGTAACCTACTTTTAATCTGTTTCGCATTTTTGCTGACAGAGTTAATTGAATGCGGTATAACTTTATTCTTTAAATCAAAGCAGCTGACTTACACGGTATTCCTGTGCAATTTGTTGACGAATCCATTGTTGAATCTAATTTTGGTTCTGTATGTCACTTGGTTTGGCCGAGTTCATTATTTGGAAGTAGTGTTGATTTTAGAGGTATGCGTAGTAATCGTTGAAGCATTTATTATTAATTTAATGATGCAATATAAACGAAGCAGAGCCATTTTATTGTCTTTGCTTATTAATGTTTCTTCATATACCATAGGATTGATCATTATGCCCTTAATTCAAATTAAAAGATAATTGGATCAGTTAGATTTATTTATATAATAATTCAAGATTTAGTCAGCGGATAACAATGAAATCAGTAACGCATTTATAAATAATTCTAATGGTAAAGAAGTGGTTGAGAAAGATAAAGTATATGGTGATATAAAAAATGATAGTAAGCAAGGAACCATAATAGGAGTAGACAAAGTACTTACGTGGAATATCATTAAATCCATTTCAAATGTTAATAATTGTAATTGTTCAGAATGAAATATGCCCATCTCTTCGTTAAACTTAGGTTTTGCGAATAGTTAGATGTATCAAAATAACCACTATCTCAATAGCCTTGACATTTGCTTGACCTATGAATATCACTTGAAATAAATTTATGATTTTGTGAAGTAACTACTATGCATTTATATAATTAGCGTAATATTATTATCTCTCACGTATTAATCAGATACTTCATTATTAATCATCTTTCTTCACTATGACACTAACACCTGTCTGTTGATTGATTTCTTGATGTGTAAATCTATCTAAGATCATTTTATCTATTTTAATAAATATTATGATTTTTATCATACAGGCAAGATTCATCAACCTTATACCAAAACTTTTGTTCTTCCATGATATAGGATTTATAATACTACAAATAATGTCTTTTATCTTGAACTTAATATCATATCAAAATCCAATTAATAATTTAAGATTTCATCTTTTCAGTTACAATAATCTACCCACATATCAAAAATACTGCTATCAAAATTCCATAAAACATCAAACAACTTATAAAAATAGCTACATATATGTTCACAAAGTCAATCCATGCTTTACATGTACTAAACTTCGATCTATTATAATCTTCAATTAGTAGATACCGATTCGTTATAATAGCAACTTCATGCTTAACTCTTTAGACTCGATTAGGGAAATTACCATTTACTTTGTTAAACTTTTATCAAATTCAATATATAATAGATCGTTAGAATCATGTATATAGGCTGCACATCCACCATTATCACCACATCAAGTAATTTCTCAAACTTATTCATAATAAATGATTAAGATAATCTATAATTTTCACTTCTCTTCTATTTTCAAATGATCTATGTTACCGGTCATTAATTATAATATAATCTATAGCGTATCTCATTTGTCTTTTTTGTCTTATTCCAAGATTAACTTTCGTATATGGTGGCTATATCATGTATTCTACGCTTCATTTCTGTACGGATATGTAACGGCTCTAAGCACTCACATTTATTCCCAAAACCGATAAGAATATTGTAGTAGTATTCGTTCTCTATAAATGGAAAACGAACTATGTAATGCTCATCACTGTCCGGTGAAAAGTCTTCATAAGTGCAATAATCCAGTACCCTTTCCATGACGGATTTATGAATACGTATTTTGATTCTTGTTTGCAGCGTTTCCAATATATCAGTAAAATCCAACTGCGGTTTTTGATAATCTCGTGGAGTAAAAGATTCCTCTAGTATTTTTAGGTTTGATGTGCGGGATAGTTTGAATAAACGATAATCATTTCTTTTATGGCAATACCCTTGCAGGTACCAATGACTACCTTTCAATACAAGCTGATACGGCTCGGCAGTTCGAGTAGTTTTATTTCCGTAGCGATCTGCATATTCGAACGAAATTACTTTGCTTTCTTGTAAAGCTACTTTGATCGTTTCTATACTTGGTTGTATATTCCTATTACCCATCCACGGACTTAAATCTATATATATTTGATTTGATTTTAATTCAATGTCTTTCGCACTGTCAGCTGGGATAAAACTCTTTACCTTCGCAAACGCGTGTATTAGTTCATCACCTCGTATCATGCCCGAAAGACTGGAAAGCCCCATCAAGATTGCGGAAAGGTCGGCAGTCGAAAAAACCTTTCGGTCAATCTTATATTTCTGCATGATTTCAAAACCTCCGCCTACTCCGGATATTGAACAAACAGGAATGCCCGCTAGGTTGATCGTGTCTATGTCGCGGTAGATTGTACGGGGTGAAACTTCAAACATATCTGCCAACTCCTGCGCGCCTATACGCTCTTTATCAAGGAGAATCATAATAATGCTAACAAGCCTGTCAACTTTCATAGAATAGCCGCCTTCCAAAATTTCTTTTTACCATTATAGATTGTTGCCATACTGTTGTCAATAATTACAAGATATAATAAAAAAGTAGACAAATTAATATAACTATTAGGAGGAAACACTATGCAGAGAAAAGCATTAATAATAATTGATATTCAAAATGATATAACTAAGAATTACAAGGATATTATTGGCAATATCAATCAAGCAATTGACCTAGCAGTAAGTAATAATATCCATGTTATTTATATAAGGCATGAGAATTTATCAGGCGGTACGAGGACTTTTAAATCCAATACATATGGATCTGAATTAGTACCAGACATGAAAATAGTATCAAAAAATGTTTTCACAAAATACAAAGGAAACGCTTTAAGCTGCGAAGAACTTACAGACTTTATTACTAATAATGAAATATATGATTTCTATATAACTGGAGCAGATGCTGTTGCTTGTGTTAAATCAACCTGTTACAACTTACGTAAAGCGAATTATAACGTAAATGTCCTATCAGACTGCATTACTAGTTATGATAAAAGGAAAATAGATGACATGCTACGATACTACGAAAGTAAAGGCTGTAAAATTATTTCTTTGAACGATCTCTTAAATTAAGCAACTTCCCTGTTTAAAGCATATCGCGGTGGGCGTTTTTCTCCCGCCGCTTTTCTCATTTATAGCTTCTATGAAGCCTTAGCATCGCCATTTATCTTCTCTCCCATTCCATAATTCAATAACTTTACACATTGCTAATCCATTTACACATGATAAATATAATTTTAAATATGTTTAAACATTGCGTTTTTAAAAAAAGTATTATAGAATACTAAAAGTGATGCATCTATATGTAGTGGCTAACTTTTCTATAATATCAAATTGCAGTATGCAACAGTACATACAGGAAATTTCAGTCCTTAATAATTGAGATATACATCATACGATATCTCCCTATCATATAATGAAATCCAAAAAGGATATAATAAATTTAAGTACTTCATGAAAATATATGAAGGTATATAATTTGAAATCCTATCAAAAGTTTTATAAGAAAGGAAACATAATTTTGAATACTACTAAAGATCTAGAATCAAAAAGTATAGGCAAACTTCTACTAATGTTCTCTGTGCCAGCTGTCATTGGAATGCTTGTAAATGCATTATATAGTATTGTCGATCGTATCTTTATCGGCAGAGGTGTGGGTTCTATCGCACTGTCCGGTGTTGCAGTTACATTGCCGATAACTAATATTATTATGGGTGTGGGTATGTTAATTGGTATCGGTGCCTCAACGATTGTATCCATAAAATTAGGACAAAAAAAACATGAGGAAGCAGAAAGAATTGTCGGGAATGCATTCCTATTAACCATTATTCTTTCAATTATTGTAACAATGATTGGATTGATATTTTTAAATCCAATCCTAACAATGCTAGGTGCAAGTTCCGAAACCATGCCCTATGCTAAAACCTTTGCCAGAATTTTGCTAATGGGTGCCGTTCTTCAAAACATCGGATTTGGTCTCAATTCGATTATCCGTTCAGAGGGTGATGCAAAAACCGCAATGAATACTATGTTGATTGGCGCGATTTTGAATACAATATTAAATCCCATCTTTATTTTTATATTTAAGCTCGGTGTTGCCGGCTCAGCTTTTGCCACACTGATATCACAGGCTGTGTGTTCCATATGGGTTGTCTTATATCTTACTAGAAAAAGTCTTGTAAGACTAAAAAAAGTCAATCTTAAGTTAAGCAGCCAAATATTTGCTGAGATCACTTCTATTGGTATCTCACCTTTTATTATGCAGGTAGCTGCTAGCTTTGTTACGATTGTGTTCAATATCAACCTTGTTAAATACGGCGGTGATCTTGCAGTGGGTGCTTATTCACTGATTATGAGTATTGCTATGTTAATTCTTATGCCAAGCTTTGGTGTTAATCAAGGTGCACAACCAATCATTGGCTACAATTATGGTGCAGATAACATGAAACGTGTTAAGAAAACTTTACTATATTCCATGATAGTTAATACCTGTATCTCGCTCGTAGGTTGGTTATGCGTAGAGTTATTTCCAACACAAATTATAAAAATATTTAACAAAGAAGATTTTGAATTAATAAGTATAGCTTCCAATGGTTTACGAATTTATCTTGTAGCAATGCTTATCGTAGGTGCTCAAACGGCTTGTATCAACTATTTTCAATCCGTTCAAAAAGCTCTCACTGCAATGACTTTAAGCTTATTGCGACAAGTTGTTGTTTTGATTCCCTTTGTAATGATACTACCACATTTCTTTGGTTTAAACGGAGTCTGGTATGCTGGTCCAATATCGGATTTAGCCTCCACACTGGTGTGTGTTATATTAATGATCAGAGAATTTAAAAAACTTAAGCCGTCTACTACTCCTATTCACAATTAACATCTGAACTTTTATATCAATAGATTCCAATAACAAAAGGATGGTCGTTAAGGCCATCCTCTTCTTATAAGACTTATTTAAAATAAATTGACTAAATTCAAACACACAAAGTTCAAATTCCTTCTACTTTCTCAATCTCATACTGAGCGTTTATAATTAGCCATAATTCCGGGTTGAAAATTGTAATATTCCATATGCTTATACCCGATAGATTATACTGTGAAACCAACTCTAAGCTAGTATTTATGCTTTTAGAATTGATAAACCATACGATATGTTGAACCTTATTTATCGAATAAGAAAAATAGGGTGATTGAGATACTTCATCATACTTGATATCCCCACCTACATCTCTTGCCAAATTATATACGTTTTTTAAAGAAATACTATTGACATTAGAAAGCCCGGGAACAAATGGCAATTCCCAATCATACCCTATTGTGGCTATTCCCAATATTATTTTTTCAGGTGGTATATACTGTAGAATATAATTTAAAAAAGCACTATTTACATTATAAGAACTTATTGGGGATGGTGGAGTTATCTTCGTTGCCCATTCATAACTCATAAAAATAATGTTATATGCCAACTGATCTAAGATTGAATAATCAATTTTTTCGAAATCAACATTATTCTGGTTCGTTGGAAGTTCCGGAACCACTGTTAAGAATACCGGATACCCCTCACTATTTAAGCGTTCCACAACTTTTTTAAAATAACTTTCATAATATTTAAGATTTGAAATGCTCATATATTGTAAAGATAAATTCAAACCATAATAGCCTCTTTCTTTTAGAATCTTTAGAATATTTTCAATTTGGTTGTTTTGATATTCTTCATTTAAAAGTAAATCAAAAGCGACTCTTATGTTCGCGTCTCCAGTGATCGTTAATGTTGTCAAAAGCATTAGCGGCGCAACTCCATATTCCTTGGCAATACGGATGATTTCTGTATCATCATAATATGACTTTATCCCACCTTCGGTAGTAGCTGTAAAATTTAGTACCGATAAATACGTCAAAAAAGGTAACGTTTTTCGAAGAATTAATTTATTAATATTGGGCGGTGAATTTCCATGTGTTGTTATCTTCTTCTTCGTTTCATATGATATAACTAAATGATCACCCGGATAAATAAATTGGCGCTCTGCTAGAAATGGATTGTTTGCTAAAAGTTGAACAATCGAAACATTATATAATCTGGCTATATCAAATAAGGTGTCTCCCTCTTTTACGATATAACTCTGCTTCGGATATGCTATTACAACCGATTGACCATTTACTAAATCATTGGCACTTAAAAGCCCATTATCTTGTAATATTTTATCAACAGATACACCATATTTTTCTGCGATGCCCTGTATGGTATCTCCTTGCTTTACTTCATATATTTCCATAATGAACCTCTAGTGAGTACTTACAATATTATATGCTTTTGGTTACCATTCAACACCAATTCATCGATTCTACGAACAACACTTTTGTTTAACCAACAAAATCAGAAAGTAGACTCTGATTTAACTTTGGTAATACAGATACTGCTTCCCTCTCCTCGTTTTAGTATTCGTATATAATGAATTAATCTTTCTCAATATGTTTTTAGTAAGATCTATTATTTTCATTACTTCCTCTTTCTGATTAATTTCTCTTGAATTATTACAGAATATACTCCATTGATTTTATTAATACAGAATAAAGCGACATAATAATATTATGTATACTTTTCGAATATTAATTCTTTAGCCCTGATAAAGAAAGCAACGTAATTGAATTAGAAAAGATTTTCTATGCTGATTTTAAAACCTTTAAAAATCAGTTTTTAATGATTTATACATTGATTTTAAGCGATCAACTAATGTATAATATTACCATGTATTTGGTATGTAATTGTTTACTATATCATATTAAGTAATCGTTTTTGAGGGAACAAAGCTAGATAATTCTCATTCTTTCCAATCACCATAGCACTAAGGAGACCAACTATGAAAAAAATACTTCTCATGATTTTTATATTAATGATCGTGTTTTCCGGATGTAAATTAGAAACTTCTAAAAGGAATGCTGTATATTTAACTACTCCCCCCTCCCCTTCCGTTTCAACCAGGGAATTAGCAGTGGATAAAATCGACAAATCAAGCTTTCTGATTGATCATCAAGTAGTAAAAATTAAGGATGAATATTCCTCAGTCACTTCAATTACACATCTGGCTTGGATCAATAAGAATAATATTGAAATCACCTGTCATGTCAATCCCTCTCTGGATTATTTTACTATTTATAATATCGATACTAAGCAATTCGAATATGCCACGTATGGTACCTGGTTTATATGGGATAAAAAAGATATCAATTCACTAGTGTACATTGAGTGCCCAACTCATTTTGCAAATCTTAAAAATAGGGAATATAAAATCGTAAATTATTCCGGTAAAATATTATATAGAACAAAGAATCAATTAAAAAACCTAGAGTACAACAATAATGTGATTAACTTTAAAGAAATTAATGCCGATGGGGAAACGGTTTCAAAATCCATCTCCTAACCAAACATATCTATATTAAGGAGCAGTTGCAAAACCAATAATTTGCAACTGCTCCTTAACTTTTTACTATTATTCTGCGTGTAAATCACTTACATTAAAATATTATCAACTAAATAGTACAATCTTACTATACATGGAAATACTATAAAGTTGCAAATTTCTACAAATTAATGTAAAATATTTAATATATATGTTACAAAACCATTCCCCAAATAAGGAGATTATTAATATGAAACTAAACAACTTTAAAGTAAGAACCAAAATTATTTTATTTGCAGTAATTCTGCTTACTGTATCCGTTCTCTTAGCTAGTGTTGCTATAATAGATCAAAACATTGCAATAAAGAGAACGACACAATCCATGGAAAAGAGCATTCGCTCTGATTTTGATAACAACATTAAGGAACATGTACAAAGTGTCTACTCCATACTTGATTTTAATTATCAGAAGTATAAATCAGGTGAGTATACTTTAGAGGAAGCTAAGAAAATCTCTGCTGACACCGTCAGAAAGATGACTTATGGTAAGGATGGATATTTTTGGATTGATACCTACGACGGAACAAATGTAGTTCTGCTTGGCAAAGATCAAGAAGGTAAAAATCGAATGGACACAGTTGATGCCAAAGGATTTCCAATGATCAAAGCAATCATTAAGGCTGGCCAGCAGCCCGGTGGTGGTTACACTGATTACTGGTTTCCGAAGGCTAATGAAACCAAGCCATCTCCCAAGAGGGGCTATAGCTTATCTTTTGAACCTTTTAATTGGGTTATTGGAACCGGAAATTATGTTGATTTTGTCGATAATTATGTTAATACGATCACTAAGGATGAAAAAGCGGTGGCACAAGAAAATATTATGCGCTTCATCATAATCTTCTTGATATCAATCATTATTGCCGTATCAATATCAGTATACTTATCCATTAATTTAAGTAAATCATTCAAAACAATCAGAAATTATTTTAAAACCTTAGCTACCGGAGATTTTTCCGTACAATTGCCAAGTAAGTTTCTAACGAGAAGGGATGATTTTGGTTCCCTCGCAAATGAAGTAGAGACAATGAAGACTTCTATTGGCCGTTTGATTGGAAGCACCAAAGATGCATCAGATAATATAGTTGAAGTTGTTTCTAATATTAATGATAATATATTGGCTTTAAATGGAAATATTGAAGATGTTGCTGCAACTTCAGAAGAATTAGCAGCTAGCATGGAAGAAACCTCAGCTTCAGCTGAAATGATGGCAACGACCTCTTCTGAAATAGAAGTAGCTACCAAGAATATCGCATCAAGATCACAGGAAGCTGCACTACAAGTAATCGAAATAAGTAAGCGTGCAAAAGATTCTAAAGACGACATCTTAACAACACAAGATAAAACGGCTAGTATTGGCAATGATATTCAATTAAAACTAAAAGAGGCAATTGAGCAGTCCAAAGTTGTAAGTCAGATCAACGTATTAACAGATACCATCATGCAAATTACTGCACAAACTAACCTATTGGCATTAAATGCTTCTATCGAGGCTGCCAGAGCTGGGGAAAGTGGAAAAGGCTTTGCTGTTGTAGCAGATGAAATTCGTAATCTGGCTGAGCAATCCAAGAATGCAGCGACCAATATACATACTGTAACCGGTGAAGTTACAGTAGCCATGAACAACTTATCAGATAGCTCAAAGGAATTATTAACTTATGTATCAAGTGATATTGCTGAAAGCTTTGAAAAGTTTTTAAAAGTAACGGAAGCATATAATGATGATGCTATTTATATGGATAATTTAATTACAGATTTCAGTGCAACATCAGAGGAATTACTCGCATCTATTGAAAATATTATGGTATCCGTAAATGAAGTAGCACAGGCGGCTACTGAAGGTGCAATTGGAACCGGTGATATTGCAGAAAAGATATCCCAAATCACAAATATGTCTTCTGATATTGCTTCCCAAGCAACAGTATCAAAAGAAAGCTCCAATGTTTTAATGAAAGAAATATCAACGTTTAAGGTATAATGCTATTCAATATAAAAAAAGAAGTGCTCATATTAACCAAGTATTTTGAGTTAATACGAGCACTTCTTTTTTTATATTGAACAAATATTTTTACCGTATATATTATATAATTCACCTGACATTGAGTTAATCATAACTTTCAAAAGCATTCATCTTAATTGACTATTCTACCAAGGCAAACGTACTATACTCTATAATAATGCATACTTTTCAGCAATTTTAATCAAAAGAGAAACACTCTGATCCATCGCTTGAACGCAAGCATATTCCTTCTTGCCATGATGATTATGACTGCCTGTACCCAGATTTGGACAAGGTAATCCCATAAATGATAATCTTGATCCATCCGTACCACCACGTACCGGAAGACTAACCGGATTTACACCCAACTCTTTTATGGCTTCATATGCATTATCTATTAGATGCCAGTGGGGTTTAATCTGCTCAGACATATTATAATAACTATCTCTCACTTTAGTAATTACTGTATTAGCACCAAACTTTTGATTAAGAATTGATGTAATACTAATAATTTTTTCTTTTTTCTCTTCTAATTTATCTTTATCATGATCTCGAAGTAAATAGCGCATCTCCGCTTTTTCAACATTTCCCTCCAATTGGTCCAGATGGTAGAATCCTTCGTAATCCTGCGTGTGTTCAGGTCTCTCTAGCTCAGGAAGCATTTGATTGAATTCTATTGCAATCTGTAAAGCATTTTTCATTTTATCTTTTGCTGATCCCGGATGAATATTGACCCCATTGATAGTAATAAGAGCAGAAGCAGCATTAAAGGTTTCATATTCTACTTCTCCGAAGGCAGCTCCATCTACTGTGTAGGCATAGTCCGCTCCGAAGAGCTTCACATCGAATAAGTCAGCACCTCTCCCAATCTCTTCATCCGGTGTAAAACCAATCTTTATTGTTCCATGTTTAATCTCAGGATTTTGATATAAATGCTCAGCCATGGTAAGTATCTCAGCAATTCCGCATTTGTCATCTGCACCTAATAAAGTTGTTCCATCCGTCACCACAAGATCACATCCAATATACGAATTCAAAGAATCATATTCTGTTGGACTTAATACAATTTTTTGCTCCTTGTTAAGAATTATGTCCTCTCCACCGTAATTTTTCACAATTCTAGTCTTAACATTTTGAAAAGGAACATCACGAACCACATCCATATGTGCGAGAAAACCGATTACCGTACCCTTCCAGTTTTCAATATTAGATTGTATTGTACCGAATACATAACCGTTTTTATCTACCATCACGTCTTCGATTCCAATTTCCTTCATTTCTTTCGCCAATGCGTCTGCAAATACTAACTGTTCCGGCGAACTGGGACAGCTCTCATTTCCACTCACAGAGCCAGTCTCGTACTTTGTATAATTTATAAGTCTTTCATATGCTCTCATATTATTTGTCTCCTATTAAAAGTTCTATAAAGTTTTAAACCAATCTGTGATATAACTTCAAAGATTTCATACCTCGTCATACCAGTTTTGTTATACTCCATTATATCCAACCCAATTATTTGAAATACATGATTTAGTAAGGATATCATCTCTTGATGGATTTTGATTTTCAATCCATTCTTAACAGGAAGTCGGACGCCATCACAACGATTTGCTTATCAGTCACCGTAACACTTACGTATATGGATAAATTGACTTAAAGAATTAACATTTAAAATAAATTTATCATATACACTTGTATTATCCTATTATAATAGTATATTATAATTAAGTGAATAAACAATCTATATTCGTCAAATTCAACTCCTTTTCGAACTATGATTGAACTTATATGAATGAATAGATTCACGATACTCACATAAGAAAGAACAGAATGGAGCGCTTATGAATACTACTACACTGAAACAAAAACTAAGTATTTTCAACAAATTGATTGATATCATATCCGGTATCTTTCTACCCATCATCAATGTACTGATGGCTGCGGCATTACTTAAGGGCTTGCTAATCCTAATTACGAATCTGGGATGGGTTGATAAGGCAGATGGAACCTATCAGATCTTTTATGCTGCCGCTGACGGTTTCTTTTATTTCTTACCAATTTTCCTTGCATTTTCTGCTGCAAAAAAGTTGAAAGCCGACATTTATACATCTGTAATGATTGCAGCTGCTCTCGTATACCCTAATATCACTGCCTTAATGAATAATGGCGCAGGGATGGAATTCTTAGGATTGCCTGTTCGATCATTAAATTATCCATCTAGTGTCATTCCTATTATTCTTGCTGTGGCTTTACTCCACTATGTAGAAATTCCTTTGGAGCGATATCTTCCGAAAACAATCAAAGGATTCTTAAAACCATTACTATCAGCAATAATCGTTATTCCTCTGACTTTCCTTATCTTTGGACCAATTGGTGCATTTATTGGTGACTCTATTGGTGGTGGATATAATGCATTGTATCACACTAGTCCGATTTTAGCAGGTGCAATTTTCGGATTTATCTGGCAACCGGCTGTTATTTTTGGTTTTCAATGGGGTATGGTTCCAGCAATAATTGATAATATTAAAAATACGGGAGTTGATACTTGCCTCCCTTTACTAGGACCGGCTGTTATGGGACAAGCAGGGGCTGCTATGGCAGTCAGTTTTATTGCCAAAAATAAGAGTTTAAAATCAGTTGGTATGTCTAGTTCAATTGCAGCTATCCTAGGAGTTACGGAACCCGCCCTATTTGGTGTAACGGTACCTTTAAAACGCCCAATGTTTGCCGCATGTATCGCTGGTGCAATTGGTGGTGCGATTGTTGGAACCTCTCATGCCGGTGCAGTCGCATTTGCTTTTCCTTCGATGGCATCATTAGTAGTCTATCTTGGCGAAGGCTTCTGGACTTTCTTTTTCTCTTTGATTCTGGCTTTTATCATTAGCTTTATATTAACCTTCATCTTTGGAATTAATGAAGCCGATTATAATAAAAAAGCCACCAAAGTAGTATGAAAAGAATTATAAATAACCCAAATCTTGCTTTATATAAAAGCTTTATTTCAATCGTTTTTCCATTCTTTATATAACCATTTATGATATAGGCTTTGATATTCTTTATCCAAAGTCTATATCATCCTATATTTTAATAACTCCGCTATGCATTGTGAATCACTTTATTTTTCCCTAATATGCTCTAATCCCTTTTCAAATATTTGCTTAACATGGTCGTCGGTTAATGAGTAGAAAACCACCTTCCCTTCTTTTCTATGTTTCACCAGATTCGCTGCTTTTAAGGATTTTAGTTGATGAGATATCGCAGATTTTGTCATATTCAATAATACCGCCAAATCACAAACACACATTTCACTTTCATCGAGCGCCCACATAATCTTCGCACGCGTACTATCTCCTAATACCTTAAAGAAATCCGAAAGATCATATAATTCATCCTCATCAGGCATAACCAGCCTCACTTTATCGACAATGTCTGCATGTATTACATCACAGTCAAAATTAATATCCGATTCTTTCATTCCATAATACTTCCTTTCGTTTCATTAATTCTATGGTAAGAAATACTTAGGAACGTACTTATATGAATGCATTACTTACCTTATCTCTATAACAAATATAACATAAACACCGAACAATTGCCAAATGACTTTTTTTCATAGATCAAACAGGCCGGTATTTGAAAAGTATTCATATTGAATTCCTTTCAAGTACCAGCCTGTTATGACTTTTTATTAAATAATTTTATTTTTGTTTAAACGATATAAAGCTTTATTTTTTATCTTAACTTCTGATATAAAGTGTTTAACAAATACTTATTTGGATCCTGACTTAATTCCCAAATCATCGCTCCGCCTAAATCATTGTTCTTAATATATTGTGCCTTTTCACTCATGGACAACTCATTTTCATAAGTGATAAATGTAGAACCGTTAAATAACCACGGAACCTTCGCATTGATATTATAATATGATTGATATCCTGGTGCATTCAGATAATTTGTTACTACCTTTTGATAAGTTATGGAGGCACCACTAGAATATGTTTGCATAAATCCATTGTTTATATTAGGTACGGATTGATAAATATATCCATAGAACGGGACTCCCATTATTAACTTCGATTTTGGAATACCGGTTTGTAGCCACTCTTTCATACTCTTATCCACGCTGATATTATTTGGCTTTGAAGGGTCATCACTAAAGAGAGGTGCATTAAAGTTCGTTTTTGTCTCCCAGGTTCCGTGTAGATCATAGGTCATGATATTGACAAAATCTACATAAGGATTAATCTGCATCAATTCAATATTGTTAAGATACCATGCTCCGGCTGCTCCGGCAAAGGTGAGTTCATAATGTTTACCTGTGATGATACCACGCGTATCCAATCTTTCTCTTAATGTTTTCATTAATAAGGTAAAATTATGTTTGTCATCAGGTCTCCTACTATTTGACGGCAGACCTCCGGATACCGGATATTCCCAGTCAATATCGATTCCGTCGAACCCATAATATACCAAAAAATCAACACAACTATTTGCAAATGTTATCCTGGATTGATCAGTTAATGCAACATCCGAAAATCTTCCCGACCACGAATATCCTCCCACCGATATAATAGTCCTTAGGTTAGGATTTGCCTTTTTTAATTGGTTCAAACCATTAATATTAGTAGCATCGATATCAGGATAACCTAACTTTATCTTTAAATCACCGCCAATATCAGCAAATGCATAATTTATATGTGTTAATTTACTCGCATCAAGCTTATCAGGAGTAAAGCCCGAATATCTTGACCATGCCGCATAGTATCCAATAATCTTTTTTGACAGTAATGGTTGAGGTGTTATTGTCGGCATTAAAGAGGGTAAAGACATTGGAGTCGGCGCAATTGTTGGTGCCTTGGTAGGTACCTTTGTTGGTGACGTTACAGGCACTTTAGTTGGTACTGGTGTCGGTGTTTTTACCGGTATAGATATTGGTGTAATCACCGGAGCGATTACCGGACCTTTTACCGTGATATTTGATGTTAGTTTTACTCCTAATACTGTACCAGTAATTGTCGCTAACCCTGGTGACTTTGCTTTTACAATGCCACTTGTAGAAACCGATGTGACAGTACTGTTATTCGTGCTCCAGCTTACTTTACCAGTGGTTCCAGATACTTTTAGTGTTATGGATTGTCCTTTCGTCAAGGTAATAGATGTATTGCTTATTTTAACCACCGTTACGGTACAGGAGAGCTTTTTGCCAGCCACAGTGGCATAAATCGTAACCTTCCCCGGTGCTTTCGTTGTAACTTTACCGGTTGTTGATATGGTTGCAATATTTTTATTACTTGTTGACCAAGTTACCTTCGACGAGGTTCCACTCACTTTGAGCGTAATACTCTTTCCCATTACAACTGCCGAAGAATTCAGCTTAATCACAGTTACCTTGCAGGCGATTTTTTTTCCCGAAACTGTAGCATATATGGTTGCCGTTCCAGGCACCTTACCATATACCTTTCCACCTGTAGTCACATTTGCTATTGTTTTATTACTTGAAGACCAGGACACCTTTTTATTGGTTCCGTATATGTACAATGTTTTATAATGATTTGCTTCCATAGTAAATGCATTTTTACTGATTCGTATGGTTGCAGCTTGTGCTTTGATTTCATCTCTCATCACTATAATGAGTAAAAGAACTAATATCAAAGCTAAAGGAACTAATTTTCGCTTTCCTGCCATAGGCTTACTCCAATTCATGATATATTTTTTTATAGTGTATATCATCATTATAATAACATTCTATGGCAGTATCATTATCTAATTGATGGATAGCTTTCTAATAAAACCCAGTGAGCGAAGATCCTGTATGATCATATTTAATACTTCCTTTTACTCTTATTTTCCATCATCAACCAATCCACTGCTTTGGATAAATTCTCGCAGCCATAATTATATGCATCATCCGTATCATATTTCCTATAGAAACTCTCTATTATCATAATCAAGGATAAATATATATCATATAATTTGCAGCGGATTTCTTCACCTTTCGTAAATTTCCACTTTCCATACCCATGTAACTTCTCGGGCTCCATTGTACGAAAATGAGCTTCCATTAACGGATCACCCCATAATGCACGTTCAAAATCCAGTAAACCTATTACTTTACCCTCTTTTACAAATACATTAGAATCCCAAAGATCCCAATGTACCAATCGTGGTTCATTAACCTCTTCTAAATAGAGTTCATACTCAAATATTATTGATCGAAGCATATCATAAGAATAATTAAGCTTTATCTCTTTTCTTTTTCCGTCCTCTAAAAGTGCTACCATCATTTTTAAAAAAGCTTCTTTCCATGTAGCTCCCCTTAAATCAACATTCCCTTCATAACCGAAATAATCCTTTCCCGGAATATTATTTATCTTTCTTACATTACAACCAATTTCAAAGTCTATCTTTTTCTGTACCTCTTCAGGTAATTCACCTTTTACATTCCCATAATTATCACCGGTCAATAATTCCATAAAGAAATAATCAGAATCACAGATATCTCTTTTATCATCATAATAATATACAAATGGAACCTTTACGTCCGTAAGCTCCCCGACTAGTTTCATCATATTCGCTTCGGTTTTCATGATATTCTTTTCATAAGTCATGATTTCAGCAACCACAGGAGGTGCAATTTTTAAAACGGTATCTCTTCCATCCGATAATTTCACCTTATAGGCTACATTAAACCATCCTTCTTTCATCTCGGAGACTGCATCCACATCTTTTGCTAGTTCACACCCCTGAAAGCTACGACTTACCATCTCTTCGATTGTCTTCCTACTCTGTTTGTTCTTCGTTAAACTCTCCATACATACCCTCCCATATAATACATACGCGTACGCTATCTTACGGTATCAATGTAGTCTAAAGCGATCGCGTTAATACCTTCCTCAAAATCTAAATGTAATTCGTTAGATAAAATTATATCAGTAACCATCATCTTTTCAACTTTGCTTCTGCAACGATTTTCCAGAAGCTCTTTGATATTACTTTTCACTCCGTCTCCATAAAGTATGATTTTGTTTGGATTATACAAACATTGAAACGTTTGTACCGTTTTAACTATAATATCTTGTACCTTCTCAGGATCGAAATCAAAGGTATCCCAATTAATACCTAATGGTAAATATTTGATTTCACCCACCAATCCGTCCCTTCCTTTATATATGTGATTGTCTAAATAAACCCCCGCTCCTGGTGGGTATTTTTCAGGAAAATAAAGTCCGACAACACATTGATCTTTGCGGATTTCATTCTTATAACAATATCCATTAATAGCAGCATTAATATCATTTTCACATATTACAGGTATATGAAATTGATCACTAATATATCCGGACAAGGACTGATCTCGCAGCTTCTCATAATCGCAGATTACTAATCTTTGTTTGACTTCCTCTCCCGGAATACCGAAGTATATCACTTGAATGGTTGGATATCGGTTTAGTAGATCTTCAATATACAAATCAAATGATTCTAGATTAACATCGTATAAAATCTGTTCCTTACGCTCTACCACTTCTCCTCTTAAATTAATCACACAATAGAAGGCAGTATCCTTTCCCTTATACTCTTGCATATTTATTGTCAATGCCATGCGGAAAAATGAGTTAAATCGATAAGATAAGGCAGGGCGCCCTCCTTCTGAACTTACCATCTCGTCCGTTATGATCTCGCCATTATTAATTAAAGTTTTTATAAGTGAATTTACTGTAACCACACTAAGACCTGTTACTTCCGATAATTGTGGTTTCGTTGCGACACCTATTTCCTTTAAAGCTTTACGTATCCTATTCAGATTAATATCCTTTATAATATTACTCTTTTTATCCATTCATTTATCTCCTCACACTATTTAAGGATAATAGTTTGTTCACTCGTTCCGTACTAGCTAGCATGAATACAACATAAACTAAGATAATAATTGGCAAAACAGCTACGCTTGTATTCATTGCTAATGCCCCAAACAATGGTGGTAAAAATGTGCTTCCAGTATAAGCAACCGCCATCTGATATCCGATTAAATCAGCAGAATTCTCGCTTCCAAAGCGTTTCGGTGTTTCATGGATCAAACCGGGATAAATCGGCGCAAGTCCAAGTCCAATTAAAACAAATCCTATCAGAGAACATACAACCGGTAACGGAAGTAATAATAAAAATCCACCTACCAAAGCAATAAATTGACCACATCGGATCAATACACGATTACTTACTTTCATCGTTATAAAACCGGTAATTAATCTTCCGGTAGTAATTCCACCGTAATAAAGGGAAACCCATCCAGCGGCTCGTTCTGCGGAGATGTGTCTTGCCCCAACTAAGTAGCTGGCGCCCCACAAACCCACTGTGATTTCAGTACCGCAATACAATAAAAATGCTAATAGTGTGAATTTAACACCTTTGATTTTAAATATACTCTGTTTTGTTTGGTTAAGTGGTTGCATCGAATTATCCATGTGAATCGCATCCACAGGCTCTTGATTCATTTTTTCTCGCTCGTGGATCTGCGCTACCTTCTTCCAGAGTGGAAGGGTAATAAATAGGATAATTACAAATGCAAATTGTATGATCGATACAGCCATATAACCTTCTCTCCAAGAATTATGCTTTGTAGTATAGTAAGACATTATAATTGGACCGGTGGTAGCACCAACTCCCCAAAAACAATGTAACCAATTCATATGATGTGCTTTATAATTTTCAGCTACATAATGGTTCAGGGCTGAGTCTACAGAACCAGCACCTAATCCAAGCGGTATCGCTAATAATATGATCCATAGAATAGAAGGAGCGATTGAAAATCCCATTAATGGCGCTGCGGTTAGTAAACAGCTGATTAAGGTCACCTTACCTGTGCCAAATTTTTTTATAATTCTTCCACTGAGTAAGCTCGAGATTATTGTACCTCCCGATATCACCATTGTAATGATGCCTGCAGTACCAAACGATGTGTTCATATCTGGCCATATCATAGGCCAAGCAGATCCAAGTAATGAATCTGGTAACCCTAAACTAATAAATGCCATGTAAATAATGATTAAGAACCCAGTTGCCATAAAAATCTCCTTCCCAATAATTAATAGTCTTTATAAAGTTGCTTTATTAAGTGTTTTTAGTCTACACCTTAATTTAATAATTGTCAATCCGTTCACGTAAATAACTGTAGCTGAAGGTCAATCAGATATTCCCATTCAATAAAAGGGACATCTTTCAGCCTTAATACAACTGAAAAACGTCCCCTAAAATTACTTAAATCAACAAATACCACACTCTTTATAATTACCCGTTATCGGATATCCTCACTACTTGTTATTAAGGTCTATCAATTGTAATTCTTCCGTCCTTAAAATCCAATACCATCTTATTACCATCCAGCTCCATTTCATTCAATACTTCTCTTGGAATCTGGATACGTCCCGCTCTGTCAACTACAACATATTCCTTCTGATGTGTTTTTCTTCCCCATCCATCTATATGAGCATCTTCTGCATCCAAATCAACAGCCTCCCTTAACAGAAGCTCACTACTGATTTTCCCATCACGGATAGCGGCCACACGTTCAACCTTTGAAGATAACTCTACGTCATGTGTAACCACAATAAGGGTAAGACCAAGCTCTCTGTTTAATCGTCTAAATACATCAAAAATTGTATCTGCGGTAGCGCGATCGACAGCACCTGTAGGCTCGTCTGCTAATAATACCTTTGGAGAATTTGCTAATGCAATTGCGATTGCAATACGTTGCTGCTCACCACCTGAGAGTTGGTATAGTTTATTGTCTTTTTTCTTTGATAATCCAACCATATCTAAGAGCTCTAATGATTTTTCTTTCTTTTCCTTTAAGCTATTGAACTGCATTGGCATTTTGATATTATCCAATACAGAAAGATATGGAATTAAATTTCTGGCATTGTTCTGCCATACAAAACCTACCGTATTTCTTTTATAATCTACTAGTTCCTTATTGGTCATTGTAAACAGATTCTTACCATCCACATATAATTTTCCGGCACTTGGTCGATCCAGCCCACCAATCATATTAAGAAATGTACTTTTACCACTTCCGCTATTGCCGATTATAGCCATAAATTCACCAGCTTCTACGTTTAAATCAAGTCCTTGGAGAGCTAGAACCTCTATGTCCTTTGTCTTATATATTTTGACTAAGTTGTCTGACTTAACCATTGCTTCAGCCATATCATTACCCTTTCCTTTGGCGGATATAAAACCCTGTTATCTTTTACTTACCTCTTTCACCATACCGTCTTCTAACTGAATTAACATATCGCCAAGGTTCATTAAGCTTATATCATGGGTTGTCATTACGATAGTAATTCCTTCTTTTTCTATCATTTCTTTAAATAGCTTGAGCACCTCGTGTGCAGTTTGAGTATCTAATTCAGCAGTCGGCTCATCTGCAAAAATAATTCTTGGTTTATGAGATACTGCTCTAGCAATTGCTACTCTTTGCTGCTCACCACCTGACATTTCAGCCGGCATATGCGTCATACGATTACCAAGACCAACCATATTCAAAGATTCTTCAACCCTGGCTTTTCGATTCTCATTCATACCTGCAAGTCGCATAGCTAATTCAACATTCTCATAGGCATTCATCATCGGAACCAACGATACGGACTGAAATACAAATCCAAACTGCTCACGTCTTAGCTGTTCTCTTTTTGCTTCCGACATCTCTGTGATATTCACATCATCGAATTTTACGATACCGCTTTCCGGATAATCTAATGCTCCCAATATATTTAACAAAGTTGTTTTACCCGAACCAGATCTACCTCGAAGAATAATCAGACCTTTTTCTTCGATCTGAAAGTTAATATCTTTCAGAGCTTGAAATTCATTAGAACGACCCTTATTAAATATTTGGTTTACGTGTTCGACATTAATTAATGACTGATTCATATTTTACCTCATTCTCACTCGTGCATTCCTTTTTCTAGGGCTACACAGAATTATTATTAATCCTCGCCCAGTTTCAAAGCATTTGTAATATTTAATTTTGATACAATTCTCATAATTACACCTAAACTGACTAATAGTACCATTAAGACAACGATAAATAATCTTATCATATCATCAGATCGTATCAATAATTTTAATGGAAGCACCTGATCTGAGGTTGCATATGCCGTCTGCAATAAAGGTACAAATAATACAGAAGCAAAGTATCCGATACATCCTCCTGCGATGATCGGGAATATTCCCGAGAAAATTTGTTCGCTAATCAACATCTGATTGATTTCCCTCTTTCTCATACCCATCGCTCGTAATACACCAAATAGTAATTCTCTGGATCTGATCGATAGAATCCAATAAATCAAATATCCTATTACACATAGTACCAGAATAATGATAAAACTCATCGTCAGAATACCATTCGTTCCCTGGAATAGTGTATCCGTTCTAATCCCATCCAAATCTTTTGTCATGTCAGTATAATCAGATATTAATAGTTCATTCTTAGCGACAAAATCATAATAAGCCTTCGTATCACCTTTAAAATCCATAAATACATAATACGGTATTACTCCTAGAGTATCCTGCAGAGATGCTATATTCGCAACAATCATATAAAGATCATCTTCTTTAAAATTACCATCCTCTGTAATGATAGGTTTCTTATCCTTATAGGTTGGCCAATATTTAAAGAATCCACATATGGTTCCGGTATAATCATTATCCTTATGATTATATATCTCTATTTTATCTCCGATATGATAACCAAGCTTATCTTTAAAATTATAAGATACCAGTATATTATTAGAAGCCTTAGCCATATTATTTAATTGTTTGTAATAATTTTCGCTGTTTAAATTATCTGGTAGAGAAATCATACTACCAAATTCCTTCGTTTGAATTCCCATCAGCGTCAAATTACCCTTTAGTTCTTCAGCAGAGGTCTTAATATAAGCCTGTTTATCAATTACTACTTTTGTTGTTTTGTTAACACCTTTAATTGTAGCATATCTATCATAATCTGGTTCGTAATAGGTAAACGGCAGTGCCATCGAAGAACCTGTTCCGTTATTTTTCCATAATTCTAACGATGATACATCAGCGCTATCTAAATAGCGAATATTCTTTTCTGCATTTACAACAATCGTTCTGGCAACAACAGAATCAAAGATACCAAGGGATACCATCATAATCATAAACAGCATAATAAACTGTTGTTTTTTACCAACTCTGATTGTTTGAAGGAACGAAGTATAGGAAGCAGGCTTCCAATGATTCCGCCCGATAAAATAGATCAATTTAATCAGTAATGGCTGTATTCTCATATAAAACATACCCAGTCCCAATACAAAGATGGAACTTCCTAAGTATAATAATGGTTCCGCCCCTTTTCCTGTTACTACGGTAGCCACTATATTAGTGGTATTCTTTGAATAGGTATAATAGCAATACAACGCAATTCCAATTAAGATAAAATCCAAGAAAAAGCGTTCCCAAAAAGGATTCTTACTTTGATACTTTTGTTGCTTCAATGCTACAATTGAGATATCACTAAACCGGAATACCGGTATAATGGTTACCAGAATCGTTAAGATTGCGGCAGCAAAAGCAGATAAAAATATATCATAGGTATATTGAATATTAAGATTTCTTAAGCTTGAAAATTGTAAAAATTCATTGGTACTTCCAAGTGCTCCGGTAAACAATCGACCTAATGGGATTCCTATTAATAAACCGATTACTGCCAATATAGAGCTTTGGTAAAAATACAGCGCTATAATCTGCAATCGACTGGCACCACGACTTTTCATAACAGATATTTCACTTTGCTCCATCTTCAACATTTGACCGGATATCATGAATAAAAAGGCACATAGTAATATCAATAACGGAACCTGGAGAATCCAAAAAGTGGTACGAATTCGATCCATTTTACTATCGAAATCCTTTAAAACATTAATATAATTCGTAGACTTTAAAGTATTTTTATATTCTCCTCCGCTGATATCGTATGTTTTCTTTAGAATATGACCAATATTATGAATATCCATATTCTTGTACTCCATTTGTGAAGTCCAAGTAACGTTCATTTTTATTGTTTGAAGGCTCTTTGATAAAAACATTTTGTCAAATATGGACGACGGTATAAAACACTGACTTGTATATCGATCTGGCTTTGTAGTAAAGAACATATCACTCGGATCTGCTTCTTTATATACTCCGACAATCTTTATAATAATCGGCTTGCCATCCGGTGATTTAAAAGATTTTAACTTAAGCTCCTCGTTCAACAGTACATCCAACGATACCATAGCTGCTTCACTAACTATCGCTTCAATCTTCCCATCCTTAATTTCATTCGAATACATTTTACCCGATACAATTTTAATATGCTTTTCCATATCCGTCATGGATGCAACATTATAAACTTTTTTACTGTTTTCTTCTCTTCCAAGAAGGGACTCTGCCAAACTCGTATCAAGTTGTGAATAACGAATTGTATTGTGTGTTTTAGCATTGAAGCTATCTGGAATCTGTTGCATAAAGTCATTAACCTTATTCACATCTGCTGTCTTTGTATTAACGTCAAAATCTTTTGATGTAACTATCTCAAATGGCCAGGTTTGATTTTTTTCAACCTTTGCATTGAATTCATCAGTCAACATTCGGGAAAGTGCCGCATTCAAATACATAGGATTTGACGTTGCTATTCCGATTAATAAAACAATGCCAATCAATTGACTAATAATCATCCATTTTTTATTAATTATTTTTTGTAATAAATATTGAAACATTTACGCCATATCCTCTACTTTTCTGTATTTTTCATCAGTTCCAAACCCTCTGGTATATCGGTTACCGCCCAACAATACTTCTCATCAGAGCCACCCGGTATAAAAACTTTTCGTACAATCTTACCATCTTTATCCTTATATTTCACATAGGAACATCTTTCCGTGGTAAAAACATAAGAATTGTCGATCATTATAACGTTTTTAGCTATATTTGTCTGCGCTAACGTGGTCATAAAATTATGATTAACCTTTGTAAAATCGTTTACCTTAATTAAAACTCCAGGATTTTTTAACTGTGTGGGAAGAGAATCATTCCAAGTAGTAATAACCATACCATCTGTTTTACTTTTACTATCATCTACCACTTTAACCTTCTGCCCATAATTCAGCGGACATTGATCATCAGTTATCGCGATATAAAAGTCATTGATTTTCGCTGTCTTTGCTATGATTGTTGTTGGCTGTATGATATCACCTTTTGATAAATGTCCTAAACCAGTAATAACACAATCTTCTTTTGCAACGATTTTCGATACTTTTGACATCGCTGATATCTTCGAAACTTCCTGTTCCAGAATTTGACGCTGTTTATCTAATTCTGATTTTTGATAATCATAGTCAAGTTTTAGTAGCTTAATCTCTGTATTTTTAATATTACGTTCAAAGGTTGACTTCAAATTGTTCAATTCATTCTTCTTTAATCTCATTGATGCATTATAACTAACATCTATCCCAGATATTTTCTTTTTAAGAGCATTTAATTCGAATTTCTTTTCAACCAGAGTAACATCATCCGCGGAAGATACTACATATGCAATTGTCTGTCCCGCTTTTATCTTATTCCTCTCTCTAACTGCAAAGGAATTAAATACTACATTGGTACCCTCGGTGTCCAAAGTGATCGGCTTTTCATTTAGCCATACTTTTTCACCTCCTGTTTTGTATTCTTTTGAAAAATCACCCTTTTTCACCGCATCCTTAGAAAATGTAGCATCTTTATTATTATCCCAAGTGAATACATTATCTCCTTCCTTAACGCCATCAAGGATTTCTGTATATACCCCATCTGAGATACCTGTTTTAATATCGTATCGAACCTTTTTATTGTTCTCAATTTTGAATATGTACTGACCGGAGTTATCCTGGTTGATTGATTCATTGGGTATGCAGAGAACATGCTTTTTTTCTTCCCTAACTAAAACCACGGTTGCAAATGAACCAATTAATGTATCATTCGTGTTATTTGTAAATGAAAAATTACCGATCGGAGTATCTCCTGCTGCTGTAATACTTTTATAATCAGTATCGCTATATGGTGTATATTTAATTTTATATTCTTTGCCATTAATCATCATAAACATTCTAACATATTGTGATGCTACACTGGGTTCTATAAAATTCGTCTGAACCACAGCCTTAGTAGTATCTGCAAAACCAATTACCTTTCCCGCTGTTGAAATGATATCCCCTTGCTTAACATTCATTAAACTGACAATATAACCGTCATATGGTGCTTTTACTTCATAAACAGCATTACTTCCTGTTAAATCTGATATCTGATCTTTTAAGTGGTTTTCTTCCAATTTTTCAAGATCATTTGATTGACTGATTAATAATTGACTTTTATCAATCTCAGCTTGTTTTGAAACATATTCATCTCTATTTTTACTCTTATCAATCATACTAAGTTGATCCTTAAGTATGGATAGCTGATATTCTTTAGTGGAATTATCATAATTGAATTTATCCTTTAAATCCTGCAGCTGCTTCTTAAGATCCTTTAGCATCCCCTCTGTTCCTGCCGTATATGACCTAGCGAGAACATCTCCTTTTTTCACTTTATCTCCTCTGTCTACACAATACTCTCCAAAAGTAACTGACTTATCAAATGATAGATACTTCACATCAGGACTGACTCTTCCATTCAGAACATCCACATTCATAATATCTCCATAGAATGCTTTCACATAAGTATCATGTGCCGCTACTGGTTCAATCAGATCCTTAGCAGTAAGCCCTTTAGAGGTTTGAACACTTTTAGGACTAGCGCATCCGGTAGTAATAAGAGCTAATGATAATATTAATATGTAAACTGTTATTTTCTTTATAATTTGCTTTCTCATTATTCACCCCACAAACTATCCATAGTAATAATAATTTTATCGCCTTCTTTTAAACCACTTACGATTTCAATCGTTTTATTACCTTTCAAGCCGATAGTCACATATTTCATCTGTCGGTTACCCTTATTATCCCTAACATAAACATAATACTTATCTTTCGCCTTATGAACTGCTTGGGTATCTACATATAATACATTCTCTTTATGTCCCATTATTGCATAGATATAACCATTATCTCCAACCTTTGGATTGAAATTTGGGGTAACTACGCGAAACATCATAAGATCTTTCCACTTGGACAACTCAGTTGGCGTTATTTGATATACCTTATCTGCATCGGAAGTTTTAACGTGCAGATCTATTTGTTTCATATCCTTAAAATACTTCATATACTTAACATCTTTGGTTTCATATACACAGCTTGTATTATCTACTACTTTTATCACATCATCTTCTGGATCAGAATAGGTTCCAACCAGATTAGCTTTAATAAAAGACACCGTGCCCGTTATTCCTGAAACAATCTTACTCTGTGCTATCGTTTTATTATAAGATTTTAATTTGAGTCTCTCAATCTCAATTGCATTTTTACAATCTTCGATTGTTTGATTGTACGTAGCATCAATCTCATTCACTTTATTATCATAAGTGCTCTTATCCTGACTTGATTTTGGAGATGCATTATAAATATCTTTCGCTCCCTTTAAATCCAAGTCCTTCTGTTGTTGAGTCTGCTTAATCAATAAGGAATTCTTTTTGATTATGTAATTACTTTCTTTCATCTTTGCCTCAGCATTATCATTATCCAGTTCTGCTAAAACTTGTCCCTTTTGTACTTGCTCTCCTTCGTTAACACAGATATTCTGAATCATTCTATCCTTTACTGCGAAGGTATAATTCTCACTCCTGGATTGGACATAATTACACAATACTTCAAACGACAATTCCACATCACCTCGTTTAACATATGAATAATTGTACACGTCCTTTTTCTCATGCTGCAAGAATATAGTTTTCTGATCATCATCAACCTTCTTGCATGAGCATAATATGATACTCAGCAATACTCCTAATACTATAAATACTGTTTTTCTTGACTTTAACCCCTTAAAGTCCTTTTGTAAGATATTTTTCATCACACCACCGTCATAATCCTATCTTGTTATTCTAATATCTACTTGATTACCACTGTATTATATCATAATATTTACATCAATCAATTAAATCACAAAAAAAGAGCACATATCGAAACAATTTTAGCAATAATTACTAACTCAATTTGTTTAATATGCACTATTTCTTATGTTGAAATATCAAATTATTTTATTAATCAAAATCAAAACTCTCATAATCATCTTTTGTGAAACGATGATATATCGCATGACCATGCTCAAATTTCAAGCAATATCGATATCTATCCGGTATTCCATCTTCAAAATAAATCAAATAGTCAAATTCACCATGATTTGTTTTTTCAAATACAACCTTATCACTGTAACGATTAAATAAATCAAGTATTTCTTCAAGTGTACATCCGTGATGGTTCATTTTATTAATAAACTCTACCAAAAAGTAGTTTTCCTCCACCTTTTCGTGTACAAATGTTACTCCAATAGCAGGAATTACAAAACAATATCTGCTGCCTTGATGGGAATGAATTACCTCACCCAAACGTTCCTTAACCGAGTCACAAAATCCATCCAAAACAACATTGAACGTAGACGTATCATATTCTTTCCCTAATAATTTTTGTATGGACTCTAATGGGTAATATAAGCGTATGGTTTCACTTCGGTACCCTAATTTTATCTGTTCTTCCTTTATTACATCAATAATACTATTCTCTAGCGCTTTAAAATCCGGTATCTTTCGATCTGTCATTCTTTTTCTCCAATCAATGATTAAAAAGTATTTTGTAATATGCAATATAAAATATTATCACTTCTATAATGCCAATCAACTATATCATAAATCCTCCTATACTAATGACGATTGAATAGTTGTTCAACCGTCATTAGTATAGTACGGATTATAGTTATAGTCAAGGAAAAATTACAAAAAAACATCATCTAGAAACCCACCAATAATATTCACTAGTGTAAATATTATATATTATTTCTTCCGTTCTATGTTTATCGTATAATTGGCAATTGAGCCATTTTCTGCTTTAATTCCAACAACTATCTTATTCTGCCCTACACTCAGTGATTTTGTTCCCGTTCCACTGACTGTAGCTTTTGAGCTTGCCGCGGATGCACCAATTACTACACTGCTCACCTTATTATCTACAGCAATATTGTAATTTTGTGTTGTCTGGCTAAATGTAGGTGTCAGATTTAAGGTAGTTCCGTCTGTCTTCTTCACTGAAAGTGTTTTGATTCGATTATTTGGATTTTTCATCGGTGCCGGTATCGGAACAGGTTTTGATGGCATATTCAAATATACAGGTATTGAAAATACAATTGGTGTATTTAACAAACTGTTATACGCGCTTTTTACTTTCTTTGCTTCTGCATAAGGTGCTTCTACATTGCTCATATACTGATGGCTATATCTTGAAATATTCGTCACATTGAATTTCTGAAGATATACTGTATCCTGTCCTCTGTTGATATAACGGCTTCCGATCCAGAAAGCACCACCGACTATTGAACTGAATCTGTCATTCCATGGAAGCATGTATTGTGTATTGGTAACCGTAACAGATGTATTCTTGGCAAAGGTAAGTCCATTCGCGATTGCACCTCCACCCGAACTGTTCGTGGCTCCAATATTATAAAAATTATAATATCCCGTATATCCTGAATATGTACCGGATGCACTTCCACTAAAACTTGTAGCACTACTGAGTACTTCCTGTTTCGATCTTGATGCCAAGTGATATGGACTTACACCGGAATACAATGCTGCTTTTATAAATGATTCCGCATAACTATAATCCTTTTTTATACCATAATTATTAGTGAAGCTGTATTTCTTATCAAATGCTGTACTTTTCAAAATATTATTTACACCTGTGATATCCTGATAGACACTTTGATACTTTAATAATTCAAATTGGAATATACCGTTCGTTGTAATAAAATTACGAGGGTCCATATAATACTCAAGCGCGGCCTTAGATGTAGTCACCCAGTATGACCCGTCATATACGGTGAACTTATCTGTGTTCCAGTTATAAGCACTTCCCTCCATAGATAACCACTCAAGCCCCTTAGTATTAGGAATTAAATTGACGCCCGTCTTATTTTCTGCTTTAATCACATCCTCCCAGTTAAGGCCAGTATGATAAGCCTTAAATACCCACTGTGGATACTGATTATGGAGTGATCGCAGATAAGTTTTATAGCTTTCCGGGAACTTTTCTGTTGTTAATGCCTGTTCAAATTGAGTACTGTTTAGCGGTGCCTTGGTAGGAGTGACCGAAGGTGTTGAAGGCTTTGGTGTCGGCACCGGTGATTCCTTTGATGGAATGTATATCACTGATGGCATTACGTAACCGGTTTTCTTTGCTCCATTATAGGTAAAATCTATTTTATAATAGCGTTCATAATTCAATATGATAGATTGAGTCACCGTTACAGCTTGAGCACTTTTTAGTTTAATCGGTTTACCATTACTGTCATTAAGAAAACTCATTGTCTTTGATGACGTGTTATAACCAAATACATTGAACACAAAGTCTGTATTACATACATATCCAGAAGTTGGTGTTGTAATACTATCATATATTTTCAGATTACTTACCTCAAATACAGTACCTTCCTTTGGTATTGTTCCAGCATTGGCAGGCGGCTGATTATTAGACTGTATTGGAGTCGGCGTTGGTTTCTTGGTCGGCGTTGGCGTTGGTTTCTTGGTCGGTGTCGGCGTTGGCTTCTTGGTCGGCGTTGGCGTAATAAGAGACTTAAAAACAAACTTATTAGCTTGTATGTAACCGGTGTAGCTAACATTACCCTGCTTAAAGGTAATCTGATACCACTTATTCGATCCTATGATGGTTTCATTTTTTACAATTATATTAGTGCCTTTGTTTAAAGAAATTATTTTTTTACTTGTATTTTTAACATATGACGTGCTTCCGGCCTTCGTACTAACGCTAACCTTCGATGCTAAAATCTGAGCATTCAAAGCTTTGTTATACGAATTCTTTACATAATATGCAGATACATAGCCAGTTATTGTCTTATTATTTTTTTTCACAGTTATTTTATACCATTTCGTGTTACCGATTGTGGTATCACCAACTACACTTACCGAATTATTTTTTGCTAATGAGCCGAGGCTTTTATATGTAGTACCTGCTCCACTCCTGATAACTAGTGAAGAAGCTGTAACCTTACCACTAAACGGAAATCCGACTGTTCCCGATTGTTTTGGAACAGGCGTTGGTGTAGGCTTTTTTACCGGCTTTGGAGTAGGTTTAGGTGTAGGCTTTGCTGAAGTAATTTTTATATAGTCTCTATGAACATATCCTTTAATAGACTTTCCATTAAAATTCAAGGATACATAATAAAAACTTCCCTTTGAACTGAGAATGGGAACTTTTGCCCCTTTTTTCAAATAAACATAACTTCCATTAACCTTTACAATACTTGACGATGTTGAAGTACTACTTCTCACATTAAGTTTTGTTGCTGTTACTGTTCCCGTCGTTGTGGCATATACCTGATCCGTACTATTAAACAATAGATTCTGAACGACAAGAGAAAGGATAAGCAAAGCTGCTCCGTATTTTTTTTTGAATTTTAAACTCATGATTACTCCTTTTCAAACTGGTCAACGTGGTATTAAAGCAAAATAAGCAATAATTCGGGAAAAATCAACTTCTGTGATTTTACCTTATCATTGCTTATATCCAAATTCCCATGACACATCTCGTCATTTTGCGCTCTTTTTAAATAATATACCAAATCTTTGCAGTTTTCAACCCGTAATTATGCCTAATTTACCATAAATTCTTGCAGAAAGAGAATATTTACACCATATTTTATCTATTTATGTTTCATTCTTGGCTATATTCGTGCGAAAGAGCCGTTGAGAAATCATTCCTTCCAACAGCTCTTTCAAAATTAATTATTTATCAGTAAGAAAATTATACCACTGCGTTAATTGCGCGCTTCTTTCCTTCTAATCCACATTGCCCATAGGGTAACTGCGATGCAAATCGAGGAATAACATCCAATCACTACACCAATCAGCATCGGTAATGAGAATTCTATTATCGAATCAATCTGGTAAATGGAGGATGTAATCAGAATGATGAGAATACAAATAGCCGTCATTAATACCGTATTAATTGATCTACCTAATGTTTGAGATAAACTGTCATTTACCATTTCAACAAAGGATAAGGATGAATTCACTTTACGATTTTCACGTATTCGATCATAGATTACAATTGTATCGTTAATCGAGTAGCCGATAATTGTTAGTACCACCGCCACAAATGCATCATTTAACGGAATTCCGAATACAACAAATGCAAAAAACACCACTGCAAAATCATGGATAAGTGAGACAACAGCCATAACCCCTGCGGAGAAACCGGATAAAACAGTAAATCGTACTGCTATATACAATCCAATTGCGATAAACGAGAACAAGATAGCAAGCCCTGCATTCTTTAGTGCCTTTGCTCCAATATACGGCTCCACCGCATATGTTTGTGAAAGTTTTGCATTTACATTAGGTGATGTACTATTAATTGCTTTCGTGATAGCCTTCTGATCCTCCGGCGACAGCCCTCCCTTACCAGCAAGGGTAATTGAGAGTTTTTCCGTTCCGGTTATATTATCCTTTGTAACCTGTACGGTAACAGGTCTTGCGGTCTGCTTCATGATAGCTTTTTGAATCAGATCCATATCTGCATCATTTGATACCGTATAACTAAGTACCGCTCCTCCGGTAAATTGAGTATCGAGTTTAACTCCTCTGCCAAAGACAGCTGCAACTCCAATCAAAAATATAATTCCGGATATAATGGCATAGATGATTTTCTTCTGATAAAAGGGTTTAGATTTTTTCTGTTTCTTCTTGCGGAAATATTTCTCCTTATTCCATCTTTTATTATCTATAAAGCTTAACAAAAGATGTCTTGACACCGTAACACCGGTAAATAAATTAATAAACATACCAATTAATAAAGTGTATCCAAAACTAAGCATTGATCCAGATCCGAATATCATAAGAATAACCGCTACGATGGCAGTCGTTATATTACCATCCAGTACTGATGTGAATGCATGCTTATAACCTGATTTTACCGCATCTAATATCGATCTGCCATTCATCAATTCTTCCGATATTCGTTCCGATATAATAATATTGGCATCTACTGACATCCCAAGTGTCAAAATAATACCGGCAATACCAGGAAGAGTTAACGTAAACTGAGGTATTGATATTGCCAGCAGCTGCAACAACATCTGCATCACCAATGTTATACATGCAATCACACCGGGAAGCTTATAATAAATCATCATAAATGCACATACTACAAAGAAAGCAATTACTCCTGCCGCTACCATAACACCTAACGCATTACTACCAAGAGACGGACTAATTGTTTGAAAATTTGTTGTCTTCAATGAAAAAGGTAAAGAACCGGCATTAATTTTTTCAGCAAGTTGTTTTGCCTCTTTCATGCTATCCAGGTTCGTTATCACAGCCTGACCACCAGAAATTTGGCTCTGTACGGTAGGACTGGAAATCAAGTTCTGATCCATATAGATGCTCAATTGCTTTCCGATAAGCTCTCCGGTTGCTTTTTGGAATAGCTTTGCTCCCTCAGCATTAAATTCTAGTGCCACCTGATAATCTGTTGTCGCACCGGAATTGCCCACTTTCGGAGCGGCATTTTTTATATATTTTCCTTCTACTAACACCTTCCCGTCCGGTGCCCGAAAGGTAAGTTGCGCCATTTGTCCCAATTCCTTAATTGCGTCCTCCGGATTAAAGTTAGTTTCACCGGACTTCCATGGGAATTGTACAATTACATAACCACCGTTTTTATCAACGGTCACTTCACGATCCGTAATATTTTGTGCATCCAGTCTAGATTCAATAATTTCACGCGCAGAATCCAATTCCTTCTCCGTTGGTTGTCTCTTCAGATTCTGGGGTTCAAAAATCGCCTCCACTCCACCTCTAATATCGATACCATAACGCATGTCAAACACACTCTTGATGTTATTTCCCAAACCGAATCCCGCAATATAGATAATTGCAGCAATCACTAGAAATATGACAGCAAGCATTTTTTTACCTGGCTTCATAAATAATCCTCTTTTCTATTCAGTTTATTATGCCGTTAAAATGCTTGACCTGTCTCCTTTCTTACCGTCCGACTTGTGGATATATGTTATGAGATACATTTTATTTTCTAATACATGTTGCAACAATATACTTAAGACGATTCCTACAATAATAGGAACCATCGATAATATCAAAAATGCAATAAAGCTCTTAATAACATTGGCTTTGGAAGGAAGTTCTTCCTTTACTTCGGATATAATACTAGCTTTTATTTCATCCGTTATAACACCCGGTCTCACATGAAAGGAATCCATTTGCTTATCAAATTCGGAAACAGATAATATGTGAGCGGAATGTGAGTACGACAAAAAGGAATCTGTATCCTGATATAGGTTACACATTCCTGATAGGATTAACGTAATCGTTATAAGCAATATCATAATTCGTTGTTTCAATGTAATTGATGTCATAAACGATACCCTCGTCGTAATAATGAATAAAGAGTATTATAGCATACTATTCTCAAACTGCAACCCACACTTTTACTTAAAATCCTTCCATGATAAAAAGCATCCGATTGTTTCGGCAGAGCTTATCGCATCAAGAATCGCATATTCCATCGCCCTACAAGCCAGTATTCCTACTGCATCTAGCGTGGTTTCCACTTCTCCGCTACTCATTGCAAACAATGTATCTCCATCAAATATGGTATGTGCAGGCCTGACGCATCTCGCAATAGCGTTTTGTGCAACTGCTGCCAGCTTTGTCATCTGTGATTTATTTAGCTTTGCATTTGTGAGGATAGTCCCAATCATAGTATTCCCGCTGAATAAATCCGCTTTTTTATGATATCGTTCCAGAATTGCTCTTTCACTTCCATAGAGGCTCTTACCATCTTCAGTGCGCATACCGGCGATAATTCTTCCTTCATGTGGATTATAAATATCTCCAACACAATTCACCGCTATTACCACACCCACACATAGATCCTGATAGCGAAAGGCATAGCTTCCTATCCCGCCCTTCATAGCACGTTCTATTCCACCGGTAGTACCAATCGTAGCTCCTGTCCCTGCTCCGTAATTACCACTTTCCCATTCGTGGTTCATAAAAGCATCGACACATGCTTCATAACCCATCTTTGCATCTGGCCTAACTTTAAAATCACCACATTTCAAATCAAATAAAATCGCTCCGCATACATTTGGAACGACGGTCAAACCAACGTCCCTTCCGATTTTATGTTCCTCTAAATACTGCATCACACCTCCTGCTGCATCTAGTCCATAGGAACTTCCTCCAGCAAGAACAATCGCATGTACCTTTTCTCTATTATTAATTGGATTAAGCGCGTCCGTATCGCGAGTACCCGGCGAACCGCCACGTACATCCACCCCACATATTGCCCCTTTTTCATTGATGATAACGGTACATCCTGTTGCAGCTTGTGCATTTTGTGCTTGTCCGATTTTAAACCCATTCATCTGATTTATATTAATTCTGTCCATTTTTATTCTCCAATTGCCTCATTTACTTTTGCAATTATGGTATCAATATCAGCGAGTGCTCCCTTGCCAATATCACCACAAGCAAGAAGTGATTCCTTCGGCTCCACAAATATATAACCATACATCTTTAATTTCTTTATATTATCCTGCGTAATCGGATTTTCATACATTGCAGTGTTCATGGCAGGACATATGATAACCGGCTTGTCCTTAATTGCCATTACAACAGTAGTAAGCATATCATCCGCAATTCCAGACGCAATCTTTCCTATGATGTTTGCTGTTGCTGGAGCAATTAAAAAACAATCAGCTTTTTTTGCAAGAGAAATATGTCGTATATCCGGATAAAAGTTATCATCAAACATCTCCGTATACACTTTGTTCTTAGTCAAGGACTGAAATGTATATGGAGTAATAAGCTTCGTCGCGGATTGTGTCATAATAGTATGAACATTGAGATTATTTTTTGTTAATAAATTGGCAATCTCTGCTGCCTTATATGCTGAGATACTACCTGTAACGCCTAAGATAATTTCCTTCATAATCTACTCCTTCTTTCTTTCGTTGACATTACAATTGCCTTGGCAATTTCTTTTTTTGTAGTACAGGTTATATAATTTTTATTCTCATCCAACAGATAACCGATATGCTGCGATGTACTAATATCTCGAAGATCATTTGCTAGAACGAAATCACAATTATTGGTTAAGAGAATTCCATACGCTGTATCAATCAAGAGATTATGCGGTACATGATCCAATAATTTAAAACCCACCAATGTAGCCTTCGGAGCGATTGTTTGATATAAGGATATAATTTTAGGTGTCTGCTCCATACATAAAATCAAGTCATTCATCCCAGATGGAATCTTTCCTTCCCCGTTTAAAACTGTATCCGAATTAAGAAATAGATCTGATACAAACTCATTATCCACTGATTGAGTACGTATCCTATCCTGATTCTTATTGATCGTTTCAGCAATCTTCGAAGAAGTTGTAACAGCTTTTACACGGTAATCACTCACCGCCATACTATGGATAACGATATCAATGGTATTGTTTGAACATATCTTCAAAACCTCTTCCTCAAGACTCGCCACGTTATCTATAAATATTACTTCTATCTTATCCAAATTCGGATATAGCGAATTCCTTCCACAAATATAAAATATTTTACTTACGTCCGAACGCGTCTGAAATTCTTTGGCTATTTCACACCCCAACTTACCGGTAGAAGTATTGGTTATACTCCTAACACTGTCAATGGACTCGGTTGTCCCTCCTGCCGTGATAAGTACTTTCATGTTTTCATCCTCATTTTCTAATACCGAATATTATCTTGGAATAAATATTTTTACTATTATAGCAGTATAAAAAACAATATACAACCGGACAAATAAGTTTTAATTTATTCTGAAAATTTATTCCATTACAAAATTTTAGTAAATATAGGTAATATTGAGTAAATTACTCCAAAATTATAAAAATGCCTTGACACAAAACATATGTTCTTATTATACTAATATAAGGTAATTTTGTAAGGGATTTACTCTCACTGCCAACCTATAATTAAATGCCGCCTTAACTTAGTTTAAATTCCCATAGTATAAAATTATGTAATAAAAAAACAGGGAGCGATATGATTATGGAAAATATCATAACATTAAAAGATGTATCGAAAGAATTCAAGGTGTTAAATCGTAGAGAAGGTTTACGTGGCTCATTAAGAGATCTATTCTCTAGAGATTATAACATTATCAAAGCGGTTAGTCGTATTACGATGGATATCACAAAAGGGGAAATTGTTGGATATCTTGGACCAAATGGTGCTGGAAAATCAACCACTATTAAGATGATGACCGGAGTTTTAGAACCGACCAATGGAGAAATCACTGTAAACGGAAGAATTCCATATAAGAAGAGAACTCAGAATGCACAGGATATCGGCGTAGTATTTGGACAGCGTTCTCAGCTTTGGTGGGCTTTGCCTGTAATCGAATCTTTCAAAATCCTTAAAGATATCTATCAAGTGAATGACAAGGATTATAAGGATATGATGGATCTGTATTCCTCTTTAGTAGATATGGATGCTCTATTACATAAACCGGTAAGACAGATGTCTCTTGGTCAAAGGACTCTATGTGATATACTAGCTGCTTTCTTACATAATCCAGGTGTAGTATTTTTAGATGAACCCACCATTGGTCTTGATGTATCCATGAAGAGTAAAATCAGGGATTTAATTAAGACCTTGAATCGGGAAAAGGAAACCACGATCATACTCACCACACATGATATGGGTGATGTAGATGCGTTATGCAAAAGAATTGTAATTATTGACAAGGGAACTCTTCTATATGATGATGCAATCGATAATCTACAGCGTTTTTTCGGTGCGTATCGTACATTGCAGATTATGCTAGCAGATACGATTCAAGACGAGAATAAGGAAAATAAGAATAGTGAACGAATTTCAACTCTAGAACAGATTCTTCATTCACAGTATCCTAATGCCTCATCGATAGCGATATCTGAAAATGAGGAATGGATTGATATATTGATAAACGAGGAAGAGGTATTATTGATGGATATCTTAAATACTCTTCAGGATAAGTATCGTATTAAGGATATGAAACTGAAAGAGATTTCAACAGAAAGTATTATTAAGAAAATATATGAAGGGGGATTACGGTGAGTCTGAAAAAGTATTTTACATTAACCAGAGCAGGAATGATTGAATCGCTACAGTTTCGTTTAGGTTCCGCAGTGACAGTGCTCGGTAATTTAATCTACCTTGTTATTGTATATTTTTTGTGGAAAGCTATCTACGCTTCTGTAAACACCCCTGTTGTCAATGGAATGACCTTCCAAGATACCATTATATATTTAGTACTTGCAACTGCTTTGTTTTATTTTATGGAGGATTATCTGGTATGGCAGGTTGTAAGAGATATTCAAACCGGAAAAATCGTATTGAATATCATTAAACCAATGAAGTTTCGGCAATTCATGTTTTTCTTAAACTTTGGCGGTAATATCATGTCCTTCTTCATTACATTTTTACCAACCTTTGTAGTTGTGCTAATCATCGTACAGGGAGCACTTCACTTAGGTATAAACCTTCTGTTTTTTGCATTTGGTGTAGCGTTTGGCTTAATTATCAATTTCTATATTAACTTTTTTGTATCCACAATCTGCTTATATACCCAATCCTCCTGGGGTATCAATATTATGAAAGAAGTAATCGTAACCTTGTTATCAGGGGCGGTTGTTCCAATCGCTTTTTTTCCGGCATTGCTTGGTAAAATTGTAATGTATTTGCCCTTCCAGGCAATCTATAATACCCCCTTACGACTTCTTATCGATTATAGAATGTCAATGCAGGAACGCGTTACATTAATTGCAATTCAGATATTCTGGTTATTAGTTATGGGAATTATCAGTGATTTATTCTGGAAAAAATCCTTAAAAATCATCACTGTAAACGGAGGTTAATATATTATGAAAAGAAAAGGTCTACTCTTTTATTTAAATATATATCAAAAGATATTGATTCAAGATTTAAAGAGCAAGTTGAGCTACCGGGCAGACTTTATTATATCCACCGTGGGCTTGGTCTTTACTAATATCCTAGGTTTTGTGTCGTTCTGGATTATTTATAAGAATTTCCCTTCCATCATGGGATGGAGTTATTATGAGATGTTATTCTTGTACGGGTTTTCCCTGATTGCCCTGACACCGGTGCAATGCTTATTCGATAATCATTGGGATTTAAGGTTTTATGTATATTCGGGTGATTTTATCAAATATTGCTTCCGACCTATTAATTTATTCTTCTACTATACTTCAGAGGTATTTGATATTAAGGGAATTGGCCAGTGTGCGTTCGGAATCGGAACATTAGTCTATGCTTGGAACAAGCTACATCTCCCGTTTTCATTTTTGATTTTACTAAAGTTACTAATCGCTGCTATTACATCATCCTTGTTCATCATCGCCTTAATGGTTCTCGCAGCGGCAACATGCTTTTGGGTAGTTAACACCGGTTATATCATGGTAACCGCTAATAAATTTAAAGATTATGCAAAGTACCCTATCACGATCTTTAATCCGGTATTTCGATTTCTATTCACCTTCATTATACCGATTGCATTTATAGCATACTATCCGAGTTTACTATTTCTTCGAACAAACAGTATTCCTTTACTTACCTGGCTGTCACCTTTAATCGGTATTGCGTTCTTTTACCTAAGTTATCGCATCTGGATGAAGGGTGCCACCACGTATACCGGTACCGGCTCTTAACCGATATATATTAACAGTCTCTATCAAAACATATAAAGGCTGCAGTAAATGATATCCTCCTTATTAACAATCTTTGTTGTACCTTAAGAATTTATCATTTATTGCAGCCAACCCTAATCTATACTTTTCGTATTATAAATACATAAGTTTACTTCTTGATTTATATATATCTACTCCCAATTTTATATGGTTTTTCTTTCATCTTTGATTAGTCTATTATTGGCTTTATTGTCTACATCTGCATTCTTATTTTTACTACTACGTTCAATATCAAGATCGCTAATATGCAACTCTTTACCAATTAAGACATCTTTCTTTTGTAATACGACAATAATAGTTTTTAGCATAATGCTCAGATCTGTTCGAAGTGATATGTTTTTTACATACTTTATATCTGTAGCAAACCTCTCCTCCCAAGACAAAGCATTTCGGCCATTCACTTGTGATAGTCCTGTGATACCGGGTCTTACTTTACTTCTTAGCCTCTCATAATCATAAAAATATGGTAGATATCTTTTCAATAAGGGTCTCGGCCCTACAATGCTCATATCCCCTTTCAATACATTGATTAACTCAGGAAGTTCATCGAGCGAGGACTTCCTTAACCTATTCCCAAACCTGGTTAATCGGTCCGAATCACTTAATAGATTTCCTTGCTTATCCTTTGCATTGGTCATAGTTCGAAATTTATATAACATAAAGATTTTCTCATTTAGTCCCGGTCGTTCTTGTTTAAATATAATAGGACTGCCAATTTTTATCTTTACTGCAAATGCAATAAAAAGGAACAATGGTGATAATATAATTAGTGCAATCAAAGCTATCCCAATATCAACGATTCTTTTTCCAAACCTAGAATAAATACTCATATCTGTCTTCTCATAAAACTTTCGAAGATTATCCCCCTTTAAATATATATAGTATTACAATTTAATATATTCTTTTCTATTAAAATACGTGAATCAACATAATATAATTTATTCCGTCAATATCAATAAAAAAAGCTCCCTAATCGGTACGGTTTACAAACCATATCCAATCAGGGAGTTTCTTATTACATTAATAACTTATTATCGATCCTCTAAATTTACATATTCCATAATCTCAACAACGCTCTTGTAAGCTGGACGTATAATTTTGCCAGCACTAATTAGTTCCTCTATTCGATGAGCAGACCATCCTACAACACGTGCGATTGCAAAAATCGGAGTAAACAATTCGTTAGGCAAATCTAACATACTATAAACAAGACCACTATAGAAATCGATATTTGCTGCTACACCTTTATAGATTTTACGCTCCTCTGCAATAACCTCCGCTGCAAGTCGTTCAACCATATTATACAAAGCGAATTCTTCTTCTCTTCCTTTCTCTTTCGAGAGAAGCTCCACATAATTTTTGAACACATTTGCACGGGGGTCGGATAGAGAATATACAGCATGCCCCATACCATAGATAAGACCGGAACGGTCAAAAGCCTGTTTATGTAGTAATGATTTCAAATAATCCCTAACTTGACCTTCATCATTTGTATCCTTTACCACTCTTTTCAGATCCTCAAACATCTGCACCACTTTTATGTTTGCACCACCATGCTTAGGACCCTTTAACGAACTGATTGCTGCAGCCATGGTTGAATATGTATCTGTTCCGGAAGATGTAACTACATGTGCAGTAAAGGTAGAGTTATTACCACCGCCATGTTCCGCATGTAAAACTAAAGCAATATCCAAAATCTTTGCTTCTAGTGGAGAATAATTACTATCCGAACGAAGCATAAATAAAATATTCTCTGCAGTAGATAGTCGTTTATTAGCACGATGAATGATTAAGCTCTCTCCATCATGATAGTGTCGATATGCTTGATATCCATATACGGATAACAACGGAAATAATGCAATTAATTCCAGACACTGTCTTAATGTATTGGGAATACTGATATCATCAGGTGCTTCATCATATGAATATAAAGTAAGCACGCTTCTAGCCAAGGTGTTCATCATGTCTTTACTTGGAGCTTTCATAATTATGTCACGGACAAAATCAATCGGCAATTGACGATAATCCATTAATATTTGATTAAACCCATCAAGTTGGGCTTTTGTCGGTAGTTTTCCGAATAATAAAAGATATGCAGTTTCTTCAAAACCAAAGCGATTATCTTTAACGAATCCGTTTACAATATTTTCTACATCGATTCCGCGGTAGTAAAGCTTACCTTCACAAGGTACCGGAGTACCATCTTTCATTTCATAGGCCTTTACTTCACCAATTTCAGTCAAGCCGGCAACAACGCCCTTGCCACTAATATCACGCAGTCCCCTTTTCACGTCATACTTTATGTATAATTCAGGGTCAATTCTGCTTCGGTTTTCACACAGTTTAGAGAGTTCAGAAATTTGATTTGTTACTTTTAGTTGGTTGTACATAATATTCTCACCTTTCTTCGCTTCAGGTTTGTCACTACGATGTAATCTTAACGCGCCCGTTATCACCTCACTTCGTTAATGTATTATAGAATTGCTAATGTTTGTAAATTATATCATACTTATCATTAATTGTCTACTTTTAACATAAAGTATGTGTTTATTTTCCAATCACTAGTATATATTGCATTACTTCTCCAAACATTCCAATATATGTATAAGCGGCTATGGCTATTTATCTGACGACTGATGATTCCTTAAGGTTCCCATATCAATTCATTTTATTCTTCCTAAAATAGAAGAACAGAGATTTTAAAATCTCTGTTCGCCAATAATTCTTTGAAGTTCTAGTAGTTCTGCTTTTGTTAAATCTTGATTCTTAAGATAATCCGAAAGGAATGTACTTAAGGAACCATTATATAATTTGTTCAGCAATACTTTTGTTTCTATCGTCTGTACAGTCCTTTTTGATATCGTTGCACGGCAAACAAAGCCGGGATCCTCTCTCTTAACTGCACCTTTATCAATTAATCTCTTTATCACTGTATAGGTCGTATTCTTTTCCCAACCTATGTACTCTTTAATAATTTTAGAAATGTCCTTAGCCGCTAAAGCTTTGTTCGACCACAACAATTCCATAATATTAAGTTCACCCTCGTGTAACCGTATATCTGGCAACGACGACATTCGCAACTACACCCCTTTAATATAAATGTTCTACAGCAATAGAATCGGTGTTTTACTAGGATTCATCAATATACACGCCTCTACATATCATATTCTATTAGCTTGTTTTTCGACCCACAAAAATACCATCTATATAAATATCTACTATAGTAGATAACTCTTCACAGCTTATACTATTATAATAGAACAGCTTTGTCAACCACTTTATTTACTATCAAAAATCGCTATAGGTATAGTTTATAACTACTTACCTATATTTTATATACAAAAGACAGCATAGTAGGGAACATATTTAATACGATTTGAAAACTCAAAGTTATTCGGTGAGATTTTAATGGCATAGTCAAAATCAAATTTTTGACGAAGAATACTGATACTTTTTGATCTTGTGTTTTGGGTTCCGTGGATTTCAATCGGTATAAATTTATCCTTTGTTGGGATAATAAAATCAACTTTTGCCATTGACTCAGATTCCCAGAAGGCTACCGCGTGATGATTTGCTAGAAGCGATTGTGCAACATAATTTTCCATGATCACTTTTTGATACATACTATGATCACAAAGTCCATTCTCCTCTAATATCTTTGAATACAGTAATCCTGTATCCGATAGATATAATTTAAAATTCGATATGTTATCATCATATAGATCAATATGATTCAATACACCATTTACCGCTAGAAGCTGATCATTTGATACACGGTTACATTTGATGATGTAGTAAATATCGGAAAGCTTACGAATCGCTTCTTTATACATAGAATGGGTTGTACCTTTACGTATCAGTTTATATTGGAATTTTCTATTCTCCTTCATTAGCTGGGTCACAAGACTATTCAATACCTGTTTCATACGAAAAGCATCACTTTCAGCAAATACGCGAGTAATGGTATCATGATAGGATCCAATTAGAGTATTATGCTGTTCCGGAATATTAATCATGGTAGACAAACTCATATATTCATTTATTGCTCCTGGCATACCACCGATTCTCAGAAATATATGATGTAGTTCCATCAATTCTTTATGTACTATATCAGGTATTTTTGAATTAGTTTGAAAGTGGTTCACAATCAATTCAATATACCATTCATTATTTGTTGCTCGTAGAAACTCGTCAAAATCAAATGGAAATATTGTTAAACGATCAAAGCATTCACCCAGCTCATGATGAATCGATTCACTGGTTATCAATATAACATACGGAAACATCTCCTGAAGTTTATGCATGCTAAGCAAAGCGATCAATTGATACGACAAGGTAACCTCATCCATAATTAAAATCGCATCACCTGCTACATTAACCTGGTTTATATGTGACATGAGTTGGACTTGTATCGCAGAAAAATCTTTATTATTAATAAGCTCCTTCAACGATGGTTCACGTTCAAAATTAAGGTAACATATATCTTTAAAAAAGGCTCTGCTAAAATCATAAGTCAGATATGTCTTTCCCACACCTTTCGCACCTGTTATGAGCATAGGCCTTCGTGTATCAATTTCTTTCCATTTAATCAATTCATCGATAGCTTTTCTCTTCAACAAACATTACCCCTTATTTCTTAATTTCTCAATAAGTTGTGTAAAATAATCAGGAAGTGGCGCGTGATATTCTACATATTCTTTTGTTGTCGGATGGATAAATCCCAAAACTTCTGCATGCAATGCTTGACCTTCTAATCGAAATGTATCCTTACTAGGTCCATACACTGTATCGCCAAGCAACGGGTGATAAATGCTCGCCATATGAACTCTGATTTGATGAGTTCTGCCTGTTTCCAACGAACACTCTATTACTGCGTATTGATTATTAATATTTTCGAGCACCTTATAATTTGTGGCAGCAGCTTTCCCGTTCTTATGATTAATTGCCATCTTTTTTCGATCTTTTGGGTCTCTTCCTATCGGAGCCTCCACTCTACCGCCGTCCGTCTTGAATGAATGGTAAACAATTGCTTGATATCTTCTGGTTATGGAATGTACCTTGAGTTGGTCAGCAATAAATTGATGAGCTCTATCATTCTTACACGCCACCATTACGCCAGTGGTATCCCGATCAATCCTGTGCACGATTCCAGGTCGCAATACTCCATTTATACCGGACAGTTCATTTTTGCAATGATATAACAACGCATTAACTAACGTACCATCACTGTGACCTGCAGCGGGATGTACTACCATACCCTTACGTTTATTAATTATAATATAATCTTTATCTTCATATATAACATCCAAAGGGATGTCTTCGGGAAGAATTTCTGTTTCCTTTAACTCAGGTAAGCGAATTGTGATAACAGAACCGGTTTTTACTTTAACATTTGCTTTTACTGATTTACGATTCATTTCAATCATTGAATCCTCAATTAGTTTTTGGATATAGCTTCTGGACAAATCGTTCTGTATCGAAGTGAGATATTTATCTATTCGAAGACCGTTAAAATCGTCTGATACCACATATTCTTGTATCCCGTTTCGATCCTTCTCATCGATTTCTATCTCAAAAAGCTCCTCTTCCTCGCCTTCCGGCTCAATACACTCCTCATTATCGCTTTCAGGCTTAATACACTCCTCTTCCTTGCTTACCGACTTAATAAGCTCCTCTTCCACGATGTATTGTTCTTCAATCGCATCTTTATCCATACATTCCTGATAGTCGAACTGATTATTCTTCATACTTTCTTGTATCTCCAGTTTTTCGTAATTCAAAAAGTCTTTGTTTGGATAAACGTCCCTCGGATCTGTGTCCGTTCTATCGCTAGCCACAAAATATGATTGACTCTTTATTATTCTTCGATGTTTTTCTTATTCTCATCTGATTTCATAATAGATTGATCTTTCTCATCTTCGCTAGAATTTGCTACTATTTTTTCCTCAACATCGCCTTTTTTTCGGCCAAGTGCTTCTTCCAAGAAAGCGAAGTCCTCATCCTTATAATAGAATAACGCAAATAAAACTAGTACTACAGATGATATCGTCAAATAACAATCCGCAAGATTAAATAACGGGAAGTTAATGAACTCAAAATAGATAAAATCTACAACATAGCCAAGCGCAAAACGATCAATCATATTGCCCAAAGCTCCTGCAACGATAAATACAGCTAATATCTTTAGAGCTCCGTAACGCTTTCCATTTGGTATCTTAAAATACAAGAATAATATAACTACTAATATCATTAATGTTAATATTCTCAAAAAGTCTACTCGACCACTAAGAATTCCCCACACAGCTCCTGTATTTTCATAGTACTGTAAATTCAGTATTTTATGAGGTATAATAATAATTGGCTCCTGCCCTTTTAGATTACCTGCGATCCAGAACTTCACGATCTGGTCTATCCCAATCAGTGAAACCAGTAATATAAGATGCTTAATTCGTTCTTTCATAATTCCTCCTATTATCTTAAGTATTGATACAAATTATCTAATATAAGTTATTTTATTTGTCCTAAAATGCATTTAAATAATATTGCATATATTGAAAATTTTGTAATACTTTTTAAACTTGTATAATGCTTTATAATCTAGAAATCATTGTAATACCGATTCAATAGCAGCTATCATCTCTTCTTTCGTTATGCCTGAATCTATCACTGCTTCACCAATATCATGTAAGAGTATAAATTTCACTTTATCAGAATCCATTTTTTTATCCAACCTTGATACCTGATATATCTCCTCTGCATCTAGGCCTGATGTTGCTATGGGTTGTTGAAACTGTTTCATTGTTTCAAGGATAGCCTTGTACTCTTCTTCAGTGATATACCCCTTCTGCTTTGACAAGAAAGAAGCAGCAGCCATTCCTACACATACACATTCTCCATGTAGCATCGTAAAGTTCTTTAACTTCTCGATTGCATGTCCAATTGTGTGTCCGTAATTTAACATTGCTCGTTCACCCTGTTCTTTGGGATCTCGCTCAACTACCGCTTTTTTCACACAACAATTACGATAGACCATTTCTTTTATAGTATCTAGTTCTTTGTTTAAAATACCTGCTCTATGATCTTTTATCCATAGATAATCTTCTTTGTTCTTTATCAAACCGTGCTTAATAATTTCACCCATTCCTGATAAATACTCGCGCTCAGGAAGAGATAATAATGATGCAAGATTCATATAGACCAACTTAGGTTGATGAAAAGCTCCTACCATATTCTTATACGCTTTATAGTCTACTCCTGTTTTTCCACCAATACTAGAATCCACCATTGCGAGCAAAGAGGTAGGCACTTGAACAAAACGCACTCCTCTAAGATACGTAGAGGCAACAAATCCGGTTAAATCACCCACTACACCACCACCTAATGCCACTAGTACATCATTGCGGTCGAATTTAGCCAGAATCAGCTGCTCATAACATTGACTGACGGTATCAAGATTTTTGTTCTCCTCTCCTGCAGAGAAGGTGTAAGTATAGACATTTTCTGAAATGATATTTAACTGCTTCTCTACTTCTTCTAGATAATACTTTCCAACATTAGAATCGGTAATAATCATAAATTTACGACCCTTCATGCCAAGTACTTCTAATTTAACAGGTAATTGAAAAAAATTCTCTTCCAACATAATATCGTATTCCGGTTTGTCATCATAATTAATTGTTAGTAAATTATTCATAAAAAATGCACAACCGCTTCAACACTTCAAGATTAGGTTATGCTGTCCTCCTTATCCATTCATCTTTATTGTATAAAATACTAAATCAGAGCGTTTATATATATAATAATATCTGAACACTATAACGTCCTTTTTTCGTTTGATATGAGGTTCCTATATATTTGAATTTACCATACCCTCTTACCGAAACCACATCATTCTCTTTTAAACTATAGCTGTTCGACAATATTATTTTCCCTCCTATTGACACCTTACCTCCTTCAATTAGTCCAGATAGGCTGCTTCTAGATGTATGAAAAGCCACTGCAAGTATTGTATCCAATCTTACGGAGGAAACCGTACCATTTATCTCCTTTACTTTCGGTTGATAACTAAAATCCCTATAATCAAATCGGATACAGTTCACTATAGTATGTTTCACCTTACAAAGATTATCAATAATGAAATCAGCTATATTACTATGAGCCATAATATAACCTACATTCTCAATAATTAATATATCTCCTATCTTACTTCGATCTAAACCAAGATTTAATACCGCACCGAGAAAATCCCTATGATTAAACTCATCACTGAATTTTTGATTTAAAGGAATTACCTTAATACATGTGATAGGATATACCAATTCCTTCTCATCGATCTTATTATCTCCCCCATAAAAACAAAGTATTTTCCTCTCGGCATCAAGATATCCTCCGTAAGCAAAATACTTTATCATTGGTAATTCGTTTTTTAAATCGGAAAAGATGTTTTGTTCATTCAAATTCAAAAAATCAGAATAAAGACTAATACCTCTCGTAAAAGAGGTATTCGCCAAATCCAAAAATCTTTTTCGTAAAATTTGTTCTTCTTTGTCAGTATTCATCATAATTAAAATTTTGACTGTAATGTCGGCGGCTCAAAGCCATTCTCCTGTATTAAATCCAAATAATCTCCTGAGATATCAACGGTATCCGGCGAAACGATAAAGATACAATTCGATATTCTATGTAGTTTTCCATTGATCGCATATACAGAACCTGATATAAAATCCATCGTTCTCTGTGCTAATTTGTCATCAAATCCTTCCAAATTAATCACCGTCGCTCTACCTGTTAAAAGTGTATCACAGATCTCCTGGGAATCTTCAAACGATGTTGGTTTCATAATGCATACTTCAAGACCCTTAGGAGTGGTACGGATTGGTACAACTTTGTTAATTGTACTTCTTTCCATTTTAGCCACCTTTTCCTTTTTAAACTCATTCGCTGTAGCACTTTGCTGAGTAGCAAATGATGGGGTTTTTATTGTTTCTTCAAATCTTTCGTTTCTTGCTTCCTTTTTCTCAAAACGCTTCGCTTTTTTCTCTTCTAGTTCTAATTCATCATCATAATAATCATCATCTTCATCTTCAGTTAATTTCATTGAATTTAAAAAATTTTTAAAAATATTAGACATGTCACTTCTCCTATCTATATTTAAACTGTTTTAGAATAGTCTCTTTCTCCAAATATGCCTGTCCCAACTCGAACCATGGTAGCACCTTCTTCAATTGCCACTTCGTAATCTCCGGTCATACCCATAGAGAGAGTATCAAAATGTTGAACGTCGAACAAGCTACCTTTACAATTATTATCGATGTTTTTTGTTTTTATGTCAACATATAATTCTCGCAAAATCTTAAAATACTTCCTATTTTTTTCACTATCTTCAACATAAGGAGCAATCGTCATAAGCCCACGCACTCTAACATGGGGAAGCTTATTGATTTCTTCTAATAACGGTTCTACTTCCTGAGTTGTAATACCGAATTTTGTCTCTTCTTCCGCTACATTTACTTCAAGTAAAATATCACATACAATCTCCTTTTTGGATGCTTCTTCTTCTATTTGCTGTGCAAGACGAAGGGAATCAATAGAATGTATCAGTACGGTCTTATCAACAATATATTTCACTTTGTTCCTTTGAAGGTGACCAATCAGATGCCAATAAACCTTTTCATCAAATTTATCACCTAAATCCTCAAACTTTCCAACCAGTTCCTGGACTTTGTTCTCACCAAAATGTCGCATTCCCAGGTGATATGCTTCTTCAAGCATTTCATTCGGTTTCGTTTTACTGACAGCAATCAATGTTACCTCCGAACGATCTCTACCCACTCTATCACAAGCAGCTTGAATTCTCATCTCTATCTCTTCAATATTATCTTTCATCATAATACATTCCTCTTTCATCACTATTCGAATGAATCTTCCCTTTCTATCAACTAACCAATTATAAATTCAAAGTAATAGGTTCTCTCTATTGATCCATTTTTATATACTTTTTTGAATATGGTATGGATCAATGTAAGTTTAGCATTAATAAATTATTTTCTGTTCAACCGCCATCTTACTATTAAGAGCAATATGGTCATACGCTGAAAGTCCGTTTTCTGTGTTCTTTTTCACTATGCAATATTCAGAATCCTGTGATATAATCTCTATCCTTCTAAATACGGCATACCCTTGATTTACATTATATACGCCGGTAAGTTTGAGTGTTTTTGATAATGTATATTGTTTATTATCATCTTTTGACTGTATCTTCGTACCTGGGGGAAATATATTAGTATCAATATAGTAAAACTTATCCGTCTTATAATAAATATCCGTTGGTACTGAAGAATATTTGATATCTCCGTTCTTTGTATAATCAACTTTTATCACACCGAGCTTATTGCTGTCTCCGCCTTTAGAAAAAAAGCTCTTTGGAACTTCATAGAAGTCTTTGTTAACCAAACTTGATAACGGAATTTTTAATCCGTCTTCTGAGCTAAAATTAAGCTCTACATCCAAATAACGTTCTGTTAAATAGTCCGACATATTTTTATTCAGTGTTAATACCCCAAAATATTGCGAACCTTTATTGATAAACTGTATCTCCGATGATAGCTTAATCCCATTCTCAACTATTGTAACATTAATATTTTTTTGATCTTTCAACCTTTTATACTGTGAATTCGATAACTTAAGCACTAAGTTCCATACTTCCGAGTTTACGATTTTACATACTGGTGAATTTTGATTAATCTTTTCCGTAGTTCTTAAGTTTACTCTTTTGTACTTTTCTTTATTGAACATGTCCTCAGTTACCTGATCTGGTTTAACCGATTCATAGCCATCTTGATAATAGGTAATTATACCACTTTTTGCACTACGAACCGCATTGTTCATCACTGAATTCTCACCAGTAACTTGTTCACCCGAAATCACTAAATTATTATTTTGTATCTCCATAACCGTACTTTTTATATTATCCTTAAAGTCATATATTGCTTCAAAATCCGAATTATTATCATTACCCATATATGATCTGATTTCATGTTTAATCTGAGCAATATCTCGTTCGGAGAATGCCTTCGGTTTCATATCTGCATCATATAATAATGTATTGTTAATGGAAAATAAAGGAGCATCCTTTGCAACTCTTGAGCAGTCTCTCTGGTAGCTTATTATGTATCCGGCCTTTGAAGAATTAATCAATTCTTCTTGACGTAAAATAATGCCAGTGACCCTATTATCAATTGCTGTGGAGCCATCTAAAACCTCGTAAATTGTCATCTGTTCCTTCGTTAAATATATTCCAACTTTAATTACGATATATAAAAACAAAACAAAAAAAACGACTACACCCACACTCATGCTTTTACGTTTTTTAAATTTTACAACTTTATTCTGATCACTCAAATTAATGCCTCCTGATTGGTAATACTTTATTTATTATACTTGTTTTTCTATTGTTTTTAAAGCCTTATTTTTATTTCATTCATCAGCTAGGCCATATTACTTACAATGAATAAACAAAAAAAAAATGGTTATTCTAGTATAAGAAAGTTCTCTATTTCTTTCCTATATAGATAGAAAGAGCTTAAATTTTAGAAAATGAAGGAGGTTCTTTATGAAGACATTAGATTACATCGCACTAACATTAGTTGTGATAGGTGCAATTAATTGGGGTCTGATAGGTTTCTTCAGTTTTGATTTAGTCAGATTTATATTCGGAGACATGACCTTGATCTCCAGAATCGTCTATGCTTTAGTAGGTGTATCCGGTTTATATGCATTAAGTTTCTTTGGAAGATTAAGAAATGAATAAAACTAATTAATTTTGTACCATGAACTAAAACAGGAGCGTCAGTAATAATGACGCTCCTTTATCTTTCCTTAAGTATCTCTATAAAGATACAATTACATTCTTTTTAATATTATCCGGTAGTAAAGTTTCATTTAACGATACACTAAGTACAAAATTAACGTTAAATTGTTCCGATAATTTCTCTAATTTCGAACATATTGTTCCAATATTACCATCATTGATATAAGCAATTTTCAGGAAACTGTCCAGATAAATGGATTGCAAATCATGGTTGCCGGACAAGATACCACAGATAAAACCGATAAACTCACTTTGATTTTCAATAAAATAATCTCGAATGTTCTCCAATCGGATTTTATTACTCAGTTCATACATGTGCTTGTTGCTTTTGTCAAGATAAACAATGCTTCCTTTAGCGGCTCTCACTTCAGTATTAGCTCTTTCGATAAGGATTTTAGTCTTACCCTTTCCTTTTTCACCTGAAATAATCTGTATCATTGTAATCTCCTCCTTAAGGTGGGCGCAACAATGTGCGGTGCCAGATATTAAATTGTTTCCTGTAATTGTTTCCTGTTTTTCAAATTTAATACTATAAAATTATTATAGTACAATTATAGCCGAAAGACAACCACAAAATACCAATGACCAATGATATAGCTTCAAATTATTTAACGCTTATTACTTGAATTTTGAGAGCATCGTGGACATTTCTGTATACAAATCAACCGAACCATTCGCCTTCAAAATAACTGATATATAATCCTGATTATCTTTGTCTTCGCTTAAAAGTACTAAACAATTACCCGCTTTACTGGTTGTTCCGGTTTTACCACCGATTATTGTTAAATCTGGGTCGGTAGTAGCTTCCCCTTTTAGGTATTCATTCGTTGTATCAAATATGCCCTGTTTTTCGTAACCATCCTTGTCTACATAATTAGCAATATAGGAGGATTGATGGATTATCTTCTTAAATTCATCATACTTTAAAAGCTCATGAAAGATTAAATACAAATCATAAGCTGTTGTATATTGTTCATCACTGTGCAATCCATTCGGATTTACAAAATGCGAATGAACTGCCCCTATTCTCTTTGCTTCCTTATTCATCATATCAGAAAAGCCGTCAACACTACCGCCCAAGTGCTCTGCTATGGCGATTGCAGTATCATTTCCAGAATAGACTAACATACTGTTTAGCAAGACCTGCATGGACAAAACATCCCCTTCTTTTAATCCACAGGTTTTTGCCCCTACTTCAGTGATATGTGAAGCATTATAGCTAACCGTAACATTATCCGTCAACTTTCCGTATTTGAATACAATGAGAGCTGTCATCAATTTTGTCAGGCTGGCGGGATATAATTTTTGATATACTTTATCAGCGTATATCATCTTATTTTTCGTATTGTTAACAAACAATAGTGCACCTGCGGTCAATCGATCATCCCCGCCGTTATCCTGCGTATTCGAGATTATAGTTAGTTCCTTACCTAAAAAATCTCCTTGTGCTAATAAGTCATCATTAGACACATTCACATCGGTAGCAGTATCATGATAAGCCAGAAACTGATCAGATGGTTTTTGACACCCACCAAATAACATAACTGCTACTAATACGACACACATTATTCTTTTTTTCATTAACAACACATCTCCTGTTTCATTGATTGTACTACTATCAGGATTTAAATAATTCACGCCAATCTAAATCGCCATGTTCTAGCGCTTTTACTAATAGCTCAGCTGTCGCTAAATTTGTTGCCAACGGGATATTATGCTTGTCACACAACTGAAAAATAGTATTTACATCTGGTTCATGGGATTTTGGTGATAAAGGATCGCGTAAGAATATCACAATATCCATCTGATTATGTTCGATCTGAGATCCTAGCTGTTGTTCTCCACCAAGATGTCCTGCCAGATATTTATGAACATTTAAATTGGTTACTTCTTCAATCAAGCGGCCGGTGGTACCGGTGGCATAAAGATTATGTTTGCTTAAAATACCACGGTAAGCAATACAAAAATTCTGCATTAATTTCTTTTTTGCGTCATGAGCAATCATACCAATATTCATATGTTTCCTCCATTCTGCCTTTTGCGGCTGTATTTTATAATTCCTAACCCATACCTCTGGTTCTCTGCGGCTGCAATCTTATATTCAAGATAATTCCTACCGCTAGCATACCACTGATCAACGAGCTTAAGCCTGAGCTTAAGAACGGCAATGGAATACCTGTATTTGGTAATATTTTGGTTGCTACACCAATATTAACAAATAATTGAAAACTAAATAATGAAGCAATTCCGATCGCCAACAGCATCCCCATATAATCAGGTGCCTTTCTTGCTGTAGTGAGACATATGGCAATGATAGCAGCGTATAACGCTATAATGACAGCAGCTCCGATAAAACCAAACTCCTCACACGCTACCGCGAATATAAAATCACTTTCTGCAATTGGTAACCTATCATAATTGCGTGCGTTACCAGCATTCTCATTAAGTACTTTGCCATATAACTGTCCTGAGCCAACGGAAGTTACTGAATTGTCCTGTTGGAACGCAAGATCCTGATGTTCCTCTGGATGTAAAAACGAAACAACACGATCTTGTTGATAATCCTTTAGTAAAATCTGATAATCCTGTTGAACATACCAGAATAACCCCAGTACGGTCGGAATACCAATCACAATAATCGGTAATATAATTCTCCAACTAAGTCCGGCTGCATAGATCATCATGACAAAGATAAATGCAATTACCAAACTTGTAGATAGGTTTGTTTGTATCAGAATTAAGAATGTAGGAATACCAACTAAAACAATCGAGCAAAGCAAAAACTTTGCATTATTTATCTTTGGTCTAAACATACTAAAAATCTTCGCTACAAAGATAATTAAAATTACCTTTGACAGCTCGGAGGGTTGAAACATCATAAACCCTAAATCAAGCCATCTTTTTGCGTAATTAATCGTCGTACCCATAACTCTAACCATTGCAAGTAACAACAAATTGATGACATATAGAACGATATAAAAGCTAGCGATAAAGTGATAATCAAATAACGAAACTCCTGCCGCTAATATCAATCCACCGATGATACCTACTACATGCTTCTTCCAAAGGCTCGGATCAACCTGGTAAATCAGATATGCCCCAATACATCCAATTAAAAATACTAAAACGACTAATGTTATATTATATCGTTTGAAATCATACTGTTTGAAATTAAACATCAATTAACATCCTTATTTCTTAGAGGTCTTCATATCTTTGATCGGAATGTTAGCAAATAATGCTGGTACTGAGCCGTTATTCGTCTCTGACTCCGTCTGAGTAATCTTAATATCTAAACCGTCCAAGTCTATTTCAATATATTTTGATATTACTAAGATAATATCATTTTTAATTTGTTCCATTATTTCCGGAGAGCAACCGGCGCGATCAGATACTAAGACCAATTTTAGTCTGTCTTTAGCAATACTCCCGGTCCCCTTCTTTTTAAAAAAATCTGAAAAGCCCATTTATGCTACCCCCTATCTCTTGCGTTTATTAAACAGCTTACTGAAAATACCCTGCTTCTCCTCTAAATCCATGTATGGTACTTCTTCGCCAATTACTCTTCTGCAGATATCCATATATGCCTTACCTGCCAATGAGTCTGAACCAACTAGCGGTTCACCTTGGTTAGTAGAAATAACAATATTTTCATCATCCGGCACTACACCGATCAAATCAACTGCGAGGATTTCACATACGTCATCACTGGACATCATATCACCACGTCTTACCATATCCATACGGATACGATTGACAATTAGATGCGTTTGCTTCATTTCATTCGCTTCAAGCAAACCAATGATACGATCAGCATCCCTGACAGCGGATACCTCAGGGGTGGTAACAACTAATGCCCTGTCCGCTCCTGCAATAGCATTTTTAAAGCCTTGTTCTATACCTGCCGGACAGTCCAATAATATGTAATCAAATTCTTCTTTCAGCTCATCAGCAAGCTTTTTCATCTGCTCAGGTGAAACCGCACTCTTATCTCTGGTCTGCGCTGAAGGTAATAAGTAAAGATTCGGATAACGTTTATCTTTAATCAATGCATTACGTATACGGCAGGTTCCCTCAATTACATCTACAAGATTATATACAATTCGATTCTCAAGTCCCATAACGACGTCAAGGTTTCTTAAACCGATATCCGTATCAATCAATACAACTTTCTTATCCAACATTGCTAAACCGGTTCCGACATTTGCAGTACTAGTGGTTTTACCTACACCGCCTTTACCGGATGTCACTACTATAACTTCACCCATTTTTCCACCAATCCTTCACGTTATTGTGTTTTATTCTCGCTCAAAAAAGCGATCCTCATATCATTGAGAATAATCCCCACTTCTTTTACGGATTATCCTTAAAATATAAATTTTATATTTATTCCCCGCTTATAAATTAATATCCTGTAGTACATTTTTATTTAGCGGTTCAATATAAATATTCCCGTCTTCTAAGAATGCAATTTTTGTTTCCTTAGCATCCTCTTTAAGTGGCTTATCAGGAGCTCTAGCAATTGTATCAGCTATACGAATCTGGGTAGGATTCATATCAAGGGCAACAACAAAGGAATTCGTATTACCTGTTGCACCGGCGAAAGCAGTTCCTTTTAGCGAACCTAATACAATGATATTTCCTTTGGAAACAACTCTAGCTCCATGGTTTACATCACCAATAATAATGACACTGGTTTCAAATTCCACAGAAGCTCCTGAGCGTAAAATTCCCTTATAAAATTGACCGGTATTATTCGATAATTCCATTAGCTTTTGCTCCACGGTCTGTTGGAACTTGTCCTGTAATTCCTCATCATTATCCATCACACATACGATATGCATATCAGCATTCTCACCAATTACATCAAGTATATCTCTTTGTTCTTCATTCGTCAGTTTTCTACCTTCAAAGCTGATTGCCATCTTGGCATTCTCAAAAAACTTACTGGACTCTCTGAATTTCTCAGCAATAATAAGCTTTAAATCCTCAAACGGTACCTCGGGATTTAAAACAACTACGATACCATATTTATTCCCTTTTATTATAACTGAATTATTCATTCATTAACTCCTTTTTTGATTAGTTGCGAATAGATCCAGGTGAAACCATATTGCCGATTGAAAAACCAAACTATTAATCCACATAAGAACTAGGCTTTTTCCCACCCTTATTCTTCATTAAATCATCTAGCTTCTCATACTTAAAATAATAGGAATACACATTCTTTGCTAAAGCAGCCGCATAAGCAGAAGAATACCCGTTAGGAATTGCTACAGTCACCGATGTATTTGGATTATCAAAAGGCGCAAACGATACAAATAACGCATTACTTGGATGATAAGGATTAATCTGAGCTGTACCCGTTTTTCCCGCTACCTTAACACCAAAATCATGAAAATAATTATAACCTGTGCCGCTTGTCTCATTTGCAACATTATACATACCCTGCATAACAGCATTCCAGGTAGACTGACTGATATCAGTAGCCTTATGGGATACCTTTGCTTTATTATCTTTGATAAGTTTGCCTTGACTATTTGCCACCTTATCAAGAATGGTTAAGTCATAACTTGTGCCTCTTGTCGCTAATGTAGTTGCATACTTTGCAATCTGTGCAGGTGTAAAATAGTTTGTACCTTGTCCGATTGCCGAACGTACCGCATCCACGGTAGACATCTGTGGCTTTAATTCACCTAGCTCAATCCCTGACTTTTCATTCAATCCTAAATCAGTTGCATATTTCTTTAACTTATTAATTCCCAGAGTCTTGCTTGCCGAACCGGAATTACCATTTAACCTCCAACCCATCTCATAGAAGAAATAGTTACAGGAAACCTTGATTGCATCTACAACATTAACCGTACCATGGTGATGCATGCAGAATGCATGTGGTGAAGTTTTTTCAAACTCAAATTGGTCAAAAATATTGTCATAAATTGACACTTTATTTTCCTCCAACGCAGCAACAGCGGTAACCATCTTAAAAGTTGACCCCGGAATAATTCTAGACATCAAAGGTCGATTCATGGATGGAAATGACAAATCATTATATATCTTATTATAATAATTCGTATCAATTTTTCCTGAATATTTATTATTATCATAACTAGGATAGGTTACCATCGCGAGCACATCACCGTTGGTTGGATCGGTAACGATAACTGAACCGCTACAAGGCTCTAGGGCAAGCATCGCCGGTGTGATAGTGAGTGAGTTTATCTTACCTCTGATAAAACTATAAGGTGATATACTACCTGAACTAAGTTTATTTATCTCACTTTCATTATATTTTAACACACCTTGGTCGAATAATAAAAGACAAATTTCTTTTCCCGATAATTTATACGAAAATATCAAATCATGATATATCTTTTTATTAAATGTGCTATCCTTCTTGAGTAAATTTTCTGTATAATCAATTAGTTTCTGGTACAATTCCTCTGTACTATAGTATTTATTTCCTACATCTAATTTATCCAGATCTACCCAGTTTTTAGCTAGCGCATACTGCAATAATTTACTCAAGCTAATCTTACCGTTTTTGTAATCATTTAATGTAGGATCATCACTCGGTATGTCTTTTGAAAGTAAGCTCTCGTTGACCATAACCGTATAGAAATAATCCAAATAGTCCTCCATATCCCCTGCATTCTTATTCGGGGTAGTACTATCCATCTTTAAATTAGAATTCAATTGATTAATCACATCAACTCTTTTATTCTTGAACTTTTCATACGTTTGCTTTTCTAAAGCAGTCGCATCATCTGCAGTAAAATGATTAATATCAATGATATTGTTTTTGATTAAAGCGTTATATACTTCATAAATAGGGATCAATATGTTTTTATCAGATTCACCCTTTGTTCCGTAGCTCATCGAATTAGTTATGAATTCCAATAGAATATCCGCTAACTTTCTCTCCAAAAGTTTATAAGTCGCTTTTTGTAAATCAGCATCGACTGTTAAGTAAACATCATTTCCGGCAACAGGATCCTTCTTTGATTTAATCTCTTCAACCTTTCCATAGGAGTTTACATTAACAATCTCACTACCCTTTTTCCCCCTAAGTACATCCTCATAGGTCTTTTCAATTCCTGTTTTACCTACAAGATCGGACAGATTATAATCCTTCTTTTTTAAATCATCATATTCCTGCGCACTAACCACACCTGTATAACCAAGAATATTTGAAAAATATATTCCATCCTGATACACACGGTTCGCCTTTTGACGCACTTCCACACCAATCAATTCTGCACTGTTTTCTTCGATAGCAGCGATTGTCTTATTATTTACATTGGAAGCTATTGTAATTGACATATACTTTGGATAATTACATAAAAGAAGATAACGAATGCTCATGATCTTTAAGGTGTCCTCAACCGAATAAGAATCATCTATATCAAACATTGTTGTTTGCTTCCTATATTCTCCTCCGGTACGCATAAAGTTATAAACATCCTCAGCTGTGGCTTTCTTTTGTTCCGTTGTCAATTCCTTTTTATTATTTAGATAAGTATATACATTCTTCTTAATACGCAGTAAAGCTTTATCATCAACCGTAAATTCTAATTTACCTTGATCATTCTGCTTAATAAAAAATTGGTTATCAAGCGTATCCCCATTCTTTTCAATTAATTTTATCATTTGATAAATGATAGCATTTTTCTGCTTCATTGTTTTAATACTGGTGTTATCCGTCAATAAAACCGAATACGATAAGGAATTTGTCGCAAGAAGTTTCCCATTGCGATCATAAATATTTCCTCTTGGACTATCAATCTCCCTAGTCGTTTGACTCTTCGTATCATTTGCGGCCTGAATTGTAGGTCCTTCAATAATCTGTAGAACAAATAGTCGGTGAATTACAATAACAAATAGGACAAGATATATGATTGTAATCGGAAAAATTCGCGATTTTACCAGTTTCTTTACGTTATCCAAAAATATGTCGAACAATCTTATACCTCCTTTTCAGGTTTCCGCTCCATTCGATTATTAATGATATGTAACAGCTTGTACAACAAAACTGAAACAGCCACAGTGTAAATAATCTCAGGAAGAACGATTCTTCTTAAATAGAAGAATATGTTCATACGCCCCCTAAGCAAATACTCTACCACATAGTAAAAGAAATTATAAACAAAATCACTCACTGCAATAATTGCAATGGGTAACGTATAATCATCATCGGAATAATATTTATTAGTAAATCCGATAAAGTATCCAAGCAACATAAACAATAATGCTCTCACACCTACAACGTAACTAGAAAACATCAAATCAACTAAAAGACCTGCAAACAGTCCCACAGTCAATCCGGTCATTCTGCCACGCATATAAGCCACCGATACAATTAAAATTAATATGATATTCGGCATGATCCCTGCCAAGCTGAAATATCGGTAGAGTGTTGATTGGAGTAAATAACATATTAAAATTTCAAGAAAATATATAATAAATCTCTTCACCTTGATACCCACTTTTTTATTTTATCAATGGTTCATTTAACTTCGTAATTATTAATACATCCTGCAAACGACTAAAGTTAACCGTTGGGGTTAAGTAAGCTGTTTTAGTCAAATTATCAGACGCTGTTTTGATATCACTTACATATCCTATGGATATCCCTTGAAGGAAGTTATTACTATTACGGGATGTAACTACTTCGTCACCTTCACTTATCTTCGCGTCTTTATTGATCATTTTAACTCGTATTTTGCCATTATCCATCAGCTGTAAATCACCTTGAACAACACATTCATCCGAGCTTTTCAAAAACACACCGTATACCATACTGTTATCGTCAATAATAGCTCTTACGATAGAATAATTATAATGTACTTCGACTATCTCACCTACCAGACCGTCACCGGCAATAACATTCATATGCTTTGCCAAACCATCCTTAGTGCCCTTATCGATTTTAAAAACATTGTACCAGTTACTTAGATCTTTACCGATAATATGTGCTGCAACCTTAGGGTAATCCATATATTTCTGATCCAGCTTATACAATTTACGCAACTCATCCAGTTCATATTTATCCTGCAGTAATAAATTATTTGTATAGGAAAGTGTATTCACCTGTTCCTTTAACTTTTGATTTTCATCTTTGAGCTTCTGCACACTTTTTAAGTTCTCAACTCCTTTTGAGATATAGGTTCCGACGGAATTGATACCTCGTTGCATCGGAGTAATTACAGCACCGACACCATCCTTTACCGGCGAAAGTTGCTCACCGAATTTGAAGGAGAACACAATCAGTCCCAGTAATAGAACGACACATGCAATTAAAACATGCTTCGGATTTAATTTTATTTTAGTCCTTCGCCTCATTTTTATCTCCACCTTAATTGTATAAATAGATCTATTAACCATCTATCCTTTTTTCAAACCAGTATATATTGAACCACAGTTTCAATATTTGTAACGTGTATTGTTAGCAAGTCACGAAGGAAAAAATTCGTTTTTCCTCATTAACAATATGATTCAATTATCCCCATTATCAATAAGCTTCCTAATTATATGTTTTTGGTCTTATCATATCCGCCAATACAGTTAGCTTATTATCTTCAATAATTTTCCCCAAACCGGTTACCACGGTATTAGACGGATCCGGACATATATTAATCTTTAAATCAGTTTCCTTATGCAAAAGTTCATCCAACGCGAATATCTTAGCAGAACCACCGGTAATATAAATACCACTGTCAATAATATCGGAGGAAATCTCCGGAGGAGTTCTCTCTAATATAATTCGAATAGCATCAATAATAGAATAGAGATATTCAGATATTGCCTCAAAGACATCCGTAGAATTAATCTCCATCTCGCTTGGAAGACCAGTCACTACATCACGACCAAATACCTTAACGGATGCTTGTAGTGTAGGAAACGCGGAAGCAAGCTTCTTCTTAATGTTCTCTGCAGTCTTATCTCCGATAAAAAGATTGTACTTCTTCTTTACGATATTCTTTATCGACTCATCCAATTTATTTCCACCAACCGGAATTAATTTACTTAGCACAATTCCACCTAACGATAGAATGGAAACCTCAGTTGTATCAGCCCCGATATCAACAATCATGACTCCCCTTGCAGTCATAACTTCTAATCCTGCTCCAAGTGCATCCGCAATTGGCTTTTCAACTATTTTGATCTTACCAATTTTAAGTCCTGAACTAGCAATTAGGTCATAAAAAGAACGGCGTTCCACTTCCGTAATATCAGTTGGGGTCGCAACAATAAAATCCGATGCACCGATGCGTTTGTTCCCACTGATCTTTTTCATAAAACTTGTCAGTAATGCCATCATATTCGCAACATCAGCAATTACGCCATTGCGTACCGGATAATTCACCAATATATTGGATGGAGCTTTTTCATACATTTCGAATGCATCATCACCCGCTGCGATGACATTTTTCTTATTGGATACTGCGATGACATTACGCTCATCTAATACAATACCCTGTCCTTTCTTATATATCTTAATTGTACTTGTACCAAAATCTATACCATATACTTTAGATGCCATGTTTCCCTCCTGTTATGTTTCAACAATTATGTTATGTAGCTCATAAGAAAGGTCATATTCAATTTCATTTGTAATTATATAATCCCTTGTTCCTTCAAGCTGATATATCTATTATCGCCAATAATAATGTGATCCATAAGCGTAATGCCAATTAATTCGGAAGCCTCTGCCAGTCTTTTTGTAACACGAATGTCCTCTGCGCTAGGGGTAGGATCTCCGCTCGGATGATTATGCAAAAGAATAATATTTACCGTGTCATACTTCATCGCATGTACCATAATCTCTCTGGTAGGCATAATGGAAGTATTGACGGTTCCCTCTGATATAATCATATCCTTAATTAATTTATTCTTCGAATCCATCATTAAAAGCAGCACCTGTTCTCTTGTCAGGTGCCTCATATCCTGCATGTAATAATCAGCTACTGTTTTGGGAGTAGCTAATTTCAACTGTTCCAAATGGATCTCTTTTGACATCCGTTTAGTTATTTCCGTTAAACACTGCAGTTCAATCGCCTTGACACGACCAATTCCTTTTATGGTGGTTAATTCCTTCATCGTTAGGTAATTCAGTCCTTTTAATCCTTTGTGTACCGGCGAATAATTCAACAAATTCACTGCTAAATCAATTGCTCGCAGTTGTTTTGTTCCTGTTCGCAAAATCACTGCCAATAATTCAGCATCGGATAATGTGCTAACTCCATACTTTTCACACTTTTCATATGGGCGTTCAGAAACAGGTAATTCTTTGACAGTTAAATATGAATCTTTCATGTTCATCCTCCACTTTTTTCTCTCCAAGAAATCAGTTAGATGATAGAACCAAGTGTCAGTATGCTATGCATTTTAAATTATAGCTTTTTATAAATGAAAACGGCTGCAATAGCACCGATTACACTCCCTATGGTAATTTTAATCTGAAGTCCGAAATGTAGAACTAAAATCGCCAAATCTAAGGTCATAACCTTGTTTTTAGCTCCTCCTATGGAGAATTGTTTTCCATAATTCAACCACGACAACGCTTCCACATCTCTTGCCAAATATCCCAAAAAGCCGCCTACTACGATACCAAGTAACAACAAAAGAAACAAAGCCCAATAGTTTTTCCCTAATGTCTTTGACATTTTGGCCATATGTTTGTCCCCTTTCGTGTCCTTCTTTAAACTAAGAATTTTAGTCAAAGAATTCATACACATTTCATATTATATCATAATTATATAACATTTTACCATAATGAGATAAATTTGTATACTTGAAACTATTTTTTATCCCGTATAATATATCAGAATTTAGTCCCATAATTCGCCTTTTATTTTAATCACAATACCATATCTATATTAATTACGGTACTTTCATCAATATATGGTATGGACTTTTAAGCGGTAGAAATTTCACACAAATCACTTTACAGCTTAACGATTCCTTCTTCAAATAACTTTTGTAGCGACATTAAAATTCCAAATTTTGCATGGTGCCAAGTTAATCCTCCCTGGAAGAACACAGTATACGGTGGCTTAATCGGTGCATCGGCAGATAGTTCGATGGAGGACCCCTGTACAAATGCTCCCGCCGCCATAATTACATCACAGGTATATCCAGGCATCGCCCATGGCTCCGGAGTAACATAGCTATCAACCGGGGCAGCTGCTTGTACCCCTTTACAGAATGCGATCACCGCTTCTGGTGAATTTAGGGTTACTGCCTGGATAATATCAAAACGATCCTCACTAGAATTCGGATGAACAGGATACCCTAGTTTTTCATAGATATTTGCTGCATAAATCGCACCCTTTATTGCACCGGACACGACTTGCGGTGCAAGGAAAAACCCTTGAAACAATGGTGCATTTAAGCCCAATGTAGCACCAACCTCTTTCCCAAGACCCGGAGCCGTTAGTCGATAAGATGCATTCTCTACATATTCTTTCTTACCAACAATATAGCCTCCAATCGGTGCAAGTCCACCTCCCGGATTCTTGATTAGTGAACCAACGCATAGATCTGCTCCCACCTGAGTTGGTTCAGTTATATCTACAAATTCTCCGTAACAATTATCTACCATGCAGATCACTTCCGGTTTTATCTTCTTAACAAATTCAATCAACTCACCAATTCTCTTAACGGATAAGGTAGGTCTGCTTGCATAGCCTTTTGAACGCTGTATTGTAACCAACTTCGTTCTTTCATTTATCGATGCTTTAATTCCATCCCAGTCAAATCCTCCGTCCTCCAAAAGATCCACCTGAGCGTAAGTGATACCATATTCAGCAAGGGAACCCTTAGCTGGAGTGATACCGATTACACCTTCTAACGTATCATAAGGCTTACCAACCGGTGAAAGAATTTCATCTCCCGGTCTTAAATTTCCGGATAATGCAATCGTTAACGCATGCGTTCCGCTAATCAACTGAGGTCTTACAAGCGCATCTTCTGTTTTAAAAACATCCGCATACACCTTCTCTAATGTATCTCTTCCTAAATCGTTGTAGCCATATCCTGTAGTCGCAGCAAAATGTACATCACTTAAACGATTGTCTTGCATAGCCTTTAATACCTTCATCTGATTAATCTCAGCCGTTTTATCTATCACTTTAAATCGTTCTTCCAAATCGCGTTCTATCTGTTCACAATAAGATAAGACCTTTGGGTCAATCCCTAAACCCATATAGGTTTCTTTTAAATATATATTATCCAAGATTTTATCCTCCGTCATTAGTTTACATAACAATATTATGGTTATTAAAGCACATTTTTCTCTTTTAGGCAAGTCATCATATATTCTAGCACTTCCGTTTCAGCGGAAAAATCATCCTTATTTACCCAGGTTACCTCTTTCTCTCGTTTAAACCACGTAATTTGTCGTTTCGCAAAATGTCTCGTATCTCGCTTTAAGATGTCAATTGCATCTTCTAAAGAATATTCTCCATCCAGATAAGATAAGATTTCTTTATAGCCAATCCCCTGCATGGAGACCATATCTTTCGTATAACCCTTTTTAGCAAGGATTTTTACTTCCTCCACCAGCCCGTCATCAATCATCTTATCTACTCTGAGATTAATCGTTTCGTATAGCTTTGCTCTATCTTTGTTTAAAACGAAGTAGCAATATTGATAAGGCGACTGCTTCTCTCTCTGTTCCTTGTTATGCTCCGATATTTTATCACCAGTCTGACGTGCAAATTCCAACGCTCGAATAACTCTTTTTGTGTTATTCGGATGAATCGTCTCGGCACTCTCCGGGTCTATCTTTTTTAACATCTCATACAAATACAGGAATCCGTGCTCTTGATGTAACGCTTCAAGCTCGGTACGGTACGAATGATCTGAATCATTTTCTGTAAAATCTATATCATACAGAACTGCTTGAATATAGAAGCCGGTACCGCCGACCAGAATCGGAATCTTGTTCTTATCATAGATTTGTTGGATATATTGTTTTGCCAGTTGCGCAAATTTTACGACATTAAATTCTTCGTCCGGCTCAAATTCATCAATTAAATAATGAGGAACGCCATCCATTTCCTCTGGCATAATCTTGGCTGTACCGATATCCATATTCTTATATACCTGCATGGAGTCTGCCGATACAATCTCACCATTCACTCTTTTCGCAAGTGCGAGGGATAACTGGGTCTTCCCCACAGAAGTAGGTCCTGTCAAGATAATTAAAGGTCTGTAATTCATGGTTTTCCTCTCTATAAAACTATAGTTTCTTAGTTGTCTATTTGAATAGGTGTTAAAATCGGTTATAATATTTATTTCTTGGTTTTTTATACAAATACGAATTAATCTCAGTTATAAGATACGCATGAATTTACGTTCTAGCTCGGATTGACTCATGGAGACGATAACCGGTCTCCCATGAGGACAGTGATAAGGATTATCCAGTGTCAAAAGCTCCTTAATCAATTCAGAGGCTTCTATTGTAGAAAATGTATGGTTCGCCTTTACTGCTGCCTTGCAAGACAAAGAAGCCACTCGTTCTAATACCGCGGTTGAATTCGTTACTGAGATGGTGGTATCCTCAGCCAACTCATCTATAAATTCTAAAAGCAGCTCTTTCTCTGATATTCCGTACAAATCACTTGGTACGGCACGAACAGAGAATTCATTTCCTCCAAAATACTCAAACTCATAGCCAAGACTCTCCAACACTTCTTCATGCTTGTTCAGCACCTGCTGTTCTCGCATCGTAAGTGATAGTACAATGGGAGGTAATAATTGCTGGGAATGAAAGGTCTTCGCGCTCGCAGCAGCTACTATTCTCTCATACAGCACTTTTTCATGAGCGGCATGTTGGTCAATAATATATAATTCCTTCTTGTATTCTACCAGCCAATAGGTTGAGAATATCTGTCCGATAATGCGGTGCTCTTCCAGTGCCTTTTTCGAGAGGAAAGGAGCTTCACTTTGTGGTTCATCCCGGAACATATTCATCTGCTCAGATACTTGAATTTGGGGAGTTGGTAATTCTTCTTTCTCAACTTCCGGGGCAATAGAGTGTTTATCTTCTTGTTCTATATTAGGATAAGCGATCTGTTTTTCATGTTGACTTATATTTGAAATATCAAACTTATGATCAAACACTTTTGTATTATCAAGATTGATTACTATGTTATCACTATCTTTATCATTGAAATTCTTAATATCCACTCGATTTTCTTTGCTCTCTCTTATTGATTCTGTATGTGGATCATAATTATTATTTTCTAAAGTATTTTTTACTGGATTTGATTTTATTACGCTATAATCATTTGTCTCTTTCAACTGATTCTCGGATATAGGCTTGGGATCAATCAAATCTGTTTGAAAGGATGTAATTTTCTTTAAAAATTCATTCGCATCCGCCGGGGATGAAGCCTTGGCTTGCATCACTTTCCTACGGTTTACTTCAAACGGCTCCGGGATCGCTACCGCTTTGGGGATCACCTTTTCCTGTGGTGTTAAAACCACTTTTGGTATCATCTCTTTGCCGGAGAGCGTCGTTTTGATCGCCTCAATGGTGAATTGATATACCTCTTCACTGTTTTTAAGGCGAATCTCCATCTTCTGAGGATGAACATTCACATCGATTAATTCCGGAGCAATCTCAAAATACAAAGAGGTAAACGGATATTTATGCTGCATCATAAAGGGCTTATATGCTTCTTCAATTGCCCTGGTGATTACATTACTTTTTATATATCTTCCGTTAATGAAATAATTTTCAAAATTACGATTCCCACGGTTAATTACCGGCTTACCGATAAAACCGGTTATTTTAAAGTTCTGGGTACCAAAATCAATCGGTAGGAGTTCCTTCGTAATGTCTCTGCCATATACATTATACAGAATGTCCTTACTATTATTATTCCCTGATGATTGAAGCTTAACTTGATTATTGACAATATATTTAAAGGATACACCGGGATGGGACACCATTAGACGCTCCATTAAATCACTGATATAACCTCCCTCGGTAGTCGGCGATTTTAAGAACTTTCTTCTGGCAGGTGTGTTATAGAATAAATTACGAACGATAATCGTTGTTCCACCGGGACTGCCTATCTCTTCGAAGGATTTTTCCTCACCCCCCTCGATCACATAGCGGAAACCATTCAACGCAGAGGGGGTTTTTGTAATTAACTCCACCTGTGCAACAGCAGATATACTTGATAATGCTTCCCCTCGAAATCCAAGGCTCATGACCGATAGTAAATCCTGTGCAGATTTTATCTTACTGGTTGCATGACGAAGAAATGCAACCGGGATATCCTCCTTTGCTATTCCACCACCGTTATCAGTAATTCGTATAAAACTTAACCCACCTTCTTTAATCTCTGCTGTAATAGCTGTTGCTCCGGCATCCATTGCATTTTCAATCAATTCCTTTACAACTGCGCTTGGGCGTTCAACCACTTCACCGGCAGCAATCTGATTAATCGTGGCATCATCCAGTACATGAATGTGCGGCATGGTTTCCTCCTAACTGGTATCTCTAGATTCGATCCTTAATCTTCTTTTGAATCTGATATAATTTATTCATTGCATCGATCGGAGTGAGATTTGCGATATCCATATCGCGAAGTTCTCCGATAATATCCTCATTGTCACAAACAGAGAATAGGGAAAATTGATTCATATCCTTTGATTTTCTTCCTTTTTTCCCTTCCGCCATAAATTGCTTATCGGGTTCTGCCAATAACTCTTCCAGATCGAGTGCTTCCTGTAAGAGTTCTTCCTGTGTTGCAGCAGCCTCAGGAACCGCTACATTTCTAGCTTTCAGCGCCAAATCATTACCGGATAGTTCAAGTACTATTTCTGATGCTCTTTTTAATACGGTACTCGGCACACCGGCAAGCTTCGCAACCTGAATACCATAGCTCTTATCCGCACCGCCCTTAACAATTTTACGTAAGAAGACGATATCTTCTCCCTGTTCTTTAACGGCAATACAATAATTATTCACGCCTTCAAGTCGTCCCTCTAGCTCTGTCAGCTCATGATAATGTGTAGCAAATAAAGTCTTTGCTCCAAGAATAGAGTTGTTTGCGATATGCTCTACCACAGCCCACGCTATGCTCAAGCCATCAAAAGTACTGGTACCTCTTCCGATTTCATCAAGAATTAACAAACTGTTTTTTGTTGCATTGCGGAGAATATTTGCAACCTCTGTCATTTCCACCATGAATGTACTTTGTCCGCTTGCCAAATCATCGGATGCTCCTACTCGTGTAAAGATACGATCCACAATTCCAATCTCTGCCGAATCCGCCGGAACATAGCTGCCCAGCTGTGCCATCAATACAATCAAAGCCGTTTGACGCATATAGGTAGACTTTCCCGCCATATTAGGACCGGTGATAATCGACACTCGATTCTGCTTATTATCTAATAATGTATCATTAGATACAAACATATCATGGGAAATCATTCGTTCCACAACCGGATGTCTACCATTTTTGATATGAATTGCACCACTTGTATTCATATTCGGTTTCACAAAATTATTCTGCTCCGCCACCAATGCTAGAGATGCAAATACGTCAATTCTTGCTATCGCTTTGGCGGATTGTTGAATTCGCTTTACTTCTAGTGCTATCTGATCTCTGATTTCACTAAACAAATTATATTCCAAGGAAAACAACTTGTCCTCTGCACCGAGAATAATATCTTCTAGTTCCTTTAATTCAGGCGTGGTATAGCGCTCTGCATTTGCCAGAGTTTGTTTTCTGACCCAGTTCTCCGGTACGAGATTTTGATAGGAATTCGTAACCTCAAGATAGTAACCAAACACACGGTTATACTTAATCTTTAGATTTTTAATACCGGTTGCCTCTCGTTCCTTTGACTCAAGCTCCATCAGCCAATCCTTACCTTCCGTCTTGGCCTTTCGCAAACGGTCTACCTCTTCGTGATAGCCTTCCTTGATAATTCCGCCTTCTTTTACTGTTAATGGAGGCTCATCCTCAATCGCCTTATCAATCAATTCAAATATATCCTCTAATGGATCAAGTTCTTCATAAATATCCTGCAATAAAGCAGCTTCAAAATTCTGCATTAAGAATTTGATATGCGGTAACATTGATAACGAAGAACGAAATGAAATTAAATCCCTCGGATTCGCACTTTTATAACTGATTTTACTCATAAGGCGTTCCAGATCATAGATCGGATTCAGATATTCTCTTATCTCCTCCCTGGTGATCATATTATCCTTTAGCTGATTCACTGCATCCAACCTCTGGTTAATCATATCAAAATCGATTAATGGCTGCTCCATATAGCTTCTGAGAAGTCGTGCACCCATGGCTGTTTTGGTTTTATCTAAAACCCAGAGCAAGGAACCCTTCTTCATTTTCTCTCTCATCGTCTCTGATAATTCCAGATTACGAACCGTCGAGCTGTCAAGCAGCATATATTTTTCATAAGTATAAGGGGTTAACTTTGTGATATGGGATAATGAATTCTTCTGTGTCTCACGTAAAAACTGCATAACGCAGCCTGCCGCTATCACCCCGATGGAATAATCCTTTAGACCTAGACCATCCAGTGTTCCTACATTAAAATGCTCTTTTAAGGCTCTAACACATAATTCATCATCAAAATACCAGGGCTCAATTGGAGATAGGGTCAAATTACTGATATTCTTTAATGCATCGATATTTATTCCCGATACAAAAAAGGTGTCATTACAGATTATCTCTGATGGAGACCATTTATAGATCTCATCCATCAACTTACGTTCCGTATCCACCTCTGTTACATAATAATCTCCTGTTGTAATATCAACGATTGATATCCCATAGGCATTCGTAGTATGTACAACTGCCATCAAATAATTATTCTTTGTTTCATCCAATACCTGTGTATTTAAATTCGTTCCGGGTGTTACAATACGTACAACTTCACGCTTTACAATTCCCTTTGTTTGCTTGGGGTCTTCCACCTGCTCGCAGATCGCAACACGATACCCTCTACTAACTAATTTACTTAAATATCCTTCCACCGCATGAAAAGGAACACCGCACATTGGAGCACGTTCTTCCTGCCCGATACTTTTTCCTGTTAACGCAATCTCTAACTCCTTAGAACAGGTATGGGCATCTTCAAAGAACATCTCGTAAAAATCACCCAATCGGTAAAACAATATACAGTCCTTATATTGCTCCTTGATTTGCAAATATTGCTGCATAAGTGGGGTTAATTGAGTCATGGTGAATTTCCTTTCCTTTGTATAATAAACAAAACCATTACAATTATATCATAAAGATAATTGATTGCAACGGTTTGAATCGTTTATTTCATTATTCAGTTTGTACATCGTCTAGTAAATCAGTTCCATCCGCTGCTGTTGTAGCAAGCACATCACAACGCTCATTCATCGGGTGTCCGTTATGCCCTCTCACCCATTCATAAGTAACTGTATGAGGTTCCATTGCCTTGAGTAGCCTTTTCCAGAGGTCTACATTTTTAACCGGCTCATTTTTCCCTCTCTTCCAGCCCTTCTTAATCCATCCATCAATCCAATGTTCATTAAATGCTTTCACAAGATACTGGGAATCCGAATAAATCACTACATTGCATGGCTTATTCAAGGCTTCCAGTCCAATCACTGCAGCCAAAAGCTCCATACGGTTATTTGTCGTCTTCTTAAAGCCCGCACTTAACTCCTTCTCATGTGTCACGCCTTTGGAATCCACATATAACAGTATCGTTCCGTAACCGCCCGGCCCATCCGGATTTCCTCTAGCCGATCCATCGGTATATATCTTAATGTCCATTCTATTCCTCCATAATTTCCTGCAAAATCCTGTTCTTTCCTAATATAAAATTTCCATTTTGTATTCGTTTTCCCTTAGTCTCTGGTTTGTGTCGAGGATTACGCAGACACAAACCAGCAAGGTGAATGATTTTAATCATTCACCATACTCCACTCGCCTTTTTCTAAAAATTCTTCCGCTGCATCTTCTGCAGACCGGATAATATTTTTAGGATAACCAAGCATATTTAATAACTTGATTGCATTTTTTGATATCGCTTTCCCTTGATATAACTTGTAATCAAAGATAATGTTATCTTCTTCAATCCGTTCCTGAAAATGATAGTTCGAATAATCATTTTTAAGAATATGAGTGAGTTCAATATCATGGGTTGCAGCAAATACAAGTGTATTCTTACGTGCAAGAGAGGATAGTATTCTAGAAGAAGCAGCAATTCTCTCTAGTGTATTTGTACCTCTTAACACTTCATCAATAAAACAAAGCGTCGGTATTTCTTCATTTACCTGATCTAAAATTCTCTTTAATGATTTAATCTCTACAATATAGTAACTTTCTTTGGTAAGTATATTGTCCCGTAACGCCATCGAAGAAAAGACTTTAAAAAAACTACCTGAATAGCTTTTACTAACCGATGTAAATATGGTCTGTACTAGTATCGCATTAATTGCAAGTGTTTTGATAAAAGTTGATTTTCCGGATGCATTGGAACCGGTAAGGAGAACCGATCGCTCCTCTGAGATAGAATTCACAACCGGAGATTCAATTAGCGGATGATATAAATCACTCACCTTAATAAAGGGTTCTGCCTTTTTCATCAACTCCGGTTCACAATAATAATCGATATAATCACGGAAGGAAGCGCCCGCTATCATACTATCAATTATTCCTATATTCATAAAGATTCGATTTAAGGTATCCTTATTAGTCTGAAGAAAGCTCAACATAGAATTATACATAATTAAGTCAATATGAGTGAACATACGAATATAGTCTAAAATCAAATCTGCCAAAGAGCCACTGGCTTTCTTAGGAGTGAGCAAAACAGCACTTCTTCTATACTTATTAAACTTATCAGAATCTTGTTTAATACAATCAGTATAGGATTGTATCTCATCAATATTTAATTTTACAATCTCCTTACTACCATCAAGGAGTCGAAAAATAAATGCCACCACAATCAGATAATTCTCAATTTGAGCTTTTTCTTTATAATATTGAATGATATTGTTCACAACAAAGAAAACAGTACATATCCCTCCCAAACCCGGCTTAATAAAGATTAGCCCGATTGATGCAAACAAACCTACTAGCATCAGATAATGACCGATATTACTTTTCGCCTTTTGATCTCGGAGACGATTAATATATTCATACACTGATATTCTGGTAATCTTTCCGATCTGACGCAATTTTGTTTGTAGAGTAATTCTGGTTTCTTCATTTTCTGAAAAGAACTTTATCAAGCGATTTCGCTCTTGTAATTCCTCATTCGAATAACTGGGTTTTCGAAGCAGTGCATACAAATACTCCTCACCAACGGAGCACTGTGTATTATTCATCAGCATAAAGATCTCATCCATATCAATATCGTTCCAGGTAATATCATCAATATCAAGATTTGGATCCATTATGGACTGATAGTAAGCTTTTAAGGATGTCATCTTCTCCGCGGTATATTCCTCCTCAGGAACATCTCCCCATTCCTTCATCAGTCTAAGCTTTATTTTCTTGGTTAAGCTGTATTCGTTCCATAAGCTCATAATCACAAGACAAAATATAATCACTAATATAACAAAAATAAACGGCATCTTTTTTCTCCATTCCCAGTTTCATATAAAATCCATTACGGCTATTATAAAATTCTAAGGATGGGCTGTCAACATAGAATCGGAATTTGAATAAGCAATGATCAGTAGAATGACTAAGAGACGGATAAGAGGACTTATTGTTTAGAGAAGCTTCTGGTAGGTAAACAAGCTGAATTTTCGGGAGCTGCTGCATGCGTCTTTTACGTTTTGTTCCTCCCTAATTGGACCCTCGGTCGCTCACAAAACGAACTAGCATGCAGTAGCTCTCTCGAAAATTGGCTAATCGTTTACCTACCAGAAGCTTCTCCTAACTATAAGTCCTCTTATCCTGGTTATGAAGAAACACCAGAAAAAGAAAAGATTTTATTTATTTTAATATAGTTATGCTTTTCTACTATTTTGTATTTTACAATCAGATCTTGCAACAAATATAGTATGGTTTTATTTTTTTCTCAGATGTAATTTAATGGTACAACTTTAACTAATTAAATAGTTACTTTTTACCCATACTCCATCACAAAACAAAAATACAGGAGAAACTCGCTTAGCGTGTTTCTCCTGTTAAAAACAGTTTCATATTTGATTAAATAAACTATTTGATATATCGAACATATTTTACAGGGGAACGGTAATACATTGGTGATATCTTAATACCGTCTCTTGGATTACTTGCATGAATAATTCTGCCATTGCCGATATACATAGCTACGTGATTAATATAACTGGAGCTTCCGTAGAATACAAGATCACCAGGTTTTAATTCCGATGCTGAAATTCGATGTCCACCGGCTGCTTGACTTCTGGACGTACGAGGAATGCTATAGCCCATCTTACGATATAAAGCCTGAGTAAAACCGGAGCAATCAACACCAGCGCCTAATCTGGTACCGCCCCAGACATAGGATTCACCAAGATGATCCTTAGCTGAATCAATCAATCTAACACGGACAGATGATACCTCTGAACCGTACTTTATTTTCTGAATCGTAACTGCACGAGCTAGTTCAAATGTAATCTTAACATATTCTTTTGCTACATAAGCAGTATCATTATCTGCATCATCACTATCGACCGCTACTTTAACCCAATCGCTGTGTTCGCTATCATCTGTTGAAACATTAGAATCTATTACTACTAATTCTTCACCCTTCGCCATCTGATCAATAACTGCTGCATCTGTAGATGCCTTATCTCTGATATTAAGACCGTCAGTAATCGCTTTTGCTACATAATTACCGACTTTTTTCGCTTTACGAAGCGCTTCGTCCCCGGTAAGCAGAAAATCACTTTTTACATAACCTACAACACTACCATTGGATGTTCTAGCTGAAATCTTAGTCCATCCATCCTTGTTGGATTTTAATACTTCACATCCACCATTCTTAGGTAGCTTTCCCTTAACCTTGAATGTTTCACCCGCACCGGAACGAATCATTAGGTTTGTGTCAACGTTCGCCATCGCCAGATTATTATAACCAGGTATCGGTAATTCACTATCAGTCATGCTTAATAATGTTGTACTATTAGACTTCTCATCAGTACTGCTAGAATCTTTATCATATACGAAACCTGCAACGCCTTCTTCATATGCGAATGCTGTTTTGGGATTGGCTGTGAATACAAGCAAACCTGCTGCACATGCCAAGGAAATCTTTAAAAGTTTCCTCATATTACGTCCTCCAAATCATTATTGATAATAATAGAACTTTTATGTCATCCCATACGTTACACAAAGTATACAAGATGTGGTTCGTTAATATTTGTTAACATAATTATTACACAAATATTAAATATGTTACGTTAGTATTATAGCAAACCCCTTAAATATTGTCAACTATATGTCATAAATATTTCAGTATTTGGTAATTTCATACGAAAGTCCCATAAAAAAGCTGCCACAGTACGATTTTACTCGTTAACCGGGCAGCAGCATGTAACAAATTGTTAAATAATTATGCATACGAGACCGCCATTACTATCATTGATAATACGTTGCATGGTCTCTTGAAGTTTTATCTGACTTTCATCCGTCAGCTTACTGATTTTCGCATTAATTCCGTCATCCACCAACTGACGAACGGTCTTTCCAAATATATTCGTCTCCCAGATTCCTTCCGGATTTTCCTTCGCATTTTCATTTATATAATTAATGAGATCCTTCGCCTGTTCCTCACTTCCAACGATCGGAGCTACCTCAGTAAGTATATCTGCCTTAATCATATGAACAGACGGAGCTACCGCTTTAATTTTAACTCCGTATTTATTACCATGCTTCATTATTTCCGGTTCTTCAATTGTAATTTCTTCCTTGACAGGAGTTACGATACCATATCCCTTTGCTTTTACTTGATCAGTTGCATACGAGACCTTCTCAAATTCTGATTTTTTATTCGCAAGATCCTTCAACGTAGAGATCAATTGATATTCACCAGTAATCGGTACCCCGATTAAATCACTTAAAATCTTATAATAATACATATCATCAAACTCAACATCTACACGAACCGTTCCATCTTGCATATCAACATTATCAACCTTAAATCGCTTTACATATTGGCTGTTGGTATCAAAATTATTCGTTCTAGCGTCTTTCACCTGCGTAAGATTTTCAAACATTTCTTTGATTGCCTGAAGCAAATCAACCTTAAGCCAATGATCAGCCGGAAGCATCTCTGCCCATTTCGGCATAAAGAAGTCAACTTCAGAGATTGGGAATACAGACAAGATATTCTCCATAATCTTAGTGATATCCTCCCTTTTTAATTGCTCTGCATTGACCGGCATAACAGGAACGGAGTATTCCTCTGATAGCTCCTGTGCAGCCGTAATTGTCTCTATCGAATATGGTTTAACAGTATTTAAAAGTACGATAAATGGTTTACCCAAATGCTTTAATTCGGTTATCGTTTTCTCCTCAGGCATCTTATAACTCTCCCTTGGAAGTTCACCAAAGCTACCATCAGTTGTAACAACAATTCCAATCGTGGAATGATCATTAATTACCTTTTTGGTTCCTAATTCAGCTGCCTGGGTAAACGGGATTTCTTGTTCATACCAAGGTGTTTTTACCATTCTTTCATGCTGGTCTTCAAAATGACCGGAAGCTCCTTCAACCATGTAGCCAACGCAATCAATCAAACGGATTTTTACCTTAGTGTCATTGTCGAGTGTAATTTCGGCAGCTTCCTTTGGAATAAATTTCGGCTCCGTAGTCATAATCATCCTACCAGCCGCCGACTGTGGCAATTCATCGATTGCCCTCTCTCTGCTATGGACATCTGTAATACTTGGTATCACTAAGAGATCCATAAATCTCTTAATAAAGGTAGACTTTCCTGTTCTGACCGGCCCTACCACACCTATGTATATTTCACCGCCTGTCCTAGCCTGAATATCATTATAAACATCAAACTGCCCTAACATATAGCAACCTCCTTATGGTTATAGTTAAAGATATGCAGGGTAGTTTCATTCTATGATGTTTGTGTTTTATATTTTTATTTATATTGGGACAGTAAACACTGTTACATTTTTATAGTTCAAAAAATTCCTGATACGCTACCTCTCCTGCTGCTAATACTGAGGTCGGTTCAGCGAATGGCATCTCTTTCCCCTCTATCGTTGAGATACACCCGCCCGCTTCTGTGATAATCAATGCTGCTGCTGCATAATCCCAGGTACATACAACCTGTTCGCAAAACAGCACGAAGCGTCCGGCAGCAACATAGCATAAATCAAGGGCAGCAGAGCCTGTACGTCTGATATCCTGACAGCGATCAAAGAGCTTTCTTATCAAAGCGAAGGTCTCGTCTGCTTTCTCACGGTAGTAAGGAGCTGTTCCAAATCCAACAATACCATTACTCAACCCTTCATTTAATACGTTGATTTTTCTTCCGTTCAGATATGCGCCCTTCCCTTTTTCCGCGTAAAACATCTCATCGAGATATGGGTTAAAGACAACACCAAGAACCATTTCTCCTTTATGCTGCAAACCAACCGATATCGCACTATGGTGATAATCATAGATAAAGTTAGTGGTACCATCAATCGGATCAATAATAAAGCAATAGTCTGCCTTTACTACCTCTTTATCATCCCCTTCTTCTCCAATAAAACCTGCCTCAGGAAATTCCTCCGAAAGCTTCTTTATTAAGAATGTCTGCACTTCAACATCATATTCTGTTACAAAGTTTGCTCTACCCTGCTTACTCTCGATACCATCATTGATATTCTTAGCGCTTAATATAATTTTTCCTGCTTCTCTAACGATTTTTTGAATTGTTTCTAACATAGCTGCCTCCTAAGTATTATCATTCTATCTTAAATTGTTTACTAGTTCGTATAATGTATCAGCGTCATACCTACAACAAAGGCAGCTATATCAATTATCAACATAGCTGCCTTTCGGTTAATTATCCCACTCAAGGGAGTTATGTTCACTTCTACGATCTCTCATCAATAGATCCGTTACCGCTTCTTTGGTTGTTTTTCCTTCAAATAATACCATATTGATTTGTTCTACAATGGGCATATCCACGTTGTATTTTCGAGCCAAAGCACGTGCAGCTTTTGCGGAATTGACTCCTTCTACAACCTGATTCACTTCCTTCATGGCCTCTTCCATCGTTCTACCCTGTCCCATCAGATTGCCGGCTTTCCAATTACGGCTATGAACACTGGTGCAGGTTACAAACAGATCCCCGATACCGGATAATCCGGCAAAGGTTTCTAACTTTCCACCCATCGTCATTCCCAAACGGCTGATTTCAGCGATTCCTCTCGTCATAAGAGCTGCCTTAGTATTATCCCCAAAGCCTAAACCGTCTACGATACCGGCGGCCAGAGCGATTACATTTTTTAAGGAAGCACCGAGCTCAATTCCGATGATATCCGGACTGATATACACACGGAAAACATCAGTCATAAATGTATCCTGAATCGTTTTTGCAGTATGCTGTGTATCCGCACCGACCACTATCGTAGTCGGGATACCACGGCTTACCTCCTCCGCATGGCTAGGGCCTGACAAAACCGCAATATCTGCTTGAGGAATTTCATCCTTTAATACTTCTGATAAAGTAAACAAGGTACCGTCTTCAATCCCTTTTGATACATTGACTAATATCTGACCTTCCCTTATATAAGGTGCAGCACTGTGTGCTGTTGCTCTAATATAGGGAGACGCTACCGCCATCACGATAATCTCTTTGTCTGTGCAAGCCTCTTCTAGATTTAACGTGATTTTTACCTGCTCCGGAAGCTCAGCTCCTGGAAGGTTTTTTATTGCTTTTCTATTTTCATCCAAAGCTTTCGCTTCATTTTCAATCTTAGTCCATATTGTTACATCATTACCCTTGTTGGCTAATAAAATTGCAAGTGCAGTTCCCCAAGTCCCGGCTCCTAACACGCTTACCTTACTCATAAGCTTCTCCTTTACTGTTGCAGTTTTATTTATTCTCAATCTTAACTTTATGCCCTATCTTATTCTCAGTACCCTTGATTAATCGCCCGATGTTGGAACGGTGCTTAATAAAGGCCAGTACCATAAATATAATACCTACGATTAACATATGTATCTGACCCGGATATCTAATTAAAATCCAAACTGGACATAACACAGCTACAAATAAAGAACCCACGGATACATATCTGGTGATAGCAACAATCCCAATAAAGATCGGTAATCCAATCGGAATAATCAAAGGATCAAATGCAGCTAACACTCCACCAGTCGCCGCAATTCCTTTCCCTCCTACAAATTTTAACCAGAAGGGATAATTATGACCTAATACAACACCGAGGCCGGTGTATAAAGCGAGCAATTGAACATAATCAACATTTGGAAAGAATACCAGCTTCACGATTACTATAGGGATAACTGCCTTTAACGCATCACCAAGGAGGGTAATTGCTCCTGCTTTAGCTCCTAAGGTTCGTAGTGCATTCGTTGTACCCACGTTTCCGCTACCATAATTTCTAATGTCAACCTTATTCATTTTTCCAACAACATACCCTGTTGAAAAACATCCAAATAAATATCCGAAAATCAAGCAAAGAATGATTTTAAGAAGCATTTATTCGTTCTCCTTTCGTTCTCTGATAATGAATTTTAATGATGTTCCCGAAAAACCAAACGCTTCACGAATTTTATTTTCAATATATCTCGTGTAGGAATAATGCATAAGTTCTTTATCATTAACAAAGATAACAAAGGTTGGTGGCTTTACTGAAACCTGCGTAATATAGTAAAGCTTTAATCGTTTACCTTTGTCCGACGGAGGTTGCTGAAGTGCAGTTGCTTCCATCATAATCTCATTCAATACACCGGTTGCAATACGAAGATTCTGGTTCTGAATTACTACTTCGATTGATTCAAACAAACGGTGAAGTCTTTGTCCTGTTTCCGCAGATATAAATAAAATCTCTGCATAAGGCATATAGGACAAAATCTCTCTAATATTATTTGTATATTCTTTTACAGTCTTATTATCCTTCTCGACCAAATCCCACTTATTAACCGCGATGATAACACCTCTACCTCGGTCATGAGCGATTCCGGCTATCTTCGCATCCTGCTCTGTAATACCTTCGGAAGCATCAATAACCAGTACAACAACGTCGGCACGTTCTACCGCCGTTACTGTTCGAATAATACTAAAGCGTTCTAACTCTTCTTTAATCTTACTCTTTCTACGAAGTCCTGCTGTATCGATTAATACATAATCTTTTCCATTACGCTTGATTGGCGTATCAATTGCATCTCGGGTTGTTCCGGCGATATCGGATACAATAACACGATTTTGTCCGACTAATTTATTCACGATAGAGGATTTTCCTACGTTCGGTTTTCCTACTATCGCAATTCTTGGACGTTCATCGGTAGATTCCTCCGTCATTCCTTTGGTAAAATGACTTACCACTTCATCAAGCATCTCACCAAAGCCAAGCTTTCCGGATGCCGAGATAGGGAACGGTTCACCAATGCCCAGATTATAAAACTCATAAACATCAGCCATAAATTTATCAAAGTTATCAACTTTATTTACTACTAGTACTACCGGTTTTCCTGAACGGCGTAACATGTCAGCCACCTTAGAATCGGCATCCACTAGTCCTTGCCTAACATCAGTCAAGAATACAATCACATCTGCTGTATCAATCGCAATCTGTGCCTGCTCTCTCATATAGGACAACATCATATCCTTTGAATCCGGTTCAATACCACCGGTATCTATCATCGTAAATTGTGTATTTAACCATGTAACATCAGCATAAATGCGGTCTCTGGTAACGCCGGGATAATCTTTAACAATAGAAATACGCTCTCCTGCCAAAGAATTAAATAACGTTGATTTACCCACATTCGGTCTGCCTACAATGGCCACTATCGGTCTGCTCATAATTACCTCCAACTAATCCTTCCTTTACTGGATAATACTATCAATAAAGGACTTTCCATCTGATTGTACAATACGTATATTGGTTTGTAAAGCACTTTCAATCTCCTGAACCGTTACATCATCCAATAATACGGTCTCTCCATTACGGAGCAAAACCTCTGGGAGTAACAATACATCACCTAATTCCACATTCTTTAACTGTTCAATAATATCCCCTCCGGTTAATAACCCCGCGACGGTAATCTGAGTACCAAAGAAATTATTATCGATCGTATACGTATTGATTGTTATATTCGGAAACTTCTCATTGATTTTTATAATCAAAGAGGTAATAAACGGTGATGCTAATACACCGGTTGCCAAAGAGAGCTCTCTTGTCCGGTCATCACCTTGAAGTTCTTCAAAGGCTTCATTAAATTCATTCTGTAACGATCGAACCATTCCAACTCCATTTTCAATCTGAGGGTAACCCTCATAAGAATCTTCGTCCGGAATCGGAAGATCAGCCTTAATATACCACTCATCACTGGCATAGATGAATCTTGTGTCATAGTGCTGTAAAAGAATATTCTGCCATCTGTGGATCTGTTCCAACACAACTCTAGAATCTTCTTTTGTAAAGGTTTCTAGCTCTGCGAGTCCTTCACGGAACTTGGTAAGTCCTACCGGAACGACCGATACACTCTCCATCTCTGGCATAAATGCAGCAAGATCATGGATAGACCGCTCTAGCTCCTCACCGTCATTCCATCCTTTACAAAGAACGATCTGGCCGTTCATCATAATTCCGGCTTCTTTAAGCTTCTTAAGCTTTGCCAAAGCACTGCCTGCAAAACGATTATTTAGCATCTTGCAGCGAAGCTCCTCATTCATCGTGTGAATAGAGATGTTGATTGGCGAAAGCTTATAATATATAATTCGGTCTATTTCTTCATCACTTAAGTTCGTAAGTGTAATATAATTTCCCTGAAGGAAGGATAATCTGGCATCATCATCTTTAAAATATAAGGTGTCCCTCATTCCGGGAGGCATCTGATCGATAAAGCAGAAGATACATTTATTACGACAGGAACGATACTCATCCATCAGCCCTTCTTCAAAGTCTATTCCCAAATCCTCATCGTAATCCTTCTCAATCTCTAATTCCCATTCCTCACCGTCTTCTTTTTTAATTAAAACAGTCAGAAATTCATCCTTAATCAAGTAATGATAATCAAATACATCCTTGATTTCTGTTCCATTTATCGAAACCAGTTCATCACCCGGTACTAATTCTAATTCCTCCGCGATACTTCCTGGTTCAATTTCTTTAATAATGTGTGCTTTTTTCTTCATATAATACATCGTTTCTCTCTTTATAAAGTATAATACTATCTTAATTCTGCTGTTTAACGATAGCTTTTATTCACTGAGTGCTAAAAATGCAGCAAGACTACCCCTTTTTGTTCCTGTTTTACGATGGGAAAACATCCACTCACTATTACAACATGTACAAACCCCGCTGATATGAATATTCTCAGGTTTAATTCCTGCTTCCAAAAATACTTCTCTATTAGCTGCCCATAGGTCACAAAGGTATTTTTCACTGCCTTTTTCTGTGAGAATTCCTTTCTCATAGGAGGATGGGAATGCTTTTTCAAATTCCTTAGCAACCTCTTCTCCTATTTCATAACAATCCTTACATATGGAAGGGCCTACCACCGCGATAATATCTTTTGGGTCACTTCCGTATTGCTTTTTCATCTCTTCTACTGTTATTTTTCCTATTTTCATGACGGTACCTCGCCATCCGGAATGCGTCAGTCCAATCGCCTTGTTCTTAGTGTCTACAAAATACAGGGGAACACAGTCAGCATACTTGGTAACCAATGTAATTCCGGGTTTATTGGTAATCAATCCATCAATTTCGGAATAATCGGCAGGAATTAAAAGACCTTTTCCCAGGTCCTGTTCCTCTACCACACGTATATTGGTTTTATGTACCTGCTTTGATATTACAAATGATTTTGGATCAACGCCAATGCTTCTCGCAATACGATTATAGTTCTCTACTATGTTGGCTTTGTCATCCTGATAGGGGCTCGTATCTACACCAAAGTTCATACTGGAGAAAATCCCTTCACTTACGCCACCAAGTCTTGTTGAGAAGCCATGTCGTATGTATGGTATTTGAGACAATACCGGAAATGAGATATGTGGAATCTCTGCCTCAAAATCAATCTGAGCAGAGCTACTGTTTTCAAACTTCATAGCGTCACACCTTTCTATCCATTTCTTATTTATATTCCGTCAAACGCATTTTTTATAATCGATATCTCCTGATCCAGAATAACCACAGCGTCAAATCTGCATGGTGTATCCTGAGGTATTTTATGTTGGAGCATAAAAAATTGTGCCGTTCTGGTAATTCGTCGAATTTTATTAACGGTTATTGCCTCAGCTGGGAACCCTTTTGTTAAAGCGGAACGATATTTCACCTCAATAAAGCAGAGATATTCCCCATCTTTTGCTATGAGGTCAATCTCCCCAATTTTGCAGCGAAAATTCTTCTGAAGTATCTGATATCCATTCTTCTTCAGATGGTTCGCAGCTTTTTCTTCAAATTGTGTTCCTACCGCCCTATTATTCATTCGTACTATTCCTCTAACTTACTTTTAATACGATCCATCTTGTCTACAAATACGAGAACTTCAGCCACTACATCATACAATTCAGGTGGTATCATATCGCCGATTTGAATTTTTGACAAAGTTCCAGCTAGTTTTTCATCCTTATGAAGCGGGATATCCGCTTCCTTCGCTCTCTCTATGATTTTATCAGCTAGGTATCCTTTTCCGGAAGCGATGACTTTCGGTGCTGCTTCCTTGGGATCATAGGTAATCGCAACCGCTGTACGGTCACTGAGATTTTGTTTTTCTTCCATATATTATACCTCCTTGAAAGCAGGATTCATAGTTATAACGAATACGGAATTAAATAAAGTTCTTCACAAAGCTCTTTCTGTGTATGGGGGTCAGTCCGAGTTTTTTAATCGCTTCGATATGCTTTGGTGATCCATAGCCTTTATTGGAAGCGAAATCATAGCCCGGAAAGATTCCATCATAAGCTTTCATCATTCGATCCCTGGTAACCTTTGCTACGATACTTGCAGCGGCAATGCTGATGCTTTTCGCATCACCTTTAATAATCGGAACCTGCTTAATAGCAACACCCGGAATCGTAACCGCATCGTTTAATAATATATCGGGCTTTACCTTCATATTAATAATAGCTTTTCTCATCGCTTCATAAGTAGCCTGCAATATATTCATCTCATCGATTTGTTCCGGTGGTACACTGCCTATTCCAAATGCTACTGCCTTTGAAATAATCTCATCGTATAACTCTTCCCGTTTCTTCTCGGATAACTGTTTTGAATCGTTAATATATAAAATATCACAATCCTTAGGCAAAATGACAGCACTCGCAATTACAGGTCCTGCAAATGGTCCTCTGCCCACCTCATCGATGCCACAAATATACTGATAATCACTATATTCTTTTTCATACTTTTTCATCGCTTCAATTCGTTCTAACTCATTTTGCTTTGCCACAAATTTATTGCGATATTGATTACAAATTGTAATTACCCCGCTTCGATCATCGGTTTCGTATTTATTTAATAATTCAGGAATTTCTTCTTCCTGAGCCTGCATAAACTCTAATTTAACAAGCGCTATTTTCTTCGGAGCTGTGTCCTCATTCCATTCTTCTTGCATGGATATTCTCCTCTTGTATCTTTATCAATTATATTATTATTGTAGTTGCTTATTCGCTCTCTTGCTTAGTATCACTCGTAGAGTTACTATCTTTTAATTCATTATCCCTTGATAGCTTAGGGAACTCTAAAGTTATATTACCAAGCTTAGTACTTCTGAAATCATCCATTAAAAGACCTGCAGCTCTTTCATAATCAGGCTCACCGCCTTTAACCATACATCCTCGCTTAATTGCGATTTTTTTGAGTAACTCCGAAGCCTCTCTTAAATCTTCTACGCTCTCACTATGTTCTATCCCATAACGATTTAATAATACTTCCGGATAATGTTTCACAAGTATTAATATCAATTCCAAAGATAAATCTGTAGTATGAAGGATATTATCATTAATTGAACCGATTAACGCTAGTCGAAGTCCTACGGATTGATCCTCAAATTTTGGCCAAAGAATACCGGGAGTATCTAATAGCTCGGTATTTTTGTTCAATCGAATCCACTGCTTACCCTTAGTCACACCCGGCTTATTACCGGTCTTCGCTGTTGCTTTACCAACAAAACTATTGATAAATGTGGATTTCCCCACATTCGGAATGCCCACAATCATCGCTCTCACCGGACGATTCAGAATTCCTCTTTTTCTGTCACGTTCAATCTTTGCTGCACAGGCTTTATTTACAATATCTTGTACCTGTTTCACACCATTTCCATTTCGGGAGTTAACCAAAGCTACAAAATAACCCTTGGATTCAAAATATTCCTTCCAAGCCAAATTAAAACGTTGGTCAGACATATCACATTTATTTAAAAGAATTACTCTCGATTTATTCTTCGCCAATGAATCAATGTCCGGATTTTTGCTTGATAATGGAATTCTTGCATCCACTAATTCAATCACGACATCAATCAATTTCATATCTTCCTGCATCATACGTTTTGCTTTTGCCATATGACCAGGATACCACTGAAAATTCATAAGTACCTCCATCTATATCTTTATCTATCATGCTCTAATCTAGTTCCGGATTTGTCATCAGGAAAATACCCTCGCTCATATTACGGGGTAGGTGTAGGGGTAGTTGTAACATCAGGCTGATTCTTCTTTAAATTGAGCTGACTAATAAAATCAAATGGTTTTAACCTCAAAAATGCCTGTCCTACGATTTCTTCCCTGCTTATTGTTCCTACACTAGCGAATCGACTATCTTCACTATTATTACGATTATCTCCCAAAACAAAATACTCATTCTCTTCTAATTTCATCTCTTCGGTCGCGAGTCCATAATTCGTCATTGGGTCCGCATTTACCGGATCTTCATATACCTTACCATTAATATAGAATTTGTCATCTTTAATCTGAATTGTTTCACCTGGCAAGCCAATAATTCTTTTTACATTATAATAACTATGCTCCCTGCCACGTTGCTTAAATACAATTACATCAAAGCGTTTCGGTTTCGTGAAACGGTATGAAAATTTATTCACAATGATCGAATCCTCATTTTTTAATGTTGGTTCCATAGAGGCTCCAACTACATTTGTCTTCTCCAATGCATAAAACACAATAAAATATGCCAAAAAAATGACGGCCACTATTTCAGCAATCCAGATTAATATTTTTATCAACAACTTCTTTCGCGCGGTTCTTTTCTCATCTTTATCAAAATCGTAAATCATCGTAGTCACAACCCCTTCCTTCAAGAATTATTGTATCTGCTTAAATGCCGGTTATGTTATAAAAAAGGGACAATCTCTGAAGTATTGTCCCTTAGTTGTATTTATCTGATTACCTCTTTAACCTTAGCTCTCTTACCAACTCTGCCACGTAAGTAGAAAAGTTTCGCTTTTCTTACTTTACCTCTTCTAGTAACTTCGATACGATCGATGCTAGGGCTGTGAAGTGGCCATGTTTTTTCAACACCTATACCATTGGATGTTTTTCTTACTGTGAAAGTTTCTCTGTTTCCACCGTTCTGTCTCTTAATAACGGTTCCTTCAAATACCTGTAATCTTTCACGGTTACCCTCTTTAACTTTAGCGTAAACCTGTACGGTATCACCTACGTTAAATTTAGTAACTTCTGCTTTGAGCTGCTCAGCTTCAATACTCTTAATAATATCGTTCATTTTTGTGACCTCCTAATATTTAGATGTTCTTGACACGCTTTGGTTTTTACCATGCATCAGAGGACCATCCCATCTCACAATTAATTACTTTATCATAAACTGTCACTTATTGCAAGTCCTTTTTGCCGGAATGTTTGGCGTTTATATCTTACGATTTTAATATACGTCATAATTCTTTGAGAAAATGAGGCGGGTTAAATATTCTCTTTCTTTCTCGGTTAGGTCTGCATTCTCTAGCAAGTCGGGTCTGCGTTCATAGGTTCTTAAGATGGATTGTTCCCTTCTCCAAGCTTCGATATTCGCATGATGTCCGGACAGTAATACATCCGGAACTTTCTTCCCCATAAAAGTCTCAGGTCTGGTATACTGCGGATATTCGAGTAAATTGTCCTGTAATGATTCAAATTCAGCAGAGGTTTCATTGTTTAATACACCGGGAACTAGGCGGGATATCGCGTCAATCATAACCATTGCAGGCAATTCACCTCCGGTCAAGACATAATCTCCGATTGATATATTATCTGTCACAATCATCTCAAGTACTCTCTCATCGATTCCTTCATAATGTCCACATAGGAAGATCAGGTCCTCTTCCTTTGACAACTCCTCTGCCATCGCCTGATTAAACACATTTCCTTGTGGGGTAACATAAATCACTCTTGGCTTTTTATAATTCTCTATACTTGATGTTTCTTTGGACATCTTTATATGGTTTGCCAGATAACCATATGCTTTAAATACCGGCTCAGCTTGGATAACCATACCCGCACCACCACCGTATGGATAGTCATCCACTCTTTGATGCTTATCTGAACTAAAATCTCTTATGTTAACTGGATTCACTGTTATGAGTCCTTTATCAATTGCTCTCCCGGTAATACTTGTTCCAAGTCCTTGTTGAATCATATCCGGAAACAGCGTAAGTATATGATAATTCATTCCTATCTCCATTCCTGCCCTGCCCAAGCTTTTGAGCCTTCTACACTAACAATTCATGCCTGTTCGTCGTGTTAGTTAATACCAAGAATTTCACAAGCACATTATTTAGTGGTATGAATTATTTATTTCAATAATTCAAATCAACATGGTTTCAATCACTCTTTACATGTTTAAAATATCACTTTATCTAAGTCCATTAAGTAAGTGCACTAGAATTTTTTTATTCTGAACATCAACATCAAGAATACAATCCTTAATAGAAGGGATCAGAATTTCCTTTCCCTCCGGTGTTTTCACTACATATACATCATTTGCTCCGGTAGTCATAATTTCTGATAAGCTTCCTAACATCTCATCCTCATCTGTAACTACATCGGAACCAATCAAATCATATATGAAATACTCACCTTCCTCCAGTTCAACTGCATCTTCTCTGGATACCAGCAAGTCCTTTCCCTTGAATTTTTCAATATCATTGATATCATTAATTCCTTTAAACTTAAGTATTACCATTTGTTTGAAGAATTTAACACCTTCCACCTCAAGTTCGATTAACTCTTTCCCTGTATCAAGCATAACCTTTTTTAGTTCCTTAAAACGATTTACGTCATCCGTTGTAGGAAATACTTTAGCCTCACCTTTAATTCCATGGGTGGAGGAGATCACTCCAACTCTTAAATAATCATTCATATGCTTCCATCCTTTGAACATTCATATTCTATCAATTACATTTCGTATCTATTCTATCAATTACATTTCGTATCTATTCTATCAATCTATATCAATATCTTTCGATCGTTTTTTCTTAGTCATTCATAAAAAGGAGCTGACCTATTATACCACAAAATCAGATTTAACAAAGCTTCTCAACTGAGATATCATATGCTTACGCACACGATGAGGAATAGCTGTCAAGAAAACCATGTTTCCAAACCAACTACTCCTCATACCTTTGCTTCTATCACACATTTCATGGACATAACAGACAGCTCCCTTGATTCAGTACAGGAAAATGTAATTGAAATACCGACTATTGCAGTATCTCAACTACTACCTTTTTGTCATCCTTTGTTGCGGCTGCTTTTACTACGGTACGAATGGATTTTGCAATACGACCTTGTTTGCCGATTACTTTACCCATATCATCAGAAGCAACTTTTAATTCCACAACAATTGCTTTTTCGGTTTCTTTTTCCGTAACTACAACCTCATCGGGATGATCCACGAGTGATTTAGCGATTACTTCGACTAACTCCTTCATTTCTACTACCTCCATATAAACATATAGAAGTGGAAAAAGACGACATGCCTTTTTCCTAGCGAATCATATCTTGTTTCGCTATTCTCCCTTTGTTGTTAATTAAAGAATACCTGCATTCTTAAAAATCTTACCTACTGTATCGGTAGGTTGAGCACCGTTTGATAACCACTTTTTAGCTGCTTCTTCATTTACACTGAAAGCGCTAGGATTCTTAGTAGGATCATAAGTACCGATTTCCTCGATGAATCTTCCATCTCTAGGTGTTCTGGAATCAGAAACAACGATTCTATAGAAAGGAGCTTTTTTCTGTCCCATTCTCTTTAATCTGATCTTTACTGCCATGTATTTCACCTCCTTTTATTAATCACAACATAAGTCCGTGCTGAGAATAAACTATGTTGATTTGCCATTCGATAAAACTGAGCTATGCTCTTCAGTCCCAAGGACTGTCTAATTAAATCGAATGTTATATCAAGCTAGGATAACCTACCCTGATATAAATTTATACTGTAAATACAACCTTAGGCTGCATAACAATTACGAATTAAAAACCAAATGGCATCTTGAACTTATTGCCCTTACCTTTTCCACCCATCATTCCGGAAAATTGCTTCATCATTTTTTTGGACTGTTCATATTGCTTCATCAGTGCATTTACCTCACTGATATCCACACCGGCTCCGGCTGCAATCCTCTTTTTACGAGAAGGGTTAATAATCTCCGGATGAGAACGTTCTTTTTTCGTCATAGAATAGATCATCGCCTCGGTAGAGGACATTGCATTTTCATCGATATCCACATCCTTAAGCTGCTTGCCCATACCCGGAATCATACCGAGGATATCTGCAAGGCCACCCATCTTTTTCACTTGTTGCATCTGCTCTAGGAAATCGTTAAAGTCGAATTCCGCCTTACGCATCTTTCTTTCAAGTTCTTTCGCCTTATCTTCATCAAGCTGCGACTGTGCTTTATCAATTAATGTAAGGATATCTCCCATTCCAAGTATACGGGATGCCATACGATCCGGATAGAATTGCTCCAAATCGGAAAGCTTCTCACCCATACCTACGAATAATATCGGTCTTCCGGTAACTGCTCGGATAGAAAGTGCAGCACCACCTCTGGTATCACCATCTAATTTTGTTAAAATCACACCATCAATTGTTAACTTCTCATTGAACATCTCAGATACATTTACCGCGTCCTGACCCGTCATTGCATCTACAACTAGGATGGTTTGATTCACTTTGATATTCTGCTTAATCTCTTGAAGCTCTTCCATCATCGCTTCATCAATATGAAGACGACCTGCGGTATCTAATATTACCACATTATAGCTGTTCTTTGAAGCATGCTCTAAAGCAGCTTTCGCTATATTAATCGGCTTGTGCTTATCTCCCATGGAGAACACCGGAACACCTTGCTTATCTCCGTTAATCTGCAACTGATCAATTGCAGCCGGACGGTAAATATCACAGGCAACAAGCAAAGGTTTCCTACCCTTTGATTTTAACTGACCGGCAAGCTTAGCAACGGTGGTTGTCTTACCAGCACCCTGTAGACCACACATCATAAGTACAGTAATCTCATTTGATGGCCTTAAGTCCAGTTCAACGGTACTTTCACCGAGAAGCTTAACCATCTCTTCATTTACAATCTTAATTACCATCTGTCCCGGAGTTAAGCTGCTCATTACATCCTGACCAACTGCACGCTCCTGAACGGTATTGATAAAATTCTTAACCACCTTGAAGTTAACATCCGCTTCTAATAAAGCCATCTTAACTTCCTTTAACGCTGCTTTTACATCAGCTTCGGAAAGTCTGCCCTTTCCTCGTAAATTCTTAAATATATTCTGAAGTTTATCGGATAAATTCTCAAATGCTGCCATATTAATTACAACTCCTTTAAAATATCATCGGCCAATATAGTAATGGTATTGATTTGTGTGATATCTCCGGTATTGGTTGTATCGGATACAATCGTCTTAATTGTATTAAGTTTATCTTTAATCGATTGAAACTTACGAACTAAGGATAATTTCTCTTCATATTGCTTCATCTCATTGGTACAGCGCTTCACGATATCATATACGCCCTGTCGACTGATACCTTGTTCAGCGGCAATCTCACTAAGGGACATATCATTCAATACGTAATCCTCAAAAATCTGTCTTTTATGATCGCTTAATAAATCACCATAAAAATCATAAAGAATGGACTGCAATACAATCTCATCCAACTTTTCTATTTGTGTTTCACTTTGCACCATAAAAATCACCACCTGTAAAGGATTTTTCTTTACAGGCGTTAGTATATAACATTTTCAATTGGTTGTCAAGTAATTTTCTTGATAGGCTTTTAAGTTTCATTATAGGGTATATAATCACGTTAAATAATTGTAGTATAAGGTATTCTTAATCATATAATTATTGGAACTTAAAAATTACGACCTAAAAACTTAAAATTTCACTTTACGTCATATATTTATTTTGCAAAACATGAAGAAATATATTAATATTAATGTATACATTTTACATAATACAATCAATTATATACATGGAGGTTAAGGGTGCGGAAAACTATAACAAAAGCGTTCATCGGTTTTTTTGTTTTAACATCGATTGTGGTAATAATATTTAGCATAATATCACATAGGAATTCGGAAGCATACAAATATAAAATATTAGATATATCATATGATATTTATTCTGATCGTTTCTATCCATACGATTTTTGCTTCAAAGTGGCTGAAGCATTAAATAATTCAAAAAACTCAGATGAAATCAATGCCAAAAGAGATTCCATTCTAAAAAGTTGGTATAAAATAGAAGTAATGAAAAGTGAAAAAGTAGAGATTGATAAAAGCATAAAAAGCTTAAAGCATCCACCAAAAAAATTCAAAGAAGCTTATAATGTTTTACAACAAGAATATGAAGAATATAATCAAATCTATTACAATGTATTTAATCCGTCCGGCTCATATAAAACTTTTACTAATGAATGTTATAAACATTATAAAAATATAGAAAAATATCATAAGACTATATCACAACTCCTCTGATAATAATGAGGAGTTTTTTCTTCACTGGCCTTTCTATAAGCATACATCAACCTAGAACTTTTCTGTATTGTTCCTCAAGTCCCTTCGAAAAATCCTCGAGCTCCTCAATTCCCACTTGAAAGGTAATTCCGTTATCATAAACATACTTTGTGACATATTTCGAATTTAACCATAACTCAACTTCAACTTGATTATTACCAACATCATATATTTTAAATTCAAATAATGACTTATCACAAATGTAATAGAAAGGCTCAAATCTCTGTACTTGGGTGGCTTCACCACTTACATCTTTTATACTGCGTATAATATTATTTAATCCGTTAGCAATTATACTTATCTCGTCCTCTTGAAAATACGTTTTATTTTCTTGAAATTCGTATTTCTTATCTCTGACAATCAAACTAAAATAAAACGGTATACTAGTCTGTGTCTCTGCATCAGTTATGTTAATATCAATTTTATCATTTTGGATCAAATCTAAATTCCAACAGATATCCCCTTCGCTATTGTTAAGAATCGGCATTGTTAACTCCTTTTTTTAAAGACTTGATATCACATCATTCTAATATATCGAGGTGATTCTTAGATGGAATTATTATACATGATTTTTATAGTAATTACTATAATTTTAAACAAAAAATATTATAAATTTATTATTTTATTAGCAATAATGATTTACTCATTCGTCATAAAGTCTAAAAATATACCTAACATTGCATCTTTTATATTCTCTTGGACAAAAACAAGGTATAAAAGAAATTGTCTTTTATACCTTGTTTTGTACTTATTAGTATATTGTATCATTATCAATTAAAATACAGCTAAAAAATCTAAGTAATTATCACTTAACACATATCTTTATACAGCTTTATACAGCTTTATATGGCTGTATAAGGCTTTATATGGCTTTCAAATAATGTCTACTTTATTATTACGAGATAAAGAAAACAAGAAATCTATCCCCATTTCATGATAAAGCTTTATTTTTATCTACTACGCTGTATTAAATCTCAAGAATTTATTCAGTCATTATTATTAAGTAGAAAGAGTTTCTTAATTATACAGGGTATGCTTGATTTGCTTTATCTGCGAGTGTTACATCTACCCCAGTCTTCTGAGCTTTACGATATTTGAAGAAATCCATTGCTACCTGAGGGAATAATGCATAGGATAATACATCCTCATCTTGTTCTTTCCAATCAGCGATCTCCGCTTCTATCTTATGAAGTTCCGGCTCGATCAAATCAGCAGGACGGCAAGTGATTGGAGTTTTATCTCCGATTACCTTCTTTTGAACTTCAGTATCAAAAGGCTTCACGGTTTGACCATATTCTCCAGCAAGAATTGCTTTGGTTTCTTTCGTCACCATCTTGTAACGCTCTCCTGCAAGCACATTTAAAACTGCCTGTGTTCCTACAATTTGACTGGAAGGAGTAACAAGCGGAGGCTCACCAAAGTCCTTACGAACTCTAGGAACTTCTTTTAAAACCTCATAATATTTATCCTCTTGTTTTGCCTCCTTAAGCTGGGATACCAGATTGGATAACATACCGCCCGGAACCTGATATAAAAGCGTCTTTATATCTACGCCCATTACCTTTGGATTTAACAAACCGGAGGATAATGCTTTATCACGAATTGGTCTGAAATAATCTGCGATTTCAGCTAATACATTCTGATCATAACCGGTATCATAAGGTGTTCCTTTAAAGGTTTCTACCATAACCTCAGTAGCAGGCTGGCTTGTTCCCATTGCAAACGGTGACATTGCTGTATCAATGATATCGCAGCCTGCCTCCACCGCTTTCAAATAAGTCATACCGCCAACACCACTGGTATAGTGTGTATGGAGGTCAATCGGAATGTTTACTGCCGATTTTAATGCAGTGATTAGATTTGTTGCCTCATATGGAACCAATAATCCGGCCATATCCTTAATACAGATTGAAGATGCCCCAAGCTCTTCAATTCTCTTTGCCATATTCATATAGTATTCTGGAGTGTATGCATCACCTAATGTATAGGATATCGCAATTTGTGCGTGACCATTCTCTTTATTGGTTGCCTTAACAGCACATTCCAGATTACGAATATCATTTAACGCATCAAAGATACGAATGATATCAATTCCGTTAGCAATTGATTTTTGAACAAAGTATTCAACTACATCATCTGCATAATGGCGATATCCTAAGATATTCTGACCACGGAACAGCATCTGAAGTTTTGTGTTCTTAAATCCTTTTCTAATCTTTCTAAGTCTTTCCCACGGATCTTCTTTTAGAAAACGCAGGGATGCATCAAAGGTCGCACCACCCCAACATTCTACTGCGTGATAACCTACTTTATCCATAGTCTCAAGAATAGGAAGCATCTCTTCCGTAGTCATTCTTGTTGCTATTAAGGATTGGTGAGCGTCACGTAATATGGTTTCGGTTATTTTAACCGGTCTTTTTAATTGTTCTGCCATTACTCTCTACCTCCTATTAATCTAAATATAATTTCTATTAATTAGTTTAAGGTAGCCAATAATGCTGCGGCTTCCACTGATTGTCCTGCGCTAACGTCAATCGTTGCTACCACACCATCCTGTGGAGATACAATCTCATTCTCCATCTTCATTGCTTCCAGAATCAGGATTACTTCTCCTTTTTTCACTGCCTGACCTATATTAGCTTTCACAGCTATAATTTTACCAGGCATAGGCGCATTCACTTTAACACTTCCGGCAGATCCAGCTGGCGCTGGTGCCGCAGGTGCTGCCGCGGGAGCGGGAGCCAATGTGGGAGCTGCCACAGGTGCCGGAGCATATACTGGAGCCGGAGCCGGTTGAGCTATTCCTTCTTGAACAGATACATTATAAGTATTTCCATTAACGGTTATTGTATAATATTTCATATTGAAATCCTCCTTGTTCATTTACACCATTAGGTGTCATTCTAAATATATTATTATAATCTATTTCTTATCTTGCCTTACGGATGGATCGAACTACAAATCCACCTGCCGGAACTTCGTCACCCATTGAAGCTTGTATAGCCGCTGTAATAACAGCTACTAATTCACAATCATCAACCAGTTCTTCCTTCTCATTGTTAACGATTTGTGTAATTGCGTTATCAACTGAGTTAGTATAATTGTTTGAATTAACCGGGGAATTTTTCACCAAATGTGACCGTATACTAATCAAATAAGCCAATACAATCAGTAGTAATACTACCATTCCGATAACAAGTCCGAATAATGTATTGATATTAATATATTTGTTTATGGAATCACTTGAGAGAAGCATTGTCCGGTTGATTATTCCTTGTTGAACTATTCCCATAATCTCACCTCATTCTATATGGTGCCATGCTTTTTCGCAGGGCGAGTTTCTCTCTTCGTGAAGAGCATTTCAAATGAATATATTGCATGTTTTCGAACAGTATCAGGCTCAATAATACTATCCACATATCCTCTTTTCGCTGCAGACTCTGCACTCGCTTGAAGTGCTGCATATTCAGCAGCCTTCTCCTTAATGTCGATACCCGCCTCACCTTCATACATTACATCAGCCGCCAGATTTGCATCCATCATTCCAATTTGTGCATTTGGTAATGCAAATACCAAATCAGCACCGATATGTTTTGAATTCATTGTAATATAGGCTGAACCATATGCCTTACCTACGATAAAGTTTACTTTAGGTATGGTCGCATTCGCAAATGCATAAGTAAGCTTAGCCGAAGCAATCGCGATGGATTTTTCCTCTTCTAGGGTTGCCTTATATCCATTTACATTAGTTAATGTAAGTACCGGAATATTAAATGCATCACAGAAATTAACAAAATCCTCTGCTTTATAACAACCGGCTGTTGTTAATGTTCCATCAAATTTTTCCTCAACATCACCGTTCTCATCAATTACTTCAGTACGATTTGCAATTGCGCCGACAGTAGCTCCGTTTAAACGAATAAAACCAGTAACCATCTCTTTCGCATATTCTTCTTTTACTTCAAAGAAATATTGATCATCAGAAATGGATGTTAATGCTAGTTTCCCATCCAGAATACTATCCTCAAATTCCGGCACCAGACGATTTAAGTCATCCGTACATTCATCATAGGAATCATTATCTTCACTACTGGAAGGTAGGATTGCCACGAGTTCACGTACCTTTTCAAGTACATCTTCCTCGGAAGCTCCGATGTAATCAACCACCCCGGATTTTGCTTGATAGGATGCTTTCGCAGTATCTAGCTTGTCCTTATAATTGCCGGCTAAAGCATTCGGAGAATTCACAAATAACCTTCCCTGGTTTACTTCCATAAAAGAAAAATCACTTAAAGATGCCATAACAGCCAAACCACCACCACAATTACCGAAGATAGCAGTGATCTGTGGGATGATACCGGAAGCCAGTGTTTGCTTCGCATAAATCTCACCAAAACTGTTTAGCGCGTCCGTCGCCTCCTGTAATCTAAGCCCTGTCGAATCAATCAAGCCAATTACAGGTGCTCCTACCTTAAGTGCCAAATCATAAATATGTGCTATTTTTCTTGCATGCATTTCGCCAACCGATCCGCCCAAAGAAGTTGAATCCTGACTATAAACATAAACTAGATTTCCTTCAATCACACCATATCCGGTAATAACACCATCTGCCGGTGCTTCCTTCTGCTGTAGATTAAAGTCTGTACTTCTTTTTGTGACGAAAGCGCCGACTTCGACAAAACTGTTGTCGTCAAGTAAAGACGATATTCTTTCTCTTGCTGACAGCTGTGCTGTAGTGCTCATTTTCAGCCCTCCATTTTCTTATCTTTAATAGCATCGGAAGAAACATGCTTCATGAGTTTCTCCTATCGTAACCGGAGTCTTTCATTGCAAATGTGCGTTTATGCCAATATTAACGCTCAATTCAATATTCTGCCATATATAATATTATATTATCTACTTTAAAAAGGCAAGGGTAAGTTACACAATCAAGGATGATTCTGACAATTATATAACAGATATTTGAACCTTCATCCATCCTAATAATACTCACTCTTATTATTTTATTAATACAAAAAGCATATTATAATATCACTTTTTTAATTTTATCAAGTTCAAATCCTTTTCGGTAAAGCGAGGCTATCATCTTCTGTTTATCCTGTACAGTAAGCTCATCTTTGTTTTTTGTCTTCTTTGAGACAGCCTTAATGATTGCTTGCATCTCAATATCTTCCTCTTCATCATACTGCTCATACTCTTCCTGCATGATTTGAGCAACTAGCTCCTTGTCCGCTCCCTTTTGAAGTAATAAAGTCTTTATGACCCTTCTGCTCTTTACTTTCATTCTGTCTCTGACAAATGCTCCAATATAGCGTTCATCGCTTAAATATCCATATTCCTTTACATAAGATATCGTTCGTTCAATTACTTCCGATGGATATCCGGTATCGGAAAGTTTCCCTCTTAATTCATGTTCTGTTCGATCCTTGAATTTTAAAACTGCCAGCGCTTTTTGCTTTGCACGTCTAAATACAGTATCTTCAATAATCTTATCATAAACATAATCTGCAATCTCACACCCTTCTTTTACTTCATAATGCTCAATATCCTTACGATACAAAAGAAAGGCATAATTGTAATCGATATAAACCTTGAACTTGGACTTCTCTAGCTCCTCCAATTGTGTTACTACCATAATCATTAACCTCCAAAAGCAAGCTTCACTAAAAAAAGATTATCTTGTAGCTACCATAATAAGATTACACTTTTTGTTATTATAATGATCTAGTCTAAACGATATCCTCAATTCATTATATACAAGATAATATACTATTATTGTAATAACTGAAACAAAAGCTGTCCGATCGGAGCTGACAAACGGGCACGTTGTTGCCCCATCGTCCTGCCACTCCTTACGGACAGCCAGTCTTTTTAATAATCTATTCTAATACTTCTGTAATCTCTTTGGCCGGAACAAGAGTGAACTTCTCTCTTACTTTCGCTTCAATCTCAGCAAAGATTGCCGGATTATCGCCAAGGTATTGTTTTGCATTCTCTCTACCCTGTCCAATCTTAGCATCGTTATATGCATACCATGCCCCGCTCTTCACTACGATTCCTGCGTCAGCTGCTAAATCAAGAACATCTCCTTCTCTTGAGATACCCCTTCCAAACATGATATCAAATTCTGCTTCTCTAAAAGGAGGAGCGATTTTATTCTTAACAACCTTTACTCTGGTTCGGTTACCTACAACTTCTCCACCCTGTTTTAACGCTTCAATTCTTCTAACATCCAAACGAATGGAGGAATAGAACTTTAATGCACGTCCACCGGTAGTCGTCTCCGGATTACCAAACATAACACCAACCTTTTCACGAAGCTGATTTATGAAAACCACAATACAGTTCGACTTGCTGATAACAGCAGTCAGCTTACGAAGTGCCTGAGACATTAATCTTGCTTGGAGACCCACATGAGAATCTCCCATCTCACCATCGATTTCTGCCTTCGGTACCAAAGCTGCAACAGAATCGACAATTATAATATCAACTGCACCGGAACGTACCATCGTCTCTGTTATCTCTAGTGCCTGCTCACCGTTATCCGGCTGTGAAATATATAAATTGTCTATATCCACTCCAATATTCTTAGCATAGGCAGGATCAAGTGCATGCTCTGCATCGATAAAGCCTGCAATACCACCAATCTTCTGTACTTCAGATACCATATGTAATGCCACGGTTGTCTTACCACTGGATTCCGGCCCATAGATTTCAACGATTCTTCCCTTTGGAACACCACCTAAGCCTAATGCCACATCCAGACTAATGGATCCCGTTGGAATTGTCTCGATATTCATATTCGCGCTCGTATCTCCAAGCTTCATAACGGAACCTTTACCATATTGTTTCTCAATCTGCGCAAGTGCAGATTCTAATGCTCTGACTTTATCATCCTTTGCCATATCTAATCTCCCTTTTAATGAAGTTTCGTTTCCAAAATACGAACTAATGTTCTTATAGATATATTAACTTATTTTAGAAACGTTGTCAATACAAAAACTCAAGAAAACAAACTCACTCATTCGTGTTCTTTATTCCTATCCTAACATACTATCGAGACACTTGATGTCTTTTCTGATAAAATACTTGATATAATATAAAAATACAATCTCATCAAATATTTAACCAAATATCAATTATTCATTATACTTAGGAATATGAATAGAAAATAATTAGAAACAGATCTCTATGAAATCAAGATACACGCTTTATAAATTTGCTAATGTCTTCGTTAGACATTCCTTGTAATACGTGTTTACCCAGCACTCTATATGAATTCACATATACAAAAAGTGCTACAGAATTAAAGATGTCGAGGTCTTAACCCCTGGGATAGCAGAACAACTCCTACTCTCCGTAAGAATTGCGTTGCCGTGAATAATAGAAATATTAAGATATTCGTATTATATCAACCCAGACAATCTTTGTAAATACCTGTAGCACTTATTAAAATGCCGAATTTTAGCTAAAAATTTATGTAAATATCACAAAGCTTAATACACTTTATTTGGCATGCATATCTTTGGATCATACCCATGATCAGTAAGCGCTTGAACAATCGAAATCTTATGTTCCTCTCCAAAGGTCTCCATAGTAATTGTAAGTTCCACTGCGCTGTTGCGGTTTATACTTACAAATTGATTATGATCCAGACGAATTATATTTCCTTGTGCCTTAGCGATGATTGAGGCCACATTGACCAATTCTCCCGGTCTATCAGGAAGAAGCACAGATACCGTAAAAATTCTTCCTCTTTGAATCAAACCATGCTGTACGATTGAGGATACGGTGATGATATCCATATTGCCCCCACTTAAGATAGATACGATTTTCTTATTCTTGCACTTTAAATGCTTTAATGCAGCCACGGTTAACAACCCGGAATTTTCAACTACCATTTTATGATTTTCAATCATATCAAGGAAGTTAACGATTAATTCCTTATCCTCGATTGTGATAATCTCATCCACATATTTCTGGATATAAGGGAATACCACATCACCCGGTGTCTTTACCGCTGTACCATCCGCAATGGTATCTACTCCAGGAAGAGTTACTACACGTCCAGCTGCAATCGAAGCTTTCATACATGCTGCTCCTGCGGGCTCTACACCGATGATCTTGACATTAGGATTCAACATCTTTGCCAGGGTTGCTACTCCAGCAAGTAGTCCGCCACCACCAATCGGAGCCAGAATAATATCCACCGTCGGCAAATCCTTAAAAATCTCCATTGCAATGGTACCTTGACCGGTTGCTACCGTCTCGTCATTAAACGGGTGAATGAACGTATAGCCGTTTTCCTCTGCCAGCTTTAATGCATGCTGACAAGCTTCATCATAGACATTGCCATAAAGGATTACCTCTGCCCCATAGCTTTTGGTGCGATTCACCTTGATTAGCGGAGTTGTGGAAGGCATCACAATAACCGCCTTCGCACCATAAAGCTTTGCTGCATAAGCAACACCCTGTGCATGGTTACCAGCGGAGGCTGTAATTAAGCCGCGTTTTCTCTCTTCCTTGGACATAGTACTAATTTTATAGTAAGCGCCCCTTACTTTGTAAGCACCGGTGAACTGCATATTCTCGGGCTTTAAGTACACTTTGTTACCGGTACAATCAGAAAAATAATCGCTGTACACTAGTTCTGTGCGGAGAATCACCTTTTTCACCGCTTCTGTCGCTTCCTCAAATCTGTCTAAAGTCATCATGATTTATCCCTCCATCTCCGTACTTGATGGGTCCCCACCTGAAGCACGATTTTATGAATACAAATCGGTCCGGGTTAATCGAACTGTTTCGTACTACTCGTTCCTTTGAAATAATGCATTTACAAAATCATCTGCATTGAACTTTTGTAAGTCATCAATCTTCTCGCCAATACCAATGTATTTCACGGGAATTCCAAGCTCAGCCTGAATTGCGATCGCAATTCCGCCCTTAGCAGTACCATCTAGTTTTGTTAAGACAATACCGGTAATATCCGCAACTTCGTTAAATTCCTTTGCCTGAGCCAAAGCATTCTGTCCTGTAGTGCCATCAAGAACTACAAGAGTTTCACGATAAGCCTCCGGATATTCACGTTCAATCACTCTATCTATCTTTTTTAATTCTTCCATTAAGTTTTTCTTATTATGAAGTCTTCCAGCTGTATCACACAACAACACATCAATATCCCTAGCTTTCGCAGCAGTAACTGCATCATAAATAACTGCAGCAGGATCGGAACCTTCCTTTTGAGCTATGATACCCACATTAGCACGATTCGCCCATTCAGTCAATTGCTCTATTGCAGCAGCACGAAAGGTATCCGCAGCCGCCACCATAACCTTTTTACCCTGATCCTTCATCTGTCCTGCTAACTTTCCGACTGATGTTGTCTTCCCTACTCCATTTACTCCAATGAGCAGCACAACAGATTTTTGGTTTTCAAAATCATATGCTGTTTCTTCAAGTTTCATCTGATCCTTCATACTCTTAATCAGAATCTCTCTGCATTCACCTGGATCTTTAATTTTATCCTCTTTTACCTTCTGTCTTAAGTCTTCAATGATTGCAGTTGTGGTATTGATACCGATATCAGCCATAATCAGAATTTCTTCCAATTCCTCATAGAAATCATTATCTATACTGGAAAAGCCACTAAAAATCGCATCAAATCCATGTGCAATACTATTTCTTGTTTTTGATAAGCCCTGAACTAGTTTTCCAAAAAAGCCTGTTTTATTATCGCTCATATAACTCTCCTTCTGCTAACCATTACCACATTTGATTAGCCATACAATAGACATGTTATTATTTCATACTCCCTATCTTGCAAACCCCTTGCAAGTTATATTTATTTATCAAGTTCATTCTCAATTAAATTAACAGATACCAATGTTGATACCCCTTTTTCCTGCATTGTGATACCATATAAAATATCCGCAGCAGCCATTGTACCTCTACGATGGGTAATAATTATAAATTGTGTATCCTTCGTTAATTTATGCAAATATTTTGCAAATCGATTAACATTTGAATCATCTAACGCTGCTTCAATCTCATCCAACAAACAAAATGGTGAAGGCTTCAGATTCTGAATAGCAAATAATAATGATATCGCTGTCAATGCCTTCTCACCACCAGAAAGCTGCATCATATTCTGTAATTTCTTACCCGGAGGCTGTGCATTGATACGAATTCCCGCCTCAAGAATATCTTCGCTTTCTGTTAATTCAAGATCCGCTTTACCACCTCCGAACAATTCTTTAAATACAACATCAAATTGTTCATTAATCGCCTTAAATTTTTCACTAAACTGTACTCTCATCTCTTCATCCAACTCATGGATAATTTGAAGCAGTGCCTCCTCAGCTTTTATCAGATCTTCTTTTTGTACCGTCAAGAACTCGTAACGCTCAGATAAATTCTTAAAGTCCTCAATCGCGTTCACATTGACATCTCCGAGCTCTCTGATTTTGGATTTGATTTCTGCAATCGTTTTCTTCACCTGAGTCAAACTAATATCTTCCACAACCGGATACTCCAATGCAGTTGTATATGTAAGCTCATATTCCTCCCACATATAACTCATCTGCTGGTCAGTTTGTTCCATCAGTTTTTCCTTCTGTCCATTTAATCGATAACATTCCTTATCAAGCTCATTCATGCGATTTGACAATTCTTCTCTTTTATCAAAGAAGCGTTTATGAATCCCTGTGATATGTTCCTTTTCGGTTGATTTCTCTTTAATTCTGTTATCCAAATCCTGCTCAGCTATTTTATACGCCTTGATTATTGTCTCTGTTTGACTGATGGATTGCTTCTTCTCCTCAATTGCCTGAGATGTTCTTGCGATATCTCCTTTAAGAGATGCTTCTTCCTCATACAATCTCTCAATTTCACGTTTCACACGCTTTACATTTTCCATCACAAATTGATTACTTTGTTCCAGAGACGAAAACTCCAATTTTAACTGTGAAGTCTTTTCATTTGCTTCTTGCTCCAGAATGCGTTCTGCTTCTAGACGCTTTGTTAGTTGTTCGATCTTCTCTTCGTTTTGCTTATTCAAAAGGAAATTTTGTTCCATCTCCTCATTTAGCTTACACAGATTATCTCTCAGATCCTTCGCCTGAAGTTCAATTTCTTGCAGTTCTTTCACATATTCCTGATATACACCTTCTGATTCGGACTTTTTTGCAAGTTCCCTATCCAAATTCATCTTAGCTGTATTCTGCTCCAGAAACTTTTCTTGAAGAATGGCTTTTAGCTCCTCCATTCTTGCACGAAGTGAAGTTCTAATTTCCTTTTGCTCTTCTCTTTGATTAAGGATATTATTTAGTTGTTTTTGGAGAGAAGAGATCAACTCTTCCATTTCGTCTATTTCACGCCTTCTACCCAAGAGGTTGCTCGCATTTTTATAAGCACCACCGGATATGGACCCACCTGGTGTTAACAATTCCCCCTCAAGTGTTACTATACGAAGTGAATGATGATATTTTTTTGCAATCACGGTTGCATTGTCTATATGATCTACTACAATAATTTTACCTAACAGATATTCAATTAATACGTCAAATTTTTTATTTGCTTCTACTAGCGTACTGGCTATACCAAGAACACCCGGTTCCTGTAATGCTTTCTCCTGATGAAAACCAGAACCTGAAGACATGTTAGTTAAAGGCAAAAATGTAGCACGTCCGAATTTATTCTGTTTTAGGTAGGCAATTAAATCTTTGGCTGTCTGTTCATTTTCCGTAACGATATTTTGTATTGTACCTCCAAGTGCTGTTTCAATTGCAGTTTCGTAGGATTTCTCCACTTTAATGATATCTGCAACAACTCCGATAATACCTGGCATCTTTTGTTTTTGTTCCATCACCTTTTTGATACTGATGCCATATCCTTCATAGCGTTCGGTTAGATTAAGAAGTGATTCGTAGCGTGACTTCTCGCCAAGATATCTTGTCTGCATATCATTATACTGAGAATTCAAATGATCTATACTTAATTGAGTCTCATCTATCTTCGCTTGGATAGAGGTGTTCTCCTGTGTTGATTTAATAATGATATCAGAGACACTTTTCAATTGCTCCTGGCAGGATAAGATTGCTTCTTCATACTGAATCTCTTCACTCTTGTTTTTTAGAATTTTCTGATTTAATTCAGACTTACGAAGAGTATTCTGTTCCAACATCATCTCATAGCGTTGCATATTGCTTTTGACACCAGAGTTAATATTCAGATGTTCAAATATTCCATTGTTACATTCTTCAATCTCTCTGGTATAACTTGAGATATTATCTTTAATATGATTTAGTTCTCCCAGCGCTTCAGTAAGTCGATCATCCATAGAGGTTAATTTTTCATCAATGGACTCCTTTTCTTTCAGATAACCACTTTCTTCGTTCTTTTTCACTTGAATATCATGATTATTGCTATGTAGACGATTATGAATATATTCATCATTTTGTAAAGCAGCGCTGATTTGTTCCTGTAATACTTTAATTTCACCCTCTGATTGTTGAATCTTAAGTTTCAATTCATTAAATTGATTCTTATCTTCTTCAATAATTGTATTACATTCCTCCAGCTGCTGCTCAAGGCGAACATATTCTTCCTTCGTATTCTCGTATTCACTTTGAGATTGTCCCAAATCAGAGCTTGCAATGGTTAATTTTTCTTCCACTTCCTCTTTCGAGGTTTTCAATCTGTCATATTCCTTTAAGAACAAATTAACATCAAGATTCTTTAACTCTTCTTTATACTTTAAATAAACTTTCGCTATCGCTGATTGTTTTTCCAAAGGAGATAATTGTTTTTCAATCTCCTTAATAATATCAGTAACGCGGGATAAGTTAAGTTTTTCTTCCTCTAAATTCTTCTCAGCTGTTGCCTTACGTCTCTTAAACTTTACGATTCCGGCCGCTTCATCAAATAGTTCCCGACGATCCTCCGGCTTACCGCTCAGAATTTTATCAATCTGACCCTGTCCGATAATAGAATATCCTTCCTTACCGATACCTGTATCTAAAAATAATTCATGTACATCCTTCAGTCGACAGGATGCACCATTAATCAAATACTCACTTTCTCCGGAACGATAAACTCTTCTAGCAACTACAACTTCATCATATTCAATTGGTAGTTTGTGATCAGAATTATCCAGAGTAATGGCTACATATGCATACCCTAACGGTTTACGAGCCTGCGTTCCGGAGAAGATAACATCCTCCATTTTAGAACCACGTAACTGTTTTGCGCTCTGCTCCCCCAGCACCCATCGAACTGCATCTGCAACATTACTTTTACCGCTACCATTGGGGCCAACAATTCCGGTAATACCATCATGAAACTCTAAAACAATTTTATTAGCAAAGGATTTGAAACCGTGAACCTCAATACTCTTTAAATACATTAATAGTCTCCCATCTAACTAATTCTTTCGTAGAGATTGAATAGCCTGATTTGCAGCCTCCTGTTCCGCTGCCTTCTTTGTCCTTCCTGTCCCATAACCAATCTCACTATTACCGACACATACTGCAACCTTGAAAGTTTTATTATGATCGGGTCCTTCTTCAGAGATTAATTTATACCTTAATACCTGTTTATTATTCTCATTCTGAATAATTTCCTGTAAGATAGTCTTGCTATCGAAAAAGAGATCTTTATTCTTAACATCTGCCAAAATAAACCGGTCAATAAACTCTTTTGCATTAGTAAAACCACCGTCCAAATAGATTGCGCCGATTACAGCCTCTAAGGTATCCGATAAAATTGAATCCCTGTTTCTACCACCAGATATATCCTCTCCCTTACCAAGCAACAGATACTCACCGATATTCAAATCTCTTGCACAGGTTGATAGTGTCTGTTCGCATACAATACTTGCACGAAGCTTTGTCAAATCTCCCTCAGTAAGATTCGGGTATTCTTTAAATACCTCCTCACTTGTTACCAACTCAAGAACCGCGTCACCTAAAAATTCTAACCTTTCATTATTCTTTTCCTTATCCAACCGCATCTCATTAGCATAGGAACTATGCGTTAATGCGTGTATTACGATAGTAGGATCGGAAAAATGATAATTAATCTTGCTCTCCAGTTGAACAATCTTTTCTTCCAACCTTTTACGCCCCTTCATAGAATTGGCATTCCTCCTTCCAACCGCCAGGATGAAACACAACATTTGAGTTTTCCTGTTATAAAATTATACGAAAAGCCCATAAATAAGGCAAGCCTTATTCACAGGGCTTAATCATATCACATATTTTATTTCTATCAAAAGAAACAAAACTAAGTACGAAACTATTGATCCCTTTATTAGGCATTCAACGCATTCTTGATTTGCTCAAGTGCATCTGAAACAGTAACGATATTTTCTGCTTCCTCATTTGCAATTTCGATATCAAATTCTTCTTCGATACCCATAATGATTTGGAATACGTCTAATGAATCTGCGCCTAAATCATCCACAAATGTAGTTTCCATCGTAATCTCGTCTTCGTCAACATTTAATACTTCACTGATAATTTTTTGTAATTTTTCAAATTCCATAATCATTCACCCTTCTTTTATAATTTGTTGATTGTATTTTGTAATCACTTGAAATCCGATTAAATCTCAAGTTTGCACCTTAAGTCATGCCCATTGGCATGCATACCCCAAATTAATCTTATTAATCGAGAATCACTCGGCATTGCTCAGATTCTTTTTAATCTTCTCATTGATATTCTGATTTGTAAACGTGACACATTGTACAATGGAATTACGAACCTCAGTGCTCTTTGAGCTGCCGTGTGTTTTTACCACCAGTCCTTTTAAACCAAGAAGCGGAGCGCCGCCATACTTTGAAGAATCGAAATCTTTAAAAGTCTCTTTTAGTGCCGGCTTTACTAAAAGCGCACCAATCTTACTTCTAAATGTACTCATAAGCCCTGTTTTGACTTTCTTTATCAAAGCTGAACCCAAACCCTCGTATAGCTTAAGAATAACATTACCTACAAATGCTTCACAAACAATTACATCTGCAGCACCATTCGGTATTTCTCTCGCTTCAATACTTCCGATAAAATTTATATCTGTGCAATTCTTTAATAATGGGAACGTTTCTTTTACAAGCATATTGCCTTTTTCTTCTTCTGCACCATTATTAACAATTGCAACCCTAGGGTTTTTAATTCCGATTACATTCTCCATATATATGGAACCCATCTTAGCAAACTGAACCAAATGGGATGGTCTGGCATCTACGTTAGCCCCACAATCTACTAATAAAGAAACACCTGTCATTGTAGGTAACAGAGGTGCAAGAGGTGGTCTCTCCACTCCTTCAATTCTTCCTACGACAAGCTGTCCCCCTGCAAGCACTGCTCCGGTGCTACCCGCCGATACAAATGCATCCGCTTCACCGCTCTTTAGCATATTAAGTGCTACTACGATTGAGGAATTTTTCTTACGACGTATCGCCATAACCGGTGCTTCACAGTTTGTAATTAGCTCCGGTGCATGCACAACCACAATTCTATCCTTGTCATAAGTATACTCACCAAGCTCTTTTTGAATGACTGCTTCGTCACCCGTTAAAACAACTTTAATATCATTATTCTCTTGAACTGCTTGAACTGCTCCTTTGATGATTTCTACAGGTGCATTATCGCCGCCCATAGCATCAACTGCTACTGTAACCATCTTTTGCATAACACCCTCTCTTAGCTAATCTATTTAACAATATACTCGATATCATTCTAAAAATCAACCACATTTTTGAAAATATAAAACAGGCAGATTCCGTTCAGATATTTATATAGTCTCCATAATAAGTCCAATCAAAATTTCTATAAATCAGATGTACTCTACTTAGTTCTATTACATAGTAGTACATAAGCTTCTATCTGCAAATCCCAAATACCATAAACATAACTCTTTATTCTAAACAGTAACAGGACTCAAAGTAATTGGCATATCCCTATATTACTAATACAAGGATATGCCAATATATACAAGTTATGATTTTTTGTAAAAGAATGATTTGTAAGTTTGAAAACCAATTTGCTGCGATTGTATAATTTGCTCGGTACTACCCACAAATAATAATGCATCTTTTTTTAACGCTTTATTAAAATCCGAGTAGATCTTATTCTTTGCGTCATCTGTGAAGTAGATCAATACATTTCTACAAACAATCAAATCACAATTGGTGGGATAAGCTTCTCTTAGCAAATCATGCTGTTTAAATTCTACACAAGATTTTATATCATCTGAAATCTGATAGGTACGATCATTAATCTTATTGAAGTATTTTTTAACGAATTCTTCCGGGACATCTTTAATACTCTTTTCATGATAAAGTCCGACCCTAGCCTTCTCCATCACCTGCTTATCAATGTCAGTTGCCAAAATCTTAATCTGATTTAGTGGCACAAACTTAGATAGTAACATAGCTAAAGAATAAGGTTCATCTCCGGTAGAACAAGCAGCACTCCAAATCTTTAAACTCTTACCAAAGCGCTCTAACAAGTATGGAAAAACCTGCTTTTCCAGAACAATCCATTGCTCAGGATTACGGAAAAATTCAGACACATTAATTGTTATATAGTTGATAAATTCATCATATGCAACCCTGTCAACTTTAATCTTCTGCACATAGTCCTTATAAGTAGTGATACCATGCTTTGTGATAAGTGCCTCAATACGTCGCTTCATCTGTCGCTCTTTGTAAGAATTCAAATCAATTTTCGTCATATCATAAATGGATTTTTTAAAAGCTTCATAATCTCCGAACAACTTCATTCTCCTTTATCATATGATAGACTGGATCTTATTCAGTTACTTCCTCGGACTCACCTGCTTCTACACCCTCTGCTTCTTTTTCAGGAGCTTCAAGAGCTTTCACACTTAAGCTGATCTTCTTATCTTCTTTATTAAACTCTACAACCTTAGCTGTAACTTCCTGTCCGATCTTTAAAGCATCAGCAGGTTTCTCTACATGATCTCTGGAAATCTGAGATACATGTAAAAGTGCATCAATACCAGCTTCTAATTCAACAAATGCACCAAAATCAGTCATACGAGCAACAGTACCGGTTACTACATTACCAACTGCATACTTTGTCTCCGCACTAATCCATGGGTTTGCACCTTCAAATTTTAAGCTAAGAGCAATCTTCTCGCCCTGGATATCTTTAACAAAAGCCTTAATGCTATCGCCAACTTTGAAGATCTTCTTAGGATTCTCAACTCTGCCCCAAGACATCTCTGAGATATGAAGAAGACCGTCAGCTCCGCCAAGATCGATGAAAGCACCGAAATCAGTGATGTTCTTAACAGTACCTTCTACAGTTGCACCAATCTGAATCTTCTCAAATAATTCTTTCTTTAATGCATCCTTTTTAGCAACGATTAATTGCTTACGATCACCGATAATTCTTCTCTTTTTAGGGTTGAATTCAGTAATAACGAAGTCAATCGTCTCACCATTGTACTTAGTAAGATCTTTCTCGTAGGAATCAGAGATTAAACTTGCGGGAATGAATACTCTTGCTTCATCTACAACTACACTTAATCCGCCGTTTAATACAGCTGCAACCTTAGCAGTAAGCACTTCATGACTTTCAAATGCTTCTTCTAATCTCTTATTGCCTTTTTCAGCAGCAAGTCTCTTATAGGTTAAAGCAACTTGTCCTTCACCATCATTAGCCTTAAGAACCTTAGCCTGCATGGTTTCACCAACAGTAACTACAGTTGTTAAATCAAGGTTAGGAGTATTGGTATACTCGTTACGTGTAATATAACCCTCTGACTTGTAGCCTATATTTAAGATGATTTCATCTTCTTTAACGCTTAAGACAATTCCCTCTACAACGTCACCGTTGCTTATTTGTACTACCTTTTCTTCTTCCAATAATTGTTCAAAACTCTTTTCTGACATTACGGTATGAACCTCCTTGATAATATTGTTTGGGGTAGAAGCCCCTGCTGTAATACCTACATTCCGAGAAGATTTAAACAAACTTAAATCCAGGTCTACGAGTTTCTGTATATAGTAAGTATTTTCACATTCATTTTTACATATTTCATATAGCTTTCTCGTGTTCGAGCTATGTTTTGAGCCTATCACTATCATCGCATCTGACTGCTTCGCCAGTTGATAAGCCTCTGCTTGCCTCTCTTCCGTGGCATTGCAAATTGTGTTTAAAACAAGTATATCATAACCCTTTTTTGATATAATTTCAACTAAATCTTGAAATTTCTTGTAATTAAATGTCGTCTGTGCGACAATACATACCTTCTGTTCCTTCGGAATATCAAATGATGAAGCTTCCTCCTCATTTTCAATTACCGTACAATCCGAAGCGCTACCACACCAACCAACAATTCCTTCCACTTCCGGATGTGCTCGGTTTCCGATAATAATGATATGTTGTCCTTCTGCATCCTTATCTCTTACGGAACGATGAATTTTCTTCACATAAGGGCAGGTTGCATCAATTATTTTATGTCCGTAGGACGAAAGCTCTTCTTGAGTTTTCGATGATATACCATGAGAACGTATAATTATTGTACCCTTTGGTAATGCTTTTAATTCTTCCGGATGTTCAATCACTCGAACTCCCTTATTGGTTAAATCAGAGACTACTTCTTCATTATGAATAATCGGCCCGAAGGTATATACCGCTACACCTTTCTCTACTTCCTTATAAACCAGATCAACTGCTCTTTTTACTCCAAAACAAAAGCCTGCGCTTTTAGCGGTTGTTATCTTCAAAATGATTCAACTTCCTGTTCTTCATTATTTTGTTTTACATAGATCTACGATGGTGTTAACCACCTCATCGATTGACATCTCTGATGTATCCAGATATACGGCGTCTTCCGCTTGCTTAAGTGGTGCAAATTCTCTTGTCATATCACGATTATCGCGTTCAATGATATCTTTTTCGATATCATCGATATTAGCTTGTACCCCTTTTTCTTTTAGTTCAAGCCATCTTCTCTTCGCACGTTCACCAGAGCCTGCTGTCAAATAGATCTTCAAATCTGCATTTGGAAGTACATAGGTTCCTATATCTCTTCCGTCCATTACAACGCTCTCTCTTTTCGCAAGTTCCTGTTGCAGTTCCACCAATTTCAAACGAACTGCCTTATTCACTGATGTTGCACTTGCCATCTTCCCAACTTCCTCAGTACGAATTAATGCATTCACATTTTCTCCGTTTAGGATAACCAGCTGCTCGCCTTCCTTGTATTCAATGGAGACATTCACATCCTTACAGGCATCTTCAATTTTATCCGTCTGTGTTGGCTGGATTTGATTTCTGATAAAAAAGAGCGCCATGGCACGGTACATTGCTCCCGTATCCACATAAATAAAACCTAGTTGCTTTGCAATTCGTTTTGCTATGGTGCTTTTACCGGCTCCGGCCGGTCCGTCAATTGCAAGATTAAAAATCCTCATGGCAATTACCTCCGAGTTACTATTTTTGTATCATAAAATGGATAGTCCTGCAAGATATGCCGTCGACCAGGCAATTTGTAAATTAAATCCGCCAGTCAATGCATCCAAATCTAGCACTTCTCCCACAAAATACACATTTTTCATCCGTTTCGATTCCATCGTTGATGGACTAATCTCTTTTACACTAATTCCACCTTTTGTCACAACAGCCTGATTGTAATCACTCAGCTTTGTTATGTTGAGAGTAAAATTCTTAAGAAGGTGTACCAGACGTAATCTTTCCTCCTTGGTAATCGAGTTAACTTTCTTTTCCGGATCAATCAAGCTTAGTCGAATGATAACATCTATTAATTTATTTGGCAATAGGTGGTCAAGGGAATTCTTAAATTGTTTATTTTTAATTTCATCAAAATCCCTTAATATTCGAGTGTCCAATTGCTCCACACTTAGTGCAGGCTTTAAATCTATCATTAATTTCGCCGGAGTATTCTTATCTAAATAAGGAATCAGATAACTACTCGCACTTAAAATCACAGGACCGCTCACACCAAAATGAGTGAACAAAAGCTCGCCGAAATCGCGGTAAACCTGTTTATCACCTGCTGTTACTCTGATCTCGATATTACGCAGGGATAATCCCATCAAGTCTTTCACAAATGTTTCTTTGGTATGAAGAGGTACAAGGGAGGGATGTAATTTTGTAACGGTATGTCCCATTTTCTTAGCAAATTCATAACCATCACCGGTAGAGCCTGTAACAGGATACGACAGTCCCCCAGTAGCAACGATCACTGCATCCCCCGAAAATTCTTCTTTTGAATTTTTTACTTTTAATCCTTTAAACTGATTTTCACTGATTAGAATCTCTGTGACCTCACTATGATAACGAATCATAACTGATTGACGTTCTAATTCGCGCTTTAGCACAGCAATTACATCGGAGGATTTATCGGATGAAGGAAACACTCTGTTTCCTCGCTCCGTTTTAATCGGAAGACCAATTTGTTCAAAGAAATCCATTGCATCATAATTGCTAAATGTATGATATGCTCCAAATAAAAATTTCGGATTTGTTACAATTTGATCAAAAAACTCTTCTTTATCGCAAGCATTGGTAATATTACATCTACCCTTACCGGTTATGAATAATTTTTTACCAAGCTTCTCATTTTTCTCAAGTAAAACAACCTTATGTCCATTTCTTGCAGCTACAATTGCTGCAAGCATTCCAGCTGCTCCACCGCCAACAACAAAAACTTTACTCATTTATTATTTATGCCTTCCCATAGTCTTTATAATACTGATTCATATCAGATTCAAAATAACGTTCCATCTGTTTTAATATTAAAGATAGCATAATATTAGGTAATTGTCGAATACAAAATCCTGTACTACAATTACCTAATCCTATCATTTATTTTATTATAAGTTTCTCATTAATGAGTACATAGTATCCGTATATCATCATAAAACATTGAAACATCGTTTTAGTCATCTTATATTCGTTCACTATATTAAATCCCACAAATCAAATAAAATAATTAAATCAAACACCTTCGTAACATATCAAGGGCATAGATGATACTTTGATTACGAACCCTCTGTCGATTTCCTGTCAGATGAAGTTCCTTAACCGTTACTTTACCTGATACATAGCATCCTACAAATACCAATCCGACCGGCTTATCCGGTGTACCACCATCCGGCCCTGCAATTCCTGTAATTGCAAGTGCAGCATCAGCTCCTGTGTTCTTCGCTGCACCGATCGCCATCTCCTGTGCAGTCTGGCTACTCACCGCACCATACAATTTTAATGTTTCCTCATTTACACCAAGATATTTCATCTTTGCTTCATTTGAATAAGTAATAAAGCCTTCCTTTAATACTTCCGATACGCCGGCTACGTTCACTAATCGTCCTGTAACCAGCCCTCCGGTACAGGATTCTGCGGTGGTAAGTGTAAACTTCTTACTAGCTAAAAGTTTAACTACGACTTCCTCAAGTGTTTCTTCCTCATCTGTCGAGTAGATGTTATCACCAAAGCGACGATACAATTCTTCTACCATCGGTTTTAAAAGAGCTTCACCCTCTTCTTCGCTATCTGCTCCTGCTGTCACCCTAAAGTGAACCTCTGCATCCTTCGCATAAGGTGCCACTGTAGGATTACTCTGTCCTTCAATCAAATCAATAATATCTGTTTCCGCTCTGCTTTCACCGACTCCGCATATCTTAACCATTTTAGACAAGAAGATTTTACTGTCCTTATTTCTTAGATAGGGGTAGATCTGTTTATCAAATAGGGGCATCATCTCTGATGGAGGACCCGGGAGCAGAATTACCATTTTACCATTATCCTCTACAATATATGCCGGTGCTGTTCCGTTATCATTATCAAGCACAATACATCCATCAATTTTCAGCGCCTGTTTCCAATTATTCTCTGTGATAACCGGCGGAATTGCAGTACCGCTATATCGAAATTTAAAAAAGGAAGCAATTCTCTCCTTGGAATGCTCATCCATAATCAACTCTCTACCTAACACCTTCGCAACAGTTTCCTTCGTCATATCATCCTGAGTAGGCCCTAGCCCACCGGTTAATATCACTACATCCGAACGAGATAAAGCGGATTGCAGTGCATCCACTAATCTCCCTTCATTATCTCCGACTGTAACCTGATAATATAACGAATATCCTAATTCTGCGCATTTTTTAGACAAATAATTTGCATTGGTATTAACAATATTACCAAGCAATAATTCCGTACCTACACTGATCAACTCAACTATCATAGTTTCCTACCTCTCTTTATTAAAATAAGTCTCATTGTTAACATTAAATATTAATTTACGATTTAAAAACAATTACTATTGTCTCTAACCTTTTCTAAATATAATTCATATTCAATTACATAACATTATATATTACATTGGTTCAAAAACTCTTACTATCGTCTCCAACCTTTCTTAAATATAATTCATATTCAATTGCATAACATTATATATTACACAGGTTCAAAAACTCTTACTATCGTCTCCAGCCTTTCTTAAATATAATTCATATTCAATTACATAACATTATATATTACACTGGTTCAAAAACTCTTACTATCGTCTCCAACCTTTTCTAAATATAATTCTATAATATATTTGAAAAGTTAAATATTAGTTTGGATTTCATCGATATGCTCATTCATACTGATACCCTAAGAATTGCAAAACATATAATCATAAGCAACTGTATGAAGACGTTGGTACTTAGGTTGCGTAGTTTGCAACCTTACGTACCACTACGTACTTCATCCAAGCGAGAGCGTGTTGCTAATGATACATGTTTTGCAATTCTTATCGACACCTACATCTGAGCATATTGACGAAATCCAAACTAACCACATATTACACAATGGAAAGAACACCATTTCATTATTAAGCAATAATATACTGCAATGAAATCGTGTTCTATACATAAATCTATTATATTGTTTTCTCACTTAAAACGTTTTTATTCTTCACCATATAATCAATCAAGGATACTACCGTCAAGATCACAGAAAGATAAATCGCGATTTGCTCGAGCATATTCATCCAGTTGTAATTAAGATTTACAATTAACATAACGCTCATAATCATCTGTACATTGGTCTTCACTTTACCCCACCATCCGGCTGCAATGACAATCCCTTTATCAGAAGCAATTAATCGGAAACCGCTAATGATAAATTCTCTGGATATAATAATAATTACAATCCAAGCAGGGATTTGCTTTAATTCTACAAAACAAATCAGCGCACTACTGACCAAGAGTTTATCGGCTAACGGATCCATAAATTTACCGAAGTTTGTGATAAGATGATACTTTCTGGCAATATATCCATCCGCCAAATCAGAAAGAGCGGCAACCAAAAATACTCCGGCAGCAAGCAGTCGATTATAGGGAATATCTGGCATTAATAAAAACAGTAAAAAGAAAGGAATCATAATCACTCTAAATATTGTTATTTTATTTGGCAAATTCATACTATACTCCATTCTGCCTTCGTATCCGGCAAACGTTTTTTATTCGATAATTAACTCTCCAATTAAATCATAGCCCTTCGCTCCGGTAACATATGTCTTAACCATCTCACCAGAGATTAATTCTCTCTCCGAGCGAATGAATATAAATCCGTCTACCTGAGGTGCATCCATATAAGTTCTGGCTATATATACGTTCTCTTCTTCCGCGATTTTGCCTTCCACCAGAGCCTGGTATACATTTCCCTTCAGATTAGAAGTCTTTTCAAAAACGATACTTTGTTGTAACTTCATAATATCTTTTTGTCTTTGCTTTTTCACCTTTGATAAAATCTGAGGCTTTAATTGTGCAGCAGGCGTATTATCCTCCTTGGAATAAGTGAATACACCAAGTCGATCAAATTGCATTTGCTTAACAAATTCCAGAAGTTCCTGATGTTCCTCGTCACTTTCGGTTGGAAAGCCGGTTATTAATGTGGTACGAAGTGCAATATCAGGTAAATTCTTACGAAGTTTAGTTATAATATCAATCAAATCCTGACGAGAGGTTCTTCTTCCCATTAATTTTAAGATGCGATCAGAAGCATGTTGAATCGGAAGATCTAAATAACGGCAAATCTTCGGTTCCTGCTTCATCACTTCAATCAAATCATCGGTAATCTCTTCCGGGTAGCAATATAAGATACGAATCCATTCAATCCCTACAATTGCACAAAGCTTTTTCAAAAGCTTTGGAAGGGATTTCTCTCCGTACAGATCAACTCCGTACAGAGTGGTTTCCTGTGCGACTAAGATTAGCTCCTTCACGCCCTGCTCGGCTAAGTATTGTGCCTCAGAAACCAGCTCCTCCATCGCTACACTGCGGTAATTCCCTCTTACCTTGGGAATAATGCAGTAAGTACAATGTTTATCACAGCCTTCTGCTATCTTTAAATACGTTGAAAAAGCGCCTGAAGTAAGCATTCTTTTACTATTACTCTTCGGAAGCTTGTCCAAATCTTCAAACTCTACATGCTTGGTACCTTTCAAGCTATTTTCAATTGCTATTAAAATATCACTAAAGCTTGTTGTTCCAAGAAGTGCATCTACCTCCGGAATCTCCGACATGATTTCTTCCTTATAACGTTCCGCCAGACATCCGGCTACGATCAGTACCTTCGCACTTTTCGATTTCTTATATTCAGCCATCTCTAGAATGGTATTGATGCTTTCTTGCTTTGCATCATTAATAAAGCAGCAGGTATTTACGATAATAATATCTGCATCCTGTTCCGTATTCGTAATCTTGTATCCATTCTCGTGAAGGATACCAAGCATATTTTCACTGTCTACCAGGTTTTTGTCACAACCAAGTGATATAAAATAAATATTCATTCTTTATGCACGTGCCTTTCAATATTCGTAACTATGTTGCATCACACATTGTAACAGCTTTCTTCTAAAAAATAAACCGTTTTCTACACAAATGATACATTTCGTTCGACTTATTGATAATCCTCCCGCATATTCTTAAGGTGTTTCAATAATTTACCACGAAAGAAATAAGATTTATAATCTCCAACAAAGGAGGAATTCAAAAATCGTTTAATGCACCGAATATCGCGCTTATTCTCTAAATTCCGAAGACCCGCATCAATATTTTTACGAATTTTTTGCATTGCTTTACTTTGATCTACCGTTGTAATCTGCATCCCTTTATCAAATACCAATTCATAAACCTTTTGATATGAAAAACAGGCTAGTTTATCTTTGATATAATATTCTTTTGTTAATCCTGCTCCGATAAGGATTGTTCCGGTAAAGGGTACCAAAGTTCCTACCGAATCTTTTTCTTCCTCATAGCTGCAGGCTGAAAGCTGTTCCACATTTACCAACTCTAGCTTATCCAAAAGCAGCTTATACTCCTCAATATGAAGTTGATAATTAAATGGTTCCAAAAGAGCAGTTTTATTTAACGGTAACATGCCGAACACAGATGGATGCACGATAAACTCCTGCTCTGTATTTAAAATATGATAAAGTTTATCACGATATATAATTTGTTGCTCAGAACACATGAAATGCGACCTCTCTCCCCATAATTTAGGCGCTTGTAGCACACCGAAAGCTAAGCCAGTGCGGATTCGACACAGTTATTCATTAACATGGCTATCGTCATCGGTCCTACTCCGCCCGGAACCGGTGTAATTGCCGATACTTGATCTACTACATCTGCGTAATCCACATCACCACAGAGCTTATTATTTTCATCTCTGTGAATTCCAACATCAATGACAACCGCACCTTCTTTTACAAAATCCTTTGTTACAAAACGAGGTTTCCCGAGTGCTACGATCAGAATGTCCGCTCTCTTTGTAACTTCCTTAAGATCTTTGGTACGGGAATGGCATATTGTAACTGTTGCATTCTCACGAAGCATCAGTAGTGCCATTGGTTTACCAACAATATTACTTCTTCCGATCACAACACATTCTTTGCCCTCTATTGAGATATTCGATCTTTTTAATAACTGAATGACACCAGAAGGGGTACAAGATACAAAACCTTTCTGTCCTATACTTAACGCTCCAACACTTTGAGGATGAAACCCATCCACATCTTTTGTAGGATCTATTGTCTTAATTATTAAATCTTCATCTATATGCTTCGGTAATGGCAGCTGAACCAAGATTCCGTTTACCGCTTTATCCTGATTTAATTTTTGAACAAGTGCAAGCAATTCCTCCTGTGATGTTTCTTCCGGAAGTTCATAGGATAGCGAGTGAATTCCTATGTACTCACAAGCTTTTTTCTTATTACCCACATAAACAGAGGAAGCCGGATCGTTCCCCACCTGCACTACGGCCAGTGTAATATCGATTCCATTTTCTTTTAATTCACTAACCTTATCTTTTAACTCGTCTTTAATTTCAGCTGATATTTTCTTTCCATCAATAATCAATGCCATATTAATCTCCCATCTTATCTTATATCTATAGTTATTCCTTACTTTAAATGGTTCCAAGTAACGGCTTAACCAACTTTTTATTCATCGATAATATATTTCTTAAAATTAACGTCTAATATATTCTAATATATTCTTACTAATATCACAAGGTATTTTTTGACATACATCGCCTGCTTTCAGCTTCGATAAACCAAAACAGCACTATGTGAGGTTTTATCAATGAACCGACCTCCAATCGTTAGATTTTACGTCTAACTTTTGGGGGTCGGTTCATTTCTCATAGTGCTGTTTTAACGTAATTTTAGTTTTCTTCGAACAGTTTATCATCTAGCATAGAAGCAGCCTCTTCATCCAATACCACCGTCAAATCCGGGTGCATCTGAAGAATGGAAGCTGGGACGGATGGTGTTACGGGACCGGTTAGTGCCTTTTTCAAGATTTCAGCCTTTTCGCTACCACTCACTACAAGCAGAATCTTTTTCGCCAACATAATGGTCTGAATTCCCATAGTATAAGCTTCCTTTGGCACATCTTCACCCGATGAAAATAATCTAGAATTAGCATCTATCGTGCTCTGGGTCAGTGCAACACAATGGGTTCCTTTATCGAATGACTCACTCGGTTCATTAAATCCGATATGTCCGTTATGTCCGAGTCCTAAAAGCTGTAGATCAATACCACCGAGCTCTTCGATTACATTATTAAAACGCATACATTCCGCCTCTCTATCCTCTTGTGTGCCATCCGGAAGATAGGTATTTTCCATTTTTACATTGATATGATTGAATAGGTTCTCCATCATAAAATAATGATAGCTCTGTGTATTATCAGGAGATAACCCCTTATATTCATCTAAGTTCACTGTTCTTACCTGACCAAAATCAATATCACCCTTTTGATACCACTCAATCAGCTGACGGTAAATTCCGACCGGTGTTGAACCGGTTGCCAGTCCCAATACACTATCAGGCTTTAAAATCACATGTGCTGATAATATATTAGCTGCCTTGCGACTCATTTCCTGATAATCCAACGCTTTATAAATCTTCATATTTATGACCTCCATCGTTAGTTCGTAGTTTCTTTTATTAGATTGCCCCTAAAAATTATAGCTTTTATATTAAGACCCCGATCCAGCAATACAATATTAGCCACCTTACCGGCACCGATACTTCCGTAATCCTTATCGATACCAATTACTCTGGCAGGATTTGATGTTGCGGCCTGTATTGCGGTTTCAATCGGAATGTTCATCGTATTAACAGCTGTCCTTACGCAGTCCATCAGATTCGTAGCAGAACCCGCTATCGCACCGTCACTGGTAAGTCTAGCAGTCTTTCCCGTCACCTGCACTTCTTGGCCACCAAGTGAATAGTATCCATCTGATAACCCACAAGCCATCATGCTATCACTAACAAATACCACTCTGTCTTTTCCGAACAATTGAAACGTCGCCCTTACCACACTAGGATGAATGTGAATCCCATCACAGATTATCTCTACCGTGCAGGTCTGAGAATCAAATGCCGCACCAATGACACCCGGATCTCTATGATGGAAGGGAGGCATCGCATTATATAAGTGTGTCACGTGTCCTGCTCCAAGTCTAAAAGCCTGCATGGAGGTCTCATAATTAGCGGTAGTGTGCGCCACGGATATAACTGCTTCACCCTTTACCTGTGATATAAATTCCATCGCACCATTCACCTCCGGTGCAATACTGATTAATTTCACCAAGTCACCCGACGCTTCCTTTAAACGATGAAACATCCCAGCATCGGGATGATGTAAATAGGCCGCATTCTGTGCTCCCTTTTTCTTCTCCGACAAAAAGGGACCTTCCAGATTAATCCCACAAATCGTGGCTCCCTTTTCATTTGAATAGTCACGTGCATTTTCACATATTTTAACCAATTCCTCTTCAGGTAACGTCATCGTGGCGGGACAAATTGATGTCACTCCGTTCATTAATTGAAACTGTGTGATAGCATCCAGAGCCTCCTTACTACCATCACAAAAATCATATCCGTCACATCCATGAAAATGAATATCGATCAAACCCGGAATTGCATACAAATCGGCACCATCTATTATCAAATCCTCATGAATATCTTGATTATCATCGACAATTCTATCGTCCTTGATCTTGATATCTCCTACTTCAAACTGTTTGTTATCTTTAAAAACATAAGCATTTTTTATTAACATACGCCTTTTCCTTCTGAATTTTAGATTAATAATTCATAAAATATATTTTAATCTTGAAACTCGTAAATCATCTAAGATTGAGTTCTTTTATTGTGTAGTCTTTATATTAATTTTGAAACAAAGAAACTGCCGCATCTAGATTATTCGTGTTCTCATACAATTTACTCACCGTATTGTTTAAATTACTAACCGTAGCAGATTGTTCTAAAATACAATTATTTATTTGTTCGGTTACTGCAACAGTTTGCTGCACCACTGCCGTAATGTCAGTCATAGCATGTAAAGTACTGTTTTTTACGGTTTCAATATCATTTACTTCACTCGTAATGCCTTTTAATGAGAAAGCAAGATTTTCAACCCTTGTATTGATATCATTGAATACATTTATTGATTTCTTCAAGGCCTTACTTTGCATGGAAACAATCATCTCTGCTTCCTTCGCTGACATTACCGTTTGATTCGTTCTTTCATTAATCTTTTCAATTATTTTAAATATTTCATTCGAAGACGCAATGGATTGAGCAGCCAAATCTCGTATAGAATTGGCTACAACACTAAACCCTTTCCCTGCGTCACCTGCCCTAGCAGCTTCAATGGAAGCATTCAACGACAGCAAATTAGTTCTTTGTGCAATCTCATTAAGTACATTACTAATAGCAGCTATTGATTTTGATTCTTCCTCTAACACTTCAATATTACGAATTACGGAATTTGTAATATTGGAAGTATTTTGAGATTTCCGGTTTAAATCCTGCATTAAAATAATACCATTTCCGGTAACTTCTCTTGTTTCTTTCGCAATCACTTCTATCTCACTGGTATTCAAATTCACATTAGTAATAAGATCAGATAATGAATTCATCTGTTTTAAACAAGATTCCGTATCAGATGCCTGATTTTCCATTCCTTTTTCAATTTCCTGGATTGACGTATTAATTTTTATTGAATTTTTCTGCAACTCTTCGGTGTAACACTTAACTTCATTAGAAGAGTTTGACACACTGTTGCTTACCCCTGCCACCTTTTCGATCAGTTCTTTCATGCTTCCAAAGGTTAAATTCATTTGATCAGCAAGGTAGGATAGCTCATCTCTACTTTTTAATTTGATTCTTGATGAAAAATCTCCTTTTGCTACCTTCGTTAATGACTTTACAATTAATAATGTTGAATTACCTATTCCTGTTGCAATAAATGTACCAACAATAACTGCAATTGCAATTGCAATTAGAACAATTATTATTGTTAGAACTTTTATATCCGATGCTTGTTTCAATATGACTTTTTCTGGAATTAATGCACATATCATGGCCTGTGATGTACTGATCTTAGAATAAACAAAATAATATTTTTGATTTTGATATGTAACATAATCCATTGCACTTGTCTTCGAACTATTTTTTGCATTGCGATAAAAAATTGTATTAACAAAAAAGGTTTCATTCTTTTTCATATTATTTAGTTCTTTTTCATCCTCAGTGATAAAGCCATTAATACTACCAGCACCAAAGTTGAATTGATCAAGCATATTCTTAACCATGTTTTGTTTAATATCAATCATAATATAGCCAGTAACCTCTCCATTATTTCCCGAAAAGCCACTTGAATTTTTTACTTTTTTAATGATTGATACGCAATAATCAGATGGATTTGTTTTAAATTTCGAATCAAGAAATGTATGATTTCCAACCCATAGATTGTCGACTTTATCGTTTTTAAGCAAACCAATATCTTTTGATTCGATAAACTTACCAAAAATTCTGTTTTTTGTGGCCCCTGTTTTTGTAGAAACTTCAACGCCGTCCTTTGAGAATACGTGAATATTACTAATCAAACTGTCAGCAGCCATATTAGCAATAATTGATTTCTGAATACTTTGATAGGAATCATACTGAGCAGGATCTTGCAGATTCTCGCCAACCGACATCTGCGAAGCAGTTGCAGAGATTGAACCAAAGCCTAAATCAAAGTATCTTTCCGTTGCTCCTATCGTTTCTTGAATTGATTTCTTAAAGTTAGTAATCATTCCGCTTGATGCCTTTTGATATGAAACCCACCCAAGGGTAATTATCAAAACTACCGGAATGGCAAACGCAGCTAATAATTTAATCTTAATGCTAAAAATCCCAAAGGATTTTTTCACTTCTTTCATTCGTGTATCAGCTCACTTTCATAATCTAGAGTATTTCAATATCCTTTTGTGAGATTTTGTTACGATATTCATTTGCCGAAATTCCTATATTCTTTTTAAATACTCGTGAAAAATGTGCCATATCAATAAATCCAACCTTTTCAGCGATGTCACCAATTCTTAGGGATGGATCCCGAAGTAATCTTTGAGCTTCCTTAATTCTTATATTATTTAAGATTTCCGAAAAATTAAGTCCCAAATTTCGATTTAACAATTTACTTAGATGCCATTGGCTTACATAAGTTTTTTCAGCTACTTCGGAAAGAGAGATTTTATGAGGGTAATTTTGTTCAATGTATTTTATTGCGTTATTTACAATAAAGTTACTTGCTTCATTATCAAGTTTATCGATTGACTGTTCCGGTTTTAACTCTTTTTCCGGAAGAATACCTTTATGCTTAAGACTCTGTACCATAACTTGAATTGCCTCTTCTATCTCTTCAAGATTAGAAGGTTTTAGCAACAATCTGGTTACGCCAAGAGTAATTGCTTTTTGCGCAAATTCAAATTTGCGGTACCCTGTAAGTATACTAACTTCGATATCCGGAAATTCAGATTTTATTCCTGCAATCATAGATAGCCCATCTAAATCAGGCATTGAGATATCAGTTATAATAATGTGAGGTTGATATTTACGAATTATTTCAGTACCTTCTAATCCATCATTTGCTGTGGCAATTATTTTACATCCATAATTCTCCCAAGTAATCATTCGAGAAATTCCTTCTACAATAATTGGTTCATCATCAATTATTACAACCGTGTACATAAGTTACCCTCTCCCTTTCCTTCATTTTCTTTGACTCTAACCTTTTAACGCTCCCGCTGTCAAACCTTTAATAATGTTCCTTTGTAGGAAGATATATATAATTAATACCGGAAGAACAATCAGTGTCACGGATGATGCCATCAATCCATAATCTGTACCGTATTTTGAACTAATTTCCTTGAGAAGTGCACAAATCGGAAACTTGGTGCGATCTCGGATCATAATTAATTGAGTAAACAAGTCATTATAAGACCAAAGAAAACAGAATATTGCAACTGTCGCTAAAGAAGGCCTTGATAGAGGAATAATAATTTTCGTAAATACTTTGGCAACACCTGCCCCTTCCATATAAGCTGCTTCTTCCAATTCAAGTGGCAATCCACGAAGGAAACCAATCATAACTACAGAAGCAAAGCTCAGATTACCTGCTATCTGGGGCAGAATAACAGAAATCGGATTATTAAGCAAGTTTGCCTGTGTCATAAGTCTGAATACAGGTATAATGGTAGAAAATGCCGGAAACATTAAACTTGCCATAATTAGTGAGTTGATAATTCCCTTCCCTTTAAAATTATAGCGAGTCATTGCAAACGCAATCATTGTAGCCAAAAGCATGACTCCTAGGGTCACTGTCCCTGAGATAATAAGACTATTCTTATAGGCTACTAATATATTAAGTTTACTAAATGCATTTTCAAAATTAGCCAAATCAAGTGATTGTGGTAAACGAAAGGATGAGCTTAATACATCATCGGAAGGCTTAAAGGAATTCATAACAATCCATATAAACGGAAATATCGTCGTAATCCCCCATAAAGATAAGACTATATATGTAAATAAAGTTGTAATTTTAATTTTTTTCTTTTTATGAGTTTTCTGAACCATTGTTCTATACCCCCCTTTTATAAATTATCGTCTGGCTTAAGGATTGATGTAACTACCTTAGAAACGATAACCCCTAATATTACGATAAATATTGCTAAGGTTGAACCGTAATCATAGTTTGACATGTTAAAGGTTGTTTCGTACATATAGGTTCCCAAAAAATGAGTAGCTCCATTTGGTGCACCACCTTGTGCAATCATCCATGGAATATCGAATACTTTTATTGCACCTGTAACCGCTAATGTAATACAAGTACAGATAACACCTCTTAATAATGGTATTGTAATAGAAAATACCTGTCTAAACTTCGAACAGCCATCAATTTCTGCTGCTTCGTATATATCATCGGATATTGAGCTCAATCCTGTTAACATAATTACAAAATAAAAGCCCACATAACTCCAAATAATCGGTATGGATAACATTGTAAATGCTGACTTTGGCCCTAGCCAATACACTGGTGTTTTATGTAGTAGTGCTAATATCTGATTTAATGCACCACCATAATAGTTATAAAATAATGTAAACAATAAACCGATTGCCGAACCCGAGATTACAATTGGGAAAAAGTATATCGTTCTAAATATATGTTGGCCTTTTTTAATCTGATTAACCAATACTGCGAGCACAAAACCAATTCCAACTTGAAAGACTACAACCAAGCCCATCATTTTAAAGGAGTTTAAGAGAGCAATTCTCAATTCAGCATCATGAAATAATTCTTTAAAGTTTTTAAATCCAATAAACGGAAAGCTTTGACCGGGCATTCTAACAATTGCACCCATATCATAAAAGCTATTTTTAATATTTTCAATAAATGGCTCAAATAAAAAAACAGCCATTAGTAATAGTCCGGGAACTAAAAAAATTAATAATGGTAACTTCTTTTTATATAACATTTGCCTCTTCCTTTCATGTAAAAGTCTCGCCAATGAAACTTGCGCACTTTGCGTGTTCTGCCAGAGGCAGATATATATTTAACGCGATTTGCTTAACAAATGATAATACTATCATGGAAATACCAACTTTTTTATAAAAGGGAGAGAGTCAAATGAACCCCTCTCCCTTTCAAAGTTAATTATTTATTTAGAGCTATAGCATTTTTTAATAAATCTTCCGGTTTTGTCTTACCAGTAGATACACCAACAATACCTTTAATAATACTAGTGTAAGCGGCTGCACTAATTCTAGAGTCTGTAGGTGAGGATACTGTTACTGCTGAACTAGCGTAATCCGCACCGGATTTAGCTAAAGGAGTTAACGAATCAGGTGTAGTAACTGCAGTTGCTGGTGAACCGGCACCATTCCAGTATATTTGTACTTGTGCTGCAGATGTATTTGCTTCAACAAATTTAACTGCTGCTTCTCTCTTTGCAGGATCGTCCCAAGCTTTCTTTGTAATATAGAAACCAGAGGAAACACCGCCAACTTCAAATCCTTGTTGTGCTTTAGCGTTAGGTACATTAGGGAAAGGCATAACAACAGTATTATTCTGATCTTTTACCTGTCCAAGGAACCAAGAACCATCTAAATGCATTGCAGCTTTTTTATTAAAGAATAAAGTATTTGTATCTGCATCTTTCACTGTATCAGTATCAACTGGGAAAGCACCCAAATCTCTTAACGTTTTGAAATATGTAAGACCAGTTACCCAATCTGCAGGAGCTGATGTTGGAACCTTAGAATACTCATCTGGGCCAGCTGCTGAAAGCATTAAGAACTCTGTCCAGTAATGAGGAACTTCATTTAAGGAAACAGCGATCGGAACGATACCTTTCGCCTTGAACGCTTTAATCGCTGCGATTAACTTATCCCAATCTGTAGGAAGTTCAATACCATTTTGTTCAAATAAGTCTTTGTTACAGAATAAACCTTCCCAGTAACCTGTGGTAGGAACTGCTCTTTCAACACCATCTGGGTTAGCAGCTAATTTAAGAAAATCTTCTTTCGTGTCCTTCGCATAATCCGGATATTCCGCTTTAATTGTTTTGATATCAACGAATTTGTTTGCTTTTAATACATCACTTGCATTTGCATCTGTAAAGTATTGAATTACGTCTGGCTCATTACCTACTGCAAAGTCTGCAGCAATCTTAGTTTTCCAATCCTGATCGGATACCTGAGATTCATCTTCAATCGTTACATTTGGATTATCCGTCTGAAACTGTTTGATAACCTCTTGATATTTCGGTCCATTCGCATCTGTGCCACCCATCATAGATACTGTTCTTAAAGTAACCTTCTGTGCAGCAGGTGCTTTTGTTGTGCTAGCAGTGTTGGATGGATTGTTGTTGGAAACTTCATCATCTTTCTTACCACAAGCTGCCAACATAGACATCACTAAAACTGAAGCGATTAAAATTGACAAAAATCTTTTCATAAAAATTGCTCCTCCTTAAATGTTTGTTAATCCAAGTAGCTATCTACTTACTTGGTATGATTCAATTATAATAATAATTATCCAAAAAGGCTTTAGTCTAACTTGACATTATTTGTTTAATCTTGCTTTCTTATATTCCATTATCATATATTTGAGTTATTTAAAATAGATATGAACTGCTATAAATACTAATCTAGTTTTGGAAGATTTGTTAAATTATTATATGAATCATATTCTAGAGGAATTATAATTGTTGATGCTGTCTTGTCTTCTCCGGCCGGCTTAATTGTTAATCCATATTCCTCCCCATAGATAAGTTTGATTCGCTGATTTACATTGTATATTCCCAACGATTCGTGCTTACCCTTCTCATCATTTGTACGCTGATAGGTACCATTCAAGATCTGTTCTACTCTAATAATATCCCCTTCGATCATAGGTTTCCCGGTATTAATGATTTGGAGTATAGCATTATCTTTTTCTTTATAAATTTTCAATTGAATCGTTCCGTTTTTAACCATTTCAACACCGTGCACAACAGCATTTTCAATTAACGGCTGCAATATCAGCTGCGGTACTTGTAACTGAAGTAGTTCTTCGTCCACTTCCGTTTCAACCATGAGTCTTTTACCAAATCTCATCGATATTATGTAAAAATATGCATCAACGCATCGAAGCTCATCCGATAAAGGAATCAATTTCTTATTTGAACGATCCATACTATGGTTTAATAAAGTTCCCAAAGCCTCTATCATCTTTGAAACAGCTACATCGCCAACCATTCTTGCCTGCCAATTCATCATTTCTAAGGTGTTATTTAGAAAATGAGGGTTAATCTGTGACTGCAATGCCATGATTTTAGCATCTTTTCTAGCAAGCTTTTCTTGATAAGCATAATCAAATAAATATTTAATCTCGGATGACATTTTATTAAAGGATTTTTTCAAAACATCAAACTCAGTATTTGGCATCTCCTTGCCTTCAATCAGTTTACCGATATCTCCAAGCTCTAGCACTTTCGCCGCAGAAATCATACGACTCATTGGCTTACTAATATGATGGGATATAAAATAAATCATATATATAAATACAGGGATTACTACTAACATAATCATTATCATAACAATATATAATTTCTTAAGATCCGAAAAAATTATATTATTATTAGCGACCAATATCGCACCCAAATGATAATCACTATACCTATCTTGATAGATATATCCAATATAAGGATTTTTTGTTTCCTGTTTCATTACTTGATCTTTCGTTACAGAATAATCTTTCAAAAGTTTTTGAATAATATTTTGATGTGAATCTTCTAGCAAACGGTTATCATATATGATGTTTGAACTTGTATCATTAATATATAACGCCATTTCATAGTCTTTGTGAAGCGTAATCCCTTCAATAAGCTTGTTATTATTCAATTCAAGAACCAGTGTTCCAAACTTCGTATAATTCGTTGTCGTATATAGATTACGAATAATGTAGATTCGACCGTTAATTATCTTTACATGGGCATCAGAAGTATCCTGCTGCGTAATTTTATGTGCTTCTTTCTCGACCTTATCCTTATAAATATCGATTAAGTCTTCTTCTTTTTGTTGGGTATGGTAGATGTAATCAGGATTAGAACATAAGTAAAATATCGCAACACCAAAGCGATTATTATTATAATTAGAGGTAAGGTTTTTGTCGATTATATTATACAAATCAGTTTTTGTAATTTTATTGTTTTTATAATCTTGGCAAGCATCTTCTATTACCTTTTCATAAGAGGATTTCTTTGCAATTACAATCGCTTCATCTATCTTCTGAGAACAAAAATTTGTAAAATTCTTTAGATTTTCCTGCATCAATATACTTGTTCGTGCGATAATATCATTTCGATAGGATATTGACAGAAAAATATATATCGTTAAAACAGGAACCAGCCATATTGCAAGAACAAGGAACAACAATCGTTTTCGAAGAGATATCTTATTATTCATATCATAATCCTTCTTTCTGAAAGTGTATTGTAGAAACATGCCAAAAATGGGTTATCACTAAGGATAACCCACTTTATATTTTATCATGATAAGATGAATTTCGCATTAATAAAATGATTTTTTTACCAGCAAATTCTATTTTACGTTTAATTTTTGTTTGTTATTTAAATCTAAAAAATCTTCAAAAATTTCGCACACCCGAACTGCTTCTTCCTCTTCAGGCATTTCACAGAAGATACGAAGTAATGGCTCGGTTCCCGAAAAACGAACAATAATCCATCCACCATTCTCGAAATAGATTTTACAACCATCTAAGTAAGTAATTTTCTCGATTTCATATGGTAGATCTGGAATCAACTTATCTACCATAACGATATGAAGTATATCATTCTTCTTTTCAACACTAAAACGATAATCCTTTTCTTCCATATATAATTGACCGAATTGTTCATAGATATCTTCCATGATTTCTGATAGTTTTTTACCAACAACAGCAATCATTTCTACCAAAAGAGCTGCTGCATATACACCATCCTTACCCTTAATATGGCCACGTACCGTTAGTCCGCCGGAGGATTCTCCTCCAATCACTGCATTGGTTTCATTCATTTTGGATGAAATGTACTTAAATCCTACAGGGACTTCATAGCATTTTTCACCAAAGCTTGCTGCCACCTTATCTAGTAAATGTGTGGTTGCAAGATTACGTACACAGGAGCCCCTCCAACCTTTATATTTTACCAAATAGTAATACAATAACACTAAGATATCATTCGGATGCAGGAATTTGCCATTATCATCAATAACACCGATTCGATCTGCATCGCCATCCGTTGCGATACCAAGATCACAATAACGATCCAAAACATAATTTTGCAGGCTTCTTAAGGTATGTGCGGATGGGGATGGTAATTTTCCGCCAAACAGTGTGTCATGTCTATCATGTATAATTGAAACATCGCATCTTGCAGTTAATAATATTGTTCTTAACGAGGTTTCACTCACACCATACATCGGATCCAGTGCAATTCTTAGTCCTCTATCTCTGATTGCCTTCATATTAATCTCATTAATAATATTATCGATGTACTCATTCAAGGGATTTAATTCATATATCATTTTCTGTTCGAGAGCAGCATCATAATCAACAGAACTGATTTCTTCCTCTTCCACTCCAAGAATATAATTTTCTATCTCCTGAGTCTGAAATTCATCTGCATCACGCCCGCCGTAGGTAAATACCTTTACCCCATTATAGATTGCAGGGTTATGACTTGCGGTAATCATCATTCCATAATGGAACTCATACTTCATAACATAAAACATGATTAACGGTGTTGGCGATGAACGATTAATCAAGTAAGCAGTAATTCCTTCCGCTGCAAAAATCTCTGCAGCCCATTTCATCGCTTCTTTTGATAAGAAACGACGATCATAACCGAGTACTATACCTTTTTCAGCTACTCCTTCATCCTTCATTTTCAAAGCTAATCCTTTCGATAGCTTTTGTATATTCACTTTTGTAAACTCATCACCTATGATTGCTCTCCATCCACCTGTGCCGAATTTTATCATAATATCCTCCATTCTACCACAAAGTGGTTAGGGGAAGCATTGCTTCATAGATCACCACCTTGTGACAATATATTTGATGAAAACTTTTCAGTTTTCTTATTTACCCATGATAACAGTGACTTCATTCCTACTTCCCGCTGGCATTGCAGGTATATATTCTACCTTGTCTCCATTTAACGTGATTGACTTCACACCCTTCATCACATTCTCCGGATTTAATACTGTAATATGATACTTTGCCCCTCTCCATTCACGTATCAGAGAGAAACGATCCCACTCAGACGGGATGCATGGATCTACCTGAAGGGAATCAAACTGTGGACGAATTCCAAGTATATACCTTGTCGCCGAAAAATATGCCCACCCTCCGGTTCCTGTCATAAACGGATGTCTTGCACGGCCATGAGCGGTATGTTCCTTCCCGACAACAAATTGACAATAGGAGTAAGGCTCTGCTTCACGTATTTCGATCATATCATTTTGGTTATAGGGAGATAACGCATCATAAAACTTCATTGCTCTGTCACCTCTGCCTAATACACATTCCGCTGCCCATGCCCATGGATTTGGATGACTAAAGATCGCTCCATTTTCCTTTAATCCCGGATACACTCTGGTTACAAATCCAATATCGTCATCCGGCTCGGTATATGAGGGTCCATTTAACATAATTCCATAAGGGGTGTATAAGTATTCATCGATGGAATCCATCGCTTTTTCACCTTTCTCTTGATCCGCAAGCCCGGAAAGCACTGCCCATGTATTGGATTCGAGATGTATCTTCCCCTCTTTGTCTTCACTAGTACCAATTTTTTTACCATTTTTCGTAATACCGCGAATATACCATTCCTTATCCCACAGTTCCTTCTCTGATACTTCTTTTACTTTATTACGGATGAGCGTATATTTTTCAACATCATCGTCTCTGCCCAGGTAATAAGCAATCTGAAGGAAATTCTCAAGTGCCCAGTAATGAAGAAAAGACACCATGGCGCTCTCTCCGCCACCAAGATTTAAGCAGTCATTCCAGTCCGCACGAAGTCCTTTGCAAATTCCGGTCTGACCTACCTGTTCCGCAGAGAAGTCTAAAATTCTTGTCATGTGCTCATAGACAGTACCGCTTCCGCCGTCCGCATAGGTAATTACTTCATCTAAAAAGGCAAATTCTCCGGTTTCCTTCACATATTCTGTAATGGAGCTTACCAACCAGAGGGCATCATCAGAGCAAGCATCTTCAATACCATGAATCATATCATTTTTGTTAGGAGTCGGTACCACAGTTGGCGATTTAAACGGCTTTGCGTTATGATTTGGTTCAAACCATTCCGGTTGAAATAGATGTAATCCATAACCCTTCTGCACCAAAGCACGTAGAAGTTCTACAATTCTTTGTCTACACTTCTCCGGATTCGAATGTGGTACTGTCATAGCATCCTGTGAGGTATCCCGATAACCCAATCCGGTTCTACCCCCCACTTCGATAAAGGAAGCAAATCTTGAGAACATAACATTGATTTCAGCCTGATATAAAGTCCAAGTGTTAATCAATGTATTCATACCTTCATTTGGAGTATTTATCTGTAGTTTATCTAATTTCTTTCTCCAAAATACCTTTAAAGCTTCAAATTCATAATCAACCTTGCATAAATCCGAATATTTATCACGATATATTTTACCCTCTTCGCGATTCCCTTCACCGAGCATAAAGATAATTCGTACCTCTTCGCCCGGTTGTAAAATCAACTTTTTATGTAATGATCCGCAATGATTATTCCCCTTTTCAAAGGTTCCACCACAGATTCCCTGTTCTACTGAAACCGGATTAGATTCCGTGTGATATAAGCCGATAAACTTATCTCTTAAACAATCAAAACTATCCGGCTCTATATTCGAAGTAAAGAACTGATATCCATACTCTTCATAGAATAAATCATGTTCAATAATCCCATCTTCATAGGAAGAACCAGCCGCATAATTACTCATCTGAAAATTGCGATTATCCATATCGATATGATGATAGGAAAATTCCAAGTATGAGAACACGCTTATTTCTCTTACTTTATTATCTTTATTTTTAATTTTTACATCCCATAACTCTACCGGATCGTCGAGTGGGATAAACAAGGTCTGTTCCGCCTCAATATTGCTGTAATTACAAGAATATTTGGAATAGGAAAGTCCATGACGACACTGATAAGCCGCCTCATCGAGGGGCTTCCCTACCGGCTGCCATGATACACTCCAATAATCTTTGTTCGTGTCATCTCGAAGGTAAACATAATGTCCTGGTCGATCCATTGGCACACTATTTGCACGAAAGCGCGTGATGCGATGATATTCCGGTGACTTATAAAAAATATATCCTCCTGCCGTGTGGTTAACCACCGCGCACATATCTTTAACGCCTAGGTAGTTCGTCCACGAGGTAGGAAGATCCATACGCTCAATAACATATTCCCTTTTCTCATTATCAAAATATCCATATTTCATGATAAGCTGCACCTCCAAGTTTTATACAGGATTCAATAAAAATCTTCTATCAAGATACATAAGATCTTATTCTCATTATAATAAAGCGAGGATTATTTAGTATTGTTAACTATGTCAATATTTGATTATATTTGTTGTACTTTTTGGTGCTTGAAAAGGTTGGAGATGATTAACCAGAATATGTTTCAAATAGAATTCACAAATATTTATAGAATATATTACTTAGAATTGAGATTTCCTTGGTGGTAAATCATTCATCAAATAATATATAGTAAGATTGTAGGGAGGATAAGATTCCTGTATTCTTCTGAAGCAAGTCACTTAACCTTATCTATTCGCATATTAATAAAAACTAGTTGAATTCATGTAACTAAAAACTATATAAATCAGTTGGTTTCTATACCGGAAAGGAGTATTACTATGGGAAACAAGAAGTTATTCTTTCATAACCTTCAAACAAATTTCCATCATATACTTATTGATGCCGCCTTGTTCCTTCTACTGTACAATGTAATTACAATGATATTAAAAAGTAGCTTTTCTCTCGGAATATTAAATCGCGATATCAATATCGGAGATAATCTATTGCTAAGCAGTCTGACTCTCTGTATAGAATTATTAATGATAGGCTGTCTGGTAATAGCAAATCAAATCGTAGATAATTCTATACGCAAAGTTCTTGCAGCATTATTATATATAGTAGGTTTCCTCGTGTTGTTCTTTGTATGTAAATTAAACTTTATCGATTTAGCGATATACTTTTTGACTATTGTATGGGTTGAAAGCATTATTTTTAATGATTATGACAGTATTACGATGATTTAAAATAACTTCAATCATCAATAGCTATTAAAATTTATCGCAACAATAAAAAATACCTGTAATTACAACTAGTAAAATTATAAATACAAAAATTCCCCTCTTTAATTTCATAGTTTCCTCCATCAATGCACACGTTTATGCGCAATTAAAGTTTGATTCTAGAATCACATAGCAACAACTTTGTTATCTCCTAAAAGTTTGCTAATTCTTACCAGACTCATCGAATTTATGCTACTTCAGGTGGACGAATATGTCAATTAAATTGGGGAATTTTAATATACTTCTAATCTTTCTCATTCCTTATGATACAGTAACTACATTAAAATCAAAAGGAAATTCCTCCGCCTCCCTGTTCTTAAAATCAACCTTATAACCGATTCCGTTATTGTATACAAACCCATCCTCAAGCTCAATCTTAATATAAGCCATGTTTTCATCCTCTTCATTGTTATGAGCAAAATACCAGGGTTCAAATGCTTTGATCAGTTTTGCCCTGATCTCTTGATTCTCATCTTTCTTAGGATGTCCAATGTAATATGCCTTACCATTAAAGCGATAAAGATTATGGCATAGTGCAACATGCTGATTTCTCAATATTTCCTGTGCCTTTTGTGATTTCAGATAAGTAACCACATAAAATGCTTCGTTATCATAATAGGTATCTATATAACGAACCGATGGTACATTATCCTTTACTGTCGCCAAAGCAAATTGATAATCCTTCTGGAACAAATCAACCATAACTTGATTTGCCTTTTCATAAGATTTCATAAATAACCCAACCCTTCTCTTATTAGTGTTATAAGATTACCATTTTCTACCTTAATCTGACAATGTGAAAAAAGTAATGTTTTGTGATGTTTTGCGATATGGGGTTAGGATAGAAATTTTTATTACAATATAATTTATATCTCAAAAAATAGGCTGATGTGCTAACCCGTAATTCCTTACGTATCTTGATTGCACAACAGCCTAATATAAATTTTATTTAAGCTACGACTCAATTAACCTCTATAGTAATTAATTAAGCAGCCTTTTAATATAATTTCTCTTTCGTCGTCCGTCAACTCACCTAACTTTAAAGTGAATTCTTTCATGTCCTTATTCACCACATAAGCTGCTACTTCTGAGATTTTATCTTCAATTGCCTTCTTGATATCCTTCACAAAGATGAAATCACCGTTTGTGAATGGAAGATCACCGTCAATAATAAACGGAAGCATACCCCAATTGATCAAATTAGAACGATAACGCTTCGTAGCATATTCATTTGCGATATTTGCAAAACCACCAAGTACCTTCTGGCAGCTTGCTGCCTGTTCTCTTGCGGAACCATCACCCGGTTTTACTGCAAAGATAGTACTACCTATCTGGGTTGCCTTCTCATCCACTGAGAATTTTGCTCCGATCTTTTCATATACTTCTTTCATCTCACTGTTTGCCTCGGTAATGTTCTCGCCGGCAATTCTTGCTTTTTCAGCTTTCTGAATATCTTTCGCACGTCCTACATATTCCGGATCCTTACGGGATAAAGTAAATTCGGCCAATCCCAGTGGATTAGAACGGAACGAGGAGGTTTCACCGGAAGGAATAAGCTCATCCGTCGTTGTTACCGGATCATGGATTTCAGATACCACTTTAAGGATCATATCTTCACTGAGCGCTGTCATTGCAGGCCAATCTACGATACCAGGTCCAAACTTAATGTCCAAAGAAGTATCAGCCTTACCGATACCATTATAAACACGATTATCATAAATGGAACTATCAAAGTAATACTTTGGAGTGGAATAGTTCACATCTATATGTTCAGCCGAAGTCAAATAACCCTGATTGGCAGCAGTTGCAGCGATAGATCTCGCATCCATTAACGCTACTGAAGCTATTTGTCCGCTTGTTATTTTGGAACCTTCTCTGTTCGGGAAGTTTCTAGTTGTATGACGGATACTGAAACCGTTATTTGCAGGAACATCTCCTGCACCAAAGCAAGGTCCACAGAAAGCAGTTCTGATTGTTGCGCCTGTTGACATTAATTTTGCGATAGATCCATTCTTAACAAGCTCCATAAATACTGGCTGACTCGCAGGATATACACTTAAGGAGAATTCATCAGCTCCGATGTATTTTCCATCCAAGATATCAGTAGCATCACAGATATTCTCAAAGCCACCGCCTGCACAACCTGCTATTGTACCCTGATCCACATATAATCTACCGTTACGAACCTTATCTTTTAAGGTATATTTAACTTTATCACTACCTAAGCTTACTAATGCTTTCTTCTCTACCTCATCTAATACATCATAAAGATTTGCATTCAATTCATCGATAGTATATACATTACTTGGATGGAAAGGCATTGCTATCATAGGCTTAATCTCAGACAGATCCACATAAACCATACCGTCATAATATGCAACTTTCTCAGGCTGTAATTCCTTATAATCATCACTTCTACGGTGAATATCATAGAAATCCTTCACCTTCTCATCGGTTACCCAGATGGAGGATAAACAGGTTGTCTCTGTTGTCATAACATCCACACCAATTCGGAAATCTACGCTTAAGTTAGCTATTCCGTCACCGACAAATTCCATCACCTTATTATTTACATAACCATTTGCAAATACTTCACCGATAATCGCAAGTGCTACGTCTTGAGGACCCACACCCTTTCTAGGGGTACCAGTCAGATAGATTGCAACTACTTCCGGCATATTAATATCATATGTCTTGTCCAATAATTGTTTCACAATCTCAGGACCACCCTCACCAATTGCCATCGTACCAAGCGCACCATAACGGGTATGGCTGTCAGAACCAAGAATCATATTACCACCTGCTGCAAGCATTTCACGTGCATATTGATGAATTACAGCCTGATGAGGTGGTACATATACTCCGCCGTATTTCTTCGCACAAGATAGACCAAACATGTGATCATCTTCGTTAATGGTACCACCTACTGCACATAAACTATTGTGACAGTTTGTAAGAACATACGGAACAGGGAATTGTTCAAGACCGCTGGCTCTCGCAGTTTGAATTATACCTACAAATGTTATATCATGTGAAGTTAATTTATCAAATTTTACCTTTAATTTTTTATCATTCCCGGAGGTGTTGTGGTTGCTTAAGATCTCATAGGCTATCGTACCCTTTTTTGCATCCTCCTTGTTAATCTCCACCCCAGTTTTAGATTGGATGGCTGCAACTGCTTCATGTGAGTCTTCAATAATTTCTGTGCCGGCTACTAAATAAATACCTTTGTCATACAATTTTATCATGCTTACTCTCCATTCTACCGATGATACGGCGTTGTATTTATCAAGGGCTTCTCACAAAGCCCCTATCTGTTGCATCGTTGTCCTATTTCATTTCCTGAAACAATCTAATAATAATCGGAATGTCAAAAATAATCAAGTCTTATTTTACTATTTGCAATATAACTTTACAGTGATAAACTGATATCAAATCAAAGCATAATACCCTATCTATTCTATTTTTATAATTTAAGTATACTCATATTGTCCCAATCATAAAATGCATTGAAAGGGGTGATTCCTATGAAAATCAGATGGAAAGCGTTAGCAATCAACATAATTGTTCCACTGGCAGTCGGAGCGATATCCGGTTTATTAACACGAGAAGGAATGCAAAACTTCAGTAATATCATTAAACCGGCCATCACTCCACCATCCTATGTAATACCAATCATATGGACGGTATTATATATCCTAATGGGCATATCTACTTATTTGATCTATGCCTCCGATGCATCTCTACTCCAGAAGGAGGAGGCACTAAGAATTTATGCCTTGCAATTGGGTGTAAACTTCTTATGGTCTTTCATTTTCTTCAACATGAGTGCCTATTTACTTGCATTTGTGTGGCTGGTACTACTATGGGGATTAATTATCGCTATGATTTTAGCTTATTACCCCATCTCAAAATGTGCAGCTTTGCTACAGATTCCTTATCTTTTATGGGTTACCTTTGCAGGTTATCTGACCTTTATGATATACCAATTAAATAAACCTTAAGAGCAAAAGGGTGTCGCTGTATATGCGGCACCCTTTTTCGTTTATAATTATAAATGAATGTTATTATTCTCTAAAGACACGTTTACAATCAAAATCTTCCACTCCAGTAGCTGACGATTTTCTTCAGACAATATATCAGATCGATTTTCTTGATATCCTTTGTGGCATAGATTGGAATTTCCTTATATAGCACATCGTTTACATAATATTTTGCCTTTCCAATTTCAACTGAAGACTTTATTGGAGCCACCAAACCCTTTGGCAAATCATACTCTACCCTCACCTGTTCATCGTCCCTTAATAATAATGATATGTCACCTTTCATTGTGAGCGGTTCATATCTTTGTTGTCCATCTTTGACAATTAATGGCTGTAACTTTTTATCTTGAAAAATCTGCTTTAGACTATAATTTTTTACGCCGTAATTCATAAGCTCCTTTGTATCGTTCCACTTTAAATTTTTACTGGGAGGCCAGCCACATCCAAGTACAGCAGATACTAAAGTTCGATCTGGTTTTTGTACCGCACCCACAAAACAATACCCAGCACCATTGGTAAACCCTGTTTTCACTCCAATCGCACCTTCCATCATATATAAAAAACGATCCTTGTTGGATACAAAATATTTCTTCTTATTCTTTATCTCATAAAATTCATGGGTAGGAGCATTCGTTATCTTTATAAACTCTTTGTTTTTAATTGCATAGCTTGCAATCACAGCTAAATCTCTTGCTGATGTATGATGACCTGGTGCATCTAGTCCATTCGGAGTTACAAAATTCGTATGCTCGCAACCTAATTTTCTTGCTTTGTCATTCATCATGGTTGCAAACCCCTCTACCGAACCCCCGACATGCTCGGCTATCGCTACTGCAATATCATTATGACTTTCAAGCATCAAAGAATATAATAAATCACCCAAGTAAAACTTTTCTCCGGGTTTGGCATTTAACTGTACATCTGGCATGGAGGAGGCATGTTTGGATATCGTTACAACCTCATTCGGCTTTGAATTCTCAAGTGCGACAATACAGGTCATAATCTTTGTGGTGCTTGCCATCGGCAATTCCTTATACCCGTTTTCTTCATATAGGACTCGATTATTTGAAGCATCCAAGAGCACTGCACCACGAGAATGGAGCTTCAACTTTTGATATCCCGAAGATTTTTTATTATTTTGCTCAGAGGAAGGATTACTCTTAATCTGATCTTCCTCACCTTCTTTAATCAAGATCTCCTGATACTCTTTTTCATTCTGACGGGCACGATTATTCTCTAAGTCAATCTTCTTCCGGTAATCTTCAGTAATGAGACCTGAAGAGCTTAATAACTTATTATAATCTGCATTAATTCTACTTACTTGAAACATCCCAAACAGCAGTAAAATAATTACACAGGGCAAGTAATTCAACAATTTCTTATTCACGTATATCATCCTAACTTTGTCTTCATATTAAATTTATTGTAAAAATACCAGATTATTCATAATTTATATTATAATATTACGATATTGTACTATATCTTTAGTTTATCCAAATTTATGATTAATGTAAGGAATACGTATCCCTTTGTACATAAAAAAAGAGATATCCCATAATATGTAATTCGTAGGCGAATGTTATATTGCCTCCCACACTGGTTGAAAGAACAACAGTCTTTTAAACAGTGCATTATAACAATATAACATTATTCCTATAAATTATATATTTTGGAACATCCCTAATATTTAAACTACTTTACTTCTACAACAACTTCAACTCCATTGATAACCATATTATAAAGAGCCATCACATGGGTCAGATTTCCATTATGCAAACCAAAATCATACGTAGCTACCGCATTGATCGGAACAATAATCCTTGATTTTTTATTTTGTTTATTAAACCATGTTTTTAAGGTGATCGCTAGCTGTTGAACGCAGATATCCGTGCAGTCTCCAGTAACAATAAAGTACTCCACTTGAGAATTATCTCTTAGCCATTGTTGAAATTCCTCTTCTAAAAAACCATTCGTAGAATTCTTCGATATGAGGTGGTAATTCCCGAACTCCTTAATCTCATCTACAATCTCGCTTTCGCTGGTTCCTTGTATACAGTGAGGCGGGTAAGAATTAAACTCCGGCGATTCATCCGTATGATTATCTCCGAAAGCAATTGTTTGGATTCCAAGCTTTTTACATTGCTTCATCAGATCAAGGATGTCAGGAATAATTTTCTCAGCTTCCGAACTCATTAATGCACCCTCTCTGACAAAACCATTTACCATATCGACAATAAGAAGGGCTGTCTGTTCAGAGGGCAGACTGCTTAAGCTCAAATCCGGTGCCTTGTACAGCACATCCAGAATCCCCTCAAGTGCCTCCATACTTTGACTTATGAATTTAGATTTATCCGTTATTCTCATGACAAACATTCCTTTCGATGCTTTACGCATTCCATTATAAATATGGACATGATTATTATTAGTAACAAATATGTAAGATTTTATTCATATAATTTTAATATAGTATTCACTTCCAGATATTATGTCCATTTTCTGTAATAATCAAGTCATTTTTCATATCTTAACGTTACTCCTTTTTCCTTCATCCGTAAAGATGTATTTTTACCTAAAAAGACCCCATCTCAAGATTATAATCATGAGAAAGAGTCTTTAGTATATTAATTAATCTTATTCTGTTACGGAAACAAGAATAGCATCTGCTAAGGCATCCAACTCCGGCTCTTGCTCATGCTTTAGGGTGGACTTAACATCTAGTGGTGTACCAACAATCTCCATGTCTTTCATCGCATCAATCAGTTCAGTCATTCCCTTTAATGCAGCGGAAGCCCAGCTATGATTTCCAATCAAGGTGACTTTGCGGCCTTTTATTCCCAATACTCCCAATTCTCTTAATAAGGAGTCCATCATAAAGTACAAATGCATGTTATAGGTACAGGAAGCAAAGACCACATTGCTGTATTTAAACACATCAGATATGATATAGGAAGGATGTGTTTTTGATACATCAAACACTCTTATATCTTTAATGCCACGTTTCGCTAATTTTACAGCCAGAGCATTGACTACACTCTCCGTATTACCATACATGGAAGCATATGCAAGTACAACCCCCTTTTTCTCCGGTGTGTAACTACTCCATTCACTATATTTATTAACGATATATGCCACATCCTGATTTCTCCACAGTAAACCATGGAGAGAACAGATCATATTAATATTAAGACCGGATACCTTCTTTAATACCGCTTGAACCTGTGTACCGTAACGGCCGACAATATTGGTATAATATCTTCTGGCTTCATCTAAGTATACATTATCAAATTCTACCTCGTCCGCAAACAAGTTCCCTGCGATCGCACCAAATGAACCAAATGCGTCTGCTGAGAATAAAATACCCTGTGTAACCTCATAAGTCATCATTACTTCCGGCCAATGAACCATCGGTGCGAAGTAGAAATGTAGGGTGTGCGCACCAAGTGAAAGCTCGTCCCCTTCTTTCACTTCAAGATAACTTGAGGACATATCAAGGCTAAAGTATTGCTCCATAAATTGAAATGTCTTCTTGTTACCAACCAACTTTACATCAGGATAACGTCTTACGATTTCCTCAATATTTGCACAATGATCCGGCTCCATATGATTGATAATCAAATAATCAAGGTTACGTCCACCAAGAGTTTGTGTTATATTATCAAGGAATAATGCGCTGATTGCGGCATCAACCGTATCAATCACTGCATTCTTTTCATCTAAAACTAGGTAGGAATTGTAAGAAACTCCATTGGGTAACGGAAACATATTCTCAAAGCGCTCTAACCGTCTGTCATTTCCGCCGATCCAAAATATATTTGATGATATCTCATAATTGCTATACATAATTCAATCCTCCAATCTTTATGCTAATCTATAACATACATATTATCCATTCAAAGGTAATTTGTAAAGACATATATGTATTCATTCCTTAATATTTTTTCATAGTTTTTGTAAAATACTAATTTGTCATACAAAAAATGTACCCATCAATAGTCATGATTTTTTGACTTTGAATAGGTACATTTTTATATTAATCCTCTATAATCATGTAATAAATTATCTTTTTGATAGCATTTCTTCGACCATTTCAGGTAAGAATCCATTAATTATTTTGACGCCTTTTTTAGGAAGTAAGCGACTAATACGAAACATCATTTTGCTTCTCTTTACATATATCTCATCTTTTCCTCTTTTTAACTGTCTCAACGCCTCATATGCTGCAACTTCTGGAGATATCGCTCTCTCTGTTGCTTGCCCTTCCTGAAATGGTGTATCCACCTCTGGATAGAATATCTCTACAACCTTTACCCCAATCTTTTTGTATCGTATTCTCATGCTTTGTGTAATAGAATGAAGTGCAGCCTTAGTAGCGCAGTAGTGTGGCTCTATTGAAAGAGGCACATGTGCAAGTGCCGAAGATACATTCACAACTGTTCCACCATTTTTTGCTATACAAGGTAATAATAATTGCGATAGTTCGACAGGTGCCATAACATTTGTTTTCCATTCTTCTTCCATTCGTTTGTTTAAATCTCCGGTCTTTTCCATGAGATATCGATAAACCACTCCTGCATTATTGATTAAAAGAGTTAAGGATGGATACTCATTTTTTATTCTATCAACCAACCTTTCTCTGTCTTGCGTAGAAGTAATGTCACATTGAATCGTAATTAATTTGGGTAGTTTTCTCTGTGCCTCTTCAAGTTTTAGTTTTGATCGGCCACAGATGATAACAAGATAATTTTCTTCCAACAGAAGTCGCGCCATTTCAAATCCTATGCCAGAGCTACCTCCCGTAATCAATACAATGTCATTCGATGAATTTAACATAAAATAATACCTCCAATTTTTTCTTCATGTTAATCCAAACGAGGTATTATTTCCTTGATTTATATCAATTTTTTGTGCTTCTTAATCTACTTAAGGTTTCAGGTTTTATACCTAGAAAGGAAGCGACATGATAAAGTTTAATTTGATTCTCCACATCTGCATATTGTTTTTTAAAATCTCGGTATCTTTGTTCCGCATTATCGAGTAGAAAAGATTTTTCTCTTAATTCCTTCATTATGTAAACATTCTCCAATAGTTTATAAGCAAATGGATACCATCGAATATCTTTTTGAATCATATTACTAAATCGTTGATATTCGAACAAAAGAATTTGACTATCTTGTAATGCTTCAATGTAGAAAAAAGAGGGCCGCTCTTGTACTATAGCACTATATGATATTAAAAATTGTCCTGTTCTACTGAACGCTTTTGTATAATCATTTCCTTCCTCATCTATATAATACAAGCGGAATAAACCTTCTAATATAAAACCCATATCCTTTGATAATTCACCAGCTTGTATAAAGGATTCACCTTTTTTGACATTTTTAAGTTGACAAATTGAAAATAATTGTTCTATCAATATCTCTGGAACATCTGATAATTCTAAAATTGCTTTACGGAACTTTATAAACGCACACATAATATATTCACCTTTCATATTACAGATAAAAAATTATTACTGTTATTATTTTACTATATATAATACGATATTTATATATGAATTTAATTTAAACAGCAGACAAAGCTAGCAGACAACCCTTAAATTAAATGAAATACAAGCCTCAATCATTAACACAACACTAGATTACAAATAAAATTTCCATTAAAAAACGCTACCGAATAACCTTTTTTAACGGTTATTCGGTAGCGTTCTTTTTTGCTTAGGTTTTATAAGTTTTATAGAATAAATAACTTTAATATATCACATTTTACAATCTTCTCTTAAAATCCTCATAACCGAACTCTTTGATTACTTTGAGTCCATCCTTCTCTGTATTTAAAAGAATCGAAGGAAGATTAACACCATTAAACGTGTTATTCTTAACCATTGAATAAATGGCCATATCACAGAACACCAATCTATCTCCTACCTTTAATGGTTCAGAGAAAGAATAATCGCCAATTACATCACCGGATAAACAGGTTGGTCCTCCAAGTCGATAAGTATATGGATATTCACCGGACTTACCGGAGCCGATAATATTCGGACGATATGGCATCTCGAGCACATCAGGCATATGGCAGGCCGCGGAGGTGTCCATGATCGCTAATTGCATACCATTCTCATTCAACTCCAAAACTGTACTTACAAGATATCCGGCATTTAATGCAACCGCTTCACCCGGTTCAAGATAAACCTGAACCTGATAGGCTTCCTTTACATGATTGATGCAACGAATCAAGGTTTCAATATTATAATCATCTCTTGTAATATGATGACCTCCACCGAAATTAATCCATTTCATCGTATGCATCAAATTACCGAACTTCTCCTCAACAACCTTAAGCGTTCTCTCTAATACATCAGAGTTTTGTTCGCACATGGTGTGAAAATGAAGTCCTTCTATCCCGTTTAAATCAGCCTTCTCAAGCTTATCAAGCGTAATTCCGAAACGAGAATTTTCAAAGCACGGATTGTACATATCTGTTTCAATCTCAGAGTATTCCGGATTAATACGAAGTCCACAGGATATCTTCTTTGGGTTTCCCTGCACTTTATCTTTATACTTCTCCCATTGTGCGATTGAATTGAACACGATATGATCACACAGAGCCATAATCTCTTCAAACTCATCTTCACGGTAGGCCGGAGAGAAAATATGGACTTCCTGCCCCATCTCTTCCTTCCCAAGCTTCGCCTCAAATAAGGAGCTGGCGGTTGTTCCGCTCAAGTATTCTCCCAGCATCGGATAAGTGGAATACATCGAGAAAGCCTTTTGAGCTAACAAAATTTCACACCCGGTTTCGTCCATCACTGATTTTATGATTTCACCATTCTTACGCAATAAACTTTCTTCCATCACATAAGACGGAGTAGGTACTCTATTTATATCAAAATTCATTATTATTCTCCACTACTCTACCATATCTGGGTTAAAGCTTTCTTTCCAAGGTAATCCACAGGTGTTCAGCTTATCCATGAATGGATCGGGATCAAATTCTTCTACATTATATACGCCAGGTTTTTTCCACTTGCCTGTAAGTACCATCATTGCACCGATCATCGCAGGTACACCTGTTGTATAAGAGATTGCCTGAGAATTTACTTCACGGTAGCATTCTTCATGGTCACAAACATTGTATACATAATATTTTACTTCCTTGCCATCCTTCACACCGGTATAGATGCAACCAATATTCGTCTTTCCCTTTGTTCTAGGTCCTAAGGACGCGGGATCCGGAAGTACTGCCTTTAAAAACTGTAATGGAACAATCTTTTGACCTTCGAATTCAATCGGTTCGATGGATGTCATTCCTACATTCTCAAGTACACGCAAATGGGTTAAATAGCGTTCGGAGAAAGTCATAAAGAAACGGATTCTTTTAATTCCAGGCATATTAAGTGCAAGAGATTCCATCTCCTCATGATGAAGAAGGTACATATCCTTCTCACCGATTTCCGGGAAATTATATACTCTTTTTATAGAGATTGGCTCAGTCTCAATAAATTCGCCATTTTCAAAATAACTACCATTTGCAGTAATCTCACGGATATTAATCTCAGGATTAAAGTTGGTAGCGAACGGATAACCGTGATCACCAGCATTTGCATCCAATATATCAATGGTATGAATCTCATCAAAGTAATGTTTTAACGCATAAGCGGAAAATACGCCGGTAACGCCGGGGTCAAAGCCGCAACCTAACACCGCTGTGATACCCGCTTTTTCAAAGCGCTCACGATATGCCCACTGCCATTTGTATTCAAACTTAGCGGTATCCAAAGGCTCATAATTAGCAGTATCTAAGTAATCCACCTTCGTTGCGAGACATGCATCCATGATGGTCAAATCCTGGTATGGAAGTGCAACGTTAATTACGATGTCCGGCTTATAATTTTCGATTAATACAATTAATTCCTCTGTTTTATCTGCATCCACCTGTGCGGTAGTAACCTTCGTCTTATATCCCTTAGCTTCTACCTGTGCTTTCAATGCATCACATTTTGATACAGTTCTGCTTGCGATACAGATTTCCTCAAACACCTCATGGTTTTGACAACATTTATGAACTACTACACCGGCTACTCCACCGGCACCAATGATTAACGCTTTGCTCATTGCAAATCCTCCTTAAAAATATTCTTATAATTGTAATAAAAGCTCACGAAGCAGCTTACATGCTAATGCGGTTGATGCACCACTTTGGTCATAGACCGGAGAAAGCTCATTCATATCCATCGCTACGATATTTAGCTTGAATACTTCCTTTAATGCTCCCATCAGCTCCATAAAAGTGACTCCACCAGCTTCCGGTGTTCCTGTTCCTGGGAATACGGATGGGTCCAGCACATCAAGATCAATCGTAAGGTAGACCGGCTTGTCCTGAAGTTTCTCAGCAACTTTTTCAATACCATCCAGATTAAACTTCTGGGTAAAGATACGATCCTTCGCCCATAGGAATTCTTCTCTATCCCCGCTTCGAATTCCGAACTGATATATCTTATGGTCTCCTACCAAGTCATAACATCTTCTCATAACACTGGCATGGGAAAGCTGTTCTCCAAGATAATCATCTCTTAAATCTGCATGTGCATCAAAATGGATGATATGAAGATCAGGGTATTTCTCAAATACAGCCTTTACACTGCCAAGTGTTACAAGATGCTCACCGCCTATCATAAACGGTTTCTTCTTATCATCAAGAATCTGCTTTGTCATCTCCTCAATGGTATCGATGACACGCTGAGTATTACCAAAGCCAAATTCCAAATCACCTGCATCAAATATCTTTTTATCTAATAAATCCTTGTCCTGATAAGGGCTATAGGTTTCAATTCCATAACTCTCATTACGAATCGCCGCACTGGCAAATCTCGTACCAGGACGATAGGAGGTGGTTCCATCAAAGGGAGCACCAAATAGTACAATATCGCTCTCTTCATACTCATGATCACAGGCGATAAAGGTATGGATATTTCTATTCATATTCGTTCAATTGCTCCTTTACATAGTTCGGAAGTGCGAAGCACCCCTTGTGTAGTTCTATATTATAGTATTTTGTTTTAATTCCAAGTGCATTCCACTTTTCTGCGTTCAAATTCTCAATCGGATCAAAATTCTTCGAAGCATAACCAAATAACCAGTGACCGGACGGATAAGTTGGGATATGTGCCTGATACACCTTCGCAATCGGAAATGTCTCTTTAATTCGACGATGTGCTCTCTTCATCGCTTCCACATATGCATCATAGTAGGTACTCTCATGTTGATTTACGAGAATTCCCTGATCAGTCAAAGCATTATAGCAATTACCATAGAACTCCTTCGTAAATAGTCCTTCACCTGGACCAAACGGATCGGTGGAATCCACGAGGATCAAGTCATACTCATTGGACTTACGGCGTACGAATTTCAAACCGTCCTCATAATGGATATGCACTCTTGGATCATCCAGACTGCAGGCAGTCTGAGGAAGATACTTTTTACATGCTTCCACTACTAGCTCATCAATTTCAACCATATCGATGTGTTCAATGGATGCATATCTGGTAAGTTCTCGAATTGTACCGCCATCCCCGGCGCCGATAACCAATACCTTTTTGATATCCAGATTTGTTGCCATCGGAACATGTACAATCATATCATGATAAATGAATTCATCCTTCTCCGTTACCATCAAGCATCCGTCCAAGGTAAGTATTCGTCCAAATTCATACGTTTCTAAAATATCAACCTGCTGGAAATCGCTTTTCTGACAAAATAGCTGTTCCTTCACTTTAAGGGAAAAGCGGACATGATCCGTGTGTTGCTCAGAATACCATAATTCCATAATTACCACCCTTTCCGAATTTTTCTCATTTCTATGTTATTTAGTTTCAAAGGGACGTCAATCCTCTCAGTTAGTTTAAAGTCGAAAGTATGAAAACATATATCAAGTGCAACACGCTCTCGCTTGGATGAAGAACGTAATGGTGCATAAGGCCGCAAAATACGCAGCCTAAGCACCAACGTCTTCATACAGTTGCTTTTGATATATTGTTTTCATCTTTCTCCCACACACTCTGTGAATGGATTGACTGTCATCGTGTTAAGTAAATCTTATCTATCAAATTACGAATAAATAGTAATCATAAATATAGATTTTGTTATAACATTTTCATTCGCTTTTCACCGTTGTGGGGAGGATTATCTCTATTATAATTAAATAATGTTAATTACATTCTCAGTAATAACATCTTCCCTCGCTATTCACAGTTGCAGCGAGGGTAAAAAGATATACCGTTTTCATCATCTAGTGTGGTTTGAATTTTAGTTTATATTATTTTAGGTGTTTCTTATTGCAATTAATAGTACAGTTTAAAAGTCTATAATATTTAGGCGCTCTACCTTCATGTCTCTGGGTCCTGTTAAGGAGCTGCCTTTTTCTTTGGCATATTTGATGTACTCAATGATATCCTTGGTTACTCGCTCCCCAGGAGCTAGGATCGGGATGCCCGGAGGGTAACACATCACGAATTCTCCTGCGATATGACCGATACTCTCCTCTAAGGTTACCGATTTCTTATCATGGTAGAATGCCTTCTGAGGAGTAAATGCCACGTCCGGATCAATGTATTCATGATTAAGCATACCAACTTTATCTTTGCTGTAGATTCTCTTGATCTCTGATAATGAGCCCACTAATCGCTCAATTTCAAATGGACGATCCCCTGCCGAAATAATTGCTAAGATGTTACCGATATCACCAAATTCAATCTGAATATCATACTCATCACGAAGTAGATCATAAACTTCCACCCCTGCTAATCCGATATCTGCGGTGTGAACGGACAACTTCGTACGGTCAAAATCATAAATCGTATCTCCATCAATTAATTCCGCTGAAAAAGCATAATAGCCGCCGATTTTATTAATCTCCTCCCTTGCATATTCTGCAAGATCCACCGTTTTTTTCACCATCTCTTTGCCGTGAAGCACCATGTTTTTGCGTGCAAGGTCAAGTGAGGATAATAAGAGATAGGACGCGCTGGTAGTCTGTGTCAAATTGATAATCTGCCTAACATAACCAGGATCAATTCCATTGCTACATAATAAGAAGGAACTCTGTGTCAAAGATCCACCAGTCTTATGCATACTAACAGCAGACATATCCGCCCCTGCTGCCATACCGCTAATCGGCATATTCTCACCGAAGTAAAAATGGGTTCCGTGTGCTTCATCCACTAATACCTTCATATCATGTTCGTGAGCAAGTCGTACAATCTCCTTTAGATTAGAACACACACCGTAGTATGTTGGATTATTGACAAGAATTGCTTTCGCATCCGGATTTTCTAATATTGCATTTTTAATATCCTCAACGGACATACCGAGCGGGATACCCAGCTCATGATTCACTCCCGGGTTAACATATACCGGAACTGCACCACATACCACCAAAGCATTGATCGAGCTGCGATGAACATTACGGGGCATGATAATCTTGTCACCCACTTTACAGGTTGACATAATCATTGCCTGCACCGCTGCTGTAGTACCATTAATCATAAAAAAAGCTGCATCCGCACCAAATGCCTCAGCGGCAAGTTCCTCAGCAGCTTTTATAACAGAAACCGGATGGATGAGATTATCCAAGGGCTTCATGGAGTTGACATCCACCTTCATGCAGTCAGCTCCCAGAAATTCAGTTAGCTCAGGAATTCCTCGTCCGCCCTTATGTCCAGGGACATCAAAAGGTACGACACGGTTTTTCTTATGTTGTAGTAATGCTTCATGAATGGGTGAATTTTGTTGTGTGTACTTCATAATTTACTCCATTCTGATTAATAAATGTTCATTCCGCTGAATATTTCAATCATTTCCTTGCGAAGACTATTCGTAATATCAAGTCTTTGCTTCGGAGGCAATTCATATACATCCTTATTAAAGAGATAGTTCTGTAATTCGATTTCTTTAATCAGCATCTTTGTATGAAAAATATTGGACTGATATACATTTACATCAATCGCATCATATTTGGTCAATGTTTGATCGTCGATATAATCCTGAATTGAGGTAATATCGTGATCTATAAAATATTTCATACCGTGAAGGTCACGAGTAAATCCTCGTACACGGTAATCGATTGTGATAATATCGGAATCAAAACTTCCGATTAGATAATCCAAGGCATTCAAAGGAGAGATCTCCCCGCAAGTGGATACGTCAATATCTACACGGAAGGTAGTGATCGAGTTATCCGGATGATGCTCAGGAAAGGTATGCACCGTTACATGACTTTTATCAAGATGTGCATGCACCGAATCTCTTGATTCTGATAAATATTTGCCCTGATTGCAGGACTCATCGATATGATCCGAGGTAAGTGTACCTTCCGCGATTAATATGTTAACGGAAGCCCCCTGAGGATCATAATCCTGTTTGGATATATTAAGAATGTGAGCACCGATCATCTCGGTAACATCCACAAGAATTTTTGTTAAACGCTCGGAATTATATTGTTCGTCGATATATGCGATATAGTCCTTTTGTTCTCTCTCACTCTTCGCATAACAGACATCGTAAATATTAAAGCTAAGTGTTTTAGTGAGGTTGTTAAAACCATATAATTTGAGCTTTTTATTATCCAAACCTATCACAACCTTTCTTTTCAAAAATGTAGGTGTATGTGAATTAAAAACTAGTCACATATATGTACAAAATATGCACTGTTTTCCATCATTTGGAGCACTTAAAAAGAGCCATTAGATATTAACAGCATGGACTATTATATACAAAACTATTCTAAGATGCAAGCATTATTTTTACTATTTGTAAACCATAAGTTTAGTATTAGTGTGACTTTCCGCGTAAAAACAGATTATTAATAAAAAAGAGAAAGAAATGCATGCTTGTATGCAATTTCTTTCTCTTTTTTATTAATAAGTGTCACGCGAGCGAAGGAGCCGTTAGGCTACGAGCTTGTAATCTGTTTTTGCGCGAATTCATTATCTTTATTAAGCGGGTAAACAATAAAAAAGCCAAAAGTTCTTTATGCTTGCATAAAAGAATTTTGACTTTTTTATTGTTTAGTGCAACGTGAGCGAAGGAGCCGTTAGGCTACGAGCTTATGGCCACTTACTCGTGAAATCGTTGATTTGAAAAACAGATTACTTGATAAAAAAGAGAAAGAAATGCATGCTTGTATGCAATTTCTTTCTCTTTTTTAATCGATACTATTGTAATAACTGACAAACACAAAACATTATTATTCATCAACAGGGTTATAATCATTAATTATAACCGATATAGTGACTATATCTCAATCTAATACATTCATTCGATCAATCAAAATCTACTCTATTCGTGTTTAACAATCATAATTATCAAAATGGTCAGAAATCTTACCACTTATTGATATGAATTTTATCCTTCGCCTCATATTCATGCTGCTTATGAATAATCGCATCGGCTTTGGGATAACCAAGAGAAATATAGCACGGCATTATGTAATTATCCGGATGTCCAATAATGCGTTGTATATGTTCACCCTCCCCCTCTGCAGCGGGAATACGAACAACACCATACAACCCATAAGTGGTAGCTGCAAGGAAAATATTCTCGATACACATCCAAATCGAGGCAAACGGGTTAAGTGATGCGATACTCTCCGGCTTTAAAAGCGGCCAATCCTGTTTAAAAAACGGCAATATCAAGCAGGATGAATTGTATAGCATATTAAACTGCTTCGGAATTCCATCCATATACATTTTGCGCTGTTTTTCGTCGGTCATATACCAGTTATCCAATATTGCTTCCGTATCCAATTTTGACATAGTTTTGGGAAGTGTCGCAATTAATTTTGCTTTCTCGGCTTTATCCGTTATAACTACAAACTCCCAGTTTCTCATATGGTCGTTTGTCGGTGCTTTCAGTCCAGCACTAATAATTTGTTCAATGATCTCTTTGTCCACTTCTTTCTCTTCGAAATCTCTTATTGTTCTTCTTTTTTTAATTGCTTCAAACAAATCCATACTACTTTCCCTCCTACACTATTTTTTACTGGTTATTCCATTGCTACTTCTTTTTCTTTTTGTGCTCAATTACCTTAATCATAATCAATGCTGTAATTAATCCATAACCATAGAATAATATGTCAAAAATCCTGACCAGTGCTAAATTTGTTGTCTCAATATTAATCTTATTACTAATATAGACAACAGAAAGCTGTATTAAAAGCATCAAAATAATTATCGGTATAACCGAAAATAAAACTCTAAAAATATAATCTTTCATATTCCATCCTCCCTGGTTGGCTATATGGATTGCTCATAAAATTCCCTTGTACAAATTCTCCGGTTTATATATTCCTGCAATCTTTATATCATCCCCGCTATTAATACAAGTTTCTATCCGCACCTTATAGAGTAAATGTATAATTACCGTTTTCATATTACAGGCATTAAATATTAATCATAAAGTTTTACTTGAAGTAATTCATAATAGCAAGATATCATTCAATTCAACAGTTAAACGAAACAACTTTTGGGTAAATTTAAATTTATTTATTAGTGATATTAATTGTTGACAAAATCGAATCTATATCATTTTGATTGATATTATCCCCTACTAAGGAAAGCGTACAGTTTTTATTCTCGATAAATATTTGAATAATAATTATTTTACTGTTTTGAGGATCTCCATATTGAAAACCCTTAATATAATTGGTATCAAAGCAATACAAGCTATCTGAATCTTGACATGGAATAAAAATTCTTTTAAATGCCAACAATTCTTTCTTCAATGTGATTTTATTTAAAGACGCAAAATAACTTAAATCATCCGGAGTTAACATATATATTTTCTTCATAAGTTCAAACGATGATTTCGAGTTTTCATCACCTAAGATATTATGAAGATACTTTTGTTGCTTTAATGTTAAGTTTGCCTGAACATCATATGTATCAATTTTCATCTTGTTAATCATTATCTTATGTCCATCATCAAACACGTATGCGATACCTGTTGATGAATTTTTGGTACTTACTAACTTATGATAAGGAGAAGTAAACTCTATGTTATCATAGTGAATTATTCTATTATTACTATCAATTTTTTTAATCTGAAGCTCTTTGGGAATTTCATACAAAACAGGATCTTTTGTTTCCGAATGAGCTATTTGATAAATCCCTATCAGAAACAACCTAGGCATAACTACACATAAAAATAGGATAATCATAGAAATAGAGCTTGTATAAACGATTTTCTTTTTTAATTTATTCAATGCCGTTTACCCCCTCAAATAATAAAGATTTGCCCAAGGTGTGTTTAGATTCCGTCTATAGACCGGAGGTTCTCTGTCCATCTTTGTGAAATATTCGTCATATTATCTTCTGTTTTACTTCCAAGTTGACAACCATATAGCATACTCATCAGTAATAAAAATAAAATTATAATAACTTTATACCGATTCATATCTTCATCTCCTTTATTAAAGTTCTTTTCAAGTTATTTATAACCGTTTGGAGCTCTTCGGCCTTTATTTCGGCCATATTCACCCTCCGAAAAAATTTCGTGCTCATCGTATCTTCGACGATATAAGCCTGTAAGGTGACTATCTCCTTGACGAGTTCAGCTTAGAAAATCAGCTAATATTGTTTCATTTGAAGCATTTCCTTTTTTTACATCCTTTAAAAGCTGAGATTAATTAAGATTACCTGTATTATATTCAAAAGAAACAAGCGCGTCAAACTGATGTTGATTTAATGAAGTTTCACTTGCTAATGTTTTTAATAATTCAACATATACTTTTAATAAAATTCTTTGTAAACTTTTTCTCAACTATTTATATCAGAAAGCATAAAATAGAAGATCTGCAATGACTTACAAACCTTCTGCTTATTTTAATATATTTATATACAAAAACGACTCATTAATCGCTAATTCTTACTTACTAATTGTGTTAGTTCAATATATTATGTATTATGAATAATCCTATAAACTCTCTTTCAACTATATATCCAACTTCAACTGCATCTCTTCCTCTGCTTCTAGCTTAAAGTCTTCAATCTTGTCCGGGTTCACAATCGGTAATGCGTCTAGCGAATGTAAACCGAACGCTCTAAGGAATTCTTCCGTAGTACCGAATAAGATTGGTCGACCTGGGGCATCCAACCTACCCATCTCACATACCAAATTGTATTCCACGAGTTTATTCACGGAGTGATCGGATTTTACACCACGAATTGCTTCAATCTGAAGCTTCGTAATTGGCTGCTTGTAAGCGATGATGGAGAGGGTCTCTAAGAGAACGTCGGTTAGTACATGCTTCTTAGGAACATGCGCAATCTTGATAATTGATTCATACATGGTAGGTTTTGTACACAACTGAAATGCTCCGTCCAGTTCGATGATATGAATTCCTCGTTCCTCCGCTTCATACTGATCCATCATATTATGTATCAATCTTCTTATGGTTTCTTCATCATGATCTAAAGCACTTGCGATTCGGTCTAGCTCCACCGCTTCCCCCATCGTAAATAAGATTGCTTCAATCTGTGACTCGAGATATTTCAATTCCATTAAAAGCTGTCCTCCTCCATTAGTATAATATCCTCAGCAAGATAAGTGATGATGAAATCATCAAATAAGCATTCCTGTTCGACATCGATTCTTCCGATTTTGATTAGCTCAAGCACACTAAGAAATGTTACGATGATTTCCATCTTCGTATGCTGTGCTTCCAATAGGCTTCGGAAGGAAAACCTTTTATGCTTAAGTCCATATTCTTGAATTTGTACAAATTTCGTTCCGAGGTTTATCTCCTCACGCTCGATTTTTCCGAACTTGCTTCGAATTGGATCAATCTTGTCCGCTTGCTTTCTTACAATGGATTTAAAGATCTCATGAAGTTTATTCAAGGTCAGATCCGATAATAGACCTTCTACATCAATTTCTTCCTTATAGTCTTCAATTTCCTTTGGGATAGTCGGTGGTTTGAAGAGAATACGTGCTGCATCCATCTGCTTGTCCTTTAATTCTCCGGAAGCATATTTGTACATTTTATATTCGAGTAAGCGCTCCACCAGTTCCTGTCTCGGATCAATGACTTCATCCTCTTCCGTTTTCTCCACCGGCAAGAGCATTTTTGACTTGATATTGAGCAAGGTAGCTGCCATAACCAGGAATTCACTCATCACATCAAGATTTTTACTGTCCATCTCCCTGATATACTCCAGGTACTGTTCCGTAATCTCGATGATAGGAATATCATAGATATTTACTTTGTTTTTATCTATTAAATGAAGCAACAGATCCAACGGTCCTTCAAATGCCTCCAATTTAACGGAAATCCCCATACTACTTTTCCATCCTTTCACGAAAGCTTTCTATTCAACTGCTTAGCTTCGTTTCAACATTATTTGCACGATCTCTGGTGTATTAAAATATCTTGGCATCATCGAATGAGATCCTAATCCTCTAGATACAATCATCGAACTGCCATTTTCAGAATAAATTCCCGCATCGTATTTGGGAAACAGTTTAACCTGTGGCGATATTACACCTCCAATCCCCGGAATACGAACCATACCGCCATGCAAATGTCCTGATATGATTAAGTCCGCTCCCCATGCTACGTACTCCTTAAAATAAACCGGATTATGAGCAATTAATATATGATAATAATCCTGTGACTTTTCACCAATCAAGGAAGATAGATATCCTTCCTCCATAATTGGTGCTTTACTCCTAGTAAAAAAGTCTTTCGCTATCGATACCCCGCTAATTTTTATTCTGTCTTGACCTTTGATGAGCTCTACACTTTCGTTATCCAAAAATGTAACGCCATTTCGCAACAATTCCTCCTTGTATTCTACCCAAGTAGAACTTAGTAATTCTTGCTCTTGATACTTCTGCAAAACCATATATTCATACCTGGAATTCATGTGTTTTTGTGAACAAGTCTCCAACAGTAGTCTTTCATTTCTCTGCTCGTGGTTACCATATCCATAATATATTTTATAAGTTCTTGAGAGCTCTTCCAATAAGACATATGCATTACTTGGATAACAGGGAGAACTTTTTGAAATCATATCTCCAGCTACAACAATAAAATCCGGCTTCAAAGATTTAATACGTCGAACTAATCTTTCATTATTCCTGCCAAATGCAGCATTATGAAGATCTGCTAGCACAATTATTTTTGTATTATGAAAACTGTGAGGTAAATCACTTTTATTAATTTCAAAATCAGAAACAACTAAGCTTTTTTGTTCTATCAAAGTCCAAAGGATAAAAAACAAGGCAATTCCTATTAAGATTAAAAAGTATTGCATACATGCTCCTTCTTACTATCTTTCTATATAACAGCGCATTATTCTACGCACCTATTATAATATACTAGTTCACAAATCATGTGTCAACCAAATGATGGAGTTAAAAGAAGGTTCTCCGCGAACAGAGAACCCCGAAAATTATAATATTTTGTTGATTGAACTGATTCGCAATATAATCTTGTGTTATTATATAATACATTTACGGACCCATAAAGTATTTATGTAAAATCTTAGTAAAATAATCCTTGTATTTGGCCTTATTTACAGCATCCCCAGCGAGAATATCAACGGTACCAATCTTTTCTTTATCATAATAATAAACAATCTCACCAATCTTTGTATTCTTTTCCACCGGCGCCGGTACCTGGTCTACCATTTTAATTTCCTTACGAATTTTATCTGAGGCCTTCCCTTTCGTACATAGATATGAGAAGTCTTTGCTCACTTTACCCTTTACCGAATCCGTAACACCCTTAGTGACCTTTACCGGAGGAAGGGTAGCATCTTCGTTCTTATCTGTATAAATATTATAATTTGCAAAGCCGTAATTTAACAGCTTGGAGGCTTCTGCAAATCTGGTCTTAGTATCCGGTGATGCCATAACCACTGCAATTAAATCCATATTATTACGCTTAGCAGTTGCAGAGAGACAATACTTTGCTAATCCTGTAGAACCAGTTTTCAAACCTGTAATACCCTGGTAGAATCGAACCAGTTTATTGGTATTAGTCAGACCAAATTCCGTGGTTCCTTTCTTTGTAGTATGGGTGATATTATCCATCCATACGGTTGAGTATTTACTTATCTCAGGGTGCTTGGTGATGAGGGCTCTTGACATCAGCGCAACATCATATGCGGAGGAATAATGATTATCCGTATCCAAACCACAGCAATTTACAAAGTGCGTATTCTTCATTCCGAGATCCTGCGCTCTTTGATTCATACGTGCAACAAATTCTTCCTCCGAACCGGCGATATACTCTGCCATAGCAACGCAAGCATCATTTGCGCTCGCAATACTGATACACTTTATCATTGTATTGACGTCCTGTGTTTCATTTGGTTCCAGGAAGACCTGTGATCCACCCATGGATGCGGCATGTTCACTAACACTAACCTGATCGGTAAGCTTAATCTGACCAGAATCAATTGCATCAAAGATGAGAAGTAATGTCATGATTTTTGTGATGCTTGCCGGCTTTAAGCGTTCGTCCTTATTTTTTTCAAAAATAACCTTACCGGTTGATCCTTCCATTAATACTACAGATGGAGAACTAAGCTGCAATTGTGTATCCGCTGCCGCAGTGACAGCCATCTCACCGCCTTTTCCTACTTTCGTATCTTTTGTTTGAGCATTGGAGGAACCAGGATAAACCAAAAGAAGTATCAAAGAGCATAGTAAAAATATAGATAGTGTCTTTTTCAATTTTACCTCAATTCTGCCATTACGGGGCAAAAAAGCATTATTACTATTTTAATCCAGGCTATCAATTTTTAGACCAATCTATCCAATATTTGTTCAAATTTATATCACCTTACTTTACTACAACAGTACAGCGCAGCTTCTTCCCCTTAATTTTAGCCGTAATTACTGCAGACCCCTTTCCTACCGCTTTTACATTTCCGAACATCGATACTTTCGCAACTGATCGGTTACTACTCTTCCAGCTTACCATCGCACCCGAACCCTTAATATCCAAATCATAACTGCGACCCTTTTTCAACGTGATTTTCTTTTTACTAATATCAATAACATGCACCCTGCATTTTAAAACTTTTCCATTTACTTTCACAATTATAAATGCTTTGCCTGTTTGATACGCATATATTCTCCCTGTAAAATTTACTCCAACTACACGAAAATTAGTGGAGGAATAGGTCGCCCTCTTATTAATGCCATTAATCCCTATATGACTTTCCTGCCCCTTTACCATATAAATATCCTGCTTGGTAAGATGAAGCGCAAACGGAAGCATAATATTTTCCTTATAATACACTGAAGAATTCATAATGATATAGCGGAGAACAAGTACTGCTATGATAATTATGATTATGTATTTATATATCGCATAAATAAACGGAGACTTCCCTTGATACCCTTGTTTTTTCATACAACTCTATGTCATACAATGACATAAACCCACTTTCTATACCAGGTTCTATTATATCTTATGAGATAGGCTTGGATTATTGAATGAATATATTAGAAAATGTAATTACGGGGGCGCTCTTTTGATGTTTTGATGTTTATCATAACTAGGTATTGAAAATAGCGTGTGATCTATTATCCTTCAGAGACACGTTTCCACTCGATTGTCGCACGTATTGGCACTTAAGGTTCTGTCAGATAAATTCATTCTGACACAACCTAAGTGCCAACGGCGACAATCGGTCTCTTCCAGGATGCGGTATGCTACAGAATTTCTACCCCTTCCTTGGTGACGATCGCATACACATGCTTGATGGGTTCTGGTTTTTCCTTGGTGATTGTGTAGGCTTTTTGAAGACGTTCTTTGCCTTCTTGAAGCTTCTTCGGGTCATTTGCATATAGGGTTGCTAACGCATCACCCTTCGATACATAATCTCCTAGTTTTTTCTGAATTTTTAGCCCGACGGATAAATCTATCATACTGTCCTTAGTCTCTCTACCACCGCCAAGTATTAATGAGGTCATACCCACTTCATCCGTATGAATCGAGGTAATATATCCTTCCTCGTTGGCAGTAACGTCTTCTACTAACTTTGCTTTCACAAATAAGTCCGTATGAAAAACAGCATCACTGTTTCCGCCTTGTGCCCTTATTAACTCTGCGAATTTATTCAAAGCTGATTTATCCTCTATTGTCTCGTAAAGCATCTTTTTCGCTTCTTCAATCGAGGATGCCTTATCCGATCCAACCAGCATAAAGGCTGCCAACGTGATACTGACCTCCATCAAATCATTTGGTGCACTTCCGTTCAGTGCATCTATAGCTTCGATCACCTCAAGGGTGTTACCTACTGCCTGACCCAGTGGCTGATTCATATCAGTAATTACTGCATAAGTTTTCCTGCCGGCTATCGTTCCGATTTGTACCATTTCCTTAGCAAGTGCAAGGGAATCCTCAAACTTTTTCATAAATGCACCACTGCCAGTTTTGACATCGAGTACAATTACATCTGAACCGGATGCAATTTTCTTACTCATAATACTACTTGCGATCAGGGAAATATTATCTACCGTCGCTGTAACATCTCGTAATGCATAGATTTTTTTATCCGCTGGAGCAAGATTCGCTGTCTGCCCTACGATAGCCATATTGATTGTATTTACATTTCTAATAAATTCCTGAGTAGTAATCGTTGTTGAAAAACCAGGAAAGCTTTCCAATTTATCAATCGTTCCCCCGGTATGCCCAAGACCACGACCGGACATCTTGGCAACCGGTATTCCTAAGGAAGCCACCATTGGCCCTAGTACCAGCGAGGTTTTATCCCCAACTCCTCCGGTACTATGCTTATCCACTTTCACACCATTAATTTGCGATAAATCCAATATATCTCCGCTGTTTGCCATCGCTACAGTTAAAGCGGCTGTTTCCTCATGATCCATACCATTTAAACAGATTGCCATTAATAAAGCGGACATTTGATAATCCGGAATTGATCCATTAGTAAATCCTTCTATGATATACTCTATCTCCTGTGTATTCAAATTTTCTTTATTCTTCTTTTTATTAATCAGATCATACATTTTCATATCATATTTCCTCCGATCATAATAATCCTATTTAGTATGTTTCATTCCTCTACTATAATATACCATTTTACACAAATTGGATATCAAAAACTATCAATTAACAACTTTTCGTATTATTATGCAGATTTTTGGCATAATATTAAATATTTTAAATTTAATTTCATTGACTATCATATAAAAAAAGGATAAAATAAATGAAATTGAATTGAGGGAGATTGATAAAATGAGTTTCAAGTTTTTAAAAGAAGTTATAACCCCAGAAGAACTCGTAAAAGCTTATCCACTACCGGCTAAGGATGTTCTTCGTAAGAAGGATAGAGATAAACAGATTAAGGATGTTATTACAGGCGTATCTGATAAGTTTTTGGTAATTATCGGCCCTTGTTCTGCGGATAATGAGGATGCCGTTTGCGATTATATATCTCGCCTCGCTAAAGTACAGGATAAGGTTGAGGACAAATTAATTATCATTCCTAGAATCTATACTAATAAACCACGTACTACCGGCGAAGGTTATAAAGGTATGGTACATCAACCCGATCCCGAGAAAGAGCCTGATTTACAAGAAGGTCTTATAGCGATGAGAAAAATGCATCTTCGTGCAATTGCAGAAAGCGGCTTAACCTCTGCTGACGAGATGTTATATCCGGAGAACTGGCCATACGTTGAGGATATCCTATCTTATGTAGCAGTAGGCGCCAGATCCGTGGAAGATCAACAACATCGCCTTACCATCAGTGGTATGGATGTTCCTGCCGGTATGAAAAATCCAACTAGTGGTGATTTTTCAGTTATGCTAAACTCTGTAGTAGCGGCGCAGGCGAATCATACCTTCCTGTATCGTAAATGGGAAGTAGAAACCTCCGGTAACCCATTAGCTCATACCATCTTAAGAGGCGCGGTTAATAAGCATGGTCAATGCATACCAAATTATCATTATGAGGATTTAACTTTACTCGCTTCTATGTATAATGAACGTGATTTGGTTAACCCGACAATTATTGTTGATGCAAATCACTCTAATTCCAACAAGCAATACAAAGAACAAATTCGTATTGTGAAAGAAGTTCTCCATAGCCGTAGACTATCCAAGGATATATCAACTATGGTAAAAGGTGTAATGATTGAAAGTTATATCGAAGGCGGTAGTCAAAAAGTATCTGAGCATATATACGGCAAATCAATTACTGACCCTTGCTTAGGATGGGCTGATTCTGAGAAATTAATTTATACTATCGCTGATAGCATCTAATTAATAGTTGAATTAATTTATAATCTAGAACCTATTCTAAATTAAATATAAGTACTGTTAGATAATATTGGTATTTGGATCAATTGAAGGAGGGATGTATTTCCCCTCCTTTTATTAAACAATACAACCCTATTCATTATTCTTTCAAATTTACCTCTGTTTGGCACCTACCTAGTATCTAAATACCGCTATATTACATTAAATTTCAGAATATTAACTATACTGAAGGTATTTCTTCTGATACCAAAAGATTATCGTTTATGTCATAATAGTTGCAGGTCATCGCATCAATGCGGGTAACCCATTTAAATACTCCTGCTTCCGCAACTTGATTACAAAATGTAGCAAAATCTGTTTTTCCAGCTTGATGCTCTTTAATAATCTTCTTAACTTCTCCTTTCTCACTGATACTGTTAATCGGAATAATCGATTGATTGCCCTCTATCTCAAGTACCTTACCACTTATATCAACATATATGCTTCTTCCATCCTCTACAATATATTCATTCCGTTCCATGCCCATTAATTTAAACTCTTGTATCAACTTCGGAAAATCAACCCCTGTATACTTTCCATGTGCTTCTTTAATAGTTTCTAAAGTAAATTCCATACTATCTAACATCCTTTCCTAATCGTCTGCATTAATTGCGGGAAAACATAATATAATTAGTTTCTATCTATAATGAGTGATATAAATCATAGTGTCTCTTAGTTCATTTGTGATTTTTCTATAACCCCTTCAATACGATAACTAATAATCTTAGGTGACTTAAAATCAATCAGTGGTATTTCTCTCAATTTCTTTTGTTCTATATATTCTTCAACAAGCTTCTTTGGTAAAAAGCTGTAACCTTGTCCGTTAAATAGATATGGAATTAGTTTAATACTATTATCAATCTCAAAAGAAAATTGGTAAAATGGCGGGAATAATTCACGAATAAACTCTCCGATTCCTTGTAACATAAAATTACACATCAGATAATCAATCCGCACCAATTCAGATTTTGCGATACCATCTTTATAGGTTATGTTATTATAATCCGTCACTAATACTAATTTATCCTCGTGATATACTTCGCATTGATACCCAATTTTATTCAAAGGAATATAGGTATAAGCTACATCAATCACTCCATCCTGCAATTGTTGTAATAATTCAGTAGAATGACCCAGAATTAATTTTAAAGAAGTTTCATTATTCTTATCTCGAAACTTATGTAATTCTTTTGATAAGGTTGTCTCATAAATGGTGTTTGTTGTTCCGATTCTTATTGTATCTTTATATTTCGTTACGGTATTTAATTTTTGAAAAGCCAACTCCTCAAGCTCTACGATACGTCCAGCATAGATAAGAAACAATTTTCCTTCCTCTGTTAATTCTACTTTCCTACGTTCTCTGTCAAAAAGCTTCTTCCCTAATTCCCTTTCCAATTCTGCTATGCGGTTTGTAACTGTAGATTGCGCTACAAATAACTCTTCTGCTGTCTGTGTAAAGTTTTTTCGTTGCGCCAGTTTGATAAATGTTTTAAGATTCAGTACATCCATATGAAACCTCCATACCACCAAAATCTATAGATTTAAATTTCAGTACAATTTTATGAGTAATCATTCATTACCTTCTAACTCTGTTTACAATTCATTTTTCGAATTGTTACTATTTAAATAATTCATTTTACAAATATTATAATAATGGATTATACTTAAGTCAATTAGAATACAAATACGTTACGCAAAGTTACATCACGAAAAGGAGATTGATTATGAACATAATCCGAACAGATAGAACTCATCCCGACTTTTTAGCATTATGCTATGAATTAGATCTTGCTCTAGACGATGCAAGTGGCGGATTTGAAAACAGAAAAAAATATGTGCCCTTCAACCAATCTAATACGATGGACATGGTTGTGATATTATACGATGAAGATATTGCAATTGGATGCGGAGCTTACCGATTACACGGCAATGGTGCATCTGAAATCAAGCGCATGTTTGTGAAGGATACCTATCGCGGAAAAGGGTATGGTCGCGTTATTCTGCAAGAGCTGATTCATGCTAATAAGGAAAACGGAATTAATCGGTTAATCCTTGAGACCGGCTCCATCCTCATATCTGCCATATCACTTTATAAAAAGATGGGATTTGAAGTGATACCAAATTATCCTCCCTATGACAAGATATCTGAATCCGTATGCATGGAATTAATCATTACTTAGAAAGGATCAGAGAATGAATATAACCTACAAATCATCTAAGAATTTTAACTCCTTTGAATTACAGAATTTATTCAAATCTGTAAATTGGTTATCAGCTAATTATCCAGAACGATTAGAAAAGGCCATAAATCACTCTTCCACCGCAATCTCTGCTTGGGACGGAGAACAACTGATTGGACTTGTCAACGCACTTGATGATAGTGCTATGACAGCCTACGTCCATTACCTTCTTGTAAATCCTCATTATCAAGGTCAAGGTATTGGTAAGGAACTGATTCGTCGCATAAAGAATCGTTATGAAGGATATCTCTATCTTCTAATCTTGGCGGAAGAAAAAGATAAAGTTAGTTTTTATACTCAACTTGGTTTTGAAGTAACCTCCTCTACCCCACTTATGATTATGACAAAGTAGGTATTTATGCCAAATAACCCACAAAATGATAGCCCGACAAGATGTCGGGCTATCATAAATATTAAACTTATCTTCATCCTCACCCCATTAAGCTCTGGGATGTGTATTCATATATACTTCCCTACTATTTTTGTAGCTCTGAGGAAGGTAAAGCTGTGTGGTAGTGATATCAGAATGACCCAGGAATTCTTGCACACTTCCGATATCAGCACCATTATCGATTAAATGAGCCGCAAAGGAGTGCCTAATGGTGTTTGGATTGATTGTATCCATTCCGGCCGCCTTCGCATAAGTCTTTAAGATCTTCCATAAACCTTGTCTACTCAATTGCTCTCCTGATGTATTCAAAAATAATATATCACTGTTATTTTTATCGAATTCCTCCGGTCTTACCTTTAGGTATTCTTGGAGTGCGTGTTTTGCAGACTTACCGAATGGAATATTACGCTCTCTGCGCTCCCCGCAGGTTATGTATTTGGCGGATAAATTTATATCAGTGACCTTCATTGATATTAGCTCTGTTACCTTAATTCCAGTTGCATAGAGAAGTTCTAATATTGCACGATCTCGTATCCCCTTCTTTGTTCTTAAATCAGGTTGTCCGATTAATTTGTCCATCATTGAGGCCTCTAATACCTGTGGAGCTTTCTTTTGCACCTTTGGCGGCTTAATTCGTTCCGATGGATCTCCTTGAATGAACCCATTTTTCATCAGATATAGAATAAATGCCTTCATAGCAGCGATATTCCTGGATACAGATGCGGGCGATAGCCCTTCCTTCTCAAGCGTGAGCACATAGGAATTTAAACATGTCTCACTTATCTTCGTTACGGAATCGATATTCTGTTTATTAAAGTAGTTTTGCAATTTTCTAAGATCATTCTGATAAGCTTGCAATGTGTTTCTTGAAGCATGTCTTATTTCTTTCAAATACATAATAAAATCATTGATATACTGTTCCATTCCTACCTCCCTGGTTTCTTAAAAATCAGTTTTGAAGTATTGTACCGTATTGTGAAAATGATTAAGCTTATGATATAAATGTTGCTAGTACTTTTTGTAATAAGTATGCTCCTGGATATGCTTCGAGAAAACTTGCAAGTACCAGAGCAAGTGCTAGTAAAAACATAAGAAACAAGTTGGATTTCACAAGTTTTAATATACCGCCAAAATTATTTCGATTTTCACTGTAAATTGTCCTACATATAGCAAATCCCTTATATAAACTAATCAATGCAATTGGAAGATACAGAAGCCCTTGCGGAAATACATAAACTGCTACAAGAACAAGTCCCTTCATTCCATATTGCATTGTAACTGCCGAGATAAAAAATCCGGTAAAAAATCCAAAGGAAGTCACCTTCAGAGCCATATATGGTATGCCTAGTATTGTCAAACTCAGCAACCAGAATATGATAAAATCATTAAAATTTTTGCCCAAAACATATTGAAACAATCCCATATAATCAATCTTTCCATCTACAATCTTACCAAATAGATTGGATTCATATGTTTGCATTTGAGCCATATAATTTGTCCGAAAAACATTTGCACATAACACTCCAAAAAACGCTCCAATGATAACAAGAAAAATTGTAATCTGGAATACACTTAATTTATGGAATTGTACTTTTAAAGGTTTCATCGCTTCACCTGCCTATCATTTTCTTATATAAAATAGATATGATAGGAACAGAGAAATAGAACAAGCTATTTTGAAGAAAAGTGATTGCGTTATTGAGTCCACAAACGAATTATTTTGATTCTATCTTTGCCTTATAGGCCATTAATCCTGCAATGGTTTTTGCATCAACGATCTGACCATTCAAAACCATCAGTGTTAACTCACCGAGAGAATATTTTTCTACCGTTACAAATTCATCATCATCAAGATTTTGAATAGATGGAGTGAGTCCGGTTGTATAATAAATCCCTATTTTCTCATTACAGAAAGCCACTGTAGTGTATAAGTCAAGAAGATGATATACTTCGCCAGCCTTATGTCCGGTTTCCTCTTCACACTCACGAATCGCACATTCACGGGGATCTTCTCCGATATTCAACCCACCTGCAGGTATCTCCAAGGTATATTGATCCACTGCATTTCGGTATTGACGTACCATGTAGATTTTACCATCCTCATCTACCGGAATCATAGCAGCTGCACCGTTATGGTGGATATAATCAAAATGAGTAATCTTATCATTATTTACTTCAATCGTATCACGATATAGGCTGATGATGCGTCCTTGATGAACTAATTCTCTATTTAATCTTTTATGTGGTACCATAATTTTCTCCTAACCTGATGTTTGTCCATATAATCTTCTTACTTCTTCTTACTTAACTCAACCGCTTTTTCATAGCAAGCATCCGATGCTTTCATAATAGCATTGCGTAGACCATGCTCCTCCAATGCTTTTACAGCCGCAATGGTTGTCCCACCTGGCGAACACACATTATCCTTAAGTCTTCCGGGATGCTCTCCCGTCTCTAATACCATAGCCGCAGCTCCCATCACTGTTTGAGCTGCTAAGGTATATGCCTTGTCTCTCGGTATACCATAACTTACCACACTATCAGCCAACGCTTCGATAAACATATAAACATATGCTGGAGAACTTCCATTTGCACAAACTACAGCATTCATCAAGCCCTCATCAAAGACTTCATATTTTCCAAATGAACGAAAGAATCGATCAATAACAGTAATCTCCTCATCTAGGTACTTGTCCTTTGAATAGCAGATTCCGGTCATTCCCTTTAAAACCATTGCAGGCGTATTCGGCATCGCTCTTACTACTCGAGCCTCTTCTCCCAACGCTTCCTTTAATGTCTCTATAGTAATTCCAGCTGCGATAGAAATCACTATATGTTCCTTTGTTACTTTATCTTTAATCTCCTGCAATACCTGAGGAAAGAATTGTGGTTTAACCGCTAATACAAGATATTTACACTGACAAACCACAGCAATATTGTCCTCACTGAACGAAACCTTGGTATCCTGAACTACGAACTGACACCTATCCTTCGATGCATCCGTATAAACTACTTCTGTGTTTCCAAAGGTGTTAATTGCTGCTTTTAATAACGGGTAGCCCATGTTGCCGGCTCCGATAAATCCAAATAATGCCATGATTTTCCTTCTTTCTAACTATAATACTTTCGAGATGAAACGTCATCTTTATGTTATTTTATCATATTCTTGTCAAAAATCCATAGTAAAATCTAAAATCTGGTAACCATAATTTATTTATGTAGCCAAATAAGTATTTCTACTGCTCTGTTATACGGATTAATCAATAAATGGGTAGCGCTTTCCAATACGGAAAAACACTACCCATTTATTGTGGTAAGCGGTTGACTTACCTATATTTATACCAATTTGGCAAGGAAATCTTCAATTCTGTCAAGACCCTTCTTAATCTGCTCTGATGATATTGCATAAGATAGACGGATATGGTCTGCACAACCAAAATCCTCACAAGGAATTACCGCTACATTATAATCTTCTATGAGAATCTTAGCAAGCTTATTCACATCTGCTACCTTCTCTCCATTATAATCTTTGGTTAAAACCTCGCTGACATCGATAAACATATAGAATGCACCTTGAGGCTTTAGGCTTGATACAAGCTTCATACCGGATACTCTTTCATACATGTAATCACGTCTTTTCTTAAATTCTGCATGCATCTTATGAACAGAATCCTGAGGACCAATTAATGCTTCCATCGCTGCTTTTTGTGCAATCGAGTTCGGATTAGAGGTCTGGTGGCTCTGTAGACTTCCCATTAATTTTGCAATTGGTGCAGGAGATCCGGTAAAGCCAATTCTCCAGCCTGTCATAGAATAGCTTTTTGCAACACCGCTACAAGTTATTGTTCTCTTATAAATCTCTTCGTTCAAGGAGGCGATACTGATTGCTTCCCCTTCATAGATTAAGTGCTCATACATCTCGTCAGAAACCACATAGAAATCTTTTTTCACTGCTACTTCTGCGATTGCTTCAAGTTCTTCTCTCGTATATATCATGCCGGATGGATTGCTTGGAGAATTTAAAATCAAAGCCTTTGTCTTATCAGTGCAAACCGCTTCAATCTGTGCGGCTGTTACCTTATAATCGTTTGATTTTTCTCCTTTTACGAATACCGGAACGCCATCTGCGAGTTTAACGATCTCAGGATAGCTAAGCCAGTATGGAGCAAGAATGATTACTTCATCTCCTGGATTTAATATTGCCTCAAAAATGTTAGTTAAGGAGTGTTTTCCCCCATTGCTTACCACAATCTGGTTTGGCTCGTATTTTACTTTGTTAAAGTTGAGAAACTTTTCACATACTGCCTTTCGAAGTTCTAATGTGCCTTCCGCCGGTGTGTACTTAGTAAAACCATCATGAATTGCCTTAATCGCTGCATCACAAATGTTATCCGGGGTATTGAAATCAGGTTCACCTGCTCCGAAACCAACGACATCAATGCCCTTGCTCATTAATTCTTTTGCTTTTGCCGTAATCGCCAAAGTAGAAGAAGGCTTTACTGCTTGCGCTTTTTTTGATAACGTTAATGCCATAACTTATACCATCCTTAACCTTTCATTTTTAAAGTTGATACATTATTATATTGTCAAAATTGAATATGTGTATTATTGTATACAACTTAAATCTTAACCATTGTAATATATACGAATCGATTATGCAACAGAAATATTAAAAATTTATAAAATAAATATATTTGTAGCACAATCACATGTCCGTTCTACACGGATATACATTGTTTTCATTTATATAAAATTATAACATGTAATATTAATATATTTATGTAAACCTATTCACTAATCATCAATGCACACATGAACAATCTATTATTGTTTACATAACAAAGAATGTATCTTAAGATGTTAATATTTATTCCGAACAGTGTAAAATGGCTGAAATCTATAAGTAAAACACTTAGGTTTCAGCCATATCTTTGTTCTCCCTAGTACCCTATTTCAGCGATTTGCCAAGGTGAGTTGTCCTTATCTTTCACTAACGTAAACCACTTCGTAAACTTCCCGCCTGGTTCACTGCCCTTTTTATCATCTATATATTGAATACTATATGTTACCTCAAAGCTAATCACCTTATATGGATTCGTATCAGCTCCTGTTCCGACTTTATAATCATAGCTAAATTGTTTCCCATCTTTATTACTAATCGAAATAAGCTTTGCATCCTTCACATTGGAGTAATCTCCATCTTTTAATCGTTTCGTCAAATACTTATAAGGATCTCTTTTATTATGTTCTTTCACGGCAATAAAATAATTCTTAGTCACTTGAATCGCTTCTGCCTTTTGTTTTTCTGCTTCTTTTGCTTTTGCAATCTTTTCCGGACTGAACGTCGGGGCAATCGTAATAGTCGGTGCTATGGTAGCGGTCGGTGTTATGACACCTATAGGTGTTGGTGAGTTTATTAATCCACTTGTAGGTTTATTCGTAGGTTCACTTGTTACTTTATCATTTTTTACGGAACCATTACTTTTTGCACATCCACACAATAGCATAATGCTCAATATCATGCATAACATCAGAATTCTTATTTTCCTCTTCATAGATATTTCCCTTTCCTGCCTTCCGTTAATTATTGTTTTAAATCAAATATTAAATAATTTACTAATCTAGGAAATCATAAATTAGCATATATAGTTTCTTAACACACAAAACAGTTGAAATCTTAAATAGAATTTTAGGATTCAACCATATTTCATACACTTAATATCCAATTTCATCAATTTTCCACGAGGATTCTTTTGACTCTTTTATTAATGTAAACCATTTACCCTTTTTCCCATTTTGTTCTGTAGCTTGACTTTCATCCTCATATATAATATTATAAGTCACTTTCAAACATACAACATCATAGGGTCTCTCTATGGTACTTCCACTTCCACCGCTCGACAAATAATTTATTCTTCGTACTTTTCCAACATCCTCAGCATAACCAATGATATTACAATCTTTTACTTCTACTTTAACGGATGATTTAAATCGCTTTGTTAAAAATTGATCGGCAACTGTTAAATCTTTATCCTTTAGTGCTGACATATAATCAGCTACTACCTTTTTTGCATCGTTTATCCCTTCTTCCGAACTTTCCGTAGAATTGGAAGAAACCTTAACGCCCTCTTTAACCTGTGAATCACTTTGTTCACCAACTTCTTTGTTAGCCTCAACTTTATTCTCACAAGCAATGAAACTAGATATCATTAATATAAATAATAAAGCAAAAATAATTTTTATTTTCATAGAATTGTTACCCCCCACAATTAAAATAATTATATCTATTTATAAAACCTCAAAACCAACTATTTACTACCATGAATTTTTATATATTCTTTCGTATAACCACTTCCATATTTACTAGCCAAAGAAACATTCAGTTGATTATCGCTATGACTGCAAAATAACAAATCGCTACGTCCCGAACCATTATACACTATACCTGTAACTATTAAAGAATGATATGATTCCCCATCTTCTTTTAATTGAATAATATCTCCAAAATCTATTGAGCCATATGTAGTAATTGTTGCATTTATTTTCGAAATGGAATACTTTATATATCTGTTAAACTGTTCTGCACCAGTCCATGATGACGATCTATCTGCACTTGTATTATAATACCAACATGTGTCTGATAATTTTGTTCCTTTATGCATCGGAATTTTACCGCCTTCGTATATACATTGTGAAATAAAATTAGTACAATCACCCCCTATACCATTAAATTTTGCATACTTGGTATTATAAGTTAATGCATATTTAGTAGCATAATTTGTAGCACCTGATCTGTTATATGTGACTGAAGAAGCAGAAACTGCATTAGTAGAAAAATCTTGTTTGTCTATTTCAGTTTTAATGGTATTTACAGTAGCATTCTCTTTTTTATAATTATTATAAAATTTCTTTACATCTAATCTAAGATTATTATTATAATTGTGTAAACTCTCGATATTTTTTGTATCTACTCCTTTTGAAGAAAATTCATTGCTTATTATATCGTCTACAAAACCTTCTATTTCTATAATTTTCCATTCGTTTACATATTTAAGAATAATATTATAATGATCAAGTTCTCCAGATTGAATATTCTTTGAAATGTTATAATTGAATGTTTTTTTAACTGAGATATCAATATTGCATTATTATTATCAATATGAATGGAGTTATAAACAAACTCAAGTTCTTTGTTAATCTCTTTTAACTTTTTGTCTGGATATTCTTGAGATAATATTATTTTCCTATTCAATATAGTCTTAATGAGTTCTTTATTATTATTATTATCAGTTGCATAGTAATTATTTAAGCCACTAAACTTTGTATCTTCATTATCAAAAGAATTTTCATAATCCACGAAAAACTTTTCAACGATTGCCTTTATATTTCCTTCTTCAACCTCAAAAGATTTAATCGTTGATTGAGCAAAACTTATACTACTTGATAACAAAACACTAATAATAATAAACGAAATACCAATTTTAATTTTTCTTTAGTACATATACTTTTATCCCCCTATTTCTATTAACAATCACAATGCAATTATTAATTATATTATATAAGAAAACAATATGTCACACAATCCCATTTTTGGTATCTTTATGATAAATTTTCCGAATATATTTATTAATAAAATTTAATCCGAACTTTTTTAATTATTGCTTTCCTTCTCAGGTTAATATTAAGTTAATATACTATATAGAGCCCTACTTCTTAGGAATAAAATCATTTTGTTTATGAATGTTGACGCTAGACAATCAATTCTAAAATCTGATCATATTATCATATACAAAAAAATAGCTAGAATCGAAATACATTTCAATTCTAGCTACTTATTTGTTTCACTTATTTTGCGTAATCAGTTACTCTTGATTCTCTAATTACGTTTACTTTAATCTGTCCTGGATATTCAAGTTCACTCTCAATCTTTTTAGATAAATCACGTGCCAATAATATCATCTCGGCGTCAGTAATTTGTTCTGGTACAACCATAACTCTTACTTCTCTACCTGCCTGAATAGCAAATGACTTGTCTACCCCCTTAAAGCTATTAGTAATATCTTCGAGTTGCTTTAATCTGTTGGTATATGTCTCCAATGTTTCACGTCTTGCACCCGGTCTAGCTGCTGATATAGTATCAGCCGCCTGAACGATACATGCAATCAATGACTGGAATTCAGTATCACCATGATGAGCTTCTACTGAATTAATGACGATCGGTGATTCTTTGTATTTTCTACAGAGGTCAACACCGATTTGTACATGCGTACCTTCCACTTCATGATCAATGGATTTACCAATGTCATGTAATAAACCAGCACGCTTTGCAAGTCTAACATCAACACCAATTTCTCCGGCTAAGAGACCGGATAAAATAGCTACCTCAATTGAATGCTTTAATGCATTCTGACCATAACTTGTCCTAAATTTCATCTTGCCGAGAAGCTTAACAAGCTCCGGATGAATTCCGTGAACACCAACCTCTAAGGTTGCAGCCTCTCCCGACTCCCTAATCATAACTTCAACTTCTTTTTGAGCCTTTTCCACCATCTCTTCAATTCGAGCTGGATGAATTCTACCATCCACAATCAATTTTTCAAGTGCAATTCTTGCAATCTCACGTCTGATCGGATCGAAGGCTGATAAAATAACTGCTTCCGGTGTATCATCGATAATCAAGTCCACACCTGTCATAGTTTCCAAAGTTCTGATATTACGTCCTTCTCTACCAATGATTCTACCCTTCATCTCATCATTGGGAAGTTGAACAACAGAAATCGTTGTTTCAGCAACATGATCTGCAGCACATCTTTGAATTGCTGTAACTACAAAATCCTTTGCTTTCTTATCCGCTTCCTCTTTTGCTTTGCTTTCCAAATCCTTAATAAGCAGAGCGGTTTCATGTTTTACTTCTTCTTCAACAGTCTTAATCAGATATTCCTTAGCTTGTTCGGAGGTTAATCCTGAGATTTTCTCCAACTCCTGTAATTGTCTCGCGTGAAATTCTTCCACTTCCAACTTGATCTTATCAAGCTCAGATTCCTTCACAGAGAGTCTGGATTCTTTCTTTTCCAGTGCTTCGGTTTTTCTATCTAAAGTCTCTTCTTTAGTTAGAACACGTTTTTCATAACGTTGTAACTCTGCTCTGCGTTCCTTTGTTTCCCGCTCGAATTCGTTCTTATTACGTAACGCTTCTTCTTTCGCTTCGAGCAAGGCTTCACGTTTCTTAGTTTCAGCTGTTTTTAAAGCTTCATCTATGATTTCTCTTGCCTTTTCATCTGCGCTGCCTATCTTTGCTTCATACACTTTAATTCGATATGCTATGGCAAACTTCCAAGTAAGAGCTGCTACAACCACAAAGGTAATTACAACCGCGATAACGATTTTTAACACCTCTTCTAGCACAGGAGCACCTCCTTATTTAGTTTTCATTGTACATAACAAAATGAATTTTCATAAAATGATTGAAAACTTGTACCACTTTCTTAGAATTCATGTATTTTGATTTAATACAACATATAAATTTTATACTGTTTTTACTAATATGTCAAGTATTCGTGCCACCAAATTAACTAATCTGACAAAATATAGTACCAATATATAGTTTATCCAATGTATGCAACCACTATATAGTCAAAATTAACTGCACACCATATGGAATATGTTTAATTATACACAAAAAATAGGTGTTTATACTCTTTTCCAATAAATATATTCTTGTTTTATCCTGAAAATTTGTTCTAAAATCACCAGGTAAATAAATATTAATCGGTGTCCTATAGAACTAATTTACCAGCAATCATTGTGTTTCGTATAATCTCTCTCTAATACCATTTTTTCATATCATTTGGGCATTTTATCTATATCGTACATAAAGCCGATGTTGTAAAGATTTCCTTATTCAAAATCATTACAAAACCGGCTTTTAATTGTATTCCTATATACTATTGTAATCCATCACAGTTGACCAGGTCTATTGCTCCGACTTCAGGCTTCCCATATAGTAAAAGCCCTTGCTCTCTGATAGATAAACATCTACAATCTTACCAATCAGATTTTTCTCTCCTGGAAAATGTACCAACAAGTTATTACTCAATCTACCGGTTAATAGCGATGAATCCTGATCATTCACATCTTCGACAAGAACCTTTTGAACGGTGTGTTCGTCTTTACCGGCAGACTTCGCGGAACTAGACTGAACCTCCTTCAGCAGGCGGTCGAAGCGTTCCATCGCTACTCCTTCCTCAACCTGATCTTCCATAGTTGCCGCCGGGGTTCCGGTACGCTTTGAATAGATAAAGGTAAATGCGCTGTCGTATCCCACCTTCTTCACAACATCCATTGTATCAAGGAAATCTTCCTCTGTTTCACCGGGGAATCCAACGATAATATCGGTTGTTAGAGAGATATCCGGAACGGCTGCACGAATCTTATCCACCAGCTCCAAATAGCTTTCCTTTGTATAACGTCGGTTCATCAACCCCAATAATCTAGAACTACCTGATTGAACCGGCAAGTGAAGGTGCTTACAGATCTTTTTACTGTGTTTCATCACTTCAATCAAATCATCAGATAAGTCCTTTGGATGAGATGTCATAAAACGAATTCTCTCGATTCCATCAATTTTTTCTATCTCAGATAATAACCCTGCAAAGGTCATCGGTGTTTCAAGATTTTTGCCATAGGAGTTAACATTCTGTCCTAAAAGCATAATTTCAACAACGCCATCGTCTGCCAGTTTCTTGATTTCATTCAGAATATCCTCAGGATTTCGGCTTCGTTCTCTTCCTCGCACATAAGGAACGATACAATAGCTACAGAAATTATTACAGCCGAACATAATATTTACCCCAGCCTTAAAGCTATATTTACGCTCATTTGGTAGATTCTCTACAATCATATCCGTATTCTTCCATAGATCAATTACCATTCTTTTCGAATCCAATCTGGTTTGAAGTAATTCTGCTAATTTGAATATATTATGTGTTCCGAATATGATATCAACAAAACGATAACTTGTCTTAATTTTTTCTACTGCTGATGCTTCCTGCATCATACAGCCGCATATCGCTATCAGCATACCCGGATTGCTTTTCTTTAATTTTCCGAGGTAACCCAAACGTCCATACACTCGATTATTCGCATTTTCTCTAACCGTACAGGTATTATATAATACAAAGTCTGCCTGCTCAGAATCAGTTTCTTCATATCCAATCTGCTTTAGAATACCGGATATTTTTTCCGAGTCACGTGAGTTCATCTGACATCCAAAGGTGGTGATGTGATATGTCTTTTTCTTACCTGTTCTCTCAAACTCCTGATCGAAGCTTACTTTAAGCTCATTAATGATTTGTAACTGTTTCGCCGCCTCGAGTTCGTTCACGTTTGTATCTCTATTTTCCATTGTGTCCTCCAGTTTTATGTATTCACAATAATACCATTCTCCCGAATTCAAAGATAACGAGTTTCATCTCTTCAAATGTCGGTTGTCTGTATTTATAGTCAAGCGGAAATTCCGCAATTTCTTCTACTGTTTCTATGGTAAGTGCCGGTTTATAAAAATTCTCTGAAAAATAATGTACCGTATTACCGCCGGTATCGCCGGCATCAATTTCATTCTCCGGCTCAACCAATTCATAACTTGTGATTTCCTTTAATCGATTTGCAATATCTAACTGTTTTTCATTGTAATTATTCGGCATTACGCTTCTATAATAATAAATCTGTTTACCGCGGGAATGAAAATCTAAGAATCCCTTTGGTCTATACTCCTGAAATACGTTTATTAACGCAACTGTTTCATTTTCACTTGCCCAGGTATCCGAATCGTATTTTGCTTTCCAGAGTCTGCTGGGAAAATTACGATTGATATCTACACCACGTGCATTAAACTTCCACTCTTCATATGGAATATCAAGTGACATAGAAGTACTTCTCAATTGCGCATCCTGAATTTCGTCAAATCCCCTTAATGATACCATATATCCGTCCGGGTTCAAAAGTGGAACAAACAGGATGGTAAATGTTTGCAATAGTTCATAGATACATCTGCCATATAACATTTGCTCATATTCTCCAACAAGATTATGGGCATAATTCCTCATCTTTTTCTTAAGATTACTCTTTTGCTGTTTGTGATTACTATATAAATCAGCATAATATTCCACTATGCAAAGCAAAACAATTGGATTGATCGATTCTCTGCCATGTACACCTCCACAGCATAACAAGTAACGCCTTCCGATACCCAATTTTAGCATAACGATGTCACGATTGTCATGGGAAGAGCCAATCGTGACATCCTGTAGAATGCTATCGTATTGATTTGATAGTTTCTTAGCATCAGAAACCATATCATCATAGGTATAAAGCGAATTATTCATGTTAACTATCATAAAATCAGCTCCTTAGTAACTATTATCATATCATTCTATGACAAAAATCCGATTTTATGATTAAAATTAACAGAAATACACTATTTTATTTCTATACTACTTCAATTTGTAGAATATCTGAGTAATTGGTGAATCAGGAGAGAGTATTAATGTTTTATTATCCCCTTTTAAGGAAGCTTTCGCTGCATCCAATGCTCTGATATATGTATAGAATTCGCTTCTGGCCTGATCCGAGTAAGCCGCCGAAAGAACCTTCATATACTCTGCTTCACCCTCTGCCGTTATTTTAGCTGCTTTGGTTTTTGCATTGGAGATACTGATGGCAACTTCTTTATCCGTCTCATTCTGAATCTTTTGTGCCTGAGATTCACCTTGTGCCGTATAAGTTGCGGCCATCTGCGCACGCTCGGAAATCATACGATCGAATACTGCAACCTTATTATCATTTGGTAGATCAAGATGCTTGGTTTCAACAGAGATTAACTTTATGCCGTATTGTTCCATCGCATTTCCGATATTCTCCATAAACTCACTATTTAATTCGCCGTCACGGCCACTTATTACATCTGTCTGTGTAAGTCTACCGATTACAAGTTTTATCGTATTATAAACCGTGGTATCTATTCTTCCCTCTGCCTTTACCACAGAGGAATTTAAAGTCTGAGCAAAAACAACCGGATTTTCTACCTTCCATAAAACATAACTGTCTGCTACCATTGTCTTCTTATCCATAGTAATAACATCGGATTCCGGCATATCGTAGAACTGTATGCTCTTAGGTATTGTATATACCTCTTCTACAAATGGTGATTTTAATGATATTCCCGCATGGTTGATAACACGTTCTATCTTTCCAAATCTTTTAATAACACTGAACTGATTTTCCTTTGTAACAACGATGGAGGAAAACAATAGTATAACAATTGCGATTATAATAACGAATGAAAATACACCGGAAATTCTTTTTACTTTTTTCATTTTGTCTTCTCTCCTTCCGTCAATTTATCAATCGGTAAAAACTTCTGTACACTAGAACTTCCATCATCAATAACAACCTTTAAATTTGGAAGTACATCCTCCATCGCCTCATAGAACATTCGTTCTTTTGTGATGGATGGATATTTCTTATACTCTTCATACATCTTATTGAATTTTGCAACATCTGCATTTGCCTGATTAATACGCTCAGCCTTACCGGATGCAGCTTGCTGCAAGATCTTATCCACCTCAGCATCGGCTTTCGGTAACTGCTCGTTCTTATATTTATTCGCATTGTTAACCGCTGTATCTGCGCCTTGTTTTGCTGTTTCAACTGACTTGAATGCTTTCATGACATTATCAGTAGGTGGCTCCGCATCCTGGATTGAGATATTCACCAACTGAATACCAATGTCCTGCTTGGTTAACTTCGATAAAATCATTGTTTTAATTGCTGCCTGAATTTCATTCTTACCGCTTGTAATTACATTATCTACATCGTAGCTACCAACCACCATACGAATACTGCTCTGAGCAATATTCTTCAAGATAACCTCAGGTTTATCCGATGCATATAGAGCTTTAATAGGATCAGACACCTTATACTCTAAGAAGAAATCAACATTAACAAAGTTAAAGTCCTTGGTAATCATCATGGATTCATTCTCTATTGCTTCATCGGTCTCTTTCCCATCTATGGTTTTTATAACATAACCAATGGGTAACCCTTGAATTGTAGTGTCTACCTTATGTACCTGTTGGATAATTGGAATTTTAAAATGCAATCCCGCCGAATTGACGGTTTTTGCCTTTCCAAAGGTAGTGACTACTGCCTGTTCCTGCTCCTTAATCGTATAAAACGAGCCAAATACTAAAACTGCTATAATAATAACTCCGATAGCCATAAGAAATATCTTACCAAATCGTTTCATAAAGCTCTTGAAATTATTACCCGGGGGGAAATCGTAAATCTTTTCTGCCATTTCATATCCTCCTATTTGTTATATGTTAAATGTTAAATTACTTCCTGATTTGACCATTACCAAAGATAATATATTTGGTAGTAGTTAGAGCCTTTAATCCCATTGGACCTCTTGCGTGAAGCTTCTGTGTACTGATTCCAATCTCAGCTCCGAAACCGAACTCATTCCCATCGGTAAAGCGAGTGGAGGCATTCACATATACTGCTGCCGAATCAATCTCATTAAGAAACTTCATTGAATTATCATAATCCTTTGTAATGATGGCTTCCGAATGCTTTGTACTATAATAATTAATATGATCAATCGCCTCTTGTAGACTGTTTACCACTTTTATCGAGATGATTTTGTCCAAATATTCCGTTGCATAATCCTGCTCCTGAGCCGGATGAAAGCCTTCACAAATACTGCATGCCACTTCATCAGCACGCATCTCCACTTCTTTGGCATTCAATCTGTTATATAACATTGGTAAAAACTCTCCTGCAATCTTCTCATGAATCACCAAAGACTCACATGCGTTACATACACCCAGGCGCTGTGTCTTCGCATTATCAATAATATCTAGTGCCATATCAAAATCAGCGTATTCATCCACGTATACATGACAATTACCGGTACCTGTCTCAATCACAGGAATTGTACTATTCTCTACCACTGTTTTAATCAGTCCTTCTCCTCCTCTAGGAATTAAAACATCGATATATTTATTAAGACGCATAAAGTCCTTTGCCACTTCTCTAGAGGTATCTGTTATTAAATGTAGTGCATTTTCATCACATCCACTTTCCATAAGTCCATGTCTCAACGCTTTAACAATGGCAATATTGGAATGAATTGCATCGCTACCTCCTCGCAATATCACTGCATTACCTGTTTTAAAACACAATCCAAATGCATCTGCAGTCACATTGGGTCTGGATTCATAGATGATTCCAATTACACCAAGTGGTACTACCTTCTGTCCGATGGTAAGTCCGTTTGGGCGAACCGTCATACTAAGCACCTCTCCAATTGGATCAGGAAGTGAGCAAATTTGTAATAATCCATCTGCCATCCCCTTAATTCTCTCATTTGACAGGGTAAGTCGATCTACCAAGGAACTCTTCATTCCATTCTCTATCGCAGTCTTCACATCAATTTCATTTGCTGCAAGAATTTCAGACGAAGAAGAAATCAGTGCTTTTGCACATTCCTTTAATGCATTATTTTTCTCATCCTGTAACATCTTATTTAATGAGGTTGATGCTTTTCTTGCTCGGATACCCAATTCTTCTAAATATCCCATTCGATCCTCCAATCTCTCGCAGGTCGCTGCGAATTCTAATGATAAAGTTACTTTAAATTAATGTAATACGATGTAATTGCTTATTCAGCGCTACAGTTGACCCATCTTGTTGGGGTTATTATCATATCTGTTTTTATATCATATTCATCGGATGTAATTTGTTCCATCACCTGAAAATCATAACTAATCGCAATCTTGGTAAAATTGGATTCCCCTTCCCTAGAAAGGTATCGATCATAATACCCTGCACCATACCCAATTCGGTTACCCCTAGTATCAAAGGCCAACCCAGGTAGTAGCATTATATTATCCTCTTGATTTACTTGAGATAAAGAAGTCGAATAACGGTTTTGTGGATTGATTTCGGGCTCCAATATTCCCATCATACCGGGAACCAGTTCCTCCAGGCTTTTGATGCTATAGAACTCCATGCATCGTTCTTCTACCTTCGGTGCATATACCTTCTTCCCATCAACCAAAGCTCTACGAATCATCTCATGGGTACCTACTTCTGACCGAAAGGACACATAGGTGAATATCAGTTTACAATTATGATAGACTTCGCTCTCAAAAAGCTGTTGCCATATCGCTTTCGAATTTTTCCTCTGTTCATTAATGCTCATCTGATCTCTTCTGTTTTTTTGAAGAATTCGAATATCATTTTTTGTCACGATTCACATTACCTCTTCTTTAAATCGGTTGCATTTACTACGGAGCCGTCAGGGTTCACAAAGGATACCTGTTCTATTGTTCCACGTAAATTCTTGCGAATGGAAGCAATGTATTCCTTGCGTAAATTAATCTGCTCTTCCTTTTCCTCTGGTGTCAACCCTTCATTTTGTGATTTATGATATAATTCATTAATTCTTGTAATTCTACTGTCTTCCATTTTTCCTCCACTGATTTTAGATTCTCAATTTATAATTTCTCTCCGAATCTATTCTCTTTTTATTAGTATCCTGATATTTTAAGTATCCGCTTTTTTAAGTATCTACTTTTGATACTGCTTTGAAGTGATATAATCCATAATGTTGAAACTCTCCACCTTATTCGCTTTAAAAAGTGTTCCAACTTCTTTTCCTTCTATAATATAATTAATATTCCTTACATTCTCACCGTTCGTGATTACCATGTCTGCTCCCGAAGCGGTTGCAAGCTTAGCCGCGGATAATTTGGTTGTCATTCCTCCTGTTCCGACTGAACTAGAAGAATCCTTCGCCATATCATTCAGATTATCATCAATTGTCTCCACATATGGAACCAATGTCGCATGTGCATTCTTATTTGGATCATCCGTATATAAACCATCAATATCGGATAACAGGATCAACAAATCTCCTCCAACCAAAGCAGTTACAATAGCAGATAGCGTATCATTATCTCCAAAATCTAAATCAAGCTCATCCGTAGACACCGTATCATTCTCATTTACTATCGGGATAACACCAAGCTTGAATAATTCGTTAAAGGTATTAGCTGCATTAAAGCGACTCACATCATTAATCATTGTATACTTTGTCAATAAGATTTGCGCTGCTGCCTGATTATATTCCGAAAAGAGCTTCTGATAAATCATCATCAAACTTGCCTGACCTACTGCAGCACATGCTTGCTTCACGGAACGGTCAGTTGGTCGTTGTTTTAATCCAAGTGCTTTTCTACCCACGGCTATTGCACCGGAAGTAACCAGGATAACATCCTTCCCTTGATTCCTGATGTCCGTTAGGATACGTACCAAACGTTCCATTTTTTCTAAGTTTAAGCTTCCTGTCTCCGGATGTGTTAAGGATGAGGAACCTATCTTAATTACGATTCTATTACGATTTTTTAACATTTCCCTAATCTGCATACTAACCTCCAACTATAAATAAACTTATCCTCTATCTATCGCGCTCGATACAAGCTTGTGATTGCCTCGAACACCTTAATACCATCGATTGCAGCTGAGGTAATTCCTCCGGCATAACCGGCTCCCTCACCGCATGGATATACACCTTGTATATTGCTCTGGTATGTGTCGTCGCGTTCAATTCGAACCGGAGAAGAAGTTCTACTTTCCACACCGGACAATACTGCTTCTTCATCACCAAACCCTTTTATTCGTTTATCAAACGCTAAAACTCCTTCTTTAATAGAAGCAATCACTTCTTTTGGGAGACAGTTTGACAGATTGGTTAATTGATAATCCCCTTTGATATTAGGGGTGACATTTCCTATTGTAACACTATCCCTATTCCTTAACAAGTCGCCAAATAATTGCACCGGAACGCTACCCTTGCCGATTTGATACGCCGCCTGCTCCCATTTTCTTTGAAACTCCATGCCCCTAAGCGGTCCATCTCCAGCAAAATCACCGGGTTGAACCGTCACAACAATCGCACTGTTTGCATTTACTTCATCTCTTTTATAATTACTCATACCATTCACAGCCAAATAGCCCTGTTCTGAGGAAGCATTTACCACAAATCCTCCCGGACACATACAAAAGGAATAAACTCCTCTTCCGCTTGTAGTCTGGTGGGTCAGTTTATAATCAGCGGCCGGTAGATGAATATAGTCATTGCCATACTGAGACTTACTTATCATGCTTTGATTATGTTCGATACGCAGACCGATAGCAAATGCTTTCGGTGATAAAGCTAACCCCCTCGTGTGAAACATATCAAAGGTATCTCGCGCGCTATGTCCAATCGCAGGTATTAAAATATCACAAGGCACCTTCTCCTTATGATTTAATTCAATTGCAACTAATTTCCCCTCTTTGACCATCAAATCGGTTAGTTTTGTCTCAAAGCGCACTTCGCCGCCCATTTTTATAATATCATTTCTCATATTCTCAACGACATAGCGAAGTTTATCCGTTCCGATATGAGGCTTATTAAGATATAATATCTCAGCAGGAGCTCCAAACTGCACAAAGGTCTCCATCACCAGTCGATAACGGTTGAATGTATCTTTTACCAAGGTATTTAGCTTACCGTCTGAAAAAGTTCCTGCGCCTCCCTCTCCAAACTGAACATTACTATCTGGGTTAAGTATATTGCTTGTCCAAAATTCTTCCACCGCTTTGACACGCTTTGTTATCTGTTCTCCACGCTCAATCACCAGTGGTGAATAACCATGTTTAGCTAACAACCAAGCTACAAATAACCCAGCGGGTCCAGTTCCTACAATCACTGGTCTATGACAAAGCTTTTGCTCTCCGGTTGGCACAAAACTATACTGAGCTTTCTCTGAGGTAGTAATGTTAACATTATGCGTGCGGTTAATGATGGAGCTTTCTGTTTCTTTTCCTTCCATACTGACCACTACATCGACTGTATAGATATATTTCACTATGTCTTTTCTTGCATCAATTGATTTTTTTATAATTTGATAGCTTTTGATCTTTTTTGATGCTAGCTTTAATGCTTTTGCGATAGCCTGAGTCATCTCTTTTTCATCGTGCTTGATCGGAAGCTTTATTTGTGATATACGAATCATTCTACACCCATTTCCTATTCTTACTACTTTTGACCCGAGGCTGTACCTGCAATATATCCGGTACTCCAAGCCCATTGAAGATTATATCCTCCACAGGTTCCATCAACATCAATCAACTCTCCGACAAGATATAAATTATGATGAAGATTAGACTCCATCGTTGTCGGATTTATCTCTTTAGTTGACACACCACCCGCACATACCTGCGCCTGATCAAATGAGTTTGTTCCATTAATCGTTAAATGGAACTCCTTTATATTTTTCACCAGCTCTTTTAAATCCTGATTGGTTAATTGATTTGATTTTTTATACACATCAATTCCTGACTTATTCAGAATAATATAGGATAGTTTATGATTTAATAGCCCAACCATCATCTCTTCACAATTTTTCTGCGGATTGTGATGAATTCTGTTTTTCAAATCATCTAATAACTTACCTGGGGATAGCTCCTGTATAAAATCGAGTTTCAAATGAACCTTCTCCTTATTTTCTAAAGCCTTTGCTCCATATCTACTCACCTGCATAATTGGAATACCAGAGATGCCGTAATCAGTAAATAATATTTCACCGCGCTCTTCAACTACAGATTTTTCATTAATATATAGCGAAACCTTTGCTGCGGTTCGTACCCCTGAAACAGTTTTACAACATTTGTCAGAAGATTTTAATTGAACCAGTGCTGGTACCGGCTTAATCACTTGATGACCCAACTTCGTAACGAGTGCAAAACCACTTCCATCAGAACCGTGCTGGGGTGATGCACATCCTCCCGCGGCTATAATCAACTTCTTCGCCAGATATGTTTGAACATCTGTTTGTATTGTATAATCCGGTTTTTTAATCTCTACTACTGTTTCATTATATCGAAAATCCACCCTCAGTCTTTCACATTCCATCATAAGTACCTGAACGACACTGGCGGCCTGCTCAGAATTCGGGTAAAGATAGCCTTCTCGATTTTTGGGGTAGATACCCAGCTCTTTAAAAAACTCTATCGTTTGATTAACGTCAAAACAAGACAGCACTTTCATCGGAAATGCGCTGTCACTGCTACGATAGCATGCGGGTTCCTGTACCAGATTGGTAAAATTACATTTACCGTTACCCGTAGCCAATATTTTTTTACCGGCTTTTTCTTTTCGTTCTATCACTAGAACGCGGCTTCCCTGTCTTGCCGCTGCAATTGCAGCCGTCAATCCAGACGCTCCCGCACCAATGATAATCACATCGTATTCCACCCTGCAGCCTCCAATTTGTATCAAAATTATGTTTGTTTCATTATATTTTACCCCAAGAATTATTTCAAGTATTTCTTTGTATTATAAGTATTTCTTTAAACTTCTTTCATTTTTCTTAGGAGATTTTAATAATTGAGGAATAAAGATGTCTATATAATAAGGAATTAGGTTTCCACAACAGAAAGAGGAAGCCGCTTTTCTAGCAGCCTCCTCTTTCCTATAAACCATTTCACATAAATATCCAACATTTTCATTAACTAGAATAGCTTTCGAGTAAGGAATATAGCTCGTCCTCACTATTCACATAGATACCCTGTGTTAATGCAATACGATCCTCCTCGGACAGATCTTTCGCATCAATCTCTGTGTATTTGTACACTGTCTTTTTATCACTGTTGTATACAATCACTTTTCCGTCCTTAATTGCCACATAATACTGACTCGGAACAAAGTCTTTATTATAGCTTTTCTTTAATACAATTTGATCCTCTGAAAATGACACAAGTTCAAAGGAGAATAGCCCTTTGTTGTATTCTGACAGTGGTACATCCTTCATATACGAAGTAAGGTAATCGGCCACTTGATCTCTGGTAAGTCCTACAAGGTAGGCAGGCGGGTTTAATTCCTGCGTTTGTGTTGTATCTGTTTTTAAATCGTAGATCTGTAATATATATTTTGTCGTTGGCTTAACGGTTGCATTGTTTTGTATCGTTTCAACGCTGTTATCTGTTTGAGCTGCTGATGTTGTCGGCGTCGGTTTGTTGTTTAGAGCATACAATTGTTCTTTATGTTCAATTGCTTTATTATTAAAATCATTTAAAGCACGAAGATAACTCAAATAGTAGCATGCTGAAAACATGACACATATTAATACAAAACTCAAGAGATAAATCGATGCCTTTTTAAGCTTCATAGAAACCACTCCTTTGGCAGAGATTATCTCCATTATTTTCATATTTATACAGATATATCAAATAACTTTATCTTATCAGATGAAGCTTCTTCAATACACGAACCAAGGTCGCGCCCTTTGGAACGGATAACAACTCTGTTTCATCCACTCCACGAAGGAAGATTAAAAATGCAAAGTAAACAATAATCGCTACAATTATCGATACCATAACCGACACGATATTACTATCAAGAAGTGACATCATCCCTTTATAGGTGAAGTAAGTAGCCACACCCATAAATCCTGCACTTACTGCCGGGATAATAAAGGTTTTAAGAATCTCTTGTTTATACCCTAGATATTTCTCAATCGCTAGCCAGTTTAGGATACATATCACAAGTGCAAAGGTTACATTCCCCATTACAAGTGCGTATGTACTTAACGGAGTGAAATGCAATAACAATATCAAAAATACTACATGGATAGCTAGCGAAATCGCAGAATTAATAACCGGTATACGCATTCGATTAATTCCCTGCAAAACCGCTGAAGATAGTGTAGATAATGCGAAGAAAACAATCGCAATACTTCCTAGTGTTAATAGGTTAGCAGCTAACTTTGTATCATCGCTAAATATCATCTTCAATATTGGGGATGCTAATACCCCCATACCAACCGCTGACGGAATCGCAACAATCATATTAAACTTAATTGCGATATGAATTTTATTATGAATCACATCTTTTAAGCCCTTGGAATAAGCTGCCGCGATCGTTGTAATAATAGCTGTTGATATTGCAGTTGCAATTGCAACCGGTACATTGGATAGCAGTCTATATTTCAAACTATAGATTCCCAATAACGCATTACGATAATCCGATATATAGAGTTTGCCCGCAACATATTTTCCCAGCACCTCTTGATCAAAGACCGTAACCTGCTTTGGAGCCATTATATGATTAAATATACTAACATCCAGCACCCCACTGATTTGGAAAACGGCCTGACTCAGTATGATAGGCGCAACCGTAATAAGCAATAACTTAAATATGCCTGAGTAAGATTCTCTATATTCATCCTTATCACGGCGCATCTGCTTCCGTAAAGTAGGTCGGTATACCATAAATACGAACACCAGAAAGAAAAGTCCCATTAAAGCACCTAAAAATGTACCCAACGTTCCACCGGCTGCACCATAGGATGACTTATCCTTACTTGTGTGATACATATTTACAAATATATAAGAAGCGCCAATACTAATGATTGCATTAACTACCTGTTCGATTAACTGTGACATTGCTGTTGGAATCATGGTATTCTTTCCTTGGAAGAATCCCCTCAGCACACCCATAATGGCAAAAATAAAAATGGTCGGCGATAATATCCTCAGCGGAAGCGTTGCATCATCACTTTTACCAACCAATTGCGAAAGAGTGGGGGCACAAAAAAAGATAATTAACATCGCTGCAAATCCGACTGCCGAAGCAAGACCCAATGCACAGATAAATATTCGATAGGAATTTTTATACTCCTTATTCACTCTTCGAATTGTAACAAGCCTAGCTACAGCAATTGGTATGCTATACGAGGACAAAATAAGGGCAAAATTATATATTTCAAAGGTATTTCCATAAATACCAACGCCATCATCACCTATTATTCTGTTCATAGGAACACGATACACCAAACCTATGATACGCACAATCAGAGAAGTAGCTGCCAGGATACTACCCTGCATTAAAAAATTATTTCTTCTTTCTCTTGCTGACATAACCTGCTCCTTCATTTATCCTATGTAGTAAACATTAACACTAGCCAAAGCATACCAAACATCAACAAATCAAAGACAGTATTTCATCTTTGCTTTGTTGATGCTTTTTAGGATTATTGACTTATTTACTCAAACAATACATTCTATATACAATATAATACTTATTTTAATGTCACGTCATTGGTACGACTATTCGGGAACAATGCGATATAAGTTTTTCCTGGATTAATCGTCAATTCATTACCAGATTCATCGTAGTATCTCATCCAATGTTCTGCTTCTTTTTTCTTCCAGGTAATGTTTATCTTCTTACCATTTGTAATGTAATAACCAGAACCACTGGCATTAACGATATCCATGGTCTGATAGCCCTTCTTATCAATATTCCATTCCTTAACGAATTGAATTATGATATTTTTAAATGCTAACTGTTTATTTGTAAGGGAATCTACATGTTTCTCACCAAACTGGAAACGTTCATAAACTTTTTGACCTGCGTTATACTGAAAATACGGATCATTATAAGTTGAAAAGTGAATACCAACTCGCCCATCAGCAGCTGTACCATCACTCAGTACTGTGTCTTTATCATAGAATGAAAAATGTGGTTTATAATCACTCGCATATTTCGTTTCATACCCATATTTCTCTAAACCTTCTTTGATTAATTTCTCACTGGAAAATGCATTATGGGGAGCTTTTATACTTTCATCTCTATAGAATATAGTGCCACCCTTACCAGTAATACCGTCTATCTCATCTAACCCTAGTTCATTCACTTTATCTTTTGCATAACTAGTGCCACCAAAGTGAATATAAATTGCATCATACTCATCAGCTATGCTTGCAAAGTAATGTCTGGCACTTCTGGTTGAACCAATACGATCACCTGTATAGTTTTCACCAATCCCTAATAATCTTGTAATTCCACCTTCAACCAAGCATTCATAAACAATATCAGCCTGTCCGATCCCCCACTGATTTCTAACTGTTTTGAAGTTGTTAAACGCGAACGCAATTGGACGTTTTGTTCCGATATCATTTGGAACCCATTCTCCTGAGAGATAACTCTTCATCTCTCCGTCATGAGTTGGTGCCTGCGTAACTTCCTGTGTAGGTTGCTTGGTTGGAGCGGTTGTTACTGAGGGTTGTGTGATATTATTATCTTCGTCTTTCTTTTTGCAACCTATTAAAACTAGTACGAGTAAAGTCATAAGGAAAATGGTAATAACTTTCTTATTATGCATTCCTTTGCCTCCTTCTATGTGTTTTGGGGATTATCTTCTAATTTGAAGTATGTCCAAAACCTCATTCTGTTTTTTTTCCATTACTAATCTTTCTTCGTCTTCCATATGGTCATATCCAAATAAGTGAAACATGCTGTGAGCGATTAGAAATGCAATCTCACGCTCCATACTATGCCCATATTCTACAGACTGTTCCTGTGCCCGATCTACCGAGATAACAATATCGCCTAGTAGCAGTTCACCCGATTCCGGATGAAAGCACTGTGCATACTCATCCTCTAATCGGGAGAAGTCGCCGGGAGTATCATATTCAATCGATGGAAAAGACAAGACATCCGTCGGTTTATCGATTCCACGGTACTCTTTATTAATCTGTTTTATCTGCTCATCATCCGTAAACAACACGTTGACTTCACTTTCATAAGGGCACTCTTCGTAATCGATGCATCCCTCAACCACTCTCTTAATTAATGCTTCATAATCAAAATTCATATTTTTTAATGCTTCATATTCAATATTATAAGTCATTTTATCTAGCCTTTCTGATTGACCGTATAAAGTCTATGATTTTTTACTTTTAAATTCCTCCTGATAAAATTCTTTCAAAAGCTTAAAATCCTTCAAATTTAATTCAGAAGCATCAAACGTTCCCTTTTCCAACCTCATCTGGAAGATATTCTCAATGATTTTATGCGTTGTATATCGGTTATCATTTGTCTTTTCAATATAGTCAATAGTAGAAACCACATTATCCGACAGCATGACAATTGCTGCTTCAACCGAACTTGGTCTATCATATTTTACATTATGTTCTCTGATAATCGCTGCTACTTCCTCGGGGAAAGAGTGTTCTTTTGCCAATCGTAATCCTTCTTCAATATAGTATTGACTTCTGATTTTGCCGATTTCATGGTATAACCCACCGGCTTTTGCGAGTTTAGCGTTTGCTCCAATGATTGAAGCAGCGCGTTCAGATAGTTCTCCGATAAGTAAGGAATGTAGATACAACTCCTCTGATTTCTCTCTCAATTCATTCATAAGCTCATTATCGGTATTACATAGCTTCTCATAACTTGTCTTATCACAATCCGTGCCGTTATCCCGACTTGTTTCACTGGTTGCTAGCTGTTTTTTAATCTTTCTCTCCAGTTCTGATTCAAACCCCTTTGTCATCATCTCATCGGATGTAGCTAACTCTTGTATAGCAAGCACCGATTGATTAAGCGAAGAGTCATCCACTGGATTTGTTGTTGGTATTTCTTTCTTTATAAATTTTTGGTATAAAAAAGCTATTATATAAGATAGAACCATAACCGTCAAGATGTTAAAAAGTGATCGGACATAATCATAGTTCATTTCTTTACTAAATGAAAAATTATTAATTGCAAACGCTACTGTAATATTTATTGATAATATGATGATAACCGCATACACTACAGTTGCCTTATTTTTAATTGCACCGGATAATACGCTTAATAACACACATACAATTAAAAGCTGGATCAACTGCTGTGGTTCTAAGCTATGCGAAAATCCCAAGAGAAAAGCAAGAATAAAATTACAGAGTAGTCCAAGCTTATTATCAATTAGCATTGATATTAAGAGACCCCCAATCAACCATAAGCTATCAAGTTCCGGATTTGGTAATAGAAATAACAAAGCAATGGAGCCAAGGTACCCAAATACAATAATAGTTTTTGAAAGACGTAGGTTAAGTATTGTTTCCTCATTCACGCGTATATAAAAGGTGATTGTCCCAGTTAAAATCAGAGTAATAATTCCGATCTTCGCAACTTCTGCTCCAGAGGTGCTTAGCAGAGTATTCGGCCATACTGCAAACAGCATGGACAAAATCGGTAGGATTGAGATAAAAACAGGGTTACTCTTCCTGTTCTTTCTTCTTATTAACAGAGATAAAAAGCCTTTCTTTTCTATAACAGAACCTTCCTTATTATCTTTTTTCATTCCGGTTTCCTCTGATCTTTTCGGATTTAAAATTCAATTTTCTTTCTCTTTTGTATTTATCATGATCCAATGCCTTTGTCTCAACCTTCTTTAACTTTTCTTCATAGGAATCATATGCTTTAACAATTTTTTGTACCAATGGATGTCTAACAACATCCTGACTGGTCAGATAAGAAAAACCAATATCTTCAATTTTGCTTAACACCTTGATTGCCACATCCAGACCTGATTTTACACCAATCGGTAAATCTTTTTGTGTCATATCACCAGTGATAACAACCTTTGATCCAAATCCGATTCTGGTAAGAAACATCTTCATCTGTGCCGGTGTTGTGTTTTGTGCTTCATCTAGGATGATAAAAGCATTATCCAAAGTTCTACCTCTCATATAAGCAAGTGGTGCAACTTCAATCAATCCTTTTTCCGTATTCTTAAGAAATGCTTCCGGTCCCATGATTTGATGTAATGCATCATAAAGTGGTCTTAAGTATGGATCCACCTTACTTTGCAAATCACCCGGTAGAAATCCCAGCTTCTCTCCCGCCTCAATCGCAGGACGAGTCAATATAATTTTACTTACTTCATCGTTTTTAAAAGCAGTAATCGCCATCGCCATCGCCAGATAGGTTTTACCTGTTCCGGCAGGGCCTACTCCAAATACAATCATCTTTTTACGTATCTGATCTACATAAGATTTTTGACCCAATGTTTTTGGTTTGATTGGCTTACCTGTAATTGTATGGCAGATAAGATCCTTATCAATTTCAACAATTTCTCTTTCTTTATCTTCATAACAAAGAGAGATCGCATAATTAACATTTTGCTCCGTGATTTGATTGCCACGTTTAGATAACTCCAAAAGCTGAATAAATACACTTTTTGCTCTGGCAACATCATCTGCACCGCCAACAACTTTGATTTCACCGTTTCTTGCAATCATCGTAACATTAAAAGAACGCTCTATTATTTTAGCATACGCATCAAATCTTCCAAAAACATTTTTCTCATGTTCAGCAGGTATATCAATTATTGTCTCCGTTATGCTCATCTTTCTGTTCTATCCTCCACTCGTCTTCTTGTATCGTTTTATATTCCCATGCTGGCTCTTCCACTAAGATTCTGCCCTGTGTTGTGCATTCATTATTCTCAATCGTAGTTTGAATATTATTATCTGTAATTTTGATTTTATTCTTATTAAGGTTATCTAAATATCTATTCAAATGTTCCTTTGCTAAAGATACTGCCTCTTCCTTCGTATAATTATACTTTTCCTCACTATATTCCCTAGTCTTAATAGATCCATATAAAAATGGAAGATAAAAAGAATCGGTAATATGAAGCGCATTTTCGTTTGTAATTATATCATATTTGTCATAGGAATTTCTAGGATTATATAAAAATAATTTTTTCCCGAAAATCCCAAAATAATATCCTTTTTTTGATTTCCCTGTATAAATACGTTTATGATATATCATTGAAAAGCTTTCTTTATAATTATAAAAGGATTTACATACAATATCTGCATCAGCTACAACAGGCTGATACCGCTGTATTTCATCAAAATCACCCTTAATTGCTAGAATACCGGAGACTAATATATCACCCTTTTTTACTACATCACCCGGCTTTACCATTGGGGTTCCTGATCTTGTTATAATTTTCTCAACAATAGCATCCTTGGTAGCAACCATATGACTGGGCGACATTGCTACTTTCGCAGGAGCCGGCATATTTGTTTCCGTTATCTTGATGATAAGGCGTGTACCCCTTATCTCAGCTGATACCCATCCGATATCTTTATAAGCTAGACGAATGGTTTCTTCAATTTCTTGACAATCAACCTTCTTTTGAAGCATTCCGGTATGTACCTGATTTTTACTTAGGAATTTAACCATTGCTTCGGTCGTATATTTTGACCCACCTACGATACTTATATTCCATATGTACAAGGACATCATGTATATAATTATAACACACATGAGCAAACCCACAAAAAATCCTTTTCTCTTTCGATTTCTATAGAGAAAAAACGGAAAACCCTTTTTCTTGATAATTCTTGGTATTATTCCCGTTTTCTTTGCAATTGGTTTCAGTTTTTTATAATTTTTAATTGAGATATGGAATCGATACTCGTCATCAATCTGTTTCAAATCCCATATAAATAGCTTCTTATTACAACAAAGATTGATAAATCGTTCCGGTGAAGAACCCTTAATCCTCACATATAAATATCCACGGAACCAATTTAATAATTTAGTTAGCATGACCATCCCTCCAGGTCCTTAACTGTGATTCATTAATTAAGGGGTTAACAATCTGAATTTTACATCATCCTTATGTATATTCGTATACTTCAGATAAATCACTCACATAGAATTATTGGTAATATATAGCCTGGATATAGCCGGTAATTCTCATCTCATCTTCTGTAAAATACAGTATATTTAATTGCTTTCCCTCAATGCAGATTTTGCATAGCTTGGTTTGTACCTTAATTACGCTGCCATTATACTCAATTATACCTTTATAGTTTTCAAGACAAATCTCATTTCTTCCGGTTGCCGTAATTATTGGAGCTCCTGCCAGTATGTCAGCAGGCAAATGAATTCGATTTGATAACTCTTCTAAATAGGTGGGTGATTGATTTGATTTGATTTTCTTTTTCTTGTTTAGACCTTTATATAATGTGTCTTTATTTATTTTTTTAAATTTTTGATGAGATGATTTCAGGTTATCCTTCATCGCGGCCCCCTAAATCCTTCGCAGATACTGTAATAATATATGACTTTTTTCTAAAATGTAGACTAATAATAACAGACTGATGAAAAGTAGGAAAAGATGTTAAAACGAAACGTATATCCTACCTTGTTTTTTATATACTATATTTTTTATTTACTAGAAGAATAGAGTACTTTAATTATTAATCATATACTATATCCGTCAATATGCCCAACACAATGTATATTAAAGAATTGCACAACATCTATACTTAAGCAACTGTATGAAGTCGATGGTGCTTAGGTAGCGTACTCCGCGACCTTATGCACCACTACGTACTTCATCCAAGCGAGAGCGTGTTGCTTAAGTAATATGTTATGCAATTCTTATTCATCCCTTATGTTATGCATATTGACGAGCTAAATCTTTTCAAAATAAAAAACTTCCAATGAATGTTCATTGGAAGTTCGTGTAAAATTAATATTTACGTTTTCTAGCAGCTTCAGACTTTTTCTTACGTCTTACGCTTGGCTTCTCATAATGCTCCCTCTTACGGATCTCCTGTTGGATACCGGCTTTCGCACAGTTTCTTTTGAATCTGCGGAGAGCACTATCTAAAGTTTCATTGTCTTTTACAATAACATTTGACATAGTCTCACACCTAACCTCCCTCCAGTTGTGTATTGTGCGTAAACAACTGTTTGGGTATTTTTTGAATAGCACTAAAAGTATTATAGCATATTTTTCATTTTCGTCAACTTCTTTTTGATATTTAAGAACAGTTTCTCAGCTTGGTTTATCATGATGATTCTCCATAATTCTACATGAAATACAAGTATTTCTACTTATACTTAATCTTTCACAATTTTCATGCATATTGAGCTCCATTCGCAATCACCACATACATCGGATAATTTTCCTGCTTCAAGGATATATCTTTTCACCCTTTCATGGAGCAGTTTCCACTCTATCAATATGTCTGGGCTCAGTTTACATAACTCATTCACCTTTTTATCATATTTTGATGCCTTTTCAAAACATTTCCCTTGATGCTCGTTATTATTTGGACATGCAGCACAGATCTGGTCTTCCCCTTGTGTTAGCTGTATGTGTGGATTTTTCTTCAGTTCCCTAATTACTCGAGTCATTTGCTCAACAAATTCCTCACTATATCCTTTTCCTTCAAAAAAAGTGATACATAGAACATGGTGTGGACGTAATTTAACGTTGCACATATTTGGATAGTCTCTTTGTTATTATAACAGCTAGAGCAATCTTTAATAAATCAAATAATACAAAAGGAAATACACACATACTTAATGCTGCTACAATACCAATCGGTTTAACACTATTGCCATATACATACATAAACCATAGCGTTCCGAAAGTATAGCAAACCATAAGACCTGCTACCATGGCTATCACCATGGGAATCAGCTTTGACCCAAAGAACTGTGTAATCACCCAATATAGGATCGCCAAAAATAAAAATCCGATAATATACCCACCGGTCATACCGAACAGCTCACCAATACCACCTCTAAATCCTTGGAATACCGGAATACCAACCATGCCCATTAATATGTAAATCAAAACTGCTATCGTACCCCTTTTACCGCCTAATAACCCTACCGTACAAAACACAGCAAAGGTCTGTAATGTAAACGGAACTGCAGTAGGAATGTAAATCCAGGAACAGATCGCGATCAAAACCGCCATCATTGCAATATAAACCATATCAATTACTTTAAACTTATTACTGTTAGTATTCATGATATCCTCCATGTAGTAAACTAAATTTTTATAAAGCAGATTAATATACCTTCCGCTTGTTGATACATGAAGTATACCACCACACATCGGCATTGTCAACCTATCTTATATATATGGTTGACAATTAATCCTTGTATCAATCTTTGTAATTAATCATGGTATTATTAACCATTATGCTAGCTATTGTAAAATAATAGTTATATAATAGCTTAGTAAACTCAAAATATAAGGAGAATAAATCTATGCCAGTACATAATGAACACCAATCAGCCAATAAAAGGGCTCCCTTGGTAAAATATAAGCCTTCCCCCTCAACAAAAATCGTTATCATCCTTACAAGCATCTCATTTGCAATATACTTAGTCATGACAATTCTAATGTCATTATCCGTGGTATATGGAGAATGGGCATTTATTCCGATTATTTCGGCTGTGTTCACTTATATATTACTAATCATAATTTTACTAGATGTAAGAAGCTTTCATTATAAATACAACCGTGACCGGATACGCAAATCCTCAAAAGAAGAATACTTTATAATAGGGATAATTTTAGGAATCGTGTTAGGAATCTTCATAGGGATTTTCCTTAGCTATTTACTTCATCTCAACTCCTAATACATACATCAAACAAATGAAGTATCTAAGAGCGAAAAATAAAGTGTCTTGTTTGTACCTTGAGCAAAATGAAAGGAATGGAGCCACAAATGAAAGATAAAGAAGTGTACACTTTCTTCACAGAGAAAAGTTATCAAGATTGTATTGATATCTTAGACAAAAACATTGATAAAAAATATATGGAAGGTGATTACATCGGCAAAGTGAAGGATGATTGCTTCACTCTCCGTTTCTCGGATGCAAATCGATTTAGTGCAAGATATAATCCTCCAAAATTCGTGGGCAAATTATTACCTTCGGATAAGGGCACCTATCTCGAGGGGCATTTTAACAAACCTACTGGTTTTACTTTGTTCGAGATAACAATGATGATTGTATTTGCAATCAGCACTGTCTGTGTACTATTTAGTGCTATCTTCAATATATTCACTAGTCCAACGAATCCTAATTATCAAAATTCGATTATATTATTTGTTGTAGCCTTTATCTCTTTAATAATCGGTCAAGTAGTTCCGAGAATACGAAAGGGCTTAAGAAATGAGGATAGAGTAAAAATACTGAGCTTTCTTAAAGGCAAATTAGAATTAACTGATAGCATATGTGAAAAAGCAGCTGCAAAATAGTGATTAATCGGATCTCAAGTTATTTAGCTCAACCATTATCTGTAAAGCGATATAACTTTCTTCCTTAATTAACTTACTATTTTACAACTGCTCTTTTTATACTAATTAATAATCTATTATTTAATCTGTCCTGCTAACGCATCCTTCGCTTTTTCAATGACTGCTTCAATACCTGCTGCGTTCTTACCGCCAGCCTGTGCCATGTTCGGTCTACCGCCGCCACCGCCGCCAACTAAGGAAGCGAGTTCTTTAATGAGATTACCTGCATGTGCGCCCAGCTTCATAGCTGCGTCAGTAGCCATCGCGATTAAGCTTACTTTATCCGGTGCTGTAGAAGATGCAAGAAGAATCACACCTTCTCCTAACTTCTCTTTAAGCTGATCGCCAAGATTACGAAGTTCATTCATATCTACATCAGGAACCTGAACCGCTAATAACTTAACGCCCTTTACTTCAACAACCTGATTCATAACATCACCAAGAGCGTTATTAGCAAGTTTGCTCTTTAGCTTTTCATTCTCTGATTTTAATGTTTTGATTTCCTCGAGATAACTTTCAATTTTAGCGGTTAACTGAGCCGGTTCTGTCTTAGCAACTTTAGCAGATGCTGCAAGTTCCTTCTCAAGTTCTTTATAATAAGCGAATACACCATTACCGGTTAACGCTTCGATTCTTCTTACACCGGCTGCAATACCTGTCTCTGTTAAAATCTTGAATACACTGATTACACCTGTATTTGCAACATGGGTACCACCACATAATTCCTTGCTGAATTCACCCATCGTTACTACTCGAACATCGCTTGCATATTTCTCACCGAATAACGCCATAGCGCCTTCTTTTTTTGCTTCTTCTATATTCGTTACTTTTGTAATAACTCCAAGATTGTTTGCAATCTGCTCATTTACGATCTCTTCAACCTTTTGTAATTCCTCCGATGTTAATGCGGAGAAATGTGTAAAATCAAAACGTAAACGGTCTTCACTTACAAAGGAACCTGCCTGTTCTACATGTGTTCCGAGAACCGTTCTTAATGCCTTCTGTAATAAGTGAGTAGCACTATGGTTCTTCGCAGTGGAAGCTCTCTGAACAGCATTTACCTGAAGAGAAACCTTCTCATTCACTTTGAAGATACCCTTCGTTACGGTACCTACATGTCCAATCTTACCACCCTGAAGTTTGATTGTATCTTCTACTTCAAACTCAGCATCTGCTGTAGTGATAATACCGGAATCTGCTGCCTGTCCACCGCTGGTAGCATAGAAAGGAGTTTCTTTTACTAATATCGTTCCAACTTGTCCTGCCACTAACTCTTCAACGATTTCAGTTTCAGAGGTTAATACTGTAACTTCAGACTCATAGGTTAAATAATCATATCCAACAAAAGTGGAGGTAATACCCGCATCAATCTGTTGATATACTGTCTCTTCTGCGCCCATGTAATTGGTTGTTTTTCTAGCAGTTCTAGCCGTTACTCTTTGCACTTCCATCGCTTCGCGGAAGCCCTTTTCATCTACTTCAAAGCCTTTTTCTTCTAGGATTTCCTTTGTTAAATCAAATGGGAAGCCATAGGTATCGTATAATTTGAATACATCCTCACCGGTTAAGACTTTACCACCGTTTTTCTCTAACTCTTTTTCCATCTCAGCAAGAATATTTAAACCTTGATCAATTGTTTTATTGAATTTCTCTTCTTCAATGGTAAGAAGCTTTAAGATATATTCTTTCTTCTCTTCTAATTCCGGATAACCATCCTTATGCTCTTCAATAACAACCTTAGCAAGTTTCGCCATAAAGTCGCCTTCAATTCCGAGTAATCTTCCGTGACGAGCTGCACCGCGAAGTAAACGGCGGAACACATAACCTCTTCCTTCATTGGAAGGAATAACACCATCGGATGCCATAAAGGTGGTGGAACGAATATGATCTGTAATCTTACGGATGGATACATCCTTCTTTGCATCTGCTTGATAGCTTGTATGTGCAAGTTCGCATACCTTATCTCTGATTGCTTTCATTGTATCTACATCAAAGATGGATGGAACATCCTGAACCACTGCTGCAAGTCTCTCCAAACCCATACCGGTATCGATGTTTTTATTCTCAAGCTCTGTGTAATTACCATTGCCATCACTATTAAACTGGGTAAATACGTTATTCCACACCTCTATATAGCGATCACATTCACAACCTACGGTACAACCAGGTTCACCACAGCCGTATTTTTCACCACGGTCATAATAGATCTCTGAACAAGGGCCGCAAGGACCAGCGCCATGCTCCCAGAAGTTATCTGCCTTACCAAAACGGAAAATTCTCTCCGGTGCAATACCGATTTCCTTTTCCCATATCTCAAACGCTTCATCATCATTCTCATAGACGGAAGGATACAAACGGCTCGCCTCGAGTCCTACCACTTTTGTTAAGAATTCCCATGACCAAGCAATCGCTTCCTGTTTAAAATAATCACCGAAAGAGAAATTGCCTAACATCTCAAAGAATGTACCATGTCTTGCAGTCTTTCCAACATTCTCGATATCACCGGTACGGATACATTTCTGACAGGTTGCTACTCTATTCCTTGGTGGTATCTCTTGTCCTGTAAAATATGGCTTTAGTGGAGCCATACCGGAATTGATTAATAATAAGCTGTTATCATTATGGGGAACCAGCGGAAAGCTGTTCATCACCAAATGTCCCTTGCTTTCAAAAAATTCCAAGAACATTTTTCTCAGTTCATTTACACCGTATACTTGCACGTTAATTGCCTCCTAGATTGTATTAATACATGTTAGATATAATTTTGATTCAAGTGTCGAACGTAATATGTGAACAAAGCAGAAATCACATATTTTACCGGGAGCCAAGCCCTGTACATATGATATCTGTTTTACTCACAGAATACATTCGGTACTTGAATCAATAATAGTATTATTCGCAACTAATATACTAACATCAAAATTGATTTTTTTCCAGATTTATTTTCTGTGTGCCAGCTCTGTTGTGACGTCACTCCAATCAAGACCGCATTCCGCCATAAGAACCATCAAATGATATAAATAATCCGCAATTTCATAACGAAGTTCTTCCGCTCCCGGGTTCTTCGCTGCTATCGTAATTTCGGTCGCTTCCTCACCACATTTTTTCAAAATCTTATCAATTCCTTTATCAAACAAGTAATTGGTATAAGAACCTTCCTTCGGATGAAGTTTACGATCCATGATAACATGATAAACATCATTAAATATATGAAGTGGGTCTTCATTATTATATTCTTTTTTCACAAGCTCTTTATGGAAACAGGACTGTTCCCCGGTATGACAGGCCGGGCCAATTTGCAGAACCTTCGCAAGAATCGTGTCATTATCACAATCCAGACTGAGTTCTTTCACATATTGAAAATGTCCTGAGGTCTCACCCTTCACCCACAAACAGCTGCGACTTCTTGAATAATAAGTCATTTTGCCGCTGGCAACAGTCTTATTATAGCTTTCCTCATTCATATACGCAAGCATTAAAACCTCGGAGGTTCGATAATCTTGTACGATTACCGGAAGTAATCCATCCGCATTGACTTTGAACTCACAAAATGACATCTTGCTGTCATAGGAATTCACCTCGATTCCTCCTGCCTTTAGTGCAATCTTCGCTTTCATGATATCTTTATCTTCAAAGAAATTGGTTGCAACACCGACTCCATTTTCCAAAGAGAGAATGCTACCCATATCATTACGAACTAAGCTGTCACGAATTAATATATTAATTGGGAACGATTCAAACTTCTCGGTTTCAGGATCGGACAATGTTACATGCTTTAACATCACTATTCCAACCTTAAGCTGAACCAGGCTTTCAGTTAATGCCTCTTCCTGTTCTAAGAATTCTGTGATATCCAACTCCACGCTTATTTTTTCTGAACCGAATCGATCCGTGGCTTCCTTTAGCACCGCCTTATTCTCTAGTGTCGCATATTTTACCATAACGGAACTGGCCCCGGTATAAAGTGCTTTTTTGATATCCTCTAAGCGTTTAACATAGCATCCGAGAACAAAAGGAATATCGATTTCCTTCGCTATCTCCTTTGCCAAAGAAAAGAATTCTTCCCTCGTCTTCTCATCCTTGGAGTAATTATAAATTAATAATTCATCCGCTCCACCATAGGAATAACTTTTTGCTAATCGGATTACATTTGCGGATATTTCACCTTCCGCATTAATATATGGGATAATTTTTTTCACTGACATCGGGAACGAAACCTCCTAGTTTTTTTCAAATAAGTTAACTGCTTTTTTTAAATCAATTCTATTTTCATATAACGCTTTACCAACTATCGCACCGTACACATTGATTTCTTGTAACATCTCCAGATCCTTTAAGGAAGATACACCACCTGATGCAATAATATCTAGGCCTGTTACATCCACCATCTCTTTAGTATGAGCAATATTAGGTCCCTGCAACATACCATCTTTAGAAATGTCCGTATATACAATCGTCTTTACTCCGAATTTCTTCATCTCTAGAGCTAAATTAACCGCCTGATAAGCACTAACCTTTTCCCAACCTTCAATTGCTACCATTCCATCCTTTGCATCAATACCGATTACGATTTTTTTTGAGCCAAATGTAGCAATCGCTTCTTTTATAAATGCCGGATCCTTAACTGCCTTGGTACCTATAATAACTCTCTCAACGCCCAAGTTAAGCTTATTCTCGATATCCTTTATGGTTCGAATTCCACCACCCACTTGAATTGGCAGCTTAACTTCAGATACAATCTCTTTAATGACCTCATCATTTACAGAGTGTCCCACTAAAGCTCCGTCGAGATCAACAATATGGATAAAGGAAGCTCCTGCCGCTTCCCATTGTTTTGCAATTTTAAGCGGAATGTCAGAATATACCAATACATCCTGAAAGCTTCCTTGTCTGAGTCTTACACATTGTCCATTCTTAATGTCAATAGCCGGAAATAATTTCATGATACACCAATGCCTTTCTTTTTTAGATTGTCCCCTTCGTAGATAATACCCCATTTATACGCTCATCAAAGCCGGTTGCCTGATCGAGTGCCTTTGCGAAAGCCTTAAAAGCAGCCTCAGCTATATGATGATCATTCCCACCGTCTAATAATTTAATATGTAGGTTCATTCCTGCTGAATACGATACCGCATAGAAAAACTCTTTTAATAATTCTGTTTCCATATACCCGATACGCTCCGACTTAAAATCTAAATCGTATGACAAATATGGTCTTCCCGATAAATCAATCGCGCAAAGTACTAGGGTCTCATCCATAGGAAGAACAAAAGAACCATAGCGTCTAATTCCCTGCTTATCCCCAATTGCAGTTTTGATTGCCTGACCCAATACAATACCGGTATCTTCAACGGTATGGTGAGAATCAACATACAAATCTCCCGATACAGTAAGCTTCATATCAAAAAAACCATGTCTGGTAAAACTCTCAAGCATATGATTAAAGAAACCGATTCCTGTTTCAATACTTGCTTCACCATAACCGTCCACGTTAAACTCCATATTGATATCAGTTTCTTTCGTTTTTCTTTTTATCTCTGCATTCCTGTTGCTCATGATCTCACCCTCTCGTTTTTTATAATTATACAATAACATTTATAAATGTCAAATTTTATTCTAAAAGGAACAGTATTAATGAATATAAAAACCAGCCTTTACCATAATATTTGTAAATGGCTTCATTTCAATCAATATTATTCAAAGCGAACGGATATCGAATTTGCATGAGCCGTCAGATATTCCGAATTTGCAAAGGTTACGATATCCTGATAAATTGGCTCTAATGCTTCTCTGGAATATGAGATGATACTGGATTTCTTGATAAAATCATCCACGCTTAACGGTGAGAAGAATTTGGCGGTTCCATTTGTCGGAAGGACATGGTTTGGTCCAGCCATATAATCACCGAGTGGTTCACTGGAATACTCGCCGATAAAGATCGCACCGGCGTTCTTTATCTTAGTCATCATCATGAACGGATCCTTTGTCATAATCTCTAAGTGTTCGGAAGCGATTTCATTCGCTGTTTCAATCATGTCTTTGTCATTCTCCGCTACCATAATATAACCGTAATTATCTAATGATTTTTGAAGAATCTCCTTACGGGATAACTTCTCAACAAATTGATCCACTTCAATCGATACCTTTTCAGCAAGTTCTCGACTTGTTGTGATTAAGATGGAAGAAGCAAGTTCATCATGCTCTGCTTGAGATAACAGATCCGCTGCTACGTATCTAGGGTTAGCAGTTTCATCAGCGAGAACTAATATTTCACTAGGACCTGCGATTGAGTCGATGCTAACATGGCCGTATACCGCTTTTTTAGCAAGCGCCACATAAATGTTACCGGGCCCTACTATTTTATCCACTTTGCGAATGCTTTCCGTGCCATAGGCGAGTGCTGCGATTGCCTGTGCACCTCCTACTTTATAGATCTCAGTCACACCGGCTTCCTTTGCAGCCACAAGAGTTCCGGGATTTACCTTACCATCCTTGCCAGGAGGGGTAGTCATTGCAATTCTTGATACTCCAGCCACCTTTGCAGGAATTACATTCATTAATACGGATGATGGATAAGCAGCCTTACCACCCGGTACATATACACCAACAGCAGCAATCGGCGTTACCTTCTGTCCGAGGATTGTACCATTCTCCGTAGTATCAAACCAGCTGAATTGCTTCTGTTTTGCATGATATGCTTCAATATTAACAATTGCTTTACGAATAACTTCCACAACAGCAGGTTCCACCACTTGGTAAGCCTCTTCGATTTCCGCTTCTGTAACGCGGATTGTTTCCGCTGTTAACAATGTTTTATCAAAACGCTCCGTATATTCAAAAAGAGCTTTATCTTTATTCACTTTTACATCATTTAATATTTTACCAACTACTTCTGCATATTCATCATATTGGTTCGGACTTCTTTTTAATAAGTCCTCCAGGATATTTTGCTTCGTCTGTTCATTTAAATCTATAATTCTCATCGGCTTATCTCCCTTTCATATATGTTCTATTATGATTCAATTTCTGTTATATTTCTAATTTAATGATAATTTCAAAAATCTTTCTCTTAAACTAAACCATCACTGTCAATATGCACATCCCTATTTAACGTTTTGCGATTTCTTCCTGCAAATCCTTAATAATCTTGGTAATGCGCTCATGTTCCATCTTCATGCTAACCTCATTCACAACCATGCGTGCAGATAGATTACATATCTCTTCCAGAACATCCAACCCGTTCTCTCTAAGGGTAGAACCGGTTTCCACGATATCCACGATGACCTCTGATAAACCAACGATCGGTGCAAGCTCTATAGAACCGTTTAGTTTAATAATCTCTACCGTTTGATGCTTTTTATTATAGAAATAATCCTTCGCAATATTTGGGTACTTCGTAGCTACTCTGATTAATTCACCGTGCTGTAATAATTCCATAGCGGAAGCGGGACCGGCCACACACATTCTACATTTACCAAGTCCGAGATCTACCACCTCATACATCTTTCTTCCTTCTTCGAGAATGGTGTCCTTACCTACTACACCAATGTCTGCGGCACCATATTCCACATAAGTTGGTACATCACTTGCCTTTGCAAGGAAGAACTTTAATTTCAACTCTTCATTTACAAAAATCAGCTTTCTTGAGGATTTATCTTTTATCTCTTCGCAGGTAATTCCTATCTTTTCAAGTACTTCCAATGTTTTTAATGCCAGACGCCCCTTAGCAAGGGCAATTGTTATATATCTCATATCCTCTTCCTTTCCGTTAAGGCTCGCACTCTCACCTACCTACAAATAGTGCCTGCCTAAATACAACTCAAGAATCAACCAACAAACCTTATAATTAAAACATCTTAATAGCTATTATTAATTAAGAAACTCCTCCATCAGAGCAGCCTGCGAAGTTCCATCCCCGCTGATTACCTTAATCTCTTTGTCGTTATCCAAAAATAAAATGCCACCAATACTCATTCGATTCGCATAAGATAAATATTCCTCAATCGAGATATCCTCTTTGGCTTTTTGTAATATAGTATTTATTCCATCCTTTCGGAAGTGATTTGCAAGAGCCACCGCTTGTTTACGATAATTCGCTTTATACAGTATCAACGTATCCTGCGCTTCCGGTTCCGGAAGAAGCTTCTGCCTTGACAATGCAAGCATAAGCTGATCAACCACAATTGCAAGTCCAATCGCCGGAGCCTGCTTACCAAACTGTCCTACCAGATTGTCATAACGACCACCGGTTGCAACTGCATCACCGGTTCCATAGGTGTACGCTTTAAAGATAATTCCGGTATAATAATTATACTTACTCAATTTTCCCAAATCAAAAGAAATATATTTTTCATAACCATATTCATTCATAATCACATAAAGCTTTTCCAAACGCTCAATCGCCTTTACGGCACGCGCATTACTTGTTAACTGTTTCGCACGCTCTAGAATATCAGAGGTACCAAACAACTCAGATAACTTAAAAAAGATATTCTTTAATTCCTCGTTGATATTTTTAGACTTAATCATCTCTTCAATGCCAAACATATTCTTTTTTTCTATCAACTCACGTAAATCAGAAACTTCTTCTTCCTCTTCAAAACCAGCTTCCTCAATTAAAGCACGCAAGAAATCGGCATCTCCGATTTCTAGTTGAAACTGCTGTAATCCGGATTGTAATAGACATTCGATGGTTAACGCCAACATCTCCGCATCCGCCTCAATACTATCATCATTAATGAGTTCTGCACCAAGCTGTGTAACTTCCTTTAATTTTCCTTGGTAACTTGTATTATTGATAAATGTATTACCAATATAGCCCAAACGAATCGGCATACTTTCTTCTCTGTAATATTTTGCTGCACAACGAGCAATGGAAGGTGTAATATCCGGTCTTAGCACTAGGGTATTTCCATCCCTGTCAAAGAACTTATACATATCCTTTGAAGCAACCGTACCACGTTCCTGACTAAAGATATCAAAAAACTCAAAACTTGGAGTTTGAATGTCGCGAAAGCCATAGTGCTCCAGCACATGATGGAGTTTATTTTGCAATGATAATTTCATTGCACATTCTGAATTATAAATGTCCCTGACTCCTTCTGGTGTATGTAATAACTTTTCCTTCATATTGAGCACCAAGCCTTTCTTTACTGTATTATTGATTTTAATGAACTATTTATTTTATACACTTTAGCGTGGTAGTGTGATAATTCGCTACCACGCTAATATTGCTACATTATAATTTATTCCATCTACGCTGTCAACCAAATATCACGAAAATAATCCCATATATTAAAGTGTATATATTTAAAAACCGAAATAATTCAAACTGTTATTGTAAAAACGGTTCTGGTTTATAATTCAACCAGAACCGGTACATGATCTACATAAGGAAGAAACTTTTGAATAATATCAGTAGTCTTCATTCGAAGGCTTGTCGTATTAATACACGGATGACAAGCGAAATATTCTTCCAATAATATATCCTTGTCAATCAGCAGCTGAACCCTGTTCTGTGTATCATTTATTAATCCCAGTATACTTACTGAACCGGGTGTAATATCTAAAAACTTCTCCATATACTCCTGCGGCGCAAAGGAAAGCCTCGAGGAACCTATTTGAGAAGATACTTCTTTTGTCTGAAATTTCTTATAGCCCGGTAGTACCAAGAGATAGAATTTCGTCTTCTGCGAATTGCATAAAAACAGATTTTTGCAAATAGTAGTTTGTAAAAGCTGGTCAATATCATTGCAATCCTCTATTGTCTTTGCTTCTTCATGATCAATTCGAATAAATGAAATCTCTAGCTTCTCCAATACATCGTAGCATCTGTTTTCCTTGTCCAGACGGGTGGAGAAATCCGGCCTGGTGCTGTATATGGTTCGGTCGATTTTAATATCCATAACAAAACCCCTTACATACTTTGAATAAGGAAGTAACCAAGCACGATAACACCAAGAACAATTCGGTACCATCCAAAGATTTTAAAATTATGTTTTTTGATATATTGCATTAAGAACTTAATAATTACGATGGATACAACAAAGGCGGTTACCATACCGGTTAATAATACAATCAATTCATCTGATGTAAAAGCAGAAGGATATTTTACAACTTTTAATAAGCTTGCACCAAACATAACCGGAATTGCTAAGAAGAAGGTATATTCTGCTGCAACACTTCTAGACACACCGATTAACATCGCACCGATAATGGTAGCACCAGATCTGGACACACCAGGGAATACAGCAGCAATCAACTGGAAGATACCAATAATAATGGTTGTTTTAAATGTGATTTCTGCAAGTGATTTGATTTTTGGACGGTGATTCGCATTCTTATTCTCAATCACAATGAATAGGATACCAAATATAATTAAAGCCAAGGCAACTACTTGATAACGATAGAATAATTTATCAATTTCATCATCCCATAGAATTCCTACAATCGCTGCCGGAATACATGCAACCGCTATCTTGACCCACATGATCAATATATCAGTCTTTATTAAAGCTTCTCCCTTTTTGAAGGAAAACGGAAATATCTTATTCCAAAACAAAACGACAACAGCTAATATGGCACCTAATTGAATTACTACCAGGAATAGATTTTGAAAATCTTCTGATAAATTCGAGTGAAGAAATTGATTCACTAAAATCATATGTCCGGTACTACTAATCGGAAGCCATTCTGTCACACCTTCCACAATTCCAAGTATAATCGCATTTAAAATCTCAATAAAATTCATTGTTCACCTCATCATTTGAAAACGTATTGATATCCCTCTACCGTTTTCTCATTTTCCTATTATTATTTTATATGTACTCTCTGCGATCCAAATCCTTTTTTAAGATATCAAGGTAATGAATGCAGCTGTTGCCCATCAACGGGATACGGTATTCATCGTCTAGTTCTTCATATCGAAAGCTTTTACGACCACCATTTACTGACCTCTCCCAGAATTCATAAAGACGCTCAAAGGTTAGATAGTGATAAGAATCATTTTTTTTATAATGGATTAATAAAAATGAAATCCCGTTCTGCTCTTCAAATTCCTTCATAAAGGCAACCTGATGCTCATGAATGTTATTAATGCTAAAAGTATCCACTGCACATTCCTTTGCATCAAAACACACCGGCACTCCTTGTACTACACCGATATAATCCACTGTACTCTTTTGTTCAAAATAAGCAAGGGTAATATGACGGTTTTCCTTATCAATATTTATCGGAGTAATCGGCGTAGGCACTTTTTGAATCAGTGCCAATCCTTTCTCACGATATTTATTATTGGTCAGGTTTATCATTTCCTCCAGCATGGAGCCTCTTAACCCTCTGGAATTCCATGACGGCATACACGCACCCCCTAGTCTGTACAAAATAGATTACTCAATCTATTTTATATCCTTTGTCTGATATTGTAAATATATTCATTTTAATTTTCCATTACAATCCAACGAATTAATCATATCAAATTGTTAATGATTGAGACAAAAACTCTAATACTAATATATTTACCTCAAAATTCCATTATAATCACAATCGTTGTAACACGAATTCCTATCTATTGATACTTAGCATTACCATTTGAGCAACATGTCGTGATCATAATTATAATAAATCAAAATAATTCTTTTTTTATCTGCTCAAACTGTTTCGGTATTTTAGCAACAAATTCTTTATTCGATAAATAAGACAACTCGCCGGTTATCTTAGGGAATACCATTCGATGAGAATGCAATAATTGATTCTTTAAGTTATAGTTCTTTTTAAAGTAGTGATTTGTTCTTTGATTACCGTATTTAAAGTCGCCAATAATAGGGTGCCCTATTGAAGCAAGATGTGCCCTGATCTGGTGAGAACGTCCAGTAATCAATTTAACCTGAAGCAAAGTAAAACTTCCGTAAATGTCCTCTAATTCAGCTTGATCAACACTATTAGCTGCTCCCTCTTTTTTTGCTCTATTTCTTTGAAGCAACTCTTCATGTAAGGTTACTTTATCCTTGAGTGCATTCTTTGAATAAGCAATCGGTTCGTACTCCGTGCAAATATATTCTGTATTCTCAACCTGTTTCGAGTAAATCTTTACCTGATTCTTATCCTCATCCTTACTTAGGTAGCCTTCGATCCTCTTCTTTTCTTCCACTTTCCCTTTTACGATACATAAGTAATATTTATTTAAGGATCGATCCTTGAATAATCTAGCCATCTCCTGTAATCCAAGAAGTGATTTTCCTGCTATTAAGATCCCACCTGTATTACGATCCAGTCTATTACAGATTGAGGGTTTAAAACTCGCCAACTGTTCTTTTGTAATCTGATTTGAAGTAACCAGATACGAGATAACATATTCCACCATGGAGATATCATCCTTCTCGGCCTTCTGCGATAACACTCCTAGGGGCTTGTTGATAATCAGTATATGCTGATCCTCATAAATAATATCAAGCTTTGCATCCACTATTGTAGTTTCTTCCACTTCACTAAACTGTGCAATTGTTTCATCGGACAAAAACAACTTAATCTCATCTTGTAAGGAGAGTTTTTCCGAACCGTCGGCTTTTTTCCCATTCAAGGTTATATTCTTTTTGCGAAGCATCTTATAGATAAAGCTCTTAGGCGCCTTATTGAGCACCTTACTGAGTAGTTTATCCAATCTTTGTCCCGCTTCATTCTGTTGAACATACATCTGCTTCATTGTAATCTCCATTTTCATTCACTCGATCACTATTCCTGGTACAGTGGATCATAACCGTATGCAATAATATTCTATTGATCTAAAATTTCAGACATGGTAAGTACATAATAATCCGCCATTTTGATCTTCTCATCCTGTTCCTCAGCAGAATACTCATCATACACCGCGCAAACCTTCATATTAGCATTCTTCCCAGCCATTACACCTGTCAAAATATCTTCAAACACAAGACACCTGGTGGGTTCTACACCAAGATCCTTTGCCACTAACAAATATATATCCGGTGAAGGTTTGCCTTTTGCCACTTCACAAGAGGTTCGAATTGATGAAAAGTACTCCTCAATCCCTAATTTTTCTATTACTAAGCTTACTAATTCCTTCGAGTTACTAGTAGCAATTCCAGCCGGTATCCCTGCTTCTTTCAGATGCTTTAAAAAATCCAGTACCCCTTCTTTTAGCGGAACCTCATGAAGATATTTATCCCAAGCCATCGTATTCCAATCGCTTTTGATTACATCTATCGGGTCTTTAAGATCAAATCGCTCTTTAAAATAAAGTGCTGTTTCTGAAAAGCTCATACCCTCCACACATTTTTGCAAATCTTCGGGTAATTCTATTCCATAACGAGCTAAATATTCGATATCAATACTCCTCCACATCCACATCGAATCCACTAAGGTACCATCCAAATCAAAAATAACCGCATCTATATCTTTTAACATTTTTCCACATCCATTCCGTTATAAATTCCGTTTGCGCCTTATCAAACTTCTCTTAATTTGTTATATCAATATCTCAACCAAAAAAACTATCTATTTCATATCTTGTATTTTTTACAAATGAAGACTTCTATCTTCACTTTTTCATATTTGATATATTAATCTATGAAAGCTTCTGAGTTCCATTTTTCTTATTTGTTAAATTAAACTATGGAAGCTTCTGAATTTCAATTTTATATTTAATATATTAATCTATGAAAACCTCTGAGTTTCACTTATTTGAGTGTAGACTTTTCAGCTCTTCCTCAGTCAGTTCGCGGTATTCTCCCGGAGCAAGCCTCTCATCCAATTTTAAAGCACCCATAGAAAGTCGTTTCAAGTAAAGCACTTCTTTATCAACCGCTTCAAACATACGCTTGACCTGATGAAATTTTCCTTCCTGAATCGTTAACTCGATCTCTGATATTTCACCTGAGGAAAGAATGTTCAGATGAGCAGGCATGGTAACCTTCTCCTCACCGATATCTACTCCCTCTTCAAAGACTTTGATATCTTCTGTTGTTACAATCCCTTTGATCTTCGCAAAATAAACCTTATCCACATGTTTTTTCGGAGATAATAGCCGGTGAGCCAGTTCTCCGTCATTGGTGATAAGTAAAAGTCCTTCCGTATCCTTATCCAGTCTTCCGACCGGAAATAAATCCTTCCCCTGCTTATCTTGAATCAACTCCAGAACTGTTTTGCTTACGTTATCCATTGTAGCTGATACAACTCCGGCAGGTTTGTTAAGCATATAGTAAACAAATTCTACATAATTAATTTTCTTATCATCCAAGAATATGATATCACTTTGAATATCTACCTTTGTATCAGGCTTGTTACAAATCTCATCGTTGATTTTAACCCGACCCTTGCGAATCCAGGTTTTTAATTCGCTTCTCGTACCAACTCCCATATCCGACAGGTATTTATCCAAACGAATTCCCATCAAACTCTCCTCCTGCAACGCATTATTCTTATTTTAACTATTCTAGACTATTTCATCTCTTTAAACCCATCTCCAGCCTGGTAAATACTTATTCTTAACATTGTTCTTTGTGATTTTAAGCCACCCTAATGGATATTCCTCCACACAGACCAGATACCAACCATCCGAATAATCCTTATTTAGATTGATGGATTCACATTTCAAATAACGAATTACATTCGGATCGTCCAAAGACATACGAATAATTTTATTGTATTCGGTTATTTTTAAGGAATTTGCTAACGCCTGTGATGGTTCGAAACGTTGCTTTTTCATCTCTCCCAGTAATAAGCCCTGTCTCAGTACACGAAGCCCGTTCAGATTCGGCAATCCTTCAGGTAATAGGTATACCCGTTCGTCACGTACCACGATTTGATTGTAATCAATCGGACATTGCAGTTCCTTTATAAATTCCAAGGCTTCCTCAGACAAGGTATTCACAGCTTTCTTTAAAGTGCTTGTATTATTCATAGAAGCTTTTGATATTGCATTATCTTTTGTATATTTTTGCTTCGATGCTTTCTTCTTGTTGAAAGATTTTGAACCACTCCCATCACCATAGTGTTCCTCGTCATAATTGAAAGCTGTGTCCGCTTCAGATGGAATGATTTCATCATCTTTAAGCACTACTATATCTTGATTATTCAATTTTTCCTTACATAATAAGGTTACAAAATGTCCCTCTCCGTCAATTCTATGCGGCCATAAACGGATACAGTTTTTTAACTCTTCTCTTCCTTCACTGCCTTCTACCCATTCAGGCTTTCCAAAATCAAACCCCTCAAAGGATAATCCAAGATCCTTCTGTACTTGTTCATCAGGAATTGCATTAACCACGCGAAATTCCGGATATTGATCCAGAAGGTAAGTTATCGTTCCTTCATTCTCCTCCGGCGAAAAGGTACAGGTAGAATATAGCATATATCCACCCGGCTTAAGCATGGACGCGCCAAACAGGATGATTTCCTTTTGAAGTTTATTATAATAATCCACGCCGTATTGCTCCCAGTTTTTCATAATAGCAGGGCTTTTACGAAACATACCCTCACCGGAACATGGTGCATCAATTAATATTTTATCAAAATATTCAGGAAAATACTGCGCCAGCTTATTCGGTGCCTCTGAAACAACTAGTGCATTACGTATTCCGAACAATTCAATATTTTTTAATAATGCTTTTGCTCTGGAATTACTGATATCGTTTGATACAAGCAGTCCTTCTCCACCAAGCTTAGCGCCAAGCTCCGTACTTTTACCACCCGGTGCTGCACAGATATCAAGAACCTTGTCCCCTTTATTAATCGGTAACAGACTAGCCGGTGTCATCGCACTAGGCTCCTGGATATAGTATAATCCTGCATAATAATAAGGGTGTTTAGAAGGTTGATCTCCAGTATCATAATAAAAGCCATTCTTCACCCATGGTATTCTCTTAATAGAATAAGGACAGATCTTTTCAAAATCCTCAGGTGTTGATTTCAAGGAGTTTACCCTTAAGCCGCCATAATGCGGCTTAGTGTAACATTTTAAGTACTCCTTATATTCTTCTTCTCCCAAAAGATTTCTCATTCTGTCCTCAAATAATTTTGGTAAATTCATTATCTCACTCCATTATCTATATCGTGATGTAACTATTTTAATACACATACACGTTCTATTATGTAAAAATAGAGAACGCGCAAAATTTGAGAATTTGCTAGGGCACATTCTAAATTCAATATAGCTATCTTAAACTCTGTGCTCTGTAACGGGCAGATATCATATCCAGTTCATCGCTGAACTTTCTAAGTTCCTCCTGATCTCCATTCTGATAGATACGAAAGAATTCGTCCTGTATCTTAACGACCTCTTGCTTATTTGCCACTTTATACAAGTTTTGTATATTGGTCAGTATATCTGCCACGATATTCGCTTTTACAGTAAAGGAATTTTGTGCATCCATAATTTCATTTCTAACCGCAGACATCTCCCGGTCAAGTATCAGTATTGCTTCTGCTGCAGAAGCAAGGCGCTCTCTGATGTGTTCCGGCATATTCTTTTTGTATTTATATTGTAAAGAATGTTCAATCGTAGCCCAAAAATTCATCGCAAGTGTACGAATTTGAATTTCGACTTGAAGCTCCTTCTTTCCTTTTAACGTCTCCACATCGTAATATACAATCAGATGAAAAGAACGATAACCACTTTGCTTACGGTTATTAATATAATCCTTTTCACTCTTGATACGCATATCCGATCTCATCTTTATGATATCAACTACTTTATCGATATCCTCAACAAATTGGCAAATAATACGAATACCTGCGATATCCTCCATGGTATTCTCAAAATTCTTTAAATCAATCCCTTTTTTCTGGGATTTCTCTAAAATACTTGAAATAGTTTTTACTCTGCCTGTTACCTGTTCAATTGGCGAATACGCCCCCACATGTCTGTATTCATCTATAATATGGTTAAACTTTGTTACTAATTCATCAACTGCCAAGGAATATGGGTCTAGAATTTCTCTCCAAAGCTGTATCTCCATAGTACCTACCTCCTTACCTTGCAACGAAGTGAATCGCTAACCCTTCCATCACTCCTCTAACTTTAATACCATCATAGACAGCACACAAAGTCCTGCTGTCTCTGTTCGCAGAATTCTCCTTCCAAGGGTTATCGGATTAATGTCCTGTTGAATCGCCTGCTCTATCTCCCCATCTTCAAAACCACCCTCTGGTCCGATAAACACCGCGATGGAGGAATGACATGAAAGATTATCAATTATTTCTCTGGTATATTGCATCCCTTTTGCATTTTCATAAGGAATAATCCCAATGCTCATATTAGATGCATTATTTAACGCTTCTTTATATGTTTGTACCGGGAGAATCTTCGGAATAATTCCTCTCCCTGATTGCTTTGCCGCTCCTTCTGCAATTGATTGCCAGCGTTCTAGCTTCTTTGATTCCTTCTTCTTGTCTTCTAGCTTCACAACAACGCGTTTTGTCATCACTGGTACAATCTCATATACACCAAGTTCAACCGCTTTTTGAATGATAAGCTCCATTTTATCCTTCTTCGGTAGTCCTTGAAAAAGTGTAATTTTTGTTTTTAATTCCGTTCCAGTATCCTGTTCCGACTGAATATCTGCCAAAATCTCACTGTCCGATACCTTACTAATTATACAATAACAATCTTTTCCGTGTCCATTACAAATTACAATTTCCTCACCCTGCTTCATTCGTAGTACATTCTTTATATGATTTACATCTTGACCTTCAATTCTAATTGTACTGCCATTTATTTGACTCGTATTTACATAAAAACGATGCATGTTTTTCTCCTTGTAATAATTAATGTACGCAAGAATAACTTATGTAACGTTTGAATTACCTTCCTGCACAGATAGCATATGTGATATTACCCATTAGTATTATATATGATTCAGAACATATGTTCAATAACATTTTAAAACATTATTAAATTACTCTTTAACAAATAATTCAAAGTGTATATTCGCAATCAGTTAATTTTGATTCTTTGGTGCTTCATATATGTTACTTTTATTTTTAATAAGATACATTTTTCTAGATAGTACAAAAAAAGAAATGTAATCAGCGCAGCTATCACTCGATTACATTTCAGATAGAAACAACAATATTACTTTTTTAATCCGAACTTTTCTGTTTTCTCGAATGCTTTCTTTACAATATTTCCACACTCCTTAGAGGAAACCTCGCCCCATCCGCTTTGCTTCACTTTATCATAAACACCCAGTTCTTTTGCAATCTCTTCTTTTTCTTCTTCCGGCATTAAGCTTTTATTTCTACTCATAATAATACCTTACCTTTCATCAAAGTTGCAGATTTCTCCACAGGAAACTATAATCAAATTAACATTTCACCATAATTTAAGGTTTGTTATTATTGTTACCGAATCAAATTATTTCATCACAATTTTTATGTTGTAGATTATAACAATAAAATTATTTTTTACAAACAAAAGAAACCCAGTCTCCCATTCTATTCACTTCAAGAATTGAAAATTGATTTTTTTCAAGTGCCTCACGAACTGCTTCTTCCTTCATATTAATAATGCCGGAGCTAATGAATATTCCACCGGATTTCAAATTCTCACCGATTACATCGGACAGAGGAATTATAACGTCTGCAAGAATATTCGCAACCACCATATCATACTTTTCCTTGCCAAGGCTTGTTCGAATTCCGTCATCTTCAATCATATTACCGGTAACAAAGGTTAAATCACCCTCTTGTAAGGAAAGCTTATTCACTTGTGCATTCTCAATCGCAGCATTGGTAGCATTCTCGTCAATATCTATTCCCATGACCTCTTTTGCACCCAACTTCTTTGCAATAATGGATAGAATACCACTTCCGCTACCTGCATCTAAAATCACAGAATCCGGCTTGATATGTTTTTTCATTCCAATAATACAGAGTTTTGTTGTCTCATGTGCTCCGGTTCCAAAAGATGTACCCGGATCAATCTCTATTACCAGATCATCTTCTTTTACATCCGTAAGTTCTTCCCATGTCGGTTTAATGACGATGGTATCATCCACACGAAAAGGCTTGAAAAATTCCTTCCAATTGTTCACCCAGTCTTTATCCTCTGTCTCCGATATCGTGATTTCACCACTACCAACCGAGACATAAGCAGACATCTCTTTTAATCCCTCTTTCACGCTGATTAAAATCGGCTCAGCATCCTGCTCCGTATCAATATAAAAGCTGACTGTTGCTGAACCATCATCTTCTTCAAGCTCAGGAAGGATGTCAATAAACATCTTTTTCTTGTCCTCTTCGGAAATACCAAGATTATCACTAACCTCAATTCCTTCTATACCAAAATCATTTAGCATATCACTCACAAGATCAACTGCTTCTGTTGTTGTCTCCAAGGTGAATTTCGTCCACTTCATAACATTCCTCCAGACCACCAACACCCGCGGATTTGAGCTCAGCACAAATTCTGGGCGTATACGTATATTTTAATCATATATAAATAATAAAACACCATAAACCCATTACTCTATAAAACCAATTAACATTACTTAGTATTATAATTATCTTATAATACTAGTTTGTTACACTCCGATATTACACTCAGTATTAAGATTAGGTATTTCACTTAGGTATTTCATTCAGGTATTTCATTCAGGTATTTCTATTACATAATTCTACCACTTTTTACTACCACTTATTCGTATCATTATTACTCTCTTAATTCAACTAAACTCGAAGCAAGGTATATCAAATATAACTTCCTCTAATCAAATATCAAGTGACGCATAACAAACAATCATCCTTTATTACTTCGGTGAGGAAAAAATTTTATGAATAAACATTACAATTCAAAACTTGGGCAAAATCATTAAAATCAATATCCATTTTATAGTACACGAACGAAATGAAACCACAAATTTGATATCCTTATTACTCGCCTATGAAAGAGCTGATGTTTTCACTTATGGATTTGGAATATAGTACAGGGTCAAAAACCGAATGTCTGACGAGCGAAGCGAGGAGTTTTCGACTTTTTGACCCTGCTATACTATATGACAAATTCATTAGTGATACACAGCGAATTCATCGAAGATGTAATAAGGATATCAAAATTTGTGGTTTTAGTAGACCTTGGTTTTAAAGTCTTTGATCTTGAAAGCTTTTGCCTTTAAGTATTTATCGTTTATTTCCAGAATTTTTTCTTTCCTTTTTCTTTTTCGCCCTCAGGAGCTTCCGGTGCTGTTTTTCCATTCATCGCATCATCGAACTTTCTCAAAAGATCCTTCTGCTCTGAATTGAGTCCCGTCGGTGTCTGAACCACTAAAGTTACATAGTGATCGCCTCGTACTGCTTTATTACGAAGACTCGGTACACCTTTCTCACGAAGGCGAACTCTTGTATCCGTCTGAGTTCCCGGTTTTACAGTATAGAGGACATCACCATCCACTGTATTAATTCTTACATCACCGCCAAGAACTGCTGTAGCATAAGAAATAGGAGCGGTTGAGTAGATATCATAATCCTGACGTTGGAAGATCGGATGTCTGCTTACATCTACTTCAACAAGTAAATCTCCTCTTGGTCCGCCATTTGTACCCGGCTCGCCTTTTCCTCTGATTCTAACGCTCTGACCGATATCAATACCGGCCGGAATAGTAACTTTAATTTTCTTTTTACTACTGATATAACCGGAGCCGTAACAATCCGGACATTTTTCTTTGATAATTTTACCTGTTCCCTTACAATCCGGACATGTCTGGACGTTACGAACCATTCCGAACAGGGATTGTTGTGTATAAACTACCTGACCTTTACCACCACATTTATGACAGGTATCGGATGATGTTCCAGGTTTTGCTCCGGAGCCGTGACAAGTTCCACATTCGTCTTTTAATGTTAATTCCAATTCCTTTTCAGTTCCAAATACCGCTTCTTCAAATGTAATTCTGACAGATGTACGAAGATTAGCACCTTGCATAGGACCGTTATTTGCACGTCTGGAACGTCCGCCTCCGAATAGATCTCCAAAGATATCTCCGAAGATATCTCCCATATCCATTCCCTCAAAGCCAAAGCCACCGGCTCCTCCACCTGCTCCGCCTTCAAAAGCTGCGTGTCCGAACTGATCATATTGTCTGCGCTTATCTGCATCGCTAAGTACAGCATAGGCTTCGGAAGCTTCTTTGAATTTTGCCTCTGCCTCTTTGTCCCCCGGATTGGTATCGGGATGGTATTTCTTAGCCATCTGTCTATACGCCTTTTTTAATTCATCATCCGTCGCTGTCCTATTGACACCTAAGACCTCATAATAATCGCGTTTATCTGCCATCTTTTCCTTCACCTTTCATACTAACAATGTATGTCTTACCCTTTTGTTCGTTTGTGTAAATCGGCAAATAGGCAGTCAATCCTGACCGCCTTATGCCTCAATTTATTAATATGGAAGAAACTCCATTCTGTGACCGGAATTCCTCATTTCACTTTACAATGGGTTTGCCCCTTCGATGAATTATACCTCGCGGTAATCTCCATCCACAACATCGTCATTGTATCCGCCTGCATTTCCTGCACCTGCACCTGCGCCAGCACCTGACATATCAGGGCCTGCACCTGCTGCGCCACTTTGTTCGTATAACTTAGCAAATAATGCCTGTGCATCAGTCATTAATTTTTCCTTCGCAGCTTTAATATCTTCAACCTCACCCTCGGACATAACCTCAGGATTGGATTTTTCAACTAACTCTTTTAGTCTTGCAAGATCAGCTTCAACAGTTGCTTTTGCTTCTGCATCAATCTTATCGCCAGCTTCTGTTAATGCCTTCTCTGTCTGGAATACCATGGAGTCAGCTTCATTTCTAACATCAACCGCTTCCTTACGTCTCTTATCCTGAGCTTCGAATTCAGCTGCTTCTTTTACAGCTTTATCGATATCAGTGTCAGAAAGGTTGGAGCCTGCTGTAATTGTAATATGCTGTTCCTTACCGGTTCCAAGATCCTTAGCGGATACATTTACAATACCATTTGCATCAATATCAAAGGTAACTTCGATCTGAGGGATACCTCTTCTTGCCGGAGGGATACCATCCAAACGGAATTGTCCAAGGCTCTTGTTATCTTTCGCAAACTGTCTTTCACCCTGAACTACATTGATATCAACTGCAGTCTGGTTATCTGCTGCGGTTGAGAATACCTGGCTCTTCTTTGTAGGAATAGTCGTATTTCTCTCGATTAACTTAGTAGCTACACCACCAAGAGTCTCGATTGATAATGACAATGGAGTTACGTCAAGAAGAAGGATATCTCCTGCACCGGCATCTCCTGCTAATTTACCACCCTGAATGGAAGCACCGATTGCTACACATTCATCGGGATTTAATGTCTTAGAAGGTTCCTGACCTGTTAATTGTCTTACTTTATCCTGAACTGCAGGAATACGGGTAGAACCACCAACTAATAATACTTTCTTAACATCGGAAGCGTTTAAGCCAGCATCACGAAGTGCATTCTGTACCGGAATTACAGTTCTCTCTACTAAATCATGAGTTAACTCATCAAACTTAGCACGTGTTAAGTTTAAGTCAAAGTGCTTTGGTCCTTCTGCGGTTGCAGTAATGAAAGGAAGGTTGATGTTTGTTGTTGTAGAAGAAGATAATTCCTTCTTTGCTTTTTCAGCTGCTTCCTTTAATCTCTGAAGTGCCATCTTATCAGTGGATAAATCAACACCGTCAGATTTTTTGAATTCTTCAATCATATATCTTGTAATCTTATCATCGAAGTCATCACCACCCAGTCTGTTATCACCGGAGGTTGCTAAAACTTCAATAACACCGTCACCGATATCAATGATAGATACGTCGAAAGTACCACCACCCAAATCGTATACCATGATTTTTTGCTCATGCTCATTATCAAGACCATATGCTAATGCTGCTGCAGTAGGCTCGTTGATGATTCTCTTAACATCAAGACCAGCGATCTTACCTGCATCCTTTGTTGCCTGTCTTTGCGCATCGTTAAAGTATGCAGGAACAGTAATAACTGCTTCTGTAACCTTCTCGCCTAAGTAGCTTTCTGCATCTGCCTTTAATTTCTGAAGAACCATTGCAGAGATTTCCTGTGGAGAATATCTCTTATCATCAATATTTACTCTGAAATCTGTACCCATGTGTCTCTTTATGGATGAGATAGTCTTATCGGAATTGGTTACTGCCTGACGCTTTGCAGGTTCACCTACCAGACGCTCTCCTGTTTTAGTAAATGCTACTACGGATGGTGTAGTTCTTGCACCCTCTGTATTTGCGATAACAACCGGTTTTCCGCCTTCCATAACGGCTACACATGAATTTGTTGTACCTAAGTCAATACCAATTATTTTACCCATGTTCAATTCCTCCTATATTTCTTATAATTTGTTAACATGTAATTGATTAAAAAAATTTTGATTCATTCGTAATTCCTGCTTGAATCATGTGTATATGAATTAATTAACTACCTTAACCATGCTGTGGCGAACAACCATATCACGATATACATAACCCTTTTGGAATTCGTCCGATATGATATTCTCACCTAAGCTGTCATCCTCCCCGTGCATTACTGCATTATGCAGATTTGGATCAAATTCTTTCCCTACAGCTTCAATTGGCTTTAATCCAATTTCATCAAGTGCTGTGATTAACTGCTTATATATCATCTCAATCCCTTGAGCAAAGGCACTTTCCTTATCTTTCTCTGTAATAGTACTGAAACCTCTTTCAAAGTTATCAACAATAGGAAGGATTTTCTCTATGATACTTTTCACACCCATGTCATACATAGCTGATTTTTCTTTTTCAGAACGTTTACGGAAGTTATCAAACTCTGCCATATTTCTCATTAAACGATCTGTTAATTCCTCAATCTTTTGATCCTTTGCTGATAATTCCTTCGACTTGCTGTTTTTAAAAAATGATTTTACTCCTTTGTCAGCTTTCCCTTCACTAATTTCTTCACCAGCTTCAAGATCACACTCTAAATCGGTTTCAACTTCACCTTCAAGTATCTCATCTGTTTCCTCAACTACATTGTCATTTAAAATATCGTTGATATTCTCATCGCCAACTTCGTTTGCAATTGTTTCATTCGAATTGTCCTTCATTACTTTCTCCTTTTCCATCGCTGCTTTCATAACTTCTATTGTTTTATCCATATCTTCCACCGTCTAAAAACCACCTTTCTCATGGTCAACGTTAATTATTCTTTTTTAAATATATCATCCAGCTGTTGCATTAAGGATTGTAAGGTATTAACTACTTTCTTATAGTCCATTCGTTTGGGTCCAATAATACCCACTTTACCGTACACCCCTTCTTCAATCTCATAGGTCGCGGTCACAACGGAACACTCTTTCATCGCTTCTACCGGTGTCTCATCGCCGATAAACACCTGAATCCCTCTACTTTCCTCATCTTCCATCTTATCCTGAATAAAATCAGAAAGTGCCTTCTTTTCTTCCAATGTATAAAGGAGGTTGCTTGCTTTCTCCTTATCACTTAATTCCGGGTACTTTAAGATATTGGTGGTACCCGAGGTATACATCTCAAAATCATCATCCTCTGACACCGCTTGCATAATTGCATCCAAAATATCATTTACCAGATTGCGATTATCTCCTGCTTGATCTTTCATCTGGGATATTACCGGTAACGTAATCTCACCTAAATCTAAGCCCTGTAAAAATGTATTAATTATAATATTAAGCTTTAGCAAAGTTTCTTTACTTAGTGTAGTCGTTATATTGATGATTTTATTCTTTACAATATTACGTTCAAATACGATAACGGCGAGCAGTTGATTCTCATCCATTTCCGTAAGCTGTATGAATTTAACTTTTTTCTTATATTGAGGTGTCGTAACCAATGTTGTATATTGCGTATTTACTGCAAGTAGCTTCGCTACCTGTTGAAGAAGATTCTCAAGACGGTCTGCTTTCTGGATTAAGATATCTCTCATATTATCTACTTCTTGAACCTTATCCTGCAAAAGCATATCAACATATAACCGATATCCTTTATCGGAAGGTATGCGTCCCGCTGAAGTATGAGGTTGAATGATAAACCCGAGTTCCTCCAAATCAGCCATCTCATTTCTTATTGTTGCTGAACTAAGGTTTAAATCCGTATATTTTGAAATGGTTCTTGAACCGACCGGTTCACCGGTCTCTAGATAGTTACGAATAATAGCTTGCAAAATCTTAAGTTTTCGCTCATCCAACTCCTGCATAACCAACCCTCAATTCCTCTTCGTATATGACACCTTCGTTTGTATTGTTAGCACTCAATTAAGTAGAGTGCTAATTTCTATATATAAAATATCACTACCCATTTCTTTTGTCAAGGCATTTTATAAATTAATTGTGATGAAATCACAATTTTAATCGTTCTCTAATCCAGTACATACATGAGTTATTATATAAGAAGAAACTAATTCTAGACTGAATAATATTGCTGTTAACAAATAGAATTCAACCAGTACAGATACAACTCTATTACTTACAATACAAAGGCTTCATGGACTACTTCTATTTAAGAATGTCTAAAATAATCTAAATTAATCTACTTATTAATTGTCTGGTAATTTTACATAATATGGTATAAAATTAATTTGGCAATTAAGTGATCTTGTTTGCTACCGAATGTCGAAAGAACCTGCGCAACATATCAAGAGAAGAAATATCATAAATTTTATTATTTCTACCGTATTGGCGGGCTTTATAATTGGAGTCATCTCAAAATATAGTGATACCGCTGCAAGCGGTTGCTGTGTTATTTACATTGGGATACCATTTTTACAGTTGTTTTTTCTACGAACAATTAGAAACGGAACTACTAAATATATTTTTTGCAATTGTACTTTTAATATTATTTTCATTGGGTCATAGCCATCTGAAATGGATTCGAATTTTCATATTGGCAATAATAATAGGAATCGTATTTGAAAAATCTCAAATTATGAGTTTTATCTTTAGTACATTATATAGTTATATTTTATAAGTAGAATTTTGTAATAAAAAAGAGTGGAAGCACAGCCGTGATCGATTGTATCAATCATAATTGTGTTTCCGCTCTATCCTATTAACTAACTCAGAGAATCTTTTTGCAAATCTACGGTTGGAGATGCTTTTATAGCCCGGTTTGTGGCCGGTTGACTAGCTAATTCATTACCATCATTAAGTATTTCATCCTCTATTTGATCCTGTGCAGATAAATCAGCTCTTAAGATTCCACGGATATTTCCATCTCGTACCTCATTTTTTATCACTTCATTCGAATTGCGTTCCATCGTGTACTCCTTTACTAATGATATCACAATCATACCAAGTAACTTTCTTTCATTCCCATCGTGCATCTAGAGGAGTAAATATTGATTCATCACCTGGTAAGTTTGAGTTACTCATTAGTATATAGGAGTATCGTAATCTTATTCATATCTCATTTTTCCGAATATTAGTCTAATAAGAATTCTGCAAGTACATAATTACTGATATCTACCCCATACTCTGTTAACTTAATATTATCTTCATCAATCATAATCAGCTTCTTTACCGATAACTCTTCAAGTGTTACACCATAGAACTCATCAATTGAAGTGCCAAAACGATCGTAAAAATTACTTTTACTAATTCCTTCGCACACTCTTAATCCTAAGAACATGAATTCTTCCATTCGCTCCTTTTTTGTAAGTTCACGGTAATCCTTGCGAATAGTTAATATTTTATCTCTTTTCTCTTTTAAATTAAAAGAGCTTGTTGGGTTTTCTATTATGTTTTCATAACTTTTTTGTTTCTTATCACTGTTTCCAACTGTATTTTCTTCAATATTATAATCTTCAGTTATATATTCGTCTGTTCTATTTTCTTCTGTTTTATTATCTTCTGTTTTATTCTTCATTATTTTATTATATTCTGATGATTTGGCATACGTATCGTAATGATTATTGATTTGGATATACTTGTCTAGTTCATCCACATTCGAAAATCTGGCTCCTGCCATATACGAGGAGGCACCAAGTCCTAATCCTAAATACTCTGTACCGATCCAGTAGGATAGATTATGTCTGCATTCATAGCCCGGTTTTGAATAATTCGATACTTCATAGCGTTGATATCCACTATTTTTAAGCAATTCTTTTGTTCTATGGTATATTTGTCGATCCGTTTCTTCATCCGGTAATAATTTGTGACCCTCTACCCCTTCGCGATACATATCATAGAATTTGGTCCCTTCTTCTATGATCAAGCTATAGGCAGAGATATGATCCGGCTTTAATTGTAATACTTGCTTTAATGTCCTCTCCCAGCTTTCGCAGGTTTGTCCGGGAAGAGCCGACATCAAATCTATATTGATATTTGTAAATCCTAATTCTCTGGCAAGATGATAATTTTGCTCAAACTGCTCATAGGTATGGATTCTTCCTAGTAGCTTCAGATCCTGATTATTAGCGGACTGCAAACCAAAACTGATCCGATTAATACCTGATTTTTGATAGCTTTCCAGCTTCTCTATCGATACGGTACCCGGATTTATCTCAATTGTCGCTTCCAATCCAGTATCATCTATCTGAAACACTTCTTTAATTAACGATAGTGTTTTTTCTATATAAGAAGAGGCAACAACGGACGGGGTTCCGCCACCTATAAATATAGTTGGAACTACATAGGAATTCACATGTCCACGGTATTGCTCAATCTCTTCGTAAAGCGCTTCAAAATATTCCTTCATCTCCTTGTCCGTACAGGGAGCGGATAAGAAATCACAATAGTCACATTTTTTCGCACAAAAAGGGATGTGAATATAGATTCCTAGGTCACGTTTTTTCTCTATGTCCTTTATTTTCTCTATCTCCTTTTTTTTCTCTAGCTTCTTTTCTTTCTGTGATAAAAGCTCTCTATCCACTTTACTTTTTCCCTGTGACACGGACTGATTATCCATTGCTTTTTCTCCCTGATACAAAGGCTCATTAGCCATTCTATTTTCTACCTGGTACAAAGATTTATTACTCATTCTATTTCCCTCTGATACAAAGACTCATTATTCATTCTGTTTTATTCTGGTGTAACGACTCATTAATCCTTAATTATACTAGAAAGGCTGTTTCGTATCTCGTACTCCAAAGTGTTTGAATGATAATAATCATTTTACCACATCACTAATAGAATACAAATACGTAACAGCCTTCTTTATATTGTCCCTATATTAACTTAAACATATGAAATCTACTTTACTAATTAATCTTTTCATTAATTGAGCTATTCGATCGTCCGTCATAATCTAGAAACATAATATTAATTACAGATAGATAAGTGTGTACTCTAATCCTCATCCAACTTGAGAACACTCATGAATGCCTTTTGTGGAATCTCTACATTTCCAACCTGACGCATTCTCTTCTTACCTTCTTTTTGTTTCTCAAGCAACTTCTTCTTACGGGTGATATCACCACCATAACATTTTGCAAGTACGTCCTTACGCATCGCTTTCACTGTCTCACGGGCAATTACTTTGCTTCCGATCGCTGCCTGAATTGGAATCTCAAAGAGCTGTCTTGGAATCTCTTCCTTTAACTTCTCACACATCTTTCTTCCGCGTTCATAAGCACTCTCCGCGTGAACTATAAAGGTAAGTGCATCCACTTCTTCTTTATTAATCAGGATATCTAACTTCACAAGCTCTGATTGTACGTAATCTTTTAATTCATAATCAAAGGAAGCATATCCTTTTGATCTGGATTTTAGTGCATCAAAGAAATCGTAAATAATCTCATTTAACGGTAGGTCATATTTTAATAATGCTCTGGTTTGTTCAATATATTCCATGCCAAGATATATTCCTCTGCGCTCCTGGCACAAGCTCATGATAGAACCGACAAACTCTGTCGTCACCATGATCTCAGCGGACACCATCGGCTCTTCCAAGAAAGCAATCTCGGATGGATCAGGTAAATTAGTAGGGTTGGTGATTTCAATTACCTCGCCGTCTGATTTATGAACCTTATAGATAACACTTGGTGCTGTTGTTACAAGATCGAGATTATATTCCCGTTCCAGTCTTTCCTGTATGATTTCCAAATGTAATAAGCCAAGGAAACCGCAACGATAACCAAAACCTAACGCAATTGAAGTCTCCGGTTCAAATTGTAATGCTGCATCATTTAACTGAAGTTTCTCTAACGCATCACGTAAATCACCGTATTTTGATCCATCGGCCGGGTACATACCGCAATAAACCATCGGATGTACTTTTTTATAACCGGGAAGTGGTTCTGCACATGGTCGCTTATGGTCTGTTATGGTATCACCTACACGCGTATCCTTTACATTCTTTAGGCTGGCTGTTACATAGCCAACCATGCCGGCGGATAATTCTTCAGTCGGAATAAATTGTCCAGGTCCAAATATTCCAAGTTCAACTACTTCTGCGGTTGCACCGGTGGCCATCATACGAATCTCGGTACCCTTTCGAATCGTTCCTTCCTTTACGCGGCAGAATACAATAACACCTTTATAGGAATCATAGATTGAATCAAAGATTAGCGCTTGAAGTGGTGCATTACGATCTCCGCTTGGTGCTGGAATCTTTGCTATAATCTGCTCCAATACCTGTTCCACATTTAGACCCGTCTTTGCAGAAACCAATGGTGCATCCTGCGCTTCTAAGCCAATTACATCCTCTATCTCTGCAATAACACGTTGTGGATCTGCACTTGGTAAATCCACTTTATTAATAACGGGCATGATATCAAGGTTATGATCCAGTGCCAGATATACATTTGCCAAGGTTTGTGCTTCGATACCCTGAGCTGCATCTACAACAAGAATCGCTCCTTCACAGGCAGCTAAGCTTCGGGAAACCTCATAATTAAAGTCCACATGCCCAGGGGTATCAATTAAGTTAAAGATGTACTCTTCCCCATCGTTCGCCTTGTATACGGTACGAATCGTCTGCGCTTTGATGGTGATCCCTCTTTCTCTCTCCAAATCCATATTGTCTAGCACCTGTGCCTGCATCTCTCGACTGGTGAGCAATCCGGTCATCTCAATAATACGGTCAGCAAGTGTTGATTTACCGTGATCTATATGAGCAATAATACAAAAATTTCTGATTTTACTTTGGTCTAAGGCCATGTCAATCCTCCTGCGTATATAGCTATGCATTTTATCTGTATGATTATAACACAACGACAACTCAGTGGCAAGATAATGCGATACCATTTACTTTCCTTGTAGGATGGTATCCAAAACCTTTGCAAAAGGCTCCATTGAATTCTTTGCAGACTGCAGAGTATTTTTATCAGTTCCAAGTTCAACTAGTAGGGACTTTGGCCGAACATGCATATTATATCTCCAATCCTTCAAATAATTCTTTACAAAAAATCCAGGGAACAAATCCCGCGCTTTTAACTGCATCTGAAGACTGAATGCAAGATTATTCTGAAGATTTGGATTATACAGTCTTTTAATTGGCCCGTCTTTATCCCTGCTCAGTCCATTAAACATCATGGCTTGCGCACATTTCTTGCCATTAATCGTAACATATCGTGCGGCGCCGCCGTCCCTATGTAAATCAATAACCACCTCAATTGAAGGATACTCCTTCATTACATTATTTATCCCTGCTAATGCCTGGTCATAAGCCTTACTGCGATCCAGTACCCCATTTACGATATCATACCCTGTTCTATCGTGAATCACGTTATAATGATACTTGTTTTCTAAAATATCCGTTAATTCATCACCAACACCAACTACAGAATCATCAAAATTATTCGGCCTACTATCGGAAAAAGCTTCATGCGCATGGGTATGATAGATAAGAATCTGTGGTTTATCATTCTTCTGTTTTATCTTTAGATCTTTACTAATTAATTTTTCTCCATCAAATATATCTTTTGTTACCCGTGTTGAAGAGTCTACTACATAAAAATTACTTACTAAAAAATTAAAATTCTTCAATTGTGCTAGCGTATATTTTGATGCAGCACTAGTATTTACCGTTTCGGCGGTGTCATCATTCTCCGACTCTGCATCATCTACTTCACCGGGAGTATATCCGATTAGTAGCTCTGTACTATTTGATTTGCTACTCAAAGAATCATTGTACACCAGCCCGTTCGTGAGTAGATATTCCTTTGTAACTCCGCCATTTATCTTATAATATCCCTTCTCATCACTTGCTACATTCGTACTCATAACCGGAGTTGCATCATTGCTTTTTGCATTGCTGTCTGCTTTGCTATCTGGAAATGATGTCTTATCCTTCGCATTAGCGGTGAGCGAACTATCATCGAGAGAGAATTTTTGTATCGATATGTGCTTTGACATCAAATCAAACGGTCCAGAAGTGCCATGATACCCTTTTGAAGTATAGTTCATCAGTGCGGAACCTTCTTCCATGACCTTACTACAGATTTTTGATACAACAACATTCTTAATCGTACCCTCAGCTTGGCCAACATTTACCGAAAACGATAAAGACGCATATCGATATATTATATAGATGGATACCAGTATAATGCCCGTCCATACGATTGGATAAAGCTTGATTTTTTTCTTCGTTGGGATATTTTTCATGATCTCCTCCTATCAAATGAATCGGCATAATCATGTAGCCTGATTCATTATATTCGGACAGCTTGTTTTTATTACCCCCTCCGGCGTGAGGACAACGGGTAATCTTATGTTAACTACCGAATTATAAAGGAAAATCAGGCTAAATATTTTTTATTTTTCATCCCGCCTGTGCGAAACAGGAATTTAGCGCTTCTGACACGGTAAAGCTTAGCCGTTTGATGGATTCATCGATATTCTTAGGAGTAACAAACATATTATCCACTTGTTGTTCCATCACCTCAGAGATGAATTTATCCACATCCTCTTCGCTAAAACCGCTTTTTTGCATATACGTTGTCAAAGAATCAGCTACGATCGTAGCCGCTGCAACCACGGTGGGAACACCAATCGCAACCGTCTTAACCCCAAGACTCTCTTCATTTAGAGCTTTACGGTTATTCCCTACTCCGGACCCTGGGCTAATTCCGGTATCGGTTAATTGAATTGTAGTATTAACACGGCTAACACTTCGAGATGCCAGTGCATCAATTACAATGACCAACTTCGGGCTCGTCTCCTTAATCACACCCTTTATAATTTCTACCGTCTCCATTCCCGTCTGTGCCATAACCCCAGGAGCAATCGCACTAACACTTCCTAGCTTATGCTTATCCTTAAATTCTTTACCAAACTCTTTAATTAAATGTCTTGTTATAAATAAATTATCAACAACTTGGGGGCCTAACGCATCGGGTGTCACTTCTCTGTTACCAAGTCCTACTACTAATATCTCTTCTCTTTTCAGATTACCAGCCAGATTTTTAAGTTGCTTCACTACTTCCTGTGATACTGGTTTATTATAATCCTCATCACCCTGATACATATCGGGAGCCTCGATTGTAATATAGGTTCCGATTGGCCTCTGCATTGCATTGGCTCCCTTTTCATCCTTAATCTCTACGGTCGAAACACGGATATTATTTTTTTCATCAAAATTCTCGGTTAATATTACACCCTTGATTTCAACATTATCTTCGGGAAAGCTCTCCCTTACCTCTAAAGCCAAGTCAGTTCTAATTTTACTCAAATGATAATCCTCCAAAATGATTTATTCTATTTTTGAATTATTTTCTACAAAGTTTATTAAATTATGTATTGACAGAACAATTACTATCGACTACTATATAAGAGTATGTTTCCATTAGAACGTCCGTGTCTCCGGATTTAATGAAACAAGTTATGAATAACCGCATTCGAGTAAACATCTCACTCTCAATTTGATGTCCTTAGCAATCCGGTTAAATATTAATAATATTTGGAGGTATACAAAAATGGCTAATATTAAATCTGCTAAAAAGAGAATTTTAGTTAACGCTACTAAGGCTGCAAGAAATAAAGCAATTAAATCCAAGGTTAAGACATTGATTAAGAAGGTTGATGCTGCTGTCGTTGCAGCTGATAAGGATCTCGCTAAGACAAGCTTAGTAGACGCTATCACTGAAATCGATAAAGCTTGTTCTAAGGGTGTATTCCACAAGAATACAGTTGCTAGAAAAGTATCTCGCTTAACAAAGGCTGTAAATAAAATCGCTTAATTTTTGCAAAGTGTAATTATTACCCGGAAATGTTTAACCCACATTTCCGGGTTTTTTACATGCTTTAAGGAGGGAATTCCCTCCAAAGGATAGTTAAGGATATTATCTAACACTGAAATTTGAATCATTTAATATTTTAGAATCACTTAGTAATCTATTCCCTTATTTTAAATCTTCTCTTTTATGTGCTTCTTTATAACAACTGACCTGTCTCTATCTCACTTTCTAGAATTCGTTTTATAATTTTTACTCCTCGCTTAAATTCTTCTATTGTACGGGTAGCAGTAACAGATATTCTTATCCATCCACGTGGAGGTGTACTTCCTACTAGGAAACGTTCATCTGAAAACACCTGCACCCCCTCATTTTTCGCACATATCTCAAAGCTCTTTCCGGTAAAGGTATGCGGTAGTTGCAACCAACGAAACGGACATTCTTTCTGTCCTTTAACAACATAATCTTTTAATTCCATCTCCATCATATTGTTTCGAATAACTGTATCTGATCTTCGTTCACGGGCAATTCTGTTCGCCTTTCCGGAAAAGATCAGTCTTGAGGATACTTCTAGTAGAAAAGGGGAAACCGTAATGTTCAGATTATATAACGCAGTAGACAGCTCATTTTTTAAGTGTTTAGGAGCTGCAATATATGCTAATCTTAAGCCGGGTGATATTACCTTTGACAAACTAAGTATATAAATACTGTTTTTCGGAGCAAAGGCGGATACAGGTGGAAGAGGTTTTTCTACCAACAAACTATTTATCGCATCCTCGATCACTATTAATTGATACTGGTTAGCTATCCTACCAATCATTTCTCTTGTATTGATACTCATGACATGTGTGGTGGGATTATGAAAATCAGGAATAATATAAATCCCTTTTATCTTATCATTCTTGCACGCACTGATTAACCCCTCCTCTGTCATCTCACTATAACGTGACTCAACCGGAACCAATTGAATCCCCAGCATCTTTGCTACTGTTTTAATCCCAGGGTATGTTAATGGATCTGTTCCAATTCGATCTCCCGACTTGAATAATGAGGATAAAATTGCCGTTATCGCATTCTGCCCACCACTTGAGAATAATATATCCTCAGAAGACACGTTAATATTTGCAGCTTTCATCCATCTCACAGCAGCTTCTTTTTGACTCATGGTATAATCCGTGCTTCCGTATTGAAACAGTTTCTCCACTTCCGGCTCATTTAATAGTTTTTGCATAGATCCAATCATTGATTGATTTTGCGATACACCGGGCAGAATGGCGCCCATCTCTATTATCTGCATGGAATCTGCATTAATTCGAATGATATGGTTACTTCCTGCATCACTTGCAACATATGTCCCATTACCTACTGAAGCACATATCAATCCATTCTGTTCACATAACTTAAAGGCTCTGGATACCGTACTAAGGTTAATATCCAGATAATCTGCAAGCTCACGTTGAGGTGGAAGCTTTGTACCGGGAAGTAATTTGCCCTTTGTGATATCTTCTTCAAGTAAGTTAGCAAGCTCCTTATAAATGGGCACATCTGCTTTCACTAAATTTGGTTTCCAGCTCATTGGATAATTTTCAAAGGAATTAACCGGCATATCTTCCCCTCCATATCATTCATCTATTCTGTATATCCTGACATCAACACTCCACTTTTATCATATAATAATTGGCACAAATCTTCATACATTCCATTGAATATGCATACAAAGCTCATTGCTGATGAAATAAATATTACCTTGTGAATCTTCACAAATTCAGACATACAATCACAAACATTCTTCAAATTACAAATATTGTTTTGCATACAATTATATTATTGTATGGTTTAAATATCAATGCTATAATTTGCCAAAGTATAATTTTTTATAAGTTCATACTTCATAAATTATAATCTTTAATATCATTTTATTAGAAATCTGTGCAGGACTAGATTATTTACGTTAAGAATTCAAAAAGGGAATATAAGGAAAGAAGGATAAGTATATGCCGAATATTTACTCAGATCGTATCAAGAAAACAAAACCCTCATTCACAAGAGAAATCCTAAAAGTCAGCGGTAATAAAGACATTATATCTTTTGCAGGTGGACTTCCAAACCCTATATCATTTCCGCTTAAAGAATTATCCGAATCATCTACACGAATCATTCGCGATAATAAGGAAGCTGTATTTCAATATGCCACAACGGAAGGGTATCTCCCTCTCAGGCAATATATTGCAACTCGTTATAAGAAACGTTTTGGAATAGATTTCTTACCGGAAGATATTATGATTACCACAGGATCACAGCAAGGACTGGACCTATTGGGTAAAGTATTTATTAATAAAGGAGATAAAATATTAATCGAAGAACCTGGATACCTTGGCGCCATCCAATCATTTTCATTATTCGAGCCCGAATTTATACCATTGACCCTAGAGGAGGACGGAGTAAATCTGAGTGAATTGGAAGAAGCACTAAAAAAAGATAAGGTTAAGCTATATTATTGTGTTCCTAATTATCAAAATCCGACCGGTCTTTCCTATTCGAGTGAAAAACGTGAGGCGGTATATAAAATATTGCAAAAATATAATGTAGTACTAGTGGAGGATGATCCCTATAGCGAACTCTGCTTTGATAACGTAACTCTGCCATATATCGGAGCAAACAAATTAGAAAACAGCATATTGTTCGGTTCCTTTTCTAAAACAATTACTCCCGGGATGAGGCTTGGCTTTCTTTGTACAAAGAACAAAGAAATCATGCAGTATGTTATAACAGCAAAACAGGGCTCTGATTTACACACAAACATCTTTGGTCAGCATTTAATTTATGACTATTTACAACATAATGATTATGAGGAGCATATCTCTAAGATTAAATCCCTGTACCAATTGCAATGTAATACGATGCTTGAAGCGATGAAAAAGCATTTTCCTGATTATGTATCCTATACTACACCTAACGGCGGTATGTTTATATGGGCAACCTTACATAACGGATTACCCACTATTGACTTAATTCATGAAGCTACTAACGCGAAGGTATTATTTGTTCCTGGAGACCCTTTCTACACTTACAGGGAACGTGTTAATACTATGCGACTTAATTATACAAATTCAGATATCGATACGATAAACGAGGGTATTAAACGTTTGGCTATGATACTAAAACAGCACGAATAAGCTAATCTTGCTATTTAATTTTTTTCGCATGATATCTACCATAAAATCTGGTATGCCCAAATCCAAATATCTTACGAAAAACAGTAAATCTAGATAAAAAAATAATTAATTGATCAAGTAGAAACCAGAATAACAAGACTGAGAATACGTAGTAAATTGCTTCTATCATATGTACTGCAAATGGGGTAAAATCAGCACTAATCCGATCTTTCACATTCGGATAGATCAGGTAAAAAGGATTTAAGAACATCGCTCCCAACATCACGATAAGACGAACCGTAGATGTTTGAATCGCATGCTTCGGACAGGAGTTGATGCATCTTAGGCATCCCTCACAGTTTAATTTCCAACGAATACTCCGTCCATCCGATCTAATCGCTTTTACCGGACATTCACGAACGCATTGTTTACACTGATTGCAGGAGGCATCCGCTCCAAACAACTTGCCAAAGCCTCTTCGACCGAACAAGGAATATAACACTCCAAAGGGTATACACCACAGAAAGTTGGCAAGAAATATCCTACGATGGTAGCTCTGTTGTTCCGTTATGCGGTTTGCTATGATAGAAAGCGGCTTCAGCCCTTCTGTAAGTATTATTTTATTCACCTTATCATTCCTAGGTGGCGCCACAATCGTGACGTTATATGGAAGATCAAGAGTTTCACTAAGTACTACATCATAATGCTTTGCCTTCAAGCATATTCTGGCTTGATGTAGCGCCCATCCTTGATAACCATCCCGAAAGCGTGTAGAAATCTTACCATTCGTAGATATCACCACTGCTTTAGCCATATTACCTGGCTCTAGGTTATGGATGTATTTACGTACTATATGTGGAACAGAGGTTGCAAACACAGGAAAGAAGAATAGATGAAGCGAAAAATCCTTTATATCATTACGATTCCCTTTCTCAATTGGGTGAAAAGTGAACTCATAATCGCATAAACACTCTTCTTTAGTAAGCTGTTCCGCAGCAACTAGCGAGTTACCGGTTCCAGTAAAATAATGAATCAAAGCTTTTTTCATATTAATCTCTCCGTTCTCTCTATTAGTTCCATTATAAACCATCTACCAATTCCAGTAAATATCATCTTCAATTGAAAAAGGCTTAAAACCGCATATTCTTTACGATTTTAAGCCTTATGATAACGGAAACGGTGGGATTCGAACCCACGAGCCCCGTTAGGGACTACCTGATTTCGAGTCAGGGCCGTTATGACCTCTTCGATACGTTTCCATATATAATAACTGAATTCTCAGAACAGACTACTCACTGTTCAAATAACTCAGATATTTACTATTATTTTGTAACCTCACTTTTACTAAAGGTAAGTATAAATAATTCAACACCGATTTTCTCAATCATTCTACCTGTCTTTATCTGCTCTTCCACTTCTGTGCCAAATTCCAGTGCTTCCTTCAACCGTTTTGAAGTAAAATTCCTAGATTGAGCAACGTATTTATTCACTGAAAAAGGAGGAATTCCTACTTTCTCACTAATTGTTGCAGCGTTACGGCCAAGCGACTGTAGATTCTTCACTTGAAGCATGATATTGAAATGTCTGATAATTAAATACAAGATAGACATAGGCTTCTCTCGCACAGATAACAAATCATAATATAAATCAAGAGCTTTTCCCGATTGTTGACTTCCTATTGCATCAATCATCTGAAATATCTTACCGCTAATCTGTGTCGTAACTACAGCATCAACATCTTGCTGTGATATCACATCACGATCTACAGCATAGCTAATAATTTTCTCCACCTCATTGCAAATATTTATCATATCCGCTCCGGTTTTATCTAGAAGATTATTAATCGTCGCTTCAGTAATTTTTTTATTACTCTGTTCAAATAAGGATGTCACAAACAGCTTAAGATTTCTCTCATCTAATCCATTCATCTCAGATACGGTTCCACGATCTACTACCATCTTAAAGAGTCTGTTCCTTTTATCGATTTCACTCTCTACAAATATTGTAATGGTACTGTCAGGTGCTTTATCAAGTAAATCACTCATATCACTCTGGCTTTTGAACAATCCGCTGTTTTCAATGATAATTAAACGATATTCACTAAAAAACGGTAATGTGTTCGCCACCTCTGCTACTTTTAATGGATCCACATTCTTCCCCTCATAATAAGAAAAGTTCATCTCATTCTCATCAGTCAGAATTGCAGCTTTTAATTTATCACGATATAGCTTTTTTAAATACTCCTCCGAACCATACAATAGATAGAATTGTTTAAAGCTTTTCGTTTTTATATGCTCTTTGATCACTTTCATAACATATACTCCTGACTACTGAACAGAACATAAACTATTCTACCTAATTCATATACAAATTGCAAGTACAAATCGTTCTGTTTTTTGATTAATTGATCGTTCCGAATCGGCTAAACGGAAGGATGCGAAACATAGCACGACCGCCGATATTTTCTCGCTTTACATTACCGACCTGTTTAAATCTGCTATCCCTACTTATCGTCCGATTGTCACCCAAAACAAAATATTCATCTTTCGCTAACTTAATCTGGTTCGCGGCTCTTCCTGGATCTGTAATCGGATCCTTGCCGTAATGTTCCTTTAATACTTTTCCATTTATATAGATATCACTACCGATTATCTGAACAGTTTCTCCCGGAAGGCCAATTATTCGCTTTACATAATAGTCGGACTGCTCTCTTCCATAAGGATAAAATACTATTATATCAAATCGCTTTAAAGCATCAAATCGATAGGAGAGCTTTTCAACGTAAAGTTGATCCCCATTATGTAACGTATTTAACATAGAATCCCCATCCACATAGGTTCTCTGTATCACATAATTCGGGATTATATACACAACTACAAAGATTAGAATAAGGTAGAAAATCAAATCTATAAATAGACTCTTTTTACTTGGTTTCTTATTTTTTTCATTTGTAGACTCATCTACCATTTCATATGGTTCTTCAAAATCATGATAGGTGGTTTCCTCATCGAAAAGTCCTGTAGTTTCGATGCTTATCGAATTATCTTCTCTTGAGAAGGCTTTCACTTTTTCCAAATCTATCTTTTCTTCTTCCGGATCATTTGACACCAAGCCATTCCCTCCATTTCATTCACATAACCTTATAATCTATGCAAAGTACGGCATTTATCATTACTCAATCACAAATCTTTACTGTAAAGCCATAACTTTGCGTAAATACAAAGCACTTTCATATCAGATTGTATGAAAGTGCTGTCATAATTTTCACTCTTGCTTATACAATTATCGATACAATAAATTAAGCTTCCATTGTTCCATTCGTATCGTTTTGTTGATCTTGCACTTGCTCTTGCTCTTCCGGAGTTTCATCATCTCCAACAATCTTTACCTTAGAGCGGTTTAATTCTTCTACAGCGATGGAAAGTGGCTTGGGATAAGTAACATTTACTAAAGGCATAGCCCCGTCGATAATTTGTCTGGCACGTCTTGCAGTAGCGATTACGATAGAATATCTACTGTTTACAACAGGCTGCTCTCCTGGCTCAACCTCGCTATTTACTACTTTCATTAAATCTGTATATGATGGATGCAACATAATATAAATCTCCTTCCAATCTCTTTCATTTAATATTTATTATCATCTTAAAAAATAATCATAATTAATCATTCGATGTATTATCTTGTATCTCCGAAATTCCCTTTTGATTTACTCTACCTGCTATCGTATCTGGCAACAGAGAGGATAGAATTAAATGCCCACTCTCCGTAACAATTACTGCTTTTGTTCTTCTTCCACAGGTCGCATCAATTGCCATCCCTTGATCTTTGGCAGATTGTATCATACGTTTGATTGGGGCTGCCTCCGGGCTGATTATACTGATTATTTTTCCAGAGTTTACCACATTTCCAAAGCCTACATTCACTAACTTACTCAAAGTTATTCCTCATTTCACCAACTTCTATTCGATATTCTGAATCTGCTCTCTGACTTTTTCAATCTCAGTCTTTAAGTCAATTGCTTTATTGGTTACCACTAAGTCATTTGCCTTCGATAATATTGTATTCGCTTCTCTATTCATCTCTTGCGCAATAAAGTCTAACTTTCTTCCTACATTATCATTCTCGTTTAAAGTATCCTTCATATTGAGAATATGACTTCTTAAACGAACTGTTTCTTCATCCACGCATATTTTATCAGCAAAGATCGTGACTTCCGTAGCGAGAACTCCCTCATCAATTCTGGTGTCTCCCAACAATTCACTTACCTTAGTCATCAGTTTATTACGATATTCTTTGACAATCTCAGGTGATCTAACTTCAATAAACTCTACCAGATTAAGCATATTATCTAATTTTGAGAAGATGTCCTTCTTAAGGTTTGCACCCTCTGCGATTCGTGTCTCTACAAATTTAACAGCAGCTGTTCGCACAGCTTCCTCAACTAATTCCCATAATTCCTTTTCATCTATGGTTTGTTCTTCTAATGTAAAGACATCCGGATATCTGGACAAAGTGGAAACCCTGATATCATTTTCCAACCCGAAATCATTACCAATCTTCTCTAAATTAGTCAAGTATTCTTTTGCCAGTTCAGCGTTATATTTTACACATACGTTATTCTCCGTGTAATCCTCGTATGTAATATAGACATCAACCTTACCTCTACCGATATATTGCTTTAATAAATTACGGATACCCGCTTCAAAAAAGCCGAGCTTTTTAGGCATTTTTATAGCAATCTCACAGTATCTATGATTCACAGCTTTCATCTCAATCGTAATTTTACGATCCATTCCAGCGATCTCACATCGTCCGAAGCCTGTCATGCTTTTTAACATATCTGCACACTCTTTCATTTGTGATTATGATTTCCTATGCATCACAATTATTTTATTACATTCAATTTATTATAAAGGATATAACTTTACAAGTCAAGAATTTATCACATCAAAAAAACCTCAAAAACTGACCATTAACCAATAACATTTATAACAGTAACTCCTTATCACAATCAAATTGAGATACGACGTTATAAAATATATAGGCTATGGTCAGTTAAAATAATTTTCTTATCCAATAAATTAATGAGAAGACCTTTTTTAGTATCTTTTCATATTTAGGTAAAATCAGGAATTGATAAATATCTCTCACCGGTATCAGGTAAAATTACTACTATCACCTTGCCCGCATTCTCCGGTCTTTTTGCAACCTGAGTAGCCGCCCAAAGAGCTGCACCGGATGAAATCCCTACAAGTACACCTTCCTTTTTTGCGATTTCTTTTGCAGTTTCAAAAGCATCCTCGGATGTAACTGTAATAATCTCATTATAGATATCCTTGTTCAATGTTCCAGGTACAAAGTTTGGTCCAAGACCCTGAAGACGATGGGCTCCTAACCTTCCCTCTGATAATAATGGAGAATCTGCCGGTTCTACCGCAATAATTTGGATATTAGGGTTTTTTGATCTTAAATAAGCTCCAGTGCCAGAGATGGTACCGCCCGTTCCAACACCAGCTACAAAGATTTCTACTGTTCCTTCGGTATCTTCCCATATCTCTACACCGGTCGTTTCTTCATGAACCTTAGGGTTGTTAGGATTTTCAAACTGGGATGGAATGAAACTATTCGATATCTCCTTATTCAATTCGACGGATTTATCAACCGCTCCCTGCATTCCCTTTGGCCCCTCGGTAAGAACAAGTTCCGCACCATAGGCTTTCATAAGATTTCTTCGTTCAACGCTCATCGTCTCAGGCATGGTAATTATTAATTTCAAGCCATAACTGGCGCATACGCTTGCTAGTCCGATCCCAGTATTACCGCTGGTAGGTTCAATAATTACAGTATCTTGATTAATTTGACCACTTTTTAGCGCCTCTTCAATCATCTTCTTTGCAATACGATCCTTCACACTGCCTCCCGGATTAAAATATTCCAGTTTAGCAACAATTTTTGAATCCAAACTATGAATTTGATTATAGTTAGCTAACTCTAATAATGGTGTTTTCCCAATTAAATCTGTAATTTTTTTCTTAAACTCAGCCATGGCGGTTCTCCTTTAATATTAATTTTCTAAAGCTTGTTTTAAATCATCAATAATATCATCAACATGTTCTGTACCGATTGATAAACGAATTGTGTTTGGCTTAATACCTACAGAAAGAAGTTCTTCCGGACTCAATTGAGAATGAGTTGTGCTTGCCGGATGGATAACCAGTGATTTAACATCCGCAACATTTGCTAATAAAGAGAAAATCTCCAATTTGTCGATGAATGCCTTCGCTGTATTTGCATCACCCTTTAACTCGAAGGTAAAGATGGAGCTACCACCATTCGGGAAGAATTTTTTATATAATTCATGGTATGGATCATCTGGCAAGGAAGGATGATTCACCTTTTCAACATTCGGATGATTGTTCAAGAACTCCACTACCTTTAAGGTGTTATAAATATGACGTTCTACTCTGAGAGATAATGTTTCAAGTCCCTGAAGTAATAAGAAAGAGTTAAACGGACTGATGGAAGCTCCTGTATCTCTTAATAAGGTTACTCTAGCTTTGATAATATACGCTAATGCACCAACCGCTTTCGTAAACTGTACACCATGATAGCTTGGATTTGGTTCAGTTAATACTGGGAATTTACCGGAACCTTCCCAATCAAATTTACCACCATCAATAATCACACCACCAAGGGTTGTTCCGTGTCCACCGATGAATTTGGTAGCGGAATGTACAACAATATCAGCTCCGTATTCAATCGGGCGAAGCAAATATGGTGTTGCAAAAGTGTTATCTACAATCAATGGTATCTTATTATTATGTGCAATCTCAGCAACCTTCTCAATATCGATAATATTACTGTTCGGATTTCCTAAGGATTCAATAAAAATAGCTTTTGTATTCGGCTGTATGGCCTTTTCAAAATTACTAATATCGTCAGTGTTAACAAAAGTTGTTTTAATGCCGAAGTCTTCTAACGTGTGAGCAAATAGATTATATGTGCCACCATAAATTTCAGCTGAAGATACAATATGATCTCCTGCATGAGCAATGTTTTGTATTGAATATGTAATCGCTGCGGCGCCGGAAGCGGTTGCTAACGCTGCTACGCCACCTTCTAATGCTGCAATTCTCTGTTCAAATACATCGGAGGTCGGATTCATAATTCTAGTATAGATATTTCCACCCTCACTCAGATTGAATCTTGCTTCTGCCTGTGCGGAATCTGCAAACACATAGGATGTTGTCTGGTAAATAGGTACACTTCTTGCATCAGTTGCGCTATCCGGTTTTTCCTGCCCTACATGAAGTTGTAACGTTTCAAATCTCAGTTTCTTTTCATTAGCCATAATGAATACCTCCATGATAATTTTTTGATATGTATGCAATTACTACTATTCATACATATTTACTATGCTTTGGTAATTATACTAAACCCACTTGTAATATTTGTCAAGTAGGAAATGTAATTTATTTCAATATCATTAAAGAGGAGACCACTTCAGAATTATATTCTCAGAGATAATGCTATATTACATAAAATATTGATATCAATCACAAGTAACAATATAGCATGATTCTATTAATATATAATTATAAAGTAGCCTCTTTAACTTTATATTTCAACTTAAATGGAAAAATCCAATTCAACTTTTCTTTTATACTTATCAACAAGGTCTTGAAGTGTGATCCGATCCACTACAGACTTAATTGCTTCATAGAGCTCTTCCCACACTTCTCTGGTTACACAACCTTCACTTCTTGAGCATTCATTTGTTTGTTCATCGACACAATCAACCGGAGTTAAATTCCCCTCTGTTAACCGAAGAATCATACCTACTGTATATTCCGTAGGTGCTTTCATCAATTTATATCCACCCTGGGCACCACGAATACTTTTCACATATCCTGCACGATTTAACAGTGATATAATCTGCTCTAAATATTTTTCGGAGATGTTCTGTCTCGCTGCAATACTCTTTATCGTAATATATTCACCGGTATTATTTAAAGCCAAATCCAACATTAATCGTAGTGCATATCTACCTTTTGTTGAAACTTTCATGACTTATCCTCCTCAGTAATTCCTTGTTACTATAATACCATGTGTGTATTAGGAATACAACTGTTCACGGCTCACTTATCATCATCTTCTGAAATTAGTTCTTCTTCTAACAGAGAATGCGGATGGATAGGGATTAACTTCCGGTACAATTTTATCTTCCTCATCCGCTATAAGGTTGGTCTGCCTAAAGCTTAAGAACCAGTCGACGCTGTAGATGTTTTCATTGACCTTCTCCATACGTTCTGCTGCCGCACTACAGTTATTTGGAATCGGAAGCATCACGTCATCCTCCGGAAGCCACTGAGCAGGAATTAATACATGCTCTACATCTGCTTTTTGCAAGGCGATTACCAGTCTTTTAATTTCTTTAACATTAATCCCAACCGAGGTTGGATAATGCAGTATAGTCCTTATCTTTCCCACTTGATCGACTATAAAAATAGATCCTGATAAGCAGCCATCCTGGTCAGTAGAACCCACCAAATCATACTCTTTCACTATCTCACTTTTTTCATCTGCGATTAACGGAAAAGTAATTTCAACGTGTTTCATATCTTTCCATACTAGTTCTTTAATTTTTCGAATCCAAGCAATATGGGAATACAATGAATCCCTTGATATTCCTATCAATTCAACATCTATCTCTTTAAACTCATTTATCATGGAGGCAAAGGTCATAATTTCAGTAGTACTTACCGGTGTAAAATCTGCACCATAGCTAAATAGTACAACCCATTTTCCATAATAATCCCTTGGAAAATCTATCTCCCCTATCGTTGTAAGCGCACGAAAGCTTGGTGCCATATCTCCTATCATCGGCATAACTGTCACCTCTATATATGCTATTAATACAAAGATATGATAGCGTATCCATAGATGATACAATTTGGCATAGAAAAGCAAGGGACATAGCAAATAATCACATATCCTATTCGGATCAGTTCTTGCTATAACCCCTTGCATTAACTTAGTTTACCTATTCTTGATATAACATTGATAGCACATAGAGGTGTATTGATCATTCCCTCCGATCAATACCTGTTCTCCTTCTGTCACAATCTTACCATTTGCATCCAGCCGTACATTCACCGTTGCTTTTCTACCACAGGAACAAATCGTTTTAATCTCCGTTATAGAATCTGCAATTTCCATTAATCGCTTACTTCCAGGAAACATCTTCGTTCTAAAATCGGCTCTTAATCCAAAGCAGATTACCGGTACATCGTAATCAATGACCAGATAAGATAATTGATTTACTTGTTCCTCTGTTAAGAACTGGCACTCATCCACGATGATAACATCAACCGGTTTGTCCAATTTTTGATGTTCCTCATAAACATTTTCATTCTCAGATAATACAAAAGCTTTTGCTGATAGACCGGCACGAGAGCTAACAATTCCTTCTCCATCTCGGCTGTCTATTTGGGGCTTAATTAACCATACACTCATACCACGCTCTTCATAATTAAATTTCGTTATTAATGCCTGTGCTGTTTTAGAACTTCCCATAACGCCGTATTTAAAATATAGTTTAGCCATCTTTTTATCCTTCGCTCTTTTATTGAATTACTTCCGTTAACTCATCCAACCAATCACCCTCGAATAACTCTATCATACCTTTATCACATGCGGCAGCAAGTTTCGGGTTAATTGGAAGCTTTGCATAATTTTTTATATTATACTTTGCTGCTACCTCTTCAATTTTGCTCTCACCAAAGATCGGATATGCCTTATCACAATCCGGGCATACAAAGTATGACATATTCTCAACTAGTCCAAGAATCGGAACATTCATCATCTGAGCCATCTTCACTGCTTTCCCTACAATCATGGAAACCAACTCCTGCGGTGAGGTCACTATGATGATACCGTCAACCGGTAAGGATTGAAATACCGTCAGAGGTACATCACCTGTACCCGGAGGCATGTCAACAAACATATAATCCACATCACTCCAGATAACCTCTGACCAGAACTGCTTTACGGTTCCCGCGATAACCGGTCCTCTCCATACAACAGGATCTGTCTCATCACCTAGTAATAGATTAATTGACATCACATCGATTCCAGAATTACTTCGAACCGGATACATTCCAAGTTCACTGCCTTTTGCTCTTTCCTTTAAACCAAATGCTTTCGGAATGGAAGGACCGGTAATATCTGCATCTAAAATTGCAGAATGATAACCTTTTCTTTGCATGCTTACCGCCATTAAAGAGGTTACCATTGATTTACCAACTCCACCTTTTCCGCTGACAATACCTATTACTTTTTTTACTTTACTTAACTCATGTGGTTTTTCTAAAAAACTATTCTCGTCTTTTCTATCGCCACAGCTTGCACTACAGCTTCCGCAATCTTGACTACAATCACTCATTTTCATCATCCTTTACTATGTTTTTTACATTATCAACATAAGCCTGCACCTGTGTCAATTTATGTAGCGTGAATTATACTTTACTTATACTACGGACTATACATATCTACTCTTCGTAGTGTGATTAATCATTCATAATTCACACTTTGTTGTTTATTATATCCCATTCTTTCTATAAGTCAATATCTTGGGTTTATGATGGCACTGATTTTATTACTCAATACACATTTGTTCCATATTAAATTAATCATAGTTGTTTCAACAAAACATCTCTTTCATCTTTAACAACCGCACTATATCCCGAATATTATGATATATAACAACTAGAAAGGAGCTGATAAAATGCTTATCTTTTGTACGTCTACGCTTTTACCAATGCTGGCAGTTGGTTTGATCTTTTTTCTTGAAGATTATATAGGTGTGCTAACTATCGTTGGTGGTCTGTTTATATTGAGTATTGGACTATTATATACAGTTTATTTAAAAAAGAAAGATAAAAAGCACGAGGTAATTACACCGGTAACCGACATCATTGGTGATTCAGCCGAGCGTGTCAATGAATTAAATGAAGATATCAAACCTTTTGGTTTTGCATACGATCCCAATCAGGATATATTTTACTCCATCCTTCATCCGTGGCAGCGTGAGTTTGGCTACTGTAGATTATATGACGAAGCAAGTGCTGCGTTAAGTATGATTATTGATTGTGAACCGATTCATTTTGAATACAATGGACGGAAATGGTTGATTGAATTCTGGAAAGGACAATACGGAATGAATACCGGAGCAGAAGTCGGTATTTATTATACAACAAGTTCAGCCATGTCTATCCCGGGCATATTTAGTGGAACATTCTATCATAGTGTGGAGGATAAAGACTGTATTAATATGTCTTTTGCTCTTCGAAAAAAAGGCAACTTACTCTTTACCCGAAGCGGGTTTCATTGGTGGCTAACCGGATTTAAGTTGGGCGAATTCTCAAAGCCTTCCGAATTAACCTTAGATATTGTATTAGAACTATATGACAAACGTATGACATATACTTTTGTAAATGCACTTGTGAAGGCAGGATATAAGGACAATGAATACCGAGTTCAGAACAACAAGGTATATATTCATTATGATAAACCCCACACTCCTCAACCTGTTACAAGAACTGCATTTACTGACTTTCTTATGTTAAAAAATGATGAAAATTTATGCAGTACCTATAATGAGTTAACAAAGGAATATCCTGAAACTCTTGATAAATTAGTAGTCCTCCGTAAGGAATCTCCCGGAATGTACAATAATGCAATCAACATTGGGAAGCCTCATGCAGTATATGATGCCTTTGTAGCAATCAACGAACATTTGGATAAGGATTAAAAAGCAAAAAGGGGGAAGGAGCATTGTCTACTTCAAAACGTTTATCCAAAGTGTTTAAGGAATCGACTATCATTAATTTTGATGATAGTTCACGTTTTGTAATCATGAGCGATTGTCATCGTGGAATTGGGAATTGGGGTGATAACTTTTCCGGAAATCAAAACTTGTTTTTCGCTTCACTTTACTATTATTATGAAAATGGATTTACGTACATTGAATTGGGTGATGGAGATGAATTATGGGAAAATAGGGATATTAATGATATTATCAGCACACATAGTGATGCTTTCTGGCTGATGTCTTTATTTTATAAAAACAATCGCCTTATGATGCTTTATGGTAATCACGATATCATCAAACGGGATTCCCGATTCTCAAAAACAAAATGCCACAGCTTTTATTGCGAAAGTGTAGATTCACAGGTACCGTTATTCCCCGGCATCGAATTCCCCGAAGGACTCATACTTCAGTACCGACAATCACCTTATAAGATTTTTTTAACTCATGGACATCAGGCAGACTTTCAAAATGATACTTTATGGCGATTATCTCGCTTTCTCGTGCGTTATGTATGGAGACCCTTAGAATTGATTGGAGTAAAAGATCCGACGAGCGCATCTAAAAACAACTCCAATAAAAATGTAATTGAAAAAAGATTAAGAGACTGGATTATCGAGAACAAACATCCACTTATATGCGGTCATACACATAGAGCAGAGTTCCCCAGTGCCGGTCAGGTACCTTATTTTAATGATGGTAGTTGTGTTCATCCGAGATGTATTACTGCATTAGAAATACGAAACGGTACAATTGCGTTGGTAAAATGGGCAATACTGACCAGACCGGATCGTACGTTATATGTCGGCCGAGAAGTTCTCGAAGGTCCCGTTCGAATCATGGAATATTTCAAATCCAGCGAGTATTCTACCACTTAAAATTAGAGACTTTCAGTAGCCTAGTTGCTTGAAAAACACTATATGAACGACTAATATAATATTAACCCGCCGAATAATTTTACCATAGTTCACAGGTTGGAAGACACTTATTTCATAGTAGTCTTCCAACCTGTACTTGAGGCAATATAATATCGTATCAATATAACTTAGTGCTTATTTATCAAATATCACTTCTTTTTAACGGAATAACCGAATTTTCCAAGATATTCTCCAAGCGAATAATACTGCCCATGGGAATATGTGATTAGTCCTGATTTGTTGAGATGAAAACGTCCTGTTTCATCCATATATTTTTTATCAACTCCAACATTCACGACCTCTGCTAAAAACATATCGTGACTTCCTAACGGAATAATGTCCTTCACAACACATTCAATGCAAACAGGGCTTTCCTCAATATATGGCACATCAACCTTTTGTGCTTTTATTGGTGTAAGTTTCATCTCCTTGAATTTGTCTACATCCCTTCCGGACTTCACCCCGCAATAATCTGCTTGAAATACCAAATCCTTTGTAACAAGATTGATAACAAATTCTCTACTCTCTTTGATTATATCATAGGAGTAACGCTCTTTTCTTATTGAAATCGATACCATAGCAGGATTCGTGCACACGGTACCCGCCCAGGCAATCGTAATAATATTTGGTTTTTCATTTATTCTGCCGCAGCTTACCATAACAGCCGGAATCGGATAAAGCATATTTCCCGGCTTCCAGTTATCTCTTTCAGCCATATTAACCTCCGTCATATTTCATTTTGTAATGACAATACAAAACGTATAATGGAACTATTATAAATGATTTCTTTTTAAATTCCAATTAAAACATCATAATCCACTATTTCAATCACCGGAAAAGGTTTTCGATAAATGAATAATTCGAACTTCTTCCATCCATAATATATCCAGTACATTGTGGTAAAAAATAATACAATTTGAAAGGAGAACACACATGAAAGCATCAGTTGACCAAGATGGCTGCATTAGCTGTGGTTTGTGCATTGATATATGCCCTGAGGTATTCAGTTACAATGAAAATGACATTTCACAAGCAATTGAGGATGATATACCTGAAAAATATTTGAAGCAGGCTGAAGAAGCTCGAGATGGTTGTCCGGTTAGTGTAATTGATATAAAGTAATATATTCGGTGTATAGATCATATGTATTGTGACCTTATGCACCATTACATACCCTATCCATTCGAAGTGCAATAAAATACGTTTCTATTGTTGCTATTTTTTTTATATGTTATAATATGTTTAATACAATTTACCGTCAAATGAGGAGTGATTTTATGGATTTTAAATACGAAAAGAATAAAATATATTTAAACGATGAAAACGATCAAATGATTGCTGTTGTAACCTTTCCTAATATAGCAGAAGATACCGTTAATATTGATCACACTTATGTGGATAAATCCCTCAGAGGTCAAGGAGTTGCTGGCAAACTAATGGAGGCTTTGGTTACTCAGCTAAAAGCAAACAACCAGAAAGCAAAACCCACCTGCAGTTATGCTGTAAAATGGTTCACAGACCATCCTGAATACTCCGATATATTAGCATAAACATGTTATATTCCATTTAAGTTGGCTATTTACAATCTCAATTTTACTGAATGATACACACAGCTTTGCTCCTCTGTTTACTGTTCATAAATCCAGTCACAGCACGGAGCATTTTTTATGTTTTTTTGTATTTTAAAATCCTACTCGATAAGTTGTTAACTAATTTACTACATTTACTATCCTATGAACATAGTGCTATAATTTACTTTTAGAAGGATATGACACATAATTAATGTCAAATAAATACCGATCTCAATGTGATAAGATTGAGGAAGTAAGCAAACTATTCTTAATTGAAAGTGAGAGTATAAACATGAATGAAAATATATTATATCTGGAGTGTTACTCTGGAATCAGCGGTGATATGACGGTAGCAGCTTTACTTGATTTAGGAGCTGATCAAAAAATTCTATTAGATGGGTTAAACAGTCTAAAGGTGGATGGCTACCGAATTGAGATAGGACGAAGATTAAAAAGCAGTATTGATGCTTGTGATTTTAACGTCATACTTGACCAGGATAATGAACCTCATGACAACATCCAGCAGAATGACCATTTACATAGTCACACACATGAAGACGCACATTCTCATGATCACTCCCATCAGATTGACCATAATCATGAGCATCCCCATAATCATTCACATGCTGCTATCCAAGATTTGTCGAACGATAACGAAACTCTACATTTGGGGCATCACGACCACCGAAATTTATATGATATTAATATTATAATCGAAGAATCTGATATAACAGATAATGCAAAGGCTTTAGCAAAAAAAATCTTCCACATCATCGCAGTCGCAGAATCAAAAGCCCATTCAAAACCACTGGAAGAAGTTCATTTTCATGAGGTTGGTGCAATTGACTCCATCGTTGACATAGTAGCTACAGCGATATGTCTGGATAACTTGAACATTAAAAAAGTAATTGTTTCAGAATTACACGAAGGAACCGGACAGATTAAATGTCAGCATGGTTTGCTACCAATCCCTGTTCCTGCTGTAATCAATATAGCAGCCGAGCATCAACTTCCACTCCACATCACCACTGTGAAAGGTGAGCTTGTAACACCTACCGGTGCTGCAATTGTTGCTGCGATAAAGAGTGAGGAACATTTACCAACAAATATGAGTATTAGAAAAATCGGACTGGGTGCGGGCAAGCGAACTTACGAAGGAGCATCGGGCATACTGCGCGCAATGCTGATTGAAGAGATTGCCGCTGATACATCTACGGATAAGATATGGGTACTTGAAGCAAATCTCGATGATTGTACCGGAGAGGCTCTCTCCTTCACTATGGAACTGTTATTTCAAAACGGGGCAAAGGACGTCTACTATACTCCTATTTTTATGAAGAAAAACCGCCCTGCTTATCTACTCGGTGTGATATGCAAGGAAGAAGATATAAAGAAATTAGAAGGAATCATCTTTACTCATACCACTACGATTGGAATTCGTAAGCAGGAATCCATCCGCACTGTATTACCGAGAGAACAAAAAATTGTAACCACACCCTATGGTGATGTACAGTTAAAAATATGTACTTATGATAGTCAGACCTATATATATCCTGAATATGAGAGTGTCAAATCATTATGCCAAAGTTCAGGGCTGGATTATATGACGATGTATCAATTAGCTCAATACGAAGGAAGAAAGAGTTTATTTTAGCGTAATAAAGAGGAAATCATATGATAAATAAAACAGATCATACAGAGGTTTCAACCTCTATACATATCGAAAAACTATCTCATCTATTCCAGTCCCATGTTGATGGCGGAATCGCCATTGCTTTCTCCGGAGGGGTGGACAGCAGCCTTTTACTTAAGGTTGCCTGTGAGGTGGGTAAGACTTCCGGCCACCCCGTACTGGCTGTCACTTTTGAGACTCAACTTCACCCCCATGGTGATTTGGAGGAGGCTCGTAAGTTAGCGCTTAGTATGGGGGCAATTCACAAAACGATCCTCGTGAATGAATTTGCCGATCCTGAAATCATGAAAAATCCTGTCGATCGATGTTACCGGTGCAAAAAATTATTATTTCAAACCTTTATAAAGGTTGCGAAGGAACAGGGGTTTACCTATCTTGTGGACGGAACAAATTATGACGACCGCAATGCATATCGCCCGGGTATGAAAGCCCTTACAGAACTAGGCATTCGTAGCCCTTTACTGGAGTTACAAATTACTAAGACACAAATACGTTCCATGGCAACATCATTACATATCCCCACATCAGATAAACCTTCTGCACCCTGCCTGGCTACGCGGCTACCCTACGGAACATCCTTTGATTTTGAACTTCTCAAACGAATTGACCAAGGGGAATTATACCTGAGACAACTTGGTTTTTACAACGTACGACTCAGGTTACACGGGGATATTTTACGTATTGAGGTGGATCAATCATCCTTTCCCCTCCTATTTGAACATGCTTCAAATATCATACACCATATGAAAGAACTTGGGTTTCTATACATAACACTGGATCTGGAAGGCTTCCGTTCTGGTAGTATGGATATTAAGCTTACTTAGGAGATTTAAATGGTAGTTGAAAATAGATTCGAAATGAACAAATCATTTCGAATCCTTTATTGCTAAACGATTGATCTGTGTCGCGATATATCCCGCGCCAAATCCATTATCGATATTGACAACAGCAAGTCCTTCTGCACAAGAGTTGAGCATGGTCAATAATGCAGATACTCCTTGAAAGCTCGCGCCATAACCGATTGATGTCGGCACTGCTATCACCGGTTTATCCACCAATCCTGCCACGACACTGCCAAGAGCACCTTCCATGCCTGCTACCGCAACGACACAGTTTGCATGGCGAATATCATCAAGCTTAGAAAACAACCGATGAATTCCCGCCACCCCAACATCATAGATACGAATCACATTACTTCCAAAGAATTCTGCTGTTTGTGCTGCTTCCTCAGCCACCGGGATATCTGCAGTGCCACCGGTACATACCACCACACTACCTATTTTCTCTTTCTGCGTCGTTTGTATCTTTAGAATTCTTGACAAAGAATCATATTCAACTTCGGGAAGAACTTCTTTCACACTCTCATATTGCTCTATCGTAGCTCTTGTCCCTAAGACATTGGTCCCCTTCTCATAAAAGTTCTGATAGATACTGATTAAGTGTGGTGTTGATTTTCCTGCACAAAAGATGGCTTCCCCAAAACCCGAACGTAATTCCCTGTGATGATCAAGCTTAGCATGTCCTAAATCTTCATACGGTAATTTCTTAAGAATCTCTTCGGCCTCACTTATTGAAACTTCATTATTTTTAACTTGTTCTAATAGTTTTTGAACATCCATTTATAACTCCATTCTGCCTCTCCGTTGATTGGATGGCTAATGCATTAAGACTAATTATTTTTATTGACTTTTCACTTAATATGGTATCATAAATAAATAAAAAAAACCAGAAGATGCTAAATCAATTTCATGTTTTTAAGCACTAATAGTTTGTGCTATCTTATATAAACACTCCGAGCAAGACACATACGAAACAAGCCTTACTCGGAGTCTCATTTACAGAACACCGTATCCTGAATTAATATTTCTCTTCTCCCTCAATATTACAAATCCGTACGCATTCATTTTCATATCACCGAATCCGTTATTCCATATCATCATCTTATCCTCTATATCCAGATCAAGCGGAACTTCTTTATCCCCCGCATTGAGGGCAACCGTGATACACTCCTCCTCAGTATAACGCTCAAACACAAGAAGATTACTCTCCTTATCCGCTACAAGCGTTCGATAATCTCCGACGCGCAGCCCTTTCAATTTCTTATGTAAAAATATAGCAGCCTTAAAGAAAATAAATAACTCATTCTCCTCATCAAACGACATTGTCTGCAAGCAATCCTCTTCCTTATCCCCAACTACAGGATTTTCATCTCCATACAATATCAATGGAATTCCGGGAGATGTCATCAGATATAGAATTGATAACTTATACTTAGCTAGGTCTTTCTTACACAAAACTAGAAATCGTGATGTGCTTTTATCACTCAAAAAATTGATAAAGGGAAAAGGTATATCTGTTATGCCGTCTATATTCGTTGGATTGAAGCAATAACTGAATTGATCTGCATTTACGTAATTCATAGCAAAAAAATTCTTGCAAGCACTATAAAAACGATGGTTAAATACAATATCTAAATGTTGTCTAGTTTTCTTGTTTTCCTCATCATTAAGCTTATCTTCCGGCAGTATATCATGCTTGAGTATCTCGTTCTTGTTATGATTATTCTCAAGCCTAACCTCACTCAGCATATCTTCCGTATTCTCATTTTTTATCAAATCAACTTCCTTATATGTGTTTTCCTTGATTATATCTTCTTTATTATTTATTAATATCCAACAGTTCTCATTACATTTCTTGATTGCTTCACAAAATATAAGAAATGATTCCTGGTTCATATCAACTGTATTATCAATTTTAATACCATCTACCCCGTATTCAATAATCCATTGTTGACATAGATCAAGATAATACTTCATTCTTATATGATATCTATAATCTTCCTTATTCTCCGAATAATTCTCATCATTATACTCATGAAACAGCCCATCCAGGATAAACTTAACATTACAATTATGACAGAAGTTTACCAAGAATGTAAAATCCTTATTCTCTCCGAGTTGTTCATTAATATGGGTATAGTCATATGCTTCTTTCTTGTTTTTATCAAATATAAATGGATTGAGACAAATACAGTTAACTCCCAGCTTAAGTATATAATCCATATTATCAATAATTCCTTGTATAGTACATGGAATAGATACCGAATCAGATTCTTTCTTTAAGAATTCATTCTCCTCAGAATCGTCTACGCTACTATCTGAATTTCTCCAGGAATAAGCAAAATGATCTGGAATTATATTATATATGATTGCGTCTTCAATCCAATTCGTACTGTTATTCAGATATTCGCTTCTCTTCTCCTTGTATTGATCTGTCTCAGACAGTATTTTATCATAATTGCCTACTTGCATTCCTACCTCCAAAGCTTTCTGTTACAGCAAATATATATTCAAGTAAGACAAAAAATATTATTATAGTATTTTGTTATATAATCATAATTGCTAAGGATTGCTTCAAAACAAATAAATGAATATATAATGTTATATTGCCATGGTACTGTATTCAAAACTATCGCTAAGGAAACAAAAATTCAAATTAAATAATCCCTCTTGTATCACAGTTTTTAATTTCAACTGATTATTATAGAGGGATTATTCGAATCACTGCATTTGGTTTTCTTTATTATTCATTATACAATAAATCATTACTAATCGTGGTATAAAACAATCTATCAATTTCTTCCTGGTCTTGTGTTTGACCAAGAATCCACATCAATTTAGTGACAACCGCTTCTGTTGTCATATCATATGCCTCAAGAATCGGAAACTGTTTCTTTAACTTTTGCCCTACCTTATAGACATTCATATCGCTTCCTTCATTCGGAACTTGAGTTGTCATAACGATGGTTTTACCATGTTGGGTCCATTTTTCAATCACTTCATAATAATTATATTCTTTCAGAGATGGGATACCTCCGACGCCAAAACTCTCTATGATTACAGCATCATTATTCTCCAAAAGAAAATCAAGAACATTGGATTCCATTCCCGGTACCAGTTTTAACAAACTGACCCTCGGATTAAGTTTATTATAAAATACTGGCTCCTTTTCTTTGGTCTGACTGATATACTGAAGAATCTTATCATCCTGTACAACAGCAAGGTATGGGTAATTGATACTTGAGAATGCGTGAAAACTCTTTGAATGTGTCTTTCTGGCCCTTGTCCCTAGGATCACCTTTCCGCCAAACATAATCTGCACACCACTTGCCAACTCTGAGGATGCATATAAGAAACTCCCATAAAGATTCATTCTGGAATCAGAATCCTCCGTATTAATTGGTTTTTGCGAACCGGTGATAATAATTGGTTTTGGCGAATGCTGAATCAAATAGGATAATGCCGCCGCAGTATAAGCCATCGTATCAGTACCATGAGTTATGACAAAACCATCATATTTATCATAGGATTTGTGGATTGTTTCCGCCATCATAATCCAATGCTCAGGTCCGATATTTGTACTGTCAAGATTACAAAGCTGAATAGAATCTACTTCACAAAATCGATCGATGTTTTTTATATATTGAAGCACATCCTCCGAAGTTAGTAACGGTGACAAACCGGACGAGGTAGTTGTAGAAGCGATGGTGCCTCCTGTTGCTATTAATAATATATTCTTCCTTAATGTCACTCTCATGCTGTTATTATCCACTTAGCAACGATCCTTCCTGATATTATTCTTTTCCCTCGGTCATCTTTTCACCGGAGAGATTATTAATCTGCTGTAAAAAGTCAGTGATATTACAGATAATTGTAGAGCGTTTACTCATTCGCATATTCAGATTATCTAATTTATCTCCTACAGAATCAACAATCTCAGCTACAGATCCAACACCGGTTGCAGCTCCGCTAATCTCAGCACTAGTCTGTTCAATTCCGGTAACGATCTGTTCACTGAAGTCCTTTACCTCATAAGTGCAATCAGTAACTTGCTTAAAGTCCTTTTGAACATTCAAAGCATATTCAAAATTCCCTTGAATTGCTTCCTTCGTACTAACAATCTGGTTGCTTAACATGCTGATGCTTTCATAAAGCTTCATGATATTTTCATCAATACCATGAACCAAGTCCGTAGTGGCTGAAGATAGCTTTCTTATTTCATCAGCTACTACTGCGAATCCTCTACCGAATTCTCCTGCTCTAGCTGCTTCAATAGAAGCATTTAACGCTAAAAGATTTGTATTCTTGGCTATACCAGTAATACTTTTAGACATTTCTTTAATATCATTAAAGTTATTTTCTAAGGAATGAAAGGATTCCGCAAATAAATCCAGTTGATCACAGGTACCATTCAATTTATCCGAAAGAGTATTCATTTTATCATCTGCTTGAGAAATAGCGGTTTCAGAACGTTTCATTACTCCATTAATATTATTCACATATTGTCCAAAATCATTAAAATTAGAATTCAAACGATTAATCATGTCTTGAATAACACTAATTTGGGAGTAGGTGTACTGAATATCCTGAATTGATTTTGACACCTTCACTTCTTCATCTAAGAACTCATCTATCTTCTTTTCAATGTGTGTTACACCATAATTGATACAGCTATAATACTCCTCTGACTCTTCAGTAACCGGTTTCTCAACTAATTCTATCGTTGCACTCATCTCCTGATTTGTAAGAACCTCTTTATTATTCTTCTTATTAAATATTCTCATATTTCCCCCCACCTATTCAAATACAGCTAAAACCATAGTCTGATTAAAATGTTGCTGATTCAGCTGTTCTCCATATCCTGCAAAGCCAATGTAATTACCTAATGCATTACCCATACTCTTGGCAAAGGTATCTAAGTATCCGTCATTTTCAAATAATATGGATCTAGCCAAGCAATTTATCATAATGGCTAGCGATGGTTTTGGAACTTCCTTTTTTACTTTTTCTATCGTTTCGCTAATTACATTCTTATAATCATCCGGTTCAAGTAGTACCATTTTTGAATTATTATAAACTCTTGCATGGTATGCCATACCATTATTACTAGTCACCATTTGATTTGCCGTTATGTACATATCCCCACCGATTATTCTCCCGAGTGGATATCCATCCAGATATCCAGACAACTCCTTAACCGATGTATTAAGCGCCTCCGCAGTAACTACTGCTGACGGCTTATGATCATATTCATGTACAATACGGTTTTTTACATCAACTTTTGTTGCTGTGAAATAATGCTCTGTTGGTTTATAGATATTCTCACGATAAAGCTTGATTTTTCCTCCCAGGTTCTTAATAATAACAAAGATACAAGCTTTCTCGTAAATCACACCATTTAAAGAAATCAACGTCTTCTCTGCTTTTCCGTGATCACCGGCGGTACCGCCAAACAGCGGTATCTCTTTGCTTTCCAATACAGAACTAAAGGTCGACAAGACCATTTCTTCACAGCCGACTAATCCGGTGGATATCTCAAAGCAAACTGTATTTTTCAAATCCTTAAATTTTTCAACACAACCCTTAATCCTATCTACATATTTTAACGGATAACGATCCACCTCTTCTAACACATCAGCAAAACATTCAATCCCATCTTGAATCCCCATAACTAACAAAGAATCCTTATAAGCTCCGTCCATACAAAAACCTGCATAAGTCGTTGAACCCATAACAATTGTATCCGGATATTCTTCATTGATCAATGCCGTATATTCCTCAAAATGTTCTACATCGGCGAAGAACAATAATAACTTTGGTGATTGAATCTCACGTGTTGCTTCCCTCACCGCTTCCCTCAGATCTTTGTTAGAACTTTTTCCAACTTTGTAATTCATGTTCCTTTTTCCCCTATCTTCGTATAATTTTCTTATATGATTTTTGAACTTTAATGTCATTTTATAATTATACATCTCGAAAATCAATGACTTAAGTAATATTTTACATAAATTCTGTATTATTCCACAATAACATATCTTCATATATAGATGTGAATTTATTATAACAAAATAGGGTCGTCGTCAGAACTATAATTATTATGTACGCCTTCGAATATAATTAATTTAATAAAAAGGACGCTACCAATTGTTGATGATAGCACCCTTAACATCTGAGGCTTTCTGCCTATTTTAATTATATAAAAATCTATTAATATTCACTAAATTTATTAACCTTTTTAACGTTCATTTCAAAATAATCAAATTTACCATCACAATAAAATTCAATATAGATTTTACTGGCTAAATTATCTATGTTCGTTTGATCTAGTTCAGAAAACGATTGATACGGATATAAAAATCCAGAATCCATATTAATAATTGCCCTTTTTTCATTAGGCAGTTCAACTAATGTTTTATTAGCTGGTATTGATGGTTCTATTGATGAAATATATTTAGCTATTAATTCTTTTTCTTTATAGACTTGATAATTGAAAGACATATTTTTACCTGTTATATTTTTAAATACTACAGAATATTTAATTGTATTTTCATTCGGATTTATCATATATTCCGCTTTGACTATTTTAAAATAATCGTCAAAAGAACAAGTACTGGATTGTTCATCAATTTTTTTCTTTATCCCATCATAACTAGATGTGTAATTTATTTTATTATCCATGAAATTAGTGTATAGTAACGATAAGGCTACTATTAAAAATCCTGCCAAGACTATAATTAGTATTTTGTTTTTCATGATTTTATTAAAGACTCTCCCTATTTTCGTTATTGATTTATTCTCGTATAACAGCCCGGCAATCCATTCTCTTGCTTTTCAAGATTAACCATTCTTCTTTGTTCATTAATTATTTCAGCAGCATTTGGAGAACAATAAATTTCAAGTTTAGAATCAATTAATTTGAGATTTTCATTCAAAGTATTAATTTGTTCTATAATTTCATGTCGATGTTCTATAAATAACTCTTTCCTGAAATTAATCGTCTCTGCGCCTTCCATACAATAATCAATATATTTCTTTATATCTTTAATTTGCATACCAGTATTCTTTAGGCAACAAATTGTCATAATCTGTTTCATATCTGATTCGGTAAACACTCTTACTCCCGATTTATTTCTTGAAACAAACGGTAGAAGTCCTTCTTTATCATAAAAACGAATTGTAAATATCGAAAGACCCGTTAACTTTGCTACATCTTTTATCGTATAAGTCACTTTAAAAACTCCTTTGATAATTATTTCAAAAAATGCTTGACCTAGATATAACTCTAGGGAATAGAATGAGTATAAATCAGCGGAAAATAATTTTCAAGCGATTTCTACAAACTTACTCAAATTGATAGGAATAGCTACACTAATAATATTCTTCAATCGATAAGCAACCGTATAAATTATGAGATATTATTTTCTAAATAAGATTTCAATTTAGTGGAGGTATAAGTTATGTCAGATACTATTTTAGTTACAGGGGGTACTGGCTTTGTTAGTACTCACATTATTCTTCAATTATTACAAAAAGGTTACAATGTAAAAACCACACTTCGATCCATAAGCAGTAAAGGCAAAGTGATTGATACACTAAAATCTAACAGAATCACAAACTTAAACAATCTAGCTTTTGTTGAAGCAGATTTGTCAAAAGATGATAATTGGGATGAAGCAATGAAAGGTTGCGAATACGTATTAAGTGTGGCCTCTCCTGTCTTTTTTACGATACCCAAAAATGAAAACGAAGCGATGCGCCCCGCGACGGATGGTATAATAAGAGTACTAAAAGCTGCCCGGAATGCAAAGGTAAGACGTGTTGTAATGACTTCTAATTTTGGCGCAGTTGGATTTAGCAAGAAAAATCCTAATACTGCCACTACTGAAGCAGACTGGACAAACCCAAGTGAAAATGGGTTATCAATTTACGAAAAGTCAAAATTATTGGCGGAACATGCTGCTTGGGATTTCATAAAGAAAGAAGGCGGAAATTTAGAATTTACTACCATCAATCCTGTTGCAATTTTAGGCCCTTCTTTAAACGAGCACATCTCTGGTAGTTTTGGACTTTTAGAACATTTAATAGATGGTTCAATGAAGGCTATTCCTAACATTCCTTTAAATATCGTTGATGTTAGAGATGTAGCTGATTTGCACATTCGTGCAATGACAAATCCACACGCAAATGGTGAACGATTTATAGCGTCTGCAGATGGTCACATATCTTTGCCTCAAATTGCATCATTCATAAAGAATAAAAAACCTGAAATTTCAAAAAAAGTTTCTACAAAAGCTATCCCTAATTGGATTATTTATTTGTCAGCCTTATTTAATAAACAGGCAAAGGAAGGAGCTCATTTATTAAGCATCAGCCGCAATATAAGTAATGAAAAAGCCAAGAAAATCTTGGGTTGGACACCCATCGCAAATAATGAAGAAGCTATTCTTGCTTCTGTTAATAGCATGATTCAATTTGAAATTATCAAATAAGAAGAAGCACGGATAAGTATTATAACAAGTTATCATATAAAAATTATAAAAACTTAGAAAAAAACTTAGAAAAACAAAAAAACAAGCCACTTTCAACAAAGATCAAATCTCTTGAAAGTGGCTTGTTTACTCGATTTTATATTAGCAGCTCGTAGGGGAATCGAACCCCTGTTTCCGCCGTGAGAGGGCGGCGTCTTAACCCCTTGACCAACGAGCCTTAAGAACAATATTTATATTACACTATGGAGAATAAAAAAGCAAGCACTTTTTTTATAATTTTTTAAATTTTTTAATCAATTGACACACTTTGCCAATTTCCAATGATTTTTTAATGGTTTTTGCATTGTATTTCCACATATTACCTGATATATTCATAGATAAGAAAGTATAAGAAAGTAAAACAATTGTCTTACGCTACTATATTAGAATAATTGTATCAATTTTTTATGAAAGGCGTTGTTCATATGAGTAAGAAAAAAATCAATAAATTCAGTTATATCATCAGCGCAGTAGTTCTATTGTGCAGTACAATATTCGTTCTCGTTCTATACCTAATGATTAACAAAGAAACTGAGATTATACTAAATGATCAATCCTTTGAGGTGAAGGGACTATACGGTGCTACCTATTCTTACAATGATATTACAATGATTGAACTTAAAAATACTCTCCCAAAAGTAATATCTAAAACAAACGGTGCCGATTGGGGTCACGTTAAAAAAGGTTTCTTTGATGTAACCGGTCTCGGGAATTGCAAATTGTATGTTCTCACAAACAATGGCCCTTATCTATATCTAAAAACAAAGGATAACTATGTTATAATAAATTATACAGATAAAAATAAAACAAATAATTTATACAATAACTTATTGAAATACCTACAGAATTAATTACGTTTCACTATATCGGCTTAATCATTGCTTTCATGATTACAAGTACTCCATACGTGATTTCATAATGACTAGTACTCTATCTGTAATTTTACTAAGATGTGATATCTTTATACTCATAATAACAAAAAGAGGCGAATATTATATTCACCCCTTTTTATAGATAGATGTTAAAATCCCTTAATTGACCTCATATACAACACGACTCTTTTTATTTAAATATTTAAAAACTCATTCGTAATCTTATTACTAATTTTACTCGTTTCCACATTATAATTCACTGAATCCGAATCCATAAACCCATGCTTACCTGCCAAGATATGTACCGCTACATTCTTACGAGCATTAAGGTCTTCTGCTACCTTCACTACATCAAAGCTATCTTCGCATGCAAAAATCAAAAGTACAGGGCATGTAGGTTTTACATCCGCATAATCTCTGATACGGGAGCCATAATATCCAATCACCTTATCGCACATAGGATTTTCAGAGCAACTCCAAGCGATCGTTGCCCCCGCACTAAATCCAATTAATATAACCTCATCATACTTTGGCCTAATCTGTTCTATCAATTGATTCACCAACCGATACTGCTCAAATCCCTTAATATCATTAAAATACTGATAAGCCATTTCATTCTCTGAGTATTCATATGGATTCTCACGATAAATTAAATTAGGACAATACACATCATATCCGAACCCCTCATAACTATCACATACACGTTTGACAAAATGGTTGATGCCATAGATTTCATGAAGAATTATAACTGCCTTTTTCTTGCTATGAATTATGTTATAATCCATCATGTTATATCCATACCACCTTCCTATAAGAAGTCCATAAGGGACATCTGGTTTGAGATCGGTAAATCGCCGAATAAACCCATATTAGCCATGGTATCAACTACCGTTGAGCTGACTTTACAGCGAACTCTAAAATCATCTCTTGACAGGAACTTGCCCTGCTTTGAGGCTTCTACAACACCGTCTGCTGCCTTATCTCCTAGTCCATCGATTGTACTCAGTGCCGGCATCAATTTACCATCAATAATCTGAAATGTATGAGCCTTGGCAGTATAAATATCAATCGGAAGGAAGGTAAATCCTCTTGCATACATCTCCTGAACAATACGCATATCCTTAAAAGTATCCTGCTCCTTCTTCGTTAACGTATTACTTCTTCTCTTGTAGTCTGCAATATGTTGCTCTAGACGTTCCTTTCCTAGGCACATTAATTCATAATTAAAGGCCGATGCACGAATACTAAAATAAGCTGCATAGTATGCAAGCGGATGGTAAACCTTAAAGAATGCAATTCGAAATGCCATCATAACGTAAGCCGCAGCATGTGCTTTCGGAAACATATATTTAATCTGCTTACAAGACCATATGTACCAATCAGGTACACCTGCGTCGACCATTGCTGACTCCATCTCAGGGGTAAGTCCTTTACCCTTACGAACACTCTCCATGATTTTGAACGCCTGACCCGGTTCTACTCCTGTCGCAATTAGATAGATCATAATATCATCACGGGTACAGATTGCAGTGGTCAGTGTACATTTATTACTCTGAATTAAAGTTTGCGCATTATTTAGCCATACGTCGGTACCATGGGATAGACCTGAGATTCGTACCAGATCGGAGAAGGATTTTGGTTTCGTATCCTTAACCATCTGCATAACGAAGTCCGTACCAAACTCAGGAATACCTAAGCATCCAAGCTCACAACCATCCAGATCCTTGGGCGTGATTCCTAACGCCGATAAATCTCGGAATAGACTCAAAACCTTTTCATCATCTAGTCGAATTTCCTGAGCGTTCAGCCCAGTTATGTCCTCTAGCATTCGAATCATTGTCGGGTCGTCGTGCCCGAGAATATCAAGTTTTAATAAGTTATGATCAATGGAGTGGTAATCAAAATGTGTAGTAATAGTCTTGGTTGTCATATCGTTTGCTGGACGTTGCACCGGGGTAAAAGAGTAGATATTCTCCCCGTGTGGCATAACAACGATGCCACCCGGATGCTGACCGGTCGTTCTTCGGACTCCTACTAACCCTCCAACGATACGCTCTATCTCACAATTCCGCTTATGCTCTCCATGTTCTTCAAAATAATTTTTCACATAACCGAAGGCTGTTTTTTCTGCTAGCGTACCAATCGTACCCGCTCGAAAGGTATGTCCTTTCCCAAAGAGTACCTCCGTATAATCATGCGCCTTACTCTGATATTCACCGGAGAAGTTAAGATCGATATCGGGTTCCTTATCTCCATAGAATCCAAGGAAGGTTTCAAATGGGATATCATGTCCGTCCTTACTCAGTGGCTGACCGCAATTTGGACAAATTCGATCCGGCATATCACAACCGGAGCTACCACCAAACTTCTTTACCTCCTCTGATTCAAAATCAGAGAAAAAACAATTGGAGCAAAAATAATGCGGAGCCAACGGATTAACCTCCGTAATACCTGCCATCGTAGCTACAAAGGACGAACCTACCGAACCACGCGATCCTACCAGATATCCGTCCTCATTAGACTTCCACACAAGCTTCTGGGCGATGATATACATTACGGCGAAACCATTATTAATAATGGATTTTAGCTCATGCTCCAATCTTGCTTCCACAGGCTTTGGCAATGGATTACCATACATGGAATGCGCTTTATCATAACAGATGTTTCTTAAGTTTTCTTCAGAGTTTTCAAGCACCGGTGGACATTTGTCCGGTCGTACCGGGGATATCTTCTCTATCATATCAGCGATCAGATTCGTATTAGTGATTACCACTTCTTCCGCTTTCGTTTTCCCAAGGTAGGAGAATTCTTCTAGCATCTCCTCCGTAGTTCGTAGATAAAGGGGCGGCTGATTATCCGCATCTTTAAAACCCTTTCCTGCCATGATTATTCTACGATAAAGCTCATCCTCCGGCTCCATAAAATGTACATCACAGGTAGCCACAACCGGCTTATGATACTCCTCACCCAGTGCTACAATCTTTTTATTCAATTCTCTTAAGTCATCATTCGTTGTAATATCCTTTTCATCGCTTCGATCGCTGCGAATTAAGAATTCATTGTTCCCAATCGGTTGAATCTCCAAATAATCATAGAAGTTCACCAGCTTTGCAATTTTATCGTGGGATTGGTTCTTTAACACTGCGCGGAATACCTCTCCTGCCTCACAGGCAGAGCCGACTATAATGCCTTCCCGACATTCCGTCAAAAGACTTTTCGGAACCTTAGGACGTTTATTATAATATTCGATATGGGACAGTGATACCATCTTATATAGATTTACTCGTCCAATATCATTCTGAGCCAGTAAAATCGCATGGTATGCCGGTAATTTTCGAATTGCCTCAACTGACAGCTTACCTAACATATCAATCTCCTTTACTAGATTGATCTCTCTATCCTTTAATTTCGTACATAGCTTAAGATATATTTCAGCTGTTGCACCCGCATCATCCACAGCTCTATGATGATTTTCAAGGGATACCCCAAGCGCTTTCGCCACAATATTTAATTTATATCGATTTAAATCCGGAAGTAGGATTCTGGATAATCCCACCGTATCAACTACAGTAAAATCGGTAGCAATTCCTTGACGATCCGCGTTTGTCTCAATAAAACCGATATCAAAGGAAGCATTGTGAGCTACCAATACACAGCCTTCACAAAACTCCAAAAACTTTGGTAACATCTCTTCGATCTTAGGAGCATTGATTACCATATCATCATTTATGGATGTTAACTGCTCGATTTCATAAGGAATTGGAACTTCCGGGTTGATAAAGGTTGAAAAATGATCCACCACTTCCCCATTCATCACTTTTACTGCTCCGATTTCAATAATGCGGTCTTTATTCTTACTAAAGCCAGTGGTCTCTATATCAAATACAACGGTTGACTCATCAAGACGTTGCTCCTTTGGATTTGCCACTACCTCCTGAATATCATCTACCAGATAAGCTTCCATTCCATAGATTATCTTAAAATCCTTCGCTCTTTGTTGTTCTGCTTCATCCTTATAAGCCTTAGGATTCAACGTATGATTTGCTTCCGGAAAGGACTGAACTACACCATGGTCAGTGATTGCCACTGCCTTATGTCCCCATTGAAATGCTCGTTTGATTAATGACTTCACATCCACAACAGAATCCATATCACTCATCATAGTATGTGCATGAAGCTCCACTCGCTTTAATGGGGCATGATCCATCCTGGAAGAAGTAAAATCCTGAATCGTCTTGATGCCTACCACTGAGCCAATCGTAATATCACGCTCATAGTTATCCATTTGTGCAATTCCCTTAAGCACAAAGAAGCCACCCGGTTTTAATACCGCATTGATTTCATCTACTTCTATAGTCTTAGCATATAGCTTAACTTTGATTGAATCAGTAAAATCCGTAAGGATGAACATAATAATGCTCTTCTCATTGCCAATGGATCTACTCTCCGGCTTAATTAGCTTTCCGCGGATAACCACCTCACCAATTTCGGCATTGATATCGCAGATTGGCATGGAACTACCATCAAAATTCCTTCCGTAAACCACGGACGGATCGGCTGGAAGCTTACGATAGCTTCCCTTTCCTTTTTCGTATGCACTTTTCCCATTTGATGACTTAGACGCAGGTGCAGATGTTTTTGGAGAATTCTCTGTCTTTACCGGCGTTTTTCCTGTATTCTCTATTGATTGCTTTGTAGCCTGATTCCCTGAATTTCCTGTTCCGGCATTCACAGAATCATTCGTAATCGCACCCATAGCATTCACCGAATCGCCTGAATTACCTATCTCATATCCTTCCAGAATTGCCTCTTTGTCTGCCATTTGAAGCATTTGTTTACGGTATTCCTGCTTGTGATCATCCTGTTCTTCCTTCGGTTCGACAAAATCAAGTTCTACACGAACTGTATAATCAAACCGCTCTTGGAACATCGTTTCCAAAAAATCCTTAAGCTTTGTCATCTTTTGACTAACCACATAACTATCTGTCACACGTATCGTCATCGTCATATCCTGGATTTCAATCTGTGCATCCTTAAAGATATGATGAGTAACCACACTTTGTTCTTTTAACTCCTCTAGGATACTGTCCCGGTAGATTGGATACAGCTTATCCAGAGTATACTGTGCGGATAAAAGATATTGTGGTTTTAGAATTGCTTTGTTTCCTGTATGTACAAAGAGCTGACGATTCATCAGTTCTTCCATTTTTCTAATATTTGCTCTGGTTAACAGACGCGGACTTCTCATGCAGATATATAAATTCGGTGACACCTTAGATGCCTGTACCTTAATTACCTCTGCTTCTCCATATAGATTCTTCAAGTCCTGATCGGCATTCAACTGATCAAACGCTTCAAAAAACAGCATAATATTTCTCCTTTTACCGACTGTCAAATGTTGTGTTGTTATTGATATTATAACAGAATATTATCATTTTTTATATGATTTCTCCAATACTTTTTGATGGTATGAGCCAACCCCTCTTATAAAGCAATAAACGAAACGATGTTAGCTTCCCTTATCATGCGAAGCTAACATCGTAATTTATTCATTATGTCCAGTTTAGTAATTCCTGTTTTAGTTCCTCTAGCAGCTGTTCCTCAGGCACCTTTCGGATAATCTCACCCTTTCGGATTATAAGTCCTTCTCCCTTACCGCCTGCGATACCGATATCTGCTTCTCTTGCCTCACCGGGACCATTTACCGCACACCCCATAACTGCAACCTTGATATCCAAATTCATACCCGCTACCATGGTTTCAACCTGATTTGCTAGATTGATCAAATCAATCTGAGTTCTGCCACAGGTAGGACAGGATACCACTTCAACTCCTCCACGGCGAAATCCTAACGTCTTAAGAATAATCTTCGCTGACTTAATCTCTTCCACCGGATCACCGGTTAAGGATACACGAATCGTATCACCGATTCCCTGGTGAAGAATAATTCCCAAACCAAGGGCTGATTTTATATTTCCTGCATTCACCGTTCCTGCTTCCGTAATTCCGACATGAAGAGGATAATTAATCTGTGGAGCAATTAATTCGTGCGCCTTTACACACATCATAACATCCGAAGATTTAATGCTTACAACAAGCTGATCATATCCCATATCTTCGATACGCTTTACTTTATCTAAAGCACTTTCTACAAGTCCTTCAGCAGTTACTTTTCCATACTTTACAATTAAGTCTTTCTCCAATGAACCACTATTTACACCAATGCGTATAGGGATCTCTCTTTCCTTTGCTACCTTGACAACCGCCTTCACACGTTCCTCATCTCCGATATTACCGGGATTAATACGAATCTTATCGGCACCATGCTCCATCGCAGCAATGGCTAGACGGTAATCAAAGTGGATATCCGCCACGAGAGGAATGGTAATATTCTTTTTAATCTCAGAAAACGCTTCCGCCGCCTGTTGATTTGGTACCGTACATCTTACAATATCACAGCCTGCTTCAGTCAATCGATGAATCTGTTCAACTGTGGCTTTCACATCTTCCGTCTTTGTATTAGTCATCGATTGAATCAGAATCGGATTGCCGCCACCGATCATGCAATCACCGATTCGGATAACCTTATTATTATCTCGATACATATCCATATCCCCTTATATTAACCAAATATATTACGTATGTCATTAAACATGACAAATACCATTAGAAGCATTAATAACGCCATGCCCACCATATGAACCATGGCTTCCTTCTCCTTTGGTACAGGTTTCCTTCGGATTGCCTCGATTAATAAGAATACCAGTCTTCCTCCATCTAGCGCAGGCAAAGGCAGAAGGTTCATTACGCCTAAGTTTGCACTGATTAATATACTAAAACGAATCAAATTCATTATCATAATGTGGTATCCTTCTGTCTTAGATGAATCCACAACCTGACCGACAACATTTACTATTCCAACGGGCCCCGCTATCTCTCTGGCACTAATCTTACCGGTAACCAGATACAATACACTCTTTAACGTATTCACGATATTATTCTTAAGCTCATAGAAGCTGTATTTTACTACCTCCGGTGCCGAAACCTTTGCGCGGTCATAATTTAATCCAAACCCTAAATCGTAAGATTTATTATACTGTGGAGTTATCGTAACCTTTGCTTCTTTTCCATCTCTTAGATATGTTATATCGATTGGTTTATCCGCTAGTGGATTCTTTGCGATATAGTCAGCCAGTCCCTTGCCGGATTTGATTTCAGTACCATTCATTTTTACAATTTGATCTCCTGCTTTCATCCCTGCTTTTCCTAACGGAAACGTAGGATCAACTGCAGTGATAATTGGTGCTTTCGCATTATTATCATAATTAATACCTAAATAGTACTTCTCTATTACGGATGGATTAATCATTGTTTCATTCTTTTTTCCATCCCTAATATACTCTATATTAATCGGAGCTTCTGATAACGGATTGAAGTAGAAATAATATCTCATATCATCAGAGAAATGAATCGGAGCATCGTTTACTTTTGTAATTTGATCTCCCTCTTGTAATTCAATCTTAGGTGATGTGCTTTCTGTGGATATACCAGTAACAAAGGGTTTATCAACACCCAAATCACCGATAAAAATCAGAGATAAAAGAAATGCAAACACGAAGTTAAAGAATGCGCCGGCAAAAATTACAGAAAATCTTGCCCATACCCCCTTCTTATGAAATGCACCCTCATCTTCAACGGATTCATCCTCTCCAAGCATCATACAAGAGCCACCGATCGGAAGCAACTTTAATGAATACCGTGTTCCGTTTTTTACAAAGCTGGCAAGCCTAGGTCCCATACCAACAGAAAACTCTGTCACAGTAATCCCGTTCTTTTTTGCGAGAAGAAAATGCCCCAATTCATGAACGATAACAATAATGCCCAATATTAAAATAGCTACGATAATATTCATACTTTACTTAATCCTTTCTGGCAATCCGCATTCAATCTCTCTGAGGAACTATTCCATCAAATCAGAGATAATATCGTCCGGATTCTGTTAATCCCCTTACAAAATCATATGTCTGCTGTTCCGTATTCAGAATTTCATTCAAGGTAGGACAATCAATTCGTTTATGATTTTTCATAGCCTCACTAATCAACTCCGGAATCGAAAGATAACGAAGTTTGCCTTTCAGGAATTGATCCACCGCCCATTCATTTGCAGCGTTATATACTGTTGGCATACTTCCACCAATTTTTCCTGCTTCAAATCCAAGTTTTAAGCCGTAGAATGTGTCCATATCGGGATCTTCGAAGGTTATTTGTTTTAATGAAGCAAAATCCACTCGTTTCCCACCTGACATCGGTAAGCGATTAGGATAAAACAACGCATATTGAATCGGAAGTTTCATATCCGGAACACCCATTTGTGCGATTACGCCCCCGTCAATATATTCTACCATCGAATGAATGATGCTCTGTGGATGTACCACCACTTGTATTTGATCTATTGAAACATCAAATAACCATGCTGCCTCCATCACTTCTAAACCTTTATTAACCATAGTTGAGGAATCAATTGTAATCTTCTGCCCCATTGCCCAGTTGGGATGCTTTAAAGCATCCTTTAATTGAATATTCTGAAGTTCGTCTAGCTTTCTTCCACGAAAAGGGCCGCCTGATGCCGTTAATATAATTTTTTGTACCTGTTTCTTATCTTCTCCATTTAGTGATTGAAATATAGCTGAATGTTCACTGTCAACCGGAAGTAATGCAACATTTTTTTCTCTAATTAAAGGCATAATAAGATGCCCTGCGGTAACTAATGTTTCTTTGTTCGCCAGAGCTATATTCTTTCCTGCATTGATTGCTTCTATCGTTGGACGGATACCAATCATACCAACCATCGCTGTTACCACTGTATCCACACTCTTTTCCGTGGCACATTCAATCAATCCTTCCATTCCGGTCACAATAGTAACAGAAAGATCCTGAATCCTTTGCTTTAATTCACTTGCCTTATCTTCGTTGAATACGCATACCAGATCAGGTTCAAATTCACGAATCTGTTTTTCCAATAACTCAATATTGCTTCCTGCAGCCAACGCAGAAACTTTCAATAAATCTTTATATTCTCTAACAATATCCAGGGTCTGTGTTCCGATAGAACCAGTAGACCCAAGTACTGCAATATTTTTCATCCTACTCCTCCATTATAATATAGAGTTGAATTTATTTTTATTTAGATCTTCTTACTTCATACTTAAATCTTAATTAGCAATTGTGCTAGATAGTATACAATTGGTGCCGTAAATATAATACTATCAAATCGATCTAAAATTCCGCCATGTCCGGGAATCAAGGTACCATAATCTTTAATATCATGATTGCGTTTAATTGCAGAAGCAGCCAGATCACCGATCTGTGATAATATACTGGAGGCAGCTCCTATTATCCCAAAAACAAACGGTGGATTTGCTATACCATGAATCCAAGGACGTAAAATCATTGCAAAGATACATCCCAGTAGAGCGGCGCCAAATACACCACCAATACATCCCTCCAAGGACTTCTTAGGGCTTAACTTCGGTGCGATTTTATGCTTACCAAAGAGCATGCCAGCACAATATGCAAAGGTGTCAGACCCCCAGGCACCGATAAATATCAACCATACTAATATCTCACCGTTATCCAGAATACGAACTTGATATATGTAGGACAGCATGACACAGACATAGAACAAGCTTAAAAATGCAGTTGCAATCTGCTCTGTTCTGTATTTCGGAAAAGCAAATACATATGCAAACATTAATAACATTAAAAATACAACAAACAGCATTGTTTCATACTGCTGAAGTTTCAAATAAATCAATAAATAAAAAACTATGCCAGCTATATAAGCTAAAATTCCAGGAAAGGATTTATGAGTATTCATTACCCTATTTAATTCCATCGTTCCAATCATAGCTACTATAAAAAGAACACCGAATAATAATTCTCCTCCGAGAATTACCACCGATAATGCAATCGCTAATAAGATAATACCGCTAATTAACCTTGTTCGAAACATAGTATTCCTCCAAATATATAATTAGGTGATAGCACCAAATTTTCTATTTCTATTGCTATAATATTCGATTGCTTTTTGCAGTTCCTTTTTATCAAAATCCGGCCATAATACATCGGTAAAATAAAACTCTGTATACGCTAACTGCCACAATAAATAATTCGATAATCTTTGCTCTCCACTTGTTCTGATCAAAAGATCCGGATCCGGTATATCATGGGTATCTAAATATTTCTCAAACAAATTCTCATCTATATCTTCAAGTTGAATTTTTTCCTTTTTTATCTCTTCCGCCATTGATTTCATAGCGCGAACAATTTCATCTCTGCTTCCATAATTAATCGCTACTTGAAAATTCAAACCAGTATTATTTTTTGAAGCTTCCTCTAAATTTGCTATGCTTTTCTTAATATCATCATTTAATTTTGACTTATCTCCAAGAACTCGAACTCGCATGTTATTTTTTGTACTTGTTTTTATACTGGTATCAAGATAGGTCTGAAGTAATTTCATTAGTGCATCAACTTCATCCTTTGGCCTTTTCCAATTCTCAGTCGAAAAGGCATATACAGTCAAATACTGTATTCCCATTTTATAAGCAATCTCACAAATCTTCTCAACATTTTTGCTGCCCTGTGTATGACCAACATTCCTCGGTAATAATTTTTTCTTTGCCCATCTGCCATTACCATCTAATATAATCGCTACGTGTTTGGGCACATTTAACTCGTTGTCTTGCATAATCTACTCCAATCGATTCCTAACAATGTATAAAAGGTGCCTCATAAGGCAATATTCTTCTTTACCATAGTAAAACACGAATAAACCTTTTGAAACACCCATGACTTCAAAATTTATACAGTAAGAATCTCTTTTGATTTATCGTCCATAACTTTTTCGATTTCACTAACATAACGGTCAGTAATCTTTTGAACCTCATCTTCGAGACGTTTAAAATCGTCCTCTGAAATCTCACTAGATTTGTTTAATTTTTTAAAGGATTCATTCGCATCACGTCTAATATTTCTAACTGCAACCTTAGAAGCTTCTGCTTTTTTCTTAACATCCTTAACCAAATCTTTTCTTCTGTCCTCTGTTAATTCAGGAAATACGAGACGAATTACTTTACCATCATTGCTTGGTGTTAAGCCCAAATCAGAATTAATAATTGCTTTTTCAATATCCTTAATTAATTTGCTCTCCCACGGCTGAATCTGGATGACTCTTGCCTCGGGTACGGAAATATTTGCAACTGATTGAAATGCTGAAGGCTGTCCGTAATAATCCACTCTTAATTTATCCAGAAGATGTGGGTTTGCTCTACCTGCTCGAATTGTAGAGTATTCTTCCTTCAGTGCTTCAACTGATTTTTGCATTTTTGTATTGAATTGTTCTAGTCTTGCATCCATTTTCATCCCTCCAACTATATTTAATCTTTAATTTAGATATTCGAATTGATTATTCAATTCGTTTTATTATACGGTAACTTTGGTTCCGTTCGATTTACCCTGCGCTGCTTTGACGATACTGTTTTCTTCGTTCAGTCCAAAGAGTAATAATGGCATCTTGTTTTCAAGACAAAGAACAGTAGCTGTAAGATCAACCACTCCAAGCTTTTTATCAAGCACTTCCTGAATTGATATTTCATCATATTTCTTTGCTTGAGGATTGAGCTTTGGATCGCTATCATAAACACCATCAATTGCTTTTGCATTCAAAATGATTTCACAGTCCAATTCAACTGCACGTAAAACGGTAGCCGTGTCCGTGGAGAAATAGGGGTGACCCGTACCACCTGCTAAGAATGCCACTCCACCCTGTTTCATACAATTAAGTGCATCATCTTTTGAAAAAAGCTTTGTCATACTGCCGCATGCAAACGGTGTGAATACATCTGTTTTCATGCCAACATGGCGAAAAATCTCGGATACATAGATACAATTCATAACAGTTGCTAACATTCCGATTTGATCCGCTTTCGTACGGTCAATTGTTTCGCTTGTTCTACCTCTCCAGAAATTACCTCCACCGATAACGATGCTGACCTGGATTCCTTCTTCTACAAGTTTCTTCACTTGATTCGCTACACCAATACAAGTAGCTTCACAAAAACCAGTTTTTTTATCGCCAGCCAAAGCTTCACCACTTAATTTTAATAGTACTCTTTCATATGCTTTCATTCCGTAATTGCCTCCATGATAAATCATCTTCAAAACATTCCTATATAATTTACCACAAATCCATTACCATTACTAGACTAAAATTTTATCTTATTCAAAGATGTTGTCCACATTAATTTCAGAATAACTTAAGGAACAGAAGCCTTCAATGACAGCACCGTTATTAATTTGTACGGATTTTGCTTTGATATTACCTTTTATGATTGCCGTTGAATCAATTACGATTGGTCCGTTCACATCGATCTCACCTTTTACAGCGCCTGCGATAACGCCTGAAGTACCTGTAATATCGCCTAACACTACTGTACCAAGACCTACTTTTACACTACCTTCACTAATGATACTTCCTTCAATTCTGTCCGTATTTACATATACTTCAGCTGCTGAAGTATTTCCTTTTACTTTACCGGTAATTGATAATTTACCTAAACACTCTACATCACCGTTTACTGTTCCTAATACATCAAGTGCACCATCAGAAGAAATACTACCATTAATAACAGTACCCTTGGCAATTACAGTGATTTCATCATCAGATGCTGATCTAACCTTAGGAACTTCTTTCTCTACGATATCTGCTACGTTCGTATCAGCTTCTTTTGTCTCAGTTTCATCTGCATTTAGTACATCAAATAATTCTAAATCTACGTTATCTTCCATTGTTTCATCCTCTTTTTCATTTATTTCATTGGTATCTTGTACCAAAAACTCCGTGCTGTCCTCAAATTCAAAGTGTTCTTCGATTTCATCGTCAGCTGTTGTTTCTTTATTGTTCAATTCTTCTTCAGGTAAAATATCTTCTCCGGTAAAAGTATCTACGATTTGCTCTCCCTCATCATCCTGAGTTAGATCATCTTGAGCAAATTCTTCCAGCCATTCTTTCATCTTTTCACTATCTGCTTCTTGATTCATGTCAAGTGTATTAACAATTTCTTCTGATTCCGAATCCTTCTGGTCTGCATTGTCGTCCGGCAATAACTCATTGACGGCCTGCGAAAAATCATTTTTGAATTCCTTAAAAAAACCCATTTTTGCAAATACCTCCTAAGATTTATTATTGTATAGTATCAGCCTTAATCATTTGAATAGGTGGAATCTTTTCATTTAAAGGCAAGATTTGCGCTCCACCTGCTGTTAGTGCGTCCAGAAGTTGTTTTAATGAATCTACCGTGGCTTTCTTTTGATTCGTATCATGCATCAACACGACAGAATTATCGCGTTTTGCTACATCATCTAATATATTTTTCACAAGTTGCTTCTTTGTATACTTTATATTTGTTGCATCACCATTCACGACATTCCAGTCAAAATACACGATGGATTTCTTGTTCAAATATTTGATAAATTCATCCATTCCGTGTTTATTAACCATGTTGCCGCTTCCCCCTGGGAATCGGTAAATTTTAGGCTTATGTCCAGTAGTATCATATAACAAATTCCATAGTTTTGTAAAGTCTTTATCAAAATCTTCTACCGATTTATAAATAACATTATATTTATGCGAATAGGAATGCATTCCGAGCGTATGACCATCCTTAACAATTCGTTTATATTCTTTTTTGGAAGCTTCATCTGTTTTGCCTATTACAAAGAACGTTGCTTTCGCGTTGTATTCACCAAGGATATCTAAAATCTCATTTGTATACTTACTCGGACCATCATCAAAGGTCAGATAAATCTTTTTACCTGAATATATCCCTGTATTTTTTTTAACATTCTTTGTAGTATCTTGCTTTCCTGGATCTGATTGAGCAACATCCTTTAAACCTTCTTTGTTTACAGTATCTGCAACTGATTGCGAATTATCCTCACCTTTATCGGTAGTCTCTTCTTTTTCAGCAGCATAGGCTAAGGATTTATCATAATTTTGTGATGTTTTATTTTCATTATGTATTGCCGTTAGTTGATCAACTTCATTTTGCAAACGGCTGACTTTAAACCCCAGGAAGACACACAATATCGTAGGTATTATAATCAATGCTACAACAGTAAGGATTATAGCCACTTTAATACGGTTTATGCGCCTTCTTCGTTTTTGCTCCATCGCCTGTTTTGTATTTAAATTAGATTCATTATATGTATATTGATTTTGTATTATATTTTCATTATTTTCCAAGTAATCACCCCTAGTTATATATCATAACTATTTTATCATATTATGATATAAAATAACATATTAAATCAAAATAAATCTACAATCGACATATTAACTTCGGTACTTCATCTCTTTATAAGAATTATGATTATAGGAAAAGAGAAACCTCTAAATTGAGACTCCAGTCCATCAATTTAGAGGTTCTACATTTTCCTAATTAAATACTGAAGCTGTTTACAATTTATTTGTAATTATTTATTGCTTATAAGTAACCCTTAATCAAGCTTCATTTAATTCTGATATATGTTGTCCACCCACTATATACTTTGCTTTTTCCTACCCGTCTGTATGCTCTTATTTTATAGGAATAATTCTTATTTTTTCTCAAACCAGAATTGACATATGACAATGATGTCGTAGTTTTTATTATTCCGATATCATTCCTACAAATCTGATAACCACTTGCTCCGGTGACTTTATTCCATGAGATCTTTATTCTTGTAGAGCTTAGTTTCGTTGTCTTTAGTTTTGTAGGTACGGATAGAATTGGTTTAGCACTTACCGCCACAGTATAATTACTATATACTTTTGAAGTACCAACCAATTTATAAGCTCTTACTTTATAGGAATAAATTGTACCAGTTGTTAAACCGCTATTGACAAAGAATAAGGATTTTGTATCTGAAACTTTAACATATTTTTTACTGCTACCATTATATCGATACACTTCGTAACCGGTCGCTTGGTTCGCTTTATTCCAACTAACCTTGATACTACTATATCCATTACTTGCAGCTTTTACCTTCGTAGGAATTGTTGGTGGAATTACCGTCCACTTTGCATAAAGCGTTGTGTTTGCGATAACTTTATTTACAGCAAAGTTCCATAAAACTTTGTAGGTTGCGTCTTTATACCAGCCCCCAAAAGAATATCCTGATCTTGTCGGTGCTAATGGTGCTTTAACAAATCCATTATAATTCACACTCTGGTTTGGCACATTACTTCCGCCCTTACTGTCAAATGTTACTGTGTACTTATTAATACTCCACTTCGCATAAAGCATCGTGTCAGCTGTAACTTTATCGGACAAGAAATCCCAAGCAGTTTTATAGGCTGCATCCTTATACCAGCCGCCAAATGAATAGCCAACCTTTGTCGGTCCCTTTGGTTCAGACAGTAAACCTTCTGCATTTACAGTTACTGGACTTACCTCGCTTCCGCCCTGGCTGTTAAAGGTAACTTTGTACTGCGAAGGTGCAGGCGGGGTATTCGTAAACTGGAAATTATCCATATACATAGTGCCAGCGAAATCACAATCTCCGTCCGCAACAACTACAGTGATATCACGCAAAAGAGTGTCCGGAGCGAATATCTTACCATCTGCAAGATTATCCAAATCAAAGTAAACCTTAAACTTATATAGTCCATCCGCAGTCTTTGTCATAGAACCAAGCTTTGCTAAATCAATATTATACGTATCCTTTACCTGTGCCCAATAGCTAAGTGATGGTGGTGCAAATGCAAGATTAATGTTTAATGTTCCCTTCGTAGCTTTTGAAGGTTTTATAAAGAAGTCAAAGGATACATACTTATTGGTTGTACGGGTTGTATTTATTCCCCCAAGGATAAGTCGGGGTGAAACCGACCAAGGATCAGAAGGCATAACATCTGGATATTGTGCATTCCAAGATATTGCTTTGGAGCCATTCGCTTGTTGTATCGTTAATGAGCCTTTTATACCGGAGGCTGCGTCCCAGCTCCAGCCCTGGCGGGTAGCATCTTCAAAGGTTGAAGGCAGTGTTGGTGCTCCTAATGGATCATGCGTAATAACAGGTCCCGAATCAACACGACTTCCGGATACAGTGATATTATCCAATGAAATATTATCAATATTACTTCCTACAAATAATATAATATTTGTCATAGTGTGATCCTTTGGATCATCTGCAATTGTTTGTAGGTTCGGTGTATCAGCACCGGTCATCGTTAGTGTGGCTTTGTAGCTACCATCTGCTTGAAGTACAAAATCAGTTGGCATTACCTGGATTGCCTTCGTCGGGTTAGCCCATCCGTGTGTACTGCTTTGTGGAATTGCGGCAATTGAAACCGTTCCAGGAGATGCAGCAATAATATCCATGGATAACTTTTGTGCTCCCTTAATATCAGGTTTCTGGCTTGTACCATCTGCTGATAATCTGACATTAGCCCAGTAATTTCCTTCCGATAGATCACTACTTGAATTAATTCCAGAGAGCTTTAATGCATTATTTTCATTTGTAATACCTATACCGCTTTTAATTGGGCTATCGTTATTAAATCCAAAGCCCTGTGTTGTTCCGTCGTTAAAATCCCATATATTAGTGGTATAAGCATTACGATCAATCGGTTGATATGCAATTCCTTTGATACGAGCACGAACATATTCACCGGATGTAGTAAGTTCCTTGACTGACCATACACAATCAGTCCCAGGATCGAGATCGGTCGCTTCTGTTTTGCCACTTTCATATGCAACAAAAGCCGCGGAGGTCTCACCTTTATTACTCAATGACCAATCACACCAACTTATGTTATTCTCGTTCAAGAAATTCAGCCAATTATCTGCATCATCAAGGTATGGTCCACCGGTGCCATCCGCATTGGAACTTCCCCACTCTGTTACAAATACAGCGACACCATGTTCGATTGCATATCTTGTATTACTCATAACATTATCACGGTCAGTATCCACCGTGGAGGGTTTATGGGTTCCGGAATAAAAATGTACAGCATAGGCAGTATTGTCAATTGCATCATGGATCGGATTATCCGCAGCTAAGTCAGGACGTTGACTCCAGTTCGGACTACCTAGTATTATCAGATTTTGGTTACCATCATTACGAATCATATCTATAATCGGTTCAGCATAAGCTTTCACTTTTTCCCATCCGGTTGCACTATTTGGTACACCCGGAGCGTTACTATTTGGCTCGTTAGCCAATTCATAAATAATATTTTTTACATTCGGATAATTATTTGAAATCTTTTGGAAGAAATCTTTGGCTCCTGAATAAACATCTGCGGTAGGATCTCCGGGTGTAAGGACATGCCAGTCCACAATAACGTACATATCATTAGCGATCGCAAAATCAATTCCCTTTTTCACTGCAGCCAACATACTTGTAGAATTTGTAGCATAACCACCTTCGCCTACATATACAGCTAGGCGGATTACATTACATTCCCAGTCATTAGCAAGAGCTTTAAATGCATTATCATTTAGTATCCCCGGATACCATTGTAATCCATGTGTACTCATTCCTCTTAATTGGATGGGGTCTCCATTTTTATCACACAAAGTTTTTATACCATTCTTGTTAAGTAGCTTCAGAGCTCCTGCCGTAGAAGGTTTCTTCACATTTGTATTACCGAGTAGATTAGGATATGTAGATTCTCTGTTTGTTGTACTCGTATTCGTATCTGCTGCCAATGCATTTACGGGTACGAATGACATCACCATTGTGATAATTGTAACGATGGCAAGAATCCTATTTTTTAACTTTCTAATCATAATAACCTCCCCATACCTTATTAAATTTTAACTTACTCTTTGCATATTATGCCTGTCCTATTCTGTGTTTTGTACGATTACCCCCTTCCTCTCATCTTAATCTATCTAGTCTTTTGTAAATTAATTCAGTTTGTATAATACACGTATATTCTATATCATAGCTTCATTTGTTTTATAAATATTATCGCTTGTACATAATCACTTTACATTATATGGGAATCCTATTGCGATTTAGTAATTTTTTCCATGTATTTTTATATCATTTCCATGTCCTATATTATTTTTGTTATATACTGATACTATTTTTTTATATTTTCTCAAGGGAATCCTCATAATTTTTCGCCAAAAAAGCTGCTGGCATAAATGCCAACAGCTAAAATCACAAAATTTATTCTTGAAGTTTTCTGTATCTTCTAAAAGAAGTTTTAAAACAGCTACTAGTTGCCCATTTGCTTTGCAACTTCTTCTGCAAAGTTTTCTTGCTTCTTCTCGATGCCTTCGCCTGTTTCAAAACGTACGAAACGTTTGATTGCGATTGGAGCGCCAACTTCTTTCGCTACATTTGCAATGTATTGACCAACTGTTAAATCGCCGTCTTTTACATATACCTGATCAACTAAACAGAATTCTTTTAATTCTTTATTCAAACGACCTTCAAGCATCTTCTCGATGATGTTTTCAGGTTTTTTGGAGTTAGCAGGATCATTCATGATCTGAGCCTTTAAAATCTCTTGCTCATGTGCGATGAAGTCTGCAGAGATTTCGCTCTTATCAACATATTTAGGAGATAATGCAGCAATCTGCATCGCTACGTTCTTAGCTGCTTCTTGAGTAGCTTCATTGTTTACAGTAGATTCTACTTCAACTAAAATACCGATTCTTCCGCCGCCGTGGATATAGGAGCATACGAAACCATTCTCAGCTTCTAATTTTTCAAATCTTCTTACTGTCATGTTCTCACCGATAACAGCGATTAAGGAAGATAATTCTTCTTTCACTGTCTTGGAATCATCAAGATCCCATTTTTCAGCAAGGAACGCTTCAATATCAGCTGCATTTGTTTTAGATGCCTGAGCTGCAACGCCTGCAACGAATTCTCTAAATTTCTCATTTTTAGCAACAAAGTCTGTTTCACTGTTAACTTCAACGATGGAAGCAACCTTACCATCAGCACTTACATTAACATCAACAACACCTTCTGCTGCGATTCTACCTGCTTTTTTCTCAGCTGCAGCAAGTCCTTTTTCTCTTAAGAACTCAACCGCTTTATCCATATCGCCTTCTGTAGCTGCAAGAGCTTTCTTGCAATCCATCATACCTGCACCGGTCATATCTCTAAGATCTTTTACCATTTTAGCAGTAACTTCCATATTAACCTCCATCTATGTGTTTTACACATATTATAATAGAATGTAAATGTGAATTTATCACAAGTCACAAAACTGCGACCAATTATCTATATTGTCCCAACATTTGATGTCAAACGTTGTATCATTTCCTTTTATACTCTTCAAGTACCCTACTTATAAAAGCAGGGTACTTGGAATAAGCTTTATTAAGTCTTGAATTATTCAGCTACTGTTTCTTCAGATACTTCTGTACCTTCAGCGTCTGTTAACTGAACACCCTGATTAGCCTCGATAACAGCATCTGCCATCTTAGAAACGATTAATTTAACCGCTCTGATTGCATCGTCATTACCAGGAATTACGAAATCAAGTTCTTCTGGATCACAGTTTGTATCTGCAATACCGATCAATGGAATACCAAGTGTGTGAGCTTCCTGAATACAAATTCTTTCCTTTTTAGGATCTACTACGAAAATAGCATCCGGAATTTTCTTCATGTTCTTAATTCCACCAAGGTTTTTCTCAAGTTTTTCCCACTCTTTTTTAAGCTGGATAACTTCTTTTTTAGGAAGCACTTCAAAAGTACCATCCTCTGCCATTCTTTCGATATCTCTTAATCTTTTAATTCTGCTTGTGATGGTCTTGAAGTTAGTTAACATACCACCTAACCATCTCTCATTTACAAAGAACATACCGGAACGCTCTGCTTCAGTCTTAACTGCTTCCTGAGCCTGCTTCTTTGTACCTACGAAAAGAATAGAACCGCCTTCTGCAACAACATTTTTGATTGCAGCATAAGCTTCGTCAACTTTACCTACAGATTTCTGTAAGTCGATGATATAGATACCATTTCTCTCTGTGTAGATGTACTCTGCCATTTTAGGGTTCCATCTTCTTGTTTGGTGTCCGAAATGTACACCAGCTTCCAATAACTGTTTCATTGAAATAACGCTCATAATTGACCTCCATTTGGTTGTTTTCTTCCGCATACTTCATATTCTTATAGACCTCTTGCTCATCGGCACCACTATAAGGATCCACATGCGTGTAATTTGCCTTGAGAATTATAACATACTCAGGATAGTAATATCAAGTACTATTTTTTCATTTCTCCTTAAAATAGGACAAATACTTTATAATCACATAAAATATTAGGAATTTATTATATCTAATTACGTAAAAAACATTAAATTTACTATAGAATTATAAGCCAAATATTTTAAGTATGTTATTTTGAAAATCAAATCATAGTATTTACTTTTCTAGTACTTTTAATGTGACAATTTTTAATTCACAGGTTCCGTCTTTAGTAATATCATGTAACTGATTTTATACATAATAAAACACCAGAGTAATACAATTATTGGTGAGCCACACAACAAAATAAAGATCAATTTATCGGTCATCTGAACTCCTAATAGAATAAGGATCTGATATGTTCCATAACAAATCACAGTAGGAATAATAGTACATACAAGTGATAGAATTCGCGCCTTTTCCGTACCAAATTTGAATAAAAGTGGTATGGACATACTTCCTATCACCACTGCGATTAGAAAACTTACGAAAGAAACACATGTTAACGATATTATTCTTATATAGTCACTAATCTCTATTTTTTGAGTAACAACTCCACCTAACAACCCAATTACAAGCCCACTACAAGCACCAATCATTGAAAAAACCAATAGTACAATAAATTTACTTATAACGATATCTTTCCTAGTAATTGGCATAACCAGTGCATACTTTAACCACTTTGATTGATCATCAAAGCTAAAAGTTGTCATTACCATCATACTGCATAAGATACCACTTGTAATTATATAAGTCTCAGTGTTACTAAATGGGATAAAAAATACTGCCAGCACGATTAACATAAGTAGCATGGTTCTTCCATTATGTCCAATATTATATAGATCTTTAAGAACTAAACTTTTCATATCACTTATCCCCCTTTACATACATTAATAATATATCATCAATCGAAGCATCATCAATAACCGCTGACTGATATTTACGACGTGCCTTTTCTTTGTTAGCAATTAATACATTCCACTGATAATCACATTTCCGGTAGGCAAGTATCTCTGATTTATCAATTGAATCAAACATCGCAGCCCCACAACGTATAATACCGTAATTATAGATTAATTCATCCTTTGATTTACAAAAAAGTACTTTCCCCTGATGAATGAAGGTAATATAATCTGCCACCCTCTCTAAATCGGTTGTAATGTGAGAGGACATCATGATAGAATGATTTTCATCCTGTACAAAATCAAGAAAAATATCTAAGATGTCATCCCTCATAATTGGATCCAGACCACTGGTCGCCTCATCTAATATCAACAGCTTTGGTTTGTGCGAAAGAGCTACTGCGATACAGAATTTCATCTTCATCCCTTTTGAAAATGTTTTGATTTCTTTATCATTAGGAATCTGGAATTTCTTTAAATATTCTTTATATAGAGAATCATCCCATTGTTGGTAAGCTGCTGCTGAAACCTTTCCTACCTTATTTGGTGTAAGTGTTTCATAAAAATTAATCCCATCAAATACGACGCCAATATCCTCTTTCAGTTTCTTTGGATTGCAGGATAATTCCTCACCCCAAAATCGAACAATCCCATCATCCTTTTGAACGAGATCCAGAATAGCATTGATTGTCGTACTTTTGCCTGCACCATTTTCTCCGATAAGCCCCATTATAGAGCCCTTTGGAATCGAAAATGATACATGATCTAATGTAAAATCTGTGTACTGTTTCGTTAGATTTTCGACCTGTAATATTGATCCCATATTATTATTCCTCCTCTTCATAAAACATGGACAAAAGTTCAATCATTTTTTCAACTGAAATACCGCTATTACGTGCGATGTCAACCGCCGCCTGAAGATGCTCTTCCGCCTTACGTTGTTGTTCTTCCATAAAAAAATCCTTGTTCAAAGCCGATACAAAACTACCTCTTCCGACCGTAGTTTCAATAAACCCGTCACGTTGTAAATCTTCGTAAGCCTTTTGAACCGTAATAACACTTACATGTATTGATTTTGCTAATGCCCTCATAGATGGAATCGGGTCACCAGATTTCAATTCTCCGCTCATTATCATCGCTTTTATCTGCGATGTAATCTGCTCATAGATTGGTTTACTCGTATTACTACTAATAATTATTTCCACACTATCCCACCTCTGTATCATAATGTACTTATTCAATAAGTACATTATAGTTAGGTTCAGCACATTTGTCAATAGCAACCATTAATGGACCTTTATTAATTGCACATGAAAGGAGTCATCACTCTTAGCAATTTCTGCAAAGAATGATGACTCCCATGATTAAACTATTATAATTTTTCTTTATCTATATAATTATTTTGCTATCTTTCGAATGATTTCATCATAGGAGGCTCCCTTTGTTATTGAATAGTCTCCTACTCGAATCACACTGCCTTTTCCAATTTTTATGATATAATCATTAAAGCTGTCAGCATTTTTTATCAATCCAGCATTTTTCAGCGTTTGAGCAACACTATCCGAAGTCATTCCTTTTTTGATAGAAAAATTAATTGATATCGGTTTTGTTGTTGGTGTTGGCTTTTTTGTAGGTGCTTTTGTCGGTACCTTTGTTGGTTCTACAGTAGGTTTTGACGTTGGAGCTTTTGTTGGTTTTGCAGACGGTGTCGGTACAGGTGTTAGTGTTACTTTCATCTTATCTAGTGCATTATGTAATTCATCATCGGTTCCGTTCGGTAACTTCATTCCCAGTTTTTCTGCACGTTGTATTATTTCCTGATCCGTCATCTTTACCTTGCCAAACGAAAGCAAAATAGTCGTCAAGCAAATTCCAATTCCAAGGCCCCTCATATAATACTTCAACTTCATATTTTATACCAAGCCTTTCATTACTTATTCGCTATGAACAAGTCAATTACTAATTTTACTTCTCCCTGACCCAGATCTAATTCCTTCGATATATCTACAATCGATTTACCCTGTTTATATAATTCCAGAATGCGTGAATTATTATTTTCATTAATTTTCTGCTCGGATGTATCATTAAGATTATTTACATTATTTATTGTATTAGAGCGATTATCAATACGATCTGCCTGCGTAATTACCGGTTGCTGAATAATTGATGATTTTGTCTCCACCAAATTAGGTATGTTTGATAATGTTTCATTTGTAATCTTTTTTGTAGTGTTTACTTCATGTATCGTCGATTTTATTTCCTTCTCTTTATCATTTAGCATATTATATAAAAATATTACTTCTTCATGATTCCGATTAATTTTCTCTAATATCTGATCCGAAAATTCATTAACAGCAATAATCTTTTCATTCGATATATTGCTTAATGTATCATCCGTACGTACAATTACCTCTTCACTCGCCTCTGCAATTATCTCGTCAATTTTATCTCTAATCTTATTTTTTTGAACATCCGTTAATTCATTATCAATCAAAAAATCAAAACCGGGAGCTTTTGAAATATTTTTTTGTGATTTATCTACCACAAAACAACTAATCACTATGGTTATGATACCAATGATAATTAGAGCTATTTGCAATGTCATAATGCCTCCATAATCAAATCAAAATATCAATTCCACCTTGATGTTGCTGTTCCTTTGATTTGTTTTTATCTTCTTTTTCATTATTTTTCTTTTTACTGTTGGAACCTTTATATTCATTATTACCCTTTTCTTTCGCGTCATAACGATATTCGTTATTATCCGATTTCGCAGCTTGAGTTGGTTTTTTCATATCCTGCTGTATCATCTGCTGAAAAGTTTTGCCGAGTTGGTCTTGTGCTTGTTGGCTTCTTTGATTCTCAATGTGTTTTATCTGTGACACTTCCTGAGATCTTACAATATCGATTCGATTAATTGACATAACTACCTCCAATCTGTCCCAAGACAAACTCTTTTGTTACTTAAGCAAAAGGCATAATCTTTATATCAGCTCGTTCGCGTACAAACCTGCTATATTTAATCTCTTCTCGTACAAAATATACAACATTAGAGATTACTAACTTCGTACCTGGATATACTATGTCCGATACCTTAATCATACCAGATGCATTCGCATTATCCATCTCAATTCTTAATTCTTCACATCGTTTTCTGGCTTCCTTAAGCTCAGTTTCCAATGTGATATTATTCTTAGTAATTTGAATTAATAAATCCTTCTTCTCTTTATCTAAAGCGACTCCTTTATCCAATTTATTACGAATAATCGCTAACGCCTGCGTGAGCTTTTCTTTATCCTTCATCATAATCGTGATTTTTTTCTCCAGTTCACGATATTCCTGGGCTATGCTCGGGTCAATTCCAACCTCAAGTAATGTTGTCGTTCCCATATGGGATCCTGCTGTCTTTACAGATATATTAGTCGCTGAACGTATCTCTCCTCCGGTAACAAAGCCTCTTTTACCGCCGACTATGATATCACCCTTCGCGGCGACTTTACTATGAAGGATTGATTCTGTAGAAACATAACCGCCCGCAAATACTTCCGAATTTTCTAAAAATTTAGTGATAATATTTCCTTTTGCGTTCAGAACCCCTCGGTTCATTCCTTGCATTCCTCGTTTTAATATAATCTGTCCACCAGCTTCCAGATAAGCACCTTCCACTACACCGTTTACCTCGATATCTCCTTTAGCGCGTACTGTAAATCCAGTAATTACATTACCACGGATCAATACATTACCTTCATATGCGATATCACCTGTTGAGGCATCCACATTCGCGGGTACTTCATAAGTATCTGATACAAATACTCTCCCGTCAGTCAAGCTAACATGTCCACTGACAGAGGAATACATCTTAAGTCCATCCTCGGACAAATATACATTATTACCATGGCGCATTACTTTATTGTTCACCTTAGCAGGTCGAATTACATTACCACATACATCAATACCCGGTTTCCCATTATCCACCGGTGTAAGCTCCGCCAACAAATCCCCTTTACTACAATGGCTGATAATATCAAGCTGATGGAAATCCACCGTACCATCTTCATTTCTTTTTGGCTTTAGCGTAAGATCAGTGTTAAAAAAATAAGTAACATATGCATCCTTACCCTGAGCAACCGGAGTTGCCTTCGCTAAGTAATAATCCCTGCAATATTCTCGATTTGCCAAGAATTCATCAATAACCTGATCATCCAAACCATACTTTATTCCAGATCCTACCAATGCACGCACAATATCATCTTTCGTCATCTTCGAACCATTATTAGAGGGAGGATAAAATCTCCCCTTTGCATATTTTTTCTCACTATCAACAAAAATACTTACACTTTCGCTAACTGGACTGATAACAGTAGAAGTAATTTTAATCTCTGCTGTCCCACTTAACATGGTAAGAGCCCTTCCAATTGCAATTTTATCAAATTCATAAATTTTATGATCGCTGAGATACGTATTAATTTCATCATAAAAAACAGCATCTCCGTCTTCCTGTGCTTCATGAATGATTAAATATGTACCATCATTTTTTATTAATAACTGGAAGTACCCATTCTTACCTTTCATTTTGATAGCCCCCCTAATATAGTATCCATGTCTAGTTAAACTACTTACTTGCTAAATTTAATAACTAGTTAAAAGTTCTATATTATTCCCCAGCTTTATTTTCATTTTTTGTAACGCCTTCGTATGCAACTGGGAGATTCTAGACTCAGAAACCTCTAAAATCCGGCTTATCTCCTTTAAAGTTAATTCTTCGTAATAATACAGAATAATAACTTTCTTTTCTTTTTCAGTTAATGTCTCTAGCGTTTGTATTAAAATGTTTTTTAACTCCTGTTTTTCATAAATGCGTTCAGGTCGGTCGTAATCTGATGCAAGATGAGTATCCATCTTATTCTCTGTACTACCCTGATCCATAAACTCATCTAGTGAAATAATATTGGTTACCTTCGTCTGATTTTGCCAGGTATCCAACTCATCAACAGTAATTTCCAGCTCATTCGCAATCTCTTCATCGCTTGCCATTCGACCATATTTCAACTCTAGGTTCTGACATGCCACATCAATTTTACGCTGTTTCTGTCTGATGCTTCGGGGAATCCAATCCATCTTCCGAATTTGGTCTAAAATAGCGCCGCGTATCCTTAAAGATGCATAAGTTTCAAACTTAACCCCTTTAGTATAATCGAACTTATCCACAGCGTCAATCAAGCCAAAAGTACCATAACCTACCAAATCATCGTATTCCACATTATAGCCTAGATACATACTTAGTCGACCAGCAACCATTTTGACCAATCCTGCATATTCAATTAAAATTTTTTCTTGAAGCTCGGGTGTTCTTTTTTTGGAATAATCTTCCCAAAGCTTTTGCTTATTTTCAGCGCTCATAAATCCTCCTGAAACTCAACAGATATTAATGTAAAATCTTATGATCTACATTCAATCCATTCAAAGATATCACTTTGAATCAATGTTCGATTCGGATTGTGGTAACTCATCTTGGATTTCTTCTGTTTTTATAGTTTTCTGCTTTGGTGTTATTATATTGGTAATCACTGTTCTCGTAATCAAACCTATAATATAAAATATGATGATTACAAACAGTAATCTTTTTAACCCGGTTAAAATGTCAATATTTATCACTATATTGATTATACTTGTAATCGCTGCAGCCATAAGTACAATAAAAGCCGGTATATATTTTATTTGCATATTGACCTCCCTCTATATTCTTATACATGCATCCCACCTGTATAACGAAAGAAGAAATCAATTCGTTCCTAGATAAAATCAAATCAATTTTTTCTCTTTTCCAACGGATTTTATTAATAACATTCCTGTATCAGGATAAAATTCGATGGTACGACCATAATTCAATCCGGTATCCTCAGCCTTTATAGAGATTCCAAGCTGCTGTAATTTTAATTTGGTCGCTTCAACATTACGATCTCCAATTCTCATCATTTCATTATTGTTACTAAATGCAAACATCTGTGCACCGCCTGCTATTTTTGCAATTAACGTTCTACGATCTGCACCTATTTTAGTCATTTCCAGTATTAACGCATCTATTCCTGTGTCTGCAAATTTTGCTTTATTTTCATTGTTCAAAATCTTTGTGCTGTCAGGAAGCATAACGTGTACCATCCCTGCAATTTTTCTCAGCGGGTCATGTAGGACAATTCCGACACAAGAGCCAAGTCCAAGGGTAGTTATCACATCCGGCGCGGTACAAACATTTAAATCGGCCATCCCGACCTTAATCATTTCACCCATGTATTCACCCTATAATCCTAATGAAGATAATATTCCGTCATACGATTCTAATGTAGGTATCAAAATAAAGTAGCCGTTTACTGATCGCACTTCATCACCGAATTCTGTTTGAATCAACAAAGCCTTATCACCAATCTTACCAAATTCTATAGCTGGAACGCTGAGAATTGCTCCGGCCATATCAATTGCCATATAGGGCACACTGGACGTTATTAACATGTTAGTGAGTGAAGAAAGAGAGGAAAGATATGCTCCGGCAATAATATTACCGATTTCATTCAACGCAGATAATTCCATCTCTGTGAATTCTTCATTTGCATTATCATTCATATTTCCAATCAATAAATTAACTAGATGTCTGGATGCTTCGATGTTCATCATAAACATCATCATTCCATCAATATTTCCTTGTAAAGTAAATAAAATACCGACTACGAGATTTTCTGCGCCACCAACGATATCCGAAAGATCTTTGAACTCAAGTAGATCAACCTTCGGTACCTTCATATCGATTTTCGCATTAATCATTTGTGAGAGTGCGGTAGTCGCATTACCTGCTCCAATATTACCTATTTCTCGAAGAACATCATATTGCATATAATCAAGTTTATTTAAATCTATCTGGGACATACGATACACCTCACAAATTATTATTAGTTACTGGTTTCTTTATCAAAAATAACTGCTGGAATATTTAATAAGTTAATTAAATCATCCTGATATTTTCCAACTCCGATGCTAAAGTTAATTTTGGATTCTTTTTCATCATAATTTATTTTTTCAATATCGTCAGGCTCTATCGTAATAACTTCCTTTACCCCATCCACAATCAAACCAAGCGGTGCAGCCTGAGGCTCAGGTCTTACGATAATAATTCTTGTTTTAGGTGTTTCATCTGCACTGGTGTTTCCTAATCTTTCGCCAAGACTAAGAACAGGAACAATCTCACCTCTCAGATTGATTACACCCTTAAAATAGGATTGTGACTTTGGTACCCTTGTGATTTTTTGCATCACTATAATATTATCAATATACTTAATCTCGATACCATATAGTTCAGTGTTAAGATTTGCTACAATAAACTGTTTTGCATCATTTGCTTCCATTCTGTCATCCCCCTTATATTAAAGAATTAACATCCAGAATTAGAGCCACTTCACCATTACCTAGAATGGTTGCACCACTAATGATCTTATGATTCTTGATGTACTTTCCAATTGATTTGATAACGATTTCCTGCTGACCCAGTAATTCATCCACTACCATGCCGGCAAGTCTGTCACCCTTCTTCATAATAACGATGGTAAGTTCTTCTTTCTCACTCTCCGGATTATTACACTTTAACACATTTCTCAAGCGAATGATGGGAACAACGCTACCTCTTAAGTTAATAACTTCCTTACCTGATACTGTTTTAATATCGCTTAATGGAACATCCTCAACCGTTTGGATACTTCCTAGTGGAAGAGCATATTTTTCATCACCGATGATAACCATAAGTGCTTGTACAATAGCAAGTGTAAGCGGTAAGCGAATAATAAAATTGGATCCTTCACCAAGTTTTGTTTTAGCTTCAATCTCTCCACCAAGTGCCTCGATCTTTGTTTTAACAACATCAAGTCCAACACCTCTACCGGATACATCTGTTACCTGTTCCGCTGTTGAAAAGCTAGGTTGGAATAAGATATCGATAAAATCTTTATCCGTCATACTAAGAGCCTGCTCTTCCGTGATTGAACCTCGTTCGATCGCTTTCTTCTTGATCTTTTCTGTATTGATACCGCCACCATTATCTCTAACTTCAATCACTACATTATTACCGTCTTGATAGGCGTCGAGGAAGATGGAACCAACAGGATTTTTGCCATTCTTACTTCTCTCCTCATTGGACTCTAAACCATGATCCGCTGCATTACGAAGCAAATGCATTAATGGATCACCGATTTCATCTATAACGGTACGATCAAGTTCTGTCTCTTCACCAGTCATATATAATTCCATTTCCTTATTCAAGGACTTCGATAAGTCTCGAATCATTCTAGGGAAACGATTTACAACGCTTTCTATTGGTACCATTCGTGTCTTCATAACAGATTCATGAAGATTTGTGGTTACTCTTTCCAGATATTCAATCTGCTCATGGAAAGAATTATCTAACATAACATTAGATGATCCGCTTATTGAAATTAAGCCGTTCTTTGCAATAATCAACTCACTTACCAGATTCATAAGAACATCCAATTTATCAATATCCACACGTACGGAACGATTTGCAATCGGTTTCGCTGCTGGTTTTGCCGCTGGTGCATTGCCAGTCTTTAAGGAACTACTATCCTTTGCCTTGCTCGCTTGAGTAGAAGGCGCATCACCTTGATTTATTGCAGCTGTGTACTTTGCAACTTCATCATCAGATAATTTGATATAATCAGCGACTACCTCCTTCACTTCAGAAACAGAGGAAGCATTCTTAGCAATTGTCTCAGGTGTCTCTTTTGTAATGATATATGCAGAATAATCAAAATCATATTTCTCATCTTCTAAATCCTGTGCACTGGGATTTAATTTGATAATTTCTCCCATTTCCTCAAGACTACGGTTTACCATAAAAGCTCTCGCTCCCTTTAAAACACAATACTCGTGTATGTAAACCGTAAGACCAATTACATTCAGGCCAATCATTCCTGCCTTAACAATTGCTTTTTTCTCGTGCTCTTCTAAATTGATGTTTTTAAATTTCATTTTACCATTATCTGATGTAGTAACTTCCTCAACACTAGACTTTACTTCCGCCTGCACAGCTTGTACCGGTTCTTTTCCAAGTCCGGCGTTAAGATAATTATTTAAGGCATTAATAATATCCTCATTATCATTTTCGCCTTCTGTTGCATCTGTTTGGATATTACCTAAATAAGTTTCAAGAGCGTCCAATCCTTTGAATAAGATATCAACCAACTCTGATGATGCTTTCAACTTACCGTTTCTGATTTCGGAAAATACATTCTCCATATCATGGGTTAAGTGCTGCATCCTCTTATAACCCATGGTACCTGACATGCCTTTTAGTGAATGAGCTGCACGGAATATCTCATTAATTGTTCCTTCATTCTCTGGCTCACGCTCTAAAATCAAAAGATGTTCATTTAAATTTTGTAAATGCTCTTTTGTTTCCTCAATAAAAATCTCTAGATATTGACTTACGTCCATTTAATACACCCCCACATTCTTTATGATGGCATCAGAAATCTCATTTAACGCAACTACTTCATCTACCAAACCAGCGTCCTTTAAAACTTTTGGCATACCATAAACAATACTGGTTTTTTCATTCTGTGCAATCACATGTATATTTTGTTTTTTATGAATTCTTGATATTCCGGCAGTTCCGTCACTGCCCATTCCTGTTAGAACAACACAAGTTAATTGATGTAGCCCGATATCCTCCAATGATTCATACATAATATCAGCACAAGGCAATAATCCGTGTCTTGCTGGCTCTGTTGTTACTGCCAAATAATATTGGCCATTTTCATGACGTTTTAGTCTCATTTGACATCCACCTTTGGCGATATAAGCTGTACCCTTACTGATAAACTCGCCATCCTGTGCCTCCTTAACCGTCAGCGAACTGATTTCATTTAGCCTGTCCGCCAAGGATTTAGTAAAACCTCCAGGCATATGTTGTACGATTAAAACGGGAGCATCCAGATTCTCCGGTAAATTTGGTATTACACTGTGTAACGCTTTCGGCCCGCCGGTGGAACATGCAATCGCAACAAGTTTAATTGAATTGACATCACCTTTTACTGATTTACTTTGTGTCTTGGGTTTCGGTGTTGCTTTTACCTTTGGTATCCCCTCTTCAGACACCGTATTACTCTTCGTTTCCTCGGTCTTTGTTGCAATCGCTAAGCAGTCCAAAAGGCGATTCGAGAATACGTTGTTTTTAAATTCTAAATAACTTTCCGGTTTTGTTACAAAATCAAACGCTCCAAGTTCTAAAGCACGAATGGTTTCTTTGGCATCCTTCGTTGCAATTGTACTTACAATAATAATCGTAATCTTGATTTGATGTATCTTGAGCTGCTCCAACAATTCTAATCCGTTCATACGAGGCATATTAATGTCTAGTAGTACAGCATCATATTCCTTCGCTTTTGTCTGTAATATCTGAAGGCCCTCTAATCCATTCACAGCAGTGTCAACTGTTTGAAATCGATTATCTGAATTTATTATATCAGAGAGTACCCTTCTCATAAGTGCAGAGTCATCTATTATTAAAATATTTTTCTTCATATTTTGATAAATCCTTCCTTTAATATGAAATATTCTACTTAATTCTTCATTGAACCTCTGCGCTTTCGTTCTTGTTCAAAGATGTATTTAATGATTTCTTCCCTATCTTTCTTAGTAATATCATTAAATTCAATTCTATGTTCGTAAACACCGGATTTGTTATAAATCCTGCTCGAGGATAATATATTAGCTCCTAGTATCATGATTTTTATACCTGATCCCATAGCTAATTCTAATTTTAGTTTTATTATTTCACCGGACTCATGTAATACTGATGAGGTAAATCGAATGCCACCACCGCTAATATCAATAATGATAGACTTAATCCATTGCGAATTAAGCTCTAGTAATTTTTTTTTGCAGCTGATTCGTTCTTCATTATTTACAAAATCATCCGATGCTACTTTCTTATTTAACTGTTCTTCTTCATTTGAGATAACACGGTAATCCGCATTTAAGACACACTCCAAGCGATAATACTGCCTTCTTTGAATTTTCTCCAAATTCGATGCAATTCTTACTACGGCAACGATTATATTATTCTCTCTCTGATTCTTTAAAACCTCACAATTGCATTGGAACAATCCTAATGAGGAATAGAAACAGAGATTATAGTATTCTCCAACATTTAGAATGATGGGTGTGCTGTTATTAATCGGAGTAGCGATATGAATAACATCATTATTGATTGTATCAATCAACTGACTCACATACGTTCTGGCATTCGGATATGGACTACCGGTTTTTAATATATGTCTGATGTCAATTTTGTCGCCAATATTCAAGACTTCTCGAAACATTCCATCCCCCCCTAGGGTTTAATCATCTGTCTATGCGCTTTTTCAGCTTATTTTGTAATTCTTGACCTTAATAGATTTGTGAATAGCTGAGCAATTCCCTTCTTGCTCTGTATATTCTCTACCTTATGGTCACATAAATTTTCAGCAAAACTCATCAGTGTTTTAGAAAACTGTGAATTCGGATACACATTTAAGGCTGGTTTTTGTAACATCACAGCCTTTGAAACAATCGGATCCTGTGGAAGGGCTCCTAAATATTCTAACTTTAAATCAAGAAATTTATTTACTACCAAACTTAGTTTTTCATATAATTCCTTACCGCCGTCATAGGAATCAATTCTGTTTGCAACCATCTTGATGACCGTATCCTGCAATACAACATCAGTTTTACGATTTAAGGTTTTAAGCAAAGCATAAGCGTCCGTAATAGAGGTAGGCTCCGGGGTTGCAACCAAGATAACTTCAGAGCTGGCTGCTACAAATTCTAAAACAGAATCTGCTATTCCTGCTCCGGTATCTACAATAACAACATCCGCCTTTTGATCCAACTCAACAAGCTTTTGAATCAAATATACGATTTGATCTTTTGTGAGATTCGTCAGTTCCTGAATACCGGAACCACCTGAGATAAAGCCAATGCTATCCGGTCCTTCCGTAATAATATCTGTTAGATTCTTGCCTCTGAACATAAGATCAGCAAGATTATATTGTGGTCGAATTCCAAGCATAACTTCAACATTTGCCAGTCCAAAATCAGCATCAATTATTACAACTCTCTTGCCTAATTTACTGAGAGCGATAGCTAAATTCACCGATATGCTTGACTTTCCAACTCCGCCTTTCCCGCTTGTTACCGTAATAACCCTAGCTACTCTTCTCGGGGAAGTTTGTTCTTTCATCATTTTTCTTAAATTTTCAGCCTGATCCATCTCTATTGCCCCCTTAGAAGTTGCTTCGCGATACTCTGCGCATCGATACGTGCAATATCATCCGGCACATTTTGTCCATAAGTGGCATAGGACAAAGGTGCCTCGGTTAACATGTGAACATTAAATAGATTACCAATTGATGTCGTCTCATCTAGCTTAGTAAAAATCAAATTATAATTAATAATCTCAGAATAAGCTTCCGTAATTTTAACCAGATCTCTATATTTTGTGGTTGCACTTAATACAAGATAAACCTCTCTTTCCTCTTCTGGAATCACATTAATAAGAGCTTCAATATCATCCCTCTGCTCCTTATTACGGTGAGAACGTCCTGCGGTGTCAACAAATACCAGATCAAATTCCGAGAATTCATCCTTTGCTTGTTTTAATTCTTCCTCTGTATACACTACCTTAAGAGGAATGGAAAGAATATTGCCATATGTCCTTAGCTGCTCGACTGCAGCTATACGGTAAGTATCAGCTGTTAAAAATGCAACTTTTGCCTTTTCATTCATTTTAAATTTAGAGGCAATCTTAGCAATTGTGGTTGTTTTACCTACCCCTGTTGGTCCTATAAAGAACACAAACTTCGGAGTTTTCTCACCCATAGTTATCATCTTAGGTTGTCCAAGTTTTAGCACAATCTTTTGATAGATACTTGAAAGAATGTTATCCATAGAAGCATCCTTTTTCAGGTTGCCCTCAATCTCTGAGATAATTTGATTTGCAAATTTTTCATCAACTTCATTTGATACCAACTGATTATAGATTAATTGAATACATGCAATATTCTTATTTGTTTCCGCAGGCTTAGTCTCTTTCTTTTCTTCTGTTTCCTTTTCCTTTTCAATCATCTGTTTCTCTAATAAGCTTTGAAGATTATTAAGCTTATCCTCTATCGCAGAGGTTTCAGAAGCCGAATTACCACCGCTTGCTTGGGTAGAAGGACTAAAGGGTTCATCATCATAGATAATATCCGGATTATACGGTTTTTTCACTACCTGGCCTTGAATCTCCACTTTAGGACGTTCCGGCTTATATGTCACGTTATCATCCACAGCGGCGGTGATTTCAACCACAGATTTACGAAAAACTTTATAAATCCCTTTCGGCGATACTGTTTTTATATTCATTACAATAGCATCCTTGCCTAGTTCTTCCTTTGCAAGCATGATTGCTTCTGTTTCTGTATTTGCCTGAAATTTCTTTATAATCATTATACTGTCACCATCCCAACTGACTGTAATTCTACATTCGAATCTATTTCATTGTATGAAATCACAACCAAATCCTGAAAGTAATCCTGAGTGAGTCGCTTAAAATACATTCTTACAATTGGTGAAGTGATAACAATTGGCATCCTTCCCAACTCTTCCAGCTTATGTATTTCAGACTGTACGGATTGAATGATTTCTTTTGTAATAGCAGGATCCAAAGCAAGATAAGCACCTTGTTCTGACTGCTTAACTGATCCCATAATATCTTGTTCTACCTTCGGGTCTAGTGTAACCACATTGGTCATCTCACCGGACGGGAAGAACTTGCTTGATATCGCTCGTTTTAAACTCTGTCTCACATACTCAGTTAACACGTCAGTATCCCTAGTTGTAGGTGCATAATCAGCTAAAGTTTCCAGTATTGTCACCAAATCCCTGATAGAAACACCTTCTCTTAACAGGTTTTGAAGTACCTTCTGTATCTCACCGATATTAAGCAATTTCGGAATCAATTCAGCGACTAATGTCTGATGTGATTCCTGAATGTTATTAATAAGGCCTTGAACATCTTGTCTGGTAAGTAACTCAAATATATGAGCTCTGATAATCTCAGTTAAATGTGTTGCTATAATGGAAGGCGGATCCACTACGGTATAACCAAGTGTTTCTGCTCTTTCGCGCTGTGCCTCAGTAATCCAGATAGCTGGTAAATGGAACGATGGTTCAAAAGTTGGAATACCGGTTATCTCTTCCTCCACATATCCGGGGTTCATCGCCATATAATGATCAAAGAGAATCTCACCCTCACTTACCTGTATCCCCTTGATTTTAACAATATATTGATTAGGGTTTAACTGAATATTATCCCTTAATCGAATCATCGGGACCACACAGCCGAGCTCAAGGGCTATTTGTCTACGAATCAAAACAACACGATCAAGCAAATCTCCGCCCTGGCTGGTATCTGCTAATGGAATAATTCCATAACCAAATTCTAATTCGATCTGGTCTACCTGTAGCAGCGACACCACATTTTCCGGTTTTCTAATCTCATTCGCAGAAGCTTCTTCTGATGACACTTCTGTTTCTATTGATTCCACTTCCATCTTACTAGCAATCATCCTGCCTGATACAATAAACATAAGTCCATATGCAGCAAATAGGAAATCATTTAAAGGGGTCAGAAATCCTAGCGCAATCATACTACCACCAACCATATACAGCACCTTTGGAATTGAAAAGAGCTGTTTGATCAGCATATCACCAAAGTCAGCCTCTTTCGATGCTTTTGTTACCAATATACCGGTTGCTAAGGATATCATCAAAGACGGAATCTGGCTCACCAAACCATCACCAATCGTTAACTTTGCAAAGGTTTCAAAAGCTTCACCAGCACCCTTGTTCATATACATAACACCCATAATGGTTCCACCGACCATATTGATGATAGTAATAATTAAACCGGCAATCGCATCACCCTTAACGTACTTTGTAGCACCATCCATTGCTCCAAAGAAAGCAGATTCCTCTTGAATCTTCTCACGACGCTGTTTCGCTTCCTTGTCGGTTATGGCTCCGGTATTCAAATCCGCATCAATTGCCATCTGCTTACCAGGCATCGCATCTAGTGTAAATCTGGCGGTTACCTCAGCCACACGCTCGGAACCTTTATTAATAACCATAAACTGTACTAGTATTAGTATAATAAATACAATAATACCAATTACCAGATTATTCCCACCTACAAATTCACCAAAAGTGTGAACCACATTACCTGCTTCACCTGTTCCTAATATAATTCTAGTTGTTGAAACATTCAACGAAATACGGAATACCGTTGTGAACAATATGATTGTCGGAAATGCTGACATATTCAACACTTCCCTGGTAAACATTGCATTAAACAGTACAACCATAGCTACTGATATATTTAGAGCTAACAATAAATCGAGTAATACTGTATTCATAGGAATAATTAAAAATACGATTGCAGAAAGCAAAAACAACCCGACAATCATGTCATTTTTTTTCATCCCTCTTCCAAGCCTCCTGTCACTATGGATTATTCCTCTTTAAAGCAGAAGTCTTATCCAGTTAATTGGAGGGGTTCCTCCATAATACAAGAAGTATTACCTCCGAATATATATAAATTAGGAATTGTTTTTCAATCCATAAACATATGCCAAAACTTCAGCTGTCATTTGATAGAGTTCAGGTGGAATTTCCGCTCCTATCTCCACATTATAATAGAGCATTCTCGCTAAAGGCTTGTTTTCCACTATCTCAATGTTGTTTTCTTTTGCAACATCTTTAATTCTTTGTGCTAAAAAATCGGCGCCCTTTGCAATTAAGATTGGAGCCGTCGCCGCATCCTTCTCATAAGTAATTGCTGCTGCAAAATGCGTAGGATTTGTAATAACAACGTCTGCCTTAGGAAGGGATTGCATCATTCTCATGGTGGAGATTTCCTTCATCTTAGATTTGATTTTTCCTTTAACCTGAGGATCACCTTCCGAATTCTTAAACTCATCCTTAACTTCTTGTTTTGACATTCTCATGTCTTTTTTAAATTTCAACTTCTGATATATTAAATCCGCTAATCCTATAAATAAAAAGATTATACTGATTTTTAATCCCAAATCAATTACTAAGTCTCCAACTAGCTGTAATGCCTGCTCAAGCTTCATATCATAAAGTAAAAACAGTGTTCCCGCTTCCTCCTTTAATGTGGAATATGAGATGTAACAAATCACTGTTATCTTAATAATATCGACAAGTAATTCAACGATTTTATCCTTCGAGATGATCCGTTTAAAACCGCTAATCGGGTTAATTTTCGAAAATTTAGGTCGCAAGCTCTTGCCTGAAATCTTCCATTTTACCTGAAAAAGTACAATGACAAATGAAATAATGTAAGCGGCAATTAGTATAGGGAGGGCTATAATTAGTATCGAAATAAATGTATTAAATAAGATGTCCTCTGCAGCCGGCAGAGAGATATCGTCCCTCGAAAATTTCTCTATAACACTGTAATATTTTTTAAATCCATTTACAAACTGTGATCCGAATGTTCCTACAAAAAACTTAAGTGTAACAAATAGAATTGCCAATCCAGCTGCAGTAGTTAGCTCCTTGCTTTGGGCAACTTGTCCTTCTTCTCGGGCATCATTTAGCTTTTTTGCGGTTGGCTCTTCTGTTTTATCTGCTCCACCGCCACCTGCAAAAAATTGAAGGTTATAGCGAAGGAGAACTTTTGAATATTTAATTTGCTCTTCTAATATCATCCCTAATTCCTCTTCTAATGTAAAAGCTCCATGGAAGCCTTTAGCATTGTTACCATTTCATTAAAAATAAAATCGGCAACTGACGGAACCAAACCCATGATCAAAATCAAAACTATCAAACCAACAAAAATCTTAATCTGCATACCAATAACAAACATGTTCATCTGAGGAGCAATCCTTGACAAGATTGCTAAAATAGTATTTACTACCAAAAGTGCTGCGTATACAGGCAGTATGATACGAAATGCGATGACAAAATAATCAACCATAAACCTTGCCATTAGCTGATAAGCATTTGGGTCAATTATCACTTCTCCAACCGCTATTTTCTCAAAGGAAGCCACAAGAGCCTTTATAAAATAATGATGTAAATTTGTTATCAGCATAATTAGTAATACCAAATTACCATATAAATTAGCAGTTATTGTTGATTCAACATTTAAAACCGGATCTAACTGGCTCATCATGGAAAAGCCAATCTCCATGTCCAAAAGTTGTCCGGCAAAATTGAGAATGTAATATGCGATATTGGTAAAGAAGCCCATAATGACTCCAGCCAGTGCTTCTGAAATTATCAGTGTGCTAAATCCGATAATCCCATTATAATTAGGAGGATTCATCGGTATTGTATAAAACAAAATGGCGGCAAAGGAAACGGAAAGCGCCGATTTAACCGTAATTGGTACATTTCTTAACGAAAAAAAAGGAGCCGTATAGATAAAGCCGGTTATCCTCACAAGTATAAGTAAAAACACTTCAAAATTAATTAATGTAAACGTCATAGGTGGTGAATATAAAAACTAAACTGTGTAAACAACTGGATCATATATTCCTTCAAAGAGTTAAGGATCCAACCACCAAAGAGTATAATAACTAAAAATACTGCTATTAGCTTTGGAACAAATGTGAGGGTTTGCTCCTGAATCGAAGTAACCGTTTGGAATATACTGATAATCAAACCAACAACAAGGGAGGCGAGCAGCATTGGAGCGGAAGTTTTCAAAACCAGATAAACTGCATCTCTGGCTATATCAATTACTATATTCTCATTCATTCCTGATCATCCCCCGTTAATAAAATGTCTTTACAAGTTCTCCTATGATGAGATTCCAACCATCTGCAATAATAAATAACAGAATTTTGAACGGCATGGATATCATCGTTGGCGGAAGCATCATCATACCCATCGACATTAGGGTGGATGCGACTACCATATCAATAATAATAAAGGGAATATATATTAAAAACCCTATAATAAATGCTTTTTTTAGCTCTCCTATGATGAAAGAGGGTATCACTACCGTAATTGGAATTTGATCTACATTATCTACCGGTTTCAACTTAGCAATGTCCATGAAAAGTTTTAAATCCTTTTCATTTACTTGACTTAGCATAAAGGTTCGAAGTGGTGCAATACCCTTATCATAAGCTTGCTGTTGAGAAATCTTGCCCTGGGCAAGTGGCTGTATCGCCTCAGTATTCACCTTTGTAAATACAGGTGACATAATAAAAAATGTTAAAAACAAAGCTAAGCCTACAAGAATCTGATTGGGGGGTGTGGTTTGTGTACCAATTGCTGATCGAACAAAATGTAACACAATGATAATTCTGGTAAAAGAGGTTACCATAATTAATATAGAAGGTGCAAGGCTGATAATCGTGAGGACCAGAAGCATCTGAAGTGATGCTGATAAACCACCACCGTTTTTATCGGTGTTTAGCGAAAATTGGAGTGGTCCCAGATTACCATTAACTTTGCTATCCCCTGTTTTATTGGTAGTATTACTTGTAGTATTGGTAGTGTTATTATTTGTGGTAGTTGCATATGCTCTCTGTCCACCGAAGAAAGCTAACATGCAAATCATCAACATTATAATAACAACTGCCGGCTTTTTTTTTACGCTTTTGGAAACTTTTTTATTCATGGGTATCAACCTTCTCTATAGCATACACGATATTTTTCAGTCTGCTTTATTTCTGATTTTTTCAAATATTTGTTTGAAACTCATATTCTCTTTACTTTGAGTATCTCGAATAAATACTTCTGATTCATCAAGCTCAGTAATAAACTGAACGTGTTCCTTACTTACCGAAATCACAATAAATTTATTTCCAACTTTAATAATCTGAAGAAATTTATTGGGGCTGATGCGATAAGTATCAATAACATGAAAATTGCTGTTTTTAAGCTGCCCAATCGAAAACTTTCCTACTAACTTTGATGTATAATAGGCTGCAAAAAGAATAGCAATAAGTATAAATACCAAGCCGACTAATTGCAACCAACTACTATCGCCGGGAAATGGATTATCGCTCGGTTTAATTGTTGGCGCCGGGGATGTTAATACCACTTGACCAACAAAGGACTGCAATAGTACCATCGATTTTCCCAACATAATTTTTTAACCCACCGCTTTCTTAACTGCTTCTAATACTCTGTCTGCCTGGAATGGCTTAACGATAAAGTCTTTCGCTCCTGACTGAATTGACTCGATAACCATTGCTTGCTGTCCCATTGCAGAACACATAATAATATTTGCGCTTGGATCAGTTGACTTAATTTTTTTAAGTGCTTGAATACCATCCATCTCCGGCATTGTAATATCCATCATAACCAAATCAGGTTTTGTCTCAGCATACTTTTCTACAGCCTTAAGACCATTCTCAGCTTCTCCTACAATAGTATAACCATTCTTGGTTAAAATATCTTTAATCATCATTCTCATAAATGCCGCATCGTCACAAATTAAAATATTTTTTGCCATATTATAATCTCCTATCATTTTGTAGTTGTTTTCATTCAATTTTATAATTATTATTTAATTATTTCTGTAACTCTGATGCCGAAGGCTTCCTCCATAACTACTACTTCACCCTTTGCAACGAACTTACCGTTTACTAAAACATCAATCGGTTCTCCTGCTAGGCGATTTAATTCAATAATAGTTCCCGGTGTAAAATCAAGTATCTCTTTGATTGATTTACTTGTTCTACCTAATTCTACGGTCACCTCTAGAGGAACATCCATTAATAGATCTATATTCTCGGGTTGTACAACAGGATTCATATTTTGACTGAACGCTGCAAACTGTACCGGTTGAACATTGACATCCTGCATCGGTGGCATCATGTATGGCATTGCTGGCATACCGCCCTGATTAGGATATGGATTGGGGTAAGGATATGGATTATTATATCCCGGTTGTTGCATCTGTGGCGGTGCTTGTTGTACCGGTTCCGAAGCTACCGGTGTCGGCACAGGTTGTGGTTGTGGAGCCGGTTCTTGTTGAGGTCTAGTTGGTACGTCCGGTTCCAACGATGTAGCCTGCATGAATTGTCGATACAAATCTCTTGCAAATTCAAAAGGATACAACTGCATTAATACACTATCTACTAAATCGCCGATTACCATATGGAAAGATACTTTTACAAAACTTCCAGTCAGGAATGAAGCGATGTTTTCACCTCTAATATTTTCAAATAATTCTACTACTTTCGCTGTAGGCGGGCTGATATTAACCTTCTTCTCCAACATGGAAGAAATGGAAGTTGCCGCAGAACCCATCATCTGGTTCATCGCCTCACTTATTGCACTTAGGTGTAGCTCAGATAATTCACCGGATATATTGGAGCCGTCACCGCCCATCATTAAATCCGCGATTATTTTAACATCTGCTTCCTTAAGAATCAGGATATTATTACCATCTAAACCTTCTTCATAATAAATCTGAATAAAAACACAGGGTTTATCGTAGCTGTTAACTATATCGTCCCATGTAGCATACTCTACAATTGGGGTTGTTATATTAACTTTTTGATTTACTAAGGAAAACAGCGTTGTTGCTGCAGTTCCCATGCTTATATTAGAAATCTCACCCACAGCATCCTTCTCTGCATCAGTTAAGGTTTCTGTCGGAGCACTGTCCGCTGAATCATCTGCATTAATACCGTTTAATAACGCATTTATCTCTTCTTGGGATAGCATACCATCCATAGCAATTTTACTCCTCTCCTCTTATAACTGTTGATATTTTCACCGCATAGGAGCCTGAGGACGCCCCAGGAAGTGCAGTGAATTTATATAAGTTCCCTACATATACATCTAGTTCATCATCAACTTTAGAGCTTAGTTTAATGATATCGCCTTTTTGGATGTTCATAAAATCATTAACCGATATCGTACTTTTACCCAACACGGCTCGAAGAGGAACTTTTGCTTTTGAAATTGCCAATTCTATTACATCTTGATAGGATTGATTATCTATCATCTGCATCGTAGAATACCAATACTTCGTGTTCAGCTTATCAATTACCTTTTCTAAGCAAACATAAGGGAGACAGATATTCATCATGCCTTCAATATTACCTATTTTTATATTCAAAGTTACAAGTGAAATCATTTCACTTGGTGAAATGATTTGTGCAAATTGTGAATTCGTTTCTATTCTTAGCAATCTCGGATGAACTTGAATTACATTTGTCCATGGTTCGCTTAAAAGGTTGGTGCAAACATTAAATATTCGCTCTATTATGGATAACTCGATCTCCGAGAAATCCCTAACCTTATCTAGCGGATATCCTCCACCACCTAACATTCGGTCAACAATCGCATAACCAAGATTGTCAGCAAGTTCAATGATAATATTCCCCTCTAGAGGTGAAAAATCAACGATACCTAGCAATACCGGATTAGATAGGGCGTTTGTAAATTCCGAATATTGAACCGCTTCTGAATTTACTACTTCTACCTGAACATTTTTACGAAGGTATGCGGGTAAGTTTGTAGATAACAAACGGGCATAATGCTCGAATATAATATTCAACGTTCGTAGATGTTCCTTAGAAAACTTGGATGGTCTGGCAAAGTCATAATTCTTAATCTGTTTTTCCGACGTCTGCTTATATTCATCCGCATCAAGCTCTCCACTGCTCAGTGCTGCCAGCAGATTATCTATCTCGTTTTGGGATAAGACATCGCCCATTCTATTGACCTCCTATTACTTTTACATAATAACATAAAAAAAATCTAAAATCATCATATTTCTTACCCAATCAACAAATTCGTGAAATTGACTTTTATGATAAAATCTGATTTAAATAAATCTTGGATTTCCACTAAAATATTATCTTTGATTTTTTCTTTATTACTCAGTACTTCTTCCTTTGTATATTTTGCAAATTCATCCTGAATAATTTCTTTTATTTGATAAACATTTGGTTCAATTGCTTCTTCCATTTTAGCAAACTCTTTATTTTTTGTATTCATAACCAGGGAGACATTAAGAGTTACATAGTTTTCTTTCCCATCTGTACTTTTTAAATTGATGGTTAATTTATCTGTAATAGGATATGATTTCATATCCTCTACACTGATATTATCCTTACCATCCGGAGATTCCTTCTCAAGATCTACTATGGATGCCACCTTTGCTACCAATGCATTGGTTCTATTTGCTGATGGTACTATAGTAAAGATTAATAATGCCGTCAATACCGTATTGATCAGTACTATCGCCATAATAACGATAGTTAATATGTTCTTCTTCATTCTATAACTTCCTCCCTTAACTTACGTTCTATATTAATTTACCTTGCCTTTACGTAAAAGCAGATAAGCTTTGTTTTCTTACAATTCTCGACCATATATTGCTTTTTTGTATAATATTACAAGATTTTTTACATCTTGTCTACTTTCTTTTACTACTAATTTACTCCCATTTGTGAGCGTAATTATCGTATCAGGAGTTTCTTCGACCTTTTCAATCAGCTCTGCATTTATGATAATCTTTTCATCATTCAACCTGGTTACTTCAATCATAAAATCCTCCTTCTGCCAAGACATCCGATTACTCTTAGCTTAATTGTTACTAAAAGTATGTTTATCATACCTTATTAATTATTCATATTTTATTATGTAACGATTATCGAATATAAAGATAGGGCTAATGCATCATTATGTCTTATTTGAACCAATATTAGACTAATTCTGCATCAGCCCCATAGCATAGGCAAATGCTATCCACTATATCTGCCTATCTCATCTTATCTTTTTAAATTAATCAATTCCTCTAATAATGAATCTGATGTGGTAATAATTCTTGAGTTTGCCTGGAAACCTCTTTGTGTTGTAATCATATCCGTAAACTGTTGGGATAAATCAACATTGGACATCTCCAATACACCTGTTGTAAGGCTACCTCCGCCTTGCGTTGGATCTTGTCCAATTCCATCAAAATCACCGGAGTTTTGTGTCGATGCATACATACTATTACCCACTGATTCAAGACCTGCTGGATTTGCAAAGCTTGCTACAGCAATCTGACCAAGCAACTTACTGTCACCATTATCATATTTACCATAGATTTTACCCGCTGCATCTATGCTCACGCCGGTCATATTACCAACCTTCTTACCTGCACTCAATCCATCTACACTACCACGATTTGCTTTGATTGAAGAAGAACCGCTGGTGGAATACATCGTAAGGGAAGAAAAGTCTATATCAATATCCGCGAAAGGATTTGGATCTGCAGATATAGTAAGTCCGATACTTTTTCCAGTTGATGTTCCATCACCCACACTAACAAACTTACCTGTTGCACCGTTAAATGTTACAACCGGAGAATCTGTTGCATCAATTGTAACAGCACCTGTCTTAGGGTCTATACTTGATACGGCATAGCTATATGATCCCAAAGTAAAATTAGCAATTGAGGATGGTCCATAAGTAACTTCACCGGTTGCTGGATCTGTTGTCTTTGTAACAAAGATAGATTGTCCGGATTCATCCTTAATGTTAGTCAATGCTACTTTGTAAGTATTGGTTGCATCTTCGGTTTGAGTAACCTTCATATCTGCTGAATAACCATGACCCATCTTATCATAGAAGGAAATATTCACCATACTGCCGGTAGCACTGGAGAGTTGTGTGTCCATACTATCAATATTACCGGAGATATAAACATTTGTTGTCGCTTCCGGTTCTGCGTATTTATTTGCTGCTGACATCAAAGTTAAAGGAGATACCTTATCAGCCACTGTTTTTGTAGGATCATTCGGGTCTACCTGCCATCCCATAACTGATGCTCCGGACGGGGTACATAATCTACCCTGAGCATCTACAGTAAAGGAACCAGCCTTAGTAAAATAATTCGTACCACCACTATTAACGATAAAGAAACTATTACCATCAATCATAATATCAAAAGGGTTGTCCGTTCTTTGTGACGCTCCTGTTGTAGTAATACTGTTTGATATGGCTGCAACACCTGCACCCAAACCGATCTGCATTGCATTACGACCTGCTGCACCTGTCTGTGCGTTGGGTCCTGTAGCACTCTGTGTTGTTTGATAAAATACATCAGAAAAACTTACAGAGCTTGCTTTAAATCCGACGGTATTAACATTGGCAATATTATTACCAATTACGTCCATCTTTGTCTGGTGAACTTTTAAACCTGATACACCAGAGAATAATGATCTCATCATAATTGTTGACCTCCATTTTATGCTTCATCATCCGTATCCAATCTGTCATTCATGGATACAAAAGCCTCCGTTAGGTCCGGCTTTAGGCGATAACTGCACCATCAATATTTGTAAAAACTTTGTCATCTCCGTCATTTACCGCTGTGATTACCGTGTTGTTCTTAACACTTACGATAAATGCCAGATCATCTACCATAACTAGGGATTCATTAATCCCCTTTTCTCCCGCTTTTTTTGTACCAATCTCCAATCGTTCCATCTGTTCATCTGTCAAATCAATATTTCGACTTGCCATACGCTCATTGGCATGCTTTGAGAATTTCAACTCATTTACTTCAATTTGCTGATTTTTTAAAATTTCACTAAAGGGAGTGGATACAATCTGCTTGTTGACACCTGAGCTATTGCTCTTCGTTGCATTTAATTGCTGCGTCATCTGCTCTATGGACGGGAATTGATTTACTGGAATATTCATTAAACCTCCATCCTGCCATTTAAGGCGCAATGCTTATTCGTTTGTATTTGTTTCATTAAGTACGTCATGCTGTACCGCTACCACCAGTTGAGTCATCTCCACCTGTTTTATCACCGCCATCTGTTTTGTCATCTCCATCAGCCGGAGGTGGGGTATCATCTGATGTAACTGCATTCTGTACTTCAAGTGTTACCTTATCTCTTATAACAGTATATTCGGAATCATTAAATGCTACCGTAATCTTATATGTACCGTTAGTAAGATCTTTAAATGCTGCTTTATCAATCTTAACGGTATCACCAGATAATTTTACATACTTTGCATCTACCAAATAACCATTAATAGCGATTGCAACATCATCTGCTTTGGTATCACCTGATCCAAGATTAACTTTAAAGCTTAAATCAGTAGGTTTTTCACCATCATATTTAATCTTTGTTGCATCCGTTACTCCTGGGAGATTTTGATTTCGGATAAATTGATCATCAATAATAGTATCAAGTTTATCCAGAGTATAGAACTTACCTCCGATTGACATTTGCGCCTTGCCACCGGTGATATTTACAAAATCAACCACCCCGTTCACATACGAAGTATTACCTGCGTTATCTACATTTTTAACGATGACATTCTTACCAACCAAGTTAAACGCTTGTGAATTTGATGTTGTATTACTTAGATTCTGCATCTGTTCCAGTTGAGAAAAGGTTGCCAGCTGTGCAACATATTCAGTGTTAGAACTAGGATTCAATGGATCCTGATATTTCATCTGTGTAGTTAAGAGCTGAAGAAAAGCATCCTTATCCAGAGCACTGCCGGATTTCTTCTGAGTAACTGTACTTTCATTCGGCTGAACCACTCCGTTTTTCACAGCTTGAATTAAATCGCTCATATTTTTCCTCCTTTCTAGATATTATACGGTATAATTAATTTGACTTCCGGTTAAGCCTGTGACATCCTCTGTATTACCTGCTTCTTCCATAATCTCTGTCATGGATAACGCTTCATCAAGGGTGATCTTTTTGCCGGATGAATTCTTTTGAGACTGTGCCTCGTTATTAGAGTTCTGGCTACTGTTCTGTTCAAAAGCATTTGCTGAAACGGTTACTTCAATTGCTTCTACCTTAACTCCCTGTTGGTTTAACGTATCACGTAGAGTTTGGATCTGACTTTCAATCGCCTGCTTGCTTACTTCATTTTGAACTACAAATTGGGCTGTCATTACACCATTCTTTGACTGTACGGTTAAGTTAACCTTGCCTAAGTTCTCAGGGTTTAATTGAAGTTCCATTTTTGCATTATTTTGCGAAATCGAAATTTTAATGCTATCTACAATTTGGTTTACAACATCACGAAACTGCGCAGTCTGAGAGATTCCCGTCGTAACATCGGTTTGAATGCTTTGCGCTGACTTAGCCAAGTTGTCTACGAATACCTGAAATTGATCTTTGGCGCCAAGTTCGTCTTTCCCCTTTTGGTTCGAATTCTGATTTTGTGATAAATCAGCATGTGTTTTTGGTTCTTGCGTAACTGTTTTCAAATCATTAATCCCTGATGTTTGTTCCTTCGTACTTACTTCATCTTTCGTATCAGAAATCAACTTATTTGCTAACGGAGTCTGTTGATTAGTATCCTCAATAGTCTCTTCGTTAACGATCTGAGGCATTACTTCCTTCACTTGTTCATTTCCCTGATTCTTCGCCTGCTCTAATAGAGCTTTGATTTGATCAACAGTTAGTCCAAGATTATTATTTTCTTTGATCTCGTCTACTGATTGGAGAAGTTGATTCATGGTATCTGCAAGATTCTCATCGGTGATCGCTGACAGAATATCATTCGTACCTTTACTTGCAAGAACAAGCTGCTGCAATTTTTCGGGTTGAAGTAAATCACTCAAGGTCATTCCCTGATCAGATAAAAGCTGATTCAGTTCATCCGAAGATAAATTCAAAGCTTTCATCGCTGCATCTTTCACTGACTGTAGCATTCCTACGATTTGTGAAATCAACTGCTGATTATCAGTAACCACGTCTTCCTTATCATCTTTCGCGTCGTCTTTAACTGCAGATGCATTATCATCGCTTACTGATACATCGTTTTGGTTTTTAACTTGTCGAAACGGATTATCATTATTAGTTACCTTGCTCTGATCATCTTGGTAGTTGTCTTTCAACTTAGGATTTTTTTGATTGTTATCCTTTGTGTTTGAACCACTAATACCCTGTGATTGTGAATTTGATTTGATATCCGTCATTTTCATGGAACTATTGATAAATAAATCAAACGCATTCCCAGTATGCTTCGGTTTACTACTGCCGCCACCCGTAATCTTTGCAACGGTGTTTGGCGACTGTGCTTGAACACTCTGTGTCGTCATTTGTTTCCTCCTTTCTCTCAAGCGCTAAACTAACGCCATCATATTATCTATTATAAAAAGCACTACGCTTTCTATAATCATTATAAATAAAACTCATGTTACACAGCTTATTGATTTAATCTAGCTTCATCCAGATCAAGCATCATCTTTGTGATCTTGGCTGCGGCTACATTGTCCATCTCAGCAAGAATCGCACCACTTTCCTTCGGTTTCATACTAAGTAAAATCTGTGCCACTGAATCAATATCAGCTGTCATTGTCTGAAGAATCGTAGCTGCTGCTTTCGGTTCCATATTTCTATAAATATCAGCCTTTTCCTTTATCGCCTGTGAATACTGTAATTGTTCTACAACCTGCTGATACAATTTTGCTGCATTGGTCGGGTCAATCTCTTCATAGTATGCTTTATAAGCTTCCAGTCCCGGTGCCTTATCATTAAATACAACATTCTTATCAAACTCAGCTACTCTTTTCTCAAATTCTTTCTGATTATCCTCAAATACTTTTAAACGCGCTACTTCTTTTTTCAGTTCTGCTATTGTATCCTTATCTGTTTTAGAGTTTGCATTTAGTTCATCGATTTTCTCCTGCAGCTCTTTAATCTTAGCCACTGCTTGGGATAGTGATTTATACTGAAAGTCCTGACTGGTAGGATTTTTAATTCCTGATTCATTCGGTAATACCATGTTTACAATCGGGACATCCTTCAGTATCGGACGAAGCACACCCGATCCAAATCCTCCAACGTCGATTTTTATTAAAAATCCAAATAATGCAAGCCATATAAAAACTATCATAATTACAATAAGCATCGTCAGGATTTTATTGTCTTCCTTCTTTTCGTCGGTGGCCTCTTTTTCTTTCCTTGCCATTATTCATCCCCCTCCTGAAACGTCGGCTTATTGTAGTTAAAACTATTCAGCTCATCTACTTCCTTACGTTCCTCTGAATCAAATTCCAGTAAATATTCATCAAACGCTTTTTCTTTCAATCTTTCCTGTGTTTTACGATCAACCATTGCGTCACTCAATCGAATTCTGGCCACTTCCAGACGATGTTCTGAGTTTCTGACAATAACTGCTTGTTGTTTGATATTGGTTTTCATAACGTCAACTGCTTGTTCACACATCCTGATCTCAATTAGATTCAGACGATTTATCCTAAGACTTCTTAATTCCTCTTCATAGGAACTTTTCTTAAGATACATTTGCTCTAATTTATCCTCTTCTTGATTCAAGCGCATTCTAGCATTCCCATAGTTACTTTTTGCTTGATCCTCGAGTTTTACTTTAATTTGAAGAACACTTTCCATCTTATATCGAAACTTTTTCATTATTTATCAAAAATCTCCATAAGCATATTAATTTCTTCTTCAAAACTATGTTTTTCATACATCTCTTGTTGAAGAAACGAGTTAACTTCCTTAATCTTTGTAATGGTGTAATCAATATCCGCATTTGAACCACTCTTATATGCTCCTATATTAATTAAGTCCTCCGCATCCTGATATGTTGCAAGTACATTCTTTAACTTTCCTGCGGCGGTTTTATGCTCTTTTGTAGCTATTGAGCTCATACATCTGGAGATACTCTGCAGAACATCGATTGCTGGATAATGATTTTTGTGTCCTAATTTTCTGGATAACATAATATGTCCATCCAATATACTTCTTGCTGTATCGGTAATCGGCTCATTGAAATCATCGCCGTCTACCAAGACGGTGTAAAGACCTGTGATTGATCCATGCTCAGAGTTGCCGGCTCTTTCGAGTAACTTTGGCATCTCCGAATATACGCTTGGTGGATACCCTCTGGAAACCGGTGGTTCCCCGGAAGCAAGTCCAATCTCTCTTTGTGCCATTGAGAAACGGGTCAGGGAGTCCATCATAAGAAGTACGTCCTTTCCCTGATCTCTAAAATATTCTGCAATTGCTGTGGCTGTCTGTGCTGCCTTTTTACGAATTAATGCGGGCTTGTCTGAGGTTGCTATCACTAACACGGAACGCTTTAAGCCTTCTTCTCCGAGATCTCGCTCAATAAATTCACGAACCTCTCTACCACGCTCACCGATTAATGCAATAACATTGATATCTGCCTTTGTATTTCTCGCAAACATACCCAGCAATGTACTTTTTCCAACACCGCTTCCGGCAAATATTCCAATTCTTTGTCCTTTACCGATTGTCAGCATGGAGTCAACTGCTTTAACTCCTAATGGTAATACTTCTTCAATCAACTGCCTCTTTAACGGATCGGGTGCAGGTGCTTCTGAAGGATAAAACAGGTTGGTATTTAACTCTGAGCCATCCATAGGATTACCAAGTCCATCAAGTACCTTACCAAGCAACTCATCCCCTACAGGAACTTTGAATGTGGTTCCTGAGTTCTCTACATAACTTCCTATTCCAACACCGCCCATATCATCGTAAGGCATTAATAAAACTTTGTTCTCACGGAAACCGATTACTTCTGCAATTTTCTTTTCTGATTGCCCTTCTCCGAAGATATAACAAACATCATTCAGATTTGAGCTTGGGCCGGATGCTTCGATGGTTAGTCCCACCATTTTAATAACCTTACCAATTTCCGTCACATAGGATTTATTAAGCAATTGCTTATATTTATCAAAATCGATTGATATCATGATCATTCCTTCTATATATCGGCAAATTATTACAAAATCTAAATACTGCCGAGTAATTTTAAATCAGTGATTAGGTTATTTAATTGGATATCCAAGCTACAATTGATCACCTGCATGTCTGTTTCGATCAGACATTGATTCTTCAGTAAGTTTAAGTCTTCCGTAAAATATATTGATACTTCTCTGCCAAGAGCCTCCAGGATTATATCTTTTCTCTCCTCAACATACTCATAATCGTCTTTTGAAATACGAATGGTATACTCATTGCTTCGCTCCATATTCTTGATTGAGTTTTGTACTAAATACAAAATTACTTCCTCTTTATCTTCTACTACGATACCGGTTATTTTTTGAACCAGTGAGGAAACCAGTTTAACAACCTCAGGTTCAGCACTTTTAAGTAGCTCTTCATAATGACTTTGAAGTTGTTTTGCTTTCACGTCATATTCATATTGAAGTCTCTGCCCTTCCTGTTTTGCCTGTTGCTTACCCTCTTCATATCCACTTGCTTTAGCCATAGAAAATGCATCGCTTTTAATCCGTTCTGCTTCTTGCTTTGCTTGTTCAATAATCATCTCAGCTTCATCATTGGCTTGCTCAAGAATTTCTGAAGCTTTCTCAGATGCATCTTCTTCTGATGAAAATGCATCCACCACAAGTGCATCGATTCCTTCAACAAATTCGCTCGTTGACTCCTCTGATTGAGGAATAACATTCGGCTTTACCTCGATGATATTATTTATCTTTAACTGTGAATCAATTGTCTTTTTAACAACTTCATCATATCGTACGGAATATGCTTTAATCACATTAGACAACGATCTCGTCACCTCCGCCTCTGGAAATAATAATCTCAGAGGAATCCTCCAGCTTTCTTATAATATTAACAATCTTCTGTTGTGCCTCTTCTACATCCTTCATACGAACAGGACCCATGTATTCCATGTCTTCCTTAATCATCGCAGCAAGGCGCTTGGATAAGTTATTAAAGATAATATTTTGAACTTGCTCATTAGAGCCCTTAAGAGCAACAGCAAGCTCATTGTTATCCACTTCACGAAGAACTCTCTGAATAGATTTGTCATCCAGCGTAAGAATATCTTCGAATACAAACATCTTTCTTCTGATCTCGTCCGCAAGTTCCGGTTCTTCTATTTCTAAAGTCTCCATAATATGACGTTCTGTTCCACGGTCAACGGTATTCAAGATTTCTACGATGGAGTCCACACCACCAACAATGGTGTAATCCTGATTTACTAAAGATGCCAACTTTCGTTCTAATACCTTCTCTACTTCTTTGATTACATCAGGAGAAGTACGATCCATCTGTGCAATACGTCTAGCAACATCTGCTTGCTTATCAGGACCTAACGAAGAAATAATAGTTGATGCCTGGTTTGGTGACAAATAGGATAAAATTAAAGCTATTGTCTGAGGATGTTCATCCTGTATAAAGTTCAGTAACTGAGAAGCATCTGTTTTTCGTATAAATTCAAATGGACGAACCTGTAAGGAAGCCGTAAGTTTACCGATTACATCCTTCGCCTTATCTACACCCAATGCTTTTTCAAGAAGTTCTTTTGCGTAGGAGATGCCACCTTCTGCGATATATTGCTGTGCAAGGCAGATCTCGTAGAACTCATCCATGACTTGATCCTTCGTAGAGGGTGAAATACTTCTGGTATTGGCAATCTCAAGAGTCATTGTTTCTATCTCTTCTTCTTTGAGATGTTTAAATATCGTTGCAGAACGTTCCGGACCAAGAGTGATTAATAGAATTGCAGCTTTTTGAATTCCGGATATATCACTATTTACTTTCGCCATACTAACACCTCTCTTAACTCCATTCTTCATTCAGCCAATTACGAAGTAACTGAGCTACCGCATCTGGCTTTTCATCTACAAATTTTTCAATCATTCTTCGAACTTCGGATACCTCATTAAATTCGATATCCTCAATTACTTGATTTTCTTTTGTGGTTGCAAGTAATTGCTCCACTGATAATTCAGGTTCGGTCTCTGTAACTTCAACAGGTCTGATACCTCTAAATACGACGAATACTAATAAACCTACGATTAGAACCGCTAAACCGATCTGAAGATAAGTTGTCCAGTCAAAAGGCGCTTTCACGGTAGGAATGAAGTTCGTCTGATCCCATACCGTAATCTGTATCTTATTCTGAGCAATACCGGTTGCCGCCGCTACTAGAGGAACTAGCTTTGTATCAACCTTTCCTGCTTTCGGAGTACTGTTCTGGCTCACATAATCAGCAAAGGTGGTCCCTTTTAGGGCTCCGCTTTTTTTCAATTGAGCTTCTGTTATGTTTGTTACTCTGGTAAGAACAATACCAATGGAGGATTGGTCAGATTTCACCGCACCCACTTCGCGTTTCGTATTAGTAACTCTTTGATTGGGTGCATATTCATTCTGTTCTGTTTTTGAAGATCCGGAATTCGTTGCCGGATTTTGTACATCATAACCAGTACCATCATTGGATGATGTCCCCGGAGTGCCACCTGAAGAAGTATTAGAGTTATCCGTTTTGTAGCTATAACTTTTAGTAAGATAACCTTGATCCATTCCCTCCGGAACGGAATATTCTGTATACATCTCTTCTACCTTATCCATATCTAGTACAAGGTTTGGAGCAATCTCAACGTCCTTATAACCACCATTCTTTAATAGGAGCTTATAAAGATTATTAATAAAATTATTTCGAAGTCTTTCCTTAAAATCGATTGTATCTGTTGCTGTACCAGAATATAAATCCTTATTAGCACCGAACAATAGATTACCGAATTGATCATTTATCTTAATCTTATCCGTACTTTTATTACCGATAACAGTAGCAACTACCTCTGCAATCGTCTGTGCGGAAGACGGATCAAAATCATCTTTAATCGTCAACATCACGGCTGCACCGGTATCCTCAGGTTCAGTTAGTATATTATTACTTGTATCTTTTGGAATGTAATAAACTTCCGCATCTTCGACGCCCTTCATCTGCTTAATCTTATTTTTCAGTTGACTCTGCATAAATAAGTTAATTTTAAGTGTTCGATCCGCATTCGTCGTACTCAAATCATTCTTTAGCAATTGATCATACGAAATTCCATCCGTCGAAATATCACTTTGTGCCAGTAAGAAGGTCGCATCAGTAGTTTTTTTACTCTCTACATAAAAAGTGAGGTTGTTTTCATTATACTTGTACTTGACACCCTCCGATTTCAGCAGCTCAGATACCTTACTGGCTTCCGATGCATCCTTACATACTTTAAACTCTTTGTAATCCACGCGATTGACCAAAAAGAATAAGATAGCGAATGCCAATACAATCACAACAGCGATACTAATAATCATTGTTTTTTGTTTGGTCGTGTATTTATTCCAAAGCGCCAATCCTTGTTTTAAAATATTATTTAATCTGTCTGCCATTTACATATGCTCCCCATAAATGTATTAGTGATATATCCAATCTGGATAAACAAATACTTGATACCTTTTACACAAATGTGTACACGCTCTAAGAACCTTCGAATCATAAATACAAATTGTAATTTCATCATTTGTAATTAAAACTGAAGGTTCATAATCTCTTTATAAGCATCCAATACATGATTTCGAATAGCAACGGTATATTGCAAAGATAAATTCGCTTTTTGTTGAGCAACCAACAAATCACTTGTATTGTTTGTTAGTCCGAGGGAATAGTTAATCTCCTCTTGCTCTGCAGCGTTTTGATAATTATTTGTCTCATCTACTTGATTTGTTAAAGCTTTAAATAAGCTATCAAATGTTTTATTGCCGTTTTCCGTAGCTGGTGAAGCTCCTGAAGATCCGACTTTTTGATAATCCATTAAATTACTAATTGACGAAATATTCATTACTTTCCTCCATAATGCTATCGGTCAGCATCTTGGTTTATTTATTTGCCTACCTCTAATCCTTTAAGAGCCATATTCTTACTTGCATTAAATGCAGTAACATTGGCTTCATATGATCTGGATGCATCAATCATGTCCGTCATTTCTTGAACAACATTGACATTCGGATAGGTAACATAACCATCCGCGTCTGCATCCGGGTGAGAAGGATCATAAACCTTACGCATCTCCGTGCTTGTATCATCTACTATTTGTGTTACCTTTACACCGTTTCCTGCTTTTTCGGTGGTTCTAGCCAATACGTCACCAAAAGAGGATGTATCTTTTTCTGCAAAGACAACTGCTTTTCTTCGGTAGGGGTTGCCATTCTCGTCACGGGTTGTATTAACATTAGCAATATTCTGTGAGATAATATCCATACGTAATCTCTGTGCAGTCATACCACTTGCACTTACGTTCATAGCATCAATCGCCGACATTGTTTATCCTCCTATGTTTTGATTTGCATTCTATATATGAATTAAGTAACCAGAAGAGTTCTCTGGTTCTTCCTCTTATAAACATCCATGTTTCGTAAAGCTTCCTATTTGATTTTGTAAATCTTATCTGGCATTGAGCACAGTTTTTATACGACTGAACTCTTGTGTCATAGAATCAAGCAATGCATAATAGCGTATCTGATTTTCCGCTAAGTAAGCTGATTCCGTATCAATATCCACATTGTTTCCATCCAGGCGGTAGCTAAGATTTGCATTGTCTGTGTATACTGTTGCATCCAATGAATTTAAATTAGCATTCGCTATCTTTTCATCCAGCGACCCATCACCCGTCAGAGCATCCTGCAAATAAGATTCGAATTGCACATCATTTCTTTTGAAACCAGGCGTGTCAACATTTGCAATATTGTTCGATATAACTTCATTTCTTTTCCAGCTTGCATTCGCAGCCTTACCCAGTACATTAATGTAATTAAATGCGTTTGAACCTATCATTTCTACACTCCTTTCCATATATAAATCATTATAATTAATTTTACAAAAAACACAAGATGTATTTGAAAAATTAGGAGAATAATACTACAACTTGTGATTTTATAGAATTTTAGCTATTATGTTGTTCTTTTTTTGTATATATTACCATGATACAAATTTATAATATGTGACTTTTACCAAATTTTATACGAAAAATAGTGTATTTTGTCATATTACATCATCGCTACTTCATTAAGATATCATATCAACCGCACATTTTCATTATGAAATTACATACAAAAAAGGATTTATAAGAGGTAACTCTCATAAATCCTTATATACTCTATAAATCAATGATTTCTAGTTATTATTCAGCTTCTCTAACTCATCAAAAACCACATCATTCAACACCCTAATGTAGGTCCCCTTCATTCCTGAGCTACGTGATTCAATTACACCGGCACTTTCGAATTTACGAAGTGCATTTACAATCACAGATCTGGTAATTCCAACTCGATCAGCTATCTTGCTTGCTACCAGTATTCCTTCATTCCCTTTTAATTCTTCAAAAATATGAGTAATTGCTTCCAGTTCTGAAAATGACAATGTACTGATTGCAGATTTTACGATTTGAACCTTACGATTTTCTTCCGCGCTTTCTTCATTAACAGATCTCATCATCTCTAATCCGACCACGGTTGTACCGTATTCACTCAGAATAATGTCATCTAACGTATATTGTGGTCCATTCTTATACAAGAACAAAGTTCCTAGTCTTTCTCCAGCGATATCAATTGGAGTAATAATTGCTTGATACGTATCAACATTCTCAAACTCAAAGCCTAACGTTCTTAGATTAACATTCTCTTTTGTCGATAATATATTGAGGAGTCGTTCATTCAGCAAACCATCGATATGCCTTCCTACAGCATCCTTAATTAACTCATTAATTTCCGCAATATCATTCCGATTTTTAACACCAAGAACCTTACCCTTACGGCTTATTACCAGTACATTTGATGCAAGTATTTCGCTCAAGACTACACAGATGTCATTAAATACTACCTTATGCGAATTATTATTATGCAATAAGTTATTAATTTTTCTTGTTTTATCCAACAACTGTACACTCATTCGATGGTTCCTCCCAAATTCAATGTTCCCCTCTATCATTCCATGTACCCGTAAATATGCTTAATCGGTTCATGGAAGAAGGTAATATAATTAGTAAATCCTACTAAATATATTACCTTCATAATTCTATCATATCTGATTCCTAAAAACAATAGTCTTTTCTCCAAATTGACATATATTATGAGATAATTACAAATTGTTCTATAGAATTTTGCATTTTTTCAAAAAATAAGTGAAATATTTTATTTATTTAGAATTACTAATAACATTACCACACTTATCATTGTCACAAACCAGCTTATTTCCCTTTTCCAACAGTACCCCTCCGCACTTATCACATCTCTTGTCGGAAGGTTTTTGCCAAGTCATAAATGTACAATCAGGATTTTCTATACAGCCGTAATATTTTCTACCCTTTTTTGTTTTTCGTAATACAATATCGCTGCCACATAAAGGACAAGATACTCCGATTTTCTCAAGATACGGTTTCGTATTTTTACAATCAGGGAAGCCGGGACAAGCAAGAAACTTTCCATGAGGCCCATACTTAACGACCATATTACGACCACACATCTCGCAAATCTCATCGGTAACTTCATCTTCAATTTGAATCTTCTCTAGCTCTGTTTCAGCATTTTTTACTGCCTCTTCTAGATCAGGATAGAAATTTCTTATTACGGTTTTCCAGTTTACGGTTCCGTCTTCAACACAGTCAAGTAAGGATTCCATATTAGCTGTAAAGTTAACATCAACAATACTTGCAAATGCACATTTCATAATATTATTAACCGCTTCACCTAATTCAGTGACATACAGATTTTTATTTTCCTTCGCGATATATCGTCTGGCAATAATTGTGGTAATAGTCGGTGCATAGGTACTCGGTCTACCGATTCCCAGTTCCTCCAACGTTTTTACTAGGGATGCTTCTGAATAATGTGCAGGTGGCTGTGTAAAATGCTGACTTTCATTTAACTCTAACAGATCTAGCTTATCACCCTCTTGCAGACTTTCAAAGTTGACAGCATTATCGCCTTCTTCTTCCTCCGGTGTATAAACACTCATAAAGCCATCAAACACTAATTTTGAGGCGGAAGCAGAAAAACGCAAACCATTAGCTTCTATTTTAATTGTATTTGTTTCGTATTTTGCTGGCTTCATTCTACTTGCTACGAAGCGCTTCCATATCAATTGATATAAACGGAATTGATCTCTGGTGAGGGATTCCTTAATATCACTTGGGTTTAAATCTACATAGGTTGGTCTTATTGCTTCATGTGCATCCTGAATCTTCTTGCCGGTACGACCAACGTTTTCTTCATGCGCCACAAAGTGCTCTCCAAACTTATCCTTAATAAACTGCTTTACACCCTGATCCGCTTCATCGCTGATTCGAACGGAATCAGTACGAAGATAGGTAATCAAACCTATGGTACCATGACCTTTTACGTCAATACCTTCATATAGCTGCTGTGCCAACTGCATGGTTTTCTGAGTGGAATAATTCAATGCCTTTGCTGACTCCTGTTGCAATGTACTTGTGGTAAATGGTAACGGAGCCTTTCTGATACGTTCACTCTTCTTAATTTCTTTTGCAACAAAGGAGGCATGCTCTAATTGCTTTAGTACATCATTCATAGCTTGTTCAGAATGAATATCTTTTTTTGTAAGTTTTGCTACTAAAGGCTTTTTCTTTCCCTTTAATTCAAATTGCGCTTCTAAGTTCCAGTATTCCTCCGGAACAAAAGCATTAATCTCATCTTCACGATCACAGATGATACGAAGTGCCACAGACTGAACTCTACCCGCACTAAGACCTCTTTTCACCTTAGCCCAAAGAAGCGGGCTAATCTGATACCCCACCATACGGTCGAGAATTCTTCTGGCCTGTTGTGCGTTCACCAAGTCCATATCAACATCCCTTGCTTGCTTTATGGATGCCTTTACTGCATTCTTCGTGATTTCATTAAATGTAATTCTACTGGAATCCTTCTCTTCTAATCTTAATGTCTGAGATAAATGCCAGGAGATTGCCTCTCCCTCACGGTCAGGGTCAGTCGCGAGAAAGACTTTATCTGCCTTTTTTACTTCTTTGCGAAGCTTCGCTAATAAATCGCCTTTTCCTCGAATCGTAATATATTTCGGCTCATAATCATGTTCAATATCAATTCCCATTTGACTCTTCGGCAAATCTCGAACGTGTCCATTAGACGCAAGCACCTCATAATTTGCACCCAAAAACTTTTTGATTGTTTTTGCTTTTGCCGGAGATTCAACAATAACAAGATACCTTGGCATACTGTTTGTTTCCCTTCATTTCTATGTGTATAAATCCTATCTATCTTTTACAATGTAATAATTCTTTCTTATTTGAAGAATGTAGCCTCTAAGCTCAAGAAACAAAAGTTGTTCCAATAACAAATCCATCGGAATACCTGTTTTATCACTGATTTCCCCAATATGCATGGGTTCGAAGCTTAAACAAGCATACACTATTTTTCCATCTGTTTCAAGAATTTTATTATTTTTTTTCAAATCATTGGGGATTTGTTCATAATTTAGTACCAAATCTTCCAAAATATCTTTGGCACATGTTACTAATTTTGCCCCCATCTTTATCAAATTATTACACCCACCACTTAAGCGGTCTGTTGCTTTTCCCGGTAACGCATAAATATCTTTTCCCTGCTCCAACCCCATATCAACTGTGATTAAAGATCCACTTTTCTCCCTTGCTTCAATTACTAATACTCCATCGCTCAAGCCACTGATAATACGATTTCTCATTGGAAAATTCCCGGCAATCGGCTGTACTCCGGGTGCATATTCTGATAAGACTCCTCCTTCATTTATCATCCTTGAAAAAACATTTATATTTTCTCTCGGATAGCAGATGTCAATACCTGACCCTATCACGCCATAAGTCAATCCACCGACTTCTAGTGCACCCACATGTGCACAGGTATCTATTCCTCTTGCTAAACCGCTAATAATCGCCACTCCTTCCCTGGCTATCTCGCGGGCAAGATGTTTTGCCATTTCTTTTCCATACTCGGTACACTCCCTTGCTCCGACTATGGCAAGAATTTTTAGATTTTCATCCGGAAGCTTTCCTCTGACATATAATGCAAACGGAGCATCATAAATATTCTTTAGTTTCTTAGGATAATCATTATCCTCCTTTGCAACAAAATATATGCCATCTCTTATCAATTTAGCATAATTATGTTGAATTTCTTGTTTGTTTCTGCTTTTAATGATACTCTCTACATCTTGCGCAGAAAATTGACTCGCCAGATTAAATTGGGATTGAAACCTTAACAACTCCTCTTTGGTAGCCTTAAATATCTCCTCCGCTGTACCGAATACCTCTAACAAGCGTGATATTTTCTTATTACCAACTCTCTCTATATTCGCCAACCAATAATTATATTCTTTACTCGTCATTTGTATCCTCCCCATAAAACAACAACTTCGTTCTAAAAATTTCACTTTCTTAAACTATATAGGTTCATCACTCATCTACCCTTTGTGTTAGTTTGTGCCGAGGACTACGCAGGCTCAAACTTAGTGATGTGAATTATGCTTTTCATAATTCATATTCCTATCCTTTGTGTTAGTTTGTGCCGAGGATTTCGCAGGCTCAAACTTAGTGATGTGAATTATGCTTAAGAATTTCTTCTTAAGCATAATTCACATTAATCGCCCCAGTATTTTTGATCTATACTGCGATAACAGATTGCTTCACTGATATGTTTGGTTTGAATCTGTTCACTTTGATCGAGATCCGCTATCGTTCTCGCAACCTTAAGAATTCGATGATAGGCTCTGGCACTGAGATTCATCTTTACAAATGCTTCCTCCAGTAAGCTCTCCTCCTTACGATCCAGTTTACAATATTTTTTGATTGCCCTAGGAGTTAATTGAGAGTTAAAATAGATATTCTGTCCACCGTAGCGTTCTAACTGAATTTGTCTGGCAATTCTTACACGCTTCCTGATATCTTCCGAACTTTCTTGTTTCTCCTGTTCTAGTAATTCTTTGTAATTCATCTGTAAGGCCTCTATACAGATATCAAAACGATCCAATAAGGGCTGAGAGATTCGTCCAAGATAACGTTTCACCTGATTAATGGAACAATCACATTTATTACGATCCGGATAAAAGCCACACGAACAAGGGTTCATCGCACCAACAAGCATAAAGCCTGCTGGATATTTGTATGTACCGTTTAATCTAGCTATCGTAACTGATTTATCCTCCAAAGGTTGCCTTAACACCTCAATCGTATTCTTTTGGAATTCGGGCAATTCATCAAGGAATAAAACCCCCAGGTGTGCAAGACTGATTTCACCTGGCTGAGGCACTCTTCCTCCCCCGACCAATGCAGTGGTCGTAATTGTATGATGTGGATTTCGATATGGTCGATTTAACACTAATGCTTGTTGATCTAAAAGACCGGCTATGCTATATATTTTGGATATTTCCATACTTTCCTCAAAGGATAGCTCAGGCATGATCGTAGGAATTCTTTTTGCTAACATTGTTTTGCCTGAACCGGGAGGCCCGATCATCAATATATTGTGCATTCCGGATACCGCAATCTCGATTGCCCTTTTAGCTGCTTTTTGTCCTGCCACTTCAAAAAAATCAATACTATCAGCTTTTCTACTACCGATAAAAAGTTCTTCGACATCTACCACTACCGGTGACTTTCCCTCTTTATCATTCAAAATATCAGCTGCTTCTTTTAGAGTTGCTACACCATAGATTTCAATACCGGAGACAACAGCTCCTTCTTTTGCATTCTCCTGTGGAACGATACACTTTTTAAACCCCTGTTGTTTTGCAGAATAAACAATAGGCAGTACTCCATTTACTTTATTCACATTACCGTTTAAGCTGAGTTCCCCGATAATTAAATAATCCTTAAGATTTTCTTCGGGAAGATGGCCAAGGGCCGTTAGAATTGCAATAGCAATAGATAAATCAAAGACTGTTCCTTCTTTACGTATATCTGCCGGGGATAGATTCACTGTAATTCTCTTCGGTGGTATCATATAACCGGAATTCTTAAGCGCAATCCGTACTCTCTCACGCGCCTCTTTAACCTCCGATCCCAGATATCCCACCATATCAAAAATTGGTAACCCATCACTGACATCTGCTTCCACTGATACAACCAGACCGTCAATACCGTGAAAAGTTGCACTGTAGGCTTTACTGAACATAGTTACTCCTTCCATTGTCTCTCCTACAACGAAGGAATCATTTGCTTAGTGGTAGTATAGCAAAGGAAAAGATGTTTTTCAAGTTTTTACAAGAAATATTTACACATATTTACACGTCCTTCTATAGTGATTCTTTTTTTACCATGGCTCCAAAAAACATTATCTACGTCCAAATCAACGAGTCTTGTTTGGTATTTGATTATATTTTTAATATTATTATTGGTGTGTATATCACCTTTAATAATATATAAAAATATTTTAAAAATTAGTAACAAAACAGATAATAAAGCATATAATCAGCGGACATTTTAAAATTATGCGCATATAATAAACCATGATACAAGAGAGATTATATTATAGACAAATCTCATGTAAAGGGTGATCATATGCGCATTTGTGAGTTAAGAGAGAAAGAAGTAATCAATTGTAGAGACTGCATGAGACTTGGATATGTTTGTGATGTAGAATTCGATATATGCACCGGTCAAATTACTCATATCATAATTCCCGGCCCCTGTAAGGTGTGGGGTATCCTTGGACGTGACCAGGAATATGTTATCGGACGAAGCTGTATCAAGCAAATTGGAGTCGATATTATACTAGTAGATGTGGACATTGAAAAATGTCTGCTAAAATGCATTTAATTATATTAAAAAAGAAATAAAATCAACAAAATTGAACAGGAATAGTACTAATATGTAATTATTTTCTTGACCATTAGTAAATTTTTCAATATAATCTAGTTATGTCTAATAAATCGTCAAACTATTTAGTTTGAAACGATTTATATTAGTACCAACTAGGAGGATTTACTATGAAATGCCCATTTTGTAACAAGGATAACACCAGAGTGATTGACTCCCGTCCCGCTGATGAAAATAACTCAATTCGTAGAAGAAGACAATGTGATGAGTGTCATAGAAGATTTACCACATATGAGAAGGTTGAAACCATCCCTTTGGTAGTAATTAAGAAGGATAATAACCGTGAACCATATGATCGTTCCAAGATTGAAGCAGGCGTATTTCGTTCCTGTCATAAACGCCCTATTTCAATTGACCAGATTACATCACTTGTGGACGAAGTCGAAAATTCCATCTTTATCCGTGAAGATAAGGAGATTCCTAGTTCTGTTATCGGTGAAATCGTTATGAATAAATTAAAAAATCTAGATCCGGTTGCCTATGTAAGATTTGCTTCCGTATACCGTGAGTTTAAAGATGTCAGTACTTTCATGGACGAATTAAAGAAAATATTAGAATAGCCCTAGAAGAAATCTGTTTCTCCGAACTAATATCGTATGAAGCATAACAGGGGACTCTGCAAAACAGAGTCCCCTTTATTGATTCTTTCTCTTAATATTTATTACGGGCGTACTATCTATTTCCTACGCAACAGTTCTTTTTTATTTGATTGTTTCATGATTTTCATTTATATTTTTAGATACTTTCCCAACTTATCATATCCCCGTTCAAATTCCACATGGTCTCCAATGTAATTTGGTACCCCGAAAGATATACCAAGCTTCTCGGGAGTCATATAACTATATGCATCTAACACATTACCCGAACCGATTATATCAGCATTTTGGAGTCCTCTTAAAAGATCTTCATCCGTTATATTTTTAAAATAATCTTTAATTGCTGAATCCAGCTCCGCATTCCCTTGTTCTATTGAGATAAAATCCCAATTGCGAAAATCTTTCACAAAGTCCTCATTCAAGTTAACAACATCGCCAAGTATTGTTCTTTGATTCTTTCTTTTATCTATATTCGTTGTATAGGATAGCTCTGTTGGATGTGCCGAATATGGAGCGTTAAAATCAGCCAGATAATAAAAGCTACTATAATTATTATTATTCAATTTAATCTGATAACTAACCTTTAATATTACATTGCTACTTGTTGGCTCAGGGGTAAGTCCCGGGAATGGCTCAAAGGAATAGATATCCAATATTTTATCAAAATCCTTTTTAATTATCTGGTTCCAAATTGTAGTATCTTTCGAATTATTTTCAGTTGTAATAATCGGATAATCTGCTTCAATCCCCTTCTTACTTATATGTTCATTCGTAATAGATGATTTGCCGGTTGTATTCTGATTTACTACTTCTTTTTCTTTCTTTAATTCACACCCTGTGAATGCCATCATTATAATAATAAGCCCAATTAATAATCGAAGTTGAATCCTCATAGAATAATCCCCCTATGATTACGTATCATTAATACTTATGCAGTTTATCCTATATATATCCTTCCCACCGCTAATATCCATGAATTTGTACCGGTATTGATTTTAACTTCTATATTTTAAAGCCACATCTTGGACAATATGAAAAATCACTGGATAAAGGACATCCGCAACTTGGACAGCTTTTATGAAAATGGTTCACGGATTGATTGACAAGATGAAGCTCGTCCTCTGTAAGAATAATATCTTCTCCTCTTTGAATCCGCTTCCCCAGCTCCTTATCTATCTCATAAACACTGTTACAACAGCTGCTTTTTATGTAATATTTTTTTCCCCATTTTACCATTGGAATAAAAAACAAACTAAAATACATATATGTTACATAAGCTTCCCAACGCCCAAACTGTCCGCATCTTGAACATATTACGGTTTGAACAAAATTAATTTTCTTTTCTCCATTAGCCAAACCAAAAACAAAAAACATATTTATCCCATACCTTTCTTCTATCTATGTATAAAAACAGTATAGCACATGTCTTTATTTTATCCAATTCTAACTAATTGGAATAGAATCCAAGAATCTGAGTGAACATATTAAAGGAATCTATTTTTTAGCAAAACCAATAAATAGTTCTGTTTTTTTACTCAGTAATTTTATATAATAAATCATATAACACCGCTCTTTTCTTACGGATAAGAGCGAGTAATTTTATCACATCGGAGGAATGCTTATGTTATTTGGAGCCCTGGAAGCAGGCGGAACTAAGATGGTAATGGCAATAGGAAATGAAAAGGGAGAGATCATAAACCAAAGCACCATACCCACAGAAACACCCGATATTACTATGGCTAATATTCTTCAATATTTTAGAGATCAAAACATCTCCGCTCTCGGTGTCGGTTCCTTTGGCCCGATTGACTTAGATCGTAACTCTCCTACCTATGGATATATCACTTCTACTCCAAAATTAGCTTGGGCAAATTATAATATTGTGGGAACCTTAAAGACAGTTCTTGATATACCAATAGGGTTTGATACGGATGTGAATGCATCCGCTCTTGGTGAAGCCACTTGGGGCTGTATGAAAGGGCTACCTTCTGGAATCTATATTACAATTGGAACAGGAATTGGTGTTGGTATCTATATGAACGGGGGATTGGTACACGGTATGCTTCACCCAGAAGGCGGTCATATTTTATTAAGCAAGCACCCAATGGATAGCTTTAAAGGCGTATGCCCTTATCATCCTAATTGTTTTGAAGGCTTGGCTTCAGGACCAGCAATTGAGATGCGCTGGAATCAAAAGGCCTATGATCTCGTAGACAAAATGGAAGTGTGGGATATGGAGGCATATTACATTGCTCAGGGAATTGTTAATTATATCCTTACACTCTCCCCCCATAAGATCGTTCTGGGTGGCGGAGTAATGCATCAAACTCAGCTTTTCCCACTAATTCATAAGAATGTTACAACCTTACTGAACGATTATATCGATACCCCTCAGATGAAGGATCTTACAAATTACATTGTACCCGCATCATTAAATGATAATCAGGGAATTATGGGTTGTCTAGCGCTGGCAAAACTAGAGCTAGAGAAGTTTGGGGATATTGCAAGATAATATAGTTCCTTATAAATATTATAATATTGCAACACCCTTTAATTTCCCTTTTTCATCACTCTTAGATGAACAAAAAGATATACGACAAAACTAATAAATAACGGTAGATAAAAGTTTATAATTCTACTTAACAGCATCGCGGATGGTAATTGTTGTTGAGTATAATACGGTTGAAAAATCATTAAAAATGCTTTCTCCGCTATACCTACTGACCCTGGTAATGGAACTGCCGTTACCGCTATACTGATTATGGATTGTCCTGTTACTAGTTCAAATCCACTGTGATCATTATGACCAAAGCTACGATATACCATATAAGAGATAAGATAATAAAATAACCATTGCACAATTGTAACTGAAAAAACCTTAAAGAATAAATCCGGATGCTTGATAAGCAGCTTGGATTTTTCTTTATAGGAGAGGATCATTGCTTCCATTTTGCCCTTCGTTTTCTCAACATCCTTGATAATGCGCCATCTTGTCCCAATCTTAAAACCAAGACTCAGTATATACGGGACAATTTTTTGTGAGAACATTAGCGCAGTTAAGATAAGAATGAGACCAAAGGTAAATATCCCCCCTGCCGCTAACAAATATTTCAGCCAATTTTGCAAACGAAGAAAAACAGGTAGCTGAGCTAATGTTAAGATTCCTCCGAGAAAAAGTATCACTATCTGGCTGACAAAAACCATATAAAATATAGCAATAGCGGATAAATCTACACGAATTTTATCTTTATTCATATAGAAGAGCTGTGCGGGTTGTGCCCCACTGGCACAGGGTGTAATCGCTCCAAAATAATATCCTACAAATATATATTGCAGACTTCGTCGCAACGTTACCTGATGACCCAACCCGTTCAGTATAATATATAGATTTAGCGCCTGACTTCCAAGATACAAAATCATCAACAATATACCCGTTATTAAGTAAATCGGGCTGGATGTCCTAATCACTTGAATTAAATCATGGATAGAATATCCTTTTAATAAAACTATCATTGTTATTGTCATTAGTAATAATATAAATATCAGGCTTCTGATTTGATTTTTTCTGCTTACAATTTGTGAATTCATAATTTCCCTATTTTTCTGCTTACTATAATGTACTTGAAACAATATTTTATTATTACCATGTCATCTAAAATTATCATAATAAAAATATGCATAGTCAATACCGCTTGCCAAGTATTATCTATGCATACATTTATGTTATATATTCCCCATACAACCCGAAATTAAAGTATAATAAAATTTTGTAACTTTATATATAAAATATCAGATTTATAATTATACATCAAGTAAGCAGAAATAAATAACGTTATTTATTCATCATGTTACGTTATATATCATAACAAAAATTTACATTCCATATTATTCGGCATATATTCCTTCGCATTTGGCACTTTTTCAGTAATTTACAATTTCGTAAGATATTTTCTATATTTTTTCTACAAATTCAAAATTATGCATATTTCTATACGTATTTATACCTTAGGATATTCTAAATATGCTTTTTTTGCATCCTTACTAAAAGTTCTGCCAATTGAGAATGTTCTATTATTTTTCATCTCAACGGTATTCCCTTCGACGGAAGAAATTTCATCCATATTTACAATAATTCCTTGATTAATCTGAAGAAAGTTCATCTCCAATCGTCCAATCAGAGATGTAATCGATTCATAAACAGAATAATTTCCTGCTCTAGTAACAATGATGCTTTGAGCACCGATTCTCTCAATAAACATAATATTTGATTGATTAATTTTCCTTTTAATATTACCTTCAGTAATAATAAGAGGCACTCTTTGAACGCGATTATACATATCATTCACATGTAATATTGCCTTTTTGAATATACGTTCCAATCTATCAGGGTCAATCGGTTTCGTTAAATAGCTAAAGGCTTCCACTGTAAAGGCATCATAAGCGTATTCCCGGTGACTTGTAACAAAGATGGTTGCAATCTTAGGATTTTTACGTAATAACCTAGAAGCTAGAGTTATTCCATCCATACCCTTTAAATCTATATCGAGAAAAGCGATATCGATCACATTGTCCTCAACATATTCCAGTAAATGTTCCCCACTTAAAAACCCAGTTATTTTTGTGTCAATTCGGTATTTTTTTGATAATTCCTCAATATAGGTACAATTAATTTTTAAAGCAATATTTTCATCATCACATACAACTATGTTGATTTTCATAATTCCTCCGCCTGCGTATTTAATTATGATACTTTTATATGAAAACATAATTGATTATCTTTCGTAAGTAGTATTAAAATTATAGTATTTTTATTATATTAATCTTAATACTTGTTTTTTTCTATCTGGTTAATTAAATTTTTACTCTCGTTATGCCGGAATTACAATGCGAAGATTAAATGTTTCATCATCATAATCAAAATTCAATTCACCGTTATATTTTGTAACTATCTGCCTTATATGATCCGTTCCAATACCATGTAATTGATTGTTTTCTTTATTTGTAATAAAGCGTCCTTTTTTTACGATTGGTTTAATTCCGAACGAATTTTCACAACTAATAACATTCCCTTCTTCCGTCTTTTGAATCATAAGTTGAACATATTTCTTGCTTCTGCATTTTTCTGCAGCTTCAATTGCATTGTCCAATATATTACCTAGCAGGGCACAGATATCTTTATTCTGCATATTAAATTCCTGTGCTCCCACAAAACTAGAGAATTCGATATTTTTTTGTTTTGCAAGCGCTTTTTTTGCATTTAATAAAACAGCAACCACCTTATTGCCTTTTATTACGAGATCATTCGCCAGTTCTACATCTTCATACATTTGTTGTATATATTCTTCCAGGTCAGTATACTTTTTTGTTTTAACCAGAGCGTTTAAAACACCAATATGGTTATTCATATCATGACGCAACTTGCTTAATTTGTCTGTCATTTCTACAATATTATTATTAAGTTCAAGTTCATGTTCAATTTGTTGAAGCTTAAGTTGTGTCTCAATTTCCTGATTTGACTTTTTTTCAATTCTGAATATTAAAGCTACTGAATTCATCGTTATTACAAAAACTAAAAACAATGTAACTGTGACTATATCATCTATATGATGAACAATTATCTGTTTATTATAGCACAAATAAACAAGTCCCAGTAAAAGTAATAAATTGAACAGACAAACTGCTACTAATTCTCTAAAATAGGATATTCCGATAATAAATTTGCCTTTTCTAATCCGAATAACCCATTCAAATAATAACAATGTTATAAACTTACCAATTGCAACTACAATTAATCCTGACTGGTCTAAATCACCTATTGATTTTACATTCTGTTTCAGCACTAAACCTAAAAATAGAAGCGTCAATAATTCCATGGTAAATAAACCAAAGTAATACAGAATAAACCAAGTAAGTTTTTCTACTAAACTATTCCTTGTTAAAAAATGAATACAAATATAGATGCAAATGATTAAAAATAATGTTGTAAATACTTGGTATTTAGCAAACTCCGGATACTGAAGCGTTACTCTTTTTATTATCATAAAGAAAAATTGTGTAGATATCATTGCTATCGTCGCTATTTTATATTTCGGTTCCAGGATAGCAACGATTACTCGATATAAAATATAACATTCAATCATAGCTGGAAAATAGATTAGCAGTGTTCGAATAATATCCATTTTTTTATTTACCTCATCTCTTATGCCATTATATTATTGTTGTATTACATATCTATTTTATCACCATATGAGGCGAAATCCCTATTCATATAATACACACTTTTATCACAATTTGCAAAACAATTTTCTCCTGCATGAATAAACAACATCAATAATATTTTTACCCAAAAATGAAAAGGGTGCCGCTTTTGAAATACGGCAACCCTCTTCATTATATTCTATATAAAATCAATTCATCATAGGATGAATTAATTTCTTTCTCCTTTTAACCCAAATAATTTCTCATGTTTTTGAGAGCAGACTTTTCAAGCCTGCTAACTTGCGCCTGCGAGATATTGATTTCTTTAGCTACTTCCATCTGAGTTTTCCCCTCAAAGAAACGAAGTTTAATAATGTTATGCTCTCTAGCTGTTAGTTTATCCATAGCCTCCTTTAACGAGATTTCTTCAATCCAATTCTCTTCCTTATTCTTTTTATCACTTACCTGATCCATAATATATAATGCATCTCCGCCTTCTACATATACCGGATCATATAAGGATACGGGACTTTGAATTGCATCCAGTGCATACACAATATCTTCTTTACTGATGCCAATCTCCTGTGCAATCTCGGTGATTGTCGGTTCCTTTTCATTCTTCTTCACCAATGCCTCTTTTGCATAAATTGCTTTATATGCAGTATCCCTCAAAGAACGACTAACCCTAATTGCATTATTATCCCTAAGATATCTTCTTATCTCTCCGATTATCATCGGAACTGCATAAGTAGAGAATTTTACATTTTGAGTAATATCAAAATTATCGATCGCTTTCATCAATCCTATACACCCTATTTGGAAAAGATCATCGACATTCTCATTACTATTAGAAAATCGTTGAATTATAGATAAAACCAGGCGTAAGTTACCTTTAATATATAGTTCTCTCGCTTCTTTATCGCCCGATAAAATCCTTTGAAACAATTCTTCCTTTTCACTGTTTTTCAACAACGGCAGCTTAGATGTATTTACACCACAAATCTCAACCTTATAAAGAGCCATAACGAAACCTCCGAATCATTCTTTTTCTTTATAGAATGATTCACTTTTTGGCTCATGTTTATACGAATTTTAGAAAAGAAATAATTACCAAAAACTATTCAAAACGTACCATTTCTTTTTTTAACCTCTTAATAATTTTCTTCTCCAGTCTTGATATATAGGATTGTGATATACCAAGCAAATCAGCCACTTCTTTTTGTGTTCTCTCAATTCCATCATCCGTATTCAATCCAAATCTCAGGTCTACAATTACTCGCTCACGCTCAGATAATTTCGATAAAGCCTTTCTTAAGAGCTTACGGTCTACCTCTTCTTCAATATTACGATATATAACATCCTCTTCCGTACCTAATATATCCGAAAGAAGTAGCTCATTACCATCCCAATCTACATTAAGAGGCTCATCAATGGACACTTCCAGCTTTGTCTTGTTATTTCTTCTCAAATACATCAAAATCTCATTCTCGATACAACGCGAAGCGTAAGTTGCTAACTTAATATTTTTCTCCGGATTATAGGTGTTAATCGCTTTAATCAGACCGATTGTACCAATTGAAATTAAATCTTCTACACCAACACCGGTATTGTCAAATTTCTTAGCTATGTATACGACTAAACGTAAGTTATGTTCAACAAGGATTGATTTCATCTCACTATCTCGTTCCGTGCCTAACATTGAGATTACTTCTGCTTCTTTTACAGAATCAAGTGGTGGGGGTAACACTTCCGCACCGCCTATATAATGTATTTCACCCTTATGACCGAATAGAATCGTCTTTAGATCCGGGATCATCCGAAATTGAAATTTGTTTTGAATTGATAATTTTAAAAGCATAGATAAACCTCCCATTTTTCCATCAGCTTGAATCTCCATCAAGTATTCTACTGCCCAAATTCTATAATAGCTCTTTATGTAATATTACGTGATAGTCATCCTTAGTAGATAGGTGGTTATCACAAATGGCAGCGGTTACCTTCTCATTACATATTGTCTCCTGTCCTGTATGTATTAAAACCTTATCCAGCATCAACCCTAACATCATACCTTTTTGCTTTCCAATTGACTGATATGGAATAAATCGCAGACGTACTAAATTATCATTATCCCGAGGAATCATTTCTTGATTTGAGCTATCCCTGTCTAGACAGTGTTTTGCAGCTTCAATCTCCTCATATACCTCACATGGCAATAATTCCTGAATCACAATATCTTCCATAACCATTACCGGCTTTCGAAAAACCGGATCATAGAGGCAATTTCCTGTATCCATAAGTCCCTTAGTATGAACGCTATGCTCTTTAAAAATAAGTTCAACGTCATAGGTCTCTCGCTTTTCACTCTGATACCAGCGAAGGAACCAAAGAATAGCATAAGTTAGGGGGATAAGGCATACTATCATAACAAGTACATACCATGATGATAGATTACTAAATATCAAAGAATTACCAATCTTAATTAATCTCTCACGAATGTTGGTATAATAGTACAAGGAATTTAATAATCCTCCAGCAAATAGTGTGATCAAATATAATACAATTACTTGCTTTATCAGTTCAGGAATTTTCATTCTTCCAAAGGAGACAATTATCATTAGGATTGCCGCAAATACATTCATGATCAACACCCTGATAATACTATTCATCATTGGAAATATACTGACCATAACGGCAAATAATGATCCCACAGCGGCTCCTGCCAACAACCGAATAACTTTACATCGTTTACGATTTACCTTTTTGAGGAGGAACAACAAAATGAAATCTATAATCAAATTAAGGATAAAAATAATATCCGGATATACCTCAAGATACAAATTTCACCTCCAACAATCAGTCAATATTAATTTTAGCTAGCTAGTTAGGTAATCCATCGACTGGATTTTGTTTGCTCATAACAATTTCTCATGTCTAGAGAAATTTGATATCAGGTCTGTGGTTATACTTATGTCCCTCAATCAAGCATAGTACGATTATAACTTGTTTTGTTTCCATTTTATGTCAATTCATGGAATGTAATTCGTTGTTTTCATTTACTTTTTTTCCCATCTTTAGATGTTATCTGCATTTCAGACGCAAAAAAAGCTGTTAGATTATTATTATCGAAATAATCTAACAGCCTAAATCTCTTATGTATTACGGTTTTTCTATCAATAATTCATTAAATCCGTTCCTGTCTAAGATCTACTTATTGTGACGATTCTTCTGTAAAAATTCCGGAATCTTTATCCCACTCGGATCAGAGCTTAAATTGGACGGTGTTTTTGGAGCTTGCGTAACTGGTCGTCTTGTCGGATCGGTTTGAAAACTCGGTGGAGCTGTAAAAGTTGTAGCAGACTGTCCTTGTCCAAAAGCACTTGCTGTGCTAAAGGATTTTCCAAGATTTGTATCAGGCTTCATAACAGGTCTAGTCCCACTGGTTAATGGGGTAGTTTGTCTTAAGAATTCAGGTGTTTTAACCATATCTTTGAAACCTCTATCTAATCCAGTAGCGATTACTGTTATGGTTGCTGTATCAGGGTTCATGTCATCAAACATAGCACCAAAGATAATGTTTGCAGTATCTCCTGCTAGTTCCTGAACTAAGGTTGCTGCTTCATTTGCCTCAATCAAGCTTATATCACCTGAAATATTGATAATTACATGGGAAGCACCTTGAATTGTAGTTTCAAGTAACGGACTAGTAATCGCTTGTTTCACAGCATCAACACACTTATCATCACCAACACCAACACCTATACCAATATGTGCAACACCCTTATCTTTCATAACTGTCTGAACATCGGCAAAGTCTAAGTTAATGAGTCCTGGTACATTAATCAAATCAGTGATTCCTTGAACACCCTGTTGTAATACTTCATCCGCTTTTCGGAGAGCATCAGGCATGGTAGTTCTACGATCCACAATCTCTAATAATTTATCATTCGGTATAACGATTAATGTATCTACATGTTCTTTCAAACGATCAATACCACTAACTGCATTTGTCATACGAGTTTTTGCTTCGAATTTAAAAGGCTTTGTTACAATTCCGACAGTTAAAATTCCCAACTCTTTCGCAATCTGTGCTACTACAGGTGCTGCACCGGTACCGGTTCCGCCTCCCATACCACAGGTTACAAACACCATGTCTGCACCTCTGATTACTTCAGCTAACTGCTCATAGCTTTCTTCCGCTGCTTTCTGTCCGATCTCCGGCTGAGCACCAGCACCAAGTCCCTTTGTGAGCTTTTCACCTATCTGAATTACCTGAGGAGCCTTACAATTCTTCAAGTGCTGTTTGTCTGTATTCACACAGATAAATTCTACACCCTTTATATTTTCTTCTATCATTCGATTAACGGCGTTGTTACCCGCTCCTCCTACTCCAATAACTAGTATCTTAGCTGTGGTATCCGCCTCGTTTGTTCTAATTTCAAGCAAGGTATATTCCTCCTTTATCGTATTCTTCTCAAAATGACAAGCAAAACTTACCCAATTTTTGGCTTGTCCATTGTTCCCTAATCCCTCAAAATTTTATTACCATAATTCTACTTAACCACATTATAATGGGATTTATCAAGACATAAATACAACTTGTGGTATACGTAATTCTACTTTATATAATATCTTTAAATTCCCAAATAATCAAGAACAATTTTAAAAAATTCCGAATTATTTCAGCATCTTTTATCTATTCTGTCGTTTTTTTTGTTTTGCCAATAATATATTTGGAACCTTTTTCATAATTCCTCATATCAAGCTCATAAAGCCTTGTACCTTTTGATTTTTGCAGAATATTCTTAAGATCGGATAACACATCATCATAGTACTCTTTCTTTCCCATAAGTACATTAACACCATCACATGATATCGTAACATCATAGGTTTTACTAAAACTGATTGAATCAATATCCAGCTTGTATTTATTCACTAAATTAGTTAGATTCATGATTTCATCATATAATGTATCATTTTGTACCGTCAGTTTTTGGTGAAGCACCACTTGGTCAAATCGTAATCCTTCTATCACTGGGACATTCTTAATTTTATCTGGTGAACTCTCAACAATAATACCATCTTTGTCAAAGTACAGATACTCGCCCATAAATCTCACACACCCCGAGATTTTTTTCTCATATACCGTTACCGAAACTGTATGACTATTCACCATCTCTACATCAAACTTTTCGATGAAGGGAATATTCGGTTTCGTTATGAAGTGATATCTGAAATAAAAAAGAACTGAGTTATAGTCTGCTTTCGTTTTTATCAGCATTTGTTTAATTTGCTTATCGGTATAGTGATTCGAACCTTCTACTACTACTTTTTTTACATTGAAGGAAAATAAAAATATCAACGTTGGTATACCAAGAACGAGCAAAGTGATTATTGCTTTTCTTAACAATCTCTTAAGTACACTATTTGTATTCCTTTGCAAATACATCCTCATCATACCTCCGTAATTGTGCTATGGCATGTCCGCTTCTTAACCAAATCAAAAGAAACACACGAATGAGTTTCCTTCGATTTTGACTATAATGAATCCTTATCCACAATGATATTTAATCTTAGCCCCAAGCATTTTTAAATCTCTACTAATATCCTCATAACCACGCTCAATATAATCTGTACATTGAATGACAGAAGTTCCTTCCGCCGCTAACGCAGCAATTACAAGTGCTGCACCACCACGTAAGTCGTGAGCATACATTTGAGAAGCATTTAGTGATTTCACTCCGGTAATTTGTGCTATTTTCCCAGATTCATCAATTTGAACCTGAGCACCCATTTTTGCTAATTCATCAATATTTTGAAATCGGGATTCAAAGATATTTTCTACGATAATACTATTACCATCGGCTAGACATAAGATCGACATTAGCTGAGATTGCATATCAGTCGGAAAGAAAGGATAGGGTTCTGTAATAATATTAACCGGTTTGGGTCTGATATGATTACTAATTCTAATATCATCCCCATCCACCTCAATATTACATCCTGCCTTACTTAAAACCTCTATGATCGCCTCAAGATGCCCGCTAGGTGCATGATGTAAAATCACATCACCCTGTGTAGCTGCTACCGCTGCCATATATGTTCCTGCAACGATCCGGTCCGGTGAAAGAGTAAATTCTACATCGTGTAATTCCTTCACTCCTTCTACCTCGATATACGAGGATCCCTCTCCGTTAATCTTTGCACCCGCCTGAATCAAATACCTGCATAACTCAATCACTTCAGGTTCTTTTGCTGCATTATATATCTTTGTTTTTCCTTGTGATAAAACTGCAGTAAGTATTACGTTTTGTGTAGCTCCTACCGTAGAACGTTCAAAAAATATATCATTCCCGATAATTTCATCCGTATAGCAATGAATAATATCCTTGTTTTCCCCTAAGAATTCCTGTTTAACATTCATTCTTTTGATAGCGTCCAGATGAAAATTGATTGGTCGTTTACCAATGGAACAACCACCCGGATAAGCAATGGTTACTTCACAGAATCTTCCCAGTATCGCACCTAAAAACAAAACAGAGCTGCGCATTTTACTGACAGAATCCTCAGGAACACAAGAAACAGAAGCCCTTTTACTGTTTACAATCAACGTATTCTGCTCCCAGGTAATGGCACATCCCAATTCTTCCAGAATATTTACCATATGGTATACATCCAGTATTTTAGGACAGTTCTTAAGTATCGTGATACCTTTATTCAAAATAGTAGCAGCAATTATCGGTAATGCTGCATTCTTTGAACCTTGTATTTTTAACTCGCCTTTTAACTGCTCACCGCCGATGATCTCAATTCTCGACATAGCACACCTCAGACAAATACGGGAATATACTAATACTATATGAATCCTAATTTGTCCGCGTACCAGGTGTGAATTATGTTAATAATTCACACTACCCCTTCTCTCCTTTGATTTGATTTGAGACGCTGAGCACAATCCCCATTTCAAAAAGCAGAACCATTACCGAGCTACCTCCGTAACTGATGAACGGAAGCGTATTACCCGTTGATGGAATGGAGTTTGTTACTACCGCGATATTGATTAATACTTGTATTGCGATGTGAGCCAATACTCCTGTAGCAATCAAACCACCGTATAAGTCAGTAGAATTTATAGCAATGATAAAAATACGCCAAACTAATAATACAAACAATAGGATCAGAGCAATAGCTCCAAACAAACCAAGCTCCTCACATATTACTGAAAAAATCATATCATTGTGGGACTCCGGAATAAAACCAAGTTTTTGCATACTTTGGCCGAGTCCCTTGCCAAAGATTCCACCGGATGCAATCGCATATAACCCCTGGAGGATCTGATATCCGTTATCCGCTGTCTCAACATGGAGCCATGCATCAATACGGCTGGATCGGTAGGATACAAAGAAGATAAAGATATATCCAAGTACCCCTAAGATTGCTCCAGTAATAATATAATAAGCTTTTCTTCTACTTGCAACGAAGCAGATAGAAACTAACATAACTGTGATAATAATAGCAGTCGATAAGTTTTCTATTACTATTAAGCCTATTAAAGGAATAATAAATGCAGCTACTTTTAAAAAGCCTGTGAATTTATCTAACTTCTTTGGTGCCAGGCTAACTATGTACGCGGTAAATAAAATTACTAAAATCTTCGTCAACTCAGAAGGCTGAAATCTACCGAGTCCGCCTAAATCAATCCAACGCTTGGAGCCCTTTGTCGCCGCTCCGAATACAAGTACATAACTCTGTAATCCCAAACACAGGATATATAATAATACAATTGGTTTCACTTTTATTATGGGAAGGTTCTTCACATAAATATGGTAATCAATCTTTGACACAAAGAGCATTACCAATATCCCAACTCCTGCAAATAACGCCTGCCTCTGTAGATAGTAGGTTGGATCATGATACAATCTCTGCGCGTTATAGGAGCTGGTACTATAAATCATGACCAAGCCAAAACATACTAAAAACAGAATCAGGAATAAAAGGCTATAGTCATAATAGCTATGCATCTTTTTTTGATTGGCTTCTCCTACTGTTCTACTCATCCATACCTCCACACTAATCCATTTTCTGTCTTTTGAATAAGTTTAGATTTACAACATTTCTCTTACATATTCCTTAAACATTCTACCGCGTTGTTCATAATTATCAAACATGCCCCAGCTTGCACAGGCAGGTGATAATAATATCGCATCACCCGGCTCAGCCTGTTTCACAGATTCCTCTATCGCTTCACGAAGACTATCTACAAGGATGATATTCTCAAAACCATGACGCCTTGCGGTTTCTGCAAATTGTAATTTAGTCTGACCTAATAAAACTAGGCATTTGACCTTACCATCAAAGCATTCCACCAATTCATCAAACGGAATTTTCTTATCATATCCTCCGCCGATTAATATCGTCGGGCATGGCATAGCCTGCACTGCACGAATTGAAGCGTCCGGGTTCGTACCTTTAGAATCATTATAATATGTAACCCCATTAATCTTCTCAACATATTCTATTCTATGTTCCACTCCCTGAAAGCTTAAAACCGCCTTACGAATAATATCCATCGGAATATTTAATGAAATCGCCATTCCGACCGCAGCCATAACGTTTTCATAATTATGCTTGCCTAAAATATGTAATTCTTTCACATTACAGAACATTTGAACCTTGCCCTGTGTCGAATATATGATATCCTCTCCATCCAGATATAATCCATCAGTGAGTTTTCTTTCACTACTAAAATACAATACTCTTGCAGGTATTCTTGTTGCCATACTTCGAAGCGTTTCATCTTCGTAGTTTAACACACATACATCAGTCGAAGTCTGATTTAATGTAATACGCTCCTTCATCGCGATGTAATTCTCCATTGTATAGTGACGATCCAAATGATCTGGTGTGATATTTAAAATTGCACTTACATCAGGCTTAAGTTTATGAATTGTTTCTAATTGAAAGCTGCTAAGCTCTATCACTGTAACCGACTGATCCGTTGTTAATAATGCAGCGTCGGTATAAGAGTTACCGATATTACCCACAACAAAAACTTCATCAAAGTATGCTTTCATAATTTCACCAACTAAGGTAGTTGTGGTTGTTTTACCATTTGTTCCGGTTATCCCGATGATTTTCCCCTTGGTATAACGATATGCAAGCTCCACTTCACTCCAAACTTGGATATTCTTTTCTTTCACGGCGACTATATCCGGATTATCGGTTGGGACACCCGGACTAATGATAAGTAGATCCAAAGACTCAATAACTTGATCCGTTAAACTTCCGGTTACTAACGCAAAATCCTGAATAAAGGTGTACTTCTCCAGTAAAGCTTCCTTTGAAAGATTCGTGTTGCGATCGAATATTATTACGGAAGCACCCAGTTTTTGCAGCATACCAGCTGCGGATATTCCGCTTTTTGCAGCACCGTATACCATTACATTTTTACCATTTAACTCCATTCATTTTCCCTCCGGATCAAATTGTGATTCATGATTCTAGCTGATACCCATCAAAGCGATGAGACAGAGTAAAGTAGTAACGATTGAAAATACTGCAACTACTCTGGTTTCTTCCCAACCCATCAATTCAAAATGATGATGAATCGGTGCCATCTTAAAGAATCTTTTTCCACCGGTTAGTTTAAAGTAACTTACCTGAATCATTACGGATAATACTTCTACGAGATATACCAATGCTACAATTATTATAAATAAAGGCATTTGAAGCATAAATGCGGTCGCGGCCACAAAACCACCAAGGGCTAACGACCCCGTATCCCCCATAAAAACCTTTGCCGGATATACATTATATAATAAAAACGCTAACAAACTTCCTGCGACAGCTCCCGTAATTGGTGATATATCACTGTTTAGTCCGATTGCTACTACGGTAAAAAAGGTAGCAATCAATACAGTTACACTGGATTCTAGTCCGTCAAGACCGTCTGTAAAATTAGAGCCATTTACTGTACCGAGCACAAAGATAAAGAAGAACGGAATAAATAAAAAGTGTGCATCCAGATACTTGCCACCGGAAAAAGGAATTAACATCGAAGTCGGAACATCCGTAAAATTAACCAAATAATATCCCAATATAGCGGTTACTAAGATCTGACCAAGTAATTTCTGCCATGCTCTAAGCCCCATCGAACGTTTCATAACGACTTTGATATAATCATCCATAAAACCAATAATTCCAAATCCAATTGTGGAAAACAAAACAGGGATTATCCCTTTGTAATCCTTTATATAAATCAATGAAGTGATTGCAATACTAAGTACAATAACAATTCCGCCCATCGTTGGTGTACCGGACTTCTTCTGATGGGACTGCGGTCCATCATCACGAATGTACTGACCAAACTTAAGCTTTCTTAAAAATGGAATTAATATCGGACAAAGTATCACGCAAACTCCAAATGAAACAATGACAGGTAAAACAACTTGAAACTCTGAAAAATTCATACTATCCTCCATCTACGTGCTTTTACACGTTCTCGGCTTACTTCTTATGTATTAATCATTTGTCTATTATTAACAAATAACAGAAATCCATAACAACCTCCCTTGAGAAATTTAGCAATTTGGGATATTTTAAACATGACTGGTTATTATCGGAATTTAATACCTTGGTTATTATACTTTATTATATTTAAAAAAACAATATGAGATTAATCCCTATTATACGCCTTTGTGAAATTAATTAATATCCGTATCATGACCCATAATATAATATCACATTTGCTTTATTCTTAATCTTATCTCCCGGAAGTGGGAATTGCTCCTTAACAACATCACCATCACCAAAAGTATACGCATCACCAAATTCATATATCTTAGATAAATCACTGACTTCTTTTTTTGTCTTTCCTACCAAATCCGGCATAATGTAAGTACCAATATTGTTATCCTTTATCTCTTGTTCTGTATACTTCGGTTCAATCCCAAGATAAGGAAGTATGTTGTCAAATAACTCTGATATTACAGGTGCTGCAATCGTACCGCCATAATACACACCCACCGGTTCATCAATTAGAACCATTGCCATAACCTGAGGATTTTCGGCAGGTGCAAAACCGATAAAGGATGAGATATATTTATTACTGCTACGAGGAAGTTTTTCGGAGGTAGCTGTTTTTCCACCGATCCGAAATCCGGGAAGATATGCCCTCTTACCGGTACCATCCGACACAACCGCTTCCAGTAGCTGTTTCATTGTTTCTGATGTCTCTTTCGAAATTGCGCCTGATTTTGCTGGGTAGTCGAGCTTTTTAATATTATTTCCATCTCCGGATATGATTGATACTCCAAAATGTGGAGTTACTAATGTTCCGCCATTTACCACTGCAGATGCAGCCGTCATTAATTGAAGTGGAGTAATCTGAAAGGACTGTCCAAATGACATTGTTGCCAGTTCTACTGCTTTTATGTTTTGTTTTTTATGCATAATGGAATTGGCCTCACCCGGCAAATCAATTCCTGTTTTATTAAACAGGCCGAGTTTCTTCCAATAGTAATAAGTCTTATCAACACCAAGTCTAGCTCCTACTTCCATAAAAACCGGATTACAAGAGTTTTTTATTCCATCTACGAAAGTTTCACTACCGTGCCCTCCTGCTTTGTGGCACCGAATCGTACGATCCTCCACCTTTTTGTAACCGGGACAATGAAAAGTATCCGTTAATTTAACTACTCCCGCCTCCAGACCAGCGGCGGCGGTAACAATTTTAAAAGTAGAACCCGGTTCATAGGTATCACTCAAACATGCATTTCTCCACATCCCATTGAGGAGATCATTTACTTTTTGTGAAGACAGCGTCTGCCCAGCGTATTGATTTTTTATCTCATCACTCAATGTGTAGGGATCATTTAAATTGAATTCAGGAACATTTACCATAGCGTAAAGCTCCCCGTTCTGAGGATTCATTATTATCAACTTCACATTATTGGCCTGCTTGGATTCAAGTACTTTCTTTGCTGCCTGTTCCGCATACTGCTGAATATTCACATCCAAACTTATTTTTAGATCACTGCCTGGCTGCGGTTCAATGCGATCTTCTGCTGCACCTGGAATCTCCTTACCATGTCCTGTAGCCTTGGTAAGTATAGTACCATCAATTCCCTTTAGATACTTATCATACTTTACTTCAAGTCCAACAATTCCCTGATTATCACTTCCTGTGAAGCCGATTACTTTAGAAGCTAGTGTGTCATAGGGATAATAACGTTTATAATCCTCATCCACCATAACACCATCCAAATCGTATTCTCTGATTTTATCTGCGATTGTTTTATTTACATTTGACTTAATTCTTTCAATCGAAGAGTTTTTATCCACTCTCTTTTTAACTGCTTCTTGGCTTAATCCCAGCTCCTGAGACAGTACTTGAATTACCCTCTGTGGATCAGTAATCTGAGCATGTATAACCGAAATGGTGCAAACCGGCTTATTGGTTGCGATCAGCACTCCATTTGTATCAATAATTTTACCACGTTCCGCCTTAATGTCCCTTTCGCGCTCATGAAGTTCCTCCGCACGTACGGCATAGACCTGTGATTTAAAGAGCATCAAATATCCCAAGCGTATCGTCAGACCCAAGGTAGCAATTATAATAATGGTAACTACAATTAATAGATTTCTCTTATTATATGTTCTGTTTCTGGACATTTCACCATATCCTGCATATCTTATCGTTTCATTTTATTACATAGGACACGGCTTTATTCATACATTAGCCCATAGCATAACCATTATCTGCTTTATTTAGCCAATATTCTTAAGGACATGCTTTGTTTTACTATAAATTATTGGTTTGTCTCTTTATTTGATTTAGGAGACTTTTTATTATCATTTTTTTGATTTTCTATATTACCTGCGTCCGGTGTATTTTTATCCAACACACCACCTTCATCAACTACAGTTCCCTGCGGAGGAGGTGTAGGAGTCGGAGCTTTTGTAGGTAACAGATAATCAATATCTCCCTCTGGATAAATTCCTAATACAGGCAATATTTCATTTAGTATTTTACTGGCAAATTTAGTAGCAATAGAACTGTCCGCCTGTTTTATTACATTCTGCGGCTCGTCTACGATTACATAGATAACAGCCTGAGGATTTTCAGCTGGTACACATCCTATAAATGATACTAGATATTTATTGGCAGTACGTGGATATTTTTGAGCCGTACCGGTTTTACCACCGATTGCATAACCTTCTACCTGTGCACCCTTTGCAGTACCCGCTTCCACCGCCTGATATAAGGCGGCTTTGACAAATTCAGATGTTTTAGTCGATACCGTCTGTCGTATTAAAGATTTATCAAATTCCTTTATGGTAGCTCCATTATCATTCACGATTTTTTTCATCACATGAGGGGCATAGTAATTTCCACCATTCACTACAGAAGAAAAAGCGGACGCCATCTGAATCATCGTGGTATTAAAGGTCTGTCCAAAACTGCTGGTCGCAAGCTCAATGTCCCCCATACGATCTAGGTTGGTTAAAATACCTACTTCTTCGCCTGGCAAATCAATCCCAGTCTTCTGACCCAATCCAAAATTCTTCTGGTATTGATAAAATGTGTTCTTACCTTCCTTCGCAACTATCTGCATTAAAGCATCGTTGCAGGAAAACATAAGAGCCTGGGTAAGTGAGATATCTCCATGTCCCGCACGGTTACTACATTTAATACGTACACCGTGTATTGTCTGACCACCATCACAAAGATAATGATCATCCGGTTTGATCACATTTTCTTCTAGAGCCGACGAGATTGTCATTGGCTTCCAAGTCGAACCGGGCTCATAATTGAAACTAATCGCATCATTTCTCCAAAGTGAATTGAGTGCATTGGTTTTTTGGGTATCGGACATTACCGCAAGCTGTTCTTTTGTATATATTCCATTAAGATTTCTCGGATCATTTAAATTATATTCCTTATTGGAGGCCATTGCGATTACATCTCCGTTATTCGGATTCATCACAAGCACACCGATATTTTTACTTCCAGTCTCAGCATTAAACTCATTTATTTTCTTCTGTACAATTCGTTGTACATCCGCATTCAATGTGGTAACAATCGTATTACCATTCTCTGCTTTCTTAACGGTACGCTCTATATTCAAATCTGATCCGTAATATCCATATTCTCGTCCGTTTGTTCCGACAAGTTCACTGTTATAATATTTTTCAATTCCCCACAAGCCCGAGTCATCACTGGAGGTAAATCCAAGTACATCACAGGCTAGCGTGTTATATGGGTACTTTCGTATGTATTCTTCTTCAAAATATACTCCACGTACTTTGTTCTCTTTCATTTTTGCTTTAAACTTTTGAACCGTATCATAATTCAAATGCTTACTAATCACTGTGTACTGACTAGTTGCTTTATTCTTATCATTTAGAATATCATTTATAGTCTTGGCCGGGATTGCGAAATACTTATTCAGCGCTTGAACAGTTGTTTCAATATATTTATTTTTATCTTTTTTATTTTTTTTGTCCAGCAGCTGCTTCGGATTTAAAATCAAGCGATATTTCAGTTCACTATGTGCCAATACTGTTCCGTTACTGTCTAGTATGTCACCTCTCTTGTATGGAAGAACCGTGCTAACATAGGATTGACGGGATAATACAGTTTTGGCATATCGTTCACCATCCGTTTGCATAATATAAATAATCCTTATTATCAATCCAAGCATCAGCAGAGTAATAACACAAAATACAAGCAATAAACTTGCTTGCATTCGTGAATTAAATTTTTTAATTGTTTTATCTGATTTGTTTTCCATTGTATTTAACCTCATCCACACAAACGTTATTTTTGCGGAATATCTTCATATTGTGTCACATGGCTACCATCACTGCTATCAAAGCTAATTATCTTATTCTTATTAGGATATACCATACCGTAATCTCCCACAGCAATTTGATAAACTTTGTCCAAATCAACCGCTGCTTTGAGCTTATCCATCGCCGCATCATTATCCTTCGTACTTGTAACCAACTCTTTCTGTAACTCCTTCGCTCTGCTGTTCAAATGACTAACGCTCGCCTGAAGAGTTAAATATTCGTAGCACATAAATACCGTAATTGAAATCGCAACAATAAGCACAAGTAAGGATGCAAAATTGATAGCCGATAATGTCTTCGGTTGGTTCTGCTCCCGTCTACGTCTAGAAGGCTGTTCATACGGTTGTTCATACGGTTGTTCCTCTCTTCTAATATCCGGAACTGTATTAAGCTTACGTACTGTGTTACCTTCAACATAGCTTGTCCTATTGTTCTGATAATAATTATTTCGTTTAGCCTCCATGCCTGAGTCACTCCCCATTACTATATATTTCCCAAATTTTTATTAAATGCTATCTCTTTTCAAACACTCTCAGTTTGGCACTCTTTGATCTTTTATTATATTCCAGCTCCTCCTGTGACGGAAGAATGGGCTTTCTGGAAATTACCTTTCCATAAGATTCCTTACCACATACGCAGACCGGAAAACTCGGCGGGCAGGTACATGGATTTTCAAACCTTTTAAATGTTGCCTTCACAATTCTATCCTCTAAAGAATGAAAGGTTATAATGCAAAGTCTACCGCCCGGAGCTAAGAGTTCCACCATATCCTGTAAGGTATCCTTCAGTACGTCCAACTCTCTGTTTAATTCTATTCGTATTGCTTGAAAGGTTCTTTTGGAAGGATGTCCACCATTAATTCGGAGCTTCATTGGTATTGCTGCCTTTATCGCTTCATTAAGTTCAAAGGTAGTTTCCAGTGGCTTCTCCTCTCTCATTCTTACGATATGCTTTGCGATGTTTTTCGCAAAATTATCTTCCCCATAATCACGTATGATGTGAAACAATTCCATCTCACTGTAATTATTGACGATATCCTTCGCTGTTAATTCATTTCTGGTGTCCATTCTCATGTCAAGCGGTGCATCTTCTCGATAAGAAAAGCCTCTCTCCGGTGTATCAAGCTGATAGGAGGAAACTCCCAAATCCAGCATAATGCCATCCACCTTCTGAATATCCAAATCTCCTAGCACCTGTTTTATATTACAATAATTGCTTCTTACTATCGTAACCTTATCTTTAAAATCTATAAGTCGTTCACTTGCCGCCTTAATCGCTGCTTCATCCTGATCTATTCCGATTAATCTGCCGTTTGTCAAACGCTTAGCAATCTCTATCGAGTGACCAGCGCCGCCCAATGTGCCGTCAACATAGATGCCTTCCTGTTTTATGTTCAAGTTATCTATCGTTTCTTCTAACAATACTGATTTGTGTTCAAATGCCATGCTGCCCTCCATTGTACGCTTAAAAACTTATACCAAACTGCGTCATATGCTCTGCTATTGTATCAACATCATCAAAATCGTTATTGTTATCCCAACGTTCTTTACTCCAGATTTCAATTTTATTAAGTACTCCAACAAAAACAATATCCTTTTCTAATCCTGCACATTCTCTTAATACAGCCGGTATTAATATTCTTCCCTGCTTGTCCGCTTCACATGCAGCCGCTTTACCAAAAAAGTATCGCTGTAATTGTCTTGCTTCTTTTGTACCGGGAAGCTTACCGAGCTCAGATGCGAAAGTCTGCCATTCGTTTTTTGGGTATGCAAATAAACAACCATCCAAACCTAGAGTTACCACAAATTCTTCTCCTAGATCTTCCCTGAACTTTGCAGGTACGATGATTCTTCCTTTTGCATCAATTGAATGTTCATATTCACCCATGAACATAATGGCTTTCACCTTCTTTATCTTGTGATTGGCATCCAGTAATTTCACACCACTTTCGTGGTCTTTATCACCACTTTCCACCACTTCTCTCCACTTCTAGGTCTATTTTATATTAAAAATGGGAATATATCAAGTATTAAATAAAAAAAATAAAGCACAGAAACCCTTATATTTATTGGCTTTCAGCGCTTTTTCGGTAATACTTCACAATATATAGTATTAATTTATAAAAACAATCATTTCGTGTCAATATATAGTCATTTTTGGGGCTAATAGGAAAATAGGCCCATTTCATTAAAGACAGAAAAGGGATATTGCAAAATAATAATTCTATTAAGTAACAATGTTAATCACCTCACACACAGGTTGGAAGACAACCACCAAACAGTGCATTATGGTAATATAACATTGTTCCTTAAAAATTATTTATTTCGCAATATCCCTGTAAAGGCCTAAGTTAATCTAGTATTCTTTAACTTCATTCTTCTATATACAAGATATATGGCTGATCCGAGTACTAATAATGCAGATAATAGTTGTGATACTGCAAACGGAGTTCCCCAAAGAAACAGTTGATCCGTTCTTAGTCCTTCCATCCATACTCTTCCAAGACCATAGCCAAACAAGTAGAGTAGCATTACTTCTCCATCAAATTTCTTATGTTTTGTATATAGTACTAGAATTATTAGTAAGCATAAATTCCATAATGATTCATAAAGAAAGGTTGGGTGCACCTGAATATAACTAATTCCATCAACTGACTGGATATGGTTGCGAATCTCCATAATTCGTTCCAGTGCCTTTGGTCTTCCGGAATACATCTGTTGTAACTGACTTGATGATATCGTATCCTGATATACACTTGAAACCACTCTTCGGTCTAACTGCATCGCGAAGAGTCCGTCAGTGTATTTTCCAAACGCTTCTCGATTAAAGAAATTACCCCATCGACCTATCATCTGTCCGGTTACTAAACCAATACATCCCGTATCTACCAATAACCAAAAAGAGTATTTTTTATATCTTGCATATATTATCGCTGTCAAAAATGCAACAATAATACCACCGTAAATCGCTAATCCTCCAGTACGAAGATTGAATACTGATAGAGGTCGATCTCTAAATTCGTCCCAAGCAAATACCACATAATATATTCTTGCCCCTATTACTGAAGTGATTATTGCTACCAATGCAAAATCCATATAAAAATCCGGATTTTGTCCGGTTCTCTTCGCCGTCCAAAATGCCATCAGCATACCAAGCAACATACCAAATCCTATTACAACACCATAAAATGCGATATGAAATCCAAACACATCAAAGCCCGAGGTAAAATGATGAAACTCTATGCCCAGGTGCGGAAAAATAACATTTGTCTTCAAGTTATCCAATATAACCTCACCACTCTCTGTAATCTTTATATTAATTATACATTAAATCGGAATAACACTACGTCTCCGTCCTGAACAACATATTCTTTACCTTCAGAGCGAACCAAACCTTTTTCTTTGGCAGCATTATAGTTTCCACATTCAACAAGATTGTGATAATTTACGATTTCAGCACGAATAAATCCACGTTCGAAATCCGAATGAATCTTACCGGCAGCCTGAGGCGCCTTCGTACCAATCTTAATTGTCCAGGCTTTTGTTTCCTTCGGTCCCGCTGTAAGATAACTAATTAATCCTAGTAATCGATAGCTTGCTGTAATTAATTTTTCTAATCCGGATTCCTTAAGTCCCAAATCCTCTAAAAACATCTTCTTCTCTTCCTCATCAAGCTCTGCAATTTCCTGCTCAATTTGTGCACAGATCACAAACACTTCAGAATTTTCACTCTTAGCAAATTCTCGAACTGCCTTTACATAATCATTGTTCTCACCGTCATCTGCAAGATCATCTTCTTTAACATTTGATGCGTAGATTACCGGTTTTGCTGTTAATAGATTCAGCTCATTCATAATTAATGCTTCTTCATCATCACCTGGTTCAAATGCCTTCGCCATCTTACCGTCTTCTAAAAACGCCTTAAGCTGTTCCAAAAGAGCTAGTTCTTTGGCTAAAGATTTATCATTTTTTGCACCCTTCGCAACTCTAGAGATTCTTCTCTCTAATATCTCAATATCAGAAAAAATCAATTCAAGATTTATGGTTTCAATATCCCTTAACGGGTCAACGGAGCCATCTACGTGAATTACATTACCATCTTCAAAACAACGAACAACGTGAACAATTGCATCTACCTCACGAATATTGGAAAGGAACTGGTTGCCAAGACCTTCTCCCTTGGATGCTCCCTTTACAAGACCCGCGATATCAACAAATTCAATCGTAGCCGCTACAACCTTCTCAGACTGATATAAATCTCCTAATACTTTCAATCTTTCATCCGGAACCGGTACAATACCTATATTCGGATCAATCGTACAGAACGGATAGTTCGCTGATTCTGCCCCCGCTTTTGTTAACGAATTAAAAAGAGTACTCTTACCTACATTGGGTAAGCCTACGATACCTAATTTCATTTGTGTCTTCCTTCCTTATATATATTTCCAATAGAACAATCGGGTCTAGTCGGTTTAATCTCTCGATTCGATTACAACTAGTATACCCTCCGATAATTCGATTATTGCTTTCTCATCAATTATTACATTACTAATACCCAGACTTGAACCTGCTGTATAGGTGATATGATTTAACGGATACTTAAACCCTGTAAGGGTAAGTCCGGTTACTTTGTCACCATAAGGCAACAGCGAAACATAATCGCCAAACTGACGCTGTTTTTGTATTGAAAAACTCTTATTTTTCAGATATATTTTATTATTCGGATCAAGAATACAAGCTCTGATATTAAGCTGTGTCGGTAATAATAACAGATGAATATTACCAATCACATGATCCAATCTACTTCCTGTTGCTCCTACGATGTCAATTGAATTTGCATTATGCTTCAATGCCAATTCAATTGCTATCTCTGTATCAGTCATATCCTTCTCCGGTGGAAATGCCTGAATCCCAGAGATACTCCTATATTTCTCCAACAAAGATTCATCAACGGAATCAAAATCACCTAAGATATAATCCAACTTAATATTTAAGCGGTCTGCCGCATACAAACCGTGATCTACCGCTATAATCATCGTATAATTTCCATTCATAACAATGTCTGACAAGAAATCATCCTCAATTTTACCGCCGGTGATAATCAATATTTTATTATGCCTGGTGTTCATCTTTTTCATCACCTTTTTAATCAATTTATCTCAAGTTCTTAATGAAGTCCAAGCCATAACAAAAGTTTAGTCATAAATCCGAATGTACTATGCTCGTATCGCTTCAAACTCCTTGATCTTGTTTTGAAATACCGCCATATTTCCTGATATATTGCCCCTAAAGATCGCAGTTCCTGCTACAACCACATTGGCTCCGGATTGAAGAACCTCGGTAATATTATCATGGGTTACTCCACCGTCCACCTCTATGTCAACATCCAAATGAGCTTTATTAATCATCTCTTTCAAATCACTTACCTTCTGCAATGAAGTCGGAATAAATGCTTGTCCGCCATAACCCGGATTCACTGCCATAACTAATATCATATCTACCTCGCTTAAAATATATTCTATTTCACTGATAGGAGTATCAGGATTTAAGGATACACCTGCTTTTAAGCCTATATTCTTTATCGCCTTAACCGTTTGCTCAAGATTATTACATGCCTCAGCATGAACTGTAATTATATCAGCTCCAGCGACCTTAAAATCTTCGATAAAGCGTATCGGCTCCTCTACCATAAGATGAACATCAAAAATAAGCTTCGAATTCTTTCGTATCGAAGCTATCAAAGGCATACCAAAACTGATTGTTGGAACAAATTTTCCGTCCATCACATCAATATGAAGGTATTGAGCTCCGGATCGTTCAATCAGGGCAATCTGTTCTCCCAGTTTTTCAAAATCCGCAGCTAGTATCGATGGAGATAGTTTTATCATAGTATTCCTCAACCTTTCGTCAAGTAAAGTATATTCGTGATTTAACTTTTGCTTCATTGCAATTCCATTAATAACGTTTTTGATTTTTTAATTCTTCATACAAGAGAACATAATTTTCATAGCGTATATGGCTAATTTTGTGATTTTCTAGCGCTTCTTTTACCGCACAGCCCGGTTCATTTAGATGACTGCAACCAATAAATCGGCATTCTTCTTCATATTCTAAAAACTCCACAAAATAATCCTTCAGTTCCTCCTTATCCATCTCGTTAATATACAGAGAACTGAAACCAGGCGTGTCCATAATATAGGTATCCTGTTCTACGAATATCAATTCCGAATGTCTTGTGGTATGTTTTCCACGTTTAATTTTATCACTAACCTTACCGGTTTCCATATTAGCCTCCGGTTGAATTAAATTGATAAATGTGGATTTTCCTACCCCCGAGGGGCCTGCTAGCACAGTCGTCTTTCTCCTAATCAGATCACTAAGTTCCTCAATACCATTTCCCTGCTTCATGCTGGTAAAAACCACTTTGCATCCGCAACGCTCATATGTTTCCTCTAGTAAATTGAGTTCCTCATTCGTTACGATATCCTTTTTATTAAAGCACACAACAGTGTCAACTTTTTGCTTCTGCATCATAATCAGAAAACGATCCAATAAATTAAGATTTGGATTCGGCTCCGCTGCTGCGAACAGTACCATTGCCTGGTCAATGTTCGCTACAGCAGGCCGGATTAATTCATTCTTACGAGGTAAAATATCCGTGATAGTGCCCTTTCCCTCAGGTTGGTCACTGATATTAATTATAACATCATCACCCACTAAGGGTTTGATTTTCTGATTCCGAAAAATACCCTTGGCTTTGCATTCATAGATCTGATTATTATCTGGCGTATGAACATAGTAAAAGCCTGCTATCCCTTTGATAATTTTACCTTTTAACATATTTCACCTTCAGTTAAATTTTACTGTCCAAGTCTTACCGACTTTTTTGCCATCAATTTTTAATGTCACGGTACCGTTTGCTTTACTTGGAGATTCCGCCGGTATTGTTAGCGGGAAATCATCCTTAGAATAAGTACCATTATCAATAACTTGGGAACCTACTCCAGGCTGTGTCAATGTAAATTCAAATTTGTGTGGTACTGATGGATCTAGTCCATTCGGAGTAAACAAATCTTCAGAAACATTTAATGAACCTTGATAAATCGGACTACACACAGTAATATCTATCGCAGTCCCTTTGTTCACTTTATTTTTATAGGATTCTGATTGATAAGTTACTTGACCAACTTCATAGCTCGTAGATGGCTCATAGGATGTTTTGCCAACCTTTAGCCCTGCAGCGGTTAACGCATCCTTCGCATCACTTTCTGACATACCAAGCAAGTTAGGTACGGAAACCTGAGTATTTGCAGGTCCATCACTTATTATGATAGTAACTGTACTGCCTACAGAGACCTTAGTTCCTGCTACCGGATCAGTCGAAATTACTCTACCTTTTTCTACGGTATCGTTTGGTTTGTAGTCATTTTTAACCTTCAAGCCCTTATCCGTTAATTTTAACTTTGCACTTGCCTCAGATAGATTGGACACATCCGGTACTTCTAATTCTTCTGCTCCAAGACTAAGTGTCAACATAATCGTCGAACCAATCTTCACATCATTGTCCTTATTCGGGTATTGCTTCATAACCTGATCCACATCATACTCATCAGAGTAACCCGGATCATTATATTGAACAAAAGCAGTTGGATCTAAATCTTTAATTGCTTTTTCTGCATCCTCCTTAGACATACCTACAACACTTGGCATCTTAAAGGTCTCTGCATTCGCAGAAGAAGTTGGAGATACTTCAGGACTTGGTGAAACCATTTCTGTTACAGATGGTTTTCCATCACCAGTCGGCTTTTTACCACCATTACCTATAAACCATACTGCTGCAAATACGATGGCTAATACAATAATACCTGCAACAACGATGGTTCCTATCATGAATACTTTCTCCACTTTTGCATCTACCGTGTCAATATCTTCATCTTCATCCTCTGCTATTTTACCCGTGTTATAGTTCTTAACCGGACGGGTATCTTCATCCAGATAAGCTCCATTTTTGATTTTACTTAAATCATCTGAAATATTTATCGTCGGAGAATCCGGTGCAACAAAAGCAGGTATCTGAACGAAATCACCATCTGGATTCGTAATTGCTTTTTTCAAATCAGCGATTAATTCCGATGCAGAATGATATCTTCTCTCTGGTCTCTTTTGCATACATTTTTGTACGATTTTATCAATACTAACCGGAATAAAAGGATCTAATTCACGTAGTGGTACTGCCTCACCTTGAATATGCAGAAGAGCAACCGATACGGTATTATCACCGGAGAAAGGTACCTTACCGGACAACATCTCGTACAGAGTTACACCAAGAGAGTATATATCACTTTTCTCATCGCTATAACCGCCCCTAGCCTGTTCAGGAGACAAATAATGTACAGACCCCATTGCATTTGAAGTAATGGTATTCGAATTTGTAGCCTTTGCAATACCAAAATCAGTTACTTTCACTTTACCATCTCGAGATATGATAATGTTCTGGGGTTTAATATCTCTATGAATTATGTGATTTTCGTGAGCCGCATCCATACCTTGAGCGATCTGAATACCGATACCCACTGCTTCTTTAATATCAAGCTTTCCTTTTCTCTCGATAAATCGTTTGAGTGTGATCCCTTCAACCAGTTCCATTACAATAAAATGTAAGCCGCCGTCATCACCTACATCATAAACATTAACAATGTTAGGATGAGATAAGCCCGCAGCTGATTGAGCTTCCCCTCTGAATTTGTCTACAAAACTTTTGTCATTCGAATATTCTGCCTTTAATACTTTGATTGCAACAAAACGATTTAACCTTTGGTCCCTTGCCTTATAAACATCGGCCATACCGCCTGAGCCAACTTTATCAATGATCTCATAACGATTGCTGATAGTCATACCAGGTTTTAACATTTTTGTTCACCTCATCTTTAAACTTTAATAATTATTACTGCAATATTATCTTTTCCACCGTTCTTATTTGCACCTTCGACCAACTTATTGGCAGCTGTTTCTATATCATCATTTTCTTTGATGATCATCTCAATTGCCTCATCCTCTAACATATTAGTTAGACCGTCCGAGCACATAAGTACTACATCTCCCTCGTCCAAGCTCACCTCAAAAAAATCAGGCTCCAAATGTTCGTTCGCACCAACTGCTCTGGTAATTACATTTTTGCTCGGATGATTTCTAGCTTGTTCTCGGCTCAATTCACCCGTTTTTACCATTGCTTCTACTAAGCTGTGATCCTCAGTAATCTGTTTCATTCCTTGATCAATCACATACAGCCTGCTATCACCAACATTTGCAACATACATTTCTTTATCAAATATAGTAGCAACCACAAAGGTTGTTCCCATACCTTCTAATTCCGCTTGTTCGTCTGCAATACTTCTAAGGGATGCATTTGTTTCTTTTAACGCTGCTTCAATAGAAGAAACCGGTGATTCCAACTCACTTTCTTCAATTTGTTGTTTAAAATACTCCACACAAAATCTTGAAGCATAGTCTCCTGCATTATGTCCACCCATGCCGTCAGCAACAATGAATAAGTTCGGAAACTTACCCACTGCATCTTCACTGCAAAAGACATAATCCTGATTAATCTGTCGCTTCTCTCCGATATCGGTTAACGAAAACGCTCTCAAGACTGCACCTCCCAATCATGGCAACCTCTAAAGACTTTTTTTATCTAAATAGCTCTTCCTTAGTTGTCCACAGGCAGCATTAATATCTGTGCCCATTTCTCTTCTTATAGTAACATTAATTCTGTTTTTTTCAAGTATATTTTTGAAATTTTGTATTTTACTGCTATCTGATTTGCGATAATCACGCTCTTTAATCGGGTTCACAGGAATCAAATTCACATGGCAATTCATACCCCTAACCAACTTTGAAAGCTCCTTCGCGTGCATCTCTTCATCATTTATTCCATTTACCAAGCTGTATTCAAAGGTTAATCTTCTGCCTGTTTTTTCATAATAATAAAGAAACGCATCCATCACATCTTTTAAATTATACTTGGATGCGATTGGCATTAACTGCTTTCGTATCTCATTATTCGGAGCATGCAGAGAAAGTGCCAACGTAACAGGTAGTCCTTCCTCCGCAAATGCTCTGATTTGTTCAGGTATCCCACAGGTAGATACAGTGATGTTTCTTGCACTGATATTCAATCCCTTCTCATTTGTGATAAGTCTTAGAAAGCGAATGAGATTGTCATAATTATCTAGTGGTTCTCCTGTACCCATAACAACAACATTGGAAACCCTCTCCCCTGATATGGCCTGGATTTGATAAATCTGATCGAGCATCTCCGAAGGGAGCAAATCTCGTTCCTTGCCGCCTATTGTGGAGGCACAAAACTTACAACCCATACGGCATCCAACTTGTGATGATATACATACACTGTTGCCATGATGGTATTTCATAAGAACGCTTTCAATCACTCTGTCATCTGCTAGACGAAATAAGTATTTGACGGTTCCATCATTCTCAGAGTGTAATGCATCAGCCTGTTCCAGTGCTGTAATCGGGTACTTTCCCTTTAACGTTTCGCGTAAATCTTTTGGTAGATTTGTCATCTCGTCATAACTTGATACCAACTTAACATGAAGCCACTCAAATATCTGCTTTGCTCGAAAAGTCGGTAATCCAAGTACTTTCAATTCATGTTTCAATTCTTCTTCATATAGGGACTTTATATCGACTGTTTCCATTTGTTTATCCTATTCTATCTTTAATTTTACTTCATCTTGCTTTTCTTTCGAAATCTCGCCAGATAAAAGCCATCCACATTATGAACCCCCTGTAACAATTGAAGGTGTCCCTCCTTTGTATCATTAGAGTGTAATTGTTCCGGCAGATATGGATCTAGACTTTCCGCTTCAAAATCAAAGTGTTCTAAAAACCATATACGATTATCCTGATTTTCATAGTGATTAATGGTACAGGTACTAAAAATCAGTACTCCGCCGTCTTTTACATAGTTTTGTACAACCATTAATATATCTCTTTGCAGCTGAGCCAATTCATTTATTTGGTTTTTCACCAAATTGTATTTAATATCCGGCTTTTTACCAATGACACCCATGCCGCTACAAGGAAGATCCGCTATTACGATATCTGCTTTTCCTATCATATCTGTATCTTCTACCGTCGCATCCCATACCTTCGTTGATACATTTCCAAATCCCAGTCGGTTTATATTCTCATTAATATAATTTATCTTATAATCCGTCAGATCCCTGGCAGAAACCTTTTCTGCTGTTTCCGCTGCATGAAGTGCTTTTCCGCCCGGTGCAGCACATACATCCACTACAAAATCCGTTTCATTAATGTCTGCTACCTCACATACCAGCATCGAGCTAACATCTTGAACAGTAAACAACCCTTGCCTGAAGGACTCTATTCTCTCCAAGTAATCATAATTCGTGAGTTTAAATGCATAATTTAGATATTCGCTTTGTGTAACGGTTACCCCTTCCTGCTCGAGTGCTTTCCTTATCTCGGTCGGAGATCCCTTCTTTTGATTACAACGAATCGTAATCTCTTTTTCCTTCAATGAAGCACCCAAAATCTTCTCAACCAGATCAAAACTGTATTGATCTAGAAGTTCTTTGACAAACCAGTTTGGAACCGAATATGTTACCTCCAGATAAGTACAAGGGTTTTTCACTTTATCCGGGTAAACCAAATCCCCTAAATTCCTTGCAATATTACGAAGCACACCATTTACAAAGCCGGATAACTTCCCAAAGTTTCTCTTTTTAGCCAGCTTAACTGCTTCGTTGCACACTGCAGAAACCGGCACTTTATCCATATACATCAGCTGATACACACTCATTCTCAGCAAGTTGCGAATGAATGGCTTCATCTTGTGAGTTGATAGAGAGGAAAACTGATTAATGACATAATCAAGAGTAAGGTAAACCTTAATTGTGCCGGTAAATGTACGTGAAATAAATGCTCTATCTTGCTTTTGCAGTTGTTGGTATTTTCTTAAGGTAGCTTTTAGCACAGTGTGGCTGAATTTATCCCCTTCTAATACCTCAAGTAGCATATCAAGAATAATTTCACGAGTATTTATCGCATCAGTCACGGCTTCTTCCTCCACCAAACAATATAATTAGTCGTAATAGCTGTAAGATGGTCGCTGCCGCTGCTGCAACATAAGTAAGAGCTGCTGCATCCAAGACTTTTTTTGAATGTTTTAACTCATCTCCATATAAAATGCCTGTCTGTCCTAATTTTTGAATTGCTCTTTTTGATGCATTAAACTCTACCGGTAAAGTAATGATCTGAAACAATACTGCTGCACCAAACAAAATAATACCAAGATAAATCAAGGTTTGATTAAAACTCAAGAGTAAACCAAGTATAATAAGCGGCCAAGCAGCCATGGAACCAATATTTGCAACAGGAACCAGCGCACTTCGAATATTTAACGGAGCATAAGACTCTTGATGCTGAATCGCATGTCCGCATTCATGAGCAGCTACACCGATTGCCGCTAGTGATGTTTGTCCATATACTGGATCGGACAAACGCAAAACCTTATTCTTAGGATCATAGTGATCGTTTAGATCCCCTGATATCCGTTCAATTCGCACATCATAAATTCCTGCATCACGGAGCAGTCGCTCAGCAACCTGTGCCCCTGTCATACCTGATGCACTGCCCACCCTGGAATACTTGCCAAAGGTTGTTTTAACTTTTGCGGATGCCGCAAGTGTTATTACTATACCAATTATAACCAATATATAGGTTGGATCAAAAATACCATAATACATAATTGTGTACACCTACTTTCTAAAATAAAACAATATGCTCCAAAGAATCGTCTGTATCTATCTATATGATAATATAAATATTTGATGATTATGTGAAGATTTGATTAACCCAGCTTAATTCCTGTCTGAATCGGAAATCCTCTAAGGAATGCATCTGCTGCCATACGTTTTTTGCCTTCTAATTGCAACTCCTTAATCACTAATATACCATTACCTGTCATAACCTCGATTGAATCTTTATTAATAGCAATCACTTCACCGACACCGGCACCTGATTCTCCTGGTTTCACTTCTGCTTTCCACAATTTTAAGGATTTCCCTTCAAGTAAGGTATATGCGGTCGGCCAAGGATTTAATCCTCGAATTAAACGTTCGATCTGAACTGCAGGACGAGAAAAATCAATTTTACCCATCTCCTTGGTAATCATTTTCACATAAGTAGCATGCTCTTCATCCTGTTTGATACGTCTTGCTGTGTTATTCTGGATCTGTTCTAATGCCTCAACAAGTAACTCTCCACCAAGTATGGCCATCTTGTCGAATAAACTTCCACCTGTTTCCTCCGAGGAAATAGCAATCTTTGACTGAAGAATAATATCTCCCGTATCTATCCCTACATCCATATGCATAATCGTAATTCCGGTTTCCTCCTCACCGTCTAGGATGGAATACTGAATCGGGGCTGCGCCACGATATTTCGGAAGCAGAGAGGCATGAACATTGATACATCCCTTTGGCGGTATGTCAAGTAATGCCTTCGGAAGTATTTGACCAAAAGCAGCTACTACAATTACATCGGGGGCAAGTTCACGGATCATTGAAAGAGTTTCTTCCTCTCTTACCTTAACCGGCTGATAAACCGGTAATCCATGCCGTAATGCCAATTCCTTCACAGGTGATTGGCTAACCTCACGTCCCCTACCTTTTTGCTTATCCGGTTGTGTCACAACTCCAATGATCTCATGTCCGGATTGTAATATTTTCTCTAATACGGTTGCCGCAAAATCTGGCGTACCCATAAATAATATCTTCATTCAATCACCATGCCTTTCATCAACTCCTGCAAACTTGAGATTACAGGGATGTTTATCTTGACTTTCCCTAAACCTGTTCTTGCAATATTTAAGATCTTATGGCTGATTATTCTTCCTCATTCTCATCTTCCGAGAAGGAACTACGTAACTCCCCTTCCACGCGAGTTACATATAATGTGCCGTCCAAATGATCTATCTCATGGCAAAATGCACGGGCAAGTAACCCAGTACCTTCCACTGTAAATTCTTGCATTTTTCTATCCAATGCCTTTACCTTAACATAATTTGGTCTGGTAACCGTACCGACTTTTCCTGGAACACTTAAGCAAGCCTCATCTCCTGTTTGTTCACCATCTCGTTCGATGATAACAGGATTAATCAATATAATCGGATCATCTCCCTCCTCCGATACATCAATTACTACCACTCTTTTTAATATTCCAACCTGAGGGGCAGCAAGACCAACTCCTCCTGCATCATACATAGTATCCAACATATCTTCAATTAGGATGCCCAATTTTTTATCGTTTTGCACAACCTCTTTGCTTACTTTATTTAATACACTATCGCCGAATTCTCTTATATTTCTGATTGCCATAAATCCATTCCTTTCAACTAATAAAAATGAGTTTCTTTATCATACCATATTGTTGTTTCATTTATCAATAACTACTCATCGGATTAAAATCAAATTGAAGATTACAAGACGTAAAATTCTCTGAATAATTAAAATACCCTTCCACATAATTCTTCAAATCGATTAATACAAAATATTCATTATGCTTGATATAGATTACTCGTCGGAAAATATCATTTGCTTTTGATACTGTAGCCGGAGCCGGTCCAATCACATGTCCGTCCTCCCCTTTTTCATCCAGATAATGCTTGATTGCTCCACCAAGCATCTTTGAAGCAACGTCCACGGCCTGCTCATCCTTAGAAGTAATCAAAGCCAGCAAAATATGGGAAGCAGGTGGGTATTGCATCAATCTGCGATATAGCATCTCCTGTTCAAAAAAAGATGCATAATCACCATCTGCTGCTGATATGATACTATAATGATCCGGATGATAGGTTTGTATCACAACTTCCCCAGGTAACACATCACGACCTGCTCTTCCAGAGGCCTGATTTAACAACTGAAATGTTCTTTCACTCGCACGAAAGTCACCTGTATAGAGGGACAAATCCGCTGCAATAATACCTACCAGCGTCACCTTCGTAAAGTCATGTCCTTTTACAATCATCTGAGTACCGATTAATATATCTGCTTTATGTTCTGAGAATGCTTTTAAAATCGTATCATGACTTCCTTTGTTTCTTGTAGTATCCATATCCATTCGAAGAACCTTTGCTTCTGGGAATTCCCTACGAACGAATTCCTCAACCTTCTGTGTTCCAGTTCCAAAGGCAGCAATATACTTGGAATTACACTGTGGACAAAGCTTTGGCTGTGCTTCTTCATGTCCGCAATAATGGCATACCAGCTTTCCATTATTATGAGAGGTCAGCGATACATCACAGTGCTGACATTTTAATACGTAACCGCAGCTTCTGCAGGATACAAAGCCCGCATATCCTCTTCGGTTTAGAAACAGCATAATCTGCTCTTTCTTATTTAATCGATCTATTATCAACTCTTTCAGTTTAAAACTGAATATGGATTTATTCTTATTCTTAAGCTCCTCCCTCAAATCCACAACCCATACCGTTGGGGGTTTTGCTTCCTTCGCCCTCTTTGTTAAGGAATAAAGCTTATATTCCCCTTTCTTGGCATTAATATAGGATTCTAAGGACGGGGTAGCCGATCCAAGTAACACGCTAGCTCCTGTTAGCTCTGCTCTCTTACGAGCAACCATAACAGCATGATATTTGGGCGAGGTTTCACTCTTATAACTTCCCTCGTGTTCTTCATCAATAATAATGAGTCCTAGATTTTGAAACGGTGTAAACAATGCAGATCGAGGTCCAATGATTATATCTATCTCTCCGTTTGCTGCTCTTACGCTCTGATCATAGCGCTCTCCTTGAGACATCTTGGAATTCATAATCGTAATTCGATTCCCAAACCGTTTATAAAAGCGCTGCACCGTCTGAAACGTCAGCGCTATCTCTGGTATCAGCATAATAACCTGTTTCCCTTGCGCGATAACCGAAGCAATAATATCCATATATACTTCTGTTTTCCCACTTCCGGTTATGCCGTGAACCAAATAGGTTCCACGAATCCCCTCTTGATATTCCTTAATAAAATCATTAACTATAAATTCTTGCTCATCATTTAACAACACAGGTTGATATGGAGCTCCACTATACTGTACCGGATTACGATAAAGCTGCTCCGATACAATTTTCATAATGCCCTGTTCCTGCATTCCCTGTAAGGTAGTTCTCGGTATTTTTAACTTACCGATTACCTCCTCATAATCTAATACCTTGTTTTTTTGCAACGCCTCCAACAGGCGTAGTTTTGCTTTATTATTCTTGCGTTGATACTCATAATAAAGCTGGTTAGCTTGCTCCGGATCTATGGTTAATTCTACACTTCTTTGTTCCTTTATTTTAATCGCCTTTTTTACCGGAATTACCGTTTTTAAGGAATCATTCATCGTTCCGCCGAAGTTTTCCTTCATCCAATACGCCAAATAGATAAGGTGACTTTCTATAATTTGTGCTCCCTGAACTACCTCGCTGATTGGTTTAATTAATTCCTTCGCAATCTTTGGCTCGGAAGAAATTCCAACGATATAGCCATTAATTCTGCGATTGCCCTTACCAAAGGGTACAACTACCAAAGCTCCGATTACAGCTCGTTCACTATATTCCTGTGGAATGGCGTACTGGTATGTCTTGTCCAGATTTTCATGGGATATATCGATAATGATATCTGCATACATTTGATAAGACATAGCAGCCTCCTTTCCTTCTTTCGTTCTTTATCCTTCAATATATAAACGAATCATACACTACCTTCCAGCCAGAATATCCTCAATTAATTCTCGTTCATCCATGTGGTGCTTTACGCCCTTGATTTCCTGGTAGTATTCATGACCTTTCCCGGCCAAAACCACTACATCACCTTCCTGTGCATTATCAATGCAATACTTAATTGCAGCTTTACGATCTATAATCTCAACATATTTACCATTGCCTTTTTTTACGCCAACCAGAATATCATTTATAATATCTTGTGGCTCTTCGAATCTCGGGTTATCAGATGTGATAACTGTGAGATCTGCCAGTTCTGAGGATACCTCTCCCATCTCAAACCTTCTATCCCTGGAGCGGTTACCGCCACAACCAAAGAGACATATCAATCTTCTTGGGTGATACTCCTTCAATGTTGTAAGCAAACTTCTAAGACTCATCGCATTATGAGCATAGTCAATCATCAAAGTAAACTGATCCGACACAGGAACAAGCTCCACACGCCCCTTAACATTAATCTTATCCAAAGCCTTAATGATCTCACTGTCTTTCACATCAAAATTTCTACATAATGCTATCGCACAGAGTGAATTATATACATTGAATTTACCCGGAACATTCATACTTACCTCCAGGTTCATCAATCCTTCCACTTTATAAGAAATCCCAAGATATCCGGGGCGTTCCACCAACTCTACATCCGTAGCCCTGATATCCGCCTTTTCTGAAAATCCATAAGTTTCTATCTCACAGATATGCCCTTCCAGGATTTCCAGTGCATGGGAATCATCTATATTAATTAATCCAAGCTTACATTGCTTAAATAATAAACTCTTGCATCTTAGATAATCCGCAAAATCCTTATGCTCCGCAGGACCAATATGATCCGGCTCAAGATTTGTAAAGATACCATAATCAAAGGTAAAACCACTGACACGATTTAGCATAAGACCTTGGGACGAAACCTCCATCACTACATACTCGCATCCAGCTTTCACCATCTCAGCAAAGGTTTCCTGAATGATATAAGATTCTGGTGTCGTATTGTTTGCAGGAATCACTTTATCCAGAATAATGGTCTCAATCGTTCCAATTAAGCCGACTTTTTTTCCTGTATTCTCAAGAATGGATTTAATCATATAGGTTGTTGTTGTCTTTCCTTTGGTTCCAGTAATACCAATTGTTGTTAACTTGCGTGCAGGATGTCCAAAATATGCAGCTGACATACAAGCAAGGGCAAGACGGGTATTCTCCACCTTTATTACAGTAACTCCCTGTGGCACTTCAACATCCCGTTCCACTATGATAGCCACTGCGCCTTTTTCCGCAACATCATGAATATATTGATGTCCGTCCGACACTGCACCGGTTATGCATACAAATACAGAACCTACACCTACTTTACGTGAATCATATACCAAATCTGTTACCTGCGTATGTATCCCACCCTGTATACAGCTATACTCTAAATTTTCTAATAATTGTTCTAATAACATGTGTCAACCTCCACTAAAATATATTTTGCATCGAATCAGATGATGTTATCAAATATAGCATTTACGAAATGTGATATAAAATAGCATTATTTCACACATATAATTATAGGCGAATAATCTTATTTGTAAAGCACTAGATCTTATTATCCTACTTATAGAAGAGTTTATAGCACTATATGCAATATAATTAATACTAATATTCCATATGCTTACATTTTAATATACCAAATAAAATGTTTAGGCATATAGTAATACAGATATATATTTAATTAGTTGGAGGAATTATGGAACGTCTTACCTTCGCCGGAATTGAGAGAAAGAATCACCCAAAATGTCAGGATTATCTGGAGGGTGTTTATTATGATCGAGAAGTCATCGATCCCTTTGATGAAGAAATCGTAAAAGATATTATAGAAATATATCAAATGTATTCACATCAACTTCTTCTTGCAGGAGGTGAATGGGCATGGATTCAAGAGAATAAGCAAAATGAGTATAAGAAGAATTTAGCCCACGGGAACAAAGAAGCTTTGATTACAATGTATCAGAACTTTTTTAGGAACCAGATATCGTTTGGAATATCCGCACCGGATAGTGACTCTGAATCAACGAGAAGGGATTTGGTAAATGATACCCTTCTAGATTTGGATACCTTAAGAGAATTCTGTGGAGACATACCACTATCAGAACTAAACACCCCATTCATTGGTAATCCATTTGGTGTGCTAATTGACAGTTCCCTTATCCTATATAATTCCTGCAGGCACTATTATCACGCACATAAAATTAAAGAACTCACTGAGAATATAAAAAGGCCGGTTATATTAGAAATAGGTGGCGGATATGGAGGGGTCTTTTATTATCTAAACCGATTAACAAAGAATTACTGCTATATCGTATGTGACTTGGCAGAGACCCTATTCACAAATTATTATTTCACTAAGAAATGGTCTCACATGTTTCATAAAGAGCTGAAAATAAAATGGGTCATGGAGGGCGAAATCACCCCCAATGACACAATAAAAAACGATCTAATCTTGGTTCCATCCGGCAATCACAGAAATATAAAATGTGGATTTGATGTTGCATATAATTCAAATTCTTTCTCTGAGATGAGCTTTAAAGATATTAGTGATTATTTTGAAACGATTCATCAAAATCAACCCACTTATATCTTTCATCAAAACAGTAATTTTAAACTCTGGGAAAACTCATCACGCGGTCATACCGAAGTCCTTGCAAAAGAATTTCCAATTCCTAATGAATATAAACTCATATACCAGGCGATATCACCTTGGAGCGGAGCAGGAGGACGCTATCGAGAATATTTGTACCAGCATATTAATTAAAATAATTCTGATATTGATGGAACGATAGCAAGATAGATATTTGAAACATATCATTATGTATGCTTATAACAGTATTTCTCCTACTAAATGTGTGATAGCATGACCACCAATCTCAACACGATCCGCCAAATTCTTGCAATACAGTTCTCCTCCTCTGTAGGAGAGCTGCCTTGCAATCATAACATCTTTACCCAATCGATCACTCCAAAAAGGAATTAAGCTAGAATGGGAAGATCCGGTTACAGGATCTTCAGCAATTCCTGCTCTGGGTGCGAAAAAACGTGACACAAAATCAACTTGATCTCCTTTTGCTGTTACTATGATACCAAAGTAATCTTCTATTTGTTTTAAAAGTGAAAAGTCCGGTTTTAATTCCTTCAAAGTCTTCTCGTCTTTGACCACTGCAACGAGATCCCTGAATTGAAAGGTCTCTATTACGTCAATATTTAATGCTTTTTCTAATAATTCCGGCTTTGCACATACTTTTGGCTTTCTAGCCGGAAAATCCATAAGATAAAGCTCTCTGTCTCTGATAACAGTAAGTTTTCCGCTTTTCGTCTCAAAGGAAACCGTATTTAATCTAGTATCAATGTATCTCATCAATACATGTGCACTTGCTAAGGTGGCATGACCGCAGAGATCAATCTCTACTTCCGGAGTAAACCATCGCAGATCATAATGGTCCTTGTTTTTTACAAGAAATGCTGTCTCTGCAAGATTATTCTCAAATGCTATCTTTTGCATCATAACATCACTTATCCATTTTTCCATCACGCACACTCCCGCAGGATTACCGCGATAATGTTCCTTTGTAAAAGCATCTACCACATAATACTTCATAAATATCCTCCATTCCGATTAATTAGCACTGTTACTCAGTGCTAACTCAATTAATTCCATCGATAAATCTTCCATAATAATATTAACTATATTAAACCAACTCTTACATTTATTCAATATAATTGAGTCACTTGAGATGACCCCCTCCATCTGTTGTAGCCGAACATCCACATCATGAACCACCTCCACCTGTAAACGAAATGGATAGGCTCCAAGCAATTCAAAAATTCGTGACTTTAATCTCCCTGTATTAGATACAGGAGAATCCAGATAAAAGATTATCTCTTCTACCTTAAGCTGAGATAGCTTTTCTCCCAGTAATTGAATTGCAAGATCAGTCTGGTGAATCAACCGATAAGTTCCACGAAGTCCTGCCAAATCTCTAATACAGCCATCCATGCAACGAATCAATATCCCTTGGGATAACGCTACTTCGAGAGTAATTATTGTATTTAACCCATCGATTACAACGCTCGTACCTAGTGTATCACTCGTAAGTTCCTTTCCTTTTCTTAGCACTAATTCCTCGCCCGACGAACTCGCCCTAACGATGGCTAATCTTTGTCGTTCTGATAACATATAATGGTTCCCAACAAAGGTGGATGCATTCTTAATCGGATATCCTTGATTCATAAGATATAGAATATCCTTTTGCGCCCTGCGAAGGATCTTCACACTCTCTACCGAGAATTCTTTCTCGTCGGAAGGGACAAATCCTCTTCTACTATCGGTCATACAATCATCTCCTTTTATCTTTCACCTCTACCCTCTATCCTTCCTTGTTTAAGAGAACAACTTCCATCTTTTCTTTTACTTGATTCCATCTGATATCATTCTTTCATTCTTTAATATATATTGAACATCTTTTACATATAAATCCATATGTCCCTCATCAATATTTTTTTGAAAGTCTTCATTTCCTCTTTCTGCTTTATTTTTCATGTAGCTCACCAGACTAATCAGACGATCGGCCATCATTTTTGGAAGTAATTTTCGTTCTTCAAGCTTCACACCGTAAGTATCTAAGAATAACTTCGTCTTTCTTATCTGTTCTTCCAAAGAATTATAACAATCAGGATTTGTAGGATTTGTAAACGGCACCCAACGATATACTGCATAACAAATATCCCACATTTTAGGACCCGGATGTAATGTATCAAAATCTATCATTCCAACAGCTGCTCCGTCTATAATTGTAACATTATAGGGTGCAAAATCTCCATGACACATTACTTCGATTGGATCGATAGCCGGCAACATCCACTCTTCTTTGTTCGTCAAATTATCTATATATTTTCCACTCACTTTATGATAACTTCTTAATAATTTTGCAGATGATATAATCATTTTGTCCTGTAACATTATTTCAGGTAATGGATAGTTATAGACCTCACCTTGAACATAAGATAGGATTTCCTCTCCTTTTTCATTGATTCCATAGGGTTGGGGTATATATGTTACGCCTTCTTCGATTAGAAATCGAAGAAAATTATGGATATGGGGAGTCCAGGCATTTGACGGACGAATCACTTTATCATCTTCCCGAAATATTTTTCCCTCCCGGCCTCCGCTTAATACTTCTTTCTTCTTCATTATTTAGCTGCAAATTAATTTTATAAATTATCTGCTTTTCCTTTCTTTTTAATAATTACCTAAAAGCCTTCTTCAGTTTAATAAATATTTCAATTATACCATATTTGATTTACAATACAATCGCAACCCTGTCAATAATCCTTTTGCTTATACCCTTCCACCTCCAATCTCTTTCCATCTGTCTTCAATAGAATAGCACCCTTCTGATAAGTAATCATCGTCTTACTCCCAGTCGAGCGAACCCGCTCCAACAGTTCCATGTTTGGATGTCCATACGAATTATTTTCACCACAAGAAATCAAAGAGATCTCTGGTTTTATCTGCGATAGGAATTCTTGGCTGGTAGAATATTTTGAACCATGATGAGCTACTTTTAATACATCCATATCATTGTCCCCGACTGATAGTAACTCTGTTACCAATTCCTCACCATCCTTCTCAAGATCACCGGTAAAAAGCATATCAAAATCATAATATTTTAGCCTAAGAACGGTGGAATATGCATTAATTGAGGAAGGGGTATAATTCTCACACGGGTGAAGACAAGTAAATATAAGCTCTCCGTCGCGAATACTATCCCCGCGCCTTATATATTGTGTTTTTATTCCTTCCTCATTAGCAAGCTTCTCCAAGTCCAGATAAGCGCTATCCTTCTCATTTATCATAGGAAGAATTAGGGTTTTTATGCTAATCCTCTTCTCTAATATTAAATCTATCAGTCCTGATATATGGTCATTATCTGAATGGGATACAATTGCATAGTCGATTTGATCAATCCCTTTGGACAGAAGATATGGCTGGATACGGTACCTTCCGACATTTTTCACATCACTGCTACCCCCATCGAGCAAATAGGTTTTTCCCTCCTCGCTTTGTACAACAATTCCATCACCCTGTCCGACATCCAACATTGTAATAGCCAGACCCCCTTTGGACTGGGGCAACATAAGTATTACAAGTGCCAATACCGGTAGTAGCATAATCAACTTATTTTCTTTGTGAAAAGCAAGCCATAAAAACAACGCAACGATACATAAATATATCACAATTCTTACAATATCCGGCTTTCCAACCGTCACCAGATGATATGGTAACGCTGCACCCATCCTACATATCCATTCATAGAACTTTAGAATATAATTTGAAGCACCTATCAGAAAGATTCCAAGTGGTAACCAAATAACACCCGCGATTCCAGCTAGAATTGATGTTAATGTCAGGATTGTTACAAATGGAAGAATGATCAGATTCGTAATCAAACTATAGAGGGGAAATTGATAGTAATAATATATTACCGCAGGAGTTGTAGATATCTGTGCGCTATAACTAATATAAACACTGCTGACAATGGTATTTTTACTGGAACAAAGTTTTTGTAGAGCCGGGTAAATCACAGTAATTCCAAGTACCGCGCCAAAGGATAACAAAAAACCAGCGCTCACGATTTGAAGAGGATTTTGAAGCAATATGAGGAAAGCACTTAAAGCTAGAGAGGAAAGCATGTCATAAGTTTTACCAAACAATGCTGCTAATAACATGACAGTCATCATAACAACAGCACGGTTGGTCGATACGCTAAAATCCGTTAGAACTCCATAGCTATATATAATAAAGATGGAACAAAAGGTAGCAACAGGGATCGGTAGTTTTATCTTTTTTAACATATGAAATACAAACATTCCAATTAAGGATATATGTAGACCGGATATCGCTATTATATGGGATATGCCATTCATTTGATATAGTTGTTTGACTTCATCATTTATCAGGTATTTCTCGCCAAGTATCATCGCAATCAATGTGCCGGCTTCTTTCTCAGTTAGAATCTGTTCATACACCACTAGAAGTTTTTGCTTTACTACATCCAACGCTGCGTGAAATCGAGAGTATCGTTCATCAGTAATCTTGATATGTTCAGCGAGCATTTTATAATCAACATTCTCGATCTGATAATATAATTTTTCATTAAATTGGCCGGGATTTGAGGCAGTAGTAAATTTTTGAAGTGAGCCATAAACCGTTATTTTGTTCCCTACCAGATAGGATTTTTGAAGTGAAACATCCGGTTGATAGGAACCTTTCTTTTGATTTGTACAATATATTATTATACTCTCACATCGGTACTTTTTTTCCTCCAGAAGCACTGTAGCATTTTTTAAATATATCGCCTTTGAGGACTGCTTCTGCACAATCATTGAGATCGTACCGGATACATTACAACTTAACTTCTGTCCAAATACTCGATCCAACTCCGGTCTGGTTAACTGACCTTGCATTGAGAGAAAACCCAAAATCAACAAAAAAGGCAGACACCATAGGAATTTATCTCGCGTTGTAATCCAATGATTTCGAATCCGGTATTGGAACAGATAAATCACAACAGCGAATAATAGCATAATAAATAAAACCAGAAAAAGCACAACACTCTTCCAAGCTAAAAACATGCCAAACATATAAGAGCAAAGAATCAGAATAAAAGGACGCTTTATCATATCGCCTCCATATGAACATTTTATAATAATAGTAATTTAGTTTCCTGAAATTTTAATAATAGTTGGTAACATTGTTTTATAATAATTCATTTGTTCATTATATTTCATTAGTTTTGGGTTTTAATATTTGATTAATAAGAATGAATTCTGTGTCGTTTTCTTAATCATTATCTTTATTTTCTGTTTTATGAGATTGTTTTATAAGATTTATTTATAAGATTGCTTTATAAGTTTTATTATATAAGTTTGGTTTAAAAGATTTACTTTATATGATTTACTTTATATGATTTACTTTACATGATTTGCTTTATATGATTTACTTTATATGATTTGCTTTATATGATTTACTTTAAAAGATTTACTTTATATGATTTACTTTATATGATTTACTTTATATGATTTGTTTTATATAATTTGATTTACAAAATTTGCTTTACAAAATTTGCTTTATAAAATCTGCTTTACAAAATTTGCTTTATAAAATCTGTTTTATTTTAATAAAATTTGCTTAATGAGATTTGTTTAGATGAAGGAATTGGTTGGGATATAAGTAATAATTTGATTGGAATTAGTTTTTTAAGAATCGTTTCATGAAAATCAGTATAATCGAACTGTTTTGAATTGATAGAAAGTCTTGATAATAGAATGCATTTTGTATATAACATCCTATTATCAAGAAAAAAATCTTTAATCGGGCTCTTTTATCAAGCTGAGCTTTGCTTCAAATGGCTGATCAAATCTGATATTTTCCATGTACTTCTTTTGAATCACACCATTTATTGTAAATTTAACTTTATTGATATCAGGAAGCTCAACGAGTGTATTTACGATTGAATATATTGCAATTTCTTCCTTCACATCAGGAATCTTACTCAAAAGAATCTCGTTGAAATCTACGGTACAAATACCGTCCGCCTTAGATATAGCTAACAGTTTAGTTCCCTTTGGAACGGTTGGATACATATTCGGATTCGTTGGTCCATCGATCAGTAGCTGTACCAGCTGTTCTTCGATGGATTCTGTTCCGGAGTAATTGATGTTAGCGGTATCTTCCAATAACGTATCACCCTTTTTGTTTGTAAAATACAATTTTATCTTATAGCTCATATTCGTTTCCGTATTGTCTATGAAGTCATCCTTCGATAATGGTACAATAACATCTCCGTTTGAACTAACCATAGGTTGACCTTTGACACTGAATTGAACATCATCTACTCCTTTTACTTGAGACAGTGTCTTTACTACAGCAGCACAACCGACAATCTTATTAATATCGGATAGTTCATTATAGGTTTCATCAAAATTGATAATTAAATTACCCCTTTTATCAAATGCGTATTCAACAGGCATATGTTCCGGAAGGACGCTTTTTAAAACCGCATTTTCAGGATTACTTTTTACTTTTCTCAGTAATTCCCGTATCTGTTCAACCGGATCTGTTTCTGTCATATCATAGTTTTCACTTACTAATCCAGAGGTCTTGGTATTTACATAATATACTTTGACTGTTTTGGAAGATGATGATTTCTTATTGTTATCACCACATCCGGCAAGCAGTAAAGATAATATTAGTATCAGTAGTACTCCATACTTTATTTTCATAATTACCTTCCAATCCAAGCTATTATATCGATTATATTAAATGATATAGTTCAGTGGTATTCTAACATTAAACGTAGAACCTTCCCCTTCTTTGCTATAAACCTTTATCGCTCCACGGTGCATCTGGATAACATTTTTTGTGATAGCCAGACCCAGACCGGTACCTCCGGTCTCACGGGATCGTGCCTTATCAACGCGATAGAATCGTTCAAATATCGAATCCTGAGCTTCTTCCGGAATACCTATACCGGAATCTGCAACTTTGATAAAGAAATATTTATGATCCGCATTCAATGAAACTCTTACCCATCCATCTTCTGTGTTATATTTGATAGCATTCTCTATTAGATTCGATATTGCTAGTGAAAGCTTTACTTCATCAATATCTGCAACAACCGGACGGAAGCTTTCATATATAATTTCAATATTTTGTCTCTTAGCGATAGGCGTAAGGCGCTTTAATATAAGCTCCAATAATTCATTGATATTAACCGGAGTTATATTCATATCACCTGATGTTTTATCAAGCTTTACCAAGGACAGAAGATCATTAATAATCTTGTTCTCTCTTTCAATTTCATCCGTAATATCAGTTAAGAATTCGCGATAAAGCTCCACCGGTGCATCCTCTTGCATAATCAGTGAATCAGCCAAAACTTTAATAGAGGTAATCGGCGTCTTTAATTCATGTGACACATTCGATACAAACTCCTGCCTTGAACTCTCTAGCTTCTGCATTCGCTTAATCATGTGATTAAATGAATCCGATATTCGTTCAATCTCATTATATCCTTTAACTGATATTCCTTCATCCATATTATATCCTTCGGACATACGGTCTATCGAATTCACAACATTCGTTAACGGATTCGTCAATGTTGCTGAGAAGTAAATTGCAAATACAACAATCAACACTCCCAATGTAACAGCAAACAATAAAATTCTTCTCTCTAAGCTATCACGAATACTTTGAATATCTTTCGTAGAAACACTCATCACGATAGCACCCATTACATCCTTCGATTGATTCTTCATAATCGGGATTGTCAATCGGATATAATTTGAAGACTTATAATTGGTTGCCCTAGATACATCCCCTCCCAAACATTTAATTACATCATCAGAGATAAGGTATTTCCCTTCTTCAAGGGAATAAGTATCCTTTACAACTTTAAGTGTATTATTAACGATAATAATTCTGCCTTGATATATATTGGCAAAACGCATAACTTCATTTTCCACATCCGGATCTTCTCCAGAAGTAAGAAATACGGAAGAGCTTAATTTATTTGAGAGAACATTTCCCTGATTTTGCAGCTTTATTATTTGATTTGTAATTGCCTTATCCTGATATGTGTTTAATAATACAAAGGAAAAAAAGGAAAGAGGAACTACACCTAAGATAATAAAAATTATCAGCAGGTACATTCTCATACTATTTAAAAAATGTAATTTACTCTTGATTCTGGAAATAATAACCTACACCCCATTTTGTATGTATATATTTTGGCTCACTTGGATTGCTTTCGATTTTTTCACGTAATCTACGAATGTGAACATCCACTGTTCTTACATCACCAGGATAATCATATCCCCATACGATATTCAACAGATTCTCACGGCTGTAAACCTTGTTTGGATTAAATACAAGTAATTCCAATAAATCGAATTCTTTTGCTGTTAAATTAACTTCCTTATTGCTAATATATACTCTTCTATTTTCGCAGTCGATTTTCATATCGCCAAACGTAATCTGTTTCATATCAGCATTGTTATTAGCAACATTCTTGCTGCTACGACGTATAATTGCCTTTATTCTTGCCTTAACTTCTAATATATTAAAAGGCTTAGTTATATAATCATCAGCACCGTATTCTAATCCGAGGATTTTATCCATATCATCCCCTTTAGCAGTCAGCATAATGATTGGCATACTAGAGAATTCCCTGATTTGCTGACATACTTCAAAGCCGGTAAGCTTTGGAAGCATAACATCCAACAAAATCACATCATACTCTTTCTTCTTAGCAGCCTCTAAAGCCTCTTCTCCATCAAATGCACAGTCTACTTCCATGCCATCTTGTTCTAAGCTAAAACGGATGCCTTTCACGATTAATTTTTCATCATCAACAACAAGTACTCTTTTCGCCATCATATCACCTCATATTATAGTATGGTTAAATGGCAATTAATTCACGCAAATGTATGATTTTATTTTACCAAATAACCCCTCTTTTATTCCAGAAATCTTCATAACATCTTCTACTTTTTTATACTGTCCATTCTTAGTTCTATAACTTATGATACTCTCCGCTTTCGATTGTCCTATTCCAGGAAGATTCATTAATTGCTCCGCAGTGGCGGTATTTATGTTAATTAAATCCCCACCAGAATCTGTTTGCTTTGCTGTATCTTGATTATTGCCGTTATCCCCTTCAATATACTGATCTTTCGAAAGTTTTGAAACCTCTTCAACGGTAGGAATATAAACACGTTGTCCATCAACAACTTTCTTAGCCTGATTTATATAATCACCAGCAGCATTCTTATGTAATCCGCCTGCCAGTTTAATTAAGTCACTTAGTCTAGCTCCATCCTGAGCACGGTATACACCAGGATTTTCTACTGCACCACAGAGATGTACGTAGATTTCAGCGTTCATCAAAGTATCCCCCGATGAATCATCAGGTGTATCCACTATCTTCTGTTTCTTTGTGCTATTGTGTCCGCTCTCCTGAGAAGGCTTTGGAGAAGGCGTTGTGTCAGTTAAAGTCGTTTGAAGTCCTGACTTGCCAGAATCTTTAAATGTACAACTATAACAAAGTCCGGAAATCAGTAAAAAAGCACAGGATAATCCTGTAATCATTATTTTCTTATTAATGTTCTTATTCATATTCATCTTCCTTTATTCAAAGAAGACTTAAAAGTACCCTCTATACTTTTCATAAGACAATCTTATTTTACATAATTTGCCCACCTTTTACAATAGGAATAATAACTAGTTTTAAAAAATTATCATATACATTTTTCGCGATTCCAATAAAAAATAACGATACCTGATATAATAAGAATTACACCTATCAATTTCTTCCATTCAAATGGGACTTTTTCACATCCACAAATACCAAATACTTCGATTAAATAAGCAACTATTAATTGTGCACTGATTATAAAAATATTAGCCATTGCAGGACCTAATGTATCCACGCTTTTTATAACCGTATAAGTAATAAATGCTCCTAGCACACCTCCCAACAACATATATTTATGATCAATTTTAAGTAACGAAGCAAAAGATCCATCTCTTCCTGATGTGATCCAGGCGCCAAGACAAACCAGTAAGGCAGTAAATTGTACAAAACTTGCGGTTACCCATATACCTGACTGCTTTGTGACACCAGTATTAAACACACCCTGTATACTCATTAAAGAACCTGAAATAATAGCAATCAGAATACCTAACATAATAATACCAAACCTTTCATTAAGATTAATTTTCTCTCTTAACATTACCAAGTTCGGGTATCACTATTCAAATGTTGTGTTCAATACATAGGTATACTAAATAGACGAGATATATTTAAAAAGGTTCCCTTTCATTTATCCTTAATCATTTTCCAAAAACATACATTTCAAATTGTTCTTTTTTTGTTTTCTCAACAAGAAAACTCCGAGATATCCATGCTATCATAGTTTTCCATTAACTAATTCTTTTACCTTAATAACCTCTTGTTTATCACATTCCTGCTTACTATATCTTGCCTTTTCATACATTTTAGTGAGCTCATTTTTCTTTTGGATATCTAATTCTGTATTATCTGAAGTACCAATCACAAGTTCACTCAATTGAGTCGGTGTCATATTCTTATTCAACTGTTTACGGTCCACTTTTGTTACAATTGCATTATAATATTGCTTTCTGATCTTCTCATTATTCGATTTGCCAAAGAGGACTCGGTAAAGTTTTTGAGCAAACGAAATCTCTTCTTTCTTAATTTTCTCCTTTATGTCAAATGGAGAGATAAATTCCACCTTATCCATCATCGTTTTAGTCTTATTCCAATAGAATTTCTTAAACAGGAGTATTATGCCGTATAATATACCTATCATTATTACAGCAATTATTGAGTAATATAGGGTTTTAGCTAAAAAATCCAGGATGGGATGATGACCTTGAGGGATAATTGGTGGCTTTCCAAGTTCATGATCCAATTTATCCTTCTTCACTTCATTTATCTTCTTAGGAAGGAACAAATAGAGAATTGCGACAAATATCTTAAGCACATTTTCTCCTATCCATGATATGATGTTATGTAGCGGTAATTGGGTAATAAAAAGTATTACACCAACACAAAGTATGATAAATGCTCCAAATATAAAGTGGTTATTGACCTCAATTTGTCGAATTGGAATGTGTTTCATATTTTCATATTTGGAAAAGTAATCACTAAAATTTATAATATATTGATTGATAAAATACAAAAAAATATAACCAAAAGAGAACAAGATAAAAACTGATTGATATGTATTCGATTTAAGCTGAATACTAAAGAAATACATCGCTATGATAATCAATATATAAACCATATGTGTATTTACCAGCTCCTTGTTCTCCTTCAAGCGCATGATGAATGCTTCTGTTAGCAGAATGCAAAGATATAAACTGTATACTGAAAGCAAAATCATATTATGAATAAGCAACAGATAAGGAGTGATTAATAATAAGTGCAAGAGAATAAAAGCCCACAATTGATTTGCTTTTTTATTAATCCAGTATGAAATAAACGGAGCCGGGGCGATATACCATACTGTACCGAGTAAATTCATATGACCGGTAGCCATCAGAAACACAAAGCCGATAATGCAGATTGAAATTATGAGTCTTAATATAATATTAATCATATCGATAACGAATAGATATTTTTTATTCATGTTCCTCTCCTTTTAGCTTACCAGATCCCATGTAACCACCTGTGGCATCAACTTATTACTAACGTGAAGTTTAACTTCATTATTCGTCGGAATAAACCACGAAAAATCCTTGTGAGCTTCCAGTTGTTCTAATAATAAGCTCTGTAGATCCTCTTTTTGGTAGGAGGATATTATTATGATATAATCATTATCAGTTTGATTGATTAATTTATCATTAACGGTAGCAACAAAAGATTCAGCATTCAAAGTTGTATCGATTCTCGATAGAGACTCCATTAAGGAACGGATGTGATTTTTCCCACATCCTGCCGGAATATCAAGAATTTCATTCGTAATTATATCCTTTGCATTAGTGAATACCGATACCTCAATCCCCAGCTTTATGAATTCAACTGCCAATGTTGCTGCAATACGAATACTTTCTTCCTGTAAGTCCTCATATACCCGAACACCTTCATTTTCGATATTGATCAGTATTTTAATTTTCTGTGATGAGGTGTAATCATTCACATTTACTTTTAAAGAGCCAGTTTTTGCTGAAGCCTTCCAATTCACCGACTTTAAATTATCGTAGGATTGATACTCTCTTATGCTACGAAATTCAAATGGATCTTCATTTATAAAACGCTTCGTTAAGACTGTTCCAAGCATTTTATAAAAAGGTACTTCTATCCTTGCATAGTCAACTAGTTTTGGATATACATATAGACTAATGTCTTGATCAAAGTTCGCTAATTTTTCTGATGTCATAAATAAATTACAACACACAACACAAATCTGATTAATGGTATAATAACCTCTGCGGGCACATTGAAAAGTCAGTGTTCGTGTAACTCGTTGATACATCATTAATGTTAGCATATCATTTCTATAATACTGATCCGAAATCATAGAATTATTATTATCCTCAAATAACAAATTCCTTGATACCATGAATTTCACTTGTACTGCCAGAAGTGGCATCCATTTTCGATTGGTCACTGTTTCATACAGCGAAAGTTTCTGTCCCTCTATAGCCATATTATCGGATAAACGAAGGTCGGCTGTCAGATTTTTCATCCAGGAATGATTGAATAAGATATTCAGTATCTGATGCATTAATAACAAGATCAGGAGTACTATAATAATTATCATATTAATAACCTACCCTTTCTCATATTAGAGTAAACATATGATTTTTTACTCTATATTAGCCCCGCTGAAAATCCTCGGTAGGCACAGGTGTGTCATGTAAAATACCCTTAATAACTTCTAATCCTGAATCGCTTTGTTGGAATGAGTTTCTCAAAATCAACCGATGTGATAGCACATAGGGAACAAGATATTGAACGGTCTCTGGAGTAACATAGTCATTTCCGCAAATAGCGGAATATGCCTGAACTGCTCTTAAGAGTGCAAGACTTCCTCTTGGACTTACCCCCAAGGATAAATCTTTATGAGTTCTGGTTTTATGTACGATTTCAATCATATATTTCATTAAAGTCGGGTGGATATATACAGATTTTATACACTCCTGCATCAATAAAAGATCTTCTTTTGAACACACCGCAGTTATGCTTTCGAGTGGATTGTCCATAATAAATCGATTTAATATCTCAATCTCCTCGTTAACGTCCGGGAATCCAATATTGATCTGCATAAGGAAGCGATCCAACTGCGCCTCCGGAAGAGGAAATGTTCCAGCCGTTTCGACTGGATTCTGTGTTGCAATAACCAAAAACGGTTTCTTTAAGTTTCTTGTTTCCCCATCAATTGTTATTTGCTTTTCTTCCATGCATTCCAATAAACTGGATTGCGTTCTTGGTGTTGCACGGTTAATCTCATCTGCTAACAATATATTAGTAAATGCCGGCCCGCTACGAAAAGTAAATTCCGCTAGCTTTTGATTATAAAAATTAAGACCTGTTATATCAGACGGCAATAAATCCGGTGTAAACTGAATTCTTTTGAAATCTGCCTGAATGGATTTTGCCAATGATTTTGCCATAACCGTTTTACCGGTACCCGGAACATCTTCTAACAATACATGCCCGTTTGCAACCAACGCGGTAATTATTAATGTAATCGTATCTGACTTTCCTATGATAACTTTTTCAACATTTTCTTTAATCGCTGCCGCTTTTATACTTAACTCATGAATATCCATATCAAAACTTCCTTTCAATTCTTTCTAATTGTTATTATAAATAAACCACATCAGGTATAATATGGACATATTATCTAAATTTTTACTACTACCATTGTGAGATATTTTTAATTACTGGACTTCTTGCCGCAAAGTTATTTTCATTTGGTAAACTATTACTATTACTCAATTAATAAGGTATGTTGCTATTAGAACAACATTCGATGTATAATATTACCATATGTGATGCCGTTTATTATAGTAAACTGTTATTCATTTATATTGTAAATGAGTGGAACGAAACAAATTTAATCACATTCAATCGTATAAAAAAAGGAGGCTATTTTATGAAGAAATTTGTAGTGTTATTCATTTCTATTTTAATTTTATTATCAGGCTGTGGCACTACGATACAGCCAAAAGAGCAAGAGATACAAACACCCACAGCTTCTATCAAAACAACCCCCACAATTTCACCAAGCAAACATACAGAAAATGTAGAAAAGACCATTCCGCTTAAAGATTTGCCTAAAGATTATTCACTTGAAACAGCTGTTGCAAACGGGGATTATGTGAGATTAAATGGAGAAATATCAAACAATAATGCAATGAATGACTTTTTAAAGAAAGTTTCAAGCAAAGAAAGTGCATCCGTTAGAACCGTATTATATACTATAGAGGGAGATCCAATAATTACTGATTTTTTATATGAGAATTCTCGTTTTAAAGTTATTTATGATGCCACCAGAGATAAATTTGGAGGTGGTTCAAGAATCACATCAAAAACTTATAAAAATCTTGTGACTTATCAGGATGAAGAAAAATTGATTTATTATTTAACAGATCTTGATAAAATAACAACAAAAGATTATGAAAATGGGTTTAATGGTGATGTATTAAAATTTGATGATATCAGTAAATAAACATAAGGCAATTTTAATTTATTTGCGGCCTTTGTAATAATATTGCAATTAAAAAAGAAGCTGTTCCAAATTAACATTCCCTTTAAGGAACTATGTTATTTGGAACAACCTCTTTTTTAATCATCTAATTCTTATATGCAAGTATTACGTATTACCTATTACGTTATCAAGTATTCCTATCATTTCATCAATATGGTTCTTCTCTATCACGAGTGGCGGTACAAATCGGATCACATTGGTTCCCGCTGCGATCAATATTAATCCTTGATCCATCACCTGCGGAATAATATCTTTAACCGGCATCGAAAACTCCAATCCTTGCATCAATCCCATACCGCGGCGTTCTACAACACAATTATACTTCTCAACCAAAGAATCCAGCTGCTTTTCCAGATAAGTAGAAACCTGCTTCACATGATCAAGTATTCCATCTTGTTCAAAGATGTCAAATACCGCGTTTACTGCTGCGGTAACAAAAGGATTTCCGCCGTAAGTCGTACCATGATCGCCAGGTTCAAAGGCTGCCGCTACCTGCTCGGTTGCTACAAATGCACCCACAGGAACACCACATCCGAGTGCTTTTGCAGTAGTAACGATATCAGGTTTTACACCGTATTGCTCATAGGCATACATCGAACCAGTACGTCCCATACCACACTGAATTTCATCAAGAATCAATAGAATGCCCTTCTCATCACACAGCTTCCTAACTCCCTGAACAAATTCCTTATCAGCGGGATAAAGTCCACCTTCACCCTGAACCGTCTCCATTATAACAGCACAGGTATTCCCTGTTACTAATTCTTTTATGCTGTTTAAATTATTATACTCTGCAAAAACCACTCCACCGATTAGTGGTTCAAAGGCCTCTCTGTATTTCTTAGTACCTGTAATACTTAATGCACCCATACTACGTCCGTGAAAAGAATTATTCATGGAGATAATCTGGCTATTCGCTACACCATGTTTCTTAAAATAATACTTTCTTGCTAACTTCACAGCACCTTCAATGGCTTCTGTACCACTACTGGTAAAGAACACTCTATCCAACCCGGTTACCTTCGTTATCTTCTTTGCAGCCGCAACAGCCGGAACATTATAATATAAATTAGAGGTGTGTAACACCTTATCAATCTGAGCTTTTAATGCCTCGTTAAATACTTTGTTCCCATAGCCCAATGCAAAAACGGCAATACCTGCTGCAAAATCTAGATATTTTTTCCCCTCTGTATCATACAGATACACGCTTTCACCGTGATCTAACACAACCTGATAGCGGTTATAGGTATGCATCAATACCTTTTCTGCATCATCAATATACTGATTCATGTTCATCCTCTCCCCTGCTATAGATTAATTATTTCTCATTATCATATAAGCTTATCTGATCGATAATTGCAGTACCTATTCCTTTATTCGTGAAGAACTCTAACAATAAGCAATGCTCCATTCTACCATCCAAAATATGCACTCTGGATACGCCGTTTCTTACTGCATCCACGCAATTCTTCAACTTTGGAAGCATACCTCCTCCAATAAATCCGCTCTCAAATAATTCATCCGCTCTATCTAGCGTAAGCACAGATATTAGAGAGCTTTTATCGTTTGGGTCCGCATATACACCTTCAATATCCGTTAAGAAAACTAACTTTTCTGCACCGATTGCGGTAGCTACCGCACAAGCAGCATCATCCGCATTGATATTATAGTTCTGATATTCCTCATCCACACCGATCGGCGCGATGACAGGAACAAAATCATTATCGATTAGAGTATTAATTAACTGAGGATTTACTTCTTTGATATTTCCTACAAATCCGATATCCTGACCGTTTACCGTCTTCTTATCTACCTTTAAAGTACTTCCATCCTTACCACTGATACCTACTGCTTTTACCCCTAGCTTCTCTACAAGTTGAACAAGATTTTTATTTACTTTTCCAAGAACCATCTCTGCAACTTCCATCGTCTGGTCATCCGTTACTCTTAATCCCTCTATGAATTTGGATTCGTGACCTAGTAAGTTAAGCCATTTAGTTATTTCCTTACCTCCACCATGCACGATAATCGGTTTCATACCAACAAGCTTTAGTAAAGCAACATCTTTAATAACATTCAGCTGTAGGTTCTCGTCAAGCATCGCACTTCCGCCGTACTTTACTACTACCTTCTTATTGTTAAATTTCTGTATGTAAGGGAGTGCCTCAATCAGAGTCCCTGCCTTAATTAATATCTGATCCATTTGATCCATTTTTTACTTCCTTTCTAGATAAGTCATGATTGATTTTGTTAATGATAACAAAGATTTAGGTTTTGTAGTTTTCGCAAGAATTCCTCAGTGCTGTTTGATTTGTGAACCACACCAAGTATTACTACTCGGCAATAATCTATACTGAATATAGGATTCGAGACGGTTTCATTCCCGTTATTTATTTATGAACGATAATCTGCGTTGATTTTTACGTAATCATAGGAAAGGTCACAGCCCCATGCTATGGCGGTTGAATTACCGGACTTTAAGTCGGCGATTGCCTTTACTTCATTTGCAGAAAGTATCTTGGTAGCTAATTCTTCGCTGTAGTCAGTAGCCATCCCATTCTCTACTAATTTTAGTTTTCCATCCACACTTTCAATATATAAATCTACTTTATCCGGATCAAAGGATATACCGGAGTATCCCATCGCACATAGAATACGTCCCCAGTTTGCATCATTTCCGAATACTGCAGTTTTTACTAGACTGGAAGTTATAATGGATTTGCTGATTACTACAGCTTCCTCTTCTGAGCCAGCACCATATACCTGAACCTCAAATAATTTGGTTGCACCTTCACCGTCCGCAGCCATTTTCTTAGATAAATCTGTTGTCACAAAGTTGAGAGCCTGACAAAATATCTCATAGTCTTCGTTCTTCACTATTATCGTTTTATTCCCTGCTAATCCATTTGCTAAAACCAACAAAGAATCATTAGTTGATGTATCACGATCAACCGACACCATATTAAAAGAGCGTTTTACATCGGCACTTAATGCTTCCTGAAGAAGCTCTTTTGTGATTGAAACATCCGTTGTAATAACACCAAGCATGGTTGCCATATTGGGATGAATCATACCGGAACCCTTTGCCATACCACCAAGTTTTACTTCCTTACCATCAAGCATAAAAGTAACAGCACATTCCTTGGAATAGGTATCCGTAGTCATGATCGCCTCTGCTGCAAGTGCCCCTGCTTCTACTCCTACTTTTAATTCAGCTGCCAACAACTTAGCACCTTCCTGAATTACATCGATTGGCATTTGTTTACCGATAACACCGGTAGAGGCTGTATAAACAGCCTCAATAGGAAGTTTCATAGCATCTGCAACCGCCTGCGCCATCTTCTCATTATTGATATCGCCCTCAACACCGGTACACGCATTCGCCACACCGCTGTTAAGTACAACTGCTTGAATATTTTCGCTCTCCTGCGTCAGTTTGATATCCCACTTTACAGGAGCTGCCTTTACCACATTTGTAGTAAAAGTTCCCGCTCCCACGGCAGGAGCAGTGGAGTACACCAAAGCCATATCTTTTTTCTTCTTCTTGATTCCAGCATATACACCGGCTGCTTGAAAGCCCTGTGCTACGGTTACTCCGCCATTTATCTTCTTCATAATAAAATCCATCCTTTCCAAATGTCTAAACAATAAGTTAGACATGCCGTAATGTATAAATCACATCTGCCAAACAAACCCTCATTTATGACATACTTATGACTTAGTCAATTACAGCTCTATTTTTATCCATACATTAATGTAAGGCTACATTCTGATTTGATATTTTTATACACTACCATAAATCCACATTGTATTCGTTTACACCGATTTCACTGATACAAACGAAAAGTGTGAATTATACTTTTCAACAGTTCACGCCATCATCTATGATATTTAGTGCATAACAATTGAGATCCGTACGCTTCGTCCATCCCAGGCTCTTCCAAACTTCATTACCTAAATTATTATCCTTTAGGCAAAAAAGTGCCAATCTGGATATTTTTTCAGCTTTCATCGATTCAATTACATACTGTATAAGCTGCCTGCCGATGGACTTCTGTCTGTAAGACTCCTCCACACATACATGATAAAGATATCCCCTTCTACCATCATGTCCCCCTAATGCAACTCCAACAATTCTGCCATTATGAGTAGCAACAAAATTAGTAGTTGGATTTCGTCTGATAAATCTTGTGATACCCTCTTTTGAATCATCCATACTTCGTAGTCCAACACCCGGCATGTTTTTCCAAAGTTGATACACTTCATCGTAATCACTCTCTGTGAAAAATCGTATCATGAAATCCTCCCCTCTATGCTGATTTATGCTTAAAACAAGCTCTTATATACATCAGCCAAAATGAATTATTCATAATTATACATCCGGATTAAATTTTATGCAAGAATTATTTTAATTTTTTTATATCGATTCCTTTTTTCATAAGACACTCATAGATTTTTGCAATAGGGAACCCAACCACGTTATAATAATCCCCCTTTATTTCCTTTATATATATACCGAACAAACCTTGAATCGCATACGCTCCTGCTTTATCCATCGGTTCTCCCGTTGCGATATAATCATTAATCTGCTTCCTGGTCAACGCTTGTACAGTTACCTTTGTTTCTACTGAAAAGGTAATATATTCTTTGTAGCCGTCTTTATTCTTTATAATAATGCTAACTCCAGAGTATACTTCGTGCACGTCATCCGATAACATGGAAAGCATTCGAAATGCATCCTCTTCATTCTTGGGTTTACCAAGAGCCTCATCCTGATAAAAGACCATTGTATCAGCTCCAATTATAATTCCTTCTTCGTATTCACCTACTTTTTCTAACTTTGCAGCAACTGCTTTTGTCTTTAACTGAGCTAGAGCCTGTACCATATTTGCGGGGATGGTCTCCTCTGTAATCTCTTCCACATCCTCTGTAACTACTTTATAAGGAATACCCATTATCTCCATTATTTCTTTTCTTCTCGGTGATCCTGATGCTAATATAACATAATTCATTTTTCTAGTCCTTTCTCATATAATTCCATTTTTCTATCTTATTAAACATAATACCCAAACTCAGAGAAAAATACAATTGTTCATTTGTATGTATTAAATGTTATATCCGATACAAACGATTTCCAATATTATTAGCATAAGTATCTCAATCCATTTGTCCTAAGTTATATTTATTGTTGATATATCCTCTATTCCTTTGGATTTCTCTTATGATCATATCTTATAATACTTCTTTATAGGTAGTAATTTTGCTCTTTCGAAAATAATCTATGTATTTTTATACTTTTTTTGATTTTTACTATTGCATAATAATCATTTTTGATGTATATTTAAACAAATATTAATTGTGAGACAAAAAACATGCCGCAACAATCGGCAGAATGGAGGATTGTATGAAAGAAAAAGTTATTCTTGCTTACTCCGGTGGTCTTGATACTACCGCAATTATCCCTTGGTTAAAGGAAAATTATGATTATGATGTAGTTTGTGTATGTATCGATGTTGGTCAGGGTAATGAGCTTGATGGTCTGGAAGAAAGAGCAAAATTATCCGGTGCAACCAAATTATATATTGAAGATGTTGTTGAAGAATTCGTAGATGATTATGTAGTGCCATGTGTGAAGGCAAATGCAATATATGAGCACAAATATCTCTTAGGTACTTCCATGGCTCGTCCGGTTATTGCGAAAAGACTTGTTGAAATCGCTAGAATCGAAGGCGCAACCGCAATCTGCCATGGCGCTACCGGTAAAGGAAATGATCAGGTACGTTTTGAATTAACAATCAAAGCACTTGCACCTGATCTTAAAATCATCGCTCCTTGGAGAATCTGGACCATGTCCTCTCGTGAAGAAGAAATCGAATACTGTGAGAAGCACGGTATTAATCTTCCTTTCTCCGTTGATAACAGCTACTCCCGTGACCGTAACCTATGGCACATTAGCCACGAAGGTCTCGAATTAGAATTACCTTCCAACGCTCCAAACTATGATCACCTCTTAGTTCTTGGTGTATCTCCTGAGAAGGCTCCTGAGGAAGGCGAAACACTTACATTAACATTTGAAAAAGGTGTTCCTACATCCTTAAACGGTAAGAAGTTATCCCCTACTGATATCATCAAGGAATTAAATGAACTCGGTGGCAAGCATGGTGTTGGTATCGTAGATATCGTTGAGAACCGTGTTGTTGGTATGAAATCTCGTGGTGTATACGAGACTCCTGGCGGTACAATTCTTTTAGAGGCACATATGCAGTTAGAAGAATTAATTCTTGATCGTGCTACATTGACCGCGAAAAAGGAAGTTGCAAACCGTTTTGCTGATATCGTATATGAGGGAAAATGGTTCACACCGTTAAGAGAAGCATATCAGGCATTCATCGATGTTACTCAGGAATATGTAACCGGCGAAGTAAAACTTAAGCTTTACAAAGGGAATATCATTAAACAAGGTACAACTTCTCCATATTCCTTATACAATGAGAGCATCGCTTCCTTTACTACCGGTGATCTTTATGATCATCGTGATGCAGAAGGCTTCATCAACCTATTTGGCTTATCCTTAAAGGTTCGTGCAATGAAAATGGCTTCCTTAGATGAGAAATAATGCTTAAATTTTTAGTTTTTTAGAGGCTTTTTCAATAGAGAATCTTCTCTTTTGAAAGGATATAAATCCCTCACACACAGGTTGGAAGACACTAAAACACAATTCTGGATTCTTTTATCAGACACTCATGTCTGCTTTCAGAATACAGAATTATGATAGTGTCTTCCAAACAGTGCATTACGGGATAATTACATCCTCCCATGTGAAGATTCTCTATCGAAAAAGCCCTTTTTACTCCTTATCAATTACCACGTTTATTATAGCTCTTCTGATAGAATTTTTCATAACACATTTATGATTTTTTTCTACAATTTTACTTAAGATATTTCTTTAAGAACTCTCGCACTCTATATTCATATCCCTTTTTATTTTTACAGTAGCTTTCTGCATGTTTCGCTTTTGCAACCAGATAGATTGCTTTATTTTTTAACTTCTGTTGGTACATCTTTTTTGACATCTCCGTTGGGACAAAGTTATCCCATTTCCCATGAATGAACAATACAGGAGTGGTGCTATTTCTTATCGCACGAATTGGTGAGATTTGTTTCATCCAGAATCCGGCACGTAGATAAATAATTAAATTTTCTATAGGAAGAAGCATTCCGGGTAAATGGTAGAATTGTTTTAATTGGTGCTGTATCAATGATTTCAAATCCGAATACGAGCAATCCGCAATCACACAATCGACACGATTGTCAATTTCAAGATGCAATAGTACGGTTGCTGCACCCATTGATTCTCCATGAGTTACAATCTTACTCTTCTTTCCGTAATTATCTTTACACCAGCTCACGACTTTTTTCAAATCATACTTCTCAAAATACCCCATTGATGTATAAGCCTTGCCACTCATTCCGTGATTACGATGATCATATACAACAACCGTAAAGCCCAGTTTAATAAATAGCTCTGCATATTTTATGCTTTCATATTTCGCACATCCGAGGCCATGGCAGAGTATGGCTATCTTTCTATCACCGGATATATTCACATTCTGTGTAGATTCATATACCTCACAGCTAAGTATATATCCATAATCTGATTTTAATCGAAAGGAGGTTTTCTTCCACTTATCATAATCATCCCTGTTGAATTTTTTCCAGCGTAACTCCCTTTCAAAGCCTTTCTTATATGCTATGTTTCTTGGTTTTATAATCAAGTCCGCCAAGCACCAAAGCCATTCAAATATCCATATTAATATTAACTGAATCAAACACTCACATCCCTACCTTTTTCTATTAGTATTCATCCCCAAATAAAAATTGTATTATGCACAAAGATATTCAAAACGAAAAGACTCCTTGATACCTTTCTATCGTCAAACCTTTTCATGCGAAACTTCATTAAAGCAAATTAAATATCTCTTCGACTGGATATTTATTTTAGTTAGCGAAATAAGAGGCTCATTTATCTCATTTATTCTATAGAATTCTAAGGCTTATCACTTTACAGTAACAACGTTTTCCTGCTGAATAAAAAGAGAAGTAGTTAAGCTTGATTTACATCACGCTTAAACTACTTCTCTTTTTCATTATTATTATGTTGACCGATTTAATCTTTCATATTATTTAACATGCCCGCCATTTGTATTCGTTTCAATAATTCACATTATCCTCTTCCGGTATGAAACTATCGAAAATGAACAATTCGTAATGTTCTTTATTATCCTCATAGACCTTCTGGCTCTGTATTGTCCAGGCTACTGTCTTCACACGATATAATTTTCTACAGATTGAATAGGAGAAACCACTACGATATACATAATGATATGCGATAAAATCCGGCTTGGTATAAAAGTTCATCAATAGATGTTTCAATATAAAGTATTGAACTACATTTCCTTTTGTTTTCTCACGAATAAAATCGGTCGATAATTGCCCTCTCACGACGTTCGGATAATGTTTACGATACCATACCAACCCAAACGGATTAAAGGATTCTATACAATAAACACCTTTGTAATTCTTTAATATCTCTGATACGACTTCACAGGTACCACTTGCTCTAAATGCGATTTTTAATTCAATGATAAGAGGAACCTTCCCATCTACAAGATCTAGAACCTCCTGGAAAGTCGGAATCTTTTCATTTGATTCAAATAATTGAAATGCCACTAATTCATCATAATTATGATCTGCCACCTTAAAATCAACACCACAAGCACGCTTTAGATTATAATCGTGTAATACAATTGCCACTCTATCCTTTGTAAGTTGAACATCCAGTTCAATCCCATACCTATGCTCCACCGCCAGTTGAAATGCTAGTAGGGAATTCTCAGGTGCATCTCCATTATTATCATGGAGTCCTCTGTGAGCATATAGCCATCCATCGAGTTTTTTACTGTCCGGGTTACGCACCAACTTTGGCATGATCATAAGTAAATATAATATCACAATTAACGCCAACCCAATTATAAAATACAACAACATATTAAATACTCCTAACATTAATCCTCAGCACAATAATTATAAATGATTCTTATTCTCGACCAATTGGGTACCACTCTTAATATCATAATGATCGTTGCTAGTAAAAACATAGATTTGCCAACTTCTCATATTATGTTACAACTTTCATAATTATTCGTGTGTACGATTTACTGTAGTAAAGACATAACTTCCGATACCGACCGCTATCGTCAAATTCAAAGAATCAACATCCGGTGATTGAGGGATAAAGATACTTGTTCCTGCTGTTAAGAATGAGTCATCCAGTCCTGTTGCCTCATTGCCAAATACCAATGAATATAGGTTTGTTTTCGGACAATTCTGCAGTTCTAATGTATTCTCACCATCCAGCATAAAGGTAAAAATGTCATGCTCCGGATACATCTTTCGATAATCCTCAAAGCTCTGAAATTGACTGATGTTCAGTTTGAATAGTGCTCCCATGGAAGACCGAACTGTCTTTGGGTTAAACAAATCAGCTGAAGGTAAAATAATTGCAACATCATATATGCCAAACCCTACTGCTGTTCTAAGAATTGTCCCGAGGTTACCCATATTACTGGGATTTACCAATACAATATGCGGTTTGCTCGCTACAAGTTCATTATTATATTTATAAAATACACCTGCCACATAACAGTTTTCTTTGTCACTTAACCTTGAAATCAGTTTATTATTCTCTTCAATTAATATATTGTTACTCTCACATAACTGATATAGTTTATCCTTATCTGTAAAGCTGGAATCCACAAGAATCTTCTTCACCTGTTCCGGTTTCGATTTAATTAACTCATAGGTTGGAAATGCGCCCAATGTATAAGAATAATTTACATCCTTTTTATATGGTTTTATCTGTTGATCATTCGATGCGTCCATCTTGTTCTGTTTCATAGATAACCTCCGTTCACGTCCTAAATCAGCTCCATGCTATAAGCTTAGTGCCATAAATAAATACATATTCTTTTACATCAGAAAGGAGCTACTGCAAAATGTAAATCCATAATGAAATGATATAACAGATTTATATTTTGCAACAGCCCCTTTTCATAACAATTATTCTCGATTTTATTGATGGTTTCTATTAATTATTGCCCATAAATACTAGAGCCAACATACCTGGTCCGGTATGGGTGCCTATTACAGGTCCAACTTTTGTTATTAAAACATCTTTCACAATATTCTTTTCTCTGATAATTGCTTCCAACTCCAAAGCCTGACTAAGATTATCCGCGTGGGCAATCCCAACTATCTGTGAAGCGATATCTACACCCTGTTCCGTTAACTTTGTAATCATCAGTTCCATCTCTGCACGACTTCCTCTTACTTTGGAAATCACTTGCAATTTTCCTAATTCATCCGTACTAAGAACTGGTTTAATCTTTAATGCCGTTCCTACTATGGCTTCCAATGAAGTTACTCTTCCTCCACGTTTTAAGAAGAATAAGTCCTTAACGGTAAACCAATGACAGATTCGTCTTTTATTCTCTTCAACCCAATCTCTTAACGTATTAATGTCCATACCGTTCTTCTTATTGATTGCCGCATTTAAAACCAACAACCCTTCACCCACCGAAGCGCATAATGAGTCCACGCAATATATCTTTCGATCCGGATACTCCTCAACCAAATCTCTTATTACCAGCTGGGATACATTATAGGTTCCACTTAATCCCGAAGAAAAGGCTATGTAAAGAATGTCCATGCCCTGATTTAGAATTTCTTCAAAATATTCCGTAAATACAGCAGGAGTAATCTGCGTTGTACGAGGTACTCCACCGTTCTTTAATTTTGTATAAAATTCTTCAATGGGCATTTCTCTCTCATCCGGATAATGATTAAACTCCTCATCATCTACACTGACGCCCATAGGAATAATATTTAAATCATATTCTTTTACAATATCTGCAGGCAAATCAAGTGTTGCATCACTTACAATCACATAATTATTCATTGATACAGCTCCTTTATTTACTATAGTTACATGCTGATTATTATTTTACTACGAAAGTGTTAAAATACGCAAGCAATATTCAACAAACTGACGTCAAACAAAACCATAACCAACCCACAACTAGTTAATTTTACCAAATCATACAACTGACTAACTCACCATATCGATACTATTAACTTCGCTAACAGCATCACAACCGGTATCGTTATTATAGATAAAATCGTTGTGATAGCAAATAATTCCGAAGCGTATATATAATTTTTATCATAACGAATAGAGAATAAATTGATTGTAGCAGCGGTCGGGCAGGCGCATGCTAATATTGATGTCAGTATTACGATATCGGGAATGTTGAAAAAACGGAATATCATTAACATTCCAATTGGAATCAATATCAGCTTAAACAGTGATATGTATAATGCTCTTATCTTCACAAACACTTTAAAAATATTGGTTTGGGCAATGGTAACACCAGCTACCATCATCGCTAAGGGAGTGTTCATATCACCGATATACGATATCGATTTACCTATGATCTCCGGTAAAGTAATATGACAGATAAAGAGTAAGAAACCTACAAATATAGATAATACGGAAGGGGATAGGATTGCCTTTATGATGGACTTTTTATTATATTTTCCAGACATACTGACCATGCCGTGTGTCCAAACTACAAGATTAAATATTGTAATATATGCGGTTAAGTAAAATACACCTTCGCCTCCAAGTATTCCATTTACTAATGGAATTCCGATAAATCCACAATTGGAATAAATCACTGCAAACCGCTCTATACTGAGATCTGCACCTCTTTTCCTTAACAGTATCATGGACAGCAGGATACATACCAAATGTGTCGCTATCGCAAGAACAAACGATATCAATAATCCCGATAATAACGTTGCTTCAAACTTTCTTTGATAGGACATGATAATTACCATTGGATTTACCAATAACAAAACGATATCAGCTAATTTTTTATTTGTTTCATTATCGATCAACTTTATTTTATAACTAATGATTCCAACCAAAATAAGAACAAACATTATGATTATCTGGCTAATGGCAGCTAGAGCAAGATTCATTATTTTACCTACTTTCCACAATATGTCGCTTTTTTAAATATTATGTCTCGATAAGTTATTATGCACTGAATTTAAGTAACCTTCAAGTTATTTTTTTAATAAATAAATATGATTATATGCACTTCAATTATACAAAGATGACAAAGAAGCTAACCCTACTTCAAGCGCATTGGTATCTAAGCACAATCGTTCTGTCATAATATTGTGCACACAAAAGCAATTACCTTCATAATAACTTGTTGGACTGTTCATATAAATGCAATCTTATCAGTATAATAAAATAAAAAAGGAAAAAGACTATGGATTTCCTAACATTATTCCTTCTTGCGATTGGTTTAACCGCTGACGCTTTTGCAGTATCTATGACGAATGGTATATGTCGTAAAAAGGTTACCAAACGATATGCCTTTGCCAATGGTATAATATTTGGTTTTTTTCAAGCACTCATGCCGATGATTGGATTTATTCTTGGTAATTCATTTTCAGAGGTTGTACATCTTTATCAGCATTGGATTGCTTTGATTCTTCTTGGAGGAATTGGAATCAATATGCTCATCGATGCATTCAAAGAAAGTAAAAACCCTACTATACCAATGCCCATGAGTCAGTTTCTTAAAATAAAAACTTTATTTATTCAGGGTATTGCTACCAGTATTGACGCATTGGCAACGGGTGTCGGTTTTGCCGTACTTGATATTAATATAATCGTTGCATCTCTGACTATTGGTCTTGTTACCTTTTGTTTTTGCTTTGTCGGAGTTTATTTCGGACGAATGTTTGGTGTATTATTAGGTGTTCGAGCTAAATTTGCCGGTGGAATCATTCTTATTCTTATCGGTTTAAAGATATTTCTTGAAAGTTTCATTTGATATTACACAAACTAGGTTGAAAAATAATCCATCTTATATGATAATAGAGACAACTTACCAAATCAAAGGAGTGTTGACCATGAGTTTAGATTCATGTTTTAATAAATTACCGGTAATCGAAACGAGCAGATTAATCCTTCGTCAAATAACCGAAAGTCCGGAAGACGGCAAGGATAGTTTGGAATTTATAAATGATTATAGTGTATATCGTTACTGGGGTGTATATGATGAAGCAAATGATGCAGACGGAAGCGGACGCCCCAGAAAAATGATTAAATTGGACTACCATTATAAATCCACCATGAAGGAGTATAAAGCCCGCAGTGAATTAACCTGGCTTATGGAATTAAAGGATACTCATAAAGTAATTGGCGAGGTTGTATTATATGATTTTCGATTAGATAAGCAGGCGGATATCGGTTATCGAATTAGTAAAAATTATTGGGGAAAAGGCTTTACCCCTGAGGCGGGACAAGCTATGTGTAAGGTGGCTTTTGAAGCACTTGATTTAACCAGGTTACAGATTCGGTGTTTTACGAACAATCAAAGTTCTGTACGTGTTGCCGAAAAATTAGGCTTTGAAAAGGAAGGCATGATAAAACAGGGTGCTATCGTAAATGTGATGACTGATTACTATGTTTTTGGATTATTGGCTGAGGATTACTATAAAAATCCTATTCCTGATTCAGAAGTTAAAATCATCTTATAGATAACAAAGGAGAACCAATGAAAACATTATATATATCCGATTTGGACGGTACACTTCTTCAGCCAAATGTTGAACTTTCTGAAGCCACCGTACAAATATTGAATGAATTAATTGACGAAGGCATGTTTTTTACCGTTGCAACAGCGCGTTCCATCGCTTCTGCAAAGCCAATCCTAAAGGATGTTAACATCACGATTCCTATTGTATTAATGAATGGTGTGTGCATCTTTGATTTAGCAAAAGATAAATTTATTAAAATAGAAACCCTCCCCAAAAATAGCATTGCACAGCTAATGACATTGATTAAGGAACATAATCTAAAAGGTTTCGCATATACGATACATGATGGTATGATGTCTACTTATTATGAAGATATCAGCCATCCAGCTCTAAGGAACTTTGTGCAGGAACGAGTAAGTCGATACCGTAAGCCATTTACACAAATCGATGATTTTGCAAGCTTATCCGAAGAGCCTCTCATCTACTATTCCCTCATGGATGAAAGAGAAATTCTTGAACCCGTATATCAGGCTTTGCAAAAAATCGAAGAATTAAACTGCGTATTCTATAAAGATAATTACGTGCCCGGCTTGTGGTATCTTGAGATATACAGTAAATCTGCTTCAAAATACCATGCCGTACAATTTCTTAAAGAAGAATACAATTTTGATCAAGTTGTATGCTTTGGGGATAATCGTAATGATTTACCATTGTTTGAAGCAAGTAACATTAAACTAGCCGTAGGGAATGCGGTGGAGGAGTTAAAAGAAAAAGCCGATCAAGTGATCGATATGAATACTTCAGATGGTGTAGCAATGTGGTTAAAAGGAAATTTCAAATCTCTATAATTCTATATATTACCGATATAACAAACCAGATATTTCTTATCATCAATATGCACATATTAACTCCTTGATAGAAGCAGTAAATCACAAGTATTTTTGCAATTTATAGAGTATTGTTACACTTGTGCATATTGACGATTGTATGTATTGTATTAATTCTTAAATATTCTTTCGTAATAATTCCGGATGTCCTTCCAAATGTGCAAAGTCATTAAATCTCTCTAAGTAAAAGCGATCCAGCTCTTTATCATATTGTAAATGGGTAATACTTGTATTCTCCAAGGATAACCCGAACAAAAATCGGTTTGCTTGATTTTTCCCCACTAAAGCCGCCAATAGAACACGAATGGTTCCACCATGAGTTACGATAGCCACATTCTTACTACCGCTATTTATGACTTCTTGGATGACAGGCATTGCTCTTTGATAAACGGCTCTTCCATTTTCTCCTTCCGGATAAGGAATATCATCCATAAGCATCTTTTGTTGTTTCTTAAATTCACTAAAATGCTCATTAATAAACTCGTCACTATTACCCTCAAGTAGTCCAAAGGATATCTCCTTAATTCCCTCCTTGATTATATGTGGAAGTTGTAAGGCTTCATTTAATATCGCAGCTGTTTGTCTTGCGCGAATTAAATCACTTGAGTATAACGCATCTATTTCATAATGCTTCATTCGATCACGAAGAAGCTCAGCTTGTTTTCTACCTTCAGCCGCAAGTTCCACGTCAACATTGCATAACCGACTGCACTGTCTTCCATGTCTGATCAAGTAAAGATTAATCATGTTTGCACCACCTTTTTCATATTTCGTACTTTTATTTCATTATATAAACCATATGTTACGCAACCATGATTATTGTTGTTGCCTTCTCTCATACACTTCATTATAGATGTTCATCATACTGAGATATTCATCCTCAGTAATCATATTCCATTGTTTTGCATATTCCACCATATAGCAGCTGAATGCAACAAAACGAATATGGGTAAGCAACAAGTCAAAACGCTCTGAATCATAATACTTTCGAATGATATCACAATAAAACATGATCACTTCCTTTACATCCACCTCTGACTGCTCCTGCAGTAATGCATTCAATTCTTCTAATTTATTTTCAGAAAACAGACCCTTTAAATCTGCATCTAGCTGTGCTAATTCATCTCTCATCTCACTACCTCCGTATCAATTCCATGCCAATCTATTCAACACTATTTAGTCAACTTCCTCATTTTATCATGTAACGTATTCCAATTACAAGAGTTAATCATAGATTTGACTCACCATCCGACCTTGCCATCATAGATACGTCCCTAAGCATATAATCAAGCCTTATTATTTAGATAATTCCATTTACATGGTGGTTTATACTGAATCAAAATATGCTATCTATTTTTCTCTTTATTTTTTTGTATAACTTTTATCGTTTAATAAATATATCAGTAACCCCTTACTAAAACTAATCCACTGACTCTCTCATATTCTTAAATATTTATTTTCAATGTGTAGATGGGAAGAAGCAGGGGATTATCATCTCTCCAAAGAAGTAATCACTGTCCTGCTTCTTCCCTTCACAACCTATCGAAGTTTCATTTTTGGACGGTAAAAGGCCCCGGTCGGGGAACCGGGGCCTTTCAGCATAGGACGAGGAGAATATTATGCTGTTTTACTTCTCTTTTTCGATAAAACGTCAAAGGTAACAGCTGCGAGAAGTACGATACCTTTAACAACTTTCTGGAGATTTGCATCAACGCCCATAATGGACATACCGATGTTAAGAACACCCATGAATACAGCACCGATAACAACGCCGCCTACTTTACCAACACCACCGTAAGCGGATGCACCACCGATGAAACAAGCACCGATTGCATCTAATTCATAGTTAACACCTGCTGTAGGAGCAGCAGAGTTAAAACGGGCAACACACACGAGAGCAGCAACTGCACTCAAGAATGCCATGTTAACATAGGCAAAGAATAATACTTTATTGGTATTAACACCGCTCAATTTAGCTGCTTTCTCATTACCACCCATTGCATAGAGGTAACGACCAGGAACGGTTCTTGTTGTAAAATATGCATAGATCATAACGATAACAGAAAGTATGATCAAGATTGCAGGCATACCGCTTGCATTTGCTAATGAATAGCTTAAAGCCATAATTGCCGCTACGATAATTACAAGTTTTGCGCCAAGTGCAAGTACAGATTCTAACTGGTAACCCTTCTTGCTCTTGTTTGCTCTTGTTATTAATTGAGTAACAATATAGATAACGCTAAGGATAACACCGATTAAGATACAGGTAATATTGATATCACCTTTAAAGAAATCAGGAACATAACTATTAAACAGATTTAAATAGGATTGAGGTAAGTTTGATATTGTTAAACCATTTAATATCATGAGGGCAACGCCTCTCCATAATAACATACCGGCCAGTGTTACGATGAAGGCAGGAATTCGCAGATATGCGATCCAATAACCCTGAATAACACCAATTAAGATACCTGCTAATAAACAGATGATAATTGATAAGCTAACCGGCACCTTCATATTAACAATTAATGTACCAGCTAATGCTCCTACTAACGCTACAATTGAACCAACTGATAAATCGATATTACCACCAGTTAAGATACAAAGTAACATACCTGTTGCTAAAATAACTACATATCCATTTTGTGCTATTAAGTTTGTTACATTACCCGGGAGCAATAATTTTCCACCAGTACCTACGGCGAAAAATACTGTAACAAGTATTAATGCAAAGATCATGGCATTCTTTTTTAGTATATCTAATGCTTTATCCATCTCTATTCTCCTTTACTTGTCTTTAATATATGACTCATAATAACTTCCTGGGTAGCCTCTTCTTTGGAGACTTCACCAACCATTTTACCTTCATTCATAATATAAATTCGATCACACATACCAAGCAACTCAGGTAACTCAGAAGATATCATTAATATTGATTTTCCTTCTTTAACCAACTGATTGATTATGCAATAGATTTCATATTTCGCACCAACGTCGATACCTCTTGTAGGTTCGTCAAGTATCATGATATCAGGGTCAGAGAACATCCACTTACTAATTAATACCTTCTGCTGATTACCACCACTGAGATTTCCGACGATCTGCTCTGAGGAAGTACATTTCGTTTTTAGTTTACCGATGTAATCATCCGATACAATTACTTCAAGATCATTATCAATAACACCATTACGGCTTACTTTGCTCATTTTTGCCAAAGTAGTATTAACACGGATCGGATTGGATAAAACCAAGCCATCTCCCTTTCTATCTTCCGTAACATAAACAAGCTTATTATCTATTGCCTCTCTTGAGCTGTTCCAATTTACTTCCTTACCATTTACGAACAAATCACCAGAGATATCTACGCCGTAGCTCTTACCAAAGATACTTAATGCAAGCTCTGTACGTCCAGCACCCATAAGTCCTGCGATACCAACAACCTCACCTTTTCTTACATGTAGAGATACGTTATCTACAACTTTACGGCCAGAATAAAGTGGATGGAATACATTCCAGTTCTTGACTTCAAGATTGGTTTCTTTGATATCCACATTTTCTCTCTTAGGGAAACGATCCGTCATGGTACGTCCTACCATGCCACGAATGATTCGCTCTTCACTGATTTCTTCTTTTCTATTATCCAATGTCTCTATCGTAGCACCGTCTCGAATTACAGTAATCTTATCAGCTACATATGAAATCTCATTTAACTTATGAGAAATAATTATCGAAGTCATTCCTTCTTTCTTGAAGCTTAACAGTAAATCTAGTAGTTTACGGGAATCAGCTTCATTTAATGATGCCGTAGGCTCATCAAGAATGAGTAGTTTAACATTCTTAGCCAACGCTTTCGCTATTTCAACTAACTGTTGCTTACCTACACCGATATCCTTAATTAATTCTTTCGGGTCTTCATTCAGACCAACCACTTTTAGTAGCTCTGCTGCCTTATGATATGTTTGCTCCCAATCAATACGTGCTGTAGTTCCTCTTTCATTACCAAGGAACATGTTTTCTCCAATTGTCATATACGGAACCAATGCTAGCTCCTGATGGATAATTACAATACCTTTACTTTCACTATCTTTGATCACATTGAATTTACATTCTTCACCTTGATACAGAATGTCGCCTTCATAACTTCCAAACGGATAAATTCCGCTAAGTACATTCATTAATGTTGATTTTCCTGCACCATTTTCACCAACCAACGCATGAATCTCGCCTTCTTCAACATGAAGGTTGACATTATCTAATGCCTTAACTCCGGGGAAGCGTTTGGTAATATTTCTCATTTCCAATATTGCTGCCACTAATACCCCTCCTATACTATAAAATATGATGGTTTCTAGAGTTTCTATGTCGAAGCTCTGAGTAATATATTCACTGACTTAACAGTGTTACTAATTGTACAATACATATATTCTCACGATTGGAAAGAAATGACATATCACTCTACCATCGCGTGATTTAATAAGGGTGCTGTACGGCTGTTTCTTTATACAACACCCTTACCTAAAGTGTTAATTACTGAATATCGCTCTCTTTGTAATAACCGGAGTCGATTAATAATTTCTTGTAGTTGTCTTTATCAGCGAATACTGGCTCACAGAGGAATGTTTTAACGATGCCCTTACCATTGTCATAAGTCTTAGTATCATTTACAGGTACTTCTTTATTTTCAACAATAGCAGTAACCATCTCTACAACCTTGTTTGCTAATTCACGAGTATCTTTAAAGATAGACATTGACTGAGTTCCTGCAAGAATGTTCTTTACAGAAGTCTTGTCACAGTCCTGACCGGTTACGATCGGGAAATCATCTTTTGTATAACCAGCGTTAACTAATGCATTTGTAATACCAATTGCACAAGAGTCATTGGATGAATAAACTACATCAAGTTTAACTTTTTTATCAGCATAGAAGGATGTAAGAAGGTTTTCCATTCTCTTTTGAGCTTCTTCTGTTGACCAGTTCTGTGTAGCAACTTCTTCAAATTTCTTCTGTTTGGATACAACGTTTAATTTGCCGTTGTCGATGTATGGCTGTAAAATGCTCATAGCGCCATTAAAGAAGAATGTAGCATTGTTATCATCAGGAGAACCTGTGAATAACTCGATATTGAAAGGACCAGACTTATCTTTAAGTCCTAACTTATCAACGATGTACTGTCCCTGGATTACACCAACTTTGAAGTTATCAAAGGTTGCATAGTAGGAAACTGCATCTGTATCCATGATAAGACGATCATAAGCAATAACCGGGATATTCTTCTCTTTAGCTTTTGCTAAAGCAGTACCAAGGGAGCTACCATTGATAGCAGCAACTACTAATACGTCACAACCACTTGTGATCATGTTCTCAATCTGGGATACCTGTTGAGAAACATCATTGTTAGCATACTGTAAATCTACTTTGTATCCTGCATCCTCTAAGGACTTCTTCATATTAGCACCATCTTGGTTCCAACGCTGTAAATCTTTTGTAGGCATTGCTACACCAATTTTTTTCGCATCTGATTTTGCGCCGGACTTGGAATCATCTTTGCTTCCACATCCAACCATCAAAGATGCTACTAGTGCAACGCAAAGCATTAAACTAATTAACTTCTTTTTCATAAATTTTTTCCTCCCATAAAATATGTTTTTTTACTACGTAATGATAATAACATGAATAGAATAGTACAAACTTGCTTTAATCTGCATATTATTGATGAGTAATGCACATACTGATATGCTATCCTCCGATGGTATAGCAATTTATTGCACTAGTATTACGAAAAATTCCTATTATACTTCAAGCTATCCCTGCATAGTACAAAAGAGCTCCGTAGTAGCACAACCTTAACCGGTCCCTGTACTACTACGGAGCTCTTTCTTCTATATATTAATGTACATATTATTTCGGAACATTCAAATAGACTTCTTGTTCCCTCTGAAAGCCTCCCTCAATAATAACCTGATATATGTTATCCTTATTTACAGCAATCGGTTCAAGTTTAACATAGGGAACACTATAATTACCGTCATCGATGGACTCTTTAACATCTATCTTCTCTCCTTTTGCTAATCTGACAGCATATTCCGCAGCAGACTTTGCCAACTGATCCACCGGCTTATATACTGTCATGGTCTGAGTTCCCTCAACAATTCTCTGACATGCTACAAGGTCAGCATCCTGTCCGGTCAAAACCACTTTGCCTGCCAGACGGTTTTCTGACAGTGCCTTCACCGCCTCGCTCGCAAGATTATCGTTACCACACATTACTCCATCAATGTTCGGTGTTTTAGATAACGCAGTATTTACTGCAGTGAACGCTTCTTCCGCCAGCCAATCCTTCGCATTAACTGTATAAACCACATGCAATCCTGAATTTTTTATGACACTGTTAAACCCTTTTTCCACAAGTGCTACGTTATTATCCGATGTTGGACCGTAAATCGTTATGATATTTCCGCCCTTTTGCACCCCTTTGACTAATGCCTCTGCCATCAAGCGTCCTACCTTCTCATTATCAAATGAGATATAAAGATCGACATTTGCATTGTTTACCAGTCGATCATATGCGATTACAGCGATTCCCGCATCCTTAGCCTTTTTTAACACTCCGGACAATGCCTCAGAATCCACAGCTACGACTACAATTGCATCCATTTTCTTTCGTATCAAATACTCAATCTGTGAAATCTGTTCTTTCACTCCACCATTTGCATTTTGAACATTGACATCTGCCCCCAACTCCTGTGCCGTCGATACAAATACATCACGGTCTCTTTGCCAACGCTCAATCACAAAGGAGTCAAATGATAAACCAATTTGAATTCTCTTTTTTTCTTGATCTACCTTATGATCGTTTTCTTTTTTATTGCTACACCCAGTCATTGATATTGCGCATGTCATTAGTAGAACTAATACAATACTTAACTTTTTCATAAAATAACCACGCCCTTCCTCTTATTAATGCGAAAATCAAATTCTCACATTACCTTCTCCCTATATTCCGTAGGTGTTACTCCTACTTGTTTTTTAAAGATACGGCTAAAATAATTCGGGTCACTGTAACCTGTGTCTGCACAGATGTTTTTGATGCTATTATCCCTGTTTCGTAAAAGTTTTTTTGCCTCTTCTATTCGAATATTGGTTAAGTATTCAATGAAGTTTTCTCCTGTCTCCTCTTTAAATAGTTTACTAAAATAATATGGACTGATATCCACCACTCTCGATACATCATCTAAAGAGATATCTTTACTATAATTTTCTTCAATATATGCTTTTGCCTTTATAATAACTGTGTTAGTCTGCTCATCTCTTTTCGTTACTGTATTTCGACAAGCTTCCAAGATTTTGTTAACATACCACTTGCGCAACATATCATAATTATCAATTTGCATCAATGTTTCTAAGTAATCCTTACGATAACGGAAATAATAGGTCATACCACCGCTAAGAAATGCCTTTTGCTCAGCAAATAGGATAAACTCTAAAACCTTTAGCTTTATATCCATCTCACAATCCGGAAAATGCTCTACCATCCAGTCGAAAAACCGATTCGCTTCTGTTTTCGTTCCTTCCATATTACCCTTTTCAATCATTTCATAGAGTTTTTTTTCTATTTCAATTGGATAATCATCTGCATATTCACAACCAACCGAAATATCGTTCACATGAACAACACGTCCCTTGCTGTTATGAGTTGCTGTTAACGCTTCCTTATAGGATTCTCCTAATTGGTTTAATAGAACAACAGAACCAATACCAACCTTAAATTGAAGATCTATCTGCTTAGTTAATTCTCTAATTAAATGACGCACCATTTCGATCAGATTGATACGGTCGTCATATTCCAGATGAGGTTTTTCACAAGGAAGAAATACAACAATCTTATTCACCATAATCGGCCCTACGATACATGAGAACTCTTCTTTTAAATAACCTCGAATCAATTGGTAATAATTTTGTGCTTTAACACTTACACCAACAGGATTCGTAAGCTTTCCATCTTCAATAGAATCACCGAATTCAATTACCATCATCATACCATACTCATCTTTTATAGATAGCAAGCTTCTAAAATCCACATCCGTTCTAAAGTCATCATTGGATAGTATCGCATAGATAAAATCACTCTCTAAAATCGGAACAACAATCTCAAGTTTTTCACGAATTAATAAGTCGTTACTTCTTTTTTTACGCTCTAGTTCTATGATATCCATAGCCTTTTGCAATGTATTTACAACCACAGTATGATTCACCGGTTTCGTTAAATACTCCAAAACGCCTAAATTAATCGCTTCCTTTGCATAAGTAAATTTATCATATGCTGTCATAACAATAAAGATAACCGAGCTATTAGTTTTTCGAATTTCCTTCATTGCTTCTATTCCATTTATACCAGGCATCTGAATATCCATAATTGCAATATCTGGTTTGAATTTCTCTGCTAACTCAATTACACTTCTCCCTGTCGAGGCATGCTCCACCAGACAACTATCTTGATAATTTTTTTCAATAATAAATCGTAAGGAATCTATTACAATTCCTTCATCATCAGCTAACATTATTTTGTACATAGTTTCTCCAATCTTTAGATCCCCCCTCTGAGAATTAACGATTTCTTGGTATTCGAATAATAACCCTAGTTCCTTTATTATGACCTTCACTTTCAATATGGAATACTTCTTCCCTATTATAGTAAAGTCGTAATCGGTTAATTACATTCCCAAGCCCAATACCGTTAGAATCCTTAGAGACAACTCGATCTTTCAGTGATGTGCTCTCTTCAAGTCTTGCTGCCATAATACGATCAATCGTACTTTGATCAATTCCAGTACCGTTATCCGCAACAATAATTTCAATATTTTCACCAGCAGCCTTAACCTCCAAGTGAATCTCCCCTTCATATTCTACATTACGAATACCGTAATTTACTGAATTTTCAACAACCGGTTGTAAAATCATACTGGGAACCCTGATATCCAAAAGACTCTCATCAATCTCTTTAAAGAAATGAATTCCACCCGAGAATCTTACATTCAGTATATAAATATAACTATCTACCTGCTTGATCTCATCTCTTAACGTAGAATCATGGTCAAAGCTTTTTACGTTAAAACGAAAGAAATCCGCCATATTCTCAATAAACAGACAGGTCTTATCCGCTCCCTCCATCATGGCAAGCTGTGCACCTGCATTCAAAGTATTAAATAGAAAATGTGGGTTGATTTGTGCCTGCAAATATTTTAACTGGGCATCTTTAAGATGATTCTTCATCATAAGCTCCCGTTCCATCATCTTATTTTCTAATTCCATACTTTCTCTTGTTTTGATAATATATTGATGGATACTTACAATCATATTATTAAATGCTTTGGTAACAATTTCTACTTCATCCGATGATTCCACGTGAACCAGTTCCACCTCAAAATCACCCCCGGCAACCTGGTGCGCAACACGAGTTAATTTCATCAAAGGATCTGTAATACTTCGCGTCACTATTATGATTAGTAGTACTGTAAGGATGGTTAATACCAATAGAACTGTAGTACTGATAACTTCTAGATAATTAAAAGATATCAATAACAGATCATATTTTTTTGAATTATTTTTAAACTTCTCATTATTCAAACTGTTAATATGAACGTTGATGTAACCAAACATCTGACTTGCTTCTTCATATAATTTTTTGTATTTTTCAATATTACGTCCTCTTTTTGCATTCACGGTTTCATCTACAAGCCGCAGATAATTCTCCGACATATTCTTAATGTTTTTCTGCATCAAAAGCATATCATTACCTGTGATACTACCATCCAAATCATTGATTAGATTTTTATAATCTTGCGATGTACGATAATAATTCTCTAACGATTCACTGCTTCTGGTATTTAGAAATTCATAGAGATTATTTTGAACTTCAGACAGTTTATCATAAAGATTATTTAATTGCGCATTGCTTTTATATACTTGATCAATCGTTCCGATTGATTTATTAATATTATAATACATAATTAAATTTGCAAAAAATATCACCGCCGAAGACAATATAAAGACCATGATTAGTCTTCTTCGAATCGATCCAGTTTTTTTCTTTGAATTCATTTTTGTAACCCCCGCTAAATAAACACCTTTGTAATTCAAGACACTTGATGTAAATATCCGAATCATGTGTGCTAGCAATTATTCGTCATCATCGGTTTTATTCTTATTTATATTCTTAATATAGTCTTTTACATTATTCTTGTTTATAACATTGATATCAACCGAATAGTATTCACTAACATAATTAGTTTTTTTATACTCCGTCAATGCCTCTACGCAATTTGCTCCCATTTGTTTTGCATCCAATGTCATAGTTGAACGTACAATATTCTTTTCAATTGCCAATAAAATCATATCTGAATTATAGTAACCAACGATTCCAACCTGACCAACTTTATTGTAATCCACCACCGCCTGATAAGCACTTCTGGTGTCCGATTCTGTCAGACATACCAATAAATCAGGAGGATTTACTTTATCCATCATAATCTTACGTATACTGTCTTCTGAACTAAATGCATCCTTGGTGTTTACCATCACAGACTTTACTGTTACTCTATGCTTTGCAACTGCTCCGACAATATTGGAGTAAATCACCTTTTGTGTAGTATCATTCGGGTCATTATTTAATAAAACAGTTATATTCTTTACTCCTTCACGAACTGCCTGGAGTATTTCTCTCGCATAAGTCTGACCTTGATCATAACTATTTTTACCTACATAGCTGATACGCTTGCTTCTTGGTGTATCCTTAAGAACTGTTACAACAGGGATATCAGCCTTATAAGCTTTATCAATCAATTCATTCATATCTTCATCCCCGTTCGGTTCCAGAATAATTCCGTCAACCTTAGAGGCAATTGCAATTTTCATCAAATCCTGCAAGGAATATTTAATTGATAAATCACTTCCAATTTTCTCAACATAAACATTGTTTTTCTTAGCTTTTTCCATTGCTCCTTGATAAATTGCCTTCCAAAAGGTACTGTCTGCTTCTTCTGATATAATTACATAATGATAATCATACTGTTTATATTCATCTTGTTCCGTTAATCCCAATTCGGAAATACGGTATTTATAATAAAACATACCAGCCAAAATAATGATAATTCCGATCGCTATACTGCACATTGCAGCTAACGTAATCACTTTGTTTTGATTTGACAATCTATGCTTGTCCGTTTTATTTCGCATTCTTACTCCTCATTTACTGTAAATTTATAACCATAGTATAGCATCCTTTTCGTTTATTTACTATATGAATTTACTAATTAACTCCCCTCTGGTAACAAGTTTATGCCTCAAGAATATGATATTATAGTTAAAATGAAAAGGAAGTGTTTCTTTGCCTATTAAGATATTTATAGACCAAGGTCACAATCCAACCGGCTATCCAAATGCCGGTGCTACCGCAAATGGACTGTATGAACAGGATATTAATTACCAGGTAGGGTTATATCTTGCAAATCTCCTCAATAGTGATCCTAGATTTGAAGCAAGAGTATCTCGTCCGACCCCAACCACTGTTTTAGGTACCAGTAGCTCCACCAGCCTTGCAGAAAGAGTACGTTTAGCAAACGAATGGCCAGCTGATTATTTTATTAGTATTCATTGTAATTCCAACCCCAATCCGGCCATCAATGGCACAGAAATCTATATCTACCAGCTACAAACTCAGGCGCAGTGGATGGCAGAACAAATTATGGTTGGAATTAATCAGATGACCGGTACTATCGATAATGGTATTAGGGTTAGACCATCCCTTTATGTATTGAGAAGGACTGCAATGACCTCCATGTTAATCGAATTAGGATACTTAACTAATCCCTCCGATGCAGAAAAATTACGTGATGATCAATACCAGTTTGCATATGGAATCTATTTGGGTATCATGCGTTACTTCGGATTCGCGTAAAGTTTCGAACTACATTATGAAGGCTTGTGCAATTCAACAGTATTTAAAAAAGAAACGATGTCTCTTCCCAGGCACTCCTAAGGTGCATTAAGGGAAGCAGACATCGTTCCTTTATTTCACTTCTTGTATACAAAAGACATATAGGTTTACCATAACTAAATCCCATACTTTGCGCTTGCTCATTTATTTATGATACGGCTGATTATGAATAATACGATAAGCACGGTAGACCTGCTCTACTAATATCATTCGCATTAGCTGATGAGGGAACGTCATTTTGGAAAAGCTAAGCTTGAAATCTGCACGCGCTAGTACTTCTTTGGATAATCCGAGTGATCCACCGATAATTAAGGATATATGGCTCGTGCCCGTTATCCCTAGTGTATCAATCTTACTTGCAAGTTCCTCGGAGGATAACATCTTGCCGTCAATCGCCAGCGCAATGCAGTAGGAGTCTTCCTTGAGAGCTTTTAAGATACGCTCTCCTTCTTTTTTCTTAATTACCTCTTCCAAAGCTTCACTTGCATGATCGGGTGTTTTTTCATCCGGAAGTTCTACAATCTCCATATTGCAATATCTTGTTAGTCGCTTACAGTATTCTTCCACTCCCTGAGCGAGATATTTCTCTTTCAATTTACCCACACATATTAACGTTATCTTCATTCTCTACTGCTTCCTTTTGTAACTCATCTCTGATATATTCATAAAGCACACCATTCTTAACTAGTTTCAGCTTTGCACCTTTGAAACCTCGTTTTCTTAGTTCTTTTTGAAAATTATAAATCATAAATCCGTGAAAAACGATCAATATATTCTCCTGCTCCCAGTCTATTCGGTCTAGGAATTGATTAATCCTTTTTCTGGTTTCTATTCTATTCTCCGGTTGACTCTTGGACTTAAAATACCAAGCAAGTCTTCCACACAGATGCCATATTTCAAATGGCAATTTAATACGTTCCGTATGTATAAAAGGAGCATTGTCCACTTCTCTAAGTAATGTATCAAGTAACACATTTCCGCTATATACTTCTTTCGCAGTGGTAACCGCTCTTGGTAAATCGCTTGCATAGCAGATATCCCATTCCAGTCCATACATTTCAACTTTTTTCTTAATTACCTTTGATACTTCATATTTTTCTGACCACTCACGAAACTCTTTTGAGGTCATCATTTTCTTATGTGGGCAATTCACTTTAAAATGCCGTAATAATCCTATACGCATATTATTCTCCTATTTATATGTCTAGCCTTTTATCTTGTCCACTCTATAATGTTATTCCTTATAGATTCTCCATCAATCGCTATCTTTTCATTTTACATATTTTCTTTATATTTTTCAAGGGAAACCAGTAATCCCCATAATTCTTAACGCAATATTTACACAAAAGAGCTGTTTTATATTTAACTCATAATTGCTTTATTCTTTTTTTAGATTTAGTTCACCGTAAGGACACATTTAGAAGTTATATTATATACATAGACAGTGATAAAACACTTTCTACTCCCACCCTATTATACGCAAAGTTATACAGCTCCCCTGCTGTATAACAGAAAAAAGGAACCTTTCGCAGGTTCCTTTTTTCTTGCTTAGTTATTAAAATATGTATCCAAAGAAAAACTAATAATAAGTGCTCTATCAATTTTCTTCAATACATCTCTATCCAAATGACAGACTTTTTCTTTCAATCTGGATTTATCTATTGTCCTAACCTGCTCCAGTAAAATAACTGAATCCTTCACTATTCCGTATTTTTCTGCATCTAATTCCACATGTGTTGGAAGCTTTGCTTTATTCATTTTAGATGTAATGGCCGCACAAATTACGGTAGGACTATGTTTATTACCTGTATCATTCTGAATAATCAGAACCGGCCTGACACCGCCTTGTTCGGATCCGACCACAGGTCTCAAATCCGCATAGAAGATATCTCCACGTTTAATTACCACTTTATTCACACTCCAATATTAGGCTACCCTTATTATTGCCACTTTTTTCGTGTGTATACCATAAAGTGTATTAGTTTCATATTTACTCAGTGATGACCATGCTTCATCTCAAGTAGTTCATTCTCTTATTTCCAAGATCAATAAACTCTCGGAACTCTCTTTCCGACTGTGCACACCAATTCATAAGGAAAGGAATGCGAATTAGCGGCGAGTTCTTCTGCACTGATATATGCGTCACCATCTTTACCGAGTAAGGTAACTTCATCACCTTGTTGTACGTTGTCGATTCCTGTAACGTCTACCATAAATTGATCCATGCAGATTCTTCCGATAATGGGTGCATATACTCCGTGAATAATCACTCTCCCGGTATTCGATAGATTTCTCGAATAACCATCTGCATAACCAACAGGAATCGTAGCAATTTTCATCCTTTTATTTGTAACATAGGTGGAACCGTAGCTAACACCGATTCCCTCCTCCACTTCTTTTACAAACACAACATGAGTCTTCCATTCCATTGCAGGAGTAAGCTGGAGTTCCTTCTTATTGACTTCGTCAGAAGGATATATTCCATAGGTTACTATTCCGGAACGAACCATATTAAAATAAGCCTGTGGAATCTCCATAATACCTGCACTGTTCGCTAAATGTTTAATTGGAATATGAATTTGTTTTTCTTCCAGCATGTTATGAAAGGCTATGTACCTATTTAACTGTACCAAAGCGCTATGTTTATCACACTCATCCGCACATGCGAAATGTGAAAACATCCCTTCCAATTCAATCGACGGGAGCTCAGAGATCTTCTTTATAATCTCAACACTTTCCTTGGTATCGGCAAAACCAATTCTACTCATACCGGTGTCCAGTTTGATATGGATCTTAGCAATCTTACCCTGACGCATTGCCTCCATTGATAAACTTTCAGCCATATCGTATTGAAAAACAGTTTGTGCAATATCATAAGATATCACCAGATGATGCTGCTCTTTTGCTGTATAACCTAGTATTAGTATTGGTTTTTTAATACCCGCATTCCTAAGTTCTATAGCTTCCTCAATAATAGCAACTCCATATGCATCAACATTCTTATCTTCATCCAAAACCATTGCAATCGGTATCGCTCCATGACCATAACCGTCCGCCTTAATTATCACCATTAATTTTGTATCTTTATTGATCTTCTTTCGAACTTCCTGCAGATTATGTTGTATTGCACTAATATTGACATTAGCTTGCACTCTGTAGTAAGCCTGCTCTTGAGTATCATTTTTTTCGTTCATAATACGTTCGCTAGCCTTTCCACGTGTTTACGATATAAACCGGAACACTTTATCGTTTCATCCAAAGTTAATACGTTACTATAATATATTATCCCGCTTTTTTAACACTGTTTCAATATGATCCACGATGTCAGTTGCCATTAAGGAATATTTTCCTTTTGAACCTGACGCTTCATCCCCAGCCAAACCATGAAGATAAACTCCAAGGCAGGTAGCATCATAAAGATTCATCCCCTGTGCAATAAGAGCGGCAATCATACCTGTGAGCACATCACCGCTACCAGCGGTTGCCATTCCGTTATTACCGGATGTATTAATGTGTTTTTGTCCTTCCCTAGTAACAATTGTACGTGCATCCTTGATTGCATATATCAAATTATTATTATAAGAACATTGAAAGGCAGTGTCAACCAGATTATTGACAATATCAGAAATCGGTTTATTAAGTAATTGAGATAATTCCTTAAGATGCGGTGTTAATATAATCTGCCCGTTTAATAGGGTGGTTAATTTCCCAAGTCTCTCATTCACAGGAGTTGTTTTGATTTTTTCACCCTTTCCCGCTAATTCTTCCACTGTATTATGATTGATATTCTTTAGCTGATCATCTAGTTTCATACTCAGCAGATTAATTCCATCCGCATCTATAACCAATGGTTTGTTACGGTTTTCCAACACAAAATCCAATAGATCAGAGGACGTCTGTGTTATTCCGATGCCAGGTCCAAATACTATTACATCCGCCCAATCTAAATCCTTTTGTATCCCCTCTTTACGAGCGGTTGCATCAACAGAAGAATCATCATAAGCGCGAAAGAGAGCCTCTGGCAATATCGATTGAAGAATAATCCGGTTATCTTCCGTTGTTACTATCTTAACCATCCCTGCACCTGTTCGATATGCCGCTTTAGCAGAAAGATAAGCCGCCCCGCTCATTCCCTTACTTCCGGCTATCACAAGTACCTTTCCAAAAGTCCCCTTATTCCCACAATTGCTTCTTGACGGGATTAATGATAAGTCTTCCTCGTCATAATAAACAGTATTTATGTGGATTCCGCATTGATCAATACTTCCAAATCCAATATCAGCAATTTTAATCGTTCCTGCATAATCAGTGCCTGGATAAAATAAAAGCCCGAGTTTGTGGTAGCCAAAGGTTACCGTATAATCGGCTCTTACTGCAATGTTCATTACTTTACCGGTATCGGTAGAGATCCCTGACGGAATATCTATGGCGTACACGACTGACTTCATCTCATTTATCTTTGTAATAATCTCTTCATATATTCCTGTTACAGGTCTAGATAGGCCAATCCCGAATATTGCGTCAATCATTATATTATATTCACCAAGGTTGCTTCTGTGTTCAAATTGCATGCCCAAATTCTTCGCTATTTGTAACTGCCTTTGAAATCCTTCTGAGCCTTTTCCTTCTTCACCAATCAAAAGAATAGCAACACGATAGCCCTGTATATACAGAATTCTACCTGCTGCTATTCCATCACCGCCATTATTACCACTACCGCATACCACTAGAATGCGGTCATCTTTTTTTATCTGTTGTTTCATCACTGCCACTACTTCAAAGGCAGCTCGTTCCATCAATACTTCCTGAGGTATCCCTAATGTTTTGATTGTATATTCATCAATTGCTTTCATCTCGGTAGAATTAAGAACTAATTTCATCATCCGGCCTCCCCAACAACAAATGCATTCGCATAACCCTTTGTATTTGATATTGAAACATGAATTAGGGTTACTCCCTGCTGCTTTGCTATCTCAGCAGCGTTCCCATAAAGATTCACATATGGCTTACCCAAAGGATTACGCAGAACTTCAATCTCATTTGGAAAAAAGGTACGGAAGCCTGTACCAAACATCTTTGAGACAGCTTCCTTGACTGCAAAATTATCTGCTGCCTTATTTCTGTCTGCACGAATTAATTCTATCTCTTCCTCAGTGAAATATTTATTGAGAAAGCTGTCTTTCTCACATGCTTTTAACACGCGATCTACTTCTATTAAATCAACGCCAATTCCGGTAATCATTATTACCCGCGCCTTTCCTTAATGATTTTGGTTATTCTCTCGATCAAATAACTCCATCAATTCAGCACCAAGAATATCGTGCATATAGGTATAAATCATCGAGTTCTTTGCTTCTAAATCTTGTTTTAATATGATTTTATTTTTCAATTCATCTCTCATTTGTGCAATCCAATCTGCAACATTTTTGAGTTCTTCTTTATTATCTTCTAAATCATCATAAAATATATTGATGCTTATAGCCATCAACTCTTCATTGACATCTTTTATCAGATACGGAATCTCTGCAAGTTCTTCCATTGCATTCTCGAGCTTTTCATTTAACTCCGCAACAAACTGCTTGTTCTGATCTAACTTCTTTTCCTTTGCTTTCCCGATATTATCCGAACTTATCTCCATATTCGCCATGATTTCATTCAACAAATTATTCTTCAGTTTTTTCATATCTTTGATATCATGAACTAGTTTTCCCTGTTTTTTCAGGAGATTATTCAATTTACGCTCTAACTCCTTCATCACCGGTGTTTTGTGTTCCTCAGGGAATAATTCATGCCAACGACTATCTAGAATTAAAATCGGAAGCTTTCTATCCTTAACAACCTTATTAAAATCGATACGCTTTGTTTTCTTTGCCATCTACGGGACCCCCGAACGAAATGTTCTCCGTTACTCTGTTTCATTGCCCGATAATCTATAGGATAACTTCATAAGACTTTCTGCCAAATGCACATTTTCAACTGTAACTCCCTTGGGTACATTTAAATCAGTAGGGGCGAAATTCCAGATACCTTTTACCCCCCAATTAGCCATATCTAACGCAATTGCAGCGGCTTTAGCCTTAGGAACTGTAATTGCTGCTATATCTACCTTGTTGGATTTTAGATAACTTTCCACTTCATCACCTGATCTGATCGGAATACCTCTAACACTGGTACCAACCAAGTCGGGATTAATATCAAATATACATTTTACAAAGAATCCTCTACGCTCAAAATCTGCATAGTTAGCGAGCGCCAAACCCAGATTACCGGCACCTATTATAATCATATTATATCTTGTATCAAGTCCAAGAATTTTGCCAATCTCAGAGTGTAAGTATTCCACATTATACCCATATCCCTGTTGGCCAAATCCACCAAAATTATTCAAATCCTGTCTAATCTGAGATGCAGTTACTTTCATCTTCTCACTTAATTCCTTGGAAGATATACGTACAACATCTTTTTCCAGCAAATCTCCCAAATAACGATAATATCTGGGTAATCTATTAATAACTGCCTTCGAAATTTCTTTCTTATACAATTTTCATCCTCCTCGTCCAATACACTATTGTTTTCATTATATTGGATTGTTAAGAAAAAGTCAATGTGTTTAAAACGAGGTGAAAACCATCTAAAATCAAAATAAATCGAGTCGAAACAAATACTAAAAAGATAGATTGCTATGATCAAAATTATACACCATTTATAAGAATAATCCATCATTACTAAGTCCTATATTAAGTGAAAATCTTGTCTCTATATCCTAAATACGATTATTGAGCCGGTTGTAAATCACACTAATTCCAAAGCAGATTAGTCCACCGAAAATCAATGCAATAATTCGAGTAATCGAATTCTCCTGTCCCAAATCAATTATTATAAACTTCCCAACCATAACAATAGTAAGCACCAATCCATAGAGTCTCAAATTCTTCAATCGGAATCGGAAACCAAGCGAAATGCTGGCAATCGCTATCATTAATCCTGCAACACTGTAAAATACCGAATCCACTGAGAGTTCACAGAAAGAATGAATGAGTACAAAAGTAAAAATCAAATATTTCAACCCAATCCAAACCTCACTAATATGTGCTCTTTCTGATTTATTTATAATAAGATGATAGGACTGAATAAGTGCTATGATTATGGTTGCAATTGTAAATATAAGCTGAATGTACCATAGTGTGGAAAAACCAATCCCTTGTAATCCGATAAAGTACAGCGCTGTTGATATACAATAAAACACAATTCTCATACTACGTGTTATTGTTATATTGTACTGCGTATCGAAAAACCGAAACTTAACCTCTGACCAATCTTTAAAAAACCCTGATCTGAATAAAACAGCAAATATGATTGCCATTACCATATAACCAACAGCCTGTGACACAGAGTATATTTCCACTACTTTTCCTTCAAAAAATGTACCTATACTATGTGTAATTGAAAAGCCATCAAACAATATTGTAACAACTGCCAAGGATTTAATAAAATTACTATATTTGAATTCTTTTGATGTATATCTTCGGTACAATACATACCCCACCACACTTAATTGTAATACCCCGAAAGATACCGCATATAATTTAGATGCTGTGGTTGTTATCAACAATAACGAATCTAATGCAGCTACGATACTAATCATGATATGATAGTTATTTTTCTTAAACAGGAGTTCTATTAAAATTAATAGAGCGGCAACAAATGCGATACCCGTAGGAACTTGGTATAATTTATCACTTATAAAAAGCATATCAATCATTAATATAAATGCATAAAATATGGTCAATACCTTACAGACATTCTTAAGATTTATATTAACAAGACATAATTGAACTAAATTGATAATAAAAAACCATATATAAAGAGTCAGTCTACTATCATAATGTAAATAGTTATCATTTATATAGTTGATGAAAATTCCGGTCAGAATTGTTGTTGTAATTGCCAAAACGATATGCCAGGGCAATGCTTTTGTAACATCGCACAAACGATATTGTAAGTTCAAAAGTACATAAAGAATTAGTAAAATACCAATCTGAACAAACCAGTATTTAAAGATTATATGATCAGAGACTACTCCGTCAAATAATGCTCTAGTCAAAATGGTCGAATAACTAAAATATGACAATGCCAAAGAAATATTACGTTCCATTCTATTCTTATTATTCTGCGCGTTATAAAGCATAACAGCAGCTACGACAGTTACAAATAAGGTCATGACGGCCAAATCCATATCCCCTTTTAAGAGGCTTAATCCTAATATCAATGCGATATAACTACCTATGTATGCGATAATTGTTGTGAAGAACATGTTGATGTATCTTGATGACAGGATAAAAAATACGCACCAGAAGCAGGCCAGAATAATTGTTGTGTTGTTTCCAATTAAGTGAAAGGCCATATTTGCTGCCAAAACACTGATAAAAACAAGTCCAGATCCGGTTCCAAGTATAATTGCGGTGATAGGATTTTTCTTTTTTCTGATCAAATAGAACCCAACTACGGTCAACACAATTCCTGCAAATGTTAATAAGGAAAGCTTCATTCCGGAAGATAAATCATTCCATACGAGCCCAACTAACGATATTGCAGCGACAAAAATAAGCAGAGAGGCCAGCGAACCAATTAAATATTTACCTACCACAGCCTCCTTGATTTTGGTTTCCGTATGTGTTGTTGTAATAAAAGGCTCTTGAAATTGGATTGGGGATTGATTTTGCGTTGGATCCTCATTCCTTATCTGTTCTGATTTCGTAGGAATTGGTTGGTTCATATCCATATTATTGTTTATATTACGCTTATCGCCTATTAAATTTACTTTCTGTGGTGACGTAGTACCCGCAACTCTATCTTCTAACTCTTTAACTCTTTGTTCAAGTATTAATACTCTTTTCTCGAGTGAGTCTATTGCAATCACGCTCCTTATCCTTTGATTGTTTACAGATTTTGTTTATAATACTAGTTTATCATCGATAAAATAGCTGTGCAAGCAGAACATGACCTTACGAATAGACATGAATGGATCAATGTGCCTATTTTTCATAGGGGATGTAGACACACTGATCCTATCTAAACACATCTATAAGAAACTTACCTAAAAGTCTTCCTTGTATATGGATACATTTAACTCAACGAATACACGAACGGATTAGTTAAATGCGTCCTTAGAAAATTTAACACTCTTAGCGAATGCAATTGCATCGGCTTTGGAAAAGTATTTTGTGTTCAATATAAAGGCATAGGCTTTATGATTGCTATCCTTTGCAAAGAATATCTGCCACATTCTACTTGTTTGGTCCTTCTCAGGAATTGTAAAACCAGCTGCTTCCGCTTCACCAACTTCTGCCGGGGTATATAGATCATACTCGAACTGTCTTAAAATTGCCTGTTCCTGTAAACCGTGCAAAGCAATCATATCCCCAATTGGCAAGGAATGATTATCACGCAGTATCCCACCAACTAATTTCCCATCTTTAAATCTTATTAGTGTTTGAACAAGATCCTTTTCAATTATAATTGCAGCTCCCGGCGCATACCATTCCACAGGATCTGTTACGTAAGGTAATTGATCCGGCAACTTTCCGTTTTTTTAAAATAGGACTTTCCCTCCATATAAATTATCAACAATAAATTTACTTTCTCCATATCCTTTCGGCAGATTATAGGTAACAAGATGACCAAAGGTATGTTGTAAGGTATTTAATTCCACTGCAGATAAATCTACATCGTAGTTATAGTATAAAGCATTGGAAGATATAAGTTTTTGAATAAGCACCATTAATTCCATCAATTTCTTTTCAGACTTCCCATAACTTTTTATATCCTTAATCCCCGACTGTTCTCTATCATCCTTGGTAAAGTAGACTTTTTTAACAGCAGATTCCCCATTTCTAACTCCTGGATAGCTCCACTGTACATCATCCGCATTTTCAATCAAAGCTAATAATATTGCCGCATTCCCACACATTTTTTGATTTAATGTTTCCTCGTCCTTCGGTTCTGTCTCAAAATTGATATGCAATACATATGGTCTTTTCTTAGTCTCAAGCTCGATCTTATAGGCTCCGAAATCATCAAATATCCCAAGTATACTCATTAACTTTCCATCAGCCATAGGATTACCGATATATTTATTCTTGTTCGCGAATAATAGAGCTGCATCCTCAGATAAATCCTTCTCTGATGTTTTTTGCTCTATATTCACCTTGTTAGTTTTATCAGAATTATTTTCTATCTTCGTCTTCTGAACTGGGTTTGTAATACATATTGCAACTGTAACCACACAAACCAAACAGACTAGAATTATAACCCATAATTTTGGTTTTCGAAATCGCATAACATTCTTAATTCTGCCCTTGGTTCCTGATTCTCCAAATGCAAGTGGTATAGGCGCAGTTAAACGTCGTCCTGAAGCAAATGATAACAGTGACTTGCTATAGTCTCCTTTCATAGAGCTTCCAATTTCACTAATCACCTTTTCATCACAACTCATTTCCATATCCTTGCTCATTAGATGAAAGGCCAGCCAGACCAACGGGTTGAACCAATGAATCATCGACAAAAGATAAGCAAAGGGTTTCATGATGTGATCAAATCTATGAAGATGATACCGTTCATGCCTTAGAATATAATTTAGCTCCTGATTACTTAATCGGAAAGGGATGTAAATCTTCGGCTTAATTATGCCTAATACGAAAGGGGCTGATATCCGGTCGCATTCATAGATGTTTTCTTCTCTTAGAACCGCCTTCTTTACCCTATATCTTAGGATCAAATAGGACACAATACTATAAATAACCATTATCACAATTCCAAGCACCCATAATATAGATAATATATAGATGATAATCTGCAGGGGATTTGCGCTACTTATTGGGTTCGCAATAGGGATATTTTTATTAATCGCATTACTTACACTGGATATTCCTGTTACTACATGAGGGTTTTGCTCCATTCCAATATTCGAAGGAATATAATTTAGCATGCCATTGTTATTCGCGACTTCTTCTCCACGAAGATATTTCCCGTTAAACAAACTGAATACAAACGAAAATGAGATTGGACAAATCAGGCGAAACCCAACCACACTCCACAGTACATAAGAAAACATCTTTGGAGCTTTACGCAATAAAGCGCGAATGACTATAATTGCAATAATTACATAACACGATGTAATACTCATATTTACTATCTTTAAAAACAAATCCTGAAGTGAATATCCCATACTGCTATCTCTCCTTATGCTCCTCAATCAGTTTCTTTATCTCTTCCGCTTCCTTATCTGATATCCTCTTTCCTCCCAGGAAGGAAGCGATAAACTGCGGCAGAGAGCCTTCAAAGGTTCGTTCCACAAAATAATCACTTTCCTCAGCCTGAACTTCCTCTTTCCCAATCAGTACTGACACAATTGCATTCTCATTTTTTATAAAGGCTTTCTCACTCAACTTCTTTATTGTGGTATAGGTGGTAGATTTCTTCCAACCCAGTTTTTCCTTACAAAGTGTTACTAACTGACCAGAACCAATTGGAGCATTCGCCCACACAATCATCATAAAGCGATAATCACTATCGCATAGTTTTAAATTCTCCATAATCCCCCCACAATTTCATAGTATTCCATCGATATTAATTCTAATATTTTCAAGTGTAGTCGGTCTATATTCACCGACCCGAGTTTAGTCTATAACCACCGACCATATTTGTCAATACTTTTATATATTTATTTCATAATTTCAGCATAATTTATATAAAACCAACGTGCGCCCTTCCATCATTCCTATGAAGAGTCGAAGTAAATCATATAAGTATTTTCGCTCTTTCCGCTAGAATGTTGTAAGATTATCTCACTAATCAGGCACTTTCTTCTCCTCAATTCGTAGACAGGATCAGTGTTCCTATGCTAAAATATACAGCAGTGTAAACATTGAAAGCGCTAAAATTGAAATTTATATAAATGAGGGATAAAGCAATGATACTTGCATGTCAAAATATTAGTAAATCATTCGGAACAAAACAAATATTAAAATCAGTCTCCTTTCATGTAAATGATAGAGAAAAGGTTGCGATCGTCGGAATCAACGGCGCCGGCAAATCCACTTTACTTAAAATTATCATGAAAGAAATGTCACCCGATGACGGTGATATCATTCTAGCGAAAGGCAGCTCCATCGGCTATCTGGCACAGCATCAAAATCTGTCCTCAGACAGTACGATTCTAGATGAGATGCTCACCGTAAAACAAGACATTATTAACCTGGATAAGAACATCCGAGCACTTGAACAGGATATGAAGCATGCGGAGGGCACAAAGCTTGACCAGATGCTCTCCACCTACACACGTTTAACTCATGAGTTTGAAATAAAGAACGGTTATGCGTACAAAAGTGAGGTAACCGGTATTCTGAAAGGCCTTGGCTTTGGAGAAGAAGAATTTGATAAAAAGGTCAACACCCTCTCCGGTGGGCAAAAAACCAGAATTGCTCTCGGTAAACTTCTCTTATCAAAGCCTGACATCATATTGCTCGATGAGCCGACCAACCATTTGGATTTAATATCAATTGCTTGGTTAGAAACCTTCTTATTAAACTATAATGGTGCTGTCATCGTGGTAGCGCATGACCGTTATTTCTTAGATAAGGTGGTATCCAAGGTAGTAGAACTTGACAACAGCAAATGCCAGAGCTTTGAGGGTAATTATTCTGATTATGCCATAAAAAAGGAAATGCTTCGTAGCGCAATGCTAAAGCAATACTTAAATCAACAACAAGAAATCAAACATCAGGAGGAGGTAATCGCTAAGCTTCGTTCCTTCAACCGTGAAAAATCCATCAAACGTGCAGAAAGCCGTGAAAAAATGTTAGATAAAATTGAACGTGTGGATCGCCCGACGGAGCATACTGAGATGCATTTTGATCTCGAGCCTCGTGTAATAAGCGGTAATGATGTGCTTACTGTTACGGATTTATCCAAATCGTTTGGGGAATTAAACTTATTCAAAAATCTAAACTTTGATATCAAACGTGGAGAAAAGGTTTCCATCATCGGTAATAACGGAACTGGCAAAACCACCATATTAAAAATGATCAATGGTCAACTAGAAGCTGATGGTGGACAGATAAAGTTAGGCTCCAAGGTACAGGTCGGTTATTACGATCAGGAGCATCAGGTTCTAGATCCGGACAAGACCTTATTCGATGAGCTGCAGGATGCCTATCCACATCTAGACAACACCGCAGTTCGTAATATCCTCGCTGCTTTCTTGTTTACGGAGGACGATGTATTCAAGAGAATTAAAGATATCAGTGGTGGAGAACGTGGACGTGTATCTCTGGCGAAGTTAATGTTGTCCGAAGCGAATCTTCTAATACTCGATGAGCCGACCAACCATTTGGATATCACCTCAAAGGAAATCTTAGAGAATGCGATAAATCACTATAGCGGAACGGTATTATATGTATCCCATGACCGTTATTTTATTAATAAAACCGCAACCAGAATACTTGATTTGACTGATCAGAAATTGATTAATTATATTGGTAATTATGATTATTATCTGGAGAAAAAGGATGAGATGGAAGCCGTGTACCTCGGCAAGACTGTAGCCGATCAAAATGTGGCTTCTTCCGGCAAACCCGGAGCCTTCCCAACCTCCTTCCCTACTGCTTCTACTACCACAACTTCTTCAACATCGGATAACGATACCGAGAATAAGGTTAGCTGGCAACAGCAAAAGGAAGAACAGGCAAAAGCACGTAAGAGAAAGAATGATCTTAAAAAGACGGAGGATGAGATTCAAAAATTAGAATTACGTAACGAAGAGATTGACTCCCTGCTTACCCAGGAAGAGATATTTACCAATGTTCAGAAGCTGATTGAACTAAACAATGAGAAAAAATCAATCGAAGATAGACTATTAGAATTAATGGAACAATGGGAGTCATTGGCTGAGGAAGAGTAAAATTTAACAAGGGCATATTATCCACACAAAAGCCCATCGGTAATATCGGTTGCTTCAACATTATAAAAGGATCCAAACATATACCATTTTAAAAGAGAGTTTACAGTAATATACATACAGTAAACTCTCCATTTTATTTCATGTAATTAAAAATCGATTCTTAATATACCATCCAGTGAATTTCATATAACATTTAGGCATACTAAGATAAATTTAATTGCAAGTCCTAAAGCAACAATCAAAACAAAAGCAACAACTGTCTTTATTATTACAATTAACCAAGAAGAGTCATCAAATCGATCCAATAAAATTTCGATTAATAATGCACCTAACGAAAGAATAATTGCAATCAGTAATTTAATAATATCATTCATAAACACTCTCTTTAGTAAAAGTATTTTGTAAAAATTTAATTATTTTTTCTTCCCCAGATACACTTCAATTCCATTTGCAATTCCAGTCGCTAGCTTCTTCTGGTAGTTTAAGTTGGTTAATTTCTTATCTTCAGCCTTATTTGTCATATAACCCATTTCTACTATCGAAACCGGAACCTTGGCCCAGTTAATTCCGCTCATGGAATCCGTTTCCACTACTCCATTATTTTTAGAGCCAACTTCTTTACATAAAGAATTCACAATTGATTCCGAGAGTTTCCTACTACTTTTATAGTATTTTTTACAATACTTGTTATTCTTCGTCTGACATAGAGTTTCTGTACCATATACTTTCGTATTAGTCGAACCATTGCAATGTATTCTAACAAATACATCGGCATGATTATCATTTGCAATCTTTGCACGCTCCGCATTACTTATATTTACATCGTTCTTCGTTCTGATCATCACCACATGATAACCCTTTTTCTTCAATATATCACTTAGTTTTTTAGCCACATCCAGTGTTACCTGATATTCCGGTACCTTAGTATATTTCCCCTGAGTCCCCGATGATACTTTTGCTTTCTTTTCTTTAGCGCCCGGACCAATTGGTTCCTTCTTGCTATTGGCATGCCTCTGATGCCCGGCATCTATAACAATCGTATAGTCCTTATTCTTTTTTCCCTCATTCTTCTTAACCTTACTATTTTTATCTTGATCCTTGGTTGTTTGAGCTGACACTACTTTAGGATTACCTAGGTAATATAAACTGCTTTCGGCAGTAAAAATAATTCCCACAAGCAGTACCAATACGCTAATTATGACATGAATTGATTTTTTTTGTTTCATATATTTCATCCCCCTGCAATGGTATTATGTTACATAACAAGATAAATTGTACCACTTATTCCCATTATGTCAATGCATTACATTTATGTATACCCATGCCATATCAAGGGAGACTTTTCTATTACTAATAATTAATATTATAGCAAATCTCCCATAACAAAAGAGGATACCGAAAAGCCATTTCTGCCTTTTCAATACCCTCTTTTAAAAACTTATTTATTATAAGCCCTGTTCACTTATATTTTTAATACTGCTTTCGATATGCTCATACGCCAATTGCTCTGCACGTGCAGCGTCACGTTGTTTAATCGCATCAAGGATTGCTGCATGCTCTTGACTTGCTTGTGAAGCTCTACTAGGCATCGCTAATGTAATCTTACGAATTCTCTCCACATAATGATGAAAATCGGATAACACATGGTATAATATCTTGCTTCCGGAAGCTTGATATATGAGCTCATGAAATTTGCTATCTAATTCTACCATTTGTTCCTTGTGGTTTTTCTTCGCATGAAATTCTGAAAGATATAGAACCTCTTCCAATGCCTCAATCTGTTCCTGCGTAATGTGCTCACAAGCCCACTTTGCACACAGACCCTCTAGATAAGAACGTATCATATAGATATCGTGCATATCCTTCGAGGTGATTCCAGTTACATATGCTCCCTTATTTGGAATCATAGTAACCAAACCTTCGAGCTCCAATTGACGTAATGCCTCCCTAACAGGAGTTCGGCTTACCCCAAGCTCACCCGCAATTGAGTTTTCCTTAAGTTCATCATTTTCACGATAAACCCCAGCTAATATATCTTCTCTTAATTTATTAAACACTCTTCCTCTTAAGGAATAATGATCGGTAACATCTTTGTGAAGATTCAGATCTTCCAAGAGATTCCCTCCTTGTACATAAGGAATGTTAATTGATTATAACTATATCATATGAAAATTTGAACCGTCTTATTTCATTAGTCCATCTTTTCAATTGTTTCCATTAAATAGTCAGCAAATGCTGCACCGGTTGATCCGGTATCTCTACCGGTTGTAAATACCTTTCTCTCTGTAACAGTACAGATGTCCAGTGCACGGTAAAGCTTATCAGCTTCCTTAGTATAACCGATGTGTGCAAGTAACATTGCACCTGCGCGGATCATACTGCAAGGATCTGCGTAGATATCTCTGCCTTCCTGTACCATTCGAGGTGCGGAACCATGAATCGCTTCAAACATTGCATATTTTTTACCGATATTAGCGCTGCCGGCGGTACCTACACCACCCTGGAATTCCGCTGCCTCATCTGTAATGATATCACCATAAAGATTTGGAAGAACTACTACCTGGAAGTCTTTTCTTCTCTTCTCATCTACAAGCTTAGCTGTCATGATATCGATATACCAGTCATCTGCTTCGATATCCGGATACTCTGTTGCAATGTCACGGAAGATATCCAAGAACTTACCATCGGTAGTTTTTATAATGTTAGCCTTAGTAACTGCTGTTACTCTGGTTTTTCCATTTGCTTTTGCAAATTCAAATGCTGCTCTAATAATTCTCTCAGTACCCTGAGTTGTTGCAATTGTAAAGTCTACACCTAAATCTTCTGTCACATGAACGCCCTTGCTACCTACTGCATAAGCCCCCTCAGTGTTCTCACGGTAGAAGGTCCAATCAATGCCTTGTTCTGGAATTCGAACTGGTCTTACATTTGCAAATAAATCCAGTTCCTTTCTCATCGCTACATTTGCACTCTCCACATTCGGCCATGGATCGCCTTTTCTAGGAGTTGTTGTAGGTCCTTTTAATATTACATCACATGTTTTAATCTCATCCAATACGGCAGGAGGAATTGCTGCATTCTCCTCTGCTCTGCGCTCTATTGTCAATCCATCGATTACGTTAAATACGACTTTGCCGGATTTAATATCATCTTGTAAAAGGTATTCCAATACTCTTTGAGATTGTGCTGTAATTGCAGGCCCTATACCATCACCGCCACATACACCGATTTTAATCTGATCAAGAGCCTGATAGTCAACAAAATCACCCTGTGCTTTCATTTCCTCCACTCTCTTTAACTGAGCTTCTAATAATTGTCCGAATCTCTCTTTTGCTGCTTCAATTTTATCTGCAGTTGTCATAGTTGCACCCTTACCTTTCAATTATTTTTTGCCATATATCGCAACACAAGATGAATTGGCAAGCCAACTCATCTTATGCTTACATTCAATAGAATTGTAAAATGTTTTCATAGTAATGTCAATTCTTTTACAGTATTTCTTAACGTCCCGCAAGATTAATGCCTAATTCCCTCTCATATGTATTGATCAGACTGATAAGCTCTTCATCCGTGATTACGGTAACACGACCGGTTTCATATTCCTCATCAACCCATTCCTTGATTTTAATTACGATTGGATGCGCTTTATCAATTGCCTTATCACCTTTTAATTTAAAGAAGGTATTAATCCAATGAGCGATACCAGCCAAACCGGAGGTATTCGATACCGCAACCAGTACCGGTCTATTCAGGAACTTCTCTGTATCAAAGATATTATAGATTTCTTCATTCTTTAATAAACCATCAGCATGAATACCCGCACGTGTTACGTTAAAGTTCTTTCCGACAAATGGAGTACGGGAAGGCACACGATATCCGATTTCCTTCTCAAAATATTCCGCCAGCTCTGTGATTACTGTCGTATCCATACCATCCAATGTACCCTTTAATTGTGCATATTCGAATACCATAGCCTCGAGTGGGGTGTTCCCGGTTCTTTCGCCGATACCGAATAAGGAACAATTAACCGCACCAGCACCATATAGCCATGCTGTTGTGGAATTTGTTACTGCTTTGTAGAAGTCATTATGGCCATGCCATTCAAGCGACTTAGACGGAACTCCTGCATGAGTCATGATACCATAAATGATCCCCTGTACAGAACGAGGAATCACTGCACCGGCAAAGTTTACACCGTATCCCATCGTATCACATGCTCTGATTTTAACCGGAATATTATATTCTTTACTTAACTTCATCAATTCATGGCAAAACGGAATTACAAAACCATGAATGTCAGATCGTGTGATATCTTCAAGATGACATCTTGCCGATATTCCGGTTTCAAGACACTCTCGAACCACGCTTAAATAATGATTCATTGCCTCTCTTCTGGTCATCTTCATCTTATAGAAGATATGATAATCAGAGCAGCTTACTAAAATTCCGGTTTCCTTCATTCCAAGTTCTTTTACCAACTCAAAATCCTTCTTACTTGCTCTAATCCATGAGGTTATCTCAGGGAACTCGTACCCCTTCTCCATACAACGGTACACAGCATCCCTATCTTTCTTACTATAAAGGAAAAATTCACTCTGGCGAATAATACCTTTAGAACCTCCCAATCGGTGTAAGCAATCATAGATATGAACAATTTGTTCCGTGGTATAGGGAGCTCTGGACTGCTGTCCATCACGAAAGGTTGTATCTGTTATATATATTTCATCCGGTAAATTATGAGGAACGATTCGGTCATTGAAAGCAATTTTAGGTATCTCATTGTATGGAAATAAATTGCGAAAAGTATTCGGTTGTTCTACGTCAACAAGATTATATATGGGTTCTTCTAATTCAAGTAAATTATTGTGTGGGTTTATGTGTACTTTTCTTTCATCCATTTTTACGGTCTCCCAACTTTTTCAATAAATTTTGTTTTATTGTATACAATTATACTTGTATTGTCAATATTAAGTTTATTCTTTTTTTCTTAATTCTATGAATAAATCAAGATTTATATTATTAATATTCGTAATAACCAAAGTGCTACAACCCCTTAAAAATCACGTATTTGGCTTATAAAAAAGAGAAGGCCATATAATACGTCCGGCTTTCTCTTTTATGTATAATTATACTGTTTTGTCATTATGTATAGTATTGTGCTTCCCATTCCATGAATTATCAAGGATTCTTACATTCCAACCACAAGACGAATTATGTGTTGTATGATTGGTTTCAGTATTTGATACAAAATAGGTACTAATATTGCTGGTAATAGATTACCGCATTTTATCTTTTTCCCAAATATCATATTGATTCCAATTGCAAAAATCAAAATAGAACCGATAAAGGATATCTGCAAAATAAGCGTATCATTTAAAAAACGCTCCACATATTTTGCTGCTAATGTAATAGATCCCTGATAAATAGCTAAAGGAATAACAGAAAACAATACGCCAATCCCGAGCGTGGACGCTATGAAGATTGATACGATACCGTCAATTACTCCCTTTGATATTAAAATCGAACTATCCCCCGTTAAGCCATCCTTTAGAGCACCTATAATTGCCATCGCTCCAATACAATATAATAAAGAACTGCTCACGAATCCTTCTACAAAATCCTGTCCCTTATTACCTTTTACCTTAAGTGAACGTTTGATCCATTCTCCTACCCGTTCCAGTCTGGCTTCGATATCAATCAATTCACCAAGGAAAGAACCGATAGCAAGGGAAGCAATCATTAACATCCAATTCTCCGGAACCAGCCCATCGTCTTTGACCGTTAATAACCCCTGCATCGCTCCGCTAATTCCTATAAACATTACGGCAAGACCTAATGCCTTCATAATTGTATCCTGAAATTTTTGATTCAGTGTGTCCCCAATTAAAAGCCCAATAGCCGCTCCTGCTAAAATGAATAGCACATTAACCAATGTACCTAATCCAATCATATCCTCATCCCCGTTTATAACTATTTAATAATACACCACGTATTTCATGCAAATGGTAGCGAGTTACTTAGACCAAACCGGTAGTCTGTTCAACCTCTCTTAGCGCAATAATAGTTTTTTGAATCAAATCTCCCAGCTCCCAGCCTAACATCTGAGCACCACGCTCGATAACCTCTCTCGAGCAGCCTGCAGCAAACTTTACATTTTTATATTTCTTTTTCACTGAGCTTAATTCCAAATCCATTGTACTTTTTGAAGGACGCATAATTGCAACTGCTCCGATTAAACCGGTTAATTCATCTACCGCGTATAACACCTTCTCCATCTCATGCTCGGGTTTGACATCAACCGTTAATTCATATCCATGGCTTGCTGTAGCATGATTAATCCTCTCATCGATTCCACGTTCTCGAAAGATCTCCTGACTCTTTATACAGTGAACATCCGGATATTGCTCAAAATCAAGGTCATGCAACAAACCAACGACACCCCAGAATTCCTCTTCCTCATTATATCCAAGTTCTTTGGCAAAGTGTTTCATAACACCTTCTACTACCCTTGCATGCTTAAGATGGAATTCATCCTTATTAAATTCAGTCAACAAATCCCATGCTTCTTCCCTGGTTGGTATCTTACTCATATTCGTCATCCTTTCTGTTCACATAATATAATTATCATCTTGCTTCGTTAACTCATTAGCTTATCACAAGCAATGTGAATTAGAAAGGTGTTTTTTAACTTTTTCTACATTTTCTGGTATATAATACGAAAATAATTTTTATGAATATAATGCTTTAATAAATATTTTTATCTAATTCCTGTTAGATCCTTGATTACTTCGCCAGCGATAATCAAACCTGCAACTGATGGAACAAATGCATTACTGCCCGGTATCTGACGACGATCCGTACATTTTCTCTCCGCTCCGGGAGGGCAGATACAATTACTTCTGCAACTGATAGCCATATCTTCTATCGGTTTTCTTGCGGGTTCCTGCGAATAGAGAACCTTAAGCTTCTTTACACCGCGCGTCTTTAATTCTTTACGCATTACCTTTGCCAATGGACAGATGGAAGTTTTGTAGATATCAGTTATCTCAAATCTGGTCGGATCCAGCTTATTTCCCGCTCCCATACAACTTATAATTGGCACATTCTTTTCCTGTGCTCGAAGAATCATCTCAATCTTTGCAGATACTGTATCAATTGCATCTACAATATAATCGTATTGTGTAAAGTCAAATTCTTCTGCATTACTTGGCAAATAAAAGCACTGATGTATATTTACTTTTGCATTTGGATTAATCTCAAGGATACGCTCCTTCATAACCTCTACTTTATATTTTCCAACGGTTTTTCTGGTTGCGATAATCTGTCGATTAATATTAGTCAGGCAAACCTTATCATCATCAATCAAATCAAAACTGCCAACCCCGCTTCTGGCTAATGCCTCTACCGTATAACCGCCGACACCACCGATGCCAAAAACCGCAACTCTGGAATTCTCAAGCTTCTCCATTCCTTCCCTGCCAAACATCAGCTCTGTTCTTGAAAATTGATTCAACATATCTTTCCGCCCTTCTGATCATAATCATCTAGAAAATTATAAGCCTTTTCTTTATCATGGTACCCTATAATAGTACTCAAATTCACATCGTGTACACTTCGGAATATGTTACTGTCGATGCTTGGATTAGTCTGTCTGAATTTTTTAATTAGCGCCTTCATCTCCTGACGCTTGGAGCCGCCACCACCATTATCACATAAGGTACAATTCTCGGTAAAACGACATGCGCATTGAATAAACTGAAGATCATTATACTGCTTCCATGCCAGAATATCCGCTTCTTTTACCAGATACATCGGACGAATCAACTGCATACCGGCATGATTTGTACTATGAAGCTTTGGCATCATCGTCTGAATCTGTCCTCCATATAGCATTCCCATTAATATTGTTTCAATCACATCATCAAAATGATGTCCCAGTGCAATTTTGTTACAACCCAATGCCTGCGCATTCTTGTATAAATATCCTCTTCTCATTCTTGCACAGAGATAACAAGGGGATTCATCCACTTCCGCTACGATATCAAAAATTTGGGTTTCAAAAATCGTAATTGGAATATCCAATATTTTAGCATTATTAATGATGGTTTGTCGGTTAATCTCATTGTAACCAGGATCCATAACTAAAAATACAAGTTCAAACTTCATCTTACCATGACGTTGAACCTCCTGCATCAGCTTTGCGAGTAACATTGAATCTTTACCGCCTGAGATACAAACTGCAATTTTGTCTCCCTCTTGAATTAATTGGTACTCATTTACGCCATTAATAAATTTCTTCCAGAGAGGTTTACGAAATTTCTTTATAATACTTCTTTCAATTTCCTGATAACGTTCCATGTAATATACCACTTTCTAATATCATTTTTCTTATTGTTGTAGGTCTTATTTTTCTTATTGGTTACATACATATCGCAATACTATTTCGTCAGTTTCTCATAACACTGATGGAAGGCTCCCATAAATGCATCCAACTCCTCATTGGTGGTCAGATGGCTTAAACTCACTCTCCAAGAACACATCGCATTCTTCTTATCCTTTGATACTGCGTAAACCGGTCTGGACGGAGATGCCGCTACCGAACAGGCAGATTTGATGGACACACATATTCCGTATTCTTCAAGGGCTTCTCGAAACGCACCTGCCTTCACTCCTTGAACACTCAGATTCAGTATAAATGGAGTTGAATAATCGGTGCTGTTGATTCTCACTTTTTTATAGGTACGAAAAAAACTTCTTAATTGTTCATTTAATTCCCTTACATGATTATATCGATCAATTATATTCTGATAAGATAGTTCCAGTGCCTTTAATATAGAAGAAGCCATCCCAAGCGCAGGGGTTCCACTACGATATATTGTTGTACTTGTCCCTCCATGGATGATTGGTTCCAACACAACTTCTTCCTTCTTTATTAATACACCTGTTCCATTTAAACCGTAGAATTTATGTGGGGTAAAAGTCACACAATCAACAAATTCAAATGAGACCGACACTTTTCCTATCGCCTGTGTTGCATCTGTATGAAAATAACAATTCGGATATTCTCTTAACAACTTACCAATTTCCTCAATGGGTTGTCTCACACCTAATTCGCTATCCACAGTACAGATCGATACTAATACGGTATCCTGCCTGAGTAGCTCTTTCAGATGTTCCATATCTACAAGACCATCCTTTGTGATATCAATCAAATCTATCTCATATCCCTGGGTCTGCAAATAAGTTAATGCTCCACTGACCGAAGGATGTTCCAAACATGTGGAAAGAATGTGCTTCCCGTTATTCTTATGAGCCTGTACTAATCCCTTTATCGCCAAATTATTTGCTTCACTAGCTCCTGAGGTGTAGATAAGCTCCGTAGGTTTTACTCCTAGCAATGCTGACATCTCTATCGTTATATGGTCAAATCTATTTTTTGCTTCTTTCCCTAATGGATGAGTCGAATTCGGATTAGCAATATACCGATTTGTCTCCTCCACAAAACATGTTAACACTTCTGGGTCTACCGGAGTATTTGCCGCATAATCCAGATAAATCATAATTACTCCATTCTGTCGCATAGCGACTTAACTAAAAAATATATTATTTAAATTGATGTTCATATGCTATGGACTTCTTACTGCTATCAATATTATTTGTTAATACTTATCACAAAACAATAGTAATATCATAATTCCTAATTCATACTATGTCAATGGATTATATCGAAATGAATCATCGGGCATGTTCACTACAAAATTAGGAGCTGTAGCAATACAACAATCCATTCAGATTATTATTGCTACAGCCCCTACTTCATCTTATCATATTTAGTTTATACTACTTCCTGGAATTCATCCTTACTTACTCCACAGGTAGGACAAACCCAATCTTCAGGGATATCTTCCCACTTTGTGCCAGGTGCGATTCCACCATCCGGATCACCCTCAGCTTCATCATAAATATATCCACATACTATACATTCATACTTCTTCATAAAGATTACCTCCTGTTATATAAGTATTAGTATTATAAATATATATATACCATAATCTTGGTAATATTACAACAAAAAGATAGAAATAGTTATCATTTTTATTTTCATTTATTCAAGGTGTGAAGAAGCTAAAAGGCATCCGGCAGTCTTCACCCTCCTTATAATAGTTCATTTATATCTTGTAGAATATCAATCCATTCATTTAATAAAGCAGTATCCTTAGATAATTGAACGGAATCTTTTTCATACCCTTGAAGTAATTTAATTTGATGCTCATAGAATGCTTGCCACTTGATGAACATCCCTTTACACTTAATAAGTGCCTCCAATTCTTTATTTTCAACATGAACACGTAACTCTTTTAGCTGATTGTTGAAGCTATCAGCAGGGATACCCATTTGTTTTTTAAAATCCGAGAGAATGAATTGCTTCTGAAACAACTTTTTCTTTTGCCAATTTTGATATTGATCAAAGAAAACATCTGCTATTCTTGTAAATAGGGAAGATAATTTATCATAGTCTTTTTTAAGATAAGTTCCATTCGAAGGATTGATATCGTTACTTAAAAGACCACTATCTATAAGGACCTGATGGGACATAATTTCTTTTCCGTTATACTGTTTCGCATTTACAACAGAAAGCGCATAACCTACCCCCGCAATTTCGGCATCCACAATATATTCCTTGTGTGCATCAAAAAAATCCTCAGAAGTAATGTCCATAGATGCACAGATCGTTTCTACTGCTTTAATCGCAGTATCCGTCTTTACAAATCCAGGTGCTATAGAGTATGTAATAAGTTCGGTTTCAACATTTTCTTCCGAAAGTGTATTACATAATTCCACCTGTGCAGTCTTGAATATTTCATACGCAGACATATATGGATTTGGGGCAGATGGCACAAACGCTATAATTCCACCTGTGTTTCTCAAAGAGGTAATAAATTTTTGAACTAAAAGGACAGGCGCTCTCAGATTTACCGCATAACTTAAATCCCAATCCGATATTGGAACCGCTTCAACAGCTCCCATAGGAACAACAGCAGCATTATTAATTAAAACATCCAGTTGCTTATATTTGTTCTCTATATACTCATACAGTTTGTTAATTTGGTTTTCATCTGTAATGTCGATCGAATAAAAATCCGCTCTTCCATTATAATGCTCCATATTAATCCTATCTTGTGCTTGCTGTCCTTTTTGTAAATCAATTTCTGCAATAATGACCGTGGCACCCATGTATGCAAATGCCCGTGATGCCTCAAAACCTATCCCACCACCGCCACCTGTTATTAAGACGATTTTATTCAAAAGTTCTGTTCTACTATAATTGTTTTCCTCAAGAATCATATTATTCCCCCTTGAATTATTTCGTTATTCTACTTCTTACTGGCACGAATCATATCTACGAACCAACTGGTTTCTGGATAAGGTATCGTAGGGTTAAGCGCAATCATCTCAACGTAGGCTTGTACCGAAAGCCAATATGCCATTGCCATTGCCATTGGATTTCCCGTTCGTATGATCCCTTGCTGTTGACCTTCTTCGATAATAGCTATTGATTTTTTGATAACATCATTTTCTTCAAGTAGATCTCGCATTCCGTTCGGTAAATTGGGATTACGCTGTGCTTGGCTCATCAAAACAAATAATTCTGCGATGTAATGATCGGACTTGACCATTTTAAAAATGTGCTTCGCGGAGTTTGAAAAATAGTTTATAGGATTATCATAAGGAGGAAAAAACTGACCCGTTCGACCAGATAACCCAATATTAATCAGTTCCATATACAAGCATTCAATCGAATCAAAATAATGATATAACAAGCCAACACTCATTCCTGTTATTTCTGCAATATCAGTTATTTTTGTTGCTTCATAGCCTTTACGTATAAAAAGACTTAATCCAGCTCTTAGAATATCCTGACGCCTTTTTTCTTTCTGTTCTATTCGTTTCGTCATATAACTCGCTCCAAGTTTTTGTTGAATATTTTTTCATTGAAAATATATTCAATATTATACTTTTTAATTATCGGAATGTCAACCAATTATAGTAACTTTCATACAGAGTATTGAATCACCTTAATTCCAATTATTATGATAACTTATCATAACACTTACCATCTATTACAATTGATTTTCCTCTAAAAAAGAAAATACAGAAACAGCGTAGCTGTTTGCTACGCTGTTTCTGCTTAACTAATTATTATTTTAAATTATTTTAAGGGAAATTTGTTATAAGTGCTCCTAATTATCCTAGAATTATTTTGTTTCTAAGATATACTGATTTAAGATGCTCTCCAGTAATTCCTGTCTGCCGGACTTATTAGCTGTATAATTGTTTTGTAATACATAAGCCTCTAATTCTTTAAATCCAACTTTACCTTCTACGATATCTTTACCGATACCTTCTTTATAGCTTGCATAACGCTCAGCCTTAAAGTTCTCGAATACGCCATCTTCAATTAATTTTGCAGCAACTTTTAAGCCCTTTGCAAATGCATCCATACCTGCGATATAAGCATAGAATAAATCATCATCTTCAAAAGATCCACGACGTACCTTAGAGTCAAAGTTCAATCCACCCTTTGTTAAGCCGCCTGCTAAAAGAATCTCATACATAGCTAAAGTTGTATCGTATACACTGGTAGGGAACTGGTCTGTATCCCATCCAAGTAAAGGATCTCCGGTGTTTGCATCCACACTACCAAGAACGCCATTAATTCTAGACATGTTAAGTTCGTGTTGGAATGTATGTTGAGCCAATGTAGCATGGTTTGCTTCAATGTTCATCTTAAAGTAATCCTGTAAATTATATCTTCTTAAGAATGCAAGAACGGTAGCTGTATCAAAATCATACTGATGTTTTGTAGGCTCCTTCGGCTTAGGCTCGATTAAGAATTGGCCGGTAAAACCGATTTCTTTTGCATAATCTACAGCCATCTGAAGTAATCTTGCAAGGTTGTCTAACTCTAATCCGGTATCTGTATTTAATAAAGTCTCATAGCCTTCACGTCCACCCCAGAATACGTAGTTTTCACCACCCAAATCTTTGGTGATTTCCATAGCTTTTTTAATCTGAGAAGCAGCGTAAGCGAATACAGTTGCGTTACAGGAAGTTCCTGCACCGTGAACAAACTTGTCATCACTAAAAGCATTCGTAGTACCCCAGAGGCACTTAATTCCGGTACGAGCCATCTCTTCTTTAATAACTGCAACGATTTCGTCAAGGTTCTTATTTGTTTCTGCCAATGTTGCACCACGAGGAGCGATATCTTGATCATGGAAACAGAAGAAAGGAATCTGCATTTTTTCCATAAACTCGAATGATACACGTACTCTTTCTTTTGCTCTAGCTAGAGCATCATCAGTTTTATCCCAATCACGATGCATAGTCGCACCACCGAAAGGATCATTACCCATATATGTGAGTGTATGCCAGTAAGACATAGCGAAACGGCATTGTTCCTTCATCGTCTTACCCATTACCACTTCTTCAGGATTATAATACTTGAAAGCAAGTGGATTTTTACTTTGAGGTCCTTCATACTGAATCTTATCAATTTTAAAATATGACATATTTCTTCCTCCTTAATAATGTTTTCAATGAAGTTTATCTATTAGTTTTATGAAAAAACTAATTTACAATTCATATTATAAATCTTTTATCAAAATAATACAATAGCAATTTGTAAATTAATTAAACTAATTCAATTTTTCTTTATTTTTCGCATACTTCCTTGATTTATTAACATTTAACAAACTAGCACTTTACGTATTTAAATATATAAATCAATATAGATTACATAACTCAAGATAAACACGAAAATATCGCTTAACTCTATTATAGGATACCTTCAATAAGAGACATACATCTACGATGAACTGTTTGTGAGTTACGCAATGTATTTGAATCAAAATAAAGGTATCCTCATATATCATTACACTGATAGCATTTTTTTATTCAAATAATTTTCTTACATTTAAAAGTCCCCAACCTTGCTTTTCCCAATGCTGTCCCAAATCTACAGCACAATCTCTGAGCTTTAACTTCACTTCACGATTCGTCATATTAGGACGAACGGACAACAGTAAGGCAACTGCACCCGAGACTACCGGTGTTGCCATCGACGTTCCGCTTTTTATTGTATACATCATTGGAGATTCTGTTGAGGAAAGTCGTACCTCTCCGCTTTTCATTCTAGAAGAATATCGACTGATATTGCAGGATATAATATTTGATCCGGGAGCCACAATATCTGGTTTTTTTATACAAAACGGAGTAGGACCACGCCCTGAATAATCCTTCGTCTTACCACTACCGTAAACCTCAGCAGTGATATTATCATCCGATGATCCAACTGTAATAACCTTTCTGCTTATACCGGGTGTTGAAATTGACATCGGCCCCGGTCCATTGTTACCGGCTGCAACCACCACTACAATTCCATTATCCCAAACTGCATTCACCCCTTGAACCAACAGCGAATTCTCATCCAAATTATCCTTCGAAGAAGTTCCGACCGAGATATTTACTACCCTAATATTATATTTGATTCGGTTATCAATAATCCATTGAAGACCTGCCAAAACATCTGAGATATTCCCATCCCCACGATGATCCAGTACCTTTACCGATATAAAATTACATTCCGGAGCAACTCCCTTATATTTTCCCTTCGAAGAATAACCATTTCCTCCAATAATTCCAGCAACATGGGTACCGTGCCCATTATCGTCATAGGGTTCGGTTCTCTGATTAATAAAATCCTGAAAAGCTACTACTCGATTACCACCCTCCACAAAGTCCTTATGTAATGCTATACCGGTATCTAGTATTGCAACTCCGATTCCTTTTCCATAAACGCCATGGTCATGAGCCCATTTGCTTTCGATAATATCTCCTACCCGATTCATCTGTGCGGATAAGGGCGTATCCATCTCTACACATAGAAGTCCCTCCATTGATTTTACGTATTCCAGCTGAGCTGCATCTACTTCAAGCACATAAGCGTTTATCATAGGAAGTCTATATTTTACATCGCCCAAATCTTCCATCGCCTGTAGTCTTTTTTCATATTCTTTACAGTGTACAATCACCTGTACTCTATGCTTTGCGACCATACCTAGGCTCCACTGTCTTTTTTAATATCCTATTCTGAAAGCTTAACCAATATACACTCTTAACCAAGAATGATTTTAGCGGTAAAATTCAAATTATTACTATATAGACATGCATCATTTCCTTTCATTTTCGAGCAAAACTCGATTTATGGGAGATTTTATCGTTCAATTCTTTGGAAACATAAATTCCAAAAAGGAAATCAGTCAAGCCAATCTTCATATGATACAATGTAATCATTATTAGGAGGAACATACAATGAGTGATTTACAAGCAACACATTGCGAATCAAGTGGTGGTAATGATTGTGGTTGGATTCTCATCCTCATACTTTTATTATGCTGCTGCGGAGGAGGCAACAATGGTGGTTTCTTTGGCGGAAGCGGTTTTGGCGGTGGAAGTGATGGCTGCGGTTGTACCGGCATTATCTTGATTATCATTCTCCTTTGCTGCTGCTGTGGTGGGTCTGGTGGCTTCTTCTAAAAGCGACTAACACCACTTTCACTTGAAGAAGTGGCAAGAAAGAAAGGCTGCGATTGCAGCCTTTCTTTTTCTGTATTTCTATCTCTTATGTGAATTATTTATTCTCTATCTCTTCTTCTGTTTTTTATATCTCTCATAACATTCACGATCAATTTCATATACGGTATTATCTTCAATGATTAAATCATCATCTTTCCCTGATTGTTTTGTATATAGATCATTTCGATTAACTTGATTTTGAGATGACTTGATTTGATTACTATAATGATATCCGGCGGGTCTACCGGAAGGATGACGTTGTTCTCCCATTTTGTGCCTCAATTTATGTTATCACTCTAATATATGACAATTTTGTAGAAATGTATCTTAAAATGATTGAAACATATAATAATTTCCATTATACTATATCAAAACAAAGCAATGGAGTGATACTATGTCAGGATCGGTATATGGAACAATATTTAAGATATCAACCTGGGGTGAGTCCCACGGCAAGGGAGTTGGCGTGGTAGTCGATGGATGCCCAGCAGGTTTAACACTAAATGAAGAACTGCTTCAACCATATTTAAACAGAAGAAAACCGGGGCAAACCAAATATTCCACCCCCCGTAAGGAGGAAGACAAAGTCACAATTCTGTCTGGAGTATTTGAAGGAAAAACCACCGGCACCCCTATCTCCTTAGTTGTATATAATGAGAATCAAAAATCCGGTGACTATAGCAAGATAGCACAGGCTTATCGACCGGGTCATGCTGATTATTGCTTTGACCAAAAGTATGGTTTTCGCGACTACCGTGGTGGTGGACGTTCCTCAGGGCGTGAAACAATTGCAAGAGTCGCAGCCGGTGGGATTGCTTGTATTATTCTTCAGGAATTAGGAATTACTGTACAAGCATATACCAAATCCATCGGACCAATTACTATTGACCCTAATAATACTAAGATAAGCGATGCATGTAATAGTCCACTCTTTATGCCTGACCTAAATGCTTCTGAACGAGCGGAGGAATATCTGCTTCAATTAATGCAAAATCACAACTCTTCCGGGGGTGTAATTGAATGTATCGTATCCGGTATGCCAGTTGGTATTGGTGAACCTGTATTTGATAAGTTGGATTCCTCGTTAGCAAAAGCAGTTATGTCTATCGGGGCAGTAAAAGGTTTTGAAATTGGGGACGGTTTTGGGGCATCAACATTAACCGGTGCTGAGAGCAACGATCCCTTCACACTTGATGATAATTCGCATGTAAGCAAGAGCAGCAATCATTCAGGCGGTATCCTCGGTGGAATGAGTGATGGTTCCGATATTATACTTCGAGCAGCCATCAAACCAACTCCTTCTATATTTAAAACACAAAAGACTATAAATCGTGATAATGAGAATATTGAAATCAATATTCAAGGCCGTCATGATCCAATTATTGTACCACGTGCTGTTGTAGTAGTTGAATCAATGGTTGCCATCACTCTAGTCGATCTATTATTTATGGGAATGACTTCTAAGATGAGTCTAATCAAGAACTTTTACAAATAACAATGAAAGCTAACCACATGGCTCTTTGCTAACGTACGCTTTCTTAATTACTATTATTTATTCTGTGATTCCAACCGAACTTTAACACAAACTTCGGTTGGAACTTTTTATCTACTCCATTCATATATTTTAGTAAAATGAACGCTATCTTTCTATTACAGTGAGGTATCGACTTATGGATGAATGCGAATTGATTGCTCTTGTATCTGCAGTAGCCTGCGGCATATCAAAATGCTGTTCGGAGAATGAGATGACATTGTTATCCGTGGTATTAACCCAGTTAGGGGATACCTTGGCGACAGTATTAGCCCAAAGAGAGATAAATGAAAATAAAAAGAATAATGAAAATGAACCTATTTCCCCAATCCCACCACCAATATAGTAAGAATATAAGAAACCGGAAAGACACGCAGCACCGCCTGTCTTTCCGGTTTCTTATATAATATTCTAGTCGATAGCGGTACAGATATAAAAAGATTACATCGGTGATAATATTTTATCACTGCCTCACTTTAAATTACAAAATTATATTGACAACGTAAGATAACTTAGTATAATAATCTTGTTGTGGTTTAGCAATGCTAAACTTATTGTTTATTCTAAGTAAGAATCCGAAAGGAAATCTGTTATGCAAATAGGATCCAAAATCAAAGAACTACGTATTCAAAAAAGTCTGACGCAAGAGGAATTAGCAGACCGTGCAGAATTATCAAAAGGATTTATATCACAGTTAGAACGTGACCTTACCTCCCCATCGATCGCAACTTTGGTGGATATTCTTCAATGCTTAGGAACTAATCTGGAAGAATTCTTTAGCGGCACTACCGCTGATCAGGTTGTATTTAAAAAGGGTGATTATTTTGAAAAGTACGATGCTGAACTTAAAAATCAGGTGAAATGGATTATTCCAAATGCTCAGAAGAACATTATGGAACCAATCCTATTAACCTTGGATGCAGGTGGCTCCACTTATCCCGATAATCCACATGAGGGTGAAGAATTTGGTTATATTTTAAACGGAAGTATCTCTCTTCACATCGGTAACAGAATCCATAAGGTTAAAAAAGGGGAATCTTTTTACTTTACTGCAAATAAACAACATTATATTAAAGCGAATGAAAAAACAGGAGCAACGCTTTTGTGGGTATCCACTCCGCCCAGCTTCTAATATATTACTAAATCATATAATATTACGATACTTAAACAAGCCAAGGTTGGCTTGTTTTCAAGCAAAAGGAGGAACCCCCAATGACGGATAACAAATTAATCAATCTTGAACACATTTCTAAATCCTTCGGCGATACCGTCGTACTGGATGATTTAAACTTATATATACGCGAGAACGAGTTCGTGACACTACTCGGCCCCTCCGGATGCGGCAAAACAACGACTTTAAGAATTATCGGTGGTTTTGAAACGCCGGATCAGGGAAGAGTCATCTTCGAGGGTAAGGATATCTCCAAGCTTCCACCTAATGAAAGAAAGTTAAATACTGTATTCCAAAAATATGCTCTTTTTACACATATGACAATTGCAGAAAACATCGCTTTCGGCCTAAAGATTAAGAAAAAGAGTAAAACTTACATAGATGATAAAATCAAATATGCATTAAAACTAGTAAACTTAGACGGTTTTGAAAACAGAATGCCTGATTCCTTAAGTGGTGGACAACAACAAAGAATTGCAATTGCACGTGCAATTGTTAATGAACCTAAGGTATTACTGCTCGACGAGCCTCTTGGTGCACTTGATTTAAAGCTCCGACAAGACATGCAATATGAATTGATTCGTTTAAAAAATGAGTTAGGTATAACTTTTGTTTATGTTACACATGATCAGGAGGAAGCCTTAACCATGTCCGATACAATCGTTGTTATGAATCAAGGGTATATTCAACAGATTGGAACACCGGAGGATATATACAACGAGCCAAAGAATGCCTTCGTTGCTGACTTTATCGGTGACAGCAATATCATCCCTTCCACTATGGTTGAGGATAAATTGGTTAATATTCTTGGCTCCAATTTCCCTTGTGTCGATATCGGTTTTGGTAAGAACAAGCCAGTGGACGTTGTAATTCGTCCAGAAGATATCGACTTAGTTAAACCGGAGAACGGCACCGTAACTGGTACGGTATCTTCCCTGCTCTTTAAGGGTGTCCATTATGAGATGGAGGTTCTAGCAAACGGCAAAGAATGGCTCGTTCATTCTACCGATCTTGTCCCGGTCGGCACACAGGTAGGAATTCATGTTGATCCTTATGACATTCAAATCATGAATAAGCCGGAATCAGAAGATGAACAAGCTGCAGAGCTCAGTGAATAACACCATAAACTAAATTTAAAGAATAGGAGTAGATTTCCTATGTTTAAGAACAAACTTAAAACAATTACTGAACATGGTTTTCATATGAAGCAAACCATGAATACCAAGTGGCTATCTTACCCATATATGATTTGGATGATTGGGTTTATTATAATCCCCTTAATCTTGATATTTTTCTATGGCTTCACTGCACAAGAGGGTGGCTTTACCTTGAAAAATATCACGCTAATCTCCGACCCAATTAATCGAAAAGCATTATATCTTTCTCTTGTACTTTCCCTAATCAGTACCCTTATTTGCTTAATTCTAGCCTACCCACTGGCACTGATTTTAAGAAATGCCAAGATGAATAGTAACAGCTTTATTGTTCTTATCATCATTTTACCCATGTGGATGAATTTCTTATTACGCACAATCGCATGGCAGAATATTTTAGAGCGTAACGGAGTTCTTAACAGTTTACTTAAGCTGTTTCATTTACCAACGATAAATTTAATCAACACACCGGAAGCTATTATATTAGGTATGGTTTATAACTTCTTACCCTTTATGGTACTCCCTATTTATAATGTTCTGATTAAAATAGACCAGGATGTTATCAATGCCGCAAGAGATCTTGGTGCAAATGGCTCACAGACCTTTCGTAAGATAATCTTTCCCTTAACATTACCCGGTGTATTTAGCGGAATCACAATGGTATTCGTACCTTCCCTGACTACTTTCGCTATCTCCACAATCCTTGGCGGAAGTAAGATTGTTCTTATTGGTAATGTGATCGAGCAACAATTCCGATATGAAAATTGGCATACCGGCTCAGGTCTTTCACTTGTGCTAATGATATTTATCTTACTAAGTATGTCAATTATGACAAAATATGACAAAGGAAATGAGGGTGGAAACTTATGGTAAAACGCTTTTTCAGCCGCTTTTATGTCGGCTTTATCCTCTTATTCTTATATGCACCAATTTTAATTTTAATCGTACTATCCTTTAACCAGTCCAAATCAAGATCAAAATGGGGCGGCTTTACATTAAAATGGTATAAATCATTATTCCAGGATCAGGATATTATGAATGCCTTAACCACCACATTGATCCTTGCTTTTTTATCCGCACTGATTGCTACTGTCATTGGAACTGCAGCCTCAATTGCGATAAACAAGATGAAGAAAACTCCAAGAACCATTTTACTTGGCATAACGAATATTCCAATGCTGAATGCGGATATCGTAACCGGTATCTCGTTAATGTTAATCTTTGTTGCAATTAATTATACGTTAGGGTTTTCGAGTGTTTTGCTTGCCCATATTACCTTTAATATACCCTATGTAATTCTAAGTGTAATGCCAAAACTACGTCAGATGAATCCGAATACGTTTGAAGCGGCTCTTGATTTAGGAGCATCGCCGCTTTATGCATTTTTCAAAGTAATATTACCGGATATTCTTCCTGGTATAGTCTCCGGATACTTTTTATCCTTTACAATGTCACTTGATGATTTCGTTATTACATATTTTACGAAGGGGCCGGAGGTCAATACGTTATCTATTCAGATTTACACACAAGTCAGACGAGGAATCCAGCCTGAAATATATGCTTTATCCACTCTGATGTTTGTTACGGTATTGGCTATATTAATTATATTTAACCGAAAAAATGCAGTAAAAAATACACCTATGAGAATGATATAGAGGAAAAGGAGAAAATAAATGAAAAAGATTATTGTTCTATTGCTGATGCTCTCAATGTCCATCGGTCTACTGACCGGATGTTCCGGAGCAAAAGAAAAAGTTTATGTATATAATTGGGGAGAATATATTGATAAATCCACTGTGAAACAGTTTGAAAAAGATACCGGTATTAAGGTTGTTTATGAAACCTTCGATTCTAACGAAGAGATGTACGCAAAGGTTAAAGCTGGCGCTGTAAAATATGATGTTATATGTCCTTCCGATTATATGATTCAAAAAATGCGTCAGGAAAACTTACTTGCAGAGATTGATTTTAATAAGGTTCCTAATTTTAAAAATATTGATACCACTTATTTGAATGCTTCTAAAAGCTTTGATCCTGAGAACAAATTTAGTGTTCCTTACTGTTGGGGCACTGTAGGTATTCTATACAACAAAAAAATGGTCAATGGTCCTATTGATAGCTGGGGTGCTCTCTTTGACAAACAATACTCCGGCAATATTCTTATGATTGATAGTGTCCGTGATGCATTTGCTGTTGCTCTTTCATATCTCGGTTATGATATCAATACTACGGACGAAAATCAGTTGAATCAGGCAAGAGACCTACTAAAAAAGCAATATCCGCTAGTGCAGGCATATGTTGTGGATCAGGTTAGAGATAAAATGATCGGTAATGAGGCCGCTCTTGGTGTTATCTACTCCGGAGAGGCGATCTATACAAAGAGAGAGAATCCTGATTTGGAATATGTCGTTCCAAAGGAAGGCTCCAATGTTTGGATTGATGGTTGGGTCATTCCAAAAAATTGTAAGAGTAAAGAAAACGCAGAAAAATTCATCAATTATATGTGTGATGGTGATGTTGCATTAAAAAACTTTGATTATATCACCTACTCCACCCCAAATAAGGTAGCTCGTGAAAAGATAACTGACAAGGATATCAAAAATAGTTCAGTTGCATTCCCTGATCAGTCCGTGCTTGACCGTTGTACTACCTTTAAATTCCTTGGTAATAAAATCGAGTCCTTATATAACGACAAGTGGAACCAGGTTAAGTCTGATTAATCATTGTAAAATTGGCAGTTAAATCTCAATTTCTATTACGGAACAAAACTATATTACCCCACACACAGGTTGGAAGGACAGCATTCCTATTTTGTATTTCGCTATCGTACATAAAAGTACGCCTGCGAAAACACAAAATAGAAATACAGTCTTCCAAACAGTGCATTTCGGTAATATAACTATGTTCCTTCGAAATTGAGTTTAAAACTGCCACTGATATAAACATCGATATATTACTCTCTTTTATTTCATTACCTTCATTACTTTTATTACTTTCTTTACATTCTTTACTATATAATTCAAACTCTATCTCTTCATTCGTCTAGTGAGACAATATAAGTAGATAGCTAATATTCATATACTGTCGGATCTATCACATGTTCTGAACCATTTCATCAGTTTAACTCTTCACTTTTGCTATCCTTCCCATAATTCTCTACCATATAATAAACTTTACACTTCACTTACGTAGTCCTTATCCATTCTTACGATTTAAAGGAAGCGCGAATAATTTATTAATACACTTTTACGCTCTGACTACGTTTCGCTCTTCTCCTGCTTGGAATGCCACAATGTTTTGATATACTTCATCGGTCACCCTCTGTCTTGCTTCGACTGTTGCCCACGCGATATGTGGTGTAATCAGAAGTTTTGTACTATCCTGAATATCTTTTAGCGGATTACTTTCCAACATAGGTTCAACCGCAAGTACATCAAGCCCTGCTGCACCAATCCATTCTTCTTTTAAGGCTTTCGCAAGCGCATTCTCATTTATAATCGGACCTCTTCCGAGATTGAGTAACACAGCAGTTTTCTTCATCTTTTTAAGTTCATTTTCATCAATAAGATTATTGGTTGCTTCATTTAACGGTGCATGAATTGAGATGACATCTGAAGAATCCAATAATGTGTCTAATTCAACACGTTCGTAATCAGAATTGCTATTCTTACCTGTAGTAGAATAGTAAATCACTTTACAGCCAAACTGTTTTGCTACTTCAGCTACCCCTCTGCCAATATCACCAAGCCCTATAATACCCCAAGTCTTTCCTGCGAGTTCACTGAACTTAACCGTAAAATGACTGAAGATATCAGACTTGATATAATCCCCCGATTTTACAAATCGATCATAGTAACTAAGTTTTTCATATAAATAAAAGAAAAGTGCAAAGGTATGTTGAACCACTGATTGAGTTGAGTACCCTTTTACATTTGCCACAACAATATTGCGGCTATTGGTATAGGGAAAATCCACGATATTCGTTCCTGTTCCTGTGATACAGATTAGTTTAAGGTTCTTTGCACCCTCTAATAATTCTTGATTCATAGATACTTTATTCACGATAACAATATCCGCTTCTTCTATTCTCTTTGCATTTAAAGCAGGTTCGGAGTAGGGATATTTCACTACCTCACCAAGTTGATCAAACTTCATTAAGTCCACATCATTTCCCAACGTATCTGTTTCCAAAAATACTATTTTCATAAATTTAAACCTCTCAGTTAAATTATTATTCAAAAAACCATGATTAACAGTCAGAGTTCCTTTATCATGGCTATTGATAAACTTCATAATTAAATCGAACCTCAAAATACCTTATCAAAATACTGATTCATTAATATGCGATGAATTATATACCTTAAATCATAAGCTTAAGATTTCTCTTAAAGCGAACCTTTTCTTATCCCAGACACGATAAATTAATAATGGGCCGTCTCAAAATGTCATATCAGCATCATTGCCTAAGCTTAGTTGATTTCTATTTTGAAACAGCCCTATTTGTTTTATCTGATTCTTTCCGGGAATCCCACTTTTTTCTGAGCTTTGCGTAAAGTCTTCGTTGCATAGTAATTTGCTTTTTCAGCATTTGCTTTAATAATACTATCTACGTAAGCTTTATCCTTTTGCAACTCATTAAAGCGATCCTGTATCGGTTTTAATAAACTTGCTACCGATTCACCAACTGCCAATTTAAAGTCACCATAACCACTGCCTGCAAATTCTTTTTCAATTTCAATAATTGATTTATTAGTAGCTGCACTATAGATGTCAATCAAATTACGAATACCCGGTTTTTCATCCGCATATCGTATCTCATTATCGGAATCTGTTACCGCCCTTTTGAATTTGCGGATTATCGTATCCGTATCATCCATCAGATAAACACTTGCATTCGGATTTTCATCTGATTTTGACATTTTCTTATCCGGTTCTTGAAGGCTCATTACTCTTGCGCCCTGCTTTCCGATGTAAGGCTCTGGAACGGTAAATACATCGCCATAAATTGCATTAAATCGGTTTGCAATATCGCGAGTAATCTCCAAATGCTGTTTTTGATCCGAACCAACCGGAACCACATCAGCCTGGAATAGTAAGATATCTGCAGCCATTAATACCGGATAGGTGTAAAGACCCGAATTAATGTTATCTGAGTGTTTTGCTGATTTATCTTTAAACTGAGTCATTCGGTTTAACTCACCCATGTAAGTAAAGCAATTTAAAATCCAAGCAAGCTCTGCATGTGCGGGAACATGGGATTGATAATATATACAATTCTTCTCAGGGTTAAGTCCTGAAGCGATATATAATGATAGTAATGCTCTTGCTCTCTTTCGAAGCTCTGCAGGATCCTGACGAACAGTTATGGAATGCATATCAACTACACAATAAAAGCATTCATATTCATTCTCAAGTTCCACCCAGTTTTTTAAGGCTCCCAAATAATTACCTAATGTAAGAGTTCCAGTTGCCTGCATTCCGCTAAATATTGATTTTTTTCCGTCTAGCATATATTCACATCCTAATTTATTTAGTCAGGTTACTCATTTGTGTAATCCTGCAGTTTTAACAAATATATATTTCAATATATAAAGAAAGTGAGAAAATGTCAATGTCTACTTACTTCTCTTAATCCTTATCAAGAATATTCTTAAGTTCCTCTAATGAATCCATGACCCCATAATACTCTTGTACATCGCCGAATCCGTAACGAGCAAAGATGAACGGAACATTTGCTTCGTTTGCAGCATTTGCATCACCCAGGGTATCACCGACATATATTGGGTTTTTCAAATCATTTCTTTCTACTACCAATCGAATATTATCCGCCTTTAATTTACCGGATCGGCCGGGGTATTCATAGTCCGTAAAATACTGTTCCAACTGTGGATAAGCATGAAAGAAACACTGGATATACCCTTCCTGGCAATTACTCACTATGAATAACTTGTACTGCTTTGATAGCAATATTAGCATATCCTCCAAGCCCTCATATAGAGTCGCACCATGTTCTGCCAGATATTCACATTCGTAATCACAACATTCTTCAATGATTGATACTGCTTGTTCCTTGGAAACACTTTGAAATAACTTGATACCGATCATATCTAGAGGCAAGCCGAATAACTCCTTTAATCGATGTACGGTTACTTCATCCTTTACTTCTGGGTGATTCTCCTGTAATACTTTATTAAATGCAAGGGCAACCTCATTCGTAGAATCCCATAATGTGCCGTCTAAATCAAAAATTATACTATCAAACATATTTATTGTCCTTTTTCTCTGTTTCATATTATTGTGAAAATATTGTCCAACTAATATAATGCCTCATTCTGCCAATAATGTCAATCTACCTAGCTCATAAAACACAAAATGCCCAGATCGAATTAATCCGGGCATTTTGTGTTATGAGTTTGTTGAAAAAGTAAAGTATTTATTCCCCAATAGATACTTTCAAAAGAATTAATGTTTTCTGAACAAGTGAATGATAAGATCAACCAAATCAGTAGACATAATTGACATCATAGCGTACCTCCTTTACAAAGAAAACACCTAGTCACATGCTTTTTATAACATATGGCCAAGGTGTTTTCAATAGGCGGATACATGAACGTCGTGTTTTCTTGTATGAACGTCAAATTTTAATCTTTAGGGGTGTTCTCCATGAATATTTCTACCACAAATTCGCCATTCTGCTGTTTGAAACTATAGCTTCCATGATAGCTTTCTACCTTTTGAATGACATTATTTACTCCATAACCGTGACGACTTTTATCTTTTTTTGAAGTAATCAGAGTTCCATTAACTATTTGCAAATTATTTTCAGAAGGATTTCTAACATCGATATAAAGATCACTTTTGTAATTCGATATTCTGATATCAATATAATAGATTGTATCTTTCGTCTTTTTCATTCTTTGTATTGCCTCTACTGCATTCGACATTAGATTGGCAAATATAACACTTAAATCCATCGATGCAATATATAACTTATCGGGAAATCCACCTTCAACACGTAGTGCTATATTTTCATTCCGACATTTGCTTTGAATATCATTCAATATAGCATTCACGATATCATTACCGCTATCAATAAGCTGAGCGGTCTTTGTTGAAAGATTAATCAATTCCCCCATATATTCCTCCATCTCTTGAATTTTATTCAAATGATAAAGGCTATTTATGCAAGCTAGGTGGTTTTTCATTTCATGTCTTAGCGACCGGATTTCTTGCTGTTTTTCATTTACCAAAGTATAATACTGCTGTTGCGATTCGATAATACTCTGATTGATTAACGATAATTCTTTATATACATCCATTGATTCACTGATAAAGCTAAACTTGATGCATACATAACAATAAAACGTTACAAGCACTACTGTTATCAATAATATAAAACGGCGTGCTGTGTCATTAATATTACTATTCGATTCGATCAAAAGTGCTGTAATAATTAAAAATCCCGTACCGGCTCCCGCAAAGAATAGTGCATATATTTTTCTTGTAAAATTAATTTTAAAATTTGTATACTTCCTATTCTTTATCACTACCGCGAAGCCAATTAATATGATATTGACAATATTCGTTAGCGCATGCTCTAGTAGAGTCTCTGAATAGCAGTTGATCAAGGTCAATATAGCAACCAATACTGCATCTAAAAACGAGATAGCTAAATAGGATAGGATGGAAAGAGCTATTTTTTTAATAAATTTTCCTTCCAGCAGAAAGCAAATCACAACAACGACTACAGCGGAGTTTACTGCAAGAATGACATTCTTATACCCATTCCACAGGCTCCCTCCAATAATAAGAAATATAATCTGGAGAGCACCCAGTACTAGATATCTGGTTTTCCCTTTTGTTCTGGATATACTAAATAAACCGGTTAAAACCAACCATAATTTAATAAAGTCCGTAAAATATGTATACATAACATATACTATCGTTGCTATCTTAACTCACCCCTATCTGGCATTTCTCCTTCTGTATGCTTTGCATGCTTTCTTTAATGCGCCAATTTTCCGAACCGAAACCTCTACTTTTTCTTCATTATCTAGCACAATCTCCTTACCGATTTCCTTGATAAACTCTAAATTTACAATATAGGATTTATGAACTCGATAAAAATCACAGCTGTTCAAATTATTTTCCCAATCATTCATCGATATAAATGATTGGAAGTAATCATTTCGTGTTCTAATAACGGTATGGCGATCTACATACTCAATATAAATAATATCTTTTAACTTTAAGAATATCGTCTCCCCCTCAGAGCCAACAATAATTCTGCTGTCCTTCTTGATATCCTCAACTGCATCAGATAACGCATCTTTAAACTCCTGTCTATTTACAGGTTTTAGTAAATATCGAAATGCTCTTACACGATATCCTGCCTGCATGTAATTAACATAACCTGTCAGAAAGATAAGAGTAACACTATTATCCATCATTCGCAGCTGCTCTGCAGTCTGCATACCATCCATACCACCCATTTGAATATCAAGAAATAAAATGTCTAGTGCTTTCTCATAACCTATTACTTCTTCCCCGGAAGAAAAACAGATTATCTCAAAAGACATAGAATTGGCCTGCATATAGCTCTTACAAAATCTCACCAATTCCTCTCTTATCATCAATTCATCATCGCATATTCCGACTACCAACCCTCATCCTTCTTTCCAATATTATGAAGACTACCATTATCATAACAATCTACCTATATTTCGTCAAGTTATTACAGTAATAACCTTCCATATAATACATAGTTTTTACTAATATGTAAAACATATATGCCATAAATGTAATTCACAGACCGCAATCCATGTGTTACAATATTAACTATAGTTACTGAAAAAACATTGGAGGATGATACCTTATGAAACAAATCGCCAGCTTTACCATCGATCATATGAAATTACTTCGTGGAGTTTATGTATCTCGAAAAGATAAAATTGGAAATGAAGTGATTACTACCTTTGACATTAGAATGACACGTCCGAATTTTGATCCCGTTATGAACACCGGTGAGGTTCATACCCTCGAGCACCTCGGAGCAACCTTTTTACGTAATCATGAAATATATGCTGACAAGACTGTATATTTTGGACCGATGGGATGTCGCACAGGCTTCTACCTTTTACTAGGCGGAGATTTCGAATCAAAGAGCATTATCCCTCTCCTAATTGAAATGTACGAGTTTATGAGAGATTTTGAAGGTGAAATCCCTGGAGCAACTGCCGAAAACTGTGGTAACTATTCAGATATGAACCTACCTCTTGCCAAGCATTATGCCAAACAGTTTCTAGATGAAGTGTTATATAAGATTGAAAATGTGAATTTAAATTATCCGTCCTGATGTCCCCTTTCCCTGAGTGGTTCATTTTTACTGTCCCTATGAATATAATGTAAAGAGTATTTATAATGGGAGAAGCTATGGCAGACCAAGATCTTACTCATACAGCGGATATCATCAAGGCTGCGCTTCCTTTTGTTGATTCACCTCTAAAAGGTCCGGCCGAATTATTTGCAAAGTTTTTAGATTTAATGGGAAGTTTTCGTTCAGCCACCCAACCCGGTAAACTGGCTGCCAGTGGCTTTCGTTTAACTAATATCGACTTTGAGGGATTATTAAAAGGAATTAGACCCATTTGTAATGCTAAGGAACAAGAAATGGTTGATCGTTTTCTTAACTTTTTTAATATGAAGCAAACCTTTGAAATGTACAACAACATGATGTCCATGATGAAAAACATGCAGGACGTCGGTGATTTTTCATTCGCTGATGCTTTCGGAGCAGGCGATGCAGACAATGTAACCGGTAATTTTAATGGTTCTGCCTTCGAATCAATCTTTAAGAACTTCAGCAATTTCGGTAATGACCCCTCAGAGAATTCTTCCGATAACCCCTTCCCCGATATCGATACGGAACATTTTAAAGCAGCTGAAGCAACGGATTCTGACAATAACAGTTTTAACTCTAGCAGTTCGAATAATGACACAACCGGCTCTAGTCATTCCGATGAGCAACAATCAAATGATACCACAGGTAGTTCAAATTCATCCGGTGGCATGAACAATAATATGTTTGAAATGTTAAAATCCATGATACCTCCGGAACAGATGTCCTCCTTTCAAAACTTAAGCATGCTTTTCAATGCCATGTCATATGATAATAATAGCAAATCAGATGATGATAAGGAGTGAAATGATGGCTGATAATTCTTGGAGTGATAATCCCAGACTCAAAAATATTGATCCCAAAAAACTTGCTATACTATTAGAACTAGTACAGGATGCCGACGGAAAACCAATGGATAAATTAATTCCTTTATTAATGAACACACAGAAAAAGCTCCAAAAGCAACACCTTTCTTTTACTAAAGAAGAATCAGATTTGATGATAGAAATTTTAACTAAGAATATGAACGCAAAAGAAAAAGCACAATTCGAAATGATTAAAAAAGTAATGGCAAGTAATCGGAAATAAGGATTCATAACAAAACAAGTTTAAGGTAATGATACATAACATATTCATATCAATGATTGACTCTTGCTGAACTGTTTTTACTTTTCAACAGAAGTTTCTGATATGATACCTGTTTTGATCCTTCCTTAAACTTGTTTTCTTTCTGTGAATAATTTGTTATACTTCTATCCTATTTATTTTTTTCAGATCTGGCAAAACTGATTGTACCAATCACTAAAAATACAATCGTTAATACTGCAATCGTAATAAAATTAATAATCGGATTGAACATAACGACTTTTGCATATTCATTTGTACCTGCATAAATAACAGCTCTCGCTAAATCAAGGCAATAGGTCATAGGCATTAGATGATTCAGTACATATAAAATCCCGCTGGAATGATTTATTGGTATAATTGCGCCCGACAGAAACATCTGTGGCATAACAATTAACATTACTGCAGTATTAGCTGTTTTTTTATTTTTAATCAAGCCAATTATTAACATTGAGATTGCTCCGGCAGAGAGACACATTAGTGGTGATAGTATCAAAAGTAGCAACAATTGTACCCAACTCAGGGTAATACCCATTGCTAACCCAACCGCTAAGGTACCGATCATATTAACAATTGCTATAAACATTGAACCAAAAATTTTCCCAATGACAATGGAGTACCGAGAAACCGGTGATACTAACATCTCCTGGGTAAAATCAGTTTCATGATCATCCACCAATGAAGTCATTTGCATCACAGTGCCCATAAAGAGCATATTGATAAGCATTCCGACCATCATAAATCGGTTATAAGAAAAGCCCAAACCCGAGGCCATATTCTGAGATAGATTTCCTCCCAACATTCCCATCATAATGATTGGGAAAGCCAGACTTATTATAATAGCAGCCGGCGATTTTATTATTAATGTGATATCTCGTGACATTATGGTAATAATTGCATTGAGTTCACGAAATATTTTTGAGTGTCTTTTTGAAACCACTAATTCATTCATAGTGCTGTCCTCCCTGAATTCCCAAGATATTCAATATAAGCATCCTCCAGGGATGGTTCATTGATTTTTAATACGGTAAGCTTATTATTTAACCTAGATATTATTTCTTGTGCTGATTGATCACCCAATGCTATGGATACATGTCTATCCACGGAATATTGCAATCCTTTCTCCATCAGCTCCCGAAAAAGACTTTCTCTATTATCTGCATCCAGTATTAATTCTCTTCGAATTAAACTTTCCTTCATATTCTCCGGTGAAGTACAGGTTGCTATTTTACCATGATTAATTACGCATACCCGATCCACCTTCTCAGCCTCATCAATATAATGGGTTGTCAGAAAAATTGTCGTCCCATTTTCCTTTCGCGCATTATTAATATATTCCCATAATGAACGTCGACTCACAGCATCCAGTCCTTGTGTAGGTTCATCAAGAAACAATACCCGAGGTGTATGTATCAGGCTACGTATTATCTCTAATTTTCTCTTCATACCTCCTGACATTTTTTTAATTGGTTTAAACAAGGCATCCTCAATACCGACAATTTGTGCCAATTCCATGATTCGATTACGATAGGAAGCAGGCATCATGCGAAAGCTCGGGCGATACCCATACATACCATATAAACATGCATGAAAGCGAATATTTTCTTCCGCAGTCAAAGATGGATCAAGACTTGGTTGTTGAAAGATAATACCTACCTTTTCACGTACCTTTCTCGCCTCTTTTTCCGCATCATAGCCTGCAATCTTCACTATTCCTGACGTTTTTGTCAGTGTAGTGGTCAATATTGATATCGTTGTAGTTTTTCCTGCTCCATTTGGACCTAAGAAAGCGAAAAACTCTCCCTCCTGTACGTGAAAGCTGATTCCATCAACCGCAGCTACATGTGAAGATTTATATTGCTTTTTGAGATCTTCAACTTCTATCATAGCACTCATAAAAAATCCTCCGTTATATTTGATGGCTTAATCTTAATGCCTCAAATTAAACGGAGGTTAAATTGAATTTAAACAGAATGTAAATTTAACTTTCTCTTATTGGTAGGGTTATTAAAAATGTAGTTCCCTCATTTATTTCGCTATCCACAGTTATCTTACCATCATGAAGTTGTATTATCTTATAAACTAATGACAGTCCTAATCCATTGCCGCCCAACGACCTATCACGTGATTTATCCACTTTATAAAATCTCTCAAATATATGAACTTGTTCTTCCTGCGCAATCCCTATGCCAGTATCAGTAATTTTGACGAATACGTTGTCAGCATCTTGTGTTAACGAAATATAAATAGAGCCCTGCTGAGGAGTAAATTTAATCGAATTATGCAAGAGATTAACCCACACCTGTGATAATAGATCTTGATCACCTTCCAATAAACATTTCTCAAGTTCTACTTCAGGAATTTGATTTTTAGCAGACCATTGAGGTTCCATCGATAGAATAATTGCTTCAATCTGCTTATCCAAACGATATTTTACTATCGTTAATGGCTTTTTGTCGCTGTCGAGAAGGGATAGCTTAAGTAAATTATCACTTAAGGAAGACAAACGCTTACTTTCCATTTCAATTATGGTAGCATAATGAACTCTTTGCTCATCGGTCAGCTTATCATCCTTTAACAAAGTAGCAAATCCACTGATTGATGTTAACGGCGATTGAATTTCATGAGATACATTGGATATAAAATCCTGACGCATTGTTTCCATTGTTCCCAGATTTTTTGCCATATCATTAATTGCATTAATCAGTTCCTCATGATAATGATGTTGATTTTTGTCAATTAGAACATTAAAATTTCCTTTCGATATCTGATCCAGTGCATCCATCAACTGGTTATGCACAGCCCTATGACGTTCTGATACATTACTATGTTTCATAATGAATTGAAAGATCAAACTGATAAAACTAAAAAAAGCAATTGCGGCAAGACCGGATAACATATGTGAAAGTGCCTCGGGAGGGTTACCAGTAAATCGATATATAAAGCTGGTAATCAAGTAACCCAACCCGTTTAATAACGCGAACAACACCATAACCATGATAATTCGCCATGCTATGCTGTATATTTGCTTTGGATTTCTTCTCTCTCTCAAGCGATCACCTCCAGACGATATCCTAAACCTCGAACAGTAGATATCTTGAAGCCGGATACCTCCTCCGAAAATCGTTCTCTTAACCTGCTTATATGAACATCCAAGGTACGCTCATTTCCATCAAAATCATAACCCCAGATGTCTTCAATCAGAGTATCCCTTGTAAATGTCCGGCCAGGAAATCCAGCCAGTTTAAATAACAATTCAAACTCCTTCATTGGTATATCTTCTTTTTTACCATTAATGATAACTGAATAACTACTTCTATCAATAATCACATACCCAACACTAACTTTTTGTGAAGATTCAATTTTATATCTCCTGAGCAGTGCTTTCACACGCATCAATAATTCATCTCCCTCAAAAGGCTTCGTAAGATAATCATCCGTTCCTGCCTCAAAACCTTTTACTTTGGATATCAAATCTGATTTTGCAGTTAGCATAAGAATCGGCATGTTTTCATAATACATACGTAGCTTTTTGCATAGCTCATAGCCATCCATATTCGCCATCATTAAGTCAATTATTGCACCCTCCGGATTTTCTAAGGTGATTCTCTGTAATGCATCCCTTCCGTCCTTTGCCTCGCAAACGTCATAGCCGTCATTTTTTAACAGAACACTGACAAGCTCCCGAATATTTGGATCATCGTCTACTATCATTATTTTACTCATTCGCAACCTCCGTTAAGATTGTTATGTTATATTTCACCCAAACAAGATTATAACATACATTTGTAAACAGAGATTAAACAGACCAAATATCACTTGCATATTCTTTAATTGCTCTATCACTTGAGAACTTTCCTGCATTCACCATGTTGAGAAAGCATTTTCTATGAAATTCATAAGTATTTGAATAATCTTCGTTCGCTTTCAACCGTGCTTCATTGTATGCAATAAAGTCATATAATAAAAAATAGTGATCCGCTCTGTGCCAACTGGCACCATCAAGTATAGAGTAATATAATTCCTGAAACATTCCGGTATTGTCATCATCAAACGTACCATCAATTAATGTATCCAATACTTTCTTGATGCGTGAATGACTTTCATATATCTCCCTCGGTTGATAAGTTTGAGTGATTGACCGAAGTTCCTCCACTCTGGCACCAAAGATATAATTATTTTCTTCTCCTGCCTGCTCTACAATCTCAATATTAGCTCCGTCATATGTTCCAAGAGTCACAGCTCCGTTCAGCATAAACTTCATATTACCGGTACCAGACGCTTCCGTTCCGGCAGTTGATATCTGTTCCGAGATATCCGCTGCAGGAATTAATTTTTCACTGTAGGATACATTGTAATTTGGGAGAAACACCACCTGCATTTTATTATTAACCTCGTTATCGCTAGAGATTAACTTCGCAATTTCATTAATGTACTTAATAATACCTTTCGCTCTATAATATCCGGGAGCCGCCTTCCCACCAAAGAAAAAAACCATCGGATGAAACTTTTTAATTCTTCCTTCTTTGATTCCGAAGTAAATATCTAATATTGAGAATGCATTCAGTAGTTGTCTTTTATATTCGTGAATCCGTTTGACATGAATATCAAATATAAACTTTGGATCAATCTCTATCTTCTCTTGTTTATAGACAAACTCAGCAAGTTGGGTCTTTTTTCTCAGTTTAATCTTACCAAATTCATTGATTATCTCTTTATCCTCACTATATCTTTCAAGTTCTTTTAACATCTCCAAATTAGTAATCCACCCCTGCCCTATCTTTGAACTTACTAATTCTGTCAATTCTTCATTACATATAGCCAGCCATCTTCGTTGCGAGATTCCATTTGTCTTATTATTAAACCGATTCGGATATATTGCAAACCATTCCTTTAGTAGGTCCTGCTTTAGTATATCCGTATGAATTGAAGCTACCCCATTGATTGAATGACAGACATAGATAGCAAGTCTAGCCATATGAATCACATCATTATCAACAATCAGATATTTCTTTTGCATGTTGTATGTTTTCATCCCCATGTTTGTGAGCTCTTCCAAAAGTTTTTGCTGAATCAGCAGTATGCAGCTGTAAACTTTTGGAATTACAGATTGAAATAGTGTCACGCTCCATTTTTCCAACGCTTCAGACATTACTGTATGATTGGTATATGCGAAGGATTCTCTACCAATTTTAATTGCATCTTCCAAGCTCATCTTCTCTGATTCCATCAACAGACGTATCAACTCCGGTATTGCCACTACAGGATGTGTATCATTGAGTTGAATCGCATACTCGGAGGAGAAATAAGTAAAGTCATCACCATATTTCTTCTTATATGTTCTCACTAGATCTGCCATTGTCGCTGCAGAGAAAAAATACTCTTGCTTTAATCTTAATCTCTTTCCTTTATCGTTATTATCATTCGGATAAAGAATGCAGCTAATACTCTCTGCTTCTACTTGAAATTTGAACGCGCCTGCATATTTTTGATTATTAAAAATCTTAAAATCGAATTTGTTAATTGGTTCTGATTGCCATAGACGTAAGGTGTTGATTTTCTTGTTATGATAACCAATTACCGGATAATCATATGGTACAGCATAAACTGAGCAATTTTTAAAATCAATTTTTACTTTATCTTCTTCTCTACGAACTGACCAGGGATCACCAAAGTTTTGCCAATCATCTTCTTTTTCCTTTTGAAATCCTTTTTCAAAATATTGCTTGAAAAGCCCATATCGATATCTAATTCCATAACCATTTATCAATATTCCAAGGCTAGCACCGGAATCTAAAAAGCAAGCAGCCAGCCGTCCTAATCCTCCATTACCAAGTGCAGCATCCTCTAGTTCTTCAAAAAAACTAATATCAACTTTCTTTTCTTCCATCAGTTCAATAAACTCTTTCATCAATCCTAGATTAAAAAGATTTTGAAAGATGAATTTACCAACTAAAAATTCAGCGGAAAGATAACAAACCTTTTTCCCAAAATCTTCTCTCTTCCAATCACTGTAGAGCGATTTCATTGTGCTTTTAGAAATAGCATTGTACAATTCCACCATATTTGCTTCATAGATTGTGGTGTGGTAATCCGCTTCCAGTATTGCCAATATATCCTCTTTCCAGCACTTCTCCATATAAAACCTCCATTCTGCCAATTTGACGGAACATTTGCTTCACTATCAGTCCATATTGGGTATTCTACTATAAAGCTCTGCATACCCTTTGATAAGCTTCCAATCAATCGATTGATACATACTATGCTTTATTCTCCACCTCCAGTTTCCGCTGGTTGTAGACGGATAATTCATTCTCGCACGATTATCAAGAGCCAGTAAATCCTGCATTGGACATATAACAACATCAGCGACACTAGAATATAAACACCTAATTATTGCGTTCGGAAGATCTTCGATTTCAGTCACATTAAAATACTGAAGTGCAAATCTTAATTCCTCTTCTGTTTTATTTAACAGAAGCCCCATCAAGGTTTCATTATCATGGGTTCCGGTATAGGCTACGATATTTTTACTATTAAAATTGTGAGGCAAATATTCATTTGATGATGGTCCTTGTATGGCAAAGCTTATGACCTTCATACCAGGATAACCGTTTTTATTAATCAGTTTCCTAACCTTTGGTGATATAATCCCCAGATCCTCCGCGATAATTTTTATATCTCCAATTGATTCATTCATTACATCCGTTAGTTGTTTGCCAGGCCCTGTTATCCATTTTCCTTCCATTGCTGTATTGCTACTTGCCGGAATTGCATAATAGTTCACTATTCCTATAAAATGATCAATCCTGATCACATCATATAACTCGGAAGAAAGCCTCATTCTCTCTTTCCACCATGTATAGTTATCCTGTTTCATCGAACGCCATCGATATAATGGATTTCCCCATCTTTGTCCTTTATCAGAAAAATCATCTGGGGGAACACCCGCTACCCAACTTGGACGCTTCTCTTGGTCAAGCTCGAACAATTCAGAATGTGTCCAAACATCAGCACTATCTTCCGATACATATAGTGGCATATCTCCAATAATTTTAATACCGGATGCATTTGCATAATGCTTAATATGGTTCCACTGTTCTTTAAATTTATATTGACAAAACTTCCAGAATTCAATCTCATCCTTTGCTTGTTCGGAATAACTGTATAATAAATCAATCTGACGATTTTTTGCATCTTTATCCCATTTTATCCAACTCTTGTTTAGAAACGAGATTTTTAGTGACATATAGAGCGCGTAATCATCAAGCCAATAGCAATTTTTTTCACAAAACTTTCTATAGTTTTCTAAACTTCTGTGATTACTACGAATAAATGCTTTTCTTAAAACAGGTATTCGAAATTTAAACAACGCATCATAATCAACATACTGTTCATCTACCTGCCAAACCTGCTTATTGATTTCGTTCTTACTTAATAAACCTTCATTAATCAAGTTATCTAAATCAATAAAATAAGGATTTCCTGCGAAAGCAGAATAAGATTGGTATGGGCTATCGCCATAACCAGTCGGTCCTAAGGGTAACACCTGCCAATAGCTACATCCAATCTGTTTTAAGAAATCTATAAAATTGTAGCAAGCTGTTCCAAAGCTCCCAATTCCATACGGCGATGGAAGTGCACTTACAGGCATTAAAACTCCTGCTCCCCTATCAAGTCTAAAACTGTGATTCAAAGCCATATACATCCTTTCCAAATGTTATCATACTTATGGTACTCAGGGCTTTTGTTCAAAGGATTATTATATATCCATACACTTTATAATTATATATATGCCAATACCTCCTAATCGAGCTACCATAATTTAAATTTCAGTAACAACTCTAAATGCCATAATGTTATTTGCAATTTTATGTAATATTATACAATTTTAACCACCTATTTATGTCAATAATAGCGAATTATCAAACGCATATTGAAAACCTTTGTTCATGGGTTTATACTCTGTTTTATCAGATATTAGAGGGGGATATTATGGCAACAATTAAGGATATTGCCGATAAATTAGGAATTGCAATTAGTACCGTATCAAAGGGGTTGAACGGTGCCTGCGATATCAGTCCACAGATGAGACAACTTGTACTAGATACCGCTGTAGAGATGGGGTATTCACCAAAGAAGTTGAGAGAACCAACTACTCGTAAGGTATGTGTATTTATTGAAAATATGGATTATACGAATATTGAACAGTTTGGTTATGAGATTATTATAGGATTTAAGTTAGCTGCTGCTAAGAGACATTGGGATGTCTCTGTAATCCCAGCTAATCTAGATATTCAGACCATTGAGCACTATGATACTTTCATGTTAAAACACGGCTATAGCGGAGCATTCTTACTTGGTTTTACCTTACGTGAGACCTGGGTTCAACAGCTAGGGAAAACAAGTGTACCAACTGTACTTTTCGATAATTATATTGAGGAGAATCAACATATCGGCTATGTTGGTACTGATTGTTTTGAAGGAATTGAACAGGCGGTACAACATTTATGTAATTTAGGGCATCAAAATATTGCATTTTTGAATGGTTCAAAGAATTCTATTGTATCAGAAACTAGAAATAAAGCCTTTATTTATGGCTTACATAAAAACAGATTACAACTCAAAGAGAACTTGATAGCATATGGAAATTTCACACCCTCCTGTGCAAAGGATCACGTCTTAAACTTTATCAAAGAGGGAGCGACCGCCATTATGTGTGCCAGTGATATGATTGCTGTGGGGGTAATCAGGGAACTTCATAATCTCGGATTTCGTGTGCCTGAAGATATCAGTGTAACTGGCTTTGATGATTTAGCAATCGCATCAAAGTTCCAACCTTCAATCTCTACGATTCGGCAAGATCGTAAGGATATTGGAAAAAGCGCATTCCTCTTACTGGATGGCCTAATACAGAATGTTCCTACAAGTAAACTGTTCTTGCGGGCTAAATTCATACCCCGAGCCAGCACCGCATCATGTCAAGAAAGAACAGGAATAATCCTAGCAAATGAACTATTACAAGTTTCAGAATCTATTTAATTAGTTTAAAAAAGACACTCCGGAATCATACTGAAGTCGTGCTTTTAAAGAACGATTTCGTTATAAATCCAGGAGTGTCTTTCTAATTATTATACTTAACTTTTTATATCCAAATATCTTATCATATCAATCTGACAACACTGACATTATTTATTCAAATGATACTACTTACTAACTACACTTTTTTTATCTCGATTCAACTTATGATACAAATCTGTATATTCCTTCGCATACATCAGTAATGATAATAACAGGAATCCCCCACAAATAAGAATCAGTATATTCGTCACCGAATATCCCAGTGTGGGAACCGATATCAACACCAGCATTACTGCATAGAATATGGTTGTTGAAACCTTTCCAAACCACTTTGCTCCATTTAGTTTTGTACCCTTTCTTAGCATCACAATACCTGCAATTAGCAGAAACGCCTGCATCAATACGAATAGAATAAGTAACAGGAACATCCATCTTATTTTAACAACCAAGACAAATATTAATGCTGCCTGGGTTAATTTATCAGCCAAGGGGTCAATCAACTTACCAAAATCAGTGATCATATCAAACTTCCTGGCAATCATTCCATCAAAAAAATCTGTTAAACCAGATATGAACACCACCAAACCAGCACGGAGATAATCTCTAGGCGATTCAGCCTTTATATACAAAATCACAAAACATGGTATCAATAATAATCGAATATAACATAATATATTCGGTATTTTAATTAAATCACTCTTTGAGAATTTACTTATTAATTTCATCTCAAACCCCCTAAACTCGCTTTATGTAGATTAGTCTTATGTATAATATTTTATTAATATATAAGTATTATCCAACAAATGCCATACTTATAACAAGTGTATCACAAATATTTGGGATTTGGTAGCCAATTTTTTAAATAAATAAAAATCACTTTATCCAGAAGCATAAGAGCAAATATACATTCATTCGCTTTGATAACTTTCATAATAAAGTGATTTTATCATGTGATTCCTATTTTACAACAATATTTACAATCTTGCCCGGTACATAGATCTCTTTCACTATAGTTCCGGTAAGTTTATCTGCAACAGCCTCTTTTGCTATAGCAATTATATCATCTTTTGCTGCTTCTGCTGCTACTAATACAGTAGTCTTTGTCTTTCCGTTAAGCTGTACCGCTATCTCGATCTCACTGTCCTTCATCTTCTCTTCATCATAAATAGGCCAAGTGTTTTTGAATACTGATTCGGTATGACCTAACTGCTGCCATAATTCTTCACTAACATGAGGAATAAACGGAGCCAATAAGATGACTGCTGTTTCTAATGTCTCTCTATCAATACCTCCTGTTTTTTTCACCATATCTAGCATTTTATTATTATATTCCATAAAGCCACTGACAACGGTATTTAAACTGAAAGTTTCAAGACGAGTAGTGATGTCATATACCATTCTGTTACGAAGCTTAATCATGTCTGTAGTTGGAACAACTTGACTATCTTTATTATCCATAACTAGATTATAAAAACGGTTGATAAATCGGTACACACCATCAATACCTCTGTCATCCCATTCACAATCTAGTTCCGGTGGTCCAACGAATAATTCATACATTCTTAAAGAATCACAACCATAATCATTCACTAGATCATCGGGTGAAACTACATTTCCCATTGACTTACTCATTTTGGCGCCATTTTTACCTACCATACCCTGATTAAATAACTTCGTAAATGGTTCATCAAAGTCAACAACACCAATATCATTTAAGAATTTGGTATAAAATCTGGAGTAAAGTAAGTGAAGAACCGCATGCTCAACTCCACCAATATACATATCTACAGGAAGCAATTCATGTGCCTTCTCCTTGGATACCAATTCCTTATCATTCTTATTATCTACATAACGTAAGAAATACCAGGAAGAGCCTGCCCACTGAGGCATGGTATTTGTTTCTCTTTTCGCTGGGGCACCACACTCAGGACAGGTTGTGTTAACCCATTCATGAATGTCAGCAAGCGGTGATTCACCTGTACCGGTTGGCTGATACTTTTCTACCTCCGGTAATAATAACGGAAGTTGATCCTCAGGAACTGGAACTGCACCGCAGTGTTCACAGTGAACTATCGGAATCGGCTCACCCCAATAACGTTGTCTTGAGAATACCCAGTCACGCAATTTATAGTTTACAGTTTTCTTACCGATACCCAGTTCATCGAGCATATCTGGAACTTCCTGCTTCGCCTTAGAAGATTCCATCCCTGTCCAGTCACCTGAATTTATCATGATTCCAGGGTCAGTATATGCCTGTGTAAGTTCCGGATTTTCTTTTCCATCCGGAGAGATAACCTGAATAATCGGAATACCGAATTTGGTAGCAAAATCAAAGTCACGATCATCATGTGCAGGTACACACATAATCGCACCAGTACCATAATCAGCAAGTACATAATCGGATAACCAGATAGGGATTAACTTCTTTGTAATTGGATTTATAGCATAGCTTCCAGTGAATACACCGGTCTTTTCTTTATCCTGCATACGATCTACAGAGGATCTCATAGAGGATTTGAAGATATAATCCTCTACCGCCGCTCTTGTCTCATCAGTAGCGAGTTCCTTTGCCATTGCATGCTCCGGAGCGAGAACCATAAAGGTTGCACCATATAACGTATCAGGTCTGGTTGTGTAGACACGGATTGATTGCTCTGTTCCATCCACTGTGAAATCAACCTCTGCGCCATAGCTCTTACCAATCCAGTCAGATTGCATTTTCTTAACCTTCTCAGGCCACTCAAGCTTATTCAAATCTTCCAATAGACGATCAGCATATTGAGTGATCTTTAACATCCATTGCTTTAAGTTTTTCTTGGTAACTGAAGAATGGCATCGTTCACATTCACCGTTTACCACTTCTTCATTTGCAAGACCTGTTTTACAGGAAGGACACCAGTTAATCGGCATCTGCTTTTCATATGCTAACCCAGCTTTAAACATTTTGATAAAGATCCACTGTGTCCATTTATAGAAATTAGGATCAGTCGTATTCACTTCCATATCCCAATCATAGATTGCTGCAATTTCATTAATCTGTTTCTTAATATTTGCCACATTTTCAGCAGTTGATTTGCTTGGATGTACACCCATCTTAATCGCATAATTTTCAGCCGGAAGACCGAATGCATCCCATCCCATTGGATGAATGATATAATAGCCCTTAAGGATCTTATATCTGCTCCATACGTCACTGATTACATACCCTCTCCAGTGTCCTACGTGCAAACCGCTTCCTGATGGATATGGGAACATATCCAAGCAGTAATATTTCGGTTTCTTACCGTCTTTAGGATTAACCGGGTTCTCTTCCCAGTATTTACTCCATTTCTTTTCGACTTCCTTATGATTATAAGGTGCTGCCATAGTTTCTCCTCCAATCAATATGATCATATACATTTATTTTAATATAATTAAAAAAACCTTCCGCCTCAATTAAGAGACGAAAGGATATCTTCCGTGGTACCACTCTGTTTCGTAATATCATTTCTACTTATATTATGCCCTAAAGTAGAATGACCATACGCACTTGATTTCGATAACGGGAATACCGCCCCAACCTACTTTTGTTCAGTCAGAGAGCTCAAAGGCGAGTTGGGAGTGTGCTGCTACTGTCTCACACCATCCGACAGCTCTCTGGAAGCACAGGGACTCTTAATACTCCTTGTCCTAGCTTTATATCTATTACTAATTAACTCTATATAAATATATCATGCTTTGTAGTTTTGTCAAGGATTTTGTACGAAAACACCATCTCGATACTACATGTCCTTCCTCATGTTGACCAAGCCATATGAATATAATTAAAAGAATTATTATAAATCAAGGAGAGTATATGAATATTATTATGGATTTTATCTCGGACTATGGTTTAATCGCGATGTTTATCATCATATTACTTGAGTATGCTTGCTTTCCTGTCTCCAGCGAAATTGTACTACCATTCTCCGGCGCTGTTGCTTCGATTAATAACACTAACTTCTTCGTTATACTCCCGTTGAGTGTGATTGCCGGCCTTATCGGAACCGGTTTATGTTATGCGTTAGGCTGGTATGGAGGAGGTGCTATTATTGGCTCCATTACTCGAAAATTCCCTAAAACACAAAAGGGGATTGATTCCGCCTATGAAAAGTTCAACACCCATGGAGCTGCCACTGTTTGTATTGGTCGTGTTATTCCTCTCATTCGAACCTATATTGCTCTGATTGCAGGTGCCTCCAAGCTTAATCCTGTTACCTATTTTACAGCATCAGCTCTTGGCATCACAGTTTGGAATACAATTTTAATTGGTCTTGGGTATATTCTTCGCGAAAATTATAAGAATGTGGGTGAATATTACAATCGCTATAAACATAATCTAATCCCTGTTGCTATAGCTTTCGCAGCGATTCTCATCATTAACTTCGTTATACAAAAAAGGAAAAAAAGTAAAATTAAATGGGTCAAAGATTGATTTCCTGATTTGCCTCTGGTGACTTATCCAACAAAGCATTCATAATCCGAAGCATGACTCATATAATTTAAAGAAGATTTCCTAACCAGGAGTGAGAACCTCTATGCAATGGCACAGTTTATCCATAGAAGAGACCTTAAACAAATTAGGGGTCTCGCTGGATCAGGGCTTATCTACGAAAGAATCAAAAGAAAGACAGCAAACCTATGGTAAAAATATCTTAACTACGAAAAAGGGCAAAAACCTCGTAGTTAAATTCTTTGAACAATTTGCTGATTTCATGATCATCATCTTAATCCTTGCCGCTGTTATCTCATTTGCAGTATCCTATTTTGAAGGCAAACCGGATTTTGTCGATCCAATTATCATATTAGTTATTATTGTAGTGAATGCAACTCTTGGAGTTTTACAGGAGGCACGAGCAGAGAAGGCACTGGAAGCTCTTAAAAAAATGTCTGCTCCGTCCGCTCATGTTTTGCGTGATGGTAAAGTATCCTTGATCGATTCAAGTGATCTTGTGCCAGGTGACATTATTATGCTGGAAACCGGCGGTTATGTTCCTGCGGATGCGAGATTGGTCTCCTCAGTTAATCTAAAGGCAGAAGAAGCCTCTCTCACTGGTGAGTCCCACCCTGTAGAGAAAATAGCTGAGGTTAAGCTAAGTCCGGATACCAACATTATTGATCGTCATAATATGGTGCTTGCTACCAGTACTATAACCTATGGAAGGGGTATTGCAGTCGTTACAGACACAGGAATGAATACTCAGGTTGGTCATATAGCAACATTGATTATGGATGAAGAAACTCCTATGACGCCGCTGCAAAAGCGTTTGGCTAAAACGGGAAAGGTTCTTGGTATCGCGGCTTTATCCATCTGTATCTGCATCTTCATAATTGGATTATTAAAGCAAATGCCGGTATTTGATATGTTTATGACCTCGGTAAGTCTTGCAGTAGCAGCCATACCGGAAGGGCTACCAGCAATCGTAACCATTATGCTCTCACTGGGTGTACAGCGTATGGCTAAGAAAAATGCTGTCATTCGTAAATTACCTGCAGTAGAAACTCTAGGTAGTGCCACTGTTATCTGTTCCGATAAAACCGGAACCTTAACACAGAATGTTATGACGGTTACACAAGTCAGTTCCATTACAGGTAAGGAAAATATGAATGGAGATTTTGCATCCTTTCTTCTATCCCATGCTGCGTTGTGTAATGATGCTATTCTACAAATTGATAATAAAGGAGCCACAGTAACCGGTGAACCTACTGAAAAAGCATTAGTACTTGCTGCTTATCAAACCGGTTCTAATAAGCTTGATCTAGACAAAACCTATCAACGTATCAATGAAATCCCATTTGATTCGTCAAGAAAGTTAATGACAACTGTACATAAAGCTTCAGACAATACATATCGTAGCATTACAAAGGGAGCTTTTGATTACTTGTTAGGGCATTGTACGCATTATTATCTTAATGGTAATCCTTCCCCGATTACTTCCAGGGACAGGGTACGCTTAAATTCCGTTAACAACGAGATGACAGAAAAAGCATTGCGTGTTATAGCTGTCGCTTATAAAAATCTTTCTAAACCTATATCTCGTGCTAACCCCGATCAGCTGGAAAATGATTTGATTTTAATTGGTTTAGTCGGAATGATTGATCCTCCGAGAGATGAGGTAAAAGAAGCTGTTTCACTGTGTCGACATGCCGGAATCAAGCCGGTAATGATTACCGGTGATCACGTATTAACTGCCAAAGCAATCGCGAAAGAACTCGGTATTTTGGTTGGTGGTGAAGAGGCTATCACAGGGGACGCACTAAATCGAATGAGTAATGAAGATCTTACGGAGCATATCAACCGCTTTAGTGTATTTGCCAGAGTATCTCCGGAACATAAGGTAAGAATTGTAAAAGCATTCCAGCGCAAAGGAAATGTGGTTGCTATGACAGGTGACGGAGTAAATGATGCACCTGCTTTAAATGCAGCTGATATTGGCTGTGCAATGGGAATCACTGGTACTGATGTAGCTAAAAATGCCGCTGATATGATTCTAACCGATGATAATTTTGCTACAATTGTATCCGCTGTTAAAGAAGGACGCGGAATTTATGATAACATAAAAAAAGCAGTTCATTTTCTTCTATCAAGTAATATTGGAGAGATATTGACTATATTCGTTGCTATTCTTCTTGGTTTGCCAACTCCTTTAGTTGCCGTTCAACTACTTTGGGTAAACCTTGTAACGGATTCTCTGCCAGCTATCTCGCTCGGTGTAGAACCCACGGATAAAGATATCATGAAAAAGAAACCAGTCTCTCCAAAGAAAGGCATGTTCGCAGATGGCCTAGCACTTAAAATCATACTAGAAGGAATGATGATCGGTTCATTGGCATTACTAGCGTTCGCGATAGGATATCATCACTATGACCTGCCTGCATATCTTCAGTCAAATAAAGCAAATTGCTGTACCGATGATATGACCCCTTGGGTAGGTAGAACGATGGCATTTGCAGTACTAAGTCTCTCACAGCTGTTCCACTCTTTCAATATGAGAAGTGAACATTCTCTGTCAACGATAGGCTTATTTAGCAATATGAATCTTGTAATATCCTTTATTATATGTGCAACCCTTCAGATCTCCGTAATCACAATCGCTCCACTTGCAAAAATATTCCAAGTAGTTGGATTAACCACCCAACAATGGGCTATCGCTCTATTTTTAGCCTTTGTTCCAATTATCGTGATTGAACTGCAAAAGAATATAAATTCTTACTTCAAGAAGTCATAAGAGTTGTTCGCTGTATATAACTTTAGAATTACAAAGTATCTACTTATAATATAGTCATTAGTAATTCATAATAATAATTTTTCAAAAAATAAATACTCTCTTGTCAGCGTAATGGTTTGAAAATTAATAATGCCTGATAAAGAGAGTATTTTTATGGTAATTTTTTTATTACAAGAAACGGCTGGTACTTGAAATCTATTTCAAATCGTTATATAGTATTGATAATACATTTAGATATTATTTGCGATAATACAGAATGTTCGAATACGAATGGATCTAATCTGCATAATTGCAAATACTTTAATATGCTTAAAACAGGGGTGTTGACATGACAAATAATATGATGAACAATAGAATAAAAGTTACACCTTATGATGATTCATTACTAGATCGTCATTCTATGTATGATACCATACCATTTACCTGGGATCCGGATCTTAACGCAGACAAAAAATTTGTTCTGGTCACAGGAAATGTTATAAAATCATATCGTTGCCAAATATCAGACATCATAGAAGTAGGTTACAACAGATAATATTTTTAATTATGAGGTGAATCACGTGAAAGTAGTACAATTAACATATAAATCAGCAAATTGTTATCTTATTCCGGCAAATGAAGGATGGATCATGGTAGATACCGGTTGGCCGGATACATTTTCTCAACTTCTTCAACTGCTTTATCAAAATAATATTCCGGTAAATGAGGTGGATTATTTAATTATCACACATTTTCATCCGGGACATGCCGGTCTTACTCAAAACCTAAAGGATCTGGGTACAAATCTTATTTTACATGAATCCCAGCTCCCATATTACAATCGGCTCAATACCTTTTTCAAGAAAAATCCTAAGGCTAATTTTAAGGATATAACAAACAGTAATAATATTGTGATTAATAATTCGGACAGTCGAAGTTTTTTTGAATCACTTAATATACATGGCGAACTCTTATCCACTCCAGGGCATAGTGATGATAGTATCAGCCTAGTTATTGATGATAAATTTGCCTTTATCGGAGATTTACCTACTATATTCAAACCGGAAGAATACAATACGGTCATTGCTGACAGCTGGAATATGATTCAGCAACACAATGTAAAAACTATATATCCCGGACACGGAGAACCCTTTGAAATTGAAGAGTAAGGTTTCATTCTAGAACGGTGCACTAAGAGGGTTACTTTTTTATGCTTCCGATATATCTTACATGTTGATCCTCTCTTAGTTTAAAACAATAGCGTATGTGTTATTAATCCAGGAAGAGATCGTTAATGCCGTCGGCATTTAATTGGTGGCAGGTTTTTTATCTGTCACCAACTTATATGCCGCTACGTGCGGTGAACGAGTAATACGTATCTCTGTAGGATAATAACTCATACGCTATTTCATAACCTTGGCTATTAACGTTGTCTGTTAAAGGAAGGGTAATCGCATGAATGCGGTTGCCCTTCCTTTAACTTTATTATTCTATTTAAACACTTTAAAGGCATCACGACCAAGATAAACAGCCTTATCGCCCAGCTCCTGTTCGATACGAAGAAGCTGATTATACTTGGCAACACGATCCGTTCTGGAAGGTGCTCCCGTTTTAATCTGACCTGCATTTGTTGCAACAGCGATATCTGCTAGCGTTACATCTTCTGTTTCACCGGAACGATGTGATACTACCGCCGTCCATCGATTATTCTTAGCCATCTCAATCGCATCTAGAGTCTCTGTCAGGGAACCAATCTGATTAAATTTAATCAGAACAGAGTTACTGATATCCTGTTTAATGCCTTCTTTGATACGACTGGTATTTGTAACGAATAGGTCATCGCCTACCAATTGCACTTTGTGACCGATACGCTCCGTTAAGAGCTTCCAACCCTTCCAGTCTTCTTCAGATAAACCATCCTCCAAAGAAATAACCGGATATTTGTTGCAGATCTGATCCCAAAAGTCTACCATTTCTTCTACCGTCTTGTATTCTCCGGCTTTCCAGAATAAATAATCTCCTTCTCTTCCGGCCTTTTTTGCTTCATCATACATCTCTGTTGCAGCAGCATCAATCGCAATATAAAAATCCTGTCCGGGCTTATAACCTGCTGCTTCAATTGCTTTTACAATATAGTCAAGTGCTTGAGTATCACTCGTAAACTTCGGTGCAAAACCACCTTCGTCTCCTACCGCGGTAACATAACCATCCGTTTTTAACAATTTTTTTAATGTATGAAATACCGTTGCACTGTGTTCTAGTGCTTCCGCAAAAGAGGTTGCACCCACAGGCATAATCATAAATTCCTGAATATTTAAGCTTGAATCTGCATGCTTACCGCCATTTATAATATTCATCATAGGAACAGGAAGAACCTTAGCATTGACACCCCCAAGATAGCGATATAACGGCATCTTTAAGGATGTAGCCGCTGCCTTAGCAGTAGCTAATGAAACGCTTAATATCGCATTTGCACCAAGCTTTCCTTTATTCTCTGTACCATCCAAAGCAAGCATCGCGCCATCAATCTGTGTCTGATCACTAGCACACATTCCTTTGATATGGTCAGCAATTAACTTGTTAACATTTTCAACTGCCTTCTTTACACCAGTTCCCAGATAGCGTGAATTATCTCCATCACGAAGTTCCACTGCTTCAAATGCGCCTGTAGATGCGCCCGAGGGTACCGCTGCCCTTCCAACACTTCCATCCGCCAATGTCACTTCGGCCTCAACAGTCGGATTACCTCTGGAGTCCAGTATCTCTCTACCAATTACTTTTTCAATGATCATGTTTTTCATAATTACCTCCGTTCAGCTGATAGGTTTGACATTTGATTTCGACAATCGTCTTTTTGAAAATCATCTTCTTTAGTATCTGCTTTAATATGGAATATATTCGATACACTTAAATTATAATTCATTTGCTCAAAAAAAACTACCTTTTATTGGATTGTTATACCTTGTGAAAATTGATATACTAATTATAATGAGCATAATTTATATAGTACAAAATCGTAAATACTGGCTTTTTCTTTATGATAATATTGTATTATATTTCGAATTTACTTTGATGCGATAAACGGAGGTCTATAAAATGAGTAAAACATTTGAAAAATTGCAGCCCTTACTGGAAAAATCCATGGCTCTACAAACAGCCCGAAATCTATTCGATTGGGATGAACAAACTACCGCACCTTTTGAGGCGGCAGATTATACCTCTAAGGTAATTGGAATTCTTTCGGATGAGTATATGAAGAGTATTATAAACGATGATGTTCGTAAGCTTATAAAAAAACTTCAAGAAAAAAAAGAGCAAGAAGATTTAACCGAGATTGAGAAAGCCATTGTAAAAGAGCTTGTCAGAACATATGAACAATTGGAAAGCATTCCACCGGCTGAATACCGAGAGTTTAACGAATTAACTTCAATTGCTAATCGAAAATGGGCTAAAGCGAAAAAGGATAATAAATATGAAGATTTCGCCCCATATTTAGAAAAGGTTATTAAATTCAAGAAAAAATTTGCAGGCTATCGAGTGAAAGATGATAAGAAACCCTACGAAGTTTTATTAAGCGATTTTGATGAATGCTTTATGATTAAGGATCTTGATCTCTTTTTTGATCAGGTAAAGAAAGAAATCATACCATTACTAAAGGAAGTAACAAAGAAGGCTGAGACAATCGATAAAAGTTATAATTATCTTAAATATGATATTGAAAAGCAAAAAGAATTCTGTAAATATATCTGTGGTTATATTGGCTTTGACTTTAATCGAGGAGTTGTTAGTGAAAGTGCCCATCCATTTACTCTTCAACTTCATAATCACGATGTAAGAATAACCACCCATTATAAAGAAGATAATCTGGAAAGTTCAATCTTCTCTATCATTCATGAAACTGGTCATGCACTTTATGAATTGAACATTGACGATGACATCACACAGACTCCAATCGGTGGCGGAGCCTCCATGGTCATGCATGAGTCCCAGTCCCGTTTTTATGAAAATGTAATTGGGCGAAGCAAGGAATTCTGGGAACCAATTTATGATAAGTTAGTAGATACCTACTCCGAGAATTTGTATTCTATCAGTTTGGATCAATTCATTCGAGGAATTAATAAATCTGCTCCAAATCTAATCCGTACAGAGGCGGATGAACTATCCTACTGTATTCATATCCTAATAAGATATGAGATAGAAAAGATGATTTTTAATGAAAAAATCGATATAAATGAGCTCCCTAAGATTTGGAACCAAAAATATCAGGAGTACATGGGTATCTCTCCTTCAAATGATACTGAAGGAATCCTGCAAGACACCCACTGGTCTTGGGGCGAATTCGGATATTTCCCTTCCTATGCAATAGGAACTGCCATCGCATCCCAAATATATGCTTATATGAAGGATCACATGCCTATCAATGATTACCTTAAGGAAGGAAATTTAACACCTATTCGTGAATTTCTCCGAGATAATATTCACAAATATGGTGCATTAAAAAATTCCAATGATATTCTAACCGAAGTATGTGGGGAGAAATTCTCTGCTGAATATTATATCAATTATCTAAAAGAAAAATATACAAAGCTTTATAATATAAACTTTAAATAAACACTTGATTTACTGTGTCTTAACGTTAATACCAACTTTTTTAATATGCAAAAAATATGCAGAACTATTAAATTTTATGCATAAATATAAATTATGTATTGCAAGTTAACACAAAACGATGTAATATTATCTCAATCAAAACCTTAAGATTTCAGATTACAATATTGAGGTTAAAGATGCCCGCATTAGTACTACTTTTACTAATGCGAGCATATAAAATATGAAAATTCGATGCCAACTAAGGCAGGATGGAGGCTTATATGAAACTTTGGGGCGGACGCTTTACCAAGGAAACCGATCAATTAGTTCATAATTTTAACGCATCAATTTCCTTTGATCAAAAGTTTTTCAAACAGGATATTGAAGGAAGTATTGCCCATGTAAGAATGTTAGCAAAGCAGGGAATTATATCTGAGGAAGAAAAAGAAAGTATCATTGATGGATTAACCGGAATTCTGGTTGATATCATAAATGGTAGTTTAATCATTGATAACGAACACGAAGATATACATAGTTTTGTAGAAGCTCATTTAATTGAACGTGTCGGAGCTGCGGGCAAAAAACTACATACAGGAAGAAGCCGTAACGATCAGGTAGCATTGGACATGAAATTATATACTCGAGATGAGATAGATGCTATTGATGAATTAGTCAAAGAGCTGCTAGAGAGTATTCATAATATTATGAAGGAACATACCTCCACCTTTATGCCCGGTTTTACTCATCTTCAAAAAGCTCAGCCGGTTTCACTAGCTCATCATTTTGGTGCATATTTCGAGATGTTTAAAAGAGACCGTTCCAGATTAAGTGATATTAAAAAAAGATTGAACCTGTCACCGATTGGTTCGGGTGCTCTGGCCGGAACCACCTATCCACTGGATCGTAATTATACTGCCAGTTTGTTAGGCTTTGATGGTCCTACATTAAATAGTATGGATAGTGTTTCTGACCGAGATTATCTAATTGAGCTACTTAGCGCACTTTCCACTATCATGATGCACTTAAGTCGTTTCAGCGAAGAAATTATTATCTGGAATAGTAATGAATATGGTTTCGTTGAACTAGACGATGCTTACTCCACTGGTTCCAGCATTATGCCTCAGAAGAAGAATCCTGATATTGCTGAGCTGGTTCGAGGTAAAACCGGACGTGTATATGGTTCACTGGTTTCATTATTAACTGTTATGAAGGGACTTCCTCTTGCTTATAATAAAGACATGCAAGAAGATAAAGAATATACTTTTGATGCAATCGACACTGTAAAAGGATGTCTTGCGCTATTTAACGGAATGATCTCATCAATGAAGTTTAATAAAGAAAATATGGAAAGCAGCGCAAAGAACGGTTTTACGAATGCCACCGATGCTGCGGATTACCTTGTGTATAAGGGTGTTCCCTTCCGTGATGCACATGGTATTATTGGACAATTGGTGCTATATTGTATCGATAAGAATTGTTCTATTGACGATCTGTCTTTGGAAGAATTCAAGAATATAAGTCCTGTATTCGAACAGGATATCTATGATGCAATCAGCTTGACTACCTGCGTAAATAAGCGAAACACCATTGGTGCACCGGGCTTGGAAGCGATGGCTCAGGTTTTAAAACTGAACGAAGAATATCTTAATCTATAACTTAATATTGAGGTGTTGTAAATAATAAGTAGGAATACTGTTATATTGCTTTCGTCCACTGTTTGGATAACAGTGTGATGGGAATAGCATTGTTCCTAAATAAAACATTATTTTACAACACCTTCTTTTTTTTACTCTATTACTTAAATTGTATGATAATTACAACTGCATTTGCTACTACGACGATTGCGGTGGCAAAGTGAAATTTCATCTTTTTCTCACCAAATTTTTTAGTGCCTAATATCGATAAAAATATCACGAGCAAAAAACTGATAATTAAGTAAATAGGTGTTGGAATAAAGTTCGATTGCTCACCGTTAATACCCATATGAGTTGCAATTTTATCAGGAAGATTAAAGTAACCAATTACATTCATTATTCCAGTAAATAAAATATATAATGCTATCAAAATTTTCTCATAATTTCGTTTTATAAAATACATTTTCCGCTCCTTCTATTAATGATTAATTTTATAACCAAACCAGACTTCTTTGAATTATTATTGCATAATTTTTACGTATCCCTTGTTTATGTATGCGTCATGTCCATTTGTTCTATATCGTCTTTATAACCTCCTGTTCATATTCACTAATCTATCACGCAAATTATAATACTCTTTGTTCGTTTATACAATATCATTCAGTAGAAGAAAAATATTGTTTTTTAACATTGACAGTTTTTTAACAATGTATTATACTTGGGTTCGTTAAGTAATTAACAATCTTAAAGTTATTAACTACTTAGCCTCCATGATGTGTGTTTTAACATATCCAATGTCGCTTTGGCAAAGCGGCATCCCGAACCCTTGAAAGAATACACGGAGGAGCACGCACCTTATGTGTGAGCTTCACCGTTCTTTCTGTGCAAATAGATTAATCGGTTTAGGATTCAAAAAGATCCCTGCCTAAGTTAACTCATTGCCTAACAACTCATGAAAAGGAGTAATCTTATGAATATTTATATTTGTGTCGGCAGCTCCTGCCATTTAAAAGGTTCTTATGACATTATACAACTCATGAAAGAAGCCTTAGAAAAATATGATCTTGAAGATAAAATCCAGCTGTCTGCTGCTTTCTGTCTGGGACGCTGTACCGATGGTGTATCGGTAAAGATTGATGAAGAAGTAGTCTGTGGCGTTTCAAAGGACAGTTTCGAGAAATTCTTTAATGACTATGTTCTATCAAAATTTTAACTATTCTAAACATTAAACTGCCCTAAAGTATTCTCTCGCAGCTAGTGCTATCCTCGCGGAGGTTGATAAAAATGAATCATTACATACAACTAAAAAAATCAAACTGTAAAAACTGTTATAAATGTATCCGTCACTGTCCGGTTAAATCGATTCGATTTGCAGATCAGCAGGCTCATATTGTAAAAGAACAATGTATTCTTTGTGGCGAATGCTTTGTAGCCTGTCCACAGAATGCAAAGCAAATTCGAAATGATGTAGATTCTGTTAAGGAAATGATTGCCTCAGGCAAACCGGTTTACGTAAGTTTAGCACCATCCTTTATTGCTAATTACGAAAATTCTGATATCACTTCAATGAAAACCGCATTAATAAAGCTTGGATTTACTGAAGTAGAGGAAACAGCTATTGGTGCAACAATTGTGAAAAAACAATACGAATCAATGATCAAGTCAGGTGAATCTAAAATTCTAATCTCCTCCTGTTGTCATACGGTTAATACCTTAATTCAAAAATATTATCCCGAGGTACTACCCTATCTGGCAAAGGTGATGTCCCCGATGCAGACTCATTGTACCATGATAAAGGAAGCACATCCCGAAGCACTCACTGTATTTATCGGTCCCTGTATTTCAAAAAAAGAAGAGGCAGAGCAATATCCAAATATAGTTGATGCTGCGTTAACCTTTGAGGAATTAACCGATTGGTTTGAGAAGGAACAGATTACACTAACCCCTTTACCAAAGACAAAACAAGCTACCGGAAAAGCAAGATTATTCCCCATTCCTGGAGGTATCCTGCGTTCCATGGAATATAATGAAGACGATTATGATTATATCGCCATAGACGGTGTTGAGAATTGTATTAGTGCCCTTAAGAATATAATCAGCGGTAATTTGAACAATTGTTTTGTTGAAATGTCTGCTTGTGCGGGTAGCTGTACCGGCGGCCCCGCTATGGATAAAAAACATAGTATGTTACTATCAGACATCATAAGTGTTAATCGCTATGCCGGTCAAAAAGATTTTGATGTTACACCACCTACTTCCACTCGTCTTGAAAAGCAATTTCTCTTCCAGAATTCCAACCTTAAGATGCCGGGAAGTATAGCAGTGAATGAAATATTACATAAGATGGGGAAAACCTCCTCTTTACAAGAACTCAACTGTGGTAGCTGTGGTTATAACACATGCCGTGATAAGGCAATCGCTGTTTATCAGGGAAAAGCGGATTTGACAATGTGTCTGCCTTATCTGAAGGAAAGAGCAGAATCCTTCTCTGATAACATCCTATATAATACACCCAATGGTGTAATGGTATTAAATGAAGATCTTGAAATCCAGCAAATCAATCGTGCAGCAAAGCAGTTACTAAACATAAAACATGGGCGAGATATCCTCAATCAACCGGTCCTACGTATCTTGAATCCGACCGTATATCTACAGGTAATGAACAGCGAAAAGAATGTACACGATAAACTAACCTATCTGGATGATTACGGTAAATATATAGAAGAAACTGTACTTTATGATAAAACCTATCATATTATTATCAGTATTATGAAGGATGTAACAATTGAGCAGAAAACAAAAATAAAAAAAGAATCCCTAAACAGGCAAACCGTTGAAATCACTGACAAAGTAATTGAAAAGCAGATGCGTGTTGTACAAGAAATCGCTTCGTTACTAGGCGAAACCACTGCTGAAACAAAAATTGCTTTAACTAATCTAAAGGAGAGTCTGAATAATGAATAGTCTTTGTACCGATGTAGGCTATCTCAGCATTAACAAACATGGTGAGCAGTTATGCGGTGATCATGTTGAGGTTGCTGAAGGTAATGATAAATCGATCGTTATGGTTCTAGCTGACGGTTTAGGCAGCGGTGTAAAAGCAAATATACTATCCACACTAACTTCAAAAATCATATCTACCATGATGGCAAACCATATGAGTATTGAAGATTGTGTTGCAACGGTAGCATCCACACTCCCAGTTTGCGAGAAGCGCGGTATCGCCTATTCAACCTTTACCATCATACATGTTGTTGATAATAAAATAGCTGAAGTAATTCAGTATGATAATCCTCAGGTGATTTTAATGCGTGATGGTGTGAACTGTGAGTATGAAATGAATCAAATCCAGCTTGGAGATAAGAAAATTTTCCAATCGAAACTAGAGCTTTTACCCGGTGATATGTTAATATCGATGAGTGATGGTGCAATCTATGCCGGAGTCGGTAAAACCTTCAATTTTGGATGGCAAAGAGATAACATAATTGAATTCCTTGAATTAATGTATGAAGAGAATTATTCACCTAAGATGGTCTCAACCATATTATTGGAACAATGTGCTCAGTTATACGGGCAAGCTCCGGGCGATGATACCACTATTGCTGCTGTAAAAATCAGAAAGAGGCAGCTTATCAATTTACTGATCGGTCCCCCCTCCAATCCAGAAGATTTAGAAGATATGCTATCTAAGTTTTTTAATCAAGATGGAAAACATGTTGTATGCGGAGGGACTACTTCCTCTCTTGCAGCAGAATATCTAGGTAAAGAAATCAGTACTGGTTTTGAATATCATGATAATGAGATACCTCCAATTGCTAAGATACCAGGAGTTGATCTTGTAACAGAAGGAGTCATCACCATTAATCGCGTACTCTATTATGCGAAGAATTATCTGGAGGACAATGCTTGCTACGCACAATGGGGTTATCGCCAAGATGCAGCTTCGCTTATTGCTAAACTGCTATTTGAGGAAGCCACAGATATTAATTTTTATGTAGGTAAAGCGATCAACCCTGCTCATCAAAATCCAACACTACCGATTAATTTTAGTATAAAAATGAGATTAATTGATGAATTATCGGAATGCTTGCGCAAGATTGGAAAACGAATTCAAGTTACATATTATTAATCATTTAACATAAAAAATTAGTTCAGTATAGTATATAAATTCTATAATTACTGCTAGTTAGGTATATGTCGTAATGTTTATGACATGTCCGGAAAGGTAAACATATGGGTAAATTTGACACCAAGGTTCAGTATTTAAAATATAGAGTATTAAAAGAAGTTTCAACATCAGCATTCTATAATGATTTACATCATGCACTTTATAACATTCCGCAAACTATCGTTGATGGTCAGACAGCCACCATGCGTTGCTGTATTTATAAGGAGCGTGCAATTGTGGGCGAAAGAATTAATCTAGCAATGGGTGGTAACGCCGAAAATCCAAATGTTATAGAAGTTCTTGACATTGCATGTGATGAATGTCCGGTGGGAGGCTATGAGGTTTCGGACGCATGTAGAGGCTGTATTGCACATCGTTGTGAAGAAGTGTGTAAAATGGGTGCCATCACATTTGATCGTAATCAGAAGGCGATCATTGATCACGATAAATGTGTGGAATGTGGAAAATGTGCCTCCGTCTGTCCCTTCAGCGCAATTACAAACCATAAACGTCCTTGCCAAAATGCCTGCAAAGTAAAAGCCATTAGCATGGATGATAATAAAAAGGCAATAATAGATAATAATAAATGTATCTCCTGTGGAGCATGTGTTTACCAATGTCCTTTTGGAGCAATTATGGACAAATCCTATATTGTAAATGTTGTTGATATGATCAAGGCAAGTAAAAGTAACACAAAATATAAATTATATGCAGTTATAGCCCCTTCCATTGGAAGTCAGTTTAAATATGTAAAGCTGGGTCAGGTAATCACCGCAATAAAAAGACTAGGCTTTCACAGTGTCGTGGAGGCTGCTCTCGGTGCAGATATGGTTACTAGTTCTGAAGCAGACGAATTATTGGAAAAAGGCTTTTTAACAAGTTCCTGCTGCCCTGCATTTGTAGATTATATCAAAAAGCAATTTCCGGCATTGGCAAAGCATATTTCACACAACCTTTCTCCAATGGCTATGATTGCAAAATACATTAAAAAGACTGACCCAACTTCAAAAGTTATCTTCATTGGACCCTGTACCGCAAAGAAGATGGAGATGAGTAATCCTGAGGTAGCCCCCTATGTCGATAGTGTAATCACCTTTGAAGAATTGCAAGCACTGATTGATAGCATGGGTATCAATATGGAAAATCTACCTGAGGATATCTTAGATAATGCTTCCTATTTTGGACGAATCTTCGCACGTAGCGGTGGATTATCCGAAGCGGTCAAAGAAGTACTAAAAGAGAAGGGACATGAGGATTTTAAGTTTAACCCGATCGCATGTGATGGAATTGAAGCTTGTCGTACCGCATTATTAAAAGCTTCCAAGAATGTTCTACCGAATAATTTTATTGAAGGTATGGCTTGTAGCGGCGGTTGTATTGGCGGAGCAGGTTGTCTGACGCACGGTGATCGCAATAAAAATGAGATTGACCAATATGGTAAGGAAGCGCTCGAAAAAACAGTCCTTGGCGCTATCGCTCCTTATCAGCCATAGTAAAATTAATCACGTAACGAATAACCTGTTACTATAAAGTTAGCTTCCTTCATACAATCTTTAATCTAATTCTATTGATTAAATTAACTAAAAAACAATTTTAACCTATTTCTATTTATTAAATTAGCTTACTAAAAAATTATCAACCTATTTCTATTAATTAAATTAACTTATAAAAAATTATCTCCCTGTTTTTATAGATTAATTATCCTAAAAAATATTATAACTTGTTTTTAAATCAAAACAGCCCGAGGAAATAAATCACATATTCCCTCGGGCTAATTATTACTTGTTATAAACATTATGATTTAGCCATTTTATGTGTGGATATTTCAAAATAGCTTTTCCAATAATCTTATTTCTTTTAACGAATTTATTCTTCCAGTATCTTGCATCCTCAGAGATCTCTCTGTGGTCTCCCATCATAAAATAAGAATCCTTCGGAATAACATAGGGGCCGAAATCCTCATCAAGGGTTGAAGTCACATACTTTTCTTCCAGTTTCTTTCCATCAATATATACATAGCCATCTTTTCCTTCAATTGTTTCACCCGGAAGACCAATAATTCGTTTGATATAATCAACTTTTTCATTATCAGGAAATGGGAATACTATAATATCTCCTCTTTTAGGATCAGAAAACAAGTATGATAGTCTTGAGGTGATTACCCGATCTCCAGTCATTATCGTTTTTTCCATAGATCCGGTGGGAACCTCAACCTTCAGTATGATAACCTTATTAATGAATGTGGCCAATGCAATCGCACATACAAAGACCAGAATCCAACTAATAATTTCTTTCACTATTTTATTCTTCATAAATCCTCCAATCAGCTATTTTCCGATACCTACAGTATCTTTTTTCTCTTTGGATATCAATGCAATGGATAATATTCCCATTTACATAAGTAGGGAACACAATTGTAATTATAAACTGACTGAATTACTTTGTAAATAAAAAACTATCGATGCATACTTATACTTTTGTGATATTGAATAAAGAAGACATATTCATCCAAAGTCCGGGGAAATATCTCATGACCTGCCATACTCCAGACCCATTTAGATTAAACTCCGGGATAAGACGTAGTTTAGCATTCATACTTCTGACATCATCAAACCATACCACGTGTGCTACGCCCTCAGCTGTTGTATAATTATAAAAGGGAGATTGTGCCTCCTCGTCGAATTGAATCGGTACGCCATAACTGGCTGCTCGAATGATAGCTTCCTGGTTTCCTAAGGACTGGGCAGACGTTGTGCCCTGTACGAATGGTAGCGGCCAATCATAAGCATAGTTTGGAGTCCCCATTAATATTTTATCTGGATCAATTACTGATACGCCATATTGCAATACCCTTCGCATATTATTAATCGGGGAGGTTGCCATGGGGGGGCCATAGGTATAACCCCATTCATATGTCATCAAAAGAACCTCGTCTGCGATTGCTCCGATTGCTTCATAATCATGTGCTTCATAAAGAAGGCCTTTCATCTCACCTGAAGTTTTAGGGGCAAGTGCGACTAATGTAATTAGTCCTATATTATTTAGAGCGGTGTTCACTGCCGATACAAAATTAATAAATAGCTGTCTATCCTCAGGCAATATAAACTCAAAATCAATATCAATACCAGCATATCCCTTCGCTTGTAATGCAGTAACCAAATTATTGATCAAATTCGTCTGAGCTTCCGCATTTGTAAACATGGCATGTGCGCTTTCACTGCTAAAATTACCCTGAGCATCCATTGGCGCTAGCACCATAATTGGTGCTACCCCAAATTCTTTTGCTATGGCAATTAGTTCCGTATCCTCTATCGGAACTAATTCACCGGTCGGCGTAAATCCATAGGTAAATAAGGATAGATAAGTCAGAAACGGTAATGTTTTTCGCAGAACTGCCCTGTCAATAAACGGATATGCATACCCATTCGTTACGACTGTATCTATCTTCTCTTCATTTGCATACGTTATCACAATAACCTCTCCCGGGACCAGTCCCTGTCTTCCAGCAACCTGAGGATTGTTTTGATAAATTAGATTCGGCTCCACGCCATACCTTTGTGCAATCCCAAATACCGTATCTCCAGCCGCTACTGTGTATACGGTATTTGGTGTTCGAATCCCTATACTTTGACCGACAAGAAGATTATCCGGATTCGGAAGCTCATTTTCAATAATAATCCTCTCAGCAGATACTCCATACTGATTAGCAATGGAAGCCATAGTATCTCCTGCTTTCACTATATGAATCTGCATAATACTCCATTCTGCCATGGACTTTATTAATCCCACGACAATTCAAAACTTCATAATAATATATGCTATGCTGTTTCTTAAGTGAACTTTGTATTAATTTTGCAAGAATGTTTACTATAGTTATTTTTTATAATCTATCATTTAGGAAGACATAGATTACTCGAGGTGTATGAAGTAATCCCGCTAAATGTATTTGGCGGGATTATGCAACACAAATACATTTAGCGGGATTATTAAGGTCATTATTTATTTTACATCAGTTTTAGTGAAAGCTAATATTCCAATCCCAGTTGAGATTACCAAGTATATAACTGCTACGAAAATAGTGCGCATATAGTCGGGCTCCGTACCCGAAATCAACACTGACATGTTATCCCTCAAGCTTGCGTAAGTAAACATCACTTTATTGTTCGTGAACATTTGTAGTAAATTACATAGGATAGGAATAAACATTGTCACACCTATTATATTAATTGCAATTACTCCTCCTAAATTACGTATCAAAAATCCAACAAATACAAGTAAAGCTGCGAAAGCTGCATATAAAATCAACTCAACACTAACCATCTTTGCATATTCTACCACAGGAGTTTTTGAAAAATCACCAATTTTTCCAGTTACTAAGCTTCCGCTAATTACACCTGTAACAAATGTTACAAGTAGTACGATATAACTGGCAACAACCATAGTTATTAATTTTGAAAAATAGATTGAAATTCTGGAAAACCCTTTGGATACTGAATTCTTCATCGTACCGTGGGAAAACTCAGAGGTCACAAACATACCCAAAATTATTGATAGAATAATCTGATTATCCATATCAGCAAATGCACTGATTCCATATAGTATTCCGGTATAATTCGCTATTGCTGATATATTCCCAGTCTGATCAGCCATCATTTTAGTTGCATAATAAAGTCCGATTATACTTAAATTAAATAATGCTACCCCAATAAAACCACATATATAAAATGATTTACTACGAAACAGTCGGTAAAAATCCGATTTTAATAATTTTGACATTATAATATTCCTCCATCCTATCTATTATTAATTCATTGTCTTATCGGTACTTTCCATCAGCTGCATAAAATATGCTTCGAGATCCTGACCGACAACAGAACTTGAATTAACAATGATTCCGCACTTTGCAAGTTCCATATTGATAACACCCGCTTTATCCATATCTTCATGAATATGTAATGTGTTATCATCTACTACTTCAATTGCTACGGGATTAACAATGGAAGAGATTATTTTCTTTGCTTCTATCACATTATCCACTTTAATCTCTAATTCACCCTTACATCTTTGTTGCAGTTCCTCATTTGTAAATTCCGTAACCATAACACCATTATTGATTACACCATAACGTGTCGCCATCTTGGATAACTCTCCAAGAATATGACTAGAAATGAGAATTGTTATCTCCCTCTCCTTATTCAATTTCAGTATCAATTCACGAATTTCCTTGATGCCTGAAGGATCAAGTCCATTAATCGGTTCATCTAACATAAGGAATTCCGGATCACCTAATAATGAGATTGCAATTGCAAGTCTTTGCTTCATACCCAGCGAGAAGTTCTTTGCTTTTTTCTTGCCGGTACCCGAAAGCCCAACTAAAGTCAACATATTATCAATCGTTGTTTTCGAATTAAGCCCGAATAATATGCAATAATATTCAAGATTTTGCTTTGCTGTCATATGAGGAAAAACCGCAGGATTTTCTATCATAGTTCCTGTTTTCTTCCGCTGTTCTTCCAAATTGTCCCCTTCAAAAAGTCTTATGCTACCACTGGTTGGACGAGCCAATCCGGCAACCATACGAATTAACGTAGTCTTTCCAGCACCATTTCTTCCGATAAATCCATAAATATCTCCCCTACGAACATTCAGATTTATTCCATTGACAGCTGCTTTTTTGCCAAAATGCTTCGTCAAACCATCGGTTTGCAGTACATATTCCATGTAAACATCCTCCTATTTTGTAATCACTTGTTATTTTAATAACTAACTACGCCATATTTTACCATAACAAGAGTTAAATTACATTAAAAAATTATTAAAAAATAGCAGGAATGTATAATATCTGTTTATTTTGTATCAATTTTAATATTCTGTACTTCTGCTTTGATACTATTTTGAAGAAGTAAGTCATTCAACACACCGGTTAACTCTTCCTTATATTCATTTAAAAATAAACAGGTAATTTCATCTCTTTGCTCCTTCGGAATTGCTCTTACTGCTGCTCCCAAGACCTGTCTTGGAAGCTTCTTAAGACTTAAAAGCAATTTAGGAAGTTTGGAGCTGCTATCCTCCTTCTCGGATAACTGCTGTAATATAATCGGTAATAGATCTTCAGCGGTCTTCTCATAATCAACCTCATCAATCAAAAATTCAATTCGTAGCATCTTCTTGCCACTCCTTTCTATTGTTTGCGCCTTCAAATCACTTACTCGTGCCACAATTCCATTCTTTTTAGTGATATGATTCATATATTCCACTAACATTTCATCAAAATGAGGAAGAGCCCATACAGCCAATTCTGTCTTTTTGGGCATGGCAGATACAATTAGTTTGGAAAGTCGATTCGGTTTCCCCTGATTGCTAATCAATTTTGTCACTAAACCATAGAATTTATTATTCTGATCCGACAGCCAGCTTACGAGAAACGGCATTATCAGTTCAAATAACGTATCATAATCAATTTCCTTCACTTCACCCTTAATACGAATCATAAGTGAAGCCCTCCTTTGCTTGATCCACTCCATAAATGTGCTCACATACATAATTATATTATAATATTATAGTATGATGCAGTCATAACTACAAGATTTCATGATAGTGTTCCATATCTCTGTAGATACATACCCTTCTACACTTTTTCAAAATTTTCTGAATATTAAAACAACGATAACAAAACATTAAAGTTTTGTTATCGTTGTTATTTGCTTCTTAACTATACATCATAGAATGTCTTGAGCTATGTAACTCATATAAAGATTTCTCCAAAAAGGAAAGAATCGCATCCACAACCTTATAAGATAATTCGATAATAAAGTGAATATCCTGATGAATATTCTTAACCGCCTTTAAATACTCCTCATGTGTTTTTTTGATCAGATAGATAATATCATCAAATGAACAATTTCTCTGTCTTTGAAGTCGTTCTCTCTGATTATTTTCTTGATTAACGTAAGCCTTAAGGGAGTGCTTCAACTCCTTTTCATACGTCACATGACCCTTTATATTACCATCGTAAATATCATTATGAGGATACGTACAATAATCCGAAAGATAATGTGTAATTACGCCCAGATGTCTTGCATAATATCCATTGATACCTTTTTTAAAATCATAATCTATTGTAATTTTTCTAATTTCTTCAATCAATGTAATTATTGTTTCATCAAAGGTATGTCTTTTTGTTAAGAAAGATGGGGTGATATCTGGTAAAATACTTCCAATATAAAAAGCTTTTTTATGTTCATTTAGATCCTGTACTTGCATGTTGTTCATTAAAAACTTCGCAAGTGAGATATGAGATTTTTTTCTCATTATATTCCTCCTTGGAAATGTACCTAACTAAGATAAAAATCACGTTAAAACGCTATGCATTGAATCATACACCATTTCTCATTATTCTACAAGTGAAATTAAGTTCACAATTAACTCATTTATGTCCATTTTTCATTTTATTGTGACAAAGATTCAATTGAAGATATGTATAAATATTTTATGAAGTGAACCGAAAAAAGTGTGTAAATCTTGACATTACTCCATCAGTAAGGTAAGATTGTAAATTGTAAAATATACCTTAAATAATAATGATTTTAATAAACTAATTTTGATTTAGGAGATGATTGATTGGATCCCAGTGATTTGTGGCAGCCTATTTTATTGTTTATATTATTGATTTTATCGTCATTCTTTACCGCTTCAGAAGCAGCATTGAATGCGGTGAATAAGTTACGGATAAGATCACTAGCAGATGACAATACAAGAGGTGCTAAGACCGCCGGAAAACTAATAGAAGATAAACAGCAGATGCTAAGTGCTATCTCTGTATGTAAAAACGTGGCTAAAATATCCGCAGCTGCATTTGCTGCCATCATGGCAAAGCATTACTGGGGAGACCAGTTTATCTGGCTGGCGGTTGCGATTTTAATATTATTGTTTTTAGTATTTGGTTCTATCATACCCCGAACGATAGCCAGTATCTATACGGAACGTTTAGCGCTTGCATTGGCTGGCCCCATATATTTGATAGTAGTTCTTTTGAATCCAATTGTTTTTGTGCTGAATAAGATATGTAACGGTTTCCTACGGTTATTAGGTATTGATGCAAAAGCTAAAACTATGGCAATCACAGAAAATGAATTTCGTTCTATTCTGGAGTACAGTCATGAGGAAGGTGTTATCGAAAGCGAAGAACGTAGAATGATAACCAATGTGGTTGATTTTGGCGATTCCTTGGCAAAAGATGTTATGGTCCCTAGAACAGATATGGCGTTTGCCAATGTTGAATTAACATATGACGAATTGGTTCAGGCTTTCTATGAAGAAAAATATACAAGAATGCCGGTGTATTCCGATGCCCGTGATAACATAATCGGAACCGTCAATCTCAAAGATGTTTTCTTTTATCAAGGAGAGAAAGAGAATTTTAACATAATTGATATTATAAGAGAGCCTTATTTTACTTATGAATACAAAAAGACCTCCGAATTATTAATAGAGATGAGAAGAAACTCTATCCCTCAAGCCATTGTATTGGATGAATATGGTGCGACGGTAGGTTTGATTACGATAGAGGATCTACTGGAAGAAATCGTTGGTGAGATTCGTGATGAATACGACGATGACGAAGAGGATAGTATTAAAGCATTATCAGAGAACGAATATATTGTTGATGGTTTTACCAAACTATTTGAGATTAACGAAGCACTCGGACTCGATTTGGAATCTGATGATTATGATTCCATTGCAGGTCATATCATATTCTTACTAGATCATCTTCCGGAAGAGGGTGAGACTGTTGAAGATAATAATGTCGTCTTTACTGTTGCTTCCGTAGACAAAAATCGTGTGGATAAGGTTCATATTTTATTAAAACCTACACAAGAAGAAACCGAATCCGATTAAGTAAAATTTGTTTGTGCAAAGCCCATGGCCATGGAACACGGCCATTGGGCTTTATCTTTTGCGAATTAGCAAACTCTCTACCTATATCTCTCTTACAATACGTACAAATTTTTTCTTTCCTATCTTTAATACATTATCCTCCCCCTGCAATGGACTTTCTAAGGATAGAACTTTTTCCTGATTTAATTGAACACCTCCCTGATTCACTAATCTACGAAACTCACTTGAGGATGCAATTATATTATGCTCGACTAATTTTGACACCACATCATATATTGTCAAACTGGAAGCTTTTACTATAATCTCTGGCATATTCTCCGGGATATTATGATTTTGAAATACGGTATGGAAGTATTCCCATGCTTTAATTACCTCATCATTAGAATGATATAATCCTGTAATTGTCTTTGCTAACTCTAATTTTATATCTCTTGGATTTTTACCATTATCTAGCTGTTCCTTCCTTTCATCAATTTGAGCTGGATATTCATCCGTAACCAGTTCAAAGTATCTGATAATTAAATGATCCGGTATCTCCATTACTTTTTTAAACATTATCTCCGCCGGTTCATAAATCCCTATATAATTACCAAGGCTTTTGCTCATCTTCTCCACTCCGTCTAGCCCTTCCAAAATTGGCATAAACAAAGCAATTTGTCTTTCCTGCCCATATACACCCTGAAGTGTACGTCCCATAAGTATATTAAATGTCTGATCTGTTCCGCCTAATTCTATATCCGCTTTTATTTCTACTGAATCATATCCTTGCATCAATGGATAGAAAAACTCATGTAACCCGATCGCTTCGCTTCGTCTGAATCGACTTTGAAAATCATCTCTCTCTAATAGCCTGGCTACTGTAGTCGTTGAAGATAACCGAATTACGTCTTCGAAATTAAGTTGCGACAGCCATTCACTGTTAAAACGAACAGTAGTTTTATCCGGATTAATAATTTTGAATATCTGATCTGTATACGTTTTCGCATTCTCAATCACCTGTTGCCTAGACAGAGGAACGCGTGTTTTAGATTTACCAGTCGGATCACCGATCTTCCCGGTGAAATCACCTATGATGATAACTGCGTGATGCCCCATATCCTGTATTTGTTTGATTTTGCGTAAAACTACTGTATGACCAAGATGAATATCCGGTGCCGTAGGATCCAGTCCCAATTTCACCGTTAACGGCCTCTTCTCCCTCTCTGACCTAATTAGTTTCTCTTTTAATTCCTCTGTCGATATTATCTGCGCTGCTCCTTTTGTGATAATTCTTAATTGTTCTTCTACTGAATACTTCATTCTCGTTCAACCTTTCTAATTATTATAATGAATGTAATTTGATATATACTAGCATCGAGCCCTTTCTGCCATAAGCAGATAAATTCAATACGCATGTATATATTACGTGTCGAGTGTGCATTCTTCACGGAATGACTTTTTATATTATAAGATACATTAGCTTAATTCCTTTGCAGAAATAGTATCTAAAAACAAAAAAATCCCGCGCCTCTAATGAATTAGAGGGCGGGATATCATCTCGCGGTACCACCTCATATTTATCGACTACTCTCATAGCCAACCTCTTTGAGTACGCTAAACTTCGTTGAGAATCCGATAATAGGATATCTATAAATATAGCTTAGTTATACTCTAGCACGATAACGGGTGCAGGGAACCGTCAACAGCCTACTTAGTGTTCCTGTTCGGTGTGATGCTCAAAGATGTATTCGGAATTCACCTTCTTGCTCCTCTCATCGGCCGGCAGCTTTCTGTAAGAAAGTTCGAATTCGTACTAGTTCTTATCAACGCTTTTGATTATTTGAAAGATAGTATATATTATGGTCAGGCTAATTGTCAAGAAATCATTTTAAAATTTTGAGAAGGCTTAATTATTTATTATACAATTACTTAGGTATTTAGTCTCCAACAAACAATTATATTAAATAAAACACTTTCATACTTTTGACATTAAACATACATTAATTCATAATCTTTCACTATTTTGAGTATAAAAAAGAGAAAATTGCATCCGTTCTTTTATCTAATCATAAACCAATATTATTATTTATCATAACCTAAATATTAATCCTTATTATTCTTCTTTGCTATGGATAATAAAAGCTTAATACGGTTTAGCTGGTTTACATTGGATATGCCAGGATCATAATCTATACCCATAATATTTACTTTTGGATAACGATCCTTTAGCGGTTTGAACATTCCCTTACCGGTAACATGATTGGGTAAGCAGGCAAGCGGCTGAACACATATGATATTACTGGTTCCCTGCTCAATAAACTCTAACATCTCTGCTGTTACAAGCCATCCCTCTCCAGTCTGATTCCCCAGTGACAGCACAGAAGAAGCCATCTTCGCCAACTCCTGTATTGGTGTTGGTGAAGTAAAACGTTTACTCTTTTCCAGCTCCTGCTTCATGATATTACGAAAGCTCATGATATAGTTCATCGCAATGTCACTTAACTGTTTGTCTAGTTTCTTCCCGGCCAGATATCGAGATCGGAATCCCGAATTAAAAGTAGAATATAAGAAATAATCCATAAGATCGGGTACAACTGCCTCAGCTCCTCCTTGTTCTAATATCGTAACGATATCATTATTGGCGGTAGGATGATATTTTACTAAAATCTCTCCTACCACTCCCACTCTTGGCTTTTTGATTTCCATAAGCTCTAGATGATCAAAATCACGTACTATCTCGCTGATGTTCTTACGAAATGTTCTTCGATTCGCTGATTTGATATTATCTTTTGCAACCTCATTCCATTTTTCATAAAGTAACTGAGCGGAACCAGGAAAGCGTTCATAAGGTCTGGTTCGAAAGAGAACCCTCATAAATAAATCCCCATAAATTAGAGCCATAATGCATCGATTAATCATACTCAGTGACATCTTAAACCCCGGTTGCTTGTCCAGCCCAATGGTATTTAGGGAGATAACCGGTACTTGGCCAAAACCTGCCTGTTGTAAGCCTAACTTTAAAAATGCAATATAGTTGGTTGCTCTACATCCGCCTCCACTTTGTGTAATGATTACCGAAGTTTGATCTACATCATAGTTTCCTGATTTTAGAGCCTGTACAATTTGCCCTATCATAATAATCGCCGGATAGCAAGCATCATTGTTCACATATTTGAGCCCTTCGTCGATTGCACTTTTGTCATCTGCCGGTAATACAACCATCCGATAACCACAAGCTCTGGCAGCCTCCTGAACTAATTCAAAATGCATTGGAGCCATTTGTGGTGCAAGTATCGTGTGCAGTTTTCTCATCTTTCTTGTAAATGTAGGGGGAAGGATCGTGATTTCCTCAGCCATCTCGTGTTCCATGTTATTACACCGTTCTTCCACTGCTGCTTTCAAGGAACGAATTCGTATTTTTGCTGCACCAAGATTATTTCCTTCATCTATTTTTATCATCGTATAGATTTTATTTCCCTTTGATAGTATTTCAGCTATTTGATCTGAGGTTACTGCATCCAAACCACATCCAAATGAATTGAGCTGAACCATATCCAAATATGGTTCCTTTGCAACCAAAGTAGCTGCTCGGTATAGTCTTGAATTATATACCCATTGGTCTACAACTCTTAATTTATCCTTAAGTGGTAGCAGGTGCGAGATACTATCCTCTGTCAATACCGCCATGCCATAGGATGAGATCATTTCAGCGATACCGTGATTAATCTCCGGATCTACATGATAGGGTTTGCCACATAACACAATTCCATGCCGTTCTTCTTTACGAAGCTGTTCTAAAACAGCTTCCCCCTTCCTTCTAATATCACCTTTATAATAGTCTCTCTCTCTGCATGCCATAGCTACTGCAAGTCTAATTTCATCTTCACTGATTTCGTAATCCGCCAATTCTTCTGTTAACCTTTTTACTAAAACCTTTTTATTTTCTAAAGATAAAAACGGGGATAAAATCCGCACATTTTTATTCTTTATTTCATCCATGTTATTGCGTATCACCTCCGGATATGAGATAACAATCGGACAATTATAATGATTATTCACATCCTGGTATTCCTTTTTCTCATATACGATGGACGGATAAAATATTGTAGTAATACCTTGATCTATCAGATCCATGATATGTCCGTGCGTAAGTTTAGCTGGATAGCAGGCTGATTCTGATGGGATGGTTTCCAATCCTTTTTCATATAATTTCTTAGATGAGGGAGAGGATAGGATAACGCGAAAACCAAGTGTATTAAAAAAGGCGAACCAGAAGGGATAATTTTCATACATATTTAATACTCTCGGTATTCCTATGGTTCCTCTAATTGCTTCCTTTTCACTAAGAGGGGTATACCCAAAGGTTCTACGATACTTATATTGATAAAGATTCGGCAATCGATCATTCATATACTGAATGATTCCTGTTCCTTTCTCACATCGATTACCGGCAATAAATTTCTCACCTGTTGAAAAGGTGTTAATCGTGAGCAAGCATTGATTTGTACATTTTCCACATCTTGCTGAAGAAACCTTCATTGTAAAATCATTTAACTCCGACGCTTTTAAAAGCGAACTCATCTCTCCTTCTCTATAACGCTCCCTTGAAATCAACGCAGCACCATAAGCCCCCATTAATCCTGATATATCCGGTCTTACCACTTCCTTCCCGGTTATCTTTTCAAAGCAGCGAAGCACCGCATTATTATGAAAGGTACCCCCCTGTACAATAATTTTAGTCCCAAGATCTTTTTCATCTCTTACTTTTATTACCTTGTATAAGGCATTTTTTATAACTGAATACGATAAGCCAGCAGACAAATCCGGTATCGTCGCACCTTCCTTTTGTGCTTGTTTTACTCTGGAATTCATAAAAACAGTGCACTTTGTACCAAGGTCAACAGGAGATTTTGCGAATAACGCTTCTTCTGCAAATTCCTCCACACCAATCTTTAACGAAGTGGAAAAGCCCTCAAGAAAGGAGCCACAACCGGAGGAACAAGCTTCATTTAATAGTATGCTGTCTATCGCACCATTTTTGATGCGTAGGCATTTCATATCCTGCCCACCAATATCAAGGATGAAGTCGACTCCTGGCAGAAAATGCTCCGCCGCTTTATAATGAGCAATCGTCTCAATCTCACCAATGTCTGCGTGCAGCGCTGATTTAATTAATGCTTCTCCATAACCGGTTACCGTACATTTACTTAACTTTACTTTCTCCGGTAACTGTTGATACAATTCCTTCATAATCATAATAAGCTTTGACAGCGGATTCCCCTCATTATTGCTATAATGGGAGTAGAGAAGTTCTCCTTCTTGACCAATTAATGCAACCTTCGTAGTTGTAGATCCTGCGTCAATCCCAAGATAAACCTTGCCCTGATAATGTTTTAAATCACCTCTGTTTACTTTTGCTCTATCATGGCGTTCCAAGAAATCCTTATATTCATCTTTCTTATTAAATAATGGAGAAAGTATTTTAACCTCATCATCTGCGCGGTCTTTAATTTGTTCAAACTTCTTTACAAGATCATTCATACTCAATGTATTCTCATTGATAATGTTAAGCGCTGCACCAATTGCAGCATAGAGCTGAGAATTCTGTGGGCATATTCCGTCCCCAACCTTTAATCCTAAGCTTTCACTAAATCGTTCTCTTAGCTCTGAGAGGAAAAATAACGGTCCTCCCAAAAATGCCACTTTCCCTCGAATCGGCTTTCCACAAGATAATCCTCCGATTGTTTGGTTAACAACTGCCTGAAATATGGAAGCTGCAATATCCTCCCTCCTAGCCCCATCATTAATAAGTGGCTGAATATCTGTTTTTGCAAACACCCCACATCTAGAAGCAATCGGATATATCATTGTGTGTCCCTTCGCTAGGTCATTCAACCCTGATGCATCCGTGTCCAAAAGCACCGCCATTTGATCAATAAATGCACCAGTCCCTCCAGCACAGCTACCGTTCATCCTTTGCTCCATGCCTGTTCCATAATAAGTAATCTTAGCATCTTCCCCACCTAGTTCAATTACTACATCAGTTTGAGGTATGAATTTTTCAACCGCATTGGAGCAGGCAATCACCTCCTGAACAAAATCGATTCCAAGCCATTCAGAAAGAGATAATCCACCAGAGCCAGTGATATTCACCTTCACCATGGATTCACCCAAACCCTTATGGCATTCTTTTAGCACACTTAATATCGTATTTCTTATATCTGATAAATGACGTCTATATTCCTGGTAAATCAATTGATCTTTATCATCGAGAGCCACTACTTTCACAGTAGTGGAACCTATGTCTATGCCTAGTCTGTATTTGTTCATGTCTTAACTCCCATTTTATCAATTCATAATGTTGTTTCTTTGTATTATTCACCGATATTATAAAAACATACAAAAAACCGTACAAACACACGCTTTGTGTATTTGTACGGTTTTTTGTATGTTTCACTAAATACTGCTCATCACCTTGTGTAGGGTAGGGAAACAGTGGTAAGTTCTCACGGGAATTATTTATCGTTCGTCGAATTACCGTTACCACTTACAGGAATTACATCTCCTAAATAGGTTGGTTTTGGTTTTACAATAATATAGAAAAAATCCTTACAACGTGCCAAAATTTCTCTTGCCTCTCTGTAATTTTGTCCACGATATTGCCTTGGATCAGAAGTTATACCGTACACATCTAGTCCTAGTCCTTTTCCATCGTATAAAGAGCGATACATATGATATTTTTGAGTAATCACCAACATTTTTTTCACCTGAAAGATATCTCTCGCTCTGTACATACTCTCATAGGTTGAAAAGCCTGCATGATCCATGAATATATCTTCGGACGGGACTCCAGCATCAATCGCATACTGTTTCATGACATTAACTTCATCGTAATTAGTGCGACCGTGATCCCCGCTCATTAACAAACGATTGGAAACTCCTGCCTTATATAATTCAATCCCTTGATCCAAACGATCCTTGAGCATTGGACTAGGGGTATTATTCTTCCATACTCCCGCTCCAAGGATAATAATACAATCTAAGTTCTTTATTTTTACTGATTCATTGACAGTAACTACTCTGCCTTTAACTGAAGAGGTTATATATAAGTTTATACAAAATAATGCGATAATTCCTACAAATCCCATACTAATAAGCAAAATAGCAAACCTAACTATTAATTTCTTTGCCCGCTTCATCTCTATCCTCCCTTTTATATTTTCATTTTTTTCTTATATAGCAACTCCAAAACTTCTTAAATGATCTAGTGCTTGTACATGGCTTTTCACTAATACTGTATGTAAACCAAATGATTTTGCAGCTTCCAGATTCTCCTCCATATCATCAAGAAATACTGCACATGATGGATTTATATTATATTTATCGAGTAAAATCTGATATATCTGCGGTTCCGGTTTTACATGATTAACTTCATAAGATATCACGCCTCCATCTACATATTTTAAAAACCGAAGATTTTCCTTGCAATATTCGTAATGACCTCCGTTAAAATTTGAGAGAAGATACACCTGATAACCATTATCCTTTAGTTGCTTTACAAAAGCCTCTGAGTATTCATACTCACGTACGGTATTATAAATATGTTCAAAGAATTTCCTTATCTCTTGCTCTATACTATTGTCATATTGGCTGCAGATATTAGCCATCTCATCCCTCGATATACTCCCCCTGTCCCATTCCTTCCAGGCGTCACTGTATACTGTCGATGCACTAATGCGATCAAATAATTCCTTATCATAACCACATTCAGTTAAATAATCCTTCCAACCAAAGCAAGCAAGTACATTTCCAATATCAAGTATTACTGTTTTTATCATAATTGTCTCCCACCAGTTCGTAATATAATGTATTGTATTAATTATCCATTTTCTTGACTTTAACACTATAAGATTCTTATGTCAACAGCGTTTATCTGTCTTGAGTGTAAATAACTTCACACTTGACAGTCCATTAAGAGTTATATAAAATATATATATTTCATAGTATTCTTATATGAATAAAGTAATATGTTGGGTTGTTAGGCACCGACGTGAAAGAGAAATCTTTTATATATAGTTTGTGCTTACATCTTGCTTGATTCAAACTTTATATGTGCATAAAATGCGCACAGGAATGGAGAAAAAATGGACGAATTACATTTAAAATATCAAGAATTATTAGCGTATTTAAAGAACCTTGGTAGTGCAGCGATTGCTTTTTCTGGCGGTGTTGACTCTACTTTCTTATTACACGCTTCCAAAGAAGCACTCGGTCAAAATATCATAGCCGTTACCGCCCGCTCACTTAGCTTCCCAGAGAGAGAACTTAATGAGGCAACCAATTATGCATTGGAGCATGAGATTGAGCATTATGTAGTGGATTCAGAAGAACTTGACATCGATGGATTTTCGAATAATCCTAAAAACCGTTGTTATCTATGTAAATCCGAGCTCTTTACAAAGATAACAGAAATGGCAAAGGAAAAGCATATAACAGCAGTACTTGAAGCTTCAAACAGTGATGATAATGGTGACTATCGTCCCGGTTTGATTGCAGTAAAGGAGCTAGGAATACATAGTCCATTAAGACATGTTGGATTTACGAAAGCGGAAATACGAGAGTTATCCAGAGAATTCGATCTGCCTACTTGGAATAAACCTTCCTTTGCATGTCTCTCGTCTCGTTTCCCGTATGGAGAAAGTATCACACCGGAAAAACTGATAATGATTGATAAGGCAGAGCAATACTTGTTGGATTTAGGAATATGGCAGGTAAGAGTGCGAATTCATAACAATTTAGCACGTATTGAAACCGATGAAAAAGGATTTGCATTACTTCTCGATACGAATACCCGCAACAAACTATATGAGGAATTTCGTAAAATTGGTTTCACCTATGTATCCCTAGACCTAAGAGGGTACCGAACAGGTAGTATGAATGAAACTTTAAGTGCGAATGAAATGAATTACGGACTGAACAATTAAAACATTTTCACCCCAACTCTTGACAAAGAGCCAAAAAATTGCTGTCTCACCTTTGATTTATAATCATATTGAGACAGCAATTTTCATTCATTATTATATAATTAGTTGTTAATTAACTTTGGCTTGCTGGTCCAGCTCATCATCTTACGAAGCTCTGCTCCAACAACCTCTAAATCATGCTGTGCTTCAATTCTTCTGGTAGCATTGAAGTTCGGGCAACCTACCTGATTCTCTAATAACCAGTTACGAGCAAAGGTACCGTTCTGAATCTCTGTAAGAACCTTTTTCATCTCTTTCTTTGTTTCAGCAGTAATAATTCTAGAACCAGTTACATAATCACCGTACTCTGCTGTATTAGAGATGGAATATCTCATTCCTGCAAAACCGCTTTCATTGATTAAGTCTACGATTAACTTCATCTCATGGATACACTCAAAGTATGCACTCTCAGGCTCATAACCAGCTTCAACTAAAGTCTCAAAGCCTGCCTTCATAAGAGCGGTAACACCACCACAAAGAACAGCCTGCTCACCAAAAAGGTCAGTTTCAGTTTCTTCTCTGAAGGTTGTCTGAAGAACACCCGCTCTTGCACCACCAATTGCTAATGCATAAGCAAGACCTAAATCATGTGCTTTACCTGTAGCGTTCTGGTGTACTGCGATAAGACAAGGAACGCCACGTCCCTCTTGATACTGGCTTCTTACTGTATGTCCAGGTCCCTTCGGAGCAATCATTAATACATCTACGTCAGCAGGAGGAATAATCTGACCGAAATGAATTGCAAAACCATGTGCAAACATTAATGCATTACCCGGCTTTAAGTTAGGGCCTATTTCCTCTTTGTAAAGCTTAGCCTGTTTCTCATCATTGATAAGAATCATGATAATATCTGCCTTCTTAGCTGCTTCTGCTGCAGTATATACTTCAAATCCTGCTGCTTCAGCTTTTGCCCAGGATTTGCTACCTTCATAAAGACCAATAATAACGTTTGCTCCTGATTCCTTTGCATTCAATGCATGTGCATGTCCCTGACTACCGTAACCGATTACGGCGATTGTTTTTCCTTCTAATAATGAAAGATTACAATCTTGTTGATAAAAAATCTTTGCCATTTTTATATCCTCCTTGTTTTTTGCAGGACTGTTCGTCCCCGCATGTTAATTTACTCCGGGGTTATCCCCTTTGTTTGAAATGAGGATTGCTCCCCTATTTTATACATATATACAAGTCGCAAATTAATCCTCGATATAATCTGCAATATCCCCCGAACCTCTGGCAAGTCCGGTAATACCGGTACGTACTAACTCTTTTATCGTATATTGATTCAATAAATTAATAAATGCATCAATCTTTTCCTGATTACCTGTAAGTTCAATCATAAGTGATTCCAAAGCGACATCAACAATTTTAGCACGGAAAATATCTGCAATGGATATAATTCCCTGACGATCCTTCTCAGTTGCACTGACCTTTACTAGAATTAATTCTCTTGTAACGGATTCACCGGGAGCTAATTCCTTGATTTCGAAAACATCCTCCAGTTTGAGTAACTGCTTCTTGATTTGTTCTAAAATCTGGTCATCCCCATGAGCCAGAATGGTCATTCTTGAGATTTCCGGATCTTGGGTCTCACCTACAGTTAAGCTATCGATGTTATACCCTCTTCTGCTAAACAATCCAGCAACACGACTTAGTACACCAGCTGTATTGTCTACTAGAATTGATAGTACCATTCTTTTCATAGCAGGCTCCTCTCTGTATGTATATTACTTTTCATATTTAAATAGAAAAGCCCATCACCACAGGTCACTCTGTAATGGGGCTTCTGTTGCTGTATAAAAAGTAATATTATTAAGTTTTAAGTTATTGTATCAGCAACCTCACTATTTGTCAAGTCTTGAAACAACGGTATTTGCAGAAATTTTTTATTGGTTTAAATCGATAAAGCGTTGCATAAAAATACATAATTTTTAAATGATTATAAGTAGACCAATATTACGAACAAGCCCTGTCTTTAGGTATTTTTTCTTTAGAATTATCTGCCTTTTTTGTAAAAAACCTGCTTCACCTAACTCACTAAATTCTTGAATAATCATTCTTTTTTCCACAGACAATTGTTCGCCATACAAGTGCACAAATTCCCAGGCCTGTTTCTCTAGGGACAGAATGGATTCCTTTTGTTGATGTAATGACTGCAGTCTGTTCTTAACATATGACTTAAAATCTGCACCACCAACGATATTACCTCCATGTTGTCGATACATCAAAGTACTTTCATTCACAAATCCAATCTTGCCAAACGAGGCAGCAATTAATGCCACCCACCAATCATGATACTTGGCATGCAAAGGCATACGATTACTCTGTAGAATCTTACGTAAAGCAGCATTTATCATCACGGTACATCCTATTAATTTATTCTCCATGAGTAAATGAGATAAATCCGTTTTAGTAGGATCCAGATGATTCGATTTAAAAAAGGAGGGATAAAGTTCCTTCAAATCACTGTCTACTACTGAAGTATCTGTAAATACGGCAAATGGCATCCCCTTGCCGTATTGAGCCTCCATATTACGCATTCTCTTTAATGTAATTCCGATCTTATTACTCTTCCACACATCATCCTGATCGCAAAACATCACATAATCCATCGTCGTCTTTGAAAGACCCTCAATAAAATTACGAACCAGTCCGAGGTTTTTCTCATTCTGATGCACGTGTACTCTGGATGGATTTTGTTCTTCATAGGTTCTAAGGATCGGAACCGTATCATCCTTTGACCCGTCATCGTAGATAAACAGTTCAAAATCCTGATAGTTTGACGCCAGAATTGAATCAATCTGTTCCCTAATATATTTTTCTCCATTATAGGTTGCCATAACGACTGCTACTGTGCTCATGTTAACGTCTCCATCAAATCTATAGTTTATTATGAATTTTCACCGTGATAAGTTTGTTATTTCCAGTATGACTTATTCATACTAAAGCTTATCACCCAGCTTTTTGGTAGAATATCATACCGTTTACCAACCTGGTAGCCAAGAAACTTAAATCCACTGCTAAGAATCAAATCGGGAATTAGGAAATATTTCTTTTTGCTAATCAGATATTTCATGGCGTTTTTCACCATCTTAATTCCTTCTGATTCAGATTTTATTCCATAAAACACTTCAACATATTGATTATGGGATACACCAAGGTCAAAGTTGCGAGTAAATTGTTGCATATAGGAGTAATTATGGGAATGTACCACCTTCGCCTCAGCCACATATGCGACACGGTAATCAGCCCTAATCATCGCTGCTGCCATAATCATATCTTCATTAAATATGGTCTTATCCACAAAGCCTCCCATTTTTTTATACACGATGTTACGATAGGTAGCACATACGTCCGAGCAAAAAAATGTTTTGATTCCCATTGTGTCCAAGTCCTCAAGCGATTTCACCATACTCTTCTTTGGATAATTGAAGCTACGGATATATCGCTCTAAGAATTCTGTCTTCTCATCCGCCAACTGTCTGGCATAGGTTGCGGACACCCATGGATCTTCATATGGAGCAAGTAAGTGTTCGATCAAGTGCTCATCAGCAGGAATTGCATCCTGCGTCATAAACATAAGAAACTCAGCATCTGACAAAGATGCACCGTATTTTCTAGTTCCACCATGGTCAAAGGAAGCCTTCTCAATCGGAACCACTGTAATATTAAGGTTTTCAACCTCCGGCAATGACTGTTCCTGTCCCGGAGTTTCTTCTGTATGCAGAATAAAAACTCGGCCTGGCTTAACCGTCTGACTATCCAGCATCTTCAACAGCTTATTAAGCTTATCGTCAGAGTGGTAGGTCGGAATGATTACGTCCACCGAGTAATTATTGATTGAATTATTTGTTGTATTTGGCTCTTCCATAGTTAATATTTCATTTCCTTCCATAAGATATACTCTTTGTGTTAAGTATACCACAATTTGGAGAAATGAAAACCAGAAAGATTATTAAGAATATATAAAGTACAATTTAAAAATGCTATTACTAAAGAAGCTTGACACATATATAATTTTAGTATATATTTCAAGTAATATGACCTTTAGGAGTGTTTTGCCAATGATTGAATCAAACAATGGATATAAATTTTTAGATATGATTGCTCCGGGGAAAACTATGTTCATTTAATATTTCTATTTCAGTTACGCCAATTAAAATTAGAAATTAATTCCCTGGGTAAGCAAAAAACTGATCGAGGGATTTTTTATGCCCAATTTTAACTTTGGAGGTAACGATACATGAGTAACAAGTTATTAAAAACAAATGTATTTGAACAAGCAAATACATTTAATCTAGAAACAGAAAGGCTAAATCTTATGCCTTTAAATGCCAAAAACCTAACCTTAGCAATTGATGATTATTCTAAAATGCAAGTTGAATTAGGTTTAAACGCAAAAAAGACATTTCTTGATGATGAAGAAATGCTGTACGCAATGAAAGTAAGATTAGCTAGAGTACTCGAGAATGAAGAGAATTATATTTGGTTTACAAATTGGGCTATCATTCAAAAAGAAGAAAACGCAATTATTGGTTATATTATCTTAAAGGGGTTACCAAACAAATCTGGTGATGTAATTATCGGTTATGATATTGATGAGGATTACAGAAGAAAAGGATATGCTACAGAAGCTATAAAAGGCCTGATTCAATGGATATTTTTAAACCCTAACGTAATTACCGTGATTGCAGATACAGAAACAACTAATATACCATCCTATAAATTGCTAGAAAAGCTTGGAGCAGTTCGTTATAAGGAGTCATCGGAACTCATCTGGTGGAAAATAGATAGAGAATCGTATAAATCATCTCTCTCTTAAATAACTTAATAATCTAATAAGTCTTTTTGAAATTAAAGTATTTAATATAACTAAGTCGCTTATTCTGTATAAAATAAGCGACTTAGATTTATTTAGAGATATAATACTTTAAAAAATAGCTCCTCTCCTTTCTTTAACTAGAAGGCCAATCATCTTGTGATATAAATCACTCCTCTACTAACAACTTCTACAAAATTAATGATTCTTATGGAAAACCTCACCACATCAACATATAAATTACTAGCTCCTATTTCATTGGATATTCTTTTACCAACTCATTTGCTTTACTATTTGAATAGTTATATTCCCTAATATCAGCACCCTGATTTGCTTTTTTAATTCTAGCATAATAGTTCTTAATCATATACTCATAACTGCTATTATATATTCGATCCGATTCATATGCTGTTACATCATCGAGTTTTTCCCCTTCGTTATTCCACCGCTTCTCATCTTCGATTAACGGAAGGACTACCCCTGCGGCATCAAGAGATAAATCTGAAGTAACATAGAACAGATCATCTACAGTTAAATTTTCTTTTTGATCCACAAGATAGGCGGCAATCCATAAATCAGGTTTTCCTAAGGAAAATATGATATAACATGCTGTAACAACTGCTACGCTGAAGGTGAATAACGGAAAGTTTTTTTTGTACTCAGATATGATTACACCAGCCAGTACAAACACCTCAATTAATAGAATCATTAAGACAAACAATCTTAAAAATGTCAAATGATATACACTGATATATAAAATCATTCGATACGTCGCCGAAGCAATCATAATCCCGGTACAGATTGTCATAATCACAACCAACAAACTAAGGTATTTACTTTCCTTAAATAAACTTCTACAAAGAATCATAAGTCCGATATTGATTGCAGTTACCCACATTAATTCAAAAAATCCCCTTCTTGCATACTCAGCAAAGGTATAACTTTCCGGTAAGGTGAACAATCCTCCGGCAAACAGATAGATGACCTGTAGAACGCAAAAGCAGGCATAAACAAGGCATAACAATGTCATGACCGTGGCTGCAATTGTGGCATCCGCTTTCTGATAGCTCTTCACATCTTCGATTCGCACCTTACTAACAGATGCACAGAGAATACAATAACAAGCTAGTAGACCAAATAAAATCATTGTTATAATCCAGAATATATCGGCTGAAAATACTGTATTATAGATATTTTCTGTCACGCTTCCAAACAATATATCCGCACCAGATAATAATGCTGTTATAATAAACAAGATTGGAATTGCGATAATAATACCGATGGTGATATTACGTACTTTATCATTTTTTAAGACTTTCGTTTTCTTAAAATAGTTAATACTATCTACAAAAGGCATCCAGATGCATGCGATTGAACTAAATACCATTCCAAACATTTTGATTAGGTGTTTTGCAAAATCCCATCTCCCCACTTCATAAAATTGATGTAGAAGGGAAAGATCCAGTAATATTAAGATTCCAACAATATTCAAAAATTGAACTATCCCATTTGATGTTAACATCGTTGAGATTCCTAATAAAATGACTGCTGTAAAGTAAAGTTTTGTACCAGATTTTATCTTTGACGTTAATTTTGTCATAACGAATATTAAGAGCCCAACTATGATTGCTGCATACAATAATACATTTAAACCAATCCAAGCCTTATAAAAAAGTAATGCAAATGCACCTCCAAAGGTTAGGCTAATTGCCCCATATAATCCGAAATTTTGGCGCACTTGTAGAAGCAGTGGAGATTCCTTTTTAAGAATTACCGCCTCCGCTGCGGGATTTTTCTCTTCCTGTAGAGGAAGAGGATTATTCAGTTGTTCCATAATTTTACCTCCATTATTTAATTTATATGTTTGTTGAAAGTTATCTTACTTTACATATTTATTCTTATTTATAAACTGATACACATTGTTACGATTTAGCATTGTTATTGATTCAATCCACTTTTTAACTTACTTCTTCTATCTTGTTTTTATAGTAATAGTTGAATTTAAGATCAATAGTGATGTTGGAAATATCAAAAAATTATATGCTCCTCCTAATCCCCGGTTTACATATTCCTTGTGGGGGAATAGATAACCTTCTCATTAACTAAAAATATTATTAGCATAGTATCATCCCCCCTTATACTACGTTTCTTTTTCATCCTTTACATATTCTAGGATATCACCCGGCTGACAATCCAGTGCCTCACAAATCGCTTCAAGGGTTGTAAAACGCATGGCTTTTGCTTTATTATTCTTTAGAATGGACAGATTCGCCAGAGTAAGATCTACCTTCTCTGCTAGCTCAGTTAAACCGATTTTTCTTTGAGCCATAACAACATCCAAATTTACTACAATCATATATTTCCTCCATTTTACCCATGTACATTACTTAATGTCGCCAAATCAGATAGTAAGATCGTTTTCCTCTTTATAAGTAACTGCTCGGTCAAACACCATTGATAGAACTGCAGAAAACAATCCTGCAATTAAAAATACCAAAACAAGAATTAACTCAGCCACCGTTATAATAAACGCCAATCGAAGTAGCATCGAAAGCGAAATAATAAAGGAACAGACTCCCATGCGCTTTAATGAAATCACATTCCCGGTTACAAATGGATTTTCCTGCATAACTGATCGGAACATCTTTCGCAACTCCCATAGAATGATCAATGCAAATATCCCTGCTATCATATATAAAATGCAAAAAGGGAGATAATATTTTTCAAAAATACTGTAATATTTCCCTGCAAACTTAAATATTAATGGAACCGCTATACATACTGCTATGCCCACAAAAAACATAAAATCTAATAAGAGTTTAGTAACACGTACCAATGGATTCTTACTCATAAGAAAACTTCCTCCTGTAATAATATTCTTTATTAATATGTTTAATTTTCGATACTTCGGATGCTCCCGAATACTTTGCCTCTAAAAATCATCTTAGGAATCGATATAATTACGTTATAAAGTGTTATAATATAATATAGCTATAATATTTATAATATTTATCGCTGTTATAATAGTTATAATATATCACCATGTAAATTGAAAGTCAATAATTATTTATCGTTTTTCAATAAATAATTATTGACTTTAGATATACAAAATATTCAGCAAAATATTCAGTGCTGTATTCAGGGGCAGTTTGAGGGGCTTAATTGAAATTGAAATATGCTTGAAAGCCGCGGAAAAAGCCAGCACTGTATTCATTGCTGGCTTTTTGTATCTAGCTCTGCTGTATCTATCTTTATAATCGTTTATATAAACTTATTTATTTTGCATTTAAAAACAACTTCTTATATGCTGCTTGCTTGTTCTTTGGCGCTTCAATCTTAACTTTCTTGTTGGCTCCCTTTATCGCTGACTTCCCAACCTTCGTTAATACGGAAGATTCGACCTTAATTAAGGTTAAATTTTTACAACCCGCAAAAGCCTCATTACCAATTGAAGATATATTAGCTCCCAGAACTATTTTTTTCACATAGGCATTATTTTTGAATGCTTTATCACTGATAGAATTTACTTGGTAACTTACATTCTTATTTGTTACAGTACCCGGTACTTTTAATTCGATCTTCTTACCTGTTGATCCAATACACTTTGCATAGTTTACCTTTCCCAATGAAATCACCTGGTACTTTAATCCACTCTTTTCAAATTGAGTCGCTTTAACGGAAACTTTACAAAACTTCATAGTATTACTATCTGCATTATAGATACAGATATTTGTTGTACCTACTTTCTTCGCATATAATTCACCTATCTCATTCACCGCGACAATAGAGGGATCTTGTGAGGCATAACTAAAGATACCTAAAGCTTTAGTACCCGGTGTTTTCGACAGTTCAATTTTTTTATATTCTCCAATGTTTATTGTAGTGGTTTTTGGAGTAGAGAAACTTGTTATTTTATCAACCATATTTGATATAACATGAATCTTACAAGTTGCTACTAACCCAGTACTTGTAGTTGCCTTTATCGTTACTACGCCAGTTTTATCGCCTGTATATACAACTCCGTTATTATCATATAGTTCGACAATACTAGAATCACTACAACTCCATTTCACCTTACCAATGTATCCATCAAAAGGTTTTGTTCCTAATTTGAGTACTACCATACCTAATGTCGGAACATAGATATCTTGCGCAGTGAATGATATTTTTGTCGCCTTAATAACTTCAGATTCCTTCATCCATTTTGCATAGATCGTCATATTAGAGTTAACAGTGATCGACGAGGTAATTGGGTATTCATATTCCTTATTATTAATTTTTCCCTTTGTATACCATCCTTTAAAATAATATCCCTTTTTTGTTGGCTCATTTGGAAGTTGATCCAATGTAGAATTTGCTTCTACACTATAATCCTTATAGTCTTTATTATCCACCTGGAATACCACACGATACATAGCTGGCCTGACCTTATTTATATTCGCATCAATCCAAGCTACACGTGCCTTAATCCAACTTTTTAACCGTGAGACTTCACTATAATATGTAACATTTGACATATCCTCACCGTAGTTGGTAAATTTATTCCAGATATCATAGTTATATTTCTGTGAGATATCAAGCTGATTTGCATATTGGTCGATCTTTCCACCATCTTTTGCTGCCTCTAGTAGTTTTTCCTTAATAGCAGGCCAACGTGATTTCAATTTATTATAAAAAGTATCATCCTGGAGAAGTTGTGCAAACCAGGTTTTCTGGTTTTGTGTAAAACCACTGGTTTGATTGCCATCAAATTCGGTCGCTCCCCATGCTACATAATCAAAATCCCATAGAGGCCCCCAATATAGCTTGCCATCTCTTTTCTTATACAAATATGTACTGGTACTTAAAAATCCATCCCCATTCATTGAGACTTCTTGCATCCAATAATAATCAATCGCAGAATTAACATCCATGTAATCAGCATAGGATTTCCCAGTACTATCCTTAAAACCTTTCCCATAGATAGCATCTTCTGTCTTTTGAACATAATTTTTTATGTAGTTGTACTGCGCCTGATTCGTGTAACCATCAAATGAAGGACTCTCTATCTCGTAGGTGTTGTCCCTAGTAGTGGAAAAACTAAGACCATCTTCATCACCATAAGAACACATACCCAATAGATATCCACCGGAGATCGTTGGCTCATCGGTTGCAGCCTTCGTAGTATCATCCTTTTCTAGATCATCAATATCAACTACACTGCTACCCACTCGCACCTGCTCGCATAGATAATAACTTCCCAAATATTTACCATTCATAACCACATTTACAAACACACTTTGTGGCGTAAATTCCATTCCTAGAGCATTTCCAACCCAATAGGTCATTTTATTACGAAGCAATGATACATCATAATAATTAGCCAATAACACCCAATGCTTACTCTTTCCCATTCCTAAAAGATCAGCCTTACTTTGAAGTTTCATTTTGTATGGTTTTTTATCTACCATCCAAGTAGAATTACCTCTACCACGAATATATTCCAATGGATATGTTCCCGTAGAAAATGTCTTGTCGGAATATTCTGATTTATAACCATCCGGAATCTGAAGGGTCATATCTCCATAGCATTCTGTCAGATGCTCAGGATCGTTATTCATTGCGTCTATTAACCCCTTAGATTCATCTAGATTCAAATTTACTACCGGTAAATCGTTTTGAACAAATTCAATATAACGCAAAAGAAATGTAACACTAGTATCACTCCCTGCTACCACACGGAAAGATATCTTGTGCTTTCCGGTAATACCACTACCGGGAATTGTTGCAGTTACTATTTTTTGTGCTTTCCAATTATACTCCTTCTTCTGCCTTTGAAGCTTAACCGATGCAAAGCTCTCTGTTGAATTATCAAGATAAAATTGCAGTACAATATCCTTGCGAATCTCAGCTAAACCATCCACTATAATCCATGCAGGACTTTTTTGGTCAAAATCAAACTCATTCGTAAATGTGAACTTACTATTTGATATATTACTATACGGTCCGGATATTAAAACTCCATCCGCAGTATCATCCTTTCGTAAAGTGACACCGTTGTCTGATGTACTAAATTGGCCTGCACCAAGTAAATCTTTGATTATCTGTTTGTTATAGGACATCCCAACTTCATCCGCTTTTACTCTGGTTGCACCTTTATACACACCAACAATTATTATTCCAACAAAAAATACACAAAATACAATCTTCCATACTCTACTTTTAAAATTCATTAATCCACTCCTCTCGTTTTTATGTTAGACGATTTTTATATCTTTATGGTTGCATCCCTATTCTGATTTTTGTGATAACAACTCTAATGGCTCGTATCTTAGACTGCTTGTCACAACAATATATGATAATAACAAACTAAATATCACTATGACCAGACCAATCCATATCGAAAGCACAAAACTCGGATGTGTTTGGTCTATTGCGGTTTGTACATCCAAATTCTTGCTGACCGAACCGCTTGTATATTCCGTACTAAAATGTTTTTGACCACTGAAGTCCTTGGCAGCCACATTTGTTAATCCATATCCTGCCAAACAACCTATTACACTACCTATTAACACTATTAATACCACTCCACTTATCATTGAGTGAATACATCTCCATTTACTCATTCCTAAAGATCGTTCTATAGCGGTACGCTTCTTTTGCTTTGCGATAAACAAATTACAAAAGAACGAAAGAATTAATATAGTAGCAATCAATCCTGCAGCTAATAATACTAACGACATATTCTTAATATTATCAAGACCGGCTCGAAGCTGCGAATATCCTTTATCATAAAATACCAACTCCAACTCGTCGTAACCTAATTTTTGAAATGCCTTTTTATACCTATCAATTGAACCATTCGCTATCTGAAACGAAGTGTTATAACCCATCATCGGACCATAGGAAATGATATTATCCTTATCACTTGCTTTGACAGATTTAGTCGGAATAATAATTTCATTTGGTGCTAATGTATAACCGCTAGAGTTCCCTCCACCCGCGTTGACATAAACCCCAACGATCGTATAATCTGCTTTATAAAATACCGGATAAGGTTCTCCCTTCGCGTTCAACAAACGAAATCCATTCCATGCTTCATTTCCGACAAAAGCTCTACCCGCCGAATATTGGTAGTTGGCATAATACAATGGTAAGGTAATCTTATCACCCACCTTTATATTATTTCGTCTTGCAAAGCTGTTGGATATCAAACAAACCTTATCACCGTTCTCATATTCCTCTTTCGAAATATCCCTTCCCTGATCGACATATGTAGTTTCTCCATAGAATGGAATTAATAGATTTGTGTCATTCGTCGGGGTGACTGCAACGGTATGATATGGGCGATCCATGTTTTTTGCCAAAGCAAGCCATCGCTTTCCATGTTCTGTCTTATCAAAATCTTTAGTGACTTCCTCATACAAAATCCCCTGCATATCATCTGGCAGTACTTTACCATCTTTCGTGTATTGCACTGAACCTATCATCTCAACTGGTGTGTATATGCTTCTTATCGATGTATCGCTCGTCCATTTATATGTTGATGCCATAGCCATGATATATGTTTTGCCTGCATATAATTTATCCGGCTTTGGATTATATCGATCACAGAACCAAACCGTCTTTGTATTAATTAAGTATCTGGTAAATAACTGTTTTTTAATATTAATTTCGATTTCATGATCGGGAACACAATCCTGATCAACGCTAAATTGAACGATAATATCCAGCATTGCCCAATTCGCATTTGGTGGAAGCAACTTATAATCTGGTAAATACGCACCATAGAATGGTCTTTTTTCTGGCTTTTGAAGATAATCAGCTCCTTGAAAATCAAGAACAGATAAAGGAATAGGAGCATTATATTCCGGATAATAATAATATCTAGAAATCTTGTCGACAGAATCCCATTCTTCCTGTTTTTTCATAACAGTCTTCTTTTGCTCCACAGTTCCGATGGTTGTAAATGCTTTTTCAAACTCCTTTACATTGGAATCACTCATCTTCCACAATTGAACCCCTAAGGAACATAATATGGTTGCAAAAGAGATGAGTATCAGGAACAGGAATGATTTTACTGGGGTTCTCTTTAATTGTCTTATACTGTTTCTAATTAACATCACCCCCCCTCCTAATCTATCAACTTACCATCTCTCATCCTTAGAATATGATCGGCCACCGATGCAACCTCTGAATTATGTGTAATCACAATAACTGCATAATCCATGTTATGTGCTGCTACCTTTAATAAGCGTACTATATTCTTCTCATTTTCAGAATCTAGATTGCCAGTTGGTTCATCCGCCAATATAATCTTTCCACCACAAGCTAACGCTCTTGCAATCGCCACCCTCTGCTGTTCACCGCCGCTCATCATCTGTGGAAATTGGTTTGCTACCTGCTTACGAAGTCCTACCTGTTCCATTAATTCAATAGCATTTTTTAATGCTACCTTTCTCTTCACCCCTTTTAATTCCATCGGAAACATTATATTTTCCCTGGCCGTCAGGAGCTGAAACAAATTAAATGATTGGTATACTACCGATGCCTTTTCCTTACGATAAACATCTCGATTCAGTGTAGCAATATCTTCTCCTTCCACATAGATCCTTCCCTTGGTGGGCAAATCAAGTCCTGCTAACAAAGACAAAAATGTACTTTTTCCAGAACCAGATTCTCCTACAATTGCATACATTTTACCGGTCTCAAAAACATAGGAAATACCACAAACTGCTTCGATTGTTTGGTATTTGGTTTGGTAAGAATAATATACCTGTTCCGCTTTTATGATTTCCATATCAAACTCCTCCTTAATCCTTTTGAGCCAAAGCCTTCATTACACTCATCTTGCCAAGCTGATAGAGCGCCACTGCAGTACCGGATAGAAAGCATATAAGAAAAATACCAAATACAATAATAAGGACCTGTCTCCCTGTTTCTGTTAATAGATTCGAGATCAAGATACCTATTACCCCTCCCCCTAATTCCACCAAAACACTTTCCAAAAAAAATACAAAAAAGCAGGACATACTACTTACTCCTAAAGACCGCATAGTAGCATATTGTCCCCTCCTATTTTGTATCAAAAGGTAGGAGGTTATATATCCGATCAATACAATAATAAGTAAAACCAGAGGTAAGAACCCGTTTAACATAGCGATATTATCCATGATTTTTGAAGCTGATAGAATAAAAGTTTCATCATTCACTACCAGAGCATTTCCTGCAAAATCCGAATCGCTTGCTGGAATGATTTCTAGTAGATGTAACTTCTTATGTATTTCTTGTTTGAACTCATTAAGTTGAAGTGGATTTTTAATACTAAAAGATGCTGCATTGGCAAGTAGCGGATACTTTTTCTCCTTAAAAGCTTCTTTTGCCCATTGAAACGGAACAATGACCTGCGGAATATTCTCTCCTTCCGTAGCGATTACACTTCCTGCAATATAAAACTGATCTGATTTCAATTCCTGCAAAGTGTATTCTAGATTCTGATCCCTGTAATCATAATAAAATGATAACTGTACAGTTTGCCCTATGCTCCAATGATTCTGTTTTAAAAACCCTTCTTCTACAATACAGATAGGTATATCTCTTTGAAAGAAATCCAATGAGGTATGTTTGTCCATTGTTATATTCTTCTCATTAACGCCGTTTATTGCAGCAATATTTGTTACCGCCACGGCATCAATTGTCATCTGTGATTTTATATTCTCTTTTGGAAATTCCCCTTTACAAGCTGATAAAACCACAGAGATTCGAGGATTCGTTATGTACTTTGACTGTAGCAATCCGTCTATCACATAGTCCCGAATTACTAAACCAGTTTGTAGAGTACCATTCAAATTACTGATCTGTCCATGAATCGTGATTGCCTTCGACATATCTTTTAATTGTTTTTTGTTTCCCTCAAGATTGCCATAAAATAGACTTAGTAAAATCACTAGAATCATACATATCATTAGATTCAGTATGCTTTTACTTTTATATCGCTTTATATTGGTAAAAACACTTCTTATAAAAATCATGTTTTCCTCCCTTAACAAACGTACCGTTCCAATGCAACCACACTCATAATAGTCATTATACTACTTTTCCAAACAATTTGGCAATATATGGTTCAATACAAAAAAAGCTCGCTTTCGCCAGCCTTTTCAGTTAAATATATATTCGTAAGTTAATTTCCTACTTTGTTTCACACCTCTGTACTATCATCTCAAGTTTTGATAGAATATCTTGTCTACAATAAAGTCCGATGCGTTTGAAATAACTATCATGATAGACATATCTGTCGCTAAGTTGATTGAATTCCTCTAAACTTCCGCGTATCTCTTGAAAGAGATTCATTAATTCCTCTTCCGAATTATCTTTAAGAATATAACAAAAGATATTGTACTGAGTTATATAGGAAAGTACTACTTTGATTGTATTTGAATTGCAAGACATTCCAATCCGGTAATGATTTATCTGCTCTGTGGTATTCATTTTCATTCCGAGAATTCGTTGATCCGCATCCTTCATAGTAATAAACTCTTGAAAGAGGATATCGTTTTGGTCAAGCTCTGATTTAATATGGCTAAATACCCCTTCCATCTCGCCCTTACGCTTCTCATAAAACAGATCGGAATCTATGATAATCAGACAGTTATCCCCTTCTATGACAGATTGATAGAACTGAGTTAGGAATAGATCGGATTCTTTTTGTTTTGAATAATCGATAAAATATTGATAGATCCCATTCTTCAACATCTTTTCAATTTTCAACTTGTTTTTTCGAAATAATCCCATAGAAGTTATCCTTTCTTACCGCAATCTTACCTTATCGTATAGACCAATTCAGAAAATTACTAAATTGACATAAACCTTCTTACTAATTCTACCGCAGACTGTGCATCCTCAGAGTACCCATCTGCACCAATTTCATCAGCATAGCTTTCTGTAATTACCGCACCACCAACCATAATCTTAGCGGTTATTCCCGCTTCTTGAGCCAGTTCTACTACACGCCTCATTTCCACCATGGTTGTGGTCATCAAAGCGGAAAGACCAATAATATCAGCATTCTCTTCCTTGGCGGTCTGAATAATCTTCTCCGATGGAACATCCTTACCTAAATCAATCACTCGGTAGCCGTAATTCTTTAACATCAATACAACTAGGTTCTTCCCGATATCATGAATATCTCCGGCTACGGTAGCAATTACAATCGTTCCCTTTGCAACAGATTCCTTCTTCTCTATCTTTGGCTCAAGATAATCGATTGCTGTTTTCATCGTCTCTGCCCCTGATATCAGCTGTGGTAAGAAGTATATCTGTTTATCAAATAGTCTTCCCACCTCGTTGATTGCCGGAATCAATGTGTTTTCAATGATTATATTCGGTTTGGTACCAAGCGCTAATTCTTTTTCGACTACTTCTATAATTATCTTTTTCCTACCCTTTACGACAGCTTCAAATATCTCTTTTTTATGATCTTCATCTGAACATTCTTCATGTTTATACTCCCCTGCTGGTGAGCAACAGGCATCCTTTGTATTTATCCCGGGTTCTACTTTAAGCTGTAACTGTTTACTATCTGCGGCAGTGGTACCACTTGTAATCGTGGTTGGTCTTGATGTCACTCGATCAATATATGCTTCCGCTGCATCCTCCACTCCTCGGAGCAAGTCTGCCGCCAGAGCGGTATTTACCAATAAATCCTGGGAAGGATTAGCAATAGCCATAGTAAGGCCAGTTTGTATCGCAAAAGATAAAAAGGTGCTATTAACAAATTGGCGTTCTGGCATGCCAAAGGAAATATTGGACAAACCCACTATGGTAGCCACTTGCAGTTCTTCTTTACAATAGCGAATTGTTTGCAATGCCTCGATTGATGCATTTTTATTTGCTCCAACAGTATTCACCAGTCCATCAACGATCACATCTTCTTTTGTAAGACCAAACTTATATGCACGCTCGAGAACTGTATGGATTACCAGTTTCTTCTCCTCAATATCCTTTGGAAGCCCATCATCGGATAATGGTAACAGAATAAACATTGCCCCATATTTCTTTGCTATTGGTATTAGTTTTTCATATTTCTCTTTCTCTAGGGAGATTGAATTAATTAGGGCTCTACCTGGATAGATACGAAGCGCTGCCTCTACAACGGGAACATGGCTGGAATCGATACAAATCGGTAAATCGCTGGCCTGCATTGCTTCCTGCATTACCTGTAACATCATCTCCTTCTCATCAATTCCATTCATTCCAACATTGATATCTAAAATACTTGCGCCAAGCTGCGCCTGCTCACTTGCCATTAGATTAACAATATTTAATATTCCTTCTCTTAATTCTGCCTGCAGAGCTTTTTTGCCTGTAGGATTAATTCTCTCTCCTACAATCATAAAGCGTCCATCAAGCGGTATCTCAAGGGTATTACACTCTGTCGTGAGAGCTCTGACATGTTTGTCGCTGATGACATGTGCATTTTTATTCTGTACCTGTTTTGTTAACAACTCAATATGTTTTGGTGTAGAACCGCAGCAACCGCCTACTATACTTGCTCCGGCATCCACTAATTTTTCTACTTCAACTGCAAATTCTTCTGCCTCCATCGGGAACACGGTCTCATTTTTCACTAATATTGGAATTCCTGCATTGGGTTTTGCCATAATCGGAATACACGCATACTGCTTCATTTCCTTAATAAGATCCACCATTTTATCAGGGCCGGTGGAACAGTTGATACCAATTGCATCCGCACCCATGTTCTGAAGAACAATAACAGCAGTTTTCGGATCAGTTCCGAATAAGGTTCTTCCATTCTCAGCATAAGTAAGTGATACAATAACCGGCAAATCACAGCTTTCTTTCACCGCAAGCAATGCAGCACGACATTCCTGTAAGCTCATCATCGTCTCAACAACAACCAAATCAACACCTGCTGCTACCACATATCTTAACTGCTCCTTATACACGTCCACTAAATCTTCAAATGCAAGTGTACCGATTGGCTGCACCTGTTCACCGGTCATGGTCAAATCACCTGCGATATATACTTTACGCTGATTACCGTTCTTCTCATGATAACTTTTTACCGCTTTTTTAGATACTTCCACTAATCCTTTATTAATCTCTTCCATGTGTTTTTCCATCCCGTATTCCGCAAGCTTAATACGATTTGCTGTAAACGTAGGTGCAAGAATAATATCAGAACCCGCTTCTAAAAATTCACGTTGCAGTTCCACTAATATGTCTTTATTATCTAAAATCCACTCCTCTGGGCAAACTCCGGTAGGCATTCCTCTCTTTTGAAGATTACTTCCGGTTGCACCGTCTATCAACACGATTCGTGATTCAATTAGTTCCCTAAAATCCTTTTTTGTCATCGCTCATCCCATCCAATCCTAAAATCTATCCTCAGTTATATTTCTATTGTATTATTTTTATTGCATCCTTTTCTTAATGCGACGTATCTTTAGCTCTTTATATCATCTTAAAAGAATAAATCTTATTGCTATTTTCTATTTTAGTATCTTATCCATTAGACTGACGCGGTTAAAAGGGAGCATAAAATAATACCCATCAGCCACCGGATCGAGTAATCCCATTACTTCTCTTGATATATCAGCTGCTACAAGCTCCGCCTCATCTTTCGTCATATCAGGGCTATAGCGATCTATAATTTCATCCGGTACGTTGATTCCAGTGAATTCATTTTTTATAAAACAAGCATTTCGGTAACTAACTAACGGCATAATGCCACACAAAATCTTGGTATCCACCTGTTCTTTAATTTCACGAATCCTCTCCACATCCTCCTTTGAATAAATAGGTTGCGTCAGAAAGTAAGTTGCCCCGGCCTCCATCTTACGTTTTATTCGATCCACCACTCCCTTTAAGCTACCACGAGCATGGTTTAGCGCTCCACCGTAAGAAAGTGGTTCTGTAGGAAAATGCTCAACATTCATCTCCTTAACAAAATCCATCAGTTTTATGGAATTATAATCAAATACACTGGTTGTCTTCACTCTGCTGTCACTCGGAACCGGATCTCCTGTAACAACTAACAAATTACGTATACCATGAATATATGCTCCTAATAGTGTGGATCTGATAGAAATCATATTACGATCCCTGCAACAGATGTGAGGCATAACCTTCAAGCCTGTCTCCTCAGCAATCTTAATTCCCATCAGTATTGAATCCACTCTGCTTCTTCCCATTGGAGAATCTGCAAAGGTTATAATATCAGCCCCGCTGCTCTTTAAGATATGAGCGCATTCCATTACTCTGTCAATATCCGCATCATATGGAGGATCTAGTTCTACTGCAATTACCTTTTTCCCACTTTTTAATAGTGTTTCGAATTCATTTTCCTTCATCGGTAAATCTAACGTACGATTTTCCGTATTGAATACTCTATTTGTGCGGTGTTGATGATTAAGATCGATAAGATTCACTAAATCACTGATATATTCCGGTGTAGTTCCGCAGCAACCGCCGATAATATCTACACCAAGCTCAGCAATTCGCTTCATATTATCTGCAAAGTAATCTGCATTATCCATGAATATCATTCGATTTTGCATCTGCTCCGGATAACCCGCGTTGGGAGCAACATAAATATATTTATTAAGAGGTAGAGTGATATTTTTTAATATTTGATACATGTGTCCTGAGCCCACACCACAATTTAGACCACAAGCGTCCACTCCCTCTAGTTTACTAACCATGTCAAGGATTCGTGCCGCACGTGTTCCGGATGAAGTATAACCATTCTTATTCACCGAAAAACTAACCATAATGAACATGTTTGGATTTTTCTCTTTTATATAAGGAACCAACTTTTCTATATATCTAATTCCCGAGAACGTCTCAAAGTGAATTCCCTCAAGCCCTTCCGCTAAAAAGACGTCGCACATCCTCTTATATTCATATATTACATCCTCTTCCTTCGTATCTGCATCTTCGGGAATCGGACCAATATCACCAAGAATCCATATCGGTGAAAGTTCGCGATCTATATTACTACTTTCAATCAAAGCCTCCTTTGCGATTCGACATGCGGCTTTAATAAGTAATAACTGCTTTTCTTCCTCTATCGCTAAAACTTCACGATTTGCGGCAAAGGTATTCGTACGAAGAATTCTCGCACCGGATTTTATATATTCCATGTGGATCTTCTTAATTATGTTCGGTGCTTCGAGGTTCGCATACTCTGATATTGCCCCCGGTTGATCCATAATACTTGAATAATATGTCCCCATCGAACCGTCGGGTATTAGTCTGTGAGTCTCCAAATAATCCTTTAATCGCATCGTGCATCATCCTTATTGATTTAATATTTTAATAACCTGCTGTTGTTTATTACGATTTATATAATCAAGATCTATTGTACGTTTTTCACACTACATTTTGTTCATTCTAAATCTACACAGTATAATTATTAATCTTTTATAATAATTTTTCATATTATACTTCATTCTGCCATCCATAACAAGCATTTTATATCAAATCGATCCCATCCGATTGCATCCATTTTACATTTCTAATATTAATACAATTCCCATTATATGATATAAAACGATAAACATCTACATTTTCTAAGTATTTAGACCTAATTCCCACTATCCACCCCATACAAAAACTATATTCTGCCGAATAATATAGTAAATCCATACCGGAGGAGGAATATAATGCAAACACCGAAAGAGGCCGAGAACGATATTCGACCGGAAGAAGTAATTCTGCGCCTTAGAGGGGGAGAAATTCACCTAAGAAACATTCTTGTTGAACAATATCAAAATTACATACTAGCTATCGTATCAAAAATGATTGGTAAACCGGCCGATTTATCCGACGAATACAGTATCGGATTACAAGCTTTTAATGAGGCGATTGATGGTTTTGATGTTTCAAAAAATGTTAACTTCCTCTACTATGCAGGGCTTGTGATTAATCGACGTGTAATTGATTACATAAGACAGAACAAACGCTATCAATTAGAATATCCTTTTACTTATTTTGAAGCAAATGACAACGATAATTACCTTGAAAAATACTACGCCAGCCAATCCTCAACATTTACAGACAAATATGAGATTCAGGAGGAAATTCTAAATTTTAAAAACCGCTTATGCAGCTATGGAATAACATTTGAGGATTTAGTTCATATAACACCGAAACATCTTGACACTAAGCTTCTATGTCTTCACATCGCTAATAAACTATCTATCACTAAGGAATTGTCCGAACGATTAGAGTCCGAGAAAAGACTTCCAATCAATGAATTACTGAATGTCTTCCACCTCAATCGCAAAACAATAGAAAATCATAGAAAATACATCATCGCCTTATACCTAGTTTTAAATAGTAACCTTGAAATAATCAAAAGTTATAGCAGTTTTCTTTTGAAAGGAGTGAACAAAACATGATTTATGCCGGAACTATTATAGAGATAAACAATAATAAGTCATATGTATTTACGATGGATTATTCTGTAATCACGATAAAAACCAGGGAAGACTATATTCTCGGACAGCATATCACTTTTACGCAGAAAGACATATTTAAAGATACCTATTATTTTCGATTTAAATCCATCAAAAACTTAGCAGTTGTGGCTGCTGCACTACTGCTGATAACGATAATTGCTCTAGTGACATTAGTTCATCCATTTAATACAGATAGTTCATCATTTGACCAAGTATGTACCGCTTTAGTCTCAGTCGACATCAATCCAAGTATTCAGATTAGCATTAACAAGGAGAAACAAATTGTTAAAGCGAACGCTGTGAATAAAGATGGCGTTAATGTACTTAAAACAGTTGATTTAAAGAATTTATCTCTTCCAGATGGAATCAAAAAGATTGTAAGTACTGCTAAAGAATTAGGATATATCGATAAAGACACTAATGTTGTACTTGTGTCTGCCGCACTATATAATTCGCTTTCTGATTCAGATAGCAAAAAGTATGCCAATCAACTGAAAGATATCTTATCAAATATTGAAGCCAGCCAAAACGAAGCTTCCGTATTAACATTATTTATTGATGACTCCTCCATTATTCAACGCGCAAAAAGTAATAATCTATCAATCGGAAAAGAACTTCTCTATCAGTATGCCCAATCGGAAAATGGTCAGCTGTCAGCTGATGATATTCGAAATCTTAACATAACAGAATTACTTCTTAAGCTAAACGCTCTAAAACAGGACGGTAAGCTAAATGAAAAACTATCAAGGATTCATCCACTTAATAATCCTTCGGACAGCCTGGTTCTTACTGAACCACCGTCACCAACAGAAACAACATCCCCTACGCAACCAACTAATCCAACCAAAGCTCCTGCGTCCACCGATGAGCCAACCATCACTACTAAGCCAAAGCCGACTCAAATTATACATAATGGAGAATTCAAACCTTATCTATCGGTTAAAAACAATAACAATAAATTGAATTTCTTCTGGTTCTCTCCAAAATCCAACAAAATCATTTATAAGGGGAATACCTATCAAGGATTTCAATATTATAAGATTGTTGCTTCCGAGACCAATCCCAATCCTCAATACCCTGAGGACGGATATCTCACTTGCATTACTGACCGAAACACTACAAAATATACGATTAATCCCTGTGATACAAATAGCTGTTCACCAAAGCTAATCCCAGGTAAATCCTATTATTTTTGTATTACTTATGTCTTTGAAAATGGCAAGTTTAGTTCTGCATCAAGTAGGGTAAAGATTCCGTCAGTTCCAACCCAAGCACCTTGCAAGCCTACTCCTTGTACGCCTGCTCCTTGTACGCCTGCTCCCTGTAAGCCACAACCATCTGAAGAAGACTCCAACTACAATCTTTCTGTAAGCTCCTCCTGTAGTGGACTGGATTTTAAATGGACTCCGGTGAAGGATTGTAATACCTATTATAATGGCAAAACATACACTGATTTTAATTATTATAAAATTGTTGCATCAAAAACCAATCATAATCCAAAATATCCAGAAGATGGTTACTTAGCTTTCTTCTCCGAAAAATGTAAATCGTGTTGGACTCTCTCACTATCAAACGGCGATTATAACCATAATCCAGAACTAATCTCCGGAGAAACCTATTACTTTAGCATCACTTATGTATTCGAAAATGGTAGCTTCACTTCCAATTCCGTACCATATAAGGTTCCATAAAATAATGTGTAATGTGGTAATTTCTCCTATGATAAACTTTATTTGATAATTTATAAAAGAGCTACGGTGAGGAACAGATCATCTGTCCTATACCGTAGCTCTTCTATTGATAACTATTTTTCAAAACACATTAATGCTATGTAACTGCAATAATTAATAATTGAGATTTTGAAATTCTGACATAAAACCACTCGTTGCGAAAACGACAGCAAAAATAATGAAAACAATAGCTAATAAAAGTGCTAAAGCTGATAAAATCACACCAGCAATTGCCATACCTTTATTGCCATTCTGATTTCTCTTAATGCTCAAAATACCGAACACAAGACCTACGATGGCAGGAATCCAGGTAACAACATATAAACAACATCCAAAAACAAGACTACAGATACCACATACGAGTGATACGATTGCAAATGAATCCGTTTTCTTAGGTTCTGGATATTCATTATAGTTTTGACCATATTGATATTCCTGACCAGATGTTTGCTGGTATTGTGATTCCCCACTATATTGAGGTTGCTCATATTGTGGCTGTTCGTATTGTGGTTGGTCAACTTGAGGTTGATCAAACTGTGGTTGGGAATCAGGTGTATTATCAGCATTATTCTGCTGAGAATTATTAAATTCGTCCATGTAATATACCCCCTATTATTTTATAAATATAAATCGTAACTATATCCTACCATATCATACTATTTTCTTCAACAAAGTTTTTCAATTATTGGTAATGTTTAGTATTCTTTCGTATAAATTCTATAAATTTTTTAATCTGTGTACAAAATATCATTAATTACAAATTGACTAATATATAACAAACCCATATAATATAGTGTAGATTCATTTTTAAATGTTTCAATTAGGAGGTAAAAATATGAATTTCCCCAAAGTTAAGCTCGGTGTAGTTGCCGTAAGTAGAGATTGTTTCCCAATGGAACTATCCGCGAGCAGAAGAAGTGCTGTTGTTAAGGCTTATAGTGAAAGATTAGGCGATATCTATGAGTGCCCAATTACCGTTGAAAATGAGAAGGACATGCTTAAAGCTATTGAAGATGTAAAAGCAGCTGAAGTGAATGCTCTTGTTGTATACCTTGGTAATTTCGGTCCAGAAACAGCAGAAACCCTATTAGCTAAATATTTCGATGGCCCTACTATGTTTGTAGCGGCTGCGGAAGAAAGCGGTGATGACTTATTAGATGGTAGAGGCGATGCATATTGCGGTATGCTTAACGCAAGCTACAATCTTAAACTCCGCGAACTCAAAGCTTACATACCTGAGTATCCAGTAGGTACTGCAGAAGAAGTAGCTGACATGATCGGCGAATTCGTTCCTGTAGCAAGAACAATTCTTGGTCTTGAGAATTTAAAGATTATCTCTTTTGGACCTCGTCCACAGGACTTCTTAGCATGTAACGCACCAATCAAACAGCTTTATAATTTAGGTGTTGAAATCGAAGAGAATTCAGAGCTCGATTTATTTGCAGCATTCAATGCACACGCAAATGATCCTCGTATTCCAGCTGTAATCGATGACATGGCTAAAGAATTAGGTGAAGGCAATAAAATGCCTGGTATCCTTCCCAAATTAGCTCAATATGAGCTTACCTTACTTGACTGGCTCGAGGAGCACAAAGGTGCTAGAGAATTCGTTGTATTTGCTAACAAATGTTGGCCTTCCTTCCAGACACAGTTTGGTTTTGTACCATGTTATGTTAATGGTCGTTTAACAGCTAAGGGTATTCCGGTATCATGTGAAGTTGATATCTTCGGTGCATTAAGCGAGTACATCGGTACTTGTGTAAGTGAAGATACTGTTACTCTTCTTGATATCAACAATACCGTACCTGCCGATATGTACGAGTCAGAAATCAAGGGTAACTTTGATTACACTAACAAAGATACTTTCATGGGCTTCCACTGCGGTAACACTGCTATCTGTAAGTTAAGCAGCTCTTCTATGAAGCATCAGAAGATTATGGCTAGAGCTTTAGAGCCAGATCAGGAACCAAATATTACACGTGGTACATTAGAGGGTGACATCATTCCTGGACAGATCACATTCTTCCGTCTTCAGAGTACTGCTGATGCGAAACTTCGTGCTTATGTTGCAGAAGGTGAAGTTCTTCCTGTTGCTACACGTTCTTTCGGATCCATCGGTATCTTTGCAATCAGTGAAATGGGTCGTTTCTATCGTCATGTATTAATCGAGAAGAACTATCCTCATCACGGAGCTGTTGCATTCGGTCATTACGGAAAAGCTTTATACAATGTATTCCGCTATTTAGAAGTATCCGATATCGGCTTCAATCAACCTAAGGGTATGCTTTACAAATCCGAGAATCCATTTGCATAATCAATAAATAACAAAGTAATATGACGAACCGGGTCGAAATTAATAAGTTCAACGAACTTATTATAGTGACCCGGTTTTTTTGCTTTATATAAATAATTCTTTCAAATCTGGTTAATCTAAAAATGAGGTGATGATATGTCTTATGTAGCTCCTGCAATTAGGGATAAATTTGAAACATTGTCCGTTGATTTAAAAAATGATATACTTGAGAGAAATGTCCAACTTAATAATATTCATGATCTCATCGACGTATTAGATCAGATAGTGAAAGAAGCTGAGCATGAAAAACGTTAAAGATAGCAACGGAATTCCATCAAAGGAAACCGGTGCTAAAAATAATAACTCAAATTGTGATGTGGATTATAAGAATGGTAGTAATGCCATATCATCAAAAAATGTATCCCCATCCAATAAAGCAAACGCCGAAAAAGTTAAATAGGGAAGTGTACTCTTCCCTATTTAACTTTTTATTCTAATGATCATAATAATTATTTTTTTTACAACTTAACGAATGCAATTTTTGTATAAGCAGAATACACTTTTTTCTTATTGACTATCGTATACGCTCTTAACTTATAGTAGTATGTCCTACCTTTCGTCAGAGATTTTTTAACATAACCACTGCCAGTAGTTGAAGTTAATAATTGATAATTACCCGCACTCGTCTTAGCTTGATATAATTCATAGCCTTTTACTCCACTTACTTTGCTCCAACTAATTTTAGCACCAGTCGCTGATGTTTTAGATGCTGTTATTTTATGTGGTGCTGATGGATTTTTACTCCACTTCGCATATAAAGTAGTGTTCTGTTTTACTCTATCTTTCCCAAAACTCCATAATGTATTATATTTTAAATCTTTATACCAGCCCAAAAAAGTATAACCTACTTTTTTAGGAACAGATGGGGCTGTTAACACGATATTTGTATTAACAATTTTTCGGCCTACATTACTTCCACCCTGACTATTAAAATTCACATTGTATGTAACTACTGGTGATGGTGCCAGAGTTGTTGGTTTCAATTCAGATATAAGCCTAAATTTGTAACCTTCTTTTTCAAGTTGGGTTAGCATTTCATCTAAGTTGTTAGCAACTGTAGGCGATACCCCATGTAGTAATGCAATTGCACCATTATGATTCTCCTCTGGAAACAAAGCTAATGCTGAAGATTTTGATGGTTGATTTTTCATATTCCAGTCATTAGGCAAATTAATGCTCCAAAAAATAGTTTCATATCCAAGCTTATTAAGAATGGATAATGAACTTTCGCTATAATTCCCTGATGGTGGCCTCATAATTTTTGCCATCTTTTTTCCAGTAACATTTTCATATGCTTTCGATACACCATCTAGTTCACTCTTTATTTTACTTTGACTTAATGTTGATAGATTCAAATGGTTTACCGTGTGGTTTCCTACAAGGTGTCCTTCCTTAACCATTCTCTTTAATCCAGCAGGATTCTTAGTGATGAAACCTTTACAAACAAAGAATGTCGCCTTAATTTTATGTTTTTTAAGAACATCAAGAATCTTTGTTGTATATCCATTTTCATAGCCAATATCCAAAGTCAAATAAATAACTTTTTGATTGGTATTGTATATATAAAATGCATTATTTTTTTTAAACAAATCCTGTGTCGTCTGTAAAACTTCTGGCGTTTGATGATTTACACTATTTGTATAAATCCAACCTACTGATTTCATACTTAACGTCGTACTACCCTCTGTTATCATTGGAACAGATGTAAAAGCCAGAATAAATACAATAAATAATATTAATGGTATTCTTAATCTCTTCATTTAAGCCCTCCGTAATGCTCTATTATTAAACTAGAATTTACTACGAAAATATAACTACCATTACATTTTCTTTTTATATTATACTAAATCTGAAATAATATCGTATTGGTACAATGAATTACTACTCTATTACTCATTATAATATTGGTATATAATATCATATATTGAATATTGTTACAATGACGTACCACACTTGAGAAATCTACCTAACAGAACATCCTACCGGAACTTTCTTATATCAACTGCTTTCCTGATAGCTAGTGCAACTATAAAACTGAACAAGCACATATAACATACAATTTGTTCCCATACATATATTGAAATAAAAAGAGTTGAATCTATGAACCGACTAATATCTTGTCTTATTAAGGGGCTTATCTTTGGTTTTGCCGCATACTTATTAATTCTAATTATCTGTAATATAGGGTGGAAAATTTATGTTCTTATCTATACTGACTACACCTGGGGATTAATCTTTCCACACGCTAGATACCATACAATTATTACAATTCTATCTATACTATTTGTAATATTTTTTTGTTTTGTTCTAAAATCACTTCATCGAAGAAAATAAATAGAGTATTGAAACTTTATTATAATAAACTACATATGGAAATCATATTTGTAATGTAGCCGAAATGGCTATTTAGACAATATATATTTTAGTGCATCATTTTTTGATTTATATCTCATAATTTTTATATCTGTATTAACAAGTTTCCTTGCCTCGGATTCAATCCGTTTCATTTGGATGAGAGTCAAAGTCCTATTCCCATTTACAACAGCGATTTTATCTGCCCACGATAATGCTATTTCAATTGCTTCTTGAAAATGTGGCAGGTTATTTTGTGATAATGGATCTAATCTATTTGCCATAATTAACATAGAATATAACTTAGTTTCATGTCTATCTGTTATCTTATGCAGATCGCTAACATATGACTTGATTTGGTCATACGCCAGACTTCCTAGAAGCTCTATAAATACTATTTTATTTACAACATCAATGATTAAATTGTACAAATTCTCCTCCTAATACTTTATCTTAAGTATATATACTCTTTCCATATGTAGTTGTCATTGTGCAAATAATAACTATTAATAACAGAAAAAGAGAATACAACGTCTTTGTTGCACTCCCAGTGTATATTTGTATCTGTTGTTTATAAAGTCAAAAAACAATTTCATAGTACATTAGTCCTATAGCATTATTTTACCATAATTAGCACATTATGGACAACCCCGGATTATAGTATTTTTTAGCACTAACCTATCATTATTATGCTATTCATATCGATTTAGTATAAATTACACTCCTTCTTATACCATCCATACATACATTAAATAGAAAATGCAGATAATACTCCTTATTGGAGGTGATAATTATGGATTTATCAAAAAGATATGTTACTGATCAACCTGTGCCTATGGTTCAATTATATAGCGGCTTTTTTCCAGGTGCTTTTATGAATGCAAGCAGTGAGGATTACTTGGATTCGTTGGATTCCGATACCAGAGATTATGTGATTAAGCACACTGATACATCACGTACTCGTCAGGATATTATTGATTGTGTTGATAAATTGCACCGAAGATAAAAATATATTTACGTATAATAAAAGCATGAGGAATTCATTTCTTCGTGCTTTTCTACCAAAAAAGAAATATTTTCCTTTTTACTATTGAATATTTTTCCACATTATTATAAAATTAATGTCGATTATACATGAAAGTTATAAAACATTTTTATACTAAAAGGAGGATTTTCAATAATGAAAAAAATTACATTATTATTTTTATCTATGTTTCTAGCAATATTCATTTTTATCCCTCGTCCTGTTTCTGCTGCAGAGACTGATATTAAAACAGCTTTTAAGGACACTAACTTCTTAACATCTGTGTATCAAGAGATAGAAAAAGCACCAGGAAGTGCAATTTATCCATCCGATGTTTCAGGGATAGAAACACTTTTCGTAAATAACAAAAGCATTTCGGACTTGTCAGGAATTCAATACTTTACATCATTAAAAACATTAGATTGCTCAAATAATAAGTTAGCATCAATTGATGTTTCAAAGAATCTATTACTAGAGGATCTTGATTGCTCAAATAACTTATTAACTTCCTTAAATGTAACCAATAATCCGGCTTTGGATACGCTTTTTTGTGATAAAAATTCTATAAAATCATTAGACGTTTCAAAGAATACTTTACTAAAGTTTTTCAGTTTTTCTAATAATAGTTTATCTACTATAGATCTTACCAAGAACACTGCGCTTGTACATTTTTACTGTAACGGTAATCTACTAACTTCTTTAAATTTAAGCAATAACCCCAAATTAGAAAGCATAAATTGTGCAGCCAATTCACTTACCACAATTAATTTATCTATGAACACATTATTAACCGAACTAGATTGTTTTGATAACAAATTAACTTCGATTAATGTGACTAATAACACTCAACTTAAAGAGCTGTATTGTTATAACAATCTATTAACCTCATTGGATTTATCAAAAAACACTTTACTTGTAGAACTTTCTTGTTCCGATAATTCCCTCTCTACACTGGATATAACAAATAACGTTAAATTAACTTATCTTAAATGCAAGAATAACAAACTAAAATCACTTGATGTTACCAAGAATACTTTACTAGTTCAGCTTTATTGTTATGAAAATCTCATAACTTCAATGAATTTATCAAATAACACCAAGCTAGCATATCTAGATTGTATCGAAAACAAAATTACCAGTTTAGATCTAACAAAGAATACCGCATTAGTCGCCTTAGGATGTTATGATAATTTATTAACCTCACTGAACGTATCGAATAATACCTTACTAGAATATTTAGATTGTGGTAAGAACTCATTAAAAACTCTTGATGTATCCAAGAATACCGTATTAGATACTCTTTACTGTAATAATAATGCGCTATCGACATTAGATGTGTCAAAGAATAAGTTATTAAATGATCTTGATTGTGAATACAATGCATTAACTTCATTGGATATAACAAACAATACAGCGCTTGAATATTTATATTGTTCTCAAAATAAAATTCCTTCATTATCCAATATTAAAGGGCTTGTACCTTCAAGAACCACTGTATACTTCGGAACCCAGAATGTAGTCGTTACAGCAAGTTCCATCGCCCTTAATGTAACTTCAAAAAGTCTCTCTGTCGGTGGAACATTCACACTGTATGAAACAATAACGCCGTCAAGTACAACTAATAAAGCAGTAACTTGGAAAACTTCAAATACTTCTATAGCAACAGTGAATACTTATGGTGTAGTAGTAGCAAAAGCAGCCGGTAGCGCAAATATTACGGTTACAACCGCAAACGGTAAATCAGCAGTATGTAAAGTGACCGTAACAAATATACTTGCAAGTAGTGTAAAGTTAAATATTACTTCGAAAACATTATACGTAGGAAATAAACTTGCGCTAACTGCTATGGTTGCACCTACCAACGCAACAATTAAAACTGTAGTATGGAAAACTTCTAACAATAAAATTGCTACGGTAACAAACGGCATAATAACTACTAAGGCAGCTGGTACTGTCATAATCACAGCCACTACATCAAACGGCAAGTCAGCGACTTGTACCATCATAGTTAAACCAATACTTACTTCTAGCATCAAGCTCACTGCTTCAAAGACGCTTAAAGTAAAGAAGACACTAACCGTTAAAGCTACAGTAGCACCAAACAACGCTACAAATAAAGCCGTAACATGGAAGTCTTCTAATACTAAGATTGCAACAGTGACTTCTACCGGTGTTGTTAAGGGAATAAAAGCCGGTAAAGTTACCATTACTGCTACAGCGAAAGATGGAAGTAAAAAGACAGCAAAAATCCAAATCACCGTTAAAAAGTAATACATAATTTACACTTAATATACTATTCTGACTAATAAAAAAGAGACTGTTGCAGAACAAATAATTCTATTACAGAACAATGTTATTTGCCTCACCCACAGGTTGGAAGAGCAGTATTCCAAACAGTGCATTATGGCTAAATAACATTATTCCTACGAATTATTTATTTTGCAACAGCCTCTTTTTTATATATGATCACAAACACTCCTGATATCAAAATTACTTTCTACACTTAATAAATAAGTTATAATCAGTTCCGATACTCAGAATTTGTAAACAAGGATTTTTATTTCTTAATCATCAGCATAAAAAGAGATAGAATCAAAAGATCCTATCTCTTTTTATAACCATATAAGTTATCGATTACATATTCAAAGATATCAGACGAATTATTATAATCAATTAATCTTTAAAATTAGAACTTGCCAGCTTCTGCAGCTTCCTGGATCGAAACAGCAACAGCAACAGTCATACCAACCATAGGGTTGTTACCTGCGCCGATTAAGCCCATCATTTCAACGTGAGCAGGTACGGAAGAAGATCCAGCGAACTGAGCGTCGGAGTGCATTCTACCCATAGTATCTGTCATACCGTAGGAAGCAGGACCTGCTGCCATGTTGTCAGGGTGAAGAGTTCTACCTGTACCGCCACCGGAAGCAACGGAGAAGTATTTCTTGCCTAAATCAACACATTCTTTTTTGTATGTACCTGCAACTGGATGTTGGAATCTGGTAGGGTTTGTGGAGTTACCAGTGATGGAAACGTCAACACCTTCCTTATGCATGATAGCAACACCTTCTGTTACATCGTTAGCGCCGTAGCAGTTTACTGCTGCTCTAAGGCCTGTGGAGTATGCCTTACGTGATACTTCCTTAACCTCACCTGTATAGTAATCCATCTGTGTCTCAACATGAGTAAAGCCGTTGATACGAGAGATGATCTGAGCTGCATCTTTACCAAGACCATTTAAGATAACTCTTAAAGGCTTTGTTCTTACCTTGTTAGCGGACTGAGCGATACCGATAGCACCCTCAGCTGCTGCGAAGGACTCATGTCCTGCTAAGAAGCAGAAACAATCTGTTGTCTCTTCGAGTAACATTTTACCTAGATTACCATGACCAAGACCAACTTTTCTCTGGTCAGCAACAGATCCAGGAATACAGAAAGACTGTAAGCCCTCACCGATTGCTGCAGCTGCATCAGCAGCTTTTCTAGCATCTTTTTTGATTGCGATTGCAGCGCCTACAACATAAGCCCAGCCAGCATTTTCAAAACAAATAGGTTGAATGCCTTTAACCATGCTAATTACATCCAGTCCGGCATCCTTTGTAATCTTCTCTGCTTCTTCAATGGAAGCAATACCGTAGCTATTTAAAGCAGCATTGATTTGATTTATTCTTCTATCATATGATTCAAATAAAGCCATTGTATGTATCCTCCTTTACTATTCGTGTCTTGGGTCGATGATCTTAACAGCATCAGCTACGCGACCATACTGGCCTTTCGACTTCTCTAATGCAGTGTTTGCATCATCGCCTTTTTTGATGAAATCCATCATTTTACCAAAGTTAACAAATTGGTAACCAATGATTTCGCTATTTTCATCTAAAGCAAGACCTGTTACATAACCATCAGTCATCTCAAGGTAACGAGGGCCTTTTGCAAGAGTACCGTACATAGTACCAACCATGCTTCGAAGACCTTTTCCTAAATCCTCAAGACCTGCACCGATTGGAAGACCATCCTCAGAGAATGCACTCTGTGTTCTACCATAAGCGATCTGTAAGAATAATTCTCTCATCGCAACGTTAATTGCATCACAAACTAAATCTGTATTCAACGCTTCTAAAACAGTTAAACCAGGAAGAATTTCAGATGCCATAGCTGCGGAGTGAGTCATACCTGAACATCCTACAGTCTCAACTAAAGCTTCTTGGATGATACCATCCTTTACGTTAAGAGTTAATTTGCAGGTACCCTGCTGTGGTGCACACCAGCCCACACCATGAGTTAAGCCTGAGATATCTTTGATTTCCTTTGCCTGTACCCATTTTGCTTCTTGAGGGATTGGTGCTGCGCCATGATGAACACCCTGTGTAACTGGACACATCAATTGAACTTCATGTGAATAAGTCATGTTTTGAAACTCCTTTCAATAATACATAGTATAGCATTTCATTTCCTTGTTAAGAAAATAACAGCTTTCAACATTAAATTATCGTAAGTCTTGTCCTACTTACGATAATGAAGTATAAAGTGAACCATAGAATGATCCATCTTCTTTACCTAACATATTTTCGCATAAAATACTACATAAGTCTATAGTTTTTTTAGATAATTTTATAAGTAAAAATGCGGATACCATCATTAAAATTGAATACATTTTAACTGTAATCATTCTATGTTAAGGGTTGTACAAATATTACAAAACTAAAAAAACAATGATTAATACATCCTAAAGCAGCTTATATTTTTCCACAACTTCTCCGGCTTTTTTATAGATATTTCCTTCTGGAACATAGCCTCGAACCATGGATAAGGGATAAACATTTGCATTTCTTCCAATCACGGATCCTGGGTTTAATACACTGTTACAACCCACTTCAACATAATCACCCAGAATCGCTCCAAACTTTTTCAGCCCGGTTTCAATTTTCAGTTCTCCTGCATTTACAGTTACTAATGTTTTATCCGATTTTACGTTTGAAGTAATGGAACCCGCTCCCATGTGGGCTTTAAACCCTAATATTGAATCGCCGACATAATTATAGTGAGGAACTTGGACCTTATTAAATAAGATTACATTCTTAAGCTCAGTGGAATTACCTACGACAGCACCCTCACCGACGATAGCATTCCCACGGATAAATGCACAATGCCTTACTTCCGCTTCCTTGTCGATAATTGCTGGCCCATTTATATATGCAGTAGGTGCAACCTTGGCTGATTTTGCTATCCACACGTCCTCACCGACCTTGTTATAATCCTCAGACGATAACGTCTCTCCTATCTTAAGGATTTCATCCTTTATCTTCCCAAGTACTTCCCATGGGTACATATATTCGTTAAATACCTCTGCAGCTATTGTTTCTTTTAAGTCAAATAAAGATTTAATCATAAGATGTTCTGACATATAATCCTCCATTTCGTTTGCTTATTATATTTCATTCAATAACTTTGACAAACAGTTCAAAACTTATCTTGCTCAAATAAGTTAGTCCTTAATTTAAATTCAAACAACTCCATGTTATTTCTTGTAGAACTGTACAGCTTCTTTATAAAAATAAGCTAAAGCGGACTGATTATTCAATCCCTTTACGCCATTTACCATCTTTGCGACGAAAGCATCCAACTTAGCAGTATATTCATCTTTCGATATCTGACCCTCTGCTACATAAGTTAACCCCTTCTCCCAGCTTGCAGTCAGGTCAGCATTTAGCAGCGATTTTATCGAGGAATTTACCACATCATAGATCATCTCTCCTAAAAGCGTAGGGGTTATAATCTGAGTTTTCTTATTTAAATTAAGATATGTAATTGTTACCAATTTATTCAAGATTTCAGCACGAGTTGCACTGGTTCCGATCCCACTACCTTTGATCTGGGCTCTCAGCTCTTCATCCTCTATCAATTGTCCTGCATTTTCCATTGCAAGTATCAATGCACCGGAATTATAACGCTTCGGCGGAGCAGTCTCCCCTTCTTTAATATTCAGATAGTTCACCGGGAGTTCCATTCCCTTCTTTAAATTCATTACTGCCTGTAATAAAGATTGATCTGCACCTTCTTCTTCTGAATTATCACTATCCCCCATATTCTTATCTTCCTCCGATTTTGAAGAGGTAGTTTGTGACTTTTCATAATTGGTTCCGAGCACCTTCAGATACCCTTCTTTCTCCAGTACTCTCACGGAAGCAAAGAAGCTCTCCCCTTTGATTTTTGCTGTAATGCCTACCTTTCGGTACTCAGCCGCAGGAAAGAAGATACTTAAAAATCGCTTTACAATCGTCTCGTAAACCTTCGCAGCTGTTGGAGATACCGATCTAAGTGCCCCCAAGCCCTGACCGGTCGGTATAATTGCATAGTGGTCTGTAATCTGACTGTCATTGACATAACGGGTTTTTGCTATGTTTTTATAGGTTCCCTGCTCCATAATCTCTTGAACAAAACCAGAGAATTGATTTAGTGCTTGAAGTCCTTTAATATTCTTTGCTATTTCCTTTGATACCGCAGTGGATAAAACTCTAGCATCTGTTCTAGGATATGTCACCATCTTCTTCTCATAAAGCTCCTGAGTAATCTTTAAGGTTTCATCAGGGCTTATTTTAAACATCCTAGAACAATCATTTTGGAGCTCCGCTAAATTATATAATAAAGGAGGATTCTTATTCTCTTTCTTTTTCTCTATGGAACTAATCTGAGCCAATAACTTTGGAGTCTCATCCTGCTCGAGTTTTGCATTCCATGTTCCGTCATCATTCATAAGCGGAATCTGCTCTGCCAAATCTGAAATCAACTTAATCGCAGAAGTTTTTTCAGAAAATCCATTTTCTTTATAGAGCAAAGGAGAATTAAAATATTTTGAACCTTCAACCGCACGAAACTCCGCGGGTAATTCCTTCTCGTCTATCTTCAATCCACTCAACACTCGGTAAAATGGGGTTTTTACAAAGCTTCGAATCTCTCGTTCTCTTCGTACCACCATACCAAGTACACAGGTCATAACACGACCTACAGAAATTGCAGTCCATTTTTCAGAATTCATAATTTTCTGCACTTCGTTACCGTACTTTAATGTAAGAATTCTAGAAAAATTAATACCCATCAAATAATCTTCCTGTGCTCTCAGATATGCAGCATCTGACAAAGGATTGTAAGCGCTAAGTGGCTTTGCCTCCCGAATACCACGAAGAATCTCTTCTTCTGTTTGAGAGTCAATCCATACTCTTTTCTTCACCTTGTCAGAAGGCACCTTCGCTTCCTGATCCACCAAACGGTAGATATATTCTCCTTCACGCCCGGAGTCAGTGCACACATAAATCGTGTCCACATCCTTACGGGTCAATAAACCTTTTACTATACTAAACTGCTTTTTTACATTCCCAATTACTTCATAACGATATTGCTCGGGGATGAATGGCAGTGTTTGCATACTCCACTTTTTCAGTGCAGGGTCATAAACTTCCGGATAACTCATCGTAACCAAATGCCCTACGCACCAGGTTACAATCGCATTCTCCGACTCAATATAACCGTCCTGTTTCTTCCCTGTTATCTTAAGCGCCTTGGCAAACTCATTCGCCACGCTTGGTTTTTCGGCAATGTATAAACTCTTTGACATACAACTCCAACTTTCTCATTAATACATCGATTATACCATGCGCGAAAAGCAAAGGGAATGAAAAATAGAGAAAAGATGAAAGTTCCCTTCACTTCTCTATTTTTCATTCCCGCCGCACCTGCGAGCACGGTCTTGCATAGCAATCCCGAAAAGACGAAGTTCTCGAGCTGCTTTTCGCACATTCATAGAAAGACTAAGATTTTCGTGGAAAGCTACGATACCTACAAAACAGGATAAACCCTCCCTGCAGCTATCCATCGAAAATACAAAGTGAAAACTTGTTGAAAGATTCCAGTTCATCGTATAAAATGGTGGTAGGAATCTATACTACCTATTAAATATACATTTGGAGGCATTTCATGAAGGCATATCAGATATTCAGCGATTCATCGTGTGATTTACCTGAACTTTTAGTGAAAGAACATGATATAAAGCTTATCCCGTTTTATGTAACTTTTGATCAAGACAATTATTATAAGGAGAATGTCGAAATCTCGAATGAAGACTTTTATATAAAATTGGAGCAAAACAACACATTTTCCACTACCTCTTTGCCTTCAGTTCAAGATTATATGTCTGAATTCAAAAAGGCAATTAAAAACGGACAAGATATTGTCTGCCTCTGTTTATCTCATCAGCTTAGCGGCTCCTATCAATCCGCGGTAAATGCAAAGGATATTCTGGAAGAGCAATATCCCGACACCAGAATCGAGATATTTGATAGCTATCAGGCTACAGCAGGACAAGGCTTACTTCTACTTCAGCTCGCTTATATGAAAGAAGCAGGCTTAACAATAGATGAAATTGTTGAGAAACTACCGTTGCTCAGGGACACCTCAAGAATCATGTTCACCGTGGATACCCTTACTTATCTTGAAAAGGGAAGACGAATAGGTAAGGCAGCTGCTCTTACTGGAAACATGCTTGACCGAAAGCCTTTAATTCAATTAAAGGGTGCAGAACTAATACCATATTCTAATATTAGAGGACGTAAAAAATCTCTTGAAAAGATACTTACCATGGTTGAAGAATACTTTGTTGAATCCGGAGAAGATCCAAAGGATTATGATTTTTGTATTGCCAATGCTACTACGACTGAAGATGCCGCATTTTTACAAAATGAAATTGAGAAGATCATAGATCATAGCATTAAATATCCTATTTTTCAAATCGGAGTAACCATCGGAACTTATACCGGTCCTGGAGGAATCGGCATATGCTTTGTCAAAAAATATAATCAAATATAAGGAGGAAAGACATGACACCCAAGAAGATATCATATGAGAATTTGGCTGACAGTATCATTGAAAAATTCAATAAAAGAGGGATTGAAGGTTATTATTGCGAGAATGCAGAAGATGCTCTTCTTACTGCAAAACGCTTTTTAACTCCCGGTTGTTCCATCTCCTGGGGTGGTTCGCAAACTCTTTCCGATATTGGGCTATTTGAAGACTTATATAGCTCTGACTACATACTATATGACCGTCTAAAAGCAAACTCCCCCGAAGAGAAATCAGCTATGTATAGCAAAATTGTGACCGTTGATTATTACTTTATGAGTTCAAACGCCATCTCCCTAGACGGACAACTAATTAACATTGACGGTTCCGGCAATCGAGTAGCATGTTTGATTACCGGTCCAAAGAATGTGATAGTTATCGCTGGAATGAATAAAATAGTAACCGATGTTCAAACCGGTATCGAACGTGTTCGCAATATGGCAGCTCCACCTAATGCTGTGCGCCTGAATCTTAAAACACCTTGTGCCGAAATTGGCAGATGCGCTAACTGCCTAACTGATGATTGTATGTGCAGCGAGATTGTAATCACCCGTAGATCAGGTATACCAGGTCGCATAAAAGTTATATTGGTCGGGGAAGAATTAGGTTTTTGATTTGAATATCAAGATTTCATTATTAATAAGAAACATATGGTATTTGTGAGATGATTTATATAAATATTACATACACTATGTAATAATATGGTTATTTTACATTATCTAATTATAAAATATGAAAGTGAGGAATTATAAAATGTCATTAAAAAATTGTTGTACTCCATCAGAATCAGCTTCCAATGTAAAAGTTAGCGTGAATGTAGATGTACCTAAGATTATTAAATATTTATCGGTAGCTTCAGTACTAATTATAGGAATTATCTTTGGTACCAGATGCTTCCGCAATATGCTAGAAGAAAACTTTTTTGATAAAAAAGATCAATGATAATTAATAGGATGTTGCAAAAGATTAAATTTTGCAACATCCTATTTTATTAAAATATTAAAATAAAGTTCAATCAACTTATCCTATAATTAATACAAAGGATACTTGTCCGTTAAGTTCTTAATCATACTCATCGCCTTTGCTTTATTCGCATCGACATCCTTAACAAGAAGATAAATTGCTTCTGCAATAACATCCATATCCTCTACATTCATACCTCTCGTTGTAACTGCTGCTGTTCCAAGACGAATACCACTTGTTACAAAAGGAGATGCAGGATCATTCGGAACTGCATTTTTGTTACAGGTGATATTGGCTGCATCAAGAAGTTTTTCGGTATCCTTGCCCGTTACACCCATATTCTGAAGATCAACTAACATTAAGTGATTATCGGTTCCTCCTGATACGAGGTTAAATCCTCTTTTCGTTAATCCTGCAGCCAAAGCTTGAGCATTCTCTACTACTCTTTTCGCATAATCTTTAAAGCTTGGATCAAGTGCTTCCTTAAAACATACAGCCTTTGCCGCGATAACATGCATTAAAGGTCCACCCTGAATACCAGGGAAAACAGCTTTGTTTAGTTTATATTCCTCAGCGAATTCCGCACTGGATAAAATCATACCACCTCTTGGACCTCTTAAAGTCTTATGTGTAGTCGTTGTTGTAACATGTGCATAAGGAATTGGACTTTCATGGTACCCCCCCGCTACAAGACCTGCGATATGTGCCATATCCACCATTAAAAATGCACCAACTTCGTCAGCGATTTCTCTAAAGATCTTGAAGTCAATCTTTCTAGCATAAGCACTTGCACCCGCAATAATCAACTTCGGTTTATTCTCTATTGCTAACTTTCTAACATTATCATAGTCAATGAAGCCCTGGTCATTCACTCCGTAAGGTACGATTTTAAAATAGCTACCACTCATATTAACTGGGCTACCATGTGTTAAATGACCACCGTGAGCCAAATTCATACCTAAAACAGTATCTCCCGGCTTTAATAAAGCAAAAAACACCGCCATATTTGCCTGTGCACCTGAGTGTGGTTGCACGTTGGCATAAGTACAGCCAAATAATTCTTTTGCTCTGTCTATCGCAAGATTTTCTGCAATATCAACAAATTCACAGCCGCCATAATATCTCTTTGCAGGATAACCCTCTGCATATTTGTTAGTTAATTGGCTTCCCATTGCTGCCATTACAGCCTTGCTTACAAAATTTTCAGAAGCGATCAATTCTATATGGCTGTTCTGTCTACCTATCTCAAGAGATATTGCTTCTGCTAATTCAGGATCAAATGATTTTACGTCATCAAAAGAATACATATTTTTTAATTCCTTTCCGATTTAGTAACGAACTATCGTATAGTATAACATAATGGAAACTATTATGGAAGTAAAAATACGATAATACTGCATAATCATTCATAATAATATCTTATAATTATTATACTTATTATTAATGAAAACAACTGGGATACCTGAATATAACCCATCAAAACTAGCTAAAACATATTGAATACTACTCTTATTGGATAGCATAGAATTAGCATTTTTGACTTATTCCATAGACCAAGATTATTTACTCCATTTATCTTAGTTTATAATAATATAAAAACCCATATATAAGCTTATCGCATCCAACTTACATACAGGTTTTTAATTCAGAATAATTAATTACAAATTTTCAGGACCAAAACTCAGTGGTAGCAATTCTTCTAAGAAAAACATTGCATATTCCTCCTCCGATCTTGCCAAAATAACCAAAAAACTCTTAGGATCAACAAACTCTCTTAGTACCTGTCTGCATATACCACATGGCGGAGTGTAGTCCGTGATCAATCCATTCTTACCACCTACAATTGCAATCGCGGAGAACTCTCTTTCTCCTTCACTAATTGCTTTAAAAAAAGCAGTACGTTCGGCACAGTTTGTTGCACCGTAGGAGGAGTTCTCAATATTTCCTCCCTTAAAAACCTTTTGCTTCTTAGTGAGAAGCGCAGCACCTACATTAAAATGCGAATATGGTGCATAGGAATTTTTCATAGCATCAATTGCATCTCTAACTAGATTTTTTGCAACAGAATGACTGACAATCCCTTCTTTCATTTGAATTTCACCCTTTTCTCTCGGAATCAGGCTGTGCTTTTGCTCATCATGACATTGATTATTATCCTGTTCACTCATAAACAATACCTCCCTATATTTCTTTCTTGTTTATTAAGTAAAATAATATATGCAGAACCGGAGGTTTTAATATCCGGAACCCTGCTCATTTTTAGCAAGCTTCACTATTCTACTAGTACCAAGCCTAGATGCACCTAGTTCAATGAATTTGTGAGCATCATCAAAGGAAGCGATTCCACCCGCCGCTTTAATTTTAACCTCTTTCCCTACATACTTGGCAAATAGTGCAACATCCTCAAAAGTCGCTCCTGAGGTAGAAAATCCGGTAGAGGTCTTAATAAAATCTGCTCCTGCTTTTGTTACGATATCACACATCTTTATTTTCTCTTCTTCTGATAGTAAGCAGGTCTCAATAATCACTTTTAGTATCTTATTCCCACACGCTGCTTTAACCTGCTTAATTTCATCTAAAATACAATCATACTTATTATTTTTTATATGTCCAATATTAACAACCATGTCGATTTCATCGGCACCATTGGCGATTGCATCCTTTGTTTCATAAACTTTTACTGCTGTTGTATTATAACCATTTGGGAATCCGATAACAGTACACACTTTCATTTGTCCGTCAACATATTCTTTCACCTGATCCACATAGGATGGCGGTATGCACACTGAAGCAACTCCGTACTTCATCGCATCATCACATATCTCCTTAATTTCCTCCCAGGTTGCTGTTTGAGTTAATAATGTATGATCCACTTTTCCAAAGATTAAATTATGATCCATTTTATTGTCCTTTCTATTTACAATCATTTAATTACTATCTAAATACTTAAAGAAATGTGAAATATGTTTACACTCTTTTCATCAAGCAATTTCCAGAGCGATTTCCATCATATCTCGGAAGGTTAACTGCCTGTCCTCTGCTGATAATGATTCTCCTGTAAATACATGATCCGATATCGTTAATAAACAGAGCGCTTTTTTATTTGCTCTCGCAGCATTCATATACAAAGCAGCAGCTTCCATCTCAACAGCGAGTACATTCATTTTTCTCCACAAGGACATGGCTTCCGGATTATCGTCATAGAACGTATCAGAAGAGAGGATATTTCCAACGATAGTCTTAATCTCTAGTCTCTCCGCTGCCTCCACCGCCTTACGAAGCAATCCGAAATCCGCAATCGGGGCAAATGTACCAGGTAATTTATACTGCGCTGCAAAATCAGAATTTGTAGATGCGCCCATACCGATGACGACGTCTCTTAGTTTTACATCTTCATTTAATCCACCAGCTGATCCGATACGAATAATTTGATCCACTTCATAAAAATGATATAATTCATAGGAGTAGATGCCAATCGACGGCATTCCCATACCGCCGCCCATAACGGAAACCTGCTTTCCATTGTATGTTCCCGTATAACCAAACATATTTCTAACTTTATTGAAACATTTCACACCCTCAAGATAGGTTTCTGCGATAAATTTTGCTCTTAACGGATCTCCCGGCATTAAAACTGTTTTTGCCACATCGCCCATACTCGCTTCATTGTGAGGTGTTGGAATTCCCATATTGTAAGCCTCCTTTTTATTGAATAAAGATTGAGTTGAGCTTGGATGAGCTTACCTGATTTCCCTCTAAGAAACGGTATTTATTAATTGCTATTTTACCATATTTTAAAACGATTGGCAATTATGCTTTCCTCTTCCATATTATATATGATGAACTCAACAAATCATAACGTATCATTTTTATGATGTATAGAAATGGTAAAAAGTATACTATAATAATATTTTTTTTAACATTTCATTTAATTCATTGATTTCATAAAAAATAGTGCTATAATCACCTTTATACTGCTTAGGATTAGAATTGGAGATGATGTTGTGAATATTACTAACGTCCTAACTGTAGATCGAATGTTAAAGAAAGATCAGAGATTGGGTGAACTTCCTTCCACGAAAAATGCTTATCAAAACTTTTTTCGAATCGCATGGCCCTCTGCCTTGGAGGCATTATTAGTCGCAATGATTGGTGTAATCGATACCATCATGGTAGGAACCCTAGGAAAAGGAGCAATTACTGCGGTCGGTGTTACGAATCAGCCAAAGTTTGTATTATTAGCTGCCATCTTTTCTCTAAATACTGGAATTATCGCTGTGGTTGCAAGGCGCAAAGGGCAGCAAGATCAAAAAGGAGCAAATCAGACTTTACGTACCGGAATTATACTAAGTTTCCTCCTATCTCTTATGATGTCTATACTTGGATACATATTTGCAAAACCAATCCTCTTGATTGTAGGTGCAGAAAAATCCTATCTAAGTGACGCCATGAGTTTCTTTCGTATATTAATGTTCAGTATACCATTCCAAGCTTTGAATTTAACTATTAATGCTGCTCAACGAGGCTGCGGTAAAACAAAGATATCACTAATTACCAATGTAACAAGTAATGTAATCAACATTATACTTGATTTCCTTCTTATCAATGGTATCGGTTTTTTCCCCCGCTTAGAAGTTAGAGGTGCTGCTATTGCTACGACAACCGGTGCGTTTGTTGCTTTTTGTATCTCATTTATTACCCTGTTTCGTAAAGATCAATACCTTTCTTTTCATGTCAAAGTTGGATGGGAAATCAAAAAAGCTGTGATCAATCCAATTACCAAAGTAAGCTCCAGCGCCTTTGTCGAACAAGTATTTATGCGAATTGGCTTCTTAGCATACGCTGCTATTGTAGCAAGACTAGGGGAAACAGCGTATGCTACTCATATTATATGCATGAATATCTTAAGCTTATCCTTTTGCTTTGGTGATGGTCTATCAATCGCTGCCTCCGCACTTGTAGGACAGAATATGGGAGGTAAGAGACCCGACCTATCTATTATGTATGGTAAAACAGGGCAAAGAATCGCTTTTATTATATCTACAATTGTATTTTTTGTATTTATCGGTGGTAGATATATGTTAATATCCTTATTCACGAAGGAAGCGATGGTTATTGTGGTCGGTGCACACATTATGATGATTTGTGCGTTTACCACCCATCTTCAAACCTCTCAAGTCGTACTTAACGGTTGCTTACGAGGAGCCGGTGATACCGGCTTTGTAGCCGGAGTATCCTTAATCAGTGTGGCCTTTGTGAGACCTTTACTTACTTGGAGCTTATGTTTTCCTCTCGGATTTGGATTATACGGAGCTTGGATTGCACTCTTTGTAGATCAATTCTTCCGCTTTATCACCAGCTATCGGCGTTTTTCCGGAGGGAAATGGACTTCGATTGCGTTATAATGAGATATAGGTATCGTGTTCTAGGGTAGGTATTGTGTTCTAGGTTTAGGTATCGTGTTCTTGGGACGGTAAGTGGCAGGGATATTCAATTTGTCTTTCTAGTTATAACTTTCGGGTAATTCTAAGCTTTTTACCTAGTGCTTGATTCATTCTGTCGGAGCAAAGCGACTTCCATGTCGCTCGCTCCTGAATCGTTCCTCCATGAACGATTCCCAGAATTGACCGCACTCGGTAAAAAGCTAGTATTACCAGGAAAGTTATAAATTCAGTCAATTTGAATACCCCTGCCACTCACCTGTACTACAAAATTTTATTATTCTAGTCATTGTTTTATTAAACTATATTTTTAAACATATTCTTACATAGATACTTAATAACGAATTGGAATAGTAAAAATTATTTTTTTACAGCAAAGATAAAAATCGTCCATTATATCTGTTATATAAAACATTATTTTGTTAGTTCTTATATTTTACATCCTAATAAATCATTCTACAATATATAAGTATAATTATTGATTGAACTTTATTCTGCTTAGGTATTTTATACTTCTAATTATATTCAATCTTATAGTGTCCAGTCAGTATTATTAGATACCACTCTTCATATTCAATTCTGTTGATGTGCATTAGCAATACATTATAATCAATAGTTCTATAACAAACATGGCGTGAAGCTAACAGTCATTATTGTTTGCTACACGCCATTTATTTAGTGATTATAATTATAATTTTTATTCGTTATGATTTTATTGATTATTTTGATTTGGGTTAGTTGGATTTGAATTATTCGCATTCGGAGCAACCGGGTTTTGTGGTTGTTGTGTTGGCTGTGGTGGCTGTGGCCGTTGAGGTTGCTGCGTCTGTGGATGTTGTGGCAGCGGCTGATTTGCAGGTCTAGAATTATTATATTGCGAATTCGGATTTACCGGACCCGAATTTCCCTGAACACCCACAGGCTTCTTTGAATATTTACGAACAATCGCACGTACAATTAACGTAATTGCTAATATGATAACTCCCCAGATTAAGAAATAAGGAAGACTTACAATTAACCATACGAGAAAGGATTGAAAACCATTCCCAACATCACGTAAGTTTTCGCTTAATCCATTTGATATTCTTGAGAAGAAAGTCGGTTTTTTCTCTACTACTTTTGATATATGCTGAACCTCTTGAATGCTTAGCGTTACGTAACTATACTCCACTTGGTTATCAAACACTCTCAATTGACTCTGATATTTTTCGATCTCATATCTGATATCTGTTAATCTAGACTCCAGAGTGACAATACTATCTAAATCCTTCGTATTCTTTAAGATGTCACTTAAGCGATCCTGTTCAATCTTTAACGTATCCAATCTGCTCTGAGCATCTACATATTGAAGCGATACATTCTCACTGCTTTGTTCACTGTTTGTAATATTTGCAGCTTTCTTTATATAGTCCAAAAACCGACTTGCTTGATTACTAGGAATCCTGGCAACAATATTTCCTGTTCTAGTCACATTATCTTCATTATAGCTTTTTCCACCAACTTGAGAATTCTCAATATATCCACCCAAAGTTTGGATATTTTTATTCGTATCCTCTAAGAATTGATCAAAGTCTTTTGTCTCTAATTCAAGGTTGTATTTATAGATGATTTTATCATTTGATTGCGTAGTGCCAAGCTTTGTAGTTTTCACATCCGAACCAGTTTTGTTATCATCCGTGCTAGCACCGTCTTCACTACCCTTAGCGTCTGAATCTTGCTTGTCGCCGTAACTAATCGAACCATCCCCACTATCGGTTCCTGATGCTTCATCCGTATTGGTAGCGCCAAAGGTAGGCGCCATTTCGCTTTTCATACTGTCCTTCTTACCGCATGCTGTAAAAACCATTATCAGTATAAGTAATAAACAAATCCCCTGAACCCTCTTTATTCCTTTCATAAAACCCTCCAATCTGTCATACCATGACATCAAAATAATACTCAATTATTCTACTGATTAGACGTACCCCAGAATGAAAGGGTTCCAAAAGGTGTCAAATATTATGAATTTTTATATATTTTTCCACATGGGGCTTCATAAGTTCAATCAATCGTTTCATCTGATCGGTTAAATATAAGTACCCCATAAGTGCTTCGAGTCCGGTAGCCGTTCGATACTCTACGACTCCTGCATTTTTTGCTGAAGTAAAGGACTTGGCATTGCGTCCTCTTTTAAATATCCCCAGCTCCTCCTCGGTCAATTGTTCCTTTATAGCATGATATAGGTCAGCTTGAGAACTTGCCTGAACAAGTTTAGAGCAGCGTTGATGCAGCTTGTTAACCGGAGCATTCCCGTTCTCAACGACCATCGTTCGTATCACTAGGTCAAAGATGGAATCACCGATAAATGCCAGGGTTAAAGGAGAATATGTCTTAATGTCTGTCTCCGACAAACTAAGATTCTCTTTGATAAATCTTGCGAAACCGAAGTCTGCATTGTTTTTACTTAGCTCCGTTTCCATCTAACACCCTCTCTTGTATCCTCTAATATAATTCCTTTTTCCAACAATAGATTTCTAATCTCATCAGATTTTGCAAAATCTTTATTCTTTCTTGCCGTTTGACGATCTTCGATTAATTTCTCAATATCCTCATCTAGTAATTCCTCTTCCTTCTCTGTCTCGATACCAAGAATTCCACAGAGGTTAACGATTTTATCGCGCAGGTTCTTCACAAATTCCACGCTACTATCACCTTTGCAGTTCGTATTCGATAATTTAACAAGCTCAAATATCGCTGCGATTGCATCTGCTGTATTAAAATCATCATCCATCGCGTTGATAAACTTCGTATTTAACGCTTCTGCTTCGGTTAATAATACTTGTTCATCAGCGGATACGAATTCTCTGGAAAGAGCTCCACTTGATAGTAAATGATCCAACTGACCGATCGCTGTAGTAATTCTTGTCAATGAAATCTTAGCAGATTCCATTAGATCCTTACTAAAATTCAAAGGACTGCGATAGTGAGAATTCAGCATAAAGAAACGCACTACCTGTGGTTCATATTGTTGGCAGATTTCACGTACTGTGAAGAAATTACCTTCTGATTTTGACATTTTCTTATTATCAATATTTAAAAATGCATTATGCATCCAGTATTTTGCAAATTCTTTGCCGTTTGCCGCTTCACTCTGCGCAATTTCATTTTCGTGATGTGGGAATACCAAATCCTCACCACCGGCATGAATATCAATCTGATCACCCAGATATTTTTTGCTCATAACGGAACACTCGATATGCCAGCCCGGACGACCTTCACTCCAAGGGGAAGTCCAGTAAGGTTCTCCCTCTTTCTTCGGTTTCCAGAGCACGAAATCCATCGGATCATCCTTTTCATCCGCAACTGCAATACGACTTCCAGCTTCCAGATCATCTATTTTCTTTTTTGATAATTTACCATATTCATCAAAGCTTCTTGTTCTAAAGTATACGGTACCGTTCTTCGCATAGGCATGACCCTTCTCAATCAGATTCCCAATCATGTCTATCATTCCGTCTATTTCTTCTGTTGCTTTTGGATGATAAGTTGCTTCCTTAATATTTAGCGCTTCCGTATCTACTTTAAATTCTTTGATATAGCGTTCTGAGATTTCCTGTGCACTTACACCCTCTTCATTCGCCTTTTTAATAATTTTATCGTCAACATCAGTAAAATTAGAGACATAATTCACATTATATCCGCGAAATTCAAGATATCTGCGAACCGTATCAAATATTATGGCCGGTCTGGCATTTCCAATATGAATATAGTTATATACGGTTGGTCCGCACACATACATTCTTACCTTACCTTCCTCAATCGGTACGAACTCATCTTTTTTCTGTGTCAATGTGTTATAAATCTTCATCGTTATTCCTCCGGTTAATTTATTTCAACTCACCCTTAAGTAAGTTCTGCATCGTTATAGGTGTATCGTTTCATTCATACTATTAACACTATTATCTCTTTCATTCCATCTTATAACCATTTTATACTTTGATTTTATCATAACTATTCTATTTCTACCAATTATATCTGCATGAATTACAAATCATCCTCAATATTTTGACTGTTTTTATCATTTTCCATTAACCGATCCAGCTTTTCGCATACCCGTTTAAGTTCTGATCTCAAACAGATATTCTCATTGTGTAGACAAAGAAGTTCTTTTTGAATTGGATCAGGAAAATGAATTTGATCCATTTCTTCTCTTGGTATTCTCATATTATTCTGTTTCACTACTCTACCGGGAACACCCACTACAGTTGAATTTGGTGGCACTTCAGATAGAACCACGGAACCAGCTCCTATCTTAGAATTCTCACCTATGGTAAACGACCCAAGAACCTTTGCTCCAGCGCTGATCATAACATTATTACCAACGGTCGGATGACGTTTTCCCTTCTCTTTACCGGTTCCCCCAAGCGTAACTCCTTGATACAACGTCACATAATCTCCAACGATTGCTGTCTCACCAATTACAACTCCATGGCCATGATCGATGAACAAGCCCTTCCCAATCGTTGCTCCCGGGTGAATCTCAATACCGGTCTTTCTGACCGTACGCTGTGAATACCATCTGGCTAGAAAATAATGCTTTCTCACAAATAAATAATGTGCAATTCGATAGCGAAGAATCGCTTTAAAACTGGGATATAAAAATACTTCCCACGGTGTTTTTATCGCCGGATCGCGTTCCTTTATAATCTGTATTTCTTCTTTGATATATTTTATAACACCCATCTATATATCTCCTTTTTAAAAAGAGTTAAATATTAATTCAAAATACAGCTTGATTTTTGCAGCTAGCTGGCACATCGTAGCTGAGCAGTTGCGCAAGGAAACGTTATCGCAGCAAAATATGCGTCCTGCCTGAAAGGCTATTATTTGTATGAAATTCTGAGTTTCATATAAATAAAAAAACCGCCCCTATAAAATATAGAGGCGGTGAAAGTCGCGGTTCCACTCTATTTGTATATCAAGATTCAATATACATCTCGCACAGATAACGGCTGTTACCGTGTTCAGCTAAGCATTCACCTCACCGAACAAGCTCCCGGATGCACTTCCCTCATATCCTCGTAAAGAATGCTTTCAGCCGGTGACATTCTATCTCTGATACTATTACATGAGCTACTTTCCCGTTCATTGCTTTTGAATTATTACATATCTTTTCTATATACATTTTATGCAAGATGATTCACTTTGTCAATATCATTTCAATTTGATATTGAGTTGACACTGATGTGACGATTTTATTTTTGCAAAAGAACCTTAACTGGATTGTGAAGTTTTTCCATAGGAGCATAAGCCCACTCCAATCGATATTTATGATTTTTATCATTGAGAATTGTAAAACGAGCCTCCGCTTCTTGTTGATCCTGTAATGTACTAACACCACAATTTTTCATCTCATAGCTCTTTCCATTCTCATCCTCATACGTCATCATAACGGTTAGGCTATAGGACTTCTTATATCCGACCTTATAATTGAGGATAATATTCAAATCTTTACCATCCTTTGTCATTGATTTAATTGAAACTCCCTTTGGAAGATTCGTTATTAATTTATTCTTAGGATCAATCTCTCCATAACGCTTGGACTTATCTATGAGTGAAACTCCATCAATATACAAAGTCAGTTGCTTTGCGTTTGTAAAATAACTGCTCTCAAAATCCATTGTTATTATATTTTGATCATCAGAGCTTTGACTACTCAATCCTCCTGCAGTACTATAAACCTTCCCCTTATTGTCTTTTAGGTGAATATCCAAGCCATGTACTGCTGCCTTGTTATCTTTATCATATTGTAAAAACAATCTAGCTCGTGATGGATATATTTCTATCCGATCCAGTAAAATCCGCTGTCCATTAATCTCTATCCATTCATTAATTGGCTTAATATCTTTTGTTACCAAGAATTGCTTCTTCATATGCAGAGGAAAATAAAATGTTTCATTCACTCCCTCGGATTTCATCGTATTTCTTCCATTCTCATTAAACTTCTTATTCTTATTCACTATGAGCTTTAATTCGATATCAGAAGGAAGTGTATAATTCTCTTGCCATAGTTCAACTTGAATTTCATTCATTTTCCCGGTTTCGTAAGTGTCCTGACAAACCATAGGTAGAGGCAACTCGGTTCCGGAGGAATCAGTAAGATCTACTCGAAAAAATCCCTTCTTTACCGGTGCATCCACCCGAAAGAAGATTGAGAGATGCCCTCCATCCACTATTATATATTCTATGGTAGCTGTAACATCATCCTTCGTTTGATTTTTACCAACCACCTGATAATAATCATTTTCCACTGCTCGCTTTAAACTTTCATCAAAGGATACAAATTGAACCAGCTCTTTCACAATTGGTATCTTACTCATCGCAAATGCTGCCGATGGACTTATATTAACCACTAAAACAAAGATTAATGATAGAGAAAATAAGGCTATAATCGGCGTTCTCCAAATCATTCTCCTTCTCTTGTAACTTTTAACCCTGGAAATTGCCTTGGTACCACTATACGCTAATTCAAATGGAATCTTCTCCATCTCTTCTCTTAACTCTTTGTATTCATCGATACGATTCATGATCCACCTCCAATTCTAACTTTAATAGGGACAATGCTTTACGCTGCCTTGTGGCCACTGTTCCTTGCGGTAAATTTAGAATTTTTGCTGTCTCCATGACCGTGTAGTCACTAAAATATCTCAAATTAATGATTATGCGTAGTTCATCCGGTAGTTTAGAAATGGCGTCTTTTAACGGAAGTGAATCATATTCTACATACGATAACTCCGGCAACTCTTCCATGGTTGTAATGCGTTTTGTGTGTTTTAATTCCTTCTTACATACGTTAATTAGAATTCGAGTAATCCATGTCTTAAAATATTGTGGATACTTCAGTTTTTTAATATTTTTGTAGGCAAGAAAAACTGTTTCATCGACAGCCTCCAAGGCAGCTGTTTCGTTTCGCAGATATACATAAGCGAATCGGTACAGTTGCTCTTTGATACTATCAAATTCAAGCAAAAATTTATCCTCTGGCAGCTTCATTTGAAAACCCTTTCCCTCTTAATTCAATAATAACAAACAGGTTACTTCTTTTAACGAAATGCTTTGCTATTATCTACTCTAACAATTAGAGTGTAAAATAAGATATTTTTATTTCCAAAGTAGCAATTTTTTCATTTTTTAATATTTAACTTTTTAATTTTCAACTTTTAATATTCAACTTTTAATATTCAAAAAGAAAAACTTAATTCTAAGCTGACAGATATGAGTTTATGATAACTCAATTATCACTCATTTATATTTTTTAAAAACCCATTTTTGAAGTTTATCATTGTTACAAAATAGTGTTGTAGAGTTAACTGTCATTTTCTTACTGCTTACTGCACCCACTACATCCGCTACATTTACTATCACTTTCTGAAGGGGTTACATCGTATTGATAATTCATCATATTCTCGAGAAGACAGATGGCATTGGACGCAATTCCTAGGCCTTCTCCTGTAAATCCAAGGCCTTCTTCTGTGGTTGCTTTTACGTTAACCCTATCTACCTCAATCGCTAACGCTGAAGCGATATTATTAACCATCTCTGGTATATATGACGCAAGCTTCGGCCTTTGTGCAATAATTGTTGCATCAATATTCTCTATTACATACAACTTATTATCCAATAAGGTTTTCACTCGTTTTAATAATTCTATACTGGAAATCCCTTTATAGGAAGCATCATTATCAGGAAAATGTTTTCCAATGTCTCCAAGTGCCGCCGCACCAAGCAGTGCATCCATAATTGCATGGATTAAAACATCCGCATCCGAGTGTCCAAGTAACCCCTTCTCATAAGGTATCTTAACTCCTCCAAGGATTAACTCCCTATCTTCTACTAATTTATGAACATCATAACCGGAACCGATTCTCATGATTATTCCTCCAATCTTTTTATTCTAAGTAACTATTCTATATATCTCAAGGCAACTATTTTTACATTTCTATAATTTACATTACTTATGTTGGTTATTATAGATGATTCCTTACATTAATGCCACATCATATTTCAGAAAATTATGAAAATGAATATAACAAAACAGCAATAATCATCGATTATTGCTGTTTAAGTAGCGAAGGACGGATTTGAACCGCCGACACCGCGGGTATGAACCGCGTGCTCTCGCCAACTGAGCTACTTCGCCATATTTTCTTAGTGGTGTTCAAAAAGTACTTTTTTATTATATTCATAAGCACGTAATTTGTCAATAGCAATATGCGAAATTTTTTTAATAGTTTGAACAATACATAAAATTTTACAATTAAGATTCAAGTCAATATTAAAGGCTATTGTTCCCTATTATTCGTGATTAGGAGATTTTTTCTTTTGAACCGCGAATCATATATCCTTTTACAACCGTATAAAGTTGTCAGTAATACATCAGTAACGTATTGGTAATACCTCGATAGTGTTATTTGAAGCATTACACCTTACGTACTATATTTGACTAATAATATATTGCTAAGGATATATGTTCATGGTCTATATTAACTGGTTTATATTATCTGGTCTATATTATCTGGTTTAAATTAACTGGCTTAAATAGCTAATTCCACATAGAATTCATGTAGTCATAATCCTCAACTATAACAGTAACCCAGACAATTCCCCTTGATATAAGATAAATAATTCATGCAATGCACGCGTAATTGCCACATATAACAGTTTGGCATCCGCATCTGTAACCGGATAACTATTCTCATCCGGATTCCAAATAATTACCGCATCAAACTCAAGTCCCTTCGTCATATGAATCGGCAATACCATAATACCATTTTGGAAGGTCATCTCCTCTACATTCTCACCTAGCTGCTCTAATGTTACCTTTTCCTTCAAAAGGTCCTTCACTTTATTCGTCTCATCGACGGTTCGACATATTATAGCAATTGTATCGTAACCATTCTGTTGCAGTTGCTTGATAATATGAACCGTGTTTTCTACGATAAGACTTTCATTCTCTAGCTTCTTTACTGTAACCTCATTGCCATGGCGAATGATGGGTTCGATATCATAAGTCTGAAAAGTGCATTTTCTTAATACCAGACTGGCGTAGTCCGATATCTCAACTGTATTACGGTAACTTTTTGCAAGCAGATAGAATCGATCCTTCTCCGGTGAAAACACCTTATTGTTTAATGTCTCCCAATCATTCATACCAGTATCATAGTGAATATTCTGAGATACGTCTCCCATGATGGTATAGGTACAAGTTTTGAATAATTGTTTAAATACGTAAAATAGCATCACACCAAAATCTTGTGCTTCATCTACCACGATATGACTGACATATTCAAAATCCTTCGTTCGTTTCAACCTTTTTTTGATAAAGGCTAGCATTCCCAAATCATATAGATCAATTTTTTTCTGCTTCAGATTTTCAACAAGTAATTGAATAATTGGAGGCTTTCCTATATTATATCCGTCTTCTAGATACTTCTGATTATGAATTATTAGATCTTCCAAAAATATTTGATAAATTTCCATCAAGTTATATTTTTTATTTCTTACTCCATAATAATTCTTGTACTTATTAACCTCTGCTCTAATCTCTTCCTTACTCCGATAATTTTCTTCATTAATATACCCAATCTTCTGAGTCAACCGCTTATTCAAGAGGTCTATTTTCTCCTGTAGGGGTAGATCTGTGAAGAAATTCATATAATATATGACATCCTCTTGAGATATTAAAACTTGATTTTCATAAGTAACCGTAGGCTGATTTACTAAAGACAATTCATATTGCTTCATAAAATGTTCCAATGCCTTGATGAAGTGAATAGATCCCTTAAATCGCTTTAGTTCACCTTCTTCAACAGACTGTGATTGCGCTCTGAGTTTTAAAAAGCTATTGCCAAGTTCATATTTTCCCTTCCTCGTACCAAAATCTTTATCCAGCAGTAATAACAGGAACTCCTCCATCGTCATATGATTGACATTATACACATCAAGGTTCGGCAACACACCTGTAATATAATTTAGAAGCATTTTATTACTTCCGATGATAAAGAATTCATCCGGACTAAATTTGTCTTTATAGTTATACAAAATATAAGAGATACGGTGCATCGCTACTGTAGTTTTGCCACTGCCCGCAACTCCTTGTACAACAACATTATGCCAGGGAACATCACGAATTATTTGATTTTGTTCTTTTTGAATAGTTGCGATAATCTCTCCTAATACGACCTCTTTATTCTTACTTAGATACTTCGTTAGGAATTCATCATTCGCAATAACATCAGAATCATAGAAGTCAATCAGCTTTCCCTCCGATATTTCATAGGTTCGCTTAAGACTCAGATTAATTGGGATCTCTTCGCCAAAGGGTGTAGTAAAGGAACTTTCTCCGATATCACTATCATAATATACACTGGATATCGGTGCTCTCCAGTCAATGATCAGATTTTCTGAGGTGTTCTTTCTTACTCCATTTTTGCCGAGGTAAAGAATATAATTTGTAGCATCACCCTGCTCCATATAGTCAATTCTTCCAAAGTAGGGTTTCTTTAATGCAAGGATGTTCTTATTCAGAATTCTTTGCATCATGGATTTCATATCGAGTCCGATAACAAGATCGTTATGAAGTTCCGGATTGTTCGACCGATAATTATCATAAAGCTCTTTTGTTTCATCATTCGCCTCATGATACTTTTGAAGATAATCATCAATATTTTTCTGAATTATCTCTACACATTCCTGTAGGTACAGTTCCTCCTTCTGTCTTTCGGTCAACGACAGAAAGGTAGCGTTGTTTAAATCGTTCATTTAAAATCCTCCTGGTAGTAATATTTTTTCAAATATCTTGCCAAGCGACGGCGTAGTTTAGAGTACGCTTTTTTTCTTGGATTTTGCCAAGAAAACCCGTGGTAAATATTCTTTTCCAACAAACGGAAAACAATTATAACACCACGGGTTCTATAAGTCAATCATATAATAAAAATTCTTACCAATACAAACACAATATATATTAACGGAATAATTTCGATGTTGATGTAGGGTTCTATTCCACGATCACTTTAAACAACGTAGTCAAATACCAATCTGAATCCGTATCATATAACACTTCTTTTACAAAAGCGGGGTTATCAGTAATTATATTGTCCACACCGATTCTCTGCAGCCGTTCGAGTTCTGATCTGGAATTCACTGTCCAAACATGTAGCTCTTTGCCTTCTTTATGAATGGAACGCAATACGCTCTTTGTAATTAAATTAGATTTCATACTGAAGAAGTCCACATCATCCTTCTCAGTGATTCCCGGATACAACTGATATGTGATATAACCAGTCTGAATTTTGGGATCGAGCTCTTTCACGGTATCTAAACAGGGGAGGCTCGTTGAAGAAACCACACACTGCCACTCCATGTTATACTCTTTGATTAACGCTACCACCTTCTCGGCCAGTCCTTCCTGTGGATTGCGGTATTTCAAATCCAGATTCAAAAATATTTTCCCTTTACACTCCTCAAAAACTTCACGCAATGTCGGAATTCTGGTTCCTGCAAAGCTCTGATCCATCCAACTTCCTGCATCCAATGAAGCGACAGTATCATAATTTACAGACCATATGCTCTTGTTTAGTCCGGTGGTTCGTTTCAGATTAGTATCATGAAGAAGTACCAACTCACCATCCTTCGTCATTCTTACGTCAATCTCCACATAATCAGCATGCTCTGCTATTGCCTTCTCTATCGCAGGTAGTGTATTTTCCGGTACACTATGGGAAAATCCTCTATGAGAAGTTACTTTAATACTGTCCAGATTCATGTAATCGAGTGGGGAACCATTTCTAAGCATGTTGATAAATAAATAGCAATTAATCAAGATCAGTAAGGATGCTGTTGTAAGTAATATATTCTTATAAGATCGACCGCTTCGATTCGTGACTGATGATATGATATTCTCAGAGAATTCATCATTGCCTTCTACATCCTCTGGTATCAGCTTATAATGATAAAAGAGTTGTGTATATAAAGCGTAATTACCTATGGTACTGATAAGAAAAATCACGATACTAAGATATATCTTTAAGCTATCATTGATTGATATAAACGAAGCAATCGCAAGCCTTCGATCAAAGGTGCTCGATACAAAAAACACCGTCACAGCCATGGTAAAGGCATATATAATCAGCACAATCAGTACAATACAGATATTCCATCCTAAGAAATAAAAAAATGTCCGTATCGGTTTATTCTTCTTAAAACTTTTACTTAACTTCACAGATTTAGAATAATCCATTTTATCAAAAAAATAGTAATGGAATAAGAAAGGTTTACGAATTAATACTCCATACAGCATCCCTGTAAGTACTAAAACCAGAATCAGCCAGAACAATTGGTCTGGCATCTCATCAATCGTATATCGGATTAACCTGGTTTTACTGAAGGTATAAAAAAATAAAGGAAAATTAAATAGTATCATTGTCATCCATGCCAATGGAATCAGCTTTAAATTTCCTTTTATGACCCCATACAATACCTTTACAAAGGAAGTAGATAACGCACTTAATACATGTAACTTTCTGCGCATATGAATCATTGTAAAAAAAGTAATGAGGTAATAAATCTCAAAAAGTAAAAATAAACCAATGAGATAAAACAGCAGGATGATTGCGATCAAATTTACCGGATGAATGATAAAGCGCCCAATATTATCAACTGTAACATGTCGAAAGCCTGTGAGCGATAAATTAAGACGATAGATTGATGATATTAAGGGTGTAAGAAGAATGGTACCTAGGAACAATATAAACCCCTGCCCTAATATCAATGATAAGCTGTTATGAAATATAAGTTTTACTGAATTGAAATAAACACTATTTTTAGTTCTCTCCATTTATAAGCACCTAACATAATTATTATAGTAAGTAAGTGATACGTTAGTCCAATTACGATTACGACTTGCTATGTTGTTTCTTCATGGTCAAATATTCATCTGCTGATAGATTACAAGCCTCTATTTTAAATTCATCATTATTATAATCAATAATATTAATACAGGTATTTTTCAGAAATATCTTACCGGTTCCTGTCTTCCCTTGACTGAGAACAGATAATACAGAATTAATTGAAGCCCCATGTGAAATCATGATAATATTCTGATTAGGGTATTGCTCTGCATAGGTCTTCATGGTAGCAAACATTCTTGCACACAAATCATCCCAAGGTTCTTTGTCATCCTGTTCACCGGAGGCATAAAAAGCATCTCGTTCCTGTGCAGTCATACCGGATACCTTAGAGAAATCACGCTCTGTTATTCCCTCATCGGTTATTATTTGATCCACTGATACATACTTTCCTATAATTTGAGCTGTTTTACTCGCTCTCTTAAGGGGGCTTGAGATAATTGCTTGAAATTGGGTACCCTGTAACACTTCGCCACATATTTTAGCTTGTTCCATACCGTTTTCATTGAGAGGAATATCTTCTCTCCCTTGAAATCTGCCTTGTACATTCCAATCTGTCTGACCATGTCTGATCAAATATATCTTCATAAGTAATAATCTCCGAATCATTTTTTAATTTATTCTAACATGATACTACCTTTATTCGCTACCCTATTTTTGAGAAACAACCCTAAATTTATTCATCCATTTTATGGGGATGTTACATTCTTTGTTTGATGCAATCCTCAGCTCCTATTATCATGTAATTAATATTCTCAAAAAACGTATATGACTCTATGCATCGTTGCAACACATAAAATCATATACGTTTTGGTTAAATCATATTATGCTGGTACAAGACAAAAGTTGATAATTCTGTGATACCAAGCTTTCATATTAAGCTTTAAATCTCATAATAATGGATTGTAGGCTTTGAGCGAGGAGTGATAATTTTTCACTGGACTGTGCCATCTCTTCCATCGACGTTCCCTGCTCTAACATTGCGGAGGATGCTTCCTCAGTACTTGCAGCGTTCTCTTCTGCTATTGCGCTCAGGGTTTGAAGCATATCTAGTATATCATTCTTCGATTTGGTCATCTCCTCTTCGGATTCATTTAATCCGGAGATTGCCGTCACAGCTGCTTCCATTGCCTCCATGATTGCTTCATATTTTTGTTTTGTATTGGCAACGCTGGTTAACTGCTCCCCAGCTATCTCATTAATTCTCTCTATACTCTCAACCGCTTTTGTTACCACTGCTTGTAGCTCGGTTACAATACTATTAATATAGTTTGTTGAAGTAGCGGATTGACCGGCAAGCTTTTTAATCTCGGCAGCAACTACTGCAAAACCTTTACCTGCTTCACCCGCTCTGGCTGCTTCAATCGATGCATTCAGTGACAAGAGGTTTGTTTGTTCCGCTATATTAGCGATAAGATTACTTGCTTCACCGATTTGAACTGCGCTTTCATTCGTTTTTAAAATAATATCATATACGTTCTTTGTAGCGACATTATTCTCTTCTGAAATCTCCGTCAAATGCTTAATATCCTTTAAGCCACCCATTACGACTTCCGTAACTTTGTCAGAAGCTTTGTTCATGCTAAATACTTCTTCTCTGTTTTTTTCAATTATATCACCAAGTTTAATCGCCTGACCAGATCCTGTCTCAGTATTCTCTGCCTGCTCTGATGCACCCTTGGCAATCTCTTCCACAGTCTTTGCTACCTCATCCACCGCTAAAGCAGATTGTTGAACCACCGTAGCTAATTGGCTCGCCGTTGTAGATACCTGTGTGGAGGAATCAGTAATTTCTCCAACTATATTTCTCAAGCTGTCAACAATACTTTGTAATGCTCTCGCAAGTACACCGTTCTCGTCAGTTCTCTTTTGATATTTCTCAGGGATATTCTCGGTAATATCAAGATTTGCAATTCTCTGTGATATCTTTGTAACTGCATTAATCGGTCTTGTGATAGCCTCTCCTATCACATATGCGATTGCTAATGTAAATACTAAACTAATTAAAACAGTAACAATAATAATGAATTGCATTGTATTAATCGGATCTACTGCTTCCTTTTTCATCGCAGTTACAACGATAATCCAATCTGTACCCTTCACTCTACTATATCCGGCATAAACAGAGTTCTTATTCTGATCAACATAGGTAAGAAACTTAGTTTCACCACGGCTTAATGATTTATCATTAATCATAGTTTTGGTTGCTGTACCAAATGCTTTATAAGCAGGATTCTTAGTTGATTCCTGAATTGGATTCAACTGTTTCGCTACCAATTCATGATTTTTATCAGCAATAACCTGCCCTTTACTATTGATTAGATATGTATATCCATTCTTACCGAACTTGATACCGGTTGCCATTACACTTAATGCCATACCGTCTTTTCTACCTATCAATGCTCCTACAATTTTGTTCTCTCTTTCAATCGGAGTCGCGACCATGATTACCGGTTGTCCGGTCACTTTACTTATAATAACATCCGATATGTTTGTTTGACCTTCTAAGGCCTTCTGAATATAATCTCGCTCACTCAAATCCGCAGTCGAACCATCTGTATAACTGGCCTTACCATTCATATCAACAATTGCAAGATCCATAAAGCTTGTCTTGCCAAGCTGACTTTTCAGTAATGGTAGTTGATCCTCTAGCTCCATTGATTGGATTTCTTCCTGTTGGGCGAGCATACTTATCTCTACTTTAGATGTCTCAGTTCTGCTTTCTACCAGCTTCGCATTATTTTCGGCTAATGATGTAACTGAATTTTGAACACTCTTACTTAATAAGTTCCTACCTGTAAATACCCCTTGGAAGGTGGTAATTGAAGTAATTGCAATGATGAGTAGGGAAAACAATAATAAGATTCTAACTTTAATGCTCTTAATATGCATCTTATTCACCTTTCTCTGAAACTAAAATGTATGTTCGTAGTAAAACACATATTTTATATATTGTACAATTAGTACTATAATTCTACATTAATTTTCGACAATTTGCAATATAATTAGGGCAATAAAATATTCCCATTGAAATAACAATTAATTAAATCGTTATTTCGATGGGAATATAGTAAAAATCACAACAAATGGGCTTTGGGAATGATGTATTTATTTAATTAACATTGGTTGAAACATTGATTTCGCTGGATTCAAGGATTGTTTTCACCTGCAACACCAAATCCTTCGTAGGTTCTTCGGTACCGGACAGTTTATATTCTAATCCAAGTTCCTCCCACTTATATTCACCCATTTTGTGAAATGGAAGAAGTTCAATCTTTGATATATTATTAAAGGAACGAAGATGCTCCGCCAGCTTCTCGATATAATCCAAATTATCAGTCAAACCAGGAACCAGTACATAACGAATCCATGTTTTAATCTGTTTCTCCTTCAGATAATCAAGCATCTGAAGAGTGGGTGCCAGAGAGACTCCGGTTATCTGTTCATATACAAATGGATTATAGTTCTTAATATCCAGTAGCACGATGTCCGTATATTCAAGAACTTTTATTACATCTGAGCTCCATACATAGCCGGAGGTATCAATCGCAACAGAGATTCCCTCTTCCTTCAGCATCTTGCACACTTCCAGGATAAAATGTGCCTGCAGCAGTGGTTCTCCACCGGTAAAGGTCACTCCTCCTCCTGAGAATTCCATATAAGATTTATACTTAACTATCTCATCAAAGAGCTGCTTTGGTGTATATTCCAAACCTTTTGTCGTATCCCAGGTATCAGGATTATGACAGAATTGGCAGCGAAGAGGGCACCCTTGCATAAATATAACAAAACGTATTCCCGGTCCATCCACAGTGCCGAAGCTTTCTAAGGAGTGTATTCTACCAATGATGTCCATAATCCCACAACCTTTCCGTTACCTTTATCATGTCTTTTGATATATCAGTAATTCGCAATCATACAAAACCGGCACATTGACACGACTATCATATATTTCTTGTATCGATAATCTTGTATGCACATCTTTAAATCTTATCTCTCATGGAAGGTTCTATTGATTACATCCAACTGTTGTTCTCTGTTTAGTCTAATGAAGTTAACTGCATAACCGGATACGCGAATTGTAAGCTGAGGATATTTTTCCGGATGTTCCATAGCATCCATTAAAGTCTCACGGTCAAATACGTTAACATTGATATGATGTCCACTACTGTTGAAGAAGCCATCCATAAGACCAACTAAGTTCTTCTTTCTGTCATCACCATTCTTACCTAAAGCCTTCGGTACAATGGAGAAGGTATAGGAGATACCGTCTTCTGCATGCTTATAAGGAAGCTTTGCAACAGATGCCATGGAAGCAATTGCGCCCTTCTTATCTCTGCCGTGCATCGGATTTGCTCCCGGTGCGAAAGGTTCACCTTTCTTACGTCCGTCTGGAGTACTGCCTGTCTTCTTACCGTAAACTACATTTGAAGTAATTGTTAATACGGATAAGGTCTGCTTCGCTTCACGGTAAGTCTTAACCTTACGAAGCTTATTCATAAATCGCTCTACGATCTCAATTGCAATCTGGTCTACTCGATCATCATTATTACCGTATGCAGGATATTCGCCTTCGATCTCATAATCGACAGCCAATCCATCTTCGTTACGAATCACTTTTACTTTAGCATGCTTGATAGCAGATAAGGAGTCTGCTACTACAGATAATCCAGCGATACCGCACGCTTCAGTACGAAGAATATTGATATCATGAAGTGCCATCTGAAGATTCTCGTAGTTATATTTATCATGCATGTAGTGAATTACGTTCAAGGTATTAATATATAATTCAGAGAGCCAATCCATGGTTTGATCAAACTTCTTCATTACTTCATCATATTCAAGATAATCTCCGGTGATTGGTGCAAACATCGGCCCAACCTGATCTCCGTAAATCTCATCCTTGCCGCCGTTGATTGCATATAGTAATGCCTTAGCAAGATTTGCGCGAGCACCAAAGAACTGCATCTGCTTACCGATTCTCATCGCGGATACACAGCAAGCGATACCGTAATCATCGCCCCATACATCTCTCATGATATCATCACTCTCATATTGAATGGAGCTGGTGTCGATGGAAACCTTTGCGCAGAACTCTTTGAAGCCTTCCGGAAGGCACACTGACCATAGAACTGTTAAGTTCGGTTCCGGAGCAGGTCCTAAATTATATAAAGTATGAAGGATACGGAAGCTGCTCTTCGTAACAAGAGTTCTACCATCCACACCCATACCACCGATAGACTCGGTAACCCAGGTTGGATCACCTGAGAATAAGTCATTGTAGGAAGGGGTACGTAAGAAACGTACCATACGAAGTTTCATTACGAACTGATCTACCAGCTCCTGAACTTCTTCTTCGGTAATGGCACCGTTCTTTAAATCTCTCTCATAGTATATGTCAAGGAAGGTGGATACTCTACCTAAACTCATTGCCGCGCCATCCTGCTCTTTAATTGCTGCAAGATATGCAAAATATGTCCATTGTGTTGCCTCGAAGGAATTCTTAGCAGGATTACTGATGTCAAAGCCATAGGAAGCAGCCATCTGCTTCAATGCCTTCAATGCTTTAATCTGCTCAGAAATTTCTTCTCTCAAACGGATATCCGGTGATTCTAGGATAGGAATCTCAAGAAGTTTCTTCTCCTGAATCTTATCTTCAATAAGGAAATCCACACCATATAAAGCTACTCTTCTATAATCACCGATAATTCTACCACGGCCATATGCATCCGGTAGACCGGTGATAATTCCGGTATGTCTAGCCTTCTTCATTGCATCAGTATAGGCATCAAACACACCATCATTATGTGTCTTACGATTCTCGGAATAGATTTGTTCTGTCTTTTTATCCAAATGATATCCGTAGGCATCAAGTGCACTCTTTACAACACGAATACCACCATTCGGCATAATACCACGTTTTAAAGGCTTATCTGTCTGGAAGCCAACGATTACTTCCTTATCTTTATCCAGATATCCTGGTCCAAACGCTGTTATTGTTGACGGAACTGAGGTTTCTGCATCAATAATACCCTTCTTTGCTTCCTCCTGCATCAATTCCTTTACTTGTTCCCAAAGCTGGGTAGTTCGTTCAGTAGGTCCTACCAAAAACGAATCATCCCCTTCATAGGGTGTATAATTATGTTGAATGAAGCTTCTCACATTAACATCCGTCATCCAGCTTCCGGGTTCAAAATCGTACCATTCTTGTCTCATAACGATCCTCCATTCTGCCAATTCGGCAGTTCCCGGATTCTCAAAGCACTTCTATGTGCTTTTATCAGAATGATATAGAGTCTATATCTCCTTCGCCTACCATATTTGGCACTTATCTTTTATTACACCTATATAATATAACGATAACATGTTATCGTCAAGGTTAAACAATAACAGTAATCATTACCGTTTTTATATATTTCTCACCATATTTACTAAAGTAATACTCCTGTTCATTATAGTTTTTTATATATACTGACATATTGTTTCCAGTTAGCCCCCAAAACTATCACCGATTAGGAAAGTTTTGATGGATGGAATAATAAAAGCTTGTTCAAAACGTGAATTTTTCATCATTTTGAACAAGCTTTGGGGTTGAACTTAAACTATTTCATCGGATCATAAATTCCGGCCTTCATATCTTCCCAGTTAATTACTGCTTTATCTTTGTCCTCCACTCTAACCACATGTAACGAATAGATGCCTTTATTATCCGGGTGAATTGCATTGATAGGATAATCTAGGAATTCAAAGAAGTACTTCATTTTGGTTGTGTTAACATAATAACCATAAGTTAAAGCTACAGACTTTTTAAAGTCTTTTATATCCTCATTGGAAGACAACCCATCACTTTGCTTCCATGTTATAATATCACCCTAAAAAAATGCAAACAATGAATCCATATTATCATCAAAATCCTTGGCATCTTTTAATGCCTGCTTTGAAAACAAGGCTTTTAATCCTTCCTTATCCTTATTCTTCATTACTTCCATGATCTGTTTCATTCTTTCATCGGCTTTTGCCTCATCAGTGGTTACTAAACCGCGTAATCCTTTCGGAATACATGCGGTAAGCATAATCACTGCTACTAGAAACAGTACCCCCATCTTTTTCCTCATCATTCGCCTTACATATTTATTAAAACCTGCAAACCATTCTTTTAATTTTTCTTTTAATGTCTGACTTATTAAATACTCAGAAAACACACTAACATTACCCTTATTCTCTATTACATAGAATGCCACTTCCAAAGGCTTCATTTTAGACATAAATCTTACCACATCCATATTAGAATTCAAAATATGTATTGATGTAAATTTTCTTCCCATAAATGCCTCCTAGTATTATTAGTATATAACATCATTTAAAACTTAAGTACCCCACTGGATTCCATTTAGAACATCTATAAATGCATCTCAAAAATAATCAATTAATCATTCCATCGATAGCAATATAACAAATTTTTTGAAATTTGCTCCACTCTGGTATAAGTGTTTAGCTGTTTCTTATCCGTGGAATATACAATCCCATGATAATCAGTTTTACTATTGAACATAAATTCTACATAAGCCTTGGATTTATAAATGTAGCGTATATCAAGGTCTCTATAGGATTTTTTATATTTTCCTTTGTCTTATCACTAGTAGAGCATCTGTCTAGTTCCTTTTCTATGCCACTTTCATCTACAATAACCTTGTCCGCATCTTTATATATATTTAATTCATAATCCTGAGAAATAAGGTCTTGAGATATTTCCTTAAATATATCCTGATGTTTCAAAAATATCTCTTTATAGTCTTCAGAATCTTTACTCAATGGCTGATAAAGTTCATAAAGCCAAATGAATGCCATTCCGATTACCAATATAAATGTTAATAATAAAGACTTTGATTTAAAAGAATACCTCATAACAATCCAACCCTCCTTTGAATAATCCATCTAATTAATATCATCCCTAAGTGACATCTACATATCAGCAAGATATATTAATATAGGAATCATCTGAATTTACGTTTGGTCCATACGCATTCTTCCGGTCAGCTTTGTGTATCTCTAGTCATTCTCTCTTACTTTTTCTCAAGCTTTATCAACCCAAATTTATAATCATCATTAACCAAGTTTTCAACAATGACATATTCATCATGTATTCCATCGACATAGTCAAATACGGGTTCCAACCTCTGGTCACCTTTTAGTCCCATTAATCCGTATTTTTTAATCTTCATTGCGTCATCAATATAAACATATCCAGGGATGGCATCATATTCTTTATTGTAATAACTGTCATTAATGAAGAATTTAGAGTCTCCTACAAAAACATCCTTCCCTTTCTCATCAATAATACTGGTTAATGTTTTCGGAACAAACGCCAAGCCATCCTTGAATTCTCCTAAAAAAGGTGAAGCATCATTACCTGCATCATAAGGATAAAAATCGATAACAATGTTATCTTTATAATCAACATATGCCCATTCACCCAAATCATCTTTTCCCTTTGTCATGTGAACTGCAGCCTTACCTTCACTAAAGTTCCCGACATCATTATATTTTAAATCAATGCATAATTTTCCTTTGTTGTTTATAAATCCCCACTTACCATTCTTCCTAACAGCTGCGTATCCTTCCGAATAATCTTGTACTTCAGCATATTGACATTTGGCAACAACTTTGCCATATTTATCAACAAATCCCCACTTACCCTTCTTCCTAACTGCATAATAACCGTTGTGAAAATCATTCATTTCCTCATAATAGAAATCTAATATAACTTTCCCTGACTCATCGATCAATCCCCATTTATGATTCTTTTGAACCGGAGCGCTATGTTCATTAAAATCTCTGGCATCACTAAATTGGTTCCGTATTACTACTTTCCCGGTCTTGTCTATATATCCCCATTGTCCATCTTTACTAATGCCAGCAAGACCTTCACTGAAGTTAAGCGTATCGTCATATCCTTTATGAAAGATATTTTCTCCTTTTTTATTAATGAAAAAGGATTTCCCTTTCCTATCAACTGATAATATCCCCTCTTCAAAATTAGAAACCTCAGAATAATCACCCGGAATCGCTATTTTACCTTTGGTATCTAGGATGACATATTTTTTATTATTCTGCTTTGCTGCTACTAAATCTTTATCAATAAAGAACAAGTCACTGTATTGCTCTGGTTTAATGCACCATGTCCAGTTTAGATTATTATCTTTTTGAATTGCCGCTACTGTTGGTGTAATTGGCGTGATTGAAGTCGTATTGGGTTTCGATGTTGTATCGTTCTGTATATTCGTTCTATTTTTAACGCAACCGGATAAAATTGAAAGCGTCATCAAGATTATTACAATTATCCTATATGGTTTCATCTTTTTCCTCCATGATTGTTTTTTTTAAAGTTCTAAATCAAAATATAAAATGCCACTATTAAGATCAATAAAGAACTCCCCAAAGTAATCATCAGGGGTAATATAATTATTAAACTCATCACTACGCAGCCAATTTTTTGCGTCCACCTTTAATATTGATTGCTGAAATGCTGGTTTCCAATCGCTTTCAACTTCTTCCCATTTATATTGTTTTTTTAATTTCTCCATTTCTGATTTATATAATAATATATATCCACGAATTCTAAATGTACTTGTATCTGGAGCTGATAAACGTGTATTTTTTCCTTCATAGTCAGCTTCCCATACACATTTTTCAAAATCGCCTATATTCGTAAGTCTGGTTAAAATCGGTTTTTTATCCGTCCTAATATCATCGTTATGCGGTTTATTATCCGCAAAAAGACTAACTATACCTCCTAATAATACTAGCAAAAAGCATATTCCCACCACCATAATCACTCTGTTTTTCATAAAGTACTTCAATATATTATACATACTCCTCTTCCACTTCTTAAAATCATCATGAAATCAAATTAGTTTTCTATTAATTATTAACAACCACAAGAATGGAGGAATGTAAACCAGCTTAAGACAATATATGTAATCTTTAAATATAAATATAAAAATCATTGAAATGATTAAGGTAAACAACATACATATCACATCTGCAATGAGCAATTTTTTATTGTAAGAACCCAAATTGATGTACTTTGTTATTTGCATTTTAACTCCTATAGCAATTAAAAATAAATAAAGATACCATGGTCTGTTACGGTCTGTAAATAATCCAAGTATTGAACCATATAAAAATATATAACCTAATTGCATACTTATATAACCGCTATTGATACTTCCTCTATACTTCATTTTGTTAATGAATTTCATGTAAAATCCTCCTGTAATAATTTTTATCATAAGTGTATTAATACTTTAGTAAATCATTGCAAAAAAATAACGGCTAAAAACCGTAATTAAGCAACAAAGAGAATCTCCCTTTTACTTTGTTTAAAAGTACAATTTTGCAATCTATCTTATCTTTATTAGTACACCTTTACACCTTGTTAAAACCTTCTACTTTATACAAATAAAACCATGTAAAATATACTCTTTAATGGTAAAATTATACATCCCTCCTGTATTTATTTCAATAAAAATATTATCGCTCCAAATGAGTATTGTTATTACAAATAAAAAACCCGTATGATAAGTGTACGTCATCCTATCATACGGGAATAAAACAATTAAATATGAAAATAGTATTTCATAACCGATCTAACAACTCAATTATATCTACAACAATCCCTTACAGATTACTATAACCCATCAGACTTGTATCCACAGCCTTAGCTACCTCGCGACCTTCACGAATCGCCCATACAACCAAGGACTGTCCACGGCGCATATCGCCTGCAACAAATACTTTATCTACGTTCGTCTTATATTGATTGGTTGCAGTTTTAACGTTGGTTCTTGCGTCAAGCTCAACGCCAAACGCCTTCGCTACGTAGGACTGGGTTCCTAAGAAACCAGCTGCGATCAATACAAGGTCAACATCGATTTCTTTCTCGGTACCGGCAACCTCAACCATCATGTAACGACCGGAAGCTTCGTCTAATTTACTCTCAAGGCTTACAAGAATTGCTTTTGTTACATTACCCTTCTTGTCAGCAACGAATTCCTTTACGGTTGTCTGATATAGTCGTGGATCATTACCAAATACACTTGCTGCCTCTTCCTGGCCGTAGTCGGTTTTGCAAACCTTTGGCCATTCCGGCCAAGGATTATTCTCTGCTCTCTGATCCGGAAGCTTTGGCATCATCTCAAGCTGAATTACGGATTTTGCTCCCTGTCTTACGGAGGTGCCGACGCAGTCATTACCGGTATCGCCACCACCGATTACAAGAACATTCTTATCTTTTGCGGAATTGGTCCATTTTTTCACATTCCCTACATATGCAGTTCCTGCATCTAATAGATCCATCGTAGCTGCCTTTAAGAAATCTACTGCAAAATAGATTCCATTTGCATCTCTACCCGGAACCTTAATATCTCTTGGGTTAGACGCTCCACATGCAAGAATAATACTGTCGTATTCTTTCATGATAGAAGCCACTTTATAATTCTCGCCAACGTTTGCATTTGTTACAAATGCAACGCCTTCTTCTTTCATGATATTCACTCTACGGTCAATGATTTGCTTCTCTAATTTCATATTAGGGATTCCATACATTAACAAACCACCGATACGGTCGGAACGTTCAAACACTGTTACGGAATGACCTCTCTTATTCAATTGATCCGCAGCAGCAAGTCCTGCAGGGCCGGAACCGATGACCGCAACTTTCTTACCGGTACGGATGGTTGGAGGATTTGCAGTGATGTATCCTGCTTCAAAGCCGTGCTCTACAATCGCATATTCGTTTTCTCTGATTGTAACAGAGTTTCCATTGAGTCCGCAGGTACAAGCTGCTTCACAAGGAGCAGGGCACACTCTTCCGGTGAACTCCGGAAAATTATCGGTCTTATGAAGACGTGATAGGGACTGCTTCAGATTACCTCTGTATAATAAATCGTTCCACTCCGGAATTAAGTTATTTAGAGGGCAACCGGAAGTCATACCTCCGATGATCATACCTGACTGGCAGAAAGGTACGCCGCACTCCATACAACGTGCCCCCTGACATTTTCTATCCTCCATTGAGAGAGGCTGATGAAATTCGTTAAAATGATTAATTCTATCCTTAGGAGTTTCCGCTTTCGTATTTACTCTGCTAAACTCCATAAATCCTGTTGGTTTACCCATATTAACCTCCTTTATAGTAATCGGAGATATAATAACGAACGATACAATCGTTCATTATTATATACCCTATGCCTTGTATCATGAATAGTGTTCTTACTGATACTTACACGCATGAATAATCGAGAAGTATAATAAGCTTATATTTATAATCTGCACAAAACTATTTTCTAGTGTTAGCGAAGAATGCTTCAATCTGTGCCTGCTCACTGCTAAGACCCTTCTCTTCCATCTGTACGATGGTTTGAAGCATACGTCTATAGTCATGAGGAATGATCTTCTTGAACTTTGGTAAGTAATCGAAGAAATTCTCCAAGATTGCTTTCCCTTTTTCAGAGTTTGTATATTGTACATGCTCTTCAATCATTGCTTTTAATTCAATTACATCGTATTTTTCATGAACAGACTCAAAGGAAACAAGACCTTTATTCAACTTCTTATATAAATCGCTGTCTTCATCAAGAACATAAGCAATACCACCGCTCATACCAGCTGCGAAGTTTTTACCGGTTTTACCAAGAACCGCTACTCTACCGCCTGTCATGTATTCACAACCATGGTCACCAACACCTTCTACAACTGCAGTAACACCGGAGTTACGTACACAGAAACGCTCACCTGCAACACCGTTGATATATACTTTACCGCTGGTTGCTCCGTATAGAGCTACGTTACCAATAATGATGTTTTCTTCTGCTTTAAACTTACTATTTTTTGGAGGGAATGCGATTAACTTACCACCGGATAGACCTTTACCGAAGTAGTCATTGCTATCGCCTTCTAATGCTATTGTAATTCCCTTCGGAATAAAAGCTCCGAAGCTCTGTCCACCGCTACCTTGTGCCTCGATTACAAATGTATCATCTTTTAAGGATGTAGCATATCTCTTTGTAACCTCAGATCCTAAGATGGTACCGAAGGTACGATCTGTATTGGTAACCTGGAGTTGAATCTTTTGAGGTTTATTTTCATTTAACTTAAATTTCTTAAGAAGAACTTTCTCATCAATGGTTTTCTCTAACTGGAAGTCATACATCTGATTTGCTTCAAAATGTACTACCTCGCCTTTTTCGATGAATGGATTATTCAAGATTTTATCTAAGTTAACTAATTTTGCTCTTTCATCCTTACTTGCGCTTTCTCTAACCTTTAGTAAATCGGTACGTCCTACCAGTTCATTTACCGTCTTAATTCCTAACTTCGCCATGTATTCACGAAGCTCCTGTGCGATAAATTTCATGAAGTTCTCAACATATTCCGGCTTACCGGTGAAGTTCTTACGAAGCTCTGGATTCTGTGTTGCCACACCAACAGGGCAGGTATCAAGATTACATACACGCATCATGACACAGCCTAAGGTAATCAAAGGAGTAGTTGCAAAACCGAATTCCTCTGCACCAAGAAGTGCTGCGATAACTACGTCACGTCCGGTCATCAACTTACCATCTGTTTCAATCATAACCTTGGAACGTAAACCATTCATAATCAACGTCTGATGAGTCTCAGCCAAACCTAATTCCCAAGGAAGACCTGCATTGTAGATGGAGTTCTTAGGAGCAGCACCGGTACCACCATCAAAACCGGAGATTAGGATTACACCGGCACCTGCCTTTGCAACACCGGCTGCTACTGTACCTACACCTGCCTCTGAAACTAACTTAACGGAGATTCTTGCGCTGGTATTGGCATTCTTAAGGTCATAGATTAATTGCGCCAAATCCTCTATGGAGTAAATATCATGATGAGGAGGAGGAGAAATCAAGCCCACACCAGGGGTGGAATGTCTTGTTTTCGCAACCCAAGGATATACCTTCTGAGCCGGAAGCTGTCCGCCTTCACCAGGCTTAGCACCTTGCGCCATTTTTATCTGAATTTCTTTTGCACTTACTAAATATTCACTGGTAACACCAAAACGTCCGGATGCAACTTGCTTAATAGCGGAGCATTTATTCAGTCCGTCATCGCCTATCTTAAGACGATCTAGGCTCTCACCGCCCTCACCGCTGTTGGATTTACCACCAAGACGGTTCATTGCAATTGCCAAAGCCTCATGTGCTTCCTGTGAGATGGAACCGTAGGACATCGCACCTGTCTTAAAGCGTTTTACTATCTCATCAACACTTTCTACTTCATCAATACTAATTCCTTGGTCTGGGAAATCAATGTCAAACAATCCTCTAATATTAACTTTTTGCTGTTCTGATATAATTTCGTTGGAATACTCTTTAAAAGTTTCATAGTTACCTGTACGGGTAGCCATCTGTAGAAGATGGATTGTCTTTGGATTGTATAGATGCTCCTCTTCTCCGCTACGCATTTTATGAGAACCGATACTGTCTAGTGTAAGGTCAAGGTTTAAGCCCAAAGGATCGAATGCTTCAGAGTGAAGTTCATCCACAGTTGCTTCCATTTCTTTAATTGAGATTCCTTCCACACGGCTTACGGTACCGGTAAAGTACTTATCGATTACATCCTTACTGATACCGATTGCTTCAAATATCTTTGAACCTTGGTATGACTGGATTGTAGAGATACCCATCTTAGAAGCAATTTTTACAATACCATGGATTATTGCATGGTTATAATCATCTACGGCTGCATAATAATCTTTATCCAACATGTTATTCTTAATTAACTGATGGATGGTTTCCTGTGCAAGATATGGATTAACCGCACATGCGCCATAACCGAGTAAGCAGGCAAAATGATGAACGTCTCTTGGCTCCGCACTCTCAACAATCATCGCAAGTGCTGTTCTCTTCTTGGTACGAACCAGGTGCTGTTGAAGAGCGGACACTGCTAATAGAGAAGGAATTGCTACGTGATTCTCGTCCACTCCTCGATCGGATAGGATAAGGATATTCGCACCTTCTTTATAGGAACGATCTGCCTCTAAGCACATATGCTCAATTGCCTTCTCTAGGGAGGTGTTCTTATAGTAGATCATCGGAATCACATCCACCTTAAAGCCAGGCTTTTTCATCATTTTAATCTTAAGTAAATCCGTATTTGTTAAGATTGGATTATTTATTTTTAATACCTTACAGTTTTCAGAACACTCCTCAAGCAAATTGCCGTCTTCTCCAATGTATACGGAAGTTGCAGTTACGATTTCCTCACGGATTGCATCAATCGGAGGATTCGTTACCTGTGCAAAGAGTTGTCTAAAGTAGTTAAATAATGGAGGATTCTTCTTGGAAAGCATCGGTAACGGTGAGTCAGCACCCATCGCTGCAACTGCTTCTGCTCCGGAAGAGGCCATAGGTAAAATCGTTGATTTATAATCTTCATAGGTATAACCAAAAGCCTTCTGTAATCTAGCAAGTTCTTCATCGCTATATTCAACAACCTTTTTATTCGGGATATGAAGATCCTTTAAACGAACTAGGTTAGAGTCTAACCATTCGCCATATGGACGACGGTTTGCATAATCTGTTTTCAAATCTTCGTCATCAATCAGGCATCCCTTAACGGTATCCACTAAGAGCATCTTACCTGGACGAAGTCTTTCCTTCTTAATAACTTTGTCCGGTGCTACATCCATAACACCTACTTCGGAAGAAAGAATCAAATAATCATCACTTGTGATATAATAACGGGAAGGTCTTAAACCATTACGATCAAGTACCGCACCCATAATATCACCATCAGAGAATAGGATAGAAGCCGGTCCATCCCATGGCTCCATCATCGTTGCATAATATTGATAGAAATCTCTCTTCTCTCTGCTAATTGCAGTATCATTGCTCCAAGGCTCAGGAATCGTAATCATCACAGCATGAGGAAGATCCATACCACTCATTACCAGGAACTCTAATGTATTATCAAGCATTGCGGAGTCAGAACCTTCTGTATTTACTACAGGAAGCACCTTATGTAACTCTCCTTTTAAATGCTCAGACTGCATGGTTTCTTCTCTTGCAAGCATCTTATCTGCATTACCTCGAATGGTGTTAATCTCACCATTATGAACGATAACACGATTCGGATGTGCTCTCTGCCAGCTTGGATTTGTATTAGTTGAAAATCTGGAGTGTACTAATGCAATAGCACTTTCATATGCCTCGTCCTGTAAATCACCAAAGAAAAGTCTTAGCTGATCAACTAGGAACATACCCTTATATACGATAGTACGGCTGGATAAGGATACCACATAGGTATTATCATTACTTTGTTCAAATATTCTTCTTATTATGAATAGCTTACGGTCAAAATCAACACCCTTTGCTACCTTCGCAGGTTTCTTAATAAAGCACTGCATAATATAAGGCATACATGCAACTGCTCTCTCACCAAGAATCTCAGGGGTTGTAGGAACTACTCTCCATCCTAAGAATTTAAGTCCTTCCTTCTCCACGATAATCTCAAACATCTTCTTCGCTTGATTACGGCTTAATTCATCCTGCGGAAAGAAAAACATACCCACACCATAATCACGCTCTGCACCAAGCTCAATACCTAACGGTTTTGTAACCTTAGCGAAAAACTTATGAGAAACTTGAAGAAGTATACCTACACCGTCACCGGTCTTGCCATTCGCATCCTTACCTGCACGATGTTCTAAACTTTCAACAATTTTTAATGCATTCTCAACTGTACTATGTGTTTTCACACCCTTCATATGAACTACTGCACCAATACCGCAGTTATCATGCTCAAACCTGGGATCGTATAACCCCTGCGGAACCTGTGTTATTTCCTCTCTGATGTTATCCTGCATAAACACTCCTCTTTCTTTTATATTAATTTATAATTTTTTCCAATTTTAGCATAAAAAAGAAGCACCCTAGACTACCCCTTCGTAATCTAAAACGCCCTTGTTTTAATGTGTTGATTATAATATAGATGCTTCATATTTTCAACCCCATTTTTATCAAAAAAGAGCAAAAATAATTATTTTATTAATAAATTAATCAAATATACCTAAGATAATAAGGTTTACGCTACAATTCACTTAACAATATTAAGTTCAACTGGCATTGATTTTTCATATTTGTTGCAATAAATTGAGCATTATCTTCAATTCTCTACATTTTACTAGGAATTGAACTAATCATTTCATTCGAGATTAGTATAAATGTCTCAAATCAAAGTCAAGTAATTAAGGATTAATAATTCTTTGTAAACAGTCGATATATTCTATAGCAGATTTCAAATACCACAAAAATCAATAACAAATGAAGGGAGTTATTCTATGGATATTAATCAATCTTCCTTAAACCAATATAAAGATGCACGAGATATAAAACGTTCAAAATCAGAAGTAAGACCTTCTGCTTCTATAAACAAGACCAGCACAACCGCTTCCTCGAACCCCGCATTAAAGCAGTTTAATTTAAAAGACGGCCAGATAATCAAGGGCCGCATCATTGATCAACGATACAATGAGGTACGAATTCAACTTGAACCAGGCAATCAAGTGGTATCAGCAAAGTTGTCCGGCGATGTTGCTTTATCCATCGGCCAAGAAGCGAGTTTTCAGGTGAACGGGAATAATCCGGATCAATTAACCCTACGATACTTACCTCCGGAAGGTCAATCCCTAACCGATGCTACCGTCATGAAGGCATTAAGCGCGTCCGGTCTTGCACCAACAAATTTGAACAAAACAATTATAAGTGAGCTTTTATCCCATCGCATGGGAGTAGACAAACAAACAATTCAGTTAATCATGAAAGCCGCCTTACAAAACCGTGAGGCTTCACCGCTTTCGTTGGTTTTAATGTTAAAAAGCAATATTCCCTTAACGAAGGAAAATATTCAGCAATTTGTCAGTCATCAAAACGGAACAGCGAAATTAATGAATGATATTAATATCGTCACGAAAAATATCTCCGAGTTGCTATTTCCAAATGACGGTATTGAACCTACTTCTGTTAATGCGAATCCGAATATTTTAACTCGTGCACTTGATATAAATGGGAACCTTATTAACATCTTGTATCAGAACCATAATTCAAATGTGGAGGGAATGTCAACTAATTCTACTGTAAATCAGTTAACCCCGGAAGAACAGACTTTGATAAATAATATACTGAAGCAGTTCTCTGGTAATGCCGGCATTCCAACGGTTTCCACCCAAAGCTTTCCATCAAATATCAACGCACTGTTTCAACAGATATCAGATGGTTCTTTTACGCAAGAAAGTGTAGGACAATTAATGAAGCTTCTTCCAGATGGCACAGATTCCTCCATAGGACCACTTATCAATAAGCTAATTACCACGATACAAAATTCAACCGATAATGCCTCCCTATCAACAGTACTTAAGCCACAGGAAAGAGCGGCATTATTAGATTCCCTTAGCTTATCCTCACTAGGTCAAGAGATAAAAGATCAGATTAAAAGTGGAACCTTACCGGTCAAGCGATTTCTGCAGGAGGTACAACAGCTACTAACAACTACAGATAACAAAGCTCTCCTTCGGCTATTGCATACCCCTGAATATACAAAAGTTCTTGAGAATGCTTTTATGCAGAAATGGACCTTAACCTCTGACCAATTAGCACAAAAGGCTCCGGTAAATGAATTATATCAAAATCTTCAAGACGATGTTACTCAATTACACAAGCTTTTAGAGATGGATTATACCACACCCGAAAAGCTACAGACTGGCGAGACTTTAAAAAATCTTAGTGATAATCTTCAATTTATGAAGCAGCTTAACGAAGCATACACCTACTTACAATTACCGATGCAGCTTAAAGACCAGCAGATGCATAGTGAGCTCTATGTATTCACGAACAAACGGGCACTAAAAGATAACCCTAACCGCCTAAGTGTATTATTGCATCTGGATATGAACCACCTTGGTTCATTAAATGTCCATATTCAAATGAATCAGAATCATATTCAGGCCAATTTTTCACTAGAAGATAAAGAGGGATACGAAATTATACAAAAAAATATCCCCCTCCTTGAGAAAGTTCTTCAAGAAAAGGGATATATATTTCATTCAAAAGTCGAACGTGACTATGCAAAGCCTGACTTTGTGAAAGATTTTATTGAAGAAAGCTCTTCTGATATTACGACACAGCGTTATACCTTTGATATAAGAACCTAGGCTTCCGCAACCTTCATATCATATTCTTCAAATATAAAGGATAGGATATCCGCCATACCGACAAAAGAACAGCCATACATGGTTTCACCATTTTCTGTGACCTGACTTCTAATAATTTGAATTACACAGTGTAGTACACTGTCGTTGTTATTCAAATTAATATTCGCATCAAAATAAAAACCAAGCGGCAGCACACTGGTAGTTACAAATCCAAGCCCTGTTTTCGAGATATCTATCACCTCGATCGGGGCTTGGATATCTGTTACCAATACATTGTCCTGCTTATATAGGTTATTGATTTCTAGCGAGACAGTAAATGGCATTCTCTTTGCCCTTCTTCTATCATCCATGGAATAATCCTCCTACTATGTATTAATTTACTTATCATTATAACTGATTGAATAATATGTTACAATATGGAATTTATAGAACAGGGCAAGCGACTCTTGGATTTAAATATATAGATACTTTATTCTATCTATTTCTTTCCTAGGCCGCTTGCCCTGTTGTACAAATTGATCAGATTAACAAATCAATTCTTTTATAAAAAAGTCTGAATTACATTTTATCTAAAAGCTCTTTTACGATTACATTCACGATTCCAGGATCTGCTTTACCCTTCATCTCCTTCATCGTCTGACCAACGATAAAGCCCATCGCCTTCACCTTACCACTCTTATAATCTGCTACGGATTGAGGGCTGTTTGCAATGATGGTTTCAATTGTGGAACGTAGTAAACCGTCATCGGATACCATGCCAAGTCCGTTCTTTTCTACATAATCTTCTGGATCAACATTCTCCTTGAAGATCTTTTCAAATACTTCCTTTGCAACAGTACGGTTAATCTTATTACCATTTACCATATTAATCAAAGCAGAAAGCTGAGCAGGAGTAAAGGTGATTTCCTCTGCTTCCATCTCACTTTCCTTAAGTAATCGCATCGTCTCAACCATCAACCAGTTGGATACTTCCTTTGGTTTATTGCAGATAGCAACTGTCTCTTCAAAAATATCTGCCATATGCTTGGAGCCTGTTATTATGGAAGCATCATAAGCAGGAATATCAAATTCCTTCTCATAGCGAACCATCTTCTCATCACGAAGCTCCGGCTGGCGTGATCTCACTGTTTCAAGCCAATCATCGCTTATCTCGATTGGAGGAAGATCGGGTTCCGGGAAGTAGCGATAATCTTGTGCATCCTCTTTGGAGCGCATCGCAAAGCTGGTATCCTTATTATCATCCCAACGTCTGGTTTCCTGAATAACCTTCTTGCCATATTCGATTAACTCGATTTGACGTTTTCTCTCTCCCTCGATTGCTCTTGCAATTGCTTTGAAGGAGTTCATATTCTTCATCTCGGTTCTGGTACCAAATTCCTTCGCTCCCATCTCACGAACGGATAAGTTAATATCTGCACGCAAGGAACCTTCCTGCATCTTACAGTCAGATACACCAAGATACTGAAGAATTAATCTTAACTTTTCAAGGTAAGCTACAACTTCTTCTGCAGAACGCATATCCGGCTCACTTACAATTTCAATCAACGGAACACCGCAACGATTATAATCAACAAGAGTACAATCCTCCCAAGGATCATGAACCAATTTACCGGCATCCTCTTCCATATGAATCTCATGAATTCGAACAGTCTTCTTGCCTGCTTCTGTTTCTATCTCAATTCCACCATCTCTGCAAATCGGTAGATAAAGCTGAGAGATCTGATAAGCCTTTGGAAGATCCGGATAAAAATAATTCTTTCGGTCAAATTTACATTTCTGAGTAATATTACAATTTAGTGCAAGTCCTGCTGCCATCGCATATTCCACAACCTGTTTGTTAAGAACAGGAAGAGTACCCGGCATACCCGTACATACCGGACAGCAGTGTGTATTTGGATCTCCACCGAATTGTGTAGTACATCCACAGAAGATTTTTGATTTGGTGGCAAGCTCAACATGAACTTCCAAGCCAATGACGGTTTCGTATGTTTTCATGTTTATGCCTCCTTTCCTTCCTCAGTTGTAATGGTTACCGGTCTCTCATAAGGAACGGCCTGCTCAAAGCTGTAAGCTGCACGAATAATATCCTTTTCGCCAAAGTGCTTACCAATTAACTGAAGACCGATTGGCATACCCTTGCTGTCTCTTGCACAAGGAAGTGTTACACCAGGAAGTCCTGCAAGGTTTACGGATACAGTATATATATCAGATAGATACATCTTTAACGGATCAGATAAACTTTCACCTAGCTTAGGAGCTGTCTGAGGTGCTGCAGGCCCAAGAATCACATCATATTTTTCAAATGCTTTCTGGAAACCTTCATTTATCTTTGCTCTTACCTTAAGTGCTTTATTATAGAATGCATCGTAATAACCGGAGCTTAACACGAAAGCGCCTATCATCATTCTGCTCTTTACTTCATTACCAAAACCTTCGCTTCTGGTCTTCTTGTATACATCTTGAAGTCCTTCAAAGTTAGATGTGCGATAGCCATACTTAACACCATCAAAACGAGATAGGTTGGAACTTGCTTCCGCACATGCGATTACATAATAAGACGGTACTGCAAAATCAACAGCAGTCAAATCAAATTCCTCAACGATTGCACCCTTAGAACGGTATACTTCAGCAGCCTTCAAGATAGCTGCCTTAACCTCTTCATCAAGTCCTGCTCCAAGATAATCCTTTGGAATACCAATGCGCATTCCCTTCACATCATCCACTAATGCTGAGGTATACTGATAACTCTTATCCGGTGCTGAGGTAGAATCCTTATCATCATGACCGGAGATTACTTCAAGTGCTGCTGCACAGTCAGAGATATTTCTACCAAATGTACCGATCTGGTCAAGGGAAGATGCATATGCGATCAAACCATAACGTGATACTGTACCATAGGTAGGCTTAATACCAGTTACACCACAGTAACTTGCTGGCTGACGGATGGAACCGCCTGTATCAGAACCAAGAGCATAAAACGCTTCTTCCACTGCTACTGCCGCAGCAGAACCACCGCTGGATCCACCCGGAACTCTGGAAGTATCCCAAGGATTTTTGGTCTCTCCAAAGAAGGATGTCTCAGTGGTACTACCCATAGCAAACTCGTCCAAGTTTGTCTTTCCAATAATAACAGCACCTGCTTTTTTAAGCTTCTCAACAACTGTTGCATCATAGATAGGTTCAAAATTATATAGAATTTGTGAAGCACAAGTAGTTTTAACGCCCTTTGTACAGATGTTATCTTTTACTGCCATTGGAACACCGGCTAGAGGGGAATCATTTAATTCTCCTGCATCAATCCTTTTTTGCACTTCTTCGGCCTGAGCGTATACCTCGTCCTCTAATACGGTAATGTAACATTTATACTGTGAATCTCTTTGTTTTATCACTTCCAGCTGGGCTTTTACTGCATCGGCAACGGTAATTTCTTTTGCCTTAATCAGCTTACCAAGCTCTAGTGCTGATAACTTTGTAATGTCTTTCATAGGTACCTCCTTCAAATATTAAAACCAGTTCATAATGAACCTTAATGGCTTTATAATTACGCGATTTGCGATTGCTTTTTATTCCACTGTCTTTGGAACAACAAAGCTTCCGTCCTTCTTCTTAGGCGCATTCTTAAGTAATTCATCGCGGTTGTCCTGATTTGTAACAACATCCTCACGGAATACATTCTTCACAGGAAGCACATGTGACATTGGCTCAATACCTTCCGTATCAAGGCCATTCATAGTCTCAATATAATCAAGAATTCGATCCAGTTCCTTGGCAACCTTTTGCTTCTCATCATCGGAGACGGAAAGCTTCGCTAAAGAGGCAACATATTGTACTGTTTCTTCTGTTATTTTCATCTTCGTACCACCTTTCTATTACGTAAAGCAATAATATAACTGCTTCATTATAATCAATCCAATTCGTTAATCGGAAGATACACATGATATGAGTTTTTCCGAAATTTATTATTGTTGTATACTTATGTGATTGTATCTTAAAGTATAGCCGATTAAGTTAATACCAAACCTTTATTATGGCTCCAGACGAGATACATCTCTAGGGAATAACGTGGTTTCACGTACGTTTTGTTCATCGAGAAGTCTCATAGTCAAACGTTCTAAACCGATTCCCAATCCACCGTGAGGTGGCATACCGTGTTTGTGAATCATAAGGAAGTTGGTGAAGTCTTCAGGATTCATACCACGATCAATCATCTTTGCTACCTGCATCTCATAATCATGAATTCTCTGTCCACCGGTTGTAATCTCCATCCCCTTGAATAACAAGTCAAAGCTTAATGTGAATTTAGAATCAGCCGGATCATCCATCGCATAAAATGGTCTCTTTTTGGATGGATAATGCGTAACGAATACAAAGTCACTATCACATTCTTCTTTGAAGTATTTACCGATCAGGATTTCCTCTTCCGGTTCTAAGTCATAAGGATTTTTAATCTTACGGTTATATTTTTCTGCTACCAATTGCTTCGCTTCATCAAAACGTACAGCAGGAATCTTGCTAACATCCGGAATTTTTACATCTAGAAGCTTCACTTCCTTCGCATACTGAGTTGTTAAAAGGTTGAAGGTATAGCGAAGAACTTCAGTCTCCATCTCCATTATATCTTCAAAACCATTAATGTAGCCCATCTCAAAGTCCAAACTGGTATATTCATTCAAATGTCTAGTGGTGTTATGCTTCTCCGCACGGAATACCGGAGCAGCCTCAAAGACTCTATCATATACACCAACCAAAGTTTGTTTGTAAAACTGAGGACTTTGTGCTAGGAATGCCTTTTCGCCAAAGTACTCTAATTTGAATACATTCGCTCCACCCTCTGCGTTACCTGCAACGATTTTAGGAGTTCTGATTTCTGTAAAGCCCTGTGAGAATAAGAAATCACGGAATCCACGGATAATACCCTCCTGAATCTTAAATATTGCTCTTTCTCTAACATTTCTCAAAGAAATAGGACGATAATTAAGCTTCGTCTCAAGGGTAGTTTTTAGCTTCCACTTAGAGATTGGAAGAGGCATCATCGTTCCTTCCTTCGGTGATGATAAAACAGTAACTTTATTCAAACGAACCTCGAAGCCTTGTGGTGCACGCTCTTCCGCATTTAAAGTGCCCTCTGCTTCTACGGTCATGCCTTCTTTTAAATCCTTTAAGGAGATATCTGTAACTCCTTCTTCATAAACACATTGAACAAGACCTTCTCTTTTTCTTAATACGACGAATGCCACATCACCCATGTCACGAATCGTATGGATATAACCATTCACTTTTACAGTACCGGTTAAGTCTCCGCTTAAAATATCACTGATTTCTCTAGTTTCATTTTTCTGAATTCCTGTAATAAAATCCATTCTGCTGCTTCCTCCTAATCATATATCTGCTGTGTTTCAATGTATCACTCAGACATTTATATTTGCTTAATAAAATTCAGCACAAAAAAAGTCCCGAATGAATGCAATGAAACATTCATCCGGGACGAGAATTCTTATTCCCGCGGTACCACCCGCATTGAGAGCAAACCACAACTCTCCTACTTTACTACACTTAACGCGTGCAACGCACGAACCTACTAATCGTTCAATCCGTGAGCTCCGGAGTGTTCCGTATTCTACTTATCACCAAGGGTGTGCTCTCAGTCGGTGGCTCACCTTTCCTGTCAATCGGTTATTCGGTAGAACAAAGTCTCCTTCTTCGCTGATCTTATATTGGGATATGAAATTTATCCCTATTGATGACTTATATTAGCACATTACTCCATTAAAATCAAGCGAAATATTATCATTTCTTATTCTTGAATATATGGCGGTAATAATCTTCTGATAATATATTTTCAGAAGCAATGAATTTATTCTTAACAATTTTATTCATCATGGTAACATAATCTTTCGGAAGGTTTCCGTTGGTCAAATCTGTCACCTTACCGGTTTCTGAATTATACATAATCTTATCTGTTATATAGCTTCGATTTGCAAAGATTACGAGCGGCGGCGAATCCGATAGAATATCCTGTCCTACCAAGAGTCTTGAATCATATTCAATGCCAAACAGATTGGATAATGTAGGAAGTATATCCAAGCTATAGCAAGGTTTATCCACTACGACGCTCTCTTTCATTCCTTTTGACCAAAGTATTAGGTTATTCTTATAAAGTTCAAAATTTTTCTCAACCTTATGGCCGATGGCTTCATCAATTGTATCTTTATCCCATGCATAAGGATAATGATCCGCACTTAAGGCAATAACCGTACGATCAGCAACACCAGCTTCCTCTAGCTTATTTATTAAAACTTCTAAAGCACGGTCAAGTTCAATCTGACATGAGATATATGCTTTCACAGAGTCAGAGTATGGAAGATCTTTTACCAAGTCTTTATTTTTGAAAGATATATAATTACCGGAAAAGTTATAATTCATATGTCCGCTAACCGTCAGATAGTATACATGGAACTGCTTATCATTCACATAGTCCCCAACTGTAGCATTCATCATATCCACATCGGATTCCGGCCAGGTATTCGGGTGTTCCAATTTCAGTCCATTCCCTTTTGCTTTGAATTGATAACCAAGGTTTGGATGTGTTTCATTTCTCTGATAGTAGGTATAAGTATGGTCATGGAATGCTTTACTTGTTATCCCTAACTTATCAAACTGCTTTGCTAGATTAAGAGGCCAGTCATTATTTCTTCCACGGTACATGCTTCGAGTACCAAGCGGAATAATACCAAGTAGATTTGCAAATTCTCCATCACTGGTACTGGTCTGCCATAAAGGACAATAGTAATTATTAAACACAAAGCCCTCATGTGTTAATTTATATAAAGTAGGCGTCAAATCCTTGTTCACCGCTGCAGGGAAGAACCCTTCTGCTGTTATCTGAATCAAATTATACCCTTTGAACATACCCGTATATTTATTCTTCTTAGTCGGAGTAACAGACGCAAAGTATTCGTCAAGTTGTTTTATTGATTTGTTTTTTTCAGAAGCTGCCATTGCTTTAAAATCAAAATCCATTACATTTGGCGAAGTATCAAATGCAGGCTTTGTCGGTGCTAGTGTTGCGCTGTTTCCCTGAGATTTATCAGGTGCCGGAGTATTGGTAGGAATGGACTCATCATCCGTATTCATCGCATCGGTAAAGCCACTGTTATCACCGATTATCAAACGTGATACATCAATACGAGTCATCGTAGCAATTCCAAGATCCTTTGCACATAAGGCTGGTACTTCCGCACTGTGATATAAATCGTAGGGTGAATAATCAGCTTTCCCATAAAGAAATAATGCTACTACCGCTACAATATGAAACACAACGCTTGTTCCTAGTAAAACTCCTTGAAGCTTTAGTGTTCTTCGAGAATAATCAATAAATCGGTTTATAATAAATGCCAAGATGATTAGAGGTATGAAAACCAATATAATACCACCAATATTGGATACGATTGCATCGATTACCTGATCACCAAATTCAGTTAGCGCATCTCCTGCCATTCCAATTGTCTGAAAAGAGAAGAAAGTCTTGAATATAAAATAATAGACTAATTGTAAGCCATAAACAAAACAGATTAGCGTTGTAAGCACCCATAAAATAATCTTATTAACGATTGGTTTAAACCAACCCGTTATAAAACTAATTATAATACCGAATGGTATTGCAAACAATATTGGGTAAATAATCTTAAAGCTGATGCTTCTGTAGATTAAGATATGTGTCATTAACTCTAGATAGATAACAGATCCTATTAAGAAGCAAATAGGAAAAATCAAATTACCTAACGAGATATGCACATCGTCTTGGCAAACCTTTTTTATATTTCCTAATCCCTTTTTTAAGATTTTCTTTCCCTTGTCCTGTATCTCTTTTGGGCTATTCACCTTGTCCTGTATCTCTTTTGGGCTATTCACAGAATCACTTACTTTATTATCATCATTCATGGTAACTATATTCAGCGTATCATCTTTTATGATATCATCCAGTCTTTGTGATAATTTTTGCTCAATTTGGTCAAGATCAACTAAATCCTCTTGATTATTATATATTTTTTTATCCCCATTTGTATTTAACTCGTTTATCTTATCCTTCTCCATTGGATTTACCTTCTTTCGAAAACGATTTTTCCCTCTCCGTTGTAACTGTAAATATTCGCTATTGCACCATTTATCATTGTGAATTGTGGCGGTTTGTGTCCAATATCCGCATCTAGGATAATCGGAAGGTTCATTTCACCTAATACGGATAATACTGCTTCTTGATAGGTTATGTCTATATCCGAATGATACATTGCCGGTCTGCCAAACACAAAACCGGATGCATATTGAAACCATCCTGCCTCCTTTAATTGCCACAATCCTCGGACTAAAGCTTCACTACTCAGATCAAAACTCTCCAAAAACCAAAGTATCTTATCTTGTTTATATTTTTCGATAAAATCTCGTGTTTTATCAAATCTTGTACCTACCAGATTCAGTAAAACATCCAAGCATCCCCCAATGACTCTTCCGTTCAACTGAAACTCTTGGTTATTCTTATTTTCATTTGGATTTATATTAATCCATTCACTCTCTTTTTCTAACTCATATTCTTCATAACCTGTAATTCTTGGTTTAAAACCATCTTGAAATTTGTCAAAGCTATGTTGGATAATGTCTTCACCATTTAATATCTTTATATTATCCCATAGTGAGCTGTGCCAGTTTTTCATTCCAAATGAACTAAAATTATTTGCATATAACGTAGCAGTATCCAGATTTGTAGTGATAGTAAACAGGATACCTGTCGTATCAGAGAATCCCTGAATCCACTTAGAGTGCTCCTTAAGTATCTTAAAATCTATATGAGGAAGCATCTCCACCAAATAGTCTCCTCCACTTGCTGCAATAATTGCCCTTATATTATTATTCTGATAAAGGCTCATTAATTCCTGCGCACGTGTCAGGCCATCTGAACTTCTTCCTTTGACATTCTTTTTAACATTATCAGTTATCAAAACAGGATAGCCAATTTCCTCAAAATGAGCAATTCCACTCTCCAGTCTTATTAAATCTACCTCTGTATCAAATCCGGAGGATGTCGCTGTAACACCGATTTGAAAACCTTTTTCAAGATTCTTTGGGTAAATCATAGTAATTCTCCTTCATGTAGCCACTACCCTCGAATTTGGGTGTCGACATATATCTAAATAAGTATACCATTGTAGGTAATTATAATCAATCTCACCTTGCAAAAAGACAATTTATTCTCGCTTTATCGTCCAAACAACCCCTTCTTCTCTGTAATAGATATTACTTCATATCCTGCTTCCGTAATAGCATTTTTCAAAGTGTCATCCGTAATTTCTGTTGCTATATTTACTACTGCTTGATTCTTTTTAAGATCAACTTTTCCCTCTACACCTTCAATATCATTTAATACCTTTTCTACTCTAGCCTGGCAATGTGCACAGCTCATTCCTTCTATCTGAATTACTTTCTTCATAATTGAATCAACCTTTCTATCATATAATTTAGTTTTTAATAAAAGCCGGAACAAAGTTGTTCCTTGTTCCAGCTTGATTTTAAGTCTGATAAACGTCAAATTGATTACTAATTAACACTAATTACAAAACGTAATCTTGATTATAATTTCTTAATTCTATCGATTGCTTCCAATGTACTTTCATAAGTACCAAATGCAGTCAGTCTAAAGTAACCTTCTCCACTTGGTCCAAAGCCTGAACCAGGTGTACCTACGACATTCGCATCAGCTAATAGATAATCAAAGAAATCCCAGGAGGTCATACCCTTTGGTGTCTCAAGCCAAATATATGGAGCATTTACCCCACCAGATACATTATAACCAGCCGATTGTAAGCCTTCACGTATAATCTTAGCATTGTTCATATAATAAGCAATTTGCTCCATTGTCTGTTTTCTGCCTTCTTCTGTATAGATAGCAGCTCCAGCCAACTGGGTAATATAAGGAGCACCATTAAATTTTGTTCCGTGACGTCTTGCCCAGAGACTATTCAACATAACATCACCACTCTTTAATTCCTTAGGTACTACAGTAAATCCTAATCTGGTTCCTGTGAATCCGGCATTCTTTGAATAACTACGAATTTCAATTGCACATGTTTTTGCACCTTCACACTCATAGATGGTATGTGGAACGTTCTCTTCTGAGATATATGCTTCATACGCAGCATCATAGATGATAACTGCTCCTACTTTGTTCGCATAATCAACCCATTTCTGCAATTCCTCTTTCGTAATTGTAGAACCGGTCGGATTATTTGGAAAGCATAGATAGATGATATCAGGTTGCTCAGTCGGAAGCTGAGGAGCAAAATTGTTTTCCTTTATACAAGGCATATAGATAACATTAGACCATTTACCGGTCTCTATACTATATACTCCTGTTCGTCCAGCCATAACGTTGGAATCTACATATACAGGATATACTGGATCGCATACTGCAATTTTATTATTCTCGTCAAAAATCTCCTGGATATTAGCAGAATCACTCTTTGCTCCATCACTTACAAAGATTTCATCAATCGCTATATCAACACCTCTTGACTTATAATCATGTTTTGAGATCGCACTACGAAGAAATTCATATCCAAGATCAGGTGCATATCCTTTGAAAGATTCTTTCTTACTCATCTCATCAACAGCGGTATGCAGTGTATCAATAACTGCCGGAGCAAGCGGAAGCGTAACGTCACCAATTCCCAATCGGATAATCTTCTTCTCAGGATTTGCCTCTGTAAAATCCTTTACTTTCTTGCCGATTGTAGAAAACAAATAGCTTCCGGGTAACTTCAGATAGTTTTCGTTAATTTTAAACATAATAACCAGACCTTTCCGGGAAAATGTATGTGATCAAGCCTAAATATTATTCCGGACAATCTTCATACTTTCCATCTATATATTATTTAATTCTTATGAATTACAAAAGATTATTGGAAGATTTTTTTTGATTATAAATTAATCTCCCCACTAAATACTTCCGTCGCCGGACCAGTCATAAATATAGTATTGCTTTCTTTGTCATACCTTATTTTGAGCTCTCCACCAAGTAAAGTTACAGTAACTTCATTATCGGTATAACCGTTTAATATACTTGCCATCGCACTTGCACAAGCACCTGTACCACATGCTAAAGTTTCACCGGAACCGCGCTCCCATACTCTCATCTCAATGTGACTACGATCAATCACCCTAACAAATTCCGTATTGACTCTCTCTGGAAACACTTCATGAAAATCAAATTTTGGCCCTATCTTCTCCAATTCAAGTTTTGATGGATCCTCCACATATACAACCGCATGAGGATTTCCCATTGATATGCAGGTAATCTTATAACTCTCATCACCGACAGTAATTGGTTCACTTATAACAATGTCTTTATTGGATATCACTGGAATATCAGAAGGTTTCGTAATTGGACTTCCCATATTCACAGTAACATAAGCAACTTTTCCATCTTCAACAGTTAACTCCAGTTCCTTAATTCCACTTAACGTTTCTATTGTTAATGAGGTCTTATTTGTTAAACCATGGTCATATACATATTTTCCAACGCAACGAATACCATTACCACACATCTTACCTCTAGAACCGTCATTATTGTACATATCCATACAAAAATCTGCTACATCAGAGGATTTTATCAAAATCAAACCGTCAGATCCGATTCCAAAATGTCGATCGCTCACCTTAATCGAAATCTCCGGTATATTTTCCATTGTTGTCTGTGTGCAATCAACGTATACATAGTCATTACCACAGCCGTGCATTTTTGTAAATTTCATTTAAGCCACCAACCTTTCAACACATCCATATATTTAAGATGCCCTGCAAATACAATCATAATCCTTTTTCCGATATTTCCAATCATTATATGCCATTATATCAAAAACCTACCAAACGGTAAAGACACATTTTTCAATAATAGAAGAACAAGGCATGCGCTCAGTTATATTTTGATGCCAAGTGTATATATTAAATTTATCACTTTGTACAAATAAATTCTGCACATGAAAAAGGAGATGTCGCAAATATATAATTCGTAGAATCAATGCTATATTGCCATAATGCACTGTTTGGAAGACTTCCAACCTGTGTATGAGGCAAATAACATTGTTCCTAAAAAGAATTATTATTATGTGACATCCCCTTAATATATTGATTATATCAGACACAACGCCATGACATGATTACTCTTCAAAACAGTCTTAAGATTTCCGCATTATGAATAAAACATCTTTAGTACCATTTCCGACATTTCAACCAAATTTGTACCGCTATCCATACTAGTTTTTTGAAGATATCTATGGGCTTCTTCTTCCGTCATGTTATTTCGATCCATTAATACTAATTTAGCTTTCCTGATTAACGCTTTTTCTTCCTCTGTTCGCTCCTTGGGGCGATCCTTTTCCTTCTTCTTCTTCCGCTGATACTGATATGACATCATTTGCAATGTATTCAGTAGATCATGCGTCTTTATCGGCATAGGTAAACAGACAATATTGCTATCTTGACAGAACTCCAATTTTTCAGGCGATGCTATTAATAGCATTTCAAACCCTTTGGGTAAATAGTTATTCAGTTCACTATAATGCATATCGGAAAATCGATAACCACATACAACAATTCCTTCGTCTAGATCATTCGCCATACTAATAACCTTAGAACCCAGTGTACATGCGTCAGTACAGTTAAAACCATTCCTGACCAGTACATTTTTAATATTATTGGCATCCTCTTGTTTTGGAAAACCAACTATAATACTATACACATCTGCCCACCTCCATCCTTTTCAAACCGAAATATTATGAGATGTACAGATTATATACGATATAAATATTGATCGATTTCCCAAGGTGTAACCTGGGTACGATAGTTATCATATTCCATCTTCTTTGCAGCAATGTATTTCTTACTTACATGCTCTCCTAGAACATTCTTTATAAAATCACTCTTCTCAAGCTCTATTATTGCTTCATTCAAATTAGCAGGTAGACGTTCTACCCCTAACTCACTTTTTTCTTCATCAGAGAGGGCAAATATATTCTTATCAACACTTACCGGAGGCGTAAGTTGATTTTTAATACCATCAAGTCCTGCTGCCAAGCATACTGCTAGCGTTAGGTACGGATTTGCTGACGGATCCGGACATCTTAACTCAATTCTTGCAGAGCTACCGCGACCGGAAGGAATACGAATCAATGGGCTTCGATTGGATGCAGACCAAGCGATATAAACCGGCGCTTCGAAGTTAGGCACAATTCTTTTGTAAGAATTAACCAACGGATTCAAGATTGCGGTCATACTCTTTACGTGTTTCATGATACCAGCCATGAAATGATAAGCTTCTTTACTAAGTCCTAATTTATCATCCGGATCATCGAAAATATTCTTTCCTTCTTTTTTTAGAGACATATTCACATGCATTCCCGAACCATCCACACCAAACTTTGGCTTAGGCATAAAGGTCGCATGAAGGCCATGGCGTTTTGCGATAGTACGAGCTACCAGCTTAAAGGTCATGATATTATCCGCGGTGGTTAATGCATCACTATATCTGATATCAATTTCATGCTGAGCCGGCGCTACTTCATGATGAGATGCCTCAACTGTAATTCCCATATCCTCTAAGGTAAGTACGATATCACGTCTTGCGTTTTCTCCAAAATCAAGAGGACCAAGATCAAAATAACCGGCTTTTTCAAAGGTCATAGTAGTAGGCTGACCATTTTCTTCCATATTAAATAAGAAAAACTCTAATTCTGGTCCAACATCAAAGGTGTAACCCATCTCCCCAGCTTCTTGAATTACTTTTCTAAGAATATGTCTTGGATCACCCTCAAAAGGTTTATTGTCAGTGGTATAAACATCACAAATAAAGCGTGCTACTTTCCCTTGCTGCGGTCTCCACGGGAAGGTAACGTAAGTGTCTAGATCCGGATGGAGGTACATATCTGATTCTTCAATTCTAACAAATCCTTCAATGGAAGATCCGTCAAACATACATTGGTTATTTAATGCTTTTTCCAATTGTCCTGTAGTGATAGCTACATTCTTTAAATTTCCGAACATGTCTGTGAACTGTAAACGGATAAATTCTACGTCATCTTCTTTCACCATTTTTAGAATTTCCTGTTTCGTATAATGTTTCATTTTCACCACTCCTTACTTATTTGTATGAGATTATTCTTTAGATATGAAAACAAAAAAAGACAAAGTTTCCATGTATCGGAACGCCTTTGTCCATATTATCTAAGATAATAACAGCAGCGTTACCAATTTGTCAACATGATTTTATAAGTCGAATTACTTATCTGCTGTATTGTCATTGCTATCATTCTTATTATACAAGTATTAACATATCTGTCAACATATAGTTCTAGGTATGCTGTTCTAGGGATAACAGTTGTTCTAGGGACGGTTGTCGGCAGAAGTTTAGGTAGCGGTATGCTATTTTAAAACTCGTTGTACTTTACTAGCACTACTAAGGTGTCTTATTTCGACAACATGCCATAGTATAATTCTATATTCTATGGAGATGCATATACCATATATGATCCCATATTCAATCCTTAAATAGAATATCTAATAAATTTCTTTATTGCAGTGTGGACATATATAATATCCGTCAACATCATTAATATATTCTTCATCTTTCATATTAAACCTCATTGGCAATCTTTCTTTACAATGAGGGCATCTCCAAAATAATAATGAAATTAATATATATGTTACTAATAACGGAACACTGATAAACACTAATATCCCAATTCGAAGCATTATGGCCACGAAACCCAGTAATATAGAGGTGAATAGGCAAAATAACGAGATTCTTCTTACTAATATTCTTGCTTTCATATAATTCTCCATCCTTTATTATAATTAATCTTTTGTATAACATTCATACGTAATTGGGGCTATCATTCTTAAGGCTATCAATTTCATTTCACATATATTGACTCTGATTTTCTTTACTTTTTCTTTGTGATTGAATACTTATCATTGAAACAGCCGAAGTTAATCTTCTATCAACTCCGGCTGTTTCGTATTACTTAAAACTTACTTATGTTATTGGTGGCTTTTTACTCACATCAATACATATAATTATTCTTTTACTTCACTATCTTGTACGTTTGTTGCAGCTACTTCAGCTGAATTTTCAACGGTTGGAGCAACTAGCTGTAAGGAGGATTCCGGTTCTTCGGTGATTTTCACGCCCATCTTCTCCATGGTGATGAATTTCAGAAGAGTATCAAGAATGGTACTGCTATTGTTACCATCTTTTTCGCTTCCACCCATATTTACTACAGTCTTCGGTACGATATCTACCTTCGCACTCTTAATTGCATCGGACAATTTATCGGTTACTTCTTGAATAACTCGGAACTCAGCACCACCGTATGCTTTAACCTGTGCATCAATTGCTCGAGCCTTCGCTAAACCGACATTGGATTCTTTGGATGCTTCCGCTTCACCTTCTAGAGTTATTCTCGAAGCATTCGCTTTCGCTAATGCAACAATCTGATTTGCTTCTTGTTCTGCCTTGGATGCAAGAGCAGCACCACTATTACGTTCGATGTCGATCTGAATCTTGGATTTTGTGAGGAAGCTTTGCTGTTCTGCAATCGCTTGCGCCTCACGAAGAGATTTCTCACTTTCTGCAGCGGACTGCTGTTTCTGGTAAGTAACCTTTTTCTCTTCCGCTATCTGTCTTTCTCGCAATTGTGTTAATATATTCTCTATCTGAACGTCTGCCACCTGAGACCTCGGAGTTCCGATTAATACTTCTTCTAATTGAAGATTGTATTTTGCGAATTTCTCCTTCATCTCTCCAAGTGCTCTTTCACGAATCTCACTACGTTCCTGAATTAATTCAATTAAAGTCTTTGTTTGAGCTACATCTTTAAAGTATGCACTTACCAATGGATCGAGAGATTGATTAACCAACAAATTGATATCACCAAAACGTTGAATTACCCAAGGTGCCTGTTTATAATCAATGTGCATAACCACGGATAACGGTAATGACGGCTCAAATGCGTCTTTTGTAATAATATCTACTTCTGTCAGGTTCTCATCATATTTGTGGGAACCTATTTCATCCTTATTCCATTTTAAGATGATGTTTATAGTCGGAACCAAAACCACCTTGCCGGCATCGGTATTAAAAGCATATTTACCAGGCATCAAAGGCTTCTCTAATACACCTTTACATCCAGCACCTACCAACTCACCATGCTTATATTCCGAACCGGTCGTATCCACCCCTTCTTTGCCAAAAAAGGAAACAACAACACCAACATAACCAATCGGTACTACAGTCTTTGGACGAAACTCTACTGTTGCAAACAAACGGTTAATATAGTAAGTACCATCAGTTAAAACCTGAATCTGCTTACCTCTACTACCATTTAATTCAAGGAACTTTTCAGGATCCTGAAAACTTGAGTGTTCCTCTCCAACATAAGGAGCTATAATTTCTCCATCCTGAAGGGACGGACCATCATGAACAGTGACAATACCCATATTATCGCTGGCTTCACCACCGTGACCCATGATGATTACGGGGCTGAATGCATTTCTTTCTAACAAAGTCTTCTGCATGCTCACTAATTCTACACGTTCACCCTTTGAGCTATTAAAGATTGCTTTAATTTCGCCTGCTGTAATAACAATGAACTGTGCCAGGTTAATTGCATATGTACCTTCTCTTAAGATTCCACGCTGAGGTCCTCTTTGACCACCATTTTTTAGAAAACCTGTTACGTCCTGAAAATTGTTCGCCTCTGCAACCACCGCACCCAATGTCTGTGTCGGAGCTAACGGCTTACCATCACGTGCAAAGATATAAGCTATCTGTCCCTGAGGAATCGTTATCAGCGGATATTTGTGAATCTTATACATCAAAGCTGATTTAAAATGAATACCACCACGGAGTAACGACGGAGCATAACCGGCTTCTCCGTTAAGAGCGATAATCGAATCCTTTAATGATCCTTTAAAGCTCCACCACTTTTCTACTACTGCCACCTGATCAGATGAGATTACTCTTAAGCCGAAGATAACAAAAATCAAAAGATATAATGCCACCAAGGCTCCGACCACAATAATTGCTATTAACGCAATTGGATCTACCATAAAATTATTCACTTCTTTCTTTTATTTTATATATCACAATAATTACTATACTAATTTTTGCCATAAATTACAATATCTTCAGATTAATAATAGATTAGAAAGTGCTTAAAATTGTCAATTCACAGCCTTTGATATTTTGCCAATCATCTTCATAATAAAGCAAATAAAAATGCATATTTTAATATAAGAATAACCTCTACTAATGGTCTATCCTATATCATTTAGACTATCTTATAAAAATGATAATAAAAAATAAATTTTCCTTTATTAATAGAATGTTTTCATGTATGATACAAACTGAACTTAAAATCCGATCAAATAGCAAGGAGTTACAACATGAAGTTAAGCAGCAGGAGCAAACTTGGCGCTACGCTACTTTTGATTAATGCATCCATTTACATTTCCTTTTCCCTTTATACACCATTTTTAAGTGCTTATTATTCAAGAGCTGGATTAGATGCCGTTGAAATAGGAATCTTACTTACTATTGGTCCGATTGTGGCAATATTTATTCAACCTTTATGGGCCATTATCAGCGACAAGACAGGCCATCGAAAATTAATCCTTAGCTTGGTTATACTAGGAAGCGCCTTTTCCATGTTCAGTTACTACATCGGGCATTCCTTTTTCAACTTTTTCTTTGCAGCTTTACTACTCGCCATTTTTAGCACATCAATTGTACCGCTCAATGATGCGATAACCTTACGATTAGCGAAAAAGAACGGCTTAGACTTTTCAATAATACGAATGGGCGGAACGGTTGGATTTGCAATTGTAGTAATCATTGCAGGTGGAATTGTAAAGAAAAATCCAGATATTCAATTTCTTCTTGGGTTTTTAGGATATATGATTTTGCTTTTCTTTGTATCCCGGCTACCGAAGGATGAGAAGCGATCTATCAATAAGAATAAAACAATGTCAGTTTCATCAAGCGAAAAGAAACAAGGATTTTTTAAGATTTTTGAATCCAATCAGGTTTATTTCATGTTGGCATTTGCTTTCATCACCCAAGTAGGCCTCAGCTTTCACGGTAGCTTTATGGGTGTTTATGCACTAAAGCTTGGTACTAGTGAAGATATGATCGCATTGATTAATTGTTGTGCAGCTTTAAGTGAAATTCCTGTATTATTTATGATCAACAAAATAATGCGCAAGGTAAGTACTATGAAACTGATCGCACTATCTAGTCTTCTATTAGGTATTCGTATGTTTATCATCACATCCGGAGGAATTGGATTTGTTATATTTGCGCAATTCTTACATGGACTGACCTTTATGACTGTATATTATAGCATAGCAGTCTATATCAGTAAGAAAGTAAAATCCAAAAACCAATCCAAAGGACAAAGTGTACTCACTATTGTACAAACCGGATTAGGAAGTATCGTAGGTAATATTATTGGCGGTTATCTGGTTGATCGATTTGGATTAGTATCTGCATATCGATATATGGGTGCTTTGATTATTATTATCTCATTAATGATAATCATTTCGCAGTTTTTATATCGTAGTGTCACAAAAGAAAAAGATTAAATAAAAATATCCGCTATAATCCCTTTCATCACAAAATATATGTCCATGAAGAAAGACCACGGATTAATATTTGACATCATGTAAGTTCCTAATGCCAAATTCTAATCCGTGGTCTTTATAATTCTCTTAATACTAAATCCGTTGTTCCCGGATTTAAACCAATTTCAACCCTAACAACTTTATTATTTTTACGATAATCCTTCTGAATCATATCCTTTAATTCCGTACCCCCGTGAAAGCCATGTATGATTCTGATTCGATATATACTGCTATTTGCTTTTTTTAAATGGTTATCTATACAGATTTTTGCCTGATGTTTTGTCATGCCATGCAGGTCAACTTCTATGATCCCGGTATTTAATGCTTTCAAACGCATCTCTCCTATCCTAATTTATCGTTGCACCAAAAGGCATTAAGGCTAACTTTGCTAACTTAAAATGCTGTAAGCCAAATGGTATTCCGATGATGGTAATGCATAGCAGACCTCCGAAAACCAAAGACATGATTGCAAGCGGCAACCCGGTTACTATAATCCAAATGACATTAAGCAAAAATGATCCGGCTCCCCCTCCGTAATTGACTTCTCGGCCAAAAGGGAAAAAGCTTAGTTCAGCAAATTTAAAGCATTGTAACCCAACAGGTATGCCTATAATCGTGACACACCACAGCACTCCCATCAGCAACCAGCTCAACCCACTGATAAATCCTCCGCAGATAAACCATATTAAATTACCTAAGCATCCCATAAACTTTTTAACTCCTTCCCTATATTAAAAAGTGCTCTATGCTTCTTGTTTATTCGCAATATATTGTGCTAATCTTTTATCCGATATTAGAATATGGTTGATGAGCCAATCCGATAAATCAGATAATATCTCAATATAAAAATCCTGTGGGGTATTAATCTCTAGAATGCTGGTATTAAAAATCTTAAATCTAAGATAATTATGCTGACTAGCATGTTCCGCTATCGCTGGATATTCCGATTTCACCATCAAATGCTCTTCAAATTCAAAGTGCATCTTAATATACTCTTCTAGTCTCGTAATAATTTCAACAATATTGAAATAACTAAAATCATGCTCCTCAATCATCTGTTGAACTTCATTCATTATTGCCACAAGTTCCTTATGCTGTTCATCAATCGTGTCATTTCCCACCGAGTATTCTTCTGTCCACTGTATCATTATATTGCACTTCCTTTTCTTTAGGCTAAAAAGTAATAGAGTTATTATAACGTCTTTCGACAGCTTTAGATAATAATAAACCAGTTGTTGTTCGGTTGCAAGTATTTTAAAATGAGCCTGTTATACTTTTGTATCCGTTATAACAAGCCCATCCTGTAGTCCTTATTTCTTAATAAAGTTTAGTTTTTTATTCATATTATAAATGATTTGCTTATTCTGATAGCAATGTTATCGTCCGAATTCAGACAGAAGCAAATCCTTATTACGATCCTGAGCCATCTGGATACTCCAGCGATTAACAAATAGGAGTAATGGATTGCCCTTCAAATCCTTGATTTTCTTGGTGTCAGAGGAAACGCTTAGCTTGCTCACGTCAATATCCTTGTTCTCAATCCATCTTATAAACTCATACGGCAATACTTCCATACGTATTTCTACGCCGTATTCAGATTCCAATCTGAATTTTAATACATCAAACTGAAGGGTACCTACAACACCCACTATAATTTCTTCCATACCGGTATTATATTCCTGGAAGATCTGAATTGCACCTTCCTGTGCTATCTGGGATACACCCTTTAAAAATTGCTTTCTCTTCATGGTATCTACTTGACGAATCTTAGCGAAATGTTCTGGTGAGAACGTAGGAATTCCTTCATATGCAAATTTCTGATCCGTGGAACAAAGCGTATCTCCAATTGAGAAGATGCCAGGATCAAATACACCAATAATGTCTCCGGCATAAGCCTCTTCTATAATTGTTCGTTCCTGTGCCATCAACTGCTGAGGTTGACTTAACCTAATTTTCTTATTGCCCTGAACATGATTCACCTCCATTCCGGCTGAAAACTTACCGGAACAGATTCTCATGAAAGCGATACGGTCTCTATGAGCCTTATTCATATTCGCCTGAATTTTAAAGACGAAAGCAGAAAAGTCATTAGTCATTGGATCAATCTCTCCTTCGGAGGATCTTCTTGGAAGCGGAGAAGTAGTCATCGATAAATATCTTTTTAAAAATGCTTCTACACCAAAGTTAGTCAAAGCGGAGCCAAAGAATACCGGCGTAAGCTTGCCACTTAAAACCAAATCTAAATCAAATTCACTGCTTGCACCATCTATTAGCTCAATTTCTTCTGCCAAAATATCATGATTTTCTTTGCCAATCAAATCATCCAAACTGGAATCACCCAATTCTACTTCAACAGTGTCCACTTCTTTCTGTCCATTGTTCGCTGCATAAAAACGTGTGATATGTTTGGTTTCCCTGTCATATACTCCTTTAAAATTCTTACCCGAGCCAATTGGCCAGTTAATCGGACAAGTACGAATGCCTAATACAGATTCGATCTCATCTAGCAATTCAAAGGTATCTCTTGACTCACGATCTAATTTATTAATAAATGTAAAAATCGGAATGCCACGCATAACGCAAACCTTGAACAGCTTCTCCGTCTGGTTCTCAACACCCTTCGATGCATCGATTACCATAACTGCAGAGTCAGCCGCCATTAGCGTACGATAAGTATCCTCGGAGAAATCCTGATGCCCCGGGGTATCCAAAATATTGATACAGTAACCATCATAATTAAACTGCATAACGGAAGAAGTAACGGAGATACCTCTCTGTTTTTCAATTTCCATCCAGTCAGACACTGCATGTCTGTCTGTCTTTTTGCCCTTAACGGATCCTGCAAGATTGATTGCCCCTCCGTATAATAGTAGCTTCTCGGTCAGTGTTGTCTTACCGGCATCCGGGTGGGATATAATTGCAAATGTTCTTCTCTTCTTTATTTCATCGGTATAATTACTCACGTTAATTCCTCCAAAACTTTTTATCAAACTACTTCATAATATATTATTGTCAAGAACATTGTCAAGATACCGAATTAGGAAACATATTTATTCTGATAAAATAATGGTTTTTAGCAGGCGCCTGTAACGGTTCATAACGAGGATGTTGTAAAACAAATAATTCTATTATGGAACAATGTTATATGCCTCACACACAGGTTGGAAGGACATCGTATATACTTTGTATTTCATAGTCGTACATAAAAGTTCGCCTTCGAAATACAAAGTATAAGCGCTGTCTTCCAAACAGTGCATTATGGCAATATAACATTATTCCAAATGAATTGTTTTGCAACATCAACCAAAGAACCGACAGCGGTAAACGGTCTCTCATGGATATACAAATCGGGAGTAACAGCTTATCGCTATTACTCCCGGGCTAGAGGATGATTCAGTATATTGTTATTTAATGCATTTCATTTTATATTTGTATCAAAATTATTGCTTATCATTTTAACTTGGCAAAAATCGCTAATGCTTTATCCCCATCTTTTTATGCTATTATCTTCTCTTCCTGTGAGCATATTTATCATCAAGATTAATACAAAGGATAGAGATAATATAATGACCACCCAAAGACCTGCGGTTCCATAATTACCGCCTGCTACCTCTGAGGCAATCGCAACCGACATTGTTCTGGTTTTTCCTAAGATATTGCCTGCTAACATTGATGTTGCACCATATTCCCCGATTGCTCTAGCAAAGGTAAGTATTGTTCCAGAGATAATCCCAGGCGCCGCTAGCGGGATTATCAACTTCCAGAATATTCTAAACTCTGAAATCCCTAAGGTACGTGCTGCATAAATCATCGTCACATCCACCTGTTCAAAAGCAGCTCTGGCATTCCGATACATAAGCGGAAATGCGATAACAAATGCTGCTATAACACATCCCGGCCATGTTTGAACAATTTTAATATCAAAATTCACATATAAAAATGTTCCAAACGGTCTTCTTAAACTAAATAATAATAAAAGAAAAAAACCTGCAACGGTAGGAGGAAGTACCAATGGTAATGTTATGATAGAATCAATCACCCATCTTGCCTTCTTCCCCATATTCATAACGGATTTGGCTGTGGCAATACCAATAAAAAATGCTATAACTGTGGCTAGAACGCCTGTTTTTATTGATATAAAAAACGGGCTAAAATCAACTGATGTAATAAAATTGGCCATCGTGTCTCCTCCTATCCTAAGCATTAATACTAACTCAAGTAAATCGCTTCTTTGTTCTCTTAATTATTTAGCTATATAACAATCTATCTATTTCTAACAACCTTCCCCAAATAAATCTTCTATGGTTCCTCGCTCATCACAAAGAAACCTCAGTATAAAACACCTCTTACTCAATCAATCTTAACACCCATGAGTGATATTACTTGTTAATCGTGAAACCGTATTTTTCAAACACCTTCAGAACTTCATCCTTTGATAGGAAAGCCAAGAAATCCTTTGCCGCCTTTTTCTGTGTATCATCTGCCTCTTTGTTAACCACCTGCGCTACAGGATATAGAACCGGTTTTGTTAAACTAGATTCCGGTGCGGTTGCAATTACTTCCACGGAATCTTTCACTGATTCTGCATCTGATTCATATACCACCCCAATTTCATTACTTCCTTCACTTACAGCGGTTAACACAGCAGTTACATTACTACCTTCATTAATCTCCATCTTCTTTACTTTATCAAGAATACCAAGATTCTTGAATATATCTCTTGCATAATCACCAGCAGGTACTCCTTCAGCAGCTAACGCAATATTTTTCGCTTTAAATACATTATCAAAACCTGTTACTGCTGTTTTTCCACCCTTCGGTTTGATTAATACTACTTTATTTTTCAATAAATCAACCGTAGAATTTGGTTCAATTAATCCACCCTTAACTAATGTATCAATTTGTTTCTTGGCTGCCGAAAAGAATAAATCACATTGGGCACCCTCTTGGATCTGGGTAAGTAATGTACCAGAACTATCCGCATTATATGTAATCTTAACATTGGGCTGAGTATTGTTATACATTGTTGCAACCTCTTTCATCGCATTACTCAAGCTTGCTGCAATAAACACATAAATTTCTGTAGAGCCTATCTTATTATCCGCTACTGTTGGTGCAGGTGTCGATGATACCTTCTGACTTACAGTTGGTGTTGTACCTGATTGATCCGATGCACTACCTTTTCCCCCACAACCGGATAAAAGAGCGATCGATAACACTAGCGTCATAAAAATTGAAACATACTTCTTCATTTAACTTCCTCCTTAAAATATATTGTTTTCATTTATCTGGGACAACTCGTTCCTTATAAATGTTTGGCACCCTCTAATCGTTTCCTATTGCTTATTCTTCTATATTAGAATTCCTTTAGGAATCAATTATCACTACGTTTTGTTATGTTATGTTTCGTTATGTTATGTTTTGTTATTGGTAGTATAAGGATATTTTTTACTCAAAACAATGCATCAAATCATAGAAAGAGCACGATATTTTCAATCAATTGTCGTCAAATTACACAATTATCTCACGATAACCGATAAAATCCCAAACAATCTTTAAGATGGTCATATGCTTTCTCTTGTATCGCATAACAAAAGGTGATACCAATATTCTTCAGTAACCTCTTCATGATTGAAGTAATTACATCAAAATTTTGATATCACCTTTATTAATACATCCGCTATTTCTTCATAACTTTAGGATAAATATACTACCTGAGAAGGGCACCCATTCTATGTTTCAGAAATTATGCTTCCTATTTGGCTGATGTTGTATCCGCCTATGCCTTCAAGTTCTAGTTGAAATTCCCTAGAATTTAGAATTTGCAATACTGCTTTAAATTCCGGTCTTTCCATATCTTCCTTCTTATATACTAAATCCAGTTGTTCTGTTTGTAATGGTATAAAATCAACGCCACTCACCTGCAGCGCAGCTTTTTCGTTGCCAAGGCCAACATCCGCTCCTCCTCGAGCAACCGTACTTGCAATCGTTAGGTGGGAAGTACTCTCCAGATTATAACCCTCGATCTGATAACCTGGTATTCCTAATACCTTTAGCTTTTCATCAAGCAGTACTCTGGTTCCGCTTCCTCTCTCCCTATTGATCATCGTAATATCTTTCCTCTTAAGATCTTCCCAACTCCGTATTCCTTTTGGGTTTCCTTTTGCAACATAAAAACCCTGTTGTCTTGTAGCAAGATGCACGATCACGGTAGGTATTCCCGGTACCATTCTCTTTACATAGGGTATATTATATTCTCCAGTCTCACCATCATAAAGATGAACAGTAACAAGTTGTACTTCATTATGATACAAAGCAAATAGCCCATTATAACTCCCGGCATAGGATCTCACCGCCTGTATTTGACTTGTGTGTTTCTGTAAATAGCTTGAGAGAATATCCAGTATGACATCTTGACCACAAATTACAAATCCTTTATTACCATCCCATCCCTTCTTCTTACCAACATTACTTACCTGTTTCAATAATGTTGCTTGCTTTTCAGGATCGTATTCGGATTCAGAAAGCAACTTATTTTCAGATACTAGCGGGCTTTCTGACATAGCCTTTGGCGATGAAATCGACTGGGTTTGCAGTACAGTCTGTGGCAAGTCCTGCACCATGTGCATAGGATTCTTCGCCTTTGTACGATTTTTATACTCAATTACATCCTGTAAATCCACTCTTAGTTTCTTACCCACACGATATCCATTTAATTCGCCACGTTTAATCAATTCATAAACGGTATTCTTAGCAATTTTAAGCATTTCAGCAACTTCTTGCGCTGTTAATACTGTATTCTCCTCCATAGGCTCATGTATTAAAGTACACCAAACATTACAGAAGTGGATTTTATAACAGCTACCGCATCACATCCTACTGTTAAACCTAACTCTTTTATTGCCTCCATTGAAATAGTAGAAGATATTACGATCTCACCACTTGTAATGGTAACAATTCCATTAACAGCACCTTCCTTGATTGATGTTACCTTTCCTCCTATCTGATTTCTTGCACTAAGCTTTAAATCTCCAACACCTACTAATACTTCAGTTGCCTTCACGATTGCAACTGCTTCTACTCCTTCTTTCAGCTCAAGATCAGACACCGCACCTAATGAAATCGTTCCCTTAATTAACGTACCACTAGCATCTAAAGTAACGATTGCATTAACCGATCCCTTTTCAATCGATTTTACAGTTCCTTTTACTTGATTTCTTGCACTTATTTTCATAATTTCTTCTCCTTTGATTGATATCCATTTTATGGTTTAATTTACCTTTATCCTATTGCCTATTGCATAATAAGTAAAATAGTTATATTTTATATTATATATAGGCAATTACCTATACTAATTACAATGCTTAAGCTGTAATCGATTATTATACTGGGAGGTATTCTATGACACTGCGACATCTTAATATATTTATTACCGTTTATGAAGAGCGGAATATGACTAATGCGGCAAAGAAGTTATATATGACTCAGCCTTCCGTGAGTCAGGCCATTAAAGAATTAGAGGAATATTATGAGGAGGTTTTGTTTGATCGTTTTCCCAGAACATTATATCCGACCGAAGCAGGAAATGAGGTGTACCAACACGCTTCCCAGATAATGTCCGTATTTGATAAAAGTAAAGACAGAGTACATAAAAAAGAAAAGATTAAAATTGGTGCAAATATAACCGTTGGTGCGACGATGATTCAACAATATGTAAAGAGTTTTGAGCGGTTATATCCAGATGTAAAGGTACTGGTATCCATTAATAATGCAGGATATTTATTGGGTTTATTGCTTAAGAATGAACTAGATATGGTTTTGATTGAAGAAAGAGAACTGGACCCTCACTTAACGTATGAGGTGTTCTTCCAAGATCGTATCGTACTTCTCGCAAATAACCAACATCCTCTCACCAGAAGTAAAAATCTTCACTTATGTGATATTGCAAATGAGGATTTCTTGCTGCGTGAACAAGGTGCCGGCGTTCGTATTACATTTGATAAACTAGCTTCCTTAAATGGTTTTCCAGTTCAGCCAACTTGGGAAAGCTGTAGTAGTTATGCACTGATCAACGCAGTAAAAGAAAATATCGGTATTGCTGTACTTCCCTACCGTATCGCAAAAGAGCATATCGACCGCAAGGAAGTAACAGAATTACCAATACAAGATCTGAATTTAAATCGTAAGCTTCAAATTGTTTATCACAAAGACAAGCATTTTTCTCAGCCTCTAAATTATTTTAAGGAGATTGTCGCCACCACCCATTTTGAGTAATCACACTCTTCTCTATATTACGCCTAAAGTGATTCATGTGACATGCTACAGAAAGCATGATCTGCCGCTTGAATTGTTCTTGCGATATCTTCCTCAGTATGTGCATCACACAAAAACATCGCTTCATACTGTGCCGGTGCGATATAGATTCCACCGGCGAGCATTAATGAATAATATTCTTTATAGGCATTTATGTCGGATTGTACAGCAGATCTGAAGTCGAGCACATCATTATCTTGGAAAAATACACTCATCAATGATCCTATTCGATTTATCGAAATATTACGTCCGTGTTTATTTGCAGCCTCTTTCATTCCAAGCTCAAGTTTTTCACCTAAATGATTTAACTTGGTATAGATATTCTTCGTATTCTTAAGTGTGGATAAGGTGCTGATTCCTGCAGCAACTGCTACCGGATTGCCTGATAAGGTACCCGCCTGATACACAGGTCCCACCGGAGCCACTTTACTCATAATCTCTTTGCTTGCGCCGTATGCGCCAATAGGCATTCCACCACCCACAATCTTACCAAGCACTGTGATATCGGGAAGTATATTGAACAGCTGCTGTGCTCCGCCATAAGATAGGCGAAAACCAGTGATAACCTCATCAAAGATTAAGAGTGCACCATGCTGCGTTGTTAGATCACGGAGTTTGTGCAAGAATTCAAGATTCGGTAATACCACACCCATATTGGCTGCCACAGGCTCTACGATAACAGCCGCCAGTTTATCCCCGTATTTCTCAAATATTTCTGTAATTTGTTCACAGTCATTATAAGTAGCAATTAAAGTATTCTTTGAATAATCTGCAGGTACACCTGCACTATCAGGAATACCTGAAGTCAGTGCTCCCGAACCGGCTTTCACTAATAATCCGTCACTATGTCCATGGTAACACCCCTCGAACTTAACTATCAGATCTCTTCCTGTGTAACCTCTCGCTAATCGAATTGCACTCATCGCCGCTTCTGTACCGGAATTCACAAGACGTACCATATCGATTGACGGTACGGCGTCGCATATTAACTCTGCTAATACCAATTCGTTTTTCGTCGGCGCTCCAAAGCTAATTCCCTTTGCAGCCGCCTGTGTGATTGCCTCCAACATAGCAGGATGTGCATGTCCAAGTATCATAGGCCCCCAGGAACAGATATAATCGATGAATTCATTCCCGTCCACATCATATATTCTGGCTCCAGATGCTCTATCTATAATAAGCGGTGTACGTCCCACTGATTGACAAGCACGTACCGGGCTATTCACACCTCCGGGTATTATTTGATAAGATTGATTATATATTTCACTCGACTTACTAAACTCCATATTCTCACCTGTCCATCCACTCTTTTATATTCTTCGCATAATAGCTGATAATGATATTAGCTCCGGCTCGTTTGATCGCTGTTAGGGACTCAAGCGCTGCACGTTGTTCATCAATCCACCCTCGTTGTGCGGCTGCCTTAATCATACAATACTCACCACTCACCTGATAAGCTGCAAGTGGATAATCATAGCGTTCTGAAGCTTCTTTAATGATATCCAGGTATGCAAGAGCCGGCTTCACCATAATAATATCGGCTCCCTCTGCGATATCAAGTTCAATTTCTTTCATTGCTTCCTTCCTACCATGGTAATCCATCTGATAGGTCTTTCTATCTCCGAATGCAGGAGCAGAACCGGCAGCATCACGAAATGGGCCATAGAAAGCAGAGGCGTATTTTACGCTGTAAGACATAATGATTTTATCAATAAAGCCCTGGGAATCCAGTCCTTTTCGGATTGCACTAACCCTTCCATCCATCATATCAGAGGGAGCAATCACATCGGCTCCTGCCTCTGCTAGGCTGACAGCCGCTTTTGTAAGTAATTCCAGTGTCATGTCATTATCGACATATCCATCCTTGATTACACCACAATGTCCATGGCTGGTATATTCACATAAGCAGACATCCGCGGTCATAATCATTTGTGGAAAACGCTTTTTCGCTTCCCTTAACGCTCTCTGAACGATACCATGCTCACAATAAGCTCCGCTGCCCAGTTCATCTTTTTCCTCAGGTACCCCAAATAGCATAACCCCCGGAACACCGGCTTTACTTACTTGTTCCAATTCGAACAATAATCGATCTACGGAATAATGATATGTTCCCGGCATGGAAGATATCTCTCGTTCCACCCCGGTTCCCTCTACGACAAATAGTGGGTAAATAAAATTATCCGGCGTTAGTATTGTTTCACGAACGAGTTTACGAACTCCCTCATTTGATCTTAACCTTCTCGGTCTCTTCTCTATCTCCATATTAAACCTCCATGTCTACCAAAAATGTGAATAAACATTCCATTCTCTACACCGTGACTTATGTTTTTCATAATTCTAAATAACACATCCTGTCCTTTATCCTGTATATTTACTAATTTAATAATTCTACTAATACACCCTTTTTGTTAGTTTGTACTGAGGATTTCGCAAGCACAAATTTCGAGTGTGAATTATGCATTTCAATAAATTTACACTAATAAGATAACTCCAACAGCTTGTTAACAATTCCTTCTTCCAGGTATTCGTCTGCCACTCCGGCAATCTTCATACCTGATTCTTCCACTGCCTTCGCTGTTACCGGTCCGATGCATATACATTCGGCACTCATATTTCTAGTACATTCTTCTCCAAAGATTGATTTAAAAGAATGTACCGTAGAAGGACTTGTAAATATAATATAATCAATCCTATTCTTATTAATTAGTTCCGGTAGTTCGGAATGCTCCTGCTTGTTCTCTACCGTGTTGTAAACCGGCACATCATCAAAGGCAATTCCCTTCTTACTAAGTCCATTAGTTAATTCCTTACTTGCAATCTCAGCGCGAAGTAACAGCAATTTATCCTTACTTCCTACTCGGTTCAGAAGGCCTTCACAAAGATGGGCAGTTGTAAACTGATCAGGAACATAATCCGCATATACACCACGCTCTTCCAGTGCTTTTTGTGTAACAGCTCCTACCACTGCAAATTTGAGTCCCTGCAAATGTCTAATATCTTTTTTCCATATTTTCAATTGATCAAAGAAAATATTAACACCATTTGCACTTGTAAATACCATCCATTGATAATCCTGAATATGATTTATTACTTTTAAGAGTAACTCTGTATCCGCGTTAGATTCAATTTTTATCACCGGATACTCTATCACGGTAGCACCAAGCTCCTCGAGAGTGTCCACAAGTCCTTGGGATTGGTGAGTTGGCCTTGTCACAACAATTCGCTTTCCGGATAGAATCCCTTGATTAAACCAAGCGAGCTTATCATATAATTGTGCAACATATCCAATTACGATAACCGCAGGTGAGCTTACCTTCTCTTGCTCCGATATCTCCACTATCCGATTTAATTCTCCACGGATTACTCTTTGATCCGGGCTACCGCCCTTTTCAATAATCGCAACAGGAGTATTCTCCTCTTTACCAAACTTAAGCAATCCTGTGCAGATCTCCTCAATATTTTTAACACCCATTAAGAACACAAGAGTACCTTCCACCTTCGCTAATACTTCCAGATCAAAGCTTTTCCCCTCATTCTCAGGGCTTTTGTGTCCTGTGATAATATGCACGGAAGAAGCAAGATTACGATGGGTAACAGGAATACCTGCAAATGCCGGAACAGCAATAGAAGACGTCACACCCGGTACTACCTCATAGGTAACACCATGCTCCCTTAGGTATTCGCACTCTTCTCCTCCTCTACCGAATAGAAAGGAATCACCGCCTTTTACTCTGGCAACCTTTTTCCCTTCTTTCGCTAGCTTGCATATAATTTGATTTATTTCCTTTTGAGGTACTTGATGGTAAGTGGGATGCTTCCCCACATTGATTATTTCTGCATCTTTTGAAGCAAACCCGAGTACCTTACTGTCTATCAGTCGGTCATGAACAATCACATCCGCTTTTCTTATACATTCCAATGCTTTTATGGTCATCATTTTATAGTTACCCGGACCTGCTCCGATGATATATACCTTTCCCTGCATCCTATTACCTCCAATCATCGGCTAATCAAATCAATTAGTTGGTCAGCCAAATTTTCTCCTAACCTAAGCGCATCCTGCTTCTTACCCTCAATTTGAGCTTTCACACATTTTGTATAATCAGTTGTTGCAAGCATACCATGTATCATCATTCGATCCCCCTCTATCTGCGCATGAGCGGCAATCGGTGTGCTGCAACCTCCGTCTAGCTTAATCATAATTCTTCGTTCAGCCTCTAGCTGTAACATCGCCTCCGGGCTGTTAACTTTTTCAATTATGCTTTGTAGCTTTCCACCTCGTTTCGTCTGGATACCAAGTATTCCTTGACCAATGGATGGAATCACATCGTGTACTTCTAGGAACTGAGAGCAACGATATCCCATACCTAGACGATTTAAACCTGCTGCCGCAAGAATTATTGCATCATATTCTCCGGCTGCCAATTTATCCAATCTGGTCAGAACATTTCCACGAAGCTGCTTTATTTTTAAATCTCCTCGAAGTTGTAAAATCTGTACTTCTCTACGAGCGCTACTTGTTCCCACTATCGCCCCTGATTTAAGAGCCTGTAAAGTCACATCACCTCTTGTAACTAATACGTCTCTTGGATCCTCTCGCTCGGATACAGCTGCTATGACTAATTCTTTCGGCATTATTGCCGGCATATCCTTCATACTATGAATTGCCATATCGATGGAATCCTCCAACAAAGCATGTTCTATCTCGTTCACAAACAATCCTTTGCCGCCGATTAAATCAAGCTTTGTATTCAGCAGGACATCTCCCTTTGTCTTGATGCCAACCAGCTCAAACTCCAACTCCGGATTTAAGTGCTTTAATTGCTCCGTTATTATTTTCGTTTGTGCAATTGCAAGTGCACTCTGTCTTGTACCAACCCGGATACGTTTTTCCATAATGTTGCCTCCAGCTATTTTAATTCATCTCTATATTTGATAAGAAGCTTATTTAAAGCCTCTCCTGTGATTTCATCGTTCCTATAAAATTCCTCAACTACCTGTTTTAATACAAGCTCTCTCTGCCCCTGACTTGGTATGTGTTCCCTTACTTGCGATCGAAAATGTGCAAGCAATTCTATTATTTCAGAATATTCCTCTGTTATAGTTTCATCCATCATCTTACGAAGCTTCTTTGACAATGCAGGATATTTTCCATCCGTTGAGATACCAACCGTCAAATCCCCTCTCTTAATCACAGAAGGAAAGAAAAAGGTGCAGCGCTCCGGATCATCCACGACATTGACAGGGATATTTCGCTTCACAGCTTCCTCATATGCTTTTGTGTTCGTATCCAAAGAAGAGGTTGCAGCGATTACTAAAAATGCGCCTTGTACATCATCATCAAGATATTCCCTTCGTTCAATTCGAATCCGCCCTTCGCTTTCAAACTGGACAATCGGTGCAATCACTTCCGGTGCAATTACATGGATATCCGCATCATAGCGTAGTAATATTTCAATTTTTCGATATGCTACGATTCCTGCTCCCACGATAAGACATTTTTTATTCTTCAAGTTAACAAACAACGGAAATGACGCCATGCACTACTCCTTCTTGGTGGAATAACTATTGTGTTTTTGGTACCACCTGATAAATTCCTCGGTATGAAGATCAATTTGATCCTGTATATATTCTAAATCCATCTGTTTTTCATGATTTGAATCCTTATTCATAAGGTAGCTCATATCATCCACATTATATAACTGAATTTGCTTCCCATTCCTGATTGAGGAATCAATATCTCTTGGTACCGCAAGATCAATAAATATATGTTCTTTTTCTTTATCTAATATATTTTCATCCAGTATGTCCTTCGTCACCGTATAATGGGGGCTTGAAGTAGCACTGATTATAATATCACATTCATCAATATATTGATATCTCTCTGAGTAATCTACATAATCAACATCACCGCTTAACTTCTGACTCTCTTTCATGCAAGCCATATTCCTTTTTGTCATAAGAATATTACTTGCACCGAGCTCATTCAATTCTTTATAAACCAATTGACCCATCTCACCTGACCCAATCATCAAGACCTTTTTATCCTTCAAATCATCACCGAACATATCGGATAAAAACCATACTGCTCGTCCTGCTACAGAACGCGCTTTCCCAACATATATGTTTCTTGTTTTGATTTTCTTTGAAGAAGTAATCGCCAGTCTTGACAACGTATTCAGTACGGATTTACTGCTGCCCTGCTTCATAGAGAATTCATACGCTCTCTTAAACTGCCCAAGAATCTGGTCTTCCCCCAGAATCATAGAATCCATGCCGGAAGCTACTTTAATGATATGCTGAATTGCATTCATCCCCTCATAGACATAGAAGTATTTTTTTACCTGATATAAATCAATTCCCTTGAGGGAGCAGAACTTTTCTTCAATGCTTCTCGTATCGCGTACAGACTTTTCCGCTACTACATGTATTTCTGTCCTATTACAGGTAGATAACAGTGCGCACTCCTGTACCCCTTCAAGCAGATTGATCGCTGACAAAGTCGATTCATAATCTTGAATATCTATATTGAATTGTTCTCTAATTTCAATCGGTGTAGTTCTATAGTTCACTCCGATCACATATATTTGCCTTGATGTCATGTTAAGGTTCCTTTCAATACTAAATCACAGAACGAACAGCTTCTGTTCTCCGAACATTCCTTCTGCCCAATTATTATCCCTTAGAATATAGTTTTTATAAATTTGATACAATTAACCTTCGGCTAATACTGGTATAATAAATAACACATGTTTATTTGATAGACTTGTTTAATAAACTTACTGGTACTACTAAAGCGCGAAAAACATCCTCCCAATTTTTGCATCTTGAGTATTTAAAAAAATACTCCATCAGAATTCTTATACAGTTAATTCCTGTATTGGTGTCATATAAAAGATCATTGTACTAATAATTATATAATATATAAAGTTTTAAACCGACTATCCTTATATCTATTAATTGTACAAAACATTAGGTTTTTAGCATCATATATCATCTCATGTTGTTTCTTTGTGCTGAATTATTATCATTTAGATGCACAGGTGTGTGGTATGGAGTTAATCAATTTCTCATACATTTATAACTTTCCTGTTAATACTTGCTTTTGTAGTGGAGCGATAAATTCTGTGAAGCGTTCATGGAGGAACGATTCAGGAGCGAGCGACATGGAGGTCGCTTTGCTCCGACAGAATGCTTCAAGCGACAGTTCAAAAGCTTAGTATTACCTGAAAGTAATAACCGGAAGAGAAATTGATAACACCATACCACACACCTTCCCTCGAATGAATACTATTACCCGATACAAAAAAGGCCTATGTTATCCATAGACCTTATTATATCGTATTATCTTTTATCTTCCAATAATAAATTCTGCGATTATTCGAGTCCGCTTTTCTCTACGAGAATTGTGAAGGTTCCATCCTCATTATTATTTACATTCAATATCTTATGTCCTTCATCCTTAAAACTTCTTGGAACATTTGCAATCGGCTCTCCCTCGTTCATCTTAACCTCAAGAACCTGGCCATCCTCTAGCTCTTCGATTGCAATCTTCGCCTTAACAAAGGTCATTGGGCAAACCACATCAGTTATGTCAACGGTGCCATCGATTTTTACATCGCTCATAATGAAACCTCCTGTTTTATTTGTTTCGCAATTATTAATGCGTATATAGTCATGTGCATATTGATGTTGATAATTTAAAACATGTATACATTTGTACATCATTTCTATGTAGGGAATTAATAAACTACCTTATCTAATTCTTCCTGTAGCAGATTCCAGCCGACACGCTCTAGCGTATTGCCGAATCGTTCACTCGGTTTACCATACTTCTCAAAGAATTGTAATGTTGTCTCAATGATCGCATGAAGCTGCTCTGTGGAAAATACGATTGGTAACAGCTGTTTACCGATTGTGATGCGATTTCCGAATAACCCTCCAAAGTAAACCAAAAATCCGCTCTTCCCTTCCCAAGCTTCGGTAGGACATGACTTCACACATCGACCGCAATAATTACAGGAGGACTCATCAAAGGTAAGAGTTTTATTCTGTTTATCAACTTTAATAGCATTTTCACGACATACCGCCTCACATAAGCCACAGTAGGTACATAAGCTTTGATTCCAGGTTGGCTGCATACCTCCCTTTACACCGATGTCATTTTCTTCAGCCTTTAAACAGTTATTACGGCAGCCTGTAATGCCAAGTTTAAACTTATGAGGTAATTCTCTCGCATAATATCTCTCATCAAATTCTTTTGCAAGAGCAGTAGTATCAATCAAACCACTTGGGCAGATTTCATTTCCCTGACAGGAAGTAATTGTTCTGACTCTTGGACCACAGGCACCGGGCTGTAAACCGGCTTCCTTGAGTTCTTGCTTCACGACCTCAACATCCTCTAATTTAATATAAGGAATCTCAAGGCTTTGTCTGGAAGTCATATGGATATAGCCTTTTCCGTATTTATTAGCAATCTCATACACCTTCAGTAATTTATCCGCTTGCAGTTGACCTCCAACTACTCTGAGTCTCAATGCGAAATGGTTTTTTTGCACCTGGCGCATAAATCCGCCTTTTTTTAATTCCTTATAATCAACCTGTGCCATAATTACTCTCCTTCAATCTTTAACTTTTCTTGATTTGCATTGTTACTAACGATTTGAAAACTATTTAGAACGGGCTTATCTTCCTCCATTAAGGACAGTATCAGATAACTCGCTTCTTGATCAAATGCCAGTCGTTTGTCTTCTTCCGATGGGCGGGATGGGGTTTGAGGATGACTATGAAAGTTACCGAGTAACGCCCATCCATTTGATCTTATATCCTTAATTGCAGCAAACTGCTCTTTGGGATCCATCGAAAAATGCTCCGGGCTTTGATCCATATTTTCTAGTAAATATACCTTTTCTACTCGCTTTATACCATCTATAACCACTCCGCCAAGCAAACCGCAGGCTTCATTTGGCAAACCATTCTTAGAGTGATTCACTATCTCACCATATTGCTTCGTTGTTAATATGATCATATGGATTACCGCCTATCTATTTTTTTAAATCACATGCCGCCTGTTCGTAATCGATTAATTCTGTAATGGTTGGGTGTTCTCCACAGACCTGACATTTCTTATTCCTAGGTAATTTAACCTTTCTAAACTCCATCTTTAACGAATCATAAGTTAATAGCTGTCCGGTCAAAAGATCGCCAATTCCGAGGATATATTTAATCGCTTCTGTTGCCTGAATCGTACCGATGATACCACCCATTACTCCTAATACGCCTGCTGATTTGCAGGTAGGAACTGCATCCGGCGGCGGTGGATTCTCGAATACACAGCGGTAGCAAGGCCCCTGACCCGGAACAAATGTCATCGTTTGCCCTTGGAATCTGATGATACCCGCATGGGAAAAGGGTTTTTCGGTCAATACGCAGGCGTCATTAATTAAAAACTTTGCCGGAAAATTATCGGTTCCGTCTATGATAAAATCATAATCTTGATCTTTAATGATTTCTACGATATTGGAAGCACTTACCCATTCCTGATATGTAATGACTTTGACATCCGGGTTCATCTCATTAATTGTTTCTTTACCCGATAATACTTTAGGCTTCCCTACATCCTTTGTCAAGTGAATTATCTGTCTTTGAAGATTTGATAATTCTACTGAATCAAAATCTACTAAACCTATCGTTCCAACTCCTGCTGCTGCCAAAAACATAGCCGCCGGTGCACCGAGTCCTCCGGTTCCAATAATCAGTACTTTGGAATTAAGAAGCTTCGTCTGTCCTTTTGCCCCAACCTCTTTTAATATAATGTGGCGGGAATAACGTTCCATCTGTTCATTGGTAAAACTCATCTTGCACCGCCTCCCATGAAATATAAGAACTCGAGTACATCTCCCTCTTTTACTAGAAGTGTTGGGAAATCTTCACGATTAATAAATTCCTCATTCAACTGTACCGTCACGTAATCCTGCATCTCTACCTTCTGTGTTTCTAATAATTCCTTAACGGTAAGTGCACTTTCAAGAACAACTTCCTTTCCGTTCACTGCAATCTTCATATACTGCCTCCTTCTACCCATTTTATATTACAGAGGTTGTTGCAAAAAATCTTGCAACAACCTCGTTTTTATCATTTATTATGCGTCTTGATATAATGTCGTGGATAAATATCTTTCGCCGGTGTCAGGGAGAAGAACTACAATCGTCTTTCCTTTATTCTCCGGTCTTTTAGCAATCTGAGTTGCTGCATATGCTGCGGCACCTGAAGAAATTCCTACTAATAAGCCTTCTGATTTGGCAAGCTTTCTGGAGGTTTCGAATGCTTCTTCATTCTTTACCTGATAAATCTCATCGATAAAATCACTATGATAATTATCTGGAACAAAGCCTGCGCCAATACCTTGAATCTTATGAGGGCCTTTGTTACCGCCTGATAATACAGGAGAATCGGATGGCTCTACTGCGATAACTTGAACACCCGGTTTCTTCTTTTTCAATCCCTCTGACACGCCGGATACTGTACCGCCGGTACCAACACCTGCGATAAAGATATCTACTTCTCCATCGGTATCTCTCCAAATCTCTTCTGCTGTGGTGTTGATATGCATTAATGGATTTGCAGGATTTTTAAATTGTTGAAGGATATAGGAATTCGGTGTTTGCTCTGCTAATTCCTCCGCCTTTTTAATTGATCCTCCAATTCCTTCTGCTCCTGGTGTTAAAACCAGTTCAGCACCGAGTGCTTTTAATAAGTTACGACGCTCCATACTCATTGTCTCTGGCATCGTAAGAATTAATCTATAACCTCTTGCAGCAGCAACAAAGGCAAGTGCAATACCTGTATTACCACTAGTAGGTTCAATGAGAACGGTGTCCTTGTTAATAAGACCTTTCTCTTCTGCATCTTTAATCATTGCAAAACCGATACGATCTTTTACACTGGAGGCTGGATTAAAGTATTCTAATTTCGCAACAACTTTTGCCTCTAAGCCATGCTCCTCATTATAATTTGATAATTCTAATAAAGGTGTATTACCAATTAAGTCTGTTAAATTCTTCGCTATATTTGCCATATTTATAACCTCCAATATTTTTAATTGTATATTTCCTAGTAAATTGATATGTTTTATATTATTACATTTTTTAATCGATGTCAATAGTCTAGGTATGACTTTTTTATATATCATATATGTTTTGTATGAATATAAAATATAAATATCTATCATTGCGCCCATGTAATAACAACAAAATTATACTGAAATACAAAACCAAATTTTTTATTCTGGAATTACTTCTCATTTAATTTGTTTTATTAATAATTTGGTGAGCAATTATTTTTATCATCCAATATATTGTTAATGGCATACATCAAACTTCCGAAATGTCATTTTAAAAATACATATCAAACATTAATGTATTCATATTCAATAAAAAAACTAATTATTGTATATAATAAATACAAATCCTTCCATTTTAATCCTATTTATTCTAATATGTTTTCAGATTAATTAATCTAAATTAATATTTAAAAGGAGATAATAAATGAGAGTTATTTTAAAAAAGTTTTTGGTTTTAACGTTAGTGGTAATAATTTTAATTACATCTAGTACGAATTCTATTGTACAAGCTGCAACAACAGGAAGTAAAAGTTCACCCTATTCTTTATCACTTGGTACAAGCAAAACGGTAACTATACCAAAAAAATCTAATATGTGGTTCAAATTTAATGCTAAAGGAGATATAGACATTACTGTTAAGAGCACTAATCCTAATGATATTTCCATTTACAAAAAAGGATTACTCTCCAATAAACAGATTGGATATACTACAACTACATCTTCCTTTAAAAAAGTATATCATCTTTATAATAATTCAACATATCTTATATCTGTTAATAATTTTTTATCTAGTAGTTATAGTATAACTGTAAAAGCTGCTTATCATACACAATCTACTAATTGGGCAAATGGTGGTACCTGGGAACCAGATTCTGATTCTGCAGTGCCATACTCCGTAATATGTCTAGGAAAATATTACATTCCAAAAAATGCGGTCGCCGAATTATACCAAGCGATGAATGAGGATGCATACCTAAACATTGTAGATAGAGCGTCGACAATGGCTCTTTCTGCAGCATTAGCTTATTTAGAACCAAAACTAGGTATCACAACTTTAACTGCTTCTATGATATATTCTGCTTGTACGAGTAATATTTCTTTTTCATTAGTGGGTTTTAGCTTAAATTCCATTAAATCCGCAGGTGGATATAATTCTAGTACAAAAAAATACACAAAAGGAGTTTGCTTCAGTATATTTCTAACTGCTGAAGGGAATAAATTTTATACATATAATTCTTGGACCGATGGTATAATGTATGGGCAAGAAGGTTATAGTGGTAAATTTACTTGTAATGCTCGATAGTTGACGGATTATATATAATGTTAATTTTAGATAGTTTTGACCACTATAATATTTTTAGCTCTATAATAAATGTTAGCGTGTGTAAATGATGTGACCGCAACAAGTTAGACTTTATTGCGTAGTAGTTTTTAACTGCTACGCAATTATTTATGCTACCAAGAGGCTGAGCCTGTATTCTACAGGACTCATCCATCCTAGTTTTTCTTTTATTCGTTTCTCGTTATAATACTTTATGTATTTATCTATTGCCTCTTTTAGTTGTTCATAGCTATAAAAGATCTCACCATAGTACATCTCTTGTTTCATACAGTGGATATTTATAAACTGTTTACATATTTTATATAGCTTCATAAAAAAAAGGAGGATATTCCCTCCTTTTAATGTACTGTACCAATATTATTATCTATTAGAGCTATACTTTATAGAAATAAAGTTAACAAAAATCCAACAAATAAAAATATTGTTAAAACAATTTGTATGAACTTTTTTTTCTTCGGCAAACGTTTAGAAAATATAGGAATAATTGATAATATTATTACCACCAAAAAAAATATTTGTAAAGATAATATTGCATTACCAAAGTTACTTTTTCTTAGATGAAAAAACAATAGGTACTCAATTATAGCTATTAAGTAACTTATTATGTTAACGAATCTTACTAAAGTGATTTTGCTCATAAAAACCCACCTCAAATTTCTTATTATTATATTTTTGATAAAAAGACTAAAGTATTAAAATTCTTTTTGTTAATATATTTAAATTTTTTTGTGTACAATAAACTGTATCTTCAATCCCCTTAAATTTTATGTTATAGGTTCTATTGTTAAACTTACTAATATGTTGAATTTTATGTATATTAACAATATAACTTTTATGCGTTCTAAAGAACATAGTATTTTTTTCTAATAATGCACTAATTGAATACAACGAATTATTTATCTCTATACTGGAATCTTTTGTGACAGCAATAGTCTTATGTTTACATTTTGTAAAATAAAATATTTCACTCATTTCAATTCTTTGTATTTCATTAATATTCTTTATAAACAAATCATTCATTATTTTACCTTATCTTTCAAAAAATTGATAGTGCTTTTAATTATAGTTTATTAATTATAATATAATTAAATATACATGAAAATTTACTATGATAAAAAATTCTTCTGATTGTGTTTGTTCACATTCTACATTGTTGCAGTTCTATACTTGTAGTGGTCAAGCTTAATTTAAACACTTTGACCTAAAAGTTTTTGTATTGTTACGAGCTTCATATAGAGTTAGTCCATTATTAAATGATTGAGGGCAAACATGGTTGTTCCAAATATAAGCAAAGTACTCCACCGCATTTATTATTTCATCATCAGTATGATAATAACGATGAAAAATCAGTTCAATTTTTAATGTATTAAAATATCTATCCATAGGAACATTATCATATGGACATCCAGCTTTACTCATTCTTTGAATAACGCCCATTTCTCTGCAGTAATTAACAAACTCTTTTGATGTATATTGAGATCCTTGATCGTTATGTAATATAACTTGATGACCTATAGTCCTTGTGAATTTAAAGCATTTTACAGAGTCTGAACAGCTAGAACGCTGGTTATTTCCTTTCCAGTTAAACTTGCAACAATAGAACGTTCACAGAGGTCTATAATTGAGCAGTTGTAGCGTTTACGTCCGTCTGTTAAAAATAAATATGTAACGTCTGTACACCAGATTTTATTTAAATATCGGTAGTGAATTCCTGTTTCACTAGATTGGGAAATATCTTGTGTGCCTTGCCCTTAACATATCCAGGCTTTTTTCGCTTTACAATAGATGTAAGACCAAGTTCTTTAATCATATAACGGTGCACAGTAGTTTTACTTAAAATGATCCCCTTTATGAATGAGAAAGATTCTCATAGTTAGGTGCCCAAGTATACCTCCCGTTTCGTGATAGATTTTTTGTATAGTATCAAGTGCTTTTTGTTTTCGTGTACTATAATGAGACTTTCTATTCTTTAGAAAGTTATAATACGCATTAGGAGATAGCTTAAATTTAGTGAGAAGCCATCTAAGCCCAAATTCTTTCATGTTGCCTTGGATAAATTGATAAACCATTAATCGATTTCCTTCGCCAAGAATGCCGCTGCAATTTTTAAGATTTGATTTTCCTTTTGTATTTCTTCCAGTTGTTTACGGTTTTCCTGCATTAAATCATGATCAGTTTTGGTTTCTTGATTGGTTTGGCATTCTTCGCGGTAATTTTTAATCCATATTGATATACTCGCTTTGGATACACCATATTCATCAGCTAAACTAGTAAGTATTCGCCCTTTTTCTAAGTGGAGATGAACAATGTTTTTCTTGAATTCTGGTTCAATATGTTTCATTTGTTACCTCTTTCCCTTGATAGATATTATATCTATTAGGTTGTGATGTTACAACTATACTGATAACATGATGTGTATAGTATATACCAAAAATTATAGTAATTCAAAAGCAGTATCAAAGCCGGTGAATGTAAACCAATAAACATTGCCAACTTTATAGATGCCTTTCTATTCTAAAGGATTATTACACCTCAAATTATTAAGAATGAAGTATATAAACATGGTGTCTTATTCCAAAAACCGAAGACAGTATTCTTACTATCTCCGGTTTCACTATTCATCTGCTTTTATTATCAAGCCAAAATCCAATCTTAATAAACAGATTGATATATTTCTAAAATATCTTCTCTCTTTAATTCCACATAATTATTCGCCAATAAGCGTCCCTGATTTGCCAATACTGAATCGGTAAACTCTACTAGCTGCGCTGAATTGACCCCATATCCGCTCAACGACTTCTTCTCCAGTATACTGTTGAATAATACTTCTAATTCTTGATACACCTGATCCACTTCGCACTCCAAGCGTTCAGCCAAAAAGTTGTTCAATATTGTAATTTTACCTTCTGGCTTTAACTTCATGTATCGCTGAAATACTCCGCTGAATACCGCATAATTGGATTCTCCATGAGCGATATGAAATACAGAGCCCAACGGATAGCTTAGCGCATGAACTGCGGCACAACCGGCATTACCAAAAGCAATACCTGCATAGGTAGAAGCGATCAGAAAATCTTTTAGGTATTCATTCTTACTCTCCTTACCCTTCGCTACAATACTTTGGTATCCTTGTATAATCAGTTCCATCGCCTTTAGTGAATACATCTCGGTAAATGCATTCGCTTTCGGAGAGAGATATGATTCAATCGCATGGATAAATGCATCGAGAGAACTGGCACCAAAGCTACCAAAGGGTAGGGATTCCAAAAGTTCCGGAATCAGTACTGCGTAATCCGCAAATAATTCGTCGGTAGCAAGTCCAAGCTTAGTCTTTTTCTTCAGTAACTCAAGAATGGATATATTTGTTACTTCGCTACCGGTACCGCAGGTAGTAGGGATAAGTATCAATTCCTTATCCTTGATAATATCTAGCTTTCGCTCAAACAAATCCTGTACCGGAGATATATTCTTTAATATAAGAAGCTTCGCAACATCCAGTATAGATCCTCCACCTATCGCAACAACTCTTTTATAGGGAAGTCCTTTGATATCTTCAAGAATTGCTTCTACTATTCCATCATTCGGTTCTCCATAACCATACTTACCAAAATCAATTAATATAGGGTGCTCCTTCTGACCGGTTAAGTATTTCTGAATGATATAATCCAGTGTAATAATCAAATCGTCACTGCCAATCTGATAGCACTCATAGAATTCCAGAAAGGAATTGTAGCTTTGTATTGTAGTCTTCAGTCGAAATTGTTCCATGTCCATGATCCTTTCCTCATTACCTGCATGTAGCAAATCACAGGTGAAATATTATGGAGGTGCAAAACCTCACTTCTTGTATTACAATCAATCATAATACTTTTTTATACAAACTATTATAATTCTTGTTCATGTATAATAAATCATTTCTATACTTTTATATTGTAAAAAGCGATATAATTCACTATCCTCAATCAAAAATTATAGAGCTATTGTAAGGCAGTATTTCATCAAGAATTATAGGGCTGTTGTAAGGCAGTATTTTATTCGAATCTTTTGACACAATGATTCTGTATAAATACTGCAACAGCCCTCTTGTAATTATAGATTATATTCTTCCTTGGTTTCGATAATAGCCTCTTCTAATTTCTCGATGATAATATCGATATGTTCTTTTGTGATAACTGCAGCCGGCTCAAAACGAATACATTTTGCATTCACTAAGGTACCTGCCGTTAACACTCTTCTGGCGAACATCCCCTTTGCAACACTATAACCAACATCACTAGTTACAAACTCTAAACCTATCATTAAACCAATACCACGAACTTCATCAATTACGGTTGGGTACTTCCTAGCCAATTTCTCAATACCGCTCAAAAGATATTCTCCCTTTTCTGCACACTGACCAGGAATATCATTCTCAAGCATATACTTGATTGTTGCCAGCGCTGCGGAACATGCTAACGGGTTACCACCAAAGGTAGGAGAACCAAGAAGCCATGGATTATCCACTAGTTCTTCAGTCCACATATTCGGTCTGCAGATAATACCGGTGATTGGCATGATACCTCCACCAAAGGCTTTACCATAGGTCATAATATCAGGAACTACCTCTTCTGCTTCACAACGGAACATCGTACCGGTTCTACCCATACCGGTCTGAATCTCATCAAAGATTAATGCCACACCATACTCATCACAGATTTCACGTACTTCCTTCAGATATCCTTTTGGCGGAATGATGATACCCGCTTCACCCTGAATCGGTTCTAAGATAACCGCTGCAACACTCTCTCCAACTGCCTTAAGATTACTGATCGCTTTTCTAATATCTTCTGCTTTACCGTATTCAACATGCTGTACCTGTTGAACCATTGGCGCATATGGAACACGATAAGTCCCTTTACCACCCATGGATACTGCACCCATGGACTTACCATGAAACGCACCTACGGTTGAGATATACCATTTACCTCCGGTTGCAATTCTTGCTAATTTTAGAGCCATTTCCACCGCTTCTGCGCCACCGTTTGTAAAGAAACATTTTTCCAAATCTCCCGGTGTGATATCTGCGACTGCCTTTGCTAAATATCCACGTAAAGGGTCTAATAGTTCCTGAGAATGGAGTGCTTGATGCTCTAACTGAGCCTTCACTGTCTCAATGATTTCTTCATTACGATGACCACAGGTATAGATACCAAATCCACCTAAACAGTCAATGAATTCTTCTCCGTATAATCCAGAGCAGTACGCACCATAATCCTTCCATTCAACAACAGCTGCATTCGTTGAAACAGATTTACGGTATTTTAACCATCCGGGGCTTACATAGGTATCGAAATATTCGACGGTTTCCTGTGTAATCTCCTTCTTCTCCTCTTCCGTCAACTCGTCACTGTGAATAAACTTGATTACTTTGTTTAATTCCTTTACTACCTGCTCTTTGTTTCTCATAGTTATTACCTAGCCTTTCCGCTTTCTGATCATATTTATGATCATTATTCTTGGGGTTTTATAAATCACTGATTTCGTATTAACATCATTCCTATTTTGTAAAATCAGCCCATATCTCACTATAGAGATCCACTGATTTTCCGATATTCTTTACATAATGTCCTTTGCTGATCACATCTGCCGGGATGGAAATTGCAGGGTTATTCTTATAGTCATCACCCATCAGTGCCACGCCTGCCTTATTCGGGTTCAGATAAGGGAATTCGGTTACGATTTCTTTATTTACATCCGCTCTCATAACATAATCAAGGAACTTGTATGCATTCTCTGAATTTTTAGCATCTTTTGTAATACATAAATTATCAAAGAATAAATACATACCTTCCTTTGGATAAGAAACTGCTAAGTCCTTATTCTCAGATAACGCGATTGCTGCTTCCCCACTCCAGAATAAACCGGCTGAGGTTTCTTCCGTTATCATTAATGTCTTCGGAGAATCACTGTCAAAACTCTTAATATTCGGTTTTAATGTCATTAATCTTTCTTTTACTTTCGCCAGTTTATCAGGATTTGTTTCATTCATGTCATATCCCATGCTAAGTGAAGTTATACCAATAATTGATCTAAAGTCATCCAGCACAACTAATGAGTTTGCATAAGCCGGTTTAAATAATTCATTATAGGTTGTAAAGTCCGCATCCTTCGGTACCTTTGTCTTATTATAAATGATGACACCAGCACCACCCAGATATGGAATGGAGTGTTTGTTATCCGGATCATAGCTTGGATTCATATAAGTCGGATCAATATTCTTTAAATTGGTTAGCTTGGATTTGTCAATTTCCTTTAATAAGCCCTGGGAGATCATGTTCTCTACCATATAATCACTCGGACAAACAATATCATAGGTTCCTGCACTGCTTCCTTTTACTTTTGCCAACATTTCCTCATTATTAGAATAGGGTTGCATCTGAACTTTAATACCGGTTTCCTTCTCAAATCCCTTAATTACGGAATCAGGGATATATTCCGTCCACATGAACAAGTTTAATTTTCCCTTTTTCTCACCACCACTCCCACAGGCGGTTAAAGATAATACAAATACTCCTACTAAAACCAGTGCTAATAACTTTTTCAATCTTCTCATACTTACCATCCTCCTTAATAAACTTAAATTCCTTGCGGCCTACCTGCATTCGTCTCTGCCAACCAGTATTAAGCAGCTACCTGTCGCTTCTTGGCACTCTTCGAATCTCTTTGTGATATTACAACCAGTGTAATTGTTATCACTAATATGATCGTTGAAAGTGCATATACATCCGGTGTGACACCGGTTTTGGTAAGCTCCATTACCTTTAACGGGAAGGTATTGCTTCCAGGCCCCGTTGTAAAGAAGCTGATGATAATATCATCAATTGACAGGGTAAATGCTAAAAATGCTCCTGAAATTACACCCGGCATAACAATCGGTAGTGTAACAGTAAAAAAGGTTTTAATTCTGCCTGCTCCCAAATCCATCGCCGCTTCTTCTACAGAGCGATCAAATCCGGCAAATCTTGCATTGACCGTGAATACAACAAACGGAATGCTGAAGGTCGCATGTGCAATGATTAATGTCAATATACCCATCGGAATCTGTGATAGATTAAAGATAGCTAACAAAGATATACCTAATACAATCTCAGGGATAACTACCGGAATGTAAAGGAGGGTATCGATTATTCCCTTCCCTTTGAACTTGTATTTCGACATACCATAGGAAGCCAAGGTGCCTACCACGGTTGCAATGATGGTACTGCTTAAGCCGACAATCAAGGTATTGCCATAAGCTTGCAGTAGGGCATCATTTTGAAACAATTTGCTATACCACTCAAAGGTAAAGCCTTCGAACACAATATTTCGTTTGGAAGTATTAAAGGAGAACAACACGACAATTGCAATCGGTAGAAAGAGAAAAACATAGATTAGCACATCGTAGATACCGGATATACCTTTCCAAAGCTTCTTTTTTCTGTTTCTCATTTACAACACCCCCAAATCTTTAATATCACCGCCACATCTCTTATAAATTGAAACAATTATTATGATTAATATAATTAGTAACATAGACAATGCCGCTCCAAACGGCCAGTTATTGGCTGCTTTAAACTGATTCTCAATCAAGTTACCAATCAACTGTGATTTACCTCCACCCATAATATCCGATACAAAGAAATAACCAAGGGAAGGGATAAATACCAAAATTGTTCCGGAGAAAATACCCGGTGAAGTAAGTGGTAGGGTCACATGAAAAAATGTCTTGATCTTATTGGCTCCAAGATCATTGGACGCTTCCAACAAACTGAAGTCCAATTTATCAATCGAAGCAAAAAGCGGTAACACCATATAAGGAAATAAGATATACACCATACCTAATAATACTGCACCTCTGGTATACAGAATCTCAAGCGGTTGATCTACAATATGAAGATCAACTAATACGGTATTGATAAATCCGGTCTTACCAAGAATTGTCTTCCAACCATTTAATCGAATAAGCGAATTGGTCCAAAATGGTACCATTAGCAAAATCATCATTAATGTTTTTCTTTTCTTAGCTGCCTTTGCCATATGATAAGCAAAGGGGTATCCTAGAAGAATACTAAGCACAGTGGTTAACACTGCCAGAATAAATGAGTTTGAATAAATCTCCATATAGATGGGATTTAGCAGTTCCTTATAGTTAACCAGTGTTAATTTATATACGACGTTATATCCGTCTGTTGACAGAAAGCTTAAATAAAACACATACAGGAGTGGTGCTGCGACCAACAAGATCAGCCATATGGTTACCGGTGAAACCGTGGACACCAATGGAAGTGTTTTATTACGAAAACCGTGGCTTTTCTTCATTTACACCCCTCCTAAGTTCACATTTTCAATTACATTATGGATGATATGCGCATCAGATTTCATAAGCACCACATCCTCCAGATCCCAGTAGATGTTAACAACTTCACCAACCTTTGGAATATCCTCAAGGTCCATTCTGCTCAACTTCAATATCTGCCCGTTACCAAGTACAATATTACTCTTAATGATATTGCCAACATAGATTTGCTCTTTTACAATTCCTTGTATCCGAAAACCGTTAACTGGTTCTTTTGACCATTTTAAATTCTCCGGTCTAACACAGGCATATATCATCTCGCCCAAATCAAACGTTATTCCTTCTTCCGCTCTACCGAGTACTTCACCTACTTCAATACTTAACTTTAGGCTTTCCTTATCCTGAGATGAAATGGTGGCATCAAAGATGTTTGATTCACCAATAAAATCTGCTACGAATTTGGTTTTTGGCTTTTCATAAATTCCTTCCGGAGTGTCCAACTGATCCAAATAACCTTGATTCATAATTGCAATTCGATCACTCATCGTTAATGCTTCTTCCTGATCATGTGTTACATAGATAAATGTAATTCCCAATTTCTTTTGAAGGTTTTTTAATTCTAACTGCATCTCTTTTCTTAACTTTAAATCAAGTGCCCCCAATGGTTCGTCAAGCAACAATACTTTCGGATTATTAATTAATGCTCTGGCAATCGCTACTCTTTGCTTTTGGCCTCCTGATAGCTGACTCGGAAAACGTTTGTCATATCCGTTTAGCTGAACCAATTCAAGCATCTTCTGCACACGCTCTTTAATTTCTGATTTAGCTACCTTTTTCATCTTCAAGCCATATGCAATATTATTGAATATATTAAGATGAGGAAATAATGCATAGCTTTGGAAAACTGTATTTACATTACGTTCAAAAGGCTCCTTCTCTTCTACATTCTCTCCTTCAATTAATATCTGTCCGTCTGTTGTTTCTTCAAAGCCACCGATCATTCTGAGCAGTGTAGTTTTACCACAACCGGATGGACCAAGCATTGTTAGAAATTCACCCTCATAAATATCAAGGGTCAAATCATGTACAACGTGATTATCCGCATATTTTTTATTTACATTTTTAATTTCTACAATCGCCTTTTTTTCTCCAGTCATTGTTATCACTCCTTTTTTAGAGTTTTTATTTGTTCTTATAAAGTGTCAGTTCGTTAACACTTTGCGCCAAGCGCTTTTTTATTCTATAGGAGGAATCGACTTTATACCTTTAAAGAAACTGGATTTTATCTATAGAACAAAAAAAGGTACTAACTTTAAAAGTCAGCACCTTTGCTATCTATGTTTAATATTATTATTAAATTGCGTCATTCCCACGTTCACCGGTTCGTATTCTCATGACATCTTCCACATTCTTAATAATTACTTTTCCATCACCGACCTGACCGGATGCAACCTTATCACGAATATCAAGCAGGATTGCTTCCACCAAATCATCTTTGACGATAACTTCTATCTTGATCTTAGGAATTAAATTAATCGAGGTTCTAAGCCCTTTAAACTCAACCGGAGTAGTATCACCCAACTGAATACCGCAACCCATAATACTCATAACGGACATTCCACCCACGCCATGTTTTTGTAACACTTCCTTCACGATCTCTAGCTTCTCAGGTTTAATATACATCGTAATTTCTTTCATTATATCCCTTCCTTTCTGATAAATACTGATATTACGTAATACTGTTCCACTTGCTAACGAATCGAAGACTTTTCTATCGAATAAAAAAACGTTTAAGCAGATTTTCTCTTCTTAAACGCATTTGTTTATTCCAATGTATCGATTCAGTTGTTGTGATTTAACTAATTTATCCGAATTATACCAACCGTGCGTTATATTGTCAATAACCATTCCCAAATATCTCATACCGTAAGACTTATTGTATAATTTTTTACAATTATCAATCATTTAGTTCCAAGTGAATGTAACACAGAACTTTGCCATAAACTCCGTAGGATTCATATAAGTATGCTTCGAGCTCGTCGGAAACCTTATTGAGTTCTCTTCTGTGACAGTATAACTCTTTCCATCCACAATAATAGTGACAATACCTGATATTACTGTTAGATATTCATATGTATTATCACCGTGACCATCCGATTCATATTTCGATCCACCCTCTAGATTCATCATATAGATTTCGAAGGTACGATCCTCCTCGTAAGGAAAATACTCATATGCTTTATAATCTTCATCCTTGCTGATATAAGATGGTTCAAGGTCAGCTTTATTTACAATAATGATATCGTTTTTGGTTGAACTGATTAATGAGTTAAAGGATATTCTTAAACCACTTACTATTTTACCTAAAGTCTCTACTGTAGGCGTTGAAACACCTCTTTCAATTTGTCCCAACATGCTTTTACTGATTCCGGTTTGCTTTGCCACATCATCCAAACTCATTTCTCTGGATTTACGGATTCTCTTAAGATTTCTTGATACATTCTTTGTTATAAACTCCATCGTGTAACCTCCCTGCCGTTTTGTTATGGATTTATTTATATAAAGATAACTTTTCTTGACTGATTTTGTAAGAATGTAAATTCTCTTACACTTTTGATAAGCTTTTACTATGTGCGTTTTAGCGCATTTTTAAAAAAGTTAAATAAAAAAGAGGCCCTTATGCATAAAAACATTGCATTCGGAACCTCATTACCATTAATGATTACTATTCAATTGTATAAACCGCCATGGCTTTCTGGCACCATTATATTCTGAAACCCATTTTATGTCAAGGCTTACCTTAAATAAATTATTGTTTTGATTATAGTTCAAACGCAGAAACAGCTATGAATCGCTATTGTGAAATAAGATATCCTACTTCTCTAATACTTTCTTAAGAAGATTAAGTTTGAATTTCCACAAGCCTGTAATATCGTATTTATAGGCAAAAATACCAATAATGATTAGCGCTATCCCTAATCCCATACAAAATCCCAGCAGAAAATCGGGAACTACCGTTATCCTTTTACCTACCAGACCTAATGCTATTGCTAGTGTACCTATTTGATGATATTTATTAAATTTGTTTTTCATATATTTTCCTCCTTTATTTATGTGCTTTGGCTCGACTGCCAATCATGATCCTACTAATGACATTACATTGATTTATCATAAATCTTATAAGCAATTAAATACACTAACAAGAAGAGACTCACTAGTCCAAATAATACGTTAATTAAAATCGGATAGAATATCCCTCCTATTAATCCTACCGCATAGATAGCTACCAATAATGAAAATCCTGCAACTCGAAACGCTTTATTTCCGATTTCATGAATTCTCTCATCCGCATTTTCCAGTCTACTATTCTTTAACTTCTCTTCATTTCTCAATATTAAAATATTTTTAATAAATAATAAGATGGATACCAATATCAGTCCTACTCCGACTCCAGTATATACACCGAGCATTTGATCACTTAAATTCGCTTTCTTGCTTGCATTTGCCCAGATTGAAACTGCAAGAGTGAGGCATCCGATACCGAATACAAAAAGCATTCTGGTCATTCTTGCTTTTATCACCTTCTTATATTCTTCATTCGTTGTGGCTGTACTACTGCAAAATATTCCGTTCATATATTCTCATCCTCCTGATCAAAAATAAATACTTCTTCAATTGTTACACCAAAAAACTGAGCTATCTTATGTGCTAAAACTAAAGACGCTTTATATCTACCGTTTTCTAACGATATCACTGTCTGACGCGTAACATTCACTGCATCAGCCAATTCATTCTGCGTAATTTTTCGTTCTTTACGCAATTCTTGTATTCTTGTTAGCAATTTATCACTCCTCAATAAGTATAGTTCGCTTTACATTTAAAGTATAGTATGCTTTACATCAAATGTCAAGTGCATTTTACATTTTTATTTTAAAAACAATACTCCATTATATCTGGTTCTAAATCTACTGAGAATTATCTTAATATAAAAGGTTGCTACTTTCCTAAATCCGTTTCTATAATCTCTAATCGGATTCAAGTTAGTAACAACCTATTTTCTTAAAAAAGCCCTTTACAATTAATATAGGATATATTATTCACTTTCTCACTAATATAAATCTCATTATTAAATATCTCAACATTATAACCATCAATAATTTTCTTGTCATACCGTTCCAACAAATCGTTATAACTACACGGATCTTTACGAGGAAATCTTAACATCGATTTAAAGGACACATTCTCAATTAAGAAGAATTTCTGGCCCAACTTATTCAGTTCATCATGAGTATAGAACTTTATATGCCCATCTGATTTCATCATCATATAATCATCTACAAACCGATTAGTATCATCCTCATTCGGGCACGGATCCGATATAAATAACTGTCCGCCTTTTTTCAGAACTCTACTAATCTCTTGAAACGTATGATCAAGATCCGGGAAATGATGTATCGCATATCGTGATACTATCACATCAAAGGAATCTTCTTCAAACGGAAATGTCATACCATCATATGTAATAAATTCCAGATTAAACAGTTCCAGTTCTTTTGCTTTTTCATTATTCCTTTTTAATGTTTCTTCGAGTATATCCAGCCCGACAATTTGACAATAAGGATTTCTGGCCGCTATTGCAAATGCCAGAAAACCATTCCCGGTTCCAAGATCTAATATCCTATTCCCTCGTTTTATATTCAAACTATCCAGTATCTGTTCCCGATGCTTTTCATCTCTTGTTTGTTTATTATAATAATTTCCTTCTACAAAGCTGGTTTCAAACTCCAGTTTTGTATTTATAATATGTTTTTGTATTCTTGAAATCTCATTCACTGTAATCATAATTTCACCCCATATCCATTCGTTTTATATCCTTTTCCCTCTTTTCTTTTGAAGATTAAGTAATTTATCGATCTATATATATCTCCTGGTATATGGACACACTTCAATACACTTACCACATAAAGTTATCTCCCGGTTTAAAAAATGGGCAGATAACTCCCTTGCTTTATTTCTACAGGCATTCGCATCAAAAAAATCATCACGGTCGCTTCCCTTTTCCCATAAGCGGCCTGATATTGCGTTACCCGGACATGCATTCACACAAAGCATGCAGCTACCACATTTTGTATAAAGAGAAGGAGTAGCAGTTTTTAATGGTGCATCCGTCAGTACAGAGGTTAGACGAATTGCTGAACCATATGGTTCCGTAATAAATAGGGCAGATTTTCCGATCCAACCTAAACCCGCATGTATTGCCACAGTTTTATGTGGCATTACCGTACGGAATATACCGTACTGCTTGACTTGTGTTGTTGTCTGTCCAATTGCATGGTACCCTAATTTTTTTATGTATTCAGCACAATTTATTGCCATATTATCTAATCGTCTATTCAAATCATGATATGCATCATAATATTCCATTGTCGGTGCTTCGGATATATTTCTTATGATCTCTTTGGGATAAGCCACCGCAATTGATATACCAATGGGATAATGAGGAATATCAAATAAAGCCGTTTCAGAATCATCATTACTATTATTTTCTATGTTCACCTTAGAGTATAATCCATCAAGTTTTGCAAAGCCTACCATGGACGCTCCCATCTTTCTTAAGAGCAATTCAATTTCATCATTCATAATACTATCCTCCTCCCGTATATTAATTATATTAATTCTAATATTAAGTTATAAATTATAACTTAATAACAAATAATTGGTTATATTATCCATAAGCCTTGCTACTACAGATTACCATTTTATACATATAATGTCAAACACCTTCTAATCCCACTCCTTTTTTGTAACAAATTACCAAGCCATAGGAGTAATCCATATTATATGATATTTTCTCTAATCAATTGCTTACCAATAAAAAAATGTTGCAAAATCAATTTTCCAAGAAATCAGTTCTTTATATCTCTTCTTTGGATTATTAATCTTGCAACATCTGTTATTATTAGTATTCTATTTCATATTCTCAACAAATTGAATCTTTAAGCCATTCGGATCCAGTACATAGAAGAACTTCACATGTGGATTAGGTTGAAATGGTCCGCTTAATATTGCAACACCCATCTCTTTAAATTCTTCAATCTTTTGGTCTACAGAGTCCACTTCAAAACCCAGTGATATGTCTGATCCCATATTGATCTCTCTTGGTTCGGGGCTCGTCATGAGCTCTATTAATGTATCCCCCTCACCTAAGAATACAATTTCTACACCTTTACCACCAGTAAATCTTCTATTTTCCTTTAATCCCACAACCTCTTGATAAAACTTAAGTGATTCCTGCATATCCTTAACCACTAACGTACTCCAACAATATTTCATATACCATTCTGTCCTTTCTCCATCTATACTTTGAACACATCATACCATAAAATATAATATTGCCACAGGATTTTTTATAAGAATTTCTTTTTTATTTCATCAAACTTTTCGCTCGTGATTAAAGCATCTTTTTTTAAATCCTTAAATATTACAATGTAAGTCCATCGTCCGTATGGCTCTATCTTTTTTATTTGTGACAGATTGATAAGATAAGATTTATGACTTCTCATAAATTGTTCCGGATCTAGTTTAGTTTCAATCTCAGTTAGGCTAGCTGATGTTGTAAAAGAGTCATTTTTCGTATAGATTACTGTTGTACTATTCTCACGCTGAATTAGAATAATATCCTTGATATCAATAAAGCTCAAACTTTCCTTGCCTTTTACTAACAGCTTATCCAATCCTTTTTCATATTTAACAATCTTATCAAGCTCATCATTCTTTGGAGGTGCCGATAGTTCTCTGATACGATCCAAGGTTTGATTTACTCGTTCAATCGGAAAAGGCTTTACGAGATAATCAAAGGCATATACTTCAAACGCATCCGACCTGTATTCCGCATGAGCAGTCGCAAATATTATTTTTGTCTTCGGTTCCATATCCGCTATAATTTTCGCACACTCTAGCCCGTTTGCTCCTTTGATCTCAATATCTAAGAATACAACTTCCGGTTTAAGCTTGGTAAATTGCAGAACCGCATCCTTGAGATTATCTGCCTCGGCTACAACCTCAAAGCCTTCATTTTGCTCAATAATCTTACGCAGTAAAATGCGGATACCTGCATCATCTTCAACCAAAATCACCTTCATACTACTCAAATCTTCTCTTTCTTCTTTTGCTCAAAGGTTTCCCCAGAATCTCAGACCAAATAATTGCCTCCTGCAGTCTATCATTACTTATGATAGTATCCGTTGTGGTATTTGGCGTATCCCTCCTGAAGCTCATACTGTTTGAAACAGTATTCAAAGTTGTTTTCTCCTGCATTTCTTGTGGAGAGTTCTGCTGAATAGGCTTCCCTTGAGGCGATTTTCCTGGCTTCGTTCTACCCTGCATGGAATTCTTTTGATTATATTCCTGAGGCATCGGTCTTGGGTTGTTAATCGGATAGTTCCCTGATATTGTCGGCCACTTCAGCTTCTGTCCTGATGAGGCTCCTATATTGGGCTGGTTATTATCCGGCGAATTATTAAACCTTCCTGCTTGATCAAACATCTGTCTTTGTTTGTAATCCATTCTTACCTCCATGATGCTACTAACGCATCAGAACAATTGTAATTCAATTTCATGCTTTGATTATATCCAAAAAGCTATTATTTTTTATCTGTATTGTCTACAATTGATTTCTTAGAAGAATCTGATATTTTCTCTCTCATCATGGTGTCTGCCTTAATATTCTGAAGATCATAATAATCCATTACTCCAATGTGACCTTCCCTAAGTGCCTGTGCCATTGCTTTCGGTATTTCAGCCTCTGCTTCAACAACATAAGCACGCATTTCCTGTTCTCTTGCAACAGCCATAGCTCTTCTTTCCTCCGCTTTTGCCTGCGCAATATTCTTATCCGCTTCAGCCTGAAGGGTTTGAAGCTGTGCCCCGATATTACGACCCACATCCACATCAGCGATATCAATGGATAGGATTTCAAAAGCAGTACCCGAATCCAGACCTTTACTTAAAACTCTTTTAGAGATATCATCAGGGTTTTCTAAAACTTCCTTATGAGCCTGTGCAGAACCTACTGTTGTTACAATACCCTCACCAATTCTTGCAAGAATGGTAGCTTCACCGGCACCACCAACAAGACGTTCCAGATTTGCACGTACCGTTACTCGAGCTTTAACGATTAATTCAATACCATCCTTAGCAACTGCTGATACATTCGAAGTTTCGATCACCTTAGGATTAACACTCATCTTAACCGCATCAAATACATCTCTACCTGCCAAATCAATCGCAGCAGCTTTTTCAAAAGCCAAATCAATATCTGCTCTTTCCGCAGCAATCAAGGCGTTGACAACACTATCAACATTACCACCTGCCAAATAATGCGCTTCAAGTTGATTAACATTAAGGGAAAGGCCTGCTTTTACTGCCTTAATTAACGGCATTACAATTCTGGAAGGAACAACTCTTCTTAAACGCATACCTATCAAATTAAATATGCTAACTCTAACATTGGCAGCTAAGGATGAAATCCATAAGCCAACCGGAACAAAACTAAAAAATAAAATAATAAGTAAACCAATGATACCAACAATCACCAAAGAAATAATGGTTGAATCCGTCATAAATAAATACCCTCTTTCTCTTTTTTATATTAAGTAATCGCATGACAAACTATTATTGTATACAACCACTTATATTATAATTAATTTATTTCTTTTACAATCAACTTAGAGCCTTGTACTTTATAAATCACAATATTCGTACCCTTAGTAATATACTTACTCTCCGATATTACGTCAAAATCGATACCATCAAAATTGCCGACACCACTTGGTCTTAAATCAGTTATTGCAATCCCTTTTTTATCCAGCAAGTAATTCAGGTCATTGGAACTTATGTACCCCTTATCCTTATTCTGCTCTTCCTTTAAAATGATAGGCGATTTTAACTTCCCCTGTGATAATAACCCTAGAATAACAGCTAGCATAATTGCAAGCACTGCCAACACAATTACTGTAATGATTGCTCCTTCCACAAAATTATCTGCAACCAGAAATACTGCAATAATCAGACATGTTACGCCACCAACTCCGGGAGCATGCAACCCAGGTGTTATCATTTCTATTCCAACTAATATAAATCCGGCAATAAACAAAAGAATCGCCAACACCAAAAAACCATCAATCACTCCGAACATATCCATTCTCCTTTCTTAATTAAACAAGCACCTAACCGATACTTTCCTTGATAAGCATTAATAATCATTACACTTAATATTAAGTACTTTATTTAATACTACTATAAACGATTAAAGGGGAATACGTAATAGATATCCTCTCATTTATACATTTTCCAGTGCAAAATGTCACATTATTCTCCTCAGTACTTTTTATATAATCAACAAAATAGGTTGTAATTATAGGTTTCGACTGTATTCTTATTTAAATTAGGATTTGCGATACAGCTCATCTCTTTTGGGTAACGTCACGGTAAACCCTGTTCGATTCGAATTGGACATCACTTGTACGGTACCTCCCTCCTCACGAACGATTTTGTCTACTATATAAAGTCCCATACCATGTCCCTTTTCTTGTTTTGTAGTAACACCCTGTTTGAAGATATCTCCTAATATTCCGTCCGGTATCTGTGGTCCATTATTATAAATCACAAAATTATATCTGTCAGGAGTCTCACCAATTTCAATATGAATGCTTTTATTTTTTTCTACTACGGATAATGCAGTGATCGCATTGTCTATAATATTGGCGAGAATCTTACACAGATTCCAAGGTTCCATCGTAATATGCTTTAAATCGGATCGAACTTCAAGATATAGGTCGATATTATTTTGTTGTGCAGCTTGCATTTTCGATTGAAGTAGAGCATTAACTGCCGGCTGTGCAGTTTTTAATGCCTTACTAACCTTCATAATATCTTTAAATACAGGATTTAGGTATTTTTTTGCCTCCTCATATTCATTCAGTTCCAATAACCCATAAACAACCTGAATATGATTCAGATAATCATGCCGCTGCGCACGAAGGGTGGTATTCAACTCTTCTAAATCATGAATACTCTCCACCATATTGACATTCTTGTATTTTCCGGCAAAATATAGACCAAGAATAGTGATAAAGCTGTTAAAAAGCATCATACCCATTGTTAAAAATATATAATGATTTACTTGACCGAGTAATGAGCTCCCCATACCAATCCATATAATGAGCCCAATTAAAAACTGTAAAATATTTAATGTTAATAATGTCCCTACCAGTTTTTTGATACTCAATTTTATTCCCACCTGTTACTTCATATTTTTCTAACGTTTCTACATTTTACCATTTCAAATATAATCACACAAGTAATTAAAGTATCTTCTAATCCTTCTAATTACTTTCTAATATTCATAAATAGATCAATATAGTAAAACCCATTGCATGCTTTACTCCCTTCATCTTGTCCTTCTTTGTAACTTAATCACTTTTGCACCTTATCATCCTTCTACATATGCTAAATATGGTACCAACATATTATTAATATCTGCAAGAACGATATCTGCTCTACCTTTTGCTGAATAAACTTCAGTTCCTACATCCAATAATGTCGCATCGAAATCCTGAAACTGTTTCGTTACATTTGTTCTTTTTATATCACCAAGTTTTTTATCACTCTCTAGGTGCAGTTCAGATACCCAATCTACTGTGACTGCATTCACATATGCAACCTTCTTATAGACTAAGAGATCTGTATCATTATCCTTTTTTAACAGTGCCTCCGCGCTGGAGTTATCCGAAGTACTGTGACGATCCACGTTATTGCCTTCTTTTGAAGATTTTTGCTCTTGCTTCACGCTGCTACTGCCTGTGCTTTTAACTTGCTTATTATCCTTTGTTGTACATCCGACCATAATGAAAATCAACGAAAATACTAATACCGTTCTAAATACATAAAGCATTGACTTTTTCATATATTTACCTCCGAAACTACAACATAGCTTTAAGACAATTCTATCATTTCAACCAGTAAAAATCCACTAAATATTGTAATCATGTCTCAATTTCAAACAACTTCATACCAGATAATGAAAGCTATTTATACAAAAAGAAGACACCTATATAAAGTGTCTTCTTTTTGTATGTTAGTAATTCAAATTATTCTTGTTAATATTTACATTGTTCTTATCAATATCATTTATACTACTGATATTTCTGCTCCAACTCTTCAACAAGATGAAGATACTTATTCTGAACATCCTCAAGCTTCATCTCTTCTTCAAATGCAGCACATTCATTATTAACACGATCTAAGGTATCCTGTTTCAGCTGTTTTTCTGCAAAAGTATAAACCACAGCATCTTCTTTATCAATATGTCGGTGCAACAAGTGTGTATAGGAGATTGCATTGGCTATGACATCCAGCTTCGCCTCTTGATCTCCTGCTTTTACTTTACCAAGGGCTTCTTCTAACTCTCTGATAAAAAGACGGCCAAGATCATGTTCTACAAGCATTCCGTAATTTATTAACTTCTCAGCAGGGCCGCCAATCTCATCCACCATCTTGTTGAACAAAATCTTTTCTTCCTTACCGTGATGGTGTTTATCCGCATAACTTCTTACAAAATCAATCATTCTCTCAAAGTCGGTGTAATCAATTTCTTTCCCACTCATAACACCAAAACAAGCCTTACGAACGACTGCAAGCATCCTTTTAATCACTTTATGTTCATCCACCATAAGTGCTATTCCATTCATATTAACCCACCCTTCTAATTGCGTTAATTCCATTGTCTGTTCTGTGATATTCATAACCACTTGTTGTTAAAAATCCGTTAATCCATGCATTTCTAAATTCATAAAAGCTAGCAAGTTCTCCTCCGGCATTCTCCCAGTATGGCTCATGAAGGTTCCTGGTTGTCTCCCAAATCATCTCTGTTTCAGTACTTGATGTTATGTTGTTCACACGATCGCAAGGCATTCCTTCTAGTAAATAATCAAATATCATCTGGAAGTAATCCTCCGGTGAACCCTGGCTTAATTGAATGTCCTTGTTTCTTTCCATCCCATCCTGATAAAAAAGATTTGCAATTTCACCTTTGCTTACTACATTACTCTTCATTAATTCTGTAGCTACATAAGCTAATCTATTTTCCACACTGATGATTTGCTCTTGAAGCCATCCATGAATATTGGAGTGCTCTATGATTTCTTCTAACTCTCCCTGAGGAAGGGAACCAAACTTTTCATAACTCTCACCCAAAACCGAATTTGCTTCAAATCCCTTTGTATTTGCCAAGACTGCAATGTCCCCGATCAATTTTTCCTGAAGTAAAATTTTATTGTATAGCCAATAATGGATTTTTCCCAAAAATGCGCTCATTTACACATCCTCCTATGATTTCAAAGTATTTTATTAATTGTCTTAAAACTATGACTTTATTATAACGATTACCGAAACCAAATAGTGTAGCTATGGCTACATAAAAAAGAGAATGATGCCTCTATCTATACTAGAAAGACATCACTCTCTTTTAACTTGACTGAATTATGTACTTTTACTCTGGTTTTTTTAAACTTATCATTAATAAAAATCCTACTACACTAGCAATGGCAGCAATAACGAAGGAAAAAGCAGTTCCCATCGAAGTACCCTGTACTGCTCTTACCAGATAGGGGCACCCGATTGAACTAATTGCATATCCAATCATTACAATCCCATAATTCATTCCGGCATTTTCCATTCCAAAATAATCGGAGCTGATCGTTGGGTACATTCCCATAAACCCTCCATAAGAGAAAGCAATACATGAAATAAATATTAAAAACAGATCTCCCTTAGCTACGGTAAGAAATGCGATTGCCATCATGTTAAATAGAAACAAAAATAATAGTAGATTTTTTCTTCCAATTCGATCAGAAAGCCAAGGAGTAACCAATCTTCCCGTTGTATTTAAAACAGATACCAACATTACCCCAAATAAAGCTAATCCAGTGCTTAATCCTCTTTCCTTACCCAAAGACATTAGCATCGGGTTCATCAAGAAGTAAGCAGGTACGGCCAACATAAAGGTTATGGTTAGGATATAATACTGCTTCGTTCTTATCATCATCGCCATCGTATATTGTTTTGATGTCACCGGAATATTTTTCGGCCTCACATCTGATTTATATCCAATCGGTGGCGTCTTTATAAACCATCCTAACGTAAAACAGATCAAAAACAAGATTGCTGCTACCGATACCATTGCTGTTTTAAATCCACGCTGCTCCAGAATACTATTTGCAATCGGATTCATAATAAGTCCAAACAAACCAGCGGAACAAATTATAATACCGGTTACCATACCTCTTTTATCCGGGAACCATTTTTGCATCGTTGCAAGCATTGTATTATACGCTACTCCACATCCAAAACCGGTAATACATCCATAAGTTATGTTGAGCAGCCAAGGGTGGGATACCGGTACATATGCGCTCAAAAACAGTCCAAGACAGAGCACTGCACTTCCCCCAAGTATAAGCAGCCTCACTGGAAGCTTTTTCTGCAGATAGCCACCAGCTAGGTTACCGAAGGTAAACACGCCCAACATAATACCAAAGGGCAAATTGGCTGATGAAGTATCTAAATTATATTTTTGAATCGCATAAGGTTGAAAAATACTCCAAACATAAGCAATCCCATAACAAAACTGTACACATGCGGCAAATATTAATATCACATAACGATTCGGTATTTTTGTATTTGTCATCTATCGGTTCCTTTCAAAATGTATATAGTGTAAGTGTTAATTTTCAAAATTTCTGATTACAGTATTTTTCATCAATATGCACTTATTATTTTTATTTGAATTCAATTCACAGAATTCTCTAATTGACGTCCCACAAAATAGACTTCTTTGACACACGAAGCAATCACTTACCAGTTAATCCAAAAGCTTTAGTGCAATTTCTTGACCGGTTGGTGTTGCTGCCAGTCCTCCCTGCCCTGTTTCTCGTAATGATTTCGGCATAGATTCGCCAACTTCTCTCATCGCATCAATCACTTCATCCGGCGGGATTTTACTGCGAACTCCTGCTATGGCCATATCTGCGCTTGATATAGCATTCACTGCTCCTACAACATTCCTCTTAACGCATGGTACTTCCACCAATCCTGCCACAGTATCACATACTAACCCAAGCATATTTTTTAATGACATTGCTACTGCATGACAGATGCTTTCTTCATCTCCACCGTTAAGATAAGCCAAAGCACCTGCGGCCATGGCACTCGCTGAACCGATCTCCGCCTGGCATCCTCCTGCAGCACCGGCAAGGAATGCTCTATAGGCAATTACTTCGCCTATCCCGGAAGCAACATACATAGCTTCAATCATTTTATCAATGTCTGCACCATACTGCTCTTCATATGTTAATAAGATGGCCGGGATCACACCACAGGAACCGGCTGTTGGAGCAGCTACAATCTTCTTCATACAGGCATTTGATTCGCCCATTTTTAGTGCCTTAGCCATCACCTCTCCGATAAATGGCCCGCTGATTAATATTCCTTCTTTTAAGGCACGTGATACTTTTTCACCATCACCTCCAACCAATTTACTTTCTGATTTAAGATTTGCATCATATGATTGGTCAGCATGCTTCATGCTAAAATAAAGCTCTTTCATCTTATTAAATGAATCCTCTTTTGAGGCTAATCTTTCATTCATATCATCTTCTATAACAACTTCCCAGAATGATTTTTCTTTTGTTGTACATAAATCCTGTATTTCGCTCAGGGACTTAAAACTCATTTTTTTCCTCCATACTCAAATAAGTTACCTTTACTACACCTTCGAGTTTTCTCAGCCAACCGATTGCTTCGAGCGGTACCTCCTGATCACATTCAACAATCATGACTGCATTACCTCCACGCTTATCACGATAAAGCTGCATCGTTGCGATATTAATTGACTTATGACCTAGCATCGAAGTAACATCTGAAACATGACCTGGTTGATCAACATTATGAACAATCAAAGTCGGGTAACAACCACAGATGTTTGCTTCTAGTCCGTCTATTTGATTGATAACAATTTGTCCTCCACCGATTGATGAAGCAACTATCTCTAATTCTGCGCCAAATACTCCTTTTAACTTAAGTAACACGGAATTAGGATGAGCATTCTTTAATTCAATAGCTGAAAATCCAAACTCCATTCCTCTTTCTCTTGCAATCTCAATACTACTTGGTATTCTTTCATCATCCGGCTTCATACCTAACAAACCCGCAATCAATGCTTTATCCGTTCCATGACCCTTTCCTGTGGCAAGAAATGATCCATGTAAATAGATATCCGCAGAACGGATTTCTTCTCTCAGAAGTTGTCTGGAGGTAAATCCGATTTTAACTGCTCCTGCTGTGTGTGAACTGGAGGGTCCAACCATGATTGGTCCTAAGATGTCAAATATATTCATGATTCCGTTCAATCCTCTCCTCAAATGTGCATAATCCATGTACATTTAAATCATATTTAATACGATGTATGCAGTATAATTACATCGCCTTTTGATATAGAAATTCAATGTCCTTTATCGTAGTTTTTCTAGGATTAACAGCGATATTACCACTCTTCATCGCATCTGCTGCCATCTCTGGAATCTTATCTTCTGTAACTCCTACTTCATTCAGCCCTTCTGGAATTCCCAAGTCACTGATCAGTCTCCGAATTTCTCTGATTAATGTATACGGATCAAAGTAGAGTATTTTTTCTCTGCCTTCTTTAATAAAATCATAGATCACTTCATACCTTCCATTATCCGCCATTGCATTAAATTCTAAAACTGTGGGAAGTAAGATCGCATTCGCTACTCCATGAGGGACATTGAAAAATCCTCCTAGCGGATGTGCCATCGCATGAACATCTCCTAATCTTGCCCATGCAAAAGCTAAGCCAGCAAATGTGCTGGCAAGTAGCATAGAGGAAGCCGCCTCCTCATTGCTGCGATCAGCCACAAATTTTCGAATACTTTTTCCAATTAACATCATTGCTTTTTCCGCCATCATATCCGTAAATGGTGATGATGCCTTTGATAGATACGCTTCTATCGCATGTACTAGTGCATCCATTCCGGTAGCTGCTGCAACGGATGGAGGTAACGACATGATAAGCTCCGGATCAAGTAATGCATAACTCGGTACAAGTTCATAACTAAAAACAGTTAACTTATAATTTCTTGCCTTATCTGTTATGACTGCAAACGCCGTTACTTCACTTCCTGTTCCCGCCGTAGTTGGAATAGCAATAATCGGAGCAATCTTTCCCGGTACAAGATGGGCTCCTTCATAAGCTGAGATATCTCCTCCGAATACAGCTAGTACACCGACCGCTTTTGCTACATCCATAGGGCTTCCTCCACCAAGTGCAATAATTCCCGATGCCTTGCCTTCCTTATATGCTGCAAGCGCTGAGTTTACTGTTTCTATGGATGGGTTTGCCTCAATATCCAAAAACTCTAGGTGTTTCATTCCTGCCTGATCTAAAACATCCGTTACTTTTTTAACTGCTCCGACCTTTTCAAGTCCCCGGTCAGAAAGAATAAGTACTTTGCCTTGTGTTGTTTTTCCCAATAAATCAGGCAGTTTCTCTAGACTGCCTTTCCCAAACACAATATTCTGAGGTATTGAAAACATAAAATCCTTCATACAAATTCTCCTATCATTCCGTTATAGTTTTTGAATAATTCACCAATCTTATACTTTATTGGTAAACTAAATTCCGTTTTCCTCATTACCTAATATTAATTCCTGTTCATTCCTAATCGCCGTAACTTGCATTATAATACCTCCCAATCACAAAATTAATATTAAGGATTATAGGAGGCTTCTTTTCGTATGTATTGGAAAATCTTATACTGGTCACATGATCTTCACCTTACTTTCCTGTATTACGAAATCCTATTTTATAGGATTTCGTGTATACATATTATTCTTGCTAAACAATTATAATTTCTTTCATCTTATGTAAAACGGATGGAGTTATTAAGGTGAATCTTTTGAACTCATGGATAAAGTGTGCCTGATCATAAAATCCAAGTCGCTCGTATATTTCAGTCTCTTTATTTTCTTTCACGATTTCAATCGCCTGTTGAAGTCTTATTATACTGGCGTATTTTTTTACAGATATCCCTACATTGCTTTTAAATACCCTATCAATATAGCAATGGCTGTATCCTGTTGTATTCACTAAGTCTGTAACATTGATAAACCCGGACTCCTCTCTCACTTTCTTCATGATCAAAGTAGCAATGATATTGGGTTCTATTTTTACATGGTTCTCAAAATACGTCATAAAACTGTTCACACGTTCTTCCATCGTCAAATTTTGATTCAATATATAAATCATATCTTTTATATTCATAAAATCAGAAAGTCTACGTTTGCTGTTGATGATGGTATTCATCTCTTTTTTAAAGCATTCCGGAATGTTCCCCGGATTAAAACGGATACCGAAGCATTTATCATAATTACCGATACCGGATATTTTACCGTTAAGGATACATCCACACACAAAGGCTTCAATCTGATCTCCCTTCCATACAAACTCAATATCCACACATCCATCGGGAATAGATATAATATCTTGACCATTCAATTTATCGAATTCATAAAATTTGTTGAATATCGAATTGTTGACTGCGATTTCCTTATATCCGGTTCCTCGTTTGATACAGAACGATTTGTGGTTCATACTCATCACCTCATAATTAATATATTGATTAATAAAAAAGGGCCACTGTGAATCCGATATACGGATACACAATAGCCCCTTCGCTGTCGCATATATAACTTTTCCTATCACATAAAAAAGTTGACACTTACGCTATAAGAAACGTCTTTGCCAACTTTCTTTCATCATACATTAATTATTTTAATCCGTCAAGATTAGATAAGTAGGTATTAACCCACTCAAACTTAACAATATTAAGTATACGCCTAACTATATTAAGTAAAAAATTTTTGATATAATAAACGCAACGCATCAATTAGATCTTTCTTTGAGGCTTTTTTGCAGGAATAGTTCCACCTAATAGTGTAAGCAACAAGCATATGATTACTAATGCGATTACATGGAATGTGTTTCTTCATTAATTCTTTTCTAATAATTTAGTCCCGGTATTAATATATTGAGGCCCAGTATCATATCCTCTTAATGATGCGATGGCCTCAGCCATTCCCAAATATCCCATTGTATAAGGATTTTGTAATACAAGTGCCGTGATAGCTCCGCTTCTATACAATTTAATATTTTCTTGCGTTTGATCAAACCCAATTCCAACTAAGTTAGCTTTCGTTGCTTGTATTGCTTTGCCAACTCCTTCGGTTGATCCTTCATTCGTTCCTAAAAGCCCTACCAAATTCTTGTTTTGTCCAATCAATTCCTCAGCGGCGACTTCCGTATCGACCTGATCACCATTTTTATATATCGTATCAAGTAATCGAAATTTACCATCCTTTTCAATCACATCTCGAAATCCACGTTCTCTTGCCATTGTGATGTCATATTCAGGTGTAACTCCGAATATTCCAATATCACCCTCTTTAATCCCCTTCATGTTTAATTCCTTCAGCATACTTGTTCCTGCAAGCGTACCTGCGGAATAATTATCAGTCGCTAATGTTGTAACCGCCTCTTCCATAGCAGGAGAATCAACATAAACAAATTTAACCCCTCTGGCCTTCGCATCCTCAATGGGACCTGAAAGTTTTCTCGGATCATTGACAGCAATTAAAATAGCATCCGCACCATCATCTACTGCTTTTCTTAGCACTTGAATTTGCTCCTGTGTGTTCCTTTGATTAGGAGCTTCCCATCTATACTTCGTATCCGTTAAATTTGCCATATCGGTGGCTCCTTTGTTAATATATTGCCAATATTCATATTCCTTATCCGTAGTTATTAGATAAACCGTATACCTGCGATCCATATTCACAGTTGCCTTACTGGAGTCACTTTCCGATTGTTCATACCATAACACAAAACACAAGAAAGCGATTAGTGTAACTATTAAGTTAAAAATGATATTCTTTTTATTCATCGATAACCCGCTTTCTGTTTGAATTCATTAATAACCATACATTAGTATTTATTCGTAATCATTATGCAATAGACTAGAATAAGCGGGCATTTCGCATTTTATCCACGATATGCCCGCTCAGTTTCAACTAATTCAACCTTTTATATTATTTAGTTATTCTTACGATTTTTCTGATAATTCCAATGATCAGCACACATTTGCTTTAAATCCCTACTTGCTGTCCATCCGAGGTATTTCTCAGCTTTCGTTACATCAGCATAACATACAGCGATATCTCCCGGTCGACGTGGAGTGATTTTATAAGGAATATCAACGCCACAAGCTTCACTGAATGTTTTCACCATCTCTAATACACTATAACCAATTCCCGTTCCGAGATTAAAGGCATGAGTACCTTGATTGTTCGACAGATATTCCAGCGCTGATAGATGTCCCTCTGCCAGATCCATAACATGTATGTAATCTCTGATTCCTGTACCGTCCTTCGTGACATAATCATCACCAAATACTTTTAAATATTCCAAATCGCCGTCTGCAACCTTCGCTATGTAAGGAACAAGATTATTTGGAATACCGTTTGGATTTTCTCCAATCAAACCGGATTGGTGTGCACCTACCGGATTGAAATATCTTAACAATGCAATTGCCCATTCCGGATCTGATTTGCTGATATCCTCAAGAATTTCCTCAATTTGACGCTTTGTTGCTCCGTACGGATTTGTAGTATGTCTTTTAAATTCCTCATTCATTGGTGATACATTATCTCCATATACAGTCGCCGACGAAGAGAATACCAACCTTTTGCAGCCTGCATTTTGCATACACTGCAATAAATTTAACGTTCCGATTATGTTGTTTCTAAAGTACATCAATGGTTTTTCTACGGATTCACCTACCGCTTTAAGCCCTGCAAAATGAATAACCGCATCAATTTTATGTTGGTCAAAGACCTTACTAAGCTCTCCCTCATTACATACATCAATCTGATAAAACGTTGGCTTAATACCCGTTATTGCTTTAATATTATCCAAGGTATCAAGACTTGAATTAGACAAGTTATCTGCGATGATTACGTGATATCCTGCCTCCTGCATCACTACAGCGGTATGGCTTCCAATATAACCTGTTCCACCTGTAATTAAAATGTTCATACTGTTTTTCTCCTTTTTCCTAAAAAAATGCGCTCATATTTTGTGCATAACTACCCGATAATTATGCAACGTCTATATAATAAATCATATGGTAATATTATTCAAATACTTTTTTAACAATCTGTTAAATTATTACATTCATTAGTGATCCGCAAGCATATATAATGGCACAAAATAAGGAGAGTTTTCTTTCAAGAAAAGAATCATTTTACAACACAATTCATTTCCTATATAATAGTTCAAGGATATCCTTTACAAAAGAATAGGAGAAACATATGCAAAAATTACTCGATGGAATTGTAAAATTCAGACGAACTGATTTTGAAGCACATAAAGAGCTCTTTAGCCAATTGAAGAAAGATCAAAAACCTCATACGTTATTCATCACCTGTTGTGATTCCCGCATTGATCCAAACCGAATTACAGGAACACTTCCCGGAGAGATGTTCATTATACGAAATATAGCTAATATTGTTCCACCTTACCGAGTTACTGATGAATATGTTGCAACCACTTCCGCTATTGAGTACGCAGTTTTGTCTCTAGGTGTAGACAATATCATCGTATGTGGTCACTCAAACTGCGGTGGCTGTAGTGCTGTATTAAATCCTAGTGAAAAACTAACGAATCTTCCTCATACCCACAAATGGCTTGAGTTGGCTGAACCGGTACGCGAACAGGTGCTAAGTTTACATGGTCATGAATGTGAGGAAGCAATCGGTTGGATCATGGAACAGACAAATGTTATTGAACAATTAAAACACCTTATGTCCTTTCCCTTTATTAAAGAGCGAGTTCTGGCAGGTTCTTTAGCAGTAAGCGGATGGTACTATATAATAGAAACCGGTGAAATTTATATCTATGATAAAGAAACCAGTGAATTCCTTCTAGCTAATGGATAATCGTTAACTTTTCCTTCCCATATCACGTATGTAAAAGGCAACCTGATAAGGAAAGATGTCTTCTGCATCTTTCAAATCATTTCCTAACAGACGTTTTATGTTCTGGATACGATAATTAACCGTATTACGATGAGTAAAGGTATCCTCAGCTACACGTATCAGACTCCTATCATTTTTTATATAACTTCGTAAAGTATCAATATAAGAACTGTTATGTGCAAGATCGTACTTTTCCAGCACTCCTAACACTTCTTGCGCATAGCTGGTTAAAATCTCCCCATCCTCGATTGAGAATAATATCTTAAAGAAGCCCATTTCTTCAAATTTCACAATATTCTTACCTGTGACTGTTGCCATCTTCATAGCAGTTTTCGCTCTTTTATATCCAATTGAAAGATTATCAATCCCCTGAACTCTTGGTCCAATTCCCAAGAAAAAATTATGCTTTTTATCGAAGTAAGTAAAGCTTTGAAGGATTAATTCCGGTAATTCCTCCAAGTACTTGTCCTGCATATTATTGAGAACCAGCACCAGTGTATCTCCTATTCGAATCAACCCATAGGAGATATTCATCTTTTTATTACCTCGTCGAAAACCGAATAAATTCTCCAGTTTAAAAACCGCATGATTAAAATTTACTTCTTCTTCAATCTGTTTTTTAACACTTAGATAAAACATTTGAAATGTACCATTAATATCATATCTAGCTTCTATCGTCTGCCTGTATTCGGCCACATTGCCGTGTCCTTGAATAATTTCTCGAAATGCCTTACCAATTTTTTTCTCATATTGTTTTTGATCAATGATTCTGGTGCAAAAATCCTGAATAAGATTTGTAATAGCCAACTCCCATGGCATCTCCAATAATGGGAATCGATTTTCATCACACCAACGAATTACTTCATCAGGAATCTCATTCAAATACATTCCTGAATTTATAATAATACCAGCACTTTCATAAACAGCCATTTCCTTAACCAGATTCAAAAGCCAGTTTGGTTGACTTGCTTTCATACCTGTTGTAATAGCCAATTCCTCACCATGAAATCTTGATACAATCGTTTCATCCTCTAGCATATGAACCCAACTCACAACCGTGTCCATCCCTGATTTCCCTGCTACTATTTTAAGACGGAACCGTTCTTTTGTTTCTTCATACAGCTCCCAAAATCGTACTGCCATACAATACCTTCTCTCATTTGTCCCTATTTTTCAATTCCTACTATTTTATGTATCCGGAGCACAAATTATTTTTATATTTTTAGATTATCAGATTATATACAACTCGTCAAATATTAAATATAATGTATACATAACAAAGATGTTTCAAAGCATTTATAACATTAATTACCATAAAGGAGGATTATCAATATGTATATCGACAGCACAAATATTTACTTTAATGTACACGCACATAATTCAAAATTTTCTGCCAATTGTGATCCCTCTGAAAAATATTATAATTGCGAAAATTTCTTCTCTCGCACTCCATTAAAGCAGAAAATCAAGAATCTCTTGAGAAGAAAATAAAAAATTTAGTCAACTTCATAAATTTCTATATAAATGCATAAAAAGCGATAACCGGTATCCTGTGGTGGGGGTACCGGTTATTTGTTTGATGGATTATTAATCAAGGTATTAATCAAGGTATTAATCAAGAAAAGAGATACCTATTACACCTGCAACACGCTCCCGCTTGGATGAAGTTCGTAGCGGTACATAAGGTCATTAAATACATGACCTAAGTACCGACGACTTCATACAGTTGCTGATGCAATTAGGTATCTCTTTTCTTGTGCTTTACATATTGAATTAAAATCTTAGCGAAGATATTATCAATCCTATTTTATTCACAACACGCTCCCGCTTGGATGAAGTTCGTAGCGGTACATAAGAACACAAAATACGTGTTCTAAGTACCGACAACTTCATACAGTTGCTGATGCAATTAGGTATCTCTTTTCTTGAGCTTTACTCATTGAATAGTAATGATAATAATTACAAAGATATCATCAATCCTATTTTATTCACAACACGCTCCCGCTTGGATGAAGTTCGTACTTAGTTTTTTATGATTACAACGATTCTTTCAACCAATCCGTTGCGGATGTCTTCTGCTACCTCACCTTGTATGCTGATGCTTTGTAATAACATAACATCCTTGCTATCCTTATAATATAACTGGTATTCTGATATATTGTAGTTGCCAGGGATTAGGTCTGCACGCTTTGACATATGGTATTCCACTTTAGTTTTCCCTAAGAATGTCGCCATTACTTGTCTGTCTTCTCCAATCAGATATTCCGGTAATAATGGTCTAAATTCCAGAATGAGTCGATTATCCGAATAGGAGAACGGTGTCTTTCCAAACATCATGATTTGCCAGATATGAATCATTTCAACCGTTGAACCACTCAACCTCGCTACAAATCCCTTTCCATGTAACTGCTTATCCGGATTACTACTGCTGGCGATGAAAGAGGAGTTCTCAAGAATACTTCTTCCATACACCTGCGGATCTAAAAATGGTACACATGCCGTTTTAAAATCTGTAATAAATTCCTCATATAAATCATTCTTAATCAATTCCAACAAATACTTATATTCCATATGAAGCCAAATCGATTCATTTTCTAGCCAACCGGGTGTAAATGCCTTTGCTCTTCCGAGCTCATACCCCATCTCTGCTAAGGATTCATTCACCTTATACATCGATAACTTTTTATCGAATAGTGCACTCTGCTTAATATACTCATACAGTTTTTTCTTCTCGGACAAATTCTCCTGTAGCTTCAAACTTTTTACGCCACCTTCCAAAAACATCGGCATATTTTTCAGTGTAAAATAAAGAGGAATGATGGAGTCTCCTTCTTCATGATATTCATCCATTTCATAATAAAAATAGGTTGGGCAAGGATTATTACTATATTCCTTCGCTTTAATTACGGCTTCATCCAAATAGTTAGTCCATGCCTCAAGGCCTTCCAATAATTCTATCGAAGTGAGTTCAAGCTGAGCGCCTTCAATTCCAAATATCGTTTTCTTTCTATACTCTTCTTTCGCCTCATTGAATACCTTCCATAACTCAAAGGAATTATCATGAGAACCTTCGTATTTTTCTAATCCATCCTTTACTTTCTTATAGAATTCTCCAACCTCAATAGGGATGCTTATAGAACGATTCGTCTCTTTCACTGTCTTCTTCATAAATCTAACCATACGAAGAAGTTCATAACTCTCTGTCATGGAAGATCCAAAAATCGCAGGAAAACCATTCAGTGCATCATACCATCCGGGGCGTCCTCCCTCCATCTCAATGCCAAGACCATAGGCATCAAGTGTGGTAAATTTATTAAGTGCCAATATGAAAAGCTTGGTCATTAATGTACTGTAAAAAACTTCACCTTTTCCAAATTCAGTATGAATTAACTCATGTGTAACCTCACTCTTACACTCCTCATCGAGAAAACGATGCTGCCTTATTCCATTCTCGGTTAACTGATATCGTTTGCTTCTCTCTAAAACAACAACCTTCGGTTCGTAATAACTATAGGATGCATCTTCAAATAATAATCGATTCTTATCTTCCGGGTATACCGTCAAGTAACTCTCTACCAAATCCAAATTATAAACCCAGTGATCTGTCCAGTATCCTTCTCCAAACGATACATTATTCATACTAACCGACAGACTTATCACCTTATCTAGAAACAATTCTTCACTTTCTTTTATCGCAACGTTATTCTTATGAATGTACTCTAGCAATTCACCCGGAGTGAACGTACTGTTCTCCAACCATTCGATCAACTTCAATCCATTTTCATCCATCAATTCTGCTAATTCTTGTTTCTTCTCTTTCATAAGGCGGTATGTTTTTCTTTGGATAATCAACGGGTTATATCCGTCTAGTTGAATTAAATTATAGAATATCTTAATATTCTCATCTCTCACGTAAGGGGTAAATAACGGATCACATCGTCTATTTTGGTTTACATCACGATAATTACCATTACCTTGTGAATAGAATTCCGGCTGCATACAGAAATAATTATAATCCCTCTCTATATCTCCATGCTTTCTGGAATAGATGTAGAATACCTTATCATCCCCCAATCGTATCGGAAATCCGCCACGTAAAACATTATCGATATAGGATTGACGGCAATATGCATCAAACAATGGGTCTCCCGACTTCGTATCAATCAAGTCGCCTATTTCCCTTGTTAATCTGATTGCTGCTTCTCTTTTCCTAATAAAATATTCCTGATTTAACTTCTGCTCCCCAATAAAATGATGCAAGATATCTTTACTCTCACACTGTCCAATCAGATTATATATAAAAACAGTCTCACCTGGTTTAACCACGATTTCCTTAGCGGTAAAACAACACGGTTCCTGATTGGTAAAAGATTGATCCTGTTCCATAAGTAACTGCAGCGAATTACGCCTAAAGCCGTAAGGATGAATCATACTTGTATCATAATCAAATACGACACGAGGATCTACGATAACAGGCAATTGATTCCCATATTCATCTACTGAATAATAGAAATTACCGCCTTCAATCGGTTTTACAACCGCAGTATCCTTGATACTGAATCTCGCTCTAAAATAAGGGACACCCTCCTTACTATCCTCCGACTGCATCCATGCCTTAACCGTTTGACCAATATTTTTAATTTGTTCCAAGTTCACACCATAGGGTAGTAGCGCAGGCATTCCATCCAATACCTCAAGTTTTTTCTCCATATTATCCAAATTGGTAATACTAAGAACACGTACCAATCCGCCTACCTTCTCCTCCGGTAAGGTATAATATAATACATTGGTTTTTAATCCAACTTGTGTATTCTTTTCTTCAATCTCCAATTCATTCGTTCCGATATACATCGTATGCTCAATGTCTGGGTTTTGAAATGGTTCATAAACGTTATTCGCCAACCTTAAAAATGTTCGAAATCCTAACGTACTCGCAAGCTGGTAGGATTGATGCGCCGGGTAAAACTCCATAATAGAATGATCCTTATCCTGAATTCCAAAGCTAGCAATTGCCTGTCCACGATTCACATAAAAACACCAAATGGGGATCCCTCTTTCCCCACTAATGCCCGGTAAGAAACTGGAGAAGGTGGATTGTTTCATATAATTTTTTATAATAAACCGATTCTTAGAATCAAACATATTTTTATCCATAACGATACCTTCCTTTTTTAGTGCTCATTCCTTGTATCTATATCTTATTTTAGGCTTTTGTATGTAATCCACATACTCGTTCCCGGTAACCATTCCCGGAACTCATCACTAGTTATCAATCTTAATGCCATTACTAATATTCAACTTTTATGTTCATTACTAATACTCAATCTTTGTGTTCAATCCTTGTACAAACCCATTTATATAAAAATAATCTTAATTCATTTACACTACATTACGTATGTGGCTTTTAGCTCCTTCTTCTTATTATCACTTAATTGTATAATCGGCGAATTATCATCACATGTATTGCGGTTTTCTACAATAAGCACACTGGTGTTTTTTGCAAGGGTATGGGTATGCCACACACCTTTTTTTACATTATAAATTTTAAGTGGCTCCATTTTCCACGACTTAATATCTCCAAGATCCTCTCCTTCTCCTGCTGAGAATAGCGTGCAGCTTCCTTCAAGTAATACGAAGACCTCATCTGACTCCATATGTTTTTGCATATTCGATATCTGATCAATTTCTAGCTCTTCGCAGTAATTTAGTACCGCCACCCTCCATTCCATATAATCAACGACGGGCTTATAGCCACTTTCTTGATACTCTCTTACATCAATATCCATTCGTACACCCTCCCAATTCAATTTTTTAATCATCAACTATCCAGTTTTATAAGAACTATACTAACTACTTCTCATTCAGCTTCTACTAATCTGATTTCTGCTAATTCATGTTCTACTAAGCTGACTTCTACTCATTCATGTCCTACTAAGCTAACTTCTACTCACTCATGTCCTACTAAGCTGACTTCTAAATTAAGCCAAGATGCGACAATACTATCTTGGCTTAATTTCAGTTGCTAATTATGTTTTGATGCCTTGATATGATACAAGAATCTGCTATAGTAATTCATTTATTAACCCTGAGTAGATTCAAGATAAATGCGTATCTCATGAACCTTCTCATCCGAGAGCTTTTGAATTGCTTCGCGTTTTACTATAAATTCATTGTTATCCTTGGTTACGACTACATCGCCTTCTCCGCGTCCAATTCTATATTCTCCATACTCAAGTTTCTGCTCATTTACATAAACAATATGAAAATGCTTCCCACCAAAATCTAAGCTTATCCCGGCTTTACCGGCTTCATCAAACTGTTCCTTTAAAAGCTTTGGCTGGAATACCATATCACCTAGTTTACCTGCAATGCCAAACACTTGACCAATAACAGTTAACATAAGCCAGCTTGCAGCTCCCGTAAGATAGTGGTATAAACCGCGGCCATTTGCATCAAAGTATTCCGGTATACCGGGATAAATCTTACTACGATCAAAGTCCATACTGTGGGAATAAAGTGTATTCAATACCTTATATCCTTCTTTTGCAAATCCTCTCGAATATAAAGCATTCGAATACATTACGGCCATATGGCAAAATACTGCACCGTTTTCTTTATGTCCATAAGCAAAACCGAACATTCTTCCCAATGTTAAGTCAATCTCTTTAAAATCTGTATTTAATCGATAACCACCAACCTCTTTTGTATAGAGGTATTTATCCACCGCTTTTGATATCATTGCGACCTGCTCTTCATCCGCTGTACCGGACATAATGGTAAACACTTGACTGGTCAACATCATCCTTACACCCAGTTCATGAACACCTTCGACACGTCTTCCAAGATTATCATAATATCCATTAAACCAGTGCGAATCCTGATTATCTGAGATCCATTCCGTCTCACGGATGTGCTGTTTTATAAAGCCACCCATTCCTCTAAGTGCTTTACTTAGTTCAGTGGCAGACATCTCCATCACTTCACCGCATAGATTATGTTTTACAAGCCTAGCGTATTCTTTTAATAAACTCTGCTTTTTATTATAATCTTCGTAGTTATCTTCCTGACCAAATAGCATCTCGAGTTCTCTGGCAAGTGTTATATTTTTCACTCCTTTTGCAGCTAAAGAGTCAATCAAATCCGCCAATAGCTCCAGATTGCTACCATAGAATGCAGTAAATGCTACACTTTCTCCCTTATCCTTTGCCATATCAAGTGCGTCATTCCAATCGGCTCCGCGCAGCTTAATATGATTATGCTCACCAACATCATAGAATGACGTAAGGTGCTGTACCAATAAGTGCTCTAGTACCGTTCCCAGATAAACGTTCTGTTGACCGGTGAGAACCGAGTTGCCCTGCTCATCCTTCCATAATGTATCCTTTTCCTCTCCACGAACCGCTTGTGCATCTTTAAAATAAGGGATTTGCTCTAACAAAAATTCCAAATCGCCGCTTTGTTGAATATATAAATTCGTGGTGATTAACGGCCATACCCCATGATCCATCCATACACGTGTTATATTATTTCGATCCGCAATGAACTCTCCCTGTTTCTTTCCTATAATAGTTGCATTGGTACCGTCAATTCTTACCCCACAGAAGTTGTCCCTTAAAAGCCCACGAACCTCCTCCGGCTCCATCATCAAAAGGGCAAGACAATCCTGCCATAGATCTCTCCACCCTCTACCGCCTTTTCCATAATCGTGGTGCGGAAGAAACGAGCAACCATAGATTCTTCGAAGTATCGGCTGAATCGATGCCCAGTACATCCACTGATCAAATCGATCATCCCCTGTTTCAAATGCTACATTTAATTGCTTGTCCCAATATTTAACGAGTTCATCGTAAGCACTATTAAAAGCCCTCTCATCCAGATACTTTTCAGCAATGGCAAGCAACTCTTCTTTCGTACTTCCGTATTCAAGAGCAACGATATAAGCCGTCTTATCGCCTGGCTGTAATATTCTTTCATCAAATCCGAATCCACCTAAGGCTTCATAACCATTCACTTTATCCCCCGGTTTCATAGAAGGCATGTCGTTTGTCTGTAAGGCTCTCGGATTTTCAAAAGTACCGCCTTCACCGATAAAAGAATCAACGGTCGGATAGAAATTACACGGAACCATATCACCATTACCACCAAAGACACCATACAGAACTTCATTTACTTTATGACCTCTTTCATCAAATGTCAGTGTAGGGTTAACGATTATTCCTTTCTCCCCTACTTCAATTCGATGTAAAAGAGATGTAACATGTCGATGATCTCTGATATTATCCGCTGAGCGACAATATAGAGGTATCGCTGCTACCGGCTCAATCGTAATCGGTTCATTGCTGATATTCGTAATCTCCACTTTCATCAGCTCAACCGTATCATCATCAACCGGAACAAAGGAGGTGATACTTGCTTTTACACCAAGCTCCTCTGAGGTTCTGGTAATTCTATGCCACAACATTCCCGCTTCCAGCTGACAGGGTTCTTTCTCTTCACTAAATTTATCCGCCTGCTGCCATGCTGATTTACCGGTAACAGACCAGATTGTTTTATGATTAATCTTACACCAAAAATTACGGCTATATTTATTATTATGCAAATCCTCACTGCTTACCGGTGACAGTAAAAATGTATTCTGCCCCAGCTTACTATCGCCAGCCAGCTCCGGTGTTATACTGCTCATAACACCTGCTTTATTCGCCAATGGAAAGTAGAGATAATTCGTCAAATCCGGATGATCTAATGTGAAGGTACCTTTTCCCCTAAAGTTAATCTTGCTCATAATCCTATCTCCTATCAATTATTTTATCTTGCTATAGAAAATTATAACAAATATCTGCCAATTTTCTATGTATTATTTTATCTTATTTTGATTATTTCTGCTATCTGCTCAAAGATATAAATACATTGTTGCCTCCTGCAAACCTACTTAATACCAATATAATCTCATACACCGAAAAAAATAGATATCAACTACGCTGTTACACGCTAATTGATATCTATTATAAGGATATAGGAAGTTAATATATAAGCTTTTTAAAGTGTAATACAAAATATGCTCTAGCACATCTTACTGTGAAGTACTGAAACATTTCACATAGTGTAATTTATCCATTTATTTAAGAAAATCCACTGCTGCTCTTTCAATATGCAGACCTTGTTTATACCTCTTCATAAAGGTTTCAAAACCTGCTACATCTTTCGAATTCGGGGCAATCGTAACACAGGATTCACCGGCAAATACCTTATTATTCAGATATTCCTCCAATGTTTCATCCTTCGCTTTATTCACCATAAAGGAAGCAAGCAATGCAATACCCCACGCACCACCTTCGCTGGCTGTTTCCATAACAGACACTGGTACATTTAAAGCCGCAGCCATGATCTTTTGCCCAACCCCTTTGGTTTTGAATAATCCACCATGACCAAGAATTTCATCTAACTTTACTTGTTCCTCCTTAAGAAGAATATCTAAGCCGATCTTAAGTGCACCAAGCGAGGTATATAGATGAGTCCTCATAAAGTTAGCAAGATTGAATTTACTATCCGATGATCTTACAAAGAGTGGACGCCCTTCTTCAAAATGTGTCATATGCTCGCCGGACAGATAGCCATAAGCCAACAATCCACCGCAATCTGCATCACCCTTTAATGCCAGATTATACAATGTACCATATAATTGGTTTATGTCCACTTTCATGCCCATCGCTTTTGAGAACTCTTCAAAGAGTCCAACCCAGGCATTCAAATCGGAGGAGCAATTATTAGAATGGGCCATACCAACCAGACTTCCGGTAGGTGTTGTAACAAGATCGATTTCGTCATAAACTTTGGATAATTCCTTCTCCAGAACCACCATAGCAAAAACCGAGGTTCCTGCTGAGACATTACCGGTTCGCTGGCTAACGCTATTCGTTGCTACCATACCGGTACCTGCATCTCCTTCCGGTGGACAAAGAGGAATTCCCGCTTGTAGTTCTCCGGAGATATCAAGCAGCTTTGCTCCTTCGGCAGTTAGAACTCCGCCGGATTCCCCCGCAGTCAAAACATCCGGTAAAATCTCTTCCAAGTTCCAAGGGAGATTTTCTTCCGATACCTGATCATTAAACTGATCTATCATTCTTTTGTTAAATTTCTTTGTGTCCAAATCAATTGGGAATACGCCTGAGGCTTCCCCTACACCTAGTACTTTTCGTCCGGTTAGCTTCCAGTGTATATAACCAGCTATGGTAGTTAAAAATGATATCTTTCCGATATGCTTTTCCTTATTCAGAATCGCCTGATACAAGTGGGCAATACTCCATCTTTGAGGAATATGATAATCAAATAATTTCGTCAGTTCATATGATGCAACTTCGGTAATATTATTTCTCCAGGTTCGAAATGGTACCAATAGCTTACCGCCATTATCAAATACCATATAGCCGTGCATCATACCACTAAACCCAATTGCGCCGATAGTGGTCATTGAAACTCCATACTGCTGCTTTACATCCTGCACCAACTTCTGATAACTGTCCTGAACACCTTTCCAGATATCCTCCAGACTGTAGGTCCAAATATTATCTACTAAACTATTCTCCCAGTCATGGCTACCCGAAGCTATCGATACATTATCACCATCAATAAGTACTGCTTTGATTCGAGTAGATCCAAGTTCAATACCGAGATATGTATTTCCGCTTATAATCGCTTCTTTCACATCTTTATTTGATAAACTCATGGTTATCCTCCATAAAATAATTTCTAAATGTATATCTTTGCGTTAGTTTGTGCTGAGGATTTTGCAGGCACAAACTTTGAAATGTGAATTATGGTATTTATAATTCACTAATTAAGCATGTATATCTTTGCGTTAGTTTGTGCCGAGGATTTCGCAGGCACAAACTTTGAAATGTGAATTATGGTATTTATAATTCACTAATTAAGCATGTTTATCTTTGCGTTAGTTTGTGCCGAGGATTTCGCAGGCACAAACTTTGAGATGTGAATTATGGTATTTATAATTCACATTAATCTTGACCGTAATAAGCACCACTTCCATGCTTTCTCAAGTAATGTTTATCCGCTATACTCTGAGGTGCCGGTTTCACTTGATTATTAATCATCTCACTATAGCCAGCCATTTTTGCTACCTCCTCCAGAACCACGGCATTATGAACTGCATCGAAGGGATCCTTGCCCCAGGTAAATGGTCCATGATTGCAACAGAGGATACCCGGCATGCTAAGCGGATCTTTCTCTTCATTGGTTAATGTTTCAATGATTACAAGTCCGGTATTTTTCTCGTATTCACCCTTAATCTCTTCTTCCGTAAGGCTTCTGGCACAAGGAATTGCACCATAAAAATAATCAGCATGGGTCGTTCCGTATAACGGAATGCTTCTTCCTGCCTGTGCCCAGGAGGTCGCCCAAGTGGAATGGGTATGAACCACGCCACCTATCCCAGGATATTTTTTATATAACTCAATATGGGTTGCTGTGTCGGAGGATGGTTTATATTTTCCTTCAATTTTATTTCCCTCTAAGTCGACTATAACCATATCACTCGCTGCCATTTTTTCATATTCTACACCACTCGGTTTAATAACAAGATAGCCACTCTCTCGGTCAATACCACTCACATTTCCCCAAGTATATGTAATCAGTCCCTTTTTAGGAAGTTCCATATTCGCTTGAAAAACGAGCTCTTTCAGTTGTTCTAGCATCGGTATCCTTCTTTCTATAACAATATTTTCTCCAGTCATGTTTTATTTAAATGCAATTGAATTCCATTTTAATTCGTTCTTAAAATTTCTAATTGTTGTAGTCTTATCAATTAGTACCGCCTCAATTCCCATTGCTGCTGCCCAATCACACATCTGTTCCGCATTCAGATCATAGGAGAATGCAGTATGGTGAGCTCCACCAGCCAGAATCCATGCTTCTGCACCGGTCATTAGATCAGGTTCCGGGCGCCAGAATGCCGATGCAACCGGAAGCTTTGGCATCGCCTCCTCCTGCTTGATACATTCAACATCATTGATAATCAATCGGAAGCGGTTACCTAAATCAATTAAGGAAGTTGCCACACCATGACCTGCCTTTGATGTAAATACCAATCTTGCCGGATCTTCGCGGTTACCCATACTTAAAGGTGAAACCTTAATACCAACCTTATTATCTGCGATTGATGGACATACCTCTAACATATGCGCTTGTAGAATTCCTTCCTTACCTGGAGCGAGATGATAGGTGTAATCCTCCATAAAGGAAGTTCCCTTTGCATTCTTAATTCCTTGTGTCATCAGCTTCATTAAACGAACCATGGCTGCTGTCTTCCAGTCACCCTCTCCGCCAAATCCATATCCTTTTTCCATTAAACGTTGAATTGCCAAACCCGGAAGCTGATTTAAACCAGATAACACTTCAAAATTTGTAACGATAGCATGATAGTTCTTCTCTTCTAAGAATTTTTCAAAGCCTATTTCAATTCCAGCCTGAACCGCAACATGCTCCCTAAATTCCTTCGGATCTCTGCCTTCTAAAAGAATGTCATATTTGTCATAATATTCATCAACTAATGCACTGATATCACCCTGTGATACCTGCTGCACATATTCTGCAATATCGGTGATATTATAAGCATCGATTTCCCATCCAAACTTGATATGTGCTTCTACCTTATCGCCTTCCGTAACTGCAACGTTACGCATATTGTCACCTACACGAAGGACACGGATGTGACTACTCTCAATAATTCCGATTGCGGTGATCATCCACTGTGCAATACGTGATTGAACCGTATTGTCCTCCCAATAACCGACTACTACTTTTCTTTCAATTCCCATACGACTAACGATATGTCCGAATTCTCGATCGCCATGTGCTGACTGATTCGTATTCATAAAGTCCATATCAATCGTATCATACGGTATCTCTCTGTTAAATTGTGTATGTAGATGAAGTAATGGTTTTCTATACTCCTGCAACCCAAGAATCCATGATTTGGCAGGAGAAAATGTATGCATCCAAGTGATAACTCCAGCACAATTTTCATCCGAATTTGCATCGTTAAATAACTTTCTTATGGATTCATTGCTGATTAGTGTTGGCTTCCAAACCACCTCGAAAGGCAAAAGTCCGGACGCATTCAAGCCTTCCACCATTCTCTGTGAATGCTCCGCAACTACCTTCAAGCACTCCTCTCCGTAAAGTGACTGTGATCCGGTTGCAAACCAGAATTGATATCTTTTACATGGTAACATAGAAAAATACCTCCTATCATCCAACAATATTGTAGTTATACCTCTGGTAATATTGTATTTTATAGCTTGTTTGGCTACAATTGCGCCATCCTACTATTCATCTCAAAAAGTTACCTATTCCTACTTCAATATCATTTGATTACGGAGGTCGTTGACCGTATTCTTTATTTTCTAAACTTAGCCGGAGTTGCACCATACTTTTCTACGAAGATTTTATAAAAATATCCTTTGTTCTGATACCCTACTCGATCAGCCACCTCATCAATAGTAAGCTTTGTAGTCTTAAGAAGTGTGAGCGCATTCTTAAGTCTGATATCCTGAACATATTCCAGATAAGTCATACCGAGCTTATCCTTTAACAACCGATTATAATAATCTTCGTTAAAATGAAATTTTGCCACAAGCTCCTTTACGGTAATTGTCGCATAATTTGCTTCAATGTAAGCGATGATTTCCTGATAAATCAACCAATTCATTCTTTTACGTTGTTCATTGGAAAGACTGAAATCATATCTTGTACTAAGATTATGCAGAACTCTGATAATTAGTCCCTTGCAGATATACTTCGCTGCTGCGTCATTCAAGTCTAATTCTTTCAGTAACAAAAGCAACAAGCTCTCCAGCTGTTTGTTACCCTGATCCTTGGGCTTAAAATGAAGAAACTGATGGTTATCTTTTTGCTTCATTAGTGCCATTCTTAAAAAATCAAGCAGTTTTTCCTCTTCTATATTCTCAACCATGGCTTGATCGAATACATCATTCGAAAGACCAATAAATAAAATCACACTGTTATTTGATTGAAGATAATCCTGATGAGGACAATTCTTATCAATTAAGCACAACTCCCCTTGTTTAAACAGAATATCTTTACCCATGATTCTTTGTTTGAATTCACCCTCCACAATATAGGCTAGCTCAATATAATCGTGTGTATGATATTGTGTTTTCAAATCCGGTACAAATTCACAGCGATAGGTAAAGGGATGGGAATACGGTTTGATTGTTGCAGATAGACTTCCCTTTTCATTGATATTCCACCACAATACGAATATCCCTTCCTTTTCTTTCAAAGGAAATGTTTTAACATCAACATGGTCAACAGAATATTCGGGGCACATGATACGTTGTCCCAATTCGGTAGTGACATTTACCGCTTCATTATTGTTATTCATTATATCTAGGCAATATTGTTTTAATTTCATCCCATACTCCATAATCGACTTACTCTAATACCAATATTTTACCATAGTTTTACCGAGAAACTCAATTATTATATAAAAGGAGTTTGTGGCAAGGATATATGAATCCGTATGGGTAATTGTGCCCTATTTTATAGGAATGTAGGAAGTGATGGAAAACTAGTTTAATTTTCTCTTCTTCATAACACATTATAAAAGGATTTGTTATCAAACAATATAAATATGAGAAGAAAACATTTCTCAATAATATAAATTGTTTCAAACAGATCCTTTCGCTAAGGAAGTATTAAATTCTTAAACCTGATCCTTGTTTAATAAACTACCCTTTACTATTCAAACTCGATTGTTTGTACTATATGTTGTATTTTATATGTTCTTTGGGATCTATATTTTATTTTTTCATTCTACATATTCCATCATTTCCATTGATTTTCGAATAATTTTGCTGACAAAATGACGACATTACTCAAACATCTCTAAATTTGATTCATCTTCTATATCCGATTCAATAATACCATGTTTTTCCAAAAAACTTTCCCTTTCATACATTACCATATCCATATAATCTGATTGATCTTCCCATTTAACAAACGATGATATATCTTTTTGAACCATATCCGGTATCTCTTTAAATAACTTATTCGCATTGAATGCTTTAACAGCATCTGAAAACAAAGTTATTGTATCTTGGCAATATTCCGTGACATACTTAATAATTTTCTTCTTATAATTCTTTTCGATGGAATCTATATATGCAATATACCCTCTTATTTGCTCATTTTTTGTATAATCACCTGTTATAATCTGATAATGAATCATTGCTCTTACACTTCTTTTTAACCCTTTCGAAGCTTTGAGCATTCCATCATTTATTGTAACTCCTACCACTTTTTTATGTCCCTTAGGTGTTAAAAATTGTGTTTTCTTTTGATTTAGGGTAAATCCTTCATCTTCAACTATCTTTTTTATCATTCCATAAATTTTATGTAATTCATCACGATTATCACAAGAAAATGTTAAGTCATCCGCATAACGAGTATAAACAATATCTCTTTTATTACAATATCCTGCAATTCTTACATCCATTTTATAGCATACTAAACTTGCTAAATATGGAGAAGTAACAGCACCTTGTGGTAATTTTCCATCTAATATACACATGTTTGTAATTAAATTTGCTGCATATGTGTTATATCCTAATTGCAAAAATTGATTATATACTTTAGATCTACATATTGACGGATAAAAATCTTTCAAATCCATTTTCAATATATATAAATTGTTTTTATGTCTTTCAGCACATAAAACTAAGGGTGAACCCTTTCCATTTTTTATAAATCCTATACTATATTGCGAAACTCTTACTTTATACAGAATATTTTGCAATATCCATCTTTGCATTATTTTCAAAGAAGCACACGGAGCATTTATTTCTCGTAAATTTCCATCTTTCTTATTAATTTTAAATGAAATGTACCTACCTTCTGCGTTTTCTTTAGATAAAAAATAAAGTAATTTTTCTGTTAATCGAGTAACTTCTTCTAATGTGGAAATATCCTGAAACATTGGCAATCCCAATGATTCTAAAACCATTTTATTATTGTATTCTTTCAAATTATTAGCACCACTTTCTTACCTTAAATATTTTGTGTCAAAACCATGGGGGTATTTCACTGTCGTGGAATAGCACCATGGTTTTGACCAACTCTGGTCATGTTAATTTACTCAGGAAGACGAACCATCTCCCATAGACTTCTACATAAATATGTATCTGCAACGTTCTAAGATTATGGTGCTAATAATATTGAGCATTAATAATATCTAGCCTTATTCCATTTAATATATGATCCCTGTTCTCTATTACAACATCTTTCAACAGTGCTTTTACATTGTAATAACCTTTTTGTGTTAGTTCGTAATAATTCAATTCATCTTCAACATTTTTAACAAGCATCCCTTCTTTATATAATCGTTTTAGAGCGGCTGTATATATCACTTCGAAACGGCTAGATTCAAATTTCTTATCATGATAAATGCCTTTTATTGTCTCACTCATTTCTTTAATTTCAATTCGATTATAAAAGAATAACAATAATAGTATAAAATAGAACTGCCCTGATATCAAGTCTATTTCTTTCGTATATTTCCCATATTTTCTTGTATATTTCTTATTTCCATAAAACCAATATTTTGATTTAAGATATGCATAAACCTCTTTTACCATATCGTCCATATCATTATTGAAAAAAATAACGTTTTTTTTATTATTAGTGTAAATATATTGAACTGGACCTTGCATAATAAAACTTTTATCATTTTTATATTTCTTCTGAATTAGCACCACCAATTTGTCTAATGTTTTTTTATTGCTAGTAAATGCACCCAATTCTGTAAAAGAGCCTGGACTCTCACATACAATTATTATTAAATCACTATTTTCCGCTAAAAAGTTTTCCAATGTAAATAAATCATATTTCTTTCTACTTAAAAGTTCCATAAACATATCCTCTGGATAAAATATGGACAACTTTTTATCTTTTTCTAACCCGTTTCTAAGTTGATCTCTGCTGGAAATATTTTTTTTACTACTTGCACCTCCACATAAAAATAAGTCAATATTACTATGTTGTATATGTAGAAATACTTCTTCATATATTCGTTTAACAATTAATTCTTCCATATTTTCCCTCTAAAATAAGTTTTATTGTCGTGTTTATAACATTTAAGCTTCTTGTGCTATTATTTCTGTTCTAGTCCAATCTTAAGTTATCTATTTTCATGCTTTTTAGATATTTACTACCCAACATTATAGTCCCAGTTAGTCCAACGATTATTTCTCAATTAAATACCTTCTTGTATCATGTCCAGTTCCTTCTACATCAGTTACACCTTCACGCTTCATAGCCTGCAAAATAATAGATACTTTTTGGGAGACTGTTGTTTATCATCTTGAAGATGTTTTCCTGCCTTCGCTGTAATTTCAATCACCTTGGGAAGATTTGGCATAATAAATGCCGCAAGAAATTCTGGCATCAAAAATACTCCCTGCCAGTAATCGTGCGGCAAAACCTCTAATTCTTTATAATCATCATATATAACCTTGTCTTCTGACATAATTTCAATATGGATATTCCCAACTATTCTTTCAGATAATTCAAATAGATAGTCTGGTAAAAGAACAATCTTTAATGGAGTAAAATCAACTTTCTGTCCTGGCTGAATTTCAGAAATAGAACCGTTGTATTCATTCGCAAATTTAGGCGAAAAGCTTATCTTTATGGTTAAATTTTCAACAGAATTTTCACTCACATTTTCTACTACAAATTTATAGATAACTGGTACCTGATTTTGCTGTAATGCAAAACTGATTCTATCGAGTGCCTCTATTTCAACTTTGATTGTTTCTTCCATCATTTCTCCCCGTTCCCTTCTATTTTTTATCTTAAGCAGCATATACTCTGCTCAGAACTTCGCTCAAAATTCGCGAAGAGCATCTGTAAATTCTCTTCTATAATTTTCTTCCTGCAAAAAGGCACTGATAAAATCCTGATCACACTTTTTAATGTGTTTTGTTGATCCGCTTGTTTTTGATTCACAAAATCAATTACAATATCCAGCATAATTTTACGAAGAACTTTAGCGTTTTCACTTTCAGTAAGTAACATTGCAATATTTAAACACACTTTAAATCTTAATATTGCAATTTGCTAAGTTCGATTACTGATGTTCCCGACATTTATGCCGGGAACATCTTGGTTGATTATCTTCAAAAACTACCCCTTGTAAGCCCGTTTGATTATGAACTTCACTAATTGCTAAATCGTTTCAAAATATTTTGCCTATCAATTTGTGATGTTGTTAAATCTAAAGCCATTTTTCACCTCTTCTATCATCAAAAAACATTAATAATTATTGTAGTTTAAATCATATTAACACAACATTTTTTACCAAACAACAATTTTTTACATGGTATGAAGTTGTAATACCATATTTACTCACATCAAAATCTCAGTAACTTTGAATGGTAAAATATTAAATGATTTATACTCATAACAGCTATCAAAAAGGTATCACACCCCAAAGAAAAGCCCCCAGAACCGCTTAATACGCCATTCTTGGGGCTTTGTTCTCTACTCAAACTCAATTATTCATCAGTATCTCTTCCCCTACTCATTCTCAAAACAGGTACTACCGGGTACCATTATATACTTCCTCTATTACATCTTTCTTCTCTTTACATAATGCGTATGAAGCAATTCATGTGCCTTCTCACCATAAGGTTCACCCAGATATTCATCATAAAGCTGTTTAATATAAGGATTCTCGTGTGATTTACGAAGCTTCTTGCCCTCGTCCTCACGATAAATTCCTTCCATACGCTGTTTCAGAATGTCTATATTGCCGTGATGATAAGGTTGACCGCCGCCTCCGATGCAACCACCGGGGCATGCCATAATTTCTATTGCATGATAATCTGCTTTGCCGTCTCGGATATTTTCTAGCAGTGTTCTTGCATTACCAAGACCATGCGCTACTGCGATTTTTACATCCATATCATTAATTTTTACTACCGCTTCCTTGATACCGTCAAATCCTCGCAGGTCATGGAATTCCACCTTTTTCAATGTTTTACCGGTTAGGAATTCGTATGCGGTTCGAAGTGCAGCTTCAATTACACCACCGGTTGCACCAAAGATAACACCCGCACCGGTTGATTCACCAAGTGGATTATCAAAATCTTCTTCCTCTAATTCCATCAAATCAATGTTTGCTTCTTTCAGCATACGAGCTAGCTCTCTTGTTGTAATAACTTCATCAACATCCTGCAATCCGTCATGGGATAATTCCGGTCTTGCTGCTTCGTATTTTTTCGCCAGACATGGCATAACGGATACAACTACCATATCTTTCGGATCGATTCCCATCTTCTCCGCATAATAGGACTTTGCGATTGCTCCAAACATCTCATGAGGAGATTTGCTTGTAGAAGGGATATCTAACATATCATTAAATTGATGCTCAAAGAATTTGACCCATCCCGGACAACAGCTCGTTAAGATCGGAAGTTTACCGCCATGCTTCAAGCGGTGAATGAATTCCGTTGCCTCCTCCATGATGGTAAGATCCGCAGCAAAATCAGTATCAAAGACTTTATCAAAACCAAGTTGGCGTAGAGCGCTAACCATTTTACCGGTAACGCGGGTTCCGGGCTTTGCACCGAATTCTTCACCAAGTGCAACTCTGACCGCCGGAGCCGTCTGTACAACAACACATTTTTTCGAATCATTTAGTGCATTCCATACATTTGCGACATGATTTACTTCTGTAAGAGCAGCAGTAGGACATACTGCAACACATTGTCCGCAGAATACACAGGTGGATTCATGCATCGGTAAATTCATGGAAGGAGCGATATAAGTGTCGAAGCCTCGATTGATTGCAGAGAGAACGTTAACTGTCTGAACTTCGTTACACATTGTCTCACATCTTCTGCACATAATACATTTATCCATGTTTCTGATAATTGCTCGGCTGGATATATCCTTCGGATGCTTTGCTCTTTCGCCTTTATATTTTATCGCGCGGATATGATATTCTGCTGCCAATGCTTGGAGCTCGCAGCCAAGGTTTTTCTCGCAAACCAGACAATCCTTTGGATGATTTGACAGGAACAACTCAATCACTACTCTTCGTGCCTGAATACATCTTAAGGAATTTGTTTTTATTACCATTCCTTCCACTACCGGTGTTGCACAGGAAGGTGCAAGATTTCTTCTACCCTCAACTTCCACCACACATACACGGCAGGATGCACCTCGATTCACCATGCGAATATCATGCAGGTCAAGATGGCAAAGGGTTGGTATTCTGATTTTTAATTTTCTTGCTGCTTCAAGGATTGTACTTCCTTCTTCTACGGAAACCTTTTGACCGTTTATTGTTAAGTTAATCATCGTATTCGTCACCCCTCCCTTAGCGTTTCTCAATCGCATTGAATTTACATTTGTTAAAGCAAGCTCCACACTTGATACATAATTCCTGATCGATCACATGAAGTTTCTTCACCTCACCGGAGATACAAGGAACCGGACAAACTCTTGCACAGGCCGTACAGCCAACACATTTGTCAGGAAGAATATAATAAGTAAGAAGATCCTGACACACACCCGCCGGGCATCGCTTCTCTACCACATGTGCATAGTATTCATCATAAAAATACTTAATTGTACTTAAAATTGGATTTGGAGCCGTCTGACCTAGGCCACAAAGAGAGGTGTCTTTTATGATTTCTCCAAGCTCCTGTAGATTCACTAAATCCTCTTCCGTCCCTTTGCCCTTTGTGATATTGGTAAGTATCTCAAATAATCTCTTGTTACCAATACGACAAGGGGTACATTTACCACAGGACTCATCAACAGTGAATTCCAGATAGAATTTTGCGATGTCAACCATACAGTTGTCTTCGTCCATAACAATCATACCACCCGAACCCATCATAGAGCCGATTTGGTTGAGGGATTCATAATCAATCGGGATATCCAGGTTCTCTTCGGTGATACAACCACCGGAGGGTCCTCCTGTTTGGACTGCTTTGAATTTTTTGCCGTCCTTTATACCGCCGCCTATATCAAAGATAACTTCACGCAAGGTAATTCCCATCGGAACTTCAACCAGTCCGACGTTATTGACTTTACCTGCAAGAGCAAACACCTTCGTTCCCGGTGATTTCTCTGTACCGATACTTCGGAACCATTCCGCTCCTTTTAAGATAATCGGAGGCACATTTGAAAATGTCTCTACGTTATTCACTGACGTCGGAAGATTCCACACACCACTTTCCGCAGGAAACGGCGGTTTGGTAAATGGCTCTCCTCTGTCGCCTTCGATCGAATGAATCAAGGCGGTTTCTTCTCCGCATACGAATGCTCCGGCACCATATCGAAGCTCTATATCAAAATTAAAGCCGGTACCCAGGATATCATCACCAAGAAGCCCTAACTCTCTAGCCTGGGATATCGCTATCTCCAGACGGCTTATTGCTAGTGGATACTCAGCTCGGATATAGATATAACCATGTTCTGCCCCGATCGCAAAACCGGCGATTGCCATCGCCTCTAATACCGAATGAGGATCGCCTTCCAATATGGAACGATCCATAAATGCACCCGGATCACCTTCGTCCGCATTGCAGATGATGTATTTTTCATCAGCCTTACTTTTTCTTGTGAACTTCCACTTTAGACCGGTCGGGAATCCACCGCCGCCTCTACCTCGCAATCCTGATTTTTCTATTATTGTAATAACGTCATCTGGTGTCATCTCTGTCAAACATTTTGCCAGTGCCTGATATCCATCGGCCGCAAGACATTCATTAATATCTTCGGGATTGATAAAGCCACAATTTCTAAGTGCGATTCTGATCTGTTTTTTATAGAACGGAAGATCCTTCTGACCCTCAAGTTTTACCTTTAAATTCGGTTCCACATATAATAATCGGTCGACCTGTCTACCTTTTACAACATGTTCAGCCACAATTTCATCTGCATCCTCCGGTTTTACGGATACATAAAACACATCATCCGGATATACCTTTATAATCGGGCCTTTTTCACAAAAGCCAAAGCAACCGGTAACAACCACTTCCACTTCATTTGAAAGACCATGTTTTTCAATGCTCTCATTCAATTTATCAACAAGCACCAAGCTATCTGATGATGTACAGCCTGTACCGCCACATACCAACAGATGCATTCTATAATTACTCATACCGCATCCTCCTTTCGCTATTTTTCAAATGACTTCGATATAATTGCATTCTGCAAAAGACGCCCGTGTTTTATATGTTCATTCACAATTTCACGTCCTCGCTCAGCGGTAACGTGACCATAGATAATAGAAGGCATATCCTTGCTTATCACTTCAATAATCGGCTCCTCTACACAATATCCCATACATCCTGTCTGGGTAACGGATACATTCGTGATATTTTCTTTTGAGAGCTCATCAATGATAGCTTGCATTGTCTCTCTAGCGCCGCTTGCAATACCGCAGGTAGCCATTCCAACTCTAATGATTATTCTATCCTCGGATTCCGCAGTAGTTCTTAAATCCATCTTATTCTTGGCTGCTTGTCTGATGCGTTCAAGTTCATCCAACGATTTTAATTTGCTCATATATTCCTCCAATCTATTAATCTTTATGTTTTCGATTAAATCATCTCTACTAATTCCATGATTCTTGGGAAAATGAGATTAACCTTGTATCTTATTTGTAATCAGCTAATATCTTCTTTACTTCAGCCGCTTCCACTCTGCCATATACTTTTTCATTAATCACTACCACCGGAGCAAGTCCACACGCACCAATGCAACGTAATCCGGACAAGGTATATTTCATATCCTCCGAAGTTTCTCCTGCTCGAACGTTCAACTGTTTTTCAATTTCTTTCATGATGGCATCCGCACCCCTGACAAAACAAGCTGTTCCTAGGCAAACATTTATTACGTTCTCTCCTCTTGGTTTCGTAGTAAAGTAAGAATAAAAACTAATCACACCATATATTTTTGAGCTGGGTAAATCCAATTTCTCTGATATAAATAGGATTACCTCATCAGGCAAATGCCCAAATATATGCTGTGCCTTATGCAGTACTGCAATTAAAGCTCCTCTCCGATCTTTGATGCTGTCAATATAGTCCTGCAACGCAACATAATTCTCTTGACTATTGCTATTACCTGCCATATCCAAACCTCCTTTTGTTAAGTCTTTAATCGATATTACTACCTGAAGCATAAAATTATAGTAAGAAGTTTACAGTTTTTACCGTTGTATCGTTACCTGCTGATCCATATTATTGCAAATTTCAACCGCATACAACATTATTCAACATTTCGCACAACATATCGACTATATTCTTCCACTATTAATATAAATTATACAACACTATTTCATATTATGAAATAGTACTCTATCTATTATGTATTATATTTTACTAAATATATCAATATTTCCATATTATTTTTTACAAATTGTATAATATATAATAAGTAATTAAAAAGGCCGCTTGAAAACAGATGTTTCAAACAGCCACGCTTATATTAGTATAATGTTTTAATTAAAATGAAATAATATATAAAAAAATTGTGAGGACAAACCATGGATTCAACCAATTATTACTGCCCCGTTTGTAAATGTACCAATTTAACACTACGTCACGAAGCAAGTTATGTTTATTCCTACATCCTAGATGATGATGAACCGGGACTTAAAAATTCAGAAAATTTTCAATCCTTTTTATATGACAACCGAGAACAAAAAGAAGCCAGAACCTATATCGAATGCAATGAATGTGGAACACAATATCCTTATGAGATACTCCAGCAGTATTGCAATCATAAAGCAATGACCGGGGAATAAATGACTATGTTTATATTCCCTTCGTTTCTATCAGATGATAGAGTCCATTATCTTCCCTTGCGATTCTATCATTTAGTGCCTTAAGAATTCGTTTTATTTCCTTCATAAACGTCTCTTTATCCGCACTTATCTTATTGCTTGTATTATATTGAGATTTAAAACTGGTATAATCGCTGACAAGACTGCCCATTTCATTATTATATTCATCAGCCATATTCTGAATCTCTACATCACCGCATTTTATGAGGTTAGGATATAAAAATTCATCCTCTTCAAGTAGATGTACCTTTAGCTGTCCGGCAAGGTAATTGATATGGAGTGCCAGTTCTGACGGATTCATGTTCTCAATTCCCTTCTTGATTTCATTCTCCAGAGAAGCAACCTCTTCCTTTATTCTACCATGTTGTTTATTCATATTTGTCAAATTAATCATATGTATTCCTCCTTTTTATCTTCGATGTGATTGTAACAAATGCTTTCCTTCAAATCTGTGATTCAAGTCACATTATTTGATTCATTCATAAAATATATTTTCTAAGCAAAACACAACTAACTTAGTTGAATTATTATTCTTTCAAATATAATAATATAATTTCAGGAAAATAATTGTAGCCATAGCTACAGCATTCTTGCTATTTCGGTATATAGTATAAATAGAACAATAAGTATTTAATTCTAGCGTTATAATTAAAGGAAAGGGGATATGATTATGAAAGCAAATATTGATAGAGAGGGATGTATTGGTTGCGGCCTTTGTGCCGGAATATGTCCGAAGGTTTTTCGTATGGCGGATGATGGAATTGCTGAGGTATCTGTAGATGTTGTTCCCTCAGATGCCGAAAATGATGCAAAAGATGCCTGCGATAGCTGCCCAGTAGGTGTTATCACCGTAGAATAGATTGATACATAAGTTTTTGTATACAATAATGCGTAATTATTATCATCCACAGTAAAAAGGGGAGCCACACAGTGGGGCTCCCCTTTTCTTGAAACGATTTAATGTTTTTATGCTTTTATTAATCTGATTTCCTTTAACTGAACACCGCTTTGACCAAAGTATAATCTCATCACGGCATATTTGGACTTTAATAATACAACACTTGACTTGGTCACCCATTCTCCACCGGTACCATTAAAGGTAAATGCAGCTTCAGGAATTCCTTCAATGAATACTGTAATTAGCATCTGTGCCAATTCGCCCAAATCGGACTTTCCAATCAGTTCTAGTTTGTAATTACCGATATTATTCACATCAAGTCCAATCGCAAAACTACTTCCCTTGTTTGTATCTACTTCCTGCATGGAGATTGTTGTTGTGACATCTTCCACATTGTAATAAGTCACTTCGCTATTTTGCAATTCCTCTTCTTCCCCAGGAGAATTGATTACTTCAATCTTACTTTCTATTCCGACCATACGATCAAGAGCATGGGTATTTAATAAAAATTCACAGATATTCATTGCATTTCTCTGCAATTCACCTCTTGTTAAAGTGCCTAACTCCAATGCCTCTAATGTATTGTCACCGCTGCTGTTTACCGCAGCATTCGGGCAAACCATATAAAGATCATTCTGGGAACGAGCCATAGCAGCAAAGTTTGTTTTGCTCACCTGTCCGTTTTTCTCGTTTATATTAGCCCACCAGTCCGTCATTACGATTCCCTTAAATCCCCATTCTTCACGAAGAATTGTAGTATTTAGGTCATAGCTTCCGGCTGTCCATAATCCATTTACGGAACCGTAAGTGGTCATGATGGAACAAGCATTTCCATCTCTCACAGCAATCTCGAAACCTTTCAGATAGATTTCTCTTAGTGCACGCTCTGATATAACCGAGTCCGACTCATGTCTCTTATATTCTTGATTATTACCGCAAAAATGCTTTATTGTTCCGGTTACTCCAGACTTATGCATTCCCTTAAGCTGTGCAACTGCCATTCTTCCGGTAACGATCGGATCTTCTGAAAAATACTCAAAATTTCTTCCATTTAGTGGATGTCTGTGAATGTTCATACCCGGTCCAAGTAAACAATCCACCTTATTCTTAACCATCTCTACGCCCATTAACGTAAAGAGTTCTTCTACTAATGACTCATTAAATGTACATGCTAACAAGGTGCCGTTTGGATGGCTGAAGGCCTTCGTACCGCAATCCAGACGCATGCCGGAAGGTCCGTCAGAACAACAGCCACAAGGAATACCATAGGATTTTAATTGTTCAGATACACCTCCGAAGGCGGCAGCAGTTCCGGGTGTAACCTTAGGACTTCCCATACCTTCTCCTCGGATAATACAGGATAAATCCTCATCCGATAGCTGAGCAATAAACTGCTCCATCGTTGCCTTGCCCTTCTTCACGTCAATTAACTTAATGCCCTGATCTCCTGTATATGCAATATCCTGAGGAATGTTTGTATTTCTCTTGTCTACGCTATCAATCGTACTTGTTGGTACATTCTCAAGCTGCATCGTATAGCTTCCGTCCTTGCCAATCGCAGGTTTCATTCTTCTATAGGATTTATCAGGTGCTAGTGCTTCTAACGTTTTCCCTGCAACAAATAGCTCTTCCAGTATAAAGCTTCCTGCAATCTTCACATCTCGAACATTATTGCCCACATACAATTTATATTCGCCGGCTTCTAGTACAAAACAGGATTTATGACCGGTCAAACCAGCATCATCATAAGAAGCCATTTTTGTAATATCAATACTAAAATACAAGGTCTGTGCTTCTTTTGGCTTTAATTCTTTCGTCTTCTGAAAGTCAATAAGATTTCTTAAAGGTTTACCCAACAATCCTTGAGGTGCTTCGTAATAAATCTGTACTACTTCCTTACCGATTGCATCACCCGTATTGGTTACTGTAACTTCCAGTTGAATCACATTATTATCTTTTTTTGCTTCTTTATAAGATATATCAAAGCTAGTATAAGAAAGACCAAACCCAAAAGGATATTGAACTTTATCCTTTGCCACAGTTTCAAAGTAACGATATCCGACATAAATATCTTCCATATAGAAGTTTCTTTCTTCATCGCCAAAGTTAGAATCCGAAGGATAGTCTGCTAAGGAGTACGCTATCGTATCTGTCAGCTTTCCGGAAGGATATGCTGCTCCGGTAAGTACATCTGCAACACCGGCTCCGCCAATCATTCCGCCCTGCCAAGCATATAAAACTGCATCAATGTTAAATTCATCTACAAACGACATATCCACAATATTTCCTACATTGAGTACAACAGTCACCTTGTCAAATGCTTTTCTTACCCCTGATAACATATCCTTTTCCGTATCTGTTAATTGATATGATCCGGGTCTATCCTGGTTATCTTTGTCCTCACCCGCGGTTCTTGCAATTATGACAATTGCCTGTTTGCTATCTTTTGCTGCGGATTGAATTAACTCCTCAGACAAGGGCATCTCTTCCTGTGACCAAGGTTCATTCCCCCAACCTATGCCGCTATCAAATGGATGCTCCTGCTCCCATTCTTGATATACCTTTAATAAATCTTGATTCAGAGTGATATCTTTACATTCTGATAGGCCATCTAAGATACTGATAACCTTTGATACGTTAACCATACCACCGGAACCTGTTCCACTTTTATAATAATTATTTTGCATTCTACCAAATAATGCAACTTTACTATCCTTCTTAATCGGAAGAGCACCGTCATTTTTAATTAGTACGATTCCTTCTGTTATAGCCTTTTTAGCTACCTCACAATATTTATTCCAATCCAGAATTTCATTTACTACCATTTAACCATAGTCCTTTCGAGTAATTATTATCATGTTTTCTCTCTTTAATGATTTTATACATTCACAATAGGTTTATCTATATAGAATCTTAGCCTAAATATAGGTTAATATTGACGTAATTATCGTTTATGTCTATAATATAGGTTAGTTATTAGTATAATTTTGATATCTAACTTAGATTCGAGGTGAGTTATGTCCTTATATTCCCATGAAACCATATTTGATGATTCAAGGCTACAGGTTCGTTTTGAGATATTGAACATTATGAATGAACTCTATCCGGCTCATTGGCATAGTCACGTGGAGGTACTTCATATCCTCTCAGGTTCTATGACCGTTCATATCAATGATCATGTTTATGAACTAAATTCACATAACACATTGATCATTAATCCGAAGGATATTCATTCCACACAGGCTCACGGCGAGGTTAAGTATATGCTTTTGCAGATTCCTTATGCCAATTTAAAGCTTATCCTTCCTGACCTGGAACTGATCCACTTCCAAGAATTCTACACACCTTGCTCCGAGAGCGAGGATATTCATGACTGCTTGGAACATTATTTAATTCAGATGAAGAGTTGTTTTGAGGAAAAAGAAGATGGCTATCAGCTTCATTTCACCTCATTGCTCTATGAATTCTTATATATATTATATAAAAAATATACAACCAAGCTATCTTTACACAATCGTGAAAGAGCGGACCGGGATTTTCAACGAATTGAGCAAATCATCAGCTATGTTAAAAAGAATTACCAGAAGCAAATTACACTGAAGGAAGCTGCTGCAAACTTATCTTTAAGTACTGAGTACTTTTGCAGACTGTTTAAGAAATATACGAATCAAACATTCTTAGAATATGTAAATACAGTGCGATTAATCAACTTCTATAACGATCTCATCCAAAGCAATGATAGCATAACCTATCTGCTTGAAAAAAACGGGATAACCAATTATAAAGTCTTTATGAGAATGTTCAAGTATGCTTATGGTTCAACACCGAATAAGATAAGAAATCAGAATAGAAGTGCAAAAATCGAGCGAGTTACCCACTTTGTATAAGGGATTGCTGCAAACAATAATTTTATTACGGTACAATGTTATTTGCCTCACACACAGGTTGGAAGTACACCATACATATTTTGTATTTCGTAGTCGTACATAAATGTGCGCCTTCGAAAATACAAAAGTATGGATAGTGTCTTCCAAACAGTGCATTATGGCAATATAACATTATTCCTATAAATTATTTATTTGCAGCAACCCCTTATTCTTATATCATATAATCGAAGAAATCGTACTGATTTAGCTCTTTCACCTCCGGTGTTGCACCTGCATAGGCCTTAAACTGCAACTCCGGATTTTTCATGCTGACCTTTGTCTTAGGTGGTACGGTTTTTGTAACGAATGCATTACTTCCAATTACAACCTCCTGGCCGATGATTGTATCTCCTCCCAGAATAGATGCACCGGAGTAGATCGTTACCCCATCCTCGATGGTAGGATGTCTCTTAACGCTCTTTAAGCTCTGACCTCCTTTTGTAGATAACGCTCCCAACGTAACCCCTTGATATATCTTTACATGATTGCCAATATGGGTGGTCTCACCGATTACGATACCGGTTCCATGATCGATAAAGAAGTACGTACCAATCGTAGCTCCTGGATGAATATCAATCCCTGTAATCGTATGAGCATATTCCGTCATAATTCTAGGGATCAACGGCACCCCAAGCAAATACAATTCATGTGCGATACGGTTTACCATCACGGCATATACACCAGGATAGGAAAATATAATCTCATCCTTGCTATATGCTGCTGGATCTCCTTCATACGCCGCTTCCACATCTGTTTCAAGATAATCACGAATTGTAGGTATTTTCTTCATAAAAGAGATCGTCAGCTCCTCTGAAACTGCATCGATATCCTCTTTTTTTGCCTCTGTATAAACCGGATTATATCGAAGTGCGAAACCTATTTGCTTATTTAATTGATAGGTGACATCCTCAATTACTGCTCCAAGCTGATACTCCATGTGATAGCTCTTCAATATCTTATTATTAAAATATCCCGGGAATATGATATACTGCAAATCTTTTAATATTGATATGATATCATCTTTGTTCGGCTGATTGAACGTATCTTCTTTATTAATCACTGCTGGCTTCGTATAATCATTCATTATCAATTTTACGATCTCTTGAACTTTTTGCTCCATGTCAGGCCACCTCTTCTATTTTAATTACATTCCAAACAAATTGTTTCATATCTAACGGGTTATTAATATATGCAAATTATTATAACTCATCGCGTTAAACTCCCAAATATATAATATATGTTTTATATGTTTCATATATTATACGTTGACGCCCTCAATTTATCAACTAAATTTTATTTTCAAATCTTCTTTACTTCTATCATCTATTACTCATCAATAAAACATGCATCAATAAAACATGCATCCATCACACTTCGTATCAATTCCGAATAAATAATTGCTACGCAAATTCATATTAGTATTCTTTATGATAGTTTTATATATGATATTTTACATGTAATCAGTTTATTTATCATTGGCTTTCAATGAACTTTTGACATTTATTTATAACAGGTGTATTGTATAAATACTGGAAAAAATTAAAACAAATTAATTCGATGAATAAGGAGTATGATATGAAGATTGAATTTTCAAATAGAGTAGATCGCTTTGGAAGCAATATATTTAATACCTTAAATGAGTATAAAAAAGAACGAGAAGAGTTGGGCTTGCCGGTTTATAATTTCACGGTAGGAACGCCAGACTTCAAGCCGGATTCCTTTGTCATGGAAGCAGTATCAAAGGCCGCCCTTGATCCTGAAAACTATAAATATTCCTTAGGCGATTCACCTGAGTTAATCGAATCCGTTATCAGTTGGTATCAGAGAAGATATCAGGTTTCTCTGACTTCACAGGAAATCACCTCTGTTAGTGGAACCCAAGAAGGTATGACGCATATTGGACTGGCGCTATGTAATTATGGAGACACTGTATTGGTGCCAAACCCAGGATACCCTATCTTTGAGATTGGCCCTTATCTATCCGGCGCTAAGATAGAGTATTACGAACTTCTACCAGAGAATAACTATCTTCCTGATTTTTCTTCAATCTCTGAAGAGGTGGCAAAAAAAGCGAAACTGATGATTGTATCCTATCCCGCTAATCCCGTATGCGCAACCGCTCCAGCTTCCTTTTATGAAGAGTTAATTGCATATGCAAAGAAGTATGAAATTGTAATTGTACATGATAATGCCTACTCAGAGATTATCTATGACGGAGCGAAGGGTATCTCGTTCTTAAGCTTCCCGAATGCAAAGGAAGTGGGTGTAGAATTCAATTCCCTATCGAAAACCTATAATATCACCGGAATCCGAATCTCATTCCTACTTGGTAATGCAGAAATTATACATAAATTCAAAACAATTCGTTCCCAATTCGATTATGGAACCAGTTATTTAGTACAAAAGGCTGCTATCGCTGCATTGAATGGTCCTCAAGATAGCGTCGCTGTGAATTGCAAGGAATACGAACGCAGGAGAGACGCTCTATGCGAAGGACTTGAAACGCTCGGAATGCAAGTTACCAAATCTGCCGGTTCCATGTTTGTATGGGCTCGCATTCCAAGCGGTTATACAGATTCCATTGATTATTGTAAGAAGCTCTTTCACAAAACCGGTATATTATGTACACCGGGTAGTAGCTTCGGTATTCTGGGTGAAGGATATGTTCGCTTCGCTCTCGTACTCCCTGTTGATACGATAAACAATATATTCTCGGAGTTATAGGCTGAATTCACTGAGAAGGTCTACTTTATCATCGTTCCTCCTCATCCGGTTATAGCAAATCCCTTCTTTCAAGCTAAGGAATGATTGGTTAACAAAAAGATGTTGCAACACAAAACTAAGTTTGTGATGCAACATCTTTTCTATCTTCTAGTCTTTTCTCTTTTCCTCAAACTATAATTTATATAATTATTATATCGTACCTACCCGTTTAATCCCTTCATTCACTAACTCAACACTAATACTACACATTTCTTTTGTTAAACGGATAAGTACTGATCAATTGCTGCGGCAGCCGTCTTTCCCGCTCCCATTGCCAGAATGACCGTAGCGGCACCGGTTACTGCATCTCCTCCTGCATAGACACCGATTCTGCTGGTCAGCCCCGTATCTTCGTTCACAATGATTCCTCCCCATCGTTGTGTCACAAGACCCGTAGTAGTCGCTTTAATCAAAGGATTTGGCGAGGTTCCGATTGACATAATTACACAATCCGTATCCAATTCAAACTCGCTCCCTTTTACCGGGATTGGCCGTTGTCTCCCCGACGCATCCGCCTCACCCAGCTCCATTCTCTGACATTCTATATTACAAACCCATCCCTCTTCATCACCATTAATCTTTAAGGGATTTGTTAAAAACATAAAATTAATTCCTTCCTCTTTTGCATGCTCCACTTCTTCCAAACGAGCAGGCAGTTCCTTCTCGGTACGTCGATAGATTATTGTAACGTCTGCTCCCAGTCGCTTTGCACAGCGAGCCGCGTCCATTGCAACATTTCCGCCTCCGACTACAGCAACCTTACTTCCTTTTTGAATCGGGGTATTTGCACCTTCTTCATAGGCCTTCATCAGATTGATTCTTGTGAGGAATTCATTTGCAGAATAAACCCCTTTTAGATTCTCACCGCTGATATTCATAAAATTCGGAAGACCTGCCCCTGATCCAATGAATACCGCTTCATAACCATATTCCTTCATTAATTCATCAATAGATAACGTTTTACCGATCACCATATTGGTTTGAATTTCTACTCCCAGATGCTTTAACGTAGCTATCTCCTTCTTTACGATCTGCTTGGGAAGTCGAAATTCCGGTATTCCGTATACCAATACTCCACCAGCCAGATGTAAGGCCTCAAATACTGTAACCTGATACCCTCTTCTTGCAAGATCACCCGCACATGCCAGGCCGGAAGGGCCGGAACCGATTACTGCTACCTTGTGTCCGTTGCTCTGAGGCTTTCCCGGAATATCTTCACAATTCTGATTATGGTAATCTGCCACAAATCGTTCTAATCGACCGATTGCCACAGCTTCTCCTTTTAACCCTCTGACACATTTGGATTCACATTGGGATTCCTGTGGGCAGACTCTGCCGCAAACAGCGGGAAGGGAACTGTCTTTGGATATGATTTGATAAGCTTCCTCAAACTCACCTGCTGCAACCTTCTGTATAAAGGCAGGAATGTCAATTTGCACAGGGCAACCGCTCACACATGGTTTGTGTTTACAGTTTAAGCAGCGCGCAGCTTCATCCAATGCCTGCTCCTTGGTATATCCTAATGCCACTTCAAGAAAGTTTTTATTTCTTACTTCCGCTTCCTGAAGTGCCATTTCATTTTTATATAAAGACATATTTAGGGCCATACTACTTCACCTCTTCTTTCAAGAGATTGCAAGTTTCCTCATGTACTCTCACTTCAAATTCTCGGTACATCGCAGATCTTGCGATTGCTTCCTCAAAATCAACTTTATGTCCATCAAATTCCGGTCCATCCACACAAGCAAATTTGATCTCACCACCAACTGTTAAACGGCAACCTCCACACATACCGGTTCCATCAATCATAACCGGATTCATGCTGGCGATTGTTTTCACATTATATTCCCTGGTAAGATTACTTACAAACTTCATCATTATAAGAGGTCCAATTGTAATGACTTCGTCGTATTTTTCTCCGCTATCCAAAAGATCCTTTAATGCGTTGGTTACAAGACCCTTTTCTCCACAGCTTCCATCATCTGTCATCAATATGAACTTTGAACTATTGTTCTTAAATTCCTCTTCCAGTATAATAAGCTCTTTATTACGAAAGCCTACAATCGCATGTACTTCCGCTCCCTGTTCGTGGAATTTTTTAACCACCGGATATGCTATGGCGCATCCGACGCCACCGCCTACTACCGCTACCTTTTTCTTACCTTCTGTTTCGGTAGCTCTTCCAAGAGGGCCAACAAAGTCCTCGAGATAATCTCCTACTTTCTTATAGTTTAATTCTTCCGTGGTTGCACCAACAACCTGGAATATAATCGTTACCGTTCCTCCAACACAATCAAAATCAGCGATGGTTAGCGGGATTCTCTCGCCGTTCTCATCCGTCCTTAATATAATAAACTGACCGGGTTCCGCCTTCTTTGCTACCATCGGAGCTTCAATCTCCATTAAGGTAACTGTTGAATTCAATATTTCTTTCTTTACTATTTTATACATAAATCCCTCCAATGCATTTACCCTATGAGTCTTATTGATCAAGAAACTGGGTAGTGCATACGATGTCTCAACTATTTGTTGCAAAAAAAGGGCTGCGGCCTTTGACAGCTACAGCCTTTTATATTTCAAACCGATAACTTTTCTTGCGTGGCGACACAATCTAGCAGTTATGGATTAGAAAGCTACTTCTGTATCGTAATAACAACAATACAATAATTTCTCCATTACCTCAGGGGTAATTGCTCTTGGATTAGAACCGGTGCATGCATCGCCAACAGCCAGTTCTGCTACCTTAGGAAGTTTCTCAAGGAATTCCTTTTCATCTATGATTCCACCCTCATAATCTTTGATACAGGTTGGTATATCTAAAGCTCTATTCATCTCATTAATATGTTTGATCAAAGCATCTGTACTGCGCTCAAGTCCCAAGAATGCAGCAATCTCAGAATATCTTTCATCTGCTGTCTTATCCACAGCATTATACTTTATAACCTTTGGAAGGTACATCGCATTTGCACAACCATGTACGATATGTCCGCCGGAATATGCAGCACCAGTCTTATGAGCGATGGAGTGAACGATACCTAAGAGCGCATTGGAGAATGCCATTCCTGCAAGACATTGTGCATTATGCATCTTGGCACGGGCTTCCATATCACCTTCATAGGATTTTAAGAGATTCTCACTAATCATCTTGATTGCGTGTAGCGCAAGCGGATCGGTGTAATCACTATTTAATGTGGATACATATGCTTCTACTGCATGAGTCATTGCATCCATACCGGTATGTGCGGTAAGTTTTTTCGGCATAGTTTCTGCCAATTCCGGATCAACAATTGCTACGTCTGGAGTTATATTAAAATCAGCTAAAGGATATTTTACACCCTTCGCATAATCAGTAATAACAGAGAATGCTGTTACTTCTGTTGCAGTTCCTGAGGTTGATGGAATTGCACAGAACTTTGCTTTGGTACGAAGTGTTGGAAAATTAAATGGAATACAAAGCTCATCAAAGGTCGTCTCAGGGTATTCATAAAATGCCCACATTGCCTTTGCAGCATCAATCGGAGATCCTCCGCCGATTGCAACAATCCAATCCGGCTCAAAGTCTTTCATCGCCTCCGCACCCTTCATAACTGTCTCCACAGAAGGATCTGGCTCAACGCCTTCAAATAACTGCACCTGCATGCCTGCCTCTTCCAAATTAGTAACTACTTTATCTAAGAAGCCGAAGCGTTTCATGCTTCCTCCACCTACTACTACAATTGCTTTTGTTCCTGTTAATGTCTTTAATGACTCCAGTGAACCCTTGCCATGATAAAGATCTCTCGGTAATGTAAATCTAGCCATAGTTCAATCTCCTTTATAATATGTGATGTTTTCGCCCACAGACGATGACTTCTAAAGTACCACCAAATGTTGTCGTTTGGATTGTTTATATTTTAACAATCTTTTTGTGGGATGTGAAATGCAAAATCCGTATATCGATATTCCAATATCGATATACGGATTTCTATGGTTTTGTTGGATACGATGGTAACATATAATTCTTGGATTGACACATAATAGAAAGCTTGATAGCAGCCAAACTCAAAGGATTTCATCCAGTATTCAAACGCTCAGATACCTTATAATAGGCTATTTTTATAATCATCTAGATAAAATGCTTCAAATTACTATATACTCTAATTTATCTTGTGGCGATTCTTTTATTTTCCATTTTCTTTACCAAACATTTCTTATTATATATTCGATATTGTTATATCGATATTCCAATACTGATATAGCAAATTAAATAATTCTAATATAACAAGTAAATTAATTCTAATATACATATAATAGCTGATTGTGATTTTGTAAAATTTATAAAACCGAGAATACCTTACATACAGATCATACTTCTATCAGAGAAATACATATTAATGATATTCCCGAAAGGATACTTCATTCTTCGCTTCCGATAACAAATCAATAAATCGACGATCTAATTCGGTCAGCTTATAATTCTTAGGATAGATGAATACGTCCTTATACCGATTATTATCCACTACACATCTTCGTTGAACAAGCTGATAACGCTTAAGCCATTTATCCGGAACAGGTGATACCCACATATAGGAGGTGGGAACTTCCGAAAGAATATCAAATTGACTTCCGCGATCATATACATAAATCGCCTTGGCATTCTTTGAGGGTGCATCGGCCCGACTATTATTCGGTAATATATAAGGAATCGAGGTATCTCCATGTGTCACTTCGGTATATTTTTTGAGTTCCTTAAAATCAACATGATCTTTTTTCGCCAGAGGATGATTCACAGACATCAATGCGAGATAATCAAATTCCCAGATTTGTTCGAAACGAAGCTGTTTTTCATTCAGATAGTCCACAAAATAATTCTCGTACTCTGTCTGGTACCTTATAATACCCAGATTGAAAGGACCATCAAAAATATTACTGACTACTTGCAACGAATTCGTCTCCTGTACATTGACATGAATTCCGGTTGAACTATCGAGTTCCAAAATAAAATTCGTTATTGCATCTGCAATATAACTTCCTCTCGGAATCGATATATTAAAGTTCTGCATATCTGAATCCACCTCATCAGATAAAGATTCCATCATATCTATTTGATTTAATACATTTCTGGCGTAGGATAAGAATTTAGTACCCTTTTGCGTGGGCGTTACCCCCTTAGAGGTACGTTCAAAAATAGTAAAGCCGAGGGAATCTTCCAGTTCCTTGATAGCTTTACTTAAGCTTGGTTGTCCCATGTATAAATTTTCAGCCGCATGGGAGATAGAGCTTGTTCTCTCTACCTCTATAACATATTTTAAATGTTGTGTATTCATTGTTAACCCATCTTTCTATCATTCACTCTAGTCACTCGTTCTCATTGCCTGTTTCAGATGATTTGACAACGCTGCAAGAGAAGCTGCAAGATTTTCATTCCGTACAAGAATATAATCCGGCACGGACAAATGTACCGGTGCAAAATTCCATATTCCCTGTATCCCTCCCGCTACCAACTGATCGCACACAATCTGTGCTTGGGAAGGTGGTACGGTAATAATGCCGATATGAATCTGCATGCGCCTACAAAGGTTACTAATGGTGTCCGTAGGCAAAACCCTGACTCCGTTTATCTCTGTTCCTACGATGTCCGGATTGGTATCAAATGCCGCAACGATTTTTAACCCGTAATCCTTAAACCCTTCATGGGACATAATCGCGTGAGCAAGTGATCCTGCACCGATAATCACAGCCTCATCCGCATTATTATAACCCAGTATACTTTCCATCGAATCCAGTAAATCCTCTACGATAAAACCTGTCTTAGGCTTTCCTTTATTCACATAAACCGAAGCAAAATCCTTTCTAACCACCACCTCATTCAGATGAAGCAAAGTCGCTATCTTCGGTGCCGATACTGTTTCCACTCCTTGTTCCTTTAATAACCGTAATTGTTGAATATAATACGACATACGATTCAGTGCTTGTGTTGTAATCGGTTTTTTCACATTCTCATTCATTTGTTCCACCTCCTATAGGACGGATGAATATTCTATGTTATGTAAGTCCATACGTTTATTGGTTAGCAAATACAAGCGAACTTTCAATATCGATATTATAATACTGATATACGGCCGGGTCAACCGATAAGTTTTTACATACTTATATTCTCAGCTTTTGAATGGTATCGCTATAATTATGTCAAACAATTACCATTTAGATTTTATACTAATGTTAAGGTATATGAATTACATATTCCCAATAAATTTATCTAGAGGAAATATCAAAAACTTGTAATATATTCCATAGAACTCTTAATAAACAATTCAAAGCGGATGCTAATTCCAAATAGAAATATATACATTATTTTGTTCAGCTATCTACTTTAATAGATAAATATTGAACATAACCCACTAGAAAATCAGTATTACAATTCGTGTGAAGTAGCTACAGCACATATTATATTTGCTTTTTCCAGAGTCCTTTGATCTAACTTCTCGATAATCCGATGATAATTTCATAATGAACTTTCCTTCCAGGGGAAGTTCATTATGAAATTTATAAATTCTGAAAAAGCAAAATGTCATTTATTTATTACTCGGTGTATTCTCCATAAATCCTATATGAATTATACATATTTTTACTCTTCAATCTAAGAGTTATTAATACTTTCTCTACCTAAGCTCTGCGCAATCAAATCAAATTTATTACATATTATCGAATCCTTTCTTTTAGCTTATTCAATATCTTATTTAAGTTCCTCCCAACCGTTTTTATTCCCGTAAAGCTATCTAAGTTTTACATCTGCCATATTCTATTTTTGTAAAATTTTCTTGAATTTCTATAATATTACCTTCCATAGCTTGCTGTCTTAGTACTTACCTTTGTATATTCATATATCATTCATATCCCTCTTAAATAGCAAAATAAGCCTGGAAAAATTCAAGGCTTTTATATAAGTTTTCTTTAATTTCAGTATCATTCACCTAGCCAAGCCCTTAAATACTTACCGGATGTGAACTCAAAACCCACCACTTGACCTAGTAGCATGCTTCAACGTTCGATAATCTCTATATAAGCTCTGAAACTGACGCGCCGTTAGTATCTATCTGAATAATATTAATAGTAATTATTATATCAAATGCTATAAATCAAGAAATTACAACACTTAGCTATGATAATCAATAAAAACCTTAAATATCTAATCCTTAATAATTCCTTAAAAATCGGCATGCCATAACTGATGATTTATTATTCTCCAAAACCTGTGATCTGGCTTTGGAAAATTCATATGGTATTATATTTTTCACTATAATCAGTAAGTAAAACCATTAAATATTTGTTATTCTATTTTGTGAAAATAATGATAATACAGTAAAATGATATACTATTTCAAAAAACAATACTCAAGTTTTAAAATTTGTTTAAAGATTTTTAAAAAAGTGTAATTGATAGAGCTACAAAAAAGAAGCATCATTTTTAGGAAAGAGAAACTCTCGTTCTTTATTAATGATGCATTTTTATTTATTAAAATAACTTTAATTAATTCTTGACTTCATTAGCAGGATCGACAAAGAGCCAAAATACTAGCAGAGGTATTTCGATAGAATACCTCTGCTAGTACCAATTATCACCTATGTACTTTGAAAATCTAGTTAATGAATGAATTTGGAATATTTCTTCTTTACTGATTTTTTAATTTCAGAATGTTTTTCGTTATCTATACCTTCACTACTTATGCTACTTTTTGTTTCATCCATATTAAAGGCTCCATTTGACATATTAATTATTGAATAACCACCTATACCATTATTTTTTAAAAAAATCACATAATTGTTATCTTGGTTCATTGGTTTGTAAGCATCCATTTCTAATATCTTTTTTCCGTCAATTTCTTGAATCATTCCAGCTGGTTCAATAACTTTAAAAGAATCAGATTTATTAATTGTTAATGTTGTTGAATTTTTTATCACTTCTTGTACATTGAAATCAGTCAATGTATAAAAATCAAGTAATGTACCATTCTGAAATTTATTCACATGTTCCCTATCTTCAAATTTATCTTTAGGTGTGCCATACAAAATAATATCTGCGTCATTACTTAATTGGTCTTCCGTATTATAAGTCACATAATCTGCATGTATTTTAATTTCATGTACTGTACTATATATTGTAAAATAATATAAACCTCCAAATATCATAACTAACAAGCATATTGATAATGTTATTTTCTTTTTCAATGTTAATCCTCCTTCAAATAAAATAATTAATTCCATTTCCTTTTTATTTCATTTTTATCATATGATTGAACTTTTATGGACTGAATTCCCTGTTTCATAATTGAAGTATTGCTTACTGATGTATGTTTTAATTTTTGCATATGACCCATTTCATGCGCGATGTTAGCAGTTTTTTGTGCATCAGTCATTTTTTCTTTTTCCATTTGATTATCATAAACAGTAAGCACAGTATAGCTCCAATTCTCATCATAATCTGCTGCTACACCAATACCTAAAACTTTTTTATAAGGCATACACTGACCTAACTTACCACTTACAGATGTATCTGCAACATAAGCTGTAGTACAATTTGTAGCGTGACTACTGATATGCCAAATCCCTTTCATTTTACTACTAATACCAGTCCATTCTTCTAATGCATTACCAAACATGCTACTATAACCGTTTTCTTTAATACTTGAATCATAATATATTTCTATGTAGCCATCTGAATTTCTTGATGTAGTTCCTCCAAAAATATCTGCGTATGCGGGCGAAGTTGATAAACTCAAGATAAGCGCAGTTATTATGAATATTTTTCCAAAATTATTATTTAACTTTCTCACTTAAATATCCTCCTTATTAAATTATTTAAATATATAATATTTTGACACATCCAATATTATATATATATTAACAACATATGTCAATTAATATATAACTAATTATTCATATTTTGTATAAATATGTACAAAAACGTAAAAAAATAGCTTTATAGCAACGCGAGATGCCACAAATAAACGAGCTACAATATTTGTAACCAACAACTGGATATATGTAAGTAAAACTACAACTTTTATAATTGAAATGCAGTTATTGTTAACTAAAAGTTCCACTTGTAAGTGAATTGCAGTTTGATTTTTTGCTTTTCTACAGTATTATACAGAAAATAGACATACCAAAAGGAAGTCAACTCCCTCTCGATTTTTTGTAATCGGAGAATCTCCCCCTTTTTTCAGTAATTAATGAGCTGTTAGCGCTGTTTTATATTATTTTTAAGAAGTCTTGCTTTTAACATAATGTCACTGGCAGTACCTGGTGAATATCCAAGTTATGTAAAACCTCTTCTCTATATGGAAAAGCTGAACATTTCGCATAGGCAACGGATGTTCACCTTTTTTCTTTTTTAAGAATTAAAAAAGTTCATCATTAAGCTGATATCTTCTTGTGTCATTGTTGAGGCTGCTCCTTTTTGGAAGAATCCTTCAGAACAGTCCATGATTTACCTCCATTATATCTTTTTACATCAATTTCCAACATATCAGTTAAACAATTTGTGCGAAGTCCAGTGAATTTCTCATCTCCAAACTCGATGGCTTAGGGATTAGAAAACTCGCTGCCGTTATCCGTCAGAGTAACCGGAAACAATTTTTTGAAGAGAGGCTTTCCCAGCCTGTCATAAAGCGTTTCATAGATATCTGTTACTGATATAGATGTATTAGTATCTCGTAAAAAAGCTAATATCAGACTAGTATCAACAAAGTGTATAGTGAGCAATAGAAAGTATTCATTCTTACGTCCAACGCGACACCATTTATCCACTTTGAATTCTAGTTTCTTATACCGCTCACGAAATTTAACTTTGCGAGGTAAATCGATATTCCTTACATTGATGAAACATCTGGCATATATATTTTATTTAAGCACTATAACCCAATCGGAACCGGGAAGGATGTATTTTGATTTATAATTGAGTTGGTATTTGATTGTTTATCATGTTTACAAAATCCATCAATAACTGTTGATATTAAAATCAAGCATAAAGATATTCTATTTGGTATTTAAGGAAGCATAGATTAAGGTAGTGCCATTATTGAATATAATAGAACAGTTATGTAGATTATACTTTGAAATGATGCACAATTATTATTTTAATTGTAGTTCTAAATAGAAGGAGAACCGTTGTTATTATAACTTTTTCTAACCAAATGAAGGCAATCGCTAAAACATTCCAAAAAGCCCATGTTTAAATATTTTTTAAACTTTTATGAAATCGTTAGATACATAAATTTAGTAAAGTAAATTTTAAAACATAGAAAAGCATCATTCTAAGGTAAGAGAAACTCTACTTCCTTAAGATGATGCTTTTTTATCAAAGATAAACTTTACTTTTTGACTCTTCTCTTAAGCTTAGACAAGGAACCCAAAGATAAATTTTATTAAGGAACAATATTCATTCCATTTTAGAAAATATTCACTTGAATCTTTCATATAATTATCCTAAATTCATGTAGTCTATCTTACTTTATTAAACAATTTAAAACAGCTCTTTCTTTTTCTGAATAGAAGTTAGTAAAAATACAATTCCAAAGCTAAGTACCAAAACTCCCCATATCCTTAAACCTAGATAAGCATTGGTACCACAAAAGGATACGATTCCTCCTAAACCATATAAAACCGTACTAATAATGGAACCGACATTTGCCTTGGAATTCCTTGTTGCGATTCCTATAATTCCTGCAACCAATACCAATAGAGCTACCAGTATTCCGAGCATTCCACTTCGATCTGCATTTGCTGATAATGCATGATCAACAAGCACGATAAATGATTGTAAGCCGATGATAATAAACAATACAATTGATATAATTCCAAGTACTAATCTTGCGGTTGAATATTTACCCTTTTCTCTTCTTGTCTTCATTCGTAAGCCTCCTTATGATTAGTAGTTTTCTGTAACCGATTCGTTTATATTGTGTCAGTTAATCGAGGTCTTTTGACAGTTCCTTTAAGGTCTCTCTAATTAAATCTGCATTTCCCTTATGCTCCGCGATTACCCGGCTGACTACATCATATCCAAGTTTCGCAGTGTATCCTGTTGCAAATGCATAGGATCGGTTCAATAATTCTTCGCATCTTTCACGATCCGGCTCGATTAAATCAATGCATTTCGTTCGAAATAATGAAACAGAATTGATCAGCAAGGATAAGCTCTCTAATAAAGAATCTGCTATCAGAGGCAAAAATGCATTTAATTCAAATTCACCATGTGCTGCTGCCATCGATATCGCGCTGTCATTTGCAATCACTTTCATGCCGGTTTGCATCACCATCTCAGGAATAACCGGATTGATTTTGCCTGGCATAATGGTGCTGCCCATCTGCATCGCCGCAAGTTTGATTTCTCCAAATCCCCCATGTGGTCCTGAATTCATCAATCTTAGGTCATTGGATATCTTAATTAAGTTTACCGCCAATGCCTTTAGCAACCCGGACACTTCAACAAATACATCATTGTTCTGAGTGATATCCATTGGGTATTCCGCAACAGCCATTCCGATATCCGTCATGCTTCGTAATTCTTCGATGATACCAAAGCGGTATTTTCGCTCCGCGTTATTCGAGGTTCCAACTGCGGTGCCACCGATATTTACTTGGCGTAAACGTTCCTCCACCTTATAGATTCTCCAACGGTCACGTGCGATTGCTTGTGCATATGCGCCGAATTCTGAGCCTAACGTAATAGGTATCGCATCCATTAATTCGGTTCGTCCCAGTTTCTTAATATCGTCAAACTCGTTCTCTTTTAGCTGAAGAGCCTGTTGAAGCTTCGCACAACCCTCACTCAAATCTCGGAGTAATTCAATTGCCGCCATACGAAGAGCGGTTGGATATACATCGTTTGTTGATTGTCCTCTGTTCACATCATCAAGAGGGTGGATATAAGAATATTCTCCGTAGGATTTTCCCACTTGTTTTAACGCAAGATTGGCAATCACTTCATTTACATTCATATTGGTAGAGGTACCTGCCCCGCCTTGAAGTGCATCTACGATAAAGTACTCATCCGCATCTCCGCATAAGATCAGATTACAAGCCTCAACGATGGCTTCGTAAACTTCCTTTGAACCAATACCCAATTTTAGATAAGTCAACGCTGCTGCCTTTTTGATTTTAACTATATTATATATAAGCTTTAAGTTGGTTCGCCTGAAGTCTAGTGCAAAGTTATCCTTTGCCCGAGCAGTTTGAAGCCCGTAAGCAATATCCTCCGCAAGCTCTAGCTCTCCAATCTTATCTTTTTCCTTACGCATATTTATTCCTCAATTTCTGCTAAAATGTGTGGAAACGGTTCTAAACTTCTCTCCAATATGCCCTGCATATAGGCGATCAATATACCATAATTTGTAATTGGTGTTGCCTGATCCGCTGCACATTTCATACGAAATCTCACTTCTCTCTCCGGTAACATGCATCCTCCACAATGTACAATCAACTTATACTTCGTAAGATCCTCATAAAACTCACCGCCGGAGGTGAATTCAAAGTTCAATTGTTTGCCTGTATAGTTCTTGATCCATCTCGGTAGCTTTACCTGACCGATATCATCGCATTGACGGTGATGGGTACAACCCTCAGAGATTAATATCGTATCCCCATCTTCCAGTTTTTCGATTGCTGCCGCACCCTTTGCTGCCTCTTCAAGTAACCCCTTGTATCTGGCAAATAGAATAGAAAAAGAGGTTAACATAATATCCTTTGGCGTATCTGCTGAAACTTTAGCAAATACTTGGCTATCCGTGATGACAAGCTTAGGCTTCTTCCCAAGATTAGCAAGTGTTTCTCTCAGCTCGTACTCCTTCACTACGATTGCGGTAGCATCTGCTTCCAATATATCACGAATGGTCTGCTGCTGAGGTAAAATCAATCTCCCCTTCGGAGCCGCCTTGTCAATCGGAGTAACCAAAACTACAAAATCAGAGGGATTAATTAAGTCAGCCACAATTTTTAGCTTCTGATTCTCCACCGGTGCAAGCGATGCAATCTTTTCTTTCAGTTCTTCTATATTATTTTTCTCTTTCGCACTGACATAGATTTCATGCTCCTTTACCGCCGGAACAGCATCAAGTAAATCAGATTTATTACAAACAATGATGTAATTAATATTCTTTTCCTTAAAGAACTGAATCAGTTCCTCATCTTCGGGAGAGATTCCAGCTATGGAATCAACTACTAATACCGCCACATCCGTCTTATTCAAAACCTGTTTCGTCTTGCGAACTCGAAGCTCGCCAAGCATACCGACATCATCAATTCCCGGTGTATCGATAATCATAACAGGGCCAATCGGAAGCAGCTCCATAGCCTTATAAACCGGATCTGTCGTTGTTCCCTTTACGTCGGATACCACTGCCAATTCCTGGCCGGTTACTGCATTTACGATGCTTGACTTTCCTGCATTTCTTCTTCCAAAAAAACCGATATGTATTCTATCTGCTGAAGGTGTTTCATTCAAACCCATTGTATCGATCAATCCTTTCAAAACAAATTAATTGTTATAAGGTTGTATATATCATAATTTGAAAGAAAACGCAAGCCACAGATATTGCGAATTACAATTCTTCGGTATTATGTCGACATAAATTATAATTATTAATTAAGGTGTCAAAATCTCCAATCCTATGATTTTATAGTTAATCTATACAAGATTATGTTTACCATAAGAATAGAAAACATATCTCTTAAGCAACCGTATGAAGTCGTTGGCACTTAGAACATGTAGTTTATGTTCTTATGTACCATTATGTACTTCATACAAGCGAGAGCGTGTTGCTAAGGAGATATGTTTTTCAATTCTTATCAATACATTACAAGTACATATTAATAATTCAAATCAAAGATTATTGTATTTGACGCCCAAATCAATACTACATCTGTGCATTAAATAAGCTCTTAATCTTATAGATTACATCATCCGAATCTGCGTTGATACTGGAAGCCTCATTGATATTGGATATCTTCTGCAATGCTGCAATATCTTCATTATATCCGATGGTATAAACAGGAATCTTGCTTTGTTCAATTAAAGGTTGTGCATAATTCAGTGTGATACCTTGAGTTGTTACCCCATCACTTAGCAAGAATAACATTACCTTCGCATTCGGTTTATCCTTCTTTGCCTTCTCTAGCATATCGATTGCAACTGTTATTCCATCATAGGTTGCGGTACCACCACCGGCTGTCAGGTCTTCAACCGCTCCTTGGAAATAAGCTCGTTGATTAAGGTCAAATTTATCGATAGGAACCTCCTTGGTTACTCCAGAGCTATAGCTTACCAGACCAACGTAGTTATTATCATTGATATACTGTGCTCCATTAATTAAACTCTTCTTAAGCTGGGATAACGGATCTCCGTCCATGCTACCGCTAACATCTGCTACGAATACCGCTATAATATCCTTACCGCCATCCTTATTCGCCTTCCATAGTTGCTGTGCCTGTAAGACTGTTGCACCGTTTGTATCATAATTCTCACCTTTATAGCTATCTAAACCATTAAATCCATACTCGGTCGCAAGCTTTTGGGAATCCTTATTTGCGCAGAATTCAGCAAACTTACTTAAGACTTGTTCTTTATCTGCTGTTAGTGTTCCTACTTTATATAATGGATTATCATGCCGAATTCCAAATGGTATAAATTCATATTTTTTTAATTCCGGATCATTTTGATAGGTTTGATATTCCATAACCATACCGTCTAATTTGCCCGAAGCTGCACTCTCTCTCATCTGCATCGTGGTATAAGCAACAAAAGGAACATTATTCTGGAAGCTCGTAAAGCCTGCCTTTGCTTTATCACTTAGTAAATTTTTGCTGTCGCTATGAGCTAAGGTACTTAATAAGAAATTCAAACCAGTAGAACTTGCAAGTGGATTCGTATAACCCATCATCATCTCATTCTTTTCCACTGCCTTTAATACCGCTGCCATATCAGCCTTCCCATAACTTGACTCCAACTTCTTCTTGGTAGCTTCATTTACTAATATACCTGCCACGTTACCAACTAGTTTGTCAGAAACAATATTAACGCTTCCCCCTTGTGCCTTAATCAGATTACCCCATAATATCGAGGATGGAGCAAATGCATCCGGCATATACTTTTTCGAGAGAATATAATCCGCACCCTGACCGGAAGAGATATTACGAATGGAGACAGAGATTGTCTTTCCATCCACCTTATAATTCTGTGAGTTGAAATTTTTGGCAACTTCATTCATCCAACCATCTTTATTCTCGCCTGATTTTTCTGGACTGGTACATATTTCAATATTGATATCTCCTTTGCCTTCTACAACTAATGGATATTTCGATATATCAGGCAACTCATCATAGAGAGAAGCAGGTTCCAGATTAATGGATGCCTTTCTGGGACTAGCTGTAGTGACGTTGATGGATTTCATCAAAAAGTCAATCTTCTCACTTTCACTTTTACTTATGTACGTTTGGAGTTTTTTATCCTGCTCTTTATTCTTAGAAGCACTGGACAAAGAGCTTATTGCGGTTACAAGAATAAGAACCATTACAAATAACGCTCCTATCCCTACAACAAATTTAATCATATTTCCTCGATTCATTTATACATCTCCCCCTCATATTTTTTAGTTAAATCATCAATCTCATCTTCACTATCCTGATTAAGACTCTGCATTGCATTTACCATATCTCTTAATTTACTAATGTCCTTCTCCTGCTTCACTTCTCCTATTCTGGACATCTCAGTAATCAGAGTCTCAAATTCCATCAGAATCTCATTACTTTTTTTAATCTGTTCATTTACAAAATCAAGATTTTGTCGGATGCTCTCCTGAGATCCCTCATCATCAAAGATTTCAATGCGATTTGCTAACCGTTCCATATTCACAGCCAAAGCATCCTCTACCGTTTGTATAATATCTGTTATCGCACCGGATTCATCCTCCTGAGTATTCACGCCGGCAACTTGAAGTAGAACGTTCCTTCTTCGCTTAAACTTTTGAATTTGTGACCTAGCAACGGAAGCCCCCTTTACTATCTGGGGATTTCTATACTGTTTTGCAAATTTCTCAATTTCACTATCGATTCGGTCAAGTTCCGTCACCTTTTCTTCACTTGTTATCTCCTGAACTGAGACTCCAAATATGATTTTGTATAAAAAAATGATAGCGAATAATAGTATTACGAATGTAAGTACAATTGCAATTGTTTTCAATAGATTCCCGCCATCCAAATTCTTTATAATGATAATGGCCGCCGGAATAGTCATAACCCCGCTGATTGCAACAAACCAATACATTGTATAATTCTTGTTGCGATTCTTTTTCATCAAACTCCTCCCGATATGAAAGCATTATTCTGTGTTTTACCCGTTCAAGCTTATGTAAGTTTATAAGCGATACCTTTGCTCTTAATTGAACATTTTATAACTTATAAATTTGTATTCTTATTATATATCATCTAAATGGCAAAATCATTAAAATATTGTTAAATTTTAATCACCAAGTTAAATTATGGACGAATAATACCATTCTCTTTATTAACATACTCGTGCGTGCTAGTTTGAATTTATGTAAATTGCTCTACTAATTAATAACATATTTTATGGAATAGATTAAAAAAAACACTATTTATAACATATATTTACTATTGACAAATAAAAACCTTTGATTTTTTGGCAAAAAATGATAAAATGTATTAAGAAATCACATCAATATTTATTTTACTGCATATTTTTAATTTATGTTATCGGCTAAACCGTAGGATACAGTATACATAATGCTTTATTTAAATAAATGAATATTCCAGAAAGGAACAAAATATGGATACAATTAATTGTAGGAATTGTGGCAGACTTTTTTTATACCAGTATGGACCACAATTTTGCACGAAATGTGCGAGTATTATGGAAGAAAAATTTGAGAAAGTAAAAGATTATTTATATGAGAATCCCGGCGCAACTATCCAGAGAATTGCCGAGGTAAATGACGTATCAACACATCAAATTGTTAAATGGGTTCGTGAAGAACGATTAGAATTCACGCCAGACTCCCCCTTAGGAATCGACTGTGAGATATGTGGATCAACGATAAAGACAGGGCGTTTTTGTAAGAACTGCAAAAATGATTTAGCTTCCAAACTTGGAAAGGCATTTAACGGAGTGGTTCCTGAAGAAATCAAAAAAGAATTAAGAGAAAAATCCGGGAGAAGACATTCTTCTATTACGGATAATTATTTGACTTGGTAAATAAAATCACCTGCTTAGTGAGCGGTTTGTAATTCTCACTAAATAGGTGATTTTAATTAATAGGTTATCCGCATTTTCAAATCAAATATTATTTACTAGGAGTCAATCCCAGACCCAGTAAGTCTCCCATTTTATTCGATAAGGTAGTACCTGTCGCATCACACTGTTGCTTTATGCTGTCATATGCAGATTTCACATCATTGTATATTGCATTAAACTTTTTAACTTCACTTTCCAAATCACCCTTTGATTTAACAAGACTATTATAATTATTCACTTCCTTATCGTACTTGTCCTTTGCATTCTTCATATCATCATATGCGCTATTTCCGTATTTATCATCATAATAATCTTTTTCAATGTAACTCTTCCATTTTTGAGTAAATCCACCTGCATCATCATTTAGTTCTACCGATTCTGTTCCCAAATTTACAACCTTCAAACTTGCCCAACCTTTTGAAGTATACTTTGTATATCCGGTATATAATATTGCGTGCTTGGAGCTAGGCATCTTTCCATACGATGTATATTCTGCGGGAGCCACCTCATATTGCTGTACCCCATTTTCTTCACCTACAAGCCCTATAATATAAATATTTATACTAACGGATTTGTCTTTCGTATTATCATATTTTTGCTTTGCATCTATATAATCCTGATGCGAATCGTCTTTTGCTTTTTTTGTAGCTTTAATATTATTAACCAGCGACTCTAATTCATTTTGCGTAACCTTTAAACCTTCTTGAGCATCCTGCAGCTTTGAATCAGCCTCATTCAGTGTATAGGTATTCGTTAGTATATCTCTTAACGTCGATGATAGTTGATCCAGCAAATCTGTATTCTCAATCGATGGATTCTTATCCTCGATTACCTTTTTCATCTCCTGCCATTCCCCATTTTTAGCATGTTCCGTTACAGTTGCTATAAGTTGATCATACATGCTTTTTTTCATCATATTATTACTGTCTTTAAAGCCCTTCAACTCTTTAAACGCATCGATTGCTTTCCCATATTCTTTATTATTATAAAAATTACTTGCATTATTATATTTCCCATTCATCATCAAAAACCATATGGTAACAATTCCGATTATAATAATAACACAAGCAAGCGCAGTACTTATAATAATTTTCTTACTTAAAAAGCCTCTTTTTTGTTTAGTATTATTGATTAAATTTTGATTCATTTCGCTATTATCATTTGCTGTGGTAGTCGATTGATTCGAAGAATTCAAATCATTATTCTGCATCTGATCTTCTCTTTTATCCATTGGCTCCATATTTTCTTTTCCTCCCTATTATGTACGCAGTATTGTTACATGTGATAAATTACCTATGATTTCATTATATTACCATTCCTAAATTTCGTCAAATAAATAAAGATAACAACAAATTTCTTACTAAAGAAAAAGTGTTATAATAAAATGCCGAAAAGTTGGTCTGAAACCAATACTTTTCGGCTTTAACTAAATAACAAGATCACTTTTATGTAAATGCTTTGTCTATAAATATATGTTCATTACTCACTTTTATATTTAGTTACCATGGACTCATAACTTATAGAACAAATCCTATGATGATTTTCACTCTGCATCTGTCTTCCATTCATACCCACTACATAATTATATCAGCTTCATACCGGTACAATCTTATTACCCTTCTTCTGCAAGCCGGTGATAATCCCATCCAGTGCCTCAATCGTATTATTTGCTCCGTCGTTCATAAGTATAATCGAACCGTTACTAAATTCATCATTATTGAGAGTCCTATTGATAACACACTGAGCGGTATAGCCTTTCCAGTCGTAGGTATCAACGTATTAACAGTTCGCCTAAAAAAGAAATAATATGTAAATAGAACGAAAGAAAGTAAAATTGATTTTCATTGATTACATTTGATAAATAAGAAGAGACATTAAAAATATATTCAAGCAAAAAAACTATAGAAAACGTTAAGATGCCTGTAGATTTATAATTCTTATTATAGATTTCAACTCTTATATTGGATCAACACAAATCCTTTTATCATTATCAAAAAATTAAGCTTATTATTTTAGTCATTTTTCTTATCCATAAAAGATCTAAAATAAAATTAAATAAACATAAAAATGTCGAACATATAAAAATTTCTTTGACTATTAAACCTACAATTAAATGTATACAAAAAATTATTAACCAGAATAAGAAGTACTTATTTCTATTCTCTTTAAAATTTGGTACAATTTTTCTTGAAAATTGACCTTCAACGAAATTAACACAAAAACCTATTAATAAAAAATAAAGCATATTCCCTCCATTTCATTATGCAAAAACTCCCTTGTGTAAGCATAAGAAAATCGCCCATCACAAAGGACAACCTCATTATTTTGATTTGTCCGTTTTTGACTTTCAATAAAGTTACTTCGGTATTGATGGTACTTTTACATATTTCGCATACAACGTTAAATTAGCTTTAACAGTTGTTTTGAAGTTCATTGCAATAGTCAGTTTTGAATTTTTATACCATCCTACAAACTCGTAGCCAGATTTAGCAGGTGCTGTTATGCTAGAGGCCTTAGCTCCTGATTTTACAGATTTGGTAAATAGTGTTTTTGCTCCGTTTTTATATGTTACTTTATAATTCCTTGTAGATGACCAATGCGCATATAACATAAGAGATGGTGCTGACCCCTTCTTGTATAATTTGTACGGAATTTTATAGGTTGAGGAAATTTGTTTACCGCCTGTTTTTGCAGTGAACCAGCCGTTGAAAGTATATTCAGCTTTTATAGGGGTTTTTGGTAATTTTACCAACGTATTATATTTCTCTGTTTCAGATGCAACGATTAAATAACTATTTTTTGTTACTGGAATTTTACCGCCATTTGTGTCGAAATACCATGTGTAATAAGTCGGAACCAGAAGTGGATAAATTACCATATCAGTTGTAAATTTAGTTTTCCCACATGGCGTTTTGAATGATGGATCTTTGTAATAACCCAAAAATGTATCTGTAACAGTTGAATATGGTAATAAATCAAGGGAATACAAGTTGCTATTAATATTTTCCATGCATTGATAAGCCTTAACATTATAATTATCATTATCGTCTACAACCGTTTCCGTGTACGTCATAGCTTCGTGTGTTTGAGCAAATGTCTGCAATGGTTGGTCGAAATATGTTTGGCTACATGGCATTTGAGTCGAGTATTTACCATTCACATATGAGTTAGCACAATCCCAAGTGCAATCCATTACAATCCAACGACCATTGCAATACGCTTCAGTCCAGCCATGCACACCAACTGGATTATATTGGTCTGTGGTGAAACTTCCCACTGCACCACCAATAACTTTTGCTGGAATACCTGCTGCACGAAGTAGTACTTCCGCCAAATAAGCAATGTTACCACATTGACCTATCTTAGACTTCAACAACTGATCGGCAGAAAGATTATCATCTATTCCTCCTCTATTGTATGTATCATAATCGTACCACATATTTGTAGCTACATAATCGTGTATTGCCTTAACTTTCTGATAATCCGTAGTACAATTCTTGATAATATTCTTCACTGTAGACTTAACTAGAGGAGAAAATGAACTCTGAATATGTCCACCATCTACAAAAGGTAAGGTAAGATAATGCAAAACTTTCGAGTCTTTCGTCTCATTTTGAGCATATTGGGAATATTGTTCGACCCAATCAAAGGATGGAATCCCATTTTTAATTCTAATCAACCTTGGGAAATCATTTGAATTTGGATCATCTTTAAAGTTTATAGTTAATAAGTACTGACCATCAGGAATTCCTTCGATTGACAAGGTATATGAACTGCATTTATTTGGATTGAACGTAGCTGTTTTAAAAACTTTTGATCTGCTAGAAGAAGTTATTTGAATAATATAATTATAATTTTCACAAGGATAAAATCCATTAAAAATGAGACCTTTATTGCTAGCAATTATACATTCCTTACTTTGTTCAGCTGCTCCCACCGTAGGAGATATGTAAAAATTTGTGATAAGCATAGATGACAATACAAGAAATACTACTGCCTTTTTACACCAAGCAATTTTTTTCGTCATTTCAATTATCCTTCCTATGAAAACATTTTAAAATATTACTAAAAACTTATAATTCTACATTTAGGAACTTTCTTCAATTATTATACATGGTAATAATTACCTTTCATTATAATATCTACACATATAATTTACAAGACCAAATTATTCTGAATCAACACTTCTTCACGTCATTTTGAGTGAATTAATATCTCGATTATTCTCTAAATTTAAAATTTGATTCAATAAATCTTGGGATTATAATATCATAAAGATAAATATGGAATCCTCATTAACGATTTATATCTTTTGTAATAAAAGATGCCCTCAAAAGTAATATTTTGGGGACACCCTCTTAATCAATTAAGCCAAATACTATATTTACTATAAGGACCAAGATTGTAATATTCCACACTAGAGTTGCATTTTCTTTTATCTCTATCGTTGTTTCTGTTTCCCATTCATATCCACTACATAATTCTTCTTATAGATCAGCTTCGATACCGGTACAATCTCATAACCCTTCTTCTGCAAGCCGGTGATAATCCCATCCAGTGCCTCAATCGTATTCGTTTCGCCATCATTCATAATAATGATGGAACCGTTACTTAATTCATCATTATTGAGAGTCCGATTGATAACACACTGAGCGGTATAACCTTTCCAGTCGTAGGTATCAATATCCCATTGAATCGCATAATATCCACAATCCCTAGCTGTAGACAACACAGTATTATTAAAGTCGCCATAGGGGGATCGAAATAAATTCATATTGATACCGGTCAATTGTTGCACCTGTTTATGTACTTGCATGATTTCATTTACACATTGCTTTTCAGATAGAGTGACCATGGATTTATGGTCTTCACTATGGTTACCAATATCATGACCAGCTGCAGCAATTGCTTTTAATTCCTTGGGATATCGTTTTACCCAATCTCCTGTTACAAAGAAAGTTGCTTTAATCTCATATTTGTGAAGGATTGCAAGAATCCCTTCTGTATCTTCATTCCCCCAGGGTGATGATTTGATAGGCTATTGATGCAGCTCCTTTACACTATCCCGCTCAACAAATTCAGTACATACTTGAATTTTAGAACGTATATTCTCCTTGTTATTAACCATATCAATAACCTTCCTAACAGCTAAACGACCCATTTCTTCTTTTGGAACGCGCAAGCTAGTTAAGCGAGGTGATGTGATTTCACAAAATGATAAATCGTCAAAGCCGATAATTGATATATCATCCGGAATATGATAACCTTTTTCCTGTAATGCCTTCATCGCACCGAGTGCTATCATATCATTATCTGCAAAAAAGGCAGTCGGAAGTTCCGAATTATAATTCAAATATTCAAGCATATCCTTATATGCCCCGTTCATTGTTGTGCTTAGTTCAATTATATATTTTGAATATATTTCTTTATTCTTATCTCTCATCGCAGTAAAATAACCTGCTTGTCTCTGCTCAAAGCCAAGTATTCTAAAACTGCCTTTTAGATAGCCAATCTTATTATGGCCTTTACCAATAAGATAATTAACCGCTTTTCGAGCTGAGTCATCATTATTAATCATAACGCCATTAAAGTCCATATCATAGCTCCAATAATCTAATAATAGTATAGGATATTGTGAGTCTTTAAATATAGTTAACTCTTCGGGCGATAGTTCAGTTCCTAATAAAATAACCGCGGTCCCCTGCTCATTCAGTAGTAATTTCACTTTTTCCTGAAATTCAGGATCTCTTGCATCCAGATTGCCTATTACCAATTCATAACCAGCCTCACGACATTCCTGTTCTATACCACTAATTAATAGGGTAAAGAATGGCGTATCATCAATAATCAGGCCATTTTTCTTATATATTACAAGTTTTATTTTATTAATCAAATTATTATCAAGATATCCTATCTCTCTCGCAACACGAAATATTTCATCCGAGGTATTCGGATTAACCCCTTTTTTCTTATTCAGTGCATTGGATATCGTCGCCAATGAATACCCAGTGATCTCACTTATCAATCTTATACTTGCTTTCATTTAAATTCATCCTTCTCTTTAAATTATATAAACACAGGAAACTCCCGTAAAAAGTCAAATAACTCTCAAATGTACCGATTAGTCTATTTTATAATACAGTAAAATGTATATTATTTCCACATTATTCTGGTCTTTAATACTGAAAACCTAAAAGCTATACGCAATTAGTTCTCTACGCTTAAGTAAATTCCGATGATCATATTAAGAATGTGTTTGCCACTAAATAGGCTTGATTAATGTATACATTATATAAAATCGTTTTCATATATATTATAAACATTTTATATAACATTTCAATAGATATCTTTCGTATAAGAATTAATTGAAGTTATAAAACAAAAATGGGAGGGATCTTTCCCCTCCTGTTTTTGTTTTGTATATTCACTATAGTATTCACTTAAAACATCTTTCTATATAAACAAATTCCTTTTCAAATCCCATTCACTCTACTTTTCCATGAAATTTTACACTCAAAAAAACCCAAAGCATTACGCTTTGAGCTGTGTTTTTACCTATTCAACTGACTTTTACCTACACATGAAAATGTCATCCATTAATGAACGTATTTCGTTCATTTTACTGTTAAACCTTTTTAGGTCAAGCCCTCGACCTATTAGTAACAATCAGCTACATACGTTACCGCACTTCCACCTTTGTCCTATCTACCTGGTAGTCTTCCAGGGGTCTTACTA